>CAVXVF010000009.1:0-531315 GCA_963765045.1 Blastocatellia bacterium | reverse complement strand
GCGAAACACAACTTTTAATTGGACACAAAATAAGGACGCCAAATTATTGATGGACGAGTACAGAAAGATCAGCAACCAGTTCATCTGGATGTTCGATATTGCAGTTTCACGCGAGAATCAGCCGCTGGAATTTCCAAAGCTTATGGATTCACTGGAATCCATGATTCGCCGAAACGAGATATCCGATCCGAATCAGATGGTCCTGTTTTTGCAGACTTTGGTAAATGATGAACGGATGCCGCTGATCGCCCGAAATCACGCTGCTAGATTGATTACGCGTGTCGAGAAAGAAAAAAAGTAGCTCCGCTATTTCATCGAGTGAAGTCCGATCATGTTGCCTTCCGTGTCATAAACCAGCGAAATAAATCCGTATGGACCGATCGAGAATTTCTCTTTCTCAATTTTTCCGCCCGCCGCCGCGACGCGGCTTTCTTCATTTGCACAATCTTCGCAAATAAAATAGACGAGCGTGCTGTTACCACCGGCCGAAAAACCATCCATGTGAACCAATCCGCCGGACGCTCCCGTTGCTTCTCCATCCATCGGAAAGTTATACATTTCGACATCCGGACCTTCGAGTTTTTCGAGTTTGGTGTTTAATACCGCTTCGTAAAAAGTACGAGCACGCGCCATGTCATCGACGTAAATTTCAAACCAGCCTACTGCATTTGCCATAAAATTTCCTCCAGTTGTTATCTAATCGAAATCGTTCCGTCGTCGGAGATTTTCGGCGCCGACGCTGGAAAATCCATGAGCGACAGCGACCTGATTTTTTGCACCGCCGCGCCGCTTTTGTCGAGTTGCGGTAAGCCGCGTCCCGGCTGTGTGCCGGCGTGAATTTTGCCGCCGAGAAATCCGCCATCGCTTGCAAGTTTGATTTCGAAAATCGCTGTCAAACCTTGCGGACCTTTCAAGTTAAACATTCTGTAGGTCGCGAAATTTCCCATCGAATAAACGATCAGACGATTTTTATAAATTTCAATTCCACGCAATACGTGCGGACCGTGTCCCAGTACAAGATCGGCGCCAGCATCGACAACCGTCTTCGCAAAAAGTGGCAGATTGCCGCGTTTTTCTCCGACAAATATCTCGGTCGCTCGTGGAACATTTTGAGCCGCTTCGCCTTCTGCCCCGCCGTGAAATGACACGACAACGATATCCGCTTTTTTCTTTGCAGCTTTTACTAACTGTGCGGCGGCATCAAGTTCGTTTACATTTGGATTTACAGCGTTGTGTGCAAAGCCGACGAAAGCGATTTTCTTTCCATTCGATTCAACGATCGTCATTGCAAGATTGGTGCGATTACTTCCCGCGTGTGCTACTCCCAATCCATCCAATATTTTACGCGTAGTCACGCGTCCTTCATCGCCGAAGTCCGACGCATGGTTATTTGCAAGACTCAAAACATCAAAGCCTGCATCTTTGAGATATTTGCCATAGCGTGTCGGTGAACGAAACGCAAAACAGCGGCTCGGCTTTACGGCAACGCCCGGCGGTGGCGGTTTTGGCGGAGGGCATTTTGTCGAGGTTCCACCGTCGATCAAAGGGCCTTCAAGATTGCCGAATGTAATATCGGCAAATGAAAGCAGCGGCGTTACAGCCTTGAGACTGTCGCGGCCATCGTTCGGCGGGAGAAACGTATCGTTTATCGATGTCGAGCCAAGCATGATGTCGCCGACCGCGGCGATGGTGATGATGTCGCTGGTCCTGGGCGCCGGAGTTGGCATCGTTTCTGCGATCGCCTTGGCCGGAGCTACATTCTGAGCGCTGCAGGAAGCTGAAAATATGCAGAAAGCTATTATAAGTAGGGTCAAGGATATTGTCAGTTTACTCATAAGTCTCAGCAGTTAAGATGCAAAATCTGCCGCGTTTAATTAAAAAAAATAGCGAAGCGAATTTAATCACGCTTCGCCAACAAAAAAACAAAGTGAAGATTGGTATTCGATCATATTAGGCCCCGGCCGGAGCGAGTTTCTCCGAAACTTTCGGTTCGCTTGCCGCCGAGATTTCGTCCGTATCGACGATCAGAGCATCGTTTACGATCTGTTTTTGCTCTAGTTCGTGTATCGCGTATGAACCGGTGGCCGGCGAAGCGGAAGCCGATCTGCCGACATACTTCAACTCGACATTCTCCGGCTTAATCGCTCTAACGCGATTTTCGACAAAATACCATCCGCCCATATTTTGCGGTTCTTCCTGCGTCCAGAAGATCTGTGTCGCGTTTGGATACGACGCAAAAATTTCCTTCAACCCGGCCGCCGGGAATGGATAAAACTGTTCCAGTCTGACAACGGCAACGCGCGGATCAGGAGCTTCTTCGCGGCCCGCTTCCAGATCGTAAAATACCTTGCCACTGCACAATACAATCCGCTTCACGTCAGAACGATTTGAAGTTTTTGCGTCATCGAGCACTGGGCTAAATCCGCCATCGGTCAGTTGATCCATCGTCGAGCTTGCCGCCGGAAGCCTCAGCAAACTTTTTGGCGTCATCACGATCAGAGGGCGGACGGTGTCCTGCTTTGTCTGACGGCGAAGCAGGTGGAAATATTGAGCCGGGGTCGTCGGATAACAAACCTGCAGATTATTTTCCGCACAGAGCTGTAAAAATCGTTCCAATCGGGCAGACGAGTGCTCCGGCCCCTGGCCTTCGTAGCCGTGCGGCAGAAGCATGACGAGCCGGCATTTCTGCTGCCATTTATCTTCGGAGGCAGCGATATATTGATCGATGATAACCTGTGCGCCATTCGCAAAATCGCCGAACTGGGCTTCCCACATTACAAGATCGTTAGGGCAAATTACCGAGTAACCGTATTCGAATCCGAGTACGCCGGATTCCGAAAGCGAGCTATCGAAGACGTAGAATCGGGCTTTTGGATTGCTGTCGTTTCGCAATTCAGTCAATGGCGACCAACGCTCACCCGTCAAAGTGTCGTACATCGAGGCATGCCGTTGTGAGAATGTGCCGCGTCCCGAATCCTGCCCGCTGAGACGGATCGGATATCCTTCCAAAACAAGCGAGCCGATCGCCATCGCTTCGGCAAATCCCCAGTCCATCGGAACTTCGCCCGCACCCATTTTCGCGCGTCTGGCAAGCTGGCCGACCATCTTCGGGTTAATGTTGAATCCTTCGGGAACGAGCGAGATCTTCTCGGAAGCTGTGCGAAGAGCATCCTTGTCAGCACCGGTCGGTATCACGCCCGAACCGTCCTCCTCGGAACTCGTGGCGGCCAATGCAGCTTTCTTAGGCTTCTCTGAGGCAATTTGTTTCGCCCGGCTGAGAATGCCTTCATATTTCTCGACCACTTTATTGGTCATCTTCGTCAGATCGTCTTCCGTGATGACCTTTCGCGAATCAACTGCTGCGCGTATAAATGCCGTGTTCCCGGATGAGCTTTAACTCTCGCGTACATCACGGGTTGCGTGTAGCTCGGTTCGTCGCCTTCGTTATGGCCGAGCCGCCGGAAACCGACGACATCGAGAACCACGTCCTTGTCGAATTGCGTCCGGTAATCCAATGCGATCTGAATCACGCGAAAAGCAGCTTCAGGATCGTCGCCATTGATGTGAAAGATAGGTGTTTGCGTGATCTGCGCGGCGTCCGTCGAATAGATAGAGCTGCGGGCAGATTCAACGCCGGTGGTGAATCCGATTTGGTTATTGATGACGATATGGATCGTCCCACCTGTCCGGTATCCGGGCAGATTGGCAAGCTGGAGCGTTTCCATAACAATGCCCTGTCCGGAAAACGCCGCGTCGCCGTGAAGCAGCACCGGCATTACAAGATCGATCACCTCTTCGCGCGATTTCTGTTCACCGTTTCTAAGATCGTCCTGTTTGCCGCGTGCCATGCCTTCGACGACCGGATCGACGAATTCCAAATGGCTCGGATTACATGAAAGCTGTATCCGAAGCTCTTTGCCAGCCTTTGTTTTTCTGATACCGACTGCACCCTGGTGATACTTGACGTCGCCTTCATCGGCGGGAAAATCGGGATGTGACGTACCTTCAAAAACCGTGAAAATTCGCTCGGCCATATCGCCGGTTTCTGGATCGCCGATAATATTCGAAAGCACATTCAAACGTCCGCGATGGGCCATTCCCATGTAAATATCATCAACGCCGCGAGCCGACGCGCCTTCAACAAGCTGGTCGAGCATCGGAATAACGGTTTCGCACCCCTCGAGCGAAAACCGCTTTTGTCCGAGGTATTTTTTATGCAGAAACTGTTCGAATTGTTCGGCCTCGATTAATTTTTGAAGCAATTCAATTTTCGTTTCCGCTGCCAGTGGCTTTGTATCGACGAACTGTTCGCGGACCTGTTGCCTGATCCATTCTTTCTCGGTCTTGCTTTGAATATGCCGGTATTCGATACCGACTTTGCCGCAATACGCCTTTCGAAGAATATCGAGTATACGCCGGAGAGTAGCGGTTTTCTCACCGTGAAGGCCACCTGTAATGAACTCGCGATCAAGGTCCCATATCGTGAGGCCAAAATTTTCCAGATCCAGTTCAGCGGCAGCAAACGTTGTCATGTTCAGCGGGTCAATATCCGCCAATAGGTGGCCCCGAATTCTGAATGCGTTTATGAGCTGCAAAACATTGGCCTGCTTCTCAGCCGTTTCGCTAAAACGGTCACCGCCAAAAAGCGACGGATTATAGTCCTGGGCCCAGCGCAGCGGCGTAAAATTGATCTCAAGATCCCTGAAAACCTCATCGTAAAATGAATGCTGGCCGATCAGAAATTCGTGAATCTTGGCCAGGAACAAGCCGCTTTCTGCGCCCTGAATGACGCGATGATCGTATGTGCTGGTCAGCGTAATGATCTTGCTTATGCCGAGCAGCGACAGAGCAGCGGGCGTCATCGCCTGATATTCGGCGGGATACTCGATTGCTCCGGTAGCGATGATCGCGCTTTGGCCGGACATTAGCCGCGGATTGGACGCAACGGTTCCAAGCGTCCCCGGATTAGTCAAAGATATTGTCGTGCCTTGAAAATCTTCAATTGCCAGTTTTCCGTCACGAGCTTTCTTAACCTGTTCATTGTAAGCCTCAAAAAACTCGGCGAAGTTCATCGCTTCGCCGCCCTTGATGTTGGGTACCAGAAGGTTGCGCGAGCCGTCTTTTTTCTCGATGTCGATCGCGATACCCAAATTGATACTCTGATTTTCAAGTCGCGATGGAGCCCCGTTAACAAGGCCGTAGCCTTGATTCATATGCGGAAAATCCTTTGCCGATTTAACAATTGCCCACGCGATAATATGCGTGTAAGAAACCTTTCCACGGCCTGCGGCCTGTAGATGTGCATTGATTATTCCGCGATTTTCTTCAAGAAGTTTTACTGGTATTGTCCGCAGGGAAGTGGCCGTTGGAACAGACAAGCTCTGTTCCATATTCTCGACGATCTTCTTCGACGCACCGACAAGAGCCTTCGCGTTGGAGTCGGCGGAAATAACGGTTTCAGGTTGCGCCTTCTTAACCGCTGCCGGAGCAGTTGCTACAGATGAGGAAGTCGCTCCACCGTCCACCGACGTGGCAGCGGATTGCGTAGCTGCTCCTCCATTGTTTCCGGCTAGAAGGTCATTGAAAAATGTCCGCCACGCCTCGTCCACCTGATTCGGGTCCGCTCTGAATCTGGCCAACAAACCCTCGACATAACTCGCGTTGGCGCCGAAATTCTCTGCAATATACTCCGATACATTCGTAATTTGTTCGCTCACTTTTGTTCTTTCGCCTCTTATTAAATTCAACAGATGCAACTCACTATGTTAACGCAAAACGCCCAAAAATATAAGGGCGTTCGTTATGGGCGGAGCTACCGATTGATTGTCAGCGGAGTTCTTGCAGCGGGTTCTTGATCGTGAGATTTATATCTACGGGAACGACGCGTTTGAACGCAAAACCGAACTTTTTGAATTTGCCGAAGACGAAAACCCGGCCGGTGACAGTCCATTCTTTTTTGGAATTGCTTATCTCGTCCCAAGCCGCGGTTAATACGCGTCCGGTCGGTAAAAATATTGTCGCGGGCTTTGGCAAGGAGATCTTTTCGTTCTTTCTGAAAGAAAAACGCTCTTGATAATCTTCGATATCGACAGATATTTCATTGATACGAAAATCGCGGAAGGTCATGAAATGAACCTCGCCGCTTTGCCCAACCGCATTCAGCACCGCCGAAACTGAAAGCGTAATTCCTGTAAGAGAAACGCCCACAATATCCGGCTGCCCGACGACGACCGAAGCCTTGCGTTTTTCGATAGCATCGAAGGAACCAGAGGCATTCGTAACAATTATTTTTTCACGGTGAACTTTGTATCCGCGTATCTCGGAGGGTAATTGCTGGGCCGAAGTTGATATTGAAACAAGAAGACAGACAGTTAGAACTGTTAAAAAAGTCGTGATCTTATCACGATCAAGAAAAAACACTTGCCTAAACGTGATTGGTGGAGACGATTGCGATGTGCGGGCAATCATTTTGAATACTTTCAAGCGAATCAATTTGATGACGCCTGCGACTTTTTCTTTGGTTTTGGAGTTTCAGTTCCAGCGACTTTTTCAAGGTCAAGCTTAATGGCGTCTAGAATGCCGTTGATAAACTGTGTCGCTTCGAACGTTGAAAACCGGCGGGCAATTTCGAGAGCTTCGTTTATGACAACGGTGTGCGGTGTTTCTTCGAACAAGAACTCATAAACGGCAAGTCTAAGAACGTTGCGGTCGACGATCGCCATGCGTTCGATTCGCCAATGCTCGGCCCGGGTTCGAATCTTATCGTCGATGGCTTGCAGGTTCAAAAGAGCGCCAGAGACCAGGTTATTTGCAAATTCGCGTGTTTTGTCGTCAGTACCTGTTTCACCCAGCTCATTCCAGTAATCCTCGGTCAAAACGTCGCTGTCAACGTTTATGACGTCGGAGGCAAACATCATTTGCAGCGCGGATTCGCGCGCTTTCCGGCGGGTTCCCGAATTCTTTCCTGATTTTTCAAACGACATGCGGAAAAGCCTTTTCTTTACTACCCAATTTTTCGTTCTGATCGCCAATCTCGCGATAAAGATTGACAATCTCTACTGCGGACATGGCCGCCTCGTAACCTTTGTTGCCCGCCTTTACACCCGATCTGTTTATCGCCTGCTCAAGTGTATTTGTCGTGACAACGCCAAACATTACCGGAACTCCGGTTTGCATTCCCACCTGGCCAACGCCCTTTGCTGCCTCGCCGGCGACGTAATCGAAATGCGGAGTTTCGCCTCGGATCACGACGCCGATCGCGATCACTGCATCGAACTTACCACTTTGCGCAACTTTCATTGCCGTCAGCGGAAGTTCAAACGAGCCCGGAACCATGAATACCTCGATGGAGCCTTCATCCGCACCCAGGCTTTGAAGGGCATCAACGGCGCCGTCAACCAACTTGGATGTCAAAAAATCGTTCCAGCGGCTCGCGACAATCGCAAAGCGAAAGCCTTCTGCCGTAAATCGCCCACGATGAACTTTTGGTTGCAAAATATATCTCCAGCCTAAATAAACAATGCCTTTCCCAAGTATAGAGAACGTCAATTCAAATTGACAAGCAAAAAAAGCACTTTGCAAATCGCGGAAGAACCATGATATTTTGCTTTCGAGTTTTAGAAACGCTTTCTCCCAGACCCTTATTTGTGAATAAAACCATTTTAGTTACCGGCGGTGCCGGTTTTATCGGCTCGCATTTGGTCGGGAATCTGCTGCGTGAGGGCGGCTGGGATGTAACGGTCGTTGACGATCTGAACGACTTTTATTCTCCCGACACTAAGCGGTCGAACTTAGAAGCAGTAAAGATTGATGGAGACTTTCGATTTGTCGAAGCGGACATTCGCTGCGGCGACAAATTGCGGAGGATCTTTGATGAGACCGCGTTCGATTGCATAGTTCATCTCGCCGCCCGTGCTGGTGTGCGGCCGTCGCTTTCGCAGCCAAAGCTTTACGTCGAAACGAACATAGACGGAACTTTAAATCTTCTCGAACTTGCCCGCGATTTCGAGGTGCCGCAGTTTGTTTTCGGCTCGTCGTCCAGTGTTTACGGTATCAACGGCAAAGTGCCTTTTGCAGAAGACGACCGCATTCACCAGCCGATATCGCCATATGCCTCGACAAAGGCCGCCGGCGAATTGATGTGCCACACTTATTCGCATCTGTTTAATATTCGAACCGTTTGCCTACGGTTTTTTACTGTCTACGGTGCACGCCAAAGGCCGGACCTTGCGATCCACAAATTTTCGCGTCTTATCACGGAAGGTAAACCTATTCAGATGTTCGGCGACGGCACAACACGCCGCGATTACACTTATGTAGACGATATTATACAGGGTGTGCGAGCGTCTATAGATTACACCGATTCGAAACATGAAGTGTTCAATCTCGGCGAATCGGACACGGTTGAATTGGTTCGATTGATTGAACTTCTCGAAAAAAGTCTCGGCGAAAAAGCCGTCATCGACCGCCAGCCGATGCAGCCCGGTGATGTGCCGATCACCTTCGCGGACATCTCAAAAGCGAAAAGACTGTTGGGTTACGATCCGCAAACAAAGATCGAAGACGGAATTCCGAAATTTGTCGAGTGGTTTCGAGCTTCTCGATAGGACGAAAACCTGAACGCGGATTGGACGGATCAAACAGATTTTCACGGATTGATTTAATGCACGTCCTATCAGTCTTTATCTGCCACATCCACCTTATCCGCGTTCAAACTACTTTTATTTAGTATCAACTCCAGCCAAACACGCGCTTCATAATCGGCAAAAGCCGATGACCGATGACCATTTCGCGGAAGAAAATTTCGTGTTCCACTTCGACGCGGGCCATGTCTAGCAAATCCTCCACGCAGTCGTCCATGCCAAGCTCTTTGGCAAAAACGGCGGCATCTTCGTACTCGACCGAGTTTTGGCTTTCGAGCCGCCCGGCGAAGTACATCGGCATGAACCAGCCCGAAACATGACACGTTAGTCCGAGCGTCCGGCCGATCATCCAGAAAATCTTCTCACGCACATTACGCGGCTTCGCTCCGAGCTTCTCAAGCCATTTACCGACTCGCCGCCGATGGTCCCATTCCTCGGCTTCGATCTCTTTGATTCGCTCTCTTTCGGGAGAATCCCTGAGTGATTTCCAGTGTCCGCGATAGGCATACGCCGCCGCAACCTCTCCGGAATAGGCGTTTTGCAGGATGCGGATGAGGTTTTGGCTGGCGTCAGAGTGCACAAATTATTCTAACAGGAATCTCCAAGTTTGATGGACTGAGCAGCGGCTCAGCTCCGTTGACATTTATTAGAATTAGAATTAACCTAATCTTACTTCAAGATTAAATGTAAGGTATGAATGAATTAGGAAGTTTGGGAATTACAAAACAGCGACAGGCAGTTCTCCAGGTGATCAAAGACTCGGAGGAGCACCTGACGGCTAACGAGGTGTTTGATCATGCCCGCCGACTTCTGCCTGGCATCTCCTTCGCGACCGTTTACAATTCTCTCCGCTACCTAAAGAATGAAGGACTGATCGGCGAGGTCCGGTTTGGCATGGACGCGACCCGTTACGATAGAAATCTTATGCGGCACGACCACGCGATTTGTAATAACTGCGGAAAGCTTGTCGATCTGGACCTGCATATTCCTAACGGACTGCTTAGAGAAGCGGCCGAGCGGTCAAAATTCGAAGCTCAATCAATCGAACTGACCTTGCGTGGTTTGTGTCCTGAGTGCAGTAAATAAGCAAAATCGACAATAAATCAAAGTCAGGCTTGCATAAAAAAATAATTTAAAGGGAAAGGTAAATCAAAATGGGAAATAATACAGAGTCTAATGGGTGCCCGTTCACGGGCGGTGCGATCAAGCACAATGTAAGCACGCAGAGGTCGAATCGCGATTGGTGGCCGAATATGCTGAATTTGGGCATATTGCGGCAGAACTCTGAGCTCGCCGATCCGATGGACGCTGGGTTTGATTACGCGGCGGAATTCAAGACGCTCGATCTGGCGGCAGTGAAGAAGGACCTTACCGACGTGATGACCGATTCGCAGGACTGGTGGCCGGCAGACTACGGGCATTACGGGCCGTTCTTTATCCGCATGGCCTGGCACGCGGCGGGCACGTATCGCATCGGCGACGGTCGCGGCGGTGCGGGTCAGGGCGAACAGCGATTTGCTCCGACCGACAGCTGGCCAGACAACGGCAATCTCGACAAGGCTCGTCGTCTGCTTTGGCCGATCAAGCAGAAGTATGGCAAGAAGCTCTCGTGGGCCGACCTTCTCGTGCTGACCGGCAACGTCGCGCTCGAGTCGATGGGCTTTAAGACCTTTGGCTTTGGCGGCGGTCGCGCAGACGTCTGGCAGGCGCAGGAAGATGTCTATTGGGGAGCCGAGGGCGAATGGCTCGCCACCAGCGACAAGGCGAACAGCCGATATTCCGGCGATCGCGAGCTTGAGAATCCGCTCGCCGCCGTTCAGATGGGTCTCATTTACGTAAATCCGCAGGGACCGGACGGCAATCCCGATCCGCTTCTCTCGGCACGCGATATTCGCGAGACGTTTGCCCGGATGGCGATGAACGACGAAGAGACGGTCGCTCTCACGGCCGGCGGACATACGTTTGGCAAGGCTCACGGTGCGGGCGACGCGGCATTGGTCGGTGTCGATCCAGAAGGCGGCTCGATAGAATTACAAGGCTTTGGCTGGATGAGCAAACACGGTTCCGGCAAGGCCGCTGACGCGATCACGAGCGGCCTCGAAGGCGCATGGACGGCGACGCCGATCACGTGGGACAACAGCTATTTTGAAACTCTATTCGGCAACGAATGGGAGCTCGGCAAGAGTCCTGCGGGAGCGCACCAATGGCATCCGAAGGGCGTAGAGCCGACCGTTCCCGACGCATTCGACCCAAACAAAAAGCATCTGCCGATGATGACGACCGCCGATATGGCGATGCGTATGGACCCGGCGTACGAGAAGATTTCGCGGCGGTTTATGGAAAATCCGGCCGAGTTTGCCGACGCGTTTGCACGTGCGTGGTTCAAGCTCACGCACCGCGACATGGGGCCGAAAGCTCGCTATCTCGGACCCGAGGTTCCAGCCGAAGATCTGATATGGCAAGACCCCGTTCCAGCCGGCACGCCGCTCAGCGAAGCAGATGTCGCTGCTCTGAAAGCGAAGATTCTCGATTCGGGACTGACCGTGTCGCAGCTGGTTACGACGGCGTGGGCGTCGGCTTCGACGTTTCGAGGTTCTGATAATCGCGGCGGTGCAAACGGTGCACGTGTGTCGCTAGAGCCGCAAAAGAATTGGGAAGTAAACAACCCGTTCGAACTTGCGACGGTTCTGACCACGCTCGAGGCCATTCGTAAAGATTTTGGCAAGGACGTTTCGATGGCTGACATGATCGTGCTCGGCGGATATACTGCGGTCGAGATGGCAGCCAAAGCGGGCGGTGGCGACGTGCCGTTTCCGTTTAAGTCGGGCCGCGGCGACGCGTCGCAAGAGCAGACCGAGGTCGATTCGTTCAAGTTTCTCGAACCCCAGGCGGACGGTTTCCGCAATTACAAACGCGGCCATCACACAACGCCAACCGAAGAAATGCTCGTCGATAAGGCGCAGCTTCTGACGCTGACGGCGCCCGAGATGACCGTACTCGTCGGCGGTCTTCGCGTTCTTGGCGCGAACTACGACGGTTCGAAGCATGGCGTTTTCACTGATAAACCGGGTGTGCTGACGAACGACTTTTTCGTAAACCTTCTCGATATGAGCACGAAGTGGGAAGCGACCGACGACAAGGGCGAGATATTTAACGGCAAAGACCGCAAAACCGGCGAGACAAAATGGACAGCGACGCGTGCTGACCTCATCTTTGGCTCGAACTCTGAGCTTCGCGCACTCGCCGAGGTTTACGGCTGCAATGACGCTAAAGAGAAGTTCATTAACGACTTTGTCGCCGCGTGGGACAAGGTGATGAACCTCGACCGCTTTGATCTAGCGTAATTTCACTCGTATTTTGAGAGGATTAGAGGTGGTCCGGCAACGGGCCGCCTTTTTTTGTGATAATCAGTTCACTGTGTCTGCTAATACTAATTTCGCGGACGACCGAAGAATAGGACGTAGCCGTCGGCGTCTTTAACCTCAAATCCACGCAGGCCGTCATGCGTGTCCGCGAGCGGTTTGAGGAATTCGACACCGCGTGAGGCAAACTCCTCGGCCAGAGCATCCGAGTCGGGAACATAAACGTAAGCGTCCCAAGGCGGGCTGCCTTTACCGACATCGCGCGTGTGATTTGGCACCGGCTCGGCGCCGATTTCCTTGAGAAAGATCATCGCCCCGCCACGCTGAACAATGCCGAAAAACAGATCGTCCGGCTCAGCCTGATACGTCACCTCAAACCCAAGCTTGTCGCAATAGAACGCGAACGCCGCTGCAACATCTTTCACAATAAAACCCGGCGAGATGCCGCCGATCTCAGGCTTGTCCATTTGAATTAGATCGCGTAGCGTCCTCTTTCGTCGCAGAGCGACGTTTGATTTTAGCCGTGGTGTTTCAACCCACGGTAAATGTGCCAATTGTTTTTTGCCGCGTCAGCGGTAATTGAATAAAACCGCTAATTTCATTCGTCGCAATGCGACGAAGCCTCCCAACGCCCTACGAACTGCGCAAGATCTTTTCCATCTTCCTGCCCTTTGCCAACTCGTCCACCAGCTTATCCAAATATCGGACCTGCTGCGTCAAAGTATTTTCGATCTGCTCGACACGATAGCCGCAGATCACTCCGGTGATGAGGTGCGCATTGGGGTTTAGCGTGGCGTGTTGGAAGAATGTTTCGAAAGTTACTTTTTCTTTTATTAGTTCCTGCAGCTTCTTGTTATCAAAGCCCGTCAGCCACTCTATGACCTGATGCAATTCTTCTTTCGTCCTGCCTTTTTTCTCCACTTTTGCAAGATAATATGGATACACCGAGGAGAAGGTCATTTTTGCGATACGCTGATCATGTGTGCTCGAATTGTTCATACCTTCTATTCTTACTTTCCATAACTTTAGCCTGCCTGCGAAACAGTTTACCTAATCCCAATCCTTCTTGAGCAGCAGCTCTTCGATCCTGTAGGCATGCAGCATCTCGTGATTCAGCAGATGCCGGAACATGATCCATACCGAATAATGATCGAACGCCTCGTGAATGGCGGTTTTTTGCCATTCGTCGGGTGAAAGCTGTTTTAGTCGTATCACGAGAGCGGCTCGTTCGCGGACATACCGATCGAGACTTTCGTCAAGATCTATTTCGAGCATCGCCCCTGCTTCGTCCTCAGGCGAATTTTCGATCACCTCAATGAACGGCTCAGATGTGGACAAGATCAGTTCAAGCCGTGCGCGAAACGCTACGTCAGACTGCGACAGGTGAATGGCGTGCTCGTACGCCGACCATTTCGCCGGGCTCGGACGACGCTTCAGTATCTGCGGCGGTACCTCGCGGATCAGAGGAATGATCACGCCGGGAGCCGTGCCCAATGCTGAGATCAATGCGGTTGTATCGTTCATAAACGTTTGTGAACAACTTGTTAGGGTTCGTGAACAATCTTACCCGCTTCGTAAGCCATTTGCACCGCTTCGTGAGGAACTTTCAGGCTTCGTAAGCGATGCTTACGAAGTCGGTTTGGCAACATAAGCGGCAAAGCGCTTAGCATGAATCAGCAAGTCTCTTACAAACTCATCGGTAATCACAACCAGCGAACCTGCAACGGAGATGCCGTCTATCTTTGAAAGCTCGTTTTCCTTTTCTTTAGGTATGTGTCCGCCATTATGAACGAGGATATTACGCACTTTCCGCAAATCATCCAAGCGCTGATAGCTGGTCTTAACGGCGTCGAGATTCAAGCCCGCAACTAGCGTGAGGTATTTGTGATAAGTGTGAAGATCATGTTTTCCGCGAATGTCTTTATAGCTCAGAGCTAAGTTGTTTTTGAGTTTATGGAGATCGCATATCTTTTGCACCCAGAATTCGAAACAACTATATACACCGATTATCATGTCTGGTTTGATAAGGTGTGACACATAAAAATGTTCGGCTTGTGATTCCTCCGCGTCAACGTCATACGCGACAATCGGAAATTGACCCTCCTGTTGCACCATTTCGTCGTGAAGATCAAATAAGCGCTGAAAATAGGTTTCAAGACTCTTGAAATCATTGTCGATTCTTGCGGTAATCGTCACTTTAAATCATGCCGCGACCTTCTCCACACGATTATAAACCGTATCTCTCTCAACTGCTTCAAACCCTGCACATTGGATCATTTCGATGATCTCTTGTTGGTCATTTTTACTTCGCCGCCGAATTCGACGGAGTACCTGTGGGTGGGCTCGCCGCCGTCGGTGAGGCGTAAGTCGAGGTCGCCCTAGCCAAAGCGGCGACCTACGCCGCTAGAACCTCGACGTAATCACTTCTGGACAACGGTGGTGGAATTTGTGCACCTGATTCCGTCAGGTCTTCCAAATGAAACTCGATGGCTTCTTGGATGAGTTGTTTGACTTCGGCTTCGGTTTCGCCGACGGCGACACAGCCGGGAAGGTCGGGGACGTAAGCTCCCCAACTCGTCTCGCCCTTTTCTATAACGACCATGTATCGCATAACTACTCCTATTTCTTGAGACCCGCTTGTTTGAGAACGCTGTTAAATGTTCCGGCGGGCATATCAATGCTTTCTTTTCCGGCGATTGTCACAGTGCCGCTCTTTGCCGGATGATGAAAATGCCGATGGCTTCCTCGTATTCTAACCAAAATCCAGCCATCTTTCTCAATCATTTTGATGACATCTTTAACTTTCAAGCTGCAACCTTCTCCACTCTATTATAAACAGTATCTCTTTCCACGGCTTCGAAGCCGGCGCGGTGGATCATTTCGATGATCTCTTGTTTGGTCATTTTTACTTCACCTTCGGCAGCATATGCGTGGGTAAGTTCGCCGCCGTCGGTGATGGTGCCGTCGAGGTCGTTGGCACCGAAGTGGAGGGCGGTCTGGGCGGTGGCTTTGCCGAGCATGACCCAATAGGCCTTGATGTGGTCGAAGTTGTCGAGCATCAGGCGTGAGACGGCGATGGTCTTGAGATTGTCGATCGCGTCGGGGCCGGGCAGGCTCTCGAGCGCAGTGCCGCTGGGGTAGAACGCGAGCGGGATAAAGCACTGGAAGCCGCCGGTTTTGTCCTGCTGCTCGCGGAGGCGGATGAGGTGATCGATGCGGTCCTCGATCGACTCGATGTGACCGTAGAGCATCGTCGCGTTGGTCTTGAGCCCGGCGGCGTGGACTTTGCCGGCGAGCTCGAGCCAGCGGTTGCCGTCGCATTTGTGATCGCAGATGCGGCTACGCGTCGGTTCCGCAAAGATCTCAGCTCCGCCGCCGGGGCACGAGTCCATTCCGGCCGCGTGCAGCAGCTCGATCACATCCTCGTCAGACATCTTGTAAAAGCGGGCAAAGAAATCGAGCTCGACCATCGTCAGGGCTTTGAGATGGAGCTTTGGGAATTCACGCTTTAGGGACGAGAAAAGGTCGGTGTAATACTCGAACGGCAATTTGCTGTTCAGCCCGCCGACAATGTGCAGCTCGGTCGCACCTTCATTAACTGCCTCTCTCGCTATTTGTATGCCTTCTTCGATCGAGTGCGTGTATGCGTCGTCTTGTCTTGCACGGCGATAAAACCCGCAAAACTTACAGTCAGCAACGCAGATGTTCGTGTGGTTAAAGTGGCGATTGACATTGTAATACGTCGTCAACCCGTGCTTGCGGCGGCGAACCGTGTCCGCCAGTTTGCCAAGAGCGTTGAGGTCGGAAGTGTTGTAAAGAGCGAGGCCTTCGTCAAACGACAAACGCTCGCCGTCCTCTACCTTGTACGCCATGTCTATTAAATGTTTATCGAATGAAAACTGCATAACTTTATGATACGATTCTACCAAAACCACGAGCGAAAGTCGTTGAACACCTGATCGAGGCCCTAAAATTAGCTGAATACCTACTATGAAATTCGGACAAGTCTCTAACCCTGAAGAAATAGATTTTACGATTCCTGCTGACCATTCCGACACGAAAAGTGTATTGAAAGGATCGAAGGCAAAGGAACTGAAAGTTTATGTCGGCTGTGCGAAATGGAATAAGGCGGACCTCAAGAATTTTTATCCGAAAGGCACAAAAGAAGAGCTGGGTTATTACTCGTCGCAATTTAACTGCATTGAGCTAAACGCGACGTTTTACAGGCTTTTTCCGGCTACGCAGTTTGAAAAATGGAAGGAAACGACGCCCGATGGCTTTAAGTTTTTTCCAAAGCTCGGACAGGACATCTCGCATTTCAGGCGGCTGAAGGAAGTTGAGGAGCTTGGTTGACGCCACCGTAACCAACTTCTCTCATTTGCAGGAAAAAATGGGTGTGCCGTTTTTGCAGATGCATAACAATTTCGGGCCGAAGGATTTCGATCGAGTAAAGGCTTTCGTTGACCATTGGCAATATGATATTCCGCTCGCGCTCGAATTTCGGCATACCGACTGGTACAACAACGCGGAAATTTCGGCGGAACTGTACGATTTGCTTGAAAAAAACAAGATCGTAAATGTGCTGGTTGATACGGCGGGCAGACGCGATCTGATGCATATGCGGCTTACGACTCCGAGGGCTTTTGTTCGATGGGTCGGTGCAAATCATGAGTCTGATTACACTCGGCTGGACGCGTGGATCGAACGAATTGTCGAGTGGAAAAAGCAAGGACTGGAAGAACTGGATTTTTTCGTTCACCAAAATATCGAAAAGGAATCGCCGTTGCTGTCGGCTTATTTTATCAAGAAGCTGAACAAGCGAATCGGCACCGATCTGCAAATTCCCAAGACTATTATCCCTGCTGTTCGTAAGGACGGCGAGTTGTTTGCGTAGCTAACTCAAAACAGAATTGAAAATGCATAAGATGAAAAAACTTTGTCGCTTAATTACGGTAGCTGCATTTTGCTCACTGGTAACTTTTCCATTGATCGCTCAAGTCAAAACGACGACCATTATCAAAGCCGGAAGCTTTATCGATACCGCCAACGGCAAGGTGCTTGAGAATCAAATGATCCTGGTCGAAGGCGAGTTGATCAAAGCGGTCGGGCCAAATCTCGCGATTCCCGCCGGTGCAACGATCATTGATCTTTCCAAATCGACCGTGCTGCCAGGTCTGACAGATTCGCATGTACATATAACCGGACAGGCAGGTGCGGATTATTACGAGTCGCTCTTTCGACGCACGTTTATTGACGAGGCCGTGACCGCGCATATTTACGCGAAGCGAACGCTCGACGCTGGTTTTACGACCGTGCGTAGTGTCGGTTCGGGGCCGTTTGTGGATATTGCTCTTCGTAACGCGATCAATCGTGGCGAGGTGCCGGGGCCGCGAGTTCTCGCAGCTATCCTTTACATCGGTTCGACCGGCAGCCACGGCGACCTCAATGGTTTTTCTCCGTGGCTTGGCGATAAAACGCCGGCAGAAATGTCAGGCATTGCCGATGGCGTGGACGAAGTTCGAAAGAAGGTTCGATACTTGATCAAAAACGGAGCTGATGTGATCAAATTCGGTGCGACCGCAGGTGTGTTGTCCGAAGAAGCTAGCGTAGGAGCTCCGCAGTATTCGCAGGAAGAAATGAACGCAATCGTTGCGGAGGCGAAATTACACGGCATCAAGGTTTGTGCCCACGCGCATGGAACCGAGGGCATCAAGATGGCCATCAAGGCCGGTGTCGATTCTGTCGAACACGGCAGTTTTCTTGACGAAGAAGGCATTCGCTTGATGAAGGAACGCGGCACATATTTGTCCGCCGATATTTACAACGACGATTACATTCTTGCCGAATATGCCAAGTTCGGCACGCCGCAGAAGATAATCGAAAAGGAAAAGCTGGTTGGTCGGGTTCAGCGTGAGAATTTCAAAAAGGCCGTGCAAGCTGGGGTCAAAATCGCTTTCGGAACGGACGCCGGTGTTTATCCGCATGGCTGGAATGCAAAACAGTTTCCGAAGATGGTCGAATGGGGAATGACGCCGATGGGTGCCATTCAGGCCGCGACCGTCGGCAATGCAGACCTGTTCGGCTTGAGCGATAAGATAGGCTCGATCACCGCCGGGAAGTACGCAGATATTATCGCCGTCGATGGCGACCCGCTGGCCAACGTCGGCCTGCTGGAGAAAGTGAGTTTCGTGATGAAAGGCGGTGTCGTTTATAAAAACTCGTTGGCAAAATGATCTCAATTGTCAGAACAAACTCCGATAACGCAGACTTTAGAACACTTGTAACTCTGCTTGATGCCGAACTCCAGATTCGCGACGGCGAGGAACACGTCTTCTATGCGCAATTCAATAAAATAGATAATCTGAGCGAGGTTGTGGTCGCTTATTCGGGTAATGCGGCTATCGGATGCGGTGCGATAAAGGCTTACGCGGAGCAAACCGCCGAGATCAAGCGGATGTTCGTTAAAGAAGAAAATCGCGGCAAAGGCGTTGCGGGAAAGATTCTGGGCGAACTCGAAACGTGGTCGAGGGAGCTGAATTTTGACGAGTGCATTCTCGAAACAGGTTTCAAGCAGCCGGAAGCAATAACGTTATATAAAAAGTCCGGCTACGAAGTTATTCCGAATTACGGACAGTATATTGGCGTGGGAAATAGTGTTTGTATGAGAAAGAAGATCAGGTGATATCTCTATTTTGAAACAGGTTTTGTCAGCACAAGAACTACGGCTTTGTGAGAAAAACAGCACCGCCAAATGTTAAGAACAGGATCACGCTGACGAATGCGTTGGTGGTAAAAAAAGCGGCGTTCATTCGGCTGAGATCGGTTGGTTTAACGAGCGTGTGCTGATAGATCATCAACACGGCGACTGCTAAAACTCCCGCTAACGCGAGCCAGCCCAATTCTGTTACAAAAAACAGTAGCAATAAAACGATGAAAGCTTGGGCGTGAAAGAGCCGTGCGATCCAGAGCGAGTTTTTGATGCCGAAGCGTGCCGGGATCGAACGCAAGCCCGCTTTTTTGTCGAATTCGTAATCCTGACAGGCGTACAGAACATCGAAGCCGGCGGTCCACATCAGAACAAATAGCGAAAGCAGCAGCGGTACTTCAGAATCGATCGCGCCGCGAACGGCGATCCATGCTGCCGTGGGCGAGATTGCCAAAGCCCAGCCAAGAAACAGATGAGCGAAGGCTGTAAAGCGTTTTGCGTACGAATAGCCCAAGACGCTGATCAAAGCGACCGGCGAGAGTGCGAATGCTAACCAATTAAGCGAGTACGACGCGAGGAAAAACACTCCAACGGAAACAAATAAAAACACCCACGCAAAACCGACAGAGAGCTTTCCGCTCGGCAGCTCGCGATTTGCGGTGCGCGGATTTGCGGCGTCGATGTCGCGGTCGACGATCCGGTTAAACGTCATCGCGGCCGAACGAGCTCCAACCATTGCGGCGGTGATCCATAATATCTGCCGCCATTCTGGCAAGCCGTTGGCAGCAAGAACGGCACCGAGAAATGCAAAGGGAAGAGCAAATAAAGTATGCTCGAACTTTATCATTCCCAGCGTAGTTCCTAATTTTTGAATGAAACCCGTCATTGCGTTGCGAAGCTAAATTCTAGCAAAACGACCGGTTGTTTGCAGATTTTGCATGCTCTTGCCAAAATATGGGCGTCGACGAAATATTTATGCCCAGCGGACGAACACACGATGCGATAACTCTGATCCTGGCTGCGCCAACTTTTGCTCTAACGTATGCCGCGACCGTAAATTTACCAATGAGCATAGCGGTAGCCGTATCATTCATATTCGGTGGCTTTATGTTCGGGCCTGATCTGGACACGCTATCGAATCAATATGCGCGTTGGGGAATCTTTCGCCTGCTTTGGTTCCCGTATCGCTCGGTATTCAAACACCGGTCTCGATGGTCGCACGGGCTGATTTTTGGCACATTGTTTCGCGTAATTTATTGCCTGGGCGTGCTTACGATCGCGGCTTTTTTGGTGCTTGTCGCGGCGGCGTCAATATCGGGCGGCGAGGTTCCGGGCGTTTCTGCATTTACGGAAGCGTGGCAGCGAATCGGCGAATTTATGCGCGGGACATTCGGCGTAAATGTTTTGCCAGCCGTATTTGTGGGAATGTGGATCGGCGCTGCAAGCCACACATTTGCCGACATGGCGAGTACTTACGTGAAAACCGGACGCGTCACTGAGTTTCTTTAAGACTACGTTCAGAAACGTGAGCTTAAACGAGCGTACTGGAGGGACGCCCACCCAGCTGCTCCCCACCACCCCGTCCGCGAAACGCGTCCACCCCTCCTAAAGCAGGAGGGGAGCCGGAAGATTTATCTACCGGTTCTCGCCTGCGATAGCCGCAAAGCCTGTCGCCGGACTGCGTCCGAGACATTTTTGTTCTTTGAAAGTGCGGCGAGATCGCGAAGCTGGAGCCGCGAAAGTATAGTCAATACATTTGCCATCGGCGTTCGCGGATTGCGAGCGAGGTTGTGGACGATCATATAATTTCGCGACCACTGTCGGCTGTTCGCGATCTGGCGAAGGATGTCTTCCGTGATAGACCTCATTGCGGCGATCTTCTCCACTTCCTGCTCGGTTATACGCGGGTTTTGAATAACCGCCTGGGCAACTATGCGGTTTGGATCGCGGATCAGAATGTTCCGGGCCTCGCGGTCGCCCTTCATTGCGAGTTTGACGCGGTCCTTCATTCCCATCTTCATGACGCGGTTAAGAACCGAGATGCGGTCCGCTCCGACTTCCGAGTCTTCCATGCGGAAATCGCCGATTATCTTGTCTAGTATCGCCTGTCGCTGCTCTTCCGTCTCTTCATACAGCTCTTCGATATACTCGAGCCCGAGCCATGAGTCATCGGTTTCGCTGTCCGGTACCTCGATCAGGCTTGCGAGCAGCATCGCATCATCAAGATCCATGCCGGACTCGTCGAAATTCTCGGCGAACTCAGCCTGCTCGATAAATTCCGCCGCCGCTTCTTTACCTTGTGCACGTAATTCATTCGCGATTTGCTGGACACCGCGTTCTTTTTCAAAAAACTCGCGCTTGGTTTCTGCGGCACGCCGTTCAGCTTCCGAGGTTCGATTCGGGTTGCCAATGATCGCGTCAATTATCGCTGGTGCCTGGATCAGTAGCTGCTGATTCAGCGAGATCAGCTCAAGCAATTCACCGCTTGAAGTTGCCTTTGCGAACCGGGCAATCGTCGTGGTCGGAGTTTTGGCATTTGTGACTATCGCTTCATGAATTTTCTTGGGCAGAGCTCTTTGATCGGCGAAATAATCGAGAACTGACGCGGCAACATCCGCCGAACGGACCGAGCCTTCTAAAGCTTCCGTATCTTGTGAAGAAAGTGTGACGCGGGCATGCTCTGCGGCTTCAGTATCGTCGGAGCGGGCAAATGCAACCAGGACTTCGAGCAGGTCGTTTTGCGGCAACGGCAGAGCACCGCGAGCGGCCGCCAAAATTGCGGGACGCGGCGCTGTACCCTCAATAATCGCTTTTACGACCGGGTTGCTGGACTCGATTTCTGAATGCATAATTCTTTCAAGAAATGAAAGCTTGAAGGAAGGAGACTCGAAGCTTCAACAATGCTGAAATCATTATTCTAACACAACCACGGTAATGATTACGTTTCGTTGACTGACGCGGAAGAAGCCAAGGACGGTGATTGGAAGTTAGCGTCGATTGCACATTTGTAACTCTCTTGACTAACATTAATGGGTAGAATACCTTAAAATTTCAGAGTGGTTCGACTCTTTTTTTTAAATCTGCATTAAGACATTTTACTAATGATAAAAAACGATCTAACAGAACTAATAGTTGATAAGAGCGCCTGCATTGGCGTCATCGGGCTTGGCTACGTCGGGCTTCCTCTCATCGTTGAATTTTGCCTCAATGGCTATCGCGGCATCGGTTTCGAAGTCGATACAAAAAAAGTCGAACAGATAACCGCGGGCCATTCCTACATTGTCGATGTAACGAGCGAAAACGTTCAACAGTGCGTTAACAACGGTAAATTGACGGCGACAACCGATTTCAGCGAGCTTGCGAATTGTGACGTGATCATCATCTGCGTTCCGACCCCGCTTCGTAAAACGAAGGACCCGGACATGTCCTACATCATTGCTGCCGGCGAAGAGATTCAGAAATATATGCGTCGCGGGCAGTTGATGATTCTGGAATCGACGACGTATCCGGGAACTACGGACGAAGTCCTTCAGCCGATGTTCGAAGAAAAAGGCTTTCAGCTCGACGAGGATTTTTTGCTGGCATTCTCGCCCGAACGCGTCGATCCCGGAAATCCGCAATATCAAACACACAACATTCCGAAGGTCGTCGGCGGTGTCTCGGACGATTCGACCGAGGTTGCGGCGTTGCTGTACCGGCAAATCGTGAATGAGGTCCATCCGGTTTCGTCGGCACGCGTGGCTGAGGCCTGCAAGCTTTGGGAAAACACGTTTCGGGCGATAAATATCGGCATGGCGAATGAGATGGCACGGCTTTGCAACACCCTTGGCATCGATACGTGGGAAGTTGTTCGGGCAGCAGCGACAAAGCCGTTTGGCTTTATGGCGTTTTATCCGGGACCGGGAATCGGCGGGCACTGTATCCCGCTCGATCCGCATTATTTATCGTGGAAGGCTCGCCAGCACGGATTCGATTCGCAGTTCATATCGCTCGCCGAACAGGTTAATTCCGGAATGCCGGCCTATGTCGTCAAGCTTGTTTCGACAGCTTTGAACGATGTGAAGAAGGCTGTGAATGGCTCAAAGGTTTTGATCCTCGGCGTTGCTTACAAAAAGGACATCGACGACATGCGCGAATCACCGGCGTTGTCGATAATCGACCTGCTTCGGGCACGCGGGGCCGACCTTGTCTATCATGATCCGTTTGTGCCGGAGGTGACTTTCGATCACGCCTACACGATCGGCGAGGCAGAACCGCTTTATAATAGCGAGTTGACCGATGACCTGATGAGAAACAGCGATTGCGTCATCATCTGCACCGAGCACACTGACATCGATTACCGCCGTGTCTGTGAGCTTGCACCGCTGATCGTCGATACGCGAAATGCTCTTTCAGCAGAACTGCGAAATGGTAGCAACGCGAAGATCGTCAGACTTTAAAAAGTTATAGCCGCAAAAAAGCACAAAAAGCTCCAAAAAGAGAAAAATCCTTTTGAGCTTTTTTGTACCTTTTGCGGCTAGTTTATACTTACTGACTTTTCTCCATCGGATAGCCCGCATCCTTCCATGCCCTTGTTCCGCCGACTAGAGCAAACGTGTTTTCGATTCCTTTCTTTTTTGCTTCAGATACCCAACTGGCACTGGAATGTTCGCTTGGTCAGGAACAATAGGCGATGATCTTTTTGCCTTTTGGTAGCTTGTTCAAATTAGCCGCCATAGTGTCAATCGTGATGTTCAGCGAGCCTTTGATATGCTCCTCTTTGTAAGCCGACTCAGCCCTAACATCAACAATGACTGCGGTTCCGGCATCGTAATCCTTTTTTGCATCGGCGATCGTGATTCGCGGAGCATCGTCTGCCGGAGTTTTGGCGGCGTCTGGCTGGGCCGCATTCGACGCGGGCAAAGAATTATTCGCGATCGAAGACGTACCGGCTGTAGAACTGGCACAAGCTGCGACGTAAGTGACTGCGGCGATAGCCGTTAGTAAGAAAAGTTTTTGCATTATTTTTCTCCAAATGCTTCGAGCACTTCATCGGCATGTTCCGAAACATTAACCTTGTCGAATATCTTAGCAATTTTTCCGTCCTCGCCGACAAGAAATGTTTTGCGAACGGTGCCCATGTACTTTTTGCCATACATGCTTTTTTCAGCCCAGACACCATACTTTTCTACTATTTCCTTCTCCGTATCGGCAAGCAGATCGAATGGCAATTGGTATTTTGAAATGAATTTTTGATGCGATTTTTCGCTATCGGTTGATACGCCGAAGACCTTGATGCCTTTCTTTTTGTAAACCGCGTCGGCATCGCGGAATGAGCAGGCTTCTTTTGTACAGCCGGGCGTGTCATCCTTAGGATAGAAGTAAAGGACAACTTTTTTGCCTTTGAAATCGGACAATTTCACCGCGTTTCCGTCCTGATCCTTAGTAGTGAAATCAGGTGCTTTTTCACCTTCTTTTAGCATAAACCTCCGGAATTATGTAGAATTTCATTATTAAGATTGTATCATGCGGATCAGCCAAACATGAAGGTTCTCAGCGAAAAACAGGCCCTCGATAAACTTCATCGCATAAAGATAGATTTTGCCGAGCGAGTCAAAAATGAATACGAGCACAACGCAAAAAACTGTCTGACTTGCGAGACACAAGGGGCCTGCTGCCTGGACGCTCATTTCGTCAATGTTCACATAACGCGGCTAGAGGCGGCGGCGATTCAAAACGCGCTCGCAAAATTGTCAAATGAAAAACAGACCGAGATCTATAACCGAATCGACGAAACCATCGCGAAATATAAGCTAACCGCTAATGGCGACTCTTTCTCGAAAACCTACGCGTGTCCTTTGTTTGAGAAAGGAGTAGGATGTCTGGTTCACAAAGAAGGAAAGCCATTGCCGTGTATTCAGCACGCATGCTACGAAAACAAGGAAGACCTTCCGCCCGACGAATTGCTCGTCGAACAGGAAGGCCTCGTCGAACGCCTGAATAAAAAGACTTACGCCGAACCCGCCAAATGGCTGCCGCTGCCGCTGTTCATTCGTCAATAAATACTAAGTCGATCTTTTCAATTTTCCACCCATCATCGTCATCGGGATTAGCAAAAACAGAAACAGAAAGTGGTACCAAACCGGTATGAACTTCCATACCGAAAGCTGAACATAAATCCCGAAGGCGAGTAGCAAAATACCCAAAACAAGAGTAGTTTTTTTGCTCTCATTCGCGACCACGGCGGCAAGGAAGCCGGACATGAACGAAATAATTACGCTGCGTACCAAATGCAAGATCAGCATCATCGTATCGGCGACAAAAGGCGTTTCATTGATCGTCGCACTTTCAAACCGCAATTCATGAGCTCCGTACCAACCGGGCGACGCGGACCGTAGCACCTGATCACTTCCGAGCCAAAGGATCGACCATGCGATGAACCCGACAATTACTCCAAGGACTATTCGAACCATAGATTCTCCCTACTTTCTTTATTTTGAGGTGCTAAAACAAAAAAAAGGACAAGTGAAACTCTTAGAAAAATTCCCCTTGTCCCGTGAAAACATTTTCATCCAAAACGGTGAGCATTGCTAACTGTTTTGAGCAGAATTCTACTTTATCTCCAACTCAAACGGAAGCAGCATCATTGCCTCGCCTCTTTTCATTCGATTGAAAAGCTCGGCGAAGCGAAGTCCCCGGCGGGCTTCAGCCGGGAGAGATTCGATCAACGCACGCTGAGCACGCTGATCGCTGCTCACCTCGGTCGAATCGTCATCGCCAAAAAGCGTTTCGAAAAAAGGCTTCGGGGCCGGAAAGATAACACGTTTTACGTCGTTGTCCGCTGGCAAGTTTGCCTGCTGTTTTGCGATCTCGATCGCCTTTTCCAGACCGCCGAACTCGTCTACGAGACCATTCGCCTTGGCCTGCGTACCGGTCCAGACGCGTCCCTGGCCGAGCGTATTCACTTCTTCTTCGGTCTTGCCGCGGCCCTTCGCAACCTTCGGTACGAAATTGCCGTAATAGACGTTATCGGCCATTTGCTGCATTTTCGCTTTTTCGTCAGGCGTCCAATGTTCGGTTTCCTTGAAAATGCCGGAATGCTTACCGCGAGTCGTGTATTGATTCGTTATTCCAAGCCAGTCGTAAAGACCTTTGACAACCGGCTTGCCCATGAACATACCTATCGAGCCGGTAATTGTAGAGGGTTGAGCGACGATCTTGTTCGCGTTACAGGCAATGTAATAACCGCCGGACGCCGCAACATCGCCCATCGAAACGACGACCGGCTTTTTCGCCTTGGCGTTTTCGAGCGCATACCACATCAGGTCGGATGCAAGCGCGGAGCCGCCGGGAGAATCGACGCGAAGAACGATCGCCTTGATCGAATTATCAGCAGCCGCATCGTTAACGGCACTTACGATCGTGTCCGAACCAACCATCTCGCCGCCGAAAGGGCTTTCATTCGAACGGCCGACATTTATTGCACCGGAAGCGTAGATCACCGCAATCCGTTCGCCTTTGTTCAGGCCCAGGGAATCGGACGGAACTTCTTTGTATTCGCTTGCCCGGATTGTGCGGAGGTTTTCGTCAGCACGATAATTAAGACGCGTTTTCAGTTCGCCATAAACCTGCTCCTTGTAAAAGGCATCGTCAATCAAGCCTAAGTCCTTTGCCTGCATCGCATTGTACGGAGCATCGTCGATCAGTTTGCTTATGTCTTCGGGAGCTTTTTTGCGGGACTCAGCGATCGCACCCGTAAAACGCTTATAGTATTCGTCGAGGACTGCGTTAATGACCTCTTTTTGGCCCTCACCCATCTCTTTTTTCGTGTACTGATCGGGCGCATTTTTGTATTTTGGGCCGATTTGAATTACGTCCGTCTCGATGCCGAGCTTATCGAGCGAGCCTTTATAAAACATAGCTTCGGCGTTAAATCCATTGATGTAAATATCGCCCGAGGGCGGCAAAAATATCTTCTCGGCGGCGGTTGCAATGTAATATTCCTTGTTTGAGCCGAGCTCCATGTAAGCGTAAAGCGGCTTGCCGGACGTGCGGAAATCCGCAATAGCATCGCGAAGCTCGTCTGCTCTGGCCCAGCCGATACCAGGAAAATTAATATCGAGTAGTACGCCGCTAATGCGATTGTCGATCTTTGCCTTGCGGAGATGTGTAAGAAGGCCCGTGAACGATTGCGTTTGGCCGATGCCGACGGCTTTAGCAAACGGATCGTCCGGAGTGTAATCCGGAAGCGATCCCGAAACGTTCAGCATGAGCACGCTGTTTTCCGCCACGCTCGGACTGTTAATTGAGGTTGCAATGAGGCCGATGCCAATCACCGCGACCAAAAAAAGCACGAAAACGATCGCACCGCCGATAAGTAATACTTTTGCTGTTTTTGAAGTTGCCATTATTTAAATTGCTCTGATCATGTCTTGTGAGCAAGTAGATATACGTATTTTTAGCGAAAAGGTTGCTGGTCAAGAGCAAGCGTACGCTATTTTATCACTTTAGAAACAACTAGATTCACCACCCAACCCGCCTTCCGTATTACTTCGAGTATTTAATCCAGAGATTACGCCAAATACGCGGGTTCCCACCAGCGTTCGAAAGCGTTGAATGCCGCATCATGTAATTTTGCGAACTTGCAGTCTGAAGCGAGCATTTCAAAAAAATGGCTGGCTTCTGTATTCTAATTTCTAGCTTCTTAACATTATGGCTAAAAAAGGTTCAATTCTGATCTGCGATGACGAAGAGATCATGCGCGAAGTCCTCGAAACGATACTTTCAGGTGCCGGTTATCGTGTCGATCTCGCAAAAACGGGCGAAGAGGCTGTTGAACTATATTCGCAGAAAACGTTTGACGTCGTTCTGATGGACGTTTCGATGCCCGGCATGGGTGGCCTCACCGCGCTTGAAGAACTGATAAAGCTTGATCCGGAAGCAGTAGTTCTGATGATCACCGCATTTGCGACATTCGATACGGCGATTTCTGCGTGGGAAAAAGGAGCTAACGGCGTGATCCGCAAGCCGTTTCAGAACGAACAAATTCTTGCCTTCGTCGCCAAAGGCATAAAGAAACGCCGCAAAGAAGAAGAGCGTTTGACGCTGCGTCAGGTGATGACGCGATCGGTAAAGCGTGACGCGATCGTTGGCCGCTCGGAGAAAATGGAAGAGATTTTCCGGCTCGTTGATCGCGTGGCCCCGGCCCGTTCCACCGTGCTTATCACAGGCGAAAGCGGAACCGGCAAGGAACTCCTCGCACGCGCAATACACGAAGCGAGCCCGCGGACAGACAATCCGTTCGTCGTCGTAAACTGCTCGAATATTCCGTCAGAACTGCTCGAATCGGAGCTTTTCGGTCACACTAAAGGCGCGTTTACCGGTGCGGTCGCCGCTAAAAAAGGCTTATTTGAGGTTGCTGATACGGGTTCGATCTTTCTCGATGAGATCGGCGATCTGCGACCTGAGACGCAAGTGCGTTTGCTCCGCGTTATTCAAGAACGTGAATTTACGCCAATCGGCGAGACGGCTCCATCAAAAGTCGATGTTCGCATTATCGCCGCAACAAATGTAGATCTCAAAGACGCCGTAAAGACCGGAACGTTCCGCGAAGACCTGTATTATCGGCTTTCAGTTGTACCGATCGAACTGCCGTCGCTTCGCCAGCGACCCGAAGACATTCTGCCGCTTACCAAGCACTTCATCAAAAAATACAACGAAGAAAATCACCGTGAAATTTCAGAGCAAATTTCGCCTGAAGTGCTGTCTCTTCTCGAAAATTATTACTATCCGGGAAATGTCCGCGAACTCGAAAACATCATCGAACGTGCCGTCGTCATCGCCGCAACGGACGAAATCACCATCGAATGTCTCCGACCGGAGGTCCAAGACCCTTCTCTCGCGTTCGAAATGATAAAAAGCACCGAAGGCACATCCGGCGAAATCGACATCGCCCGTGGCGTGAATTTTTACGATGAGGTAAAAAGATTCGAGATAGACCTGATTCGCCGTGCATTGGAACAAACCGGCGGCCATCAATCCCGCGCCGCCCGATTGCTTGGTTTGAATGCGACTACATTAAATTCGAAGATCAAAACTTACAATATCCAGCCGCATCGTTAAGTTGGCAATAAAAAAGGATGGTGCTTCGAAAAGCACCACCCAAAAAATCTAGAAATGAAGTCTCTAGAATTCAATACGCCCAACGAATTGAAGAATTCGCGGATTCGGAGCACTCAAAAGCCGCCCGAAATTCGTACTATTGATATTCGCCTGGGTAAACTGTCCGGTGATACCAAAAGCCGAGCGGTTTGTAAGATTAAACGCTTCTCCGCGAACCTGAATTCGAACCCGTTCGTTAATCGGGATATTTTTGATTAATGAAGCATCCCAATTAAAGAAAAGTGGTCCCGCTAAAAAGTTGCGACCCAAATTGCCTGTCTGGCCCGGCGCGACATTAAAAAAGACTTGTCCGGGAAAGGTTTTTATGCCACCAGGAAGTCCAATTGGGTCGAAGCCCAACGAAGCTACACCAGCCAGACTTTGGGGACCGACTCTAGGACGAATCAATCCGTTTTGGCATTGAGCCAAATCGAGATTGATCACATCAGGGTTGATGAAAAAGATTCCGCAAGGCGTACGAAATATACCCTGAAGTGCTTTTATTTGCTCACTGTTCAATGAGCTGTTCGCTGTCTGACGACCCGAACGTCCCGCTCGATTAAAGGTTCCGCGAGGATCAGTAATCGAAAACGGAGCACCGGTACTCATTCGGATGATCGATGTAGTCTGCCACCCGCCGATGATGCGGTCAACAAAACCATTAGCTCCGGAGAAAAACGTCTTCCCTTTGCCAAACGGCAGTTCATAGATCGCATTGAAGTTGAAAACGTGCGTTGTATCTTGATCGCCAATACTATACTCCAGATTCGGCTGAGCGTTGTCGATCAACGGTTCAAAGCGTGTTTGACCCGTTCCCGGTGCATCAGTAAGCAGTTTCTGGAACGTATAATTTGCCTGGAACGTTAGTCCGCCGGTAAAGCGTCGGCGAACCTCAGCTTGAAGCGCGTTGTAACGTGACTTGGCTTGATTGGTCAACAAATCAACCACGCCCGTGTTCGGGTTAGGAAGCAGCACACTGTTCCCGACTCTAAATGTTGAGAGATAGACAAAAGCCAGTTCTCCTACATCGCCAGCACGAATCGGATTGGTTGTATTCGTAAAGCCTAAAGGATTTCCGAACGGGCTCGTATTGAATGGAGCCGCATTCAGAACCTGAAGTGGTTGACAATTCGCTCCCGTAGTACAACTTACAGGAAGGTTGTTAGCAAGATTATTTCTTGCTCGGTTGAAGTCCGCCAAGAATGCTGGTGTGATGTTTACCTGGTTGAGGTCGAGACCTCGCACAAGATTATTACTCTGAGCGTGAACAAAACGAACCTCAAAAGCCGTGTCGAAGCCGATCTCGCGCTGGATTCCTATGCTGAATTCGTGCGAGCCGGGTATTTTTAGATCCGGGTCGATTGCGAAGACCGTTCCGAAATTCGCCGCCAATGCATTATTCTGAGCATACGTACGCGGAACAGTTAATGCCGGGGCCGCAAACGTCGGTAAAGAACTAAACCGAATATTCGCAGCACCGGTTGTCAGTCCCGTTGTGAGGCCCGCATTTCCGCCTAAAGCATTGTCAGCGGCACGAATAAATTCGTCGTTAACATAACTCAGACGATAACCGCCGCGAATAACTGTTTTTCCGTTTCCAGGAAAAAGCGTATTCACCAAACCATTACCAAACGTTGGCGACCAAGCGAAACTTACAACAGGAGCGATGTTATCTTTATCGGTCTTGAAAAAGTTCGTGCCGCCACTGTTGGTTCCGACAAAATCATAGGTGCCGTTCGGGTCAAGTATTGCCGTACGCACGTCACGGCCATTTAATACAGGTTCCAATGCCAGACCATTCGGTTCCCTGATTGGAGTGAATAGCTCGTATCGTAGACCCAAGTTCAAAGTGAAATTCGGTGCAAGTCGCCATTGATCGGAACCGTAAAACGAGTAGTGTTCATAATTCAATTGGCGAGCCGGGGGAACCGGCGCTAATGGACCCTGTTGGTTGACGGATGTAAAGGTCTGATTACCAGAACCTATCAACCCACCTAGAAGTGCGAGTAAGTTATTCGCGGTCGTTACGGAGCTAATACAATTTACTCCAGTCGCCGCAACACATCCTACAATCGTATTGAAGTTAGACGCTGAACCCGTCGTAAGATTGAACTGAGGAGTTGTGCCGCCGCCGAGAACAAAGTTAGGGACGTACGGTGCTCCAAAAGCCCCCGGTCCAAAAGGATCGGCCCTAAAAATATTATATTGACCGCCAAAACGAATTGCGTGGTTACCTCGGATCAAAACCGCATTATCCTGGATATTGTAGATGTCGGTTAAACGGCCCTGTCCCTGGAAACCGGTTTCGGGGTTGTTTATCAGCGGAACCTGAATATAGTAATTAGGATCGGCTATCGTATTACCAAAAATCGGATCACTTCTTTGCAAGCCGCCCCGAAGTTCGTTGGAAAGGGAACTGGTTGGAGCCCATCTCCATGAAAGCGACAGAAAAGGAGTTTGAGCATCTTGGAAGCCGACAGGCGATGTCGCATAACAGCAGGCGGTGCCGCCCTGTTGGGCATTTAGATCGGTACGCTCATTGATTTCCTTTTTGTAGGTGTAAACACCACTGAAGGAATTCTTCTCGTTAAGGTCGAAATCGATTCGCGAGCTGAACGCTTCGCGATCCTGGTTTGAGGTTATAGGCAATGACAGGCCCGTTGTATTAAGCTGGTCGCCCAAAGTAGGGTTATTGCCCGCAGTTGGCAGATTGGCCAAAATTCGACTTTGAATCACGGGGTCAATTCCTGTCGGGGGACCGCCCGGAAGGCCTGCTGCAACCGCGAAAATATTAACAGACCGATTTACTCCACTTCCGTCGGTGTAAGTGAAGATGCCATTCCGTGCATTCGGCAACAGAATTGTCCGGTTCGCCGTTACTGATTGGCGAAGCCGGAAGCCCTCATAACCGAAGAAAAAGAAGAGCTTATTCTTACCCGAAATAAACATCGGTCCGTTATTTTCGCCAAAATTAAAGAATGGCAACGGGCCGCTTATCTTTCCGCCAAACTGGTTCCGATTGAGAAAGGGACGTTGTATGCTGGAAAAGTTATTGAAAAAAGTGTTTGCTGCGAATTCCGAATTGCGGTTGTAAATGTAGGCGGCACCGTGATAGTCGTTTGAGCCGCGCGGTGTGACTAGTTGAACCTGCGAAGCTCCGTAGCCAGACTCTGCACCCGCGTTTTGAGTCACAATTGTGAATTCGCCAGTGTCGTCTACGTTCGGACGATCCGGGAGAAAGTCAACTGCATTCGCACGAATAAAATTGTCCTGAACATTGATGCCGTCACGTGTAATGTTCGTAAACGATGAACGCTGACCATTGATTGTTGTGGTCTGCGCACTGTTAGACGAAGAACCTGCTTGCAGCAATACCAAAGAGAGCGGGTTTCGGCCGTTCAGTGGCAACTCAACGATCTGGCGCCCGGTAACGGTCGTTTTAATCTCCCCGTCAACCGAATTAACGATTTCTGCTCCGCCCGTGACCGTGACAATTTCACTGACGTCGCCGACCTCCATAGTCACGCTCAAGGAAGCACTCTGTCCTATCTCAACCTTAACATCCGGATAAGTTCTGGTTTTGTGCCCAGAGGACTTAACGGTAACCGTGTAGGTGCCAATATCCAGCTGGGGGATTGTAAGGGAACCCGAATCACCGGTTACGACAGTTCGCTCTTTCCCGGTTTGATTATCCACAACTGTTACGGTAGCTCCGGCGATCACGCCGCTTGCGTCAGCAACCGTGACAACAAGGTTGCCGGTGTTTGACTGCGCAAACGAGATCGTGGCGAATGCTCCTAGTAGAAGCAAAGCAATCAAAAATCTCTTCATTTTATTCACTCCTTAAAATTGTTTTATGGGTTGAACTCTAATTCACCAAGACTCAATTGCCCCGTTCTGAAAAACCGGGAGGATCTAAATACTTGTGAACGAATTCCTCGGATTTTGGCAATACAGACCTATTCCAAAAATTCAATTAAGCAAAAAATATGCCCCTTATCCCAGACAGGGGTATGCTAACAATACAAAGGGCTTAGTTTCGGTTCGTTGCGTTGGATAATAAATTTACGTCCAAAAAACTGAATTTTTAGACGAATGATTGAATAATGAACGGACAAAGCGTTGAAGGAAATGGCTTATAGTAGAGAAATACATTTTTCCATAATCTTGCTTAAAATGTTGCGTTTATGACATGGTTTGGGATAAGTTATTTTCTTACCATTCTACTTTCAGACTTTTGATTTTTATGATTAGAGGCCTTAGGCAACCGTTCTATTTCGGAGACAGTATGAAGCAAATTGTTGGGGTGATATTTATGTTTGTCTTTTCGTTTGGCTACTCAGCCGATGTGTCGGCTCAAAAGACCGAGTCAGCGGATAGTCGAAAACCAAAATCCTCTCGTCTTTCGTCGAAGTACGATAAGTCGAAAAATCTAACTACAGTTCGAATAAAACAATTCACCATAACCACGTTGGCTCAGGAGAAGCAAAACACTCCAAATATTCCTCTCCATCAAATGGGTCTTGAAATCTGGTACTCCTTTTCGGGCCAAAAGCAAACAATTCCGATTGAAGATGTAGTTTTTCGTTTCCACGCGGTTGCTAGTAATTACGTATTTTCACGAGGGCAGCAGGTGATTACGGCACTGGACAGAGATATAAAAGGACAAGATCGAGCAATTTCCTTGGGAATGACGGACTATAAATCAGAACCTCCGAAATTCAATAGCGTATATGAAGAATTTATGGAGGTAAAAATACCAGCTGAGGCCTTATCGCGAATGGCAAAAGCAAAAACCGTTGAGATATTTGTGGGGCCTGTTGGATATATGCTTACAGAAAAGCAATTTGAGATTCTTCAAGAGATAGCCACTAATATTTTTGTTGTTGGTTCTCAATAATAACCGTCTCTTGAAATAATGTGACTGATTGCCCTTTGACACTAGAGTCAATGGGCTTTTTTGTTCGCGATTAGACAGCAGTGCCACATTAGCTGAGCTGGACAGGTCATCGGAATAAAATCAAAAAGTCTGTATAGGAGACACCTAAAATTAGCGATGGCTGTTTCAACCCTATTTATACTGATAATTCTGTTCTTTGTCACGAGCATCATTGGTGTTGTGACGGGGAGTAATTCTTTGATCACGGTTCCGGTGATGTTTCAGTTTGGGATCGATGAAAAGGTAGCGGTGGCGACGAACATGTTTGGGCTTATGTTTATGTCGATCGGTGGGGCTATCCCGTTTATCCGGCAGGGTAAGATCGAGTATCGAAAGCTTTCGCTGCTGATCGTTTTGACCATTATCAGCTCGGCGTTGGGTGCGTTGCTAGTTGGGCTAATCACGAATCAGAGCCTCAAGCTGATCGTTTCAATCGCGATGATTGCAGTGGCCGCATTCACGCTCATTAAACGCGATCCTGCGGCCACTACGAGCAAAGAAATGCCACGAAGTGCGTTCGTAATTACCTGTATTTTAACTTTCTTACTCGGTGTTTACGGCGGATTGTACAGCGGTGGTTATGTGACGATACTGACAGCAGTTTACGTCGCGTTCTTTGGCATGTCGTTTACCGAGGCGGTCGGTTCGACAAAACTAATCAATGTTTTCTCTTCGCTCATAGCGACCATCGTTTTTATTTGGCAAGGATTAGTCGAATATAAATTGGGGGCAATTCTAGCTGTAACGATGTTCATCGGGGCCTATGTCGGAGCACATTACGCGACAAAAATGAACGACCTTTGGCTAAAACGTGTCTTCCTGGCGATAGTTTTCCTGCTCGCTATCAAAACACTCTACGATCTATCCGGTGTATTAAGGTAACGGAGCGGTAGGCTCACCGCTGCCGGTTTTTTTAACCGGAACAGCTTTTGGCGAAGAAGCCGGTTTTGGCTGAGGCGAGTCCGGTTTGCTCGTCGTCGGCTTAACGGTCGGAACAGTCTTTGGCGGCGTGTTTGTTGGTGGAGATGATTGAGTATTGGTATTTGCCACCACAGGTTTTGGCGTCGGAGTCGGTGCGGCGGTATTTGCCGGAAGCGGAACAAGTATTACGCCAGTGTCAGGAGGCATGAACGGGCTGCCCGTGTTCGGATCGATTTGGTAAACTTGCCCGCCTTGCGGCACGTAATTCGGGAATGGAGCTCCAGGAGGCGGTGCCCCGGTTGCCCACGGGTTATAGTTATCACCGCCGGGTAGCGTTCCCGGAGGCTGTGTCATTGCATTCGAATTGCTAAATTCGCCGGGCGTCATACTTGTCGGCATGGACATCAGTGCCTGCTCTTCCGTCCCGGTTGCGGGGTTGATCGGCTGCACAGGCACGCCGTTCGCATCCGGTTGAAGCTGTGTTGTCGGACTGGTTTGCTTTACCGACGTTGCGTAGATCAAAGCTACAGCAAGCAACGCAATTCCCGAAACAACGACTAATGCAGTTTTCCAGATATTGTTGCCCGACGCAGCCAAACGTTCGGCAGCAATTTTGTCGAGTTCAATAATGAATTCCTCGGCTGTTTGGTGACGTTCGTCAGTGTGCTTGGCGAGAGCCTTTTGGATTGTAGTTTCGAGAGACGCAGGAACATCCGTCCGAAAAGTTTTTAGAGGCGGCGGAGGTTCTTCGGCATGTTTTAGCATCACGTCTATCGGCGTTTCGCCTTTGAACGGAACTTCGCCGGCCAGCATCTGATACAAAATTATCCCGAGGCTGTAAATGTCCGAACGGCTGTCAATATCCCGCAGGCCAGAAAACTGCTCCGGTGCAAGATACGCGACATTAATATTCGGCCCGTCATCCGAACGTTTGCGGGCGTCGTCGAGTATCCCGTTCAAAATCAAAAACCTTTACGGTCTCGCTGGTTGACGAATAAGAAGCCAGAATACTGTCCGGCGTCAGATTCACCGTGAATAAAGCCGTTTTCATGAGCGACGCTCAAAGCTTCGGCGATCTGTCTTGCTATCGAAATTGCTCGGTCGATTGAAAACTGTCCGCCGCGGCTTATCGCTTGGCTCAACGGTTCGCCGTCGAAGCCTTCGAAAACAATGTAATACGACTGGTCTTTATTCGAACCAAAATCGCTGACGGCAAGAATATTGGGATGGATCAAAGCTGAAGAACTTTTCGCTTCGGCGGTAAACAGGTCGCGGATATGATCGTCAAACGCCAACGCGGGCGGAAGAACCTTTAGCGTGACAGGCTTATCCATAAAAAGATGCCTGCCGCGATAAAAATCTCCAAGCTCACCGCTCCGCAGCAGTGAATCGACGCGGTACTTTTCCGCAATAACCGTTCCTGTTAATTGTTCGACCATTGATACTTAGAACGCTTTGCAATTGCTCAGGTTGCAACAAAATCGTCGCTTAAAACATATTTGTAGCATACACCAATTTCCAAATAAAATGCGGACGAGGCTCAATGTAAAACCTCGTCCGCATTCATAACTTACCACTTTTACTTAGAGCTTAACGAAGACGATAAGCAACGCAAACAGCACGAGTGATTCGATCAGAGCGAGGGCGATGATCATAAGCGTCTGGACCGTACCGGCAGCACCCGGATTGCGGGCGGCGCCTTCAGCGGCACGCGAACCGACCAGTCCCTGTCCGATGCCGGCGAGCCCTGCGGCCAAACCAAAACCGATACCGCCGCCGATGGCTTTAGCGGCACTTACAGTTGATTCGTTGTCAGCGGCACCAGCCTGTGCCATTGCGGGAATCGCCATCAACGCTAAAGCCAATGTTGCGTAAAAAACGTATTTCATTTTGTTCATTTTCATAGTCTCCTGTTCTATTTTTATTTACGATTTCCTCAGGAGAATCGTTCCTTGAAACTTGCTTGCTCGGTATTATTTCGCCTCACTTCCGGTATGCGCTTGATTTTATACTCCGTAGAGTCAAGGCTCCTGTTGCGTGCGGGCATATTAGGCAGAAACCCGACCGGTAGGAAGGGTGCCATATTATTAATCATTAATCGCAAGTTTTCAAAATCGATCTCCAAAAGAACCCCACCTGCTCACGCGGTGTTCCTGACCTGTGGGTCAAACTCTCTAACTCAAAACCCTAAATCCGCAATCCAAATCGTTAAGCCGTCGCCGGTTCGGCGTGAACTTCGTCCGCATGATCCTTCATGATCATCATGTGGCGGATGCGAAACCTCGCTCAGATAGATCATCGAAAGCAGCGTAAACACCAGTGTCTGCACGAATGCAACGAAAACGCCCAGCGTTGTAAGCAGCAGCGGTACAAGGAACTGTGTCACCGGCGGATAGAGATTTGTGATCTCCATAAAGATTTTTTCGTCCGCGAACATGTTAGCAAACAGCCGAACACCAAGCGTAAACGGACGGATCATATTACTGATCAGCTCGACCGAGAAAATCAGCGGCGTGATAATTATCATCATTATCAACGGCAGTTTCGGGCCGGTAAGATGACCGAGATGCTTTACAATGCCGTTCTCACTGATGCCGACGTAGTTGTAATAAATGAATGACGAAATCGCCAAAGCGAATGTCACGTTCACCGATGCAGTCGGCGACATGAACAGCGGAAACTGTCCCATCAGGTTCGAGATCAGCACTAGACAAGCGAATGTAGCAACAACTGGAAAATACTTGAAGCCGTGTTCGCCGATGACGCGGACGACCAAATCCTTGATTGCAAGAAAACCGGCTTCGAGCGTCATTTGCCCAGCCTTCGGATCGTCTTCGGACAGCTTGCCCTTGAAAATGCGAATGATAATTATCGTGAGAATACAAGCGATCACAAACATGATCGTGTACCACGGGATTGCATTTTCAGCGTGTATTCGGACCGCCAAATACCTTCTCAGGTGTCGTGTCGAATTTCTTAAAAAAAGCCGTCCACATCGGGTGGGTGGTCTTCATCTGGATCGCATGCACGGGTCCGCCCAGATAATGGTTGATAAATTCGACGATCAGCGGCACATGATGTTCTCCGCCTTCTGCAAATAAAAACATTATTAAATTTCCTTTTTGCTAACAGGGTTAGAAAAAATTCTTAATATTCCTTCGATAACTACCGCAAAACCGAACGATCCCATTCCCAGGATAACGCCGACTATCGAAACTGCACCGGTTGCGTAAAGTATCGCAACGATTGCACCGAGAACTAAATACCTTGCGAAATACTTTAACGCAAGCAATCTCGGCTTTTCGCCGGTTTCAGCGGCAAGGTCGAAGATCTTTTTCAACGAAACTTTAGCCAGTAATAATTAACAAAGGCAGAGGACGCTGCCGATAAAAACGCCTGCTCCAAAACTGACTGAGATCAATGCCGATCCGAGGATGCTGCCCGCCAGACCGATTACCGCCATGATGACCAAAATTCGCCTGTGCGAAAGCGGCACTATCGCTTGCTCTACCGCCACAACAGGTTCGATTTCGTCGCTCATTACGAACCTTAAATTTTACAAAGGAAGTGGAGAAAATTCAAAGGCAAAGAGAGATTTTTATCTTGACCGGTCTTGTTCTTTTAATTCCTCTTGTTTCGTGGTCGTGTTTTTTGCTTGTGTCAGAGAAAGAAACTCAAACCACGGAACGGGATGAACAAGAAGGAAAAGGAGGGACAGGAACTCTCTTTTCAGATAAGGAAATCACTTAAATATCTGTGACGAAAGCCTGAAAAATTGAATAAACCCGATCACTGATCCCAAAACAATACCACCGACCATTCCCCACGGCGAAGAACCAAAAAGCAGGTCCGCTCCCCAGCCGATGATAAGCATGAAGACTACAGAGGCAAAGAAAGCTATTCCGGCCGACCACGCCAGGCCGCTTTTTCGTGTCGTTTCGGCAAACGATTCTGGCGGAGCGGAAGAAAGAACATACGGCTCGTCCGCGGACTCATCTCGTTCGCCGGAATCGAACAGACTTAGAACTTCCGGTTTAGATTGCCCGGTTGCGTTCACATCGGTCTTATCTTCATCCGAGTCCAAAAAGTTTTTGATCATAAGCCTTCCTATGGAGCCGTAGCGGAATTTATTAGGACGAAAAGCCTGTCTTGAATTTCCGGGTTGGTGACCAGTTTGCTATGAAGTTCGCACTGGTAAAGTTCAGAAACGATCGGTAAAACCGGTCGATTTGTAATTTTCGCGACTCCCTTTGCCTCAAGCGAGCGTTTAGTGACCGTGCTGTCGCCAACGCTGAACAGCAGCTTTTTCAGCTCTTCGCCCGTTACTTTTTCGCCCGTTGAACGCGTGAATGAATCAGGCTTGAAATGGGTTTCCCAGCGATCTTTTTTCACATTACGCAAAAGCAGCATTCCGTCCAACGTGTCTTTGCAGTCGCCACCCATTAAATAAAACGAAACCGGCGCCTTCACACTCGTATTTGCACTCAAAGCAGCCTGAAAGCGTTTCGCTCTGGATAGAACGGCCTTGAAGTATGCATCGACATTCAGCACCTCGGCGGCGGTAAATTTCTTTAGATAATCGTCGTCCTTCCATATGCCCCACTGATAAGTTTCCCAGGTTGCCGGATCATAGATGTCGATTTCGAGCGGCTTGAGATTCTCGTCATAGGCGAGCAGCGTGCCTTCATGCGGCAAAAGCTGGTAAATCGACGGGATCGTGAAGGCATCGAAACGGCTGATGTCCTGGATAAACGGCAGATTTATTCCGCCGATGTATGAAAAACCGTTTAGCAGAGCGTTCATCGTCGATACAGAGCCTTCGTTTGGCGTTCCGAGCAAAAATACTTTATCGAAATTTCTCGCTCCTGCCCAAGTCGGTTTTGGCGGTCCGGCAGGTATGTCGGCGTTTCCGTACATGGCCGCATACCGTGTGATAAGACCGCCCATGGAGTGAGCAATTATATTGAATTTCAGGTTCCGCTTTCCAAGTTTTCGCTTTAAAGCCTCGACTTTAGTTATCAGTAATCTGGCATTCTCGACGTTATCGCGCCGCCAGTCATACGGAAAAACATAATACTTGTCGCGATAGCCGTTTTCACCCGGAGCATCCCACTTGCCTTCGGTGTAGCCGCCTTTTGTTTCAAGAGCATTCGCCAGACGTTCATAAATTTCGATCTCCGGCAGAAATTTTAGAAGCTTGATTTCCCGAATAATGTCCTTGGGCACGAGGCTATCGCGGTTTCGCGAAAGCACGGGTGAGATCGGGAGCCGAATGTCGTCGTCCTTTGAACGTCCGGCCTTGAACCAAACTACTTCATCCGTTTTTGAATTGACCAGGTTCGAGCCGGTGATGCCGGGAATGATTATGATAGGTGTTTTGCCGTTAGGGACAGCTGGGACAGGCGTGCCGTCTTGGGCGGCGGCGGTCGCCGCAAAAACGAAACAAAGGACGATTTGTCCGACAGAAAACTTTCGCATCAATTTCATATTATTTTGGTGACGCAATTATCGTTTCGCGGCTGTAACGATCTCTGTTTTATCGGCGGCGGTTAGCTTGTACGTGACGCCGCGCCAAGTCATTGTTCGCGAGAGTGCGGCGGCAACACAATTGTACAAGAACAATGCCGGAGTCAGAAACGCCAGAATATTGTGCGTCCAATATTGGTGTTTTAGTTCGGCTCTATAATCACTAAGGACCAGCATTACCGCTTTCAGCCGGAGTGTTGATTTTGCTACGCTAAAGATGCCGACGGTTAACAAAGTAATTGCTGCTGCAAAAAACTCAATTCCGCTCGCAGCGCCGAAAATTACTAGAAGCAGAGAGCATATCAATACAAAATTAAACAAACCGGAGCCGAAAAATGACAACGCCCACAGATTTGATGCATAAACGCGCGTTATCTTCATCTGCCTTGTTGTGAACTCGAAAAGTTCATGAGGCGTGCAATTCTCGATCGTCGCCGTAAGTGCCTGCGGAACGAAGTAGATAGGCAGGTGTGCGGCTTTCATCGAGCGGGTGACTACAAAATCGTCCGAAAGCGTGCCGTGCCATTTTTCGCGGATCTCGAGCCGTTCGAAAGTATCCCGACGGATTGCCATCGATCCACCCCAGCAGAAATTCGCTTTTGTATTTGCACCAAGAGCCGAAGCAATCGACGCATTCCATATCGACCGCATCTCGCTCGCGAATGTTCGGTTCTTTGAAATAAACCAACGATAACCGGTCGCCGCGCCGATATTTTCATCTTCAAGCGGAGCGACCAGGTGTCGCAGCCAATCCTTCGCCGGCCGCGCATCCGAATCGACGAATACAAAAACTTGCGATCTTTCGCTTACGTGCAGGATCGCTTCACGAAGATTCTCGATCTTTTGACTCGAATCAGTCGCCTTCGGTGCAACGATCATATTTGCGATCTTCGCGTTTTTGCGTGAAGCTTCCTCTATCACCTCAACAGCCGGATCGCCTTTATCATCGACGACAAAGATCACCTCATATGCCGGATAAGCCTGCTCAAGCAAAGCCGCAAGGTTCTCGCGAAGGCCTTCATCGAAACCCTTGCACGGAGCAATGATCGTCGCAAACGGCGTATAATTTGATTGCGGCTTCGCCAACTCCTTTTTGAAATAATTGAGATAATCGATCCCGCCGCGAAAGGATTTGTAGCTGAAGTAAATCAGCACGGCGGCAAGAATGTAGAAAATAAAGATCATGCAAAAAAAACGATAGGTCCTGTTCTACGTTTTTAGTCGTGAGTTTTCAGTTATTCCGAGCTTTCAAAATTGATTGCAGATACTCGATTGTCTTTGCCGTTGCACCGCGATTCGCAGTCATAACCGACAGGGCATTTTTGCCAATTGTTTGCCGCTTTTTTTCGTTCTCAAGCAATTCCGTGAAAACTTCACATAACTGATCGACAATTTGAAATTTCGGCGTTGCTTCGTGCACCTGTATCAAGGCCCCGTTATCAAGAAACTCCTTAACTGCTTCATCAAAATTATGTGTGAAAGGCCCTGTGATTATCGCTTTTCCGGCGGCCGCCGGTTCTAGCACGCTCTGTCCTCCGTGCGGAATTAATGAACCGCCGACAAATACAATGTCCGCGAGTGGATAAACGGCTCTTAGCTCGCCGATTGAATCAAGCAATATTACTTGTGCCGTTTTATCAATTTCGCTTTCGGGATGCGACCGCCGAACCATCGAGTATCCTAAATTTTCTATTAACTCGGCGACCTCAGCAAATCTCTCCGGATGCCTCGGAGCGATTAGGATGCGAAAATCCCGCCCGCTGACTTCGAGTGCACCGAGTACTACACCCTCCTCTGGCGGGTGTGTACTTGCCGCCACAACAAACGGACTCGCATTTGTGACACCGAAGCGTCGTCTGAACTCCTCTGTCAATGAACTTTCGGCATTTTCGATCGCATGGTCAAACTTCAAATTCCCAGCGACCGCAACTTTTGCCCGATCAATGCCGAGTGTAGCGATTCGTTTTGCGTCCGACTCACCTTGCATTATCGCGATAATTACATCAGCCAACACATTGCGAATAAAGCTTTTGAAGATCGAATATCGCTTGAATGAAGTTCCCGAAAGCCGTCCGTTGACGATGGCGATCTTCGCTCCGCTTTTTTTTGCTTCCCGAATAAAACGCGGCCAGATCTCGGTTTCCATCAGCAGGACTATGGAAGGCTTGTAAATCGCCAGAGCTTTTCTGACGCTGAATTTCCAGTCGAACGGGAAGTAGAAAACTGCGTCGGCCTTATCCTTAAAAATGTCTTGTGCGAGAGTTTGTCCAGTTAGTGTGGTGGTCGACATGATGAGGCGGTGATCGGGGAAGTTTGTTTTAAGTCCATCGACAAGCGGACGGGCGGCGTTTGTTTCACCTACCGAAACGCAGTGGAGCCAGATCACTTTGCGACTATCGTGTGTGAATTCGGGATAGTTGCCGAGCCGCTGCCTAAGGCCCGCCGCGTACTTCTGCCGCCGCAATAGAAATAGCGGCAACATGATGATGAACGCAAGAGTTAGGAGAAGGCTGTAAAAAAAGAACATAGTCCAAAGTCTAAAGTCCAAAGCCCAAAGTCGAGGCAAAAACTTTGGACTTTGGACTTTAGACTTTAGACCGATAATTTATTTCACTCGTTCCATATACTTCGATTCAGTCGGATTAACGCGGATCTTTTCGCCCTCGGTTATGAACGGCGGGACCGAAACCGTCACGCCATTTTCAAGCGTAGCCGGCTTGTTCGAATTAGAAGCGGTCGCTCCCTTAAGATTAGGATCGGTCCGAGTGACGGTCAATTCCATTGAGTCTGGAAGCTTTACGCCGATCGGCGTGCCGTCATAAAATTCGACCTCGATCTTCAGTCCGGGCATCAACCACTGGGCAGCGTCGCCGAGCTCGTCCTCGGTAAGTGCAACCTGTTCATAATTCTCCTGATTCATGAAATGGTGATGCGAACCGTCGGAATAAAGGTATTCCATCTTGTGCTGTTCCAAGACGACACGTTCAAGAGTGTCGTTCGACCGAAAGCGAAATTCGAAGGAGTTACCCGTCAACAGATTCCTAAGCCGAGCCTGAACCATCGCACGCAGATTGCCGGGCGTATGATGATGAAATTCCATCACGCGGACCGGAACGCCCTCGTGCACAATTACCATTCCTTTTCTAATATCGTTTGCTGAAAGTGCCATAAAACTATGTTATCTCCGTACTATTAAAAGCTGTGCGTTAACACAAAGGAGATAGTTTAGGTTTTGGGGCCGCAACTTGTCTAGCGCTCCGTTCAGAGTTTCAGGTTCAGCTTACCTTTTTAAAAGGAAGGGCGGGCGGCTCTTCGCCTTCTTTCGGGTATTCCTTTTTCAACATCGCATAAATACTAATGATCTGATCGATCCATTTCTTCGAATCTTCGTGGCCAGGATCGTTCTTTAACGCACGGCGATAATCGCCCAATGCCGAGGCATACTGACGGGCTTCGGTCAGGGCAAATCCGCGGTCGTAATACGCCTGGGCAAGTGTTTTCTTAGCTTCGGCGTCGGCCGGTTTGGATTTAACGGTTTTCTCGGCAGCGGCAATGACACCGTCGAATTTTGCGGTATCGATCGCTTCGCCGCTCTGCGACCATTTCGAACTCGAGCCAGGAGCGCTATTTGAATTTGCGCTTTTTTGCGGCTGATTTTCCGTTGTGTGTGCCGTTGTGGTCTGTAGCTTTTCCGAACGCTGTGGATCGGCGGCAGAATTCGAAGTGTTCTGCACTTGCTGCGCATTACTGCCGCACCCAATGGCAAAAGCCACCAACGAAAAAAATATTATTAGCTTAAACATAATCTTCCTTATTTCTTATCATTATACGGCCTGGCCTGCACGATATACACGCGGCCGTTCATGATTCCCCATTCGATGTCCTGTTCTTTCTTCCCGAAAACGCGGCGGATATTGATGGCTGTTCGGGCCAAGCCTCTTGCCTGAAGGTCGGTCAAGACACGCTTTTGAGCATTCGCGCATTTGTCCGAGGTTACCCGAAGGTCGCCAGCCTCGTCGAACTCAAGCGAATTCTTCTGGTCCGACAGCGTCATCACGATTACCGAATTCGATTTCGGATTGTACATTATCTGCTCGGGCAGCCCGCTGTTATCGACGACCTTCGAATTGTGCCCGCACACCGCGCTAATGTAGACCGCGTTTTTGTTTTCGTCGTCAAACGGATCTTTCGTTATCATCACGCCGCCTTTGGTCATGTCGATGCCTACCTGAACGAGCGCGGCCATGTAAACATCGGTCTGGCTAACGTAATTGCGGACGCGGGCCTCGTACGCTTCAAATTTCCACAGTGAACCCCAAACCTTTTTCACCGCCTTGATCAGTTCTTCTTCCTTCACGACGTTTGGCACACTGGAATACAACCCTGCACCGCTGAAATTAGGCAGGTCCTCGGAGTTTGAAGAGCTACGAACAAAAACCGGCCTGCCACCAAGCTGCACCTTCCATTTTTGGATCACCTGCCGCCGCAGATTGTCGTCAAACTTTCCGTTTTGGATCGTGTTTCGCAGATCTTCCAGCTTCTGCTTTCTAAACTTCGGGTTGTGGATAAAATCGTTGTTATCCAAAAGCTCTTCGATCGTAGCGTCAATTCCGTTCGATTTGATAAACGCGTCGTACCAATAGAACGGAATACTAAAACCATCGGGAACGATGACGTTCGCAACTCTCGCATTTAACATTTCGCCAAGATTCGCCGATTTCGAGCCATAAATAATGCTGTCCTTTTTGCGCATCTGCCGAAGCGCCCCGAGGGTTTTCACACCGAGATTTACCGGCGGGATTTGTTGGTCAGGCGACTTAAACCTGGTCTTAATATCGTCAATTGATGCGCGAGTCAGGTCGTATTTTGTCAGGCCTGCATCGAGCTTATAAACGTATGTGTCGTACTCACGAAACAGCTTGTCGGCGTCTTTTATATAAACATTTGGAATGTTCCAGCCTTTGGCGAGAATATTGATATGCGAAAGGGGGCTGGACGGCTGGGCGACGATCACGCCACGGACCGGCGGCAGACTGGGCGGCAGTTCCTTTAGCACAAGAATTTCGTTGTCACCGATCTCGACCGTGTCGTCGAGCTTGTCGATAACATGTATCCGCCCGACTGCCGTTCCCGTGTTCAAAGCTAGATAAGCCTGGTTTTTATTCAGCTCGTTTTGCAGAACACGCTCGACGCCGATGTTCTCCGAGACATCTTCCTGCCGCAGAGAATTAGGCTTATATGACACACCGGCAAAAAAGCTTTTGTTGATGGCTTCGTTGGCTAGTTTGATATGCTCGGCCGTCGCCAGATCCCCTTCCCAAAGCTCCCACGTGAATTTCTCGACCGGTGATTGCCACGCGATAGTTCCGACAATAAACCGCCGGTCTTCATCGATATAGATCGGCTTAAAAACGTCGGCGCCACGTGGAATCAATAAAGTTGCAAGCAGAAAATCTTTGTGAAACCGATACTTTTGCGAATTGACGAAATAGATCTTGTTTTTCGCACGGCGGTCGATGACGAACATCGTATGCGGCAATGCGTAAGGCGTGTCTTGATGATAGACGCGGGCGATCGTGTCAAATTCCTCGCGCGAGCCGATCTTCAAAAGCGAATTCTTTTTCGAATCCGGCTTTTTGTCCATCACGCCTTCGGGTTCACGGGTCGGAGAAGGCTTGCGCGACATCTGGCCGTAAGCCGTTGGCAAAAGGCAAGATGCTGTAAGCAGCATCAAGCCAATTGCCTTCAGATAATTATTTTTGCTTATACGCATCATCGGTTCGTTATAGTCTCTCTGTGCAGGAAAGTCTTGTTTCGCATCTCATCCAGTTTTGAAAGCGAGTCAATAGTTACTTTCAAATCCCTATAAATGCCGTCCGCGATGGTATAGATCCAACCGTGAACCTGCAGGTCTTGTCTTCGGTTCCAAGCGTCTTGAACAATCGTCGTTTCGCCAACGCTGACAACCTGTTCGATGACGTTTATCTCGCACAATTTGTCCAAGCGTTCGTCGTAATCGGCGGCGGTGTTCAGTTCGCCCTGATACTTGTGCATTATATCCTGAATATGCCGCAGCCAGTTGTCGATCAAACCGAGCCGCGTATTGTCAAGAGCCGCTTTGACGCCGCCGCAGCCATAGTGGCCGCAGACGATCACGTGCTTTACCTTTAATACTTCAACGGCAAACTGCATTACCGAAAGGCAGTTCATGTCCGTATGATTTACAAGGTTCGCGACATTTCTATGCACGAACATCTCGCCCGGCAGAAGACCGATGCTGGTCGAAGGCGTGATCCGGCTGTCCGAGCATCCTATCCAAAGATATTCGGGCGTCTGGATCTCAGACAGCTTTTCAAAAAAGTCAGGATCGGTTTGTTTAATGCTTTCGGCCCAGGCTTTGTTGCCGTTAAGAAGATGGTCAAGTGTGCTCACAGTTTGTTCCTCGAAACAGATATCTTAGCTGGTTGCTCTAATTAAGCAAAAGGCCCTCTATCGCATCGCACGCCGCCGCACTTCCATGTTCCGAAACGACGATTTGCTTCAGCTTCACTGCATTTGCTCGGTACTTCGGGTCGGACAGTATCGGCCGCAAAGCCTCCGCAGCCGTCCGGGCATTGTATCTGTCGCGGCTGATGATCTCGGCTACTCCGGCACGGCGGCAGCGTGCGGCATTGTCCGGCTGATCGTGGCCGTAGGGCATTATCAGGTGCGGGACGCCGGCCCGCAAAACCTGTCCGGTCGTGCCGACGCCAGCCTGATGGACCACACATGCGGCATGCGGAAACAGCAGAGAAAACGGAGCGTAATCGAACGCCGCGATATCGTCTGTCAGACCTTTTGGCGGCTCGTTGAAAATGCCGTAAAGCAAGACCGCACGGCGGCCAAGCGTTTTTGCAGCCTTCACGCTTTCGTCGAAAAAATCACGCGGGTCCATCACCGCTGCCGAACCCAGCGTAAATACGATCGGCGGGTCTCCCGAGTCAAGAAATTCCGAGAGACTCTTCGGCATTATTCCCAAATCGGCCTGGCCGTCATAAAAGCAAAATCCTGACTGGACGGTTTGCGAGGGCCAATCGGGCTGTGGAGAACCGAGGACTTTAGAAAAGATCGCAAGATGCAGGTCGGTGGAAAATTTTCCGTCAAAGATCGGGTCGTGGTCTTCATCAAGGCCGAGTTCCTTGCGAAACTCGCGGTACGGGCCGTACCACTTCCGAACATAGTTCTTCGCCAGGCTGAAAAGAAGGCCGTGGATCGAAGGCCCTAGAAACCTGAAGCGTTCGAACCAGGGAGCAGGTGGAGGCACAGACGGATCATATGCCGAAATGAATGAGACAGGCGCAAGACTGGTCGAAACCCATTTGATACCGGTCTTTTCGACCACGGATTTTACAGCACAAACGATCTCGCCCGAAACCAGCAGGTCCGAGCCTTCTACTGCCGTCATCAGATCGTCATACATCGGACGCAGATTGCCAAGAATGACCTCGCGGAGTATCCGTTCGGTGCCGGTGTTTGCATCCATCATTTCGCGCATCATATCGCGATCGTCCGGGTCGAGATTGGGCCGCATCGCAGTAAATCCGAGTCCGGTCAGGCCGATCTTTTCCCGGTAAAACTCCATTGCCGCGATAGTCACATCATGCCCGCGTTTCTTTAGCTCAAGCCCGATAGAGATCTTCGGATGCATGTCGCCGAGCGAGCCTAATGTTGTCAGGACTATCTTCGCCATAATTCTGTGAACGCTGAAGTGTTCATCGATCACTCGCTTATTTCTTCCACTTGGCCCTTTTCTTTCTCTCGTTCCAACTCCCGAACACGATTTCGCTCCTTCACCTGAAACCTGACGCTCAGAAAGAATGAGACAGAGCCCAACACCGCGGAAACAAAAGCCCTGTCGTTATTGCCCGCCCACAAAAAATAGGCGGCGACTCCAGCAAGGATCACCGCCACAATCTGAAATATTCTCTCCATATTCTATTCGTTCTGTATCTCTTCCTTCGCAATTTCGGAGACCGACATCGGTCGATTTCGCCTCCGCATGATCGATCGGGCAAGAAAGTAACCCGGCACGCCGATGAACAAGGCAAACGGCAGAGCTCCGATGACAAAGGTAACAAGACCAAGAATAAAGTTTAACGCAATATCGAATCCTCTGCTGAACGACTCAGCAACGCGGTCGCCGAATCCCTCGGAGCTGGCAGCAAAAACCTTAGCGGTTTGCAAGCGAATTTTTATGGTCGAAAGGCTCGCTTGATTTTCGAGGAATCGTTTCCGTCCCTCGATCTTTTCGATTTCGCCACGGACGTCGGCAAGCTGGCTTTGCACGCTCAACGCGTCATCGACTGTGTTTGCCCGCTTCATGATCTCCATGAACTGCTGTTCTAACGCCTTCTTCGCCTTTAATTGAGCCTCGATATCGATGAACTCTTCGGTCACGTCCTGACCCTTTACGTTTTCGACGACGACGCGACTGGCCGTTTTTCTGATTTCATCAAGAGTCTCCCCGAACTTTTCGGCCGGAACTCGCACGGTCATAACAACGGTGTCGCGGGTAGTGGATTTAATATCGCTGCTGCTTTGCTGCGATTCGACGACAAATCCGCCCTTCAGTTCAGCGATAGCCGTAATCTGCTGTTGTGCCTGTTCGGGATTTTCGGCTTCGAGGTTTAGTTCGGCGTTTCGAATGATCTTGCGGTCGGTCGGAGCCGTGTTGAGCTGCGAAGCGGTAGTTTGCTCCATTGAGATTTTTAAAGCAACTATCGCAGGTTCGTTACGGCCGCCACCACCACCGCCTCCTCCACCTGAGCCGCTACCGCTACCGTTTCCTTTGCCCGGTTGAGCCATGGTATTCGAATAGCTGGAAGTCTTAGCAAGCTGGTCCTTATCTGTTTCGCTACTTGACGAATTGTCGTAAAGACCGAACGAAGGTTTTGAATTTGACGTGGAAGCAGGTGTATTTGTTGTAGCAGATTCGTAGGTTCCGCACGCAGCGAGTAATACCGCGACGAGAATGATGTTCGCTAGAATGATCTTGTTCATTGTTTCCTCCAGTTCCATTAGATGCCGTAAAAACAAGAACGTTCCAGATCACCCCGCCTTGCGTGCAATTTCTTTAAAACCTTCGCCGCGAAACAAAGCGGCGATGCCGTTGAAAAGCCGACCGATCGCCCGCACGACTTTTGGGAAGAACCAGAGGAAGAATATCGCAAAGACGATCAATACAACTCCGATAACGAACGGTGCGAATACCGCGAGGAGCACGCCGCCAAAGGCGATAATGTCCTCGAAGATCGACAGAGTCCAATTCGATACCGGTTCGGGCGAAAGATTTGCACCCATGCGGGCAGCGGCCTTTGTCCCGTGCGAAGCCAATGCGAACCCGCCGCCGATCAGAGTTGCCGGAATGACTATGGTCGGGTCCATGTCCGATACCGCGGCATAGGCGACTATCGCCCCCGCCGGAACACGTATAAACGTGTGTACAACATCCCAGACGCTATCAACGTAAGGTATCTTGTCGGCAAAGAACTCGACGACATACAGTCCGCCGGCAACGCCGATTATCCACCAGTTATCCAGCACATCAAGCCCGCCGGGCAGTTTAACTCCACCGATACGCTGTAGCAGCCCGAGTACGGAAACGGTGGCGTAAAGATTGATGCCGGAGGTCCAGGCCGTTCCAAGTGCCAAACTTAATGTCGAAAGCCATTCCATCTAAACGCCTCCTACGGTAATTTCAAACAGAATAGACAGGATTCATATGATTGTCTACGAATTATCCTAAGTATTCTGTCCATCCTGTCAAAAACTCATGACAGATTACGTTTCCTCGTCCTCTTCGGTTCCATCACCGTCTTTCTTGAATCCAAATTTCTCAAGCCTGTATTGAAGCGTTCTAAAGGTCAGCCCAAGCAGCTTTGCCGATTTTGTAATGTTGTTATCGGTCCTTCCCATTGCCTGCATGATCAAGCTGCGTTCGACGTCTTCAAAATTGACACCTTCCGGCGGAAGCGAAAACAGGTCGCCACCGGCGGCGGGTGTCGAACCCTGTGTCATTTCGGGCGGCAGGTCTTCGATATTTATCGTGTCGTTTTCGCACAGTAATATCGCCCGTTCGATGGCCGATTCAAGCTGACGGACGTTGCCCGGATAGCTGTAATTTTCCATCAAACGCCGGGCATCGGGCGAGATCGAGATCTTGCGGTCGGTTCCACGCGTGTGTTTCTTCAAAAAATATTCAATCAAAACCGGAATGTCGGTGATTCGTGTCCGCAGCGGCGGCATCTCGATAGAAAGGACGTTCAAGCGATAATAAAGGTCCTCACGAAACCGTTTTTCTTCAGTCATTTTCAACAGATCGCGATTGGTCGCCGCAAGTACGCGGACATCGACGCCGATCTCCTTTACACCGCCGACTCGCCTGATCTCTTTTTCCTGCAAGGCACGAAGTAATTTTGCCTGCAACGCGATATCAAGCTCGCCGATCTCGTCCAGAAAAAGCGTTCCATTGTCGGCAATTTCGAATAAACCTTTTTTCTCCGCGACCGCACCGGTGAACGAGCCTTTCTCATGCCCGAACAGTTCAGATTCAAGCAGGTTTTCGTTGATCGCGGCACAGTTCACCGCCTGAAAAACACCGTTCGAGCGCAGGCTGTTTTTGTGTATGGAACGGGCGATTAGCTCCTTACCCGTTCCGCTCTCGCCGCGGATCAGCACCGTCGAATTCGACTTTGCGATCTTCAGAATAAGCTTTTTGACCTTGTCCATCTCAGGCGAAACCGACACGATCTCCGTGTCCAAAGCCGACAGCTTTTTCAAAGCCCGATCGACCGTATCAAGCAGCTTTTCGCTGTCATAAGGCTTTTGCAGGTAGTCGAAGGCACCGAGCCGCAACGCATCGACCGCCGAATCGACCGAGCCATGAGCGGTCAGCAAAATGACGATGATCGACTTGTCGAAATTCGTCAGTTCTTTCAGCAGGTCGAGCCCGCTCATGCCGGTCATTTTCAGATCGGTCAGCACCAGATCGAACCGACGCGATTCGACAAACTTCATCGCCGCCTCGCCCGAACTCGCCGTCGTCACGTCGTAGCCCTCGCCCGACAGAATTGTCTCTAAAATTTCCCGCTGATTTTTTTCGTCATCAACGACTAAAATTGATTTTCTTGCCATAACTTAATAATGAATTCACTCGTTTAGAGTCGGGCTTGCCCGCATCGCACGTCCGCAGACAGGCGGGCAAGCCCGACTCTAAACGAAACTGCCGGCCTCTAAACGATGGATTTCGGTAATTTTACCGTAAACTTTGTTCCTTCGCCCATTTGTGATTCTACTTCGATCGTTCCGTGGTGAATGTCTACGATTTTTTGAACAATCGCAAGCCCAAGCCCTGTCCCCGTTTCTTTTGTAGAAAAATACGGTTCAAATATTTTCGACAGATTTTCCTCCGGAATGCCGTTACCGGTGTCCGCGATCTCGATTCGCACAAAGCCATAGTTTTCGTCCGGCGTTATCTTGATATTCAAATGCCCGCCCGATTTCTCCATCGCCTGCATCGCGTTTATCAAAAGATTATTGAATACCGAACGCAAAAACTCCGGGTCGCCCAAAATCTTCGGCACGTTTTCGTGCTCGACGACGCCTACTTTGATGCCGTTTTCAGAGGCCTGGGCTTCGATAATTCGTAGAGAATCGTCAATCACTGTTCGCACATCGATGGGCTTGAGATCGGCTTTTGCCGGACGTGAATAATTCAAAAAGTCGCTTATTTGCTGATTGATTCGCGCGACCTCAGCCTTTAATTGCGAGGTCAGTTTCTCGAACGTCTCGCGCCGTTGCGGATCTTCGGGAGCGAATTTCGAACGCAGATGGTCGAGCGTCAAGTTTATATAATTCAGCGGGTTGCGAATTTCGTGGGCGATTGCCGAGCCGAGCCGCCCTATGACCGCGCTCTTTTCGGCCTGCTGTAACTGTGCCTCAAGCTCTTTCGATTTCTCCAGCTCCGCCGTCATTTCGTTAAACCGTTGAGCAAGCTGTCCCATTTCATCCTTTCGATGTTCGTCCGGCACGCGAACGAGCAGATCACCGTCCGCCACTCTGCGGGCCGCATCAGACAAATTTGCGATTGGCCGCGTAAAACGCCACACCAGCCAAAACGTGATTAGCGTGGAGATTGACAGAACAGCAAGTGTTACAAGCAGCGGGCGGGCAGCCCGACGCGTGGCCTCGCTCTTGTCGTTTCGAAGCAGAACCATAACATACCAACGCCCGCGGTCACTCGTTTCGATCGGGACGGCATGTGCTTCATTGTCGCTGTCTTTATTGGCGACCGTCTTCTTGTTCGGAAAATTCTGCAAGTCGCTGCCCAATCTTCCACCCTCCATCAACGGCGGCAGGTCGTCCAACTCGCTCAACATTCTATACACGGGTTTTCCGTCATCCCCTCGCGTTTCCCAGTAATCCTCATTGACACTGTCGATTACCCGCCATTGTTCGTCGATTATGATAACGTCTATAATCCGTTCTTTCGACGCATCGTCGAGCAATGTTTGTCCTGGCCGATCTATTAGATCGACGACACGTTCTTTGGGCGATGTCAGAGCGGTCGAGCCGACTGCGATGCCCGCAACAAGAGCCTGAGCCTGAGCGTCGCGAAGCTCGATATTCTCCTGCTGCGTTAAATAATTCAGGTAATATTGGACACCCAGCGTAGCTACTATAAGCAGTGCGAGAATCAACAGAAGCTTGCCTCTGAATGTCTTAAAGAAGTTCATTTATTTGAGTCTAAGTGAATGAGCGTTTATTTTCCCTTGCACACCCGGCTGACTGAATGATATATTCAGATTTAGCATTTTCGCACACTCTTGAACAAAACAATTCAATTCAAGCGGATAATCGTTCCTGAGTCTCCTCAATTAAACAATCGCAATCTCTAACTTGGTCGAGGTAAAACATGAAGTTAATGTGTTCCGAAAAGCGTTTGAATAAGCTTTTTTTCGCGTGTTTGTTGATGATCTGTCTTTTTTCTGTCGGCATCCATGCACAGACTAAAAAAGCGTCCGCATCCAAAAAGACCGCCACTAAGAAGAACGAAAAGCAGGCGAAGGATGCCAAAAAAGATTCGCGCAAGGATTCGGCTAAGAGTAAGTCTGCGTCGAAGGATACGAAAAAAGATTCAAAGAAAGATAAGCAATCGGCAAAAAGCAAGGATTCCAAGAACGACTCGAAACGCGACAAACTGACCGCTAAAGAAAAGTCGAAAGAAAAGGATTCAAAGAAAAAGATCGATCCGAAAAAGCTTGCTGAAGCGAAAAGGGCCGAAGCAGCCCGCAGACGTGCGGAAGAAGAACGACGCCAGGCCGCACTCGCGGAACAACGCCGCCGCGAACAGGCTGCCCGCGAAGCTCGCGAACGCAAGCTCGCATTCGAACGTGGCCTTCGCACGGAAACCGTAAGGAATATTGAGAATGACAGCACGGATGGCGAAGACCTTCAAGTTCGGCGAGCGGCGGTCAACGCTCTTGGCTCACATGCCGGCACGATCGTTGTGATGGAAGCTCAGACCGGGAAAGTGCTGACGATAGTCAATCAGGATTGGGCGATCCGGAATAGTTTCAAGCCATGCTCGACCATAAAGCTCGTCACTGGAGTCGCCGGGATTAATGAAAACGTCATTAATGAAGAAGGCGGTATCGGCGAATCGACTTCGGGGCTGAAACTGGATGGTGCCCTGGCTCGCTCGAACAACGGATATTTCCAGCGTGTCGGTAGCAATATCGGAAGCAGCAAGATGGTCAATTATGCCCGAAAATTAGGCCTCGGCGAGCAGACAGGCATTAACGCGGACGGCGAGACAGCGGGAAGGGTGCCAAACGGTAACAACAATCCGCGTATCTATTCGCACGGTGACGATTTCGAAGTAACTCCTCTTCAGCTTGCCGTACTTGTTTCCGCTGTTTCCAATGGAGGTAAAAAGGTCGTTCCGCAGATTCCGATTCCTCGCGTCGAGCGGACAAATTTTAAAAACAAAACCAGCGGCAAGCTGGACTTGCCGAAAGAAAGCTTCGAAGGCGTTTTGCCGGGTATGCTTGGTGCCGCCGAATATGGTACGGCACGTCGTGGTGTCGATTCGTCGATGGGCGTGGCCGGAAAGACCGGTTCGTGCATCGGTAAGGGTTCTTGGGTAGGGCTTTTCGCATCGGTCGCACCAGTCGAAGACCCTAAATATTCGGTCGTTGTCATCACCCGCGGTCAGAGCGAACGAGGTAAATACGCGGCTGCAATTGCCGGACAGGTTTATCAGGCACTGCGTTCGCGAATCACGCGCAATTTCGATAATGAGTGGGCACGGAGAAATCTCAAACCCGCACGCGTACCCGATTATCAGACTGCTGAGCGTTCTGGTGAAGACGAGGAAGGAGTTGACGAAACTGATTCTAATGACCGCATCGAAAGGCCGATAATTGTCGGGACGCGTGCAAGCCAGCCAGTGTCTCAGCCGGCGGTGAAAAAGATGGTTCAGAAGACCGGCCAGTCCAAGCCTGTATTTCCGCCGGTCGTTATAACTTTTGATAAGAGCGGAGCCGAAAAAAGCGGTGCCGAAAAGAAACGTCCCCGTATTGTAAAGTACTAATCGATCAACCGCTTGACGTAGGCTCGAATCAACAATTGCATCGACACATTCCGGCGTACAGGAATGTTTCGGTGCTTTTTGTTGTTGGCGCTAGGTTTTTGGCTTGACACAACCGCGAAACTTGCGTGATTATTTACCTTTCCAAATATTGCAGCCTGCGGTTATAATATTCGGCAACTCAAGCAATTTTAGCCCGAAATTTTTGCAACTATTTTTTTTAGCGATACATCTGAACCATCGCAAATCCGATACTGCATTTTTCGGGTCGGCAAGTTTGAAACTATTCGATTTAGTACCGGTTGGAGGAAGATTAATGAAAACGATTTTTAGATTTTTGAGCCTTGGAACTGTCCTTACAGCATTTGTCGCGTTGGGAGCACCCGAGAGCTACGCGCAGGAAGCCTGTGCGGACGTCGATGGGCAGACGGCGACTTATACGAAGTTTACGGAACTATATCCGAAAACGGCGATTGCCGACCGTGAGGCGACAATCGAAGCCGGAAAGCAGTTTCTCGAAAAATACGGGAGTTGTGACTCTGTTAAGGAACAGGCTGATTATCTCAAGGGAGCGATTCCAAAGCTTGAGGAGACTCTGAAAAAGATCAAAGAAGGAATCGAACGGAAAAAGCTGTTCGATCGATTCGACGCTGGTATCAACACGGATAACGCCGACGAAATTTACGCTGCCGGTAAAGAAATTCTTGCAAAACAGTCGGATAACATCCACGTACTTATACCCCTTGGAATCGTTGGGCTGCGCGAATCATATAACAAAAATAACAAATACGCTGACGATGCAATTAAGTATGGCCGAACGGCGCTAAATGATTTAAAAGCTGGAAAACCCTGCGAAAAGTTCGATCAGAAAACAAAGGCAATGATACAGGAATGCGGTGCCCTTAAATATCAGTTCAAGCGAGAAGATGTTGTAAACGAACTGACTTACGCCATCGGCTATCTGACTTTTTACGCAAAGAATGATAAAAAAGCAGCTCTTCCGATCTACTATGAAATTTCACAAGGGACAAGCAAATACAAGAACGAACCGCGGGTCTATGCGACGATCGGAAGCTACTTCGCGGGCGAAATTCCTCGCTTGACCGGTGAGGTCGGCAAACTGATCGATAAGCAGAAGGGGTTGCCGACGGACGAGGAAAAAATTAAGATGGAGCCCGAGATCAAAGCTGCCATCGCGTTGCTTAATGGCTACGCCGAGCGTGCCATGGATGGCTTTATCAGGGCATACAATACCGCAAAAAGCAGTACTCCTGCTGAGAAAGCGTACAGAGACGGAATCTACAAAGATCTGACAGTATTGTACCAGGGGCGATTCGAAAAAAAGGACGGTCTTGACCCTTACATCTTGAAAATTGCTGCAAACCCGATGCCTAATCCTTCGAGTGAAGTGACGCCTGTTTCGGATCCTGAGCCGGCAACTACCACGGCAAAGCCAGCCACTACAGGCCAGCCCGCAAAGGCGGCTCCGGCCACGGCAATAACGAAACCGGTTTCGGACGCGAAGCCAAAGGCATCGACTCCGGCAAAAACACCCTCAGCTACGACAGTTGCGGTGAAGACAAAGCCGGTATCGAAAAAGCCGGTCGCAAAGAAGAAGGGAAAAGTCTAAACTCCGTTAATTAAAAATCTAAAAATCGGCCGGACGTTTGTTTATGAACGCCCGGCTTTCTTTTTTGCGGCAATCTTCATAAAATCGTTGATGCCAGATGAATATCGCTAAATTAGAAAAACGGTTGGGGTACAAATTTGGCGATCCCGATCTGCTTTCACGAGCGCTGACTCATCGTTCGTGGGCTCACGAGACTTTCCCGGGCGAATCGGACGAAAAAGTTCGCGGAGCGCAGAACGAGTCACTCGAATTCGTCGGTGATTCCGTGGTTGGCCTTGTCATTGCGGAACAGCTTTACCGAATGCACCCGACGCTTAGCGAAGGCGATCTGACATTGATGAAACATCATCTTGTCAGTTCCACGACTTTGGCGAGGATCGCGGTTTCCCTCGATCTGGGCGAATTTGTTAGTGTTGGCCGTGGTGAGGAGAAAACGGGTGGTCGAAAGAAGCCCGCGATACTTGCCGACACGCTTGAGGCGGTGATAGCCGCCATTTTCTTTGACAGCGGTTATGTGGCCGCAAGCGAGTTTATTCTGCGAATTTTTGCCGCTGAGCTTAAAAAAGTCACGCCGCAAAGCTCGCTTGATTACAAAACGCTTTTGCAGGAAACGCTGCAAGCGGAAAAATTATCGACGCCGACGTACTCGCTCATCAAAACCGAGGGACTGCCGCACGCACGCACTTTTTTTGTCGAGGCGGCATGGGGTGACAGCAGATCGCTCGGCACCGGCGGTTCGATCAAATCAGCGGAAATGATGGCCGCAAGCGAGGCCCTAAAGTCATTGAAAAAGCAGAAACAAAAAGTATCGAAACGAAAAGATTGATAGTACGTATTTAGTCTGGGTATTTATGAGTAAAGACGAAAAAGAATTGAAGGAGATTGCCGGTAAGGACAGTAAACCGGTCGGTCCTCCGAAATCTATTTTCCGCGAGTATTTCGAGTCGTTTGCCGTTACGCTGGTAATGGCGATCTTCGGCATGACCTTTATTTTGCAGGCGGTAACGGTGCCCACCGGGTCGATGCAGAATACGATACTCGTCGGTGATTATCTGTTGGTGAACAAGTTTATCTTCTCGCCGGGCGGGCAGTCGCTTCCGTTTTTGCCGCAGCGGGAGATCGAACGCGGCGACATCATAGTCTTTAAATATCCGGGAAACAAGGTCCGGCCTGAAAAAGACAGTTCACGCGGGCTGAAGGCTTATCAGATAAATTACGTTAAGCGTGTGATCGGCCTTCCGGGCGAGACTGTTGAATTTAAGAACAATCAGGTTTTCATAAACGGGCAGTTGCTCGCTGAGCACCGCATTATCGGAGACGCGGACGACGATCAATCGGCTTTGGAAACGAAAGATGTTGGCGAACGAACACCCGATGAAAAATGGGATGTCTATTATTCCGAAGATACGATGAGAACCGCTCAATCCGGAAGAAGTCAGCTTCGTCCCGGTTATGAATTCGGTGTACAGGGTAAGCCGATGGTAGTTCCCGAAAACAGTTTTTTTTGCATGGGCGACAGCCGCGACAACAGCGAGGATAGTCGTTATTGGGGTTTTGTGCCCCGCGAGCTGGTGATCGGACGTGCGATGTTCGTTTACTGGTCATGCGACCGCGGAGCGTCGAACGGTGATTTTTTTGGCTGCCTGACGCACCCGAGGCTTAGCCGTATCGGGCATTTCGTTAAATAATTGCGCTAGACTGCTAACTTTTCCCGGCGGTCTCAGGCCGCCATTTTTATTTATGAAGCTAAATTTCAGCGAAGAGGTTTCGGGTGCCGTGCATTTCGAACGCCCGGTCGTCGCTCTCGAATCCACCGTCATTGCCCACGGCCTGCCCTATCCGCGGAACCTAGAAACGGCCTACAAGCTCGAACGCATCATTCGTGATAAAGGCGTCGTACCCGCAACGATCGCCGTTTTTGACGGTGAGATCACCGTTGGGTTAAACGACGAGCAGCTTGAAGTGCTCGCCACCGCGCCCGATATCCGAAAGATTTCGATCCGCGATCTGCCAATTGCTCTTGCGAAAAAACTTAACTGCGCAACAACTGTTGCGACAACCAGCTTTATCGCTCACGCGGCTGGAATAAAGGTCTTCGCCACGGGCGGAATCGGTGGTGTGCATCGTGGAAATGACGGCGATGTATCGGCCGATCTGCCGGAGCTTGCACGGACGCCGATAGTCGTAGTTTGTTCAGGTGCGAAGATCGTTCTCGATCTGCCCGCTACCCGCGAATGGCTGGAGACGCATGGCGTTACGGTGTTGGGCTGGAAATGCGACGAGATGCCTGCCTTCTACTCGACGTCGAGCGGCCTGCCTGTGGATGAGAAGGTCGAGAGCGTTTCCGAGGCTGCAAAGATCATCAAGTCACGCGACGATTTGGGACTAAAAAACTCGATCCTCGTAACGGTGCCTTTGCCTGAGGAATTCGCGATAGATACATCGGAGCTTGAGGACATCTTACTCGATGCATTCGACCTTGCGACAAAAACAAATATCCGGGGCAAAGACATTACTCCGTTTCTTCTGTCGCAGATGTCCGACAAAAGCGATGGGAAAACGCTTGCGGCGAACATTGCGCTTTTAGAGAACAACGCGAAAATCGCCGCCGAAATTGCCCTCGCTTTGGGTTAACCCGCTTTTTGAGCCGCTCCGCGTTTCATCTTTTCCTTCAAGGAATCGAGTCTTTTTTGTGCTTCAGCCGATTCCGCGGCAGTGGGAAACTTTTGTAGTATTTCTCGCCAACTCGCTCCGTCGTAATGGAAAGTCCTTACGGCTGAGTTAAATAGAAAAACAATATTGAGTTTCCGGTAGCGGTCGAGCATGTTGAAGTTCAGATAGTAGCTGTGCATCGGAGCCGCCGTAGCCGCCATCTCACGCCGGTCAAGCCGCGAACCCGCATCCTTGGACAGCTTCGTCGCAGTCTCTTCCAACAGGTCCCCATACAATAACAAAAGAGCGGGACGAAACTGCGACTTCGGGTAAAGTTCGAAAAACGATGAGGCTAGTTCGATCTGGTCGAATCCGTTCGAAGCCTGCACCAGGCTGCGCAAGCCGAGCATCGTCGCCTTCGCGAAACTTGCCAAATACAGCATCCGCCTGCACCCAGCCGCTATTTGTAGGCGGAGCCGAAACGCGATAGAACTTAACGCCGTCGGCTTCGGCCACGCCGAGAATCTGCACCCGTCGTCCGCGCCGCATCCGCTGCACCGAATTGGCGAAGAGGCTCGGTCTCATACGCAATACCGAGAGCGTCTCGTCAATCACAACCGCCGTGCTGCCGATCTCTTTCGGTTTTTGAACCGACGCCGATTTGGGTTTCTGTTTTGCCGATTGCAGACGCTTTTGGCCGTGAATACTGATGTTGACAGTCAGTAATAGAGCTAGTGGAAGACAAAGATTTCTAAATCTCATATTGATATTGAATACTTAATTGGGTTATTAACTTGAAAATTTGTTTTGTTTGATCATTCTGTTCTTTCCTGCTCATCTTGTTCGTTATGAACCACGGAACAACAAGACAGAGTTTTAAGTCGCCGTTCGTTTTGCTTTTTCAATCCGGCCTTGCAAACCGGCGTGATGAAAATGGCAAATCGCGATCGCCAGAGCATCGGCCGCATCATGCGGAGCCGGGACGCTCTTTAATTTCAAAAGCACCCGCACCATTTCGCCGACCTGATGTTTTTCGGCGTTTCCATACCCGACGACGGTCTGCTTTATCAGCCTCGGTGCATATTCGGCGATTGCCAGCCCGCGTTGTTCCGCCAGCAGCAGCATCACGCCGCGAACCTGTCCAAGCTTCATTGCGACATTGACGTTGATTGAATAAAACGCTTCTTCAATCGAAAGCACGTCCGGCTGGAACTGATCGACAATGTCCTCGACGCCGCAAAACACCTTTATCAGCCGCTTCGAAAACGCCTCACGCGGGCTCGATTTCACCGTGCCGAATTCGACAAGCGAATATTTCGACCCGCTTCCTTCAACCACGCCCCACCCGAGCGTTTCACTGCCGGGATCGATTCCTAAAACTCTCATGTTCATTAATAACTCGGGCGCAAAATTATGAAAAGATAACTTATGTGTTTCGGCAAAAGCAAATGATAGGCCGCGTTGAAGCACTAATTTGTCAAAACCGCGAATAAATCATATGATTTCCAGATAATAAATATACCTCAAGATCACACCATGAATGCTCCGACCGAGGCATTGCCGCCAATAGAATCCATACGCACACTGCTTTCCGGGATAATTGATTACGCCGGTCTGTTTCCGCCGTCGATGGTGTCGATGCAGGATGCGGTGGCAAATTTCGCGAAGTATAAAAACGGCGAACACAGCTGGATGCTCGGCCGTTTTGTCGTGCCTGTGGCCCGGTTGGGCGAGTTTCTTGAAAGTGCGGAAGGCGTTATTGGTGAAAACGAAAGCCCTTGGCGTCTAAGCGTTCTCGCCGGTGAGGACATAAACGCGACGATACGCGAGATCAATTTATTTAACAAAACGAACGCCCCACGCTTCATCTGCGATTCTCTGGAAGTAAAGGCAAACACGGTCTCAAAGATCGAGAACACAGTTAACGCTTTGCCCGGCGAAATCACGGCCTATTTCGAGATCGGTGTAAATGAGAACTTTGTCGATCTGGTTTCGACGCTGGCCTTAAAGCATCAGCGTGCGAAGGTCCGTACAGGCGGTACGACAACAAATGAATTTCCGCCGTCGAGAGAGATAATCCGATTTGCACGCACATGCATGGCCGCAAACGTCCCGTTCAAAGCTACCGCCGGACTGCATCACCCGATCCGATGCTTCCGCCCGCTCACCTACGAGCCCGACGCGCCGCAGGGAACGATGCACGGCTTTTTGAATATGCTGATGATGACCGGATTCGCACGCGAAAGCTATCGCGTCAGCCTGCTTGAAGAATTGATGGAAGAAGAGTTTGACGAAGCGTTCAAGTTTCGCGAAAACGGGGCCGGCTGGCGCGGCGAGCATTTTCTAACCGCTGGGCATTTGGACCGCCTCCGCTCAAGAGGCATGATTTCTTTCGGCTCATGCTCCTTCGACGAACCCGTCGCCGATCTTCAAGCACTGGGGCTGTTGTAAGAGATTTGCCCGCGAAATACGCGAAATATACGAAATAAAGAGGAAATAACTTTAGGCATTGTTATTACTCTGTCCGCGTGAATATGGGATAATGGGTTTAATCCTTTTCTTTTTTTAGCGTCCTTTCGCGTATTTCGCGGGCAAAAAATCATATGTACGAAATAAACGAAACCCACGATCCAAACCTCAAAAGCTGGGTCGAATCCGCCAACGATCCGAATACGGATTTTCCGATACAGAACTTGCCGTTTTGCCATGTACTCGGCGTGGCTGGGCCCAGCTTCGGACTTGCGGTGCCAATTGGGGATCAAATCCTTTATCTTACCGATGCCATCGAGCGCGGTCTGTTTCATTCACTACCGGATGAAGTCGTGAAACAAATTGCAGATTATCAAAGCGATTTGCGGGAACTAATGGCAAAGGGCGGAAGTTCGCAAATTAGACGACGCCTTGTTGAAATTCTTTCCGACACTGCCGACAGCGGCACTCGGACAAAAGCGAAGGAGTGTCTTCAACCTCTCCGTAACGCCGAGCCCTTTTTATTGCCAGTGGAGCAAATCGGAGACTACACCGATTTCTACTGCTCGATCTATCATGCGACGAATGTGGGGTCGATGTTTCGGCCGGACAATCCTTTGCTGCCGAATTACAAATATGTGCCGATCGGGTATCACGGGCGGGCTTCGTCAATTGTCATAAGCGGCACGGACATCAAGCGGCCGAAGGGTCAGAATCGGAGCGATGCGGAAAAACCGCCGGTGTTTATTCCGTGCAAGAGTCTCGATTACGAGATGGAGGTCGGGTTTTTTGTCGGGCAGGGGAATGAGATCGGCACGTCGATCCCGATCGGCGAGGCGGAGAAACATATCTTCGGACTGTGCCTCGTAAACGACTGGTCCGCCCGCGACATACAGGCGTGGGAATACCAGCCGCTCGGGCCGTTCCTCGCCAAGAATTTTGCCACTACGATCTCGCCCTTTGTCGTAACGATGGAGGCCCTCGCTCCGTTCCGAACGAAGGCGTTTGAACGCGAAGAAGGCGATCCCGCACCGCTCGATTATCTTGCGGATGACAACAACGCAAAGTTCGGCGGCATCGACATTAATCTCGAGGTATTTATCCAGACCGAGAAGATGCGTGCGGAAAAGATCGAGCCGCACATGCTCTCGCGCTCGAATATGAAAGACCTCTACTGGACCATCGGCCAGATGCTCACGCACCACGCATCCGGCGGATGCAACCTCCAAACCGGCGACCTCATCGCCACCGGCACGATCTCCGGCAAAGAAAAGTCCGAACGAGGCTCCATGCTCGAACTAAGCTGGCGAGGCACCGAACCGATCGATTTGCCATCTGGCGAAACCCGCCGCTTCCTCGAAGACGGCGACGAGATCATCATGAAAGGCTACTGCGAACGCGAAGGCTTTCGCCGCATCGGCTTCGGCGAATGCCGCGGTCGCATCATCCCGGCGGACTAAGAAATTTAGCCGCAGATTTACGCGGATAACGCAGATCAGAAAGTGATTCTAATTGCTCCGATCTTATCCGCGTGATCTTCTTTATCTGCGGCAAAAAAACTCTTTTCTGTTAAAATCTCAACGTGAAACCAGCATCAGCTTATTCTGAAACTGCGGTTCGGCGAATTGCTGCGGGCGAGGAGCCTGTCGATTTTGCCGACGTGCTTGCTGTTGAGGAACCGCTTGAGATTCGCATCGGCTTTCACAAAAATGGCAAGCTCACGCACAAACCCATTTCCATCACGATGCGAACTCCGGGCGACGATGCTGAGTTAGCGGCTGGCTTTCTTTTCACCGAGGGCATCATTCGACATCCCGATCAGGTCAAACAGATACGCCACTGTGGACTGAAGATTGGTAAGGGCGGCGGGATCATCGACCGCGCCGCGGCTCTCAATTCGAATACTATTCGCGTCGATCTAAATGATGGGGTTGACGTGGATCTCAAGAGCCTCGAACGCCACTTTTATACAACCTCAAGCTGCGGCGTTTGCGGAAAAAGTTCTATCGAAGCACTACACACCGATGCTAAAAAGATCGAAAACGAAACGCTAAAAATAACAGCCGAGATCATTCATCGAATGCCCAAAACTCTGATTGCCCAACAGAAATCTTTCGAAAAAACCGGCGGCCTGCACGCATCTGCACTGTTTGACGCCGACGGCGAACTCGACATGTTGCGCGAAGATGTCGGACGGCACAACGCTCTAGACAAGGTGATCGGGGCAAAATTTATGGCGGGCGAAATGCCGCTCAAAGATAACTTGCTTATAGTCAGCGGGCGCGCGAGCTTCGAGCTTGTGCAGAAAGCTTTAATGGCCGGAATCCCGATATTGACAGCGGTCGGTGCTCCGTCCAGTCTCGCCGTTGAGCTGGCCCGCGAATTTGGGATGACGCTAATCGGCTTTGTCCGCGATGACAGGTTTAATATTTACGCAGGTCAGAACCGCCTGCGTTAGCGGGTGGTTTAGGCCGCAAGTAGTGTTGTGCAAAACCGTGAGTGAAAAAGGTGACATCCAAAACAAAACAGCATTGCGAGTGACCGCGTCGTCCGACACCGCCGCCGGACTGAAAGCTGTCACTAGCACAATGAGTGCCGTCATTGGCAAAATGGGTGTCATCCGTGGAACACGCGGGCTTCTGAATCTAAACCAATCCGGCGGCATCGATTGCCAGTCCTGTGCCTGGCCCGATCCTGAAAGCCATCGTACAATCGCCGAATTTTGCGAAAACGGCGCAAAGGCGCTTGCCGACGAGGCAACGACAAAACGTATCGGTGCTGAGTTCTTTGTCAAATATTCTTTGTCCGAACTCGCCGAGAAAGACGACTTTTGGTTGAACGATCAGGGACGGCTGACTGAGCCTGTTGTAATTCGCGAGGGATCGGACCATTTCGTTCCAGTCTCATGGGACGAGGCCTTTCAAATAATAGCGGGTGAATTAGACTCGCTCGCCTCGCCGGACGAAGCGGTTTTTTACACGTCCGGCCGCACGTCAAACGAAGCCGCGTTTCTCTATCAGCTTTTCGTCCGCCAGTTCGGCACAAACAATCTGCCCGATTGCTCGAACATGTGCCATGAATCGACAAGCGTCGCTCTCGGCGAATCGATCGGTCTCGGCAAAGCAACCGTTCGCCTCTGCGATTTTGAAAAGACTGACCTCGTTATCGTAGTCGGTCAAAATCCGGGCACAAACGCTCCGCGAATGTTGACCTCACTTGCTTCGGCAAAAGCCGCCGGTGCAAAGATGATCGCGATAAACCCGCTGCCCGAAGCGGGTTTGATGAATTTTGTCGACCCGAATCCGCAGCACGGCAACCCGCTCGCGATTCTCGGAATTCGCCCGGTGAAACTCGCCGATTTTCACCTGCCCGTCCGTATCGGTGGTGACATGGCGGTGCTGAAAGGGATAATGAAGCTGATGCTCGAACGCGAGCGGGCAGAACCCGGAACCGTTTTCGACCATGAGTTTATCGATGCGAAAACATCTGGCTACAGCGAGTTCATTGCCTCGCTCGATGCGACAGAGTGGAGCGATATTTTTTCGTCGTCAGGCTTGTTACAAAACCAGATCGAAGAAGCGGCCAAAATGGTAATGTCTGCACGCTCGATTATTACCTGCTGGGCAATGGGCGTGACGCAGCATCGCGATGCGGTCGCGACGATACAGGATATCGTAAATTTACACCTGCTTTGCGGTGCGATCGGGAAACCAGGAAGCGGATTGTGTCCCGTTCGCGGCCATTCGAACGTACAGGGCGACCGGACGATGGGAATCTGGGAGCAGATGAATCCGATATTTCGAAAAAATCTTGAAAGGGAATTCGCCTTCAAGACGCCTGAGAAAGACGGGTTAAACACGGTCGAAACGATCCAGGCAATGGCCGACGGACGAGCGAAAGTTTTCTTCGCGATGGGCGGAAATTTTCTTGCCGCCTCGCCCGATACCGAAGTCGTCGCTGCCGGTTTGCGAAAATGTAATCTCACCGTTCAGGTCATCACAAAGCTCAACCGCACGGCTCTTTCACCCGGCAAAATATCGCTCATCCTGCCGTGCCTTGGCCGTTCCGAGATCGACCGTCAGGCGGACGGAGAGCAGTTCGTCTCGACCGAAAGCACGATGCTGAACGTCCAGATGTCAAAAGGCATTTTCGAACCCGCGTCCGAACACCTTCGAAGCGAAACGTGGATCGTCGCCCAACTCGCAAAGGCGACGCTTGGCGAAAATACGACCGTCGATTGGGATGCGATGGCGGCAAATTACGACAAGGTGCGCGATGCAATCTCTCGCGTTGTGCCCGGCTGTGAAAACTACAACGAGCGAATCCGCGAAAAAGGCTGGTTTCTACATGCCGAATCCGCCGCACGATGGCGAATTCAAAACGCCCACTGGCAAGGCCCTTTTCAAAGCTCACATGTTAGAAAAGATCGAGCTTGAAAAAGATCGGCTGTTGATGACAACGATCCGCTCGCACGACCAGTTCAACACGACGATCTACAATTCCCGCGACCGCTATCGTGGAGTCGAAGGCAGCCGTCGTGTGATCTTTATGAATGAACAAAACATAGCGAACCTCGGCCTAAAAGCCGGTCAAACTGTTGATCTGACAAGTCATTTCGACGACGGCGATCGTCACGCCGACAATTTTATCGTCGTATCTTATCCAATACCCATCGATTGTGCGGCGACCTATTTTCCCGAAGCAAATCCGCTAATCCCGCTCGGCAGCGTCGCCCGAGGCAGCTCCACGCCGACGTCGAAATGCGTGATCATTTCGGTCAAACCTGGGTAATGGACATCGAAGCCTACATTTTGATCGGCGGGCGTTCGAGCCGCCTCGGACGCGACAAAGCGTTTGTTGAGATCGACGGGAAAACCCTCGCGCAGCGTGCTCTCAACACGGTGCGTGATTCCGGCATCGCTACGAAAGCAACTTTTGTCGAAGGAAACGAAACGCAGTTCGCCATCGAAGCTCTCACGCTCGATGCTCCATTCATCTTCGATATGGTCGAGGGCCGCGGACCGCTCGGCGGCCTTCACGCCGCGCTTTCGTATGCTAAAACCGAATGGATATTTCTGCTGGCGTGCGATTATCCATTTGTCTCGCCCGATCTTCTGCGTTTTCTCGCGGGATGTATTTCAGACGCATTCGGTGCAATCGTTCCCGAACAGCCCGATGGAAGATTGCAGCCGCTTTGTGGCTTTTATAAAGTCAGAGCGGCGCGTCCTCTGGTAGACGAATTGATTCAGGCTCCGCGCTTACCGCCACCAATGCAGGAGATCGTTGAATTGCTGACCCCGAGGATCGTCAAGCCCTCCGAATACTCGCATCTTGCCGGCTTCGGCCACTTCTTTTTTAACCTAAATACGCCAGAAGATATGGACAAGATCAAAAAACTGCTTGGCCGCGGATGAATACGGATTGGCACAGATTTCCGCAATATTTTTACGTGCAAATCTGTGTTCATCTGTGGCAAAAAATTCCTCCTTCGCGTCTCTGCGGTTTCTCTTTGTTTGTGGCAAAATAGAATTACATGGATTTGGTTTTAGATAAGTTTCACGAGGAATGCGGTGTTTTCGGCATATTCGGGCATCCGGAGGCTTCGACGATAACGCAGCTCGGGCTTTTTGCCTTACAGCATCGAGGGCAGGAAGCCTGTGGCATTGTTTCGGCTGATGGCAGCGACTTGCACCAATTTCGCTCGCAAGGCTTGGTAGCAGATGTTTTGAGCGAGGATGTCCTTAGAAATCTGACCGGTTCGAGCGCGATTGGCCACACGCGTTATTCAACAACCGGCCGCAACACAATCAAAGAGGTGCAGCCCTTTTCGGTCACTTGTCAGCATGGTGACATCGCGGTTTGCCATAACGGAAACCTGCCGTTTGCCGAAGCCCGGCGAAGGGAATTGGAAAAGGAAGGCGCAATTTTCTCGTCGACTTCCGATACCGAAACGCTTCTCCACGGGATTGCCGCGAACACAAGCCCCGAACGTGATCCGTGCCATAGAAAAAGTCCTAAAAGAAACTGAAGGTGCCTTCTCGCTGCTTTTTCTGACGCCAAAGTCGCTGATCGCAGTTCGCGATCCGCGCGGCTTTCGCCCGATGGTGCTTGGCAAGTTAAAGGACGCCTGGTGCATCGCATCCGAAACCTGTGCGTTTGATTTGATCGACGCCGAGTACATCCGCGAGGTCGAGCCCGGCGAAATGATCATCGTCGATGAAAACGGCCTCCGTACGTCAAAGCCTTTCACTGCGAAGCCGGTCTCCGTCTGCACATTCGAGCACGTCTATTTTTCGAGGCCCGATTCGACCATCTTCGGCCGCTCGGTCAATGAATCGCGGCACAAAATGGGCAAGCAGCTCGCCGTCGAGCATCCATGCGACTCAGATATCGTCGTGCCGGTTCCTGATTCGGGCGTTTCGGCGGCTATCGGATTTGCAAGCCAATCCGGCATCAACTACCGCCAGGCGATCATCCGCAACCACTACGTTGGCCGTACATTTATTGAGCCTTCGCAGTCGATCCGCTCATTCGGCGTGCGTCTAAAATTGAACCCAATCAAAGACCTGATAAACGGCCGCCGCGTCGTGCTGGTCGATGATTCCATCGTCCGCGGCACGACCTCAAAAAAGATTGTCGAGATGGTTCGCGATGCCGGTGCGACCGAAGTCCACATGCGTATCTCGTGTCCGCCGACCGCCCATTCGTGCTACTACGGAGTCGATACGCCGCACCGCCAGGACCTCATCGCGTCACGAATGACGGTCGCCGAAGTCTGCGAATACATAGGAGCCGATTCGCTCGGCTACCTCTCGCAAGAAGGAATGCTCGCCGCCATCGGCATCGACGACAGCACATCCTGCACCGCCTGCTGGAGCGGCAAATACCCGACACTGATCGCCAACGGCAAAGCCGCGTAAAGTTATGAAGGACAGCGAAGACGACAATTCAAAGCTTTACGCCCGTCTCCAGCACATTCTGCCTTATCACCAGACGTTGCTTCGGGACGAAGCGCGTAACGTCGCTTTCTATGCGGCGCTCAAGCGTCATGTAACAAGTGAAACGCGTGTCCTGGACATTGGCTCCGGCACGGGCGTGTGGGCGGTGATGGCGGCGAAGCTCGGTGCAAAAAGCGTCACCGCGATTGAAGCGGATTCGACAATGATCCCGGTGATTCACGGCCACATTCGGGCAAATGGTGTCGCCGACAAGGTCAAGGTCATCCACGGCAACTCGATTGACGTCGAGCTTGATCATAAATGCGACGTGATCGTCAGCGAGACGATCGGCAACCAGGCGTTTGATGAGGCGATCATCCCGACAATGATCGATGCCAAAAACCGCTTCCTTGCCCCGAACGGCGTGCTGATTCCGCAAACTGTTTCGTTGATCGCCGCACCCGCATATTTTCGCACAGTGACGCAGATGCCGGTCGGAGTGCCGGTCAACACCGATTTCTTCAATAATCTCAGCTACAATCTCACACTGCTCGTCGTCGAAAAAGACCATCTCGAGATTCGCGGCGAACCGGCGTGCTTGCTAAAGGTCGATCTGAGTGAGATAGAGACGCCGCCGACGCTCCAGGGTTTGACTGGGCGATGGGACATTGCCGGGACCGAAAACGCGAATGTGATCGCCGTCTGGGCCCACTCTGAACTTGCGGACGGGATCAGCATCGATACCTTCAAAACGACAAGCTGGCCTTCGGTCGCCTACCCGTTCCGGCCGCTCGACCAAAAAGAGGGCGAAATCGAATTCACCCTCAACCTCGATGCCGTTCCGCTTCATTGGACGGTCGGCATCTCCGGCGAAACCGCCCAGTCGTTCAGCCCAGTCTTTGCTTATACAAAAATGATGATGGAATCTGCCTGACTGGACCGCAGGCATCCCTTGCTTTATCTAGCGGCTTCAACGACAGCATCCTTCACCGCCTGCTGGACCGGCAAATATCCGAACCTCATCGCCAATGGCAAAGCTGCGTAGTGGGAACGCAACCGTAAGGTGGCGTGTTATGGCTGCGGTGTTTTGGTGATATAATTTTTGCGTTGAGGAGAATCACTATGGCAACCGTCGAACTAAATGTCATTAAGCAACAGAGTCGAAATCTTTTGCCTAAGCAAAAGCTTGAGTTAATCAAGTATCTTTCCGAAAGTCTTACGAAGGAGCCCAATCGTCAAACACTGGCTCTGTTGAAGTTCGGAAAATACAGCAAAACGGGACTGAAGCCGTCTACCGAAGAAGATTTCAAGATCGCCGAATGGCATCCGACCGAGACGGAGTTGAATGGCGACTAAACTATATCGTCGATACTCATGCCCTAATATGGCATTTGGAAGGCACATCGACGCTCGGTTCAAAAGCACGAGCCGCTCTTGAGTCAGCCGACAGCGAATTGATACTGCCCGTAATTGCTCTAGCCGAAGCCGTTTATATTGTCGAGAAAGGCCGAACGAGCATTACAAGCGTTTAAGATTTGCTAAACGACGTATTCGGCGATCCGCGAATTGAAATTTACGCTCTCACCGCCGAAATTCTAAACGAAAGCCTCGCCCTAACGTCCATTCCGGAAATGCACGACCGCTTGATTGTGGCGACAGGAGTCTATCTTAACAACTTGGGTGAAGAAATAGAGATTCTGACAAAGGATAACGCAATAGTCTTATCTTCGATTTTACCAGTAGCTTGGTCGTAGTCCCCGTTGCTGGAGCGGCAAATATCCGAACCTGATAGCCAACAGTAAGGCGGCGTAGGTAAGGCGGTCGGATCAACCTGTCGAAACAGTCTAAAAGATCAAAAGTCAAAGATTGACGGACTAAAGATCGCACTGCGTTTTGTGTGGACCTCGCCCACATACACGTTGTTAGGTTCGAAACTCATTGGAGGAGTGTAGCCAGGTAACCCTTGCGAATTACTTAGGGCTATAAAAGAAGAGCGACGTTCCATGGTTTCAATGTTAATTACGGTTACGCGCGAAAAGGTGATGTGATGTGTTCGTCCAAAAAACAGACTTGACATGAAACTACTTGTATTTGGATTGGATCCCGTTTCAAATGCCCCAACATCAACACGGGTTCCGATTCGCCGTATATACTTACGTTGATCGCGTGTGGTACGATACTCGAAACTCGGACCTGGACCATCACAATCTAAAATACCAACGACGCAATTATCGCCTCGGTCAACTGCTGGACTGCCCTGAAGCAGCGCAATCGAGTCGATTTGTCCTCCGTTATCAGCTAGGTTGCCGAGCATTGGGTCGATGCCATTGTTCGTGCTTAACTGATCCATGACCGTCCATCCGTTACTTCCAGTCGTGTTAGTGACAATGTTGCTGCCGAGAGAATAAAACGATCCCTCCACCAAGGAAACAGTTTGTCCTATATCCGGGCCGATGATCGTGTTGAGTATTGACGTGAACGATCCGTAACCGTTGAGAACGCTGCTTCCCAGACTCGCCGAATTACGGGCGATGGTGTTGTTAGTCAAATACGGCTCACCATAATTCGCGATAGCTCCCCCCGCGGCCGCCGAATTATTAGTCAGTGTGGAGCTTTTTACACTTGGGTACATACCAGGTGCGACGTACATACCGCCGCCTTGTTGAGATGCGGTATTCCCGGTGATCAGACAGCGTTCAATAATCGAAGTGCCTTCTTCAGGACCTTGAAGAGCTATCCCCCCACCGGATCTCGCATGATTGCCGGTAATCATTACATCGTAAAGGCTTAAACCTGCAACAGATAGGATTCCGCCTCCGCTAGTGAAACTATTTCCATGGCGGATTGTTACGCCTCGCAACTGTGTGGGCGCGGTAAGGTTGAAAACGCGGAAGTTCGATGTATCGTTGTTGTTACGGCGCTGAATGGTCAAACGACGAGCGCCGCGGCCTAAAATATTTACTGGATCTGTTGTCTTTAACTCACCTAGAGTCAGCGTAATCACGGCAGGCACCGGAACATCAAATATTATTACATCCGTGCCGATCCTTGCGTTGGACTCCGCAATAGCCGAGCGTAGAGTACATCTACCAGCGGCGTCGGCGCAAATGCCGTCATCGGGAGCAGCGTCGACCGAATCGCCGACGTCATTTACCGTGATTACCGTTGCTTTTACTGGTTGGGCCTGCAACTGATTGCCGTAGGCAGAGATTAAGACCAGAAATAGTGAAAAAACCAATGGAAGAAAAATATTGCGTTTCATACTCAAAGGCTCCGTGGTAATGGGATAGTAAGCACTTTTTTATGATCGTATCACATAAACAACCATCACCTTTTAATTTTCATCTCAATACTGTAAACTGACTTTCCTCAAGTGGGGGCGACAGGCTTCGACAGGGGCTTGTATAGGTCTTTGGATGCACGTCGGGCTTTTTGCTTGTGAGCTCGTTAAAAAAACTTGCAAAACACAAATGCTAATCAAGAATTAGCTCTTGCTGCTTAGTTTAATTACTAACCACAAGTGTCTTGCCGGAAGTCAGCTTGTAGCGACCGGTTTAGGCATAACTCAGTAGAAGCTAGGGCGCGTTCTCCACCTGCGGACGCAACCCGAAATGTTAGCCGGGTTGGCTGATGATGAGGTCTTGTCGGATCACCTGCTCACCATCGGCGAAATTAAGTGAACCGACTAAACGTGTAGATTTCACTGGTCGCAACCTTTGGATGTGGGTTCGATTCCCACCGCCTCCACCATCTGTATGAAGTACACGATTTTTGTGATACTGCTAAGTCTCACGCCTTTATTCGCCGCTGCACAAACGGCGGAATGCGGACTGTCTGTCAAACGCGCGCCGACTTTGAGCTTACAGCCGCTACTCCATACAATTACCGTGTAAGTCTCTCCGATCTTACAACCGACAGAACAAGGGTCGGTAATTTTCAACCGTGAATATTATTCTTACGCGTTCTGCCACCTACCGGATTGTCGCTCTCGCTCACCGGAAATATAAGCGTTGCCTATTATCTTGATCCCGATTTGACTCTTTGTTGTTCAATAATAAAACGGAAGCCTGGAAGATTTTCGGCCGCGTTGAACGGATCGGTCGGGAAGCCGATCGGGATTTCGTCGAGCCCGATCGGGAACGGTCCGATGTTAGTACCGGCGCGCTTCCCCCTGATTTCCAGGATATAAAAGTCCGTCGCTATATTCTGAAATCTGAATGAGCCAAAAGGGTTAACACTGCTGTAGACTTTTTCATTGGTTGTGACGCTCGTGAGAGCGGCTATCGTGCCGCTAAAAAGGGCGGGCGTCCCAAGTCTAGACGTCCATTCAAAAGAGATGCTTTCCAGCGGCAGACCGGCACCGGCCTCAAATGCCCCGATGTCTACCGCACTTCCAATCTTGCGCTGGTATCTCCCTCGTTGATCAGATGACAGCTCAATCCGAGGGGAAGCAGATGGGCACGAGCCTGTTAAGACACAATCGTTGCCTGCATTGATCGCGGGACTTCCCGCAAGCAACATACGGGTGTCGGTGTGGCCGCCGTTGTCCGCCAGAACTCCCAGCAGCGGATCGATGGCGTTGTTATCGCTTACCTGGTCGTTGTTCACGCCGTTTGTAAATCCCGTGCTGTTGCGGGCATCGTTAACAATATTGTTTCCCCTTGAAGTGAACGAGCCGCTCAACGAGGCGGGTGCGGATAGAGCGTCTCTGCCGATTATGGTGTTAAGAACATTGATCGAGCCCGATTCGTTGAAAATGCTTGACGCGGCGCTGGCCGCGGTGTTGTTGGAAATCGTATCGTTAGCAAGCCACAGACTTCCGCTATTGTAAATGGCGCCGCCGGAGGCCGCTGAGTTATTTGTTATTGTCGAATTGGTTATTCGTGGGCTGAGAAATCCTTGATTAAAAATTCCTCCGCCTTGGGCCGTTGCGGTATTCGAATTGACAAGCACGCGGTTCATAAAAAGCGGCCTTCCGGCGTTCGCTATTCCGCCTCCGTTCGCCGCCGAGTTTGCGCTGATCGCGACGTCCGAAATACTGACGCCGCTGTCCGCCTCGACCAATATCCCGCCTCCGTTTTCACTGCCCGCATTTCCATTCCGAATATTCATCCTGCGGATTTCGACGCCGGGACCGCCTGCTGCAATGCGAAAGACCCTAAAGTTCGCGATGCCCTGAGCGAAGCTTCGCTGCACGGTCAATCGCCTTGCGCCGGGTCCGAATATCCACGTCCCGGAGGTGATGTTCAATTCACCCAATGTCAGGTCGATAACAGAAGGATTCCGCAACGCAAATATGATCACGTTGGTACTCGTCACAGTCGGATCCGGTTCCTGGTTTGATTCCTGTATCGCTGCACGCAGGGTGCATTGGTCATTCGAATCGGCACAAAGGCCGTCCCCCGGATTTGCATCGATGGTGTCGGCGGTACTATTGACCGTGAACAGCGGTCCGATAGAAATTTGGAACGATGATTGAGCGTTTGCTTCAGTTGCGGAGCAAAACGAGAAAAACAGCAGAGAAATAATAAACAGGAGACGGCGTGACTTTTGCATTTTGGATCAATACTTCTGAATTGGGGATCAGCTAAGAATATAGCACTATGGGAATTGGCTGTAAATTCTTTTCTGCCCGCACCCATTGAGCTTTCTTACAAAAGGATGCGACGGGGCGGGAGTTCGTTGTATTTAGCGGTTTTTTTGCAATTCAGGACGTTCGGCCGCGTTTTTCCAGGTGTCTTGTCGTCTTATCCGTCACGCTGAATGGAACGGCGTTCAGCTGGTTGGTTTCCGCCGGCGGCAAGTAGCTGGCATCTGGCTCAGGGAGGCCCTTTATTCCCGAATCAGTGGTATTAGTATTTCCTTCCTCGTCCCGTTTGCTGACAAACATTCCATTCACAATCAGGGCGATGCCGACAAAGAGCGGCAGGACACCGGCGATCCAAAGGCGGCTGAGGATGGCGGCGGCTTTCTCGGACACGCCGCTTGCGACGATTCCTTCCATCAGGACGAAAAGCAATATCATCAATCCGATTCCTGCACTTGCCGTTATCACGCCGGCTTTTATCTCGTTGCGGCGTTTCACCTCAGGCGTCTTTCCCTGCAGGCGTTCCATCTCGGCGGCCTTTTTTACGGCATCTTCGCCGGAAATAAACATCTCGGCGACCCACGTCTTGCTCCAGTCGAATTTCTCGTCCGACTCGCGCGTCGCTATTATCTGACGAAGTGCCTGCAGATTTACGCCACACGATTTATAAAACTTTAATTCGTCGCTCTGAGTCGAGCCGCATTGGGGACAAAACATACGCTTTCCGATCAAATACGATGAGCTACGCCGGTTGGTTGCGTTCGGATCTAACATCGGACGCAGCATCCTCGAGTTATTTCGGGTATTTTATCAGATATGGGCAGGGGTTCGGGAAGAACTACTGCGGAATTTTCTGCCGAGATGTTCAAAATCGGCATGAATCACCTTTAGTAACTTGTGACGGCCACCCTTACAGATATGGCAAAGGTGCCTTATTCTGTATGGGATGGTGAGCCGTGTACAAATCCTGGCGAAAGGAGTGCTGTTATCGGCACTCGTAATTGTCTGCACGCTGGCCAATTCCGCACAGATCTCATCGGACCAGCTTCGAAAACTCCTGGTCAATAAAGCGGGGTTCGAACCGGCCGATCTCTCGGCTCTTGATAACGGCGAAACAGTTGTCAAATTGTTACGGGTCAAAGACAAAAAACAAGTTGCGGTATGCGGCATCGTGCGTTTGCAAAACGCGTCGGAAATCTCGATGGCCGCATTTCGCGACAGCCTGACGCAGAAAACCAATAAATCGAAGTTGGCCAGCGGTGATTTCAGCACTCCGCCGGTTATCGAGGACCTGCAATCGCTAAATTTTGGAGACGGCGATATCAAGGATCTGAAGAAATGTGTCGTCGGGAACTGCAATGTGAAATTGCCTGCGGCGATGATCAAGCGGATGCAGGTCGAGGTAGACTGGAACGCTGCGGATCATCCCTCGAAAGCGGCACAATTGTACCGACGGATTCTTGTTGATTACGCTAGCGATTATTTGAAGCGTGGAGATCGGGCACTTATGCAATACGACAGCCGGAAAACGCCGGTTCGACTCGCCGAAGACTATCCCAAATTGCTGGATGAATCACTCTTTATCAAAGAGGTTGCCCCCGAATTTGCGCAATACCTGAGAGATTTTCCGAGTTACGAATTGTCGGATGTAGAAAATAGCCTAGGCTGGTCAACGGTTACATTTGGGCTCGATCCGATTGTCAACATAACGCACACGGCGAATTACTCCCCTCAGACCAACAATAGCCCGATCTTCCTGATCGCTAATAAGCAGATCTATTCGAGCCGGTATATTGATTCTTCGCTGGCATTAACAATGCTTGTAACGATTCCTACAACCAACAGAACCGACAGCTACTTAATATTTACCGATCTTTCCAGCTCAAATGTTCTAAGCGGAGCATTTAGTGATGTCAAGCACAGCCTGGTCGAAAAAGAAGCTACCGAGAGGGTGAGTGATGTTCTAAACCGAGCCAAACTGCGTTTGGAAACCAACGTCACAAATCAGGTAGAACTTACACCGACGCCTATGGAAACGGGCATACTATCGCGTGTTTGGATACTGGGCCAAAACTGGGCAATTCGGGTCTTTCTGCTGTTTATGCTGGGTCTGATTCTGATCTTCCTTTATCGCGCATGGAAGCTATATTCAAAACGCGACGCCAAAAGGTGAGTTCTAAAATCTTCTTATGATCAAGTTTTCCAGCCCAATTTTTAAGATTGGCATCAACCCGGTGGTCGATCCGCCGGTTAAGGTGTTGGAATTCGTCTTCGAACAAGCCGGAAAATCGAAAGGGCCGATACCAGTTCGCGGGAAGTTGAACGGGGCGGAGTTTATTCAAACACTTGTCAAATATAAAGGCGCGTGGCGGTTATATATCAACGGTGAGATGTTGAAGGCATCGGGGCTGCATGTTGACGATACGGCAAATGTCGAGATTGAATTCGATCCACGGCCGCGTGAAGTTCCGATGCCGCCAAAGTTTGCCAAGGCACTTAAAGACGACAAGACCGCGAATGCCGAGTTCGATAAATTAACGCCAGGACGTAAGAAGGAAATTCTTCGATATCTTGGGTTTTTGAAGGGTGAAGATGCTCTCGACAGAAACATCGACCGTGTGCTGAAACAGCTTCGCGGAGAGAATGCCGAAACGCTACACGCTTTGATAAAAAAAGAAAAGCCGCGGAAATAAATCCGCAGCTATTCAATTATCTGTTTATAGACAAGGAGTGTTACTGCGTCGCTACAAAGTCGAGCCCGACAAGATCCTCACTCAAATTCACGACCCGCGGTTGGAATTGGTATCGCTTATGACGCACATTTACGACGTAAGTTGAGCCGACAGGAACCTCGTCAAAAAAGAAGTAACCGAACGAATTTGTGACAGCGGTACGGACCGTGCCGTTGCCGTCTGTCAGCATAATGATTGCACGGCTTACCGACCGACCCGCCGTACTCAAAACTCTGCCTGAGATCGCGGCACCCGCAGCGGACGGAGCTGCACTGATCGTAAAATTCGCCGATGATGTGCCCGATGGTGCGGCAAAATCGTATTCGCGAACTCGAATCCTTGCGGTGGTAGTGGAAGTATTCGGAACCGTCCATGCATACGTACCGGCATTAGCAATGTTCGATGCTATGACGGTCGGATATGTCGCCCCGCCGTCGGTTGAAAGCTCGATGGTAACGTTTCGGTTAAAGCTGCCGTTATTTGTCCAGTTTATCGTTCGGACGCCTCCAACGGTGGCGATGCCGCCAAACGGTGACACATTGGTTATTGTATCCGCCGCTGTGTCCGAGGTCGTGTCGCGGAACCAGCCGATATCGCGTAAAAGCTGGCGAGTTAGATCTCCGTCAATCGCAAGCCCTGAGTTAATCGACGGCTCCATTAATAGATTAGGCGATGCCGTTGTGCTAAAGTGCGACACCGAAGAACCTGGCTGAAAAGTGGTCGGGGCGAAAAGCTCGACGCGACCCGTCGCAGCGTCCCGACCAGCAGTCAGAAAGCTTGAGGCTAATCGCACATTCGGGCCGTCCCATCTGAGTGCTCCATTGCTCAACGCCGAAGCCTGCCGTTGAGCATCGGTCATCCCGTTCCAAAACAATCCCGTATTATTGTCTAACATGTAGCGTGTCCAGATATCCGGAAAACCACTTGCAAATACTCCTGTGCTGCCGTTTGTGAAAGTAGAGAAGCCAAGCCCGTGACCCATTTCGTGCAGCAGAACTACAAGAAGGTTTATTCTCTGCGAGGGGGTGGAATTGTCTAGACCGTAATACCAGCGGCCTCCGGTTTGAAAACAAGCGGAATCGATACTTATGTTAAAAGTTGCATTAATGTCTGGATTCGCCGGAATCAGATCCGAACCCGCCCGCTTATTGGCCAACGCGATGTGATACCAGGTACCTGCAAATTCGGCACCCGTAAAATCGCGAGTGATGTTTACCGCTCCGGCGGAACCAAGAACGGCGCTGCCCGTAGAGCAAGTTTGCGGGTCCATCTGCGAACGGACATTGATCGGTACACTCGTGTCGAGGAAAGCTCCCCATATACCAGCCGCGAAATTGAAGACGTTTAAACGCTGTGCTCCTCGGGTTGCTCCAGTGTTTCCGCCCTCAGGATTTGCAAAAGCTGCGGTTGCGTCGTTAAAGCCTTCTCCCGCTCCGTCGTTGTTTACAATATTGATTGTTGCGGAGTTCGGCGACATTGCTCGCTGCTGCCTGGCTTCTTCGATCAGATTGCTGTAAAAAATGAACTCCGATTCCGCCATTCCATGATCTGCGGCCAGCTTGGCTGTGTTCCTTTTTGGAATTACGGTTTTAGCAACTCGTTGACCGGTTTCGAGATTTCGTCCGAAGAAACTGTTTGCTTCCTCGATGCTTGTAACACAAGCGGATACCGATGTGCCGTCGTTTTCTAAACGAGCGAGGGCAACGTTTTGATAGCCGCCGTCAAGATCCAGCAAGACACCGTTACCCGTATACTTTTCCATTAAATTTTCAGACGAGCGTTTTGTTGCCCGCCTTAGTTCTTCCGCCATTGCCCGATCGTTATCGTTTTGAATCGTGGAAGCGTCCATCTTGGATTGATGGTTACTCTGAGCGGATACTGAAGAAAAGACCCCAAATTCTTGAAGGCCTAAAACGCATAAACAGCAAGCTGTAACGGCAAAAAGCGACGCGATCACATTTTTCATATATTTCGTTTAGTCTATGACCAGGTAAATTCTGGAAGGCATACAGGTGAACACCAAATGTCTGATTTGGCAGGTTCAGCACGCGGAAGAGTGCTGATTTGAACATTAATGATAACAACATTGTTTATAAATAACAACAAATATTTATCATATTACACGGGTCTCGACTGCCAAATCTAAGGCTGTTTGAACCCTTATATAGTGGCGTATCGGTTGCTGAATGCCCGCAATTTCGGTAGCCTTGGTTATTCTCCGGTTAAGAAGCTTTGGAGTTGATCGAAAGTGAATAATAGTCTCCCAATTGGAATTTTTGATTCGGGCGTTGGTGGCCTGACGGTCTATCGTGCCTTGCATGACCGTCTGCCGAACGAACATTTTGTCTATCTTGGCGACACGGCCCGCGTGCCGTATGGAACGAAATCGCTTGCGACCGTTGAGCGATACGCGATAGAAAATTCTCAATTCCTTGCGTCTTTAGGTATCAAGCTTCTGGTCGTTGCGTGCAACACAGCGTCCGCGCTGGCATTGCCGAAAATACGCGAGCGGATCGGTATCGATGTCGTCGGCGTCATCGGGCCGGGAGCGAGAAAGGCTGTTGAGATCACGAAAGATGAATCGAAGCCGAAAATAGGCGTGATCGCGACCGAAGCAACAGTTGCGAGCAACGCATATTACGAAGCTATCCGCCGTGCTTCGGATACCGCAGAGGTTATTCAAGCCGCGTGCCCGCTGTTTGTGCCGTTGGTCGAGGAGAACTGGCTGCACGAGCCTGAAACTTTTGCGATCGCGGCCAAACACCTAAAGAAAGTTATCGAATTCGGGCCTGACGCTCTGGTGCTTGGCTGTACGCACTACCCGATCCTGCGCGATGTGATTCAACAAACGGTCGGAGCAAATGTTAAGCTGATTGATTCGGGCGAGGCGACGGCGGAAGAGGTTGAAGAGCTTTTGCTGGAAAAAGGCCTGGCGAGCACTCGGCAAATCGTCGGCCACCGGTCGCTGTGCGATGATCTCGATCATTTCTATGTCACTGATGCAGCCGAAAGGTTTGCACGGGTGGCTGAAAGGTTTTTGGGTACGCAGCCGTCGAAGCTCGAAGCGATAGAAGTTTATGGAATAGATGAACTCGTAAATCGTGAATCGTAAATCGTTAGTCGAAGGAAAGTAATCCTTCCTCACCATTTACGATTCACCATTTACGATTTACAAATTATGAGCTACGAAAGACCAGACAAACGAGACCTTGACCAGATCCGCAATACTAAGATCACGCCAAACATTTCACCATATGCCGAGGGCTCTGCGCTGATCGAAGTAGGCGGCACAAAAGTAATCTGCACAGCTTCGGTTGAAGATCGAGTGCCCTTTTTTCTGCGCAATAAAGGCACCGGCTGGGTTACAGCCGAATATGCAATGCTGCCGCGAGCGACCAATACGCGGACTCAGCGGGAAACTCAGCGTCCGGCCGGGCGAACGCAGGAGATCCAGCGGCTGATTGGGCGAAGCCTGAGGTGCGTCGTCGATACAAAATTGCTGGGTGAGCGGCAGATCTTTCTGGATTGCGATGTGATTCAGGCAGACGGCGGAACGCGTTGTGCATCGATCACCGGCGCGTATGTGGCTCTTGCTTTAGCGTGCAGAAAGCTGGTCAAACTAGGCACGGTGAAAACATCGCCGATCCTGAGCGAAGTGGCCGCGATCAGCGTTGGGATTATCGAAGGAACGCCGATACTCGACTTGGCTTATGCGGAAGACTCAAACGCCGACGTCGATATGAACGTGGTTTGTACCGGTGCAGGAAAGTTTATCGAGCTACAGGGAACCGCCGAACGGGAGCCTTTTAACCGCGATCAAATGAACGAAATGCTGGCCCTTGCGGAGATCGGAATGGCAAAGCTTTTCGAGATTCAGCGGAATGCATTAAATCTGTAAAACGCGTTGGAAAGTATGCTAAATTAGCGAATATGGGATTGGCACTTCGAAAAAAGACGCTGTATTCGCCCGAAGAGTATCTCGAATTTGAGCGTGCTGCGGAAGTTCGCCACGAGTATTTGGACGGTGAAGTATTTGAAATGGCTGGCGAAAGCCTTGCCCATAGCCAGATCTGTGCGAATATTTTGGGTGAAGTTAGACAGGCTCTTAAAGGAACGAAATGCCAACCTTTGTCACCAAACATGAAGGTCCGGGCCGAGACACGTGGGCTCTTTGCCTATCCCGATCTATCAATCGTATGCGGTGAGCCTGAATTTCATGATACAAAAAATGATGTACTGCTCAACCCTAAAGTAATTATCGAGGTGCTTTCTCCATCTACGCAGAGATACGATCAAACCAAAAAGTTTTTTCGCTATCGAAAAGAAATTCCCACCCTTACCGATTACATCTTAATCTATCAGGACATGGCCTTTATTGAACATCATGAGAAACTCTCAGACGGCAAATGGGCTTTTAATGTCGTTGAAGGCCTGAACGAAATTTTTCCCTTGACGTCAATCGGGTGTAAAATTTCAATGTCTGAGATCTACGACCGTGTAAAATTGCCAATTCGTGAGATCGAGGACGATATTGAACCTCTTCTCGGTGTACTGCTTTAGTTTTTTCTTAAGATCGACCCCGGCCAGGCATTAGTTACCTTCTCCCCGTCCCAAACCCGGACACCGTTAACGAAAACGGTTTTGATGCCCTCAGAAAATAACTGAGGTTCGGCGAATGTAGCCCGGTCAATGACGGTGTTTGGATCAAGTAAAACTATGTCAGCCTTCATACCTTTTTTGATCAGGCCTCGATCTTTCAAACGTAGACGAGCAGCCGGCATCGCCGACATTTTGCGGACAGCTTCTTCAAGACTGAACCATTTATTCTCACGGACCAATCGGCCAAGCACACGCGTGAAGGTTCCGGTTCCACGAGGATGGCGGCTGCCGATACCGCCGTCGCTCGACGCCATCACCCACGGCTGCTGGTAAAAGGCTTTTACATCCGCTTCGTTCATCGAGTTGCAGACGACGCCCGCTCCGCCGTCTTTGACGATCTGGATGTACACATCGACAGGCGTAGTGTTTTGAGAAGCCGCGATTTGTTCGAGTGTCTTGCCTTCGTAATCGCGATGAGCCGGGCAGTTTGTGACGAGCACCTTATCCGCTCCGCCGACGTTGCTCAGCCCTTTTTCGACCTCGGCACGGTCGTCGTGTTTCCGGCTCGGCACAAGCACAGTGATCGTCGAGGCCCAAGCGGTGTAAGGATAAGCGTCAGCAGTGATGTCAAAGCCGGACCTGCGAGTCTCTTCGATTAACGCGATCGCTTCGGACGATTTGCCCCAGACGTTGCGGTTGCCCATTTTGATGTGCGAGATCTGCACCGGCAATTTTGCCTCGCGACCGATTCGGATCGATTCGCGAATCGCCTCAACCATGCCTTCTTCCTCGTCACGCATGTGAGTCATGTAAATGCCGCGATGCTTTGCGGCAACTTGCGACAAGGCAACTAATTCCTCAGTAGATGCTGAAAAGCCGACGTCGTATTCAAGCCCGGACGACAGACCGAACGCACCTTCCTTCATACTTTGCTTTACCAACTCGGCCATCTGCTTTATTTCATCGTCGGTCGCCTTTCGCGTGTAGTCGTTCTTCATCACCTCTTCGCGGACCGTCGCGTGGCCGATAAACGCACCGACATTCACCGCGATCTTGCGGTCGAGTTTTGCCAAATAATCCTTGATCGGAAAAGGCGATCCGCCATCAGGCCCGACCAGCACCGTCGTGATTCCCTGCGAAACTTGATTTGCGGCCGTTCCTTCGCGGAGCAATCCAGATTCGGAGTGATTATGAATATCGATAAAACCGGGAGCCAGAACAAGACCGGTCGCATCGATCACCTCATCATTCTTTGATGCTCTGATCACACCGATCTTCACGATCTTGCCGTTCCTGATACGCACGTCGCCGCGAAACGATGGTTTCCCGGAGCCGTCGATAATCGTTGCGTTTTTGATGAGCGTGGAGCGGGTTTGTGCATTTCCCGATGCGGCAAATATTTGGAGCACAGTGAGCGAAAGAACGAGAAATCGCGAAGCAGTTTGGCGGATGGTCATAATTATTGAAATCATAATGAAAGCTGTGTGTTTCGTCCAACGTCCGCAAAGCACGCTTTGACGTACCGCCGTGCCCAAACTAAAATCGAACTTTAAAACGGAGATAAAACATTGAGTGAAAAACAATTTGAAGGAAGATCGGCAATTGTTACGGGCGGAACGCGAGGCATCGGCAAGGCAATTGTGCTGGAATTGGCGAGGCGTGGTGCGAATGTCGCATTTAATTATTCGAAGAGCGCCGATGAAGCCGAGAAGTTGAAGTCCGAAGTTGAAGCACTCGGCGTTAAAGCTTTGGCGGCTCAATGCGATGTGGCGAATACGGCGGCGGCGGCCGAATTTGTCGGCCAAGTGAAGGAAGTGTTTGGAACCGTCGATTTTCTAGTCAACAACGCCGGAATTACCCGCGATCAGCTTATTCTTCGGATGAAAGAAGAAGATTGGGATTCAGTCATGGACACAAATCTAAAAGGCGCGTGGAATTTTTCAAAAGCGGTTTTGCGGCCAATGATGAAGAACGAGAATGGCAGCTCTATCGTCAATATTTCTTCAATCAGCGGTGTAGTGGGAATGCTGGGTCAATCTAATTACTCGGCTTCAAAGGCGGGAATGATCGGGCTTACTAAGTCCCTCGCAAAGGAAGTTGCAAGCCGAAAGATCACGGTGAATGCTCTTGCGCTCGGACTGGTTGAAACCGAAATGGCGTCCGAGATGAATGCCGAATTCCGCGAAAAGATCCTTGCCCAAATCCCGCTTGCCCGGCTCGGAAACGTGCAGGAAGCGGCGGAAATTGTTTGTTTTATGCTGTCCGATTCGGCGGCTTATATTACCGGACAGGTTATTCAAGCCGATGGCGGACTCGCGATGTAATTAGCTAATACATTATCCATGTCACTCAAATATCAATCCGACGCTGAGGAAACTCCACCGGACTCGGAGACGGAAACGGACGAATCTGTGGCTGTGAGACCGCCGATTCCCGTTTATACCGTTACATTGCTTGCGTGCATAATCGTCGTGATGGCGGCCCAGCTTTTTCGGGGCCTCGAATTTTCTATTTTAGCGGCTGGCTTTGTAAAATCCGATTTTATTTTCAGGCACGAATATTGGCGGATACTGACAGGAGCTGTGGTACACGGCAGCCTGCTTCATCTAGCGATGAACGGGTATGCTCTCTATAGCTTTGGCCGGCTGTTTGAAATACTTTCCAGTCGGGCACATCTCGCGATCGTTTTTCTACTTTCCGCAATCGGAGGCGGTGTGCTCGGATTGATCATGTCGCCTACAGGCATTTCCGTCGGTGCTTCCGGCGGCATCGTCGGGCTGATCTCATATCTCGCCGTTTATGCGTTTCGGCGGCGGCAATTCATCTCACCTGAGTTTCGAAAAAACCTTCTGATTAACATCGGCTTCATACTCATATTCGGCCTTGTGCTTTATAAGGTCATCGATAATTACGGACATATCGGCGGACTTATCGTCGGGGCTGTTTACGGATTTATCCAGATTCCGTCGGATGAATACGTTGATCCGCGAAAAGTGGGTTCGGCGACCGAATTATTTGGTTTAATTGCTCTCGGCGTTTATATAGTCACATCTCTCTTCAGCATTTTTTTGATATTCGGGTAAATCCGCAACTTCTAATGGCCCGAGTCCGAGTCCACCAGCACGTAAATCCCCTGTCTCCGTATTATCGGCAAGCGCCCGAGCCGATCGATGTTGCAGCGGTATTTGCTAAACCATCTTTGCCGCTTCATCTCGATATCGGCTGCGCCCGCGGTCGGTTTATTTTGAATATGGCCGAGACTGAGCCGGATTGGAATTTCCTTGGCGTCGAGATCCGCGAGCCGCTTGTTGACGAAGCGAACCGGCTTGCCGATGAGGCTGATTTGGCGAATCTGCACTACGCGTTTTGTAACGCGATGCTCTGGCTCGGAACGCTGATTCAGCGGATTCCTGATGGACAACTGCACACGGTCACGATCCAATTCCCCGATCCGTGGTTCAAGAGAAAGCACGCCAAACGGCGGATGGTGAATAAGGAACTGGTCGATACTGTGGCTGAGAAACTCTCGCCGGGCGGACGTGTTTTTGTGCAGACTGATATTGAGTTTTTAGCCGAAGAAATGTTTGAGCTATTTCGAGCCAATGAGAATTTGAGCGGGATAGTGATTAACAAAAATCCGTTTCCAGTGAAGACTGAGCGGGAACAGGCGGTCGAGGACAAGGAGTTGCTCGTGTATCGGGCGATGTGGCAAAAGCCTGACCGATAGACAAATCTCAAGAGGATGATCTTCGCCTAGCTTCACAAAAATAGAAAACGAGCCGTTGTTGTGAATAAAATGGTACTTGCTAAAAAGTTTCCCGATAGCTCAAATATCCGCGAAGTCTGCGGTTTACGCCGTTGTAAGAATATGGCCTAACGTTCCATTTCATAATTTCCTGTTCTGCCCGTTTCCTCAATCCAGAATCTTCATTTTCTGCTTTAGCTTCCTCTATTTTGCCGGTTTCATCAACCGTTACGCGGACGGGTACAACGATGGTTCGCTGTCGTCTCATCGAGTTTCCGGCAGCCAGTTTTGCCATATTTCGAGAGAGTTCCGAGGCCTTTGAGTGAAATGCGACCGATTCTTTGGAACGGAGGTGAAAATCCAATTTCCCCAAAGGCAGGTCTTCTTTGCGACCGGTGATCTCCTCAATTCGCTTCAGGGCGGCTGCGGATTCCTCATCCTGAAATGTCGCAAACAAAATCTGTGCAAAGGGGCGCAATGCATTTGCCAGATCAGCGTGCGTTTTTCCGTGCTGACGCTCAACGGACTGAATGTAACGTTCGTACAGCGACATTGCTTTTTCGTAGTTGTCGTATTTTTGATAAAAATTCCCGAACGAGATGACGATCAGAGATGTTCCGTCGGCGTCGTTACCTCGTTGTTCGCTGAGACCCAAAGACTTCAGGTAAAGAGTCTCGGCTCTATCGATACGCGACCTTCCTTCCTGCACGGTTGGCGTGTTGTCCGCGGGATAATAGTTGTGCGTCAGCCAAGCCAGTTCGCTCATTCCGTCGGCGATCTGCGCCGTATCTGATATTCCGTCTATATCAGATATTTCGACTGCTTCCGTAAAAAGCTTCTCCGCTGATTCGGCGTTTGCGGCGGCCCTTTTAGAGAGATCAATCCTGTCGCGAGGATTTAGCTCCCGCTTCGAAGCTTGCTTTCGCAAAAGTATAAAGTTGTCGCGGTGCATTCGAGCCACGTTCAGAATTACGCTGCGAAGCGAGGACGATGTTTTATCAGGTGTTCTGCGTTCAAGCTCCAGAACTTTCGTTGCAGTTTTGATTGCTTCATCAATCTTGCCGTTTTGAAAGAGCTTGAAGGCTTTTTCATTAAGGGTTTTCTTCTCTAAGTCATCAGCGGTTCCTTGTCCTGCAACGGAAAACACGACTGCCATGACACCGAAAAATGCGATTAATAAAAGTTTTTTCATAAAACAACTCCTGAACTGAAATCATTTCCAATTCTTTTCTTTCTTGAACTTCTTAACGAGCATATCACGCCGGAGTTTTGGTAGATGATCGATGAAAAGCGTGCCGTTGCAGTGGTCGGTTTCGTGCATAAATGCACGGGCGGGGTATCCTTCGGCGTCCTGTTCGAACCACTCGCCCTTTTCGTTCTGTGCTTTTAATCGGGCTTTCATCGGGCGGACGACTACTGCGGGGACCTTGCCCACTGACAGGCAGCCCTCTGAGCTGGATTGCTCGCCCTCGGTTGAGATTATCTCAGGGTTGGCGGCGATCAGCTTGATGCCTTCGCAGTCCATTACGAACAGCCGCAAATTAAGGCCGATCTGTGGGGCGGCGAGGCCGACACCTTCTGCGTCGTACATTGTATCGAACATATCCGCGCAGAGGTCTTCAAGTTCTTTATTGAAAATGGTTACCGGCTGGCCGACTTCGCCGAGGACTTTTTCGGGAAATTCGGTGATCTTTCGTATCGTCATAAACTCCAGATTCCAAATTCCAGGTTGAAACAAAAACTTCCACGATCGAAAATTTGGAATCTGGAATTTGAAATCAGCGTGGAATATAGCCGCTGCGGGCGCCGCGGCGGAAATCGCGTTTGGCGTTAAAGCCTTTCTCGTCTCTGGATTGGCACTCCCAGCAGACAACTTTCATTTCGTTGGACGCACTGAGGAAAGTGTTGTAGTGGTCCATTTCGCGGTCGCATTCCGCGCATCTAACGGCGGGTTTACCAGTAAGTTTCGGATCCATTGCTGTGATCATCTTATTTGCACCTTCTACGTTGTTCGGTCTTAGTGTAGGTTCAGCGAGAGAAAATTGCTAGCGTCGCGTCGTTCCAAGCAAGCGCCCAATGGTTCAATTTGCATCCACCCTCGTTCCGTTGGCGACGCTATTTGGCGGATGAAGGATGACAGAGTCGCCCTCGGCCAGTCCGCTCAGGACCTGGGCGAAGGAAGGAGACCGGTTTCCAACCTCAACCTTTCTAAGCCTGGCCTTCGAGCCGTCAATCACGAATACGTTCCAGTCCTCGCCTTGGCGAAACAGGGCGCTCGCCGGCACTCGTAGGACATCCTTTCCTTCCCACAATACGATCCGGATGTCGACGCGGTAATTATCCCCAAGCCTTTCCGGTGGCCGCTCGAAATCGGCTATCACATCGACACGCTGTTCCTCGACCCCCAGCGATGACACCTTCGTGTATGCTTGCGGTTCAACTAGTCTGACGGTGGCTTTGAGCGAGCCATCACCACCCCAGTTTTCGATCAACACCGGCATCCGGGGCCGAATCTTTGTGGCATCCGCCGAAAGCAGGTCGGCGACGATCTCAAGCTGTGATGGTTTGCTAACTTCCGCAATTGGCGTTCCAGCCTGAACAATGCCCTCACTGGTGACAAGTATTTTTGTCAAGATCCCGCTCTCCGGAACGTAGACGTTGTAGGCAAACGAATAGACACCGGTATCGGGCGTTCGGACGGGGTCGAGCGGCCTAGGTGGCGACGGATCGATCCGTGTAAGAACATAACCTTTGGGAACGCGGTCGCCCTCGTGCAGAGTTATCCGAAACATTTTTCCGGTGATAGGTGCCGTTATGACAAATCGCTCGTGATACCGCGTCTCTCCTTCGGCATCGATCGTCGAAACGAGGTCGCCGCGGGAGACAATACCGCCCTCGACCGTCACAGGACTGGAACGGAACAGTCCAAAATAAACCAAGATGAGCAGCAGCAAGCTGCCACCGATGATATACAGGTATCTACGTTCCGGTAACTTCATCTCTTATTCACGTGTCTTCAAAACCGCGATCAGGTCCATGCTCCGCAGCCGCCACGTTACAAGTAAGCCGGAAAGGACCGCGGCGAGAACCACTATCAAGCCCGAAAAGAAGAATGTCCGAAATGACAAAACCAAGGGCAAACGAACGATCTCTGCATCAACTACCCTCGTTATTAAAATACATGTCGCGAAGCCTATCACATAACCCATCGGAATAGCCGCCGCCGTTAATACAGCCTGCTCGCCGAGGAGCATTTTGCCGATCTCCTGCTGCGTGAACCCCAACACCCGGAGCGACGCAAGTTCGCGGCCGCGTTCCGCCAGAGCGATACGGGCACCGTTATAAACTACACCGAAGGCGATCACACACGCAAAACCGATCAAAAACATGGTCGATGTGCCTATTGTTTTCGCAATCGTGTCATTGAAACTCTCAAGGGCCGCCTCGGGTAAGCCAACCCCCGCGACTGCCGGCGTCCGCTTCAGCCGCGAGTAAAGATCAGATCGATGATCCTTATCGACGGCGAGAAATGCTCCGGAAACGGTATTCTGCTCTTGCATGAGCCGGTTCAGGGCGCGAATGTCAATATAGGCGCCGAGTCCCAGCAGTTCGTTGACTACTTTTGCTATCTCGACCCGCCGAACGGGCCGGGCACCTTCGGTAACTTCGACAGTGACTATATCGCCTTTCTTAACGCGCAGCGATTCGGCCAGCGTGTTTCCGAGCACGATCCCTTCGGGCGGTAAATTTACGAGATTCAAGTCCTTGTCTATGACTCGCCGCAATTCGCCCGCATTCGATAGCCCGGTCAGGCCGACGCGTCGCGAGCGATTTTCGTACCGCAGCTTCGCAGGAACTACGCGATAAGGTTCAACTCTTGAAACACCCGGCATCGCCGCAAGTTCGAGGGCGGAACGCCCCGGCCGAGGCTCATTAAAGGTAACCTCGACATCTTCACGCTGAACCTGTTCGAACTGAACGTCTATGATCCTCGTCACCGCATCGAAAAAATAAAATCCAATAAAGAGGAGCGCGATCGATAACGATATTCCAAATGCCGACAGCAATGCCTTTACAGGCTGGCGCACAAGATTTCTCATCACGATCCGGGCTTCGGTCGATAGAACCTTTTGCAGTCCGGATGTTTCTACAAACCCGGCGTGAAAATTCGCGGGTGGTTCGGGCCGCATCGCTTCGGCCGGAGGGAGCGAAACGGCATTTCGGACGGCCGCCGCCGCACCGATCGCCGCAGCCCCAATGCTGATAACGAAGGCCCATCCGATTATCGTCATCGGCACGGAATAATTAAGGACCGGAAAGTGAAAAAAATTGCCGTAAAGTGAGCTCATCCCAGAACCGAACCATGCACCAAACCCGATTCCTATGATTATGCCGCCGAATATAGCAACAACCGCGAGTTTAAGATAATGCAGGCCGATGTCCGCATTTGTGTATCCGAAGGCCTTTAGCAGCCCGATCTGTTCCCGTTCCACGTTTACGAGCCGGGAGAGGACCAAGTGCAACAGAAAAGCGGTGACGCCGAGAAATATCGCCGGAATGAAGGTACCAAAAACCTGAAGTTCGGCCAACTCATTCGAAACGAAGCGATGCGAGTTCTGATCGGAACGTCCGTACGCTCCAAAGCCGCCGTAGCGGTCGAGAACGCGATCCAGATTTTCGATCACGTCGCTTTCGCTTGTCTGCGGGGCGAGAGTTAACGTCACATCGTTAAACGAGTTTTCCATCTGGAAAACTGATGCGACCGTTCGTCTGTTCATCCACAAGATACCAAAACGGCGATTATCCGGGAAGATGTCGCCGGGCCGGATCTCATAAATATATTCGGGCGATAGAGCGACGCCGACGATGTGAAGCTTGCGCAGGCGTCCGTTCATCACCGCGTCGACGGAATCGCCCGGGTTGAGGCGATTGGCGTCGGCAAACGCCCCGCTGATCACGACCTCGTCGGCGTGCCCCGGTTCGAGCAGCCTTCCGCGAAGCAAAAACAGATTGTTGAGCCCGCCTTCCTTCGATTCGGGCACGGAAACGAGACGGCCTTGAGCAGGTTCGGGCAGATCGGGAAGGTCGAGCGTAACTTTTGCGACAACGCGTGTCTGAACCGCGGCCACACCGGGAATCTTCTCGATCTCGGCGGATATGGAATCGGGTGCTCGTTTCAGGCTCGCAAAAACATCGCCGAATCTGTATATCGAATAATAGGTATCTCTACTCTGGACCAATGAATCGTAGGTGCTCCGCATCGCGACAAACGACGCCACGCCGCATGCGACGACGAGGGCAATCGCAAATACCTGGCCCCGAAGGTGCCACAGGTCGCGGATCATTTTGCGATTCAACGCTTTCATTTCTTACCAAAGCAGTTCATCAGGCCGGGCCTTTACCTCATTTCGCTTAATTGAGGAGATGCGCCCGCTGCCGATTTGGATCACGCGATCCGCCATAGCGGCGATTGCCGCATTGTGGGTGATAACAGCCGTTGTCGTTCCGAGATCGCGGTTGACCCGTTCGATGACCTCGAGGACGATCTTTCCGGTTTTGTAATCGAGAGCGCCGGTCGGTTCGTCGCACAACAATACGTCCGGCTGCTTTGCAATCGCCCGTGCAATCGCGACACGCTGCTGCTCGCCGCCCGAAAGTTGGGCCGGAAAATGGTTTAGACGCTCCTTAAGGCCGACCAATTCGAGAGCCTCGCGGGCGGACATCGGGTACTCGGCGATCTCGGTAATAAGCTGAACGTTTTCGATTGCCGTGAGGCTCGGGATGAGGTTGTAAAACTGGAACACAAAGCCGACGTGTTCACGCCTGAACCTGGTCAATTCGGCATCGTCGGCAGTTGTCAGGATATGGTCGCGATAAACCACGGTTCCTTCGGTTGGTACATCGAGGCCACCGATAATATTCAAAAGAGTCGATTTTCCGCTTCCGGAGGCTCCCAAGAGAACGGCAAATTCTCCCTTAAAGAGATCAAGATCGATCGAATCGAGGGCACGGACCTCGACCTCGCCCATTCGATATACTTTTGAAACTCCGCGAACCTGAAAGACCGCCTCAACCGAGCCATTCTTTGCGAGTTCGGCGTCTGCCGACTGTTGGCGACTTTCACTCATAAGCGGAATCTTGCACTGAAATTAAGACGCTTAGCAAGCAAGGACGAAAGCTTTGCCCTTGCGGCGCCTCCAAAAACAAAAAAGGCGGCCAAAATGGCCGCCACTGCTGAAATATGTTTGGGTGGGCTATTCCGGCTGGCCCTTGCAGGCCGAACCGAAAAGGGCGGGCTGTTTCGTGCTGATGATTGGGTAATTTTCGGCTTCTTTGTTTATTTCCAGCCAGTTCATATATTCGGGCGGTATCGACATATCCGAAAAGATCGCTTCGACCGGGCATTCGGGAATGCACGCGTCGCAATCGATGCACGTGTCCGGATTAATTAGGAGTTTGTCCGGCAATTCATGGAAAGCCTCGACCGGGCAAACTGCGGCACAATCGGTGTATTTACAATCTATACAGGGCTCGGCAACAATATAAGTCATCTAATTTAACGCTCATCTCCTGTCTCTATCTCAAAAAGCAAACTAAAACCGTAATACCCAGAGCATAACTTGTCAAATCGGGTTAGACAAGTGGTAGAATGCCTTCAATACGAATCTCGATTGTTCGAAAAAACATAAGGAAAAACAGATGAAACACACCGAAGCGGAGCGCGAATTATCTCTAGATTTCTTGCGTGTCACCGAAGCGGCAGCGATTGAGTCGGCCAGAACAATGGGCCAAGGCGACCGGAAGCATTCCGACCACGTCGCTGTCGAGGCGATGAGGGAAGTCATGGACACGGTCCCGATGCGCGGACGGATCGTCATCGGCGAAGGTGAACGCGACGAGGCGCCGATGCTTTATATCGGCGAAGAGCTTGGCGGCAGAATGTTCTCCGCAGAAGCACGGCTTGAATTTCCCGAAGTCGATATCGCCGTCGATCCACTGGAGGGCACAAATCTTTGTGCACTCGGTGCAAATAACGCAATTGCGGTCCTCGCGGCTGCCGAACGCGGCGGTTTGCTCAACGCACCGGACATTTACATGGACAAGATCGTCGTCGGGCCATCGTGCCGCGGTTCTGTCGATATCGAAGCTCCTGTTGCCGATAACCTGAAGAATATTGCTCGGCGGCTTGGACGCGATGTCGATGATCTTACCGTCATGTGTCTTGACCGATCTCGTCATAAACAGCTAATTGCGGACGTTCGGGCGACAGGAGCGAGGATCAGACTGATTTCGGATGGCGATCTGTCAGCCGGCATTTCCGCCGCTGTTGCCGGAACCAATATTCACGCATTGATGGGCATCGGCGGCGCACCCGAAGGCGTTATCACCGCCGCCGCGATGAAGTGCCTAAACGGCGAAATTCTCGCAAAGCTGATCTTTGATCCTGAACGGCTCGGCGTCGACAAATCGAAGGTGCCGCCGGCTGAGGAAGTGAAAGAACGGCTGAAGGACATGGGTATCAATGACCCAAACAAGATCTACGATACTAACGATCTCGCACCGGGCAAGAAAATAATTTTCGCGGCAACCGGCGTTACGGACGGAGCGTTGCTGCGCGGCGTTCGATTTTTCGGGGCAGGAAAGAGGACGCATTCGGTTGTAATGACGACCGACACGAGGAATATTCGATTTGTCGATACCGTACACGTCGAAGGCGGGCCGGACGCGGTAATACGTTTTTAAGCACATAGACTATTAGAAAAACAATAAATAAAGCGTAACACGGGTGTGATTTACGGATTGCTCCTTAGTGTTTTACAAGGAGGCATAAATGGCAGTTAATGCGAACGTTTTCACGAACGATCTTGTAGGAAGCGTGGCGGCAGAGGCGGGTGTGCAGGACGGCGGCAAGCTTATTGTACTCACCGCTCCATTAACAGAGGCGATCGACCACGCCGGCTACTTTATACAGATGGCAATGGCATCGCTGCCTATCTGGCTCGAAGGCATACTCAATCGCAAATATCCGAAATGGCGCGACGTGGAACGCTACGAGGACGGCTCGGCAAAATACATGCCGGCTGGCGTTCGATTGGTGGAGAAGTCTCTACAGCGCGCTTATGCGACGGATGATATCGTCTCCTGTTTTCCAGAAGATATTGAAAAATTTGTCGGCCCACGAACGCGCGTAGTTGCTGTTTCGACGCATAATCCACTTGGTGTTACGTTTGCTGCGGGTGTTTATACATCGATCTTCGGCTCGTCGAAGATGCCGATCAACTCGCATTATTCGCGTCAGCTTTTTGCCCAGATAAAATCGAATCCGTATCGCGAAAATTTCAAGGTGATCGTGGGCGGTTCGGGCGGCTGGCAGATAATCCAGACCGATCTTTATGACGAACTCGGCGTTGACTGCGTGGTCGAGGGCCGCAGCGAATCGAACGACACGCTTGACCTTTTTGAAAAGGCGATCAACGGCGAAGACCTGCCAAGGGAGATCACGGTAAAACACCCCGTTGACCGCGACTCGATTCTTTTTCCCGACACGCGGACGACATTCGGCGTTGTTGAGATGACGACCGGCTGCGGCCGTCGGTGCAAATTCTGCGTTCCAGACCTCAATCCGCAGATCGACCTCCCGAAGGACAAGATTATGGACGCCGTCAGGGCGAATGTGCGTGAGGGAAACAAGCAAATATCCCTTGCGACCGAGGACATGTTCATTTGGGGACAAGTCCATACCGATACGCCGTTCTATTTCCCGAACCGCGAGGCTTTGCTCGATCTTTACGGTGACATCGTAAATACGCCGGGCGTCGAGCAGCATGTTCTAAGCCACGCTACGATCGCCCCTGCGGTGGTCGATCCAAAACTGATCGAAGAGCTGTCGAACATTCTGTTGCCGAAGAGCCCGATACATTTTCCGTATCTAAGCAGCCATCCGGAAAAGAAGGCTCTTGCGCCGCTCATCGGGTTGGAAACCGGCTCGGTCAAGATGGCCAAGAAGATTATGCCGGGCAAAGGCGTGCCGTTTGCGATCGATGATTGGCAGAGCATCGTCCTCGAAGGCTTGGCCGTGCTCAACAAAAACAACTGGTTTCCAGCGATGACGCTGATCGTCGGCAACCCGGATGAGACCGACGAGGACATCAGGGAAACGCTTGATTTGGTCTACGAAATGGAGCGCCGCGGTTTGTTCGCATTCCTTATTCCGTCGATCTTCACGCCGCTTCACGACACTCGGATGGAGATGGAAAAAGGCGTGACGCAAACGAGACAGCTTTCGGAACTGCAATGGCAGTTGATGATGAAGTGCTGGAAGATGAATCTGCGGCCCGGACAATACAGTTGGTGGGGGCCGACCGCGTGGCGTGTCGGCTCGATCGGGATGTGGCTTTATAAATTGAGAAAGCTCAACGGGCCGAATTTTACATATCCGCTGCTTATGTTCGCGGGCGCATTGAGCGAAAAACGGCTTGAGAAAATGGGCAAGATTTATGTCGGGAAACCGTTAGCGACGAAAAACCGAAGGGAATTGATTGCGACGCTTAGGCCCGGGATGCTGAAACATCTGCGTGCTGACAATGGCGATCTGCCGGAATCTGCGATGTACGCAGTAAGTTAGATCAACTTGATCTCTTTCCTCTTGTTGATTCTTATTCTGCTTATTCTTTGGAAAAAGAAGAAGAACAAGAAGGAACAAAGCAAGAAATAAGAAGATCGGCTTTGAATTGTTATCAATGTAGCTCCGAATGTTGGCATATGCAGAGTAAAAGGATGACAGAATCGAAACCATATGTTCTCGATTTCAGCCAGGTTGGCAATGGCGACGTCGCGCTTGTCGGTGGCAAGTGTGCCAGCCTCGGCGAGCTGTTTCGCGAATTGACGACGCAGGGCGTTCGCGCGGTCGATGGTTTTTCGACGACAAGCTATGCTTACGAATTGCTGCTCGAAACCAACGGACTCCGCAAAAAGCTGCAAAAACTTCTCAAGGGCCTGGATGTAAACGATCTGAACGAACTGGCTCGCGTTGGCAGTGAAGCTCGCGGCTTGATGCTAGAAACGCCTTTCCCTAGCCGATGTCGAAGCGGCTATTCACAGTTCCTACAAGTCTCTAGGCGAACGGATCGGCAAAAAAACATTCGAAGTTGCCGTGCGTTCTTCTGCAACCGCCGAAGATCTGCCGGACGCTTCATTTGCCGGCCAGCAGGACACTATTCTCAACGTCCGCGGCGAAGCGAGGCTGATCGAAGCCTGCCACGAATGTTATGCGTCGCTTTGGACCGACCGGGCAATTTCGTACCGCACTGCAAAGGGCTTTGATCATTTCGACATTGCGTTATCGATCGGGATTCAACCGATGGTGCGCTCGGATATAGCTTGTTCTGGTGTGATGTTTACGCTCGACACAGAAAGTGGTTTTCGCGAAGCCGTTGTGATTAACGGAGCGTGGGGCCTCGGCGAAGCTGTCGTTCAGGGAATGGCGACGCCGGACGAATGGATAATCTTTAAACCTACCTTAAAGCTCGGTTTCCGCCCGATAATTACTCGAAAATTGGGAGTAAAGGAAGTTAAAATGGTCTTTGCGGACGACGGCACAGGGACGCAGGTTCGCGACGTAGTTGAGACGCAGCGAAATCGAATGTGCCTCGCCGGGTTTGAGGTTTTGCAGCTTGCCGAGTGGGCATGCGCGATCGAAGATCACTACTCGAAGCTTGCCGGCCACCACCAGCCGATGGATATTGAGTGGGCAAAGGACGGCATCACCGGCGAGTTGTTCATTCTCCAGGCTAGGCCTGAAACGGTTCACACGCAGAAGGATCAGAATTTTATCGAGACGTATCGCTTGACCGGAAATCACGGTGCTCCGCTTGCGACCGGCGTCGCGGTCGGCGAAAAGATCGGACAGGGAACGGCACACGTTTTGCTCGATTCGGCGAAATTGAACAGCTTTAAGGAAGGTGAAATTCTTGTCACGACCATGACCGACCCGGCGTGGGAGCCTATAATGAAGCGGGCGTCGGCAATCGTCACCGAACGCGGCGGCCGAACGTGTCACAGCGCGATCATCAGCCGCGAGCTCGGCATTCCATGCATCGTCGGGACCGGAAACGCGACCGAGGTGGTGAAAAGCGGCACCGAAATCACCGTGTCGTGCGCCGAAGGTGATCGCGGGAATATCTACTACGGCGATATCGATTTTGAAATAGACCGGCGCGAGATCACGGACAATGAACGGCCTAATACCAAGGTGATGATGAACGTCGGCGATCCTGACCACGCATTTGCCGTGTCGCGGTTGCCTAATGACGGCGTCGGTCTGGCTCGCCTCGAATTCATAATCAATAACCATATCGGAATTCACCCGATGGCATTGGTCAATTATCCGAGCCTTAGAAAGCCTGCTGATGTCGACACGATCTCCGGGAGGATATTGGAAGAAGACCCGAAGGAGTTTTTCGTCCGTTCGCTTTCGGAAGGTGTCGGACGAATCGCGGCTGCATTTTATCCAAAGCCCGTGATTGTTCGCATGTCTGACTTTAAGTCGAACGAATACGCGATGCTTATTGGCGGAAAAGAGTTCGAGCCGGTCGAAGAGAACCCGATGATCGGTTTTCGCGGGGCGTCGAGGTATTACGATGACCGATATCGAGCGGGTTTCAAACTCGAATGCCAGGCTTTGTGCCGCGTCCGTGATGATATGGGCCTTACAAACGTGACGCCGATGATTCCGTTTTGCCGTACGGTCGAAGAGGGCGAAAAGGTCATCGCTTTGATGGCGGAATACGGCCTTGTACAGGGCGATAACGGGCTTGAGGTTTACGCGATGTGCGAGCTGCCAGCGAATGTCGTGTTTGCAGACGAGTTTTTACAGGTTTTTGACGGATATTCGATCGGCTCGAACGATCTGACGCAGCTTGCGCTCGGTCTTGATCGCGATTCAGAGATGGTCGCTCATCTGTTTGACGAGCGAAACGGAGCAGTCGAAAAAATGGTAGCGATGGCTATCGACGCGGCAAAACGTGCGGGAAAAAAGATCGGAATCTGCGGACAGGCACCGTCTGATTACCCCGAATTTGCCGAATTTCTTGTCAAACGCGGTATAAATTCGATATCTTTAAATCCAGACACGGTGATACAGACTACGCATCATATATTGGAAACCGAGAAGGCGTTAAAGGGATCAACAGTTGGTTAGACAATGTTTGGAGTTACAACTTTAGTTGGCCTTATCGTAATCTATAAGCTTACTAAATAAGAACTCCAAACTTATGACCGAACCAGCCAGTAATTACATTCCGCAAGACACTGTGAAACGTTTCCGCTCGCAGGCCTTTAAGGTTTGGGGTCTGACGCTAGCGATTGTATTTGTCTGGGTTTTTGCGATTGTGCTGGCTCCTTTCGCGCTCGAAAACGGCTTGTTCGGGTTATCTTCCCCGATCTACACGTTTTTCAGTTACATCTGCCATCAACAGCCGGAGCGGTCACTGCATTTTGACGGACATCCGTTTGCGGTGTGTTCGCGGTGTTTTGGTGTTTATTTCGGTTTGTTCGCTGGGCTGTCGGTTTACCCTTTATGGCGGAAGATCGAAGAGGTTGAGCCGCTGGCCCGATTCTGGCTATTTTTGTCTATAGTTCCTATTGGCATCGATTGGTCGCTGTCGGTCTTTGGCATCTGGGAAAACACGCATTTGTCTCGATTCATAACCGGCCTAATTTTGGGCGTTGCGTGCGCGACATTTATAATACCCGCATTGGTTGAGATAAAGCGAAATATGTCGGCCAAACGGCGGACGGTTTGACCTGAACTTTTGTTGACTTATATTCGTAGAAAGAGCAAGATTAAAAAATATTGGAATTGATATGGGTTTTACAAAAGAAAGTGCGGTTGAGAAGGCAAAGAGCGATCTTGCAAAAAGGCTGAAGGTAAAGGAAAGCGACATTCGGGAAAAGTCCGTCGATAAGAAAGATTTTCCGGACATGTCCTTGGGCGTAGCCGCGAAGGATGAAATGTCGGCCCAGATGATCTCGACTGGCTGGCAGATAAATTTGAGTGCAAACGGCAAGGATTACGAGTATCGTGCTGACAAATATCAGCTTAGGCTGAAGGGTTTTGACGGGAAGAACCATCTCATAGCGTAGTAGGATTCTGGAGCGTTAAATATGAATCGCAATAATATTTGGGTACACATCGGTTTAGCTGTCGTCATTATTACGACAGCGGCGGTTTTAGGGCAGATCCGCAGGTGGCAGTCGAAGCCGTTTTTTAACGTGCAGGTCGAAGAAGTGCCGGTGCAAAAGCCGCAGACAAAGATCCGTTCGATCAGCGAATCGCAGCCGGAAGTTATGGTCAGATTCAGGCCGGGCATCAAGGTTTCGGATATTCGAAAACTTGCAGCCCGCAGCAATGACCGGCTTGAGGATGAAATAGAAACTGTTAACGGCCTGGTCTCAATCGATGATCTTGATAACGCCGATGCTGAGACGGTTGCCGCTCAATACAGGCAAATGCCCGATGTGCTTTATGCAGAGCCTGTTTTTGAGATTCAGCTTGATGAACAATTGGTTAAAGAAAAAGAGGTGATTCGAGTTCTTCGGGAATCTGATGACAACCTCCCGAACGATCCGCAGTTTGCAGATCAATGGGCGTTGAATAATCTTGGGCAGGACGGCGGGAAGGCGAGGGCCGACATCGATGCTTTGAAGGCGTGGCGAAAAACACATGGCAGCTCCGATGTCGTCGTAGCCGTGCTCGATACTGGAGTCGATTATTCGCACACCGATCTAGCGGCGAATATGTGGATTCGCCCGGACAATATCCCTCAATACTCCGATGATGAATTGGGAACATTCAACGATTTGCAGGGTTTTGACGCGAACGCAAATGCCCCCGATCCAATGGACGACAATGGCCACGGCACACATTGCTCGGGCATTATCGGTGCTGAAGGGAATAACGACGAAGGCATAGCCGGTGTTAACTGGGACGTTGAAATCATGCCGCTCAAATTTCTTGGACGCGGCGGATACGGTACCACAAAAGATGCGATCGAGGCGATCAACTACGCCATTGACCGAAAGCAGAAAGGTGTAAATTTGCGAGTTATAAACGCGAGCTGGGGTTCTACGTCTTATTCAAAAGCGCTTGAAGATGCAATCCGTGCAGCTGGCGAAAACGGCATCCTTTTCGTTGCCGCAGCCGGAAATGCAACCACGAATAACGACAAGCGGCCTCACTACCCGTCAAATTACGATCTGCCAAACGTGATCAGCGTCGCTTCTTTGGACCGTAACGATGAGCTTTCTTCATTCTCCAACTTTGGTGCAAAGACCGTCCACATCGCCGCTCCGGGACGCGAGATACTTTCGACCTGGCTTGGCGATCAATATCGTGAAGCTTCGGGTACATCGATGGCGGCACCGCAGGTTTCGGGCGTGGCGGCATTGATCGTTGCCAGCGAGCCTGATATTTCGGTCGAAAAGCTTCGTGAACGTATTTTGAAGTCGGTGGACAAGATCGATTCGCTTAACGGTAAGGTCGCAAACAGCGGACGTATAAATGCGGCGAAAGCGCTTGGAATAGACAAATAAACCATCTGCAACATCTGCCTGACGTTTTGGTGGATGTACATAGCGAAAAGTTAGTAGCTCTACCTTTCGCCACAACTTCTCTGATATGAAAAAGCCCTGTAAATACGGGGCTTTTTTGCGTTTATGAGATGAATTAAAGCGAATGGCACAAGCTTTGCTACTACCCGGATATGCAATGGCTGGGACATTGCCTGAGACTAATAAAAGGTTGGAGATCAAAATGAACAGAATCAAAAGTTTAGTGGCAATCAGTGCTTTTTCTTTATTAATTTTGGGCTTACCGGCGATTGCTTCGGCACAATGGAATGGCGGTAACGGCGGTTACTACGGTAACGGCAATTACAACATTAAGTCGACGGTCAAGAATTTGAAGAAACGAGCAAAGAGCTTTGAAGATGCTGTCGACCGTTACGACGATCGGCAGGACGACCGAAACAACCGTGGCGGTTATGGCGGCTACGGCGGTTACGGTGGCTACGGAAACAATAACTACAGCGGCAATCTGGAAAATCTTGCCGACCAGTTCAAGAATGCGACCGACAAGCTCGAAGACGAATATGGCAATGGCCGCAACATGAACAATAGTGCCGATGAAGCACGGCGTGTTTTGGACATCGCGTCGCAGATCGACCGCGAGATTTACAACACGCGTGGCGATGGCAATATCCAGAACCAGTGGAACAGTATCCGGCAGGATTTGAATGTGTTGGCGGACACATACGGTTATAACTACAACAACCGTAACAATCGCAATAACCGTAATAGGAATCGCAACGGCAACTGGAGAAATAACATCCCGTTCCCGCTTCCTTTCTAATAGTGGACAAGGTTAATCAAGACCGAACAGCAGTATCGTTCCGGGCCCGGGCTTTGATAGCTCGGGCTTTTTTATTTGCCGTTTGGAGTTCATGCTTTAGCAGGCTAAAGTTGAAACTCAAAACATATGCCGGGAACCCTTTACCTAGTTGCCACGCCGATCGGAAACCTTCAAGACATGTCGTTTCGCGCAATTGAAACGCTAAAGGCAGTTGATCTAATTGCCTGCGAGGACACCCGGCATTCGCGAAAGCTCCTCACGCATCACGGCATTTCAAATAAACTTGTCAGCTATCACGAACATAACGAAGCGAAACGCATTGAGGAATTTGTAAAGCTTCTCGAAGACGGCAAATCGATTGCCATAATTTCGGATGCGGGAACCCCGGTGATAAACGACCCGGGCTTTACGATGGTTGAAATGGCCCATGAGATCGGCGTAGTAGTTGTGCCGATACCAGGCCCGGTTGCTTTTGTGAACGCTGCGATAGTTTCGGGCCTGCCGACGGATTCGCTATTTTTTGGAGGGTTTTTGCCATCGAAAAAGGGTGACCGGCGCAAGCGTCTGGAAGAGGTAAAAGATGTTCCGGCTACGCTTATTTTTTATGAATCACCACATCGGCTAGGCAAATCCCTGCTCGATTGTCTGGAGGTTTTGGGTGGCCGGCGAGCGGCGCTCGTACGCGAACTGACAAAACTTCATGAAGAAATTATCCGCGGTAGTCTAAACGAATTATCTAAGCGTTTTTCTACTGCAATTTCCAAAGGGGAATTCGTTCTTGTTATAGACAAAGCCGGAAAAGATGCATCGCCGATTGGCGAAACGACGTCTTTGGCCGAGAGAGTTACAGAGATTGAAGCAAGCGGTATCGATCGTAAGGCGGCACTCAAAATGGCTGCAAAGGAATTTGGCCTTAGCAAATCAGAGGCATACCGGATGCTGCAAAACTTGAAGTAGAAAATGGAACTTTTGGCCAGCGGCGGTGTCTAATAGGCAGACTATTTTTTTCTTGCGAAGCAACTAAAACGTTAGTTGCCGATTCTGAAAAATAGCGCGCTAACTGAATCAGGATTTTTTCGAAGGAGTTTACTGTATGTTAAGGTCTTTTCTTTCCGCAGCCGCGATCTTTGTACTACTTTTCTCAGGTTTTTTCCTTCCCGCAAGTGTTTCTGCCCGTAGTAGATGTCCTGTTAAAGAGCCGGAAACACTGCTTTCTCTTTATCAGAATAGTGACAGCATCTACATAGCAACGTTTGATAAAACCGTGGACGGCGAGATTACGGAGAGTACCGCCGACTATACATCCATAAAGATAAATAAACACTTCAGCATTTCATCGACACTAAAGGGCGAAAGCCGTAAGTTTGTTGCTATCGAAGATACCGATTACAGGTACAAGAACATAGCCGAAACCCCGGAAGAACCTGAGATGGAGGAAGAATCCGAGGATCCGGAAGCAAGTGTCGCGCTCAAACCGGGCGACACGCTTCTACTTTTCCTGCGAGATGGTGAGGACGACAACGATGACGAGGAGGCTTCACCTCAATTGACGGATTATCGCGACGGTACGAAAAAGCTTTCGATGGAAGAAATCGGCGTTTACGAAGCACGGATCAAGGAGCTGAACGATATATTCAGTGCAAAGAAGGTTGATGAAGCCAGCATAGTTGCGTGGCTTGTTCGCTGTGCGGAAGACCCGGTGACGCGGTGGGAAGGCACGTTCGAACTGCTCCAAAGCTTTCAAAGTATGGAGTGGCGTGAACAGGCCGCCGAGGAACGCAAAGCACGGATAGCGCGTGGTGAACCGGTTGAAGAAGAAGCCGTCGAAACTGAAATGCCGAATGAAGAAGCTGTCGAAACTGAAACGGCGAATGAAGAAGGCGAAGAAGAAGAAGAAGAGGTTCGGAAAAACGTCGATACGAGCGTTTTCGCGAAACTGCTTGACGCCAACCAAAAACAGAACCTTGCTAACCTCCTGCTCGATCGAATGGCCCCCGCCGCCGATGATAAAGACACTAAGATCAAGCAAATAGCGGGCGACGCAGAACTGCTCGAACTGGTAAAACGCTGGGGCGATTCGCGTCTCGTCGGTTTCTTGCTGGATCGATTACGCGCAAATTCCAGTGAACCGTACATCGCCAGCCAGACGATGACGACGATCTCCGAAATTCTCGACGATGAGAAAATCAAAGAAATTGCGGACAAATACAACCAAATTGCATACGAAGCCGAAGAAGAAGCGGTAACCGACTCCGATGAAACCGATGCCGACAAACCCGCGCTGAACCAGAAAGAAGCTGGAACGGAAACTACCGATAACCCGAAAGGTGTGAAGACGCCTGCGGTTGTTGAAGTAGGAACGCCAGCCGTTGATCAGAATGCCGGTAAGGAAGCTCCGAAGAAAATCACTTACAAGGAATTGCGTAACGAAATGCTGCAAAAATTCCTCCAGCGTTGTGACACCGTGATCGCAGCGGCGGAGGATAAAAGCGACGAGGAGGAGGCTCGTTAGGCAACCGAACGGAGATCAACCAATTGCGTTCGAATTGGTGCGGGAATCGTTTTCTAAACGGAGTTAATTCTAGAAAAAAGCGGGAGCCGCGTGGCCCCCCTTTTTTTGTTTACCTTTGTGTCAATTCGGGCGGAAGTTTTTTATCGACTGAGGGCCGAGCTTTCAGATCAGCCAATTCCAGCATGGTCAGAAAGATCGTCCGCGTGACCTTTTCCATCTTCGCGTAATCGATTTTGTCCGGGCTGTCACCAGGCTGATGGTAATCTTCATGAACGCCATCGAACCAGAACGCGATCGGAATACCGTTTACCGCGTAATGGAAATGGTCCGAACGGAAAAAGAACTGGTTCGTGTCTTTCGGGTCGTCGTATCGGTAATCGTACGTCATTTTAAGATACGCATCGTTCGTTCCCTTGGTTATTGCGCCAAGCGTCGAACTCATCATATCCGCTCCGATAACATAAATCGTGTTTTCGCCCGACAGATCTTTATTTTTCGGGTTAGTATCGCCAGCCTTTTTGCTTCTGCCGATCATGTCTATATTTAATTGGGCAATCACCTTCTTAATATCGATGGTTGGGAAACGGTTGAAATAATCGGCTCCCCAAAGACCTTTTTCTTCGCCTGCATGCCATACAAACAAGATCGAGCGTTTGGGGCGTGTCTTCGCCTTCGCCAGTGCTTCGGCAATCGACAAAACGGCAACGGTGCCCGAGCCATCGTCATCCGCTCCGTTCCATATTTTGTCTTCGCCAGGAGCATTCTGGTTGGTGCCGACGTGATCGTAATGAGCGCCGATCGCCACCATTTCATCCTTGAGCGTCGGGTCGCTTCCTTCCCAAACGGCGACGACATTCTGCGTCCAAACAGTGTCCTTTTTGCCCTCGGCGGCGAAGGAAGCACTTTTATTTAGTGCGAATGCAGATGTAGAGGTCTTGTTAGCGGCTTCGCCGGCGAAGATCGCCTCGCCGAGAGATTGTGACACGAGCAGCGTCGGGATAGTCGGAGCGGTACCGGCATTTTCACGTAATTTCTCCGGAAACAATGAGCCGCGGCTAAGAAAATTTCTTACCTGCGCCCAATTATTCTGCAATTGTGGTGGAGCTACGAGGATGACACCGACTGCACCTTCTTTCGTTGCGTGGGTAATCGCATCGGCCCAATCAACGCCTTTTTCACCCTTCAGATCATCTGCTGAAACGTTTGCCGGACGCGGCGTGAGTGTGCCTTGGCTAAATCCACTGCTTGAGATAACCACGATCTTTCCTTTTACATCGACACCGGCGAATGAATCGACGCCTTTCGATTTGACCATCCAGCCATCTACGCCGAAAACAAGCTGACCGGTAGCCGTTCCGCTTCCAGACAGGCGAAAATAGTCATCGCCAAACTTATATTGCGTGCCGCCGATCTCCAGTTTCATTTTGTCGGCATTTATCGATTCGCGCATCAATGCGATCTTTTGAAAAAAAGTGCCCTTATCACCGGCCGGTTTAAAACCCCAGCGGTCGAGGTTCATTTTCAGAAATTCCGCAGTGATGTCCAGCCCTTGCGATGGCGTGTCCCGGCCGCCCATTGCATCGGACGCGACAAAATACAAATAATTGCTGATCTGTGCAGCCGTTATTGCTTCCGCCATCTTGCGTTCTTTCGAGCTGATCTTGACCGTTTGGCCGATCACGAGCGACGGCAGCAGCAAGGCAATAGTTAATATTGAAACAAAAATGTTCTTTTTCATTTTTTCTCCGAAGATTAATTTAGCCGCAAAAACATCAGACACAGAATAATGTTGGATATACCGAGTAAACTCTGTGTTGCTGACGTCTGAAGCGTAGAGGATTACGGTAGAATTTACGCAAACTCTAGAAAATAGTTTCGCGTCACGAACCAACTATTGTGATCTTGTTTTTGTCGGCAAGGGCGACCATGTTATCGCGGTCGAAAATAAGCGTTTTTCCGGCGGTGATCGAGAGGCATGTCGCTCCCGCTTTTATCATAGTTTCAATCGTCGGCACACCGACAACCGGCACGTCGAACCGCATATCCTGATCAGGCTTGGCGACCTTAACCACCGTTAATTTGCCGTTTGCAAGTTCTCCGGCACGAGCGATGGTCGCGTCAGTTCCTTCCATTGCTTCGATCGCGACGCAGGCCTTTGCACGGACAACGATAGTTTGGCCAAGATCGAGGCGGGCAATTTCCTCGGCTATGTGCAGGCCGTATTCGATATTTTCAAGCTCGATGTCAATCGGTTTGCGTTTGGTGAGAACGCCTTTCCCCGCGAGATGATCCTGTAGAAAATATGTCGAATCAATCAGCTCGATGCCATCTTTTTCCAATTCGGCCGCGATTCCGCCTATCAGCGAATCCGTGTTGCGACGCGGCAGGTTCCAAAGCATTTTCAGCATTCGCACGTCCGGGACAGCACCGGAAAAAAGCTGGACATGCTTGACCTGCCCGGCCATTATTACTTTCGTTGTGCCTTCGTCCTTAAAGAATGAGATCATTTTGCCAAGTTGGCCAATGCCGACCCACACGAATTTGGCTGCGGATTTTTCGATGCGTTTGTCGGTCTCTTCTTTAATGGCAACTACGGCCAGCGATTCGCCCTGCTTTCTGGCTCCTTCGAGAACCAGAAAAGGGAAATCGCCATTGCCGGCGATCAATCCGTATTTCATAAATTGCGACGAAATCTCTTATATCTCACAAGAAAATAGTTTCAATACTTCAGTTCCTATATCGACATCACGATCGAAGGCAAAACCGATCTTTTCGAGCAATTTACCAGAACTTTCGTTGTCGAGCGATGTGATTGCTAGTATGCGCTGAAGATGCAGAGTATTTTTACCGTATTGCATAACGGCGAGGGCCGATTCGAATCCGTAGCCATTTTTCTCGTATTGCGGCAGCAACGCAAAACCGATGTCGGGATCGGGCAGCGTGTCGCGTTTGACAAATCCGCAAAGGCCGACTGGCGTCCGGGCAGAAACGCGACTGTTAAGGAGCGTGCAACGATCATTGTCCGCCTGCTGCTTCAACTCTACCAAATATAGGCCAAAGCCATTGTCGTGGTAGCTTTTTGTGAAGCGCGTCTTGATGTATTCGCGGGCTTGCTCGACGGTTCGAACGCCGCGGTCGCCGATGAACTGAATGAACGAAGGCTGATTCAACAGGTCGAGAACGAATTCGGCATCGTTGCCGATTACCTCGCGAAGAATGAGCCGTTCGGTTTCGAGGATTTTCACTGAGTTTGCGGATTACTCGTTAAACGGCTCGATCTCGCCGGGTTTCCGAAGCATTTTGTTCACCTCGTCTAGGTGCACTTCTTCAAGGAGAATCATCTCGCGGGCATATTCTTCAATGGCGACTGACTTGCCCTCGGCAAGCGTTAGCAGTTCATAGTACGCTTCGAGTGTCGAACGTTCCTGTTCCAAGCTTTCGCGCAGAATATCACCGATGTCGTGCTGATGGGTCTCAAGCAGCGGCCCGATCTTCAGGCTCGGATGCCCGCCCAGCATCGTGACGAATTCCCCGGCTTTATGAGCGTGCATCAGGCTTTCGTCCCCGTTGCTCTTTAGCCACGAAACGATTGGGATTCGATTGTACCCAAAAACCATCAGCGAATAATGCGTGTACCGCACCACGCCGGCCAACTCCAATTCCATGATCTTGTTCAAGACCTCGATAGCTTGCTGTTTTTCGGTTTTGTTCATTTTTGTTTTTCGCCTTTTTTAGGAACAAGTTCAATAGTCGGATCCCCTTCTTTTAGTCGAAGATATTGTTGGTATTCGTCCGGGTCAAACAAAACCATTGCCGCCTTCCCATTTACCGTTAAAACAATCGGCTCACCCGTTTCTTTCAGCTGTCTAAGAAACTTCGCCGAGTCTCGCTTAAATACGCTAAGGCTTTGAATATCGCGAGAAAATTTCATGACAACATCTTAACATAAGGTTGCTAAATTTAGTGCGAATTCAACGATTGGCCTATTCGCATAGCTTAGACAACTCACTAACCGCATCTGTTACCTTTGACACGACGGTGCAGGAGTATCTCTTGTCAAAAGCGAGATTTTGTTGTTTGACAAGGTGTCTTAGAGGGTTTTCAGTCATGAAATAATCACAATAAGGCAAAGCACCTGTTGCATGAAAGAAATCATTCATGTCGTTAGGTTTGAACTTATGATCTTTATTCCAGCGAACGGCTGCATGGAGGCCCGCTGGTATCAATAGTGAGGGTAAATGAAGGCTGTCAGAAACCTTGGTCAAATGATCAAATACAAAACCCGCAAGAATATTGGGGTCAATATTATCAAAACGATCTGAAAGCTCTGAAAACACATCTTTACACGCTTGAATGCTGCCTGAAAGCTCGATCAGGAACATTTTCGCGAAAGATTTTGCAGCATCCGCGTTTTCAAATTTTCCCCGGTTAAGCCCCTCGGACATATCGGGCATTTGCGGAATTGAACTCACTGAACTAAATCCGATTACGTCGAGCATATGGGCCAATTGGAGTTCCCACATTTCATCTAAAAACGCCTTTTGAATAGCATCAAATAGAATCTGATTCTTACCTTCAAATTCGGGCGATTGAAAACCGACCACGTATGCCAGCTTTGTCCAGACTAACGCGTCAGATTCGTATGTTTCTTTGCCAAGAAGTTCGTAAAAGAATCGAAGCATCTCCAATCTTACTCGTTCTTCGATGTGAATTAGAGTAACTCCACAAGAAAGCTTATCTACTAATTCGACTGTAGTTTCTAGAGAAATCGGATCGGTTTGTTTGAGAATCTCAATAAATCCGGTTTCACTTATTGGAAATACGGCCCTCCGTGATTCAGCTAGATCGCAGGCCATGTTCAGTAGTTTCAGCTTTGCCTTATCCGAAGTTTTATCAAGATGAGCTTCACGCAGATAAATCCAAAAATTGGTGTCAAAATAAACTTTTTTTCTTTGGACAATCGATACAGATAAGGCTAGATGTTTCTCTTTGCGGTATCTTTCCAAACTGATTTGTGGAGATTGTAGATGCTTTTCAATCGTGTTTGTTTTTGGCGTGTACACTTAGATTCAAATCAACCGACTACTCCAATTAAGGGTTTTCGCCACTCTCAGTCTGCTGCCGCGCGTGATACGAGCTGCGAGTTAGCGGCGATGACTCAACGTGCTTAAAGCCCATTGCCTCGCCGATCTTTTTCCATTCGGCGAATTCCTCGGGTGTGACGTAGCGTTCGACCGGTAAGCGTTTTTCGTATGGTTGGAGGTATTGGCCAATGGTCATGATGTCGCAGGAGACCGAGCGGAGGTCGCGCATCAGATCGACGACTTCTTCGAACGTCTCGCCGAGTCCGGCCATGATGCCGCTTTTGGTTTTCATTGACGGAAACTGTGTTTCGCGATAATAGGCCGAGCGTTCGAGCAATTCCATCGACTGCGTGTATTTCGCATCGGGGCGGACGCGACGGTAGAGACGCGCGATCGTTTCGGTATTGTGATTGAGAACGTCCGGGCGGGCGAACAAGACATTGTTCAGTGCCACTTCGTCGCCATTAAAATCCGGTATCAGAACCTCAACCTTGCACGCCGGATTCATTTCGCGGACTTTTAGAATTGTTTCGGCCCAGTGCATCGAGCCGCCGTCAGGCAGATCGTCGCGGTTTACCGACGTTATCACGGCGTGTGCGAGATCGAGATGCATGACGGCCTCGGCAACGTGCGTCGGTTCGAGCGGGTCGAGGTCCATCGGCTTGCCTTTGTTGACTGCGCAAAAGCCGCAGTGCCGCGTGCATGTGTCGCCGCCGAGCATAAAGGTCGCGGTTTTGTCGGTCCAGCATTCGAAGATGTTCGGGCATTTGGCTTCCTGGCAAACCGTGTGCAAATTCAGTCCTTCGATCAGACTCAACACGGCGTTCTGGTTAGACGGATCGCCGAGCTTGATCTTCAGCCAATCCGGTTTTTTCAGCCGCTCACGGTTTTTACGGTTAACAAATTTCTCTATCAGGACCTTTTCTTCGATCATAAAAAAACAAAATCCAAAATATATGAAGGTAATAATAACATTTCGCCGAAAACCGGGCGACCTGACCTTCAGTTTAGACGAGCGACGACTTTCCCTTTGATATATTCTCTTGTAACCGCTCCGAAATGGCGACTGTCGCTGCTTTCTTCCACATTGTCCCCGACTAAAAAGTAATGCCCACGTTCATTGATTCGCTCGACTCTTTTGACGATCTCGCTGTCTTGTTCAAACGGATGTTTAGCAACCACGATGTCGCCGACTTCGATTTTAGCTTCCTTGTCAACCAGAACGACTTCGCCGTCTTTCAGTGTCGGATTCATTGATTTGCCTTCGCATATATATTTATGGCGTGAGCCTAAGAAAACCAATGCAATTTCATAAAAACTTGCTTCGGGTAAATTGTTCATTCGTCAACTGAAAACTCATTGACAAAACATTTCTAATTCTCTAAAGTCAGAATATAGACTTTTTAGTAAGGATTCAAATATGAACATTCTTCAGCCAAAACATCGCGCCTGTCGCTGCTGTTGCAATTGCGCCTGTCCGGCGTGGCGGCTGAAGTTTTGCGTTAAAACCTGAAAAAGATAGAACGCAAATTGTAAAAGATCAGTCGGCCGTGAAAGCAAAGCAGTTAAGTTTCACGGCCGATTTTTTGTTTGAAAAATAATATGCAGACAGCACAAAAATAATGAAGGTAGCAAAGTCTTTTCGGGCAGCGGAAATATCAAAAGGCTTTCTTGAAGCGGCGGTAGGCAACACGCCTTTGATAAGACTTAGGAGTATAACGCGCGATTTGCCGCAATCGGTAGAGGTTTACGCAAAAGCTGAATATCTGAATCCCGGCGGCTCGGTCAAGGACCGCGCGGCATTGGCGATGATCCTCGCCGGGGAAGCATCCGGTGAATTAACAGCGGAAAAGACGATCATTGACGCGACAAGCGGGAACACCGGTATTGCCTATGCGATGCTTGGGGCAGCACGCGGCTATCCCGTTACGCTCGTGTTGCCAAAAAATGCGAGTGCGGAGAGAAAACGGATCGTGAAACTTTATGGTGCCGAGATAATCGAGACCGACCCGATGAGCGGCACCGACGCGGCTCAGATTATTGCCCGCGAGATTGCCAAGAAAGACCCGTACAAATATTTCTATCCCGACCAATACAATAACGAGGCGAACTGGAAGGCCCATTTTGCGACAACTGCGCCCGAGATATGGTGGCAGACCCAAGGACGCGTGACCCATTTTGTGGCAGGCCTTGGCACGACGGGGACCTTTGTCGGAACGGCTCGGAGGTTGAAGGAATTCAACCCCGAACTGCAAGCCATATCGATCCAACCCGAATCGCCGCTGCATGGGCTTGAAGGCATGAAGCATCTCGAAACAGCGATTGTGCCGGGCATTTATGACGCTCATGTTGCCGACGAAAATTCGACCGTTTCAACCGAGGATGCACAGGCGATGACGCGGCGTTTGGCCCGCGAAGATGGCCTGTTTGTTGGCCCGAGTTCCGGAGCGAATGTGTTTGCCACGATAAAGCTGGCAAAGAAATTAGAAAGCGATGCCGTCATTGTAACGATCCTTTGTGACGGCGGTGGGAAGTATTTGCACGAGGATTTTTGGAACGAGTGATTCTTGCAGAGGCCCACGCGAAAGCAGGGGCGATACATCCAACTTGAGTGTTACGCCCTAGCTTACGCGCGGGCTTCCGCATTGTGATCTTTGAAATTTGTGCTTGACAAGTCTGCCGGGTTTACCTTAACCTACCTAAAGTTCTTTTACTGCTTTCCCATTTCGGAAAGTCTAACAGTGGCGATTTAAAGGTTAACTTGCTCCACTAAAAAAACTGCTAAACAACTGCAAAGAGATTTCATAAGAAGCTCTCGTGCTTTTAAATAGCACGAGGGCTTTTTTCTTTTTGGCGGTTGTCGGGAGAAAAAAATATGGCCGACTTATCGATAGCAACTCAGTTTGTACACGCCGGCGAACGGCGAAACGCACCCGCGGGTGTTCCGGCTTCGACTCCGATCTACGCATCGTCTTCGTTTATTTACGAACGGATGGAAGACGTCGACCGCATCGTCGATGGCGAAGTAAACGATTTTGTTTACAGCCGTTACGGCAACCCGACGGTTGCAGCGTTTGAAGAAGCGATGGCGACGATCGAGCATGGCAAGTTTGCTTTTGCTTACGGATCGGGAATGGCGGCGTTGCACGCGGCATTGCTCGCTTGTGAATTGACGAGTGGCTCGGTCGTGCTCGCGTCACGGGATCTTTACGGCTCGACGCTTGAGCTTCTTTACACGGTTTTCGGAGCGTTTGGCGTCAAGACGGTGACCGAAGATTTCACGGATGTCGCGGCTTTGCGGGCGAAGGCGTTTGAGGTCAAACCGGCAGTGCTTATTTGCGAGACGCTTTCTAATCCGCTGTTGAAAGTTTGCGATATCGAGGAATGCGCGGCGATCGCACATGAAACTGGAGCGAAATTGATTGTTGATAACACATTTGCGACGCCGTATCTGTGCCGGCCGATCGATCTTGGAGCGGATTTTGTCGTACACAGTGCGACGAAATATCTCGGCGGACATGCCGATGCGACCGGCGGTGTTGTTATCGCGAAAGAAGATTTTGACAAACCTGCGTTGCTGGGAGCTTTGACTTTGGCGGGAGGAATTTTGAGTCCTTGGGAAGCACATTCGATATTCGCGGCATTAAAACACTGGGCCTGAGAATGGAAAAACAATGTGCGAACGCCGAGCGACTTGCGGGTAATTGCAAAAGCTGCCGCAGATCAGCGACGTGATCTACCCGAAGTTCTTTGAAGGCACGCAGGCGAAGGCCTTGGACGGCACATTTCACGGATCGGAGTACGGAGCAATTGTTTCGATCCGGCTGAAGGAAGACACGCGAGAGGCGGCGTATAGATTTTTGAACGCTTTGAATTTATGCACGCGGGCCGCGAGCGTCGGCGATCTTTTTACCGGCATCGTCCATCCGGCAACCGCGACGCACCGCGAGCTTTCGCCGGCAAAGCGGGCCGCAATCGGAATAACCGAAGGGCTGATCCGCATTTCGGTCGGTATTGAGGATGTGAACGATGTCTTGGCGGACATCGAGCAGGCATTGGTAACAAAAGAAGAAGGTATTGGCCGCGGATTCGCGCCGATAACGCGGATTGAAGAAGCGAAAGCTGCTGCATAAAGAAAGTGGCGATCCGCGTCACCCGCGAAAATCCGCGGCTTAAAAATCATGATCGTTTTGAATGAACAAGTTATAAGTTCCATTACCGCTCACGCCGAGCGGGACTACCCGCACGAATGTGGCGGCATGCTGATCGGCAAATTCGAGGACGGAAGAAAAACTGTGTTAGAAACATTTCCGCTCGAAAACGCACGTGAAGAAGAGGCTCGGCACAATCGTGTGCTGATTTTGCCGAGGGACGTGATGCGAGCAGAGCGATACGCACGGGAGCAGAAATTGGATGTCGTCGGTTATTACCATTCACATCCCGAATCGCCGGCCGTGCCTTCGCAATACGACCTCGACCACGCTCTTCCGGTTTGGTCGTATGTGATCGCGTCGGTGATTAAGGGAAAGGTTGTCGATATTTTCTCATGGGAAATGGAGAACGACCGGTCGAAATTTAACCAGGAAGAGATTGAGAGAAGAGAAATAGCCACAGATGCACACGGATGAACACAATTATCCGCGTAGATCAACAGCAAGAATCATAAGGGGAAATTATGTCAATCACAATAGTTATACCGACGCCGCTGCGGCAGTTTGCGGGCGGCAACTCAGAGATCAAAGTAAACGCGGCTACCGCGGGAGACGCTTTGTTAGAGCTTACCGCGACGCATGCAGAGCTTCGCAAGCATCTTTACAATGAGCAGGACAAGCTGCGGAATTTTATTAACGTCTATGTCGGCGACGAAGACATTCGCCATCTCGATGGTCCGGCAACGCTTGTAAAAGATGGCGAAACGATAATGATCGTGCCGTCTATCGCGGGCGGAAGCACGGCGGTTGAGGCTTTGGCAAAAGTTGAGCTGCCAGAGCTTTCGAATGAAGAGATCGCGCGGTATTCGCGCCATCTTATACTGCCGGAGGTCGGACTAGAAGGCCAAAAAAAACTTAAGGCGGCCCGCGTTTTAACGATTGGCACGGGCGGTTTGGGTTCACCGTTGGGATTGTATCTGGCGGCGGCGGGTGTCGGTACGCTGGGCATCGTGGATTTCGATGTTGTCGATGAATCGAACCTTCAACGGCAGATCATTCACGGGACTAAAGATGTCGGTAGACCAAAGATCGCATCAGCGACAGATCGTCTGAAGGACATAAATCCAAACACGAATATCGAGGCTTTCGAAACGCGGCTGACGAGCGAGAACGCTTTGGAATTATTCAAAGAGTTCGACGTTATTGTTGATGGCACCGACAATTTCCCGACGCGTTATCTGGTCAACGACGCCAGTGTTTTGACCGGAAAGCCCAATGTTTATGGCTCAATCTTTCGTTTCGAAGGACAGGCGAGCGTCTTCTGGGCAGAAAAGGGTGCGTGTTACCGCTGTCTTTATCCGGAACCACCGCCGCCTGGCCTCGTTCCGTCATGTGCCGAAGGCGGAGTCCTTGGTGTGCTGCCGGGAATTGTCGGAACGATACAGGCGAACGAAGTGATAAAGGTCATCCTCGGTGCAGAGGGAATTCTGCTCAATCGTCTTTTGTTGTTCGATGCGTGGAAGATGACATTTCGGCAGCTCAAGCTTCGCAAAGATCCAGCGTGTCCGCTCTGCGGAGATAATCCGACGATCAAGGAACTGATCGATTACGAAGAATTTTGCGGTTTGAAAACACCGATCGAAGAAAAACCGGCGATCGAAGAAATAACAGCAACCGAATTGAAATCGCTGTTCGACCGTGAAGAAGATTTTCAGGTTATCGATGTCCGCGAGCCGTTCGAATACGAAATCGCACGTATTCCGAACGCGAAGCTGATCCCGCTTGGCGAGGTTGTCAACCGCATCTGTGAGATCGAAAAAGGCAAAACCACGGTCGTCCAATGCAAAGGCGGCGTGCGAAGCGCGAAGGCGATCCAGTATTTAAAGGACGCCGGTTTTGAAGGCCGGCTCATCAACTTGCGGGGCGGTATTCGAGCATGGTCGGAAGATGTTGATTCGTCAGTACCAAAATACTAAACCGTGCAGGGGAAACGATTCGCGAGTTTTCTTTCATCGGAGCTTCAGGCAAAATGGATCGGGAAGCTTATATGGTTCAGTCCGATTTTCAATTCGGCTTGTCGCCAAATCAACCGCCGGTTTTAGAGGGTTACGATCTTTTTGCGTCCGACGCTGCATTGCGCGAAGCCGCTGAGCACAATGGCGGCGGATGGAACAACGAACATTCGATAAATTTCGGCCGTTTTCTGGGCTCGGCAGAAACGCTCGCTCTTGGCGATATTGTCAATAAGAGCCCGCCTGTATTGAAAACCCATGACCGGTTCGGCAACCGCCTCGACTTGGTCGAATTCCATCCCGCGTATCACGAACTGATGCGCGTTTCCGTAGAAAACAAGGTTCATTCTCTGGCCTGGATCAGCGAACGAGACGGAGCATATGTTGCTCGTTCGGTGCTGGCTTTTTTGAAACAACAGGTTGACGAAGGGACGAGTTGCCCGCTGACGATGACGTTTGCTGCTGTTCCATCTCTGAGACTGTCGCCTGAGATCGCCGAGGAATGGTTGCCGAAAGTGCTTTCCAGTGAATACGATCCCCGATTTTTACCCGTTGGAGAAAAAAGCGGTGCGACACTCGGAATGGCGATGACCGAGCCACAAGGCGGCTCCGACGTGCGCTCAAACCTTACGTTTGCAGAAAAACTGAACGGAAATCTCGAATACCGGATCACTGGAAGAAAATGGTTCTGCTCGGCGCCGATGTCCGACGCCTTTCTAATTCTTGCGCAAACTAATGGCGGTTTGTCGTGCTTCGTGGTGCCGCGGTTTACGCCTGATGGATCGAAAAATACGGCTTATTTTCAACGGCTTAAGGACAAACTCGGCAATCGTTCAAACGCTTCCGGCGAAGTCGAATTTCACGGAGCATTCGCCAAGATCATCGGCGATGAAGGACGAGGCGTGGCGAACATCATGGAGATGGTGCGTCACACACGGCTCGATTGCGCGGTTGGTTCGGCGGCGACGCTGCGCCGGGCGGTTGCGGAAAGCATTCACCACTGTGCTCATCGCTTCGCGTTTGGAAAGCTGTTGATCGAGCAGCCCTTGATGCAAAATCTTCTTGCCGATCTTGCACTCGAATCCGAAGCCGCAACCGCGCTTGCATTTCGCCTTGCGCGCGGGTTTGACGAATCGAGATCAAACGACGGGGCCCGATTGTTTTCACGGGCAGCAACGGCGATCGGAAAATTTTGGATATGCAAACGGGCGGTCTTTGCAGTCGGCGAGGCTATGGAGGTGCTAGGCGGGAATGGCTATGTCGAGGAATCAGTTTTGCCGCGACTTTACCGCGATATTCCTGTCAATTCTATTTGGGAAGGTTCGGGAAACGTGCAGTGCCTCGATGTGCTTCGATCGATGCAAAAAGAGCCGGAGAGCATCGACGCTGTATTGCATGAAATAAGCTTGGCCCGCGGCATGAATGATGTCTTTGATAAATTTATTGCGGGTTTGCCGAATGAATTTGCCGGGGCAGAAAATCGAGAGTTTCGTGCCCGGCGAATCGTCGAAAGAACGGCGCTGGCTTTACAGGCGACCTGCCTGCTCAAAACAGCTCCGAGTTTTGTGGCCGAGGCGTTTTGCATATCGCGTCTTTCGGACAACTACCTGAGTTTTGGCACGCTGCCGGCCGAGGTTGAGGCTGAGAAAATAATCGAGCGATCACGTCCCCAAATCCAGCACGCTTAATCAAGCGCGGAAAAGCCGGGAGAGAAATTATTCTCGCCCAGCTTTTCCCGTAATTCGGATCTGTAGCTAGGCCCGAGCGCTTCCGGCGGTCGAGAGCCGTTTGATAACGGCGTCCCAATCTATATTCGAGAAAAAAGCCTCGATGTATTTTGGACGGTCGACTGGGGCGTAATCCTTGATAAAGGCGTGTTCCCAAACGTCCATAATCAGGATCGGCGTATATCCCGCGACGTTTCCGGTTTCGTGCAGGTTTATCCAGTGGTTCGAGATCGCGCCATTGGACGCATCCTGATAGGTCGCCGCCCAACCGACGCCACGCATCTTGCCGGTGGCATTAAAATCAGCCTTCCACACATCGTAGCTGCCAAAGCTTTCCTCCGCCGCTTTTACAAAAGCCGACGATTTGTCCGGGTCGCCCGTGCCCTGTTTCTTCATATTTTCGAAGTAATATTCGTGCAGGACCATGCCATTGTATTCGAAACCGAAACGGCGTTTCATTTCGCTGTAGGCAGCCGTCTTGGTCGCGTCCAGCTCGCCGCCTTTGATCAGTTCGGCGATCTTTTCGTTAAGCGTGTTGGTGTTTGTGACGTAGCCCTCGTAAAGCTTGAAATGCATCGCCAGCGTCTCGTTCGAAATGCCGGTCAGATCGCTGAGGTCAAAACTTTTCGCCTTATAAACAGTATTCAAACCCATTGTTATTTCTCCTTCCTCAAAATGACTGATCCTCTATTGTAACAATTGAAGTGCTTGGAGTTCCAACTTTAGTCGGCTATTTGCCAAACACTTGCCCGCTAAAGCAGGGACTCCGTAACTATTCCTCGGGCCGCGTGCCCGGGTCGATCCCGGCGACGCTCGCCTGGTTTATGACCTTTAAATGCAGATCGTCGATCACGCGGATCTGACACGAAAGTCGCATGTGGTCTGTCATGTCAGGCTTTGTCGCCATTACATCGCGTTCCGCATCGCCGATTGGACCCGGATCGCCTTGCACTATCTCGACGCGGCAAGTCGTACAGCGGGCATTGCCGCCGCACCGGTGAAGGATATCGACCCCGTTATCCTCAATACATAAAACGAGTTTGCGGCCTTCGTCGCAGTCAAACGCAACAGTGCCAGTGGCGGTTTCAGCAGTAATTCGCGGCATTAATTAATGTCTCCAAGGATTGAAATTTTGATGATACTTCTGATTACTCTGAATTTGGCACAACTGACCAGCTAAAGCAAGCGTGTCGATATTCAGCGAACGCGTACCAGAACTTCATTTTTCGCCGGTGCTTTGTCCCCATTGTACAAAACTTTTTCAAGAAACAACCCCGACGGCGGAGCGGTATATTTTGCGGCAGCGTCAGACTGGAATTTCAGTAGCCGTTCGAAACCGTCGTAGGTCAAATTTCCACGTCCGACCTCGGCCAGCATTCCCACGATTCGCCTCACCATTTTCCACAGAAAATGCGAGGCACCAATGCGGAAGCAGATAAGATCGCCGTCGGTAAACACCTCAGCCCGCTCGACTTTTACTAGCGTCGATTGCTTTTTGCCATCCTCTGTCTCGCAGAACGAACGAAAATCATGTTTGCCGACTAGCATCTTTGAGGCCTCGGCCATCGCAGGCGGCGTCGAGGTCGTCTTTTATCCACCAGACAAAATTTTTCGCCATTGCAGTTCGCCGCGTCGAAATTTGATAGAGATAATATCGTGCAATTGCGTCGTGACGAGCGTGGAAATCGTCTGGAGCGTTAGTAACTTTTATAATGTTTATGTCGTGTGGAAGCAGGTCGTTGAACCCGTATTGGATTTGCTTCGGCGTGATGTTCGCTTTCAGCTCCGAAACTTTAAGATGCGCGATCTGCCGCAGAGCGTGAACGCCCGCGTCGGTTCGGCCTGAACCGTATATCTCGAATTTTCCCGCAAACAGTTGCCGCGCAGTGTCTTGCATCTCGCCCTGCACGGTCTTCGCGTTATGCTGCATCTGCCAGCCGCGATACCGGGTGCCTTCGTATTCGAGTTCTAATTTCCAAGTCGGCATAAGATAATAGTTGACAGAGTTGCAGAAAGTTATTTGTCAGAGGCTCGCAAGTATTGAGCCAAAGACAGGGTCATCCTCGAAATTTCGGCAAGTTGTTTATAAAGTTCGTCGAAGTCCGATTGAGTAACGTAGTTGAGCCCGTGAGCGATAGATAGATGAGATTGAACTTCAGCAGTCGATCCTCGAGACAAATTCAAAAAGTTCGCGAACTCGGCATTTGTTCTTCGCCCGTGTCCCTCGGCAATGTTCGCCATGATCGAAACGGATGCTCGACGAATTTGAACTCTCAAACCGAAATCTTTTGCAAAGTTACCGACTGTCGTAAGCCGATAAATACGCATTGTTACTTCGAAAGATTTCTGCCAAGCTTGTATCTCTTCAAATTTACTAAACTTAGCCATAACTCCCGCAACATCGCAACTATCCGCAACTTCCTGCAACTATCTTCCTATCTGTACTTTTTCGCGCGTTTTGTTAATGGCAACAAAGGTAATTTCGGCGGAAGTCACTTTTACAATCTCGCCGTGATTGCCGAAGCGTTCGGCCTCGACATCGACGTGGATTGTGATCGAGGTCCTTCCAACTCTGAGCGTTTGTGCGTAAAAGCTCACCAAGTCGCCGATAAAAACGGGTTCGTGAAAAATAACTTCCTTCATCGCCACGGTGACGAAGCGTTCGTGTTTTGTGTGCCGCACGGCCTCAACACCGCCGGCGACGTCGATATAGCTTAAAGATCACGCCGCCGAAAACGGTGCCGTGAGCATTAGTATCACGCGGCATCATCGTTAACCGTATCGCCGCATCTCTTTTAGATTCGTGTTCCATAAATCAGTGTTAACAGGATGAACAGAATGAACGGGATAAACTGCATCGAAAAATCATCCTGAATCCTGTTATCCTGTTTGAATCTTTCGTTCGACCCATGAGCGTATCGCGTCACGAAGCTCGTTCAAATGCTCGTCAAAAAAATGTCCGCAATTTTCAAAAACTACTAATTCCGTCTCGGTCGTTTTTGAAACTTCATCCACGAGCGTTCGCACATTTTCTATCGAACCAAACTCGTCTCGGTCGCCGTGAACAAAAAGTATCGGTTTTCGAAGGCCGGCCAAAAATCCGTAATCGCTATACTTATCGACCGGCGTTCCGATGCTGATAAGCCTTTTTACATGATCGTCGCTCATCCCGACTTCCATTCCGGTTCGTGAGCCGAACGAAAATCCGGCAAGCGTGATCTCTTCGTCCGGATAATTTTCGATCAGATAATTGAGGGCGTCGCGGACATCTTCGCTTGCCGCCTTCGATCTCATTATGCACGCCAGTTGACGCACCTACGCCACGAAAATTGAATTTGAGAGTTATCAAACCGGCATCGACAAGCCCGGCAGCGGCACGAAAAACCACCTTGTTATGCATCGTTCCGCCGCCGAGCGGATGCGGGTGGCAAACCAAAGCCACCCCTTTCGGTTCGCCCGACGGCTCTTTTATGATCGCTTCAAGGTGGCCGTGCGAAGCCGGTAATAGAAGATTGCCTTTCGGATACATAACGAACTTTTGATTCTAAATTTTGCGGGCGGAATGCGCAAACTGTTGTCAAAAAAGCATTCTGAAGCAGTGACTCAAACGGGCTGTGTGGATATTCTCGTTGGGTTTGTGATACTTTTCCTTATTAATTTGTAGTAATTACAACGCAATAATGGAAGAAATTTTAGACCAACGCGATGACAAAGTTTCGGCTGAAACGCCTCGCCACCGTACCGTAAAAACCAAGCCGACATGGCGCGAATACCTGGAATCGGACGACGCAACACGCTTTGTTTACCTGATATTTGCCTTGATCGCAATCGCGATGGTGATGAGCTTTTTGCAGTTTCGCACGGCGGCGATTTGTTGCGGCGATTGGGATGGCTATTACCACATTAAATGGAGCCAGCTTCTGTGGCAGAACTTCTCGCAAGGGAAGTGGCTGCCGACCTTTGAATGGCTGCCGTTGACGGTGCTGAATCCGCAGCATTACAACGATCATCACTTTCTTTTCCACCTGCTGCAGATTCCGTTCTTGTGGTTCTTTGAGCCAGTGATGGCGGCAAAGGTCGCAACCGTAGTGTTCGCGACGCTCGCGATATTTTCGGTCTATTGGATGATCCATCGTTACAAGATCGAGTATCCGCTGATCTGGCTTGCGGCGATTTTCACCTGCGCGAATATGTTCTATTACCGGATGAACATGGCAAAGGCCCCGCCACTGACGATAGTTATTACAATTGCCGGAATCTATCTGCTCTTTGAGCGAAAGTACGTGTGGCTTTTGCCGCTGATGTTCGCGTTTGTCTGGACGTACAGTCTGTTTCCGCTGCTGCTTTTTGCCGCCTTGATATGGGTATTGATCATCGCCTGGAACGAACGGCGTTTTGAATGGCGGCCGCTTGCGTACACATTCGGCGGCATGGTTGCCGGGAATATTATTAACCCATATTTCCCCAATAATTTGCTGCTATTTTGGGAGCATGCCTACACAAAGATAAAGGTCAGCAGCGATTTTGCGGTTGCGGTCGGCGACGAGTGGTATCCGTACACGGGACTGGAATTGCTGACGCATTTTCCGGTGGCGATGCTCGCAATGCTGATCGGCTACATTCTGTTTATGCCGAAAAACGGAAAGCTGCCGGAGAAGGCGACGTTTTTTCTGATGTTCGTTTCGATTTTGCTCGCTGCCCAGTTTCGATCAAAGCGGTTTGCCGAATATTTTCCTCCGTTTGCCGTTCTATTTGCGGCGTTTAGCTGGCAGGCTTTTCGAACTCCGAGCATCTTACAACTCCCGGACGATTTCAAACGCGAGATCGAGCCATACCTGGATACCGACAAGAAAACGGAAAAAGAAGAGCTTTTTGGAACTGCGAAACAGGCTGCCGTTTGGACGCTCGGGCTTGTGCTGGTCGTCTATTTCTTTGTTAACAATGTCGGGTTTACGCGTTTTGGTGTAGATCAGCCCGGATTGATGGGCACGATCGCTGGTAATGAACCGAACGACAAATACCGGCGTGTAATGGAGTGGGCGACAGGCGTTGATGCCAACGGTAAAGAAAATATTCCAGCAGAGGCGAGGATATTTAATTGCAACTGGGACGATTTTCCAAAGCTTTTCTTTTTTGACACAAAACATCGATACGTCTATGGTCTTGATCCAAATTATCTTTATTCCGAAAACCCCGAGCTTTACAAACTTCTGCTCGAGATCACAGAAGGCAAAGCGAACGAAGCCGGCCCGCTGATCCGCGAAAAATTTGGAGCAAGCTACATCTTTGCCGATGCGAAAGAGAATACGGACATGATTGCGAAGACCCTCGAAAGCGGCTGGGTTGAGACGGTCTATGAAGACGACGAAGCCCGCATTCTAAAGATCCGCGACGAAAAGGGTGAGCCGCCAAAGGACGCTGTCGACGACGCTCCGGAGACGCCGGAAGAGAAGCAAACTCTCGACGAAGAGGAGAATGCCGGCAATGCGCAGGAAAATATGGCGAATGACGAGCAGGATAACTAAAGATTAGGCTTGAGAAATGAGACAATTCAATTTCATAAAAGCGGCCTTGTTATCATTGTCCATCGCGGCGACACTGTCTTGCTCTCCGAATCAGCGGATCGTGAATTCGTCGGCTGATACGCCGGTGCCAGTCAATGCGGAGCCCGTCGTTATTACTTTTGAAGGCGATCTACAGGCAATGCGGAATGCGGATTTTAATTATGTTTATGTGTTCCGGCGAAAAGACGGGGGCACAATAGATGCTGACGACAAGAAGTTTTTTCATGATTTTACCCCGACACACACTAATCGTCGCCGACTGTCCGACGATGGTAAAGCCATCATAATAGGTGCAAATTCTCCGTGGGAACTGGGCAGCTTCAAGATGTTTGCCGAACGCTTCAATTTCGAGAACTATTCAAAGCTCGAAATTGAGATAGTTAACACGAACGGGAATTCAAATAAATAATGGCCGACGAAGATATTCACAAAACAAGCGCGAACACGTCAATACGATCGTTCCCTGAAAAGGAGCAAGAGCCGATAAAGGTTGCTCTCGATCGGTCCTCGCCGTCGGTAAGCTCGATCTTCCGCGTCGTGGTTATCACATTGCTCCTGCTTTTCGTCGCTGGTTATGTAACCAGCATTATTGCATCGCTCAGCTATCTTTTCTTTTTACTCGTGCTATCGATATTTTTTGCGTATTTGATCTCGCCCTTGGTCAAACTGATTCGCAGGCCATTCAAGGCAAAAAATCTTGAGAAGTTAATGCCGCGTTCGGTTGCGATCTTAATCGCTTATGTAACAGTATTTGCCGTACTTGGCTTCGGTATTTCGAATCTCGCACCGCTTGTCATCGAGCAAGGGAAAGAGTTTGGGGCGAGTTTGCCCAATTACGCGGCGGGGATAAGACAGAGTTTTAACGACCTCAACCGCCGATTCGACCGCCTTCGCATTCCCGAAGATGTTCAGGCCAAGATAAACGAGCAGGCCGTCACTCTCGGCGAACGTATCACTGCGGGTTTTGGAAATTTTCTGCTGGCGCTAGTAACGTATTTACCGTGGCTGGTACTGGTGCCGATCCTGGCTTTCTTTTTTCTCAAGGACGTCAATTTGATCCGCCTCGCGATTCTGCGTGTTTTTCCAGCCGGGCCGTGGCGGTTCCGCGCTGAAGCCGTGATGCAGGACGTGAACACAACGCTTGCCGCATATACGCGTGCCCAGCTTATTTCCTGCTTTCTGATCGGCATGATATGTACGATCGGCTTTTATGTCATCGGTCTAAAATATGCGCTCCTGCTCGGTATTCTTGCCGGAGTGTTCGAGTTTGTCCCGATGCTCGGGCCGGCTGCGATAGGTTTGATCGTAACGACGACTGCGGCTTTTTCAGATAATCCGTGGAAGGCGTTGTATGTGTTCATTTTTCTGGTAGTGCTTCGCGTGGTCCACGATTACGTTACATATCCGCGAATCGTCCGCGGCGGACTGCACCTTCACCCGGTTCTGATAATTTTGTCGGTGCTGGCGGGCGAACAGGTTGCGGGAATTCCGGGAGTTTTTCTTGCGATCCCGCTGGTAGCCATCTTTACCGTTTTATACAAGCACGTGATCGAACACAAAGGCGGCAAAGGCCTGGTTGCGGGACTGCTTGAGCCGACAACGAAAGTTAACGAGGAGATCCAAACCTGATGTCGCCAACCACGTGGTTAGTAGTTTTCTTTTTTATTTTGCTTGCGTTGAGCATACTTGTTTACGTGCTGGTCGTGCGTGCATTCTATTGGGGCGACAAAAAAGAACCGCCGACTAAGAAGCGGTGATAAGCTTTCGAAATTGCTCTGCGTCCGAGATCACAGGCTCTATCTCGATGACGTAGCAGGGAATTTCAAATTTCAGATCTTTTAATTTAACAGCGTCTTTAGCCGTAGTAATAAAAGAATCGACCTTCCGTTCTCTTGCCAGTTTTTCCAAACGGCCAATATCTTGTTGAGTGTAGAAATGATGATCGGGAAAAGGTTCCGTGCCGGCAAGATCGAAATTCTCACGCCTTAATTGTTCGAAAAAGCTGTTCGGATTTCCCAACGCACAAAAAACGAAAACTTGCTCCTGTTTCGAGCTACTTTGCGAACTTTGCGTCTTTGCGTGAAATTCTTCGAGCGTCTGCAAACGGACGATGCGATTCTCCGACAGAAAGACCAGAGCGGCAGGATTTAGATTTGAGATTTGAAATTTAAGATTTTTAATATCTTCAGCAAAGTTCGATCTTGTTATCACAACCGCGTCCGCACGCCTCAGGTTTGCAAGCGGCTCGCGCAACCCGCCGGCCGGAAGCACTTCACCGCCGCCGAAAGGATCGGTCGCATCAATGCAAACTATATCCAGATCACGCTTTACCCGCCTGTGCTGAAAGCCGTCATCCAAGACGAACGCTGTTACGCCGAACTTTTCCAACGCCCATTCTGCAGCCGCGATGCGGTCTGCATCGGCAACTACAACTGCTTTTCCGATGAGTTTATGGGCGAGTTCAACTGGCTCATCACCGCCTGTTTTTTCATCGACGAGAACCTTTTCGCTATCGGAAACGAGTACACGATGTTTCGAATTCTCGCGACCATAGCCTCGCGTCAGAATACAGACCTTCTCGCCATTTTCAGCCAGCATCTCAGCAACCAACGCAACAAGCGGCGTTTTTCCTGTGCCGCCGGCGGTGATGTTGCCGATGCTGATCGTCCTCGCGCCAAGTGAATGTGAAGCAAACGTGCCGCGATCATACAGAGAATTCCGCACGTTTGCGACCCGGCCGTAGAGCCATCCGAATGGCGAGAGAAGATTCATTTTAGAGTTCGAGGAAGTTTTGCAGCAGCTTTTTGCCGTGCTCGGTCAGGATCGATTCAGGATGAAATTGAACGCCTTCGATCTTCAGCTCGCGATGCCGAAGGCCCATGATCAAACCGTCCGGCGACTCGGCTGAGATCTCAAGCGAGTCAGGCAACGATTCGCGATCGACCACAAGCGAATGGTAGCGTCCGGCATTAAAAGAATCCTCAATGCCGCTGAAGATCGTTTTCCCGTCATGCCTTATTTCGACTGGTTTGCCATGCACCGGCTCAGGCGCACGGACGACGTTGCCGCCGAAGTGCTGTCCTATCGCCTGATGGCCGAGACAAACACCAAGCATCGGGATACGCCCGGCAAATCTAGCCAATACTTCGAGCGTGATCCCCGCGTTATCCGGTGTTCCAGGTCCCGGAGAAATAAGGATCTTTTCGGGTTTTAGTTGGTTATCTATTTCGTCGACCGTGATCTCGTCATTGCGAAATATCCTCATGGCCGAACCAAGCTCGCCGAGATACTGAACGAGGTTGTATGTGAATGAATCGTAATTGTCGATAACCAAAAGCATTTTTCTATACGAAGCAAAATCATTATGCTGATACGTTCTTTATTTACTTATTGCATGCAATCACTTTATCATAGTCGGGTGTTTTAAGGAGGCTGAATGAAATTGTCCTACAGAGCGTTTTTATTGTCCTTTACCCTTTTTCTGGCGGAGTTTACCAACGCGCAGATCGCCGTTGAAAAGAAACCGACCGATGATCCGGAAAAATTAAAGAAGGACGCCGTGGCCTTTCTGCGCGAAACGATGGCTGACGTGAACAACCTTCGGACACTCGAAAACCGCATTAGTTTTTCGGCCGAATTGGCGAGCCTGATGTGGTTCCATGACGAAAAAGAGGCCCGCTCGATGTACCTGACTGCGTTTGGCGATTTCAAGGAATTGCTTATGCGGTACGACATGCAGATGAATTCCATGGGCGAGCTCGACGAAACCGAAGATTATCGCGGTGGAATGTTTGCCGATGTCAGCGACCGTTCGCGTATTTCACGAAGATTTCAAACCGCGATGCAGGTGCGTCAGCAGATCGCAATGAGCCTTGCCGAGCACGACCCCGAGCTTGCTTTCGGCTTTTATTTGGATAGCTTGCAAGTATTAACCAACCCCGAATTTCGAAAGCAGATGGAGAATCGCGATCAATATTTTGAGATTCAGCTAATGACTCAGGTTGCTAAAACTAATGCCGCGAAAGCAGCCCAATTTGCCATAAAATCCATCGACAAAGGGTTTAATTACCAGCACATGGAGCTGCTGAAAAAGATCTACGAAAAAGACGCGGATAAAGGAGCCGAATTTGCGGCTGCTATTCTCGGCCAAATTAGAAACGGAAAGAATGGGGCAAGTGAATACTGGGTGCTAAGTTCTTTTTTGAACATCGCCGGCGACACGCTCGATAAATCCAAACAGGAAGGCGGCAAAAAGCCGCTTTTGAATCAGCAGGAACTTCGTGACCTTGCCGATGTCTTTGCTCAGGCAATCCTTAACAACAGCAGCGAGGATGCGGGCGGCCTCCATTATGCCACCGAGATTGAAAAGTATAATCCTGCCCGAGCGGCGCAAATACGCGCGAAATTCAGGACGCGAAATAGTGGATCGCGAGGTAACTCCGCAAATGCTGTTGACGTGGCCTCCAATGCGGTCGCAATTGCGAGTAATACAGCATCAAATTCTTCAAATTCTCCATACGAACGCACAATGGCGGAACGTGAAAAGCTAGAAAAGCAGCTTCGAGAGGATGTTGAAAAATTGGGCACAAAGCAGCTTCCAAAGGAAGAACGTGAAAAGATCGTTACGCAGGCCAGACGAATTCTTATGCAAACGCCCGGTAAAGACAAAAAGATCCTTGGTCTGAGTGCTCTTGCCGCTCAAGTTGCAAAAATGGGCGACAAGGAGCTCGCTTCGGAGATCATGAAGGACGCACAAAACTTGATAAATCCTTCGCCCAGGAATTATCAGGATTTTTTGCTTAGCTTGATGTTGGCGAGCGGCTATGCCGAAGCCGATCCGGACAAGGCTTTTCCGCTGTTGGAAGACACGATAATGCGTGCGAATGAGACGCTGTCGGCGTTTGTTAAAGTGGGTGAATTTATCGATGTTGCCGGTGAAATGATTGACGAAGGCGAGGTTCAGGTCGGAGCATTCGGCGGACAAATGGTCCGTGGCCTTACCAGTGAACTTGGAACGGCCGAAACGACGCTGAGGACGCTTGCAAGAGCTGACTTCACCAAAACAAAGAACCTCACGAACCGCTTCGACCGCTCGGAGGTTCGAATTCTTGCGAAAATGATGATCCTGCGTGCTTTGCTGGGTGAAAAGGAGAAGGCGGCTGATGAGAGCGAGGTTATGCCGATGACTGAAAATGAAACGACGGTTTTAGCCTCACCTCCACCTCCAGCGAGACGTCGGCCGAATTAACCTAAACTCGTGCCGAGAAGCCATTGACCGCCATCAACCACGAGCGTCACGCCGTTGATGTAGCTTCCCGCATCGGATGTCAGGAACAGAGCGGCATTCTCAATATCGGCGATCCGGCCAAATCGACCGAGCGGAATTTTCCGCGTGATCTTTTCTTTTAAGCCTTCGGGCAGCAGCCGTTTCATGCCTTCGGTGTCCTCGATCGGACCTGGGGCGATACCGTTGACACGAATGCCGTGACGGCCCCATTCTACCGAGAGATTCCGCGTTATCGCATCAACTCCGGCCTTTGCGGCAGACACATGAATCTGCATCGGAGTAGCCAGATAATGAAGCGTCGCTGAGATATTCAGTATCTGGCCCTGCGATTTTTTCAACTCCTCGAAAGCGGCACGGCAGACGTTGAATGTGCCTTTTGTATCGATATCAACGACAGTACCGAACCCGTTCGGCGAAAGCTCATTAGCCGCGCAAAGAAAATTTCCGGCCGCTCCATTAACGACAATGTCGATCTTACCGTAATGCTCGACTGTCTTAGCGATGGCGTTCTGGACTGCGTCGAAGTCCCGAACGTCGGCTGCAACCGCGAAACACTCGCCGCCGTTCTCTTCGATGAACTGTTTCTGGGCAATCAGATTTTCTTCCTTGCGGCTCGTAATAGCGATCTTTGCCCCGTGCCGGACAAACGCCCGAGCGACACCGCCCGTAATGCCCGTGCCGCCGCCTGTTACAAACGCAACTTTACCCTTTAAGATGTTATCTGCGAAAATGTTGTTGGTCATGGAAAAGAATATTACCACAGAGGCACAGAGGAAATTGAAAATGGAAAATGGAAAATGGAAAATGTCGATCTCTAATCTTTCCATTTTCCATTGTCAATTCTCCATTTTCAATTTTCTTGCTCTGTGCCTCTGTGTCTCTGTGGTGAACCTATCTTGCGGCTCGAAGCCGACCGATCTCCGCACCTTCATTCCCACCGACGCGCTTGTTTATTTGGAAACGAACGATCTCGGCGGAGCGCTCACAGCGGTCACTGAGAACGAAACGTTCAAGGCCGCAGCGAAGACTCAGCCCGATTTCTCTGCCGCTAGCCGGTATGAAACTCGCGATTGCCGTAACCGGCTTTGAGACGAAAGAACAGCAAGTGACGGAAGAAAATTCGGTTCTAAATTTCAAGCCGCGTTTTGTCGCTGTTGCCGAAACCAACGCCTGGAACTATCAGGCTTTGAGCTTTACTGAGAACAAGTTGGGCGAATTTATCAACGAAACTTACGGCGGTGAGGTCACGCTCGAAACGTCCGAGAAGCACGGCGGGAAATATTTTATTTGGACATCGCAAGACGGCAGAAAGGCGTTTGCTCTGGTTCGCGGGAGCCTCATCTTTTTCGGCAACGACGAATCGGCGATAGAAAAATGTCTTGCCGTTTCACGTGGGGAAACAGACGACATTGCGAAAAATCCGAAGATCACGGCATTGTCTGCTGATTCTCTCGCGTCCGGTTATGTCTCGACCGATGGAGTCGCCCAGATCTCAAATATAGCCGGCATTTCGATGGCGAAAACCAGTAGCGAAGAAAGTGAGGTTCAGAGTTTCATCGCGCGCGTTTTACCCGAACTGCTGCGAAATACGGTTACCGATATGTCTTGGACCTCCACCAAAACCCAATGGGGAATCGATGATAAATACGACATTGGGTTAAATCCCGACGTAGCAAAGGTCGCAAACGAAACGTTGACAGCGGAGAACTTTCAGGAGTATGACTTCGCCGAATTTGTTCCATTGGAATTTGTCTCGGCGACACGGTATAACCTGATCGACCCGAGGCTTGCGTGGCGAAGCGTTTTGCTGACTGTGCAATCTAAGACTGATTCTCTCAGCGGCAAATTGATCGCCGATTTTTCGAGCAGTTTTTTTGAGCCGTACGCTATCGAAGATCCTGAGCTTTTTCTCAAATCGATCGACGAACGTGTTATGACCGTAAAGTACGACGCCGATGGTGAAAACGCGGTTGCGATCGCGAGCGTCAAAAACGCATCAGACTTGAAAAAGTCGATAGCGAAAGAGATCAATTTAGCAGTGCCGCAGGAAAAACAAGGTGAAGCCGACATCTGGAGATCAGGCGACGGCGAACTTGCGGTTGCCTTTACCGGAAATATTGTTGTAGTGGGCGATGCCGATACCGTCTGGAAATGCCTCACTGCAAAACAATCGGGCGAAAATATCACAAAAATCGAGAGATTTAAACGGTTTGAGATTACCACTGCTTCAGCGATAACTATCGCCAACGAGATTGACCCGGCTGCCGCAATAGTGGATACCCTCGGCGAGAGAAAGGACGAAACAGCTCCACTGTCGCAACGGTCATTTACCGCAACCTGGTTTGATGAGCAAGGTATGCATAGAGCGACTTTATCAAGCTTTGGCCTGATCGGTTCGATAATTGCGCAACTTGGGAAAGAGTGATCAATTCCTGTCGCCTATGGCGACCAATTTCTAGGCAAAGCCCTAGATTGTAACCATCAACCCGACGTGGCACGTCGTACTGACCCTGTGGCGACTATTTCTTCTTCGCATTCCGCTTCAATTTCCGCACGTTCTTTTCTATCCACTTTTCGGCTTCTTCAAAATAGGCAAACTTTTCTTCGTCGCGGCGAAACACGGGCGTGTGGTTGTAGCGGCGGCCGTTGTGGTGGACGGTCGGGTGATGTATGTGGAGCATTTCGTGAAAGACGATGTATTCGACAACATATTGCGGCACGTCGCGTGCATCGAGCGATCTGCTGACGACGATTGTATCGTGCGTCGCGTCGTGATGGCCGAGGATTCGGTAAGTCTTCCTGGCCGACCAGGTAAGTACCGGTTTCGCAATCGAACCGCGAAAATACACCCGATTCAGTTTGTCGAAAACGGCGGACAAGTCAAAAAAGTCACCTTTATCGGTCGAGACGACCTTTCGACCGCGTGAGCGTTTGTTCTCTGTCACTTGCTCACGCATTTCGGCGGTTTTTATGAAGCTGGAATAGACTTCCCGAGCATTTTTCGGCACACGTTTGCGGAGAAGTTTTGCTACAAGTATGTAAGCAAGTGCCTGCTGGCCGAGCGGTGGCATGTCGCGGCATACCTCGGCAATGCGGACAAAAACCTTGCCTTCGCGGACGCGGATCGTGTGATTTATTCCTATATATGGGTAAAATCTGACGTCGATCTCGGGAGCTTTATGGTTTTTATTAAGTGCCTCGAACGCCTCGCGGTACTGATCTCGTATCGCGGACACGTCGTCCGGCTTAAAGTTGTTAATCACAGTTTAACTATTAATTCTTGACATAAGGCACGCCAAAATGCTAATTCTTTTATAGGGAAGCATACCGCTACAGCGCGGTGTGCGACAAACTCACCGTGATAAGATGCCTGTCCTCGAACCAAACCTTAAAGTCGAGAAAGCCCTGAATTTTCCCGACTCTCGTGGACGAACCATTCTCTCAGCGATAATTAACGAACATTTTGTTACGGGTGAGCCTGTCGGTTCGAAAACGGTTGCGGAAAAATTTGCCAATGCTTCGGGTTTAAGCTCGGCAACAATTCGCAGCGTGATGGGTGAACTTGAAGACCTTGGTCTTCTGGAACAGCCTCACACATCAGCCGGACGCGTACCGACCGACCGCGGCTACAGGTTTTTTGTTGATAATCTGCTCGGTGTTCTTAGTATTTCAAACGATGATCTTCAACGCATAGGCGGCGAATTCGGTTTGAACGCGAACGACCTCTCTTCGGCACCGGACAGATTGATGGAACGGACCTCACAGTTGCTGTCAGCTCTTTCAAATAATGTAGGTATCGTGGTTTCGCCAAGCCTGGCCAGCGACCGCTTGCAGCATATCGAATTCGTAAATCTTTCCGAGAATCGAATTCTTGTGGTTTTGGTTTCAAAACCGAACATTGTCCATAACCGGATAATTCGGCTGAATGTTACCTTTACCAAAGAAGAACTCGAACGCACGGCTAACTACCTAAATGCGGAATTCTCCGGAAAGAGCCTCTCTGAAATTCGTGCGGATATCATCAAATTGATGCACGAAGAGAAGGCCTTGTTCGATAAATTGCTGCAGACAGCCGTCATTCTTTGTTCACAGAGTATCGAGAACGAAGAAGACAAGCTCGGTGAAGTTTTCGTTGACGGCACGTCGAATATCTTAAAGAAAAGCGATTTTGCGGATCTTGAAAGATTAAGGGAACTGCTTTCGACGATAGGCGAAAAATCACGGCTGATCGAAATCCTGAATGAATGTATCGCTCGCGATCATTCAACACAGGGCGGCGTTCAGGTGGTTATCGGCAGCGAGAACCGCACACCCTCATTTCAGAACTGCACGCTGATTTCGGCACCTTACCGGATAGGCAACAGTTCGGCGATCGGAACCCTCAGCGTGCTGGGCCCGACGCGGATCGAATACGCAAGAATGATCTCGATCGTTTCTTACGTCGCACGTGTCCTCGAAAAGATGATGTCGAAAGATGCTTCAAACAATTAGTACGGACCTTAAATTAAAGAAGATCCGACTTACCAGACGTTCGGTGATTTATAGACCGGACAATCAATAAAAAGCAACACCAGGTTATTTCGAGATATTAGATTATATTCAAGCAGATTCGCCTGATTTGTAATGGACCCAAATCAAGAAACAGAAAATTCAGAATATTCCTTCGAGCTTTCGGAAGACGATGCCGTTGACGAATCAACCTCGGTCGACGACTTTATCAAAGAGCTTGAGGCTAAGGAAAAGGATCTGCATATTACGGCAGAGACGACGTTCATCGAGATCGCTGCGGATTTCGAGGACGGCGAACTCCCGGATTTTTTAAAGCAGGATACCGCGGAGAAAGGACCTGTAACCGTGGTTCCGGCCGTTACGCCGTCTGCAGTGTCGAATCTCTCGGGCGTTACGAATTTCGAACAGGAAATAGCTCAGCTCAAAAGTAAGATCACGACGATGGAAACCGAGCGACTGGAGTTCTTTGAAAAGTCCCAGCGGCGGTCGAAGGATTTTGATGCTTACAAAGCTCGCACCGAACGCGAGCGCGGCGATACGTTTCAAAAGCAGCTACGCAATCTTGCGACCCAAATGCTGCCAGCCCTTGACAATCTCGATCGGGCCTTGAAGTTCGCCTGTGACATGTCCGATGAACAGCGAAACGAAATTGTTCAGTTCTTTGACGGTATCGTCCTTGTTAATCAGCAGGTGAACGAAGTTTTAGCGGGCATGGGAATAATGCCTATCCCGACGGTCGGCCAGCTCTTCGACCCTCATGTTCACGAAGCCGTTGCGATCGAAGAAAATACTGATCTCCCGCCAAATACCATCTCGCAGGAACTGCTTCGCGGTTTTCGCATCGGTGATAATGTTATTCGCCACGCAATGGTAAAAGTTTCGCAGCCATCGCTGCCGAGCGAGCCTCCGAAAAAAGAAGCCGCTGACGGCTTTGACGACATCGTCTTTTTGGACGATACGGAAGAAATAGACGATAACGACGACTTCAACGACATGACGGCCGATTTCGGGCCGGAAGGTCTGATTGAATCGCCAGACGACAAGTAAATCCCCGCATTATCAATCCTACTAGATCAACCTCAAAGGAATTAACCAGATGAGCAAAGTAATCGGAATCGATTTGGGCACAACAAACTGCTGCGTATCCGTACTCGAAGGCGGAACCGTGCAGATCATTTCCAACAAAGAAGGCGGCCGAACCACGCCCTCCGTTGTTGGTTTTACGGACAAGGACGAACGTCTGGTCGGTCAGATCGCCAAGCGTCAGGCCGTTACAAATTCGGCGAATACACTCTATGCCGTCAAGCGGCTGATCGGACGCAAATTCAATGCGCCCGAAGTAGAAAAGATGCGCGAGACTGTTCCGTTTGAGATTGTCGAAGCCCCGAATGGTGACGCTCACATCAAGGTCCTTGACCGTGTTTACAGCCCGCCAGAGATTTCCGGTATCGTGCTTCAGCGTCTAAAGTTAGCGGCTGAAGAATTTCTTGGTGACAAGATCAGAGAAGCGATCGTCACCGTTCCCGCGTATTTTGACGACATGCAGCGGCAAGCGACTCGCGACGCCGGGAAGATTGCCGGCCTCGAGGTTGAACGAATCATTAACGAGCCCACGGCTGCGGCTCTGGCTTACGGATTTGGCAAAAATAAAAGTGAAAAGATAGCGGTTTACGATCTCGGCGGCGGTACGTTCGATATCTCGATCCTCGAGATTAACGACGGTGTTTTCGAGGTTCTCGCGACGTCAGGCAACACGTTTCTCGGTGGCGAAGATTTCGATCAGAGAATTATCGAATGGCTTGTCGAAGTATTCAAAGCCGATTGCGGCTTAGATCTTAAGGGTGATCGCCTCGCCCTTCAGCGTTTGAAGGAAGCAGCCGAACGTGCGAAATGCGAGCTTTCGAGCGTATCGGAAACGAACATCAGCTTGCCGTTCATCGCGGCCGATGCGACCGGTCCGAAGCACATCAACGCAAATCTTACGCGTGCGAAATTTGAAGAACTCGTACAGGATCTCGTCGATGCATCTGTCGAGCCGTGTCAGAAGGCTCTTTGGGATGCAAAGCTCAAGCCCAACGAAATAGACAAAGTGATTTTGGTCGGCGGCCAGACACGTTCGCCGATCATCGCCCGAACTGTGACTGATGTATTCGGCAAAGAACCTTCCGCCGAGATCAACCCGGATGAAGTCGTTGCGATGGGTGCGGCCATTCAGGGCGGCGTGCTTACCGGTGACGTCAAGGACATTGTCCTCCTCGACGTTTTGCCGCTCAGCCTCGGTCTTGAAACACGCGGCGGCCTGTTCGTTAAGCTTATACCGCGCAATTCGTCGATCCCGCTGAAGAACACGATGACATTTACGACCGTCGTCGACAACCAGCAGACGGTGGAGATCCATATTTTGCAGGGAGAACGCGATATTGCCCGCGAAAACCGTAGTTTGAACAAGTTCGAACTCGTCGGCATAGCGCCGGCACCGCGCGGCGTTCCGCAGATCGATGTTTCCTTCGAGATCGATACCAACGGAATCGTCAACGTTTCTGCTCAAGACAAGATGACTGGTCTCGAACAGGCAATGCAGATCACGCCTTCGTCGGGACTCGCACCGGGCGAGATCGAACGCCTGATTATGGAAGCGGAGACATCGGTTGAAAAGGACCGTGGCGAACGCGAACTGATCAACCAGAGAAACCGTTTGGAAAATCTTGTTCGAAACGCGCGCAAGGCAATGGCCGAAGTCGGAAAAGGCTTCCCGCTGGAATTTCAGCAAGAGATCAACGGGGTCCTTGGTACTGCCGAAGAAACCGTTCAATCCGAGGATATCGCCGCGATCGGACGGGCGATGGCGCTGGTCGAAGAAACGTCAAGCAAGATTACGGAAGCAATGCTCACGGCTGTCTAATTCGCCGTGACTTGAGAAAAAAAGCGAAATAACGCAAAATTAAAAAGAGCGTCAGTTCATACATTTGGGCTGGCGCTATTTTTGGTTCCAGGTTCCAGTTTACGAAGCTTTATGGCAAAGAGAGACTATTACGAAGTTTTGGGCGTAGCCCGCACCGCGACCGAAGTTGAGATAAAGCGGGCATACCGCACATTGGCGGTACAGCATCACCCCGATAAAAACCCGGGCGATCATACCGCTGAAGAGAAATTCAAAGAATGTGCCGAGGCTTATGCCGTGCTTTCCGATTCAGAAAAGCGAGCGTCGTACGATCGTTTCGGACATTCGGCTGCGGGTGCCGGAGCTGGTTTCGATCCTGGCTTTTCGAATATCGAAGACATATTCGATATGTTCGGATTCGGCGACATGTTTGGATCACGCGGCGGTGGTCGCAGGACGGTCCAACGCGGCTCCGACTTGCGTTACGATCTTGAGATCACGCTTGAAGACGCCGCAAACGGCAAGGAAGAGAAACTGCGGATACCTCGGCTAGAAGGCTGTGCCGAATGCAACGGAAGCGGTGCCGAAAAAGGTACCAAAGCCGAAAGCTGCATCACTTGTCAGGGAAGCGGCCAGACACGTTACCAGCAGGGTTTTTTCAGCGTGATGCGTACGTGCCCAAACTGTTCGGGCCGCGGCCAGATCATTCGTACTCCGTGCAAAGAATGCCGAGGACAAGGCCGTATCGAAAAAGAAAAAACGCTTGAGGTCAAGATTCCGGCTGGTGTCGAAACCGGTTCGCGCCTGCGCGTCTCTGGCGAAGGCGAAGCCGGCCCGAATGGTGGCCCGTCTGGTGATCTGTTCGTGGTGCTGCACGTCAAGGAACATGACGTTTTCGAACGCCAGGGAGCGAATCTTTATTCGGCCGTGCCTGTAACATTTGCCCAGGCCGCGCTCGGCACGGAGATGAAGGTCAAAACGCTGGACGGTGACGAAGACCTGAAAATACCTGCGGGAACACAGACCGGAACCGTCTTTCGTATCAAATCCCAGGGAATGCCAGCACTCGGCGGACGCGGCAAAGGCGATCTTTTCGTCGCCGTCACGCTAATAACGCCAAAGACGCTGACTAAGGAGCAAAGAAAACTGCTCGAACAGCTCGCCGAGGTCGAAGACACCGATTTTAACGACGAATCGTTTATCGAAAAGGTGCGAAATATCTTCGGCTGATCCACCCGTTTGCTGCCTTTCCGAATTCTACGGTTCGGCTACAAAATCGAGATCAGCCAATTCGTCCGCGATATTCATCGTCCGTGGTGCAAACCGATAACGTTTCGAATCGACGCTGATAACGTATGTTTCACCCACCCGCACATCTTCGAACCGGTAATAACCGAATGAACTCGTGCGTGCAGTTTTGGAAACGCCATTTATACCAATCAGCGATACAACCGCGTTACTCACACCTCTGCCGTTAGCCGCTAATACACGCCCCGATACGCTGACATTTGCCGCTGTCGGTGCTAACGGCTCGCCGGCAGTCCAGGCATTGGCGAATGACTCGACACCGGCAACAAAGATCGTGTTTGCCGCCGTATTGACACATGGCGAACCGGCGCCGGGGCATGGTGCAACATTCGCAAATCTTACAGGAGGAGCACCCGGCGTAGCGCGTATCATCACGTAGTTAGTCTCTGTGCCGGCCACGTCCCCAGCAAGGTAATTAAACGTCATACTGGCGGTCAAGGCTCCAGTTTCGGTCATCAGCCAGTGGCGATTTAGCGTCGTCGCTGCATTGAGCGCTGGTGTCGAAGGTGCTAATCCGCCGACTGCCGCGACCGTCAGCGAACCGCTGCCGGCAGTGAAATCGACAGTCAAAGGTGAAAATCCCGTGGAAGTGCCCAGCGGATATGTGAAGACAAACTGCGGCACCGCAATTTGCAGAGGAGCCGAAGTTACAATTTTTCGCATTGGCCCGAGAACAACGCCGGAGGTTCGCGAAACGGTGCCAGCTCCGCCTATCTCCAGCGTGCCAGCCGTCGCGTCGATGTTGTTGCCGTTCATCGTCAGCGTGCCCGTCACTGTCAGCGTACGGCCGCCGCCGACCGTCAATGTCCGGTTAGCTCCAACCGCCAGATTAGGCACGGTCGCGTCGCTCGCACTCAGGTTCGGCTGGTTTGTCACGCCCGTACTGGGCAGACTGACATCGTTTGTCGCCGACGGTACCGCATTGGTCGCCCAGTTTGCCGTCGTGTTCCAGTCGCTGCTCGCCGAACCGTCCCAAGATGCGGTATTGGTTATGGTGATCGGCGCGGTTGTGGTCTGGTTGTCAACAACGGCATTTGCACTGCCGGCACCGGCACCTGTTGATGTAAAAGTGGCAGTAGCTGTGCCAGCCGGTTGAATCGTGGTTTGTGCACCCGACAACGTGCCAAGCACAGCGCCGTTAAACGTAATAGGCCGGCAGATCATCGGCCCCAGATTGGCCGCCGAGATTGGCGTACCGGCGGAATTGAGAAGAAAACTGGCGGTCAAGGTGGATGCCTGTCCTGCCAAGAGCGTGGACGGTGAGCCGGTGTGCGTCAGGTTGAGGCGTGGGCTGGTGGTCAAAACGCTCGGAGCCGCTTGAAGAATCGCCGTATCGCAACCTGCGCTGCCCGGCCCTGCGTTGCAGCCCCACCAGTTGTTGGTGGCCGTCACCGTGCCGCCGCCATTGGTCTTGAAAATGCCGGTTCCCTGGCTGGATGTGTTTCCGACAATCCTGCAAAAGCTGATGTTCATGCTACCGAGACTAGAGGCAATGCCGCCGCCGCCACGCGGGGTGCCCGAGGCCAGTGTTGCGTTGTTGGTAATGGTGATGCCCGTGAGCGTGACCGTGCCGGCCGCGTTGACGTTGGCGTAAACTCCACCGCCCTGACCGCCGCCGCCTACGGTGTCTCCGCCATTTGAGGTATTGCCGGTGATGACGCTGGCTTGGTCAATGGTCACGGCTGAAGTAGCGAGTCCGTCGGGTCTGTCAATGGCGACGCCGCCGCCGTGCCGCTGCGCTGTATTGCCGGAAATCGTGGTGCTGTGAATCATAATCGAGCCCGTCGGCTGATCAATATGCATGCCGCCGCCCAACGCGGAGGAGCCGATATTGGGCGTCGCGCCGGTCTGATTATTGGAGATGGTAGTGCCGGTTATGGTCAGATTGCCGGAACCGTTAGCCCGAATGCCCGCGCCTTTGGCATCAAAAGTGTCGGAGGGTGACCTGTTGTTATTGAAGGTCGTGTTGGTTATCGAGACGGCCCCGACGCCGGTGGGCAGTGTGCTGATGTTCAGCCCGCCGCCGAAGGAATTGACGACAGTGTTGTTCGAGATAACCGAGTTGGTAATGCTCAAAGTCCCGGCGCCGGTGTTGCAGTAATCCACGCCGCCGCCGGTGAAACTGATGTCGGGCGCGCCGTTTGGCTGCGTGTTGCGGCCAAACCTGACGGTCACGTTGTTCCACGAGTGGCTCACCGACGCTGCGCAAATCGGATTGAGGCCAAATACCTTGTCAATGCCGTTGGCGGTGGTCGTGCCAGCCTGAATGATGGTCGTGGCCGCCGCCGTGCCGTTGAGCGTCAAATCCTGATTTACGTCAATGTCGCCGTTTGCTCCGCCGTCTTCATTGGTGCCGCCACCGTTGGCGATGGTTAGCTGGTATGTTCCGTTGGGAAGCGTGACCATATCGGCCCCGGCTGCGCCGTTAGCCGCAACATGGGCTTCGCGTAGACTGCAATCGGCGTTGCACGTGCCGTCATTGGTGTCGGCTATTTTGGTGACGACAAACGTAGCCGAAGGAGCGGAGGGAATCACTTCCGGTGCGTCACTGCCGGCGCCTAAAAAGACTAAGGGCGGACGTGCAGACTGACGCGCATTGACAAAGCCGCGACGGGTGCGGAAGTTGCGGGCAAGGACATCTGTGTGCGCCGGCCGGCGAAAGAGACAAATTCGCCATCCACTTTGGGCGGAGCTTCGACGGCAAAGACCTTTAGTTGTTGCGCTGCCGCGTCAACGACGACTAAATCATCCGCCGCTTGTCCTGAAAGGTTTGCACTGAACATTACGGGTGCACTCAGATTTCCGGTTTGACGAACAAAAGAAGAATCCATCACGCTCAGATTTTCCTCAACCGACCATGATTCAGTGTTGCTTCGATTCCAATTATAGAGCGGTTTGATATTTTCGCCCGAAATATGAATTCGCCTCCGTTCTTGTGCTTCGGCAACGGTGAACGGACGTGTATCGAGTGTCCCGCGTGTCGCAAAACCAACCGAACCGTCTCCGCGGAGAAGAACAATTTCCGTGTGTCCTTCGCGGTCATAAATAAATCCGCCAAGTGCCATCGCGTGTGCCGCAAAAGGCAATGAAATTTTTTCCATTCGAGCCGCCGCACCTTTCGCGGATTCAACGCCTTCGCGTTGGTTACGTCCGTGCAGTATCGAAACGTTGCCGTCTGCCAAAATCGCCAAATCACTCCACGGGCTATCGTCTAATTCACCGAGTGCAAGAAATTGTGCCGGTGCTCTGAGCGAATAACGCAAAGGTACATCCGCAATTCCATTGGCACCTTCATAAACAAGCAGCGAAGCTCCGTTTTCACCTTCAATTCCCACCACCAAATCACTCAGGTTATCCGGCAAATCAATTTGTCCGGCGGTCAACGCGGTCACGCGTCCGGGCATTGCAATGGCTCTTTCCACAGCGAATCCGCCTTTTCCGTCGCCCGCTGCAAAATGTAACAAGTTGTCGCCGCGCGAAGCAGTGATCACATCGGGATTTGTGTCGCGGTCAAAATCGCCGACGACAATAAAATCGGGGGCTGTTGTGAATTCAATAACCTTTGTTTCGGGCAAAAACGCGACCGGAAAACGGCTCTGGCTCACGGCCTCGACATTCTCAGGTCGTGTCGGCGCAAACGCCTCGGGATTGCCCCGCTGAATAACAACGTAGCCGCCATCAGCGGTCGCGTAACCGCTCACCAGATCGGCGAAACCGTCCACGTCAAAATCCGCGCTCGCCAGCGTCGTCGGGCGCGCTTCACCGATTGGGCGAGCCTGCTCGTAAACAGCGGGAAGATCGTAGCCGTCTTGCAGCACGATCGTTGCCGGACCGCGTTTAACCTCCGACGCGGGCAACTCCGACGTGCCTTTGCCCATGAGTGAGAACGTACGAAACGTCGCAACTTGACTCTCGGCTCGCGAACGAAGTTCGATAAGTTGGCCGAGACTCAGCCCAATACAGGAAACCAATGCAACAGTTGAAATGAATTTTGCGAACGATGGAAACATGCTCTACCTCCATTCAATAGGGAGACGTTTCTATTCTTCTTCGGTTGGTTAGAAAATGATCAGTGTAAGTTTATTCCTAAACATTGTTGTGGTCAACCGGATTTGTTCGCAGGCGAGCAGATAGGAGAAGGTAGTGTTTATTCTATTGAAGTTTTGCCTTTACCGACTCGCTAACCAGCCTGCCATCGGCGGTCTTGCCAGCGAGTTTCGACTGAGCCGCTTTCATCACAACACCCATTTCCTTCATCGAAGTCGCACCGGTTTCGACGACCGCTTCGGCAACGGCCTGCTCGATCTCTTCCGGCGTCGCCGATTGCGGCAGGTAAGCTTCGATGTGTGTGATCTCAAGAGCCTCCTTCGCCGCCAACTCGCTCCGCCCGGCCTTTTCGTACTGCTCGATCGAATCGCGCCGCTGCTTTACAAGGCTCTGCAATGCCTTTTGCACTTCTTCATCGGTCAACTCGCCGCCCTTTTCGATCTTCCGGTTCATCAAGTTGGCCTTGACCATCCGCAAAGTCGAAAGCCGCGCCGCATCCCTCGCCCGCATCGCATCGGTAATGTCCGCAATTATTCTTTCGTTTAAGCTCATAAGATTCAAGAGGTTCCCTAAGCATCTCAGGGAACGTAATTGTATGTAATGATCCCCGAGACTTTCACCGGATATCCTTCAAGTCTTGTAGGCATGAATTTGGCTCCGCAAGCTGCAACAGTGGATGCAGCACGAAGAAGTGGATGGCCCGAAACGGCTTGAGCTGAAAACACTTCGCCATTCTCATCAATCAATACTTGAATACTCACCGCACCGGAGGCCCTCACCGCCCGTGCGGCAGGCGGATACGGTGGTTTGGGCAGGCTCTCCGCCTTACCGTTCAGCACGCCGCCTGAGATCAACTTCGAAGTGGCATTAGCGTCCGTATTCGGCTGGGGTGTTGGTGTTTCTCCAGTTTCTACGGTATTGACGGGACCTTTATAATCAGGTGGAGCGGTACTTATTGCACTGTAATTCTTGTCGCCCTTTATTGTGTAACGTTTTCCATCTCCTTTCGCCGCTACGGATGAACTTTTCGAGCGATCCCTACCTTTGAAATTAAAATCCAGCCACATCGAAGATGGTTGTGCCTGTCCGTTCTTCCTGGCGGGGGTGAATTTTGCAAGCAATGCAGCTTCCTTGGCGGCTAATCGCATGGCGACTACGTCCGAGCTGCGTTACTTGTTTGCAAACGGAGTCAGGCCCGATTACGGCGTCGGACGACTTCACATTGCCATCTTCGTCAATCGAGACCAACACTCTTACAACGCCGCCAAGACCGCTTTCTCGTGCTTCCGTCGGCACTACAATTCTCGGCGCACTCAATAATTTCGCTTGCTGAAAACCATCTGTATCCTGTGCATGAATGCTTGAGGACCAAACCATCAGAACAATAAGCACGCAACCAATCGACGAAAATGATCTCATAATACCAACCTCCAACATTTCAATAAGACAAAGTCATACCAGACAAAAAACAAATACGAGGCACCTTTTCGGAAACTCAAATGAATATATCTATCGGCAAACGGAATCGTTCCGAGAGCTTGCGAGCCTGAGCCTTGCTTATTTCACGTTTACCGTTCAGCACCTGAGAGACGACGCCTTGCGAGCCGAAGATATCTAACATATCGGTCTGCTTCAATTCATGCTCCCGCATTAATTCTTGAAGAGCAACTTGCGGATTCGACCATTCTCCCATCTTATAGGTTTTCTCTTCGAAATCCTCGACCAAAACCGCCAGCATCTCGAGTAGGCGGTCTTCTTCGGGTGATAACTCGTCTTCGCCTTTACTCATTAGCCGATCAATGATTGCGAGGAATTTGCTGTTTTCCTCTTCCGTTTTGATCGCACCCGGATTCACTTCCAGCAATAGGTCACCATAAATATTTGGATCGTATACTGTCGTCATTTCCCTATCTCCATCAGCAGTCAACTTTCCAATTGCCCTTGTCGTATTCGCTGTGTGTTAGCACATAACGAATAAATGCCATCTGGCGGTTGAAATGGATTCGGACGATTACCCTGTATTTATTTCCGCCAACATTAAATACATAACATTTTCCTACCAGATCGACCGCAGGGAATTGCTGCTTTAACTCAGCTAAGTTTCTTGTGTTGCTCTTGTTCAGCTTCTTATAGCAATCACGCAAAACATTTTCGGACCGATGTTCTTTCTCCCAAAAGTCGCGAAAAGCGCCAAAGGATAAAACTCTCATTTTCAATATTCTCCCAATAGTTGTATTGTTCGAGCATTTTTCCTCCAAGGTTTCGGTTTTCTAAGTTGCCTTTCTTAACTGTTTCGGAAGTGAAGTACAGTAATAAGGATAATATTGCAAAACGCAATACCTGTCAAGCGAAATATTGCATAATGTAATAAGTGAGATTTCTGGCGGTTCAAAGGGTAGAACGAGGATCAAGTTATATTTTCAAAGGCTCACTTAGCCCTCACAATATTTAGCCCGACAGCAAAAATTCTTAAGCGTTCCATTTGTTCCATTGTTCCACGTGGAACAAAGAACGATAACTATAGTTCTTTCAATAGTTAGAGTGTTCCACGATGAAACATCTATTCGACTCGTAGCGCGATTCACTCTCCAAGGGGTGTCGTTAATTCAGCGGTATGCTAATCTGTCCTTTCTTTTTTTCTATGAAATTACGCTGGCAATTTGGCATTATCGCCGGGATATTCCTTGCAATTTTCACGCTTTACCCACAGTTCAAGATGCTGTATTTGCGCGGTGACGATTGGAACGGCCATTATGCCTACAACGATATCGACGAGGTTGCATATGCCTCGTATGTCCGAGCACTGATTGACGAGCGGCCGCGGAAAAACGACCCGTACACCGGCCGCGACGATTCGCCCAAAACACCGCAGTCCGAATCGTTGTTCTCGATACAATTTGCCGCTCCGTATACGATCGCGATTCCCGCACGTATTTTCGGCATCGGCACGCCGTGGGCGATGACGTTGTCCGGAGCATTTGCGGGATTCCTTGCGGCGCTGGCGGCTTTCTGGCTGATCGGACGGATGACTGGCGATTCGTGGTACGCGATGGCAGCTTCGCTCGCTGTGTTTGCCGGAGGAGCACTTGCCGCAGGCGAAGGTGCGTTGCCCGAGATGCTTTTTGACGGTTTTTCGTACCCGTATTTTCCTGGTTTTCGCAGATACATTCCGGCAATGGCAATGCCCGCGATCTTTGCAATGTTCGGGTTTGTGTGGAAGATGCTCGCGGATGGGCAAGAAGCCGATAGCAAATCGCAAATCGCAAACCGCAAATGGATATACGGTGCTCTTGCCACGCTCTGTTATGCTTACACCGTCTATTCTTACTTCTATATTTGGACGACGGCGGCAGCTTGGATGGCCTGTCTGGCGATTGTTTGGGTTATTGAGCGGCCAGATGGCTGGCAAAAAGATTTTAAAGCTCTCGCAGGCGTAGGAGCGGCGATGGCGTTGGTTCTCGTGCCGTACGCCTTTATGCTTTCGAATCGCTCGGATACGATGGATCACGTTCAGCTACTTGTTCATACGCGAATGCCTGACCTTTTTCGTTTTCCCGAATACATCGCTTTTGTAGTGCTGCTGCTTCTGATTGCCGGGATCGCGACAAAGCGAATTGCAATGAAGGACCGATCGACACTTTTCGCTCTCTCGCTGGCGCTGGTGCCATTCGCGATCTTCAACCAACAGATCATCACTGGCCGTTCGCTGCAGCCGATCCATTACCAGGTCTTTATCGGAAACTATGTTGCGATGGCGGCATTAATGGTCACGATCGGCCTCCTATGGCAGAAATCACTTGCAAAGGGAATGGCGTCTACAAGGGTGGCTTGTGCATTGCTCGCCTACCTGGCGATTGTTTGGGGTTTTGTCGAGTGCCACTTCACCGTCCGGGTACTTGACGAGGCGAATATCGAACGCGATCTTTCGTTACCGGTGGCGAAAAAGCTCGAAGAACTAGCGCAAACGGATCCCGATCCGCACCGTACAACGATCCTTCCGTTCGACATGATCCAGTCCGATGATCTGCCCAGCGTCGCTCCGCAGAATGTTCTCTGGGCACGTCATCAACACGTCTTTGCGGGATTGTCCTGGGAGGAAAGCAAAGAACGTTATTACCAGTTTCTTTACTATTCAAATATCGACGAAAGAGGCCTGGATCACCTGCTCAAGAAAGATTTCATATCGCAGATTGCCTTGTTCGGCTGGGGCCGGCACTCAGACAGGTTGAGCAGCGATTCTAAGCCGCTGACCTACGGTGAAGTTAGCGATGAAGTCGCGAAGTACGCAAAATACCGGGCAGATTTTGGCCGATCGCAAGCCGCCAATCCGCTTCTGTCTTACGTCGTTGTGAATAATGAGGCTAATTCCGATCTGTCGGTGCTCGACAAATGGTATGAGCGGCAGGAGCCGGCAAACGTTGGAAAATACACGATCTTTCCCGTTAGACTTCGCAATTCTAAATAATTAGGCGCAAAAAAGGACCGCCCGGAAAAGGCGATCCATATGTATTGCTAAAAAATATAAATACTGCCTAAGCTGCCAGAAGGTCGTTCGATGTTTCGGCAAAAACTCTTCTACCGTTCAACGCGTCGTCAATAATCTCACGAACGGCTGAAGCATCGGGATTAACTTCCATTCGAACGCAAGCCCTCAGGTGTCTGATAATTCCTTCCGTTGCAATTTCGATAGCATCGCCCGTCAGTTTCGAAAAACGCCGAGCTTGGATATGATCAATCTGCAAGATTCGATCCTGCAATGTCATTGGTTTAGCTGCTGCCACTTTGTTCACTCTCCTTGTTAGATGTTTAACCTTTTTCCAAAAAACAACAATCTCAAAAATCACTGAACCCCCGCGAAAGTACCGACTTCTAGCACTTTTCCTAAATGAATTAGTTGAAGTTTTCAACCGATTCGTTGTAATTAAAAGGGGGAATTCAGCTCTGTTATCAACTCTGTAATAAAATGGTAACAAATACTCGGAGCTTTGTCACGGTTTTTTTTTCAGGCGTGCAACAATTTTTCTCGGAGTGTTAAGAGCAGCAGAAAGGCCGCCAAACCTGAGGTCTGCCGGCCATTCGTCTTCAAGAAAATATCGTTCTATTTTCCGCCAACGGCGTCTTTCATAGCTTTACCAAGACGGAATTTGACGGTGGTCTTTGCCGGGATCTTGATCGTCGCACCGGTAGCTGGGTTGCGTCCTTCGCGTGCCTTGCGGGTCGCCTTTACCAATTTACCAAATCCCGGAAGTGTAAACTCTCCGTTCTTTTTTACTTCCGATGTTGCAAGAGCGGCGATCGCATCGAACATTGCCTTGACCTCTGTCTTTTTCAATCCCGATGAGTCCGCCAAAGTGTTGACGATTTCCGTTTGTGTCAAACGAGCCATAATTTTAGTAACCTCCAATGTAATTGTGAATATTAGTACTACTTTTTTTAACTAACTAGTTTGCCTGCAAGATAAAACAGCAGTTTCCGGCAAAATTCTTTTAGGTGTTTCCGGTTTGGATGGTCGGGGCGGCAAGATTCGAACTTGCGGCCTCTCGGTCCCAAACCGAGCGCACTACCAGGCTGTGCTACGCCCCGTGTTGAAGTGGATCAACGCTTACCAAGTGTCGAATTTTACAGGCGAAAAATGGGTTGGTCAAGTCAAACCGCCATAAAATCCAGTAAATATCGAATAATTATACGAGAAGCGAGTGCGCGATGGCTGATTTCACGTTTTACTTCGTCTGGAAGCTCTCCAAACGTCATTTCGCAACCGCTCGGAATAAACATAGGATCGTATCCGAAACCGCCGGTTCCGCTCGGCACAGAAGCGATCGTGCCCGCGCAAATGCCTTCGGATGTCGTTAGAATTTCCCCCATGCCATCGGCCAACGCCATTGCACAAACGAATCTAGCTTCGCGGTGCTCGTCTTCAGATTGTTCCATTTCTTCCAGCAGCATCGACATCTTTTCGGCGAAACCCGTATCATCACCGCCGTATCGAGCTGACAGAACGCCTGGAGCATTGTGGAGGGCCGCAATCTCCAGCCCCGAATCATCTGCAAGAGCCCACAAACCGGTCTGCAAGGCATAACCGCGAGCTTTTAGAATCGCGTTTTCCTCGAATGTCGATCCGTTTTCCGGCACTTCTTCGATAAGCGGGAAATCCAATAGGCTTCTTAAACGAACTGGAGCGGTCCCGAAAAGGTCTTTGATCTCACGGACTTTTCCTCTATTGCTTGTTGCGATCAGTAACTCTAATTCCATCTTGATGTTGCTGTTTTTAACACGAACGGTAAAATAATAGATCGGCGGCCTGACGCAGTAAATCGGCTGCCGACCTTTTTTGTTGCCAAACATGCCTATTTAATTGTATAAATAACGTAGCGGAATTTCCGCTGCCCGCCTTCGATCACCGATATTTGTGAGGAAAATCCCAATTGGAACTTGCTGTCACCCAACCGTCTGTCTATAATCCCGAAATCCCGTACGAGTCCTATCTGCCGGAGGAATTTACTTTGCCTACTAAGACATTGCGTGATCCAGGCGAACTAATGTTCGAGATTGGGTTGTGGCTTTCCGGCCTCGAGAGCTTTCTTTCTAACTGGGATCATATTTCGCGGGACGCCAGTCAAAGCGATGGGCCAGCCGAAGACTGGTCGCGGGAGTTTCGTCTTACAAATTCAGCCCTTTTGATTTGCTCGAACCTGAACTATCAGCTTAGAAAGACCTTGAACGGCAAAACGGATGCGGAACAAATTTCTACGCTCGACGCGATTTCGGTCGATGACTGCGATGATTTTGTTCTCGTGCTTCGAGATGTCATCACGCTAAACAGTAACTTCATTAAAGCGGAATCACTTCGATTCGACGCATGGAAAGCCTGGAACGCTTTGCTCGTCGAAAAACTGCGGAACTCCGAAATTGTACAAAAATTTACGACATATTCGAACCGCGACGGGATTCGATACCTGCCCGCCGATCTCCAAAAGCTTCTCAAAGCGAAACACCTTGCTTTTTCGGACCAGGCCGATCTTCACGAAGTTTTATCTCGCTTCGCGATAATAATGAAGGCCTTGAGCTTGGTCGGAGCAATGCTGCGAAATGACGACCCGTTGAAACCGAGCGTATTGATCTTCGCAAAAGTTTACGAACGTTCGCAGGAACTTATCAGTTTTATCGACAACCGGCTGACCCGATTTAAGGACGAAGGAGCCGAGCTTTTTGCATCGCTCGATAGTGCTTCATATACGGCTTCGCTTGAGCTGAAAAAAGTTTATCAACAGGAATTGACCGGCTTAGTTGGAATTCGCCCGGCCCCATCCATCTTCGCAAAGGTCGAGACGGCCTACTCATTACTTAACGACGGCTTCGAACAGACGCTTGCCGTCTTTGCCCGGCTGATCCAGCCCGACATAGTAATAACCGAACTCTTTCCGAGCGTTCAGGCGAAGCTTGAGCGGTCCTTAAAATTGAGGAGCGATTTGTGGGTGCTGCTTAAGGCGGTCCAGGCCGCCGAGAAAAACCCTGAAAAATCCGACCTTGAGGATATGAAAAATAAGCTAAGCAGCTTTACTGACGAACCCGTCCGTTTTCTATTCTTCAAAGACCGGGAAACGCTCGAACGATTCAGCGAAGAGATCGTCGCGACCATCGATAACAAAGACCTCGTTCCTATTCTTCACCGGTTTGGCGCCTATCTTGAAACACTATTCGGATTGGTCAATATGCGCACTGTGCTCGGAGACCATCCGTTTAACGAAACAATATAAATATCGTGACGTTTACTGCGAACGTAGCGTCGCGAGCGGTTTTCTAAACAGGACGTCAAAGCTCGCGATTCCACCTACAAGCATCACAAGAGCAGCGGTTATTAAGATGCCCAAAACTGCCAGCTTCCGGTCGAAGACCCATTCGATGTTGAGCATAAAGCGGCTAACTGCCCACGAAAGAAATACAGCAAAACCCGAGCCGATAACTCCCGCCAGCATTCCAAGCAATCCGTATTCTGTAAGTAAGATCGAGGCCAGCGTCCATCGCCGAGCACCGAGAGTTTTGAGAATCGCGTTCTCATAAATTCGCTGCGATTTGGTCAGTGCGATCGAACCGATCAGGATCAGGATTCCGCTGAGAATAACAAAACTGCCGACAAAAGAGATCGCAAGTACGAAATTGCTTACCAGCTTCTGGACAGCCGCCACGATATCGGCGACGTCGAATATCTGAACATTCGGAAATTTCCCAAGCACGTCACGCTGGAGCCGCTGACGTTCGGTCGGAGCAACGCGGGTCAAGACAGTCGCCGCAAATGTCTGCGGAGCAGCCTCCAAAACGCCCGGACGAAAGACGAAAACAAACGCAGTTCTTGTATTACGAAGGTCGAGTTTTCTGACATTGGCGACCTGCACAGTGATCTTCCGGCCTGAAATATCGAAAGTAATTGAATCGCCAACGCCGATCTTTAGCCGCCCCGCCATTTCTTCTTCAACAGAAACTTGCGGCACTTCGGCGTCCTTTTCGTTCCACCATTCGCCGTCGAGCAAGCTCTCGTTTTGATCAAGATTTGCACGGTACGTTACGGCAAACTCGCGTCCGATCTGTCCTTGCTGCTGCCGAACTTCACGCTGCTGAAAATCGAACGGCTGACCGTTTACAAAAGCGATTCGGGCCCGAACTGTTGGCGTAGCTTCTGCTTTTTCGCCAACCTTTTCTTCTATCATTCTTACGAGCTCGTCAATCTGGCTTTTCTGCACGTCTATGAAAAACAGGCTTGGCAGACGTTGATTCCGCGTGAAGTCAAACTCGCGGACAAGATTTGTCTGCAGCGATTGAACGGCAAGCACAACAAATGCTCCGAGACCGACCGCAAGCAAAATAATGCGTGTCTGATTGCCCGGCCTGTAGAGCGAGTTCACCGCTTGCCTCATTCCGAATGAGCCAATAGTTTTCAAACGCCGAAGGATCGAAGTCAAAACGACGGCAGCGAGATATAACACAGCTGAAGTCAGGCCAAGGCCGCCAAGAAAAAATGCCCCGACAGCCAGTGATCCCGCCTGCCACACGGCGAGTGCAAGAAGCCCGGCTAGCGACACGGCTCCGAAGATCCATTTTGTGAAATCAAGCTTTCGCAGACTTACGTTGTTCTCATCGCGAAGCAGCAGCTTCGGCTTGATATTGCGAACCTGGAGCAGCGGCAGTGCGGAAAAGAGCAGTGAAATTGCGACGCCCAGAATCAGCCCCTGACCGGCGGTCGAAAGATTGACCGAGTAAGTCATCTTCTCGGGCAATGCTTCTAAAAATCGCCATCGCACAAACCACAGACCAACTTGAGCCATTAAAATGCCAAAAATACTGCCGACAAACCCAAGGGTGAGTATTTGAAGAAGATAAACCGATATTATTCGCGTGCCGCCCGCACCCAAACACTTCAGCACTGCAACCGATTTTCGTTTCTGCTCGACGAATGCACGGGCAACATTCCAAACACCAACGCCGCCAAGCACGAGAATTAAAAGCCCGGTGAGCGACAGGTAATTCTCGGTCCGCGTAAACTGTTCACCGAGATTCTCCTGTGTCTCACGGTATGATTGCACCGTGACGGTCGTGCCCTTTACCGCCTCGCGAAGCTGCCGTACAAGGTCGGTAGGATTATCCGTAGTTCGATAAAGAATGCGGCGGCGCACGCGGCTTGTATTACGCGTAATTCCGGCCGTGTCGAACGCGTTCTTTGCGACAAAAACGCGTGCTCCGAGCCGGAACCCGCTCGTCCCACCTGGTTCCTGATCGAAGCTCTCGCGGATCTGAAATTCAGCTTCGCCGATGCGTATCTTATCGCCGATTTTTACGTTTAGGTCTTCGAGAAGGATCTTTGCGACCACGGCGCCATTGTTTTCGAGCAAGCTGAAGTCGAACGACTTGCCGTCGGCCATTTCGAAATTGCCGACCAATGGAAATGGCGGTTCGATGCCTTTCAGCTCAACGAGTTTTGTGTTTGGATTTGCCGTGTCGGTCGGACTTGCCATTGCGGACGTCGTTATTGCTTCATTTCTCGCCTCCACTAAGGACGACCGGTTGATCACGCCTTCGATCTTAGAGATATCGGACGGCGAGAAGTCTGCCGTCGAACTCACTTCCAGATCAGCGGTCATCAACGCTCGTGCATCAGTGCCAACCGCTCGTGTTAGATTTTGAATCAAAGACCGAAGCGCAACGACCGACCCAACGCCCAAAGCGATACACAGAAAAAAGAAAAGCAGCCGTCTCCAGGATGAACGGATCTCGCGTCGGGTTAGATTGAAGATAAACTTCATAGAATAAAGCTAATCGCGAAAACGCGCCCGAAGAAAATCCTCAACCGGTCTGTGAATCCAAATGACAGAAAAGGTGAGTCAATCGAACTAGACTCACCTCAAAAGATATTGTCGCTGTCGGCGAGATCCTATCAATTACACTCTATCGTAAACACGTCCCTAAATGAAGTTAACTCTCCGTTTGCATTGATTGTGGAATGTTGGGAACCGCGCCCGATGAGATCGGGCACTTGGCCTTGACCCCTGAAAAAGAAATGAGACGTACTCGTAACATTGAACGGAGCAAAGTCGATGCTGTCGAAATGATCCTGGCTCTGCGCTGATTGATGAGCTATGTATCGTGAGCCAGTCGTTTGACCGACACCCTCTAGTTGGAAATTTACGTTTTGTTTAACAGTGACGTGACCACTATCGCTGAATGTGGAATGGGTAATTATTCTAAAGTTGCCTTCAAAGGCAACGTCTTCGATACAAGCTGTAATAGTGAAGCTATTCGAGAACTGGGTGACGATTGTGACAGTTGTGGCTTGAGCTGCGGCTGAAATTGCCATAAGCGTTAATGCCAACGCGGAAGACACGGCGACGCGGACGATGGTTCTTTTCATAGAAGGTACTCCTTTTTGTTGGGATCTTGACTGTTAACTGTAAGCCCGATTCTTATGTCTTTTGCGCGGGATGTCAAACAAAAAGACGAGATTAAGACTGTATCAAAGGCACAGCGAGACCGGTTCACGTTTCGTCGCTCACCACACGCCCGTCCTTCAAAACGATTTGCCGCTGTGCCTGGCCGGCGAGTTCGATATCGTGCGTCACCAAAACGAGCGTAACGTTGTTTTTTGTGTGCAGCCCGGTCATAAGCTCGAAGATATGTTTGCCGTTTTTCGAGTCGAGATTGCCAGTCGGCTCGTCCGCGAGGAGGATCTTCGGCTGATTTGCGAATGCCCTCGCGATTGCCACACGCTGTTGCTCGCCGCCGGAAAGTTCGGTCGGGTAGTGATGTCCGCGATTTGTTAGATCGACGTCTTCGAGCAGCACGTTTGCTCTGTCTTTTGCATCGCGAAGCCCGCGTATCTCCATCGGGATTAGAATATTTTCAAACGCCGTCAAGCTCGGTATCAGGTGAAACGACTGAAAAATGAAGCCGATCTTTTTGCTACGGATATCGGCAAGGCCATCTTCGGCCATAGTTGTAATGTCGTCATCGTCGATCGTTATCCTGCCGCCGGATGGCGAATCAAGCCCGGCGATAAGCCCCAGAAGTGTCGATTTGCCGCTGCCGGACGCACCGGTTAACGCGACGAATTGTCCATCTGGTATTTCGATCGAAACATCGTCAAGTATCGTCAGGTCTTCGGTTCCCGAACGAACGGTTTTAGTTACATTCTGCAAACGGATCATATTAATTAAGATAACAGAGCGGGAATTAAGATAACAGAGCGGGGCAATCTAATCGAAAAGGCTCTAAAGGGAACCGAATTTTCATGTGTGCGGCAGAAACTATCGCAAACAAGTTATGATGATTTTGCATCTGATTTGAAGATTTTGACGTAGTAAGTTTCAATTGAATATGCATTATGTTATTCGAACAACGGCACTTTTAAGTTTCATCATTATTACGGTTCTCTTTCCAGCGTGCAGTGCGACGAAATTGAAAAGAGACCGACCGGGTTCCGCCGCCAAGCCGCTGGTTACACCACAAGCGGTCTCGCAGAGCCCGAAGATCGTTGCGTTTGGCGATAGCCTGACGGCCGGATTCGGACTCTCGGAAAAGGAGTCATACCCGTATCTTCTCCAGGAAAAACTCAAGGCTGACGGCTATGATTACGAGGTTATAAACGCAGGTGTTTCGGGCGAAACGAGTCTTGGCGGATTGGAGCGCTCTGATTGGGTTCTTGAACAGGAGAATGTGAAGATCCTGATTCTCGAACTCGGAGCCAACGATCTTTTGCTGCGGAATGCCGCCCTCGAAAATGAAGGAAAATCTGGATAGGATTATCCAGAAGGCAAAAGCGAAGAAGATCGAAGTTCTTTTGTGCGGAATGCTTGCTCCGCCCACGGCCGGTTCCGATTACCAGCGGGAATTTACGATGGCGTTTCCAGATCTGGCCGATGAGCATAATGTAGAATTTCTGCCGTTCCTGCTCGAAAATGTCGCGGCAAAAAAGGAACTGAACCAGCCTGACGGAATTCATCCAAATGCCGAAGGCGAGAAGATTATGACGGACAACGTTTACAAGGCGCTCAAGCCGATGCTAGCAAAATAGAGTAAAACACTTAGTACCAATTGGATCGAATAAGGGAAGTATGAAATATATCGTAACGCTTGGGTTGTTGTTGATGACAACGCCAATTATTTTTGCACAAGGTTTGGAACAAGATACCGTGCCAATGGAGCCACCCACCCCAGCCACAAAAAATGCAGCAACCTTTGGCACCGAAGTTCCCAAACAACAAAATCAAACCTATGTTAGGCCAAATGCCGACAAGCGCTTTAAGAAATTTGCGTCGGACACGCTTGGACCGTTCGCATTGTTAGGAAACGGCGTCGGTGCAGGATTTTCTACGTTGAGCAACGAGCCCGAAGAATGGGGCAAGAATTGGGAAGGATTCGGTCGCCGGTTTGCATCAAACCTTGGAAGAAATGTGATAAAAAACACAGCTATCTACGGTCTTGACGAGGCCTTAAAATTAGACAGTGGTTTCTATAAAAGCAAGAAACGCGATGCCGGGTCGCGTGTCGCGAACGCATTTCTCTCGACCGTAACGGCCCGCAAATCGAATGGTAAACGCATAGTTGGTGTTCCTCGGCTGGTTGGCACCTACACCGCAAGCATTATTGCAGCGGAAACTTGGTTTCCCGCCCGATACGACTGGAAAGACGGAGCCAGAAGCGGTACGATCTTGCTTGGCGTCAATGCGGCATTCAATCTGGTCAAAGAGTTTATCTTAAAGAAGTAGGCAAGAGTTACGTCTTTTAGGCGTGATATTCTAGACGGAACTCACGCCTGAAGAGTAACTGTTACTTTATGAATGTTACCCACCTCGAATGTGCCTTTTGCGGATTGCATCACGAAGCTCGAACCCTTCAAAACCTTTGCGTCGAATGTGGAAAGCCGCTTCTTGTTCAATACGATCTCACAAAAGCAGCCGAAACCTTAACGAAAGATTCACTTAAAACCCGTGAATCTTCGCTCTGGCGTTACCGAGAAGTTTTACCAGTTGAAAATGCTGACGATATCGTTAGCTTTGGCGAGGGCTGGACGCCGCTGCTGAAGGCCGACAATCTTGCCCGCAACATTGCCGCTCAAGCTCGATCTCTACATAAAAGACGAAGGGCAAAATCCAACACAGAGCTTCAAAGCCCGCGGAATGACCGCCGCGATCTCGATGGCGAAGGAATTAGGTGTAAGAAAGCTCGCCGTGCCATCTGCCGGAAACGCGGCCGGAGCGTTAGCCGCATACGCCGCTCGTGCGGGCATGGAAGCGTATATTTTTATGCCGCTCGACACGCCGCAGGCGAATATCATTGAATGCCGGCAGACGGGAGCTTTTGTGGAACTTGTTGACGGCCTGATCACCGATTGCGGAAAGATCGTGGCCGAACGCAAGGAAGCAGAAGGCTGGTTCGATGTTTCGACGCTGAAGGAGCCGTATCGTGTCGAAGGCAAAAAGACGATGGGTTACGAGCTTGCCGAGCAGTTTGATTGGAAGCTTGCCTGACGTGATTCTCTATCCAACCGGCGGCGGCACTGGCCTGATCGGGATGTGGAAGGCGTTCGACGAGATGGAGCAAATGGGCTGGATTGATTCAAAGCGTCCAAAGATGATTTCGGTCCAATCGGAAACCTGTGCCCCGATAGTCCGAGCGTTTCACGAAGGCAAGCGCTTCGCCGACGAATTCGAAAACGCGGCCACCGTCGCTTCGGGCCTTCGTGTCCCGAAAGCCATCGGCGATTTCCTGATCCTGGACGCCATCCGCGCATCCGGCGGCACCGCCATTGCCGTCACTGACGAGGAATTGGTAAAAGCCGTCGCCGAGATCGGTGCGGCTGAAGGCATTTTCGCCGCTCCCGAAGGCTGCCGCATGCCTACCAGCTTTGCGAAAATTAATCGCAGATGATTTTGTTCGAGAAGGTGAATCGGTAGTAATTTTCAACACCGGTGCGGGCGTGAAGTATCTTGAAGCATTTAGCTGAGAGTCGAAACGAAAAGAGCAAGACGTCAATGGATCGAAGCGAGTAAAGTCTGCAATCCGCCTTCTACGTCTTTAGTGAGATGCACCCGCAAGGCCTTCCGCCCGCGATCGATCAGCACCTGAAAATCACCGCGTGCCTGGGCGGATTTGACAACGCCAAACGTAAATTTCTGGCCTGGCACGGGCACATCTATTTCGTCGTCAGACGTTATCTGCAAAAATACGCCGTTGTTCGCACCGCCTTTATAAGCCTGGCCGGTGGAATGCAGAAATCGCGGGCCAAATCCCAAACAGGTGGCGACATTATAATGCTCAAGAACCTGTGTCCTGATCTGTTGTAGGATCTGCTCATGCTCGGCATCCATTTCAATGTACGCGAGGATCGCAAAATAATCGTTCTCGGCGATGTTCCAGAGATGTGCTTCAAGAAAGCTTGCGATCGTTTTTTCTTCAACTACATTGCTTAGCTCGGCTGCATAATCGGAGCTTGAGAACAGGCTGATCCCGTCGTTTTCAAAAAATGGCTGTTCATCGGGAAGCGTCCCTGATTTTTCGTAAGCATCAGTGATCTTGCGGGCTTCGATCTTTGCCGATTCAACATCGGGCTGATCGAACGGATTTATCTCCATGATCGCTCCCGCAACGGCGGTGGCGAATTCCCATCGGAAAAATTCCTGCCCAACGCCATAAAGATTTTCGAGTTCGATATTGATCATCGGATGGCCCGAATCCTCAATGTCCTTGAGGTCAGCCAACGTATCTTCATCGACCTCCGAGCCTTTCATTGTGAAGTTTACGAAAATACGGTCCTCGCCGTACACATCGACCATTTGCAGCGGTTCGCGATCAACGGGAATAATCGACACGCCGTTCTTGCCGGTCGATTCGGCAATAAGCTGTTCAAGCCAGGCTCCGAGATCGTATGCTTCTGGCGGTGTGAAAATAGTAAGTTTGTCGCGGCCGCTGCGATAACACGTTCCGAGGATCGTGCCGAGGATTGCTCCGGGGTTCTCATTCGGATTTGTCGCTTTGCACGAACGTACCATCGAAGCCGCCCCATTGAGTAATTTTTCAACGTCTAATCCCATCGCCGCCGCCGCAGTCAATCCAAACGCCGACAAGGCTGAAAACCTGCCGCCAATTTCTGGCTTGCCGTAGAAAATGTGTCGAAATCCGTCAGCCTCCGCGATCTGCTGCATCTTCGAGCCGGGATCGGTTATCGCGACAAACTGCTTTCCGGCATTTTCTTTGCCGACTGCTTTCGAAACACGATCGAAGAAATACTGCTTGAAACAATTTGGTTCGAGTGTCGATCCGCTTTTGCTCGCAACGATAAAAAGCGTTTTTGCGAGTTCGAGTTTGCTATCGACTGTGATCACTTGTGCCGGAACGGTCGAATCGAGAATGTGAAAATTATCGACGCCAAACGTCATCGCCAGCACTTCGGGACAAAGCGACGAACCGCCCATTCCCATCAGCAGAATGTCTGTAAAGCCCGCCGATTCAATATCTTGCCGCAGATCGCGATACTGCTGCACGTTCTGCAATTCCTCACCAACGATCTCGAGCCAGCCGAGCCATTTCGATTCGTCTTTGCCCGTCCAGACAGAAGCATCCTTCTCCCAAATTCGGGAAATGCGCTTGTCTTCTATCGTTTTTTGAATCTCAGCTTTATAGGATTGTTTGAGTTTTTCAGGCAGCGTGAACGCCATCAAATTTGACATGACGCTAATTTAACACACGTCCGATACAGGCAGAAGCACAAACCTTAGTGATTTAAGAAGAATTTTTGCTAAAATCCGGCTATGAAACGAACGCTCATTTTCTGTTCCTTAGTCTTGGCATTCTCAGGCGCTTCGTTTGCCCAGGATTGCGTTGACGGCGCGAAGGAGATAGCTCCGGTTTTGCCGGATGAAGTACGCAAAACATACGAAGCAAAATTGGATGAGGCAAACGACGCGGCCGAGAAAGATCTTGAAAACGTCGAAACGATTATCTGGAAGGGAAGACGCACTGCTTACCTGGGTGAATATTCGGACGCGATCAACATATTTTCCAGTGCGATGAAGAAGTTTTCGAAAGATGCAAGGCTGTACCGTCATCGCGGACATCGGCTTATTACCATTCGGTGTTTCGATGATGCGATTAAGGATTTCGAGACTGCCGCCAAGCTTATCAAAGGCAAGCCGGACGAGATCGAACCAGACGGCATCCCGAACGCTAAAAATATTCCGACCAGCACGCTGCAATCAAACATCTGGTATCACCTCGGGCTTGCTTATTACCTGAAAGGCGATTTCAAAAATGCGTTGCGGGCGTATAAGGAATGCCGAAAGGTTTCTAAGAACAACGACATGAGCGTTGCCACGGCCTACTGGCAATACATGACGCTGCGGCGTATGGGTAAAACCAACGATGCCAAACGATTGCTCGAATCTTTTAGCGGCACCATCGAGGTAATCGAAAATACGGACTACCTAAAGCTTATTCGATTAAACCGCAGTGAAGAACGTCCCGAAAACCTGCTCACGGAAATCCGAGGCGATGCCGACACGCTGAAAAGTTCTTCGCTCGGTTACGGCATCGGGAATTATTTTCTTTACAACGGTGATAAAGAAAAAGCGTTGACGATCTTCCGCAAAATCGTGGAGGGCAATCAGTGGGCAAGCTTTGGATACATTGCCGCAGAAGCCGAACTCAACAGGCGATAGTGGGTCAGTTTGCAACAAATAATTCGCTTAGCGAACTTTGCGAAAAACTTTGCGCTCTTTGTGGTTGAAAAAAAATTCTAACGCAAAGTCCGCGAAGTAAGACAACAAGTACAAAGGTTGATCGCACACGGGTATCAACAGTAATATTTGATAATACAAACGAAGTCTAAATGCATCTAAATGCGTGTGACCGGACGAAAACAATCAATGTTCTTTTGTATGATCGGAATATAATCAGAGCGGACCGGTATTTCTCAGTGAGAGGTAAGTAACTATGTTTTCTTATATTATCCAATTATTTTCGGCTTTCGTGCTTGGTTCGTTACTGGCTTGCAGTTCGGTCAGTACTTCCGCTGTTCCGGCCGCTCCGATGGCAGAGTCGCAGCCGCCGTCAAACGTTACGGCACTTGGCGACAAGCAGATAGCCATATTTGCGGGCGGATGTTTTTGGGGCGTCGAGGCGGTGTTTGAAAACGTAAAAGGCGTCATCGATGTAAAGTCAGGGTATTCCGGCGGAACCGCGAAAACAGCAAATTACGATGCGGTGAGCGACGGCAGCACGAAACACGCGGAGGCAGTTCAGATCACATTCGATCCGGCTAAGGTTTCATACGAACAGCTTTTGGAAGTATTTTTTAAGGTCGCGCACGATCCGACGGAGTTGAATCGGCAAGGCCCTGACGTCGGAGCACAGTATCGCTCAGCCATTTTCTATACCGATGAAACTCAAAAGCAGGCTACGATTGGCTATATTGAAAAGCTTGGTGCGGTCGGTGTTTACAAAAAACCGATCGTGACGCAGGTAGTTGCTCTTGAAAAATTCTATGACGCCGAGGCGTATCATCAGGATTATCTTCCACAGAATCTCGATAGCCCGTACATAATCGCTCACGATTTGCCGAAACTCGAGAATCTGAAGAAGCAGTTTCCGACACTTTACGCAAAGAAATAGTGCTTTTTCTTTCTCCTTCTTGTTCCTCTTGTTCAGTGGTTAAGATTTAGATCCGACCGCGGAACAAGAGGAACTGAATTGAACGAACACTAAACGAACATATTTGCTAAACCACGCCTTTCTTTAACCAATCCAAAAATTTGTCTTCCTGTTTATGAAAAGCCTGCTCCGGCTTTTCTCCCCGCGACATCGGCAGTTTGAAAAATACGGAAAGCTGTTCCTGAACTCCCGATTCGCCTCGCTGAACAGCAAGGTCCAGGCAGCGTGCGATCTCTATCGCCAGCGGTGCGGCGAGTATCGAATCGCGGCAGAGAAAATTTACCTTTAGCTGCATCGGCTGACCAAGAAAGCCTGTGAGGTCGATGTTGTCCCACGCTTCTTTATTATCTTTTCGCGGGCGGTAGTATCTGATATCGACCAAGTGGTCCTCGACTTTGTAGCCCAAAATGTCGTCCAGCAGCGAACTCTTTGTCTTCACTTTTGAAGCAAGCGAATCTTCGTCGCTCAAAGCCAAACCGTCACGATTACCCAGAATATTTGTCGAAAACCAGCCTTCGACCTTCAATGCGCGGCTCTTAAAAGCTGGGGCGAGCACGGACTTGATAAACGTCTGTCCGGTTTTCCCGTCTTTTCCGGCAATCGGCACGCCCTGCTTTTCGGCGAATTCGATGATCGCTGGAATATCGGCTGCCACCGACGGCGTGAAATTTCCATACGGCACGCCGCACGCAACTGCCGCATATGCGTACAAGCATCGACGGCGAAATCGTCCGCCGAATTCTCGTCCAACGCCCGTTCTAGATCGGCAAGCGTATTGAGTATTTCATTGCCCTCGACGGCAAGCTTTTCCGTAGAGGCAAGGTTGATCACGACAACCGAGTCGCATTGCGTTTTGAAATCCTCGAGGCTGCTTTTTATTCGATCGATAGTCTCCCGGTGTGTCGCGGCGGAGATCTGATTCTCCCCGTCGATGTTGCTCAGAAAATCCAGATTCCCGGCACCAGGCCACGGCTTGACCTGGCGTAGTTCCGCTTCGACTGCGACGAACTGTTTGTGCGTCAGAACGTCGTGTTCCTCAGCCGCATTTGCGAGATGGCTGCCGAAAAGGTCCCAGCCGGCGATGACGATGTCTTCGTATTCGACGAGACCCGCAATGTCCAATTCGGCCAGCGGCAGGCCCTGTTTGCAGATCATGCCTTTTTTGATGAGTTCGATACCGGCGAACATCGTCGTCCCGACCGCTCCGCCAAGCCCTACAATAGCTATCCCAAGTTTCCGTTTCATATAAAAACACCAATTCTACAATAGATCGACCGAATCAAACAGATTGGCTTAAACGAATTATTGCCCGCGAAATACGCAAAATACAGGGAGATTGGAGTAGAATGTTATACCTTTTCGCGCTTTTTTTTGTTTCGCAGTCAAAAAATATTATGAATCCACAAGAACAAAAATCTACCGTTTCCGAAGCTGTGCGTAAGCACAAGGAATTTCTTTTTCCGGCCGTGACGACCTATTATCAGGAACCGCTGGCACTAGTTCGCGGCGAGGGCGAGTACGTTTGGGATGACCAGGCAACAAGTATCTCGACGCCTTTGGCGGCGTGCTGACGGTTAGTGTCGGTCACGCCAATCCGCGCGTTAATGCGGCGTGGAAGGATCAGGTCGATAAGATCGCGCATACATCGACGCTTTACGCAAACCAGCCGCAGGGCGATCTTGCGGAGAAGCTGGCCGAGATCTCGCCTGGTAACTTAAAGAAATCGTTTTTCTCGAACAGCGGGACCGAGGCCGATGACACGGCGATACTCGCGGCAAAGATCGCGACGGGGAATAACGAGGTTATTGCGTTGCGACACAGCTACGCGGGCCGTTCGGCGACGGCGCTCTCGACGATCGGGCACCATACGTGGAAGCCGATTGCGTCGCAGGTCGCGGGCGTTGTTCACGCCGTCGCGCCGTATTGCTATCGCTGTCCGTTCAAGCTCGAATATCCGTCTTGCGGCGTCGCGTGTGCGGACGATGTCGAGGAGCTCATAAAGACGACGACCACGGGCAAGATCGCCGGCATGATCGCCGAGACGATACTTGGCGTCGGCGGCTTTATCATTCCGCCAAAGGAATATTTCCCGCGTGTCGCCGAGATCGTTCGCCGTCACGGCGGGCTGTTTATCTCGGACGAAGTGCAGGCGGCGTGGGGACGCACGGGCGATAAATGGTTTGGCATCGAGCATTGGGACGTTGAGCCGGACATCATTACTTCGGCCAAGGGCATGGGCAACGGCGTGCCGATCGGCTGGACGATCGCGACGCCCGAGGTCGCCGATGCGTTTCCCGGCCTCACGTTCTCGACTTTCGGCGGTAATCCAGTTTCTTCGGCAGTCGGCCTTGCGGTCATCAACGTCATCGAAGAAGACGATCTCCGCACAAACGCCCGCGTCGTCGGCGATTATTTCCATAACGAGCTGCTCAAATTGCAGGAAAAATACGCCTGCATCGGCGACGTTCGCGGCATGGGATTGATGCAGGGCATCGAACTCGTCAAGGACCGCCAAACAAAAGAACCGGCCCCCGACCTCGTCCTTCGCGTCTTCGAAGAGACCAAACGCCAAGGCGTCCTCATCGGCAAAGGCGGACTCTACGGCAACGTAATCCGCACCGGCGTGATGCTCAATTCAACCACCGATTCGATCGACAAAGTCATCGAGGCGTTGGATGCGGGCTTAGCGCTTTGTTAGGAAGTCAGGAAGAATTCACCACAGAGGCACAGAGAGCACAGAGGATTTTAGAAAGGGCCATTAAGGTGAAATAGGGTTGAATAGCTGCGATGCAAATTAATTAACTTTCTTTCTCAGTGTCCCTGTGACTCTGTGGTGAATTCTTGTTATGGAATTGAATGACCTGACCGAGAAGATAATTGGCTGTGCAATAAAAGTTCACAGAGTTCTCGGTCCGGGCTTACTCGAAAGCGCGTATGAAGTTTGTCTTTTGCATGAACTTACCAAGGTCGGATTGAAAGCGGAAAGGCAAGTTAAGGTTCCAATAGTTTACGACGGTCTTAAACTCGAGGCTGATTATTTCATTGATATTTTAGTCGAGGATACGGTTGTTCTTGAATTAAAGTCAGTTGAACAAGTGTTACCGATTCACGAAGCTCAACTCTTAACGTACTTGAAGCTGGCGAACAAAAAGCTCGGACTGTTGATAAATTTCAACGTAACTTTATTGAAAAATGGCATAAAGAGAAGAATTAATTAGTTTTCTCAGTGCTCTCTGTGCCTCTGTGGTGAATCTCTTATGAAAACACTAATCATGAATGGCCGGGTTGTTACTGCGGTGGACGACTATCGGGCGGATATTTTTATTGACGGCGAGACTGTGACGACTATCGGCAAGCGGCTCGATATAGAGGCGGACGTTGTTATTGATGCGTCCGGCAAGCTTGTGATTCCCGGCGGGATCGATCCGCATACGCATATGGAGCTGCCGTTTGGCGGGACTTCGTCGTAGTGATGATTTTTTTACCGGCACGCGGGCGGCGGCGTTTGGCGGGACGACGACGATCATCGATTTTGCGGTGCAGAACGAAGGGCGAATCGATGACTCGCGGGCGTCGATGACGTGGCACGCAAAGGCGGAGGGCAAGACGTGCATCGACTATGGCTTTCATCTGATCACGACCGAGTTTGAAGACGGCGACGAGAAAGCAGATGTATAAGCTGATGGACGAGGGCGTCACGAGCTTCAAACTGTTCATGGCGTATCCGGGCGTGTTTTTGGCGGATGACGCGACGATCTTTCGTGCGATGTCGGCGGCGGGAAAACGCGGCGGGCTGATCTGCATGCACGCCGAGAACGGCATCGTCATCAACGAGATCATCAAACGCTTTCTCGCAGAAGGACGAACTGCTCCGAAGTATCACGCCTTGACGCGGCCGACGATTGCCGAGGCCGAGGGCGTTCATCGTGCCATCGCTATTGCCGAGATGGCCGAGTCGCCGGTTTATATTGTTCACCTCAGCTGCACCGACGCGCTCAATCAGGTTCGTCAGGCGACGCGATCGCGGCATTCCGGCATTTGCCGAGACTTGTCCGCAATATCTTTTCCACTCGATCGACGATTACGGCGACGGTTGGGAAGGTGCGAAATACGTGATGACGCCGCCGCTCAGGGAAAAGCATAATCACGCCGAGCTTTGGAAAGGCCTGAAAATGGACGACCTGCAAGTTATCTCGACCGACCATTGTCCGTTCTGTATGAAAGAGCAAAAGGAACTCGGCGTCGACGATTTTTCAAAGATCCCAAACGGCGCTCCTGGCGTCGAGAACCGCATGAACCTCATCTACAACGGCGGCGTTGTCGAGAACCGCATTTCGCTCAATCGCTTTGTCGAGCTGACCTCGACCGCCGCGGCGAAGATGTTCGGACTCTTCCCGAAGAAGGGAACGATCGCCGTCGGCTCCGATGCCGATATCGTCATCTTTGACCCCGAAAAGGAACACACCTTCGGCGTCGATACACGAGCACATGAACGTTGACTACTCAAGTTACGAGGGCTGGAAGGTAAAAGGCAAGGTCGAAACGGTTCTATCCCGCGGCCGCGTTGTCATCGACAAAGGCGAGCACAAGGGCAAGGCCGGCGACGGCCAATTTTCAAACGCGGTGAGTGCGTGAAGGTCTAAGAATTTTTTGCCGCAGATAAACGCAGATGACGCAGATAAGATCTTCAGACGCAATCGTGCGGCTATGATTCTGATTTATGGTTCATAGCCGCCCGATTTCGTCCAAATACCCCCGCTGAACCTAATATTCGCCGCGTCATCCAATCGGTTGGCGACTCAGGTTCGAGTGAACCTTAGAATTGCAGGTGACCTCGATAGGGGAAGTTTCCCGTTTCGACGTCGTCCTTCATGTCGTATCGTCCTCTAACACCCTCGAAAACTCCCGTTCCACTGCCGGCGGCGATTGGATGTTGACAACGTCCGGCGATTTCGCCGACAAAGTTCGGGCAATCCTGGTACGTGGCCGTGAATACGTAGTTTGTCCTGAACGTGCCGGGCTGGCCGTTGTACAACCCGACGAAGGTCTCGGTTCCTGTCTCATAGTATGCCCCGCCCTGCGTGCATCGGCCGCTCTCGACGGAGGCGTAAACACAACCTGACCAAGTCCCCTGCCATGATGTAGGTATAGCTGGCCGGTAGGTCGGTACATGCTCCAGTTCCGATATAAGTGCCGATCCCAGATATCTGCGTCGCTCCGTCAGAGCGTGCCGGTAAGGGAGCCGCGAAAACAGCACTGATAAGTGCCATTATCGTAAAAGTAGTAAGCGCTAAGCTTGTTAATCGTCGTTTCATGATTCTTATCTCCTTTTTAGTAATTAAATTCGTTGTGCTCTTGGACACGAACGTTTTTGGCTTTTGTTTGCTCCGGCACTCGCACTAGACGTATAATGTGCCGGAGCAATCCAGCATACTGAGAAAGCCGTCTCTGGCAATACTGTTCTGCGTTAGCCGCAAAGGTAGCCGAAGACGGGTAGCAATGTCCTTGCAAAAACGTGGTAATTTTGTGGGGAAATTCTTACCCGATGGTGATTTGAGAGATGGGCTCGTCAGACAAGCGGTTTTATGAATTCGGTCCTTTTCGCCTGAATGCGGCGGAACATATCGTTTTGCGCGACGGGCAAATCATTCCTCTGACGCCGAAAGTCTTTGAAATCTTGCTCGTGCTGGTCGAAAACAGCGGTCACGTCGTTGATAAAGACGAGTTATTGCAAAAAGTCTGGTCGGATACGTTTGTTGAAGAAACCAATCTGACAAAAAACATCTCGATTTTGCGGAAAATTCTGAGTGACGGCGATGCGGGGAAATCCTTTATCGAAACCATTCCCAAGCGCGGCTATCGTTTTGTTGCGGAAGTCACGAAAAGCGATCACGAAGAAGAACGCGAACAACATCCCGCAAAATCATCCGATTCAAAACTAATAAAAGGTCTTCCCGCTGCTTTACCCAAATCTCGAAAAACCGATTCCGGCACTCACGTGATCGTCAACCTTGCGGATTGGAGAAAGTTAGAAGGGCACACGGAAACAAAACCCGAACCTTTGCCCGCCGCCGTGAATGACGCGGATGCGGAGCAACTCCGCGTGGAACCGACCAATGCGTTTCAGCCAACCGCCGAAACATCGAGCATCAACGCTCGCTGGTACAAACGCTGGCCTGTCATTGCAGCGATTGCAGTGCTTTTGATAGCAGCGATCGGGGTCGGTCTGTATTGGTTCCGGCCTGACGCCGCCGCCGGGCAGCCGCAGATCAGATCCCTCGCGGTGCTTCCGCTAAAGTCGCTTGATCCTAACGACAACGCTCTCGGCTTCGGAATTGCCGATGCGGTGATCAGACGGATAAGCCAGACGGGAGAAATGACCGTTCGCCCGGCAAGTTCGGTTCGGCAATATCTGACGGAAGACACCGACGCGATCACGGCGGCGAAGCAGTTGACGGTCGATGCGGTGCTCGATGGAACGATTCAACGCGTGGGCGACCGTCTTCGTATCGGAGTGAACCTCTTAAAAGCCGACGGCACATCACTCTGGACCGACAGCTTCGATACGCAGCTGACCGACGTTTTTGCCGTGCAGGACACGATCTCGCAACAGGTCGCTTCACGGTTAAAGGTGCATTTGAACACTGCACAACAGGCACGGCTCACAAAACGCTCGACTTCAAATCCGATCGCGTACGAATATTACACCAGAGGCGTTTACAGTTACGACCAGCGCGAGTACGGGCTCGACGCAAAGCCTCAGAACGACACAACTATCGACCTTTTCAAAAAAGCTGTCGACACCGATCCGAATTATGCGCTTGCCTTCGCGAGCCTTGCCGACGCTTACGCTTTTCAGGCGGTGCACATCGATCCCGGTGAACAGGAGAAATGGATCGCTCTTGCGAATGATGCGATAAACCGGGCTGACGCCATCGATCCGCAGCTTCCCGAAACACATCTGGCACGTTCAAATGTTCTTTTCAGCTATTTGTCAGGATATCAGGCCGCCGCCGCAATACGGGAAATACTTGCTGCACAGCGGCTTGATCCGAACATCGGGCATCATGACCTCGCCGGACACTATAACCACATCGGACTCGAAGATCTTGCGGAACGCGCATTCGGGCGCACATTCGAGATCGATCCGACCAGCAAGATCGTGGCGAGGGATTATCGTGCGTATTACATGCTTTTACACCGCCCCGACGAGTACTTGAGCGCACATCAAAAGTACTACGCGCACGAGCCTGTACCATCTTTGTATTACATGATGAAAGGGGATCTTGTAATGGCAAAGCAGCGAATGGACGAAGAGGCCGCAAAGAACGAGAACCGCCCCAATCGTTTCTTAAACTCGTATTTTCTCGCGCTCAAAGGTGAAAGGAAAGCCTCGGAAAAACTCGCGGCAAAATTACTGAGCGAATGGAATGAATCCGACCGCCGAGCTACCAGTTATCACCATTTCACCTACAACATGGCGTGTGTCTATGCCATCAACGGAAATGTTTCCGAATCAATGAAATGGCTGCGCGATTCTGCGGAAAAAGGAAACCCTTCTTATACTTTGTTCGCCCGCGATCCGTTCCTCGACAAGATAAGGCAGTCGCCCGAGTTCATCGAGTTTATGGCTGAATTAAAGCTTGAATACGACAAATACCGGAGCGAATTTCATTAGGAAACTTGAGGAGCCTCTAGTATGAATGAAAAAGTCGATTCTGATCTGTGGCTGTCACCTCTCGTTCTTGATCAGGGGTTCTCCGTCCAGTTTCGCGACGATCATGTCCACATTGAACTCGGCAAGGATTTTAAGGGCGAAGCGAGTCGGCGTGAGGCGTTTTGGAGTGTGATCGCGGATGCGTGTGAGAGGCATAATTCGCATCGTGTGCTTGTCGAGGGCTATGTGCCGCAGGGCGAGCGTGAGACGTCTGACGTGATCGACGCGGGGCAGAAGACGGCGACAGTTCCGCATCTTTGGCTTGCATTCTGCCTTGCAGATTTTCAACCTACTGAACAGAGTGAGCTTTATGAAGTGATCGCTGCGTCACGAGGCGTCCGGGTCAAGTTTTTCACTGATCGCGAACGCGCGCTGCTTTGGCTGCGGCGCAACTCACCCTCGTAAGCAGCAGATCAGCCTCCTTACGAAAAGGGACCGGTTTAGCTATGCGATCCCTTGGCCATTTCGGTGTCGGATTCTGATTCAGCAGGTTTTTTTGTAAAGCCTGAAATGTTCCAGCGGCTCTCGATGTTCTTAAAATGCTTTAGACTGCTAAAGAGGGCGTTTGATCCACCGCCTCCCAGCTTCGAATCTTCGCGACCCGGCATCTTGGAATCCTCTCGACCCGGCATCTTAGAGCTTTGTTCGCCTGGCATCTTAGAACCTTGTTCGCCTGGCATCTTAGAACTTTGTTCACCCGGCATCTTAGAACTTTGTTCACCCGGCATCTTAGAACTTTGTTCACCCGGCATCTTAGAACTTTGTTCACCCGGCATCTTAGAGCTTTGTTCGCCTGGCATCTTGGAACTCTGCTCACCCGGCATCTTAGAACTCTGCTCGCCCGGCATCTTGGAACTTTGTTCACCCGGCATCTTAGAACTTTGTTCACCCGGCATCTTAGAGCTTTGTTCACCCGGCATCTTCGAACTCTGCTCGCCCGGCATCTTGGAACTTTGTTCACCCGGCATCTTAGAACTCTGCTCGCCCGGCATCTTAGAACTTTGTTCGCCTGGCATTTTCGAGCTTAGTTCGCCTGGCATCTTCGATTCTGTCAGGCTGCCCAATCCCAATGAACGCTCATCTTCGTTGTATTGAAAGGACGAATATCTATGTTTAGAAGTGAGCACCGAAGCCGCGCCGGATGCTGCGGCCAGCGAGCGTTGTGGAACCAAAACCTCCGGATCTTCAAATGGACGCAACGTCACTTCACCCAGATATCGTTGCAGGAATCGGCTCCAACTGCGTCCTGCTCCTTTATCGACGAACTCCAGTCGTTTATAGTACTTTTCGGACGCCTTATACGTTACGTAGGACCACGGGAAAAAGAGCGATATTCCATTGGAATATTGATATTCTCCGCCGCTAAAACCACTAAGAATTACTACCTTGTTGAGTTCGGCGAGCACACGGTCACACGCTTCCTGTACCTTGCCCAAGATGACGCTGTCGTCGCTGCCGAGGTCACCGGTCAACGAAACGCACTCGGCACGGAGAAGTTCGCAAAAGTCGCCGATATCCACATTTTGATCGTGCATGTACGATTGACATTTCCAATGCACCTGAAGCATTGCGCGTTCCATGTGCCGATAAACTGCGCTTTTCGGATCGTCAAAGCACTCAAGAAGGATTTTCGCTAATTTTTCGAATTCGGTATTCAGGCCATCGAGCTTAGCCATATCCCACGCCGCCATATCGACCGACGCACCGCCGACGGTAAACGAGTCCTGGCTCTTAATAAACTTAGTGACAAACCGCGCCGCGACCTCATTATCGTCAAGCGGCGTGAAATCGCGCGCCAGAGAGCCAAGGATCTTTGCATACGTCCAGCCGGCGCTTGGAACACTGCCTTCGGACGCGATCATGGTTTTTGCGGCGTTTTTGAACTGAAACCCAACTTCGAGCATGCCCATTACACAGCTATCAAAGCCCAAAATGTCGAGCGGCTGGCCGAGCAATACAGTCGACCGACGCCGGTCCGCATCAGGGTCTGAATCGAACCGATGGTTCTTTTCATATTCCAGGTCCATATCATGGACTTTGCCCGTCAATTCATCTTTGCTCCTAGTGAGCCTGTCGATAAGCATGAACATATCTTCCATGGTCAGTGTCTTGCCCGACGTCTCGTCCTTGAATAAACCCGGGTCATTGAACCCCAACGAATGACCAGAAAATATCAGGCCGTATTTGTCTGCCCGGCGGCCGCGCCGCACCTGATCGCCCGAGCCGACCTCGACTTTATTCACGCACCAATCGACAAAATTCAATACCGACCTGTAATCGGCGGCGTTTTCATTTCGTTTCGGCTCGACGCGGTAAAGTTTATTCGGCACCTTAAACGAACGAACGTGCTTCGGGTTGGCGGAGTCCGAGAAATCACAGTATAGAGTCGGAATCGACGCCGAATTTCCGTCGTAGTAAACAAACAAATTTGTTCCATTGGCCTCTTCGCCCGCGACTCCTTTTATTTGCTCCATAGCATAGGCCATATCAACACTTAAGTTGTTATCCCCCGCCAGATAGATCATTATCGTCCATTCTTTGTTGCTCATATCGAAACCTCCGCGCTTCAGCGCGACAAAAATTTTCTGTGGGCTGTGTTCAGTTCCCGGTGACTGAGAAGTGCTAACTTTTAGTATTTCCCTACACTATAAGTCAAAACCCACTTAAGGTAAACAACAAATTTGCGTTGTTTGGTGAATCGAGACTGGTGGTGATTGTCGCCGATTCGCCTTCTCCAATTGACTAATACGGAAATTCGCCAGGAAAAGGGTCACAAAGCCGTAAAAAATTTTAGTTTCGCCCGTTTTTGCACTATACTCGCTGTGTATTAAGTGCCGCGCTGACTAATGCCTAACTCGACTTCGCATCAGATTTCACTGTTGCTCGACCGTTGGAATCACGGCGACAAACTTGCGCTCGAACAGCTGATGCCGCTGGTTTACGACGAGCTTCGGCGAATGGCGCGCGGGGCTCTGAGGCGACAGCCGGCCGGTCATACGCTGCAGACGACGGAACTGCTCCACGAGACATATCTCAAACTCGGGGGTAAAGACGAGCACGGCTGGAAGAATAGAGCTCATTTTTTTGGCGTTGCGGCGACGGCGATGCGACATATTCTGGTCGATTACGCTCGCTCGAAGATCGCGCAAAAACGCGGCGGCGCGCTAGAGCGTCTGTCGTTGACCGATAACACGGCGGACACCGGCATTGTTTCGGAGCAGGTTGTCGCTCTCGAAGACGCGTTGAAGATGCTCGCCGATCTCGATGAGCGCAAATGCCGCATCGTCGAACTAAAATTTTACGCCGGCTTGACCAACGAGGAAGCTGCGGAGGCGTTGGATATTTCGGTGGAAACGGTAAAACGTGATTGGCGATTTGCACGCGCGTGGCTACTTCGCGAACTCGATATGAGCGGCTCGTGACCCTTTTACGAGCTTTTTTTCGTTTATCAGTAACAGAGGCACATGAATAAAGCCCGATTTACACAATTAGAAGACATTTACCGAGCGGTGCTGGGCCAACCGCCGGAGAATCGCGCTCAGTTCATTATCGATTCGTGCGGCAGCGATGACGGACTGCGTCGCGAAGTCGAGTCGCTGCTAAGTTACGACGAACTAAATTCTCAATTTCTCGACAGCTCGCCTGATTTGTTGATCGCCGAAGCATTTGCGGCCGATAACGAAGAAAAATCCGAGCCAATGAAGCGCGAGATCAGCCACTATCGAATCGAGCGGCTGATAGGCGAGGGCGGAATGGGCAAGGTTTATCTTGCCGAAGATGTGAAACTCAATCGTCAGGTTGCGCTAAAGGTTTTGCCCGATGCTCTTGTCGGCGACAGGGATCGGCTGCGAAGATTCGAGCGCGAAGCACAGGCTGCATCGGCGCTGAATCATCCAAACATTCTCACGGTTCACGAATTTGGCGAGGACGCCGGCGTCCATTTTATCGCAACCGAGTTTGTCGATGGCGAAACGCTGCGCGATAAGATCAAGCACATCGAGACAAAAGAGGCTTTCGACATTGTGATTCAGGTCGCATCGGCTCTGTCGGCGGCTCACCAAGCCGGCATCACTCACCGCGACATCAAGCCCGAGAACATAATGATCAGGCATGACGGTTATGTTAAGGTGCTCGATTTCGGTTTAGCAAAGGTTAAAGAAACTGAGATTACGGCCGGTTCCGAAGATCGGACAAAGGCGTTGCTCAAAACCGAACCCGGAATGATCATGGGCACTGACGCGTACATGTCGCCCGAACAGGCTCGAGGTAAAAAGGTGGATGCGAGAAGCGACATTTGGAGCCTCGGCGTCGTCGTTTACGAAATGCTCGCCGGCGAGCGACCGTTTTCCGGCGAATCGCGTGCCGACGTTATCGCGTCGGTCATTACAAGTGAACCGCGTCCTATCTCAAACTTTGCTCGCGGACTTCCCGCGGAAGCAGATTGGATTGTTGCAAAAGCTCTGTCAAAGGACGTCGAAGCGCGTTATCAAACTGCAAAAGAACTTCGTGCCGATCTCACAAAGATAAAAGAGCAGATCGAAATCGAAGCGAAGACCGGTCAGTCGATAAGGCGAGATGAGGAAAGGATTCACTCAACCGTCGGCGACAAAATTCACTCGACGCTAGGGGTCGATCAATCGACGAGCTATGGCGAAAAGCGGCGCACGGGGATCGCTTCGTTATGGCCGACAATGGCTGAGTCCGGCTTGTCGCGTGCGCCTTTGTTGAGCAAGTTGCTATATCCGATGTTCGCAGTTGCTCTGCTCGCTGCAATCTCGACGGGCGTTTATTTTGCGTTTTTCCGCGCCGTTGAAAGTGGGAGAATCGACTCGATTGCCGTGCTGCCGTTTGAAAATATCGGCGGCAATGGGGAACTCGCATATGCGGCGGATGGTTTGAGCGATGCGCTGATCGATAGGTTTTCGCAGCTTCCGCAGCTAAAGGTGATCTCGCGCAATTCGAGTTCTAAATTCCGCGGTGCGAATGTCGATGTACGCGATGCCGCGTCGCAACTTGGAGCAAAAGCCGTGGTTACGGGCAGCGTGCAAAGGATCGGCGACGACATTGTTGTTCGTGTCGATGTCGTCGATGCGACAGAAGATCGTCAGCTCGGCGGCGGTCAGTATCGCCGAAAGGCGAGCGACATTGAGGAAGTTCGAAACGACATTGTCAAAGCGACAGTGGAGCAGATCAAGGTCAAACTTACGGACGACCAGTCGCAACGTCTCGTGGTGAAAAGCACTGAAAATTCCGAGGCGTATCGCCATTACCTCAACGGCATTGCTACCCGCAACAGCACGCCGGAAGGCAATGAAAGAGCCCGTGCGCATCATGAAAAAGCGATTGAACTCGCCCCGGACTTCGCCGCCGCCTATGTCGAGAGAGCGTATTTGGATTACCTCGACGCGATCGGAACCGGCGACCCCGAAAAGCTGATGCCGAGGGCCAAGGCCGATATCGAAAAGGCTCTCGAACTCGACGGCACCCTCGCCAAAGCTCATGTTGTTCGAGCGATGGTTTACGAATACGATTTCGACTGGGCAAGAGCCGAGCAAGAATACCGGCGGGCAATTGAGCTCAGTCCGAGCATGGATTTTGCCCGTAACAACTTTGCATTTTTCCTTTCCGTGCTGGATCGACAGGCCGAAGCCCTTGCACAAGTCGAGGAACTGCGCGTTCGTGATCCGTTAAATTTACGGTTGAATTTGCTCTTTAAGGCAACTGTATTTGTTCAGGGACGGCGTTTTGACGATGCTCTTCAAACATATAGAGAGGCTCAGGCTGTCGAACCGACGAATGATATTCCAAAATTCGCGTTGGGTTACGCGTACGCAGGCAAAGGTTTGAATAACGAGGCGATCGAGTATTACAAGGAAGCGATTGCCAAACTCGGCGGCGAAGATAAATACAGCCAGCCGCTCGTGTATCTCGCTATTACTTACGCAAAGATGCCTGAGAAACGCGTCGAGGCACGTGCGATCTTGACGCGGATCGAGGGCATGAATGAATACGTTTCGCCCGCTCTGCTCGCAGCAATCTATACGGCACTCGACGACAACGACAAAGCAATGGAATTGCTCGAACGTGCATTTATCAAACGCGATCTGCTCCTGCGATTTATAGGAACAGGTTACGAGTATGACGATCTTCGCGATGATCCGCGATTTATCGACCTGAACAGGCGGATCGGCCTTGTGCATTAAAAAGAAGGTGACCAAACAAGTAAAATGAATATCCGTCTTGCCGAACGAGAACTGGAAACCAGATTCGGCACGTTTACCGAGATCCTCGTGGTTCGACCTCTCACGTGACGGCAAGCCGACCCTATTCGCGCTCTGCCGGTATAAGACATTATGAAACGATGCCCCGAATGCAAGCGAGATTACTACGACGACGGGCTGAACTTCTGTCTGGATGATGGTGCATGGCTATTGGACGATCCGGGCATTTCCGACTATCCAACCGAAGTTATGACTCCCGAATTCATATCGGGCGAATCGCAAACGAAGATCTTTAATTTTAGCTCATCAGCCGCGACCGGAACTGCCTTTCACGAGGCTGTCACGAAGCAGTTTACCTCAATCGCCGTATTGCCTTTTGCTCATTTAAGCAGCGATCCCGACGACGAATATTTTTGCGACGGCCTCGCCGAAGAATTGATAAATGCGCTGGCCAAGGTCGAAGATTTAAAGGTCGTCGCCCGTACATCGGCGTTTTCGTTCAAGGGTAAGAACATGGATATCGGACAGATCGGCGCAACGCTTAACGTGCAGCACATCGTCGAGGGAAGCGTCCGCAAATTCGGCGAGCGGATGCGTATCACCGTCCAACTTGTCAACGCCGCCGACGGCTATCATATCTGGTCCGAAAAGTATGACACCGAGATGCGCAATATTTTCGACGTGCAGGATGAGATAACCCGCTCGGTCGTAAGCAAGCTTACGGCGAAGCTGCTCGGTAAGGAAGATGCGGATATCAATGATCGAATGGCCGTGCTGATCGAAGACTTAAAGCATCACGCTAGTAATGTCGAAGCTTATCAGCAGTATCTTCGCGGCCGATTTTTTCTTAACAAGTTTACGCCCCAAGATTTCGAGCGCGCAATCGAATGTTTCGAGAGGGCAATCGATATCGATCCTGCTTACGCCAACGGTTATGCCGGCCTCGCCGATGCTCACATGCTGTCGACCGAGATGGGACCGGTACCCGCACACGTCGGCATGCCAAAGGCCAAAAAAGCCGCGGAAAAAGCACTGTCGCTCGACCCGATGTTGTCCGAGGCTCATTCGGCGCTCGGGTTTGTCATGCAGGACCTTGATTTCGATTTCGCCGGTGCTGAACGCGCCTTCCGGCGGGCAATCGAGCTTAATCCAAACAATTCCAATGCTCGGCGGTCTTACGGACAGCTTCTCGCTCAGCTCGGACGGCATGAAGAGGCAGAATTTGAATTCACAAAAGCCCTTGAAGTCGATCCGCTTTCAGCAATCGGCAATTGGATTTACAGTTTCGGACTGTTCGAGGCTCGTCGATATGACGACTGTATCGAGCAGACAAAGAAAACTCTTCAACTCGACTCAAACTTTCCGGCCGCCTATCTTAGCCTGTCTTTCGCCCACCACATGAGGGGTGATTTTGCCGCAAGCGTCGAGGCTTACGCCAAATTCAGCGACCTTTGTGGTGCGTCCGAAATTGCGGCAAAAGCCCGAAAAGCTTTCGAGGAATACGGTTGGGAAGGCTTTTTAAGATCGATGGTCGAGCGCGAGGCTGGTTCGACTTTGAGCACCTACATCGTCGCCGTTTACCAGACTGCGTTGGGCGCAACTGATAAAGCCATCGCAAGCCTTGAAGAATCTTTCGCGACGCGCGAACCTTACATTCTCATGCTCAAGGTGGACCCACGTTTCGATGGCCTACGCGACGACCGGAGATTTCAAGATCTTTTACACAAGGTCGGTTTTCCGGAGTAATATTAGGTATGCGGAATGTCGAAGAGGTTTTACGATCTTCGTCTTGAAGTTAGCAGTCGGCTTGCCCCTCAATTTGAGATTCAAATTGCCCACATATTTGTTGACAAAATACGCCACAAAATCGTATGATCCTCCTCGGAGGACTCACTTAAATGTCTAGTGTAAATGTTCGAATAAGTGCAAGTAGTTATCAGATACTCAAAACTCTTTCTCAAGGCAAAGGTCAGTCGATGCAGTCGGTGATAGATCAGGCAATCGAAGATCTGCGGCGGCGTAAGATGCTCGAAGCAACTAATCTAGCTTTTAGTGAGATGAAAGCTGATAAAACGGCTTGGCGGGAAGAGATCGCGGAGCGTGAAATTTGGGCAAATACTCTTTCCGACGGAGTTGAAGAGGAATGAACCAGGCATCGCGCGGTGAGATATGGCTTGTCGGCCTCGATCCAACGAAAGGGCGGGAACAGGCTGGCGTGCGTCCGGCTCTGATTTTTTCAGTTGACATGTTCAATCACGGAGCTGCCGAGCTAGTGGTTGCAATCCCGATAACCTCCAGGGCAAAAGGAATCCCACTTCACGTCGAAGTGAAACCGCCGGAAGGCGGATTTACGCTGACCAGCTTCGTAAAGTGTGAGGATGTGCGTTCGATCTCAACCTCGCGGCTTGTTAGACCGCTCGGAAAAGTTTCTCCACAGACGATCGATATGGTGGAAGATCGTCTGAGAATTTTACTCGGACTCTAGTTTGTTTCTGACAAGTTCATGAAAAGATGTCCTGAATGCAGGCGAGATTATTACGACGACACTTTGTTCTATTGTCTCGACGATGGAAATGCGCTCCTAGATGGGCCGGCAACGGCTGATCAGCTGATCGGGCTGCTGCCTACCATCGAGATGAAAAGCGGGTCGTCAACCAGTCCGCTGAATTTATCTGAGGAACAAACCGCGATATTGCCTTCGGGGATTTACGGTTCGCAAGTTCGCCGAAGTTTGGACAAGAGGTTGTTGGCCGCGCCGTTTCTGCTGGCGGTTATTGTTCTTGCTGGCTTCGGCTATTGGTATTTCAAACCGGACGGCTCCGGGCCAATCAATTCTATCGCCGTGCTTCCGTTTCAGAATAATAGTGCCGACGCCGACACGGACTATCTATCGGACGGCTTGGCCGAATCGCTTATTTTCCGGTTATCGCAGCTTCCAGGATTTGAAAGTCAGCCCGACAAGTTCGGTCATTCGATATAAGGGCAAGGAAACAGAGATCGCCCGGATCGCAGACGAGCTTGGTGTTGATTCGGTCATGACCGGTCGCCTGGTAAAGAGAGGCGACAGCTTGAACATAACCGTCGAGCTCGTCGATACCCGCAACAACAAGTCTCTGTGGGGCGAGCAGTATGAGCGGAAGATGTCGGACCTGTTGACGACTCAGCGTGAGATCACGGCGGCTATAACGCAAAAGCTACAACTAAAATTAGCCGGAAGCGATGCTAAAAGTATTACCAAACGCTATTCCGACAACAACGAAGCTTACGAACTTTACCTCAAAGGCCGGTTCTATTTTGCGAGGCGAACGAGGGATGACATTCTGCGGAGCATAGAGCTTTTCCAGCAGGCTATAAAACTGGATGCGAACTTTGCGCTTGCCTATTTCGGCGTTGCGGAAGCGTATGCCGTAATGCCGTCTTATCCGTACATGTCGCCCAAAGAGGCAATGCCGCAAGCGAAGAACGCAATTGCAAAAGCTCTTGAACTCGACCCTGAACTGCCCGAAGCCCACACGCTTTCCGGCGTGATTGCCGCAACCTACGATTGGGAGTGGGAAAAGGCTGAACGCGACTTTAAACGTTCGCTCGAACTCGATCCGAATCTTGCAATTACACATTATCGGTACGCGTGGGTTTACCTCAGCCCGATGGGACGCCACGACGAAGCGATCGCGGAGATGAAGCGAGCGATGGAACTTGAGCCGCTGTCGCTTATCCAGGGGGCGAATTTTGCTGCTGTTTACATGTATGCCCGGCAGCATGACTTTGCGGTTGAACAAGCAAGAAAAACGTACGATCTCGATCCGAATTTTATCACCGGACAGAGCTGGCTTTGCCACTCATATAATGCCAAAGGCATGTATGCGGAATCGCTTTTGATCTCCGAAAAGACAAAAGATTCAAGTTTTCCATTAGGTGTTCAGCTTGCCGTTGCCTATGCAAAAACAGGTCGGCGAGAGGAGGCCGAGAAGCTGATCAACTGGTTGAAGGACCTTGAGAAATCTACGTATGTGGTTAATTACTGGCTTGCGGTAAGCTATGCCGCAATGGGTGAAAAAGACGCGGCGTTTGGCGAGCTGGAGAAGTCGTATCAGGAGCGCGACTGGTTCCTCCCGCGTTTGAAAGTTGACCCGTTCATGGATCCATTACGCGACGACCCGCGATTTAAGGCAATGCTGAAACTGTTGAATTTGCCGGAATAGAATAAGATTTGTACTGGAAAATAATATGAGCAACCGTCTTTCAACCGATTTAGATTCGCCTTCATCTACGCCATATTTTTTGTGGGATGCGCCGATGACGGTTGCCGACTTGAAGGAAAAATTGGCTTTGGCTTCCGAGGAAGAACGAATCCATCTGCTTGGGAAAATCTTACGCGAGGCACGCGACTGCGACGTGTGGAAATTTACGACACCGCAAGAAGTCTGGAAAAGTTGGGCAAAAATATCAAAGCATCTCGGAAGGCGAATTGAGTTTTGGAAGTCACTCTTTGAATTTTGGGATAGGGAAGGTTTGCTCGATGAAAAGCACGCTCAGTAATTTACAAAACGATTTTTTACGCGAATTTTTCAGACGTGAGAATCGCTTTTATTTGACGGGTGGAGCGGCACTCGTCGGGTTCTATTTCGGGCATCGTAAAACGGAGGATCTCGATCTGTTTACTCTCGACAACGAAATCGAAAACGGCTTCGCAATCGCCCGAGATGTCGCAAAGAGTTTAGACGCAACAGTTGAATCAATCCAAACCTCTCCCGATTTTCGACGCTTTTTGGTCAAGCGGGGCTATGAAACTGTGGTTGTAGATTTGGTTCGGGAATATGTGTTCCAACTGGAACGCGAAAAACGGGAGATAAATGGAATCCGCGTTGATTCGCCTGAAGAAATTTTGGCTAACAAACTTTGTACTTTGTTGTCACGTTCTGAAATTCGAGATTTGGTCGATGTTCACGAACTTGAAAAGGCAGGGTTTGATCTTGAAAATGCTCTTCTGACCGCTCAAAAAAAAGATACCGGTTTGACCCCGGCACAGCTTGCATGGGTTTTGGATCAGATTACGTTTGGGAATGATCTTATTCCGCCCGGTAATATTTCAGTTACAGAATTACGGGAATATACACTCGATCTGACATCAAGATTAAGACGGCTCGCATTTCCTGCGTAGGTTTATGACTGAAACTATCCAACACGATGACGGACGCGTCGAGCTGAATGCCGACGCGGAAGAGAGTATCCGCTCGTCATCTCTGTTTAACGAAGACCTTGCACCCGTGCCGGTCGCGAAACGCAATTGGACGACGTACAACTATGCGGCGTTGTGGATCTCGATGGCGCACTGCATACCGACGTATATGCTCGCATCGGGGCTGATCTCGTCGGGCATGAATTGGTGGCAAGCTCTGCTCACGATTTTACTTGGCAACACGATCGTGCTCGCGCCGATATTGCTCAATTCATATCCGGGGACGAAATACGGAATTCCGTTTCCCGTGTTTGCACGTGCGGCGTATGGAACGGTCGGCTCGAATCTGCCTGCGCTCATGCGAGCGCTCGTCGCGTGCGGCTGGTTTGGGATTCAGGCGTGGATCGGCGGACAGGCGTTGCAGACGTTTTTCGCGTCGATCGTGCCTTCGTGGCCGACGCTGCTCGGCGATAAGATCGGCGGACATTACCCGACCGAGTGGCTCTCGTTCCTCATCTTTTGGGCGATGAACATCGCTATCATTTACAAAGGAATGGACCTGCTCCGCATCGTCGAAAACTGGGCTGCGCCGTATGTGCTCGTGATGACGGCAATCTTGCTCGGCTGGATACTCTGGAAAGCCGGCGGCGTCGGATTTTTGCTCAACGAGCCGGGAAAATTCAACACTTTGGGTGAGTTCTGGCCGATATTTATCCCAAGCCTGACGGCGATGATCGGCTTTTGGGCGACGCTATCGTTGAACATGCCCGATTTCACACGCTTTGGAAAGAGCCAGCGCGAACAGGTCGTCGGACAGACCGTCGCATTGCCGACAACCATGACGGTCTTTGCGGCAATGGGCATTTTGATCACGTCCGCCGCGCTCATCGTCTTTCCGGACATGAACAAGGCCGACGCTTGGGATCCGGTAAAACTTGTCGGCCAATTTACCCAACCGGTCGTTGTCGCGATCTCGATGTTTACGGTGGTTGTCGCAACGCTTTCGGTAAATATCGCGGCTAACGTTGTATCGCCGGCGAACGACTTTGCAAACGCCTTTCCGCGCCTCATTTCATTCCGGACGGGCGGCCTAATCACGGGCATCATCGGAATTCTAATGATGCCGTGGAAGCTGCTTGCCGATCCGAGCGGCTACATCTTTGGCTGGCTCGTCGGCTATTCCGGAGGGCTCGGCTCGATCGCCGGCGTGCTTATCGCGGATTACTGGTTAGTTCGTCGGAAAGAATTGAAGCTCGCCGACCTCTATCGCAGCGACGGAATATACGGCGGCTGGAATTGGCGAGCCGTCGTCGCTACGCTTTTGGGTTGCTTTTTCGCGTGGATAGGCCTGATAATTTCACAGTTAAGCGTGCTTTACGACTATGCGTGGTTTGTTGGGTTCGGCGTCGCGTTTTTTGTTCACTGGGCGTCGATGACAGCCTTTCCGCCAAAGTCAGTTAGTTTAACGGGGGTGGAGTGATGGAATCCGCAGTATCTAGAATGAAGTATCCAAAGGTCAAGAATTATTACAACGGTTCGTTTGTCGATAGCGCGTCGAGCGATGATCTGAACGTCGTGTCGCCTATCGACGGCAACCTGCTCTCGAGCGTTCCGTTGTCGACGGTTGAGGAATTGAATGCGGCGGTGGTATCTGCCAAAGCCGCGGCCGTGCCGTGGGGCACGGCGCCGATAAAAGAACGCGTTCAGGTATTCTTCCGATATCGCTATTTGCTTGAGAAGCACTCAGACGAACTGACCGCATTGGTTTCTGAGGAAAACGGAAAGACGATTGACGAAGCGCGAGCTGAGGTGGATAAGAGCATCGAACTGACCGAATTCGCGTGTTCGATGCCGCAGCTTGTTTCGGGCGAGGTGCTCGAAGTTTCAAAGGGCGTCGAGTGTCGCACAGAGCATTTTCCCATCGGCGTTGTCGCTTCGATTGTGCCGTTCAATTTTCCACTGATGGTGCCGAATTGGACGATGCCGAACGCGCTCGTGCTCGGCAATACGATGATAATGAAGCCATCCGAGTTAGTACCGCTATCTTGTCAGCGTATGGCCGAATTGCTTAAAGAGGCTGGCTTGCCCGACGGAGTTTTTAACATCATCAACGGCGGGCGAGAGATCGTTGAGGGCATTTGCGATCACACCGATATCGAGGCCGTGAGTTTTGTCGGCTCGACAAAAGTCGCAAAGCTCGTTTATCAGCGTGCGACCAACTCGCTGAAACGCTGCGTCGCACTTGGCGGCGCAAAAAATCATCTTTTCGTGCTGCCGGATGCAAACCCTGCGATGACTGCGTCAAACGTTACCGCATCGATGTCAGGCTGCGCGGGCCAGCGATGCATGGCCGCGTCCGCGATGCTCGCCGTCGGCGACGTCGATCACATCGTGCGCGGCATTTGTGAGGAAGCGAAAAAAGTAGTTCCGGGCAAAAATCTCGGCGCCGTGATCTCGCCGCAGGCGAAAAAGCGGATCGAAGATTACATTACCGAAGCCGAAAAAGCCGGAGCAAAGATCCTCGTTGACGGCCGCGGGGCCGTCGTCGAAGGCAGAGAAGGCGGCACGTACGTCGGCCCGACCGTGATTGATCACGTAACGCCTGAGATGGCGGTCGCGAAAGAAGAAATTTTCGGGCCAGTGATCTCGATTCTAAGAACCGACACCGTCGATGAGGCTATAAGAATCGAAAACGCAAATCCATACGGCAACGCCGCTTCGGTTTTTACGCAGTCCGGCGGTACGGCGCGATACATCATGGAGCACGCAAGTGCCGGCATGATCGGCGTCAACATCGGCGTGCCGGTGCCGCGAGAGCCGTTCAGCTTTGGCGGCTGGAATGAGTCACGCTTTGGCGCAAATGACATCACGGGCAAAAGCTCGATCGAGTTTTGGACAAAATTGAAGAAGACGACCACGAAGTGGAACCCGGAGGCAGGCATCAACTGGATGTCCTGATCCGTTTTTTTAGAATTTAGGAAAATATTATGTCGAGAATAATAAAGTGTGGGCTGATACAGGCGCACAATGTCGCACCGAGCGACGCGCCGATACCAGAGATCAGACAGGCAAACATCGATCATCAGATGAAGTTTGTCGAGGATGCCGCGAAGCAAGGCGTGCAGATGCTTTGCTTTCAAGAGATTTTCACGACGCCGTATTTTTGTGCCGAGCAGACGACGCGTTGGTACGACGCGGTCGAACGGATTCCCGACGGCCCGACCGTCAAGCTGATGCAGGATGTTGCCAAGCAGCACGGCATGGTGTTGATCGTCCCGATCTACGAGGAAGAGCAGACCGGCGTCTATTACAACCAGCGCCGCTGTGATCGACGCCGACGGCACGTATCTCGGCAAGTATCGCAAGACGCACATACCGCATGTCGCGCCGGGTTTTTGGGAAAAATTTTATTTTCGTCCCGGCAATCTCGGCTATCCGTGTTTCGATACGGCGTTTGCGCGCATTGGCGTTTACATCTGCTACGACCGCCATTTTCCCGAAGGCGCGCGATGTCTCGGTTTGAACGGCGCGGAGATAATTTTTAACCCGTCGGCGACAGTCGCCGGTCTCAGCGAATATCTTTGGAAGCTCGAACAGCCGGCGCACGCCGTTGCCAACGGTTACTTTGTCGGAGCGATCAATCGCGTCGGCATCGAAGCTCCGTGGAACATCGGCGAGTTCTACGGACAAAGTTATTTTTGTGATCCACGCGGCCAGATCATTGCCGAAGGCTCGCGCGACCAGGACGAGCTCGTCGTCGCCGACCTCGACATGGACAAGATCAAAGAAGTCCGCAACACGTGGCAATTCTTCCGCGACCGGAGACCGGATGCGTATGGGCCGATCGTGGCGGATTAGGTAAAGGAGGGAATTTGAGTGACTAATACTATTTTGGGAGTAGTTCGATCAATTTTACTGTTACTCGTTATCGCTTTTGTTTTATTGTTTGGTTACAAATATTACACAGCCGGAGAGTTAAGCTATAGCTATTTAACTCCTATCGCAGGTTTGCTTGTTTTTTATCTTATTACAAAACCAAGGACTAAATAGAATTTATCCGCTGCTAAATTTCTTATGTTTTTCTCCGTGTTCTCTATGTCTCTGTGGTGAATAACGCTATATGGCAAATGACTATTGCACACCGCTTGATATTAGACAGATCGAGCAGAACTTCACCGAGATCAATCCGGCGATGACGGCGGCTGAGTCGATGCAAGAGGCGAATCGCTGTCTGTATTGCTACGACGCGCCGTGCATGCATGCCTGTCCGACGCATATCGATGTGCCTTCGTTTATCAAAAAGATCGCGAGCGGCAATCTGCACGGCTCGGCGCGCGTGATCTTTGACGCGAACCCGATCGGAGCAAGTTGTGCGAGAGTGTGTCCGGTTGAGGTTTTGTGCGAAGGAGCGTGCGTCGAGAAAACGCTGCTGCAAAAACCGATCGAGATCGGACGTCTTCAGCGATACGCGACCGATCACGCACTCTCAAACGGCAAGCAGTTATTTACAAAAGGTGAATCCAACGGCAAGTCTGTCGGCATTGTTGGTTCGGGGCCTGCGGGCTTGTCGTGCGCGACTTACCTGACGCGACTTGGTTACGACGTGACAGTTTACGAACGAAAATCACTCGCCGGCGGACTGGACACATACGGCATGGCGGAGTACAAAATGCCGCAAAGTGTCTCGCTTGACGAGATAGAGCACATTGCAAAAATGGGTGTGAAGTTTTTGCTTAATACAGAGATCGTGGCCGGTAATGAAGATGCACACGAGATCGTCGATGAGGTGAACCGGGTGAGCTTCGACGCTTTGAACGAGTGGCACGACGCAATCTTCCTCGCTACTGGCCTCGGTGAAACCAACAAACTCAACATCCCCGGCGAAGAACTCGACGGCGTTTACGACGCACTTAATTTCATCGAGAAAATAAAGACGCGCGATTGGTTGAACATTCCGCTCGGTAAAACTGTAGTTGTGATCGGAGCAGGGAACACCGCGATCGATGCGGTGACGCAGGCCAAACGCCTCGGCGCAGAAAAGGTAATACTGGTCTATCGCCGCACGGAAAAAGACGCCTCAGCTTACGATTACGAATTGGAGCTTGCGAAAAAAGATGGCATCGAATTCGTCTGGCAAGCAGCTCCGATCGGAATACTTTCGGATTCCGATTACACTCACGTGACTGGTCTCCAAATCGAAAAAACTGACGGCACGCTCATGCTTTTCGATATTCCCTGCGACATGGTGATCAAAGCCGTCGGCCAACAGAAAATGCGAACATTCTTTGAGTCCGTCACCAATGTTGAAACCGACGACAAAGGCCGCGTTATCGTCAACGAACAAATGCAAACCTCAAACCCCAAGGTATTCTCCGGCGGCGATTGTGCAAACGGCGGTAAGGAAGCCGTCGATGCATCCCAGATGGGCAAGCTGGCGGCCCAGGGCATTCACCATTCACTAACGGGTGAAACAGTAGCTTTCGCGGGCAGTTCTGAAGTAAGCCCCAAATCGGCAAACCAGTTGTGAAAAGGAAGCTAAAAAAGATATTCAAGCGCATCTTAGTCATAGCGGCTTTCCTTACGCTTTTGTATTTTTTCCCGATCTTAACTGTAGCCTTCATTCTTTGCGGCGTTTGGGATGTCTCAAGAAACCGCAGGTTGGACGCTAGTGTTTTCAAACAATATTTTCTCAAGAACGGAATTGGTACCTGGCTTGCGTCGCCGTTGAATATTCTGCTCGATATTCTTGCCTTGCCGTATCGAAACAAGGGCGTATACGAACTCAAAGATCTGCCGACAGCTTATCAAGCCGAAATCGGTGGACTTTTGAAAAAAGCAGATGACGCCGGCCTTGTCGATCTGCTTGAAAGCAAAACCCGCGGGCTGCCGCGCGCAATGTATTTCTTCAAATGGTATGGGCGAAATCAGGAAACCTCGATAGAAATCCCCGCGTTTCACGATAAATACAAGTTTATTCGGACGATTGGTGTTTCTGCGTTTCGCGAACGCGAAAGCACGTCCCGGCATTTCGGCCCGTTTCGAGCCTCGCTTCGTGTGCTTTATAGTCTTAATCCGATAACCGATGAGAACGTTTACATAAAGGTAGGTCCGGTAGAAAACCGTTGGAAGGACAAACGGCTTTTTATTTTCGACGACACGTTTTTGCATCAATCGTTCAATGAAGCGGACGACCCGCGATATGTCCTTTTCGTCGACATAATTCGACCGTCATATTTGCCGTTCGTTTTTGACTTTGCGGTGAGCCTGATCCGAATATTTTTCAAAGGAATTAACGGCGTTTTTTATAAGAATTGGAAGCTTTTGAACAATTAGTTGCTCCCGCTCCACTCCCGGTTCTGACGCGAGGCTTTTTGTTTGTTGTTTATTGTTTAATTATGTTGACCTGCCTACTTCTTTGTCGTAATATTGGATAGCGGTCCTCGCTCGCCCATTCTTAATGCCACTTCACCCTTCTAAAATCAGCTTAGTTTATTTTGTTACGCTCACTCTGCTTCTTGTCGGATTGGTACCCCTGCTTCTTACCGGTTGGTCTTTGTCGGAGCGGAGCGCTAGCGAGCTGCGGGCCGTTGAGAATCGTTACCAGATCCAACTCGTGCAGGAAAAAGCGAGCCAGATTGAAATGTTTGGGCAGCGTTACGGCGATCTGGTTAAGAGCCTTTCTAATGCTTTCGAGCTGTCAAATAGTCTCGAGATTCTCTCCTCACCTCAAACTGAAGCCAAGCTAGGCGAAACATTGAAGAAAGATCCGAACGTGCTGGCTCTCTACGTAAAACCGGTAGGGGCCGATTCGCTGTCATTATTCCGGCCAGGAGCTATCGGTAAGCAGGAGCTTGAGACAATTGCTTTAGATGCTCTCGGTGCGTCCGCGGGCGAAGACCTTTTTATCGGGCCGCCCAAAAAGACGGCGTCTAGCGGCGAATCCGTGATGACGATGGTTTCGCAGGTAAATGTCGATAACCGCTCGATAGCATCGGTAGTGGCGGTAGTTTCGCTAAAGGAAATCGCTCGAAGCGTTGTCGGATCCACCACGCTTAGCGAACAGGAAATGTGGTCTGCCGGTCTGCCCATAATTTTTGTTGTCGGTCAGAACGGAAACGCAATATTCCACCCGGATAAAGGCCTGGTCGATTCGCAAAAATCTCTGACCAATCTAAAAATTGTCGATGAATGGCAGCAGTCAAATCGGCAGATCCAATCGGGGCTTGTTCCGTTTACAGCCGAATTCGGCGGTAACTCTTATGAGATGATCGGTGCTTATTCGACTGTCAGAATAGGCTCTCACACCACCTTCGGCGTCATCACAATGCAGGACGAGCGAAAGGCTTTGGCCTCAGTCGGCGAAATGCGTTGGCAGACATGGATGATAAGTCTTGCGTTCGCGTTTTTCGCCCTACTTTTGGGTTCGATAGCCGCTCGCACACTGACGTCACCGTTGCTAAAACTTTCCGCTGCCGCAGAAAAGATCGCGGCCGGCGACCTTTCGACTCGCGTCGAGACACGAAACATTACCGAGATCGGAACTCTCGGACGCTCATTCAACACGATGAGCGACAACCTGGAAGAATACATCGCAAAACTTGCAAGAGCGGCGACAGAGAACCGTGAACTGTTCGTCGGCACGGTCAAGGCGCTTGCGGCCGCAATCGACGGAAAGGACAAATACACTCGCGGCCACTCAGAGAGAGTAGCGCGTATTTCGGTGGCAATCGGCCGACAGATGAATATGGGGGCCGAGGAACTCGAAACACTTCGGATCAGCTCGCTTTTGCATGATGTCGGAAAGATTGCCGTCGATGACGCGATCCTTAAAAAGCCGTCCGCACTAACGGATGAAGAATTCGAAATAATGAAAACCCATCCGCAAAAGGGTTATAAGATCATGTCGCAGATTCCGGCTATGAAGGAATTTCTACCCGGCATGTACATGCACCACGAAATGGTCAACGGAAAAGGATATCCGCAAGGCTTAACAGATGAGCAGATTCCGCTTCAGGCAAAGATCGTGTCGGTCGCAGATACGTTTGACGCGATGACCATAGACCGTCCTTATCAAAAAGGAATGCTTTTGCCCGATGCTCTGGAGCGAATTCGCAGTTTCGTCGGAACGCGTTATGACCCGCTCGTCGTTGATGCTCTTATACGCGGTTGCGAAAGCGGCGAGATAGGCAATGGTGTGGTTCGATTCATGGCGAATAACAACAAACCAACCGCCGCTCCGAAGGAGGAGATGGAAGTCGAACAGGAGCTGGTAGCCGGATAAAATCTCGATCGTTATGGCCGTGGAGAATCAACAGGAACAGTGGCAAATCGAGGTTGGCGGAAAGATATACGAGGCCGTCCTGGCAGAACTGCCGGACTGGATCAACGAAGGCTCGTTGTTACCCGGCGATAAGATCCGAAAGGGAAATCTGCGTTGGATCGAAGCCAGCAAGGTGCCGGCATTGGTACCGTTTTTCAATGCCAAGGAGAAAGGCGAACCGCTGCCGATCGTTCAGACGTACACCGAGGTTAAGCCTGACGAGACAGTTCAAAACATCCCTGCGAGTGCAAATACCAGCAACTTAAATTCAGCAGACGCCGAGCCTCCAAAGTTGCCCGTCTCTTCGAAGCTGATCGAACCGAACACCAAGTCTTCAGGCGATAATAATTTTTGCAGTCTTCATACCGAGGCCCCGTCATACTACGTTTGCGGTTCGTGTAGTGAAGTATTCTGCAAAGCTTGCCCAAAATCTTATGGCGGAGAAGTGAAGATATGTCCGGGCTGCGATGCTTTTTGCTCGCCGATCTCTCAGGTTAATGATTCGAAAAAGCGCGCGTCGACCATCGCTGGTCACATGGACGAAGGTTTCGGCATCGCTGATTTTTTTCATGCTGTCGCTTATCCATTCAGGTTCAAACCGAGTTTGATCTTTGGTGCGCTGATGTTCATGTTCTTCACACTTGGACAATCGGCATTTGCTCTCGGAGGTATCTTCCTTATAGTCGCATCGATCTTTTGTGTGATGCTCGCAAACATGCTGACATTCGGTGTGCTCGCAAACACCGTGCAGAACTTTACGCAAGGCCGGCTCAATGCGGACTTCATGCCGAACTTCGACGATTTCTCGATTTGGGACGACGTTGTTCATCCGTTCTTTCTTTGTATCGGCGTTTACATATCTTCTTTTGGTGCTTTCGTTCTGGTACTGGTCGTAGGTTTTTATTTGGTCTTTAGCTCGGTGAGTGAGCAGATGAAAAAATTCGATAGCGAGATTGCTCGCGTGCCCGGTACGCAATACTATCAGCCCGACCGAACGATGGAACAATCGCAAGAAGTCAGAGACTTGCTCGAAAAGGTCAAACAGCAGAATCAGCGGCGAATTGATCAGCAAACACAGGCAGCGAACGGCGATGGAACCGCAATTGCTCCGGACAGCTCCGCGGAATTCCAGAAGTTGATGGATGAAACCCGTGCCGCCCAGATCGAACCTACAACCGGGAAAAACTCGGCCACACCGCAGCAATACGCTCAAATGTTGAGCGGCATCTTGAAGCTCGCTGCTCCATTGGTAGTAATCGGCTTCCTCGCTTTGCTTTGGGGACTTTTCTATTTTCCGGCAGCGTGTGCGGTCGCGGGTTATTCGCGATCGTTTATGGCAACGATCAATCCGCTCGTCGGACTGGATACAATCAAACGCCTCGGCATGAGCTACGTCAAAATTCTGTTGATGGGACTTTGTATCTTGATCGCTTCGGGAATGGTCAGCGGCCTGCTTTCTATAGTGCTTTCGCCGCTCGATCTGCCAAAATTAGGCAACATTCCGGCAAAGGCGATCGGAGGCCTGTCCACGTTCTATTTCTCCGTTGTCTTTTCTTGTGTCATAGGCTTTGCGATGTACAAAGCCGCCGACCGGTTAAAGCTTTATCGATAGATTCTCGACACTAATCATAAGTCTTCAAATATCGTACGTTGTTTGACGTGCGATATTTTTTTATAATCGAGAGTTTGCACGAAGGTTCGATTTTTACAGGCAGTATATATGGCATTTTTTTGGCGAAGGAATAAAGAAGACAAGTTTTCGACTTCAACATTGGGGCTCGATAAATCTATCGAAGAGCTTCAAAAGCAGGGGGAAGCGGTCGAAAAAGAGATCGGCGTACGATTTACAAAGGCGATCGCCAAGACCCGCGATTCGATAAACACAAAGCTTGATGGTATTTTCGAAGGCCGAAAGCAGATCGACGACCGCCTGCTCGACGAGCTTGAAGAAATGCTGATCTCGACCGACATTGGCGTTCAGACAACGATGCAGGTGCTCGAAGCGATTCGAAAAGGCGTTTCTCGGCAGGAGATAAACGACCTCGCCGCGTTAAAATCGGTGATGAAAACCGAGCTTCTCGGAATTCTTCATCATTCGACGGAAGCTGGCGTTGCTTCGGAAACGGATGTGCCTGAGACGATAAAGCCTTACGTGCTTATGGTAGTTGGCGTCAATGGCGTCGGCAAGACAACGACTATCGGCAAGCTCGCTCAGCGGATCAAAAACGAAGGAAACGATGTGCTAATCTGCGCCGCCGACACCTTTCGGGCCGCGGCTTCCGAGCAGTTGGAAATATGGTCCGAGCGTGCGGGTGTGCCGCTTATCCAGCAAAAACACGGAACCGATCCGGCAGCCGTTTTATTTGACGCACTGCAATCAGCCAAGTCTCGCAATTCCGACGTCTTGATAGTAGATACAGCTGGCCGCTTGCATAATAAATCGAATCTAATGGCCGAGCTCGAAAAGATGAAACGCATCGCCGGTCGCGAAGTTCAGGACGCCCCGCACGAAACGCTTTTGGTCATCGACGCCGTCACCGGCCAGAACGGCCTGGAACAAGCCCGACAGTTCTTGAAAGTCGCGGATGTCACCGGCCTGGTGCTGACAAAGCTCGACGGCACTGCCAAAGGCGGAATTGCTGTTGCCATAGCGAAAGAATTGAATCTTCCGATACGTTACGTAGGAATCGGAGAGCAGGTTGACGATCTGATGGTCTTCGATGCGGAGAGCTATGTGAATGGGTTGTTTAATTAGCATTTTCTAGGTGTCTATTATGTATAGAATGATTTTTTATTTCTTCTTTTTATTTATCTTTGCGTCGGTTGGATATGCGTGCACGTGTACGGTACTCGTTGGTAAATCGGATAAAGAGCTGGTTGAATCAGCAAGGGCCTCTTCGGATGCCGTTTTCGTAGGACGAGTCATCAAAATAGTCAAAAAGCGAAATGGACGTGGCGTACCCACCGGCGGTTACAATGCTGTATTTGATGTAAGCGAAATGTGGAAGGGGACGCAGAAAAAGCAAATCAGGATATTCTCTTCGGGTCAATGCTGTTTGTGTGATCTTTCTTTTAGTAAAGGTAAAAAATATTTAGTCTACGCATTCCATGCATATAGCGATAAAATGCTCACGGCGAGTACCTGTTCGAGGACCAGAGAAATTGACGACGCTCAGATAAAAATAGACCGACAATATCTAGGCTCTCCAAACAAGACGGCCCTCAAAAACTAGCTTTGACGCAATCGGATTTATCATTTTCTAAACACGCCCTCGAGTTGGCCACCCAAGGCATTGGCTTGGTGAGCCCAAGTCCGCTTGTCGGCTGCGTAATTCTGTCCGCGGATGGCGAGGTTGTCGGCGAGGGAACTTACATTTACGACAACATTACGCACGCTGAGGTCATTGCTCTCGAACAGGCGGGTGAAAAAGCACGCGGCGGCACGGCTTATGTTTCTCTTGAACCGCACGACCATCACGGCAAAACTCCTCCGTGTACCGAGGCTTTAATCAACGCCGGGATCAAACGCGTAGTTTGTCCGATCGTAGATCCGAATCCGCTGGTTTCCGGAAAGGGTTTTGAGCGGCTGAAAACCGCCGGGATAGAAGTCGTTACTGGAATTCTCGCCGACGAAGCCTCGCGTCTGAACGAAAAGTTCATCTGCTGGCACCAGAAAAAGCGTTCTTTTGTACACCTAAAGCTAGCGGTCTCGCTCGACGGACGCATCTCGTTGAATCGAAGCGTATCGACGACTCTTTCGGGTGAAGAAGCCTTGAAACGCGTACATTATCTGCGTCACGAACATGATGCAATCCTTGTGGGCGGAAACACCGCGTTTGTTGACCGGCCGAGCTTGACGGACCGCAGCGGGAAGCCGCGCCGCAGACCGCTCACCCGCATTATTTTAGACAACAGCCTGCGACTCCCGTTCGATTCACCACTGGTTCAGACAGCAACGGAAACTCCGACGATCGTTTTCACCAACAGCGATAACCTCGAAAAGATCGAGCAATTATATGACGCTGGTGTTTCGGTTGTGGAAAGCGAGAACGGCGGACGGAATCTCATGGCCGTCCTTGAACATCTAAAGACTTTGGACATCCAAAGTGTTTTGGTGGAGGGCGGGACAGAGATTGCCGGAGCTTTCTGTGATGCGAAATTAGTGGACAAGGTCACTTTTCTAGTCGCTCCAATAATTATCGGAGGTTCGAATGCGCCGTTGTCGATCGGCGGCAATGGCGCGACGTCGTTCGAAGAAGCTCTACGGCTGCGTGATATTGAAATGGCTAGATACGGGCCGGACATCGAGATCACCGGATATCCGGCTTAAACTGAATGAACCGGAAACCAGCCAGAAAACCCTTCGCGAAAAAATCCTTTGGACAGAATTTCCTCGTCGATGCGAAATATATACAAAGAATTGTCGATTCTTTGGCTCTGACTTGCGATGATACGGTCGTTGAGATCGGGGCCGGACGCGGTGCTTTGACCGAGATGCTTCTTAAAAAAGCTGGAAACGTGTTCGCGATCGAGTTGGACCGTGACTTGATTCCAGTTCTGCGAGAACGATTCGGTACCTTGCCGAATTTCGAGCTTGTTGCCGCAGATGCTCTTTCCGTAGACTTCTCCATATTTGCAGGGAAAGAACGTAAGCCAAAACTTGTCGCGAATCTACCGTACAACATCTCGACTGCGATTCTCCAGCGTTTAATTGAATACCGTTTCGTGTTCTCTGAAATGATACTTATGTTTCAGCGCGAGGTGGCACATAGGATAAGTGCTCGGCCGGGCAACTCCGAAAGAGGCTCGCTGACGGTCCTTGTCGAAGCTGCGTTTTCGGTTGAAAAGCTGTTTGATGTATCTCCAAAGGCTTTCATTCCTGAGCCAAAAGTAGTAAGCGCGATTGTCAAGCTTTATCCCAGGGCTTCTGACGTGCGGAATGAAGAAGCATTTCGAAAGTTGGTTGCCGCGTGTTTTGCCAAGAAACGCAAGACGATCGGCAACAATCTCAAAACGGCCTTTGCCGATTGGCGTCAGGTGCTTGATACAGCCGCTATTGACGCAAACCGCCGGGCAGAAACGCTCACGATGGATGAATGGCTCCGTCTACACGAAGCCATTTCAACTATTTGAAGTCGAAACTCCCTATCCAATCTCTGCTTCATCGGCATTTTGATCTAAGGGAAAGATCAGGGACGCAACGACCGACAGTCCGATAAAGCTAACGATTATCGCGAGTGACCACGTGATCGGGAATTTACCTCCAAAGGCTTCGTTAAGCCAGACCATTTTCAACCCAACAAAAATCAGGACCGCTGCCAGCCCGTATTTGATGAGGTGAAATTTATTGATTACGCCCGCCAGCATGAAGTACATAGACCTGAGACCAAGTATCGCGAAAATGTTTGACGTAAAGACTATCAGCGGCTCGTTCGTGATCGCAAAAATTGCCGGGACACTGTCTACCGCGAAAATGATATCGGTCGCTTCGAGAAAAAGAAGCGCTATGAACAATGGCGTTGCATGCCAAACGTTGTCGATCTTTTTGAAGAAGGTTTTTCCGTCAATTTCATGTGTGACCGGCATGAAGCGGCGAAAAATTCGGATCAACAGATTCTTTTCCGGCTCGATCTCTTCTTTACCCGAGAAGAACATCTTTATGCCTGTGATGATTAAAAAGGCGCCGAAAAGATAAATCACCCAGTGAAACTGCATCAAAGCCGAGCCGAGCGCGATAAAGATCGCCCGGAAAACAAGTGCGCCAAGAATGCCGTAGAAAAGCACGCGGTGCTTATATTTCGCTGGTATCCCGAAATAGGTGAAGACTAGCACGAAGATGAAAATGTTATCGATCGACAACGAGTATTCGATTACATATCCAGTGAAATACTCGAGAGCCAGCGTCTGAGCCGTCTGTGCTCCGAATTTGGACAGAGCGTAATAATAGAAACCCGCACCGAAAATTGACGCCAGTACCACCCAGACAACGCTCCAGATCGTCGCTTCCTTAAACGACACAACGTGGGACTTGCGGTTAAAGATCCCAAGGTCGATCGCGAGCATCGCGATCACAAACAGGAGGAAGCCTCCATAGAACCACCAATATTCTGCAAAAGGGAATAGATTCATTATGAAATCTCCTTTGATCGCCACGCAAAGGAAAAAGACCCTTCACGGACGATATGAATAATCGTCGTAAAAGGTCTCGATATTTCCTTAGCCGCGCCGAATCGTTTCCGACCAAAACGATTGTATTGACGACAGCGGCAAACCCTTTCGGGCTATCTACTCCCCTGAATTAATTGTTGTAATATTAGCCAAACATTATTTATTTGTCAAGATTACGGCTACTTCTGTGGATGTGATAGAATCTACTTTCTAAGAAGGCACGGTTAATTCAATATTTTGAACAAGATAGAAATAATACCGCTCGGCGGGATCGGCGAATTCGGAATGAACTGCATGGGAATTCGTTATGGCGACGAGATGATAATCGTCGACGCGGGCATGGGATTTCCTGAAGAAACGCCGTTTGGCGTGGATATTTCGATCCCGAATTTCGATTTTCTCGAAGAATATCGTGACGACATGACCGCGCTAATCCTTACGCACGGTCACGAAGATCACATCGGAGCACTCTCCTACATTCTTAAAAAATTCAACTTACCGGTTTACAGCTCACGTTTTACTTTAGCTTTGGCCGAGAAGCGGCTCGAAGAAAACGGCATGATGAATGATGTTCTGCTTCACCGCGTCGAGGCGAATGACATCGTTACGATCGGAAATTTTAAGATCGAGTTTATTCACGCATCGCATTCGCTTGTCGAGTGCTTCTCGCTAGCGATTACAACGCCCATCGGCACGGTAATTCACACCGGAGATTACAAAATCGACGACACGCCTGTCATCGGAAAGCCTTACGATCTGAAAACGCTGGGCAAATACGGCGATGCGGGCGTTTTGGCTTTACTTGGTGATTCGACCAACGCGACCGTTCCCGGACGCACGCCATCTGAGCAGGCAGTTATTCCGGCATTTGAGGAAATTTTCTCAGAAACCGATGGCACGGCTATTTATCGCAACTTTCTCTTCGTCGCTACACCGGCTACAGATCGTCTTCGATGTCGCCCATCAGTTTGGCAGAAAGGTTTGTGTTCTGGGCCGTTCGATGCAAAAGAATGTGGAGATCGCGGATGAACAAGGCTTGTTGAAGATCGCCCACGGAGCAATGATCGGCTTTGGCGAATCCAAAGGCCTTGATGACGATGAGGTCGTTTATCTAGTTACCGGTTCGCAAGGCGAGACGCGTGCGGCTCTTGTGGAATCTGGCAACCGGCACGTACAAGGGAATGGAGATCGAAAAAGGCGACACGGTTGTACTCTCCGCCCGCATAATTCCCGGCAATGAAAAGGGCATCAGTCGCCTTATCGGCCATCTATATAAACGCGGTGCGAATATTATCGAAGAAAAACGGCGGCTCGTCCATGTTTCCGGCCACGCTTCGCAAGAAGACATTAAGATCATGGTCGAGACGGCGCGTCCAAAATTCCTGGTGCCGATCCACGGCGAATACCGTATGCTGTTTCGTCACAAGGAATTCGTTAAAAATCACATCGCCGGATATTCCGACGAAAACATCATACTGATCGAGAATGGCGATCTTCTCGAGATCGATCAAATGGGCGCTCGCGTCGTCGAGAAGTTCGAGATGTACAAGACATTTATCGACGAAGAATCAAGCGGTGAGATCGAATACGACGTTGTCCGTGAACGCAAGAAACTTGCCTACGGCGGAGCCATTTCGCTCGTCGTCATGATGAGCAAAGCCACCGGAGCAATTGCCGGCGAACCGCAGATCACTTTCCAGGGCGTGGCCGGGATAGATCCGACCAACGGCTTTGCGGGCGGCGCCCGCGAAGCGATCTCCGAAGCGATTCTTCAATTGAAAAAAGAACAGGTCGCCGACCGCAATTTTCTCAAAGAAATACTTCGAATCGCATTAAAGCGATTTGTTCAAAAGAAAATAGGAACAAAGCCCGTGATCGTGACGACAATCGTTGAGATCTAATTCGAAAGATCAATCTTCTTCGCCTTCGCCAACTGGTTCATTCGATGTCGAGATTCTCGAGTTGTTAAAGCCATTGTCGTTGTTAAAGAAGACCGTGATCGGTTTCTCATATCGCAACATGTCGATCAAATGCTGCAATTGATTGTGATGATAGTAAAAGCTGTAGTAGTTGGGAGCTACCTGCTGCGCGACGGGGAGACTAGCGGTTTCATTTTCCACAAACCACACCGAGCATGTCTCACCCCCAACTCCTTTGAGAATCAAATTGGTTTTTCCGGTGTTTCGGGATGACCAATCGTAATACTGATAAGTAGCTATCTGAAATGTTGCGGTTGCCATTGCAAAATCCTCCTTTGGTTTACTATTCAGACGGTATGGAAGTTGTATTTTGCTTAATTCTCGAAGTGAATATCCGCAATCATTTGCGTGTAATAATAATGTATCGGTTAGAATCGTTAGATATTTACTTTTAACTAATTGAGCGCCAAAAACTTGCTAAATTCAACCTGCGTTACGGTTTCGCCCGAAACCTATAATCTTGTTTCGGTGCAGAACGACAACTGGGTACGGTTGCTTGAAAATCCCGAACTCAGTCCGCGGATGACTTCGCCGTTCATGATATTTATGGACAAGTATGAAGTGACGCTGCTGCTTGACGAGATCGATTTTGGAACGATTCGACATGCTGTACGCGATGCGAAGGTCGAGGCTGGCTTTCGGCTGTTGACGTTCGACACGGTTATGGATTTTACTGTTGTCGGGTTTTTAGCGGAGGTTACGCGGATTCTTGCCGAGGCTGGTATCTCGATCGTTGCTTTGTCGGCGTTTTCCAGAGATCATTTGCTGGTGAAACAGACCGATCTATCGAATGCACTGAAAGCACTGGGTCCACACGTAGCCGACCTTTGTTAGCGGTTTGAGCGTTGAGATTACTATGAGAAATGGCACGTTATTAGGTTTGTCGTTTATTTTGGCAATTGTCATCGATTATGTCGTTCGTGGCATACTGAGCTACAACGGCTACAGCTTGTCTATCATTATTGTTTACATCGTTCACGGTATATTGGGCTACACCGGCTCAAGCTCATCAATCGTTTCTTTAGTAAGTTCACGCCTTGTCACATCGTTTATGATCGCCCCTGTTCTGATGATTATTCTAGTTCCGATTAATAACAAGATTTTGAAATGGAGAAAGGAACGCGGGCGGGATATCGAAGAAGAACAGAAGTACGAAACTGAAGGCGGATTTATATCGTTAAGCCGCCGGGATGACGGAGACTAGATGTTCGATTGGACGAACAAAGTAGTTTTACTAACCGGAGCGTCAAGCGGGATTGGCGAAGGCATCGCAATTGCTGTGGCAAAACGCGGAGCTGTTCTCGGACTGCTCGCCAGACGGGAAAGTCTGCTTAAAGAACTTGCCGAAAAGTGTGAGTCCGTCGGCGGAACGGCCAGAACTCTTGCCTGTGATGTGACCGACGCCGACGCGGTTCAAAATGCCGCGGACACTCTTCGCGAAGAATTCGGCCACATCGACATTCTCATCGCAAACGCCGGGATCGGCGGAAACAATAAGGAAACGAGAGATCTTCAGCCCGAAGCCGTCGGTACTGTGATAGATATCAATTTAATGGGAGCGGTTAATTCCGTTCACGCCGTTTTGCCGCAGATGCTGGAACGCGGCAGCGGGCATCTTGTCGGTGTCTCAAGTCTTGCGGGTTTTCGCGGGCTTCCCAAATCCGCCGCATATTCTGCAAGCAAAGCCGGCATGACCGCATTTTTCGAAAGCGTTCGGCTCGACGTGCAGCACAAAGGCATTGATGTAACCATAATCCAGCCCGGCTTTATCCGCACGCCGCTAACCGAGGGCCGGACAAACAAAATGCCGTTCCTTATGGAACTCGACGACGCCGTTCCGCATTTCATCAACGCGATCGAACGAAAGAAAAAATTCGCGGCATTTCCGTGGCAGCTCGCAACCGTCGTCCGCCTGGGCAAAATAATGCCCGCCTGGATTTACGACCGCGTCGCCGGACGTGCTTCATACCGAACTTGACGCACTTTGCCCTAAATTACACCAACGCCGCCGCTATTTCTTGTCATCAAAACAAAACGCGAAAGCCTTCCTGTTCAAAATGTACGTCGTGCGTGAGAATTTCCGTGACGCCGCGCTCACGGCAGGCATTCATCGAAATACAATCGGTAAGACTGTAACCTTTATCAGCCCGGGCTTGGTAAAGTTCAAATCCGTCGGAGAAAGATTCATGGGATTGAGGCAGAACCATTATGTTTGGGTGATTTTTAACCTGACCGCACATTTGGCCGGCAATTCTTCGCTTGTGTTTTCCGGCTTCGGCGAAGTAATTAAGAAATTCAGTCAAAACTTCTTCCGTTGTAACCAACAGAGCATCGGTGTTTTTTCGGTCGAAGTCTAGTGCCGTGTTGTGCCATTGGTCTGCGGGATTAGCCAGCGCAATCCAATAAAATGCGTCGGCAAATATTTCGTCCATAAAAGTTCAACCGTTTTTTCTGGGTGCGCCGTATAGATAATGGTCGTGGTTTTCGGCGCCGTTGACCGGTAATTCCTGCCATTCTTCAAGCGGAATTTGATTGCTCAATTCTTCAAAAATTGCCGATATCGGCTTAACCTTATTTAAGCTTTTTTCGTCCAAAAGACTTTCGACGGTTTCCAGGACTTTCTTTTGGTCATCCTCGGAAAGCATTGGAACTTTTTGAAAAATCGTTTGGGTAATCTCTGTTTGCATACCTTTCGCCCCCGAGCGTGATTTTACCACAGCCTGATGCTAATCGCCTGCACCTTTCGGCGGCATCAATATCTCCGAAAAATTCCCGAACGATGCCGTCCCGCACTTCCTCAACGCCAACCTTTTCCCAGATGAGAACCGGAAGTATTGGATCGACGACGCTTCGACAAAAATACAATAGCACGAATAGAGAGACTCATATTCGTGCCATTCGTACAATTCGTGGTTAGATTTCTTACGAAACGGTAACCGGGTAGTTCGGCGAGAAGTTGCCGAATTCGGCATTCTTTTTGATGAACACCGCGCGGACAAAGATGCGTTCGGGGTCGCCGTTGACAAGTGGCCCTGCCGCCGTCCGCGTTCTCGCGGCACATAGCCACGTCCCTTTAGGGCGTGGTGCCGGTTCGTACTATGATTCCCAGCCCGTTTCAACGGGCTTGCTCCGGTCGTGCGGCTCAAAGCCAAAGAAAAAAGGACGTTAAAACGCCCTAACAACATCCGCCGCAACCCAAACCACGCCGTAAACGACGTGGCTATTTGCCCTTCTGGAAAGCCGGCGTCCACCCGAGCTGCCCCGCGTATCCGCCTATCTTCGAACTAAAATTCAACAACTGTGCTGATTGGTCGGCGAGCGTAGTTGCCCACCATGATTTCCTAGCCATAATAATGGTCTCCTTATTCTTTAAATTGTATTGGATTTAGAATCGCGGGAAGCGGAGCCAAGGACTGGCCAAAGGAACTGTCTGCCCGGCATCTCGCCGGAAGCTTCCATAAATTCCAATTAACATTATAAAAAACCCCGCAGTAAAATTTCAAGAGTTTTTTTTCGCGGAAGAATATCAGCCAAAAAGCTCCGAATTATTGCCGCCCCATAACAAAAATCGAATCTGCTTGACCACAAACTCAATTGCGACAGCGGCGGGAGCAGCCTCGATGATCAGCATGACACTTTTACTAGCCGTTGAATTGAGAAGATTTTGCATCGTCTACGTATTACCTTTTCGACCACGACTATTTTCATGCGGGAGGGTGGCTAAACAGTCACGACGCTATTGCGGTTTAGACGCCTCGCTGGTTCATACCTCAGTATTTCGGCGAGGAACTCGTTCAGTTCATGATCTTGAAGGTTATTAAATTCGCCATCCATTTTTTCTTTGAAATACTTCTCAAAACCGACCAGCCACTCGTACTCTTCTATTTCTAGTTCGTCGAGATTTTCTGCATTTTCATCAAAGTCTTTCTGCATTTTTTCAATTTTATCCTTTTCGAGAGTAGGAGAATATTTGCCTTTTTTCTGAAGTACATATCCAAAATTATTCTCCTTCTTTTCATTGAAATATTTTTGAGCCAATTCGCTGGCAGGCTCATTCGCAGTTGTCAGAATTACTTCAAGGAAGTGTTTTAATTTGATTTTATCCTTAAATAAATCAAGTTTTTCTGCGGATTCTACGCAATTGCTAAGCCGATAAAGAAAAGTGCCGGGACGGGACAAGGGACATGGATGATAAATGGGAATTTTTAGATCAAATCTTCCGGTGCGGCGAGCGGCCGGATCAATGTCTTTCAAAACATTTGTTCCCAAAAAATAAACGAACGATCTTTCTTTTGCAGCATCGTGCAACTTAAGAAATTTGGGCAACATTCCAGCAAGCAAAAATCTAAATTTCGGATCGTCTTTTTTGCGAATCTCCTTTAACTCATTAGCAATATTACGGAGTGAAGGGTCTTCAGATTTATATGGTTCTTTCGCATCAGATGCAACGCTTCGAGCTATTTGCATAAGTTGATTCTGAAATTCGGGGTTTCCATGCGGTGTGTCCTTGAACATTTCGATGACCGTGGACAAAAGTTTATTTGCAGTTTCGGCCAATAGTTCCATATCCCTCTTATTTTCATCGAATATGACCTTTGGTTTACGCGTTCTGAGCATCGGCTCAAATTCATCGAATATGATAACTGCCTGCGAAAGCATCGATAGAGCCTCAAAAATATCCCGTGCTCTACCTTCGATAAATTCTTCGCCTTGAACAATCAGGTCGCTTGGTGACAGTTTGACAAGTGGTTTTTCACTATTGAAAGCGAGGGCTTCCGCAAGCGTCGTCTTCCCAGTTCCCGGCGGACCGTAAAGTATCGAGGAATAAATTCTTCCGTCAGCATACTTTGAATAATATCTTGGCAAGCAGGCTCGCATGATGTGCGCCCTCATTAGTTCCAGTTGGATTGGGATTGGACGCAAATCTGAATAGACTCTGGTTTTTTGTTTAAAATAATATTCAAAAAACCCATAGTCAGCGTAGATCAAATCGTTAATCGGCAGTTCAATATGAGGTTTCTCCGGTATTATTACCTCAAAATGCTTGAGGACATCCCGGTTTATCCTTGCGTTTAGCATCCGTACAACGCGGTCCAACGCCAAGACAGAAATTGCCGAAACCCAAACGCACGGACAATCTGGTTTTGGTGAACTCTCAAAATTCCAGCCGACATAAACATTCTTCTCGTCACTTTCATTGAGAGGGATTAGTTTTTCCTCGAAAATACTTAATACTCTACCAACCAGTTTGGGGGCGAACTCGTAGTTCATCTCTTCAAACAACTGAGCCAAACTGCGCGTCATTTCGCAACCAATCGGCAACAGACGATATCCTCTCGTTGATGTGTGAAGCGGGCGCCTGGTTAGCAATCTGCCATTCTCTGGAAGCGACTTAACTAACAAGTCACAAGCTCGCCTCAAAAGCTCATGTTGTTTCCAGTCCGTCATTGCACCAAAAGCGGTTGCGGCAAAAACCAACTCTCCTGCATCGAATTGACTAGCTGAGTTTGAGTTAGATAATTCGCGTCGCAAAACTCCCTTTATGTATTGTTGCGTTGGTGCCGCGATACGATTCACATGTAAACCATTGTCTTCACACAAAACGGCCATCCTGCTTAAAATCTGCTTCAGGAATTGGATTTCTAAATTTCGTCGGTTTTCAGGGTTCTTTACTCCGTGTTTTTGCTTTGCGTGCTCCTTAGCAGCACTTTTAACCATCTCTATGGCTTCTTGGGCTTGGTCGAGCGCATCCTCAACTCCTTGATTAGCAAAAAGGTGTGCACTTTCCGTACGTTGCAGTCGCTCTTTACGAATCTTTATTACGTCTTTGGTGCGCTCATTTACTACAGCATTATAGTAGAGGCTTTCCTCGTAGTCCCGGTAAACTTTGATTTCTTTTTTTGCATTTAGTATCTGCAACTCTGCTTCTAAAAGAGACTTTTTGAGGTTTTCAAAGAACGAATCGAAATATTCTCCGACGGCTTCAACATCAATCTTCTTTTTACGGCCACGACCGCGAGCTGTAAATTGAAAAAGCTGGTTAGGCTCATTATTAGAAACGTTGTCAGTATTAACACCTGAATTCTGTCCTGCCTTTCTCACTTCTTCATTGTAGAAAAGTGCGATTTGACCACGCCGTTGATTAGTTGACAGAAACCAATCAAGCCACATCGCTTCCATCGTTTTGTCCGCCCACAGTCGTATCGGATGATCAGGCGAAGAATTGCTACCCAAACTACGGAGCATTCGGTCGAGAACTTCATATTTATTCAAAAGTTTCCTTGTTTCTCGGAAAAATGTTGCCGTTCGCCGAAGTGTGTCCCGTAAACTGAAAAGTGCTCGAATGCACTCGCCCGTGACGAATGCCGAAGTTGTGCCACCTAATCCGGCACGTGCCGCACCAACAGTCCAATCAGGTGGGGCCGCGCCATAGAGCTCACGCATAATGCGGTAATAACAAATCATCGAAGAACGCGAAAAAGTCGTTTCCGAACGGCTTGTGAGAACTTGCATTGCACGTGCCGCCGACACTACGGTAACAGATTTTTCATCGTCAACATTGTTCCGGGCGTTGGTCTCGGGCGGCATTAAATCCTGCTTTAACTTATCCCGCGTTAAACGATTTTTCAGGAAAACGCTGGCATGCGCCGTATTATTTTCGTCGTCACTCTCACAAACATCACGATGATTTTGAATCTTTGCCAAAAGTGCGATTTCGACATCATTGCCGCTTGATACCCAGTTATCAAAGTTGAATGCGACGTCGCCTTTATTTCCACTATTTGCATTTGTTTTTCGTCCACCTGATCGAATCAATTTTGAATCACGTGAAATGTCCACAATTGCTTGTAGCGGTTTCAAACCTTGACTCCGCAATTCTTTGGCACGAGCACGATAATCATTCAGTTCGCGGAAATTATCTAAATCTTTACTTAATTTTTTCATAATTCAACCTAGTATTAGATAATTAAACTTAATCCTATTGAATCAGCTACCATCTAGTCTCCAAGAACATCTGAGAGCCAGATAAGTATAACTTCCCGTTTCAACTGCACATCCAGTTAATAACCATTCGGGCGTTGGAATTAGCGTCTTTAGTCGCGAATTTACTTTTACCGGCGTGGTCGTACATTCGTTTCTTAAGACCGGTTAGAATAACGGATAAAACAGGGCCGCGAGATGCGGGAAAACGCCCAATACTGCTTATTGATTTTTTGGGTGACCAAATAGTAGAGCTAAATAACATTAAATACAAGCGAAAAATTAGACAACTTAGCGAATACACCAAAGGCAAGCTTCGATTTTGAAGCCTATTTCGCTTGAAGCCTCCAAATAGAACTACCTAAATGTAATGATTTAAAAGGCGGAAGTCTTACACGCTATTGCAAGATTGGCGGCTTAGATCAGCGAAGCGGCCGTGACTGTTTCGGCGGATTGATCGTATCGACAGGTTAGGTTTTGGAGGATCGGGGCCAGTTCGCGGACTATGTATTGGGTTTCAGACTTACTCGTAAGCGTCCTCGTCAGAACGAAAACTCCATAAAAGATACCCACGAACCGTGCTTGATCTTCAATATCTCCCCCGTGGCCACCAACTCCGTCAATTTATCGTCACGAATCCGCGAGCTAAACGTAAGCGACTGAACCCGTGCGTCCTTTTTGTTGTCCTTAGGATATTGCTTCAATCAATCGATCCCGGGTAAATCTAAATCTCCGAGCTCCAAGCCGATTCAAATGCGAAACCAAGCCCGGTCCATAAACACGCTCTTTCGTCCCGTCGAAGGCGAAAGCCCCATGTAGTTCTTCTGTCTCATTATAAGCGACAACCAATTCGTCAATCTGTTTAGAACTGAGCGACACAATTCCGGCCAATAATTTGCCGAGTTGGTTGCCATGATTCCAATTTTGACATTTCCTCAGTTCCTTAAGGTAAACACTGAACATCCTGTCATTCTTGACGAGGATACCCGCGATGTCTTCGGCGGCAGTCGACCAGCTGCTTTTGAGCGCCGAAATTTCGCTATAAAACCATACGGGTCACGGCCTAACTTAACAGCGATCATCGGAACGTTTCGAGCGAATGCGAACCCCACCTCGTGGTCTGTCCAAAAGCTTTCATGAAAGTCTTCGGTCATAAGCGCCGCGAAGCCGTCCATGCTATTCAGCGGATTTTCGATTTCGGCTTGCCACGCAAGTGTCGGATGGATGTCCTCGTGAGCCACGAAACAGGAAATTCCAAATGGTTTAAGCTGATCCTTCAACTCGCTAGTTTGTTTCTTTACCTCTGATTTATGACTTAAAAAAAGCCGAAATGATTCCGCGGCCCAAATTCGATTTACCGTTTCCGGCGAACGATTCGCCTCCCAGCTAATAGAAGACCCGAATCCGAGTGCCAATCACTGTCTTCTCCGACCTCCATCTCGATAAAGACTTTTGCAATGAACTCGTTTTGGACATTGTGAACCTTATTAAGATCTTCTTCGATTAAGGTTTGGATTTCATCCTTCCGTTTTACGGACTGTAGGAATAGTTCTTCCGGGAGGACGAGATAGAGTGCGTGCCCAGAAGTGCCTCCGTTCCAGTTGTCAAAGGTCCATTCTTCGTGAATGCGAGTCTGCGGATTTACGATTAATTCCTGTAGTTCACGCTTTCCATCCTGCTCATAGAGTTTTGATAGGGCAGCGAGATAGCGATCGATTGTCTTTGGAAGTTCGAAGGTATTCGGTTCGTTGCTCATACAAACGTCTTGTCAACAGATGGCTCGCGGGATTCGTCCTTGAGCACGTTGTAATTGCGGTTCGAATTAAAAGGCGGGTCCAAATAGATGAGATCAACGGGTTCATTCTTGATGTAATCGCGGAGAATTTTAGGATTGTCGCCGTAATAAATGTTCATGCGTGTTTGAGAGAGAACATGGGAAATTTAACACTAAGTCAGAAATATGACAATTGAGAAAAGAGATGAGAGAGATGTTAGTACTTCCGATTCTCTTCGGGATGAAGGTGTTCGAGGGTATCGGGGAGTTGGTCGAATTCCATTTCGCCCTCATATGGCGGAGCAGGGCTTCGTCGCCTTCGGTTAGCCATAGTTTTTGCTCGTCGATATTAGTGAGGATGACGGGCATTGCTTTTTCGTGGATCGGGCGCATGAAGTCGTTTGGCTCGGTGGTGAAGGTGGTGAAAGAGTATTTTGTTTCGCTTCCTTCGAAATAACGGCTCCAGAGTCCGGCGAGTGCGTAAGGCTCGCGGCCCGCGACAAAGATCTCTACCGGCGGCAGTCCTTTTCCTTTAATCGGCCATTCGTAGAAGCTGTCGATAGGAAATAAACAACGCTGGCCTTTTTTTAAAAGATCGGGCCAGAGCTTTTTTTCGTGCATCGTCTCAACGCGAGCGTTAAAGGTCGGATATTTTGCCTCGAATTGGCGTGCGCCGTCCCATTGGCACCACCAGCGGGCCTTGACGGTCTTTATCAATCCGTCACCGCGACGGGCGACTATCCACCCAGGCTCCGTCGGGCGAAGATTCCGCCGTGGAATAAACAATTCGGGATGCAGCCATTCGAATATCTTTTCTTTATAGGCCTTGATCTCGGCCTGTGACGCTCTTCCGCACATGGCTTAAAGGATAAAGGATAACGGATAAAGGATAAAGCCGAAACGGGCTGATGACGCTTTGACGGGCCGTTCGGCGGCGTAGCCGCAAACCAGGATCTAGATCTTACCGCGTGGCGAAGCCTACGCCGCTCATCGAGGGGCTTAGCCCAAGAAAAGAAGATCAGATCGAGGGCAAATATTTCATATTTTTGCCCGAATCTCTCATTTATTTGTACGAATCTCTCGCAGATTAGTCCTCGGGAATGATTTATTTGGGCGAATCTGTGAGAGATTTGTCCTCGGGAGTCATTTATTTGTACGAATCTCTTATTTATTTGTGCGAAAACATGAGAGATTTGTCCGAATCTGCGGGAGATTTGAACGAATCTGGAGGATATTTGTCCCAATTCGAAAGGAATTTTTCCCGATTCCGAAGAAATTTGTTTGGATTTCGGAGAATCATCGTCAGGCGTGAAGAATCAAATCCTGCGTTCGGACTCTTTTGGGTTTGTCCCTCTAATTCGGTTTTCGTTCCGCTTTTTCCGTGGTCCGATCTAAACATCTTAACCACGGAACAAGATGAACAAGAAGGAACAAGATACGGAACCAAAATGAACCCGGTCGCTACCGCTCGCGGTTCCGACAAGAGTACGGTGTTTTGACTAAATGACGCAAAACGGTTACAAAGTTTGTAGCGAAATAATGCAGTTTTCCGCGTCGTTGGCACTTCTTCATGACTTTCTTACAAGCAATTATTCTCGGGATCGTTCAGGGCTTAACGGAGTTTATCCCGATCAGTTCGACGGCGCATCTGGTTTTCGCGAGCCGCTGGACGAATCTATATGACGGGAATGCGAGCCAGATCACCGCGACAATGGCTGTCATACAGCTTGGAACGCTTGCGGCTGTGTTTGTTTATTTTGCGTCGGACATTCTCAGTATTATAACTGCTTTTATCAGGGACCATTGGACGCTGATAACCCGAAGGAAGAACAGGATGTATTACGGCGGAACGCACGGCGTCCGGCCGATATGGCTGTCCGAAGATGCGTGGCTCGGTTGGCTGATAATCATCGGGTCGATTCCTATCGGCGTGGTGGGAATTGTTTTTAAGGATTTTATCGAAGGCCAGGGAACCAAGAATCTTTGGTTTATCGCGATAATGCTGATCGTAATTGCGGTTTTTCTCGGAATTGCGGAACTGGTCGGAAGCCAGCGGAAAACGATACGTCATCTCGGAATGACCGATGCAATCGTTGTCGGACTGGCTCAAGTTCTTGCGCTAATGCCGGGAGCGAGCCGGTCGGGTTCGACGATAATGGGTGGACTGTTTGCCGGACAAACCCGCGAAACGGCTGCCAGATTTTCCTTTTTATTATCGATTCCCGCGATAACGGCGAGCGGTTTGCTTGAATTAAGAGAAGCCTGGCATATTTTACCGGAAAACGGTTTTACGCCGCTGATCGTCGCCACAGTTGTTTCTGCCATTGTCGGTTATCTCGCAATCTGGTTCCTGATCGCGTTTCTGCGAAAAAATTCGACCGCGATATTTATTGTTTACAGGCTCATTTTGGGTTCCATTCTGCTTGGGCTTTTATATTTTGGGCTGTTGAATCCGACCGTGAACTGAGCTAGCAATAGTTCGGATTACGCCCTTACTAACGTGCGGGCCTCTGCATTAATTTTCGATGAATAAGCGGTGGACGATAAGAAAGCACGATTTTGACGAAGTCAGCTCGCTTTCCAAAAAGCTCGGACTTCCGCCTTTAGTTGCAGCCTTGCTCATTTCCCGCGGCCATCACGACGAATATTCCGCCCGCAAATTTCTCAATCCTCATTTCGAAGATCTACATGACCCATTACTTCTTAAAGGAATGCGGGAAGCCGTCGAGCGTATTCTTAAAGCCGTCGCGAACAAAGAAAAAGTTTTGATCTGGGGCGATTATGATGTTGACGGAACGACGGGAACCGTTCTGCTGCGAAAGGTGCTGCACAGATTAGGCGTCCAAACAGGTTTTCACATTCCGAATCGTTTTACGGAAGGCTATGGAATAAATATTCCCGCGTTGGAAAAGGCGAAAGCCGATGGTTTCAGTCTAGTAATAAGTGTCGATTGCGGCATACGAAGTTTTGAACCGCTCGAATGGGCGAAAGAAAATGGTTTGGACGTTATCGTTACCGATCATCATCTTTCCGATCCCGAAAAAGGAAATCCACCCGCCGTTGCCGTAGTTAATCCAAACCAGCCGGGTTGTCCGTATCCTGATAAAGATTTAGCCGGCGTCGGTGTTGCATTCAAACTTGCCCAGGCTTTGCTGCTTGAAAAAAGCGACGAAAAGCTTATCACCAGCTTTCTTGAAATCGCCGCGATCGGGACCGTCGCCGATGTTATGCGGCTGACGGGCGAGAATAGATCGATCGTTTCGCTGGGATTAAAGGAACTCGTAAAAACGACGAACACAGGTTTGCGAGCGTTGATGGAAGTGTCCGATTGTACGTCCGAGATGACGAGCCTGCACATCGGTTTCCGCATCGCTCCGAGGATCAATGCCGCTGGCCGTATGGACGTTGCGAGGCACGTGGTTGAATTGCTCGAATGCGAAGATTTTAGCGAAGCGCGAAAGCTTGCCTCTGTTTTGGATAGCCGCAATCGCGAACGCCAGCAAATGCAGCAAAAGATAACTGAGCTTGCATTATTCGAAGCCGATAGCTGGACGGACCGGCATTTCGTTGTTGTCGCTGGTGAGAATTGGCATCGCGGCGTTATCGGCTTGGCGGCCTCAAAGATCGCGGAAAAACTTTATCGCCCGACAATTGTTCTATCAACAGAAAATGGCATAGCTCACGGAAGCGCGAGAAGCATTGCGAATTTTCATCTTTTAAATGCGCTCGAAAGCTGCCCGGAGTTGTTTGAGCAATTTGGTGGGCACGCTGCTGCGGCCGGAATGAAAATGAAGACAGAGAATATTGACGCCGTGCGTGAAAAGCTTGATCAACACGCGAAGGCTGCTCTTTCCAAAACTGATCTTATGCCGGAGCTGATGATCGATGCGGTTGTTACATCGCAAACGCTGAGTCTGCAACTCCTCGAAGACGTCAAAAAACTTGAGCCTTTCGGGGCGGGAAATCCGAAACCCATATTTGTCACACGCGAGCTTATTCTTCGCAACGAGCCCTATGTAATGAAGGAAAAGCATTTGAAACTGCAACTAGCCGACGGAACGGGCAAACACTTCGAAGCGGTGTGGTGGGATGGCGTCGAAAAATCAAAAAAGCAAACGCTGATGCCCGACACCCGCATCGAAGTGGCTTACACCGCCGAGGCCAATACGTGGCAGGGCAACACGCGGCTGCAACTTGTTGTAGAAGACCTGAGAGCGGATAATTGAATACGTGAGCGAACAAAAGACAGAAAATATCAAGAACCTACAGCTTCGGGCCGGAATGCCACGCGTATTTCGCTACGTAGCGATTGGTTTGCTTGTGGTCACTGTTCTGGCTGTTCTTTTGGGATTTTACCGCGCAAGTAAAAACCCTGAGTTTCGAATGCAGGGATTTCCGACTTTGCTGTCGAAAGATGTAGTCGCGTCAATCAATGGCTACGAACGCCGCGAGATGGACGGCGATATCGCCAAGTATTACATCAAGGCCGACAAGGCTGTATCGTTCGCCGATAATCATCAGGAGATGGAAAACGTTTATTTACAGGTTTTCGACGAAACGGGAACGGCGTCCGATCAGATCAGCGCACAAAAAGCGGTTTATGTCCCGGCAGAGAATAAAAATTTTACGGCTTATTTCTCCGGTGCGGTTAGCATCGCGACACGCGATTCGCTAAGCGTCAAAACAGAGCAGCTTACATACACAAAGGAAACCGAGATCGCCACGGCGGAAGAGTCGATCCAATTCGAACGAAAGAATGTTAAAGGGAAGTCATTCGGGGCCACGGTCAATGTAAAAAACAAAAAGCTTGAGCTTTTGCGAGATGTCGAGATCGAAACTTTCGATTCTCCCGAGTTGGCGAGTTCGGGCGCAAGCAGCAGCAAGCTCAATGCCGGAAATGCCGTTTACGATCAATCGAGCGAGAAGATCGAATTGCACAATTCGGTCAGAGCGACGATGGCGTCGAAAAATAAATCCAGCTGGGCAGCCACAAACAGCAGAAGTTAAGTCCGGTCGCGCGATTGCTTACCTTGAGCCTGGCAATGGTGAGAACCGAACGTTTAAGAAAATCGAATTGTTCGACAATGTACAGATCGACAGCCGCCAATCCGCCGGGAAGCCGACAAAGATAACTTCCGGCTACGCGCTTTATGAAAAAGACGCGGACCGTTTCGAGCTAAAGAACGGTTTGCACATTATCACGGTCGAGGATGACAATCCGACCGACATTAAGGCAACGAACGGCGTCTACGAGCAGTCGTCGGGAAAAATAAATCTTGAAGGCGGTGCGGAGATCACGCAGGGCGGAAACTTTGTGCGTGGTGACAGCATTTTTGCCGAATTGTTTCAGAACAAAAAACTAAAGCAATCTCGCGTGCTGGGTAATGCACTTGTCAGGCAGATAACGGCTGAAAGAACAACCGAAGTGAGCGGGGCCGAAGTAAATGCAAAGTTTAACGAGGAGCAGAAGCTGCTAACCGCCGATGTCACCGGAACCGGTTCGGCCGTCGTGACGCCATCAAAGCCCGGCGAGTATTCGAAGATGACGATGACCGCGCAAAAAAGCATTAACGTATTGTTCAAAAATGATGGCTTGTTAAATCGAATAATTACCGACGGGCGAACGACCGTTAAACTCGACGTTCCCGACGGTGCGGAAGACGCTTCAAACAAATTGCTCACCGCCGATTCGGTCAAGACGCTTTTTAACGATTCTGGGCAGGATCTGCGAACCGCAGAAGCCGTCGGCAATGCCGAACTTGTCGTCGCTCCATTGCGGGCGTCGGAAAAGAATTACAAGACGACGATCAACGCACCGCGTTTCGACTGCGAATTTTTCCCAACCGGAAATAATGCGAAAACGTGCGTGGCGAGTCTAAAAACAAAAACTGTTCGCGTACCGACGCAGCCAGCAGTCGATCGCGGAAATCAAACAATAACCGCCGATAAGCTGAACGCTAATTTCAGCCCGCAAACAAAAGATATCGAACGGCTGGACGCGGTTGGTAAGGCAAAATTTGTTGAGCTTGATCGTAACGCGATCTCCGAAACTATCTCCTACACGACCGCTGACGAAACCGTCCGGCTTCGCGTTGGCGAGCCGACAGTTTGGGATTCAAAGGCGAGGGCAAAGGCACCCGAGATCGATTGGGATACGCGTAATCAAACCTCGGTACTTCGCGGCGGAGCGAGCACAACCTATTACAGCCAGGAGAATACCGGCGGTGCGACGCCGTTTGGCAAATCTGCAAAACCGGTTTACGTTACCGCTCAACTGGGCGAATTCGATCACAAAACTGAGACTGCGATTTATACGGGAAATGCCCGCGGCTGGCAGGAAAATAATTACGTTCGCGGCGATAAGCTTACGATCTTTCAGAAACAGGGACGGCTTAATGTCGAGGGCAATGTTCAGAGCCTTTTGTACGACGTAAAGCGCAAAGAAAACGGCAAGGAAACCACCACGCCGGTTTATGCTTCGTCAAGGAATTTGACTTATACTCGTGATGATCGGCTTTTGCGTTATGAGAACGACGTCGATATCCGGCAGGGCAAGGACCGCATAACCAGCGGCCTTGCAAAGATTTATTTGACCGAGAGCAACGAGCTTTCCCGGACCGAGATGGAGAACAGCGTGGTCATTACGCAGCCAAATCGTAAGGCAGTCGGCGACTATGCCCAATATACTGCCTCGGATGAGATCGTAATATTAAAGGGCAATCCGGCCCGTGTCGAAGATGCGGAAAACGGCACTTCGCAAGGCTCGCAGATGACCGTTTATTTACGCGAAAACCGCGTCGTTGGCGAAGGCGGTTCTAAACAGAACGCAACCGGCCGTACCCGTTCCGTCTATAAAATAAAAAGCAATTAATCACTGAACCGAACGTGACCGCAAACATCCAACCTACATCCTCACCGCTAAACGGCAATAATTCGGGCGGAAACACGAGTTCTCTTTTTGCACGGCACCTGCAAAAGACCTACAGCGGACGCCGCGTCGTCGATGACGTGAGCTTTGATGTTGGGCAGGGCGAAGTTGTCGGGCTGCTTGGTGCAAACGGAGCGGGCAAAACTACAAGTTTTTATATGATGGTCGGATTGGAACGGCCTGAGAACGGCAGCATCTTTCTAAACGGTCAGGACGTCACCGGCCTGCCGATGTACCTTCGTGCCCGGCTCGGTCTTGGCTATCTGCCGCAGGAACCGTCGATCTTTCGCAAAATGACCGCCGAGCAGAACATTCTGGCCGTACTCGAAACCACGCCGCTTAATCGCTCCCGCAGATTTGAAAGGCTGGATGAATTGCTCGAAGAATTCGGTGTTACACACGTTCGAAAGATCCGAGGCGACGCACTTTCCGGCGGTGAACGCCGTCGTGTCGAGATCGCCCGCTGCCTTGCCACCGAGCCGCAATACATTCTGCTCGACGAACCATTCGCCGGCATCGACCCGCTCGCCATCGACGACATCCGCGAGATCATTCTCTATCTAAAACAACAGGGAATCGGCATCTTCATCACCGACCACAACGTCCGCGAAACCCTCGGCATCACCGACCGAGCCTACATAATGGCCGAAGGCAAGATACTCCGTAGCGGCCAGCCTGATGAATTGGTAAAGGACGAAGACGTCCGTCGGCTGTACCTCGGCGAACGGTTTACGCTGTAGTGAAATATTTTCTTGGATAAGCGGAAACTCAGCGTTGATTGATACACCAAACAATAATACGCCACGTAGCCGACTGGCAAGATGAAACAGCTTTTCGAGCAGGCCAATGACCTCCTCGCTCACAACAGCAAAAGATCGCCGCCGTCCTCGAGCCTTCATTAGTCAGCACTCGCTTGAGAAAAAAAACGCTGTCAGAGGTTAGTTTTTCAATTTTTGCTGCACGAACCGATTTCAAACAGCACAGTATTTGATACGATATTGTCTGTCTTAAAAAAAACGACGCTCTAAAGAGAGTTGATATTTTCCCGGTTTAAGCGGCAGGATTTCAGCGCGACCGATCTTTCAAGCTCCTCGTCCTTTGCAAGATACACTTCTCCCATGCCGCCGCGCACCAATTGCGGCGGATATCCTATACCGTCCGATCTGTTGATCAGCCTCGAGCATTGCAGACAAATTACTAACGGCGTTTCGCGGGCAAAGATAACAAACAAATAAACTTAACGAGGCAAATATACACCCAAGAGCCGGGCATATCAATTGGAAATCGAGAGAGAAGATTAAGACATCAAGCGGCTGCGATAATTAAGAGTTTTGCCGTAATCGCCAAAAAGAAATAATATTTGGTTCTTATGTCGAATATGACTGACTGTAGTATTAATATCTTGATATATACATACATGTCGGTATAATAATCTATGGAGTTTGAATGGGATCCGAAAAAAGCCGCTGAGAATCTAAGGAAGCACGGCATTTCGTTTGTTCAAGCTGCGGAGGCTTTTTTCGACGAGAATGCCGTGGACCTCTTTGACGATATAAACTCCGATAACGAGATTCGCTATCAGATTGTCGGCATCTCTCGGCGAAGATTGTTGTTTGTCGCGTACACAGACCGTGATGAGACAATTCGAATCATTTCGGCTCGAAAGGCTAATGCAAAGCAAGTGAGAATTTACAATGAGCAAAACGGATAAAGAATTAACGTACACCGTAACCGAAGAAGAGTACCGAGCGGAACTTGCACAAGGCTTTACCGAAGACGAAGTAATGAAGCCGGGCACATACAAAGTTCGACGCTCGCCATGGGCCGAAAAACTTAAGAATGCCAAGAAGATCAAAGTTTCGATCTATCTTGATGGAGACGTGGTTGAGCATTTCCGTCTCCGCTCCGAGCAGCCAAACGCCGCACCGTATCAAACACAGATCAACAATGAACTGCGGAAGGTAATGGAAAATGGATCTTCGGAAACAGCAATGGTTGAAAAAGACATTTTGAATGACAAGAAGTTTTTGAAAGCGTTGAAAGAAAAACTTGAAACGGTTTGAATGCGCGGTAAAATAATATTGCTATGACTACAAAAGCTATCAACGATTCGCCCGTTTGGAAGGAATTTGAAACCGAAGCCAAAAAACGGCGGCGAAATCCGGTCAAACTGGTAAGCGATTATATGAAAGAGTGTATTGAGATTTGGGAACACGAACGGCTTGACGATGAAATAAGCAAAGAAGCACAGAAAAGCGGCTATACGGAAGATGATGCCGTTGAGTTAGTAAAACAATATCGTTTGGAGAAAAAACAGCGTGCCACCTCGTAAAGAACGAATCGCGGTTGTTTTCGATACCAATATTTTGATTACGTTTTATTTGAGCCAAAACCCAAAATCCGTTATCTCCAAAATTATTCGTTTGTGGCGTAATCAGAGAAAACTGCAAATGATTGTGAGTGATGAAATCATTGCCGAGTATCTTGAAATTCTCGAACGAGTTGGGATAAGCGAAAATCGAATTGAAAGATTAGAAGAGATTCTTGAGACTTTTGGAATAGTTTCCAAGTTTTCTCTTGGCAAAATCCCGACCGAAAGTCGCGATGCTGACGATAATTTGATGTTAGCAACCGCATTCGCAGGCAAAGCGGATTTTCTGATAACCAACGACAAAGACCTTTTAGACATTTCCGAATCGGACAAAAAGAAGTTTAAATTTCGGATCGTTACGCCGATAGAATTTTTGAAATTTATTGGCGAATGATTTGAAATCATACAGAATTTTTGAAGGCTTTGAAGGTGGAGATGGAAACAGGTCGAGTTCAGATGCGTTTATTATATGACTAAAGAAATAAGCATTATTGAAAATGCGATGCCCGCTTTAGATGACAACAAAGCTGATCACACAGCGCGTATCGGGGGATTGATACTCGGCAATGTTCCAGTAGTCGGCTCAATACTAACTGAAGTTTTTAAGAGTATTATTCCAAATCAGAAAGAAGAGCGGGTTTGCATTTTTGTCGAGGTTTTAGCCGAAAAACTTAAATACACTGACAATGATGTTTTAAACCTTAAAATGAAATCGGAAGAATTTACTGACCTTTTGGAAGATGCGATACCGCAAGCCGCTCGCGCTATGAATAAAGACCGTCAACATTATATTGCGGCTGCATTAAAAAATAGTTTGACTGATGAACAACTCGAACACATCGAGAAGAAAAAACTTCTTCAACTTTTGAATGAAGTGAATGATGCTGAAATTCTATTTCTTCGTTATTTACATTTGAGATTTAGCCAGACTGACCAGAAAGATAGAATTAAATTTGCTGAACAACATACTTATCTTTTTGACGAATATGATGATAGGGAAAAGCAAAAGACTGATGTTGATTTAATGACAAAATCAGCTTTGCGAAGAAGTTATTTGTCAAAATTAGAAGAAATTGGGTTGGCTCAAATTAGCACTGAAGGAAAAGCAATTCATGCACCTTGGGTTACTAGAAGCTATCGGAATGAAGATAAAATTGAGTCTGTTACGAGTGGAAATTTACGTATTACGCCTTTAGGATCGCTCTTTCTTTACAATATTGATTTGATTGAAAAAGAAGATATTACTAAATACTGAAGTTTAAAGCACAAATAACTAATGGCAGATCTAACTTCAAATTTCGCAGGAATCAAATCACCCAATCCCTTCTGGCTCGCCTCGGCGCCGCCGACGAATATGGGTTCGATGGTTGAACGGGCGTTTGACGCGGGTTGGGGCGGGGCGGTTTGGAAGACGCTGGGCGAGCCGATAGTCAATGTTTCGTCCCGGCTGGCGGCGCTTGATCAGGGCGCGTTGCGGATGATCGGGCTGAATAACATTGAGCTGATAACAGACCGGCCGCTCGATGTTAATCTCAAAGAGATCGCCGCGTGCAAAAAGAAATATCCGAACCACGCGGTCATCATCTCGCTGATGGTCGAATCGAAACGCGAGGCGTGGCAGGAGATCGTCAAAAAATCGCAGGACACGGGAGCCGATGGCTTTGAGCTGAACTTCGGCTGCCCTCACGGAATGAGCGAACGCGGAATGGGAGCGGCGATGGGTCAGGTTCCAGAATATACCTGCATGGTTACGGAGTGGGTGAAGGAAGTCTCGAACCTGCCCGTGATCGTCAAACTCACGCCTAATGTCACGCACATTGTTCCGCCTGGACAGGCTGCTCAAAAAGGCGGAGCGGATGCCGTTTCATTGATCAACACGATCAACTCGGTGATGGGCGTCGATGTCGATACGATGATCCCGTATCCGAACGTAAACGGCATGGCGGCGCACGGTGGTTATTGCGGAACTGCCGTCAAACCGATCGCTCTTAATATGGTTTCGGAATTCGCGCGCGATGCGGAATTCAATATTCCGATCAGCGGCATCGGCGGCATCAACACTTGGCGCGACGCGGTCGAATTTATGCTGCTCGGCGCTGGGAATGTTCAGGTCTGCACGGCCGTGATGCATTATGGCTATCGCATAGTCGAGGACATGATCGACGGGCTAAATAATTATCTCGACGAAAAAGGTTTCGCCAGCGTCAATGACATAATCGGCAAATCCGTAAACCGCGTGACCGATTGGGGAAACCTCGATCTAAATTACAAGGTCGTCGCACACGTGAATGAAGAGAAATGTATTCAATGCAATCTTTGCTACGTCGCGTGTGAGGACGGTGCTCATCAGAGTTTTGAATTCAAGGAAACAGATGGCAAAAAATATCCCGTCGTCATCGAAGAAGAATGCGTCGGCTGTAACCTGTGTGCGTTGGTTTGTCCGTCGCCGGGTGCGATCTCCATGGTCCGCGTTGACGAAGGTGGTCCGACCCAAAGTTGGCGGGAACGAACCGGAGTGAATTAAACATAAACAAAAAAGAGCCGGACGAAGGTTAATTCGCCCGGCCTTTTTCATCTTGCGGGTCTTGCGATCAGCGCGTACCGACGAAGTTTATACTCGAGACATTTGCATTCACGAGTACCGTCTGCGACGCCGGTGAGAACGTGTAACGATTTGCCGACGGCGTGATCGTGTAGTTGAAACCGGTCGCGACGTTTGTGAACGAGTAACTTCCATTGCCGCTCGTGGTCGTCGTCACGGTCGGTCCCGACGGTTGGCGGAACAGCGTGACGGTCGCACCGCTCAGACCTCTGCCGTTCTGCCTGAACACAGATCCGCTGACCGTGACTCCCGGAACAGGTGTGGGAGTTGGAGTTGGCGTTGGAGTCGGTGTAGGAGTCGGCGTCGGTCCGGGGAACGGAGCAAAACTCTCGGTCACCGCTGCGGGCGACGTCGCTTGAATGCTCGCGCCGAATCCCATTCCGCGTCGACGGAATCCCTCGCGGACATCATCCGCGTCGGCCGTCGAAATAGCAGATGCCGCAGAAATTATCGCGTCACGTTCCTGTAGGAACGTCGGCCCGATCGGCGCGAGTTTCATGCCGTCAGTGACAACCTGCAGCACGCGTTCGGTTCCGAGCGTAAACCCTAACCGCGCGATCATCAACGCGCGGACTTCCCACAGAGCGCTGCTCCAGATCTCGCCAGCATTATGCACGGCATCGCATTGTGAGGCTCCGAACGGCCCGCGTGGAAACGCACTGTTCGGATTCGTCGTCGTCGTCCCGATCAGCGTGTTGCAGTCGGAGTTCAGATAACGAAACGTTGAGCGCGTTGTGCGGTTTACCGTTAGGACCCGTGAAGGCGATCACGGCCTTCGGGAAGCGCCGGATACCGTGGTAATAATTCGAGGTGTAACCCGACGCGCCGAGCAGCGTCGAATATCCGCCCGTCGTATATATGCCGTTTACCGGATCGGTCGGTTCGGCGAGCATCGTGTGACCGTACCAGTCGCCCCAACCTTCGCCCATGCCGCGCGACATGTTAGTCGAGAGGCCGCTTGCATTTCCGTGCAGTCGATTCGAAAGACCGTGCGTCACCTCGTGGATAATGATGTCGGCATCAGCCGTTCCGTCACGATCGGGCGTCGGGTTGGTCCAGAGATACATCTGCATCCGACCGCGCGAACCGTCAGCGGGCGTTGAGAAATTTGCATTGTTGATGCCGCTTGAGTCCTGGCCTTCGGACGATACGCGGTCGTTGCCGAGTCCGCCGCGGCCGAAATTGTTGTGCTGAAAGTTGAAGGCATTTTCGACCCAGCCGCGTTTGTAAAGCTCGTCATGATAGCGGTTCATCACGTAGAACATCTGGATCACGGCGCCGCGTTGGGCCTGCTCGGTTAGCGGATTGTCGCCCGGTGATGGATTTCCCGGCGGCGGATTCCACGTTGATGAAAAAACTCGGTTAGGGCTGCCGAATACAAGATCGAGGTCAACGCCGTTGATACCATCCCGATCGATGCCGGCTTCGTTAGAGTTTCCGTCCGGCTGATTCTGTCCGTCGTCAATCCAGCCGAGATTGTTAAATGAATTAGCACCCTCGTTGCCGATGAGGGTCAGGTTCTCACGCGAGACTACGGCGCTCTGAGAACCGTCCGGTGAGTTAGGCCCAGGCGTGAATGGAGCCGGGCTGTCCGCGACGTCAAGGTACGAGGTAGCGTTACGATAGACGTTGTAGGTCGCCGGCTGCGTTTGGTCTTCGGTAATATTTTTTCGCCAGAGCATCGAGCCGGTTGCGGCGTCGACTATGACGTAGTAAGAATCGACCGGCTGCCAGATCAACACACGCCATGCGGGTACGGCGACGCCGGGCTCGGTCGGGAAGTACATCTTCTCTGCGGTGGTCGCCCAATCAATCGATTTGGGATTTGCGATTTTGGATTTCGGATTTGTCTTGGTCGGGGCGTCGCCGAAGACCACTTTGAGATCCGTTGAAGCCGAACGGTTGATAGCGGTGTCTTCGTGCCGGACTTCGTGATCCATGTAACGCGCGGCGGCACGGACGGCGTTAGCCGGGTCGCCGAAATCTTTCGAAACGGCCGTGTCGTTCAAACCGGGAGCAAGGTTGTTGACGACACGGATCATGCTTCCGTTTCGATCGAAGCCAGCCTTCACTTCACCGGCGAAAACCGGAACGCCATTTACTCGCTGTTCGAGATGCGTGTACGAAATATTGCCGTCCGGATTTGTGTAGTCGGCCGCGAGTTTCAACGTCTCCGTCTGCGTCGGATCGAGCCCGACGAGGCCGGCATTCTGCTTGAGAAAGTTCCGCAGCACTTCGGGCCTGTCTCCGTCGATCGGAGCGGTCAGCATCGGCGCATCGTCTTTCCACACGTCCGGCGAGATTACCTCGACCGAGCCGAGCCGCTCGTTGTATTCGACAACCACATCCGGCAATCGAGTTCTGAGAGATTCTTCGCCGCGCACTATTTCCTCACGAATGGTCGCTACCTTCGAAGCATCGATTCCGACCGAGCCGCGAAAACTCACACGTGTATTCGCGGCATCGGAACCGTCCTGCTCGCGGATGTCGAAGTTAGGCAGTTCGCCTTTGTTTTCGGGCGACACGCGAAGCGGGTCGACTCGATTTTCCGCATTCGAGTTAAATGATTCAGGTAAAAGCGCCGCACAAAAAAGCAGCGCGGCAATAACCGCGAGCACGGTCAGCGTTCGCAGGGTAAGCCTCGAAAAGTTGTTCATTTGCCAGATCCTCCTTAGAGTTTACGATATTAAGCCGTTATGAAACGTGTCCGAATAACGAGGTCTGAAATGAAAGCTGCCAATAATTAACGCCGGATACTTGGGGTCCGCTTGTGAAGATAGTTTACCATATCATCGACCGACTGGTTATGTCAGATGGTGTCTCGTGCGATTGCCCCTGACGCGATTGTACCCAGGGCGGAGACGAATTTGTCAAAATTCGCAAACCTCTTATCCTGTGTATATCCTTTCACAAACCGCGAATAGATCTGCTGAGCGATCACGGCGATTTTGAACGTCCCGAAGACGTAATAAAACAATATATTCGACACATCGTGGCCTGACGCTTTCGCGTACATTTCGGCAAGCTCTTGTCGCGAAATATTCTCCATCAAAACGCGCGGGTTGAAGGGCATATTGAGCATCTCGAATCCTGCGTCGTTCGACATCCAATAGCCGAGCGTCGTACCCAAATCCATCAATGGGTCACCGACCGTCACCATCTCCCAATCGAGCACGGCGGTGATCTGTGTCAGATCATTCGGGTCGAGCATGATGTTGTCGAATTTGTAATCGTTATGGATCAGCGCGGCACCGGACTCGGCGGGAATGTTCTCGTTGAGCCAGAGAATCGTATTTTCCAATTCGGGAAGCTCGTGTGTCTGTGCGGCTAGGTAGCGTTTTGTCCAGCCTTCGACCTGGCGGCGATTGTATCCGGCGGGCTTGCCGAGATCACCGAGACCGGCGGCATTGTAATCGAGTGCGTGAAGGTCGGCGAGGTTCTGGATAAAGCTACGGCAGACTTCGATACGGAAATCCTGTGAGTTTTCAAGATCGTGTTTCGCCCTTTCTGACACGCGGGCTTCTGCATTTTCGCCATTACTTACGCGAGGGCTACTGACACGACCGCGAATGATAAGGCCGTTGCGGCGTTCCATCAAATAGAAATCCGAGCCGATCACCAATTCGTCATCGCAAAAAAGAATCGGTTTCGGAGCGGGCGGATAGACTGCCGAAAGTTTCGATAAAACCGTGAATTCGCGGTTCATATCGTGAGCTGATTTAACCGTGTTGCCGAACGGCGGTCGCCGAAGGACGTATTCGTCGTCGCCGACCTTAACCAAATACGTAAGATTCGAGCTGCCGGCGGGGAATTGAAGGATCTCGACCGCGTCTGTTTTGAGGCCTAACTTCGACCCAAGAAAAGATCTAAGGCGTTCATCATTCAATTCTTCGCCTTTTCTAGCCGACGCTGTTTCTTTCATAGAGTTCAGCCGCTCATTTTTGTGTCGATGCGAGCCGACTGTCTTCGCCTACGACTTTTTTGATCATGTCCTCTAAATTTTCGACTTCTTCGGCACCGGCTCCAATACCTATGTATCTTACGACGCCGTTCCGGTCGAGTAGCACGGTAGATGGAAGTGCATTGACGCCATATTTCAATGCCGCCTCGCCCGGACTTGAGATCGCGAAACCATACGGCAGTTTGTGCTTCTCTTTAAATTCACGTAGAAAGTCCAGCTCCTGAAGGGGCGACATGCGCTTGCCGCCTTGTTCGCCATAATATTGGGTAACGCCGACAATCATGAAGCCATTTCCGCCATACTTTTTATGCCATCCGCGAAGCCTTGGAAAAGTAGAAATGCAAGGCCCGCACCACGTGGCCCAAAAATCCAGAAGCACGACCTTTCCGCGCATCTGTTCAAGCGTTGCGGCGTCCTGACCCAACCATTCGATTATCTTTAGTTCAGGTGCGGGATCGGCCTTTGAATAAGATTCCACCTTTTGCATCAATTTCTTCTCAGAAAAACCGCCGCCTTCGACGAAATTCATCACCTTTCGATAGAGGCTGGCGGATGGCAGTGTAAAAGATTGAGCGCGAGCCTCAGCCAGTAAATTTAGTGCCATGTCAGAATTTTTATTTTTTTTATAACCGAGCGCCAGCACTTCGACAAGATTCATATAAACTTGTTCCCGTGCTTTTTTCTCCTGCATCGTCTTTGCGTTCTGAGTTTTCAAAAGGTCGAACGCGCTCTGGGCGTGCCGGATCGCCTGTTCATACTGGCCGTCCTTTAGATAGGCCGACGCGATGTAATCCTGAAGAGCCGGCTGCTGGCTTTTGATCAATGGCTCACCCTTAGTCCAGCGTTCAAAAGCTGCTTCAGCGGCAGGCATCTGTTTCGTTTTCGAAGAGAGAACGATGATGAAACTGAGCGCGGACTGAACCATATCGCCTTTTGCGTCGGCTGGAAATTCCACGAGAAACTTCTGCATAGATTCCAGCACCTTTGCATCATTCTCGGCGGCAGCGTAAATGCGGCCCAGAAAATAGAAATCCTTTTCCTTTAGATCGTTACGTGTCGCAAGTTCGGCGGCATATTTTTTTGCCAACGCCTTCTTGCCGTCAGCGATATCATCCCGTGCAGCCGCGTCAATTCTCTTGCCCTTGCTTGCAAGCATTGTACGCTGTTGCGCTTCATAGCCTTCGATATCCTGATAGAGGTCGATGACCGGACGAACGTCCGCATTCGGCTGTCCAGCAACCGAAACCGCAAACAACGTGAGGGCAGATATTCTGAGACAGGCCAGCCTACATTTACTTAGTATCTTCATAGCTCCTCCTGAATTGGACAGATTATACACGAAGCGGTCTGAAAATCAGTCTTTCTTTTAGGACGAGTATGTCGTCAGATTTTGCTAGATTTATGGTACTTTTTGAACATGGATTTTGCCACGATGACAAAGACGTTAGAGTTATCCGAACGCTTACAGCGATTCATGGATGAAAATGTTTATCCCAATGAATCTGCTTACCAGGACGAGATCAATTCCGGCGACCGTTGGCAGCCACTCGATCTGATCGAGGAGCTTAAATCGAAAGCTAAGACCGAAGGGTTGTGGAATTTGTTTTTGCCGGATGTTTCGGGTTTGGCGAATCTCGAGTACGCGCCGCTCGCCGAGATGATGGGACGCGTGACGTGGGCGAGCGAGGTTTTTAATTGTTCTGCTCCAGACACGGGCAATATGGAAGTGCTGCATCTTTACGGTTCTGACGAGCAGAAAGAAGAGTGGCTGCGGCCTTTAATGAACGGTGAGATTCGTTCGTGCTTTGCAATGACAGAACCCGATGTCGCATCATCGGACGCGACCAATATTCAAGCTTCAATTGTCAGCGACGGCGACGACTATATCCTCAATGGCAGAAAATGGTGGTCGACCGGAGCCGGTGACAGCCGCTGTAAGCTCGCCATTTTCATGGGCAAGACGGACGAGGGTGCCGCGAAGCATCTACAGCAATCGATGATTCTGGTTCCGATGGAAGCCGAGGGCGTGAAGGTCGAACGCGGGCTGACTGTTTTTGGTTACGACGATGCCCCAAACGGGCATGCCGAAATATCGTTCGCGAATGTTCGCGTCCCCAAATCGAATCTCTTGCTTGGCGAAGGACGCGGTTTCGAAATCGCACAAGGCCGTCTCGGGCCGGGACGTGTTCATCATTGTATGAGATTGATCGGCGTTGCCGAACTCTCGCTCGAGATGATGTGCGAACGCTCCCGCTCGCGTGTTGCGTTCGGAAAACCGGTCTCCGATCAGGGCGTCATTCGCCAATGGATCGCTGAATCGCGGCTCGCCATAGATCAAGCCCGGCTTCTCGTATTGAAAGCCGCGTGGATGATGGACACCGTCGGCAACAAGGCTGCTCGCAAGGAGATCGCGATGATCAAGGCAGTCGTGCCGCAAATGGCTTTGAAGGTAATCGACCGCGCCATTCAGGTCCACGGCGGCGGTGGCGTCTGTCAGGATTTTCCGCTCGCGTCGTTCTGGACATACGCGCGATCACTCAGACTTGCCGACGGCCCGGATGAGGTTCATCTTGAATCCATCGCAAAAATAGAGCTGAAAGGTTAAAGTTCATCTCATTTCTTTTCATCTTATTCATTCTCATTCGTCTTTTTTCTGTGGTTCGGCTTTTACCACCGATCAAGAGGAACAAGCAGGAACAAGATGAAGACACTGCTTTACAACAAGTAATGACAATTAGTAAGCAGACAATCCGCTTTGCCCACGCCAATGGCTTCCCGGCCAAAACGTACACCAAATTACTTTCATTTCTCGAACCGCGTTTCGATATTCGATATCTTGAACGTCATGCACACGATCCCAAATTCCCCGTAACTGAAGGCTGGCCTTCTCTCAAAGATGAACTGCGAGCTTCCATCGAAAAAGATTTCGAAAAGCCCGTCATTGGTCTTGGCCATTCGCTTGGCGGGATATTGCATTTGCTCGTGTCGATTGAGAAGCCGCAACTTTACAAGCAGATAATACTACTCGATGCTCCGATCATCAGCCGTTCCAGCAGCAGTGGTATAAGAGTTCTCAAGGCCCTAAATCTGATGGACAGATTCTCGCCATCGCGAATGACACGATCACGCCGCAATTTGTGGCAGAGCAGGGAAGAAGCTTACGAGCATTTCAAGGCTAAGCCGAAATTCGCCGCGTTTGATGACGACATGCTCCGCGATTACATCGAATATGGAACGGTCGAAACTGACGACGGCTTTCGTCTTTTCTTCGATCCAAATGTAGAGGCCGCGATCTATCGTTGTCTCCCTCACAATCTCCCATCTCTTAGAGGAAAGCTGATGGTTCCTGTTACCTATATCGGCGGAGTCAAATCGAGAGAAGCACGGCTGGCAAGGCTGAGTTTTATGAAGAATCATTTCCCAATCGACTTTCTTTTCCTTCCAGGCTCGCACCTTTTTCCGTTCGAAACGCCGCAGATAGTGGCAGCGACTATCGAATCAATTCTTACAAATAACCAGTAAACATCGGCGTTAGGGCTAAGTTTATTGTTCTGCTTAATAAGTCAATATGACCGTATTACAATCATTGACTGTTCAACGTGACAAATAATTGTTGACAGATGTTTTACATTAGGGTAACTTAATTGAGTGACGGTTCGACATGAGCCGTTTCCCTTCGCCACCCGATGCGAAAAAGTTTTCTAAAAATCAACAACTCGATTAATTGCTCGTAAGAGCAACTTGAATCACTCGAACGGAGCGGGCGCCCGGCGCTGCATTCAGTTGGCCTGTCAAATAAAGTCCTGTCTACAAATCAGCAAAGTTCTAAAGAAGGTGGCAAAACAATCTTCAGAAATGCCAAACCCCGCACCCGTTCGATCAATTTAGAAAACTTAGATTAAAAACAGATTTCGCGTGAAAGCTATTAAGGAGTGAGAAAATAATGCTGTTCGGTAAAAAGAAAAGCGTTGCCGGTTTAGATATCGGTTCGAGTTCAGTCAAAATGGTCGAACTTGACGGCAAATCAAACAGTTTAAGTTTGGTAAGCCTCGGGTTTGAAAATCTGCCCGATGATACGATCATCGACGGTCAGATCATGGAGTTGAACGTCGTTTCCGACGTGATCCGTAACGTCTGTGCTAATAATAACGTAAATGCCGATCAGGTTGTTACGGGCGTTAGTGGTCATTCGGTGATCATAAAGAACATCGTGCTGCCCGCCATGAGTGCCGACGAACTCGAAGAATCGATCGACTGGCACGCCGAAGAACATATTCCATACGATCTGGCCGACGTAAGTCTCGATTACCAGATCACCGCAACAAATAGCGACTCCACAAATGTGCTGATCGCCGCTTGCAAACGCGAGAGGATCGATAACGTCCGCCAGGTCGTGCAACTTGCCGGCAAGGAACCCTTTGTTATCGATGTTGACACGTTTGCCTTGCAAAATTGCTACGAGCTCAACTACCAGCCGGACGATTCCCAGGTCGTTACGTTGCTGAACATCGGTGCATCGACGATGAATGTAAACATCGTCAAGGGCACACGCTCTTTATTCACACGCGACATCACCGTCGGTGGCAGTCAGTTTACCGACGTGCTGCAACGGAGCCTCGGGCTCAGCTTCCAGCAGGCCGAAGCCGTGAAACGCGGTGTCAACCACGCTGTCGAGGGCATTGAAGAAAAGGCTATCGAGCCGCTAATGAATAATGTTACCGAGATCGTTGCCATGGAGATACAGAAGACATTCGACTTCTACCGTGCAACGACCGAAGACAATGAAACAGTTGTTCAGAAAATACTTATCTCCGGCGGCGGCTCCAAGCTTGCCGGATTGGCACAAGACCTGTCCGCAAGGCTTGAACTGCCGGTCGAAGTTTTGGACCCATTCCGAAACATCAAAGTAGACTCACGCAAATTTGACCCTGATTATCTAAGCGAAATTATGCCCGAAATGGCTGTTGCTGTTGGCCTGGCAATGAGGGGAGTGTAACTAAAATGATCAAGATTAACCTATTAAATTCAGTTACTGAAAGGCAAGGCGGTGCAGTTGTCGCCGTTGATCGCAAAGTCGGCAGCCCTGCCTCGCGCCTTGTGCTGATGTCACTCGCCGTTGCCTTTTTGCTCGCAGCGGTCGTCGGTTGGGACATCATTAGTACAACGATGGCCAAGGCCGAAGCCGAAAGACAGCTCGAAGAGCAAAAGCAGATCGCGGCGGAACTCGAAGTCGTGATGAAGGAACAGAAGGAGCTTGAAGCAAAGATCGGTGCTATCGATGCACGTATCGAAGCAATCAAACGGCTTCGTTCTTCACAGGCAGGACCGGTTGCTGTGCTTGAAGCCATGCGCGAGAGAATAGCAATGGTTCCGGGTCTTTACCTTCAAGCTATCGAGCAGACCGGCGATCAGATCACCATTAAAGGTAATTCGCCCGACGAAGCTGCCGTTACGCAATTTGGCCGCAGTCTCGAATTTTCTAACGGTCTCTTTTCCAATCTAAGTATCGAAACGCAGCGTCAGGAAGCCGTCAACCAACAGGTATCAGCTCCCGCAGGCGGTGGCGAAGCCCCGAAAGTGCAGCTCGTAAACTTTACGATCAAGACCGCTTACACGCCTTCGAAGGCAGCAGGCGCACCTGGAATGACGCCGACAACGGCTGCGGCCGCTCCGGCACCGGGAACAAATCCCGCGACACCTCCGGTACAGGTTGCAAAAAACTAACTTACCGCATAAGAAACGAAATTCGGTTGATTTCACGAAATAGAAGGAAATTAAAATGATAGAGAAACTCAAAAACCTCAAATGGCACTTGCAGCTTCTGCTTCTTGTAACTATCGCATCGCTGCTTTACTTTGCGGTCTATTACTTCATAACCAGCGAAACGAGAGTTGAGATCGCCACACTTACCGATCAGGTCTCACAGCTTCAGGCTAAGAACGAAGCGGCCCGCATCGCTACACAGCGTATCAACGAGTTCCGGGCGCTTTACGCAAGCAAAGCCATGGAATACGAAGAACTGAAGGTGCTATTACCGGAACAGCGTGAGATCACAAACGTTTTACAGGGTTTGCAGGACAACGCAAACGACTCAAAGATGATCGTGATGCGATTCTCGCCTAAAGACGACACGCAGCAGGACGCGATCACGGCGAAAGCCGTCGAGGTCGAGGTAGACAGTAATTTTACAAACCTGCGTGCATTCTTCGACAAGATGGCAAAGCTTCCGCGAATTGTCTCCATATCGGATTTCAAGATCAACCAGCTTGATAAACAATCACCGGAAAAAACGATCCACGCCATGTTCGTGCTCAAGGCTTATTACGCCGATCCGGATGCGTTGACTAAACCCGCCGCACCAGCAAAGCCCGGTACGCCAGGAGCCCCGCCAGTTGCCGGAGCCCCGCCAGTTGCTGGACAACCGGCTCCCGCAGCACCTGCACCAGTTGTTCAGACGCCTGTCGCGAAATAACATCCGATCCAATCGCATAAGAGAGAAAAAGCAATGATTAACCCATCAAAAATTACACGATTCCTGACCTTAAATGTCGCGTTCGTCGGAATAGTTTTGGTCAGCGGACATTTCATCGAAGCAAGCGGTCAAGGCCGTGACCCGTTTACCAAACCAGGCTGGGCAAAGACACGCGACGTCAGAGCCGGCGGAACCGGCGTAAAGAAGCCGACAACAACCACCCCGATAGAATTTGGTGTCCCGAGCATTGAGCAGAGGATCGCGTTTTTCAAACGCCTACGTGAAGACGCTGCTCTCAATGGCCAGCCGCTTCCAAAGGTGACAAGCGTTCTGACGCTGAACGAAATGGCGGTAACTGGAATTTTTCAAACACCGCGCGGTTATGCCGCAATGGTCGAGGCCACGCCGATAAAGCTCTCTTACACGATCTATCCGGGCGAAAAATTCTTTGACGGACAGCTTGTCGCGGTCGAAGAGAACAGGCTCGTGTTCAGACGCGTAACAAAGATGGGCAAGAACAAATTTGTCGCATCGGTCGAAAACAAGACACTGCGCAAGTACTCAACCCAGGAAGAAGTTCAGGGAACGGCTCCCGTGCAAAGCGAAGGCAAGCCGCCCGAGACAGTAGCAACATATCAGCCGTCCGCACCGGACAGCTCAGCAGTCAAACCCGCAACGCCGGCACCGGTCGTGTCACCGCTCGACGAAATGAACAAGCAGTTGCCCGAGACCGATTCCGCCAAGCAAAAAGCTAAGGCTAAGACCACAAAAAAACCGGTCAAAGTAGCCAAAAATAAATAACACACCAGATCTTCAGACGCGTCCGCGTCGACGATAAAGCAGTAATTCAACTCAGACCATTTCTCTTATCAGTGAGAATGGATGGATCTTGTAACGGAGGAAACATGACTTCTCTTCAACATTTAGGCGGTATCGGCAGAAAGGCGGTTATCGCATTAATGATCATCAGCACATTTGCTCTAGCAATCGCGGCTCAAAAGGTTGAGCCGCAATCGCAGGGCAGACTTTACGGCGACCCCGGTTTTCGCGGCGAGCCGATCAAATTGAATGTAGTAAATGCCGACATTCGCGACATTCTCAACTACGTTACCGAACAGTACGGAATCAACTTTGTAATAGACAAATCCGTTAAACAAATTCCGGTAACTGTAAACGTGAGCGAAGTTCCGTGGAACATAGCACTCGATTCTATAATGCGTTCGCAGGAGCTGGGCATTCAGGTCAACGGCACGATCCTTCGTGTCGCCGACTCGAAAACGCTTGCTTCCGAAGGCGAGATCTTCCGCCAGCAGCGTGATAACCAGATCGATGCTTCACCGCTCGTCACCGAGTTTATACGTCTTAATTATGCGCGGGCAAAGAATGCGATAGTTCGCGGTACGGCTACGGCCGGAACATCGGCTAACGTTTACGGTAGTGCCAACACCAGTTCGGCTCCTCAGCAGACAGCGGCACCAGCGGCATCAGGAGGCTCGTCAACCGAAGGACTGCTCCCGATCATTCAACGCCGCTTGTCGCGACGAGGTTCGATCGAGGTTGATGCCCGCAGCAACTCGCTGATCATCACGGATGTTCGTGAAAATATTGACGCGGTCCGACAGCTCGTCGCAATTCTTGATCAGCCGGAACCACAGGTTGAGATTGAGGCAAGAATCGTAATTGCTACACGTCAGTTTAGCCGGACGCTCGGCGCGGAATTGTCGGCAAGTGTCACTGGACCAAGAGGCAAGGGTGCGAACTTAAACACATTTTTGGGTGGTCCGACAGCTCCAAATACTCTCCTCGGTCTTACGACAGGAATTTTTGGCACCGCTCGAATCGATCTCGCTATATCAGCCGGTGAGCAAAAAGGTCAGGCTAAGGTAGTTGCATCACCACGCGTTACGACCTTAAATAACCGGAAGGCAAAGATCGAAAACTCTACAAAGATTCCAGTCACCACGGTACAGCCGGGCTCAGGCACCGGTAACGTTTTACTTTTCACTACGACGTATATCGACGTACCTTTGAAATTGGAAATCACTCCGCAGATTACTGATGTTGGCACGGTAGTTCTTGATGTTCTAGCTGAGAATGCTTCCGTTTCATCATTGACCGGCGGAGTGGCACCAGCCATTAATAGTCAGTCAATGGAGACGCAGGTCACGGTTCCGGATGGCGGAACGACCGTCATCGGCGGAGTTCTATTTGACGACGAGCGTGAGAATCAGGATCGTACACCGGGGCTTTCGAAAATTCCTGTTTTGGGCCTTCTATTCAAACGTAAGGACGTTCAACGCAACACCAACGAAATCCTCTTTTTCATTACTCCGAGGATAGTCCGGGCAGAATTCGGTACGACAACAGGTTCGTCAGGCACGCGTCCGTCCGCGACGGTACTTCAACCCGTACCGCTCGGCAATCCGGCTTCGAATTCGGACCAGACACCGACCACTCCGTACCAGAATCCTCTGGTTCAGATGGTTCCGGTACAGCCCGCGGCTGCTCCGGTCAAACCGTAATAACTGATCATCCACTAGGACGATCAGATTCAAGAGAACGCCGGGCAACAGTTCGGCAACTCTGATTCCTCCGTTATAAAAACCCGTCAGTGCATTAAGCATTGACGGGTTTTTTCGATTGTGGATAGTTGATTAAATGCCAAATCGGATGCTATTCGGCAATATATCCCCTCGCGACCGGAATGTCGCCCGCCTGACCGAACGAGACGACCGAATAGCTTGGACCCTGACTTCCCAGGACGTACCAAGTGCCGTTTCGAAATACGGCAATATCGGTTTTGCCGTCGCCGTCGAAATCGGCTGGCGAAGGTTTATCTCCCGAGACGCCGAAAGACGTGAAATAGTAGCCCTGTGTTGCATTGATCGTGTACCAAGTGCCATTCGAAGGCCGGAAAACAGAGATGTCGGTTTTTCCGTCGCCATCGTAATCGCCCTGAACCGGAAGATCGCCGTTGACGCCAAAATTGAAAGTTAAAAAGGCAGGATTTGTGCTCGTGATCATGTACCACGTTCCGTTCGAGGGACGGAAAACAGCGATGTCCGTCTTACCGTCTGCGTCGTAATCGCCCTGAGCAGGCTTGTCGGTCGCTACGCCGAACTGAACCACGCGGTACGTCCCGGCACTGCCCAGGATGTACCAGGTGTTATTCGATGGACGCCAAACCGCAATATCATTTTTTGCGTCACCGTCGTAATCGCCAGGAACAGGGATATCTCCGTTTACTCCGAACGATACTTGCAAAAATGTTCCTGTACTGTTCTTCAGATACCAAACGCCCGTTGACGGCCTGAAAACGACATTATCGGTTTTGCCGTCACCGTCATAATCACCCGGAGCGGGTTTGTCTCCGCTTACACCGAACTGAGTGACCTGAAATCCGCCTTCACCGCTTGTCAACGCGTACCAGACGCCAGTAGACGGTCGGTAAACCGAGATATCGCTTCTCGTATCAGAATCAAAGTTAGCGATTGCGGAGCCTGACAGCGTAGCTTTCGAGGTCGTATAGATCTGATCGTTGCTGGAGCCGCCGTCGCTATTTGCTCCGTTACCCGCGGCATAAAAGCTGAGCTTCCCGATACGCGTCGCCGGAGCCGTCCAGGTAAAATTCCATGATTTAGATCCAAACTGCGTCGGCGTAACTCCCTGGTTCGTGTGTTCGACATAACGCCGTTCGTTGCCGTTGACAAAGCCGCTGATCACTTGAAGCGGTTGCGGGTTAGCGGTAGGGAGGTCGATCGCGCCGACATTCTGCCCTGCGTTGTTTATCGCAACCATCTGAAAACCATAAATAACTGCATTTGAATCAGTTACCGTCACGGTTAGCGGTATTGTTTGACCGGGCAAATAATTCGCCGGCAGCCCGGATATCGAAACGTTGCCGGTTCCGCTATTCACGGGAAAAGTGTTATGGCATGCGGTACAGTTATTTTCTATGGGAGCACCGGTAAACGACGGCGACGGACCCGATGACGAGGCGCTGGTTTTATGGACGGTCGAACCGATGCTCGCCAGTCCTGCAATTGCCAGCAGAGCGGCACCGGCTACTATCGCGTATTTTATGTAGATCAAACTTGCGGTGGATTTTGCCATAGCGGAACAACTCCTTGTTAGTAACAGTATTACAGTTCGTTTGACGGGTCTTTAACACGAAAAGTCTGAGAAATTCAATACTTCAAAAATAGGTGTTGGACCGACGAAAGTCAACAGTGTGTTTTGACTTGTTTTACACGTATCGATCTCGTCTCGCCGCACATAAACTGCAAGCGGCCTGAAAATCAAGCCGCCTGTCATTGTTGAATTGACCAACATTAAGGGATGTATTTCGAAGGTATCGGAACATCGTTGGCCACGCCCCAGCCCGCGACAGCGATACCCTGAGTCGACCGAATCTGATACCAGGTGCCGTTCCTGTAAACTGCCGGATCGTCCTTACCATCACCATCGTAATCGCCCGGTGCCGGAATGTCACCGGTTTGGCCCCATGAGAAGATATCTAACTGGAAGTTTGTGCTACGCCGGATGTACCAGAAACCTGTCGATGGCCGCCAGACAGCAATATCGTCCTTGTTGTCGCCATCGTAGTCCGCCGGGACCAAACGGTCTCCTGCTTCGCCCCAGTTTGCCGTCGAGGTTCCGCCGGTGCTGTTGGCAATGACCCAAACCCCGTTGCGGTAGACGGCACGATCGGTTTTGGCGTCGGCGTCGAATTTACCCGGAACCGGCACGTCGCCTGCCTGGCCGAAGGTACTGATATCCAAGCCTCCCGTGCTTTTTACGACGTACCAATTGTTGTCGGACGGGCGGAACACCGCGACATCATCCTTGCCGTCGCCGTCGTAATCGCCGATGACAGGCCGATCGCCCGGATCGCCCCACGAGACGTTATTGATAACGTAGCCATTGCTTTGCAGAATAAAGAAATCCGGCGTCGAACCAGCCGTAGGTCGAAATATTGCCAAGTCCGCCTTGCCGTCGCCGTCGAAGTCGCCCGGAGTCGGTTCATCACCACTCACGCCCCATGTAATGACAGTAATTCCGCCAAGCGAAGGTGCAAGATACCAGTTGTTATCCGAAGGCCGGAAGATTGAAAGATCGGTCTTGCCGTCGCCGTCAAAGTCCGCCCGTGATCGGACAGTGCCTGATGCAAACGAGCACGAGCTGGTCGCTCGCACCGTAACTGTATCTATGCTCCAACCGGTGAAGCCAAAGTCAGTGCCTGTATTGCTGTCGGTTCCAAAACGCCAGCGAAGCCGAATATTTTGTCCGTTTGCGGACGGCGGCAATTGAACCGTCGATTGAATAAATCCGTTGGAATTTCCTGTCCACGCCGGGCGATTTGCGACCGGATTATTTGTTCCATTGCCCAGTGTGCCGTTATAACCGTTTTCGATAAATGATCCGCCAGCTTGAATTACATCGACAAAAGCCCCGCCGGCTATGCTGATCTCCAGCACGCCGCCGTCCCAGGTCGGTTCGGTGTTGTAACTGTTACGAAACGTGACAGTTGAGGCTGCCGAGTTGACCGTAATCGAAGGCGATGTAATTTCTGTTCCGCCTGAAAGAATCGCGTTAGCGGTGAATGCCGCATTTGGTGAGGTGTGAGATGAAGCCGTCGATGTAACAAATCCGATACCCGCTCCGGTCGCGCTTGCGGTCCATCCGCTCGGCAGATTCGGGACACCGACTGAATCGAAATTTTCCGTTAACGTTGCGCTTTTTAATCCGACAGGGACAGGTAAAGGGATGCTTTTTGCTCCCAAACTACTGTTAACGTTCATCGACAGCGTTACTAAACCGCCGCAGGGCGTGTTCGTCGGAACTGTGTAGTTGAATGTTCTTGTCGTGGTCGTACTATCCGCTATTGTGCCGTAAACCGACGATCCCGCTCCGGGAATATCAGCAGTTGTGTTCGAGGCACTCTGTGTGGAGTTGTTAGTCAAAGGTACCGTAAGCACAAGCGTTTCACCCGGTTCAAAGATTCCGTCGTTATCGCCCTGGGCATCGGAGATTGTGAAATTTGGCAGTTGGATCAGATTCGGACGGTCGAAAGCCTGCGTCACTCGAACTTCGCCGAAGCCGTTCAACCCGATGTTCTGAATACTTGCGCTGACTCCCATCCCGCGTATCGCGAAGCCGGCCCAAACGTCGGATGCGTCGGCTAATTGCGCCGTGCTTTCCTATCGCCGCGCTTACGATCGCGTCGCGTGCCTGAAGGAAAGTCGGGTTCAAAGGAGAGATCTTCAAACCGTCTGTGACCAACTGCAATACTCTGCGGTTTCCCGTCGCCCATCCGAGCCGCTGAACTAACCTTGCGCGAACTTCCCAAAGTGCGCTGCTCCAAATTTCGCCCGCGGCGTGTACCTGATCGGCATTTGTCGAAATATGCGGGCCCGACATCGCCGGAAACGCACCATCCGTTACGTTGATTTTGGTTTGGTCGATATCTTCAAATGTCAGTGGGTTAAATGGCCTGTTGTTCGGTCCGCCGGTTGCCGACATGATCGCCTTTGGAAATCGCCGGATGCCGTAGTAGTAGTTCTTCGTTCCGACCACTCCAAATCCGTCGAGAAGGAGATATCCGCTTAAAGAATGAGTTCCGCCAATAGGGTCAATCGATTCGGAAAGAAGGCAGTGAGCATAAAAATCCGACCAGCCTTCACCCATCGATCGAGCCATGTTCGACGAAAGTCCGCCGGAATTGCCAACGAGGCGGTTGGATAAACCGTGCGTCACCTCGTGAATCATTATTTCGGCATCGGCTGATCCGTCGCGGTCGGGAAGCGGGCCGGTAAAAACGAACATCTGCATCCTGCCGCGAAATCCGTCCGGCGGAGCGGAGAAATTTGCATTGTTGATGCCTGACGAATCCTGACCTTCAGCCGAGATACGGTCGTTCCCGACTCCGCCACGGCCAAAATTATTGGTCTGGAAATTGCGTGCGGACTCAGTGAATCCGAGCCGGTAAAGTTCGTCATGGTAAAGGTTCATGATGTAGAACTGCTGAATCACGGCGCCGCGTCTGGCTTCGTCCGTTGTCGGGGCTTCGCCCGGACCGGGAATCCCCGGCGGCGGATTCCATAACGAGCTGTATGTTCTGAATGGATTTCCGACCGCCTGCGATCCTGCATCGACTCCATCTGGAGCTGCGAGGTCGAGTCCGGATTCCACGGCGTTTCCGTCGGTGGAATCAAAGCCATCCGTTATCCAGCCGTTGTTGTTGAAGTTGTAAGGTGACTCGTTGCCGATTCTCGTAACATTTGTTCGTGGGATCGGCAGGCCTTGCGTTCCTAAATTTGGATCGAAAACTGTGGGCGATGCCGGAGCCGGACTATCGGCAACGTTGATCATCGCGTTCTGGCTTGTATAGACCTGATACGTCGCCGACTGGCTTTGGTCTTCCGTGATGTTCTTACGCCAGAGCAAATCTCCGCTTCCGGCGTCGACAATTACGTAAAACGCACGTTCCGGCTGCCAGATCAGAACCCGCCAGGCCGCAACTGCAACGCCCGGCTCGGTTGGAAAATACATTTTCTCGGCTGTAGTTGCCCAATCGCCTTCGCCGAAAACGGTTTTCAGCTCGCTGGACCTCGCAGCATCACGCGACAAAGCCCCAGGTTTCAGATCGTATTTGATAGATCTTGCGGCAGCAGCAACCGCATCGGCCGGATCATTAAAGCTGGTCGAAAGACGGTCATACTCAAGCCCCGGTGCAATGTTATTGATAACGCGAACTATCTCACCATTTTTTGTGAAAGCCGCTTTTACCTCTCCCCGAAATACCGGAATTCCATTAATTTCCTGGTTGTATTCGACAAACGAAAGGTCGCCTTCCGGGTTTTTGTAATCTGAAAAGAGTTTCAAGCCGTCCAACTGTTCTTCTGTAGCTCCGACAAGTCCCTTGTTTTCCTTGAGGAAGCTTACGAGTACGGCAGAGCGTTTCGCGCTAGTCGGTTTCGATAAAAGGGCTCGGCCAAGCGACGCATCTGGTGCGATAACTTCTGGTGTTCGGATCTCCGGATTGTATTCGACCTTCAGATTTGGGACCTTTGATTTAAGGTTGCTTTCGGCTTTGACGAAGGAATCGCGGACGTCCGCAATTTCAACCGCGCTCCTATTCAAGGTCGTGCGGAACGATGCGAGCTTTTCGAAGGCCGATTTATCGGTGCGAATGTCGTAATTCGGAAGATCGTCACGCTGGCTGAGCGTCCGTGTAAATAAGCCCTTGCTCGACTCATCGCGTCCGGCCTCGGTCCTGAGACCGAAAGGCAATACTAAAATCGCCGTAATAATCGCCAAAACACCTAAACTCAGCAGAATACTCCGCCGAGAGTCGGCGACTAAAGATCCCTTCATTTAACTTGCTCCTTACAGAAAACGTGCCGAAAAATTAGTTCAGCTCGCTCTTTTATACACTTAATACAGACGCAATCTCTTGGCTTTCCCAGCGAAATCGAGCACGGCAACCGCCAAAGCTTCGACAACCGGGCATTTAACAATTACTATTTAATGTGATTGAACAGCTATGACTTCTTTGGGCGCGCTTCGCAGTTTGGGAGATGTCTTAATTGTCCTTTTACACTAGATTTTTTGTTATTGCCAAACCCTTTTTGTAGCAAAATTAAGACTCTAAGTCAATAATTTTCTGATCTCCGAATGCATGATAACCACATAGAAAGAGTCTTCGGCACCGGCGGGCTGATCTCGAAATTTCACGAAAATTACGAATATCGGAGCGGCCAGATCAAGATGGCCGAGGCCGTTGCTCAGGCATTTGCCGAAAAGCGCCATCTGATCGTCGAGGCCGGCACCGGAACGGGTAAAACTTTGGCCTATCTAATTCCAGCGATCTCAGCGGCGTTGCAAACAAAAAAGAGGATAATAATTTCTACCGGCACTAAGAATCTGCAGGAACAGTTGATGGAAAAGGACATTCCATTTCTGCAAAAAGTGCTGCCGAAGAAATTCACCGCCGCTTACATGAAAGGCCGTTCGAATTATGCCTGCTTGTATCGTATTCAAAAGGCCGATAATCAGCCGATTCTCGATGGCCTTGACCAAAAAAGACATTTTGACGAAGTCCGTGATTGGAGCCGTGAAACAAAAACCGGCGACCGCCGCGAGCTGGTCGATCTGCCCGAAGACCTCTCATTCTGGAGCCGCATCAACGCCAAAGGCGAAACTTGCATCGGCCAAAAATGCCCCGAGTTCGAGCCGTGCTTCATCACCCGAATGCGAGTTGGGGCTGATGCGGCGGATATCGTCATCGTCAATCATCATCTGTTTTTCGCCGATCTAAATGTTCGCGGAAACCAGTTCGGCAAGGTCATTCCGGATTACGGAGCGGTGATATTTGACGAGGCCCATTTGATCGAAGACATCGCTGCGGACTATTTCGGCTTTCAGGTCTCGAATTTTCAGATCGACGAGCTTGTCCGTGATTCCGTTACGCTGCCGATTTCGGATGCGATCGCAACGCGCGATATCGACAAAACGGCCGCTAAGATATCGGGTCTCTCCGAGCAATTCTGGATTCGATTTATACAGGCGCGCACCGAGGGGCGATTCCCGCTGCAACCGGATGTTTTTGCTTTTCGTTCAACGAATGGCGAGCAGCAGGCGACTCCGCTCGGCGAAGCTTATTTCGCTTTGGATTCCGCATTGCAGAGGCTTGAAACGCAGCTTGATGCTTTTGGCGAAACTATACCCGAGGCCGACAGTGTCGTCCGCCGCACGCGTCAGACGCGGTTCGATCTCGATTTTATCGTCACGCAGGCTGAGCGAAATTACGTTTACTGGCTCGAAAAACGCGGCAAGGGAATATTTCCTTCGGGCATCGCCGGTCGATGTATCGGAACTGCTTCGCGAAAAGCTTTTCGAAAAAGTCGAGACATGCATTTTGACCTCGGCGACGCTTTCGAGCAGTGGCAAATTCGATTTCATCCGCGAACGTCTCGGCCTCGACACAGGCAAGACGACCGGCATGGTCGCACCGTCCGCGTTCGATTACGAAAAGCAGGCAATTATCTACTTGCCAAAAGCGATGCCCGACCCGCGTTCGCCCGAATTTACACAGCTTGCCGCCGGCGAGATCGTCAAGATACTGCAAATCACAAGCGGCCGAGCGTTCGTGCTTTCAACGAGCAACGCATCGATGAAGGCTCTTTACGAACTGGTCTCGTCACGCGTCAGCTTCCCGTGTTTTGTACAGGGATCGATGTCGAAAACCGGCTTGCTCGAAAAATTTCGCGAAACGCCGAACGCCGTACTTTTCGCCACCGCAAGTTTCTGGCAGGGCGTCGATGTACAGGGCGAACAGCTTTCGTGCGTGATCATCGACAAGCTCCCATTCGCCGTCCCGACCGATCCGATAGTTGCCGCCCGCTCGCGATTTGTCGACGAAAACGGCGGCAATTCATTCTTCGACTACAGCGTCCCGCAAGCCGTCATCTCGCTAAAACAGGGCATTGGCCGCCTGATCCGCAGCAATTCCGACCGCGGCGTAATAGCCCTTCTCGACCCGCGCCTTAGGACTAAACGCTACGGAAAAGATTTCCTGACGAGTCTGCCACGGATGCGGATAACGAGTGAATTGACTGAAGTCGCCGGAATATTTGAAATAAGCACGAAAAGTGCGACGTAGAATCCCTGCGTTGTGACTTTGGTGCTAAAATCTATGTGATGGCTTCTTTCTACGAAGTAATGATCGAACGCAATTTCTCGTCTGCGCACCAGTTGCGCGGGTACAAGGGAAAGTGCGAGAACCTGCACGGGCACAATTATAAGATCGAGATCTACGCTCGCGGTGAGGAGTTGAACAACATCGGCCTGCTGATCGATTTTGGCGATCTGAAAAACGCAGCCGACGAGGTCGTCAAATATCTCGATCACCGCAATATTAACGAGTTGCCGCCCTTTGACGAAGAACTGAATCCATCGGCCGAAAATCTTGCCAAGTTTATTTGCGATTACATTTCGTCGCGTGTTGACGACGACCGCGTGCAAGTTTACAAGGTCCGCTGTTTCGAAACTCCGACGAGCATTGCTACCTATCAAAGCGACTAACGAAATCTCCTGCACGAGAAATCTGTTGAAATACAACCTATTTTGCCTTATAGTTTTGTGACCCGACCTTATCTGCCGTGTTGGCCGTTAAATTATGAAGAAGTTGTTTTTTGCCTTTTTAACCGGCCTTTTACTCACCGGATTTGTTTCAACTCAAACGTCTAAAACCGGCAAGCTGACCGGCGTGATCCGCGACGCAAATCAAGCAGTTATCGCCGGGGCACAAGTAATTCTTCGAAATACCCGCACAAAGATCGAACGTACGGCTTCGAGTAATGCTGTTGGAGCGTTCACATTCGAAAATTTGGAGACGGGAAGCTATGATATACGCGTTTTGGCCGAGGGTTTTTCGCCTGAGACGCGGAATGTTCAGGTCAACGCTGGAAGTGCTGTCATGGATTTGACGCTTTCAGTCGGTGAAACACGCGTAACGGTCACGGCGGAAACCGGACAGGCCGAGGAAATACAAAACGTTCCGCAAGCCGTCAGTATTATTGATTCGACCGACATTCTACAGCGTGCGACCTCGGTTCTTGCCCAGGTTGGCGAAGAAGAGGCCGGTTTAAACGTACAAAAAACCAGCCCGACAATCGGTGCCGTCGTCGTTCGCGGTCTGACCGGAAAAAACGTGGTGAGTTACGTAGATGGCGTTCGTTACACCAATGGTGCCCAACGCGGCGGAATCAACACATTTTTCAATCTCAACGAACCGTCAAATTTCCAATCGGTCGAGGTTTTACGCGGGCCGAATGGAGCTCAATACGGCTCGGATTCACTTGGCGGAACCGTTAATCTGCTGACGCGTTCACCGAGGTTCGGTGCAACTGACCCGGAGTTTCACGGCGAAATCGTTCCAACGTTCAGCACCGCCGACAGAGGCTTTGGCAGCTCCGCAAATTTTAGTTACGGCACGCAAAAGCTTGGCGGTGCCGTGAACATTGCCGGGCGTCGGATCAACACTCTCCGCACGGCAAAAGGGCTCGATTCTCATTCGGCGGTCACCAGATTTTTGGGTCTTCCATCTAACGTGCTCTATGACCGAAGCCGGGATACCGAATTCACGCAATACGGCGGTTCATTTCGCCTTAATTACGCTCCGAGCGACGCGTCGCAGCTTGCCTTTTATTATCAACGCGGCCAGCAAGATGGCGGGAAACGCTTCGATCAGCTTCTCGGCGGTGACGGCAATCTAATTGCGGATTTGCGCAACCTGATGCTCGATTTCGGCTATCTGCGATATGTTAAGCAGAAATTTGCGGGCTTCGACAGTGCGTCGTTTACCGTTTCGTACAACAGTCAACGCGAAGAGCGCGTCAACCAGGGCGGGCAGGGAAATCCGTTCGGCGATATTACACATCAATACGAGCGCATAAGTGTTACTGGTTTGAGTTTTTTTCTCGATAAACAACTGCCTTTCAATAATTCTTTTCTCATCGGCGGCGATTTTTATCATGAGAAAGTAAATTCGCCGGCTTTTATTGGTTAATCCCGCTACAAACGTGACGACCATTTCGCGGCCCCGCGTGCCGGACGAAGCTCGGTTCGATTCCGGCGGATTGTTTATTCAAAACGCTTGGCAGGCGATTCCGGAAAGGCTTCGGATCACCGGTGCTTTGCGTTACAGCGTACTCGATTACAAAGTGCGTGCGGCGGACAGCCCGATCGTGAACGGCCGAACGCTTTGGAGCGACGACAGCCTGAAAACTGGAGCTTTTTCGGGACGCCTCGGCGCCGTTTTTCAGGTGGTTGACGATTTTCGGATCGCGTTCAATTATGGTCGCGGTTTTCGCTATCCGAGCATCACTGATCTGGGAACTTTGGGGCTGAGCGGTGACGGTTTTGAAGTAGATTTTACGTCGGCGATAAATCTGGGCGGAACGATCGGCACGACAGCCAGACGATAAGGCAATTTCAACCGGCCTTCCCGTCGCAAAACAGCAGTCGGAGTTTAGCAATAATTACGATTTTAGCTTGCGGTATCATAAAAGGCGTTTTGATACGGAGTTCACGGTTTTTCGCCTCGACATCGAAAATTCGATCACCAAGCAGGCACTGATCTTGCCGCAGGGAGCGGTCGGGCAGTTGCTCGGTGGCCAGCCGATCATCAGTCAGGGTCCGACCGGCGTGGTTTTTGTTGCGGCCGCGACCAACCCGGTGCTTGTCCGCTCAAATTTTACGGCGGCGAAACTTTTCGGCATCGAATACGAAGTGGAAGCAAAATTGACGACACAGCTTACTTTCAAGGGAAATTTCACATACATCCGGGCGGAAGATAAAGATACTGGCTTGCCGCCGAATATCGAAGGCGGAACTCCGCCGCCAAACGGATTCCTGAGCATTCGCTATGACAGGTCGCGATTCTGGATCGAGGCTTACTCGACGCTTGCAACAAAACAGGACCGGCTTTCGACTTTGGATCTTGGCGACAGAAGAACCGGAGGAGCACGTACGCGGGCACAGATCGAAAACTATTTTCGCCGTGGAGCTTGTGTCAACGGCCTCACCATCAACGCTACCGGAACCTGTAACGCAGACGTAAATACATACACGCTGATACCGACCGGCGAGAACATTACGCAGGTGCTGACGCGCGTGTTAGGCCCGGGATTCCAATCGTCAAATCTTTTCAATTCGCTGCCAAGTTACGCATTGGCCAATCTTCGCGGCGGAATTAAAATAAACGAGAAGGCCAATATCTTCTGGGCATTCGAGAATATTTTCGACAGCTTTCACCGAAATCCAAGCTGGGGAATCGACGGTGCGGGAAGAAATTTTACGGCTCAATTCAGGTACAAATTCTAAATTTTCTTACTTCTTTGTTCTTTCTATTCGTTCTTGTTCATCTTACTCTGTGGTCAAAATCTAACCACTGAACAAGAGGAGTAAGACAGCAAGGAAGAAATCTTGCTACTCACAGTTTCTTCAATATTTTCCAGAACCAAACTATCGTTTGTTACGTAACAAACGATAACTTAATATCTTAGAATTCAATATTTCCGATCAACAAGGAGCCCAATGAGCAGATTTACACAGAAATTTGTCGCCTTTTTTGTTTTGTCCGCGGTGCTGTTCGCACCCGTTTTTACTTTGAAAGCCACGGCACAGACAGCCGCGCAAAGTTCCGTACCAAAAATTCAGTTTGAAAAATACACGCTGCCGAACGGCCTGCAGGTTGTTTTGCACGTTGATAGAAAGCTGCCTGTTGTTCATGTAAACCAGTGGTTCAAAGTCGGGTCGGCCAACGAACGACTTGGCCGCAGCGGCTTTGCACACCTCTTCGAGCACATGATGTTCCAGGGCTCGAAGAACGCGAAGGGCGAGTATTTCGAATACGTAGAAGCTGCCGGTGCAAATCTGCTCGAAGGCGGCGTCAACGGAACGACGAATCAGGACAGGACTAATTATTTTGCAACGGTTCCGTCAGGAAATTTAGAAAATTTGCTGTGGCTCGAAGCCGACCGGCTCGCCACGCTTCCCGACGCTTTGGACAAGGCCAAGTTCGACAACCAGGTCATGGTCGTCAAGAATGAACGCCGTCAGGGACTGGAAAATCAGCCTTACGGACGCGGCTTCAAGATTCTTTTCGAGAATCTATTTCCGATCGCTCATCCGTATCACACAGATGTCATCGGGGTGCATGAAGATCTAACCGCCGCCAGCCTTGATGATGTAAAAGATTTCTTCCGTACATATTATTCACCGAACAATCTGTCGCTCGTCATTGCCGGTGATTTCGATCCGGCTGAAGCAAAGCGGCTTGTTGAAAAATACTTCGGCACGATCCCGCCGGGCCCCGCTCTCGACCGTCCGGCCAAGGCTGCCGTTAAGCTCGAAGGCGAAAAGATCGTTGATGTCAGCGACCGTGTGCCGCAGGAGCGAACCTACATGGCATGGCACACACCGGCATATTTTGAACTCGGTGACGCCGAGCTTGAACTTGCGGCGACTATAATGACCGACGGACTGTCAGCGCGGCTGAATAAGGCTTTGTTGTACGACCGGCAGCTCGCATCTAATGTGGTTGCGTTCCAAAGCGGTCAGCCGATTTCCGGATGGTTTGCTCTCTGGGCAACCGCGCGGCCAGGATCCGACCTGAAACAGATCGAGCAGATAATCGGCGAAGAGATTGCCCGCCTTGCAAAAGATGGCCCAACTGCGGATGAGCTTAGCCGAGCAAAGACTAAGTGGGAATTTGGATTCGTGTCGGGCTTGGAAGGTATCGGTGGTTTCGGCGGTAAGTCCGATCTGCTGAATCAATACAACACGTTTCTCGGCGATCCGGGGAAATTCGACGCCGATCTTGCGCGTCATAGCAACGCATCTGCCGATGGCGTACGAACCGCAGTCGATAAATATCTGAATAACCGCAATCGCGTGGTTGTCCGCTTTCGTCCTGAAAAATCGAGCAAGGCGTCCGATGTTGCCATCGACCGCACAAAAGTGCCAGAGCTTGGTGGCGACAAGCCGTTCATGGCACCCGAAGTCAAAACGGCAAAGCTCGATAACGGCATGGACATTTATGTTGTCGAAAAACCGGAGTTGCCGAAGGTCGCCGTTTCGCTGGCGACACGTGCTGGCAGCGTTGCCGATTCCAATGCTAAAGCAGGCCTTTCCAGCATGACTTCTCGTATAATGAGGCGCGGGACGGCGACGCGAAATGCTATCCAGATCGACGAGACGCTAGGCAATCTGGGCACGTCGCTTAACGGCGGAGCCGGAAAAGAAAGTGCGTTTTTTGGCGTTGAAGTGCTGAAGCGAAACCTCGCTCCTGCAGTTGGCGTCTTGGCGGATGTTGTGATGAATCCATCTTTCCCAGCGGCTGAATTCGACCGCGAGAAAAAAGCAGCTCTCGACAACCTGACTCAGGCGGCAAGTAATCCGAACGCCGTCGCGAACCGCGTCGCAAACATGATCGCGTTTGGCTCCGATCATCCGTACGGACGTCCCTCTGGCGGGCTGCCCGGCACGGTTCAGGCGATAACCCGTGATGATCTCGTCGCATTTCACAAATCGTATTGGAAGCCGGGAAGTTCGGCCCTCGTCTTTGTCGGCGACATAACGCTTGCCGAGGCTACCGCGCTTGCCCGCCAGCAGTTTAGCGCTTGGACCGGCGGTGCCGCTCCGGCGGCGAATATCGCCGCGACAAAACCCATGCCGAAAGGCAAAGTTTATCTAATTGATCGGCCCGGTTCGGCACAGACCGTGGTTGCTCACATCCTGACCGCGCCCGAAAGAAAATCCAGCGATTATTATGCGCTTGCGTTGGCAAATACGGTTTACGGCGGCGGTTTCGGCACACGTCTGAACCTTAACCTTCGCGAAGACAAAGGCTGGTCATATGGTGTTTTCGCGTTCCCTCAGCACTTTACAAAGAGCGGAACCTGGATTGCGAGCGGCGGCGTTCAGACCGATAAGACAAAGGAATCGGCGATGGAGTTCATGAAAGAGCTCAAAAATATCGCAGGTGAAAAACCGATCAGCGAAAAAGAATTTTCATCAGCCAGACTGACGAAGATTCGTGGCTACGCTCAACAGTTCGAAGCGTATGGTCGCATTACCGGCCAGATCACCGATCTGTGGCTCTTCGGCCTTCCGATGACTGCAATGCAGGCTGAAACCGATGAGATCGGAAAACTCCAAATCGCCGCCGTAAACGCAGCAGCCGCAAAATACGCATCACCTGCTGGAACTTCGATCCTTCTTGTCGGAGATTTGGCGAAAATCGAAGCTGGAATTCGCGAGCTGAATTTGGGCGAGATCGTGATTCTCGATGTCGAAGGCAAACCTATCGTGAAGTAAACAGAAATAAAGGGCAAGCGTGAAAATCCTTCACCTTGCCCTTTATATTATTCGGGGTTCAATCTACTTCGATAGACGAGACTCGTTTTGCGGTGTTTTTATTAATGCTCTCAAGGCGTCATTAACTTTTTTCGCAGTTGGAAACGAATCGGCCACATCTTCGTCGAGAAGAACAAGGTTTGTTCCGGCGTTGTAACGCTCAGTATATTTCCCACGCACACGACCGCTCAGTTTCGAGAGGTCGTACTCTGCTCGAAGTTCATCTTTTTCAAAATCCTTCTTCATACAGTTTTGTTTCGGAGCGGGTCAATTCTCTTGCACTAATGATGCCCACAGTCTGTCCGTCATCCGAGTGAGATATAAGTAAAAGTCTATCATTTTTTGAGCGTCCGACAATAACGAATCTTCTCTCGCCAACGGAATGATCCGGGTCATCAAAAGTTTCAGAAAGCGGGTCGCCAAAAACCGTTGCGGCTTCTTCGAATGAAACAGCGTGCTTTCTGAGGTTTGATGCAGCTTTTATAGGATCCCACGCGAATTTCATTGTGAATGTAGGTGTATCAGAACAAGTAAAAGGGCAAATGTGAAATTTTCACTTTTGCCCTTTCTGCTTTTGATAATGGTCGGGGCGAGAGGATTTGAACCTCCGACCTCACCGTCCCGAACGGTGCGCTCTACCAGGCTGAGCCACGCCCCGTGAACTCAAGTATCTGAGTGTAGGCTACGGTGTCGTTTAAGTCAAACTAAAAGTTTAGCTTAGTTCTCAACGACGTTGGATTCGACCGGCTTCTTTGCAAATTTGTGCTTTAGGAATTCGATGATCGGGGGTAAAAGCGAAAGGAGCACGACGACGATGACGACCTTTTCGATATGATCTTCAAGCTTGATCCCAAGTGCTCGCTCAACAACGCCACCGAGAAAATATCCGGCCAACACCATGCTAGATATCCAAAGTGCACCGCCGAGAATGCTGAACAGCAAAAACTTCGCATATGGCATTCCTGTCGCACCGACGACAAGCGGAGCAAACGTCCGCACGATCGGCACAAATCTCGCAAGCACAACCGTCTTTACGCCGTATTTATCAAAAAAATGCTTTGCTTTTTCAACCCGGCTTGGCTTGAATATCCGCGACGATTCGCGGTTGAACAGCGTCTTTCCCATTGCACGTCCCGTCCAATAACCAGTGTTATCGCCGATGACCGAACCGAGAAAAAACGCAAGCATGACAAGCGTCACATTCAATTTGCCGGCCGCCGCAAAAAGCCCTGAAACAACGAGCAGGGAATCGCCCGGCAGAAAAAATCCGACCGCCAAACCCGTCTCCGCAAAAACAATAAAGAACAACCCGAGGTAAACGTAAATACCCAGCCAATTAAGCAAATAATCGATCAAAAACTTCGGATTGAGAAAATCCTTGACCTGCATTAAAAAATCAATAATTCCATCCATAACTAGAAAGTAAAAAGTAGAAAGTAAAAAGTAAAATGAAGGCTCGTAATCGGCGATCAACGCTTGCTTGAAACTATTCGCTTACCAATGATCTTGGCAATTTCTAAAGACTCGCGTTCAAGATCACTCAGCCCGGATTCAGCGTTTTTTTCTAAAGTTGTGGTAGCGATAATAAGTCGCAGCCAATAGTTCGATTCGCGAGCTTCTTTGAGTGCGATCGCATTTTTGTGAATGAAATCAGCTTTGCTTTGGCCTGCAACGGCCTCTTCAAGGTTTGCCCCCACGGAAGTTCCTGCATCCAAAAGTTGATTAATCACATTCTTGGCGACATCCGAATTCCTTTCCAAAAATTTACACAGCTTTACTATTCTAACCGCAAAAGTAAACGAGCGATCTTTAATATCTACCAGACTACGATTTGAATTGTCATTCGCCATCTCCGCTACTTTTGATTTTTTACTTTTAACTTTTTACTTCTCGCTTCGAGCCCAACCATGCGAACCTATCAACGGCACGAACGAGCATTGCCCGTGATCATCGCTCTTAAAACCATCAGCAGTGCGTGTGACTCTAACAAGAGTTTGAGTTTTCTGGTCTTCGCCGACAGGAACTACTAGTTTTCCTCCAATCTCAAGCTGATCGAGCAGCGGTTTCGGAACTTCCGGTCCGCCAGCCGCGACGAGTATCGCATCAAACGGCGCATATACCTGCCATCCATTCGTACCATCGGCATTTCGAATCGAAACGTTGTTGTAGCCGAGACTGCGAAGCTTCGCCAGAGCTTCGTTTGCCAAGGTTTGAATACGCTCGACGGCGTAAACCTTTCGTGCAAGGCTTGCCAGCACAGCCGACTGATAACCCGATCCCGCACCGATCTCCAACACGCGTTCATTGCCCGTAAGCTCCAACAATTCAGTCATCCGGGCAACGATAAAGGGCTGTGAGATTGTCTGTCCGGCCGCGATCGGCAAGGCGTTGTCCTTGTAAGCCTGCGATCGCAAAGCGTCCGGCACGAATCGATGTCGCGGCACCGTGTTCATCGCGTCCAAAACCCGTCGATCCGCAATCTTATAATGATCCCGCAGCAGCTCGACCATTCGCAGTCTTGGGATTTGAAATTCGTCCATCTCTTTTTAGCTTATAGAGTTTGTTGGTTTAGAGTTTATAGAGTTTTTAGAGTCAAGAAACTCTCCGAACTCAATACACTCCACGAACTCCATAAACTCTATAAACTCTCATTCCAGTTTCGCATTCCTTCGAGGGCCGAATGATTTGTCAGATCGCTACGCATCGGCGTGACCGAAACATAACCCTCGTCTATCGCCTCGAAATCCGTTCCGCCCTCGGCGCGAAATCCTACGCGTTCTTCGCCGATCCAATAATAGAGCTTCCCGCGCGGATCTATGTGTTCCGATATTACGGGCCGAGCGGTCTTAAATCCTTGTTTCGTAATTCGTATGCCGAGCGGAACGCCCTTCGGCACATTAACATTAAGCAGCGTCCCGTCCGGAATGCCCTGGGCCAAAGCCTTTCGCGTCACCTGCGTCGCGACCTTTATCGACTCTGTAAAATTCTGGTCGCGATTTGCAACCAGGCTGAACGCAAGCCCCGCAACGCCCAGTATCGTTGCTTCAAGAGCTCCGGCGACCGTGCCCGAATACGTCGCGTCGTCGCCCAGATTTGCACCATGATTTATACCCGACACGCAGATATGCGGACGCTCTTCGGGTGAAAATATGCGATTGAGGGCAAGCGTAACGCAATCGGTTGGCGTGCCGTCTACCGTCCAGTGGCGTTCGTCCACTTGTCTTATCCGCAAAGGCCGGGACAATGTCAGGCTGTGCGAAGCACCGCTTTGTTCCGCAACCGGTGCGACAACATAAACATCGCCCAGCTCACGCATCGCTTCCTCAAGCGCGATTATTCCATCGGCGTGAATGCCGTCGTCGTTTGTGATCAAGATTCGAGGTCGTTCCACGATATTCAAGTTCCTTCTTAGTTCCTCTTGTTCATTCCGGTTCAGTGGTTAAGAATTTAAAACCACAGAATAGGAGGAACGAAGAAGGAACAAAATGACCAGGGATTAGATTTGATGCCATCTCGGCTCAAAAAGAAAAAGTGAAAAGGCCGAACGCATACTGCGTACTTTTTCACCTTTTCACTCTTTCACTTTTAACCCCTAGATCTATCGGTTGCCGAATCCCGGCCTCGGTGCACTTGCTCCAGCCCCGGTGCCTGTTGGCCTCTGCTGGCGGAAGCGGCGTCTGTTACGCTTGCGGGCATTCACCGATTTGAGCTTTGCTTTTTGTCCCGGCGGAATGAAGTGAGCGTGCTTTTTGAGATCCTTAATGATCTCTTCGCTGATCACCTTGCGCTTAAACCTTCGCAACGCGCTTTCGATCGATTCGTTATTGTTAACTGATATATATGCCATTTATGTACTCACCTCCTTTTCGGCTGGAGTAGCTCCGCGTGGAGCAATCAATAATTAAACACCGAATTCTGCCAAAACGCAAGCTGCGGATCGGAGCGCAGGCCACCCCGCTTGCAACGCTGCCGGATCACGTCAACGGCCTCCCTAAAAGCTTTTTACTCAGCGCCCGTGCCGAAATAGATCCAGCCGCAACCAGTGTGCAAGGACATACAGAAGAAATATTGATTGACGACAGTTACGATAAATACTAGAATCACTGAAAACTTTATCGCTTCTATAGGCCGATAAAACCTTCCTTTTCCGTCAGGAGAAAAAAGATGTTTACGAAGTTCGCCTCGTTCCGTGTTGCCGCACTCGTTGTAATCGTTTTGTGTTTTACTGCCGCCGTCATTTTCAAATCCGGCTCCGCGTCAAAGGCTAATAACTATCCGGCTGCCTTTGTGCCGGTTATCGGCGCGACCAAGTCTGTTGCCGTCGTGGTCGGTAATGCCGACGCCGACGCCGACCCGGGCGAGACGCTCGAGTACACGGTGACAATCAATAATACAGGGCCCGATCCTGCAACCGGCGTGACGATAAACGACACGATTCAGAATATTACAACGCTGGTCGCCGGCTCGACCATCGCGTCGCCGGTTGCGGTGAATGACACGTTCTCTTCCATCGGCAATGTCGGAATCAGCGTGCCTGACGGAGCGAGCGATCTGCTGGCCAACGATCTTGATCGCGAACAATCCGGGCTGGGAGCCGCGTTGTTCAAATTCTTCAATCAAGCCGTGACTCAGGGAGGACAAGTTGCGATCAACAACGACAACCGGAACGTTTTACTTACATCCGCCGAGTCGGATTTTGAAGGCTCGACACGTTTACATACACGCTCTCCAACGGCACAGGCTTGACCGATACGGCAACAGTAACAATCAACGTCACGGGAATGATCTGGTTCATCGACAACAACGCGGCGGTCTGCGGTTCGATTGCCGCCGGCTGTGGCCGTTTGTCTAATCCTTTCTCTTCGCTCGCGGCTTTTCAGACTCTCAATAACGGAGTCGGTAACAATCCGGCCGCAAACGACAACATTTTCATCTTCGAAAGCGCGACCCCGTACACGCTCGGCGTAACGCTGCTCGCTGGGCAGAAGCTCATCGGGCAGGACTCGACTTCAACGCTACAGGCCATAACCGGTTTGACGGTTCCGACATTCGGTACGACATTTCCGGCAATGAACCCCGGCGGTAATGCGACGCTTATCCAAAACGCCGGAGGGAACGGTGTGACGTTGGGAGTCAGCAACAACACGCTCAACGGATTTACGGCAGGCAACTCGAGCTCCGTCGCGATCCTTGGAAACAGCTTTGGAACATTGACGGTCGGCGACGTTGTCGTGAACACGAACGGAGCTGGTTTGACCCTAAATACCGGAACGGTTGCCGGCACGGGCTTCACGTCATTTACTTCGACCGGCGGAGCGAACAATGTTACGTTGACGAACGTGTTGGGTACCGTTTCGCTCGGCGGCGGCGCGATGAGCAGTGCGAGCGGTACGGCATTCAATGTCTCGGGCGGCACTGCCGCAATCACGTACAACGGAACGCTCAGCAAGACTGCGGCTGGAAGCCTCGTCTCAATCGGCACTCATTCGATCGGGAATATCACTCTAAGCGGTAACCTAACATGCAATACTTTGTGCACGGGCATAAGCATGTCGGGCAATACGAGCGGAACGACTGCCTTCAGCGGCCCCACGAAAACCTTCAACACGGGAGCGAGTGCCGCCGTAACTTTGGCGACCAACACAGGAGCGACCATCAATTTTACAAACGGCGGCTTGGATATTGACACAACAAGCGGCGTCGGATTTAGCGCGACGGGCGGTGGCACAATCAACGTAACAACGGGAGCGAATCCGAATACGATTGATTCAACCACGGGAACGGCTTTGAACGTCGTCAACACGAACATCGGTGCAAGCGGTTTGACGTTTCAGAGCATATCGGCCAATGGCGGCACAAACGGTATCATCCTGAACACAACCGGGTCGAGTGGCGGACTAACTGTTACGGGTAACGGTGGAACTTGCACGAACGCGGACACAACGGGCTGCTCGGGCGGAATTATCCAGAATACGACTGGAGCGGACAATTCAACTGTTACGCCCGTAGGAACCGGCATTGTCTTGAACAGCACATCCAACGTCTCGCTGACGCGAATGTATATCCACGATCACAGCAATTACGCTATTCGTGGAAATAGTGTTGTCGGTTTTACCTTTGCCAACAGCGTGATTAACGGCAACAACGGTGGAACGACGCCTGCAAGTGCCGGTTCGCCTTTCAATGACAGTGCGGTCAGGTTTACGGAACTCACCGGGTCGGCTTCGATAACAAGCACGCATATTCAGGGCGGTTTTGCTGACAATTTCAAAGTTGTCAACACGAGCGGTTCGCTTAACCGCATTACATTCAACGCAGTGACCATTGGTACTAATCACCTCGGAGCTACAGCGGCCGACGATCAAGGCAACGACGGAATCTCCATTGAAACCCTTAATTCCGCTCATATTAATGCGACAGTGCAAAACAGCACGTTTACCGCTTCACGGGGCGATCTCTTTCAGTTCAACAGCAATGCCTCGAGCGGGGCGACCGACGATCTGATCTTTAATACCAATTCACTGACAAATAATTATCCTCGGATCTCAACAGGCGGCGGCGGCACATCCATATTTAGCAACGGTCTGAAGAACTTTACATTCCACATCGAAGGCAACTTGTTCCGTGATGCGGTCGGCCATAATGTGCTGTTGGCAAAAACAACCGGAAGCAGCAGCTATTCAGGAACCTTCACGAACAATGACATCGGCGCCGCGGCGACGGCAAATTCCGGCTCGCTTGAAGGATCGGGAATTAAGGTGCAAAGCACCGGGCTGGGAACCCTTACGATTGCCATAACAAACAACAGGATTCGCCAATACAATAATTTTGGGATCGAGTTGCTGACCGGCGGTGGGGCATCGGCGACCGCAGGTAACTTTAACGCAACGGTCACAGGCAACACGATCACGAATCCTGGAACCAACCCTGCTACTGCCGCTATTTCCAAAAACGGTATTCATCTTAACGGCGGCACAGTACCGGGCGATACTTTTGCGATTTGTGCTGATATTGGTGGCGCCGGAGCCTTAGAAAACTCGATAGTCGGAAGTGGCCTCGATGGCGTTCCGCCTACTGGTGTTGGAAACATTGACTTTCGATTACGCCAACGTCAGGCGACCACGATTCGATTACCTGGTTACGCCGGTGCGAACAACAACGATGCGGCGGTCATTTCTTACATTCAAGGTCGCAACGCCGGAACACCCACGGGACTTGTATCGAACACCGTCCCAACGGGCGGTGGCTATGTTGGCGGTGCCGTATGCACACAGCCGTCGACAATCGCACTGTCTGACCCAGGTGAATGAAGCGGCAAATATTATCTACGGATTCGATAACGAACTGAATTTCATGAATGCGATTTATCGCTCGCCATTCGAAAGTCGAGAGTCGGCGGATGTAGGCGGAAACGCGAGTGTAAACGAGCGTGCGATTGCTGCCATGCGGGAGAGCACGTTGCCTGGCGGTCGCGTTTCTGCCTTTTCGAGTCTGATCGACAAGCTCGGCGAAATGATCTCGCCACGGCGCACGCGCAGGAGACCAAACCAGCCGCTCCTGAATCGGGTGAAACCGTAACAAAATCGCTCGGCACATTGCCCGCCGGTGAAAGCATCGTCGTCCGCTTCCGCGCGACCGTCGATAACGGACCGTATGCCTCGGGCGTGAATAACATCACAAACACGGCGACGATCTCAGGCTCGAACTTTGCGAATGTAAACGAACACGACTTCATCGATTGCGCTCGATGCGGCGCCCGATCTCGTCGTGACAAAGACCGAGGGCGGCGGCACGACGCAGCCGGGCGCAACGCTTCTGTACACGCTTAGCTATTCGAACGCAACAGCCACAAACGGCCAGAATGCGGCCAACGTGGTATTGACCGAAACCGTTCCGGCAAATACGACTTTCAACGCGACGGCTAGCTTGCCAAGCGTCTGGAGTTGTGCAAACGGAAGCGCGGCCGGAACGAGTTGCACCCTGAATATCGGTGCGGTAAACGCCGGAGCGGCGGCGGGAACGGCGACCTTTGCGGTTAATGTGCTTGCGGCTTTGCCGGCCGGCGTCATACAGGTCAGCAACACTTCGAGCATTGCCGAAAATCCGAATGTAAACGGCACAGACAGAAATGCCGCAAACAACACCGGTCCCGACACGACGAACATTATCGGCAACTGGCTCGGCGGCACTTCGACCGATTGGTTCACGGCGGCAAACTGGAGCAACGGCGTCGTTCCGCCACTCGGGTAACAACGTTTCGGTGCCGAATGTTGCAAATCAGCCGATCGTGACGACTGCCGACGTGACGCTCAACAACATGAATCTCATCGGCGAGAACGTCACGATCAACACCGGACGAACCATCACCGTAAACGGAGTGACCACGCTACGGCGCAAACATCGTCAACGGCGCGGGCACGCTAAATCTCGGCACGGCAGCGACCATCACCCGCACAACCGGCCAAGTCGAGTGCACGATGATCAAAAACTTCGGCGCGACCGGCTTGTTCACATTCCCCGTCGGCACGACCGGCGCTTATTCACCTGTCGACGTCAATGTCACTGCCGGCACCGGCCAGCTGAGCGTAAAAGCAAACAACGGCACGGCGCCGCTCGCACCCGTTCCGCTAACTGCCGCACGCACGCTTGCAACGTTACTGGACACTGAGCGGCAACGGCATAACGTCGAACATCACGTTTAACTACTTGAATGGCGACGTTCCGGGTCCGCCGAACAATGAAAATATCTGGAATGTCATCCGCGTCGTCGGCGGTACGTCAGCCATAAGGTATCCGGCCGGACCAAGTGTCATTCTGAATGCGGCGGCGAATACGTTTACTCTAAATGGCGTTCAGGTATATTCCGATTGGACAGCCGGCGAGCCTCTCGCCCCGACGGCGGGCAATGCAGCGGTCAGCGGACGCGTTCTAAATCGCGACGGCAGAGGCCTTTCGGGTTCTGTAGTTTCAATCTCCGATGGTCAGGGGAATATCAGATACGCAACGACTAACCCGTTTGGCTATTACCGGTTCGTAGAAATTTCAGTCGGACAAACCTATGTAATTTCCGTTCGCGACAAGCGATTTCAGTTCGCCGCGAAGGTCGTGAATCTAGGGGACGATCTGGCCGGCGTGGACTTCACACCTTAAGAGGCAAGAGTCCGTTTTATGTCGCCGTCGACCGCAGAAATTAATCGTCGTCGATTTCGGGTTTATTAGGCTTTAAAAGAGTGGTGCGGCTTGTGTTCTGGAAACACAAGCCGCGATGTTTTTACGGAAGGCTAACCTGAGGGCAACACGGAGTTGATAGGCAAAAGGCGGATGGTTTTGGGACGGAAATGTGCTTACAAACAAACTTCTCCGCTTATCTGTTTGTCGGCACGGGAACTTGATGTTTCGGCCGCCGGAGCCCGAATTTACGGGCCTCTCGTTCGACGGTACCAGGATCGTTTTTCAAATAATGTATCTGTTCCTGAAGAGCGAGATTCTCGCTCGTCGTCGTTTGGATCTGGTTTTCCAACGACGAATTTTTGGTTGATTCCTGGCTCAATTCCGAAAAAGCACGGAAATTAATTGTCAAACAAAGCATCAGTGTAAGTGCTCCGGCGACGCCGAACGCCCACCATTGCTGCTTTGTAGTACCCTTGGCCTTTTTGGTACCCTGACGGCTGCCCCGTGCGATAGCCGGTTTGCCGTTCCTCTCTTGTTTATTGGTCCAGTAAGTATTGTCGGCCATTTTCAAGTAGTACCTCCAGGTCTGCTTTGTCCTCGCTCTCGGCGTAAATTCTCACCATCGGCTCGGTACCTGACGGACGCATCAGCATCCAACTGCCATCGTCGAACATGAACTTTACGCCGTCCATTCGGTTTATCGTTTCAACCTTGCGGCCCGCTATTTCACTCGGTTCGCGTGCAAGTTTTTCCTTCAAACTCGCTGAAACTTCGTCTGTCAATTTAACCCCGATCCGTCCCGATTCCAGCTTGCCTACACGGGCGTAAAGATCGTTTAGCTGCTCTGTCAAACTTGCTCCCCGGACCGCGACCGCTTCTGCGGCCAAAAGGCACGCCAGGATACCGTCTTTCTCAGGGTAATGCCCTCTGATCGATAGCCCGGCCGACTCTTCGCCGCCGAGGATTATCTGATCGCTATTTATCAATTCGCCGATGAACTTGAACCCGACCGGCGTTTCGTGGAGCTTCAAACCACGATCCTTTGCAACCCTGTCAACCAAATGCGATGTCGCCACGCTGCGTGCCACACCCTGCGTCCAACCGCGGTTTTCCGCTAAATAATCTGTCAATAATGCGACCAGTTGATTTGGCGATATCATCTCGCCGTTGCTGTCAATTACACCGAATCTGTCGCCGTCACCATCCGTCGCAAGCCCAAGCGTAAGGCCTTTTTGAACAACGATCTCGCGGATCTCAGCCATCTGGCTCTCACCAGGCTCCGGTGATCTGCCGCCGAAGGTTACATCCCGCCAATCGTGCAGCGTTTCGACCTCAAGTCCGTGATCGCGAAGGGCCTTATCAAGGTAACCGCGGCCCGTTCCCCACAGCGGATCGTAAACGTATTGTCCACCGGCCGCTGCAATCGCTTCAAACTTGATCTTTGCTTGCAGATCGTCAAGATAAGCAGGTCGCGGGTCGAAATTTTCAATCCTTCCGCCCGCTTTATCGACCGGCGAGGGGTTTTCGATAATTATCGCCTCGATCCGCTGCGTTATCTCCGGCAACGCTGGTGCACCGTCCGCAGTCGAAAACTTTATCCCCTGATACTCCGGCGGATTATGTGATGCGGTGAAATTGATCCCACCAGCAGCACGATTGCTGCGTATCGCGTGCGAGATGGTCGGCGTCGGCGTTGGCCCATTACATTGCAGGACGCGAAAACCATTTCGTGCAGCGATTCCCGACGCAACCGCCGCAAATTTCTCGCCCATAAACCGCGAGTCGTTTCCGACGACCAACGTTTGCCCGCTGCTACTATCCTTTTCATTCAAAGATCTACAAATCGCTTCGGTTACAAGTTCTACATTCTCGAAAGTAAACTGCTCTGCGATTACTGCTCGCCAACCCGATGTTCCGAAGCGGATGGACATACTTATCAATTACCCAGAACCTTGCTGCCAGCCGATCTTAGTTAACTTCCTGTGCTCGTCAAATATTCAATTGAAATGTGAGTCTTAACTTGAGAATGATAAAAATTTGACCCTAATTCCCTTGAGGTGGTGAAAAGTTAACACACAAATTTTTGTGTGTAAAGCAATAGTTGAATTCCTTTAATATATTTATTCACAGTAATTTAAAGCCAAATGCCTCATGTATGAGTTAAAATAACTGCTTAAAAGTGAACGTTAAGTGAACGATTTCAATTTCGCATAACATTATAGTAAAATTAACTAGTATTTTACGATATTCACACTGAGCAACATCCTTGATTTTAAAAGCAATACAGCTTTGATTAAGCGCTTGGCTTTAAGCGGATCAGCCTATCGGAATCTATCTGTCAAATTGAATGAATATACGTGAAGTCGGTCACGTGTATCAAAACGCCCGGAAAGCACTTATGAGATAGTGAATGTGTCATTATGATTCAACACAGATATTGCGTCGATCTCTTCGGATGGCCTGCTAAAACGTTAGAAACAAAAGGTTTGGATGGCAGTGATTATTAATCGGGATGTGGCATAGTGATTGCTTCAATTTTTTAAGGGAATAAGTACCGCGTTTGTTTCAATCAACACAACTTACAACGCAAGCAATACTAAAGAATTTATCATTCTGTGGAGAGAACTATTATATGAGAGCAGTGAAACATTTTGAAAAGGGATTGACGTACATCGCGAAGGGCGCGTTCAATGCAATTCAGTCGGTGAATCAATTTAAGCCGAATCCGTCATTCACGCCAAAGTGGTCGGACAAGCCGCTTTTGAAATCGTGGCAGAAATCTAAGCCGACGCTTGGCTTTCCGCGTCAGACCGATTCGCTTTGCCCGAACTGTGTGATCGAAGCGCGTGAGCAGATCCTCAGCGGTGACCGTGAAGTGGCGACGCTTATCAATGAGAATGTCGGCGAGATCAAGGCTCAGATCATCGAACGCGATAATCAGGTGTGGATGATCAAAGATTGCCCGACGCACGGCCATTTCGAAGACATGATGGCGATCGACGCGAAGTTCCTGCAGCATGTCGAATCGCTGTTCCCGGGCCGCGATATCGAATCGCACAATGACGAAAAGCTTCACAATCACGGCACGTCGTCGGTCAAATACGGCCGCGGTGCAGTGTTGACCGTTGATCTGACCAACCGCTGCAACATGATGTGCGACCCGTGCTTCATGGACGCCAACCAGGTCGGTTTCGTTCACGAACTTTCGATGGAAGACGTCAGCGAGATCCTCGACAACGCGATCCAGATCAAGCCACGCCGCCAAATGTCGGTGCAGTATTCTGGAGGCGAACCTACGCTAAGCCCTTACTTCTTAGATGCCGTCCGCTATGCACGCAAAGTTGGTTACAACTCGGTGCAGGCCGCGACAAACGGAATTGAATTTGCGAAGAGCAAAGAGTTTTGCCGAGAAGCCGCCGAAGCTGGATTAAGATTTGTTTATCTGCAGTTCGACGGTATCGGCAACGACGCCAACTCGCATCGCCAGATCGGCAACCTGTTTGATGTTAAACTCCGAGCGATCAACAACCTGCACGAAGCCGGCGTTGACATCATTCTTGTTACAACGCTCGTTAACGGCGTCAATAACGATCAGGTCGGAACGATCATCCGTTTCGCACTTGAGAATCCGAAGAAGATTTCGTTCATCGCGTTCCAGCCGGTATCGTTTACCGGCCGCGACGAACTGATCACCGAACAGCGTCGCCTGCAGCAGCGTTACACGCTTGCTCACCTTGCACACGATGTTCAGGATCAGGTTGGAATTACCGAACCGACACGCGATTGGTTCCCGCTTTCGCTTGATGGGAGCGTTCGCCGATTTCGCTGACGTGGTCCACGGGCCCGAGAGCGATTGGGGCCAGGTTTCATGCGGCTGCCACCCGAACTGCGGCGTCGGCACGGCCGTCATGGTCAACAAGGAAACGAAGGAAATGGCACCTGTGCCGCAATTCCTTACATTCCCGGATTGGTCAAGGACATGCAGCACATCACCGATACGAACCGCGGCAAGTGGTTCTCAAATCTGATGATGGGCCTCGCACTGCTCAAAAATTACAACCCTTACGGTGCACCGAAAAGTTTGACGCTCGGCGGCATCCTCAAGAAGTTCGATAAATCGTTTCGGTTTGTCGGGCAAGGATTACGGAAAGGTCGGCCCGGACCGCACGATCGAAGACATCGAGAAACGCCGTCAGGACCCGTGGAACTTCCTGTTTATCGCCGGAATGTGGTTCCAGGATCTCTTCAACTACGATTTCCGCCGCACCGAAATGTGCATCATCCCGTATGGCACGCAGGAAGGCGAGATCAGCTTCTGTGCATACAACACGGGAATCGGCTGGCGGAATATCATCGAGCACATGCACCAAAATGCGACCGTCGCTCAGTGGTATAAAGAACACGGCCGTCATGACGTATTCGCACGCGGCAAGAATGTCGAGCTCGGCGACGCTTCGCACAGCCTCATTCTGAACGAAGTCGATCTGGCCCGTCCGAACAAGCCCGAAATGGAAGGCCCGAAAACGGCTGCCGAAGAAATGCAGATGATGCGCAAGCTCTACAACGAAATGGTAATGGAAAAAGCCGGCATCAAAGCCGAACCCCTAATCCAGATCGGCGGCATCAAACGCGAGAAGAAAGACAAATCAATGGCAGTTGCTGAATAGCGGTCAGTTGTCAGTAGACAGAAGAAGAAGCTTCGTTGATATTCAGCGAGGCTTTTTTCTTGTGTTATGTGCGCTCATGAGATATATTATGGCAAGGCTGGCTAAGCTAGCTAGAGGAGGTTGAGTGAAACAAGTATCGATTTTCGAAGGGAAAAATAAATTCAGCGAACTCGTCGCCAATGCGGCAAAGGGCGAGCCGCAGGTCATCACCAAAAACGGCACGGCGACGGCGGTTGTTATTTCGTTTACGGAGTACAAGCGGCTGACGGCTAAGAAGGAGAGCTTAAGCGAATTCCTGCTCAATAGCCCGCTTCGTGGGATCGGTGACGAACTCGACCTTACCCGCGACAAGGACATGGGCCGTCCGACCATAGACTTTAATAGCAGCCAATTTATCGAGGAATCGAGCAGGTGAACTACTTACTCGACACCTGCGTCCTCTCCGAGTACAAGAAGCCGGAACCAGCGGCCAAAGTTCTCGCATGGCTTGACGCCCAGGCAGACGAATCGCTCTACATCAGCGTGCTCACGATCGGTGAGCTTGAAAAAGGCATATTCAAAATGCTGCCGTCGAAGCGCAAGACGAACTTAGCAGTCTTTGTCGAAACACTGATCTCAAGATTTGACCGCCGAATTCTCGATCTCGACACCGCTGTTCTTCGCAGTTGGGGAGCAATGATCGGATCTCTCGAGTCCAAAGGCCGTCCGATGCCGGTTATCGATTCGCTAATGGCCGCAACTGCCCTCGAACATGATCTGACAATAGTCACCCGAAACGAGGCCGATTTTTCCGCTACCGGCGTTACCATCAAGAATCCCTGGTTGTGAGCGTTGGCAGTAAACTGAAACGCTTCGGTTCTATTTACGATTCACCATTGACGATTTACTAGTCACGATCCTCACAGCAGACGCGAGATCAGCAAAGCCCAAGCGCGTAAGCTATCGGAACGGTTTCGGCTGCCGGTTGATGTGTTAATTTAGACAGCAGAGGAGCACACGTCACATCTCGTCCGAATAGCCAAGAAAGGATCTAAGTTTGCCCGAAACAAACTCTGAAATCTTGTGGCCAGTTGTCCATCCAAGAAATGGCAACAAAAAGAAGGGAATCGCCAAAACAACCAATGCTTTACCGGCAAAATCCGCAGGTTCACCAGAGGTTGTCAAATAGTCTACCGAGTATCGGATAATCAAAATGGTCACCAGAACAAATGGCAACCAACAAAAAATGCGTGAGATCAAAAGGGTGCGGCGCCTAAAGGTCGTCGCGAACTGACGATAATTTTCCAGTTCGTTAAAGGTTTTCACCCCTTTATAAAGAACGATTAGTTCGCTTGCTTTGATTGAAACTACATTAAGAAAATCACTTTGATAAATTGGAAAGCTCTTCATTGACAGGTTTCTTATGGTTTCATCCAATAAACCCTCGTTTTGTTCACGTTTCCCTAGTATGTGTTTATACACAATGACGACCGCGAAAAAATTTTCTTTGCTTTCATAGTTTTCACTAAGAAGATTGCGAAATGTCGCAGTTAAGGCATTTTTCTCACTCTCATCGCTTTTGCGAAGCGATAAGAATTTCGTAAGCCATTCTGATTCGAGATTGAACTTTTTCGAAACACATATAAAAAGGAAAATCTGTAAATCCTTATAGATAAAATGCGAGTCGGAATCTGGCTGCTTAGCTGAAAATTCTGCAAACAACCGTGCTGCCGATTCCCCATCGTTGGAGTGCAGGGAAAATATCAGTTGAGTGACCGCGTTATCGTTCTCAATATCTTGAGGCAACGAATCCCCCGCAAGAAAGGTTCGAAACAAATCCAGATCGGAATCTGCGGAGAACTTCTGGAGGTAATGCGGATTTAGATCTAAAGAAACCATTTCTTTCTCTTAAGTTCCGTGTTCACAATTTGAGGCTTCCATCCGGCAATCTTCTTCAGATTTGATAACCACATCGCAATCTTGTCGGCGTAGAAAATCGTTACCGGATTCCTCGAAGTCTGAAAGCTTGAAAATGAAAGATTAGAAAAATTCAGAACTTGTTGACTTAAATGGCTAAGATCCTTGAAATTAATATCAGGATCATCGGCTGGCACTAAATTAATTAGCAGAGGTTTAGGAACGCCGTGTTTTGTAGTCTTGATCTCGTCAGCACTTCGTGCCTGTAGCAAGCAGCTTTTTTCACCCAGCGTTAAATTCGACCCTTTTAGCGGCAAGAATTCGCCCTTACCGCCGTAGCCACCCCGCTGTTTCGAATCGAAGAGGATGAAAGGATGACGATCAGAGATCGTGAGAAATGCAAATTTTATCTTATACTTCGGAAATTGTTTAACTAATTCCTCAACAACTTTGACCTCGACGTTCTTTATCGGTTTAAAAGTGTGAAAAATAATAAGCACGGTCGAATCGGGTTGCCAGTTGTATTCGACGGACACGTCAATGATTGATGCCTTCAAACTCGTTAGCAGCTCGCTAAAGTAATCGTCATAATCAACTTCCTTGCAGCGATTACCAAATAGATATCGCCCTTCACCAGTGAAAAAGGTGGTAATTCCTACAACCTTTCTACTTTTGTTTCCAGCGTAGCGGTTGCTTCGTTCCACATGGCTTCCAACTCCGACAACTATTTCTTTGTCATAGCTCCCCCTTTCGGTAACACCCATGGAACGCCCCCAAGTTTGGCATACATTTGTAGCGTGATGAGATTGAAGAATGCATAGTCAGCACGGCTTTGTTCGATTACCGAGTTATCAACAAACTGAACCGGTATGCCTTGACCCAGTAGATGCGCTTTTACATGGAAATACGGGTTCTCTTCAGTAGTCAAAGCTTTGAATTCACGCTTTATTTCGAGTATTACAAGGTCGGGCTTCTTTCCCCGGTCTAGAAATTTATTGATTGTCGAGAGATATGAATCAATTCGGTAATCTTCTATCTCCTCAAGTTCAAAATTTATTTTGTGAAGCTTGTATTTTGCAGCAAAACCGCCCGCAAAGTAGTTAGTTTTATCGGGCCGGCTTTGCATTCCTTTCTCGAGCGTCGACGTAAAGTTCGAAAAGCTTCCTCGATTTTTTGAGTTACAGATAACGAGCACTCTCAAATCTTTCGGACTGAACGAAGCCTTATCTGATGGTCCGAAAGTTTGCAAGCCAAAATATGGATTGTTATTCTTCTGAAAGTCGTCGTCATCAAATATGTAGGAAGGATTATAAGTATTGAACGAATTCTCGAATTCGACACATTGTTCAGAAATCGAAAACTCAAAACCCGCTTCGTTTTTGTATATACCTTTAGCAAATATTTTTGCTAATTCTCGGATTTCGCCTTGGAGTTTTTTCAAGTTCACTTTCGTGTAACGAGTTTGCGAGATTGCATTCAGCACACGTTCATATCCTGAATCACCTGTGCGAGAGGTTAAGTAATCGCGAATATTCGCTTGTGACTTTTCAATAAATAACTCGTTCGCATTATAAACTGTGATTCCATCATTTGTTTCAACCTCGGCAAAAATCTCACCGTCCTTTCGGTCCAAATTCTTAATTGTTCCGATGAGTATTTCTTCCGGGGCAAGGACGGCTTCGACTGATGGAATTGGAACCGAGTGCACCACGGCACAATTCTCAAGGTCAAATCCCTGTTCAAACATTTGGGTGCAAGAAATGGCATTGAACCAACGATATTCGATACTGTAAATCAGCGCCGAAAACCCTTCCCGTAGGCAAAAGCAAATCTCGAATTTGGACTTCGATCTGCCGCCGAAATCCAAACATCTCTTTTAAATCATCTGGAAGTAAATCCTTGATGGCATCGTGCTTCTTAGAAATAAACCTCAGCGGATAAAAGCTTAAAGGTGTGTAGCCGAACAAGCGTATGAAGCTTCGAAAGAAGACGTGCCGAATAAGAGAACCTAGAATTTCAACATTACCTTCCGACGGTAACTCCAATTGTTGTTCCCCCTCTCCTAAGCTTTTCTGGGTGTCAGGAGAGACGTAAATGAAATCTCCATTGCGAAAAAAGGAGTAATCCTGGTTATGGTCATTTCTTAATCTAGATAGGAGGTCTTGATCGTAGCGAAGACGCGACAATTTTAGAACGTCCGATTTTAGTTTGAGCGGGAAGATATTTGTTTCCATTGTAGAATTTTGCGTATAGTAAGCGACCTGACTACCATTATACAGAATTTCACTAATGAAACGCTAGGATGCGAGCAAGTACAAAATCAACCGATAGTTGAGCGAAAGATCAGGTTTAACTGTTCGATATCGGATCTTGGGCCGACGGTTGGTGGGCAGTATTTCGTGGTGGGCTAATTCGGCTTGGATGAAGTCGCTGAGGAGGGTGATCGTGGGTTCGCCGCCAGAGTTCCTCGCCGGGCTTTGTAGGGGACGGGCGTAGCCATTCGATTTTGGATTTGGGATTGCGAATTTTGGATTTGAAGATTTAAGAACGCGGTCGCTACCCGCTCGCGGTTCTGACTGGTTTAGCTCGAAGCTTTTTTTATTTGGATCTTTTTCTCGGCGGCCTTGCCTTTCGGTACTAACTGAGTTTTCCGTAAAACGCATATTGAGCTTGTGGCCCGTCGATCTCCAATCGCCAGTGTGTAAAATCCTCGGCATTGTCGCATCCATTTCCGCGGCCCTGAAAGACCAGGAAGTAAGTTGATGGCCGCGAGATGCTCGAGCGAAAGATGCCTGTTCCGCCGGAAACATTGCCCTTGAAGCGAAATTCTTTATAAAGACTGGGGCCATTTGGTTTGTCATCCGGTTCATCGTGGATATCCACTTTGAAAGTGACCATCTGGCTCGGCACAGGCAGAGTCAACACGCCGCGTTTTCCGCCTACCGAACGCATTTCAATCTTCCAAAGCTTGCCTGTGAAGCTATTTACGAGATCGAACGCACCGCCGGATTGTATGAACTCGTTGGATTCGGATTCCTTCTTGATATCGTCCAGCCCTTTTATCATTTCAAAATCGGCTTCGGTCAGGTAGAGCTTGGACACGCGGCTGAATTGTATCTCCTTCATCAGCCCCAATTCATAAGTTGAAGGCTTGCCGGTTCTAAGGTAATAAGTGCCCGGCTCAGCACAGCACGCACATGCCAGCGTGGAAGCGGGGAACGACAAGAAAATGGCCGCTAACGACAATAATGAAATTGCGAATTTACGAAACATTACTGATTCCTCCGTTCGAAAATTTAACGACCAAGATTAAAGCTGACTTATCCGTGTTTCTTTATGATCTCTGTGTTTAAAAGAACTATTTGACACAAAATACACAAAGGACACTGAGAGAAGGGTAAAACTATCGTTTTCTCTGACACCGCTTACAAAAATAGGTCGATCGTCCGCCCTGCCTGATGCGGCTAATGGGAAGTTTGCAAACTACGCATTCTTCACCTTCGCGGTCGTATACGCGCCAGACCCAATCCGATCCCGAACCATAAATACTTCCGCCGATATTCGTTTCGTCAATGTCGAGTGTGGCTCCGAGCGATACCGCTTCATCGAGAACCCGTCGGACCTTATCGTGCAGAATAACCGATTTTGCGGCTGAAACGGTATTTGCGGGCTGCTCCGGGTTCAATTTCGCAAGAAACATTACCTCGGCTGCATAGATATTTCCGAGACCGCAGACTTTTGTCTGGTCGATTAAGAATTCTTTCAAGCTCCGTTTTGATGAACGAAGTTGGGCACGGAGATAGCTCGGCGAAAATTCATCGGAGAACGGCTCGGGAGCTAATTTCTTTATCGATTCGGTTTCATGCACTCGAGCAGTGTCTTCGATCTTCATCAGTCCGAAATGCCGCTGGTCGTCAAAGACGAGCTTTGTCTCGCTCTCGAGGTAAAAGATCGCATGTGTGAACTTTGGGTTTTCCGATTCAACGGGCAAATGCAGAAAACGGCCGCTCATTCTAAGGTGGGTGATCAATGTCTGGCCGCTATCCAGATCGAACAAGATGTGCTTTCCTCGGCGATGAACAAAATTGATCCGGCAATTGCTTAACTGGCTGGCAAAATCGGCGGGCGAGCAGTCTGGAACAAGACGCTGCCGCAATAGTTCAGACGCGACTATCTTTTTTCCGCTAACTATTGTGTCGAGAGATCTTGCGACAAGTTCGACCTCTGGCAATTCCGGCATAAAATTCTACGTTTGCGAATAATCAGGCAGCGACGTTTTGTCGCCCAAAACGGCGCCGTCGTTTACCATTACATTTCTGCCGATATGACAGCTTCGACCGATCACCGCGTTCCTGATCTCGGCTGAGCTTGAAATGCGTGTATGAGCCCATATAACTGAATTTTCGATAACGGTCTTTTCTTCAACGTGAACGCCGGGACCGATCGAAGAGTTTATGATGCGGGCATTTGGTTTGATGACACAGCCTTCGCCGATGACCGACGTTTTGTCGACGAATGCCGCCGTAGCGATGTCAGATGCGGCGGTCCTGTCAATGTCAAATCCCTTGATCGCCCCGCGAAAAAAATCGTGATGGGCCTCAAGATAGCTCTTTGGATTGCCAAGATCCCGCCAGTAATTTCCTTTATGATGTAGGCGTAAAATTGCTTCTGTTTTTCCAGGATCGAGGGAAAGACGTTGTATTCAAACGAGCAGTTTTCGTTTTTGGGAATCAGGTCCAAAATTGAAGGCTCAAGAACATAAATGCCCGCGTTAATTGTGTTTACGTTGATCTTTGCAATGTCTTCGGGTTTGGGTTTCTCGAGGAAACGGATGATGCGCTGTTCTGCATCAGTTTCGACCAGGCCATAGGCCGAAGGATCTTCGACAGGGACGAGCGCGAGCGTTGCTTCGGAATTTTTTTCCCGATGAAAGGCGATTACGGAAGAGATATCAACATCTGTGAGAATATCGCCATTGAAGACAACGGTTGTTTCCCTAATCGCTTCAGCGGCAAATTTGTACGCGCCGCCGGTTCCCATCGGACTCGGCTCTGTCACGTAACTCAATTTGACGCCGTAGTCTGAGCCATCACCCAACAGGTCCTCGATCTTATCCGGCTGATAACTCAATGACAACACGATCTCCGTGATGCCGGCTTTCGCCAGAATATCGATCTGATAGAGAAGAAACGGCCGATTCAGGACAGGAACGATTGGTTTCGGGGTATAAACTGTGAGCGGACGAAGCCGCGTACCTTTGCCTCCCGCCAGTATTAATGCTTGCATAAACGTATTAACAAGATCTTAAAGGGTCAGCTTACAGACTAAGGAATTGACTGCCGAAAATCAAAGCAACATCAGCCGAGGTGGTGTATTAACACAGACAAATATTGCCAAAACTTGTTGACATTTTTTGCTAGTTAGTGATAAGTTTATGTTTGCAGGTTTCATGAAGATCCGCCTGTACTCTCCGATCCACAAGTAAAGCTATCGGCTCGTCATTGTTTAGCTGCATACCTCCTGAGGCAATACATTAAGATGAATTTCGACAAAACAAAGGCAATGCGAAATGCCGAAAAATACCTGTCTCAAGGTAAAATTCGATCCGCGATCGGCGAATACGAGCTGGTTGTAATGTATGATTCGCGCGATTTTGGAACGCTGAACACATTAGGAGATCTGTATACAAAAACCACGGATATAAAGAACGCGGTGAAGTGCTACACGTCTGTTGCCGACCACTATGGCAAGCAGGGTTTTGCCCAAAAAGCCATTGCCGTTTACAACAAGATCACAAAGCTCGAACCAAATTCGATCGACATTTCATTAAAACTGGCAGAACTTTACAAGATAAAAGGCTCGCTCAATGAAGCACGGGCACACTACGAGACTCTTGCGGAACATTTCCAAAAAAGAGGGCAAAAGATCGAAGCTCTTGCAATGTGGAAGGAGATAGCTCTTCTCGATCCGACCAATACCGAAGTTTATCTTAGTCTCGCCAATTCATATTTTGCGGAAAAACAGCTCGAAGAAGCCCTCGATGCATATATTGAGGCCGGAACAAGATTTACGAACAAGGGCGATCATGAAAACGCATTGGCTCCATTTGCAAAGGCCATGGAGATCAAACGTGACGATTCGAAAGCCCTTACAGCTTTTACTAAATGCAAATTTGCACTTGGCCGCGCTAAAGAAGCTGCGGAAAAGCTGGGCGAGCTTCTCGTGGAGTTTCCGCACAACCGTGAAATTCGTTTTCTTCTTATCGACAGTTTGATCGAGGCGAATGAAATTGCCGAGGCCGAGAAAGCCGTGATCAAGCTAGTTGAAATAGAACCGGCAAATTACCCGAAGTTTCTCGATCTTGCCCATATTTACATAGCTGCCGATGATGTTGATTCGGCGACCCGAATTCTATCGATGTCCTCCGAGCATATGCTCGTTGGCGGACAGGCAGACGACTTTCATCTGCTTGTTAAAGAGATACTGGCAAAGAAACCGGACCAGTTGGATGCATTGCGGCTTCTTGCGAGATTCTGCTCCTGGCAGCGTGACGAGGAGATGCTTTGCCAATCCCTGATCAAACTCGCTCAGGTTGCAAAAGACGCCGATTCGGTTGACGATGAGCGGTTTGCTCTAATGCAGTTGACGATGATCGTTCCGCATGAGCTTGCTTACGCTGAACGGCTCCACGAGATAAACGAAATTCACGGGTTCGAACAGTCCGATGAACAGGAGAACCTGTTTGATGAACGGTTTTTGAAGAACCAGCTGACGTCTGCGGATACAAAAGAAAACTCTACGGATTCGGAAACGGCAGCGGATGTGGCCACCGATTCGAAGACTGGAGTCGCGTTCACGGGTTCGGTAACTGAAGTTGAGGGTTCCGCCCCAGTTGCGGAAACTAAAGAAGAACCGGCTGTCGAAGCTGGCGGCGCGTTAAAGCTTCAAAAAGAGATCGACAGCGTAAGATTTTATATCGAAAACGGCTACACCGAGCTTGCTGAAAAGGCAATTACTGAATTGCGGACGATGTTTGGCGATCCATCTGAATTGAACGAGTTAGATGCTGAATTGAAAGCTCTTGCGGCTCTTTCCTCAACGAACACAAGCATTCCCGTTGAACAGCCATCATCCGGGTCCTCACCAGCAGAGGCGAATTCGTTTGATCTAAACGATTTTCGTAACGAGTTGGGATTGGAAGAACTTGATCCTAACGACGATTCTGACTATGAAACGCATTTCAGCACCGCCGTTGCATATCAGGAAATGGGACTGGTCGAAGATGCAATAAAAGAATTCCAGGAAGCGATCTCGCTCGTAAGGCCGAATGACGGCAGTCGACGCTTTTTCTCATGTGCAAACCTTTTGGGCCACTGTTTTATGCAGCAGAACATGCCGCATTTGGCCTTGAAATGGTTCCAGCGTACTCTCGAGACCACTGACCTGAACGAAGACGAGAAACAGGGCCTCTGGTACGAGCTGGCGGGAGCGTATGAAGCCGAGGGCGATACTGAAAACGCGGGCCGTTACTTTGAGCAGATCTATGCCGAGAACGTCAATTTCCGCGATGTTAGCGAGCGAGTAAAGAGTATCGCTGTCAATCATTAAGCGTCGCGACCGGCATTGTTTGTTTCTTAAAACTGAAAAGGGTTATAATCTGCCGGTATGGTTGAGAACCATTACGTCAAAATTTAAATGGCTTTGAAATGAAGCCCATAACATCAATAAACACAAAGTGTTAGAAATAGGAAAGGCAAGCCGATAAAGCTTGCCTTTTGTGTTAAGTGCGCCAGCGTTCCGCGCGATTCGTTCGGTCCTTCCCATTGCCATTCATTATCCATACTCTGCTAACAACAATCACTTCTTAACCCAAGAGAAGATATAATTCTTTCATAAGATGCGAAAATTTATTTCTCTTAGTTGTTAATAATCCGCCGTCGCGCACGTTTATAGTTATGGATGACGATTCAAAGGAGACAAACGTGAGCCCCACGGCCGCCAATACGCTATTGCCAAGCGATCTAATAGACCCCGCGAAGAGCGCGACGCCGGACAAAGCGATCGCGGGAAGCTCGGGACTTGAAGAACTGGCTGCGCTTTTTCGCGACCACTATAAAGGGATCTTTCGCGTCGCTTACCGTATTACGGGCAGCCAGAGCGACGCGGAGGACGTACTGCAGTCTATCTTTGTAAGGCTCACCCCGGGCTGGGCTGGGCGCGACCTTTCGCCAAACCCGCGAGCTTATCTGTACCGTGCTGCGATTAATGCATCGCTTGACGTAGTAAGGCTCCGCAAACGCGCCAATTCAGTTTCATTGGATGTCATAGATTTTGATCAAAGCCCAGAGCTTTCGGTCGCTAGTCCCGCAGATGATCTCGCGGATATGGAACTTCGCGAACTTGTCCGCCAGGCGGTCGCGAAACTGGAGGGGCGAGCAGCAACAGCGTTCGTGCTCCGATATTACGAAGGCTATGACAACGGCCGCATCGCCGAAGTTTTAGGAACGTCACAAATGGTCGTAGCCGTAACACTGCACCGCGCTAGGACTCGCTTGCGGAAAGAGATCGGTAATTATTTGGAGAAACATCATGAAGCACAGTAAACAAGAGCTAGACGCGATCATGGATGATGTCATGCGTGACATCCGCGACGAACAGATCGATCCATCGATCATTAGCCAATCCGCGACGCGTGTGTGGGCGCGAGGTCAGCCGACAGGCAGCGGAAAATTCATCCTCGGTAAATTCATATTCGGAAGGTTTAAATACTATGAACTCTAGCAATAATACAGAACAAATTCGTGGGTGCGATGATTTCCAATCGCTCATCCCCGCGTACCTTGACGGGAAGCTTTCAACGGCCCGTACTCTTCTCTTGGAAGACCATTCCAACGAATGCCTTCCATGCCGCAAGGAGTTAAAGGAACAACGAGCTTATGCGGCCGCAAAGTCGGCGACGTATGTACCTCGCCAACCCGCCCGCCGCGCCGTTCGCGGACAGCAAAGCGCAAGCACGAAACGATGGAGCAACACGAGCATTGCACGTTGGGGAGCCGCTGCTGCAGCGGTTGTCTGCCTAGGGTTCGCAGGCCTGTTCATGTACGAGCGTCTCGACCTGTCCGGCACGACGCTTGGGGCGACGGTCGAAGATGCGAACGGCCCCGTGTATGTGTTTTCCGACCAGCAGACTCGCCAGCTTGCGGCGGGCGAGCAGGTTCAGAAGGGCGAACGAGTTCGCACGGCGAAAGATTCGAGGGCTGTGTTGCGGCTTGCGGACGGTTCTACGGTTGAGATGCGCGCACGCTCCGAGGCTTCCGTGACCGAGAATATGCGCGGCGTAACCGTCCGGCTCGACCGCGGCGATGTGATCGTCGAAGCGGCGAAGCAGCGTAACGGCCGCCTGTACGTTCAGACACCCGACTCGCTCGTCTCCGTAAAAGGTACGATCTTCGCGGTCGAAAGCGGCACAAAGGGCTCGCGTGTTTCGGTGGTTGAAGGTGAAGTAAATGTCAATCACGCGGGCAAAGACGAAACCTTGCTCCCCGGCGATCAAACTACGACAAATCCTGACTTGGACAAAACGCCCGTGCAGCAGAACGTGGCATGGAGCCGCAACGCCGCGAAATACGCGAATCTCGTTTCCGAGCTCGCCAAGCTGCGGCGCGAGGTTAATCAACGGGTGCAGCGTCCGGGCGTGCGTTACTCTTCCCGGTTCGTCGATCTCGTGCCTGAGAACACTGTGTTCTACGCTGCTCTGCCGAATTTAAGCGAAACGCTCGCCGAGTCGCAACGCATTATGCAAGAGCGCATCAAGCAGAATCCGGCGCTGGCCGAGTGGTCGAAAGGCAATCAGGGCCACGGCCTTGGCATCGATGAACGGACGATGTCCCGCATTTACGAGTTCGGCTCGCAGCTCGGTGACGAGATCGTCGTAAGCGCCTCGATGGACGCGAAAGGCGAACCGAGCGGCATACTCGTGCTCGGCGAGGTGAAGAACGCGGAGAGCTTCCGCACGTATCTCGACGGACAACTCGCTCGCTTCGCGAAAGAATCCGGCAATGGCCTTAACGTCCGCATAATTGACGATCCCATGACTTCGACAGCGACAAATGCGTCGAAATCAACAACGAACTCGACACCGCGCGTGAAGGATAAGATCGCCGGGGCGAAGTCTGAACTGTTCGTCTGGATACATAACGACATTTTTGCTGCCTCACCGCAGATCGAGAGTCTGCGCGGGTTTGCGACAACATTGAAGACGCCTGGAGCGAATCGTTTCGCGAATTCTCCGTTCCATCAACGCATCAACGATGTTTACAAAGACGGTGCGGGACTCGTCGTCGCTGCTGACTTGGAAAAGATCGTCGCTCAGGCGGTCGGCAAAGATAAGACGCCGGAAGCGGCGCGTCATATCGAAGGTCTCAAGCAGCTTGGCGTCATGAACCTGCGGCACTTCGTTGTCGAACAGAAGGAAGTGAAGGGTAAAACCTTGAGCCAGGCCGTGTTGACCTTCAGCGAACCCAACCGCGGCGTCGCATCGTGGCTGGCCGCTCCGGGGCCGATGGGTGCGTTGGACTTCATCTCGCCGAACGCGAATGTCGCGACCGCCTTCGTGGTCAAAGAGCCGGCACTGCTGGTCGACGATCTGCTCGGATTTTTAGAGACGGTCGATCCGGACATTCGAAGCAGGATGCAGGATGTCGAAAAGCAGCAGGGCTTCAGTATCCGCGACGATTTTGCCGCACCGCTTGGCGGTGAGTTCGCATTCGCGATCGACGGGCCGCTTCTGCCGACGCCTTCGTGGAAGGTCATCCTGGAAGTTTATGACCAGGCGAAATTGCAGAATACGTTCGAGCGGGCGGTCGAAAAGTTGAATCAGTTTTCCGTGCTGCGCGGCAAAGGCAAACTGAGCCTGGAGAGTGCGACGGCCGGTGACCGCACGTATTACTCGATCAAATCATCTGACGCGGGGCTCGAAGTTCATTACACTTACGCGAACGGTTACCTCGTTGCGGCGCCGAGCCGTGCGCTGCTCGAACAGTCGATCAGTAATCGCGACACGGGCAACACGCTGGTCCGCTCGGCAAGGTTCCGGAGCTCGCTGCCGCAGGACGGTAATACCAACTTTTCGGCCGTCTTTTATCACGACCTGGCACCGCTGATGCAGTCGCTCGGTGATAGATTGAAGAATGTCGGAGGCGAAGAAGGCAAGAAATTCGCCGCCATCGACCCGAACGCCCCGCCGACGCTGGTCTACGCCTACGCCCAGGGAGACCGCATCACCCTCGCGGCGAACACCGAGGGCGGAGCCTTCGGCCTAAGCCCGGCGAGTCTTATCGGCCTGCCGAATTCGTTCGAAATGCAGCATATTTTAATGAACGCATTGGGGGATAAAGACGTACAGAAGAAAGAATGAATAAAAGCAACGCAAGTTAGCAGTAATAAACCGACGGACGAATACCAACGTCCGTCGGTTTTTGTCGTGTTATAGGGAGCGTTTCTACAAAAGCGTGTTGTGAGTTATCGTGATAGTTTAGCGGTTTTGAGCTTATGAACGGCGAAACTCACATTGGAAATCTTGGCGTTCCAAACATAAAACTTTCGGGCGTGCAGATTTGGATTCATAGCCGTCAGTTTCCTGACAGCAACGACTTTTGGGACGGAAACTGGCTAAACGTGACCGTCCATTGTGGTGCAAATGGCGCGAGTGTCTGGACGAGCGGCGCGATTTTACATGTCTCTGAAATTGCTGATTGGTTAGTTGCCCTCGAAAAAATGAATGGGACATTGTCGGGCGAAGCAAACCTTGACACGATTGAGCCCGAATTTAACGTCAAGCTAAAAGCCGAATCGCTTGGGCAAATTACAATGAAAGTTGAAATTTCGCCCAACCATCTCACACAGCGACATAGTTTTAAGTTTGAGGTGGACCAGAGTTATATAGACGGTGTGATTAAAAGTTGTCGCAACACTTTAGCGGCATATCCATTGATAGGAAAACCGAGCTTGGATTAGGTTGGCACAACAATTGTTAAGGTAGACTAAGCAGCGGGCAAAGACTTGTAGTAATAGCAGCATGACTAGTGTCATTGAACTTGAACAACTAAGCGTAACGTTCGGCAAGCGCCCGATCTTGAAATCGCTGACCGGTGCGCTGAACGGCCGTGCTATCGGACTGCTTGGGCCGAACGGGGCGGGCAAGACTACGCTCATCCACACGTTGCTCGGCTTTCATCCGCCGACTTCCGGAACGGCGCGGATCTTCGGGCAGGACATCACGCACGATGCAAAGCAGGTGCGTGCGGCCGTCGGTTATATGCCGGAGCGCGATTCGTTTATCGCCAAGATGTCGTGCGTCCATTTCGTGCGGCTGATGGCGGAGCTTTCCGGTATTCCCGCGAAGCATGCGCTCGAGCGGGCGCACGAGGCTCTCTTTTACGTCGGTTTGGGAGAGGCGCGTTACAGGCCCGTCGATAGTTACTCGCTCGGGATGAAGCAGCTTGCGAAGCTGGCACAGGCGATAGTTCACGGGCCCAAACTGATCATTTTGGATGAACCGACCAACGGCCTCGATCCGCCGACACGCAACCGCATGATCTCGCTTATTCGTCAGATCCGCGACGGCGGCCGGGCTCGGATTCTCTTGTCCTCTCATCTCTTGCGTGACGTGGAGGAATGCTGCGACGAGATTCTCGTGTTAAAGGACGGGTACATCGCCGCTAACTGTAATCTGGAAGAGGAGCGCAAGTCGAACCGTAAATTTATCGAGCTCGAAACGCGCGGCGGCGACCGCCACGGCCTTCGCCGAAGCGATTGGAGGCCTTGGATGCGAATACGCCCTGTCGGGCGAGCGTCGCATAAAATTGATCATGCAGGAGTCGGTGGAGATAAGCGACTTGTATCGTTTCGCGCTCGAATACGGGGTGCAGATAAGGCGTCTCAACTTCAAACGCGATTCGCTCGAAGATATTTTCCTGAAGGCGATGGAGAACGGAAACGGGAGGGCGGGCAATGGCGGTTTATGAGCATTTGTACGGGGCATATGAAGGCGAGTCGCACACCGCGTGGTCGCGCTTTCTCGTGATACCGCGTTACGCCCTGCGCGAAGTTTTCAAGTCGAAGCTGTTCACGACGATCTTTATCCTTTGCTTTATCTACCCGCTCGTCGCCACCATTCTGGTTTATCTGCATCATAACGTGAACGCGCTCGCGTTGCTGCAGATAAACGTTCGCGAACTGCTACCGATCGACAACACCTTCTTTCGAACTTACCTGGAGGTTCAGGGCGCGTTTGCTTTTATCCTGACGGTCCTCGTCGCGCCGCCGCTCATCTCTCGCGACTTGTCTAACAATGCCTTGCCGCTTTATTTGTGCCGGCCGCTTTCTCGCACTGAGTACGTGCTCGGCAAGATGGCTGTAGTTGTGGTCCTGCTGTCGTTGGTGACATGGATTCCGGGCTTACTGATCTTCTTTTTCCAGGCGTCCCTGAGCAGCTTCGCGTGGCTGACTGCGAATCTGTGGATGGTCTGGGCGATCTTCTTCGGATTCATGGTCTGGATCATCCTGTTGTCGTTAATTGCGCTCGCCGTATCGGCGCTCGTCAAATGGCGCGTGGTGGCGAGCGGAGCAATGTTGGGACTGTTCTTTGTGCCGAGTGCATTCGGCGAGATCGTCAATCAGCTTTTTCTCACACGTTCGGGACATTTGATCAGTTTATGGGCGACGATGAACAGCATTTGGCGCGGATTGTTCGGGCTTTTTGAGCGCCAAACCGGACGCGTTTCGGGAAGGATCACCAATCCAATTTACGATGGGCAGTTGGTTGACATTATCCTGTTGGAGCCGCCGCTCTGGGCTTCTTGGCTGGTGATCGGACTTGTCTGTGCCGTGTGCGTTTGGCTGCTTGCTCGCAAGGTTCGAGCTTACGAGGTGATCAAATGACACCGCCCACTTCAACATCACCTAAGCCCGTATCGCCTCCAGCGTCAACAGCGTCGGGGCCGCCGATCGCTCCATCACCTTCCGACACAATGATCGTGTTCGAGGACGTGTCGAAATTCTACGGCGAGGTCCTTGGCGTTAACCGAGTTAATTTGCAGATCGCACCGGGCATCACCAGCCTCGTCGGACCGAACGGGTCAGGCAAGACCACTTTGATGAACCTGATGACGGGGCTGCTCAAGCCGTCAAGCGGCCGTATCACCGTTCTCGGCATATCGCCCAACCACCCGGAAGCGATCTTTCAAAAGCTAGGCTACTGCTCGCAATTCGATTCATTTCCTCGGGGAGCAACGGCACGCGAGTTTATCGAGTTCTATCTGCGCGTTCATGGTTACACGAAGCAAGAAACCGATGAGTTGACGCACCAGGCTCTGGAACGAGTGTCAATGCTGGAAGCAGCGGACCGAAAGGTTTCGGCGTTCAGTAAGGGAATGCGGCAACGCGTACGGCTAGCCCAATCGATCGCACACAACCCATCGGTGCTTGTTCTGGATGAACCTTTGAACGGACTCGACCCGATGGCCCGTTCGGAGATAATTAGCCTATTCCGCCAGCTCGCTGACGAAGGGCTTTACCTCATCATTTCAAGCCACATCCTGCACGAAGTGGATATGATGTCCGACAGCGTTGTGCTGCTTCATAACGGTTATGTCGTCGCGGAAGGTGAAGTACACGGCGTGCGAGACGAGATCGATGAACATCCGATCCAGATCCTTATCCGCTGCGACCGCCCCCAAACGTTGGCCGCGCGTCTGTTCGAACATGAGCACACCGTCGAGGCCCGCATACACAACGACCGCCAGGGCCTGTTTGTCAAAACGCGTCGGCCCGATGATTTTTTTCTCTTACTCAACAAGGTGATTACTGAGCAGAATCTTCAGGTCGAGTCGCTCGCGCCCGTTGATGACGACCTGAATGCCGTCTATCAATACTTAATCACATCCGACGGAAATTAGTGGGTTAGGTTGAATAGGGCTCGATTGGTTTTAGATCTAAAGGAATATATGAATTACAAAACCCTTAAAACGCATTCGAAATGGCTCAGCCAGATATGTGCTGCAACCTCGCTTATTGTTATCGTATTCGTAAAGAGTAAATTCGTTTTCGTTTCTGGAAATTTTGCTGGTACGCTAGTTCTAATTTCACTAATTGCTGCACTATTTACATTGGTATTCGGTTTTATAGCTCTTCCGAAATGGCAGGGTTTCGTGGCATTGGGAATTTTTGGTTACATTGCATACTGCATTTTATTCACGCCACTTTACGCACTTTCTTAGTCGGAGTAGTCAGATTAGTCAGAGAGTCATCAAATTTAATCGGCCTTCAAACTAGTTATACCGACAAAAAACAAACTAATGAGTTCCACAACTGAGATCAAAGAACAAGCTACCCCGACAAATGCGAACCAGCCTTATGTTAGCAGGGAGCGAGATTCTTCCTGGTCATTGTGGACGCGGCAGACTCTTGCGATCATGCGCCTCGAAATCAAGAAGAACTTTTTGAGCCGTCGCTCTTTTTTGCTCTATGTGACCGCGGGATTGCCGCTTGTCTTGCTGTCGATGCTGGCGCTTTTTCCGCCTCCGACAGACGAGATGGAGAATTTCAGTCAATTGAGCCAGATCTACGCGGCCGTTTACGGCGGGCTTATCCTTCGCACGCTTGTTTTCTTCGGATGCGCGTGGGTCTTTATGAACCTGTTTCGCGGCGAGGTGGTTGACAGAAGCCTGCACTACTATTTTCTGTCGCCCGTTAGACGCGAGGTCCTTGTCGTCGGCAAATACTTGTCAGGGCTCGTCGCGACGATCGTGCTATTCAGCATCACGACGGTCGGCTCGATGCTGATACTCTATTTCTGGCTCTTCCCGTCAGAGTCTGCGGCGTACTTTTTCGACGGTGCGGGTGCTAGTCAGATGCTGGCCTACCTTGGAGTCACAATACTCGCCTGCATCGGATACGGCGCGGTCTTTCTCATCGTCGGGCTGCGTTTCCGAAACCCGATCATTCCCGGCTTGCTGCTCTACGGCTGGGAGTGGATGAACTTTTTGCTGCCGCCGGGCTTGAAGAAGATAAGTGTGATCCATTACCTGCAGTCGCTTGTGCCCGTCCCGATGTCCGAAGGCCCCTTCGCGGTGCTCGTCGAACCGACGTCCGCGTGGATCTCAGTGCCGAGCCTACTAATATTTACCGGCGTAGTGCTCTTTCTAGCGAGCCTGCACATTCGCCGTATGGAGATCAGTTATGCAGGCGAATAATGCAAAACATACGAGCTCCGATGAATGCTCACCGATGAGATCGGTTTGGAGCGTGCGAAAAGTGCCGCGAACCATATTGCTAATTTCAACATTTTTTGTATCGGCCTTGATGCTCGCCTCATTCGGATGTGCCCCAACGGGCGGTGGCAAACAGCCATCTGGTTCCGCGTCAACAGACCTGCCCGAACTTAGCGAAGAGATGATCCGCGAGCGAATCAGCTATGCCGCTGTGAGAGATGTCCCGGAGGAAAATGGGACCTCCCAACCGATTACCTGGAGGTTTTTCCAAAGCGAACCTAAAGAGATCGCCGTCGTCGAGAAACAGGTGGAAGGCGAACAAGCGACGATCGTTCTGGATATTAAAACCAGTTCGTCACCTCGTTCACGCGAGCAGCGTTACCTCGCCGGACAAATTCGCACCGAGTGGGAGCTAAGAACGGGTTGGGTGCTGCGACAGTGGGAAATAGTTAAGACCGAGAACATCTCGATGAAGTACAGAAATCTTCCTAAGCCTACAGCGCAAAATTCCAATCGTTGATTATTTACGCGGAACGGAGTCGAGCTTGCCAAGTATTTTATTGAGAAGTAAACCTCCGGATCGACACGGACCTAATAATTCCAAAAACATTCGAACGACCGATTAGACAGGACGGTGCGTTGTTTGGTTAGAGGCCATCATTATCGACTGCGCCAATAATGAGCCAAGTAGTCCAAAGATTGCCTAACCCAAAAGAACTATTATAAACTGAAAACAAAGCGAGACGTAGTAAAATGAACGGAAGGAAAAACAAGCAAACGCCAAATAATGATTGAGAAACTGACCGTCATTTTTTTTATTGTTCTCTGCCTTCTCCTGGGCTTTTATCTCATACTTTCGCCTTGGGATACGCTGTTCGGGAATTGGAGCGAAAACTACTTGCTCGTCCTTGTCTCCGAAGGTACGGGGTTTCCGGTGCTGCAAAAAACAGTGGCTTCAAATTGGTTTCGCGGTGCGGTTACCGGTCTTGGCGTATTGAATCTATTAATCGCGTTTTGGGAGATCGCTCATTTTAATCAGAGTGTTGCCATGCTTCAAGAGCACGACCGAAAACCCTCGAAGTGAAACGCCCACTCGAAAAACCAATCACTTACCTTATTACAAAGGGCGACGCGGACCACGCCAATTTCAAATCGAAGAAAAATGAGATACTCGGTCTGATAGTCTTGGCAGTCGAGGCAGGAATTTCGCTGGTGCAGATCCGCGAGAAAAATCTGTCGGCAAGACTATTGTTTGTTCTGACGCAGGATGCGGTTGAGATTGCGCGAAAATCGAGCACACGGATTTTGGTTAATGGGCGGGCTGACGTAGCTTTAGCGGCGGGAGCTGATGGCGTACATCTCCCGGCTGACGGTTTGCCGGCGAATGTAATTCGAAAGAATTTCCCGCCTCATTTTTTGATCGGAGTTTCTACGCACTCGGCTGAAGAAGCGTTGAATGCGAGGTCCAATGGAGCGGATTTTGTGACGTTCGGACCCATTTTTGAGAGTCCGGGAAAAGGGAAACCACAAGGTCTGGAAATGCTGAAGAAATTGTCCGCCTCGCTGCACCCGTTTCCGGTCATCGCTCTCGGCGGCATCGATGAAACGAATTACGCGAGCGTATTGCAAAGTGGAGCGAGCGGGTTCGCCGCGATACGATTTTTGAATACAGAAAGCAGCTTGCGAGGACTATTCACGATATGATTAAACCGAAAGTTTGTCTAACAATTGCGGGGCTTGATCCATCAGGCGGTGCTGGGATTATCGCCGACATCAAGACATTTTCGGCATTTGGATGTTATGCGACAGCGGCAATTGCTTCGATCACTTTTCAAAATACTAAGGGCGTCTTTGGAGCAGTTCATCAAACGGCGGAGACGATCCGAGGCCAGGTCGAACCGGTGCTGAAAGATTTTCATATAGCGGCGGTCAAAACCGGAATGCTCCCGACACGCGAGGTTATAGAAGAAACGGCCCGGCTAATTCGAGAGAATGATCTGACAAATATTGTGGTCGATCCGGTCGTGCGTTCGACATCGGGTTTTGACCTCATCGACGACTTTGCTTTAACTGCGCTGATAGAATTGCTGTTTCCAATCTCAAGCGTCGTTACGCCGAATATTCAGGAAGCTGAGAGAATTACCGGAGTGTCGATCCGAGCCGAAGAAGATATTGTAAAAGCCGCGACGATGATCCGTTCGATGGGAGCGCATAACGTGCTGATAAAAGGAGGGCATTTTGAGGCGGAGACGGTTTCCAGTCAAAAAGCGCGTGACTATCTGTTCACCGACAAAGGACATACTCTATTTGATGCTGACTACATCGACACGACTTCGACACATGGTACTGGTTGTACGCTGGCCGCGGCGATTGCGGCAAATCTGGCTCTCGGAAAAGATCTGAAAGATGCGATCTCGATCTCCAAGAGCTTTGTTAATGAGGCCATTCGCACGGCTCCTGATCTCGGCTCCGGCCATTCGCCGATCAACATTCCGAGTAGCTTCACTGAGTAAATAATTAGCTATTTCGCAACCGGAAGGAACACGGGTGATTGATACGTGACACCGAAAGTCACTCCGGTTTTTGGGCTGAAACGCGTCAGGCCAAAAATAGCGGCTGTATCAAAACGAAGCCCGGAAGCCTTGATCTGCGTTCCGATTCGAAGCTGCGACAGGCTTTCAGTTCCTAATGGAGTATCGAGTCGAACACTCGCCCGGCCATTTATTTCGGTCGCTATATTTATGCGGTCATTGACTCGAAAGATCCCGGCCAAGCCGTAAAGCAGCATATCGTTCTGAGTAAAATTTGCCAGCGGGGCATTCATTATTCCCAAGCCAATATTGCCGTAAATATTCGCGAGCGGGATACGTCCCGCACGTTTGCCGAATTTTTTCTGAACTATCAACTTACTGAAGATATTTATCTGATTTGTCCCGATGCCCTTTGCCTGATCGGAGTTTGGAAGTTGATATCCAAACTTCATACCGACCGCAGGCAGGTTTTTCGTTTCACTCAAAAGCTTTATTTTGGCCGAAACGGTTATGTCATCGAAGTCGTTTGTGGAGTTCCCTGAAACGTTTAGAGGAATCGCGGATGGGCCAATGTTTGAGTTTATCGCAAGATAATTTTGGAGCGTGCCTTCGATTTGTATCTCAACATTCGATGCAAATCCCTGGCGAATTCGAATGTCCCCTAAGCGAGTAAGATCGCCTCGAAGCCCGGAGAGCGGAAATCTTACGTTCTGTAAGAAGTCCACACCCGCGCTTATCTCCAACGCGCCTGCCGGAACAATATCGATATCATCGGTGATCAGTGGGCGTTGCTGTGCGTGAGCCGCGACCATAAACGAAACACCGAAAAAGAATAAGGCTGCAATGCGAAACATGAACGTAATTCTTTCATTGTTGCGGTGAATTGTAAACTGATTCATGCCCCGGTTTGAGGCCGATTTGGACAAGCCCGATGAAAGTTGGCACAATAAACCTGAAAGCAATTGTATGCCACCATACGTTGCTTAAACGATCAGAGTTGAATCGGACAATGGAACTGCTCAATTTTCAAAAAGATCCGCCGGAACAAGGTAGCCTTCGCCTTGTTGCAGAACCGAAAAAGCCGCACAAACTTCCGGAGATCGAAAAACAGTTTGTAAATTTCATGTTCTTCCGCGTGAATCCGGACTGGCGTAAACTCGACACTGAAACAAAAGACGCCTCTAAACGCGAGTTTAGATCGGTTTACGATTCGTTCCATGAGCATTTTCTGCTTTACAGCTATTCGCTTATCGGTTTTGATTCAAAAGCAGACATAATGTTGTGGCGCGTCGGGCAATCTTTGGATCTGCTCCAGGAGATGACGTCAAAGCTGTTTCGCACAAAACTTGGCAGCTATCTTGAAACTGCTGAAACCTATCTCGCCGCGACGAAAAAAATGATGTTTGTCTCCAATGACGGGAATTCGGGGCCGCAAAGCCGTTTGCACGTAGTGGCGGGAAGTGGAAAGTATCACTTCGTTTATCCCTGCGCGAAATGTTCGGATTGGCGTGACAAAACCGGCGAAGAATGCGATGCCCTTATTGAAGAGAAATTTATGGTCGGCAAGAAGTTTCCGAATATAAAGATACATTTAACGCACGCGTTCGGGTTCGGCGAACAGGAATACTTACTGTCGTTTGAAACGGACGAGCCGAAGGATTTTCTTGCATTGGCGGAAGAATTGAGGCAAATGCCGGCAGGCAAGTTCACCTTAGGCGGAATGCCTGGTTATACGTGCCGGCAAAGAAGCCTGACCGAATGCCTTGACGCCCTTGGATAATGGTAATTGCCCGAAAATTCATGTTTAGCGGTGCAGTGCAAGGTGTCGGATTTAGGTTCTTTACCCAACGCGTGGCCGCAAGATATCAAATCCGGGGCTATGTCCGAAATCTCGAAGACGGACGTGTTGAAGCACTTGCTCAGGGCGGAGAAAGATCGGTCGAAGCCTTCAAACAGGACCTGACGGCGGGCCCGAGATTTTCGAGAGTCGACGATGTAGAGGAAATCGTTATTGAGCCGAACGAAGCGTTCTCCTCATTCAGGATCGAACGATAAAATAGATTTGCCGCACTATGTCGGCCGTTAACATAATGGAAAACCTAAGAAAATTAGTGCGCGAAGTGCCCAACTTTCCAAAGCCGGGTATTAATTTCTACGATATCACCACGCTTTTGAAAGATCCGGACGGATTGAAACAGACGATCGATGCATTATACGAACGATGTAAGGATGAAAAAATCGATACGGTTATAGGCGTCGAATCACGAGGCTTTATCTTCGCAACGCCGCTTGCTTATCAAATCGGTGCCGGCTTTGTTCCGGTTCGCAAACCTAAAAAACTACCGGCCGAGAAGGTTTCGATTTCTTATGACCTAGAGTATGGCCAGGACACGCTTGAGATTCACAAGGACGCCGTCGGCGACGGCCATCGCGTGTTGATTGTTGACGATCTGCTGGCGACCGGCGGCACTGCTAGAGCCGTCGTCGATTTGGTTGAAGGACTGGGCGGCAAGGTTGTGGGATTGCTGTTCGTGGTCGAACTCGATTTCCTTGGCGGCCGCGAAAAGTTTAACGGCCATCGCGTCGAGTCGCTTATTAGTTACGACAGCTAAATTCCTTGACAATCTGAAAGTCAAGCTTCAGAATCTGTTCTTCTTATCGTGGTCCCGTAGCTCAGTTGGATAGAGCGTCCGCCTCCTAAGTGGAAGGCCGCTGGTTCGAATCCAGCCGGGACCACCACTCAGATCAATAGATTCGGCTAGAGTTGATCAGTTGGATATATTTAGGGAAACCGATTTGAATGCGCGGCGAATTTCTTCATTCTGCATAAACCAATACCATATTTTACCGCTTCGCAGATTTTCGATACTAAGCAGCGTTATGCCAAGATCGATGCCGATAACATCGGGGTTAACCCATCCGTCATGCGGATTGAACGCATCCGTGAAGCCGTATTTCCCATAAATTTGATCGCCGTACTTTTCCTTCATTTCCCTTAACGCGGCCAATGCAATATCAGGCGTAAACATCAAGGAACCTGCCGCCGCGCACGGCACGATGCTGCCGTCCGTTGCGGGATGACGCGGGGGAGATCCCCAGGCAATGTAGCCTTCGCGATAGTCCGACGCGGTCAACCCCCAGATGTTCGGGCCATAGCGTGGAAACTCCTTGCTCAGCACGTCTATGAAAAATTGTCTTTGGGCGCGCGTAGCCTTTACCGAATTGTCGAAATAATCGACATAAGGCGGACGGCTTTCACGCCGGCCGCGAAAATCAACCCACGCATGCGAAAATTGATGAATAAAAAGCGGCGAAACCGCCGCAAGATACTTGTAATCTCCATATTCGTACCATGTACGCTCCCACGCGTACCAGGCACGCGGGGAGATCGGTTTCGTGGGGGAGCCGATGGCAAGAAGGTACAAAATCATCTGCTCGCTGTAATCGTGCCAGCGGTTCGGTATCCAGCCGTTTTCGGGCCGCCAGCCGTGCGAAAGCAGATAAGGATGGCCGTTAAGCATCCACTGAAAATCGACCCGGTTATAGATCTTGTCGGCTAGCCTGACGATTTCCTTGTCATCGGAAAAGCATTTCCGGACCGTTAAAACGCCACCAAGCAGGAGTGCGGTATCGATGGAAGAAAGCTCGCTATTCCAGCGGCGCTCACCTGTTTCCTGATCGACAAAATGGTAAAACCAGCCGTTCTTATGCTCCTGACGGTTTGCAAAAAAGTCCAAGGTGTTTTGAGTTCTCTCTCTGGCTTGGGCTTGTTTCACCCATCCGCGGTCGGCCGCAACACAATATCCGCTCAGTGCAAAGCCCGTCGATGCAATGCTCGCAATTTTATGATGACTTTCGCCCTGCGGCGGCGGCATTCCCGTGGTTCGCGAGCGGTCGAGGGTTAGGCCGGTTTTCGGGTCCGAATGATCCCAAAAAAACTGAAAGGTCCTTCGCTGAAGATCTTCAAGAAAAGCGTCGTCTTCCCGGCTGACGACGGCAGTCGGTACCGGAGCTTTTTGCGGAGCCTCGGCCTGCACTTTATTCGCAATCGGACGCGTCGCTCTTGCTTTGATCGAATTAACTACTTCAAATGTGCTTTGCAATCCGCTGTCGCTGCTAGTTCCGACAAAGACTTGAAACTCGCCGGGCTCAAGCACGGGCTTTAGATCGCGCCCAAGAAACTCGAGATGCGTGGCCGTAAGCACAAATTCGACCGTTTGTTTCTCACCCGCTTTTAGCGTTACGCGGTGGAATCCGCGCAGCTCTTTGACCGGGCGCGTCACACTCGCGGCAGCATCATTAATATAAAGCTGCACGACCTCATCACCCGCGACTTTACCAGTGTTCGTGACATCAACGCTCACCCTTACGCTTTCGGTCGGCTTGATCTGAGTTTTGTCCAGCTTTAGGTTTTCGAGCGAGAACTTTGTATAGCTGAGGCCATAGCCAAACGGATAGAGCGGCGTGTTTTCCAGGTCGATGTACTTGGAGGTGTATTTTTCGCTCTCCTTGAATGGCCTGCCGGTGTTCTTATGATTGTAGTAAAGCGGAATCTGGCCGACCGATCGGGGAAAGGTAACCGGAAGCTTTCCGCCCGGATTTGCGTCGCCAAAGAGTGTATCCACGATAGCCGGACCCGCCATCGTCCCTGCAAACCAGGTCTCCAAAATCGCTGGCGAGTTTTCAGCCAGCCAATTAATTGTCAGCGGACGGCCGTTCATCAAAACAACGGCATACGGCTTTCCCGTTGCATGGATAGCCTTCACCAGATCGAGCTGTTTGCCGGGAAGGTCGATCTTGCTTCGCGAAGACGCCTCACCGCTCATATCGGCTGATTCGCCCACTACAAGAATCGTAAAATCGGAACCTTTTGCGGCATCTACCGCTTTTGCAAAGTCTACGTCCGTTTCGCATTTCGGATCGCAACCGGCCTCGAATCGAACTCCTGTTTGCGGGTATTTCTGCTTCAATGCCTCCAAAACAGTGACCGGATCGGTCAGCTGGCCATCTCCCGACCAACTGCCGTTCATATCGGCCTTGCTGTCGGCCAAGGCACCGACAACGGCGATTTCCTTTGTGTTTTTCCTGATAGGTAAAGTATTGTTGTCGTTCTTTAACAGCACAAACGACTTTTCGGCGGCAACTTTTGCCGCGTCGCGGTTTGCCTGTTTGAATACCTCAGCCTTTTCGCGGTTTTCGTCGGCGAACGGCTTATCGAAAAGTCCCAGACGATATTTGACGCGAAGTACGTTTCGAACCGCAGCATCTATCGTCGCCATCGAGACCTTCTTTTCTTTTACAAGCTGTTCGCCATACTTATTGTAAAACCGGCTGACCATCTCCATGTCGGTTCCCGCGTTAAGGCCGTACATCGCTGCCGACGGCTCGTCCTTCGCCAGGCCATGATAGATCAGCTCCATAACGGCGGTGTAGTCGCTGACGACGAGTCCGTCGAATTTCCATTCATCGCGGAGGACCCTTTTTAGGACAAAAGGATTCCCCGTGGCTGGTACGCCGTCAATGTCATTGAAGGCAGTCATAAATGAACCGACGCCTGCATCGACGGCAGCTTTGAAAGGAGGAAAGTAGATTTCGCGTAAACTGCGTTCGGAAAGATTGGTCGTGTTGTAATCCCGGCCCGCTTCGGCCGCTCCGTAGCCGACCCAATGTTTAGCGGTCGCCATAATTCGGTCGGGTCGGCTGTAATCCGTGCCTTGAAAACCCCGAACGCGTGCAAACGCGATCTGTGAACCGAGAAACGTGTCTTCGCCCGCGCCTTCAATAATGCGTCCCCAACGCGGATCACGGGCTATGTCGACCATCGGGGCAAACGTCCAGTGCACACCGGCCGCACGCGATTCCGCCGCCGCGATCGCCGAACTCCTTTCGATCAGGCCCAGGTCCCAGCTTGCCGATTCGCCGAGCGGCACCGGGAAGATCGTTCGATAACCGTGAATCACGTCAAAACCGAGCAGTATCGGTATCTTCAGCCGCGATTCGAGCGCCGCCCGCTGAAGCTCGTTGGTCATCCGAGCACCACGGACGTTCAACGTCGATCCAAGCAATCCTTTTCGGGCCATACCCAGATGCTCAGGTCGATATTTGCCGTTTGCCTCCCCGTCAAGCTGCTGTAGCTGCCCGAGCTTCTCGACCAAAGTCATTTTGGCCAACAGGGAATTGATCTTCCGCTCGGCATCGGCCTGTCTCTGCTGTGCCGAACCTGAAGCGGCAAACCATAAAAAAAGCAAAATCACACAAATTATGGGTTTAATTGATCGCATATTACTCTCGCTGGATCTATTTGACATGTCTCAGACTGCACTGCCGAAGAATTCCTGACAAGACTACCGAAAAAACGCGAAGAATTAGAATTCCACGCGTTTTTTCCGGAGTCTCAATTTTCAACAGAGCGTTTTTGCAACGTCTAGAAATTGAATCTGACCTGCAATTCAGCGGTTCGTCCGGCCAAAGCATTAAATGCTTTTCCGAACTGACTCCGATCCGCAAATGTGCTGTCGTCGCCGAACCCAAATTCGCAAGATTTAACTGATTGAAAATATTAAAAAAATTGGCACGCAGATCTAAACCGGAGCCTTCCCGCATTCCCAGCAACCCGTCAAGGCGAAAGCGTTTGACGATGCTCAAATCCAACGCCCGGTATTTCGGGCCCCGATAAACATTTCGCCCTACACCCGGCGGGTTATTCAAATAGGTGTTGGGGCCCGGATTAAGGCCAGTCTGGAAAAATCGCGCCTCCGGGTCCCGCAAAAATACCGCCAGGAGATAGAAAGTTGTCATTCGTATTGGCTAGGGGTTCGCCGCCGAGAAAACGCACGGGCCGGACGGGTCCAAATTCCCTACCGCTCGGGCCACGTATTCCGGGTCCGATCTTTGGGGTCCACGGAAAACCGGTATGATATGTCCATATGCCGTTCAGCTGCCATCCGCCGAGCAGCTTGCCCACCCAACTGTTGTCTCCGCGGAAGATCGGAAGATCCCACAGACCTGAAACCACCCAGTTATGGCGAACGTCGTAATCGGACGGGCCATTTTCCGTGCTGTTATCAACCGGAAACGTTTGGTTCGTAACGAAACCCGGACCTTCGTAAGAGAGTGTGTCGAGGCTCTTGCTCCAGCGGTAAATGCCGTCGATTTGGAAGCCGTTTGCAAACCGCCGCCGCAATCTCGCGTTCATCGCATCGTATTTCGTGTTAACGTCGGGCGATGCGAAATAAATGGCATCGAATGCAGAGGGATTTATTTCCGCGAAAACAAAATTCTGATTGACGAGGCGTATAAAGTGACGACCCGCGCTTCCCTGGTATCCAAGCGTTCCGACCAGTTTATAAGGCAGTTCATACTCGCCTTCCAATGAATATCTATAAACGTACGCATTCGGCAGGTTTTGTGGCGCCCCGTAAATTTCAACCGCACCACCGATCGGAGTGCCCGTTGCCGGATTAATCCCTTGGCCAAGAACAGGATTTGCCGGATAGCTGTCCGGCGAATTGCTCGTACCCAATGCGTATAAGATCCGACCATTCGCAAACGGCTCGCCCGTGTGCCCGCAGCATATGTTGAAGCGGGCAAAAAAAGGCGGGTTGCCGCGTGCATTCAGAAATATCGCATTCGGCAGGCGGTTGTATCCGATGCCAAACCCGCCTCGGATCACCCCTTTGTTGTCAAGCATTTTTGGCGTATATGCAAAGCCTATTTGCGGCCAAAATTGTTCCAGTCGGATTCGTAAAGTTTATCTACGAGGCGGACCTGAGCGTCCACGACTCCACGCGTACCGAGAAAAATATTGCTCTGCTGGCCGGATTTGTCGCTGAGGGGTGAAAAATACTCCCAACGCAAACCGAGATTTACGGTAAGGTTCGGACGGAATTTCCAATCGTCCTGAACAAAAAAAGCGAAGTTATTGCTCGAATACTCCCTTTCTCCGGTTGCCGGGCCGCCGGACGTTGGGTTGGCATTGATTGAATAGAAGATCGGAGCGTCATTCGCGAGGTTCCATAAACCAACAAAGGAGTACAGTGGTCGGGCACCGCCGACAAGGCTGTTTCCGTTTTTCTCTCTCCGCCATTCGCCGCCGATCTTGATACTCTGGTTGCCGATCACCCAGTTGAAAGTATCGCGAAATTCCATCTGACTTTCGCTGTATATTCCAGGTGTTCCTTCGGACCGGTCCGCCCCGAATCTAATACGGTCAAACGGCAAACCTTCGACTTCGACTCGCGGTATTCCGAAATTTACATCCGGGTTCGCCGTCACCTCGTCAAAGCTCCATTTATTGAAGTTGAATCTAAATTCGTTGAACTTGGTCGCCGAAAGAATTCGGTTGTAGATTGCGGCAGCGGACCAGCTAAAACGCGGCGAATTGATGTCCGCCATCGGACGGCTCCTTGCTCCTGAATTTGCTCCAGTGTTGTCTGTTGGCGTGAAGTACGTCGAAACCGTGAAAGTGTCTTTTTCCGTCGCCTGAAAATCTATACGTGTGTTGTATTGATTGCCAACGAATGAACTTGGATTACCCAACCGAGCAAATTGAATGTCCGGGATTCCGTCAAAGCCTGCTCCTTGCCCCATGCCAAAGCCATCTATATAAGGATTTGTCGGCGAAGGTCCGGGTCCGGGTGAACCTAGGTCTAATCCACCGGCCACGGCCTGACATCGTGCTGCTGGAAGATTTGCAAATGCGCACGTGCTCGGGAGCACCGACAGAATTCGAGGTTCGATGCCGGGCTGCCTGGAAGATCCGGCTCGTCACACCGGTTGGCCGGAATGCAATTACACGCTGTCGATATTGGGGAGTTTCTATCCACGCATCGTATGGCACATCGCTCCTGCTTCGCGCTCCTTCATAGGTAAAGAAGAAGAACAGCTTGTCACGCCATATTGGCCCGCCCAAACTTCCGCCGTACTGTTTGAATTTGTTCTCAACGCGAGTTCCCCCACGGAACTTATTAAATGCGTTCAAACTTGGGTCAGCATATTTGAAAAACAAGCTTCCGTGAAAATCATTCGTTCCGTTCTGGCTGACCACCTTTACGATCGCGCCTGAGTTGCGTCCGTCCTCAGCAGAGTAGCTGCTTGAACTGACCTGGACTTCCTTTACCGATTCCTGGCTCGGCGTGATAACGGCCGCTCCGCCCCATGTTTGACTGTTCACGCTGACGCCATCGATCTGAAAACTGTTCGCCGAGACCCGCTGCCCATTTGCGGAGATCGGAACCTGATTTTCGGTTTGAAAGATAGAAAAATTCGAACCGCCCGGCCCTGTGGTATTTGGTAGCCCAACTGACCCGCCGTTGGAACCACGAGCTCCAGAACCAAAAACACCCGGCGTCAGTCGTGCGAGCTCATATGGGTCGCGGCCGACCTGCGGCAAGCGTAAGATCTCTTCATTTGTTATCGTCTTTCGAATGTTCGGATCTTCGGTCTGTAACCCTACATTTTCAGCTTCAACGGTTACAACCTCGCTTATCCCGCCGACTTCCAACGGCAAGTCAAGCCCGGTTATTGCCTCTGCATCAACCTTAACGTCATCTTCAACGCGCTTCTTAAAACCCTGTTGTTCCACCAACACGCTGTATAGGCCGGGAGCAAGTCCGGTAAATCGGTAAAAGCCTTCATCGCTGGTTACTGTGTCCTGCGATTGATTAGTTTCCTTGTTCGTCAGACGAACGATTGCTCCAGCGACTGCAGCCCCGGTGTTATCGGAAATTACGCCGCGAATGCCGCCCCGAAACTGCGCGTGCGCCGTAAGAGTTAAAATCGCCGTGATAGCAATGCATCCTATTGTCCTAAGAATATTAAGCTTTGTATGTCGCATGAAGTCCTCCCAATGGTTTGTTCGATATTGCGGTTGGCTTTTTTCCATCTGACGGGAAACGTCAGTCCGGAAGTCCGGCAAGTTCAACCAGCGAACAAAGTAAATCGTTTTAGTAAATCGTTTTAGCTATTATGCTTATAGCACCAATGGATTTTTTATGTCAAGGGATTCTGATAGGGTTTGAGTTGTCGGGAAAAATAAAGGTCCCTGTAATAAATCGTTTTAGTTGGAATAGTTGGCGGATCCGTGATATTTTGCTGTTGACCTCAAATCCGGCCGTATCAAAGACCTGGCAGAGCATTTGCGGAACCTGGCAAAAAATTGACCAGAAAGCCGTTCGGCTTTAAAGCAAGGGCCTGCGAATGGTCGATCTTTATAATTGAGAAGCAATGACTCTCGGGCGAAAAGGTAAATCCGAAAAATACGCGGCGAAAACCGGTGCGGCGATTAGCCTGAAACATCTCGCAGCTCATCTCGAACTTTCACCCACAACACTTTCCCTTGTTCTTAATGATGCACCTTCGGCCAATTCTATCCCTCAGGAAACGAAAGACAGGATATTTTCCGCCGCGAAGGAACTGAATTATCGGCCTAATTATCTTGCCCGGTCGCTGCGCGTACAGCGGACTCACACGCTGGGTGTTATCGTTCCGGAGTTGAGCGACGGATACTCCGCCATGGTTCTCAACGGCGTAGAATCCGAGCTGTCGAAAGAGGGCTTTTTTTATCTGACGGCAAGCCATTTGCATCGCGACGACCTGCTTGAAAAACTGCCGCAGGTACTGATTGAACGACAGGTTGAAGGCATCATCGCAGTTGACACGCCGATCCGCTTCGAGCCGAATTTACCGGTCGTAAATGTTTCGGGCCATGAGGAAACAGAAGGCGTAACGAATGTGATACTAAACCACCAGTACGCGGCCGAACTCGGTGTAGGGCACCTACACGATCTTGGCCATAGCCGGATAGCGGTGCTGAAAGGGCAAATATTCAGCTCCGATACGGAGGTCCGGTTCGATTCGATCATGAAAGAGGCCCGCAAAAGAAATATCAGTATTGGCCGAAATTATGGTTGGCCAGCTCGAAGGCGAATTACCGTCGCCGGAGGTCGGTTATGCGGCTACAAAAAAGCTGATTGCCACCGGTGAAAAGTTTACCGCGCTTTTTGCGTTTAACGATGTCTCTGCGATCGGAGCGATCAGGCGCGCTCGAAGAGATGGGCCTAAGCGATTCCGGCGGATGTTTCGGTGCTGGGTTTCGATGACATTTATGTCAGCCGCGTTTTACAATCCTGACCCTGACGACAATTCGCCAACCACTTTTTGAAATGGGCAGCCTGGCTGCCAGGACCGTGCTCGACAAACTGGAGGGAAAGGAAGGTGACAATCTGAACCAGATCCTTAATGTCGAACCCAAGCTCGTTGTGCGCCAATCTACCTCTCGAATCGCCGAAAGATAGCTGTTTACTCTTGGCTAGCAACGTTTCACAGTGTTCTGGTTTCGTTGCGATTTTTAGGTAGCGAGTCCAACGCTTTTAAATTTGTGGAAAGCAGAGGCGAATAATGCTTTTTATTAAATGAACGGAAGAAAACGGTGATCAAGCACAGTGGCAGGCAATACCTCTGCCAATGTCAACGGGATAGGTCTGTTCACAGTCTCCAATCTAAAGGTAGCGAAGCCGCATTTTGACGCAAATGCGGCTTTTCTATGTTTAAAGCCATTTCAAATTGTTGTGGTAGATTACTGTATATGCAGAAAGTGCTGACAGCCGCCGAAATGCGAGAGGTCGACCGCCTGACGACCGAGCGGTACGGCATTCCGTCGATCATTTTGATGGAAAATGCGGCGAACGCTGTGGCTAGTGTGATTACCCAAAAACTAGGCGGTTCGGTAAAAGACAAGTCAATACTCATCCTCTGCGGCAAAGGTAACAACGGCGGCGATGGGGCAGCCTTGGCGAGGATACTCGCGATTCACGGGGCATGGGTCGATGTGCTTCTTTTTGGGAAGATAAAGGAGACCAAAGGTGATGCCAGGATCAATTTCGGCGTTCTCTGCCGTGAAGATTTTGAGTTCGATGATGTGTACATGAGTAGCTTCTGCGAACTCCGAGAAATTGAATCGAAAGAAGATTGGGTTAGCTTTTACATGGACACCGGCCAGCCTTCCGACGTAATTGTTGATGCGGTTTTTGGAACTGGCCTAACACGACCCCTTGATATATGGCTCTATAACATTCTTCACGACTTGAACTTCGTGAATGAGGGGCCACGTGCAAAGCTACAACTGATCGTGTCGGTTGATATTCCTTCAGGCCTCAATGCAGATTCGGGCGAGTTGATGGCCGAGCCTGTTCGGGCCGATCTGACCGTGACGTTTACAGCGCCAAAGCCCGGAAACGTACTCCCCGGCGCTGCGGCGATCAATGGGGAACTTGTCATTGCTGATATCGGCTCGCCTTCGGAACTTATCGATGCCCAGCCTTCGCAATTTTATCTTGCTGAGCACGAAGATGGCGAGAAGTGGCTCGAAGAAACCAGGTTTTCCGATAGTTCTTACAAAAACAAACGCGGACACACACTGCTGATCGCGGGTTCGGCGAGTTATTCCGGAGCGGCGGTTCTAGCGGGGAATGCGGCGATGCGTTCTGGCGTTGGGTTGGTGACTGTCGTGACACCGAAATCTTCGAAAGAATCGATTGCTGCACGGCTGTTGCCTGAGGTGATTGTTCGCGGTGTCGCGGAGACGGAAAAGGGAGCCATCTCATATGAGGCGTTTGATGAGATCGGCGATCTGTTGGAAAATGCGGATTCGGTTGCTATCGGTTGCGGGCTTTCGCAGGATGAGAGTACGAAGGAATTTGTTAAGAAGATCGTGGAGAAACGGCGGCAGCCGACGATTGTTGATGCGGATGCCCTCAATCTGCTCTCACCATTCTCCGGCTTTGCGGCGAATGATGGGAGGGACGCACCGTTGATACTTACGCCACATGAGGGCGAGTTTATGCGGCTGCTGGGGACGGATGACAAGGACGCGATCAAGGATCGGGTTGCGGCCGTCCGCGAGTTTTCGCAGAAGCATGATGTGATCCTGGTTTTGAAGGGCGAGCGGGTTTTGATCGGTGAGCCGGGCGGGAAGGTTGTCGTAAATCCGACCGGAAATTCAGGGCTCGGCAAGGCGGGGAACGGCGATACGCTGACGGGGATGATCGCGGGATTTGCCGCTCAGGCGGTTCAGATGAAAATAGACATGTTTGAGACGGTCATTGCGGCGGTTTATCTTGCAGGCTTGGCTGGCGACATCGCGGAGAAGAAATACGGCAAACGGGTGATGACCGCGTCGGATGTGCGGGAGTGTCTGTCTCACGCGTTCGATGCAGTAAGTAAATAGCACGGTCCTCTGGCCGAGCATTTAATAGTTTTATGAACCCTAAAGCACTACTAAAAATTTGGATCGAGGCATTTCAGGCGACTGATTTGCCTTCCGTTGTCGATTGCTATGCGGAAGACGCGATCAACTTTCAGGTCGCAGCCGGCGAACCCGCCATAGGGCGCGAACGGATCGCTAAGGACACGGCGGAATTTTTTCAGGGATTTCCGGATGCGTGGTCCCGCGTCGACAATCTGATGGCGGACGGTGATTGGGCTGCATGGGAATGGCTTGGCGGTGGGACGTTTCTTGGCGAGTTCTATGGGAACCAGCCGACGGGAAAGTCGTTCGAAATACGGGGCTGCGGGTTCTTTAATTTCCGCGACGGCAAGATTGTTTTTCAGCGGGGTTATTGGGACAAACTCTCATGGTTCACGCAAATCGGGCTTCCAATCGAATGAATCAGACTTACACTTGCGAGACGCCCGAAGCGACATTTTCACTGGGCGAAAGACATCGGCGGAGAGATCCGCGGAGGCGAGGTTTTGCTGATGCGGGGCGGGCTTGGAGCGGGCAAGACGCTTCTGACAAAGGGAATTCTTCACACTCTCTGGTTTGACATCGATGAAGTTACGAGTCCTAGTTTCTCGCTTGTAAACCTTTATAAGACCGAGCGTTTTGATGTTTATCACATTGACCTTTGGCGGATCGACGAGGGAAGCGATGCGGCTTTTGCGGTTGGTCTGGACGATATTCTGGACGATCCGAATGCTGTCGTAATTATCGAATGGGCGGAGCGATTGGGCAGTAGGAATTTTCCGTCTCGGGTCGTTTCTATCGGGATTGCCGGTGACGGGGATGAGCCGAGGCAGATCACTATTGAGCGATCGGAACAAAGCTCCGCAAATGTTGTCTAAGCCTGTATGAAATTTGCCGCTTTTCTTTTGTGCGTTATGTTTGCGGTGGGCTGTTCGGACACTGATCAGACTGCTTCGAATGTTGCGCCGACAAAAGATAATCGAGCGGAAAAGCTGGCTAAACAAAAAGATGCGGTCGTCCGCTTTTTTAAGCCGATGGTTATTCGCGATGGCGATTGGCTGGTGAATCAAAAAGAGCCGGGCGAGACTTTTGAGGAATATATAGTTTCGAACCCAACGCTTCCAACGGCCGAAAGGCGAACGATATATATCCAGCCGATTGGGACGTTTTCAGCGGAACAAAAACGTGCCATGCAGCTTACGGCCGATTATATGAAGGCATTTTATAATCTGCCGGTAAAACTTAACCGCGAGATGCTGCCTGGTAAGGTTCCGAAGGACAAGAGCCGTAAGATCGAATACCGAAATAATCTACAGATACGTACCAATTATTTTCTTGATGATGTGCTTCCGAAGATGCTGCCGAAAGACGCAGCGGCGTTAGTGGCTTTCACGAACTACGATCTTTATCCCGGCGACTCATGGGCTTTTGTTTTTGGCCAGGCTACGTTTTCCGAACGCGTCGGCGTCTATTCGCTTTACCGCTTCGCGGATGCCCGCACTGGCAAGATCGATCCTAAATTGCTTCTTGAAAGAACTCTAAAAGTCGCAATGCACGAAACTGGCCACATGTTCTCGATGAAGCACTGCACGAAATACGAATGCCTGATGTCCGGCACGAATCATCTGGACGAAACGGACCGGCGGCCGCTTGATAATTGCCCCGAATGTATGGCGAAAGTTGCATGGGCGATGAATTACGACCCGGTTGAGCGCTACAATAACCTTGCGGCGTTTTGGAAAAGGAACGGAAAGCCCGACGAAGCCAAATCTATGCTCGATAAGGCCAAGGCGATTTCAGTGGCCACAAAATAGTACATGAGAAAAACAAGGCTTCAATCGATAATATTGGTTGTTGGAATCGTGTTCGCGATCGTCGCTGCAATTTCAATATTGTCGCAGATCAGATCATCAGAAATGGATAACAAACCTTTAACAACGCTGGCCGAGCCAAGCATACTAATCCGGAAGGCTGCCAGAAAATTAGAGATATTCGACGGCAAAAAACTGGTCAAAACCTACACGATGGTGCTTGGCTTTTCGACGAAAGGCGATAAGGAGATCGAAGGCGACGGCCGGACGCCCGAAGGCGAGTTCTACGTTTTTACAAAGAATCCGGAAAGCCGTTTTCATCTTTCGCTTGGCATTAGCTACCCGTCTAAAGATGATGCAAAACGCGGACTTTCAGCGGGTTTAATATCGAAGGAAGAACATGCCGAGATCGCCAAAGCTATCGACGAAGGCGGAATGCCGCCGCAGAAAACGAAGCTTGGCGGCGAGATATTTATTCACGGCGGCGGGACTGCGAGCGACTGGACCGACGGCTGCGTTGCTTTAAAAGATGAAGAGATCAGCGAGATCTTCGCGATAATTCCTGTCGGGACAAAAGTAAAGATATTGAAATAGCGCGATTTTGGTGTAACATTCCCGTAACGCAGATTTAACATAACTAACGGGCGGCATACTTTATAATTATGGTCGCCCTTTATGATCCACACCGAAATAAAAACATCGAAACAAACAACCGAACCGGCATCAGACCACGGCGTAAGCGACCCGTTTGAAGGGGCGACGCTCTTTAACCGCGAACTGAGCTGGCTTGAATTCAACCGCCGCGTGCTCGATGAGGCGATGGATGAAAATCTGCCGCTGCTTGAAAGACTCAAGTTCTTGTCGATATTTTCGACGAATCTCGATGAGTTTTTCATGATCCGCGTTTCAGGCCTGAAGGAGCAGATCGAGGAAGGCGTCAGCGATCTTTCGCCTGACGGGATGACAGCGACCGAGCAGCTTCGTGAGATCGGCAAGCGCCTGCGTCCGATGTTGAAGCGCCAGGTTTCGTTTTTGCATGAAACCGTGCTGCCTTCGCTTGCAGAGGCGAAAATAACTGTCGAGACGTATAAATCGCTCAACGCAAAGGATCGGCGAAAGCTCGATAAGTTCTTTCGTGACAATCTTTTTCCGATACTGACGCCGCAGTCGGTCGATTCGAGCCATCCGTTTCCTTACATCTCAAATCTGAGCGTGAACATCGGCCTTTTTATTGAGCCGAACCGCAATTTTACGCAAAAGAATCTCAAACACTTGTTCCGGCAAAAGCGCTTTGCTCGCATCAAGCTGCCGCCGACGCTGCCCCGTTTGATCCCGATCAATGAAAAAAGCGGGCGGTTTGCGTTGATGGAGGAAGTTATTGCGGCGAATGCACAAAGCTTGTTTCCGAACATGAAAACGAGCGACGGCTATTTGTTCCGCGTAACGCGTGACGCCGATATCGAGCTTCGCGAGGACGAGGCAGGCGACCTTATGCGAACGCTCGAACGCGAGCTTCAGCGGCGGCGGTTTCGTTTTCCAGTCAGGCTCGAAGTTTCGGCTTCGATGCCCGAAAAGATGCTCAAATTGTTGACTGACGGCATCGGCCTGACTGAGCAGGATGTCTTTCCGATCGAGGGATTTGTCGATATTCCCGACCTGATGCAGCTTTACGGATTGGATCGGCCCGAGCTCAAAGATAAACCGATCACGCTGGTCCACCCGTCGATATTGCATGAGAAGAAAAATATTTTTGACGTGCTGAAAAAACAGGACGTATTGCTCCATCATCCATACACTGCGTTTTCATCGGTAACCGATTTTATCGCTCAGGCCGCCGAAGATCCGGATGTGCAGGCTATTAAGATCTGTCTTTATCGTACCGGGAAAGATTCGCCGATTGTCAATTCGCTGATCCGTGCGACACAACTGGGCAAGCAGGTCACCGCACTTGTCGAGCTAAAAGCGCGTTTTGATGAAGAGAACAATATTGAATGGGCAAGACGGCTGGAAAACGAGGGCGTTCATGTCGTTTACGGGATAAGCACGCTGAAAACGCATTCGAAAGTATTGCTGGTCGTGCGGCGCGAGAAAGACAAGCTTTGCCGATATGTACATCTTGGGACGGGCAACTACAATCCTACAACCTCGCGGCTATACACAGATATTGGCCTATTAACTGCCGATGAAGAAATCGGTGCCGACGCTACTAGCCTTTTCAATTTCCTAACGGGGTATTCGCAACAGAGCAAGTATCATCGATTGCTCGTGGCTCCGTTGAATCTGCGCGAAAGACTTTCCGAACTAATTCGGAGGGAGAAGACGAACAATCTTGCGGGCCTTGAAGCCCGAATCATCGTAAAGGTAAACAGCCTGACGGATGAGGAATTGATTCAGGACCTTTACGATGCGTCACAGGCTGGAGTTGAAATAGATCTTATCGTTCGCGGTGTTTGCGCTCTGCGGCCGGGCGTGAAGGGACTGTCATCAAACATTCGCGTGCGTTCGGTAGTCGGTCGATTCCTTGAACACAGCCGAATCTTCTATTTTGCAAATGGCGGCGGCGAAGAGGTTTATATTGGAAGCGCGGATTGGATGCTCAGGAATCTGGATCGCCGCGTCGAAATCATTGTGCCGATCATCGATCCGTCGATTCGAACCTATATAAAAGAGGAGATTCTAGAGCTATATTTGCGGGACAATTTTAATTCGCGGGCTCTTCGTGCGGACGGTTCGTACAAGAAGATATCCGGTGGCGGAGAGCTTTTCGATGCGCAAATGGCGTTTGTCGGGCAGGACATTCTGGCTTAGACAGCCGACGTTTTTTCGAATCTTGCCTCGGAGACTTCGCCGATTAGCTTTCCATATTTGACGGTTAACCGCGGATAACCGCGAGGTTCCGGTTCAAGATCTTCGATCTCAAGCATTTTTTCGGCCTCGCCGATCGCCTCAACTGTACCTTCTATCTCCATATACAGCCCGAACGGCAGCTCATCCAAAACGACTTCGACGTTATTTAAGTGCCACGTTTTGCGATGTTTTTCGTAAACGACGGAGAGTTTGTATCCGAGGCATTCGATGATCTTTTCCATTGCATCGACATCAGCGACAGTAGTTTCGTGCTCGATCCGGTGCTTTATGTCCGAATCATTTCGGAGCCGCTCTTTGTAGGTTAAGAGCGTATTATCCCCGATCTTTCTCAGCCGCAGGATTGCCCCGCGTTCGTCGATCACGCCGCCCCGATGAAGGTAATTTTCTTCGAAAACCTCACTGCGAAATTCCGCGCCCATCGAGCCAAGCTTGGCGGTCAATTCCACAAGGCGTTTTTTGTCTAAACGGTATTTTTTCTCGATCTCGATCGCCATAGCTTTCTGTAAAAAAACAATATTAGGAGATATGCGGGAAACGAGCAAACTGGATATCAAATCTATCTCGCAACTTGACTAGAACGTGCGGGTAACTAATACTTGAAAAAAAGGTCAGGTATTTAAAGTGACCAAATTTTTTAAGAGTAAGAGGAAAAAAATATGCCTTATCCGGAAATGATGATTCATGGTATGCGAGCCGAATTGGCGCAGATCGGAATTGAAGAAACAAAAACATCTGAAGATGTAATTAACGCGGTCAAGAATACAAACGGCACCGTGATGGTTGTCGTAAATTCGGTTTGCGGTTGTGCGGCTGGCGGCGTTAGGCCGGGGATTGCGATGGCGCTTGAGAATTCCGAAGCGAAACCCGATCGTTCGATTACCGTATTCGCCGGTGCCGATATCGATGCCACCGACACGGCTCGCGAGCTTTTTGCCGGTTATGCTCCGTCGTCACCCTCAATCGGATTTATAAAAGACGGCAAGCTCGTGCAGATGTTCGAGCGCCGCGATCTAGAAGGCAGGCCGCCATTCGTCATTGCTCAGGCACTGACGGACGCTTTTGCGGCTCATTGCGCGAAGGCCGAAACCGCTAATAATTAGGCTGCGATCAAGATCAATCATCGAAGCCGTCCTCATTGGGCGGCTTTGTGATGGCTGCGGGTATTGAAATAAATATTGCTTTGCTTACCGCAATGTCTGTAAAATAGATTTGCGATCAGCCCGCTCATTGCGGTGAACCCTCTCCATTTTTAATGTCCAGCGAGCAAAGAAAACACACAAGATTCTCCTTGGAGATACCTGCGACCATTTGTACAAAATTTGGTGAACGACAGGACACGTTGCTACAGCAGATCAGTATCGGCGGCTGCTTTACCGGCTGGGAAGAGAACATTTTTATAGGTGACGAATTCCGGCTTGAGATCGAGTTGCCGAATAAAAATCGATTGCCGTTGGCGTGCAAAGCAATCTACCGGTTTGAAAACACCGGCATTGGTGTCACGTTTACAGATATATCGCAATTCGAGCAGGCGTTGATATCGAAGGTTATCTCCGAACGGCTTACGGTTGCAGGCCTGCCGATGCACAACGATCCGTTTACTCAGCCAAAGGTTTATGTCGCGGCATCGGCCTCGCCAAAGATAAGTGATGAGCGGTATGAAAGAGAAGAAATGCTCGAAAAAATAATGTCCGGTGATGATGCAGCCTAACGTCACGTTCGTCGCCTTCCTTCGATAATAAAGGAGAACGAAGAAGATCTTAGCTCTTCTATCGACAAACTCGTAGCTCCTGCAACTTCACTCTCCGTTAACGCACCGCAGTCGATTCCTCTTAGAAAAAAATTAATAAGCCCTTGGGCGGTTGCGGCATCGTCAAACGTGTTGCCGGTCAGATTCGCCTGCGTAGCTTTTTCGACAAAGGCTTTTAGACGGTTGGCTTGTTCGTCCATACCTTCCAAAAAGAACGCGTAAACAGCGGCGTAACGGGCGACAAGCTGATTCGGGTGGAGGTCCCAGCTTTGATAAAATCCGTCGATCATCGAATGCGTGACGTTGTTGAAATGTTTTCGCCAGCCTGTCAAAACCGATTGCTTGTTCTCGGCGGTCTGGGCATCAGTGAGTTTGGCACCTTGATGGATTGGCACTGGCATCTGCGTGGTGACCGAATCCGACAGCCGAATTCCGATGGGCGATAGAGCTATCAGCATCATCTGCCGTGCAAAGTTACACGCGTCGTGCCGTAAATGCTGGTGAGAAGCGGCGATTCCGAGACTTGCGGTGTAATCGAACGCCCCGAAATGGGCGGATGTGCAACGCCCGCGAGCAGCGTCAACGAGCGACCGCAACGCTATATTGCCTCTTTTGTCTAATATCGCAAGCGGATGCTCGATCATTATCTCAATCTTGATCGTTCCGTCTTTCAAACCCGTATCCTTTTCTATCTTTTTCAAATGTTTGCAAAGGTCGGCAACTTCTTTTCTGTCCCTGACTTTTGGCAGCGTCACGACGAAATTACCGGGTAGGTTTTTGCGAGTTGCTTGAAGCAGTGTGTCCAAGAAAAGTTTGAGAGTTCGAACAGCACGTTCGCGGGTTTCGGCCGCATAGGATTTTATCCGAAAGCCTGAGAAATGTGTGATCGATTTGCTTTCATAGGCTTCGGCAAGTTCGTGAGCGGCGGCAATTGCGTCACTGTCTTCTTCAACATCAGTGCGAAATCCATAACCGTCTTCGAAATCGATGCGAAAATCTTCGACCGGTTCAATTTTGAGCTTTTCGAGAGTTCGCTGATAAATGGTCCAAGCAAACCACGCGGCGTAATTCTCGGCCTTTACCTTAGAGATGTTTTTGCAAAGCTGCTTTTCCAGATCGACAACGCCTTTTCCGGATTGCGGCAGCGTCTCGCAGCCCTTTAGCCACATGGCATCGGCAAATTCGACGAAATTAGGCGCGTAGGTTTCGAGCGACTTTAGCGCGATCCCGCCAAGCTTTTGCGGCGTGCCGGCTTTGAACAAATGAGCACCGCCATAAACGACATGAACTGGTGAACGAGTCAGAGCGTTAATCTTTGCGGCCTTTGCACGCTTCGCTTTGACGTCTTTCACGATCAAAAGAACGCCTTCGTCGCCATCGTTTAGAACAGTTTTGCTCATTTTTCTCAAATCTAGCAGGTAACGCGTTGTCAAAATAACTCGTCCATCGCATCTTCCAGATTCCGCACTCCTACAACACGAATACCCAAAAGCTTTTCAAGTCCTTTCTTATTTGATTCAGGCAGAATTAGCTTCTTAAAGCCAAGCGTTTGAGCTTCGCGAGCACGTGATTGAGCTTGAAGAACGCCGCGGACCTCGCCGGTCAGGCCGACTTCGCCGAATACCGCGATTTCCGGATCGATTTGGAGATTGCGAAAGCTCGAAGTGATTGCGGCGATGACACCGAGATCGGCGGCCGGTTCGTCTATTTCAAGCCCGCCGGCGATATTGATGAAAACATCGTCACCTGCTAGCTGAAATCCAAGCCGTTTTTCTAGCACGGCGATGAGCAGCGAAGTGCGGTTGTAATCGAAGCCTTGGGCCATCCGGCGACCGGACGCCGATTTTGTGCTTGAGACAAGAGCCTGCACCTCGACCAGCATCGGCCGCGTGCCTTCCATGCAAACTGTGACGACCGATCCGCTTGCGCCTTCGGGCCGCTCTTGCAAAAAAAGCTCCGACGGATTGCCGACCGGGATCAGGCCGGCATTGGTCATTTCAAAAACACCGATCTCGTTCGCGGCACCAAAACGGTTTTTTGTTGCACGAATAATTCGATGGTTGTGATGTCGGTCGCCTTCGAAATAAAGAACCGTATCGACGATGTGTTCGAGGGTTTTCGGCCCGGCGATCGAGCCTTCTTTAGTGACGTGGCCGGTCAGAAACACAGGCGTTGCAGTCTGTTTCGCGAGCATCATGAATTGCCCGGCCACATCGCGCACCTGCGAAACGCTTCCTGGAGCGGACTCGATCGCCTCGCTGAAAACCGTTTGAATCGAATCGACAATGATGAAGTCGGGGCGGAGCTTGTCGATTATAGCGAAGATAGATTGCAGATTGGTTTCAGGCAAAAGAAACAAATTGTCGGCTGATAGACCCAGCCGTTCGCCGCGCATTTTTATCTGGCGTTCGGATTCTTCACCCGAAACATAAAGGACTTTGGCTCCGTTTTGGCTCAATTTATCGGCCATCTGAATGACGATTGTGGACTTGCCAATTCCCGGCGATCCGCCAATCAAAACCAGTGAGCCGGCAACAATACCGCCACCCAAAACGCGGTCAAGTTCTTCGATCCCGGACGAAGTACGCGCGTCGTCCTGCGATTCTATTTCGGTGAAAGCTACGGCTTGCCGGGCTTCGATGCCGAATTTTGACAATGCGATTTTGCCGCCGTTTTGAGGCGTCGGGCGGAAACGTTCTTCGACGAGCGTGTTCCATTCCTGGCAGTCGGGACATTGTCCAAGCCATTTGCGTGACTGCCCGCCGCAGCTTTGGCAGACGTAAATTGTTGAGGGCTGTTTTGCCATGCTGTTTGAAAAAACAGAATACAGCAGACGGAAGCCGGAAGTGAAACGGGTTTTGGAAAACGATTTGCGTTCGGTATTCTGATGAGCGAGGTCTAACAAATTATGTCGCCGCAAAGCGTTCACCAATTTGCTGAAAAAGTAGCACTGATATCCGACGGAACTTCACCGATCGGCCGGGCCATCGCGTTACAGCTCGCTTTGCAGGGAAGTTACGTAATTGTTGCTTTTCCCGAACTTTCGGGAGAGAGTATGCGGACAATTCAAGAGCTTGTCGAGCTCGGAACGTTGGCGAAAGCAGTTAATGCCGATGTCTCAACATTGGATGGCGTACGTGATCTGATCGTCGAAGTTGATCAGGCGTTCGGGCGCCTTGATCTGCTCGTCAATTGTCTGAAATATACTCCCGAATCGTCGTTTCAAGATTCTACCGAATCGGATTTTTCGGACACAATCGATAAAAATCTTCGATCGGCATATTTTCTGACACAGGCCGCGATGGGTTTGATGAAGGACCGGCCAAAGCCGAAGATCGTGAATATAATTTCGGCGGGAGATGTTGCCAAAACGAGTGAGAACCCATTGTTCATTGCTTCGCAAGCAGCGGTTATCGGATTGACGCGATCTCTGGCAGAATCGCTGCCGGGCAATTTTCGGATAAATTGCGTTGCAGTTAGTGACCGCGAGCGAGGCAGATCGAATCTCGACGAAGCTCTTTTTAGACAGGAAACGACGGTGCCGGCCGACGATGTTGCCAGGACAGTTCTCTACCTTCTATCAAGCGAATCGATTGGGTTAAACGGGCAGGTATTGACGGTCAGCTAGCATAAGGCGGACTTTATGTATTACTTACAGCCGCTGTTTCGTGATAGAATTTTTGTGAGATGAAGCTCGATGTACTAATAATCAGGATCGGATTTGTTGCACTGCTCGTGCTGCTGGGCTATGTGCTAAATCCGTTCGAAAGGACTTCTCGATTCGGCCTTGCCCAGATCGAAGCTCAGGCAACACGGCATATGCTTTCGGGCATACTTGGCGGAGTCGTCGGTCTTTTGATAATCGCCTTCGAGATGCGCGTGCGTCGAGCGTCATTAAAAACACTCATCGGTGCGGCTGTTGGCTCGATACTCGGAATAGTCGGAGCGTTCTTGATCGGCGTTTTGATCTCCATACAAAAGGAAGCTGCGGTTTCGGCCGAAATGCAGACATTCCTGACAATTTCACTCGCGTTCTTTATGGGTTACGTCGGCCTGATGGTCGGAGCTGCGAAAGGTGAATACCTGGACCTTTCGGCTCTCGGCGGCATATTTAGTGATAAGAACGTAAAGCGCGATTATAAGATTCTCGATACCTCCGTGATCATCGACGGGCGAATCGCCGACGTGTCGGAAACGGGTTTTCTTGGCGGCACTTTGATAATTCCGCATTTTATCCTTGCCGAACTTCAGCAGGTTGCGGACTCGGCCGATTCATCAAAGCGGCAGCGTGGCCGACGCGGGCTTGATATGCTTCAGCGGCTTCGCAACAACAGCAAGCTCGATATTCAGATCGTCGAAACGGACTTTCCTGCTGTAAAAGAAGTCGATCTAAAACTTATCGAGCTTGGCAAGCAACTTGATGCCGTGATCGTTACCAATGATTTCAATTTGAACAAGGTTTCTCAGCTTAGAGGTGTTTCTGTTCTAAACATCAACGAGCTTGCGAACGCTCTCAAGCCGGTCGTTCTGCCGGGTGAGGCGATGCGCGTATTCGTTCTGAAAGAAGGCAAAGAGTATAACCAGGGCGTTGCGTACCTTGATGACGGAACGATGGTCGTTGTCGATAACGCACGGCGTTTGATCGGCAAAACGGCCGACATCGCCGTAACCAGCGTGCTGCAAACAACCGCCGGTAAAATGATATTCGGACGTTTGTGGGAAGAAAAAGAAGACCATGCCGAAAGCACGCAAAGTAATCTGGGTGTTCATGATTCGCGTTCGCTTGGATTTCGCAAAGCGACCAGAGAGCTTCGTCAAACTACGATAATCGAGGAACTTGATTAATTGAGGGCAAACCCCGCTCTAACATGCCTCTGATAAGTTGTGTTTCGTTTACAGGCGGGCTTGCCCGCCACTTTTCTTTGACTTGATGAACACTGCAATTATTGTCGCCGCCGGTAGTGGAAATCGCTTCAATTCTAAAACCCCGAAGCAGTTCGCTGAAATTCTCGGAAAACCTATAATTATTCACACGCTTGAGAAATTCGAGGCTTGCGAAGCTGTTTCTCAAGTCGTGCTGGTTTTGCCGTCAGGTGAAATATCAGCCTTTGAAAGTTTGATCGAAAAGTTCGAGCTAACGAAGATCAAGAGTGTCGTCGTGGGTGGTGCAAGCCGCGCCGAATCTGTTTTGAACGGCTTACACGCTGCCGATCCGGAAACTGATATAGTTGCCGTTCATGACGGCGTAAGGCCGCTGGTTTCGGTCGACGAGATTACGGCTACCATCGAAAAAGCTCAGGAAACGGGAGCGGCGTGTCTCGTTGCGGTCGTTACTGACACGATCAAAGAGGTTGGTGAAGGAAAGATCATAAAAACCCTTGATCGTACAAAATTGAGACGGGCGATGACGCCGCAGGCATTTCGGTACGGTATTTTGCGGGAGGCTTTGGATCGAGGTATTCTCAACGGCGACGTTACTGACGAATGCATGTTGGTCGAAAGGCTTGGACATCAGATCGCATACGTAGAGGGCAGTTCACGCAATATTAAGATAACTCGTCCGGAGGACCGCACTATGGCGGAAGCACTTTTGCGGGAGTTCCAATAATCAAATGTTCCGAATCGGTTTTGGCAATGACATTCATAGATTGGTGGCGGGAAAACGGCTGATTCTCGGCGGCGTCGAGATCGAATCCGACCTCGGTGCGGAAGGCCATTCGGATGCGGATGCGTTGACGCATGCGGTAACGGATGCAATTCTCGGCGCTCTGGCACTCGGCGATATCGGTACACATTTTCCGAACAGCGACGAACGCTGGCGAAATGCGGAGAGCTTTGTTTTTCTGCGATTTGCCGTCGGTCTGATGAAGGAACACGGCTACGAAGTGGTGAATGTCGACACGACCGTCAGCCTTGAACAGCCGAAGCTCAGGCCTTACATCGACGAAATTCGCAAAGGTTTTGCCGATGCATCTCGAAACCGAGACGAATTGCGTTAGCGTTAAGGCGAAGACTGGTGAAGGTGTTGACGCGGTGGGCGAGAAGAAGGCAGTGCGGGCCGAGGCGATTGTGATGCTGAAGCGAGCCTAGACAATATATCTTTCATAGACTTAGAGACTGTTCCTGTGCGAAACTTGGGCAGTCTTTTTTCATCTGGTAACAAAATGCGGCCACAAGAGATAATCGCGAAAAAGCGGGACGGAAGCGAACTTTCGCTTGCGGAGATAGATGCATTCATCGACGGCGTTTGCGATAAAAGCTGGGCTGATTATCAGATTTCGGCTTTGATCATGGCGATGTTTGTGCGCGGACTCAACCTTGCCGAACAGGACGCTCTGACGCATGCGATGCTGCATTCGGGTGAGGTTCTGGATTTTTCCGGAATCGATAAACCAAAAGCCGATAAGCATTCAACAGGCGGAGTGGGCGACAAAACGTCGCTGATAATTGCACCGATTGTTGCGGCGTGCGGCGTTGCCGTGCCGATGATCTCGGGCCGCGGGCTTGGCCACACCGGCGGCACGCTCGACAAGCTGGAAGCGATTCCGGGCTATAAAGTGAAGCTCTCGAAGGAAGAATTTCACCGCGTAATCAACGAATGCGGCTTTGCAATGGCTGGGCAGACGGCGGAGATCGCTCCGGCGGACAAAAAACTTTATGCACTTCGCGATGCGACCGCGACCGTTCCGTGCATTCCGCTTATCGTGGCGTCAATAATGTCGAAAAAGCTTGCGGAAGGCCTTGATGCGCTGATTCTGGATGTAAAGACAGGATCGGGAGCGTTTATGCAGAGCTTCGACGATTCGCGCGAACTGGCTGAAGCTCTGGTTAAAACAGGGCAGAATTTTGGCGTAAAAACCGAGGCCGTTATTTCCGACATGAGCCAGCCGCTTGGTAAATATGTCGGAAATGCTCTGGAAACATATGAGTGTATAAAGATTCTCAAAGGCGAGACGGAAGCGGGTGCCGAAGCAACATTGGAACTATCGCTCGAACTCTCCGCCCGTCTTTTAGTCCTTGCTGGCGTTTCTGAAAATGTGGCAGCTGCCCGCGATTTGGCGGTCGCCAAATTAAACAGCGGCGAGGCATTTGAGGGATTCGCACACAATATTGAGCTTCAGGGCGGTGACGGTGGGGTGTGCGACACGCCGGAAATGCTTCTGAATACCGATCTGGTTGAAGTCGAGATCAAGGCGAACGGCGCGGGTTTTGTTTCCGAGATAGACACACTTGCTATTGGAAACGCAATCGTTGAGATCGGCGGAGGCCGCACCAAGGCCGATGACAAGATCGATCATGCCGTTGGCTACGCGTGCCAGGCGAAACTCGGTGAAGCAATAAAAACAAGTGATCCGCTAGGTGTTTTGTTCTGTCGCAATCAAGAGCAGGCTGATTCCATCCGGACTAAATTAGCAGCGGCATACAAACTTAGCCCCGAAAAAAACCAAAACCAACCTCAGTTAATCCAACAGGTCATCGGACAGTAAAATTCCCTAATCCCAATAGAGACTCTTCGGCTAGGGTCATCCTTGCCCTTTTTTTCGTATGTTTGTAATCTTATCTCACGATCAAACCCTTTTTTCGCGACAAAGCTCTATGAACATTCAGCGTATCTCGTTAGTTCTCATCGGTCTCGCCGCCATCTCGTTTGTTTCTTCATGCACGACTCAAACCGGAGCGACGCTCAAGGGCTGCAAAACACGCGTCGGCATTGTTTTTGATATAGGCGGCAAGAACGACCGTTCTTTTAACGCGGCGGCTTGGGAGGGCGTAAAGCGAGCCGAGAAAGACCTGAATATATGTCTTTATGACGTCGAACCCGGAAATCCGACTTCGATCGAACCGGCCATGCGCGCCTTCGCCGAGCGTAATTTCGATCTGATCGTCGGAATCGGGTTCGCCCAAGGGCCGATCATGCAGAAGGTCGCTGTCGACTATCCCGACATTAAATTTGCGATCGTCGATGGCGTTATTTTCGAGGCCGATGGCAAAACTCCAAAAAATAATGTTGCGTCGCTGGTTTTTCGTGAACACGAAGGCTCGTTTCTCGTCGGCATGATCGCGGCGGCCAAATCAAAAACGGGCGTTTTGGGTTTTGTCGGGGGAATGGATATTCCGCTAATTCACAAATTCGAAACCGGTTATGAAGAAGGTGCTCGCTATCAGAATCCGAATATAAAGGTACTCGACAACTACGTCGGTGTTACCGATTCAGCCTGGAACAATCCCGGCAAGGGCAAGGAACTCGCGCTCAATCAGATCGAGAAAGGTGCCGACGTTATCTTTACCGCCGCAGGTAATTCCGGCCTCGGAGCCTTCGACGCAGCAGAACAATACGGCAAAAACGCGCAAGGCGAGGCGAATAAGTTTGTCATCGGCGTCGATTCCAATCAGAACGGCGTGAAACCCGGTTTCGTGCTTACGTCCATGGTCAAACGCGTGGACAATGCGGTTTACGATGTCGTTAAAGAGGTTACGGGCGGTAAATTCGAAGGCGGATTCCACGTTTTTGGCCTCGACAAAGACGGCGTTGCATATGCGTTGGATGAACAATAACAAGGCACTGATACCGGCCGACGTCATCCAAAAGGTCGAGGAAGCGCGAAGAAAGATCGGTAGTGGCGAGATCAAGGTAACCGACGCGATGGCACCCAAAAAATAAATGCTTGAAATAAAAAACATTGCTAAAGCTTTCGGCGATTGTATTGCCAACGAAGACGTTTCCGTTAGCGTAAAGAAAGGCACGATCCACGCGATCGTCGGTGAAAACGGAGCGGGCAAATCGACGGTGATGCGCATCGTTTACGGCTTTTACAGTGCGGACAGCGGGCAAATATTCGTTGACGGGAAGCAAGTGTTGATCAAGAGCCCGCACGACGCGATCGCGTTGGGCATCGGCATGGTGCATCAGCATTTCATGCTGGTGGATACGATGACGGTTGCAGAGAACATTATCCTCGGGGCAGAGACAGGATCGGCCGCGAATCTCGACCTTGAAAAGGCGAATCGCGACATCAAAGCACTTTCGGACGAACTGCGGCTGAATATCAATCCTGAAGCCTACATCGAAGACCTCTCTGTTGGCCAACAGCAGCGGGTCGAACTGCTGAAAGCACTGTACCGAAATGCTGATCTCCTAATTCTTGATGAACCTACGGCTGTGCTCACGCCACAAGAGGTCGGTGAGTTTTTCGGCATCCTCCGCCGAATGAAGGAACAGGGAAAGACAATCATCATCATCACGCACAAGCTCGAAGAAGTTTTGGCTATCTCGGATGAAGTGACCGTAATGCGGGACGGAAAATCGGTAGGGAACGTGAAGACCTCGGAAACGAATGCGAAGGAATTGGCGAGGATGATCGTTGGACGCGACGTTCTTCTTCGCGTCGAGAAAACCGACGCTTCGCCGAAAGGCACCACGCTGGAAGTTCGCGATATATTGGTCAAGGGACGGCATGGCGTCGCGATCGATGGAGTTTCATTCAAGGTGCATTCGGGCGAGATCGTCGGTATTGCGGGCATCGAGGGCAACGGACAAACCGAGCTTATCGAAGCCCTCGCGGGGCTGAATCCAGTCGTGAAAGGGGCCGTCGAATTTGAAGGCAAAAATATAACCAATCTCGGCGCTCGAAAAGTAAAGGAGCTTGGAATAGCGCACATTCCCGAAGATCGCCATAAACGAGGGCTGCTTTTAAACTCTGACCTAACAGAAAACTCGATTCTCGGAATGCATTACCAAAGTCCGATGGCGTCAACAGCCGGATTTCTGAATAACACAGCTATCGAAAAACGTACGAAAGAGATCATTGAAAATTTTGACGTCCGCCCGCCTGACGCAACGCTTACCGCGAAATCGCTTTCCGGCGGCAACCAGCAAAAGCTAATTATCGGGCGCGAGTTTCAGATCAACCCGAAGCTGCTTCTTGTCTCGCAACCGACTCGTGGCGTCGATATCGGAGCAATCGAATTTATTCATCGCAAGCTGATAGAACTGCGCGATGCGGGATGTGCAGTTCTGCTTGTATCGGCGGAACTTGAAGAAGTAACCGCTTTGGCTGATCGCTCTGTTGGTAATTCGAAAAGGCAAGATCGTCGGCGAGGTCGATCCGAAAACTACTTCGGTAGAAGATATCGGATTGATGATGACCGGAGGGTGAAAGATGCAGACGCAACAGGCCAGAAAAGTAGAGCTCAAAAAACTTGCTACGCAATTTGTCGTTGACGATGTAGTCGCGACCGCTGAATATTACTGCAATGTTCTCGGGTTCGAGTTGCTTGGTTATTTTGCCGAGCCGCCGGTTTACGCGATGGTTGCCCGTGGCGGTGTTGAGATGCATTTCGGAAAGGCCGACACAGAACCGCAAGCTTCAAGTACGGAACTTCGACGAGTCGGTTTCGACGCATATATTTGGGTTGACGATATTCAGGGCTTGTACGATGAGGTGAAGGCGGCCGGAGCGGATATCGTCGAAGGACCGGTAAAACGCGTTTACGAAAGTACCGAAGTTGTCATTAAAGACTGCAACGGCTTTACAATTGTTTTCGGAGATTAGTCTCAGGCCGTTTGAGATTTTAAGCCGAAGATCGACTTCATCTTATCCACCGCTCGCTGTAGATTTTCCATCGAGGTTGCGTAAGAAAGCCGCAAGAACCCATCGGCTCCAAATCCTTCGCCGTCGGTAACGACAATGTGAGCTTCCCGCAAAAGTACGTCGGCCACGTCAGCTGAGCTTTTGAAACGCTCGCCGAAAGTTCCTCGGACATCCACAAACGCATAAAACGCTCCTTCCGGAATCGCGGACTTGAAGCCGTTGATCTCATTCAAAGCGGGGACAAACCAGTTCCTGCGGCGTTCATATTCGCTTGTCATCGCGATTACAGCGGCCATCGACTCTTCGGAATTGCGGAGAGCTTTTGCGCAGGCATATTGTACGAACGAAGTCGGGTGCGTTGCGGAATGGCTTTGCAGTTTGACCATGGCTTTTGTCCAATCAGGGTTCGCTATCGTATAACCGACACGCCAGCCCGTCATCGCGTATGTTTTGGAAAAGCTTCCCGCGATGCAGACATAATCACGCAGTTCGTTGGGTAGGGACGCAAGCGAAAACGGTTTGGCCGGTGGATAAGCGAAGAAAAGATAGCATTCGTCGGTAATTACGTAAACGCCCCGCTCAGCACACACTTCGACAATACGCCGCATTTCGTCTGGAGGAATGACACGGCCGGACGGATTGCTTGGCGAATTTAAAATGAGCAGTTTTGTTTTGTCGGTGATTGCAGCCACGACCTGATCGGCTGTGAGGATAAAGTCTGTGGCTTCTGTCTCGATAAAGACACTGTTTGCTCCGCAAAAAGTAATGATCTCGGGGAATGTGACCCAGTAAGGTTTCGGGATGAGTACATCGTCACCCGGATTGAGCAGTGAGCAAGCCGCGTTGAACAACGCCTGCTTTCCTCCGCACGAGGCGGCGACCTCATTTAGCTTCACATTACCACCGAACTGGTTGGCGTAAAACTCGACCACCGCATTTCTGAAATCCAACATGCCGGCCGTCGCTGTATATTTGGTCAAGCCTTTTTCGAGGCCTTCCCATGCGTAGCGTTTGATAAACTCCGGCGTGTCAAAGTCGGGCTCGCCGACTGATAGGTCGATAACGTCGATGCCGCTGGAGCGCATCTCGGCTGCCGCCTGGGCGGCGATCAGCGTCGAGGAGCCCTTCATTTTTGCGACGTGTTCGGAAACGGGAAATGATGCCATAGTTAAGATTTTAACGCAGAGGTCGCAAAGAACGCAGAGTTAAAAAAAGAGGGAACGAAAAAGCACGTGCACATCAACTCTGCGAACTCTGCGGTTTCTGCGTTCAAAAAAATCATTTGCCAAGTTTTTCGTGCATTTTCGCTTCGACCAACTCGGGGATCAGCCCATCGACCCTGCCGCCCAGCCGAAAAACCTGCTTCATCAGGTCCGACGAAACATACGAATATTCCTCCGCCGCCATCAAAAACACTGTTTCGATCGTCGGTTCAAGCTTGCGGTTCATCAGGGCCATTCGCAGTTCATATTCATAATCGCTCACTGCACGAATTCCGCGTACGATTGCCGACGCTTCTTTTGCCTTCGCGAATTCAGCTGTCAAACCCGAAAAACTATCGACAATTAGCGTACAATTGCCATTCTTCACCGTCGGCAATATCTCGCGAATCATCGCACACCTTTCTTCGACCGAAAACATCGGCTTTTTGTCAGGATTATTGAGGACGGCGATGATGATCTCGTCAAAAAGCGGCAGGCTGCGCTTGATGACATCGAGGTGGCCGTTTGTCAGCGGATCGAACGAGCCGGGGAATATTGCACGACGCATAATGTTCAATGGCGGAACCCTAAAATGCAAAGTCTAAGGTCAAACCGCTGAAACTGCAATATCTGGCTATTGGAATTTAGTTTCCAGCAATTTGCGGGCAGCTTTGACAGACGCGTTGTACTCTGGAATAAAGTCAGGGTTCGGCTTCATCTTTAAAAGAATTTCCAAACGTTTCTTTGCTGCTGCGTCGTTTTTTTGTGCAAGATAGGCTTCTGCCAGGTGAAGGTGAAGATTTGTATTGTCATCTTCGATCGAGACCGCTTTTTCCAAATACTCGACCGCTTTTTCGACGCTTCCGCCCTTTAGCCGAGTGCCAAGCTCAATCTGGGCTAATCCGTCATACGCACTCGCACCCTGATAACGCGGTTGCATTTCGATAACTCTTTTTAGTGCATCCTGAACGTCACCGACCGATTGCAGCCCGACCGTGATAGGACTTCTTTTGCAAAGCTCACCCAAATTCGCACCGTACCAAAAATGGCCGTCCGGCTTTTGCTGCTCTATGTTCGAGGCGATCTTTGCCGCGTCCCTGCCGTTAGTAAACGCGGCATCGGCTTCTTTTTCATCTTTCGTGTGAAGACCAAAGAAATAGTTATACTTGGCAAATTTCCACTCCACCTCGTAATCGCGATTGTCCGGGTTTCTTACCTTTGCTAATACCGATATCGCTTGACGAAGCTTGGAAAGGTCTTCACGCTGCGTAAACAGCTTGTCCGCATCTAAATTTGCTGCCGCGATCTCCTTTGGATCGATCGAAACCCTCGAAGTTTGTGGAGTTGTGTCACCTGCACAGCCGAACTGTAACCACAATGTAATTACAAATGTAATTAAAATGTAAAGATTCTGCTTTTTCATATAGCAAAACAAACCGTACATGATAATATCGTGTTACTTCTGAAATTAGCCGATTGGGGTGCTATTAAAATAGCACAATTTCACCATGAATGATAACGGTCAAGCCGCAGCTTTTTACGATCTTGAGGGCACATTGGTATCTACCAATCTGGTGCATACGCTCGCATTTTACGCCAAACGCCAGCAAGGTCTGTGGCAAACGGCTAAGAAAAGCGTGGGCACGCTCGCCAAATTGCCGTTCTTTGGCCTAACGGATCTTTATTCACGAAATGTTTTTAACGAGGTGTTTTTCAAAAGCTATTCTGGCTTTTCGCAGGACCGGCTGCGGTATTTTTCTCACGAGCTTTTTGAAGAGGTATTGAAACCGGCCATCTTTCCGGGTACAACCGAACTGATCGCCCAGGGAAAAAAGATCGGCCAGCGGCAGGTTTTGCTGACCGGAGCGTTGGATTTTACGATCGAACGCCTAATGGACCATCTCGGCATGGACGATTTTGTCGCCAACCGTCTCGAATTCGTAAACGGCTACGCCACCGGCCGCGTCCTCCCGCCCGTCATGGCGTCCGCGACAAAAGCCAAGTGGATACGCGAATACGCCGAACGGGAGAATATCAATCTTTCCGAATCGTACGCATATTCCGACAGCATCTCGGACCTGCCAATGCTCTCGATCGTCGGCCATCCGGTGGCGGTATGTCCGGATTTCAGATTAAAGCAGACAGCGTTGCAACATGATTGGGCGATTTTGGATTTGAAATGAAATTCGTACAAGCAAAAGATGTCGAAGCCACGACGAACGAAGTCGTTGAGCATTTTGCAGATATTGGGGCGAAACTTACAGTCAATTTGTTGGAAGAGGCGGACGTGCTGATTGAAGGCAACGCCAATTCCTTGGAGTTTCTAGCCAATTATCTTTTAGCTTACGTAAATGGAGAGGAACACGCCCGTAATATTGGTCCGAATTCCGCAGGAAGCGTCTTCTTTGAACCCGGCTCAACCAAAGGTTTGTACATTCATGTATTGCCGTGCCGACACGGTGATAAAGACGGATAAAACTGATATATGGCACTTGCACTAAGACGAAAAACACACGAATCGATCGTTTACATCGACAAAGATTCCGCGCCGCGGATCATGCCGTTTGGCGAGGATTTTATATTGAATGACATTCCGGTCGGGACGCGGATTATCTATCCGAATCCGCCGATCAAGGGCTTACCGAATCGCGAGGCGGCGATCCGTTACGCGGTGAATCATCCGCTTGAGATGGAGCCGCTTTACGCGCTGCTCGAACCGGGAATGCGTGTGACGATTGCGATGGACGACATTTCGCTGCCACTGCCGCCAATGGCGACGCCCGATCTGCGGCAGACGATGCTTGAGGTCGTGCTCGATATGTGCTCGGCGAACGGAGTCGACGACATTCATCTGATCATTGCGAATTCACTCCACCGCAAGATGACCGAGTGGGAAATGAAGCGAATGGTCGGCACGGCGATCTTCGACGAATTTTACCCCGACCGATATTACAATCACGACGCCGAGGACGATGATAATCTCGTCACGATTGGCCACACGCGGCACAACGAGCCGTTGCGAGTCAACAAACGCGCGATCGAAAGCGATCTGCTGATCTACGTCAACATCAATCTCGTGCCGATGGATGGCGGCCACAAATCGGTTGCGGTCGGTTTGTGTGATTACGAATCGCTTCGCTGTCATCACGAGCCGCAGACGATACGCGATTCGCACTCGTACATGGACCCGCCGGCGTCGGAGCTAAATCACAAAGTCATTCGCCTCGGCAAACTCGTCGATGAACACTGCAAGGTCTTTCACATCGAGACGGCGCTGAATAACAAGATGTTCTCGGACGGTTACGACATTTTGACGCGAAACGAGGACGAGTTTTCGTTTGCCGACCGCATGAAGTGGGAAGCGATGAAGCGCACGTTTTCAAAGATGCCGCGAGCCGCACGTAGGAAATTGCTGCACGCGATTCCGGCGCAGTACGAGTTGATCGCTTGTTACGCCGGTTCGACCGAGCCGGTGCATGAAAAGATCCTCGAAGCGAATTATCGCCAGTACGAAATTCCGGTCAAGGGCCAGTGCGACATCATGATCACCGGCATTCCCGACATCTCGCCGTACAACGTTTATTCGGCGCTCAACCCGCTGCTCGTGCAGGTGATGGCGCTCGGATATCACTTCAACATGTATCGGAATAAGCCGCTGCTGAGGAAAGGCGGGACGCTGATCTTGACGCATCCGTGCTTCGACGAATTCGATCATAATTTTCACCCGAGCTACATCGAGTTCTTTCACCGGCTACTGCCGGAATCGCGTGATGCGTTCTTTTTACGTGAAAAATACGAGCGGGAATTTGCGAGCAATCCGGCTTACGTCGAGATGTACCGCCGCGGCAACGCCTATCACGGCGCGCACCCGTTCTTTATGTGGTATTGGGGCGAGAACGGCCGCCAGCACGTCGGCCAGGTCATCGCCGCCGGCGCCGAAAACGCTCACGTCCCCGAAATCCTCGGCTGGGAACGCGCCGACAACCTGACCGAAGCCATCGCAATGGCACGCTCAACACAAGGCCGCAACGCCGAGATCACAATGCTCCATCAGCCGATAATTGGGCTGTGTAATGTGAGTGATTAGTGGATGCGGTCACCGTTTGTGACCGGAGAATAAGTAATGTCAACGGACAAAACAGACAATTCGATTACCGCGATTGAAGAGATCGAAGAGAAGATATTTCTCTTTCGTGGTAAGCGGGTTATGCTTGACCACGAATTGGCAGAAATCTATCAAGTAGAAACAAAGACACTCAATCAGGCTGTTAAACGAAATCTAAAACGGTTTCCGGTAGATTTTATGTTTCAGCTATCTGAAACCGAATTTGCTGGCATGCGGTCACAAAATGTGACCGCATCTAAGCGGAACATTCGATTTCGCCCTTACGTATTCATCGAACACGGCGCCGTGATGTTAGCGACAATTCTAAACAGTCCAACCGCAATTGAAGCTAGTATCGTAGTGGTCCGAGCATTTGTAAAAATGCGGGCGATGTTGGCGTTACATCAGGATTTGGCTGACCGCGTTGAGGAACTCGAAAAAGTGACGGATTATCATGGGCAAAAGTTTGGCGCGGTGTCGGCTCTGTTGAGTGAGATCATGCGTGACCCGAAATATCTGAAACGCAAGATCGGGTTTGTTGAGGCAAAGAAAGGGAAGGCGAAGAAATGAGTGAAGAATTACAGTTAGGAAAATACGAGTTTTATCCATATCCGAAGGAGTTCAGAGAGCCGTCTCCGACTTTGGATGAATTGGTTGAATTATTGCGAAAGACTAGATCCGGGAATGGTAACAACATAAAAATGCCCTCTCGAACTGTTGACACCGCTGACGACGCGGCGATCGCCGATCTCGAATCGGAACTCAAGATGAAACGCGATGTCCGCGACGACAAATACGTCGCCCTCAACGACAAACGCTCAAAAGTCGGAATGGGCGTCGCCGGAGACCCGGCCTACGGCAACGACAGCCCCCTGTACGGAGCCATGGGCTTCGTCCGAAAGAGAGAAACGAGCATCCGGTCTGACAAGAAAGAAGAAGTCGTGAGAGGTTAATTATTATTATTCAACTTAAACAATAGGATGTAAGAGATGTGGGCCGTCTTGACGGCCCAGCGTCAATGTCTTTGTAGGAGGAAAATAGAATGCTTGACACAAAAGAAGAAGTAGCCGAAACCGTTAAAGAAGCAATGCGTGATGCCGGATTAAATCGCCGCGCTCATATCGAATTTCACCCATTACTACCTGACTCTATCGGTACGATTGATGGCACGAACGGTCCGGTCGTGTGGGAAGAGCCTCCATATTGGCGGATTGAATTTACCTATCCGGCAGACGAAAGCGACGCTACGACCCGCGAAATCCAGGTCAATACAGCTAACTTTCAGAATTTAGGAGAAATAAGACGGTACATCGCCAATGAGATAAGTGCCTGAAAAATAGCTTGAATTATGCAGATGAAATTTGAGAAATCCCTAAAAGCAATATTATTGGTGGTCGTACTTTCGATGACTATAGGAACCTACGCCCAAACTCCCGAAAGGCAAACAAAAGACGAAAAGAAGCAGGCGGAGCAGGAAAGGAAAGACCGCGAAAAGCAAGCAAAGGAAGATGCAAGGCGGCAAAAAGAAGAGGATAAGGCGAAGGCTCACTTAGAGAAGCTTATCCCCATTGGTAAGAATGTTGAATATGACCGATTTAAGGACATAACAACAGTAAACACGAAGGGGATGGTCGTGTACCCGTTAGATCGGGATGTGAGTTTCGAGCAAGCTTATGTTGCCATTTGGGCTCTGTATACAATCCCGGGGCAACTTGGCAACGCTCCGCCTTCAGTTCGATTACTTCTTCACGGACAAACCTTATTAATAGGAACGTCTAATAATCCATGCTCTCTGTCGATGATTCTAAATGGCACCGACCGAGTCCAGTTTGGACAGATGAGTTATGGCAGTAACAGCATATTGCGGCTTAATATCGCTTGGGTTGATATGTCGTTGAGCAGTTTTCGGGCAATAGCGGCATCGAAGTCTATCGATATGCAAACTTGTCGGTTTGAAACCACCCTAAACCCCCGTCACCTTTCAGGCTTAGCTGCTTTGCTCGAAGGATTACCGCAAACCGCAGCTACGCCAACAACTGTTCCGAGCAAAGCGATTGGTGCACTTCACCCACATATCGGCACTTGGACGTTCGGAATGACGCGAGACGGTATACCCGAAGATTGGGTGCTGCAAATTGATGGTGAACCGGGCGCGTTGAAAGGAGTGCTTAAAATGGGCAAAGGTGGAGAAATTAAGCTTACAAATATTCTTTCATCTGGATCGTTCCTTTCAGGTGGCGCTCACGAGATTGTACAGGGTGGAATGAACATGGTGACGTTTTCCGGTCAAACCTCGGACAACGTATTTACGGGAAAAATTACTTTTTGGCTGTTAGGTAAGCAGCAAGCACCAATAGCATTCGAAGCCAAACGAACATCTACTCCGTAATTGATTCGCCAGACACTCTGACATCACGATCTTTCAGATATTAAATCTCGATTACGAATGAAACTATCACCAACAGAAATATTTAAGGGCAAGAAGATCTTCTTTATCGGCGGGACCGGGTTTGTGGGGAAGGTCACGCTGTCGATGCTGCTGCATAATTTTCCGGATATCGGGAAGGTTTATGCGACCGTGCGGGCGCGGGATGCGGCGGAGTCGAAGATACGGTTTTGGACGACGATCGTGACGTCGCCGACGTTCGATCCGCTGCGTGAGAAGTACGGCGACGGGTTTGAGGATTTTATTAAGTCGCAAGGTCGTGCCGGTCAATGGCGATGTCGGGAATGAGTATCTTGGGCTCGATGAGAAGGAGGCAAAAAAGATCATGCGGGACACGGACATCATTATCAATGGTGCCGGAAACGTGACGTTTAATCCGCCGCTTGAGATCGTGCTTTAAGGACAAACGTCGTCGGTTCGAACAACATCATCAAGATCGCACGGATGATGAAAAAGCCGCGGCTAGTGCATGTTTCGACGTGTTTTGTGGCGGGCAAACGCATCGGGGCCGATCTGGGAGAATGAGCCGGTTGTCGGATATTTTCCGCGAAAGGATGAGCTTGCCGGGAACGGTTTTTGATGTCAATCGTGAGGTCGAGGACTGCGCACGTCTATCAGAGCAGGCAAGACAGGAAGCCGACGACGCAGTGCAGCACGCTAAGTTTCGCGAGCAGGCGCGCAATCGGTTTATCGAAGAAGGCCGCGATCCGGACGACGAAGTCGGAATCTGAAATCCGCCATCTTTCGCGAACGCAAAATGTGGATCCGCGAGCGGACGACCGAGCTTGGTGCCGAGCGTGCCGAGTATTGGGGCTGGACAAATATTTACACGTATTCCAAATCGCTCGCAGAGCAGATCATCGCCCAGCAGGACGATATTGTGAAGGTTTTGGTGCGGCCATCGATAGTCGAATCTTCGAATCAATATCCTTTCCCGGGCTGGAACGAAGGATTTACGACGACCGCGCCGCTCATACTGATTGCATTGAGAGGCCAGCCGATCATTCCGGTAAATGAAAAGCTGGTACTCGATATTATTCCGGTCGATATGGTTTCGGGAGCGATACTTGCGGCGACGATGAATGCTTTGGTCGATCCGAATCCACCACTTGTTTTTCAGGCGTCGTCGGGCGATTCGAACCCGAACGATATGAAACGCATCGTCGGCCTAGTCGGGCTTTATAAACGCCAACATTTCAAGGAAAAAGAAACTGGAAACAAGATCGTCAACAGACTTGCCGGCATGGTCGAGACGCAGACGGTTACCAACCGCACTTACCAACTTGCGTCTGCGCCGATGTTGAATAAACTGGCGAAACGCGCCGACAGCCTGCTTGATAAAGCAAACCCGCGTTGGGGCGGCGGACGTATCGGGAACATCGTTTCGGACCTGAAAAAATCGGTCGAGTCTTTTGAGCAAACGACGAAGGAGACGATGGATGCGTTTGCGATGTTCAAACCGTTCATGATCGACAACGAATATTTGTATCGCTCGGACAATGTGCGTGCTTTGCAATTGGTCATCAAGGAAAAAGAGAAAGACCTGCTGCCGTGGTATCCCGAGCGGCTCGATTGGTACGACTATTGGCTAAACGTCCATTTTCCGGGAATGCGAAAATGGGTGCTGCCGACGCTTGAAGAAGAGCTGAAGGCGGTCGAAAAGCGATCTTACACATACAAAGACCTGCTCGATCTTTTCGATACGTCGGTCAAACGTTTCCCGACGCGCGTTGCGATGCGGATCGAGCGCGACGGCCGAAAGGAGCAATACACTTACGAAGATGTAAACGAGCTGACGCTTCGAGCGGCTGGTTTCCTAGCCAAAAAGGGAATTGCGTCGGGCAGCCGCGTTATCTTGTTCTCAAACAATATGCCCGAATGGGGAATGACGTATTTTGGAATTCTCAAGGCTGGTGCGACGGCGATTCCAATCGATCCGGCTTCGACGGTGGATGAGATCATTGCATTTGCGAAGGCCGGTGAGGCGTCGGCGATCGTGATGTCGCCGAAACTTGCGGCGGAATGGAACGCGGACACTCTTGTCCGCAATGAGGGCGAAGCCCGAACAAAATCCAAATCCAAAGCCAAAGGCAGTGCGGACAAGAGTGTCGGCATTCCGATATGGACATTCGACGACGTTTTTGAGATGCAGGACGAAACCGAGGAAGCAAAGCGGAACGCTCTTTTGCCAGAGAAGATACATGCGACGTCGGTTGCGTCGCTGATCTTTACCTCGGGCACGACGGGCACGCCAAAGGCGGTGATGCTGTCGCATAAGAATTTCGTCAACATGATCTCGATGCTCTCGTCGGTGCTCGATATGGACATCACGGACGGCGTTTTGTCCGTGCTGCCGATGCATCACACGTTCGAATTTTCGGCGGGATTTTTGACGCCGTTTTCTAACGGAACGCAGATCACATATCTAAATGAACTTACCGCGGAAGATCTGGCCCGGACGATCGAGAACAGTCACGTGACCGGTTTGGTCGGCGTTCCCGCTTTGTGGGAAATGCTGCATCGGCGTATCAAAACGAGATTGCGCGAACGCGGCGATTGGATCGCGGATCTCGCGGACAGTGTTATCGATTTCAATGCGTGGATTCGCGACAACACGCCTTTCAATCTCGGCCCGATCGTGTTTTTCCCGATTCATCAAGGCATGGGCGGCAAGATGCGTTACTTGATTTCGGGCGGCTCGGCGTTGAGCGAAAAGGTGCAAAAAGACTTGCACGGGCTTGGGTTTACGGTGCTCGAGGGTTACGGCTTGACCGAATCCTCACCTGTTCTGACGGTTGCTCGGCCGGGTAATAAATTGCTCCGAGGCAGCGTCGGCAAACCACTTCCGGGCGTTGAGGTCAAGATCGATTCGCCGGATGAGAATGGCGTCGGCGAGGTGCTGGCTCGCGGTCAGAACGTAATGGTCGGTTATTACAACAACGACAAAGCGACCGAAGCTGTCCTCAATGATCGCTGGCTGAAAACAGGTGATCTTGGCCGATTGGACGAAGACGGAAATCTCTTTATCGTTGGACGTTCGAAGGACGTAATTATCGATTCGAACGGTAAAAATATTTATCCCGACGAGATCGAAGATCATTACGGTAAATCGGCGTATATCAAAGAGATGAGTGTCGTCGGCCTCGCGGATGACGATGGTGGCGAAAAGATCGCGGCCCTCGTCGTGCCGGATTATGAACACGACATCGCGTTGTCGCGTTCGGAAGTAAATAAGCAGATCGAGGTGCATTTCCGTGAGGTTTCGGCCTCTCTTGCGTTTTTCAAACGTGTAAAGGTTTTGCATATAACGCCGTTCGAATTACCGCGAACCGCGACGCGCAAAGTAAAGCGTCCTGAGGTCGTCGAGATGCTGCAGACGCTCGAAGACCGCTCGAAATCAAACACAAAAACCGTCGTCGAATCGAAGGGCGACGACAATATGCTGTGGATCCGCAAGGTCGTCGCGAGCGTTTCGAACAGGCCGCTTTCGGACATCGCGGTCGAAGATAAATTAGCCGATCTCGGCTTCGATTCGCTTATGTTCGTCGAGCTGCAGGCTGCGGTCGAGGACGCGGGCGGGCGTGTACTTTCGCCTGATACTTTGAACGAAGTGCAATCGGTTCGCGAACTTCTGACCGCAGTACAGCGACTCGATAAATCTAAAAAACTCGCCGATGAACCAAAGGCTGAGGAGAAAAAAGATGACGACGATATCGTGATTCCGTCAATCGTGCGACGTGTTGGCAATGCGGTCGTCGATTTTGCGACGGACACTTTATACGACGGAGTTCTGAATACAAAGATCGAGGGCGAGGCGAACGTCCCGCGACACGTCAATTTTATCGTCGCGCCCAATCACACATCGCATATCGACACAGGTTTGGTGAAAAAAGCTTTGGGCAAAGATGTGGCTGAACAGACTGTCGCGGTCGCGGCAGCGGACTATTGGTTCGACACAAAATATAAACGAGCGTACATGAACAATTTCACGACGCTCGTCCCGATCGAACGCACCGGCAGCCTGCGGCAATCGCTTCGTCACGTCACGCAAATCCTTAACGAAGGCTATAACGCGCTGATTTTTCCTGAAGGCGGACGCCAAGAATCGGGACAGATCGCCGAATTCAAACCGATCATTGGCTACCTTGCTTTGAATCAAAAGATCGGTATTCTGCCGATTTACATCTGGGGCACATTCGACGCATTTCCAAAGGGCACGATCATCCCGAAAGGGAAAAGCATCGGAGCAAAAGTCGGTGCAAAAGTCGGACGCTTTCTCGAATATGACGAGCTGCAAAAAATGACTGAAGGCGTGCCAAATACCGAGGCGTATAGATTGGTCGCCGCTCGCGTGCAGCACGAGATCGAAAATATGCGCGACGGTAAGCGTGAGAAATTTGACGTTGATGCAATCAGAAAAGCATGGAAGGCCGAGCGGCGAAGATCGAGGAAGCAGGAACCTGTGATCGATAACTAGGACGAAAAGATTCACCACAGAGGCACAGAGAACATGGAGGAACAATTCTGACTACAGATGAACACTGATAAACACAGATACCAACACAGATGTTATCTTCGTCGATCTGCATTCACTTGCTGCAAATGTTCTTTTTTCTTCTCTGTGTACTCTGTGATCTCTGTGGCGATAATAAAATGGCAAAGACAAAAGCGTTATCAAAAACTGAAAAGAAAATACTCATCACCGGCGGGACTGGTTTTCTCGGCACGCACATTGTCCGGCAATTTCTCGATGCGGGCGAAAAGCATCTGCGTGTGATGGCTTCGAGCGTGCCGGAGTGGATGAAGGACGCGGGCGTGAAGGCTGTCGAGGGCTCGGTTACGAACCGCGATCATGTGGCCAAGGCTGTAAAAAATGTTTCGACGATCTTTCATCTCGCCGGCAAGGTTTCGCGTGACAACGAAGCCGCCGCCGCGATGAATAAAATTCATGTCGAGGGGACGCGAGTTCTGTGCGAAGCTGCGAAAGAAGCAGGCGTGCAAACGATGATCCTCGCCTCGTCAAGCGGGACGATCGCCGTCAGCGAGGACGAGCAGGTTTTTGACGAGACATTTCCGCAACCGGTCGATGTCATCTCGCGATGGGCGTATTACGCTTCGAAATATTATCAGGAACGAACTGCATTGGCGGACTTTGACGGCGAAGGGCGAAGGCTTGTGATTATGAACCCATCGTTGCTGCTCGGGCCGGACGACGAGCGGCTCAGTTCGACAAAACCGGTACTCGATTTTCTCGCTAAGAAAATTCCGTATTCGCCTAGCGGCGGTCTGAATTTCGTCGACGTGCGCGATGCGGCCGCAGCGTTTATCGCGGCTGTCGAAAAAGGAAAACACCAGGAAAAATACCTGCTCGGTGCGGCGAATATGACGTTTCCTGAATTCTTTGGCAGGCTGGAACGGTTGTCCGGTGTTTCGGCTCCGATGCTGAAGGTGCCGAAAAAGCTTGCGATGGCAGGCTCAACGATCATCGAGTCCGTTTTCAAACACTGGGGCAAGGCTTCTCCGGTTGCTCCGAACGAAGTCGAACAGGCCGAGTTTTTTTGGTATTTCGATTCGTCAAAGGCCGAAGAGGAATTAGGCTTCTCACCTCGTGATCCGCAGGAAACGCTGAACGATACTATCGGATATTTGCGAGAACATTTTCTCGGCGGTGGTGTTTTCGGAAAGTTATGAAGTTGTCCGTTACGCTTTTCCGAGAAATCTATACGCCAAATAAACTAACAGGCCAACGCCAATCGCAGCGAGAATCGGAAGGCTTTCCGTCAGCACTTTTTCATCGGTTAAAAGCCACGCGATCAGAGCAAGCGAAAGAACGGTCGCGGCGACGCCCAACGGTGCACGGAATTTAGCTTCGGGAGCATTACTACGGCGTCTGAACACCGGCAGTGCAAGGCAGGTGGTCGCATAAACCAAAAGGCGCGTAACGGTCGCAATTGTTACGGCGGTGAAAAACGAACTGTAAATTGTAAACGCCAGAATGACCACGCTCGTGATTGCAATCGAGATATACGGAGTCTTAAATTTGGAGTGGATACGACCTATCGCTTGCGGCAATTCTTTTTGTTCGGCCATTGCGAAAGGCAGACGCGATGCAGCCAGAAAACCGCCGTTAAGATTTCCCAAAATTGAGATCAACGCTCCGACAGCGATGAAGGCCGCACCGAAACCGCCCATAAATTTACCGGCGGCGTCGGCAATCGGCGTTTTTGATGCCGCAAGTTCCGGCAACGTGCCGATCACGACGGTTTGGATCAAGATGTACAACGCTGTGCAGAATCCAAGTGCCACAAACAATGCAAAAGGCAGGTCGTGTTGCGGATTTTTTGATTCGCCAGCGGGAATCACGGCGGCTTCAAATCCAACATAGGCGTAGATAAGAAACAAAACGGCGGCTGAAAAATCCGTGTATATCGGCGACTTGGCGAAAGTAAAGTTTTCCGGGTCGATAAAGAAAATACCTACCATCACGAAAACCAAAAGAGGCAAAATCTTTCCGACGGTAAAAACGTTTGTAAGGATCGTCGATTGCCGTACGCCGATCAGGTTGATCGCGGTCATTGGAATAAGGATGAGACAAATCAGCAGGATTCGCAGCCAACCTTCGTTTGCCGACGGATAAAAAAAGCTTAGATAGATTAAGAATGCATTACAGTTTGCGGCGTATGTCGCAACGCGAACGATCCAGTAAAGCCAACCGACCTCGAATCCCACCACTGGCCCAAAGGCTTCTTTTGCATAAAGATACATGCCTCCCGTCGTGTCGAACCGGCTTGAAACTTCAGCAAAACAAAGCACGATCAGCCCGACAATTACGGCGCACGCAATTATCGCTATCAGGCTAAAATCGCCGATCATACCGGCGGCACGGGCTGGGAGAATGAAGATTCCAGTCCCGATAATCGTATTTATCGCTATCGCGGTAAGGTCCCACCGGCCGATGCCGCGAACGAGCTTTTCATCTGTCATGCTTATTATTAGGAGAGTACTTTTTTAGAAACCGTTTTTCGTTTATACTCTGAAAACTACTTTCCGTAAAGATTTCAATAGCTAATTAAATGAAAAACGTGCTAAGAGCCATTTTTTGTGTTGTCATTCTCTGTGTTGTTTATTCCCACGCGCCTGCCCAGAAGAATCGGTCGAAGATCGAGATATCCGCTCCAAAGAGTTATCAGGCGCCGCGGCTCGCCGCATCTGCCGAACTTGAAACGATGCTCAAAGAGGCTGTCGTAGCAGTTCTTGATCCGGCTAACGGAAAAAACTTCAAAGCGGACGAGATTGCAGCGACGCTGATTGACGTTCGCGATCCTAAAAGCTTGAAGTGGGCAAATGTCGCGGGCGAGAGGCCGATCTATCCCGCAAGTGTCGTCAAAATGTTCTACATGGCGGCGCTCGAACGTCAGCTTGAGGACGGCAAAGTCGCGCTGACGCCGGAGCTATCGCGTGGACTAAAGGATATGATCGTCGATTCGTCAAACGAGGCGACACAGTACATTCTCGATGTGCTGACCGACACTTCGAGCGGCAGTGAATTGCCGCCGAAGGAATTTGACGCGTGGCAATTCAAACGAAACCGCGTGAATCGCTGGTTTTCGTCGATGGGTTATGCGAACAGCAACATTAACCAAAAGACATTTTGCGAAGATGCGTATGGGATCGAACAGCAGTCGCGTAATTACAAAGGCCAGAACCGCAATATGATCACGACCAACGCGACGGCTCGCCTGTTGGCCGAGATCGTGCTCGGCCGGATGAACACACCGGAGCGAACAAGTTTGATGATGGGCCTAATGAAACGCGATCCGTTCGCACCGTCGAGCGATCCGGACGATCAGTCGGTAGGCTTCACCGGCAAGGCGTTGATCGATGCGAAGTTGGCGGGAGCAAAACTCTGGTCAAAGGCAGGTTGGACGAGCAAAACGAGGCACGATGCCGCATATATCGAAACGCCGGAAGGACTTAAATTCGTGCTCGTCGTTTACACCGAGAATCACGCAAACGATCGCGATGCCATTCCGACAATCGCGGGAAGAATACTTCAGCGGATGAAGTAAAAATTAGCAATCGAGGATATATGAAAAACAGAGTTTCTATTTTTGTGTTTAGTATTTTCTGCGTTGCGATGTTTGGCATTGTCGCGTTTGGACAAGGTGCGTATAAAACTCCGCCAAAAGAGATCATGGATGTGCTGAACGCACCGGCGATCCCGGCCACGTCAATCTCACCAACACGCGATAAAATTGCATTGCTTGAGCCGCTGCGTTACCCGCCGATATCGGAGCTCGCACAACCAATGCTTCGCATTGCCGGGCTGCGGATCAACCCGAATACAAACGGCCAGCACCGACAGTTTTACTCGGTCAGCCTGAAGTTGAAGAATATTTCGGACGGAAAGGAAACATCGGTCAGCCTGCCGTCCGGAGCACAGATCATTTCACTGCAATGGTCACCGGACGGAAAATACATCGCTGCGGGGAATATCACGCCCGCCGGTATCGAACTCTGGATAATCGACACAGGAAGCGCAAAGGCGACGAAAGTGAAAAACGTGTTCGTCAACACTGCGTTCGGCGGTTTCGGCTGGGAAGATTCGAAGACGATCTCGGCGACGCTTGTGCCGTCAAAACGCGGGACTGCTCCCGCTTATCAAAATATTACGCCAAACGAACCGAATATTCAGGAAACGTCCGGCAGGAGCGGAGCGGTGCAGACATTTCAGGACCTGCTCAAAAGCCCGAACGATGAAAAGTTGTTCGAATATTACGCCACATCGCAGCTTGCGATGATAGAAATTAACGGCAAGGTCCGCGAGATCGGCTCGCCTGCAATTTACGACAATGTGGATTTTTCGCCTAATGGAAAATACATACTTGCCTCGCGGATTGAGCGTCCGTTCTCGTACCAGTTTCCGTTCAACCGCTTCCCGAAAAAAGTCGAAGTGTGGGATGCGAACGGAAAGTTTGTAAAGACGATCGTCAATCTGCCGCTACAGGACAACCTACCTGTCCAGGGTGTACCGGTTGGTCCGCGTGGTTATGCCTGGGTGCCATCGGAAGCAGCCGATGCTGATGTGGGCAGAAGCTCTCGACGGCGGCGATCCGCGAAAAAAGGTCACACCGCGAGATAAGCTGATGTCACTTTCGGCACCGTTTACGTCGGCAACGGTTGAAGTGCTGAAAACCGAGCATCGCTTTCAGGGAAGAATATTCGGCGAAAAAAACGGTTTGATGTTGTATTTCGACTATAACCGCGATACACAGCGTCGCCGTATTTTCTCTACGGATTATCGAAATCCAGCCAGTAGCACGCTCGTGTCCGACACCAATGTCAACGATCGATACAACGACATCGGCACACCTGTGACGAAAACACTTCCAAACGGAACAACGGTCATTAGGCAGAATGGCGATGAGATATTTCTGACAGGAACCGGAGCGTCGCCGCAGGGCGATCGGCCGTTTTTGCGACGGATAATTTGAAAACAGGCCAACAAACTCGAAGAAATCTTTCGCTCCTCCAAAAATAGCTACGAAAGTTTTGTCGCCTTGCTAAAAGATGATGGCACATGAATTTATCACACGAAAAGAATCGATGAATGAACCACCTAATCTTTATACTGGATCTGCTTGTCTACCCGGCGTCTATTGATTGCATAACCGCCGTGCCCGAAACAAATAACAAACTTTACCGATCCGGCTCCACAGCTTCGCGGCATCAACAAACAGCTCGTAAAATACAAGCGGGCCGATGGCGTCGATCTTTCGTTTACACTCTACACGCCGCCGGGACACAAGCCGGGAACGCCGCTCCCGACCTTGATATGGGCATATCCGCAAGAGTTTACCGACTCGTCAACAGCCGGACAGGTATCGGGATCGACAAACCGCTTTACCCAAATGGGCGGAATTTCACATCTGTTTTTTCTGCTCCAGGGTTACGCTGTTCTTGACGACACTACGATGCCGATAGTTGGCGATCCAGAAACTGTCAACGATACGTTTATCAAACAGGTTGTTGATTCCGCGCAGGCGGCAATCGACAAAGGTGTTGAGATGGGTGTAGTCGATCGTGACCGCGTCGGTGTCGGCGGGCACAGTTACGGCGCATTTATGACGGCGAATCTGCTCGCGCATTCGGACATGTTTCGTGCAGGAATTGCCAGGAGCGGTGCCTATAACAGAACATTGACGCCGTTCGGATTTCAGTCGGAGCGACGCACGTTTTGGGAGGCTCCGGAGCTTTACTCAAAGGTGTCGCCTTTTTTCTATGCCAACAAAATCAACGAGCCGATCCTGCTCATGCATGGCGAGGCCGACAACAACCAGGGCACTTTTCCGATCCAGTCTGAGCGTTTATTCGCCGCAATTAGCGGCACAGGCGGCACGGCACGGCTTGTGATGCTTCCGCTCGAATCGCATGGATATTCGGCGAAGGAATCGGTTGAGCACACTCTATTTGAGATGGTCCAGTGGTTCGATAAATACGTCAAAAACGCAAAACCGCGCGATCAAAAACAAACGGCTACGCAATAAACGCCCGTGTTTTTGAAAGGCTGCTCGCTAATTTATCGCAAGAACTTTTTTCGGCTATTCATGAAATTGGGCCGTCTTAATATATGCCCGGGCAAAAATTAAATAAAGAACAAGGAGTAACAAATGAAAACAATACTCGGTATTGCATTTGGGTTTTTTGCCCTAACATTCGCACTTTCAACTGATTCATTTGCTCAGGGAAAACACTGGCCCCGGAGCGTCAACGATCGTCAACAAAATCAACGTCAGCGTATCGGACAAGGCGTGCAATCGGGAGAACTTACCGCTCGCGAAACGGGCCGGCTTGCACGCGAACAGGTTCAAATCCAGCGTATGGAGAACCGCTTTCGAGCATCTGGCGACGGACTGAATGCTCGTGAACGCGTTCGTCTCCAGCACGAACTGAATTAATCGAGCCGTCACATTTACAGACAAAAGCACGATCAGCAGGACTATCCGCGCAGACCATAGTCCGTCACGTTAAATGACACAAGACGGCGGGTTCTCCTCCCCGCCTTTCTATTTTCGATTTTTCAGGAATCGCGTTAGACTCTCAATAACGGCTTACTAATCGAAAATATGAACAACAAACGACTTTCCGCAATTTTGGTTTCTCTCTCAATTTTCCTTTATTTGGCAACACCATTATTCGCACAGACAATGCCGAAGGACGCCGATCCGGCCATCTGGGCAAAGGCGTTGAAGATCCACAAAAAGGCCATCGTTATTGACGGTCATAACGATATTACATCGCCGCTGGTAGACGAAGACTACGACCTTCGCAATAGTTCGGTCGGGAAGTTTCATCTCGGCGGCGATCCATACCACACCGACGTTGCGCGGCTGAAGGCTGGCGGCATTACCGGCGAGTTTTTTGCCATCTACGTTTCCGGCAGCACGATGAAGACGGGCGGAGCAATGCGGCGGGCGACGGACATGATCGATGCGACGAACAGGGAAGTTGAGAGAAACCCGGACAGCTTTATTTCCTGCACCACAACGTCCGAGATCCGCCGTGCGAAAAAGCAGAAAAAGATCTGTATCCTGATGGGCATCGAAGGCGGCTATGTCATCGAAGACTCGCTTTACGCCTTGCGAAATTTCTACCGGCTCGGCGTCCGGTACATGACGCTGACACACAATGTCGCGACGAACTGGGCAGATGCCCATCGAGACGAAAAGCACAACGGTTTGACCGATTTCGGCAAAGAAGTGGTTCGCGAAATGAACCGTCTGGGAATGCTGATCGACATTTCGCACGTTTCGGTCAAGACGATGAACGACGCCCTCGACGTCTCGACCGCCCCGATCATCGCGTCGCATTCGTCGGCACGCGGCGTCAACGACCACACCCGCAATGTTCCCGACGATATCCTGAAACGTGTTGCTAAAAACGGTGGCGTGATAATGTTGAATTTTTTCCCAGCATTCCTTGACGCTCGAACGAACAGCGAAGGGAACGAACGCTCGGCAAAACTTCGAGATCAAATAGCCGCTATCAATGAAAGTTTAAAAGGCGATCAACGAGCGATCGACGACGCGATCCGAAAACTTGAAAATGCCAATCCGATCTATATGCCAACCTACGCACGGATCGTCGATCACATCGACCACATCAAAAAGATCGCCGGCATCGATATCGTCGGCCTCGGCTCGGACTTCGACGGTGTCCCGTACCTTCCCGCCGGAATGAACGGAGCCGAAGACCTCCCGCTCGTCACCTACGAAATGCTCCGACGCGGCTACACCGAACAGGAGATTCGCAAAGTCCTCGGCGAAAACTTCCTTCGTGCATTTGCGCAGGCTGAAAAGGTTGTCGGCTCACGCCAGATCAGCGGGCAGGGAAGTTTGAAGAAGATCAAGTAAACGTTTGGAGTTCCTGCTTCATCAGGCCTGTTATATAAGAAGGCCAGCTAAAGTCGGAACTCCTATACGGATCACCAACTGAGCATTTTAGTCTTGACTAGCCTTCCGAACAGGCGTATAAATCATCCAATCTTCCAGTACACTCGGGATCCAAGGCCACGAGCGGGCGGCTGTCATACGATGCGGCAGCGGCCATGTTTGCTCACGTCACGCATCTCTTAATTCTGAGAGAGGAAAAATGTATGCGAAAAATATTTTTTGTATCGTCGATGCTAATCGTGGCATCGCTTTTGTTAGTTTCGTGCGGCGACTCCGGTGCGGGAAATGCCGGAAATCGATCCACAAATGCGGCGAATTCGGCGAATAATGCCGCAGCCACAGCTCCGGTTAACAATGCCGCCATCGAGGCCGATCTCAAAAAGCTGGTCAATGAAACCGCCGCCGCACTTGCCAAAAACGATGTTGCGACGCTTGAGAAAACCTACGCGGACAATTATATGCTGGTGAACCTGGACGGTTCGGTGCAAACCAAGGCCGAAAGGCTTGCGTCGTTCAAGTCGGGCGAAACAAAATTTGACTCTTTTGCTTACGACGAAGTGAATGTTCGAATAAATCCGGAAGGCACCGGAGCCGTTGTCATTGCGCGTGCCATGGCAAAAGGGATGAACAAGGGCAAACCGGTTGCTGACGGCCCGATACGCGTAACGCAGGTTTGGAGCAAAACCAAAGACGGTTGGCGCCAAGCCAGCGGTCACGCGACAGCGATTACGGCCGCACCGGCAAAGACAGCCGACACTAAGGCAGAATCGAACTCAGCCGCAAACGCGGCCAAACCACCACCACCGCCGCCGGCAAACAGATAATCAGTTCATTTTGAAAAGCAAGGGGAAGCTATCTCCTTGCTTTTTCTTAACGCTCCGACTCGAGATATGCAAATGGAGGAATTTCGATGAAGTACACAATTGGGATTTTGATTTTGATGACAGTTACGATTGGAAACGCATTCGGTCAATGCAGCGACGCGGACAAAAAGGCGCTCGAAGCGTTCGACACGATATGGAGCAAAGCCGGGCAAGCGGGGGATAAAACGGCCTTGATGAATATCTACGCCGCCGACTATATCGGTTTTCCGGCTATGGTAAATAAAACATCGGCCATTGATGCGACGATGAAGACCTTTGAGCGGAACAAGACAAATCCGCCGACCGGAACGACAGTGCCGGACCACTTTATGATCACCTGCTCGCCCGTGTCCGCGACCGTCGTCCATCGAAACACGACTACTACAAAAAATGCCGACGGCAGCGAACGGATTTCCTATTCGCGTAGCGTGCATTTTCTGGAAAAGCGTGGCGGCAAATGGCAGGTTGTCAGTAACGCGGGCGGCGGCCTGACTGATTCCGACATGCTCACATACATGGAGCTTGACTGGATCAATGCCATAAAAAACCGTAATTCTGCATGGCTGGAAAAGAACTATGCGTCGGATTTTACCGAGGTCAGTTTTATGACCGGCGACGTGGCGAACAAACGACAGGCGATTGACGGCCTGATGGCCGACAAAACCGTGTTTGATTCGATGACGACCGAAGATCTAAATGTCCGCGTAGACGGAAATTCGGCAATTGTCACGGGCATAGGTCATATGAAGGGTAAGGACGCTTCCGGTAAACCGATGGAAATGAGCCTTCGCTTCACCGATACGTTTATCAAGCGAGACGGCCGCTGGCAGGCCTGGGCTTCGCAGGGAATGGTAATTCCTAGATGAGATGACGGAGTTCTTTGGCCGAAACATTTCGGAACAAAGCTTTTTCCACCTCGAACAATGAGAAAGGAAGAAGCAATGTGTAAAGGCAAAACGGTATCCTGTTACGCGTTCTGCCTTTTTTTATCTATAGTTACCTCTTAACGAACCATACCCAGCGAAAAGTTCATCCGACTTATTGCTAGTGTGTGTTAATCTGCCGACGACCGCCAATATCGGACTTCACCCTTCGTTGGGCGGATCCTACAAAAGGATTTATTTCGAAATGAAACTCTCGCTAAGTATTTTTTTATCGACCGCTTTTCTGTTGACCACCATAATTTGCTTGTCTTCGGTTGAGGTTATTTCTCAAACTCAAGGCGGGTTTGTGCCGAGCGCCGGAAATATTAATACGATCGTCCGGCAGCCGGACGGCAAGATTCTTGCCGCCAGACCTTCGAATACAGTTCCGGCTGTGTTGCGTTTTCAAGCGGATGGCATGAGCGACATAGCCTTCTCATCTCCAACCAATCTTTCAATAAACGGCAACACGGTCGCTTTACAATCGAATGGGAAGATACTGTGTTCGGCCTACGGCGGTAAAGGAGTGGTCCGATTGAATGCCGACGGATCGTCCGACCCGACATTCAATGCACAGATCGACATAATCGTCTCGGATATCGTGCCGGCACCGAACGGCCAGATATATGTTAGCGGAGTTTTTACGACCGTGGGCGGTTTGCCGCGGGCCAATATTGCCCGGCTGAATGCGGACGGATCGGTCGACGCAACTTTTGCGAATGCCTTGCCTACTTTGCCGGGAGGTAACGGCGACGTGTTGGCCACTACCCTTCAACCCGACGGAAGGATCCTGGTTGGCGGACAGTTCAACAATATTGCGGGAGCGGCGCGCACCGGCATTGCAAGGTTGAATTCGGATGGAACGCTTGACACTTCGTTTGTGCCGCCAGTCTTGGCAGGTACCGGCACACCGTCTTTTCTCTCCATTGTCACCGTTTCACGACAGGCCGACGGTAAGGTCATTGTAGGCGGTAGGTTTACGCTTACCAGCGGGCAAGACACCTATACGAATATCATTAGGCTAAACTCCGACGGTTCGGTGGATCCGACATTCGTGCTCGCCCAGGCGGACCAACAGGTACAGCCCGTTATATCGACCGCGATCCAACCAGATGGAAAGATCGTGGTGGGCGGAGCGGTCAAAAGATTTGCTCCATTCGGGCCGAACGACTACGCGTATCATCTTACCGGACGGTTTAACCCGGATGGTTCGCGTGATAGCTCGGTACGCGAAATTCCCATTACCTCCCCTGCCCCATCCACGCCCGCTGTTTATTCTTTAGTTATCGACCCAGACGGGAAGATCCTGGCGGCCGGAGGTTTTAATGGAGCGATCTCAAACTTTGCCCGTATTGATACAGACGGGCGGCTCGATGCGCCGTTTGCACGATTCGACTACGATGGCGACAAAAGGGCCGATTTCGCGGTATTCAGGCCGTCGAACGGAACTTGGTACATTCGCGGAGCGACTACATACACAACCTTTCAATTTGGCGAAGCGACCGACCTGCCCGCTCCGGCCGACTACGACGGTGACGCCAAGACGGACATCGCGGTGTTCCGCCAATCCAACGGCACATGGTACTGGATAAATTCATCAACCACCACTTTCTCTCATCAGCAATGGGGCGAGCCGGGCGATGTCCCTATACCAGGAACAAGTGCTGGCTTTAGGCACGCGTCATTCGATGTCTATCGGGCCTCAAACAAAACGTGGTACCGCTTGGGGTCACAATACGGAAATTATTACACGCAGGTTTTTCAGTATGGAGATCCGGGCGACGTTCCGATGTTGGGGAACTATAAAGGCGGCTTCGAATCAAACCCCACCGTTTACAGAAGTTCCATCACCAATTTCATTCATCTTTACTGGGGCGGAGGAAATCGAGTTTTCGATCAATGGGGCCTAGCCGGAGCAATACCTGTTTCCGGCGATTTCGATGGCGACTACATAACTGATCTTGCGATATATCTGCCGTCGAATGGGCGATGGCACATTAAGCTCAGCGCCAATAACAGCACATTGTTTCGTATTTGGGGAGAGCCGGGAGATATTCCGGTTCCCGCCGACTATGACGGAGATGGCCGCGACGATGTGGCTGTATTCCGGCCATCAACCGGACAGTGGTTTTTATGGCAATCCACCGAAGGGATAAGCGTTCAGCAATTCGGCCAAGCGGGCGACATTCCAGTGCCAAGTTCGTACTTGCCCTAGAATCCGCGAAGCAGGTTTCATAGGTGAACGAGAACTTCAAATGGAAGAATCTCCGGCTAATATGTCGCAAAGCTGTATTCGATTATCGTTACAACTGTAATCGGAACTCCATTTTGTACCGCTGGATCGAAACGAATACCCTTGGCAGCATTAACAGCACTTTCCGTTAGGCCATCTTGTAACGTAACAAAGGGAAAGACAAAGCCGACTTTACCATCAGATCGAAGTTCGATTGCGACCTTTATATTTCCCGCGGTGTTGTTTCTGCGTGCTTCGGCCGTGTATTTAGCATGTGGTCTCGAAGTAATTTTAAAGCTTCTGTCGTAAACACGTGCATTGGCTTTATCGACAAAGTTTGTCTTAAGAAATGCTTTTATAGCTTTGTCGCTCTCTTTTAAGTGGACGAATGACGCTCCGAGATAAATCCAGGCGAGGCGGTTCTTGTCGTTTGCTTCAAGTACGCCCTCTAAAAGCTCGACCGCTTTTTCGTATTTCCCTTCATTATAAAGCGTTATGCCTTCGTCACGCGGGTTCCGCTGGGCGAATCCTGAAATTGCTGAAATCAGTAATAATAGGCAGATAAATAAAATGTTGCGAGTTCTCATATTGATATAGAAATGAATTGAGTGACAGTTAGGGCAGAACGATATGCAATGTCCGTTCTGCCCTTAGATTCTTACTTCTAAACTCCAGCTCCGTGGCATTTTTTGAACTTCTTGCCGGAGCCGCAATAGCACGGCTCGTTCGGTTTTACTTTTGGGTGGTCACGGACGAACGGCGTGTGGCGCATCGCTTCCTCACCTGCGCTTGCGGCGGAGGCCATCGCACCGGTAAAGGCCATTCCGGCGGCCTGTTTTCGGGCACGCTGCTGCTCAAGGCGTTCGAGGCGTTCGCGTTCGTCGCGTTCATCCTGGGTAACTATTTCTAGGTGGAACAGTGCCTTCGTCGTGTTCGTATCGATACGGTCGAGCATGTCCTGGAACATCGTAAAGCTCTGCTTTTTGTATTCGACAAGCGGGTCTTTCTGTCCGTATCCGACCAGTCCGATGCCTTGTTTTACCTGATCGATGGATGCGAGGTGATCCTTCCATTGCGAGTCGATGATGTTGAGCATGATATAACGCTCATATGCCCGCAGACTCTCTTCGCCCGCGATCTCTTCCTTCGACGCGTAGATGGCCGAAGCCTTTTTCCAGATCGCTTCCTCGATCTGCTCCGGGTTCATACGTTTGAAGTTTACATCCGCATCGCGTGCCGGATCGAGAGCGTAGATGCTCTCGATCTCAGCCGCGTATGTTTCAACTTCCCAATTATCGGGCCCGGCTTCAAGTGTCAGAAAGCTTGCTGTCAGATCGTGTAAAAGGTCCTTCGCAACGCCGGTGTCACCCAGTAGATAATCGCGGTGTTCCGGTTCGAACATCAACTGGCGACGCAGACCGTAAATAGTTTCGCGCTGTTTGTTCATCACGTCATCGTATTTGAGAACGTGTTTGCGAGTTTCGAAGTTGCGTGCCTCGACGGCCTTCTGGGCGCGTTCGATCTGCTTCGAAACGGTCTTCGATTCGATCGCCACGCCTTTTTCCATGCCAAGCCATTCCATCATCGAGCGGACCTTGTCGCCCGCGAAAATACGCATCAGATCGTCTTCCAGCGACAATACAAATCGCGATGAACCGGGATCGCCCTGGCGACCCGCACGTCCGCGAAGCTGATTGTCGATGCGGCGAGATTCGTGCCGCTCGGTGCCCAATATATGCAGTCCGCCGACGGAGACGACCTCCTTGTGCTCCGCAGCAACGACAGCTTTCGCCTTTCTCAACTGCTCTTCTAATTGCTCCGGCGTCGCATCGTCCGGGTTGATCTCCATCCGTTTCAGATACTCTTCCGCCAGCGAGTCGGGGTTACCGCCGAGCAGAATATCGGTACCACGACCGGCCATGTTGGTTGCTATAGTTACGGCTCCCTTGCGGCCAGCCTGTGCGATGATCTCGGCCTCGCGTTCGTGATATTTGGCATTGAGAACGTTGTGCTTGATGCCAATAGATTTTAGGCGTTCCGAGATCAGCTCGGAGTTTTCGACGGAAACCGTACCGACCAAAACGGGCCGGCCTTCGGCATGAAGCTCCTTGATCTCATCGACTACCGCATCCCACTTTTCGGGCAGTGTTCGGTAGATCATGTCGGAGTTATCTACACGCACCATCGAACGGTTAGTCGGGATAATAACTACGTCGATGTTGTAGGTCGTACCAAATTCCTCGGCTTCCGTCTCGGCTGTTCCGGTCATGCCGGAAAGCTTTTCGTACATGCGGAAGTAGTTTTGCAGCGTGATCGTGGCAAGCGTCTGATTCTCTTTTTCGATCTTCACGCCTTCTTTGGCTTCGACAGCCTGGTGCAACCCGTCCGACCAGCGGCGGCCTTGCATTAAACGGCCCGTAAAGTCGTCAACGATGATGACTTCGCCTTCCTGCACGACGTAATGATGATCGACTTTATAGAGCGTGTGGGCCTTCAATGCCTGTTCGACGCAATGGAGAAGATCCATATTCGCCGGATCGTACAAATTCGAAACACCAAGCAGCTTCTCTGATTTTGTAACACCTTGCTCGGTCAATACCGAGGAGTGATTCTTTTCGTCGAGAAGGTAATCGCCGGTCGTGACCTTGGTTTCTTCGTCCTTGTGGCCGCGTTCGAGCTTAGGGATGATCTCGTTCGCCGTGAAATACTTGTCGGTCGCGTCATCAGTAGCACCTGAGATGATGAGCGGCGTTCGGGCTTCGTCAATGAGGATCGAGTCAACTTCGTCGATGATCGCGAAATAGTGATCGCGTTGAACGAGTGATTCGACGTCGAACTTCATATTGTCGCGAAGATAATCGAAGCCGAATTCGTTATTCGTTCCGTAGGTAATATCGGCGGCGTAGGCATCTTTGCGTTCCATGTCATCCATGTCGTTCTGGATACAGCCGACCGACATGCCGAGGAACTGATGAATTTTACCCATCCATTCCGCGTCGCGAAACGCCAGGTAATCGTTTACCGTAACGACGTTTACGCCGCGGCCGGTCAAACCGTTGAGGTACGACGGCAAAGTCGCGACGAGCGTTTTACCTTCACCCGTTCTCATCTCGGCGATTCGGCCCTGATGGAGAGCGATGCCGCCGATCATCTGCACGTCGAAATGACGCATTCCGGTGACACGTTTCGAAGCCTCGCGAACTGTCGCGAACGCCTCGGGCAAAATGTCATGCAATACTGCTTGTTCGGCATCACGACGAGCGGCTTTGTCGTCAATCCCAATGAGAGCAGCAGCGATGCGATCCTTGAATTTAGGCGTTTGGGCCTTTAACTCATCGTCCGACATTTTCTCAATTGCCGGTTCCCAATCCTGTATCTGCTGGACCGTGCCCTTGACGCTCTTCAAAAAGATGTCGCTGCTCGACCCAAATATTTTCTTAACTAATTTATCTGCAAAACTGTTGACAGCCATATTATTCCTCGTTGTAAGAGTTACGCGTGCTTCCTGTCAGTGCCACCTGAGTTATCGGGTGGTTGAACGTTGAAGCACATTCAACGCAATCCATTAGATTGCAATATCGCACTAAGACGCGCAACTCTTACGGATAAAAACCTTAGATTATGACGAGTGAAATTTGAAGGATTGAATGATCGATTCGCTCGCCGCTACTTTGCGCTTTTGGCGATTAAGGGGTCGATCGAACCACGGGCTAGGCGAGTGACAATGATTAACTGATTGTTCTCAACCGAAACTTCTGTGGCGCTGTATATAAGTGACTTGAGAACGGATATTTCGCGTTCCTTCCATTTAGATAGGGCCTCAATGTAGGGTTTTGCAACTGATTCAGCAATTTCCGGGCTCGACTGGGAAATTGTGGCCCGCAGAGCTACATCGCTTGACGTCAGTTCAAAATCGATCCTGAATTTTTCGTCCGGCTTTTCCGACCTGGACAAAAAAGCATCGTAAATACCGTGCAGCGGTTGCGTGTAACGCCCAGAGTGAGTTCGCGGACCGCTATTGAAAATGGCAGGCGAATAAAAGCGTGATCCCCCTCGGGGATTGACCGTTATGAAAAAGTTAAAGTTATATTGACCGACATGAACTTTTTCAGGATGGTCTGAAGAAATCTCAGCGGCAACCAAATAGATCTGTTCGAGCGTCAATGCAAACTGTTCTATTGCGGCATCTATGTCGGGCTTCTTATCAAGATCGTCTTTAACCTCGATCTCATCTTGAAGCTCAAAGCTCCGCGTCATCGCGGCATGACCCAGAACCGGTGTCGCACCAACGAGCACAAGGCCGAGATACACACCAAGCGTGGTCAGGAAAAGAATCGAATTGTGGCTTTTACGACTATTCAAAACCTTATTTAACCGCTGTATCGTTGACTGGTTTCATCGATGCATTGCCGCTCGGTTTCTTTTCTTCAATCGGCTTGTCAACTAGTTTCTTTTGAATCATTTGATGGGCCATGGCTTTTGGAATGTCGAACCTGATAATTAGATTTTTCCCCTCAGCTTTAATTACCGCCCTTTCGAGCAATGCAAGGTCGTCCCTATCATTATCGTCCGCCTTTTCGCCGCTCTTCAATTTTTTTGCAATCCCAATCAACAAGTCCAGAGAAGACTTTAAAGTTGTTGCCCGCTCTGGCGATTCAACTTGTGACTGTACGACCGCGGAAACGTTCAATTCGTCCTGTGTTACTTCCAAACTCAGATCCTTGCCACTCAAGTCTTTCAGGACCTGAAGTTGGCCGCCATCACTAAAGGCAGCCAGAGCTTCCTGAACAATTTTGATCAATTTTTTGTCGCCCGCTACCTCGGAATATTTTACGGTCTTCGGGTCGATCTTGCCGTCCTTGTTCAATTTGACATTGGCTTTTAGGACAAAGTTACTTTGCAGGTCAAGTCCGTCGCTGGAAATTTTGTTTTTCACCATGACGCGCAATTCCTTCCACGGACGCAAGTTCTGAACATTACCGGTAACAGGGTCGACCCGTGTATCCTGCGGATCCGGCGACGGAGTCGGCGTTGGTGTGGCAGCGGCTACGGTCTTGTCATCGGGCTTTTCTGATTCATCAGTGCCGGCAACATCCCTGACACGACCGCCGCGACGGCGCTTAACGCCGCCTAATCTCGAGCGATCACCGTCAGCGCCGAAAAGTGTTGGCGGCTTATCTTCCCGGAACGCATTAGGATTTGCCACCGGCGGGCGTGGAGGAGTCTTCAACAAGTCACTGTCCGAGTTCGGGAACGACGAAGTCATTGGGAATCCGGGGATCGGCATACCGGCGGCATTTGTCGGGTTTGCGAGCATCTGCTGCCGCATCGCGTACTGGACCGGATTTGCGATCTGAAAATAACCTTCGGGATAGCTCAAAGGCGGAGTTTCGCCGCTGACATCGATGTAAGTAATTTCGGCGTCGCCAAGATCGGTTTTCTCATAATCCATATCGACGTATTCACGCTCAGTCCCGAAAAGCACCGTGCCGACATACGCCATGTCCAAAACCTGGCAAACCCTGCCGACAAAAGGGCTGTCACAGCCGCGAAGTGTCAACAAGTTCGTTTGGCCGATAAACGCGAGCACCGCCAGATTCAGGACCGCAGAAATCGCGAGGATCTTGTATAAGGCCGTCGAGTAGTTCCAGTTCCTGATCTCGTAATTGTGAAACAGATCGCCATCCTGCGATTCAACCTGTGTAGCTTCGTTATTGTATAATTCCTGCTCAAACATATTCGATATATCCACGAAAAATTACTCAGCTAAAATTGCTCGCCGTGCAAATTAGACGCAGGTCACCGCCAATGAGTTGCGGTGCAAATTTCAATTTTACCACTTCCGGTCGCCAATTGGAAGAATAGACTTTGACGCCGTAAACACCTATATTCCTAGTTATGCCTCGCTCGCGATACGACCAAAAACGAAAAAATAAAAGCCGCAGCCGTTCGGATCGCCATGCAAACGCAGAACGATACGATAAACGCGTTCTTGCACGCGAAAGTTCCGACGAAATGCAGCGAGGAGCAGCAACACCGTACCAACTTCGAGCGGTCGAACGCCTGCTTTCGGGAATAGGCGTACCTGAACAGAAACCACTAAAACCCGACGATTTTCAGACCGAAGCCCTTGAAGCCATTGAAACTGAAGACGTTTTGGTAACGGCCCCGACCGGCAGCGGAAAGACTTGGATCGCCCGCGAAGAAATTCGCCGCCTTCTCGCTCAAGGGAAGCGGGCTTGGTACACGACACCGCTGAAAGCGTTGACGAATTCGAAATACGTAGAGTTTTCAAAGGAATTCGGAGCGGAAAACGTTGGAATTCTGACCGGCGACAGGAAGGAAAACTCGGATGCTCCGCTGATCGTCGGGACGACGGAAATATACCGAAATCAGTTATTTGACGCACTACGCGGCGGTGAACAAGTGCGGACCGACTTCGTCATTCTCGACGAAGCACATTATCTTGCAGACGAAGACCGCGGGCATGTTTGGGAAGAAGCGATAATTCTCACGCCGCCGCGAATTCGGATGCTTTTGCTTTCAGCCACCGTCGGCCGGGCCGAGCAATTCGCACGCTGGATAGAAAACGTGCGGGGCACAAGTGTCCGTGTGATAAAGCGTGCCGGCTCGCGGCCGGTAGAGTTGCGGGCTGCTTACTTATCGAGCGATCTGCGTCTATTTCCGTTGTTCGATGAAGAAGGAGCGATGAATCGTGACATCGAGCAGTTTGCAAATGCACCAAGCCGGAACTTTCGCAGACGCTGAAAACCTCTCAGTGATTCCTTCTTTCTTTATCCTTCTTTTTCATCTTGATCCGTGGTTAAGTTTTTTGCGGACCACAGAATAAGATGAAGAAGAAGGAACAAGAAAGATCGTCAGAGAAGCCGACGTTCATTTCAGCATTCCGATCAGCACATCAATGTCGCTTTGCGGAACCTGCAGATCGAACATCACTTCGTTTCCTTTTGCGGAAAACTTCGCGTTTTCTATCATCCGCACATAAACCTGCTTATCCGCTCCTTTTGAGCCACCGAGAAATGCTTTACCGAGCATTTGTAGGCCTTCGAGCGTTTCGAGCAATGCGGTTGCTTGTGAGCTTTGGACGGTGCGAGCGGTCAAGTTAACAGACGTAATCTCGCCGTTAACATCCATGTTTCCGTAGACGTATTTTATCGAATCGAGGTTTTTGCCAAGTTCGTCATTGTCGAGCGGCAAAAACGCTCCAATTCCCGTCGGCAGCTTTCCAGCAAAGCTTACGACGGAAGTTTCCCGCTTACCGAGAAGGTTTGTCAGGTCAGTACCAACTTTCGTTTTCGCATCCAGCGTCTGGCGGACAAGTGGAAGCGAACCAAACAGAAGCGTGTTTGCGTCGATTGTTGTGACAGCGATCTCGCGGGACAATTTGCCGATGACCTTGTCCGCCATACCTGTGTTTCCTGCCGGGGCTTGTTGTTTTGCTTGTTCGGCAATATCTTTCGCGGCAAACACGTAAATCGTCTTTTCACCGACTTTTTCTTCACGATACTTTCCGTTCGCGGCCAGTTTCGCCGTTCCGATCAAAGCTCCGGCATTGATCTGGCCTCTTGCAATTACGACCGGTTCGAAATCGTATTCCTTCTCCGTTATTTTCTTGGCGCTCACACCTGCCGCGATATACTCGAACTGGCGAATATCGATGCCTGTCTTCGACTTCATTTCGTCGATCTTGCCCAAAATGTCGTTCAGCATCGGCTGATTAGCCGTAAGAAGTTTGGGCAACGCCACGCCGAAAAAGCGTTTTACATCCAGCGTAACGACGCCATCAGAAGCGGGCAGAAGTAATGCTAATTGAGTGGCCTGCGACTTTTTAGCCTTCGAATCCGCAAATGAAGACACACCCAGATTTAGAAACAAAACTGCGAGCAAAAATAGCGAAATTGATCTGTTTTTCATAGAAACCTCTCGGAAATACTTGTACATCGGAGATACTAACGATAACAGATGATACAAGTTCACAAAATGTTGGCTAATAATTTTGAAACGAATTGGAGATTTACTACCACATCACTGCGTCGCCGATTCTCCGCGTTCTTCCTTAACTACTTCAAACTCAAAATGCAGCTCTTTTCCCCGAATAATATTACTCAAATAATGTTCCCAAAACTTTCGCAGAAACCTTAATTTGGCGGACTTTTGGTCGAGATTTACAATAAATTCGATGCCAAACGCCCGCCACAAATTCAGCAGTGTTACTTTAGTTTGAACCGGCCTTAACTGAATATCGGTATAAAAATCGAAGACTGCCCGCTCCGGCGTGAAAGTGTTGAAGGAATATGAGTTAAAATGATTTCGATGGGTCGGGTCGGTCGCCCAATCGGGATTTGTATAATGCGGCGTCACGAGCCGGATGCGGCCGCCGTTTTTCGTTATTCGGTAAAGCTCACCGATAAAACTCATAACGTCCGGCACGTGTTCGATGACATGCCTTGAAACGATCAGATCGAATTCGTTGTCAGGGAACGGATAAGGAACCTGACCGAGATCGTGTATGACATCGGCGGACGTGCGCGGGTTGTTATCGAGGCCGATCGCGCCTTCGTATTTATTGGCCCCGCAGCCGACATCGAGAATTTTTGTCATCGGAATTCAAGTTAATGCAGAAGCCCGTGCGTTAGCAAGGGCGTAAATGTAACGTTAGTGATAAGCCCTCGCTAACGCACGGGCTTCTGTAACGCTGGTTTGCGCCTTTCTGATAAATAGAAATGCCACAAAAGGCGTGCCGCGACCGACCGAAACGGCTTCCATTTCTCTGCCATAGCAACAAACTCGTCCGACGCAGGTCTTTTATCAGCATTGGTCAATTTTTGATAGGACGAGTGCAGGGCGATATCGCCTTTCGGCATCACATCAGGCCTGAGCAAAGCCATGAGCAGATAAATATCGCTTGTCCATTCGCCGACGCCTTTTAGCTTTATTAACTCGGCTTTTACTTCAATGTCTGACAACTGATTAAGACCCTCAAGATCGACCCTTTTTTCGATGATCGCCTCGGACAGATGACGTGCGTAAGAGGTTTTTTGACGGCTGAAGCCTACAGTCTTTAGTTCAGCATCGCTCAATGTAAGTAATTGCGCTGGAGAAACATCACCGATAAAAGCCGCCAGCTTGTCGAAACAAGCCTTTGCCGATGCGAGCGAAACTTGTTGTTCCAAAATAATATAAAGCAGCGTCGCAAAGCCAGGCGGCCGGTCCCAAAGCGGCGGCGGGCCGTAAGTGTTATAAACAATAGCCAGTTCAGGATGCTCCCGCGATAGTTTGACGCATGCTTGCTTGATCTGGCGATCGTCCAAAGGCTTTATCATCGATTTGATTTCTCTCAGAACTTTAAGAATCTAGTTGTAGGCCCGCATGTCATTTATTTCCGAATGCAACTAGATATATAATCTGCCACAAAGCTATGAGCATTATCCCGAAATCGGCAGCATCCCTCAATCGCGACAACAATGTTTCGATTGGGAAGGTGCCTCGTTACGCCGCTGTCTATTTTGCTATTCAAGGACTGGGCGTGATCGGTTGGTGGGCTGTGCTGTTTTTATTTCCGACATCACGGCATTACTTTATGCTCGAACAAAACTCGGAGTATTCGCTGTTTGCGTTCTGGCTGGCCGACCTTTCATTTTTGGGGCTTGGATCGTTGGCGGCCGCTTGGCTTTGTTTTCGACAACACGAATACTCCCAAATTATGGCCTGGTTCGTTACGGGCGCGGTCAGCTACGCGGCGATATACACCTTTGCGTTCGCGATGATCACCGAATACGGCTGGCTTGGCGTAACATTGATGTTTCCGGCGATGATCTGGAGCGGTGTTTTCGCTGTTGGAATGTCGTTTGAAAAAACGATGTTTCGCAAGGCGGCTGAGACCTCTACGAATTGGATACTGGTCAAAACATTTACGCAGATTTTAGTTGTGTGGTCGATGATATTGATCGTTTTTCCATACTTGATCACAGTTCTTGAGGACAAGCTTGGCATTCCGCGCCTTCAGTTTCCATTTCAGAGGCCGTTGGCCGCCATCATGTTCATCGTCATAAGTTCGATCGGTGTGACAAGCGCCTATTTTATGTCGCGGATCGGGAAAGGAACGCCGCTTCCGCTCGACCATGCGACCAATCTTGTAGTTCTCGGGCCATATTCTTATGTTCGCAATCCGATGGCGGTTTCGGGCGTTGGGCAAGGTTTGGCCGTCGCGTTATTTTTAGGCTCGCCATTGGTCGCTCTTTACGCACTAATGGGTTCGCTGATCTGGCAATTGATATTCCGACCGCTGGAAGAAGAGAATTTGGCCGAGCGTTTCGGCAAACCGTACGAGGAATACAAAGGCGCGGTCAAATGCTGGATTCCGCGTTTTTCCGCATTTGAAGCCGAAGCTGCATCGGACAATGCCGAAGGCGGGAAGTCGTAAAGTAGAGAATTATATGTCCGAAAAACACTACCGGAACTGTAACCTTTGCGAAGCTATCTGCGGGATCGAGATCGAGCACGAAGACGGCAAAATCTTGTCGATTACCGGCGATAAGCTTGATCCGTTTTCGCGCGGACACATCTGCCCGAAAGCTGTTGCGTTAAAAGACATTTACGAAGACCCGAACCGCCTGAAAACGCCGGTGATGCGGACGGATGCTGGTTGGCAGGAAATAAGCTGGGAAGAAGCGTTCGATGAAACGGCCAAGCGGATTTTGGACATTCAAGGTCGATACGGCCGGGACTCGGTTGCGGTTTATCAGGGAAATCCGTCAGTCCATAATCTCGGCACGATGCTCAACGGCCGTGAATTGCTCAAGGCGATAAAAACCAAAAACAACTACTCGGCGACGTCGGTCGATCAGCTTCCGCATCATTTTGCGAGCTGGGCGATGTTCGGACATCCGTTTTTGATACCGGTTCCGGACATCGACCGGACAAAGTTTTTTCTGATCCTCGGAGCTAACCCGCTTGCTTCGAACGGAAGTTTGATGACCTCTCCCGACATTATCAACCGGCTGGACGCGATCAGAAAAAACGGCGGCAAGATCGTCCTTATCGATCCGCGAAGGACGGAAACGACGCGTGTGGCCGACAAGCACTTTTTTATCAGGCCTGCGGCTGATGCGTTTTTGCTATTGGCGATTGTTCAGACTTTGTTTGCCGAAAATTTAGTTGATCTGGAAAGACTGTCTGACTTCACGGACGGCGTTGAATCGCTACAAGCGGTTTCTAAAGAGTTCACGCCGAAGACGGCAGAGGAATTGACCGGCATTTCCGCAGCGGAGATCAGCCGCCTTGCTCGTGAGTTCGCTGCTGCCGAGAGTGCGGTTTGTTATGGCCGGATCGGTCTTTCGACACAGAAGTTCGGCGGTCTGTGCCAATGGCTGATCAATGCAATCAATATTCTGACGGGTAATTTCGATCGCTCGGGCGGCTCGATGTTCACCGCACCGGCGTTCGATCTGCTGCAAACCTCTAAGGGCGGGGACATTCATAATCGGTGGCAAAGCCGCGTGAGAAAGCTGCCCGAATTTATGGGTGAGCTGCCCGTCGCGGCCCTTGCCGAAGAGATGCTGACCGAAGGCGAAGGTCAGATCAAGGCACTCGTCACAAGCTGCGGTAATCCTGTATTGTCCACGCCGAACGGCGGACAGCTTGATAAAGCATTGGAAAAGTTGGAGTTCATGGTGTCGATAGACTTTTACGTCAACGAGACCACGCGCCACGCGAACATTATTTTACCTCCGGCGACCAATCTGGAAAGCTCGCATTACGATATTATTTTCAACACCTTTGCTGTAAGAAATACTACGAAGTATTCGGAACCTCTCTTCGTGAAAGCTGAAAACGCCAGGTACGACTGGGAGATTTTTCAAGAGATAGTTCACCGTTTGCAAGGCAATAACGGATCTTTCGCGCCGGAAAAGCCGGAGGTCAAACTGGATTTGGCTTTAGCGTTCGGCAAATACCAGCTTTCGCTGGAGAAATTGAAAGAAGCCCCGCACGGTATCGATCTGGGAGAACTGCAGCCCTGCCTGCCGGAACGGCTACTGACCTCGGACAAACGCATTAACTTGGCACCAGAGATACTTGTTCAGGACCTCGACCGGTTGAAAAGGGAAGCCCAGTTTACGACCGATAGTGAGTTCCCGTTCAGCCTTGTAGGCCGTCGACATCTGCGTGACTGCAATTCGTGGATGCACAACAGCGAAACTCTGATGAAGGGCAAAAATCGATGCACGGTGATGATAAATTCGAAAGACGTCGATATTTTGAGTTTGAGCGACGGACAGACTGTTCGTGTCGTGTCACGGGTCGGCGCGGTAGAGCTGCCCCTGGAGATCACTGAAAATATATCTCAAGGCGTGGTTTCGATTCCGCACGGCTACGGACACGGACGAAAAGGCGTAAAACTCGACGTTGCAGCAAATCACGAGGGCGTTTCAATCAACGACCTGACCGACGAGACCGTGATAGATGAATTGACCGGAAACGCGGCATTTAGCAGCGTGAGGGTCAGGATTGAGTCTTGACACCTGCGATCTCGGCGACACTATTTGGGTTTTCCAAGGCCGAAAGATCGCCGGGGTCTTCGCCGAGGTATGCGGAGCGGATGACGCGGCGCATTACTTTGGCGTTGCGGGTTTTTGGCAGCGCAGAGACGAAGTGAATCTTTGACGGCGCAAGCGGCTTGCCCATGTCTTTGGCGACGAGGGCTTTCAGCTCTGCTTCCAACGGAACGCGGTCCGCATCTTCCCTTCGGGCTGCTCGCTCATTGCCGACAGGTGTGTCCGCGTTCCGTACGCAAAATGCGACCATGGCTGTGCCTTTCATCTCGTCGGGGACGCCGATGACTGCGGCTTCGGTGACTAGCGGATGAGCGACGAGCAAGCTTTCGACCTCGGCAGGGCCGACGCGTTTGCCGGCGATCTTTAGCGTGTCGTCCGATCGGCCAAGGATGAACCAGTGGCCGTCCTTGTCACGCATCGCAAAATCGCCGTGGACCCAGATGTCTTTGAATCGCCGCCAATAGGAATCGAGATAGCGTTCCTTCTCTTGCCAGAATCCGCGTGCCATGCCGATCCACGGCTGCTTGATGACAAGCTCGCCGACCTTGCCGGATTCTACGCTTTGGCCGTTCTCGTCGAGAATATCAACGTCCATTCCCGGACACGGAGCAGGGAACGAGCATGGCTTGATCGGTAGTAGCGGGTTGCCCATCAGGATGCCGCCCGAGATCTCGGTACCGCCGCTATAGTTGATGATCGGGAGCTTGCTGTTACCAACCTTCTCGAATAACCACCACCACGGCGCCGGATTCCACGGTTCGCCGGTCGAGGCGAAGATGCGCAGACTCGATAGATCGTGGCGTTCAAACGGAGCTCGGACACTCTTGTCCGCATCGGCGGTTCCTCCGCCGAGACTTCCGGCCGACGAAGCGTCTGTGGGGACAGGAGTGTCCCCGCTCCTGTATGCACTTCCGAATTCGTACTCTTCCGCCGCCCTGCATATCTTCGCGATGACCGGATTCTTTTCAATATACGAAAGCACGCGTGCATAGTGGCGACCATCCCGGATGTATCTATCAAAATAGTCAGGCTGCCAAACTGGACCGGTCGTCCCCCGAATTTCGTTGATCTTTCTCGCTGAGACACCCTTGATACGTTTCATAAAGCCCGACATCTCGTGCCCAGGTAGAAGTCGAAGCAACAAGTGCGCATGATTCGGCATTACAACCCACGCCTTTAACTCGCAACTGCTACCGTGTTCATTAAGTAACGTCGACTGTACGGCCCAGGCTAAAAGCGGATCGCGTAGGATGCATTCGCCGGCCCCACTATCTAAATAGTCCTCGACTCTTTGCCTGTACTCTTCCAAATCATCAGAAAGTTTGTTGTGTTCTAGCTGAAGTTTCAGTCGTTCTAGTACAGGTTTAGGAAGTGAATCAGCGAGTCGAAAAGTAATGAACTGAGTAACTTCGCCATCGAAGTGCGGCAGGCGACCTCCGCGAGACCAGCCTTTTCGGGCCGAGGATGTGGACGCCGAAGCGGCGTCCATGCGGACAAGAGTGTCCGCGTTCCGCGAAGCCAAAGAACGGATCAGTGTCGGTGAGATGCCGAGGACCTCGACTTTATGTTTCGCGCAAAACTCCCACATCCGGTCAGGCGTCGGGTAATCGGGTGCTCCGTCATAGATGCAGATCGTCGCGCCGTTTATCAACGCGCCGTAGATCAGCCACGGACCCATCATCCAGCCGATGTCCGTGTACCAAGAGATCCGCGTGCCTTTGCCGACATCCGTCCCAAACGCCATATCCTGCGCCGCCTTGATCGGAAAACTCGCGTGTGTATGAGCAATGCCCTTCGGCTTCCCTGTCGTGCCGGAGGTGTATAGGATGATGAGCGGGTCTTCGGCGGCCGTAATATTGGATCCGGCGAGACCAAGTGCGAATCCTGTGAAGTGTTTGTTTGCCGACCATCGCCGTACTCGTTTGCTGCGGAACACCGATTTAGTAAGGTGTGCCATTAACTCGTCAGCGACGGGTTTTAAAACACAGCCACTATCAAATGGTTTAGCATCGACGGTTTTTCGTTCGACAAAAATTATTACTTCTGCGGTCGGGACATTCGCTACTGCGTCGGCTGCGACCTGTTGCATGTCAAACCACTTCCCACGCCGCGGAAATCCATTACAGGTAAAGATAGCCTTGGCACCAACGGCATTCATTCTGCTCGCAATTGCGTCGACACCATATCCTGAAAAAACAGGGACAGCGATTCCACCAATGCGATTAATGGCTAAAAGTGCAACTGCAACTTCGGGTATCATTGGCAGATGAATCCCTACTGCATCCCCTTTTCCCAGATTCAGTGACCGCAGCATCGAAACACATTTTTCAACTGCCACATAAAGTTCGGAATAGGTGTAGGACCGGTGGTCGCCTTCTTCACCTTCCCAAATCACCGCCGGCTGGTCTTTCATCTCGTCCGTCTGCCAGCGGTCGAGGCACATTTCGGTGATGTTTAGGCCGGCTGACGGAACGCGGACGCCCTCGTCCGCAATCGCCGGTTCCTCCGGCGAGATTTCTTCGGGCTTCGCCCTCATTGCGGACGAGGGCGTCCGCGTTCCAAACCAATTCGGAAACTCAACGCCGTTGGATAGATCGAGCAGCTTTTCGTATGGCGGGTCGAATTTGATGTCGAGGAACTTAATAACCTCTTCTGTAAATTTCTCTACATCGTTGATCGAATACGCGTAAAGCTCATCCCACGTCGAGACACCGACTTGTCGCATAAATTTTGTCAGCTGCGCGCGTTCGATGACTTCGGGCGTCGGCGTCCAGGCGATGGGCTGATCTTCGAGGAGGTTTGTGTCGTGCATAAACGCGATAATTTGTCCACAGATTAACACAGATGAACACGGATAAGAATTTGCGAAAATCTGTGTTAACCTGTGTCCATCTGTGGCTAATTTCTTCTTTTTATGACTGAATTACCTGTTGGAATCGAGCTTCCAAATAATCTCTTTGCCGGTAAGACCGCAATCGTTACCGGCTCGTCACGCGGTGTGGGACGGGCAACCGCATTGCGTCTTGCCGAGGGCGGGGCGAATGTCGTCGTTAATTATCTGAGCAATGGTGGCGAGGCGGCCGAGACTGTTCGAATGTGCAAGGAAAAAGGCGTCGAGGCGATCGCTGTGCAGGGCGATGTTTCGGAGTTTTTGCCTGCAAAAGAGATAGCGAGACGTGCCGTCGAACAATTTGGACGTATCGATCTGCTTGTGCTGAACGCCGGTGTTTGGGAAGGTGCCCCGATTGAGGATATGAGCGAAGAGGTTTGGAACAAGGTCATAAACACGAATCTCAAATCCGCATGGGCGATGACGAAGGCTTGTGTTCCAGCGATGAAAAAGCGTGAATCGGCTGCGATTGTGATGGTTTCATCGACTTCTGGTCAACGCGGCGAGGCCAACTATTCAAACTATTCCGCGTCGAAAGGCGGGCAGATCTCGTTTACGAAGGCCCTGGCGACAGAGCTTTGCCCTAAGATCCGCGTCAATTGCGTCGCACCGGGCTGGATCGAAACTGCCATGGTTCGTGAAGTATTCGAGGATGAGGCATATAAACAGGGCGTTCTGAGATCGATTCCTATGAATCGAATGGCGGCGACCGATGACGTCGCTCTCTCGATCTGCTTTCTTCTTTCGGATTGGTCGCGTCACATTACCGGCGAAATTCTCAATATTAATGGTGGAGCCGTTCTCTGCGGTTGATCTGCGTCAATTATTCTTAAATTGTGACTAATCGCACTGTCATTACCCATCCGAAGTGATATGCAGATATTTCGTGCACTTTTGCACGTCTTAGCATATGAAAACCAGCAACCTCGCGGAATATCAAAATCATTTTAGTGCGGTCCCGACGAGTTCGAGTTATGTCGAAAACCTGATCGGCAATACTCCGCTGCTCGCCGTGCATTTTCATTACAAAGGCAAACGCCGGACGATTTTTGCCAAGGCTGAACACCTGAATCTGACCGGAAGCATCAAGGACCGGATGGCTCTGCACATTATTTGCTCAGCTTACCGCGACGAAACGATTCGCAAAGGCGACATCATTGCCGAAGCCACTAGCGGAAATACGGGTATCTCCTTTGCGGCCATCGGACATGCATTTGGCAATCCAGTGCATGTCTTTATGCCCGATTGGATGAGCCAAGGAGCGCATCTCGCTGATCAAGAGTTACGGTGCGGATGTAACGCTCGTGAGCCACGAACAGGGCGGATTTGTCGGGAGTATCGAGTTGGCTGATGCCTTTAAATACGAGCACCGACGTGTGTTTCTGCCTCATCAATTCTCAAACCTGGCTAACGCCGAGGCTCATTATTTGACTACGGGGCCGGAGATATGGGCACAATTGCAAAAAGTTGGCTTTGAACCGGATGCGTTTGTTGCGGGTGTCGGAACGGGCGGAACGATTATGGGCACGGCCGCTTACTTTCGCGAAAAGAACCCCGACATCAAGATGCACCCGCTCGAGCCTGCGGAATCGCCAACGCTGACCGTCGGTCATAACGTCGGCAGCCATCGAATACAAGGTATTTCCGATGAATTCATCCCGGCCATCTGCGATCTGTCAAAATTGGACGAAGTTATTACGGTCTCAGACGGTGATTCGATACTGATGGCACAAAAACTGGCGGCCGATCTAGGACTCGCGGTAGGTATTTCGTCCGGTGCGAACTTTCTCGGTGCGCTGATCGCACTTGAAAAACTAGGTGCTGACGCGATCGTCGCAACTGTTTTTTGCGACGATAACAAGAAATATCTGAGCACTGATCTTGTTCGGGAAGAGGCTGTTAAAGTTGGCTACCTTTCGCCCGACATTGAGTTGTTTGGATATCAAACCATCGGCAGGGTCAGTCAAACGGATGGGACCGCCTTTTGAGATCTAGATCGTATTTTCGAGAGCTACGTTGAGCCAAACATTCGAATCTGTCGTAGAATGATTCTTTTCGAGTAAAGTTCTTTCGACTAGAGCGGATTGAGCAACCAAGGCCCAACAGTAATGAAATTTGGCGGCACGTCGGTCGGAGACGTCGCTGCCTTCGAGCGCGTTTTTCATATTGTCTCGACACAAATTGAGAAGCATCCGGTCATTGTCGTTTCAGCGATGACGAAAGTGACGGATGCTCTGTTGAATGCGTTTGAGATCGCAAAGAAGGGCGATTTCGCCGAGGCCTTTGCATCGCTTGAGCCGCATTTTGAAAGGCACATCGAGGTGTCGCGGCACTTTATCGCGGACGGTGCACCGAATGCGTTTAATGGAGAGTTGGAGTTTGCTCGTGGTGAGCTCTCCGATCTGCTGATGCGTGTTTCGCGGCGCTCGCTGCCGCTTTCGATGCTGAAGGACGCGATTGTCAGCTACGGCGAGCAGCTTTCGTCGCGGCTTTTGGCCGAGGTTTTGAAGGCGAAAGGCGTGAATGCCCGGCAGATGGATTCGCGGCGGCTAATCGTTACCGACGACGAATACGGGGCCGCGCAGCCGATCTGGGACGAAACGAAGGAGCTGGTGCAGCTTGAACTTCAACCGCTGATTGAGGCAGGAGAAGTTCCGGTGATGGGCGGCTTTATTGCGGCCAGCCGGGGAGGTGAGACGACTACGCTCGGACGCGGCGGTTCTGATTACTCGGCGGCGTTGGTTGCGGCGGCACTCGGAGCATCGGAACTCCAGATTTGGACAGACGTTACGGGTGTGATGACCTGCGACCCTCGGATCTGTAGCGACGCCCGTACGATCCCTGTTTTGTCATACGAAGAAGCGGCAGAGCTTGCTTATTTTGGAGCCAAAGTTCTGCATCCGAAAACGATCAAACCGGCAGTCGATCACGCGATACCTGTGCGGGTTTGCAATACGTTCGAACCGGCTGAGATCGGCACGATGGTGCTTGGGCATTCAGGCGAGACACCCAACAAGATCAAGTCGATTGCCCATAAGAAAAATATCACAATTTTGCGCATCACCTCGGCGCGGATGCTCGGAGCTTATGGTTTTATGAGCGCCGTTTTTCAGGTTTTCGACCGGCACCGCACCGTGATCGACGTCATCTCAACTTCCGAGGTCTCGGTCGCCCTGACACTCGATAACTCTGATGCGATAGAAAAGGTGGTTGAAGACCTTCGTCGGCTCGGAGAGGTGGAAGTAGAAAGTGGCTACGCCGTCATCTGCGTCGTCGGCGAAGGCCTTCGCGCCTCGACCGGCCTCGCGTCAAAGATATTTTCAACGATCGTAGACGTAAATATCGCCCTCGTCTCGCACGGCGCGTCGAGCGTGAATTTGACGTTTGTGGTGAAAGAAAATGTGGTGGCGGATGTTATAAAAAGACTACATAACGAGCTGTTTTAGTGTGGTAGAATTTGTCTGAGGAAAATAAGACATGTTAGTTACAGTTGAAATTGAAAACACCGCAAATCTAAAACGGGCGAGAGCCTTGTTAGGCGCTGGGAGTGATAGCGAAACATTGGAAATGGCTCTTGAAAAAGTGATCGAGGATTACGAACCTGTTAAGTCAATGAATGCGAGCGGAGATTTGCCCGACGAATATTGGGAGGAGCTTTTTTCCCAAACTCCGATCCTCCCGGCAGGCTCTACGAGCCAGGCAGTCGTTGATGAGCGAAATGAGGATAGATTCTGATGTCTTTCTGGGACAGCAGCGCTATCGTTCCGCTTTGCCTCTATGAGGCTAATTCACAAAACGCAAGACGATTGTGGCGAAGGCCCGTCAGTAAATACATTGCGTGGTTCACGCCTGTCGAGGTTATGTCAGCATTTGCACGTTCTGAACGGACAGGTGAAATCACAGATCAGCGCAGACTTGTCGCCGAAAAATTGCTACAAATTATTGAAAGTCGATTTGAGTTGATCCACTCCGAACCTCGAATCGTTGCACTTGCTCGAACTTTTCCCTCCATATACGGTTTGCGCTCTTTGGATAGTCTTCAACTAGCGGCCGCTTTAGTTTGGTGCAAAGAGTTTCCCAAAGATAAAGATTTTATATCCGCAGACGCAAAACTGCTAGAATCCGCTAAAAGTGTAGGTTTCACCATTCATGATTTGTCATGACATCGTTTTCGTCTCGCACGGCACATCGAGCGTAAATCTGACGTTTGTGGTGAAAGAGGAATATGTCGCGGATGTGATCAAAAAACTGCACAATGAATTCTTTTGATATTCTCGGTGTTCTCTGTGGCTTTGTGGTGAATTTCCTATGAACCTTTTCGAATTAACGAAGTCTCTCATGAACATCCCGTCCGTTTCCGGCGAAGAGGAAGCGGTCGGGTTTTATCTGCGCGATTATCTCGAATCACTCGGATGGAAGGTCGAGCTGCAGGCGGTATCGGAGAATCAGAATAGCGTCATAGCGACGTTGAATGACACGCCGCGGGTTTGGTTTTCGACGCATTTGGACACGGTGCCGCCGTTTATTGCTCCGACAGAGGATGACGAGAAGATTTACGGGCGCGGATCGTGCGATGCGAAGGGAATTATTGCGGCTCAGATCACGGCGGCGGAGCAACTGAGAAAAGATGGAATCGAAGATATCGGTTTGCTTTACACAGTCGAAGAGGAGCGTGCTTCGACCGGTGCTAAGGTCGCAAATCTTCATCCGCTTGCGGCAAAATGCGAGTATATGATCAATGGCGAGCCGACTGACAACGATCTGGCAATTGGCTCGAAAGGTGCATTCCGGTCGATGATCCGCACGACAGGCAAAGCCGCGCATTCGGCTTATCCTGAGCAAGGCGAGTCGGCGATAGAGAAGCTTATCGATGTGTTGGACGATATCCGAAAGGCAGATTTTCCGAATGACGAGTTTTTTGGCGAGACGACCGTAAACATTGCCACGCTCGATGGTGGGATCGCACTCAATGTCATCCCGCCAAAGGCCGAGGCAGGAATTCTAATTCGTCTGACAACTCCGATCGAGCCGATCCAAACAGTTCTTGAAAAAGCCATCGCTGGCCGCGGCGAACTTGAAATCTTGTCATACAGCCTGCCGGTCAAAATGCTCGCCGTTGATGGCTTCAAACAAAAAGTAGTGCGGTTCACGACCGACATCCCGCATCTGCCGAAATGGGGGCAGCCGTTGCTGCTCGGCCCCGGCTCGATCCTCGTCGCACACACTAAGGACGAGTTTGTGTTGAAGAAAGACCTTGAGGATGCGGTAGGGTTGTATGTCGAATTGGTTAAAAAACTATTGAAACAGGATAGACAGAATGAGAAGGATAAATAAAAAAGTAGCCGTCGAAGAATCCCGTCCATCCTGTTAAAATTTGTTTATGAAAATAGCACTTATCGGCTATGGTGCGATGGGGAAGCTCATTAAAACTTTAGCCGAAGAAAAAGGACACGAGATTGCCGTTGTATGCAGAAGCCCGCGCGTGAGCGAGGGCGAAACATCCAACTTGAGTGCTACGCCCTTGCTTATGCGCGGGCTTCTGCAACCTGAGGAACTAGCTGGTGTGGATGTCGCGATAGATTTTTCGTCGGCTGAAGCCGTGAAACGGAACGTCGCAACGTGTATTGCCGCCGGCGTACCGATCGTTGAAGGAACGACGGGCTGGAATGAACAAAGAACCGAGATCGAGCAGATCGTCCGCGACGGCAACGGAGCGTTTGTTTTCGGTGCAAATTTCTCGATCGGCGTGAATTTGTTTTATCGCATCGTCGCACATGCCGCCGAGCTGATCGCGAAATTCCCCGAGTACGAAGCCTTTATCGAGGAGCAGCATCATTCGCGCAAAAAAGATTCACCCAGCGGCACGGCGTTGAAACTAAAAGACATCGTCGCCGAGCATGTGAAAAGCGAATTCAGCGTTTCATCAATACGTGCGGGCAACATTCCCGGAACGCACCGCGTCGGCTTCGACGGCCCGGCGGATCAGATCACGCTAACGCACACCGCACGCTCGCGCGAAGGCTTTGCGATCGGCGCGATAATGGCCGCCGAGTGGATCGTTGGGAAGACGGGGTTTTACGAGTTTGGCGACGTTATGGATGAGATTTTGAACTGATGCGACCGCGAGTAAAGATCTGCTGCATTGCGAACGAGCAAGAAGCTGCTGATGCGATCTCTTTTGGTGCGTCGGCCATCGGTCTTGTTGGCAACATGCCGTCGGGGCCGGGGCCGATCTCGGACGAAGAGATTTACAGAATCGCGCGCACCGTGCCACCGCCGATCGCGACGTTTTTGTTGACGAGCGAACAGACTTCGCAGGGCATAATCGAACATCATCACCGCACGAACACAAACACGATTCAGATCGTCGATGAGCTTGCGAGACCCGATTATGCGGCGATTCGCGTCGCGTTGCCGCATGTAAAACTTGTTCAGGTCATTCATGTCATCGGCGAAGAGTCGGTTGATGAAGCGTGTGAAATCGCGAGCACGTCGACGCGATTTTGCTCGACAGCGGCAATCCGAAACTTGCGGTCAAAGAGCTTGGCGGAACCGGACGCCGTCACGATTGGCGGCTAAGTCGAGAGATCGTCGAGACTTGCGGCAAACCGGTCTTTCTCGCGGGCGGACTGAATGCTGATAACGTTCGCGAGGCCATCGAAACCGTTCAGCCTTTCGGTTTTGATTTGTGTTCGGGCGTAAGGACGGACGGAAGACTCGATCTTAGAAAACTCGAATTATTCTTTAACGGCGTGAATCAATAAAATTAGAAGGATCGAGCCATCCGTAGCGTATCGGGCTGTAGCCTGCAAAAACAAGGTTCCAAGATGGACAACTTTCGTCGCGTATCTCCAAATGCAGATGACAGAGGTATCGACCGTTTGCATTGCCTACTTTGCCTATCTGTTCGCGCTTTTTGATCTCTCCGCTCGTTTTTGTGATCTCCTGTAGATGACCGTAGAGCGACTGAACTTTCGTTCCATCGGCAAGCGAGTGAGTGACGATTACGACATTTCCCCAACCCGGACCTGCGTCGGCGGCATAGGTGATCTCGCCGCTTGCCATTGAATATACTGGTTCGCCGCAATCGGTATTTCCGCCGGTGTTTTTGTTCCAGTCTTCGCCCAGATGGTTTTCTTCGCCAAAGTCGAGAGCGTTGTACCATTCGTCCGAATCTTTCGCTTGCGTAACAGTTTCTTTGCGGCTGATCGGGTAAGCGAATGAGTATGCGACGATTGGAGGCTTTGCGGAAGTTTCAGTTCGCCGGATATCAGTTTTTGAACACGCGGCGACGATAACCAAAAAGGCCGCCCCGAAACTATATCTTATAAATGCCATAAATTCCCGCGATCTATTTTTGTATCTTACTCGATGTTAAGAATATACTTAACGAAATTTCGGGGATCAGAGTTTAGAGATTTATGACGACGAAAGTTGAATGGATGCGCGGATGTGCGACGGCACTCGTGACGCCTTTCAGAAAGAACGGATCGATTGACGATGAATGCTTCAAGACACTCGTCGAGCGGCAGATAAAGAACGGCGTCAAAATACTTGTTCCGTGCGGAACAACGGGCGAAAGCGTGACGATGTCCGAGTCGGAACGGCTGCACGTTATTCGTATGACTGTCGAGGTTGCAAAAAAGCGTAAAGCCCGCGTAATCGCCGGAACCGGCAGTAACAACACCGCCGCGACGATAGATTTTACACGAAAGGCGCGTGAGGCCTGTGCTGATGCCGCTTTGCTCGTCGCGCCGTATTACAACAAACCGACGCAGGAAGGTATGTTCGCTCATTTTTCAGAGATCGCGAAGAGCGTGAAAGGCTTCCCGATAATGCTTTACAACGTACCGTCGCGCACCGCTTCGAATATTTCTGCCGAAACGACGGTAAGACTTGCGGCAAAATTTGAGAACATTGTCGCGACAAAAGAAGCGTCGGGGAATTATTCTCAGGTCATGGAAATTATCAGGAACCGGCCGAAGAATTTCAAGGTATTTTCCGGTGACGACGCGACAGCGTTGCCGATGATCGCGGTCGGGGCAGACGGCCTTGTTTCGGTGTGTGCTAACGAGATACCTAAACAAACTTCGCGGATGATCGAAAAAGCCCTCGATGGAGCTCAGACTGCCGCTCGAAAAACTCATTACGAAATTCTGCCGTTAATGGAAGCTAACTTTATCGAATCTTCGCCTGCTCCCTGCAAGTTTGTGATGAAGGAAATGGGCTTGCTCGAAGAGAATTTGAGGCTTCCGCTCGTACCGGTTTCGTTGGAAACGAGGGCGAAATTGAAGGCTGTAATGAAAGAAATTGGTATCTGAAACTTATTTTATGCTTCGAAAAATATTTTTATTGATCTTCGTAATCGGCACGATTTCTATAGGGGCATCTGCTCAGGGAAAATCTAAAAAGAATGACACGGATAGCGAAAAAAGCATTGAAATAATGGGTGTCGTAGCCCGATGGGCCGATGCTGTCCGCGACCGTAATCTAAAAATCCTTGACCAGCTATTCTCCGAAGATCTGACGATAACGACATATGATGGAAAGACCCGTGGAAAGAAGGAGGAGCTTGAGGCGTTGAAGCCAACCCCGGAAGTGAAAACGGTTTCTGTCGTAAACGAAGATGTCGGGATTAAACTCTTCGGCAACGTAGCGGTCGTCACCGCTTTGACTAAGATGCATTTTGTGATTAGCGGAAAAGATGTTCCGGTCGCGCTCCGCTATACGGCTGTTTTTGCCAAAGACAACGGCCGATGGCAAATGGTTGCTCTTCAAACGGCGAGAGCACCGCTCACAAAAACTAGCGAAACGAAATAGATCCCCGTGATTCATGCTCGCCTTCAAACATTAGCGGTAAGCGTAGCGGACGCACATACATAGGAATCGAACGGAAAAAACAAAAGTCAATAAGAAAGTGGAACTAAAAAAAATAGAATTGAATATTGACAAATCGCTAGAAATTTATGGTTCGGACGAGTGTCAAATGTTATTGAAGACGTACGACGAATACTATTTAAAAATCGGTTTCAATTTGCCGTGGGTTGGATACTTTGTAATAAAAGAAAATCAAATTGTTGGCTCTTGTGGTTTTACAGGACAACCAAAAGAAGGGAAAGTAGAAGTTGCATATTGGACATTTAAAGAATTTGAAAAACAAGGAATTGCTTCATTTTCCTGCAAAGAACTCATTCAAATTGCTCAACAAACAGACCCGACTATAATTGTCATAGCCAAAACCGCACCCGAACATAACGCTTCGACAAAAATTTTACACAATAACGGATTTACATTTGCCGAAATAGTGCAAGACGAAGAAATTGGTGACGCATGGCTATGGACACTCAAAAATAAAGAATGAAACTATCTCAATAACGCCAAAGAAGCGGCCAAAACGCTTGACGATGTTATTAAGGTTTTGGACGTGAATGTTACATCGGGAGCTTTGCGATTGAGAGTCTAACTACAAATGGAAATTGGAAACATAAAATCAGTGGCAGTGGGTGAAGCGGCCCCGGATTTTGAATTGCTGACGAACACCGGCGAAACTTGGCGGCTGTCGGATCAAGTTGGAAGCGTCGTGGCGTTGTTGTTTTATCCCGGCGACGAGACGCTTGTTTGCACCAAGCAGCTTTGCTCGGTCCGCGAGCACTGGGACGATTATCTTAGTACAAAAGCGACAGTGATCGGGGTTTCGCCCGGCTCGCCGGATCAGCACAGTGCTTTTGCCAAGAAACACAAGCTGCCCATACAACTTCTCGCGGACGAAGACCGCAGCGTCACCGAAACTTACGGCTCGCATTGGCTATTCCCGACATCCTTTATGCGGGCAATAGTCATCGTCGATGCAAAAGGAATTGTACGGACACGGAGGGCGATGCTGCGAGCCTTTCGTCCAACGGACCGCGCTGTGATAACGGATATCTATGCTGCCCGGGCCGATGCCTTTAGCGATAAATATGAAGAGCTGACCAGTAATAATAAATGAATCTTCGAGAAGAAATAGAAAATCTTGCCTCAAAAACCTCGTTCGTCGAAAACGACCGGGTTGTTTATGAAGCATTCAAATCCGCGCTGCGTCGCGGCGAAATTCGTTCAGCCGAAAAAGACGCGGATGGGAACTGGCATGCCAACGCGTGGGTAAAGCAGGGAATTCTGCTCGGTTTTCGTATGGGTAGAATGGTCGAGATGTCGAAGCCTACCGAGACGTTTCGCTTTTTTGACAAAGACACCTTTCCGCTGCGGCCGATGACGTTGGAAGACGGCGTGCGAATCGTTATGGGAGGCTCGACGATTCGCGATGGCTCTTACGTCGCGCCGAATGTCGTTCTCGTGCCGCCGTGTTATGTAAATGTCGGTGCATATGTGGACGAAGGCACGATGATCGATTCGCATGCATTGGTTGGCAGTTGCGCGCAGATCGGTAAACGTGTTCACCTCTCAGCCGCGGCGCAGATCGGAGGTGTTCTTGAGCCGGTGGGCGCAGTTCCGGTGATAATCGAAGACGACGTTTTGGTCGGCGGAAACACGGGTGTTTATGAAGGAACGATCGTTCGTGAACGGGCCGTCCTTGCGTCCGGTGTGATCCTGACTCGCTCGACGCCGCTGTTCGATCTTCCTAACAAAACGATTATCAAATCCGATGGTGAAAAGCCGCTCGAAGTTCCCGCCGGTGCCGTGGTCGTGCAAGGTTCGCGCGAGATAACATCCGGCTTTGGCAAAGAAAACGGCTTGTCGATCTACTGTCCTATCATCGTCAAATACCGCGACGAGAAGACGGATGCTTCGACAAAACTTGAGGATTATTTGCGTTAGCGAAAATCAGTCAAGAAGTTTTCAGCCGTATTGATCAGCGATTCGCGTTTACCGGCGTCCATTTTCGCGAACAGCCTGGGCATCATCGAAAGCCGTGGATTTGCCAGAAAAAATTTCTCGTGCTTTGCGATGAATCGCCAGTAAAGTCCATCCCAGATTCCACACCATGGGCCTGAGCCATAGTCTGACATTTTCTTAATATAGTTTGAACTGGAGATATAAGGCTTGGTTGTGATAGAACCTCCGTCCGACTGCAAACTCATTCCATAAACGTTTGGCACCATTACCCAATCGTATGCATCAATGTACAACTCCATGAACCATCGGTACGCATCGTCCGGATGTATTTCAGTCAGCACCATGAAGTTTCCGACGATCATCAACCGCTCAATGTGATGGCTGTACGCATTTTTAAGAGCTTTCCTAATGACATCGTCAAGCGGGTCAATACCGGTATTCGCGGTCCAGAAGCTTTCCGGCAGCCTGCGCTGATGCTTCCAAAAATTTGAAGTTCGCTGTTTTCCACCAATCGAAACGTAAACGCCGCGCATAAATTCCCGCCACCCGAGAATCTGCCGGATAAATCCTTCCAGGGAGTTGAGTGGCGTGTCGTGCTTTTGTGCAAAGGTCAGCGTTTTCCGAATCACTTCTTGCGGCGTTAGCAATCCGGTGTTTAGCATCGGCGTAAGCACGCTGTGAAATAGAAAATCATCGTTCTTACTCACGGCGTCTTCATAATCACCGAACAGGGCCAGCCTTTCCATGAGAAATTGGTCAAGCCACGCATCGGCTTCTTCGAAAGTGATCGGATACGCGAAATCGTCGGCATTACCGTAATTGTCGCCAAAGTTGTTATCGACGTATTCTATGGCTTCATCGACAAACTGGCTTCTTACAGGCCGCCCGATCTCTGGTAATTGGAAGTTCTTTGGAAGTTTTTTCCGGTTTTCGGCGTCGAACGAAAATTTTCCCCCGACTGGACCACCGGTTGGTTCCATCAAGATTCTTCGGCGTTCACGTTCACGCTGGTAGAATCGTGCCATTGAAAACGACTTTCTTCCGACAAAATAGTCCGCGACTTCATCAGTCGTGTTGATAAACATTGGAGAGTCAAAACGGGTTTCAGTAATTCCAGCAGTTTTTAGTGCTTTGGACAACCGCGTTTCGAGCCAATTATCGACCGGTTGGACAAAGTTAGCATGCGTAACACGGTCCCCAGCGAGGATGCCGGCAACATCACCGGTACGCAAAAGCTCCGAAAACTCTACGTATCGAACTTTTTTACAATCCTGAGTCAGCTTCTCAGCATAAAATTTCATCGACGCCCGGTGCATAACCAATTTCTGCTTGTGAAATCTGTATTGTGAAAATAATAGCGGTTCTTCGATAATGAAAACCGTGTCGGAACCATCCAACGCCGGGTTTTTGCGAAAAAGCTGATGTGGATAGATCAAAGTCGCGGTGTTTTTCATTTCTACTACTTAAACTAATCGTCGTTACGATATGTAGTTGGTCGAGAATGTAAATCTTGCCTCAAAGGATTTATCAATCGCCGGAAATCGCTTAATATAAGCACGGAGTAACAAAACGAATGAACGATCAAGAAGAAAAAGAGAAGAAAAGCGGGCTTGCAGCGAGCATTGGCGGCTTTGGGCAGAAGGTTCTCGGTGAGATCGAAACCTTCGGCGGGATCTTGACCGGCGACCCGATCACACAGGCCGAAGGCGAATTTAACGTCGAGGTCGGCGACGTGCGGCAGGAAATTGAGGAAGATCTGAAAGATGATCGTAACGACGAGGACGCAGATTTGAATTCATGAGTGCAACCGTCGAAAAAATCGAATTCCAATTGCCAAAGCGTCTTCGCGGCCTTCAGCCGACGCTGATACGGCAGTTTTTTGAGCGGGCCTTGCCGGACAGTATCAATTTCGGACTTGGCGAGCCGGATCTTCCGACGCCGCAATTTCTTCGCGAAGAAGCGGCCCGCGTCACGCTTGAAGAACAGAACGGTTACACTTCGCATCCTGGAATTCCGGCACTGCGACAAAAGATCGCCGAGCAGTATCCGCATTTGAATTTGCCGATGAGCGGCGTTGTTGTCACGGTCGGTTCGCAAGAGGCGATGACGGCGGCTTTTCTCTCGATTGTTGACGAAGGCGACGAAGTGCTGATCCCGAATCCGGGGTTTCCAGCGTATGATGCTTGTGTGAAAATCTCGCAGGGTAATCCTGTTTACTATCGGCTGCCCGCCGACAACGATTTTGCCTTCGATATCGAAGAATTTAAGAAAGGGATCACGCCGAAAACGAAGGCTGTGGTCGTCATCAGCCCATCGAACCCGACCGGCAAGATTTTCACGCAGGACGATCTAAAACAGATCGCTGATGTCTTGAAAGACACTGGCATTTATCTAATTTCGGACGAGATTTACAGTGATCTTTGGTTTACCGAAAGGCCGCATTCTGCTTCGGAATATTACGATAAGACGATTATTGTCAGCGGTTTATCAAAGTCCTTGAGCATGACCGGCTGGCGTATGGGATGGGCGGCGAGTTCACAAGCCGAGATCATGCGTGCCATTCATGTGCTGCACGGATTTCTGACCGTGTGCACTTCTACGATCACGCAAAAAGCGGCACTGCTCGGTTGGACCGTAGAGGCCGAGGCCGCCAAACAGTATGCCCGTGATGTTTACAAAAAACGTGGCGAGTTTCTGGTCGATCTGTTCGAAAAGGAACTCGGTTTGCGGGCGACATCGCCTGAAGGCGCGTTTTATACAATGCTCGACGTTCGCTCGCTTGGCGACGATGTAGAGATCGCTGAAAAATGTCTTCAAAATAGAGTGGTTACCGTTCCGGGAGTTGCGTTTGGCTCGGAAGCGAAAGGATTCCTTCGGATTTCGTTTTGTAATACCGAAGAAAAGATGGTCGAGGGTGTGGGACGGATGAAGGAAGTATTGGTACCTTAGCTAAGGAATTTCGTCCATTATTTTTAATCTCATAGGCCAAGGCCTCGCCCTACCTGCGAGCAAACTACAACATGAAAGAGCAATTAACAAATAAAATATTTCAAGCGAGAGAAATACTAGGCGGGCTTTCAAGTCCAAGGCATTGCCAGGCGGTGTCGTGTGAGCCCCGGCATAAATTACAACAAACATTGGGAAAAATGTTAGTGCTATCGCAACTACGTGAACCAAAAGACCGATAACCAAACCGCCGATTACTGCAATGAAATCAGCATTACGGCGGATGCCAACGAATGTGGCAACAATCAAGGCGATCGGAATTGCAATTACCAAGCAGCACCATAAAAGAAAGATAAGTGGTTCCATTTCGACTGCATTCAAAATAAGTTCTTTTAAGAGACAATGTCAAGAAAATATCGTGTAGGAATTTTAGGTGCGACGGGTACCGTCGGACAAAGATTTATTCAACTTCTCCAGAATCATCCGCAGTTTGAAGTGACGGCATTGGCGGCTTCGGACCGTTCGGCAGGAAAGCCTTACTCGGAAGCGTGCGCGTGGAAACTATCGGGATCGATACCTGATAATGTTCGCGATATCGTCGTGCAACCGATCGAACCACCACTTGATTGCGACCTTATTTTTTCGAGTTTGCCATCGTCGGTTGCGCGCGAGACGGAGGAGGCCTTCGCTCGTGCAGGCTATCCGGTAATAAGCAATTCATCATCGTATCGAATGGACGAGGATGTGCCGTTGCTGATTGCCGAGATCAATCACGAACATCTGGGACTCATCGACCGTCAGCAGGAAAATCGGGGGTTTACGACCGGGTTTATCGTCACTAATCCGAATTGTGCGGTTATCAGTTTTGCGCCACCGCTTGCCGCACTGCACAGAAAGTTTGGTGTCGAATCCGTTATCGTTACTACATTGCAGGCTATTTCCGGGGCTGGCTATCCAGGCGTTCCATCATTCGACATCACGGACAACGTGTATCCCTACATAGCCGGAGAAGAGCCGAAGGTGGAGATAGAAGCTCAGAAGATATTGGGCACATACGAAAACGGGGCGATCGTAAAGGCGGATTTTACTGTCTCGGCCCAATGCTTTCGGGTGAATGTGATAGACGGACATACGGCGTCCGTTCGAGTAAATCTAAAGCAGACTACGACGCTTGAAGAAGTTGTGGACGCGATGAAAACTTTCTCATCACTTGACCTGCACTCATCGCCCGCGAAATTCATAGACGTTACCGATGAGCCAACGAGGCCGCAGCCGCGTCTCGACCGTGACAATGGCGACGGTATGACGATAACTGTTGGCCGCGTTTTTCCTGATAATGTTTTCGACTACCGTTTTGTCGCTCTGAGTCACAACACGGTCCGCGGTGCGGCCGGTTCGGCGATCTTGAATGCCGAACTGTTGATCGATAAACGAGTTATTTGAGACAATGCCAAACGCTACAGCGGATACAAATTTCTCCAGAAAGCTCTTGCTTACGGTCGCCGTTATATGTCTGACGGCGCTCTTGCTGCTGGTTGTTTATTTCACTTTCGACGTTTTGCTTCTGATTTTTGCCGCCGCTTTGCTCGCAATTTTCCTGCGCGGATTGGCCGACATTGTTTCCCGCTACAGCAATATCAGCGAAGGCTGGGCGGTAATGCTCGTGTCCATTTTGCTAATTGCTATTCTCGCGGGTGCAATTGCATTTCTCGCACCGGATGTGGCCGAGCAGATAAGGCATTTGCGCGAAGAGCTTCCGAAATCAGCCGCAGCCGCTGCAAATTATATCTCGCAATTTGGTTGGGGAAGGGCTTTAATCGACCAGCTTCCGAGCATCGACGATGTTCGCAATAACCTTAGCGCTTCAACGCTTCTCGCTGGTGTCGGCGGATTTTTCTCTTCGACTGTCGGAGCGATGGGGAACTTTTTTGTCGTGATCCTGCTTTCTATTTACATGGCGAGCGAGCCTAGGCTTTATTCCCGTGGATTTACAAATCTGTTCCCGCTCGATAAACGCACCCGCGTCCGCGACGTGCTTTTCGCGATCAGCGATACGCTTCGATGGTGGTTGATCGGCAAAGTCGGCTCGATGATCTTTATCGGCGTGCTGACCTGGATCGGCCTTTCGATCTTAGGTGTGCCGCTCGCTTTGGCTCTCGGTCTGATCGCGGGATTGCTGTCGTTCGTTCCAAATTTCGGACCCATAATATCAGCTCTGCCAGCTATTTTACTCGCCTTTATCGACAGCCCGATGAAGGCAGTTTATGTCCTCGCGCTATTTATCGGCGTGCAGCTTATCGAATCAAATCTTGTAACTCCGATCATTGAACGCAAAACTGTAGAATTGCCGCCTGCGTTGACGATCATATTTCAGTTGGCACTTAGCGTGATTATTGGTGGACTAGGCCTGGTTCTCGCTACGCCGCTATTAGCGGTTGTCATGGTGATCGTTCAAATGGTTTATATTCAAGATGTTTTAGGTGATTCGAACACCGACGCAAAGAACCTGAACACGAGCGAATCAAAAGAACCCCGTGAGGCCGCCGAGACGACCTAGCCGTATTTCACTTGTTACCGGGCTCAAATCCGATTTATACAATCGCTCTGTATTCGCGCCATAAATCTTCGGGCACCAGGCCTTGGACCGTTTCCAGCGTATTTATTGAAGACATGAGCTGCGAGCGGTATGTTTCGAGCACGAAGATCAGTTCTGCACGGGTCGCTCCTTTTAGCGGCTCACCTCTTTGCATTTTTTGACGCTGTATATTTATTGCGTTTGTAAAACCCATAATTCCTTGCGTTTTGTAGATGCTGAACGCGGAGTCGATGAATGGATAAAACTCCTCGGCTCGATTAAACCTGGCTGTCCGGCCAGCATTCACAACGTTATTGCATGCAATACCAAAAGCCTGCCGCAAGCCGTTCTCTTCCGCCCGTGAATCGGCCAAATTGAATTTCAGGTGAATCTCGTCGGTTTTTGCAAACAGGTTTTCCACGATAAGCTGAAGATCATCAGAGGTAGTCAAGAGGCTTTGGATAGACTGAGCACCAGAGAGAATCTGACCCGGAACGCAGTGAGCTGCTTCGTCATTGCCGTGAGCGACCAGATATTGGTTTTCCGCCTTCATGACTGTTACCATTCCGGGAACGATCCGAAATTTTGCCATAAAGAATAAGTGAACCAGCAGTTCTTTTACCGCGCTCTGCCGGTTGGTCTCATGAGCTAAAGCGATATCACGATCTGTTCCGGTTAGCCGTTCCTGAAACAGCATTCTTGACAGCCTCGATTGGCTTCCCATTGAGCTAGTTCTTTTTGCCATACTCACCTCGTGCGAAAAATAATTATCCAAAAATAGACGTTTGAATGAATTCGTTTTTGCCTTTATCTTTTAATCTTGATTAGTCAGTGCTGAACAACGCAGGTGACGCTAAGCGCTTAGAATAAGACGGAGGATGAACTATTATATTTTTGTATGATCGAACGTTACACACTGCCCGAAATGGGAGCCATCTGGTCGCTTCAAAATAAATTTCAGAAATGGCTTGATGTCGAGATCGCCGTTTGCGAGGTTCATGCCGAGGACAGAATTATTCCGCAGGATGCGCTTGAACAGATCAAATCGAAAGCCGCATTCACGGTCGAGCGCGTAAACGAGATCGAGAAAACTACCGATCACGATGTGATTGCCTTTACAACAAATTTGGCCGAAAACATCGGCGAAGCGGCCCGTTTTGTGCATTACGGGCTGACGTCTAGTGACGTAGTAGATACCGCAAATGCGTTGCTGTTGAAAGAAGCTTGCGATATCTTGCTCGCGAAGATCGATGAGCTTTTGCCCGTTCTGAAACGGCGTGCTTACGAATTCAAAGACACACCGCAGATCGGGCGGACGCATGGTATTCACGCCGAACCGACATCTTTCGGTCTGGTTTGGGCTTTGTGGTATTCGGAAACGCAGCGAAATCGAGAACGGCTCGTGCGGGCAAAAGAAGCTGTCGCGGTCGGCAAGATCAGCGGTGCAGTCGGGGCATTTGCACATCTTTCGCCGGATGTCGAAGAACGTGTCTGCTCAAAATTGGGATTGAAAGCTGCCGATGTTTCGACGCAGGTTATTCAGCGTGATCGCTATGCCGAATATCTCTGCACGCTGGCTATCGTCGCTTCGACGATTGAGAAGATCGCGCTTCAGGTGCGGCACTGGCAGCGGACCGAAGTTCGCGAAGCACAAGAGAAATTTAAGACAGGGCAAAAAGGCTCATCGGCGATGCCGCACAAGCGGAACCCGATATTGTCCGAAAGGATCTGTGGAATGGCGCGGACGGTTCGGGCTAACTCAATCGTTGGGCTCGAAAACGTCGCGCTATGGCACGAACGCGATATATCGCATTCGTCCGCCGAGCGGATCGTGCTGCCGGATTCTTCCGCGACGCTCGACTATATTCTGGCGAAGACGACAAGTCTTTTGGACACGCTGATCGTCTATCCGGAAAACATGCTCAAGAACCTGAGTCTGACCCGCGGTCTTGTTTTCAGCGGTCAGCTTCTTCTCGCTCTCACGCAAAAAGGCGTTTCACGCGAAGACGCCTACGCGTGGACGCAAAGAAATGCGATGAAGGTTTGGGATGAAGGCGGCGATTATCAGGGGCTAATAAATAAAGACGCGGACATCTCTTCGCGTTTATCCGCCGAAGAAATTGCCCGCGTTTTTGATGTGAAGCACTATTTACGAAATGTCGAAATAGTTTTTGAGCGAGTGTTTAGCTATTAGACCACTTTTCGGCTATGTCGCCGACAACAGGGAATTTGAAGCTCTGACCACCGTACGCTTTAACGCAGCCGTAGATCATTGCTGCGAGAAAAGCGACGAGGACTCCGATATACAAGATTGTGACAAGGCCACCAAGGGCGCTAGATCCAGTTACCGCGACAAGCACGCCTCCAACAACCATGACAGCGATAATGGCTACAATATAAATCGCCGTAAGCAAAAGTGACTGGAAAGCATGGAAACGCATTGTCCGGTTATCTTTTTCGGTGACGAGAACGATGATGCTGTAGACCAGGCTTATCAAACAGACCGGAAGATAACAGAGTAATCCACCGACATTTGTGTCCAATCCGAGTGCAGTTTTACCACCTGACATGTTTTGCATATAAAAAATTTCTCCTTTAAGGGAATTGAATGTGTTACAAGTGCTAGCCGATTAGGAGGACTGATGAAAGTTATCACAAGATGTTGATTATGACAACAATATGGGGCACAATCTAAAATTTATTTTGAGGAGTTCAATGAAAGCAAAAGTATACGTAACGCTGAAACCAAGCGTCCTCGACCCTCAGGGCAAGGCGATCCATCATTCTGTCGAAGCACTCGGTTTTGCACAGATCGCAGATGTTCGGCAGGGCAAGTATTTTGAAATTTCACTCGATGAAGCGGTAAACGAAAGCGAAGCGCGAGAGGCGGCAGAAAAGATAGCGAAAGACATTTTGACGAACCCGATTATTGAAGATTACAGGGTGGAAATAAGTCAATAGTGGTGAACGGTGAGGGATGAATGTAAGAAGTTCATCGAAACTCATCACTCATCACTCACACTAATTATGAAATTTGGCGTAATAGTCTTTCCCGGTTCGAATTGCGATCACGATGCCTATCACGTCGTGTCTAAGCACATTGGCCAGCCGGTCGATTTTGTCTGGCATAAGGATACCGATCTCACCGGTTACGACGCGATATTGATTCCGGGCGGATTTTCGTATGGTGATTATCTGCGTGCCGGCGCGTTGGCGAGCTTTTCGCCAGTGATGAACGCCGTCAAGGATTTTGCCGCAGAAGGGAAGTTTGTATTCGGCATTTGCAATGGCTTTCAGATTTTGTGCGAAACCGGATTGCTGCCGGGAGCATTGATGCGAAACGCCGACCTTCATTTTGTCTGCAAGCACGTGAACATCCGAACGGAAAACACGAACACGCCGTATACAAGCGAACTTGAAAAGGGAAAGGTGCTGTCAATCCCGATCGCTCATGCCGAAGGAAATTATGTTTGCGACGAAGAGACGATGAATTCGCTCGAAGAGAACGGCCAGATCGTTTTTCGATACTGCGACGAGAACGGCGAGCTTTCCGCCGAGGCGAATCCAAACGGAGCGCTTTCGAATATCGCCGGCATCTGCAACACCGATCGAAATGTACTCGGAATGATGCCGCATCCCGAAAGGGCTTGTGAGGAGTTGCTTGGTTCGAACGACGGACGGGATATTTTCCGCTCGCTGGCGAAGGCGGTCACGGCGGCCGAAGCGAGAGTTTGATCGCGTCCATTGAAATTTAAAAGCGGAGAGAGGGCTTCGTTCGGTGTGAACGAAGCCCTTTTGTATTGACTGCTACGAAGATCCTATTGCCTCTTCTCGGCCGAATTGATCCTGACGCCGCCATTGGTCGTCAAGACGCGGACCAGCGGGCCGCCGCCGTTCAGGGCCATGTTGATCCGACGGGATTTGGAGCGGCCGTAACCATCGCTTTTGACATCTTCCGTCGTGATATCAAGGCTCAGAATCTCGCTGCTAAAGCCGCCGTTGACTGTGCCGGTTTCGACATTCGCGGCGTAATTCTCCGGTAGCGACAGATTAACACCGCCATTGGTTGTCGTTACATCCAAACCGGATCCCTTAAAGCTACTTCCCGACAGCGAAACGTTTACGCCGCCATTGGTCGTGCGGCCTTTTACATCACCCGCGACGTCGCTGACATTTACACCGCCGTTCCGAGTTTCGAATTCAAGCATGCCTTCAACAGAACCGATCGAGATTCCGCCGTTATGTGCCGTGAGCTTGAGGTTGGTCGAATTCGGGACGCGGGCCTCATACGACACGGACCAGTTCGACTCGTCATTACTTTCTGCTTTTACCACGCCACTTGTGCCGATCTTGATATTGGCGGCAATTGCCTTTGCTGCCTCGTCCGACAATCCCCATGTCTGAAGGCACGCCCTGATAAGCACGTCGGTTCGATTCTCGCCTTTGACCTGAATGCCGCCATTCTTTCCGCCATCGATGCTCAATGATCCGGTCGCCGGCAGCGTCATCTCGCGAAGCTCCGTGAATGAGACCTTATCGCCATTCGACCAATTGTTGTTCGAACAGAATTCCTTATGTTTTGCCTTGTATTCAGCTTTGTGAGCCTTATCGGCCTTCTCTGCCTTTTCCGCTTTCTCTTGTGAGAGAACCACACCTCCCAATACAAAAAGCATTACCGCCGCGAGAGCCGGGATCGATGAACGCGTTATGAATGACTTGAAGTTCATTTCAAAATTCCTCCGATTGTGATGTTTTAATAAAAAGTTGCCTTTCTAAAATAGAAAACACCAGATTGCGGGGTTTTGTGACAGAAATTACGGATTTTCGGATATTACTCGTTTGATTATGGCCTCCTAAGGTCACGATTTACAATAAGTCGTCGTCCCACGTAGGTGTAAAGTGGGACGGCTTAACTCTTGCAATTACAGCCTACAGCGAGCGGATGTTTCGCCATCCAAACCCAGGGTTCCACCGAAGCGGCTCCACCCTGGGCTTTAATGTCTGTCGCCGTTTGGCGACGCGCCTGCGTGGGCAGTGCCCGTCTATTTGGAGAAAAGCTGCGCTTTTCCGGTCAGCCGCCTGAACTCTAGCGGCTGTGCCGTAGCTTTTTCGACTCGAGGATTAGTAGCCATCCTGCAAAGATCTGAAGAGATCGAGGAGGTCTAATGGAATCATTTCTGGAAAATCAGAAACCACCTTATTAAGGATTTCTTTTTCTACTGCGGCTTCGTCCCGATACCGATTTAACTGCGGAAAGACTATCTTCAAATGTTCTTCTAAGGCGTGTCCTTGTGTGTACAGATACCAGACTGGAATGGTGAGCTCTAGTCCACTAACATATTTTACGCTCGTGGTTTCGTCACTAGTAGGATTGATTCTGGCTTTAACTTTCAAGATTACGAAATCAATAATCGCCTGAAACTGATCCTCCCCAAGAGTCTTGATATCTAGATATGAGGTATTTTCATCAAGACCTACATCGTTTTCAGAAACAAATTTTTCGCGCAGCAGGTAGAATCCAACAAGCAACGGATCAAGAAGGTAGTTGTCGACACTATATCTCTTTTCCTCGCCGAGCACCTTAACGCACTCGTTACCGACATTCTTTTTATCCCAATCAACAATTCCAAATACCGTTTTGTTGCCCTTTTCGCGAAGAATGGTTGTGATATTAATTACTTGCTCGCAGTTCGAGACCTTTTGCCCAACCTTATCGGTTTTGCTTTCTCCCGAAGCGATGAAATTAAGTGAAATTTCCGGTACTAGGTTGTTTCTTAGTTTTTCGTAGAATCCTTCGTAGAACATCACGTCATTATTACTTTCTACGAATACTTGACGCCGATTTTCGTAGCTTATACTCAGCGAACGGACGCCCTCAGTCAGGAGTCCCAACGCTCGATCCTTTGTCGTCTTTTCGATTCGCGGATCAGATTTGTTCACCACGAACAAAGATTCTTCGGGCGCAAGAGCTACCGTGGAAGGAGAATGGGTAGTCATTACGACAAACATCTCCTTTTCTCTGACAAAAACACTTTCAAGCACGTCCAGTAGCTGCTTCGTCATCGACGGATGAAGTGACGCGTCAGGCTCGTCCAGTAACAACACCTCTGGAAGATCAAGCTCTAGCTTCGCGTTATACATAGCAAATACCAGCGAAATAATAACTTTTTCGCCTGAAGATAAGTCACGTAAGTCAATATCGTTCCCTCTTGCTTTATCAATTAGCTTTAACACATAGACAGCATTCTTTTTCGTATCTTGAGGTTCATTGAATTCGTAACCAAGACCGGCCGATTCCATCATGGCGTTTATTTCCAAACGCGGATTCCCATACTTTGAAAAAAACTCTTCTTCCGCCAAAAAAGTCACCTCTTTCTCGCCTAAACCCTCGTGCCGGAAACGATCGTGCCTGTTCTCCAACTGCTTTTCAAAGTACTGTTGAAAAAGTGCTTGAACTTGATGGCCGAATAAGTCGCCATCAGTATTGGTATCGTCGAGAGGGTAATGTTTCTCAAAGTCCTCTCTACCTAAGTTCATCAAGTCCTTACCTGCATGAGTTGCAATGAAGTTAAACTTTCTCAAATGGCGTTTGGTTGTTCTTTCGAAAAAGTCTTTGACGTGAGGCCTTGGATCACGTCCTCGCTTCATTATCCCTTTAGCGTATTGATATGAATCCCACAAGGCTTCAATATGACCCGGCAGATTCCAAACCATACCAGGACCGACTTCGTTTGGCACGAGCTGATTTGAAGAGATGAAACGCCTGCTTGTCCGTTTCAGTCCGTCATCCCGTGTGATCTGATTCGCTTCGCTTGCCAAGGATTCCAGAAACTGCGTTTTCCCCGAACCGTTTAGTCCCGTAAGAACTACGAAACTCGGCAATTCAATTTCCACGGGCGTTATCGATTTATGGTGACCGACGATAGTTACTTTCATGTGGAGCCTGCTTCCAGGGCTACGAAACATTGATGACCAGGCCATCGGTGCTGACCTTATAATTAAGGACCTCGGCTCCGGTTTCGGCGGACAAAGCTTGTTCGACATCCTGCTTGCGGCCTTCCTCGCAGAAGAACGCTATACAGCCGCCGCCGCCTGCTCCGCAAATCTTTGCGGCGATCGCGCCGTTATTCAACGCGGTATCGATCAGCAAATCCATATGCGGCGTCGAGATCATCGGTGAAAGCCGTTTCCGGTGCGGAAAGGCGTTTCGCAGAATTTCGCCAACCGAGTCCCAATTACCTTCCAGAAGAGCTCCGCGAAGATCTAGTGCTGCATCACGAATACCTTCAAAAATATCGTAAAGCTCAAGGTCGCCGTCGATGTGGCGTTTTGTGATCTCCCAATTATTGGTGCCTGAATTTCGCGGTTCGCCTGTGTAAAGCACGACGACACGTTCTTCGAGCGTCTTGATGTCGATATCCAAAGCTTCGCGGCGAATGCCTTCCGGTCCGAAGTGGATGGCCGCTGTGCCGCCGTATTGCGCAGAATAGTAATCCTGAAAACCGGTCGGGACCTTTATCACCTGGCATTCGACGTTTGCCGCTATAGGAATAAAACGGTCAGGTGAATATCGGTCGCCGACGAGCGTATTTAAGGCGCCGATGCAGGCGATATTCAGAGTAGATGACCCCGCGAGTCCCGCACCAGCTGGAGCAAGTGATTCGGTGATCATGTTGAAGCCGGTTTCGGGTTTGAAAAAATAGACAAGTTTCGAAAGAAGCTCAAGGCGCGGCTCGTTCTTCAACTCGTGCATTTTATCGAGCGAAGTTTCGAACGTGACGCCGCGATCGATCGATTCAAGCACGATTTGATCGTCATCACGCGTTTCGATGCGGCATTTTGCGAGCAGGTCAACGGCAAAATTCACCGTGGCGGCGCCTTCGTGAAAAAGAAAAAGTGGCGGTATATCAATTGTTCCGCCGGCCAGATCGACACGCGTCGGAGCAGAAGATTCGATGATCATAAAGTCAGTAGTCAGCAAAACAGAAGCCGGAATTCAGAAGTCAGTCAAATGACTCGTTATAGTAGCGTAAATAGATAATCAATGAGTAATCGAGAGATTATTTTTTTGCGGCTTTTGAACTTTCTTTTTTGGACGGTTCATCTTCTTTGTCGACCTCGCCGCGAGACGGTTCCCGCGTTAGGTGCAGGCGCTCGCCAAGATCGTGAAGTTTTTCCTGAGCCACTTCTTCAACGGCGTGCAGCTTTTCCTCGATCTTAACCAGCGTTTCCGGATTCGCTTCTTCAACCTTTTCCGACAGCCAGAAACGTTCGACAGCGTAAATGATGATGACCGCAAAAAGTATTACAAAGAAAAGAAGAATTCCGGCCCTTTGAAAATCGCCGATGATCGAAGTGATCGCGCCGCTGAAGAAATAACCGGTTCCCGCCAGAAGCGTCACCCAAAGGCCGCAACTGATCGCGTCCAGAATCAAAAAACGGTGGAATGGCATCTTGCCGATACCGTAGAAAACGCACATTGCGACGCGAATGCCGTAAATATATTTAGAGATAACAATCGCGAACTTGCCGAATTTATCGATAAGTTTTTCAATCCGCGGCTGGGCAATTTGATAAAAGCGGTAATCCTTAGCATTTTCGTGGAAAATACGTCCAACTGCATAACCGGCACAATCCCCGACCATGCCGCCCAAGGTGCCGAACAAAAAAACTTTTAGAAAACCATACGGACCGAAATAGCCGGCGTGCGCCATTGTCCCGGAGATCAACAGCGTAATATCGCCCTCAATAGTGCAGAGAGCAAAAACGGCGTAGATGCCGTACTGCTGTATTATTAGTTCAAGCTGATCCATAAAACGCGGGATCTGAAAATCCAATTGACTGTCCAAAGAGTAGCTTTCGAACGACTTGCCGTCAAACTATTCGCGTCTTATCGAGACAGTCCCTAAAACAAACGATTGTTTGACAGTTTCGGGGCCACTGTCTAAAATCGCGTTAGTTTCTCGAGATCATAACTAAAAGAAGGTGTTCGAAAAATGGCTGAAATTCAAAGTCAGATGCGGAAGTTTGTCGGCGTTGAAGCATCGACCGCAGTTCTTAACGCCGTGTGCATCGATGACGCCGGAGCTGTTTTGGATACCCGCACGACTGCTTTCGACCGGACGCAGGGAACGATCGAGCAACTGGCCCGGTTTATCAAAGACCTTCGCGCGGGCTTCGGCGATTTCGAGGCTGTAGGCGTCGCTGTACCCGGACTAATTAATCGCGAAACGAAACGGGTAGCGTTTTCCGCTCATTTCCCGGAACATTCGGAGATCGACCTGCTGAACGGCATTCAGGACACGAGCGGTGTCAGAACCAAAATCGAGAACGATGCAAATGCCGCCGCATATGGCGAGTTCAAACTCGGTGCGGGTCGCGGGAGCGACAATATTTTTTACGCGACGCTCGGATCGGGTGTCGGTGGGGCCTTTATCTTTGACGGTAAAATTTGGAGCGGCAAGGCTGGTTTTGCGGGTGAGTTCGGATACGTGGCAATAAATTCCGAAGGAATGCGGCTCGAAGATGTTGCGTCATCAGCCAACATCGTTCGGCGGGCGCGAAGCCGTATGCAGCAGGACAGTACTTCGTCGCTCAGTTCTCTTGATGAGTCATCGATCGGCATCGGTGACCTTATCGCCGCCGCTAAATCCGAAGATGATTTTGCACAGATGATGCTCGAACGCACCGGCGAATATGTCGGCACGGCGATCGCGAGCGTGATCAACCTTTTGAATATCGAAACGATCGTTGTCGGAGGCGAGATCATGGAAGCAGGTCATCTTCTGCTCGATTCCGTTTTAAGCCGTGCGAAGGAGCTTTCGTTCAGACCGTCGTTCGAAAGCACGCGGATCGTTTCCGGCAAACTCGGCACAAATGCCGCCGCGATCGGCGTTGCTCTTATCGCGAATGAAGATTTATAACCAACTGCCCAAACAGTAATTTCACTTATGAGATACGCTAATTTTTCACTGAGTTGCGCAAAGTAGCCGGGCAACTTATTTTTTATAGGTAGAATTTGCGGTTTCTAGAAGATTTAGTAGAATTGGTAAAAGTTTTACGGTTAGTATTCTCAAGCAAACATAATTCGCAAATTCCCCGGCTCAAGGTTTCCCGGAAAATCTGAGACATGGCGAACTTTAACTTTTTGTAAACCTCGGGGCGTAAGAGATTCATAAAATGGCACAATTCTTCAATAAAAGTGCAAATAACATCGCCCGGATATCAATGGTGATGGCTGTGGTTCTTGGCGGAGTTGCGTTTTTTACGTATACGCAGGTGGCACGCTCGTCGTATTTGACAGGCCGGTATTTGGAGAAGCAGCAGCCGGTACAGTTCAGCCACAAACATCACGTCGGCGATGACGGCATCGATTGCAGATATTGCCATTCGACGGTTGAAACGACAGCTTCAGCCGGAATGCCGCCGACGCAAACCTGTATGAATTGCCATAGTCAGATATGGGCTGACAGCCCTTATCTCGAACCGGTACGTGCAAGCTATCGCGAAAATAAGCCGATCGAATGGGAACGCGTTCACGATCTGCCCGAATATGCCTATTTCAATCACTCCATTCACGTGGCAAAAGGCGTCGGTTGTTCGACCTGTCATGGTCAGATCGACAACATGCCCGCCGTTTTTCAAGAAAATACGCTGCAAATGGAATGGTGTCTTGCATGTCACCGCGAGCCTGAGAAATTCATCCGGCCAAAATCCGAGATTTACAACATGCAGTGGCAGGACGGCGATCTGACAACTGAAGAACGTGTGGATCTGAAAGCGAAATATAAGATTAGAAGTAAGGAAATGATGACGAGCTGTTCGACTTGTCACCGTTAGATTAGTGGTCAGTGGCCAGCTGTCAGTGGTCAGATCTCAAAAACGAACAACTGACAGCCGACAGCTGACAACTGGCAACTGATTAAAAATATGCCCAGTCCTGAAAGTAAACAAAACTTTGCGTTGATGCGTGACCGGATCCTTGGCGAGAGCGGCAAGGATTATTGGCGAAGCGTTGAAGAGTTTGTCGACGCACCGGAATTCGAAGAATTCGTAAAGCGCGAATATCCGGCGCACGGCCAGGAATGGAACGATCCGGTTACCCGCCGCAGCTTTTTAAAGGTCATGGGCGCGTCGCTTGCATTCGCCGGTTTGAGCGGCTGCGTAATTCAGCCCGCCGAGAAGATTGTCCCTTATGTCCGAACACCTGAAGACATGCTTCCGGGCAAGCCTATGTTCTTTGCGACCGCGATGTCCGTCGGCGGAGTCGCGACCGGGCTTTTAGCAAAATCGTTCGAAGGCCGTCCGATTAAACTAGAGGGAAATCCAGAACATCCGGGAAGCCAGGGAGCGACTGATGTCCTCGCACAGGCTTCGCTTCTCGATATGTACGATCCCGATCGATCGCAGGAAGTGATATATCGCGGATCGCCAAAGACCTTGCAAACTTTCACGACTGAATTCCGCACTGCCGTGATCGAAAACGGCAAAGACGGCGGTGCCGGAGTAAGAATCCTGACCGAAACGGTCACGTCGCCCACTCTTCAGGCACAGATAAAGCAGCTCGTGGCTGAATTGCCAAACGCCAAATGGATACAGTACGAACCGGTGAATAACGACAACGCGATTACCGGTGCAAAACTATCATTCGGTTCGCCCGCTCATGCGGTCTATAAATTCGATAAGGCCGAGCGCATTCTTTCGCTCGACGCTGATATTTTCTCCGGCTTCAACCCGCGATATATCGGCGATGCGATCAAGACCCGTGCGATTTCCGAAGAGAAAAAAGAAATGAGCCGCATGTATGTTGTTGAAACGACAACTACATTGATGGGCTCGAAGGCCGATCACCGCCTTGCTGTTAAGCCGAGCCAGGTGCCGGAGATCGCAAAGGCCGTGGCAAAAGCTCTCGGAGTTGCGGGTGCAAATTCTACCTACACGGAAAACGCGGCGTGGATTGCCGCGATGGCCAAGGACCTTAACGAGCACAAGGGCAAATCGCTCGTCGTTGCCGGAGACAATCAGCCGCCGGTCGTTCACGCGCTTGCAAATGCGATGAACGCGGCCTTGGGTAACATCGGGCAAACGGTTGTTTTCACCGAGCCGCTGACGCCTTCAGATAAAACGCAGGTCGAGCAACTGCGTGAATTGATTGGCGACATCGATGGCGGGCGAGTGAAGATGCTCGTCGTGCTCGGCGGAAACCCAGTTTACAAAACGCCTATCGATCTGAAGCTCAACAAAGAGCGGATGGACAAAATCTCCCTTCGCGTACATCTTGGGATGCATTTCGATGAAACAGCCGAGCTTTGCCATTGGCACGTTTCCGAAAAGCATTATCTCGAAACGTGGAGCGACGCCCGAGCATACGACGGCACAGTTTCTATCGTTCAGCCGCTGATTCAGCCGATCTACGACAGCAAAAACGTTCACGAACTTGTTCAACTTTTCTTCCGCGAGAATTACGACAAGAAAGATTACGACATCGTAAAAGGCTTTTGGCAGACACAGACGATAACACCGGCAGCAAAGGAAACGATCACGGTTGCGGAGCGTCCCGTGCCTGCGGCGACCCCGGCCGGAGACCATTCCGACCCTTCAACACACGCGGGTGGCGGCAGGCTCCAAATGGAAACCAAAGGCCAGCCTTCAGCTGCAAAAGAGACGATAACGGTCGCGGAAGCTCCACGGCCTTCGGCTACACCGGCAGCGACCGCTCCGGCAGCCGTGTCAGCACCGAAAACTTTTGAAGATAATTGGCGAAAGGCCGTTCATGACGGCGTGGTTCCGAACACGGCGTTACCTGCAAAAACCGTAACCGCAAGCACCGCGTTTTTGAGCCAGCCGGAAACCAAACCGGCAAATTCAGGCGGTCTTGAGATCTCCATTTTGCCGGACCCGAGCGTTTATGATGGCCGCTTTACTAATAACGGCTGGCTTCAGGAATTGCCGAATCCGCTGACGAAGGTCACGTGGGAGAACGTCGCTCTCGTCAGCCCGAACACGGCGGCAAGGCTTCAGCTCAATCGCGGCAACGACCCAGACGAAATATCGGGTGGCGAACGCGGCACCGCGTTTATCAACACCAAAGGCTCGAACATGACGGCCGATACGGTAACGCTCACCTATCAGGGATCGAAGATCGAAAAGCCGGTACCTGTATGGATTTCGCCGGGACAGCCCGATGATGTGATCACGATTTTTATGGGTTACGGCCGGACGCGTGCCGGACGGATCGGCACCGGGCTTGGGTACAGTGCCTTTGACGTGCAACGTTCGGATGCAATGAATTTCGGTTCGGGCGACATCGTTAAGACCGGTGAAAAGGCGATGATCGCCACAACCCAGATCCATTTCAATATGGAAGGCCGCGACATTCTGCGGGTCTTTGATGTCGATGTGTTCGAAGCTGATAAAATGATCGGTCATCAGGAAGACTTTTACGATAAGTCGATGTACAAGTCGGCTTACGACAATGTTTATTCAAAGCAGTACGCCGAGAACAATAAGTGGGCGATGACGATCGATCTCAATTCGTGCGTAGGCTGCAATGCCTGTGTTCTGGCATGTCAGTCAGAGAACAACATTCCGGTCGTTGGTAAGGAGCAGGTCGAGAAAAGCCGGGAAATGCATTGGATGCGCGTCGATTCGTATTTTACCGGCGGCGATATCAATCACCCGGAAGGTCTGCATTTCCAGCCGGTCTTGTGTCAGCAGTGCGAACAGGCCCCGTGCGAAGTGGTTTGTCCGGTGACGGCGACTGTCCATAACCCCGAAGGGTTGAATGACATGGTTTATAACCGCTGCGTCGGCACGCGTTATTGCTCGAATAACTGTCCGTACAAAGTGCGTAGGTTCAACTTCCTGCTTTATCAGGATTGGGACACGCCGCAGTATAAATTGATGCGAAACCCGGAAGTTTCGATCCGCAGCCGCGGCGTGATGGAGAAATGCACCTATTGTGTGCAGCGGATTGCGGCAGCTCGCATCGAGGCTCAAAAAGACGCCCGGGCGATCATTGACGGCGAAGTTGTTACAGCCTGCCAATCTGCGTGTCCGACGGGAGCAATCATATTCGGCGATATGAACGATCCGCTAAGCAAGATCGCGAAATCGAAGAAAGATCACCGTAACTATAATCTGCTTAACGAATTGAATACTCAACCAAGAACGACTTACCTTGCTGGTTTGAAGAATCAGAACAAGGAAATGCCTGACTACAGGCCGCTGAAAGTGCCGAAGTCGCATGGCGTCAAGAAGAAAGAAGGTGAAAAGAAGGCGGGAGGAGAAGGTGGTCATTAGAAGCGTGCATGTTCGGATTTAACACGCTTTGAACTTTCAAAAATATGGCTGACTTAAAAAAAATTCAGGAAAGAGTTTATCCTCCGATGGTCGAAGGCGACCACTCTTTTGCGACCGTATCGGACAAGATCGGGGACCTTGCTCTCAAAAAGAAAACACCGTATTTCTGGTTCATCGGCTTTGCGATCGCTTTCATGGTCGCCCAGCTTCTTCTTTTTGCGGTCACCACCTTGCTTGCTAAGGGAATTGGGATTTGGGGAAATAACCAGCCGGTCGGTTGGGCCTTCGATATTATCAATTTCGTTTGGTGGATTGGCATCGGCCACGCCGGAACGCTGATTTCAGCCATTCTTTTGCTCTTGAATCAGAAATGGCGCACGTCGATCAACCGTTTTGCCGAAGCAATGACGCTATTTGCCGTGGCCTGCGCGGCCATGTTTCCGCTGCTTCACACCGGACGACCTTGGCTGGCGGCTTACTGGCTTTTCCCGTATCCGAACACGATGGGCATCTGGCCGCAGTTCAGAAGCCCCTTGATCTGGGACGTTTTCGCGGTTTCTACGTATGCGACGATCTCGCTTTTGTTCTGGTACGTCGGACTGATCCCCGATCTGGCGACGCTTCGCGATCGTGCGAAGAACAAGTATTTCAAGCTGGTTTACGGAGCTTTGTCATGGGGCTGGCGCGGTTCTGCACGGCACTGGCATCGCTACGAAATAGCGTATCTGTTGCTTGCAGGTATCTCGACGCCGCTCGTGCTTTCCGTTCACTCGATCGTGTCGTTCGACTTCGCGGTGTCGCAGGTTCCGGGTTGGCACGCGACTATCTTTCCACCGTATTTCGTTGCGGGTGCGATCTTTGCTGGATTCGCGATGGTGCTTATCCTCTGCATCCCGCTGCGTGTCTGGTACAACATGAAGGACTTCATTACCGACACGCACCTCGTCTACATGGCGAAGATTATGTTAGCGACGGGATTGATCGTGGTTTACGGCTACGCGATGGAGGCTTTCTTCGGCTGGTACAGCGCCAGCGAGTACGAAGTTTTCATGGTCAAGAACCGTATTTGGGAAGGCCCGTACTGGTGGTCTTACTGGCTTTTGATACTTTGCAACGGCATGTCGATCCAGTTGCTTTGGTTCAAGCGTTTTCGTGAAAGCCCGTTTTGGCTGTTTCTTATATCGATTGTCGTCAGCATCGGTATGTGGCTCGAGCGTTTTGTGATTATCGTTACAAGTCTGAACCGCGATTTTCTGCCGTCATCATGGGCGATGTACAGCCCGACAATTTTTGACTGGTCGATGTTTATCGGGACGATCGGATTTTTCTTTACGCTCATATTTTTGTTTGTACGGTTTCTGCCGGTCATTTCCATATTCGAAGTCCGCACCTTGCTGCCGGAAGCTAATGTGCATGGACATCAGCAGGACTTTGACGAGAATGTGCTTGATGTTTACGACACGTACGATAGGACCGATCCCCCTAACAGGTAAATTACGGGTGGAATTTTGGAATTGTTGATATGAAAGACAATATCTACGGAGTAATGGCGGAATTCGATACGGCGACCGATCTGGTGGACGCCGCGAATAAACTGCGATTGGCGGGTTACACGAAGACCGACGCGTTTTCGCCGTTTCCGCTGCACGAGATCGACGAGGCGCTCGGGATTAAGCGAAGCATCTTGCCTTTGCTGGTTTTTGGCGGCGGCATCGTGGGGTTGCTTTCGGGCATCGGTCTTCAGGTCTTTGTGCATTATATCGATTATCCGCTGAATATCGGCGGGCGTCCGTATCTAAGCTGGCCATCATTCGTGCCGCCATCGTATGAGCTGACTATTTTGCTCGCCGGATTTACCGCGGTTTTCGGAATGCTGTTTCTGAATGGATTGCCGAGCCCTTATCATCCGGTTTTTAATGTGCCGAGGTTTGCACTGGCTACACGTGAAAAGTTCTTTCTTATCATCGAATCAAAAGATCCGAAGTACGAATACAACGATGCAAGGAAATTTATGGAAAGTCTTAAGCCGCAGGAGGTTTTTGATGTACCTGAATAGTCGTGAGTCAAGAGTCGTGAGTCGTGAGTCGGCCGGCTTTGGCTGCCTACTGCTTACCGCCTTCTGCATACTGGCTTCGGGTTGCGGTGTGCGATTCGATATGCAGGACCAGCCGCGATACAAGGCTTATAAGAAGAGCGATTTTTTCAGCGACGGGCGTTCGTCGCGTGATTTTCCTGAGGGCACGGTTGCCCGCGGCTTGCTGAAAGAGAATAAGGCCTTGCACACCGGCAAGATCGATAATCCGAACCCGAATGTTCAGGTTGCGACTACGACTAACGCCGCCGGCAATACGATCGTTACAAGCTTTCCGAACGCGATTGACGAATTCCCCGTCCCGGTCACAAAAGCTCTGGTCGATCGCGGGCAGGAACGCTACAACATATATTGCATCGTATGTCACGGTCCGGTTGGCAAAGGGGACGGTATGATCGTCCGCCGCGGATTTTCGCCGCCGCCGACTTATCATGATGAGCGTTTGCGAAACGCTCCGGTCGGACATTTTTTCGATGTGATCACAAACGGCTGGGGCAAAATGAATGGCTATGCTGCTCAGATCCCGGCTGCGGATCGTTGGGCGATCGTCTCTTACATCCGGGCATTGCAGGTAAGTCAGAACCCGGACGAAATGCTTAAAATGAATTCAAACACGGAGCCAAAAACAAATGAAACGCCGAAAGGGGACACGCACGGAGGCGAGAAATAATGGCGGACCTCGGAAATTATCAAGCACCTCCGGAGATTAACCGGCTGCGGACGCTTGCCCTTGGCATAGGCGGCATCGGACTGATCGTGTGGGCGATCGGCCTGTGGTTCCAGCCGGAGCAGGCCCTTCGATCATGGCTCCTCGGATTTATTTTCTGGGGCGGCATCGGCATCGGCAGCATCGGCGTGCTCATATTGCAATATCTGACAGGTGGAGCGTGGGGCGTGGTTATTCGCAGGATAGTCGAGGCCGGTTCACGGACTCTACCGATGATCTTGCTGCTTTTCATTCCGCTTGCCCTTGGAGTTACGCGGCTGTATGAATGGACGCATCTTCCGCCAACCGATTACGTTATAGAGCATCGCGGTTGGTTCATGACACCGGAAAGCTGGATACTGCGGTCGGCAATATATTTTGCGTTGTTTGGCGTGATAGTTTACCTCCTGAATAAATGGGGTGGGCAGCAGGATAAGACCGACAACTACGAAGATGCGGAAAGATTCCTCGGCAAAGCGACGGCGTTTTGCGGGCCGACGATGGTCATCTACGCGTTGATCGTCACCTTTGCCGTGGTCGATTGGGTGATGATGCTTGATCCGCACTGGTTCTCGACGATGTGGGGATTGCTTTTCGTTGCCGGTTGGGCCCTGAGCTGCTTCTGTTTTTCGGTCACGCTGCTCGCGTTTCTATCGGACAAAGCTCCGATGAACCGCGTGCTAGGCTTCCGTCATTTTCACGACCTGGGCAAATTGATGCTCGCTCTTGTGATGGTTTGGGCGTATTTTAATTTCTCGCAATTCCTGATCATTTGGTCGGGAAACATTCCCGAGGAGACCGGTTGGTACATCACTCGAATGTCGGGTGGCTGGGGCTTTATGGGCGTCGCGTTGGTGTTGTTTCATTTCGCGTTTCCCTTCCTGCTTTTGCTTCGGCAGGACCTTAAACGAAAGGCGAAAATGCTCGCCGCCGTAGCGGTTTTTATTCTATTTTTAAGATTGGTGGATATGTTCTACCTCATCGGACCGAATCCGCGAATTGATACGCACGGTTTGGAGCAAGGTGCATTTGTTATTAGCTGGCTGGATTTTGTCGCACCGATCGCGGTCGGCGGCATATGGCTTTGGTATTTCTTTGGCCAATTAATGAAACGTCCGCTTGTGCCCGTAATGGACCCGTTTTTGGAGAATGCTATTGAGCACGGAAAGGGACACTGATTAGTCCGGAGTCGTGAGTCGGAGCGTGCCTCCTGCTCAAGACTACGGACTACAGACTCAAGACTCGAAATTATGAAACACGAAAAGTCATTTGTCGATTTTGAAAAGCCTTATGAGCAAAACGTCATCGGACTCAAAGGGATCTTCTATTTTGGGATCGGCCTGTTCCTTTTGATCGTGATCACTTTCGCGTTGATGTGGGCGTTTATGGGCGTGCTCGAAGAAGACGCAAAGCAACAAAAGGCTTCCACAAATCCGATGATCATGAGCGAAAAAGATCGGCTGCCGCCCGAACCGCGTATTCAGGCCGCCCCCGGATTTGGCGTCGAAAGCGATAATGGAAGGGTGAATTTAGAGTTGAAAGCTCCGCAATCGGAATACTGGGAGCTAAAGAAACAGTGGGAAGAAACCTGGAAATACGGACGGAAAGACGAAAAGACCGGTACAGTAATATCGATGTCGATAGACCAGGCAAAAGAAAAGCTGTTGCAACAGCCGGTTAAGGCGAAATCAGGAGCGGACGCGGATAAAACTTTGACAGATTCGCGAATGGTTATTTCGGATTCGAGCGCCGGCCGGATGGCGACGCTGAAGAGACGATAGGCGCGTTGCTTTTATTCATTCTTGTTCGGTGGTTTGGTTTTTACCATGGAATAAGAAGAACAAGAAGGAACCAGGACAAGAGTTTTATGAAAAAGAGTTCGGCAAAATTAGCAGTATCAAAGCTGACACTTTTTTCGATCGCACTTATGTTAGTGCTGGCGGGCGGTATTTCCGCGCAAAAGAGCGAACATTACAATTCGCCGCTTTATTCGCCGAAGTATTATGATCCGTCGCAGACCACTAGCAACGGTCTGCCCGATGCTTTGCAAAAAACGGGGATTGAACAAAAGCTGGGCGAGCAGATTCCGCTCGACACCGAATTTAAAGATGAAAATGGGCTTGCTGTGAAGCTGGGTGATTTTTTTAATAAGGGCAGACCGGTTGTTTTGGCTTTTGTTTATTACGAGTGTCCGATGCTTTGCAACGAGGTTTTGAACGGGTTGACCGGCACGCTCAAGGGAATTTCGTTCGACGCGGGAAAGGAGTTCGATGTCGTCGCGATTAGCTTCGACGCCCGCGAGAATGACAAACCAGACTTGGCGAAGAACAAAAAAGAGAGCTACATGGCTCGTTACGGGCGGCCCGGAACCGAAAAGGGCTGGCATTTTTTGACTGGAACGCAGGCGTCGATCGACGCCGCGACAAAGGCAGCCGGTTTCGGCTTCCAGTGGGACGAAAAGAGCAATCAGTTTGCCCATGCCGGCGGAATAATGGTCGCAACGCCAGAAGGGAAAATGTCGCGGTATTTTTACGGGATCGATTATTCGCCAAAGGACGTAAAGTTCGGTGTGATGGAATCGGCAGAGAACAAGGTCGGTAACGCTGCGGAGAAACTGCTGCTTTACTGTTTTCACTATGATCCATCGACCGGTAAATACGGGTTGGCGATCTTGAGCGTTATTCGGTTGGGGGCCGTCGCAACGCTCCTCGGCATGGGAGCGATGGGATTTGTTTTCTGGCGGAGAAATAAAAGAGTGGTGAATGGCGAGTGATGAGTGGTGAGGTCGGAATCGGAGTTCAGGTCCGGCTCGCGACTGAAGACTCTCGACTCTTGACTTAATATTTATGCAAACGAATTCGTGGGTGCCATTATTTCCGGATCAAGCTTCGACTTTCGCGTGGCAGGTCGACTATCTATATTTCTACCTGATCATCGTCAGCGTTGCGTTCACTATTCCGATCGTCGCCGCTATATTCTATTTCGCGATCAGATACCGCGAGAAGGAAAAGTACGCGACGCCGGAAGAAATGCACGGATCGATCATGCTGGAGACCGTCTGGTCGATAATACCTTTTGTTATTTCAATGACGATTTTTCTCGGCGGAGCGATCGTTTATTATAACCAGTTTCGACTGCCGGACGATGGAATGGAAGTGTACGTCGTCGGTAAACAGTGGATGTGGAAGCTGCAGCATGAAACAGGCCAGCGTGAAATAAATGAGCTTCATGTGCCTGTGGGACGTAAAGTGAAATTGACGATGACGACCGAGGATGTACTTCACGATTTCTCGATCCCTGCGTTTAGGACAAAGGCTGACGTTGTTCCGGGAAGGTATACATATCTTTGGTTCGAAGCCACTAAGCCAGGCAAATATCATCTTTTCTGTGCGGAATATTGCGGGTTGAACCACTCCGGCATGGGCGGCTGGATATATGTGATGGAGCAGAGAGATTTTGACAATTGGCTGAGTGGGAGTGTTTCCGGCCAGACGCCGGTCGAACAGGGCAAAGATCTATTCGAGAACAAATTAGGCTGTGCATCGTGTCACGCGGGCGGGCCGCAGCAGCGTGGTGCCAAGCTTGAAGGCATTTTTAATCACGAAGTTAAATTGGTTGGTGGACAGACGGTCATCGCAAACGAGGCATATATTCGCGAATCGATATTGAATCCGGGCGGACAGATCGTCGAAGGATTCCAGCCGATTATGCCGACGTTCAAGGGACAGGTTACCGAGGAGCAGATAGTATCGCTTATCGCATATATCAAATCATTGAGTGGCGATGCATCGACTACGTCAACGGCTCCGTCGAGCGCACCTCCGCCGGCCGCCAACACAAGCAATATGAACACGGCCGTCAAAAGCAATAAATAGGGTGTAAGACGATTATGCAAAACGCAGAAATGATCAGTGCAGATATTTCCGAGAAGCCGAAATTGAACTATATAACCAATGGTTCAACTCTGGTGTCATGGCTTTTGACAAAAGATCATAAACGCATTGCGCTTATGTACCTTATATCGGTGTCTGCCTTCTTTTTTATGGGTGGGCTCTATGCTGGTGCGATCAGATTGGAATTGCTGACACCGGCCAGCGATCTGATGCAGACTGGGACGTACAACAAAGCGTTTACCCAGCATGGCATCCTGATGATCTTTTTCTTCCTGATCCCGTCGATACCGGCTATTTTGGGTAACTTCCTTTTGCCGATCATGATCGGGGCAAAAGACCTAGCCTTGCCGCGCATCAATTTACTGAGCCTATATTTTTACTGGATCGGCGGCGGACTGACCTTATTCGCCTTGCTTCAGGGCGGAGTCGATACGGGTTGGACGTTTTACACGCCTTACAGCACTACGTTTTCGAACACTTTTGTAATGGCCGTCGGGCTCGGTATTTTCATTAATGGATTTTCGTCTATCCTTACCGGATTGAATTTTATCGTGACCGTTCACACGATGCGTGCGCCGGGAATGACTTGGTTCCGCCTGCCGCTTTTCGTTTGGGCACAGTACGCGACCAGTTTGGTAATGATCCTAGGCACGCCGGTGATCGCGATCACCGTTCTGCTGCTAGCCATAGAGCGCGTCGCACGCGTTGGTATTTTCGATCCGGCTATCGGCGGCGATCCGATCCTGTTTCAGCATCTTTTCTGGTTTTACTCACATCCGGCTGTTTACATCATGATCTTGCCGGGAATGGGAGTCATCAGCGAACTTATCTCGAATTTCTCACGAAAGAAGATATTTGGTTACGAGTTCATCGCCTTCTCAAGCATCGCTATAGCGGTTTTCGGCTTCCTTGTTTGGGGACATCACATGTTTGTCAGCGGCCAATCGGTTTACGCGGGCCTTGTTTTCTCGTTCCTGACGATGGTCGTGGCCGTGCCGTCGGCTATCAAGATATTTAACTGGACGACAACTCTATACAAAGGTTCAATCTCGTACGATACGCCAATGCTCTACGCGATTGGTTTCATTGGGCTTTTCCTCATCGGCGGGCTTACAGGGCTGTTTCTCGGTTCTATCGGACTGACAGTTCATCTGACAGACACCTATTTTGTGGTCGCTCACTTCCATTACGTTATGGTCGGCGGACAGGTGATTGCGTATCTCGGCGGCATCCATTACTGGTGGCCGAAGATGACCGGCAAAATGTACTCGGAATTTTGGGGCAAGATCTCGGCAATGCTCGTGTTTATTGGGTTTAACCTGACGTTCTTCCCGCAGTTTATTCTCGGATATCAAGGGATGCCGCGGCGATATGCTTCATATCCGGAAGAATTGCAGGTGTTGAACATCTTCTCGACCGCCGGAGCTTCCGTGCTGGGCGTCGGGCTTTTGATGCCCGTTGTCTACCTTGTCCATTCGCTGTTCTTCGGCAAACCCGCTGGCGACAATCCGTGGATGCTGCCCGGACTTGAATGGCGAACTGCATCGCCTCCGCCGACGGAGAATTTCGAAGTTATGCCGGTCGTTACATGGGAAGCCTATGAATTTGGCGAAGAAAATGGTCTGGATATTGAGGAAGTAAAACGTCGGGAAGCAGTGTCAACAGTTACGTAAATTTGAACAGTATGGACAGGATAAACAGGATTCTTGTTTTCATTCTAGCGATCCTGAATATTCTGTTCGAATCTTTATAAAATAAATGTCTTCACACGCATCAGACAAATTCGTTTATCACGAACCGGGGCTTCAACACCAGTTCGAAGACATGAAGCAGCAGGAAGAGTCCGTCGCAATCGGGATGTGGATGTTTCTTGTTCAGGAGATCATGTTTTTTGGCGGACTTTTTACGGTGTATCTCGTTTTCCGTTCGAAGTACCCGATGGCGTTCGCGGCTGGAAGTAACCATCTGGACGCGTTTTGGGGCGGCCTTAACACACTTGTTCTGATCGTCAGCAGCTTGACGATGGCTCTAACTGTTTATTACGCGCAGAAGGGCGACCGTATGAAGCAGGTTGTTTTAATCGTGTTGACGATGATCTTCGGTGCAGTGTTTTTGGGCGTAAAGGCGATCGAATACACATCAAAATATAATGACGGACTTGTTCCGGTAGCTGGCTTAAATAAGAAAGTAAAAGTGGACCACGATGCCGATCATTCTGTTGCGGCAAAACCTTGTTACGAAGTCGAACACGGAGCGACCGAGCACGCCTACGTAAATCCGCGTGGCGAATTTCTTTGGACGGATTGCTCTCTGGTAAAAATGGCTCAGGATGGCAAGTTCCTGACGAAGGCGGAAGAGATTGGCTATTATTCGAACGGCCAAATAGACATCAACAAGTTCCGCGATAAAGTGCAGATCTTTTACTGGATTTACTTTGTAATGACCGGTCTTCACGCACTGCACATGATCATCGGCCTCGGCTTGATGACGTGGCTGCTATGGACAGCGTGGCGCGGTTATTATTCGGCGGAATATTACATGCCGGTCGAAATGTCCGGCCTTTACTGGCACTTTGTCGATATAGTTTGGATCTTTTTGTTTCCGCTGCTTTATTTACTGGGCAGACACTTCATGCACTAGGGAGAAATGATGTCGGACAACCACGAACAACATGAGCACATGAATATTCCGAAATATCTCGGAATATTCGCGATACTCGTAGTCGGCACGATCTTGACGTATTTTGCGGCGACGATTGATCTGGATTGGATATTTCCGGGAGCCAACACTTTGGTCGCTCTTGTGATCGCGTTTACAAAGATGACGTGCGTCATGCTCTTTTTCATGCACGTTTACTGGAGTCCGAAGCTAATTTGGCTTGCTGCTATTGCGAGCTTTTTCTGGCTGGCGATTATGTTTGCTTACACGATGCAGGACTATGTGACGCGTTCGTCGGGAGTTTTCTCAGGTTAAATTTAAACTCAAATGAATACAACAGCGCGGTGCGAAGGGCAAAATACCATTCGTCACCGCGTCTTTTATTGGTTAGGTGTATAACTTTTAACATGTTATTATTCTCGATTTGGTGCGTTTCTCGCTAGATATACGCGTTTATTTGTTTAGACAACACAGCGGTTAGCAAGGACATCAGAAACTGAAGATGTTTAATAAAATCAGTAATTTGCAATTATATTCAATAGTCATTTTCGTCGGTATCGCACTGCTTTCGGGATGCAATATCGTGAAAAGCCCGCAAAAAACGGCCACGCTTTTGTCAACGACCGATGCCAGCCAAAAACAGTTGATGGATGAGGTGAATCGATTCGCCAGTGTGACTTCGATGAAGGCCCAGATGGACCTCAAATTCGAGGATAATTCCTTCGCGCAATTTGGCAGCAAAGAGGTTTATAGGGCAGCCGATGGCGAGGTTGTCGTTCAGCGTCCGGCCAGCATTTTATTGACTGTGAAGGTCCCGGTGATCAAATCCGACGTTGCTCAGATGACGTCCGACGGTGAAACGTTTCGTGTCGCTATTTTGCAGGACGGAGGCAGCGGAAAGTATAAAAAGTTCGTCAAAGGAACGAATAGCGCCGACTATTCGAAGCTGCAAAAGGACCTCGACACGTCGAATGGCGACAAAGGCAGTGCGATGAAGCAAAACGTAAATGCTTTTGCCAATCTTCGTCCGCAACATTTTACCGATGCGATGCTTGTACGCCCGACGGATGAAGTCCATGTCTACACGCACAGCACGATCTTTCAGCTCGAAGAGGACGTGACGCTCAGCAAGAAATCATCCATTAGAAAGGTCAACCGCGGATATTATTTGCTAGACGAATTTACTAAGCACGCGGAGGGCGAATTGGTGATTTCCCGGCGCTTTTGGTTTGACCGTGTCGGCGGTATTCGTCTTGCACGCCAGCAAATCTTCGATGCAAAAGGCGAGATCGAATCGGACATCGTTTATGGTGCCGAGGGAAATTTGACCGACACTGGTTCGTACAACCGGCTGCCGCTGCAGATAATCGTGACGCGACCGCAGGAAAAGTATGCAATGAAGCTGACATATCAGGCGCCCGAAGCAGTAAAGATCGGCACCAAATATCCGAGCAAGGCTTTTGTCCTGCAAAACACATGGGACCTTGAAGAGGTCGATCTGGACAAAAAGCTACAGGAAGTGACCGCCCAAAAGCCAGTCACCATGAACAGCAACAACAATACGGCAACGCGCTTCCAATAACCACTTTTGATGACAACGATCCTACGAACCGAGAATCTGGTCAAGTCCTACATGATCGGAAAAATGGAAGTGCCAGCACTTCGCGGCGTCTCTCTGGACATCGAACAGGGCGAGTTCGTTGCGATAATGGGGCCGTCAGGCTGTGGTAAATCGACGCTTCTGCATTTGCTTGGCGGATTGTTGAGCCCTACAAGCGGGAAGATTCTGATTGACGGCGAAGACCTTTCCAAGGTATCGGACGCAAAGCGCACCGATATCCGCAGGCGAAAGATCGGCTTTGTTTTTCAACGATTTAACCTTTTCCCGACTTTGACGGCGGACGGGAATCTAAAGCTCGCCGAGAAGATACATTCGGGGAACGGCGGAAATAGTTCCGGGAACCGGCTTGAGGTATTGCGTCTGCTGAAATTGGAAGATAAAATGCACCACAAACCGCTTGAGCTGTCGGGTGGCGAGCAGCAGAGGGTTGCTCTGGCCCGTGCGGTTATTAACAGCCCTGCGATCATACTGGCGGATGAGCCGACCGGCAATCTCGACACTGAGAATTCGCAGATCGTGCTTGATATGTTTCGTGAATTAAACGCAAAATACCGGCAGACGATCATAATGATCACGCATAACCCCGAGGCTGCGGCCGTTTGTTCCAGAACGATCAGAATGCGTGACGGGCATATTGTGGAGGAATAATTTTTCAGGATTGACAGGATCGTAAGGATTTTTTGTTTCCATCCTGGATATCCTTTTCAAATTGATCTTTGCTAAGCAGATGATCGAAACGATCAAAAAATTCATACTTTGGAACTACAGCCGGGAAACAACTGTTTACGTGCTGTTTTGTCTTTTGATCGTCGCATTTATCTTCTTGACGCCAAAGCAGTGGTTTGAAAGACGCGAACAGTTTGCAACCCAAACATCGCGTCTGATCGTCCAAACAAATGATTTTTCGCTGGACAAAGCCGCTCTTGAAAAACGCGTAAAAGAATTGAGTGGCAGACCGGACGCCGAGATCATAGCCTGGCGCGAAAAAAAGAGTGCCGCGGGCGAGACATTTTACGAGATAGATATTCGATAGAATTTTTAATAATATTCATGTCACATGTGTTAGAGATTTTTCTTGCTCTAACATTTTTTTATAGAGGAGTAATACGTATATGAAAAGATATTTGAGATTTATACTGCCGACGGTTGCCGTTATGTTTGTTTTTGGGGCGGTTGGCGTAGCCGATGCGAAAGCTCAGGTTAATAAATTACGTGAGATACTGACGCGTATGGACAATCACAACAAAGCGCTTACGACGCTTCGAGCTGATATTACGATGGGGGATAAGAACACTCAGCTAGACGATGCTCCCGAGATTAAAGTTGGAACAGTGCTCTACGCCAAACCTGTTGAGAAAGACGCACTTTTTCGGATTGACTGGAAAAAACCAGCAGAGTCCCTTTCAATCATCAATGGCAAGTACACAATTTACCGGCCCCGAGACAAAAGTGTTTTAACTGGCTCCGCCAAAGACGCAACGAAAGATCCTAGTGGAGATTCTGCTTTAGCGTTTTTGAAAATGTCCAATGCCGAGCTCAAGGCAAACTATACGGCAGCGTATTTGGGTGAGGCAACATTGAGTGACGGGACGCGAGTTGTTCAGTTACAACTTTCACCAAAAGGAAAAAGCAACTACAAGTCGGCAGAGTTATGGATAGATGTGAACGGGATGATGCGTCAGGCTAAGATAATTAGAATTAATAATGAAACGACGTTGCTGTTGACGAAATTAGAGAAGAATATAAGTCTGAATTCGTCGGATTTTAAAATCAATTATCCAAGTGGCACAAAAGAAATAAAAAGCTAACCGACAAGCGAATCGATCACTAAAGGCTTTGGCCGAAAGCGGCTGGAGCCTTTGTGTTGGGTTTGAAAAGAAATCCAGCAGAATCTATAATAAACAGTTTAGTTATGCCGAAAGCAAGCAGTTTTAGCCGGTTTACGCGAGGAGTCAGGCATACGGTTCGTGCTTTTGCTTCGACGCGCCATCCGGTACTTGTTCACATTGTGCCGATGCGGCGGTGTAATCTCGCGTGCACATATTGCAACGAATACGACAAAACCAGCGATCCGGTGCCGATCGATGTAATGCTCGAGCGGATCGATAAGCTTGCCGAATTCGGCAGTTCTGTTATCACCATTTCCGGCGGCGAGCCGATGATGCATCCGGAAATATACGAGATCATCGCCCGCATCCGCCATCACGGAATGATCGCCGGCCTTATCTCGAATGGCTATTATTTTCAGCCCGAAAAGGTCAAAAAACTGAACGAAGCCGGACTCGATTACCTGCAGATATCAATCGATAACGTCACGCCTGATGAAGTTTCGAAAAAGAGCCTAAAAGTCCTGGACGCAAAACTCGTCAATTTGCGTGACTACGCCAAATTCAAAGTCAACATCAATTCGGTTGTTGGCGGCGGCGTCGCTAATCCGGATGAGGCTTTGATAATCGCCAACCGCGCACGCGAGCTCGGCTTTTCATCGACGGTCGGTGTGATCCACGACAGCGACGGCCTGAACAAAGGCCTGACCGATCGCGAAAAGGAAGTCTATAAAGAGATTAAAAGCAAAGGGCAGAGTTCCTATGCCCGCTGGAATTGGTTTCAAGACGATCTCGTCGAGGGCAAGGAATACGAATGGCGTTGCCGCGCCGGTGCAAGATATCTTTACATCGACGAATTCGGAATGGTTAACTGGTGCTCACAGCAACGCGGCACGCCGGGCATTCCATTGCTCGAATACACCCACGCTGACATGAAACGCGAGTACATAACCGAAAAATGGTGCGCCCCGACATGCACCATCCAATGCGTTCACCAGGTCGGTCACCTCGACTCTTGGCGCGATAAGCAGATATCCCTCAGCGATTACAACAAGCGGAACGGGAAGGGATTGAAGAAGGAAACGGTCGCCCAGATCGTCGGGGCCGAATAGCAAGTTTTTAAAAAAGTTCCCACATGACCAACGAAGAACACAATAAATATATCGCCTGGGCTTTTATAGCACATGGTGGGCTTCAACTATTGATGCTGTTCTTTATTGCTGCTATGTTTTTCTTTATTTTTTCAGTTGGCACGCGTCCGGGAGAACCCGGCCCGCCAATGGAATTCTTCGGTTTTTTCTTCGGGATTATGTTTCTCGTTCAGATGGTATTTACGACACCGTCGTTTGTAGCGGCTTATGGTCTTTTGAAGCGTAAAAGCTGGGCGAGGATAGCGAGTATCATTGCGGGTGTTTTGTCATCGATGAGCGTGCCGATTGGCACTGCCGCTTGTGTTTACGCGCTGTGGTTCTTTTTTGGCGATCAATGGAAGACGGTTTATCCGCAAAGCGATATTAATCAACATCAGTTGCCGAATGTAGAATCCCGATGGGGCGGCCAAGTTATGGACGAAGAAGGCGAAGTTGTTTACCGCCACCAGGACCCGCCTGATTGGCGTTGATTTCTACAGATAAAACGCCGAACTTTTATGAAGATTCTATGAGAGCTTTGACGGATGGAAAGACGGAAAAAGTCGCCGGAATAATTAGCAGGATTCATCCGCAACCCATCAAAAATCTGCTAGTCGTCGGCTGCGGTAATGGAACTGAAGCGGCGATTCTCGCACAGCAGCTAAAAGCAGCCGTCACAGGTGTCGACCTCAAAGACGAATTTCGCGATGAAGCCAAGGAATTGGCAAATCTGCGGATCGGCGATGCGATGAACCTCGAATTCGACGACGCTTCGTTCGATTTTGTGTTTAGTTACCACGCTCTCGAGCACATCGAAGATCCGCATAAAGCTTTGCTCGCAATGAGCCGCGTTTTAAAAAAAGGCGGGGGTTTTTGGATCGGCACGCCTAACAGATCACGGATTCTCGGTTACATCGGCGGCAAGGAAACGTCCTTTGGTGAGAAAATTCGTTGGAATATAATGGATTGGCGGGCTAGGTTGTCCGGGAGATTTCGGAACGAGTTCGGGGCCCACGCCGGATTCACTTCGGCTGAGTTGTTTGAACTGCTATCGTCTGTTTTTTCCGTCGTTGAGGAAGTAACTCCAACTTATTTTTCTACGATCTACGCAAATCATCGCCTTTCACTAGGTGTAATTTACTTTTCACGGCTTTCTGGATTCATTTATCCAAGCGTTTATTTCTGCGGTAAGAAATAAGATAAGCGCTCTCCGACCGGTGATTTTTATAATTATTTACTTCTTTCGGATTCGTACCAATCTTCGTGTTTTGACCAACCCCAACAGGAAAGACAGGACGTCCAAATCCATTGATGTGAGCACGTCGGACAAAGCCCGCTCGTGTCGAATGTGTTCCATTCGGTTCCGCAGCCGTTATAGAAATATTCGGGATGTTCGCAGTCCCAGCAAGTCCAAAGGCTTGTTCGGTCCGGCTTCCACCTACAGATCGGACAGCGAATGCCGCGTAGGCCTTCGTCTACATCGGCGATCTCGAATTTCTCAACGATCTCTTCGTCATCCGGGCCTTTCCGAAATAACAAGAATTGTGGGGAGGGAATTATCAGGTAGTTGAAACTCATAGTTGCGTCAATAACAAAGTGCCTTTGAATCGGTTGAATTTTATCAATAAAAAAGGAATATTTTCCATCTATAATGGAATGAATTAATATGAGCGACAAGAAACTCTTTATCCCGGTGCTTCTCGGCACCAATCGCAAAGACCGTTCGAGCGCACATGTTGCCGGGTGGGTTTTTGCAAAGATGCAGGAACGCGACGACATTGAAACTCAGCTTTTCGATGTTCGCGATTTCGATATGCCGCGCGATCATTATGGCACCGAGATAGGTAAGGACTTTCCTGAATGGCGCGACGCAATTATTACAGCGGACGGTTTGGTCATTGTCACGCCGGAATATAATCACGGCTATCCAGGCATTCTAAAAAGCGTTCTCGATTTGCTTTTGAAAGAGTATATCCATAAGGCCGTCGCTTTAGTTGGCGTTTCGGCGGGCCCATGGGGCGGCACTCGCGTGATCGAATCGATGGTACCGATGGTTCGCGAACTCGGTCTTACCGTCACTTTCTCCGATCTAAATTTTCCGTCCGTCGCAAGCAAGTTTGACCAAGACGGTAATCTGCTCGATTCCGCATACGAAAATCGCGTCGCGGGATTTCTCGACGAGCTGGTTTGGATGGGCCGTACTCTTCGCTGGGGCCGCGAGAACGTTTCTTCAAAATTTCACTCCTAAAATATTTCGGCTGCTGCAACACGCCGTCTTGATTTGTTGGATGATCTTCTCTGTGTCAGCATATATTTCAAGTATGCACCACAGTGAATTTCATCGAACCGAACGAATCGGGTGGCTCCGAGCGGCCGTCCTTGGGGCCAACGACGGTATTCTCTCAACCGCCAGCCTTGTTATCGGTGTTGCAGCGGCAGATGCCGAGCGGTCAGGGGTCCTTATCGCCGGTCTTGCCGGCCTCGTTGCTGGGGCAATGTCGATGGCAGCGGGCGAATATGTTTCTGTTTATTCGCAGGCCGATACCGAAAAGGCCGATCTCGAACGCGAGAAACGCGAGCTGGCCGCAGATCACGAAGGCGAGAGTATGGAACTTGCTGGCATTTATGTCAGACGCGGCCTCGAACCCGCGCTGGCCCGCCAGGTTGCTGATCAATTGATGGCCAATGATGCGCTTGGCGCACATGCCCGGGATGAGCTTGGAATTTCATATGAGCTAAGAGCCAGGCCGGTGCAAGCTGCTTTATTCTCGGCAGTCAGTTTTGCAGTTGGAGCCGCGTTTCCGCTTGGAATTGCGGCACTAGTTGACTCTCCGGTTTTAATACCGATGATAGCCGGATGCTCACTTTTATTTTTAGCCGTTCTCGGCGCGATCGCGGCTCAGGCAGGCGGGGCCAGCGTTCTTAAAGGAGCTTCGCGGGTCATGTTTTGGGGAGCGGCAGCCATGGTTGCGACGGCGGCCGTAGGCAAACTTTTCGGAACGAACATCGGATAGTTTCCCGCAAACTTCAGCATTTGCCGGGTAGCTTTTATCGGGGTAATCAATCTGCAGAACCCGCGAATTGAAACACCGGAAGAAGTGCGCGATGATCTGCTTTTGGCGGCTAAATACATTCTGGTCGACCGTCTCGGAGCTACTGACGACTGCGGCTTCTCGCCGTTAAGCATCGACGTAAAACCGAAACACGGCTCGCCTGATTTTGCCCGCGAAGTCGCGTTTCAGAAGATCGAATCACGTATCAAAGGCTCTGCGGTTTTTCAATCCAATTAACCCAATAAATTGTGCATCCGGTCGCAAAAACAAACGGGGACGGTCGTCCTTACTTTAACTTAAGGAAATTATGATGCCAACCAACAGATATCTTCGAATCGGTTATGAGCCAAGCGCTGTTATTGATCGTATCAGCCAAACCAACCAATCTGACGGGACGCCCGTCAGTCCGACGCTGACCCGACGATTGGTGGCCGCTGATCGCGTTTACGATCTCTACTTTCACACAAATTTGAAGTACACAGCCTTGGCCAACGGCCAAGATGTATCGAACGAATATCGTCTGCTTCGCCTGCGTCGCCAATGGCAAGGCAAACTCGTAGGCTCTCCTCCTAGCCCAATCGCCGTTGGTTACGAGCGAACCTCCCAAATAGATGGTCCGGGAGGCTTTGCGATGGATTCAGGGCGAAAGAGCTGGTTCGATTGTCCCGGTTTCAAGAACGTGGGCCGAAGTCCGGACAGCCTTCGATATCTACAGGAATTTATTGTGGGAATCGGGAGTTTGAATAAAGAATTTGATCTGGTGCCAGAATTTGGCGGGATCTACTTAATCGCCGCAGTCGATATCACGCCTGAAAAATATAAAATCTGGATGTCACTGGAAAAGAGCTTGACCGAAGATCAGATAAAGGGAGCAATGCGTGTTCCCGGAAAACCCTATCCGAGCCAAATAATCGGCTCTACGCCTGATTTTACAAGTTTTCGTTTTGTTCCCACTGAGTGGCAGGACTACACGCAGCATCTGTCTTAGGCCAACTGCAATTTCGAAAAGCAGGGGGGTCTCTTAATTACCGTCGCGGAACGTCTTCGCCAATGGTCCAGACGATGACGGAGCTGGAGAGGCCGAGACCGGAAAGGCGTCCGGCCATCATGATAAGGGTTTCACCTGGCTCGACGACACCTGCATTCAAGAGGGTTTTTTCGCCTTCCCCGAGCATCTCTTTTGTTGAGCTGCCGCCTTTGTGCATGTAAGGTTCGACGCCCCAAATCAGAGCTAATTGATTACACGCATCGCGGGAGTTGGTCAGCCCAAAGGTCTGGAGGCCCGAACGAACCGTTGAGAGCCGGCGTGCCATCAAGCCGGATTCAGTGAAAACAGCAACCTTCTCCGTAATCATTTCCTTGGCGGCGTAAGCGGCGGCCTTGCACAACGCCTGGCTTGTACGGCCCGAAGGCGGCTGCGAGAACTTGATCGGCTTTCTCAACTGGCTCGGTTTAACAGTTTCGGCGGCGTCGATTATTCGGCCCATCGTCCGCACCGCTTCGACCGGATAACTGCCAGATGCAGTTTCAGCCGAAAGCATTACCGCATCGCTGCCATCCCAAACTGCATTTGCTATATCCGAGGCTTCAGCCCGCGTTGGGCTTGGGCTGTCGATCATCGACTGCAGCATCTGCGTTGCGGTGATAACAAACTTGTCATTAGCCACCGCTTTCTCAATGATAAGCTTTTGGTAAACGGGTACGAGTTCGACGCTGGTTTCAACGCCGAGGTCGCCGCGGGCCACCATCACGCCGTCGGTTTCGGCTATGATCGAGTCCAGATTTGCGATCGCCTCGGCCATTTCGATCTTCGCAACCAGCAATGCCCGGCCCATTGTCCGCGTGTTGAGTTTTTTTATGAGTGCCTTTACGTCGCGGCAGTCTTCGGCCTTTCGGACAAACGAAAGGGCGATGTAATCGACATTCTGACCCATTGCCCAGATCAGGTCGGCGTGATCTTTTTCCGTCATCGATGGGATCGGAAGCGGCGTGTTCGGGAGATTGATGCCCTTACGTTCCTTTAGCCAGCCTCCGACTACTACACGGCAAATTACATCGGTCTCAGTTTCGGATTCGACGATTAGCTCGATGGCTCCGTCATCAACCAGAATGCGCGTTCCGGGTTCGACGACTTCGGGAAGGTGACTAAAATTCGTCGATACCTCTCGCTCATTGCCTTCGATCTCGCGGGTGGTGATGGTGAAAAGTTCTCCAACCTTCAATTCGACCGGAGCGGCGTCCTTCAGATTTCTCGTGCGGATCTTCGGCCCGGAAAGATCGACAAGGATCGAGAGCGCTCGTTTCAGTTTAAGAGCCGCTGCACGGGCCCGTTCGATATTTTCGGCGTGCTCCTCGTGCGAACCGTGCGACATGTTGATCCGAACAGCGCTAACGCCCGCTTCGATCATCTTTTCGATAGTTGCCTGTGTGTTTGAGGCAGGGCCGAGTGTGGCCAGGATTTTTGCTTTACGCATAAAACGGTAGTTTACGACTTTTGAAGGAATGTGAAAAGCGAATCGTGTAAATGGGTCACACCATTAATTCAGAACCACCATCGTTTCTCCGTCGATTTTTATTGTGTTTCACGTTCTGGATTCGCTGTGATTTCTGAACATAGTTCATAACAGTCGCGACAAACGTAGAATGCGACCACGTCAGCGGCGATACAGAAACGGGTTCGCCTGTCAGCGGATTCATTTGTTCGGCCAGCACGCCTGAAGGCAGGGCGTGATCGGCAGTCCATTCGATGATCTCCAAAGCTCGGCCCAAATCTTCCGCGGTTTTTGCCGCAGCGATGTAATAATCGGCTAGCCACAGCGTGCATAAAAACCACGGATTGCCTGTGGCCTGGTCGGAAACGCGCATGTAGGAGTCGTTTTGAAAGCGGGCTATGCCACCGCCAGCGGCGAGATTTTCTTCGATTGCCTTCATCGTGTTTACAACTTTTTCGTCATCGGGAGCGTAGCAGCCGAAATAGAAAGTGCCGAATATAGAAGCGTCGATTGTCGTGTCGGCTGAAAAAGAATCGTCGCCGTTGGCTTGCATCGAACGAATAAACCGCCCGAGTTCTTTGCTGTAAAGGTGTTCGGACATTGCCTCGACGATCTCTTCAGCAGCATTTTGGTATTTCTCCGCCTTCTCATTTTCCGCAAAGAGCCTCGCGAAATTCGCTGCTGCACGCAGACCAGCGACGACCGTCGAGCATGTAAAGGTATGAATTCCGCGGCGGTCTTCCCACAGATTCCAGCTCGGTTTTGGTAGTTTCAGATCGGGATCGCGAAATTCGACCATGAAATCGGCGCAGCTCACGACCACTTTACGATAGAGGCGATACGCAAATTCGAGATCGCGGTATTTGTCGTAATGCTGCCACAAATGCCCATAGCACCAACGCCGTTTCGTCTTCCTGAATCGGCACAAGCTGTTTGCTGCCCTGCACGTCCCACGCCGCGTGCCAGCCCGATGCGACCGTGCCGTCAGAGTTATATTTTTGCAGGAAATAGCCGTTCGGATGCACAAGCTGGCTGCAGAAGTCGAAAAATTTTCGTGTGATGTGAGCATAGCCGGCCAGATCGAGAGCGTTGGCGACGAACGCCCCGTCGCGTGTCCAAAGATAGCTGTAATGATCGGTCGCACGTTCCGTCACATCCGAATCGTTTGCCGCGAGAATCGCTCCGTCGCGGTCGATCTGTGTGTGAACGATGAGCAGCGACCGCTTGTACATTTCAACGATCTTTGGCGAAAGATCGAGAAAATCGGTCTCGTTTTTCTCCACCCAGACTCGCCAGTAATTCTCTGTGTGGTCGACGTAATTTTGCGGCCCGCGAGTCAAGGCGTGTGCGTTCAATTTTGAAACATCTTCGTACGAAATTCCGGCGGCGATCCAATAAAAAAACTCGAATGTGCCGTTAGCTTCAAGCGATTTATGCAGGCCGATCGTCGAATCGACCGAACCTTCGGTGATGGCTCCGCCGCGAAGCTCGCCATCTTCGGCATCGCGCCACGTGCCTTCCTGATCACGAAAAGCCTTTCGACCCGTGGCGAAAGCATCAAAATGCGGTTCGGTATTGATTAGAAAGTAGCGGTGCTTTTTGTAATGGATGAGAGCGAGCGTTTCGGGGTCGTAAAAGGCAGTGTCGCCAACCTTGTTTTCATAGATTCTGAAATCGTGATGCAGAAATATTCGTATTTTCCGCTCGTAATCGCGAAGATTTCTGACGTGGACCTTGCGGAGAAAAATGTTGTCGTGACTGGCAACGGTGTCATTGGAAACGATCTCGATGCCTAGCTTTTCGTTGGACAAAGTAACGTCCGTAACTAGAGTTTGCGGCAGATAGCACAGCTTTTTGGCCCAATCCTCAGACGATATCCAAGAGAATTCACCATCGGCCCAAACACCAAACCGGAACGGAAAGCCCTCGGAGTGGTTCTCTTGCCCGACATGCGGAAAATAAATATCGCGGATCTGATATTTGTCGTCGAAATTAACGAGCAACCTGCCATTTCCGACCGGAATATCACGCATATTCTGTCTACTTCGATTTAATTATCTGCAATGCTTTTTCAACCACATCACGTTCGTTCTTAAACACCAGCATTTCGAGGGTGGCGTCTACCGTCTCCCAGCGTGCTTCTAAAACCTCGTGGTCGTGATCCTCGACATTGCCGGAGCGGTAACGCATCAAGAACCAATGTACGAATTTATGAAAGCGTGTTCGTGTCCCGTCGCGGTCGGCAGAGAACCAGTATTCTGTTTTGTCGATTGCTGCAATGAGGTCGGTATCTATTCCAGCTTCCTCGCGAACCTCGCGGACAGCCGCTTGGTCAGCCGTTTCGCCAGAGTCGATCATGCCCTTCGGCAATTGCCAGCGGCGTTCGGGATTTGTCAGAATAATGGCGATCTCAACGCGTCCGTCAATTTCACGAAATGCAACGCCGCCAGCCGAAACCTGTTCGAGCGTCTGCATCCGTTCGGTTCGGTCAATAATTTTATTGTTTTTGGTCATTGGAGCTTATTGCCGCTTCAACCACTTCATCCAATTCGGTTTTGATCTGGTCGTTAAATCCAACAATTTTTTTTGCCAGTCTGCCCTGCCGGTCGAAGATCGCGGTTTGCGGTATTGCGGATTTCGGCACCGAAAATGAACGATGTCAAAGCGTCTTCCGGATAAGCGAGCGAGTATGTGATCTTCAGTCGTTCGACGAACTCAGGCACCTTTGGCTTGTCTTCGTCGCCGCCGACATGCAGACCGACGACGAGAAGATCGTCTGGCCCGTATTTCGCCTGTAGTGCCTTTAAGTGCGGTATTTCTTCGATGCACGGCGGGCAATATGTCGCCCAAAAATCAAGGATAACGACCTTGCCGCGATGATCCTTGAGCTTCTGAACGTTTCCTTCAAAACCAGTCCAACTCATCTCTGCAATAGGCTTTAGCGGCCTTGCCTGAGCGTCTTTTAAAGGAACGTCGTTGATGGATATCGGTTTGTTGCCAACCAAAACCGGAGCCGCCGCCGGACGGCATGAGACAAACAAAAAGGAAAAGGTCAAAAGAAAAAGGCAAGAACACTTCATTAAACTTATTTTACACAAAACCGCCTCAACTGTTCACTACACGGATCGAATTGCAACCTCCTCTTTACTTTTACCTTTTTACTTTCTACTTTTTACTTCATGACTTTCTATCCGCCAAAGGTAAATGCGCGATTTCGCGACCCACAAAACACCGGAAAGACGAGAGATGCGAATGCCGTCGGAACGGGTGCAAGTTTTGAATGCGGTTCGTTCGTGCGTATTTTGCTTGAGATCGAAAAAGAGACACGTGTGATCCGGGAAGCAAGATTTCAAACAAACGGCTGCGGATATATGATCGCGGCTGCCGACACCGTTGCCGAATTTCTCTGCGGGCGTAAACTTACCGATCTACACGGCCTTGGGCATGACGAATACGAAGAACTTCTGTCGGACAAACTTGAAGATTTTCCTAAGGCTCGCAAACAATGCGCGGATCTTGTGTTTAGCGCATTGAAGGATAGTTTGGCCGATTACAGAGCGTATGTGCTCGAAGAATTCGCTGGCGAAAAGGCACTGATTTGCACGTGCTACGGAATATCCGAGGAAACAATCGCAGCTTATATCATTGCGAATTCGCCAAATAACGTAAGTGACGTTACCGAAGCGTGTCGTGCCGGCGGCGGATGCGGCTCATGCCGAATGCTGATCCAGGAGATGATTGACAGCCGCGACCTTTCTTAGCAAACTTTGCAAACTTTGCGAAAAACCTCAGCGTCCTTTGCGGTTGAAACAGATTTTTAACGCGAAGTTCGCAAAGGAAATCCCGCAAAGCAAACCATCTGTGTGGGCGGCAATCCAAATTAGTGCAACACCGCATACAGATCAAGAGATCGCTATTATGCTATAATCTCTCAATTAATCCGCAACGAAAGCGGACAAATTGTTTTGAAGGAGTAATGACAGGGACTTTCGAAAAAGTTCGCCAGATAACTTATCTATTCCGCAATGGACGACCCCGCTAGTTTAGCTTTTCTATTTTTCTCTGCCGAAGCTTCGGATCTGATCGAAACACCGACTATTCTTTGGTCGGCTTTAAACATTCTGCTGGTCATTTTTCTTGTACTGGCCAATGGGTTTTTCGTCGCAAGTGAATTTGCCCTGGTTGCGGTACGAAAATCTCGTATTGAAGCACTGGTCGCAGAGGGCAGCAAATCCGCGGAAAGAGTTCTTGCGTTATTAAACAACTTGAACGCATATATCTCGGCGACGCAGCTTGGTATCACGCTTTCTTCGCTCGGTCTGGGTTGGATCGGCGAGCCGGCGGTGGCATCATTGCTTGAGCCGGTGCTGATTTATGTTGGCCAGATAACTGGTTTTGCGTTCCTTGCCTCCGGGCCGGTACTGCACGGAATATCGTTTGCCATCGCTTTTTCCATTATCACTTTCTTGCACATTGTTTTTGGCGAGCTTGCACCGAAGACCGCAGCCCTAGAATTGTCCGAAAAGATCTCAATGCTCATCGCTCTGCCGTTAGAGATCTTTTACAAGATATTTAGCTATCCGATCCGGCTGCTTGATTGGACCGGCACGAAAACTGTCCGACTGTTCGGCCTTCACCCGTCCGGCGAGCATGGTTCGAGCTACACTGAAGACGAAATCCGTCAGCTCATCCGAATTTCTGAGGAAAGTGGTCATGTAAATAGAGAAGAACGCACGCTAATTAACAAGGTTTTTGAATTTTCGGAAACGACGGTAAAAGAAGCGATGATCCCGCGTACGGAGATCGTAGCCGTTCCCGAAAGCAGCACGCTAGAAGATCTGGTCAAAGCATTTCGTCAGCACGGCTATTCGCGTCTGCCGGTCTATCGCGGATCGTTGGACGACATGGCCGGATTCATCCACAGTAAAGACGTGCTGACATATATTTTGCGACCGAAAGCTTTCAAACTTGACCGCATTATTCAGAAGCCGATGTACGTGGTCGACACCGCGCGGCTTGAGGATGTGCTGAGGCAGATGCAAAAGGAGAAGTTTCATTTCGGCTTTGTCGTCGATGAGCACGGCGGCGTCGAGGGAATTATCACGCTCGAAGATCTGCTCGAAGAGATCGTCGGCGATATTTCCGACGAGCATGACGAAGAGGTCAATGAACAGATCCGCGAACAGCCGGATGGAAGCTGCCTGCTTGAGGGCGGCCTCGCCGTGCGTGACATTAACCGCCGTCTTGACATGAATTTACCGATATCCGAGGCGTATACCACCATTGCCGGATTTCTGATGGCCGAGGCCGGAACGATACTTACCGTTGGCGACACAGTTCCGTTTAACGGCCATATTTTTACTGTGGAAAAAGTGAATAAACGGCGTGTCGTGCAGGTAAGAATGGAAAAAACGCTGACATAAAGTTCCAATTTCATCGTGCGCGGCTATGATGTAAAGGTTTTCAAAATGATCGAATTTGGGAGTGATTCAAAATGAGCATAATTGAGCAGGTTTGGGCACGCGAGATAATGGATTCGCGTGGGAATCCGACGATCGAAGCGGAAGTGGTCCTTGAGGATGGCACGACTGGACGAGCGGCGGTACCGAGCGGAGCATCGACGGGCGAAAATGAAGCGGTTGAGCTGCGCGATGGCGATAAGCTGCGGTATCTAGGCAAAGGCGTTTTGAAGGCCGTCGAGAACGTTAACGACAAGATCGGCCGCGAACTCGAAGGCCTCGACGCTCTCGATCAAACGCTTATCGATCAAACGATGATCGAGATGGACGGCACCGAGAACAAATCGAAGCTCGGTGCGAATGCGATTCTCGCTGCGTCCCTGGCGAACGCTCGTGCCGCCGCCGCGTTTCTCGAAATGCCGCTTTACCGTTACATCGGCGGGGCAAATGCTAAAACGCTTCCAGTGCCGATGATGAACATTCTCAATGGCGGAGCGCACGCGGACAACAACGTCGATTTTCAGGAGTTTATGGTCATGCCGGTCGGCGCCGCGTCATTTACCGACGCGTTGCGAATGGGAGCGGAGATATTTCACAACCTGAAATCGGTCTTGAAATCACGCGGCTATTCGACGGGCGTCGGCGACGAAGGCGGCTTTGCGCCAAACCTGAAATCCAACGAGGAAGCGGTCGAAACAATTCTTGAAGCTATCGATAAAGCTGGCTACAAAGCTGGCGAAAACGTAATGCTCGCCCTTGATCCGGCGGCCAGCGAATTTTATCAAGACGGCAAGTACGTCTTTAAGAAATCCGATAAACGCGAGCTTTCATCCGAAGAAATGGCCGCGTATTGGACTGATTGGTGTGATAAATACCCGATAATCTCGATCGAGGACGGCATGGCTGAGAACGATTGGGCGGGATGGAAGAGCTTTATGGCTTCGGTCGGCAAACGCGTGCAGCTAGTTGGCGATGATCTGTTCGTGACAAACGTAAAGTTCCTTCAAAAGGGAATTGACGAAAACGCGGCGAATTCGATCTTGATCAAGGTCAATCAGATCGGAACGCTGACCGAAACGCTTGATGCTATTGAACTTGCACGGACGAACAACATGACAGCCGTCATTTCGCATCGCTCGGGCGAGACCGAAGACACGTTCATCGCTGATCTCGCCGTCGCTACAAACGCTGGGCAGATCAAGACCGGAAGCCTGTGCCGCTCGGACCGCATCGCGAAATATAACCAGTTGCTTCGCATCGAGGAAGACCTCGGCGATTCAGCCCGGTATCCGGGCCGAAAAGCGTTTTATCAATTGAAATAGCGTGGACATTCGAGCGGAATTGTTGGCGGAGCATTCGCGGGCCCAGACGATCAAGATCGTCCGCTACGTTGATAGCGATCCGGTGCGGTTTGCGGAGCTGATGGGCCATTTTCTCGGTGATACGTATCGCTTATCACAACGGGCGGCTTGGGCGGTAAGTTATTGCGCCGAATATCATAACGAACTTGTTAAACCGTATTTTGGCAGGCTTGTCGAACAGCTTGAACGCGATGACGTTCATCCCGCAGTTAGGCGAAATGTAGCTAGACTGCTTCAATTTGTCGACATTCCGCCGAGGTTTCACGGACGCGTTTTCGACGCCTGCTATAATCTGGCCGATGATGCCGAACAGCCGGTTGCGGTCCGTGTTTTTGCTTTGACGGTTGCTGCGAAGATTGCAAAAAACGAGCCGGACTTGCTTGACGAGCTTCGGCTTATCGTTGAAAAGCACGCTCCGCACACCACAATCGCGTTTCGCACCCGAGCAAAACACGTGCTGCCGGCAAAATGAAAAAGATCATTGTTATCGGTTCGGGCGGAGCCGGAAAATCTACCTTTTCCAAACAGCTTGGAAACGCCCTGAATATCGAGGTAGTCCATCTCGACGCTCTTTACTGGAAACCAAATTGGGTTAAGACGTCGAGAGACGAATGGACCAAGATCGTTCGGGATTTATTGGAACACGATTCATGGATAATGGATGGAAATTTTGGCGGCACGCGCGAAATGCGGTTGAAGGCGTGCGATACGTCATTTCCTCGACATGCGGTTGCCTTTATCGCGTCCGAAGCGCTCTTCTGTATCGCGGTAAACGCGTCCCGACATGGCCGATGGCTGCAGAAAAGCGTTTAGTTATTTTGCGTTCCGCGCGGGAAATGGATTTGTTTTTGCAAGGCCTCTAAAAGACACTTTATGGATTGGACGAGCGGCGAATTTACCATAAGCACCGACAAGTCGAGACTTCAAGTCGACGTAATCCAGTCGTTTTTGGAGAACGATTCCTACTGGGCCAAAGATCGCACTACCGAACAAACCCGCACGGCGATCGAGAATTCGATCTGTTTCGGCATTTATCATGGCGAGCGGCAGATCGGATTTGCACGTGTTGTCAGCGATATTGCGACATTTGCGTATTTAGGGGATGTCTTCATTATCGAAGAATTTCGTGGACAAGGGCTGAGCAAATGGCTGATGGAAACGATAATTTCGCACCCCGATCTACAGTGCCTAAGACGTTGGGTTTTAGCGACGCGCGATGCTCATTCGCTTTACGAAAAGTTCGGTTTTCACGGGCTGACATTCGCCGAACGTTGGATGGAACGGCCCGCACCGAATGCCTACTAACTAAATTCTTGCCAACTGCCCACCTATTTCGGCTATAATTAAATGGTCGAATTTCTGGCATCTTTCCGCCGCTCGATTTTTCCACTTCTACAACATCAGATCCGATATGACGAACGATATTACACGGCCGCTCGCACTAATAATACTTGATGGCTGGGGCGTGTCGCCGCAGACCGAACGTAACGCTATCGCTTTTGCCCGGACGCCGTATTACGATGCGGTTTGCGCTAAATACCCGCGAACAATGCTTGCAGCATCGGGCAGCCGCGTCGGATTGGCAGACGATGCTCCGGGAAACGCCGAAGTAGGACATCTGACGATTGGTGCCGGTCGGATAGTCCAGACCGAGATTGCCCGGATTGCAAACGCAGTCGCATCGGGAGCGTTACTACAGAATCGGGTTTTGCGATCGGCCTTCGGAACGGCGTCGGGCAGGAAATCGGATGTTCACTTCATTGGCCTTGTCAGTGACGGCGGGATTCATTCTTCTCAAGAGACTCTATTCGAACTTCTTCGGATGGCAAAGCGTGAAGGCGTAGGGAACGTGCTCGTACACGCCATTCTTGACGGCCGCGATGTTCAGCCGCGAACGGCCGATATTTACGTCGACGCGCTCGAGATAAAGATGAATGACATCGGCATTGGGAAGATAGCTTCGCTTTGCGGGCGTTTTTATGCGATGGACAGCGGCGAAAATTGGGAACGTACGGCCCGGGCGTACACAATGCTTGTTCATGGCGAAGGCGAACGAAGCTTCGACGCTGTTTCGGCGATCCGTGCTTCATTTCTTCGCGGCATTTCGGATGAGTTTATCGCTCCGATCGTAATCGAAAAACGGATCGACATCCCGCTTTCAACGGTAAAAGACGGTGATCTTGTCGTGTTTTTTAACCACAAGCCAGAGGAAATGCGGCAGCTCGCTCGCTCGCTTTCGGTTCCGGACACGACTTCGGCGAAGCCTGTGATCGACACGGTTTGCCTCGTCGAATACGACAAAGACTTTGATCTTCCTGTCGCCTTCGAACGGCCTGTTGAGAACAATGTACTGGCTCGGATGTTCGAGCAAAACGGCGTACGGAATTACCGGATCACCGAATCGGCACGGTCGCCCCATGTTTCGAGCTACTTTAATTGCAACGTGGCCGCCAGCACTTCATACGAAAACCACATCATCGTCCCAAGTGCGGGAGTCCAGACGCTCGAAACCGACCCTGAATCGAAAAGTTTTAAGATCACCGACCGCATGCTCCGCCTTATCGAATCCGATAGCCGTGGGGTTTTTGTCGTCAATTTACCAGCCCCCGATCTGCTGGCCGAAAAAGGTAATTTTGAAAAGACCGTCGAGGCCGTTCAATATGTTGACACTTGTCTTGGCGGTGTTTTGGAAAAGGTAAGCGAGGCGAATGGTATCGCTTTGATCACTTCGTCACACGGAAACTGCGAAGATATGACGGTTGCAGTCAATGGAGCACCGAACACTTTTCCAACAACGAATCCAGTTCCGTTTCACCTTATCGACTCCATGGCATCAGGTGTTAGACTTTCGGACAACGGCTCGCTGGAAGACGTTGCGCCCACGATCCTCGGCCTTCTGGGAATCGAAAGGCCACCGGAAATGACCGGCCGTGACCTCCGCCAGAACTGACATTAAAATCTCAAAAATGACTTTTGCCCGTGTTCGTGCTAACCTTTCCTTCCTTCAAATAACATATTTAGGAAAGAAAGGTTAAGCTCTTTATGGTTGAAGAATTCGCTTTCGACAATACGGAAGAACGCCGAAAAAACAGGCAAAACGAAACGGGTTGGGTTGAGGTGATAGTAGGTTCGATGTTCTCGGGCAAGTCCGAGGAATTGATCAGACGCCTCAATCGGGCAAGCATCGCCCGCCAGAAGGTGCAGGTCTTTAAGCCTTTGATAGATGCCCGTTATTCGAAGGAAGAGATCGCCTCACACTCCGGCCGAAAACACCTCTCAAATCCGGTAACGACTGCTGCTGAATTGATGAAGCAGGTCCTGTCTGAAACGCAAGTCGTCGGAATTGACGAGGGACAGTTTTTCGACGCAGGGATTGTCGATGCCGTCAATGAACTTGCGAACGCAGGAAAGCGCGTGATCATCGCCGGCCTCGATCAGGACTACACCGGCAAACCTTTCGAGCCAATGCCGCAGCTTCTTTGCATCGCCGAGTACATCACAAAAATTCATGCGATTTGCGTTAAGTGCGGTTCGACGGCGAACTATACACAACGGACCGTAGAATCCGAAGAACGGGTAGAAGTCGGTGCCAGCGATAAATACGAGGCCAGATGCCGGCAGTGTTTTGTTCCGCACTCCGATCCGCCTACTGATGTATGACAATACCGCCATCCGACAGATTTTAGAAAGAAACCCTGCTTTGCTTGCACTTGCCAATAAAAAAAATCGCTTTGCACTTTAACAAAAGTGTCTTATACTCCAGCTATTCAATCAACTGCAATTTCTCCCGCTGAGTCTTCCGGCTTCTATTTCGAAGCCGCATATGAGGTGAAAATGAACGAAACAGCCAATACGCAAACTATTCGGGAGTGCTATGAAAAATTTGGAAGCGGCGACATTCCAGGCTTGCTCGAGCTTGTCTCAGACGATATCGATTGGACGGTTCCCGAGATCGAAAATGCGCCGTTTGCGGGATCGCGGCATGGACGGGAGTCCGTCGAGGAATTTTTCGGTTTATTGGCAGGTGCCGAGGATATTACCCATTTCGAGCCGCTGGAATATATCGCGCAGGGCGACAGAGTAGTGGTTTTAGGCAGATCGACTGCCACGGTTCGTTCGACGGGCCGCCATTATTCAACCGAATGGGTACATGTATGCACCGTTAAGGACGGAAAAATGGCCAACTTTCACGAGTTTTTTGATAACGCGGCTGCCACACGAGCGTTTCAGAAAGCAACGACGGCATAGTTGTTAAGTGACTTTCGGGTTTTACACCCGCCGCCGAGAATCAGCAATGCCGGACGAGCACATGGGGTGCCCCCAAACCGGTGAATTCGCTCGACTACCGACGACGCGGGGTTTTGAGCGCTCGAATCGGCCGTTTTTCTTCTATTTACCGATTTTCATCGAATACATGATCGCCGAAAAATCGTCACGATGCTTGTCGAAATTTGAGCCTTTGGTCGAAAGCATCATGTTCAATTGCTGATTTTGCCCCAAGTATTTACGGAACGCTATCCACTGATGCCGTCGCGGGCCGCCCTTATCTTCGGGCATCGTTTCAAACCACTCCACGCCTTTAACGCCGTCGATCTCAACGTAACGAACCGTTTCGTATTTGCCGTTCTTCATTTGCTGCAACGCGCTGTCGTAGGTTGCTTTGAGACTGATATCCGACGGGAAATCGTCCGGCATGATCGAGATAGTCGGGATCAGAAAGGCACCGTCCGAAGAGCTGAAGAGTGCCGATTCCTTTTTCATATCTGTCTTTTTCCAACCCGAAGGCAGCCGCCACGAAATGCCCTGATCGTCCCACTTAGCTTCGGTGGCATCGTCCGAGATCTTTTGCTGCGTACCCGTAAGTTTCGCTTTCTCGGCCTCGCCGACTTTCGCGGGACCGCTCGGGGACGAATTAGTTTCAGTGTTTGAAGATCTCGTAAGCGACTTCAGCTTATCGCCGAGGTTGCAGAATGTCATTGCAAATCCGAGCAGTCCAAGTGTCAGCAATATTTTCATTTATCAGCCTCCTAAAAGAATGGTTGAAATACCCGCCTATTTTTACCGCAAACGCATGCGAAATCAAAGCTGAAGACGAATTTCCCGCCGTCCTGATGCAAGAAAGCCCGAAGCCTTGCGTTCCAAACATATACAAGCTTTCCCCAGGGGTAGGAAACCAGTCAACAAGGAGTTTGTTTATGAAGGTACGAAGTTTTGTCGGCGTATTTACGCTGATGTTTATCATTTTTGGGACGGTGAGTGCGGTAAGTGCTCAGAACAGTTATAAAATATCCGCTCCCCACAGCTACAAGAATCTCACTATTTTTCTCATTCACGGCAGAGACGAATCATCCGGAAAGAATGTCCTGACGCTTCAGGAAGCAATGGAAATGAAGGTGCTGCGCGTATACGAAACGTCGGATGTCAACGAGCTTGCGGTCGAGAATATTTCGAAGCAGTTCGATGTTTTCATCCAATCCGGCGATATCGTCAAGGGTGGCAAACAGGATCGCGTTCTCTCGGTCAGCATCATCATTCCCGCACGCTCGGGCCGCATTTTGATCTCCGCATTCTGTGTTGAATCAGGACGTTGGAAACAGCGCGGTGATGAAGACTCAGGCCAGTTTTCGTCATCAAACGACCGACTTGTTACGAAAGACTTGAAACTTGCGGCAAACAAATCAAGCTCGCAGCAGGAAGTATGGGCAAAGGTCGGCGAAGCTCAAAAGCGGCTCAGCCAAAACGTCGGCGCTCCGGTTGCTGCAAGAGACTCCGCAACCAGTTTGCAGTTAAGCCTCGAAAACAAAAAGGTAGCCGCAACATCCGCCGAATACATGCGAAAACTCCAAAGTTTGATCGACGGCAAAAGCGATGTTATCGGCTACGCTTTTGCTATAAACGGCAAGCTGAATAGCGCGGATATTTATGCATCAAACGCTTTGTTCAAGAAGCTTTGGATGAAGATGCTAAAGGCGACGACGATCGAAGCGGTTGCTGAATTTAACGACAAACCTATAGTTTCAACCGCCAAATCAGGCGATGTTAGCTCTTTCCTGGACGATTCCGATAAAGCAAAAGCCGAGGAAAAAGCAGCATCGGGAAGTGCGCGGATCACCACTCGCGAGAACAAGGACAACATCCTTTTCGAATCGCGAGACGAACGGCGAAAGGAAATTATCCATCGAAGCTACGTAAAAAAACAGTAGTTTTTGGATATAGTTTTGAATGCCGGCTGATCATTAAAAAGTTCAGCCGGTCATTTATTCCCATTTTTAGTGACAAGATTTCTTTGCCTCTCAAAATGTCCGGCAACTTCACTCGCAGTTTTTGTCCCGACGAACGGTGATAATTCCTCTACTGTCGCCTTCGCAATTCGTTCTATCGAGCCAAATTGCCTCAGCAGTTTCATCTTTCGCTTTTGGCCGACGCCCGGAATCTCTGATAACTCTGACGTGAAGTCGCGTTTTTCACGCCGTTTGCGATGAAATTCGATCGCGGTTTTGTGTGTCTCTTCGCGAATTTGCAGAATCAGTCGAAAAGCGAGAGAGTTGCGGTCGAAAGGGATCGGTTCGTTTTCACGGCCATGGATGAGGAGATGCGAGATCTCGTTGTGGCGTTTCGGTGGTTTGACGAGGCCGACGAGCATTATTTGTTCAAGATCGAGTTCGCCCATCGCCGCGGCTGCGGCTGAAAGCTGGCCTTTTCCGCCGTCGATGAATATCAGTTGCGGTAGCGGTTTTTCCTCGGCGACCGAGCGCTTATAGCGCCGCAGAACGGCTTCGTTCATTGACGCAAAATCGTTCGCACCGTCAACCGTTTTGATGACAAAACGCCGATATGCGTAACGGGCTGGTTTGCCGTTCTCGAAAACAACAATACCGGCGACATTCTCCGAACCTGAGATATTCGAGATATCAAAAGATTCGATCCGTTCCGGAAAATACGAAAGTTCCAACAATTCCTGTAATTCACCCAAAACCTTTTCGGAATCGGGCTTGAGTACCCGAAAACGCTGTTCAAAAGCAATCTTGGCGTTCGTTTCGACAAGCTGAACTAGATCGCGTTTCTGCCCACGTTTCGGGTCGAGTATTTTCACGCGTCGGCCACGACGTTCGGTCAGCACCCTCTCCAGTATCGGTCGATCTTCGAAGTCGCAAGGCACGTGAATCTCAAGCGGCACGTAATCGGCCGAATAATATTGAGCCAAAACTTCACCCAGAAATTCCGACGGATCAAAGGCATCGTCTTCCGGCAGATCTTCCCAAAAAAACTCACGTCGCCCGACAATCCGCCCCTCGCGCATCGTGAATAGCTGCAAAGCCAGCCGCTGGTTTTCGCGATAAAAACCGAGAATATCAACATCACGGTCGGCGATTGTCGCCATCTTTTGTTGATCGCCGAGCGCCAGCACGGTATTGCGCAGGTCGCGATATTTTGCCGCCAACTCGTAATTATGATTTTCCGAGAATTGCCACATCCGCTTTTGCAGATCACCCGCGAGTTCCTTATTTCTACCCTCGAGCAATACCTTTACATCGCGGGCCGCTTCCTGATATTCGTTCTGCGTACACAGCCCTTTCACACACGGACCGAGACAACGCTTTAAGTGATATTCAAGGCAAGGGCGGGGCAATTTTCCGTCTATCTCGATTTCGCATGTGCGGAGCTGGAACGCTCGGTTTACAAGGTTCAGCGTTTTTCTTGCCAACGTTGCGGGAAGAAATGGACCGTAATAACTTGAGCCGTCGCGGGTGAACTTTCGTGTGATAACGACTTTCGGAAACGGCTCATTAGTCAGTTTTAGATGCGGATATTGCTTGTCGTCCTTGAGCAGAATATTAAAGCGTGGCTTATGTTTTTTTATCAGGTTCGACTCAAGAACGAGAGCCTCAACCTCATTATCGACAACAATAAACTCAAAATCAGCAATGCTTTTTACCAGCCGACGAGTCTTAGCGTCTTGATTGCGGCTTGACTGAAAATACTGCCTGACACGGCTTTTCAGGTTCTTCGCCTTACCGACATAGAGAATCTTCCCGTTCACGTCCTTATGGATGTATATCCCGGAGGTGGTAGGAAGCGATTTTAATTTTTCTGCCAGCGTCATTACCTAAATTCTATCGTACCACCTCCAAACAAAAAAAGACCCGCCGCTTACGAAGAAGCGAACGGGTACCGTGTGGGCAAAAAAAAGCGGCCTAAAAAGCGCGAACTTTTTGTACTGCCGGTAGAAGAAGACCAATCAAAATTGCGATGATTCCTACAGATGAAACGAATGTCGGTAACATAATTATTGCTCCTTAAATATTAATCGGATGCGGTTTATCCAACCAATTTTCGATCAGATTTCCCCATTCATTATGTTGACGATGTGTCACCGTGAATTTGCACAAACTGAAGATATTTTTAAGCTCGAAAATTGACATTTTCTGCTAAGTTGCCTATACAAGTGGTGCAATATCAAATCTAAACCGAACAATTTGGAGGCTTTATGTCAAAATCAATCGCACAAACAAAAGCGATAATTCAATCAATGATAACTCTGGCTGCGTCGGCCCTCGGACTGGTCTGTGCTCTGGCGTGGAATGAGGCGATCAAATCGGCGATGAAAGCACTGCTTGGCGAGGACGACAGCCTTGCCGGCCTGTTTACTTATGCAATACTCGCCACTTTGTTAGCCGTCTTCGTGCTGCTCGTTCTGGCGAAGGCAGCCGCAAGGATCGGCGGCGAGGCTGCCGTAACCCGCGAAGCCGAAGGTTAATCATCGGTAATTTTTCTCCGCTTCCGGCGACTTTGCGTTCTTAGCGTCTTTGCGTAAGACTTCTTTGTGTGAAGACAGAGCTTACAAGATCGCCGGGAGCGGCAGCACAGTTTATAAAACTCGGCGGTATAGTCGCCTTTCCCACCGAAACCGTTTACGGGCTCGGCGCGTCTGTATTTGACGAACGAGCTATCGCGAAAATATTCGAAGCAAAACGCCGTCCGGCCGATAATCCCCTAATTGCCCACATCGGCAATCTGGATCAGTTCAACCATTTAGTTGCAGAATTGCCAAATAATGCTCAAAAATTCATCGACGCTTTTTTTCCAGGTCCGCTTACGCTCGTCCTAAAAAAATCCGAGCGTGTGCCGCTGCTCGCGACCGCCAGGCTCGACACTATCGGCGTCAGAATGCCGGAAAACGCAGTTGCAAATGAGTTTCTGAAAAGCTGCGGTTCTCCGGTCGTTGCTCCGTCGGCGAATATCTCCGGCAGGCCAAGCCCGACCACTTGGGAAGCCGTATTCGAAGATCTTAACGGACGAATCGACTGCATTTTGCAGGGTGAGGCAACGATTATAGGCCTCGAATCGACCGTCGTTGATTGCACAAAAAGCGATCCGATAGTGCTCAGACCAGGCGCGGTTTCGCTCGAATCGCTGAGAGAGATCGTTTCGGCGACAAGGCCTTGTGAGGCCGAGCCGGATGATATCGCCCGCAGTCCCGGACTAAAACATAAGCACTATGCGCCCAATGCTCGCGTGATCATCGTCGGTTCTCCATCCGATATTCCGGACTCAGGCTCATTTGCATTTATTGGAGTCGAAAGGCCTTCGGGTAAACCGGAGCTGATAAAGGTCTGCGAGTCTGTCGAAGAATATGCACACTCATTCTTTGCCTTTTTTCGCGAGTGCGACAAGCGAAATATCGAAACTATATATTGCCAGTCAGTCGAAGAAACAGGTATTGGAGCGGCCCTGATGGACCGGCTAAAACGTGCCGAATCCGGCTAGCTTTATTTTGCCTGTACGTAGACGATCGCAAGCTCACCGTTGTCTTTTAGCACCTTCGACTGCAAAAATGCACTGTCACGCAACTGATTCAAATATTCGAGCGGCACCAGGACCAGCACTGGTTCGCTGTTATTCTTTTTGATCTCATCCAAAACTTCAGTTACTCCAAGCAGCTTCTTCTGCTTTCCTTTGCTGTCGCGAAGAAGCCGTCCCGGAGCATAAAACTCGGCGTTGTGTGAAACGGTGTGCAAGGTCAGGATATTTTCATCGTCATAGCCGTTTTGGGCTGCGGTTGCGATCAGACCCTTGACAGAATCCGAGTCAGCAAAACGCGGCACAACAAAGAGCAGCAACGCCACGACCACAACGAATGTTGCAAGCGCCAGCGTCTGTACCAAACGACTTCGAACCTCGCTCTTCTGAACAAAACTGAACACGGAAACCGCTGCTATGATCATCGCCGGTGGGAGAGCGGGAAGTATATATCCCGGTAGCTTTGATCCCGAAAACGAAAAGAAAACGAGCGGCACTATCATCCAGGCGAATGAGAAAAGGAGCAGTGGCGAAAAGGAGAAGGGGAGATTAGGAGACGCGGAGACACGGTGAGCGGTAGGCTGCATTCCTGTCTGCTCTGTGCTCTCTGTGCCTCTGTGGTGAAATATCTTCCTGCCGAAATCCCAAATTGCCGCAACAAAGAACGGGAGCCACGGGATTGTCATCAGCGGCAGCACCCAGAAGAAAAAGTAAAACGGCTGCGGGTGAAAATACTTATTCGATGTGTACCGCTGAAAATGGTGCTGGATAAAAAACTCGTCGATAAATTCCCATCCGTTACGCTGATACATAGGCAGATACCACGTTGCGGCAACAGCGGCTGAAATTACAGTTCCCCAAACAAGACTCAAAATAAACGTGCGGCTCGGAAACCGCCATGCGAGCAAATAATAAAACCCGACGATAGCAAAAGGGAAGACAATGCCGACAAGCCCTTTCGCAAGCAAGGCCACACCGATGAAAAAGTAAAAAGCAAAAAGTGAAATGTACTGGCGTTTACGGTCGGTCGGTTTTGCCTGATCGTAAAGAAAAAATCCGACCATCGCCGCTGTCATTGGAAAGGTAAGAATTATGTCAAAACTCGCTCCGCGTGCAAAAACGATGATGCCGATGCTAGACGCAGCAATAAGTGCAAGCCAGTTAGCAAAACTGCTTTCTTTCCGTCTTTGCGTCTTTGCGGGAAAATGTCTTCCGAGTGTCCATAGACTCAAAATAGTCCCTAAGCCAAAAAGTGCCGAACCGAATCTTGCCGAAAATTCTGAAACACCAAACAGGTTATACGAAGCGATTTGTAGCCAATAGAGCAGTGCAGGTTTTTCGAACCAATGAAAACCGCCGAGCGTCGGCGTGACCCAATCACCTCGCTCGAACATCTCCCTCGCAACCTGCGAATATCGTGGTTCGTCCGGCCCGAGCAGCGGAATTGTGAGCCCGAAAAAATAGACGAACACAATTATCACGGCAAGGATCAGCCAAACAAATGCGGAACGCTGAACGCGGAATGCGGAATCTCTCTTTGTCATTTCGAGAAAGTTTACGGAAAATGTTAAGTATTACCGAATTCTTTTTTTGATTCAAATACATTTAAATGGAAGAAATCCGCACTCCGCATCCCGCATCCCGCATTCTGAAAGCCGCCGCGATTGGAGCCGGAAGTCTCGGCCGGCACCACGCACGCAATTATGCCGAGTTGGCCCGCGAAGAACGTGTCGAATTCGTCGGCGTTTGCGACGCGAACCCTGAAACAGCCTCGACGATTGCTGCCGATAACGGCTCGCCATATTTCACCGACTGGCGTGATCTGTTGGACAAAACCGATGTCGTTTCAATTGCAACGCCGACAGAAACGCATTGCGAGATTGCCTGTGCATTCCTCAAACGCGGTGTCCACGTTCTGGTCGAAAAGCCAATGTCGCTCGCTATCTCGGAAGCTGATCAAATGATCGCCGCCGCCGAAAAGTCCGGTGCAAAGCTGATGGTTGGCCAACTCGAACGCTTCAATCCAGCGATGGTCGCACTTCGGCCGCATGTGACAAACCCGCTGTACTTCGAGATCCATCGCGTTTCGCCGTTCCCGAACCGCTCGCTTGATGTCGATGTGGTGCTCGACGTGATGATCCACGACCTCGACGCCGTGCAATGGCTGGTCGGAAACGACGTAAAAATTTCCGAGATCCGTGCGGTCGGCATACCTGTAATTTCGGACAAGGTCGATGCTGCGAATGCCCGAATCGAGTTTGAGAATGGGGCCGTGGCGAACATCACAGCCTCGCGCATCGGCACCGAAAAGATAAGAAAGACGCGTTTCTACCAAACAAATTCATACGTCGTGCTCGATTACGCGACAAAATTCGCATCGGTCACTTCCCTGAATCCCGAAGCTTCTCATCCGCTGCTCGGAATATCTATAAATCGGCTTGAGATTAACGACGTCGAACCGCTCCGGGCCGAGATCGAAGCGTTTCTTGGCGCCATCGAACGCAACGAACCACCTCCAGTTTCCGGCGATGACGGAAGACGGGCAGTAGCTCTTGCGGTAGGAGTCCTTGAAAAAATAGAAGCACATCGGAATATGCTCAATGTGTGACCGGATCGCAAACGTAAAAAAGGGGAGCGAACTCCCCCAATCGATTATCTGTCCAGTAATATAATTCGCTTTAAGCCGAAGCTTCACCTGCCTGTTCGCCGGACATGCTCTTGATCCATTCTTTCGTCTTGTCGAGCCTTGCCTGGCCGTCCGGCCGGTCAAGTATTACTTTTTCAAGATGCTTAAAGGCTTCCGGCGACTGCCATTTCTCTCTTAACTCAGCGAGAAACGGCTCCACTTTTGCAAATACGAAATAGTGCTCGCCTACAGTATCGCAAAACATTTCGACATCGATGGCTCCGTGATTTACGAGCGCTGCCGCCATGTCCCAGTAGGACGTAACCATTCTCAGATAACCGCCAACTTCGGGGTCCATCATCGTTTTTTCATATTCGTCCGCGCTCTTCGGGTTGAAACCAAAAATCCAGTTTCGTGCTTCCCGCATCGTTGTCTCGCGACGCAGGTCGTATAGCTTCAATATTAAATCCGCAGATTCTACTTTGCTCATAGTTCGTCACCTCCAAAAAAATATACACGCAGTTTATTTCCAAAATTATTTGGTGTCAATTAGTCTAGAATAAATTAAGTTGGGTGTAACAGACTTAGCATCAGCCGCCGATAAGCAATTGCACGAACAAATTTCATCATTTTTACAGGAACGGATCGACGCCAGTGATTTTCCATCGGCAGTCTATCTCGTTGCCGAAAAAGGCGAGATCGTTTTTCAGGATGCTCTCGGAGACGCCGTCGTCGAGCCTGAGCGGATTGAGGCGAAGCTCGATACGATCTATGATTTGGCGAGTTTGACGAAGCCGTTAGTGACGGGCTTGCTTTGCGCGAAGCTGATCGAAAGTAACGACATTAACATCGATGAGCAGGCTGATTTGTCAGATTTTCTCTTTGAACTTGATGCTCGTGATTCGCAAACCATTCGAATCGATGAACTGCTGACTCACACCTCTGGCCTTCCTGCTTGGCGACCCTTTTACCTTTTACTCAAAGAGAAATGGGATCTACTTTTGCAGATATTGGGGACTGACCTTGAAACAAAGCCGCGGCAAGTCATCTACAGCGACCTGAATTTCCTGCTTCTCTCTTTTGTTTTGGAACGTCATTTTGGAAAGCCCCTTGATGCGATTGCTTTAGACGTGATTTTCCAGCCGCTTCGTCTGAAAGACACTTGTTTTAAACCTGCCAGAAAACTGCGTGAAAGGACCGCAGCGAGCGAACTCGGCAATGAGTACGAGAAACGAACGTGCATCGAGCAAGGTTACCTTCAACCACCCGCTACCGCAGGCGGTTCTGACAAAATCCGCAATCCGCAATCCGCATTCCGCACACACCAGATTTGGGGCGAGGTGCATGACGGAAACGCCTATTTTATGGGCGGCGTAGCGGGACACGCAGGCTTGTTTTCTACAGCCGAAGAGGTCTTCAAGATCGCCCAACAGTTCCTGCCAAATTACACGACGCTGCTCAAACCCGAAACCTGCGAGCTTTTCTGCACAAATTTTACAAAAGGCATGAACGAAGACCGCTCGTTTGCATTTCAGTTAGCATCGACAAAAGATTCAACGGCCGGAACGAAAATGTCGCCGGAAAGTTTTGGGCACAATGGATTTACGGGTACCAGTCTGTGGATCGACCCGGTCAAGGAACGCATCTTTGTCCTGCTCACAAATCGCACGCACAATCATCCGCTGCCGTTCGTCAATATTAATTCCGTCCGAAGAAAATTCCATGATCTTGCAATCGAGGCGCTGGACGCACGCTAAAAGCATAAACTCTGAACTTTCCAGCCAAAATTAGTTAGCAACGCATCTAACTAATTGATAATCCAATTCGTCGCTTTCCCCAAAGTACACATTCTGCTCGGAGAATAAAAGGTTATGAAAAAGTTCGCTTTTGCGCTTTTCTGCTTTGGGGTCACGTCATCGTTCATATTTGGCCAGGCCACGCGTCCGCGCGTCGCTGCCACGCCTGCACCGCCCGTAATTCAGGGTGAAACACCAACAAGCAGTTCTGATAGGCGTGCACCTGTTCTACGAGGTGACTCGGATTCGAAAAAACCGACGCCGACACCAACACCCACAACTTCCGGCGACGAAAACGAAATAATAAAGATCGAGACAAACCTGATCACGATGCCGGTCTCGGTGCTGGATCGTGACGGGCGTTTTGTTTCCGGGCTTGATCAGAAGGACTTTCGCATCTTCGAGAACGGCGTTGAGCAAAAAGTCGATTATTTTCAGTCGGTCGAGCAGCCATTTACGGTTATTTTGATGATCGATGTCAGTCCTTCGACCGCGTTTCAGATTGAAGAGATCCACGCCGCCGCAAATACTTTTATCAATCAGCTTCGCCCGAACGACAAGGTAATGGTCATTGCGTTTGACGATACCGTGCGGGTACTTTGTCGTCCGACCAACGACAAACGCGTTCTGAGAATGGCGATAAACGGGGCACAGTTCGGCGATGGAACCAGCCTTTACGAAGCCGTCGATCAGGTCATTAACCGCGAGCTTCGACAGATCGAGGGCAAAAAAGCAGTGGTAATATTCACGGACGGAGTCGACACCACGTCCCGTCGAGCAACCTATCAAAGCACGATCGCTGACGTCGAGGAAATCGACGCGACATTTTACCCGATTCGCTACAACACTCAGCGTGACAACGGCGGAGGCGGCTGGGGCGGAGGCAATAATCGCAAACGTCGCGGAGGCAGTGGAGGTAATGGAAATCTAGGCAACATAATCGGAATTATTCTTGGCGGCGGCAATTTCCCAACCGTCGGTAGTGGTGGTGGCCGTGGTTCCGGCAATTCCAACGATTATGAGACAGGCCGTAAGTATCTCGAAACGCTTGCGCTTAACAGCGGCGGACGAAACTTCGAAGCCGAGTCGACTTACAATCTCGACGCCGCTTTTTCCGGCATCGCCGAAGAGCTTCGCCGCCAGTACGCACTTGGATATTATCCCGATAAGGTCGGTCAAATCGGCGACCGCAAACAGATCAAAGTCCGCGTCATGCGGCCAAATCTGGTTGTTCGAGCAAAATCGAGCTATGTTGTCGGCCAGAACAACAATAAGCTTGCCGGAGTTTAACTGAAAATCACAAGTTGCGGGTTTGAGCATCTTTTATCAGGACCCAAAGCATCGTATACTCGACTAGCCCTGTCGAGTTCGGACAATGAAGAAATGCTCGCTAGTGATATTGGTTGCGTTGCTTTGCGGCTTCGGTCTGGGCACTTATTCTCAGTCGCGAAGAGTTCCGCCGCAGTCCTCGAATGAAAAATCGAATAAGCGCGATCCGGCTCCCGGGCCAACGCCGACTCCAGAGCCAGATGCTGGAGAAGTTGAAGACAGCGGGGAAGTCATATCCGTCGATACAAGGCTTGTAACGATTCCCGTCCGTATTCTCGACCGCAAAAACCGCTTTATCGGCGGCCTTCTGAAAGAGAATTTCACCATTTTTGAAGACAATGTCGAACAGGAAGTAGCCTATTTCACAAACGAGGCACAGCCGTTTACGGTCGCTCTCGTCATGGACATGAGCTACTCCGCAACTTTCAAGATCGACGAGATTCAGAACGCGGCGATTGCGTTTATCGACCAGCTTCGCCTGGAAGACAAGGTCATGGTCATCTCGTTTGACGAAGAAGTTCACATGCTTTGCGAGGCGACCAGCGACCGGAAGGAGATCTACCGGGCAATTCGCAGCACAAAGATCGCGACCGGAACTAGCCTTTACGAAGCGGTAGATCTGACTATGAACTCGCGGCTTAGATCCATAAAAGGACGTAAGGCGATTGTACTTTTCACCGATGGTGTCGATACCACGAGCCGGACGTCGCATGATCGCGAAAATCTCCGCGATGCACTTGAGCTTGACGCATTGATTTATCCGATCAGATATGACACGTTTGCAGACGTTCAGGCTATGAAGAACAAGATGCCGGTCGAACTTCCGGGCGGCATTAAGCTTCCGGGCGGAATTCAATTACCGGATTCTAGGTCGAGGCCGCAGCCTACGCCGACACCTTCAAACGACCCTTTTCCAACCTCGACGAGCATGCCGCCGATCGGCATGCCTGGTCAGAAGGGGACAACTGCCGAGGAATACCGGTTCGCGGAAGAATATCTCGACCAGCTTGCATTGCGAACAGGTGGCCGCGTTCATGTCGCCACCACATTCGGCAATCTAAACGTCGCGTTTGCTAAGATCGCCAGCGAATTGCGTGAATTTTATAGTCTTGGTTATTACCCGAAAGAAGAAGGCGAACCGGGAGGCACGAGACGGATTAAGGTGCGCGTAAATCAGGAAAACGTGGTCGTGCGGGCACGGGACAGCTACGTCATTCCAAAGAAAACTTCTGCACGAGCAAATTAAAAAGCCCGCACCACAAGGCACAGGCTTTTCGGTCTCGGACCCATTGAGGACCTATTTCTTTCGGGATTATCCTTTCTCGATCTCGGCAAGTGTTTACTTTTAAGCTTAAATCTCAGTTCCGTCAGTGATGACGGCTCCTTTCGGAACGATTATTATGCCTTCGCGGATGTAATAGCAGCCCTTCTCATCGTCTTTGTAGTCTACACCAGCAGCATTGAGAAGTTTGACATTCTTGCCAATCCGAACGTTCTTGTCTATGATCGCACGCTTGATGACGGTGTTTTCACCGATACCGATGTGCGGGGCGTTGCGTTCCATATTTGAGCGAATTTCCTCAATAGATTCAAAGAAATCCGAACCCATTATTATCGAATCCTCAATCCTCACGCCGACATCCAGCCTGCTTCGCAACCCGATGATAGAATTCCGAGCGTAAACGCCGTTTATGATACAACCTTCGCTGACCATCGAATTATCGATGTCGCAACCGTGCAGTTTCGACGGTGGCAGATAACGGCTGCGCGTGTAAATCGGTGCCTCTGTATCGAAGAAATTAAACTTCGGCAGCGGGGCCGCTAGATCTAGATTCGCCTCGTAAAACGACCGGATCGTGCCGATATCTTCCCAGTAATTTTTGAAAAAATGAGCCTGGACATTAAGTGTGTCGATCGCCGCCGGGATTATCTCGCGGCCGAAATCGATCCACGAATTGTCTGTTTTCAATAGTTCAACTAGGCGATTGTAATTAAAGACATAAATTCCCATCGAAGCCAGAAACGGCCGTTTTGCCGCCGCGACATCATCGAGCCCGAACTGCGTCGTATCGACCCGCATCTCCTCCAAAGCGGCCCCTTTGGGTTTTTCCTTGAATTCGACGATCGCACCCTTTTGATTGGTCTTGAGCAGGCCAAACTCCTCCGCCTCATTCGGTTTGCACGGAACGACCGAGATCGTCAGGTCCGCATTGGTGTCAAAGTGCCGAGCGAGAAATTTGCGGTAATCCATCCTGTAAAGATGGTCGCCTGATAAGATCAAAAGCGTATCGACCCTCCAATCGCGCAAATGTGGCAGCATTTGTCGGACGGCGTCGGCCGTTCCCTGGAACCAGTCCGGATTGTCTTTTGTTTGCTCGGCGGCCAGCACCTCGACAAAGCCGGTCGAGAAGCTTGAAAAACGATAAGTTCGGGATATATGACGGTTTAGCGACGCCGAATTGTACTGCGTCAGGACAAAGATCTGTGTGATGTTGGAATTGATGCAGTTCGAAACCGGAACATCTATGAGACGATATTTACCGCCAAGCGGCACTGCCGGTTTAGAACGTTCCTGCGTCAGCGGAAACAGCCTCGAACCGGCACCACCACCCAAAATCACAGCCACGACATTATCGTTTTGACCCATATTTTTTGTAAAATTGCGCGGAGTTAGAACACTCACAGAATAGACCTATGCCATAAAGTTTTCAAGCGAATTCTCTGCGCTTAATGAGTTTATTGGTTTTCCGGCGAAATTTCGGTCTTTAGCGGTAACACGAATTGCGGGGAACCTTTCCTATTCAGGAATTCGTATTATTATGTTAGTTTGGCATGTCTAGATTCTTCCTGCTGACTGCTGACCGCTGACTGCTGACATCTTTTATGTGGTATTGGACAAAGCTTCTATTTTTGATCTTCGTTGGTGCGATCGGCGTTTGGCTGGTTTATGAGCTGATTACATTCCCCAGCATTTCACGACTACAGAGTGAAAATCCGACGACAACTTCGATGATCGAATACCGCTTGTCCGAGGCTCGTGCCGACAATAAAGAACAGCGTAAATTTCAGATATGGATGCCGATGGATCAGATCTCGCCGAACCTTGCGAAGGCCGTGCTGGCTGGCGAAGACGCACGTTTTTTCGAGCATAACGGCTTCGATTGGGATGCCATTGAAAGTGCATGGGACGAGGCTGTAAAGGAGGGCGAGAAGGAAGCGAAAGCCGAGGGAGATTACGATCCGAACGATTGGATACCGCCGATGCCGAGCTTCAAACGCGGGGCCTCTACCGTGACCCAGCAGCTCGCTAAAAACCTTTATTTATCGGAAGACCGCAACTTTCTCCGGAAAGGCCGCGAGGCTGCCTACACCTATTTTCTTGAACGAAACCTTTCCAAAAAACGCATTCTCGAAATCTACCTGAACGTTATTGAATGGGGCGACGGAGTTTATGGTGCCGAAGCCGCCTCGCGCAATTATTTTAAGAAGTCGGCCTCAAACCTAACCCGCGAAGAAGCCGCCTATTTATCCGCAATGATCCCCAGCCCGCTGAACGTTTTTAACCCCGCCAAAAACAAAAAACGCGTCCTCCGCCGCCAACGAGCCATCCTCCGCGGAATGAACTCGATCAAACTTGCCTATTCTGAGAAATAGATACAGACCAAACACTTAGGGCGCCTATCGAACCGTTCAATATGAGCTCAAATCAATCCTCGTTTCTGGGCTTGAATTACGGCTTCGATGCGGCTTGTCGTGTGCAGCTTTTGGTTGATGTGGTTTACGTGATTGCGTAGGGTCGGCGGGCTTATCCGCAGCTCGGCCGTAATCTCGTTCGTGGCTTTGCCCGACGCCAAGAGGCGAAGGATTTTCATCTCCTGTGAGGTGAGCGGAGAGATCGGAGGCAGGCCGTTCGACTCCCTGGTTCCGTTTACGAGATCCTTGGCCATTCTCAACATCTTACCGGTGAGCTGCTCGGCCCGTTTTCTCTCGGTGATGTCGCGCATGAAGTGTACCGCAAGGCGGCGTTCCGTCCGTTCGTTCGATGACACGAGCAAGGACACGTTAACCCAAACTGGCTTGCCTGAGCGGGTCCTGATCTCCATGTCGTAATTAGATATCTCTCGGCCCGCCTGCACACACTCGAGTATGTCGCAGGATTCGTAGCACACAGGTATACCTGTAGCAACGGTGCCGCGAACGAGGTCCGCGGACAACTGGCCAATAGCGTACGAAGCTGGGTAGCCGAATAGCTTTTCAGCCGCTTTGTTCCAAGTTCGAATTTCTCCTTGAAGATCCGCAGCAAAAGCTGCGTCCGTCGTACCTTCCAGAAGTCCTGCTAATTGTCTCTCAAGCATCGCTACCACCCCGTGACAAACGTCACATAAATCATACCAAAAGTCCCATAGAATTCATTCAATTACCCGTGTCAGACTGTTGTCTAAGAACACAGTGTCTATCAATCCTCCAAAAAGACACGGGTAGGACATTCGCGTATCAGGAAGCGGTTGAAATATTTTCTTGCGGCACGCGCAACGACCTTAACCCTCAGCCCAAAAGGGCAGCTTTTTCTTGCAAGACGCGCCAAAAACCAAGGAGGTTCCTTCATGAGTATCAAACATTGCAGAATAATTTTCATATTGCTCGCCCTTATAGTCGGTGGAGCAGTAATTCCAGCGCCAACGATTTCGGCGGGCCAAGATACGAGTCTGGATGATAAGTTGACCAGTATCGCAGTCAGCCCCAACGTCGCAGCAACGACACTTCCAGTGTTGTGGACAGCCGGAGGACTATCTTCGGGCAACGATAGTGCTGGTCAAGCCGCGAGGATGACTACTGATACCTCGGGCAATATTGCCATAGTATCGGGACCGGCTTTTGCCCGCAGCTTGGCGGTCACCTCATATACGGTAGCCGGGACGCTGCGGTGGCAAAGAACCGTCGATCCAGTTTCAGGGACATTTGCGGGAGTCTGGATCGAAGCCGCGCCGAATGGCGATTTCGTGGCAGTCGGACGCAACGTCGACTCAAGCGGCAGACTTTTCGGCGTGACGATCGTCCGCTACGGCACCAACGGAACGCTTCAATGGCGAATCGACTCCACCGAACTAGTCCTCAGTCACGGACGACTGGTTGTCGATTCTCAAGGGAATGCATACCTTAATTTAAACTCAACATTGTACAAATACAGTCCGACCGGAACCGTTGTATGGTCAACGCCGATCTCGACTTTCGGCACTGGCGCGGCACTCGGCCCCGACGGGTCGGATCTGATACTAACCGGCTCATCGGGCGGCAACTGGCGAATTCAGGCTTTCGATACTGAGACGGGTATCAGCAGATGGTTAGTAGTAGCTCCTGAGGGAATTTCCGCCAATGACGTGATAGTGGATAACGGACGCGTGTATGTCACGGGTCAGGGATACACCGGCGCGAGCACGCCCGCCTTAGCGTATTTTCTGACCGTTGTGGCATATGATCAGGCGACCGGCGCCCGATTGTGGCGCACGGACAAAAAACCGGCTGACGCCCACGAGGCTGCGGGTCTTTGGATGGCCAAAGCTCCCGACGGGAGCATTGTCGTAACTGGTCAGGCCAGTCGTGGGTTCCTGGACTGGTATACGGTAAGCTTCGAAACCACAGGGGCTGTTCGATGGGAGGCAGTCCGGGATGGCGGATTGAACACGGATGAAATACCGCGCGATGTACTCGTGCTGGCAAACGGCACCACAGTAGTGACGGGGCCAGGCGGCCCGAACCTTCCTGGCGGTTATATTCAGGGTGTGACCGCCGGTTACAGCCGGAATGGAACGCTGCTGTGGGAGGGCTTTTCCAGATTGGCGACGGTCTGGGCAGCGGCACTGCCCAGCGGTGATGTCTGTGCCACTGGTGGATATGACGCGTTGATCACCTGCTTTCAGGTTCCGGGGATCATTACGCCGATCGAGCCTGTTGCCAACATTTCGGCTTCTCCGCTTACCGGAACAGCACCATTGGATGTCTCGTTCGATGGCAGCGGATCAACCGGACCAAATGCATTAGCGTCATGGAATTGGAACTTCGGGGACGGAAGCACGGGTACTGGAGTTCAAACTATGCACACGTACACAACACCTGGAACATACACGGCGTCGCTGGTGGTAACCGATATCTTGGGTCTCTCCAGTTTTCCCCGAAACGTATCAATCGGGGTCAGTGCCGCGACAACGCCAGCGTCACCGACGAATCTTACCGCCAGGGCACTTTCGAGAAGCTCAATCGGTTTGACCTGGACGAACGGTTCGACGAATCAAACCGGACTGAAGATTGAGCGTTGCCAGAGTTCCACGTGCACCAACTTCTCCCAGATCGCGACTGTGTCGGGAAACGCCACGACATACACCAATTCGGGTTTGGCAGCAAATGCAACCTACCGGTATCGAGTGCGCGCCTATAACTCAGCCGGTAATTCGCAGTATTCGAATATTGCCACTGCCAGAACATTAAAGAGGTAATTGGCATGCGACTGAGCTCAAAAGTTCGGACCTCGAGCGAAGTTCAAACTGATTTAGGAAACAACGCTTGTTTCGGTATTAAAAAGGCCCGAAACATGAGCAAACTCTGAGTACGGACAGAAATTTGGTCTGTATCAGATCAAACATTATTGCAATTTTGTCGCAACAGAAGATCGAAAGGAAGGTGAATTATGAAACGAAAAGAAAAGATCAGACTCGCAATTATTACTGTTTTTGTGGCTGGCATTGCTGCGTTTTTTTCCTTTTCAACTTTAGCGCAGTTGATTGACCGAACGCAGAATCCGAATAACGCAAACGCCGGAATCGCAAAATCCTTACAGGAACAAATCGGAGCAGGGCGCGGTAATATACTGACGCCTCATTCGTCTGCATTCATCATCGCACGTGATCCGTTTCGTTCAATAAGACGCGGACGCCAACTCTTTCAAAGAAAGTTCTTACGAAGTCAGGGACTCGGACCCTTGGTCAACGATGGTGTTGGCGACATTAATACGAACCTTGCGCTAGGCGCGGGTTTGATTGACAGTTGCGCCGGATGTCACGGACGTCCGCGCGGGGCTGCCGGATTTGGCGGCGATGTGGTCACACGCCCCGACAGCCGGGACGCTCCGCATCTTTTCGGTCTGGGAATTAAAGAAATGCTCGCAGATGAAATCACATCAGACCTGAGAGCAATACGTGCTGACGCAATAGAGCGAGCTCGACGGTTGAATCGCAATGTGAGCCGCATACTGACAAGCAAAGGCATTGACTACGGGCGCATCACTGCTCGTCCAAACGGAACGGTTGACACTTCGCAGGTTGATGGCATCGATTCGGATCTCCGCGTCAAACCTTTCTTTCATCATGGCGGTACGACTTCAATACGCGAGTTTGTCGTCGGTGCGTTCAACGACGAGATGGGACTCCAGTCCGTTGATCCCGAATTGATGAGCGCACACAACGGCGCGATGTTCGTGACGCCCTCGGGGATGACTTTGGATGGTTCAAATGACGAGGTGAAGGCTCCGCCGACAAACGATCCGAACGCTGATATTGATGGCGACGGAATTACAAATGAGATTCCGACGAGTTTGGTTGACCATATGGAGTTTTACCTCCTCAATTACTTCAAACCCGCGATATATCAGCAAACGGAATATACCGAACGAGGACGCGAACTCTTTCAACAAGTAGATTGCGCCCAATGTCATATTCCGAATTTACGCATCAATCGCGACCGCCGCGTTGCTGATGTCGAAACCGTTTACGATGCCGAGCGCGGAATCTATAACAGTCTTTTTTCGACTGCCGTACCGCTTTTTAATCAGGCAAACGACAACAGCGGTTTTCCGACATTAAAAAGACCGAATCGTAATTCGTTCCTGGTCGAAAATATCTTTACGGACTTCAAACGCCACGACCTTGGGCCAAACTTCCACGAAAGAAACTATGACGGTACGTTGCGAACGCAGTTCATGACGATGCAGTTATGGGGAGTCGGTACGACTTCGCCCTACGGACACGACGGGCGCAGCATCAACCTGATGGAAGTCATCTTGCGTCATGGCGGCGAAGCGCAAACATCGCGTGATGCATTTGCAAGGCTTTCGCAAAACGACCAAAGGCGGCTGATTGCGTATCTCAATTCTCTTGTTCTTTTTCCGCCGGATGATACGGCTTCAACGCTTGATCCGGGCAATCACAATACATCGGGCTTTCCACAGTTTGGACACGGCAGCATTCGGTTGACAACGCTTTTCAATGACCCAACTGACCCTGAATGATCGGAAGCGAATATTCTGACTGCTAACGGTAGAAGCGCGTGCATTGCACTCGAGAGGAGGCTCCATTTATGAATATCCGAAATCTAAAATTAATGATAGTAGTGCTCGCTCTTATCGCAGGAGCAGCAGTGATTCTAGCGCCGCCGAGTTCGGCAAGTAACGATGATGGCCTAGACAATCAGTTGTCCGAAGTGCTCGAATTCCACGGATTCACGGGCCGAGTCGGCTCGACCTTGGAGCGAAGGCTCGGCCGGGAAATTGACAAAAGACTTGCCAATTTGGGTAGGCTCGCGTTTCACGACAGCCTGCTTGGTCTGAACGACGACAATTCGTGCTCGGGTTGTCACGCCGCGTCCCGAGGTTTTGGTGATACGCAGTCCATCGCCATCGGCATTGAGAACAACAACATTGTAGGGCCAGATCGTACCGGACCGCGAAACCAGAGGCGGACGCCAATGGTCCTTAACAATGCCTTTTATCCGAGATTAATGTGGAACTCGCGGTTCGCATCACTTTCCGGCGACCCGTTCGACAACAGCGGCGGCTTCCAGTTTCCACCGCCGGAAGGCACATCGCTATCGCTGCTGCCTCACTTGCTGACGGCTCAGGCCTTTATTCCCGTAACCGAAAACGTCGAAATGGCGGGTTTCGGTCCGGGGGTGCCTACGACTCATGATGGTATCCGGAGCGCTGTCGCGGACCGTCTCAACGCAACTCCGGCGTATCGAAGGCTGTTTGGGCGGAACTTCCCGGAAGTTAGGAACGGCGGTCCGATTACATACGAGATGCTCGCCAGAGCGATAGCTGAATTCGAGTTTACTTTGGTCTTTGCCGACGCTCCGATCGACAAGTTTGCGCGCGGACAGAAGAATGCCATGACCAACGACGAGAAGCGCGGTGCATTGCTCTTCTTCGGGTCGGCGAACTGCGTAAGCTGCCATGCTGTCTCGGGGATTTCTAATGAGATGTTCAGCGACTTCCAGCAGCACGTTGCTGGCATCCCACAGATCGCTCCGGCGGTTGGCAACGTACCCTTCGATGGCCCCGGAGCCAACGAAGATTTCGGTCTGGAGCAGGTTACGGGCAATCTGGACGATCGCTATGCGTTTAGGACGTCGCCATTGCGGAATCTTGGCCTTGCAGCCTGCCTTCTTTCATAACGGCGCGTTTACCAGACTGGAAGATGCGTTGCGATATCACCTAGACGCAATTGGTTCGGCACCGGGTTATGATCCGGCCACCGCCGGGACTTGACGCCGATCTGCGAGGGCCGCGTGGCCCGATGGCTCCGGTTCTGGCACGCATCGATCCGGCGTTGGCAATACCGGTCGTATTGATCGAGTCGCGAGTTCCGCCAGCTCGTTGGCGTTTCTGCGCGTGCGGCCTGCTCGACCAAAGCGCAAACGAGCGCGATCTGCGGAAGCTAGTTCCGCGCTCGTGTGCCGAGCGGCAACCCGGTTCACATATTTCAATAGAGGTTGCCAGTAACCCGGGACGCGGCAACAAACCCGATCCCGCGGACGGACAACTCAGGTCTCAATGATGAATATTTTGATTTGGAGGTACAAAAACATGATCAAGAAACACGCAAACGGCTATTACTCGCTTACTTTTAACTTTCGCCTTATTAGTACCATTGACTTTTGCCGCTCCCGTGGCCGCCGCGACATCGCAATGCACGACGCGGATAACGGCGGAAAGCCCAACCCAGACTTTTGTCAGGACTTTCACATATGTTGTTTTTGGTACGATTACCGGAAACTGGACTGTGGCTTTTACGGCGATGATTTCATGGCGTGAAATACAACATCACGGCAAATACACAATGTGCTCCGCGCTAATGCCTGTGTGGTACGGCGTCGCGGGATGTCGTACCGTTTTATTCGCTATAATCGGTCCCATTTTGTGATCTCGGTCACATCCCACGTCTGGCCGAACGTTCTATAATTCCTTACATTCTATTTTCGAGAGCATAAGGGGGATTGCGAAAATGAAACGAACTGTAATGTTCGCAATAGCGGTTGGAGCGGTGGTTATTGGATTCGTCGCGTTAAATGTCGATCTCTCATCCAAGCCCGCTCTGGCGCAGATTAAAGAGCCTATGCAGATCAAAATGCCGGAGGTTATCGTTCTTGGCCAGGACGCAAAACTCGGCAAGATCACGTTTAATCACGTGAAACACAATGGCGGCGATTACACCGCGGACGGCACTGGTCCGATCGCCTGCATCGAATGCCACCATACGGCCCAACCAGCAGTCGAGTTGGCCAAATACCCACCGCTAAAAACGGCGTGGCCCGCCGACCGTACAACCACGTTGACCGCCGATCTCTTCAACAAAGATCCGAAGGCTGCCGGTGTCGCCGCATGTCGTGACTGTCATGCCCGCGTCGGACAGGTGCCAAAACTGTTGCCCGAGATCCCGGTTGTCAAGCAGCCCGGAAGTACAACTTTACTGACGTTGACGAATCAGATGGCGTTCCATAAGAACTGTGACGTCTGTCATTTCGAGGTCAGGGCCCAGCGCCCTGGTACTAAGGCTCCGAACGCCACACAGTGTATGTCTTGTCACAAAAGGACGGTGGCAGCAGGAGAAGGAGAATAAAGGTAGAGGCAGTCTATACCGCCTCTACGCGTATAGGAGCAGCCTACTGACCTAGTTGCTCGCGGCTTTAACTTTGGCTCCGCCGACCACTTTCATTTCGTCGACGATCCATTTGGCGTTGCCGAATTTCTCCGTTACAAATAACACATATCTAATGTCGACCGAAATCGTGCGGTTTACGACCGGGTCGTAGTACATGTCGTTGCCGAGGCCTTCGTAGTTGCCGTCGAAGCAGAGGCCGACCTGTTCACCGTTGCCGTTCAGGATGGGCGAACCGCTGTTTCCGCCGATGATGTCGGTTGAAGAAAGGAAGTTGACGACGACGCTGTCGCCCTGGCCGTAACGGCCGAAGTCCTTCGCTTTCTGCAGGTCCTTCAATTTCTGCGGCACGTCGAACGGATTGATACCGGTGTCTTTTTCGAGCATTCCTTTTATCGTGGTGAACGGCGTGCGATATTCAGCTTCGCGCGGAGCGTAGCCTTTTACGTTGCCGTATGAGAAGCGGAGTGTCGAATTGGCGTCAGGGTACGGCGTGATGCCCTTCATCTCGGCCATGCCTTGCTGATAGAGCAGGCGGAGACGGTCGATGCTGCCGGCAAATGCGGACCCGCGGGCGGCGAGGGCATTTCGCTCTTCGGCAAGGCCTTTGGCAAATGCGAGAATATTCTCGCGTTCGGGGCGGAAGTCCATTGTCCGCGGACCGTAAAGTCCGGCGGTCTTTTCGGCCGAGGCATATTCGCCATTCGCTATCGAATCGGCAAATGCGGCTTCGGCATCGCGGCGGGCCTGGCCCTGGAACATGCCGAACAATTTCTCGGCTGGTGCGAATTTCTGGCCTTCGGGCAGATCGGCGAGGGCTTTGAGATAGAACTTGATCATCTCTAATTCATACACAGGCTCGCGGTCTTTATAGGCCTTTTCGATATCCGTTAGCTTAGAGGCTCGTTCGGTGTCGTTCAGCGTTTTGCCTTGAAGTTGCGTAAGCACGACCGCATCAAATACTTGTTTGAATACGGGAGTTGTCGACGCTCCGGGAAACCGTGCTAATGATCACATCGCGTTTTGCGGACGCGTTCGACGTTTCGGAAAGCGATTTGAGGTCTGCCAACAGTGTGCCGTACTTCTTCTGGCGGTCGGGATTGCCGTTTATCCAGGCGGCGAACTGAGCTTCTTGTTGACGACGGTTTTCGACGACTTCGGCTTGTCTTATGCGTTTTGCACCGCCATCGTAAGACCTTGAACGAATTGTCGAAATTGGCGATATCGGACTGGAACGCGATGCGTTTTGCCTCGTCGGTCGAGCCGATCTTACGCAAGGCCGCGCTTCGGGCTTCGAGCCACGCGGCGAGGAAAGGGAAGTTGGCGTCGCGTGCGTATTCGATCGACTGGCTCTCGCGGTAACGCGTAGTGCCGCCGGGATAGCCGAGCACGAATACGAAATCGTCCTCTTTAAGGCCACCAATATTTATCGTCAAAAACTTTTTAGGTTTGAGCGGGACGTTGTTCGGCGAATACTCGGCCGACGAACCATCGGGTGCGGTGTATGCACGCAGGAACGTGAAATCGCCCGTGTGCCGCGTCCACTCGAAGTTGTCCGGGTCGCCGCCGAATATGCCTATATTTCTCGGCGGAGCGTAAACGACACGGACGTCCTTGATCTGCATCGTTTGATAAAGGTAATGGAAATAGCCGCTGTTCAGCATCTGAATTCGGATAGTTGACCCAACCGGAGCTTTTGCTTTCTCGGCAGCGGTCAGATCGTCCGTGTTCTTCTTGATCGCCGCGGCGAGGGCTTCGCCCGACAGGCTCTCGGTGCCTTTGGTGATCTTGGCCGTCACGTCCTCGACACGCTGAGTGACAAAAACGGAATAGCCTTTCGCTGGTATCTCGCCCCCGCGATTGTCGGCTTTGAACCCTGTTTCAACGAGGTCCTTGTCCGGCGTCGAGGCCGAAACGAGAGCGTCGAACCCGCAGTGATGATTGGTCAGAATCAGTCCGTCAGGCGAAACAAATTCCGCCGTGCATCCGATGCTCAACCGCACAACTGCGTCAGTCAAACCGCCGCCAGCCGGATTATAAATCTCCTCCGGCTTGATCTTCAGGCCACGCTTTTTGAGGTTGAGCGACGCAATCCGGTCCGGCGTAAACATGCCTTCGTCAAAACGCGCAAAGCTGAATGATACCGACGTGAGCAGGACCGCAAACGTCAGAACAAGTGAAAGAAAAACATTCTTCGATTTCATAAACTGGGCTTCCTTAGAGATAGAGATTTGAAACGCGGGAAAACGTAAATTATAGCCGCATCAACCGTTCTCCGCCAATCCGCAAAAAAGCGAGCCGTTAATTCGACTCGCTTTTCTGGTAAATAGTTGTTAACAAAGGTTAACCGGCGATCTTTTTCAGCTCGGTTGGTTCCGGCGGAAGAAATCGGCGCGGGTTGATCGGCTTGTCGTTTAGCCTTAGCTCGTAGTGAAGATGCGGACCAGTCGAACGTCCGGTGGAACCGACAAATGCAATCATTTGCCCGCGAGAAAGCGTTTCCCCTACCTCAACCTCGATCTTCGAAAGATGTCCGTAACGCGTCTTTAAGCCCGTTGCCATGATCGACTTCGATCATCTGGCCGTAGCCGCCTTTCCAGCCAGCTTCCGTGACGACGCCGTTACCTGGTGCCACGACCATATCACCGCGTTCGCCATCGATATCCATGCCGGAGTGAAATTCATAGGAGCGTCCGCCAAACGGGTTACGCCGAAAGCCGAATTCATTATTGATTTTGCCCAAATGTGCCCAGATTGCCGGTAAAGATGCCGGATTGCTCGTAGTCTGGATCACCTGCAACCGCTTTTCGATTTCAGCGTCCTCCGCCTCGCCTTCTTCCGGTGACGAAGGCCCGCCGCTATTTAAAGAAAAATTGTCGGAATCGGTCGGACGTGAATAATCAAACGAGTTGGGCTGTGCGGGAATTGTGGTTGAGAGTTGATTTTGTATAGGTGCGGCAGATTTCAAAGAAAGATCAGTATGTGCCGAAGTTTTGTAATTAAAGACTCCAAAAATGCCGATACCAAAAATTGATAATCCGAAAAATACGCCAAAACTAAATAACGCATTTTTGAGAAGTTTCTTTGAAACCTCTACTCTACGAAAATAAATCCTTGATTTTGATGAATGCGATAAAAGAAAAGTATAAGACTTGTCTGTATTCTGCATTATGCTTTAAAGCTCCTTTTAATGATTACGTACCGGAAAAACTAGCATCCGGCACACGGAATCACGCAAGAATAGCCGCGAGCGACTAACGCGAAACCTCAAATGTATTTAATGAAAAAAGTAAGTAAATCTCTAAGTCTGTGGGGCTACCCGATAAATTGGATTGCCTCAATTATTTGGGTTAAAAGATTATAAACACGAACCGCCGCAAAAGGCAAGCTCAACATCTCGCCTAAAATACGACGGTTCCTTAAAAATCCAGAATTTGTAAAAAACTAGTCCTTAACGCGGCGGGAATCTCTAATGCCGCGCAGAACCAGCAAGCCAACTCCAATAATCACCGCAACAAACAAGACCACTATCAAAATCTTGAGAGCACCTGTTATAAATCCGATAAAACCGATAATCGTCTTAAGAAATACAATCACCACCGCAATAAGCGCTAGTAAGCTTCCCAATAAACCAGTTGCTTTTAACCACATAGGCATAAATACTGCTCCTTACAACTCTATCCTATCTAATTGAAATCCCATCCTGCAAGCAAAATTTCGTTATTAAACGATGTAATTGGTGCGAACTCAGCGATTACGCCAGCCGCCCGCTTGCGATCCTCTCGAAAAATCCGTCGTTTCCACTTCGTTATCGTCGCTGCGATATCTACGCTCGCCGGTTGGTCCCGAAAAAATCCTCGCCGGTCTTGCACTGTCAAAGTCGGGCCAATTCTGTTCTTCGGCTTTTGGCTTAAAAATATAACCTCGAAGAATATAAATGCCTAAACCGATCAGCATAATTGGAAGTGCTGCCCGCATTAAACCATTAGGAAAGACATTCCTTAACAAAAATCCTGCTCCAAGCACGGTTAGAACAATTCCCCACAGCTTCGGGTTGCCCGAAAAACGCCTTACGAAGATATCCTCGGCGATATCAGGCGTTAAGCCCGATCGGATCGCTCTGGCTGTCCGCCACGCATCAAGAGCGGCGAAAAGCCACATTCCCATCACACCGAGAACGAAAAGTATCGTTCCGGGGCCACGCGTGAGGATCGCCATCTGAAAAAGTCCGGCCCAGACCCCGAAATGAACTAAGGCTTTTACCATTTGCCCGTTATAAGCGGCACCGAGGCCAGGGCAGATGAATGAAAGAAACGTCGCGATAAACGGCGAGGTCTGTCTTTTAACAAATGGAACGTAAGACGACTTATTTTGTTGGCGAAGAAGGTCGACGCCGAGGACGATGCAGTCCTGGCAGTATGGAAAGCCCTTGATCCTGTGGTCGCAGGCCGGGCACAGCGGTTTCCCGCAGCCGTTACACTGCACAACTCCAACATTTTGAGCGTGATACGCACAATTCATCTATTACTTCCCACCTTCATGATCAACATACGTCGTACCGGTAACCGGTTCCTGAGCCGCCGGTTGTTCAATCGGCTTTCCGCTCCAGGCGTCCGCTCCTTGCTGATATGTCTGCTCGGCAAGCTCGTAGCTGCTCGTGTAAATACCTGCCAAAGTGCCGTCGGCAGAAACCGTCTGGCTAAAAACAAGAAACGCGAACATCATCATCATCGCAACCGGGGCCAATTGCGGTACCGAGATAGGAAACTGGAGGCTGCGAACCCATTCGCCGAATTGTGAAAGTCTGGAAGCTTTCACAGCAACTGCGAGAGCCGTGCCAATCGTTTCCTGCAATATCCGTTGATGCAGCCCTTCAGGCAGAGGTAATTCGTCTAATTTATAAGTCACGACCGCAGCCAACGAGCGAACTACTTCACCCGGTAAATCCGTGCATGCATCACACAAAACAGCGTGACGCTCCCAACGATGAAAAACCGGAGCCGGGAGAAATCCATCTAAATAATCGGTCAAATGCTCTTCAAAATCGTTGCATGCCATCGCCGATTGCGGCATGGTCCGCTCAAGAATACGTGCTTCGAGCCGCGTCACCGGCATTTTCGGGTCCGCGATCTCACGGCAAACCGCAAGCGAAGCCTTAACCTCATTCAAGAGCGAATGACACAGCGGGCATTTCAACGCGTGAGCGGCGACCGACTTATGGACTACTTTTTCAAGCGTCTTGTCCAGATAATCGGTCAACAACTCTTCAAACTGCGAGCAGTTTATTAAATTTTTCTTTTCATACGACATATAACCCTAAACCATTTAAGACTCAATAATTTAATGTGACGACACATTTCCAATCATTTTGCCTTCAAAACCCTACTTTAGCGGGACGGGGACGTCACATTAAATCGTCACAACTCTCATCCTTCTCAAAATCTTCGCAAGTTCGATTCGCCCTCTATTTATCCTCGACTTGACCGTTCCCTCTGGTATCCGCAGCACGTCAACAATCTCCTGATAACTCATTTCTTCAATATCACGCAAAATAACGCAAGTTTTGAGATCGGACGGCAGCTTATCGATTCCTTCCTGCACCTGAGCGGCCATCTCGCGCCGTTCCATTTCCTTGTGTGCGGAATTTCCGACCGCCCGCAAATGATAAGAATGGTCATCGACAGCGTCCGCCATCGAGTTTTGCGGATTACGCTGCCGGTGCCGGTAATCGTCGATTATCAAATTTCTCGCCAGCCGCATCAGCCAATTCGAAAGATCGCCCTGCTTTGGATCATACTGGTCCAGCGTCCGGTAAATGCGAATGAAAACCTCTTGCGTAAGGTCCTCTGCTGTATCGGGGCTCGATGTAAAGCGATACGCCAGATTAAAAATGCGACGCGAAAAACTGGAGACAATTTCCTCCCATGCGACGCCGTCGCCCGAACGAGCACGCCGTATCAACTCCGCACCATTATTTTCCACCGCAGCCTTCAATGCTTCCAACCTGGTATCTCTCCTAAAAGCAACTGCTTTCGCGAATAGCAACAAAGCAACAGATCCGGCTCTGTCAATGTTTTGTTACGACAGCAAAAAACCAAAAGTTCCATCTAAAATATATATCTAATAGGGTAGAAATACGACCGATAATTGCTATGTTGCCGGGAATAAAACCATCCGGGCCTTCTCTATTCGCATTTCTCCAATGAATAAAGTATCTTTTTCTATTTGCCCCATATAACTAAAATGTTACGGGCCAGAGCTTGAAATATATTGACGGTTTTTTCATAACTAACGAATTCATTTGCGAAAGTACATAAAATTCATACTGCTATTTTTGTTTGCGGCCTTTCTGTTCTGGTTTTTCGGCCGGAACCTTGATTGGAGGCAGGTGAGCCAAAGCCTGCGGCAGGCCGACCCGTATTATCTGTTAGCCGCCGTTATGATCATTTGTCTTGGCTATCTTCTACGGGCTATCAGATGGAAGGTTTTGCTTGCTCCGATAACTGAATCCAGCTTAAAAGAGCTTTTTGCGACGACGACAGTCGGTTTTGCGGCGATTTTTCTAATCGGGCGTGCCGGCGAGATCGTGCGGCCAATGTGGCTTCCGATGCGTGATCCACGTGTACGGCCCTCGGCAGCGTTGGTCACGCTTGGGCTTGAACGCATATTCGATCTTGCCGCGATTGTATGCTTTTTTGCGGCCAACCTCTTATGGTTTACTCCGCCGGCAGGTCGCGAAGAGGACTTTGAATATATAAGCATTGTCGGCGTCTTGATGCTCGCGGCAGTCGTGCTCGGCTTTGTTGCTTTGGGAATCTATCAGCGAAATTCTCCTCGCGTCATTTCGTGGACCGAAAGCGTAACGGATCGCAAGTTTATTCCGGCCCGAGTCAGAAAGATATTCCTAAGCGTTCTGAGGCAGCTTTCGTCCGCACTTGGAATACTTCGCGACTGGCGAGAAACGCTTGGTGTGATCTTTTGGACATTTCTATTATGGCTGGCGATTGCAATTCCGACGTGGCTAGTTTTACTTGCCTTCGGACTGCCATTAACATTGAGCGACGCACTTTTCCTTATGGGTTTTGCAGTAGTCGGCTCACTGGTTCCGACGCCCGGTGGAGCGGCGGGTGCATTTCATACAGCGACTGCCGCAGGCCTACTTTTTCTGAAAAACGACATCCGCTACGAAGATGTGGCAGCCGCTTCGATCGCAATGCATCTGGTATATTTCGCCCCAGCGATCGTTTTCGGTTTCTACTATTTTTTGCATGGTGATATAAGTATTGAGCGGTTTCGAAGCCTTCTTTCTAGCGAACATGCGGTAGAAGAGATTGAGTCGGAAGCACCGGAATTTAAGTCCAAAGTCCAAAGTCCAAAGTCCAAAGTCGAAACGTCGGTCAGCGATCGACTCTCGAATCCAGACTCATGACTCGCGACTATTACAAATATGCGATGCCCGTTTTGTGCACATATTGAAGACAAAGTAGTTGACTCGCGAGAGGCCAAGGACGGCGATGCGATCCGCCGCCGCCGGGAATGCCTCGGCTGTGGGCGTCGATTTACTTCCTACGAACGTATCGACGAGATTCCGTACATGGTCGTAAAAAAAGACGGAAAACGCGAGGCCTTTGAACGTAACAAGGTTCTGTCGGGACTTTTGAGAGCAAGTGAAAAAAGGCCAATATCGGTTACTCAGCTTGAAGGCGTCGTCGATGAAGTCGAAAAGAATGTTCAAGACTCGCTTGATCGTGAGATGGCCACAACCGAGATTGGCAAGATCATAATGCGGCGACTAAAGGCAATGGACAAGGTCGCTTACGTGCGGTTTGCGTCTGTATATTTGGAATTCGAGGACGTGTCCGCATTCATGACCGAACTCAAAGATCTGGTACGTGCCCGCGACCGGACACCGGCCAAGAAAGCCAAAAAAAGCAAGAAATAAGCTTGGTGTTTTAACTCTGCGTATTGGCGTCTTTGCGGGAGATTCTAATTTACGGCGGGCGATTTTGTGTTAATTTGTTTTTCCCGGAAAAAGAACGAAAAATAGTCGTACATTGACCAGATCGCCGTGATCACCGCGACCCACAAAGCTCCGCGGCCGATCAGATAGCCAAAGACCTTCCAATCATTCGACGTCATCGCAAATTGAACAAGATTTGAGAAGGCGGTTCGAACTTCTTCGACCTCCCAAAAACGAAATGCGGGATAATCAAGGCCAAAATTCGATACGGGCGGAGCACCGGTCGCGGCCGCTACAAGCAAGGCAACTATCGAGACGCACTGTGCCCACATTTTAAGCTTCCCGATGTTCTGGGCTTGAATCACGATCCCTTCACTCGCGGCAACCGACCGCAGCCCAGTTACAATAAATTCACGACCAAGGATGACGACAACTGCCCACGATGGAGCGAGGTGCTTTTCCACCAGCACGATCAATGCGGCCGAAACAAGGAGCTTATCGGCGATTGGGTCGAGGAATTTTCCCAGCGTCGAGACTTGATTGCGGCGTCGGGCAAGATGGCCGTCAAGAATGTCCGTAAACGCTGCTATAAGAAAGATTATGATCGCGAGAACGTATCCGCTTATACCAAGCCATTGGTCCGCAACCGGGGTCAGAAGCACGACGACAAGCAAGGGAACGATGACGATTCTTGCAAGGGATAAGTAGTTCGGTAAATTCACGGTTTTTGCTGTCTCTAATTAACACCAAGTTTATGCTGCTGCCGGACAAACTTCAAGACACCACTGCATTACAGTAACACCGAATCAATCAAAAAAAGCTGTGATGATCCTGGAAGATCACCACAGCTTGGTATATGAAGAGAAGCAATCCGCGGATGCGGATATTTATTTCGATCTATGGCAAGAAGCCCAGATTCGAACTAGTGAAATTGTCCAGATTCGGGAACACTTCCTCTAATGTAGCCGTGTCCTGTGGCAATCCAAACCAGCGGGCGAGCGTATTTGCGTACTGGTCGACGGATGTGGTCGGTATCCAGCGTCCGCGGGCCGGATTGCTCGCAGTAGTCGTGTCGGCGTCGTCCAGCCCGCTCAAAACAAGGTTTGGAAACGGAGTACCGTTCGTCGCCGTGTTCATGCCGTAGAAGTTGCCGCCAAGCACCGAACCGCCGAGAACAAGCATGTGATTTCCCCACGCATGGTCCGACCCGACATCCGCCGTGCCTGCTCCGGCGGGATTCATCGTACGGCCGAAATCCGACAAGGTAAAGGTCGTAACATTGTTCTGAATGCTCTGTGCGGTCAATTCATCATAAAATGAACGAACAGCCTGACTGTATTGAGAGAACAGATTGTTTTGACCGTTTATCTGGCCGGTATGCGTGTCGAAGCCGCCCATCTGGACGTAGAAGATCTGCCGGTTGACGTTTAGGTCCAGACGCTTTTTGATCAGCCGAGCCACTTGCCGTAACTGACGGCCAATACTCGTATTAGGGAAGGTTACGGTTGTGTCCTGCGATACCGCAAGGGCACTATTAGCCTGCATCGCAAGATCGGTGACGTGGCTCGCGGCTGCAATATAATTCGACGAAAGATCTTGTGTCCTAAGCGAATTAAAAGCATTCAGCCGTGCCAGATTCGACCCTGTGGGCGGTGGCGTGCCAAACCCAGCCGGATTCAAAACGTTTGCCAAAGATGTGTTGGAATCATTGATCGCAAGCGGCAAGGTTGATTGGCCGGATGTAAACAACTGTGCCCCGGCGATCGAAGTTACCATCGGTATCAACGCTGTCGGATTGCTGCCCGCAGTCAATTGGTCGGAAACACGTCCGCCCCAGCCGGTAAACGCCTGGGTGTTCGAGATGCTGGTTTGATACTGGGAAACCTGATCCGAATGTGAATACAACTGGTACGGTTTAGGATGTAGCGGCTGGCTCAACTGGGCCTTAGTGGTCGGCCTGACCAATGTGCCGCAATTCGTGACAATAGCAAGTTTTTGCTGGGCCCAAAGTTCATGAATGCCGTTGTTGATCCCGCCAGTCACCGGGCCAAAATTCGGATGGAGTCCGTAGGTAAGTCCTCCCATTCTCGGAACCGTTATCGGCAAAAGCGATGCCTGCGGAATCGCTAAATTCGAGCGAAGGCCTGCGTAAACGCTGTAATTGCTGAGGGTCGCGTCACTGTGGTTTGGGGCCACAATATTATTCCCGTCACATCCACCTGACCAGAAGATAAGCACCAAGGCCTTGTAATCAGTGCCGCCTTCCGGGCTTGCGGGATCGTCCTGAACCTTTTGGGCCAGGGCGCTCATCAGCCCCATGTGTTGCATTTGCGTCGCAAGAGTTACCATGCCCAAGGCGCAACCACCGGATTTTTTCAAAAATTCACGTCTTGATTCAGTCATAGTTTTCACCTCTGTATTTGGTACTGCGACGATGTCGTCACTAGATAGATAGCCTGTTGAGCCTTAAGGAGCGGCGTGTTAACCGCGGCGTTCGTAACCGCTGTGAGAATGGTACTTCGCATCGAAGCCGACATTGTTCCATGCATCATCTTGTAATTAAGAGCATCGAGCAATTGATTGCCGGTTGGGTCCGCCGCAGCTAGAGCTTCCATGTCGGTATAAACGAACGACGTTCCAACCGGTACGTTTACTCCACTTACAGCAAGACGGTTATATACCATCGTATTGGCAAAGTTCGCTCGGGCGATGGCCGTTCCCGTGGTCATCAAGCCAAACTCCGGGCCAAGAAGGGCCGTTCCCGGTATCTGGTAATCGGGCGAGTAATAGTTGAAAACGGTCGGAGAATAGAATGCGGTCTGCGCCATTGTTGTCAGCAAACCATTTTGCGGGTTGCCGTTGTAAAACACGCCATCGCTTTGACCTGTTCCGGCGGCATTGGAAACATTGAATGTGCGGGCAACGTTAGTGAACAACTGTGCCGGCTCACGTAATTTACCATAGTTCGGATCTGTTTTGGCGTCGCCTCGTGCTTCGGGATCGAGCAGGATCGCTCTCACAACCGCCTTCAAATCACCACGTACATTCGATCCGTTGTTGTTGAAAACAGCGGCAACGCGCCCGACATAGGCCGGCGTCGGATCACTGGTGACCATGTGCTGGATCAGTATTTTGCTGACAAACGGGCCGACATTCGGATGATTGAAAATATTGTCGAGCGTTTGATTCAACGAAGCGTTAGCATATGTTTCGATGTTCGGCAGAGTTGTGCAATTTGCACAAGCGGCAATGTTCGTGGTCGCTGTGGAACCGGGATAGGTCAACAGCGTCTTTGCGGTCAGATCATGCCGGTTATTGCCAACAGCGGTCACACCGCCATTTATCAACATCGGGTCGATGTAATTTACAATTCCGGGGGCCGCGTTAGGACAGCTTGCTCCCGCCGTATTGCAAAAGTTCCAGCCCGTCAGGACCTTTGTAAAATTGTTGACAGTGTTCTGATCGTAGGTCGGAATCGGCTGATTCTGCCCGTCTAACTGAAGCGTGCCGTTCTGGTTGAGCATAAATAGCCCGATTGTGAACAGCTGTTTGATTTCGCGAGCATAGTTTTCGTTCGGGTTAGTCCTTGTGCTTCTAACCATGTCGAGGTAGTTGCCCATTCCCGGATTCAGCGTCATCTGCTGCATAAGTGTCCGGTAGTTACCGAACGCATTATTCGAAAGCACTTTGTGGTACTCGGTCATCCAACGTGATTGCTGCGTATCGACACCCGAAATAACCCACATCTGGCTCAGAGCCCAGGCCACACGGTGCCGCAACTGCGCATCGCCATAATACGCCTCCTTAAAGAACCAAGCCTGTACCGGATACATTGTGTAAGTGTCACGCTGACATGTTACGGGAACATCCGGCGTTACTGTTTGATCGCCATCGCAATCAGCCGGCGCATTCGTCGGTTTCAGAGGGTTGTTTGGATACGGATTACCAGCCGAAGGATAAGGAGCTTCGAACTGCTCGGCAAGCCATGTGCGAATGCCGATTCTTCGAATTCGAGCATCCAGGGCTGCCGTAGGACCGAATGTAGCCTGCTCCAAAAATCTCATTCGGTCGCCTGACCATCGATATCCAACTTGTTCCGGGGCCGCAAATCTTCCTGCCCTTGGTTTTACATTTACAGTTCCATTCGACGTGCGAGCATACAATGTCGAATACGGTACAGTGTCGTCCTGAATCGAGCCGCCGGTCGCTCCATATCCCAATCGGGCCCGGTCACTCGTCAGTCCGCGCCATGTAATGCGAATAAGGACATCGCCATCAGCGGGTGCGTCCCAATAGCCGATCTCGTCGCGCAACTCAATTGTCACGGCATAGGTCGGCGTTTGGGCCTTCACCTGATAAAAGTCGACGACAGGGAAGCGATACATCTTTCCACGCGAATCTTCGACGATTACGCGAAAAGCACTTGCTCCTTCCTCATCCATCAAGTCAACGTTCTTGACGAAAATAGATACTCTGGAATTGGGGGGAAAAGAATCGCGGCTTGCCGATTTTAAGCTAACTCGTTGCGGATCGTCCGCTGAAACAGCGTATACACGCTTAGAATCCTTAGCCCTCAGCAAAACCGGCGTGGGCGAATTTGGGTCGGGATCATCCTGTGCAAATGACGGGATTGAGATCAGACAAAGAACAAAAACGCCAGTAAAAAGTCGCAACAATACTTGCGATTTCATGCTAACCATATCCTTTCCTCCTTACTAACTAAATGTGAGTTGGGCCAGAGTTGTATCCAGCCAGCTATTTGACCTAATCTTCGTAAATATGAAGATTAAAGAATGTTTAACAGCTCGATCGAAGATCGGTTGACTTAATGAAGTTATGGGTCATCCTCGATTTAACTGAAAAAGCTGTCCTTCGTGTTGTTAGACGAAAACTGGGGGTTCTTGGTCTAAATTTGGTCTAAATAATGTAAAGATTTGTCAGTTGTCTATTTTAGACCTATTATCTTAAAAATGTCCAATCTTCTGGAGATTCCACGACCAAAAAATTTCAGTTTTGCGCATACTGTCAATGGGCATGGATGGAGCGATCTTCGGCCATTTGAATACGACGAAGCCGCCGGACGCTTGGATTATGTATTTCGAAGTGCCAGATCAGGTAAGCCCGTGTCGGTAAGTATTGCCGAAGATGGGAAGATGTTAATGATTGAAAGTTCGTCCAAAAAAGCCGACATGGACGAGGTTTTGATGGCCGTTGGGCATATTCTCAGATTCGATGACGACCTGGACGATTTTTACTCGACAGTTAGTAAAGAAGATACTCTTGGCTGGATCAAGCAGGTTAAAGCGGGACGATTGCTTCGGTCGCACACGGTCTTCGAAGACTTGGTTAAAACAATGTGTACTACGAATTGTTCCTGGAGCCTGACGAAAAATATGACCACTAATCTTGTCCAAAAGCTCGGCGAACCATCCGCGAAGGGAAAACTTGCTTTTCCCACGCCTGTTGCTCTTGCGAGTGTATCGGAAGATTTTTTTCGCAACGAAATCCGGGCCGGATACCGTTCGCCGTATTTTGTTGAATTAGCCGAGAGCGTTGCGGTCGGTAAGCTCGATCCGGAGGCGTGGTTAATTTCCGATCTGCCGACTGCGGAGCTAAAAAAGGAAATTAAAAAGGTCAAAGGCATTGGTGATTATGCGGCGGAAAACCTATTAAAACTGCTTGGAAGATACGATGGGCTCGCACTTGATTCGTGGCTGCGGGCCGGTTTTTATAAAAAGCACAACCGTGAAAAAGTATGTGCGGACAAAAAGATCGAGAAACATTACAAGAAATTCGGCAAATGGAAGGGCCTTGCGATGTGGTGCGATATGACAAAAGAGTGGTTCGACGAAAAAGTTTGAATCAATCCTGACGTGTCCGGCAAACCCTTTTTGCGTAATTATTTACGAAAAAATATTTTAATAAAAAAGAGCATTTATTATCGACTTTACTTCGCCCCGACGCGTCTGAATGTCAGACGGTATAAAAAGCCGGCAGATCTCCCTGATCTTTAATATTTATGAATAAGAGGAGAATGAAATTATGAACAGGAATTTATTTAGAATGATGGCGGGAGTTTTCGCAGTGCTAATGGTTTTCGTCATGTTTGACACGGCCAGTGCCCAAAGACGCCGCGAGGTGCGTGGACGCGCCCTGAACAAGGCTCAGGTTAAGGTTATTGTCAATCGAGTCGAAGATCGGGTTGACAACTTCGTCAAGAATTTTGACCGCTCGCTCGACCGCAGTCGTCTCGACGGCAGCAGCCGTGAAGACTGGCTTAACAAGCGTGCCCGGGATCTCGAAGGTGCGACGGACGAACTCTCCCGCGAATTCGATCGCCGAGACACGTGGGTCGAAAACAAGGAAGAAGTCCGCCGATGCCTAAATATCGCGACCGATATCGACCGCAACATGAAGAATTACCGATACGGGTCAGTAACCGAGGCGAATTGGTCCAGGGTCCGTTACGAACTGAACAGTTTGGCCGATGTTTACAATATCGCTAAAGTCGGTTCCAGCGTTTATAAATAAGCGTTTTTTGAAAATTGGAATGCTCGGGGCAGGCGTTTTTAAGTCTGCCTCAATTTGATTTTGTAGTAAACTATTTCAAAAAGCCAGACGTAGAAATAACAGAATGATAGAAGCTGGAAAAATTCTGCAGCAACGTTACCGCATCGATAAACAGATCGGTCAAGGCGGTATGGGTGCGGTCTACGTGGCGACCGACGAGCGATTCGGGAGCGTTGTCGCAATCAAGGAAACGCTCTGCATGGACGATAATTGCAGCAAAGCGATCCAACAGGAAGCCCGGCTGCTAAACCGCCTCAAACATAACGCATTGCCGCGCGTGAGCGATCATTTTCTCGAAGAAGACGTTCAGTTTCTCGTCATGGAATATATTCCCGGGGAAGATCTCGGTTTCATGATCGAACGGAACGAAAGAATGTTTTCGGTCGAGAAAGTTTTGACTTGGGCGGACCAGTTGCTGGATGCTCTCGATTATCTGCACAAGCAGGAAACTCCAGTGATTCACCGAGACATTAAGCCACAGAATCTGAAAATCACACCGGGCGGCCAAATAATATTGCTCGATTTCGGCCTGGCGAAGGGAAATCCAACCGATGCCGGTCACCAGACGGCAGCGAAAAGCATCTTCGGATATTCGCGAAATTACGCGTCGCTTGAGCAGATACAGGGCACCGGAACCGATCCGCGCAGCGATTTATATTCGCTTGCCGCGACTCTTTATCACCTCGCGACGGGCCAACCGCCGGAAGATGCATTGACGCGCGCGATGAGCGTTTTGAGTAATCAGGCCGATCCGTTGGTACCGGCACATTATATTAGCTCTGAAATTCCAGTAGGTTTTTCGGGCGTTTTGCAGAATGCACTCGATCTAAATGCTGCAGTGCGACCGCAATCCGCCTCGCGAATGCGGCAGATGCTCAAGGATTACCGTAATTATGAACATCTGGCGATGGTTTCTAATAACGCGAATACTGTCGCCAACGCCGACATCTCATCGCAACGAACAAAACTCATGCCTGGTTCTACTCGCCCGGAGATAGGTGCTCTTACAGGCGCTAAAACTGAAGTATTGCCGTCCTACATATCGCAGGAAACGGCCGTTCGAACGGGCGATGCGAATCGAAGTACAGGGTTTGACTCTATAAGTTTTGCGACGGCTGATTCAAATACTGGCAGAAGGACGAAGCGGGCGTTCGCTTTCGCCTCGGCAGCAGGATTACTGCTTGCGGGCACGGTGGCGGCGGGTGTCTACGTGTTTAATCCCGGTATGTTCTCGTCGGCTGGTGGTCCGACATCCGAACCTCAACCGTCCTCGCAGACCATTGAAAATGCGAATGCCTCGGCTAGCGTTCCCGACATAAATTCCGCGGAGATCGTTACGACTCCTTCTCTGGAGGCCGATGGTGGAGCGGTGAAAAGCGTCGACACCCCGAATGCGGTCGATAAAACAACGGCCAGACAGGTTTCAAAAAATCCAAAGACCTCGACTGCTGACAAGAAGCCGCCTGCGGCCGTGGATCCAGGCGATACAGATATCGACGGGAAGACTGTTTACGTTGGGAATATGAAGATCAAGAACGGTCGGGTCGAGACGCCGGACGCATTTATTGATGAAAACGGTATAACGCCGAAGGTGCCAAAAGTGCGGGACATAGAACCACCGCAATCGTCTCTGCCGCCTCACCTTAGAAACTTGACGCCTCAGCAACGGCGAAAACTACAGATGCAGCGTCGCAGGAACAAAATGCCGCCCGCAATGAGCTATCCGCAGTGATGTATATAACCCCGCTTTTTAGATAGGAACCGATCTAAATAAACTGTCCTTCTTCCAAAGTTGAACCTTTCGGCTGGACAATTTTTTCGACTGGAAATGTGTTTCCGACAAACTGTAGGTTTAAGCGAACACGTCCGTCCGATCCACTTTTTCGGTTACATACAACCGCTATCCCGGAGAAGTCGTATTCTTCGCTGATGAATTTGACCCGGTCGCCGACGTTAACGTTAAGGGTCGTAATTACCGCGGCGCCGCTCTTGCTGATGTTTTCGGTGGTTGTTCTTTCGCCCGCAACCGATGTCTTCTGAGCGTCGACAAGAGCCAAATAATGCTTGATCGAATGATAAAACCGTGGGTCTCTTCGCGGTTTGAATTCCTTCTCCGCTTCCTTGACTTTCCAAAGACCGTCATCATTCATGCCACTAATGCGATAGCTTTGCGTCGGATCTTCGCGGTAGCTTTCGGGCGGACGTTTACCGATAAACGCAACCCCGACGTGATAACCCGCTCCGTCATCACTCGTCAACAGGTGACAATGCTGGACCAGGCCAAACACCGCGTAGAGTTCTTTTTCATGATCGTAACATCGCAAATGGGGTTCGAGCGGCACAACGATGGCTATCAGCCGCCCAACCTGACACTCGCGATCAATGTAAAATCCGGCACCGGTCGATGACACGCTGACGACATTCGCGGTCTCTTTCCACGTATCGGTGTTCGATTCTTTTACTTTTACGACTGCGTAAAGCGACGTCGACACCGAGTCGATCGTTTCTTCTAATACTTCCGCCTTTACTGACATTTAGCTCCTCCGCAAGATAAAACTGGATAGTTATTGAAATAGCTGAAATATCATTCGATCCCTTCGAGAGGGAACAGATGATCGATAAATTCCAAATGTAAACGGACAATTCCATCGGCTCCGACACGTTTGTTGCGGACAACCGAGATAATCGTAACATCGAATCGTTCGCTTTTGACACGCAGAAACGATCCGATCTCAACGTTAAATGAGGTAAATACTGCCGCTCCGCCAATGCTCAAATTCTCCGTCACGCTCACTTCGCTTGCGGCAACATTCCCGTTTTCGTCGAGAAGCTCCAGGACCAAAGCTTCCGGTATCGCGAACCGCGAATGGCGGCGTAGATAAGGCGGGAGATCGGTCTCGTCCGGCATCGCTTCAGCTTCGACCAATTCCCAAAGGCCACCGTCGTCGCGATGTGAAAGGTCGTATAACTTTGCCGGATTTTCAATAAAAGCCTGCGGCGGATTTTTGCCGACGAACGCAACTCCGACGGCGTAAGTTTCGGCCTCCGAATTAGATGCGATAGGCACGCAGCGGCGCACAAGTCCCCAAACGCGGTACTGTGGCTCGAGAAAATCATAACAGCGAAGCTGCCTCGGCATCGGCACGCTGACAAGGATAAGCCTGCCACGTTTTACTGGCCGTTTCAAAATGAATCCGGTCCCGAAAGCCGAAACGTCTTCCATTCGCGTGATCTCGTTCCACGAAAACTTGTTATCTACTTTCACTTCCACGCGGGTTGGCAAAGAAAGAGCGTAGCGTTGGATACGGCGATTTTCTTTCGTTGTTACGGTTGTTGACTCTGTTACGTCTGTTGCGGTTGGTGACATTGTGGAAATTCCGGGGCCAAAAATGGCTGCAAGTGCGAGTTCGCACTATGAAATCTAAGGAAGCTGTGAGCGAGGTTCTGTAAAGGTTTTACAAGTTGCGAATCAGGCTTGATGCCTGTAAAATAAGAATATCATCAAAGTGATTCTTTTTTCAAGTATTTTAATTGTCTGCTCACACGCCGATCCGGAAAGCAACAATACATCAAAACAGTTATTAATTAGCGAATTTACATGGATTCAACATTAGACCGCAATCAGGTAAACATCGAAGACGAGATGCGTCGCTCGTATCTCGATTACGCGATGTCCGTAATCATTGGCCGTGCCCTGCCGGATGTCCGCGACGGGCTCAAACCCGTCCATCGCCGTGTTCTATGGGCGATGCACGAGCTTGGCAACACGAGCAGCAAGCCGTATAAAAAATCCGCCCGTATCGTCGGCGATTGTATAGGCAAATATCACCCGCACGGCGACCAGTCGGTTTACGACGCCTTGGTTCGCCTTGTGCAGGAATTTTCGATGCGTTATCCGCTCGTGGACGGGCAGGGAAATTTCGGCTCGATCGACGGCGATAACGCCGCCGCGATGCGATACACCGAAGTTCGCCTGCAAAAGCTGACGAACGAGGTTCTTGCCGATATCGAAAAGGAAACGGTCGATTTTCAGCCGAACTACGATGAATCCCTGTCGGAACCAAAGGTCATGCCGACTCGTGTTCCGCTGCTTTTGATCAACGGTTCGGAAGGAATCGCGGTCGGAATGGCGACGAAAATTCCGCCGCATAACCTGACCGAGATCCTGAACGCCTTGATGGCGCTGATCAAAAATCCCGATATCACAGTCGATGAGCTTATCAAGATCGTTCCCGGCCCCGATTTTCCGACCGCCGGATTCATCTATGGTCGTGACGAAATTCACCGTGCATATCGCGAAGGTCGCGGCATCGTCCAGATGCGTGCCCGTGCCGCCATCGACCGCATCGGACGCGGCGACCGCGAAAAAGACGCCATCGTCATCACGGAAATTCCGTATCAGGTCAACAAAGCCCGCTTGATCGAAAAGATCGCCGAGCTTGTCCACGAAAAGAAACTTGACGGTATTTCCGAGCTTCGCGACGAATCGAACCGTCTCGGAATGCGTATCGTCGTCGAGCTAAAGCGCGACGCGATCCCGCAGGTCGTGCTCAACAAGCTTTACAAACTGACGCCGATGCAGTCGTCATTCGGTATCATCAACATCGCGATCGTCGATGGCCAGCCGAAACTTCTTACGTTAAAACAAATTCTAGAAGCCTTTTTCGAATTCCGCCGCGAGGTCGTCCGCCGTCGCACCGAATTTGACCTGAGAAAGGCTCAGGCCCGTGCGCACATCTTGGAAGGCTTAAATAAGGCCATTGATGCCCTCGATTACATAATTCCGCTTATCCGTAATTCGCGTGCGGTCGATGAAGCTAAACTCTGGCTGACCGCTAATTTTATAGGTCTCGACGAGATCAAGAATTGGCGCGGAGTCGCCTCGGACAAGCCGATCGCAAGTTTTGTAAAAGATTTGCAAAAGGTCATGGCCGATCTCGGTTTTAGCGACATTCAGGCACAGGCAATTCTTGATCTTCAGCTTCGCCGTCTGTCGGCGTTGGAACGCCAAAAGATCCTCGACGAATACGAAAACATCATCAAGTACATCGCCGAACTCGAAAATATCCTGCAAAACGAACCTGTTCTGCGTCAGGTGATCGTCGATGAGCTTGAAGAGATCAAGAAGAATTTCGGTGACGCTCGCAAAACGGAGATCATCGATATGGGAACGGACTTCACAATCGAAGACCTGATTCCCGACGAAGATGTAGTAATTACCGTGACCGTCGCTGGTTATATCAAACGAACTCCAGTCTCAATATATTCCCAACAGGGACGCGGCGGCAAAGGCCGTCTCGGAGCAACGGCGAAGAATGAAGATTACGTCGAGCATCTATTTGTTGCTTCGACGCACGCTTATCTGATGATCTTTACCGACAACGGACAGGTCTTTAAGATAAAGGTCCATGAGATTCCGGAAGCTGCTCCGTCGGCCCGCGGGAAAGCTGTTGTTAACCTCGTCCAGCTTTCATCTGAAAGAAAGCTCGTCGCCGTTATGCCTGTTCGTGATTTTAATGAAAAGACGTTTCTTACGATGGTCACCAAACAAGGAGTTGTTAAGAAATCGTCACTGGCGGATTATCAGAACATACGTGCCAATGGAATCAATGCCATCAACATCGACGAGGGCGACGAATTGCTTGATGTTATCCGCACCGACGGAACGAAACAGGTGCTCATCGCAACGCACGACGGAATGGCCGTCAGGTTTGAAGAAACGGATGTTCGCCCGATGGGCCGGGTCGCCCGCGGTGTTCGCGGCGTGAATCTGAAACCGGGCGATTATGTCGTTGCGGTTTGCCCGCTTTCCGCTGATGCGTCTGAGAAGATTTTATCGATCTCCGAACAGGGCTTCGGTAAGCAGACCCTTGCGTCAAGCTATCGTCTGACAAAACGCGGCGGCAAGGGCGTTATCAACATGAAGACGACGGCGAAGACCGGAAAAGTCGTTGCGTCTTTCCCGGTCGATCAGGATTCTGAAGTGATAATTATCACTCAGCAGGCGAAACTGATCCGCCTCGATGTCGACAAGATCCGCAAAACCGGCCGAAGCGCTCAAGGCGTGATGCTAATTCGCACTGGAGCTGATGACTTGGTGACAAGTGCCTCGCTGATCGAGCCGCAGGGCGATGATTCCGAACCCGGCGAGATTGACGAATAAGACAAAGGGCGGGATCAAACCTGCCCTTACTTTTTCGACTTTTGTTTTTTTTTGTCCTCTTATTCGGATTTAATTCGCCTTATTCTGTGGTTCTTGCTTTGGTCGCGATAGCAAACCACGGAGCAAGATGAAAAAGAAAGAATATGTTGGGGCAAGGAAGTTTGTTTTAAGGATGGCGTTCTAGCCGAAAAGATTAGGAACTTCGATACCTTTCACCACCGCATCAAGGCCAAAATGCTCGTAGGCCAGACGTGTTGCCATCCGGCCGCGAGGCGTGCGGTTTAGGAATCCGATCTGTAGTAAATACGGCTCGATTATCTCTTCAATCGAATCCTTCTCTTCATGCAGCGATGCGCAGAGTGTTCCCAAACCGACTGGACCGCCGTCGAATTTCTCGATGATAGTCATCAAAAGTTTGCGGTCCATTTCGTCAAGGCCGTAAGTATCTACCTCCATGCGATTCAACGCGTCGTTGGCTACATGTTCGGTTATTTTCCCGTCATGATCGACCTCGGCGTAGTCACGTACACGGCGTAGCAATCTGTTCGCGATCCTCGGCGTACCGCGTGAGCGGCGTGCCATCTCGTTCGAACCGGTCTCATCTATTTCGACATTCAGGATTTTCGCCGACCGCTCGACGATCTGCTGTAGCTCGTCGATGCCGTAAAAATCAAGATGAAATATGATACCGAACCGGCCGCGTAACGGAGCAGTTATCAAACCTGGCCGCGTTGTCGCCCCAACGAGCGTAAACTTTGGCAGTTCAAGCTTTATCGACCTCGCCGCCGTGCCCTGGCCGATCATGATGTCGAGATTATAATCCTCCATCGCCGGGTAAAGGATTTCCTCGATCGCCGGATTCAAACGGTGTATCTCGTCGATAAACAAAACGTCGCCTTCCTCGAGATTCGTCAGGATCGCCGCCAGATCGCCCGCTTTCTCGATTATCGGCCCGGCCGTTGACTTCAAAGACGCACCCATTTCATTCGCAACAATATTCGACAGCGTCGTCTTACCAACGCCCGGCGGGCCTGTCAACAAAATATGATCGAGAGCCTCACGCCGCTTTAGAGCCGCCTTCATGAAAACGCTCAGGTTGTCCTTGACCTTCTTCTGGCCGATATATTCGGCAAGTTGCGCAGGCCGAAGCGTCGCCTCGAATCGCGTTTCCTCTGGCGAAAGATTTTCGTCCCTGATATTTATTATTTCGACGTTTGCAACCATATTTCTTGCTTTGCACTTAGCGTCTTTGCGAGAGATTTAGATTCTCCCGCAAAGACGCTAAGACGCAAAGCAAACAAAACATGAGATCAAAACAGCAGGCCCTTATTGTAAAGAGCCAAAATATCCATCGAAAAAGCCACCGTGCAATGCAGCAGCAATCCCAGCCATATGCTGCCATTTTTGTAGCTCAACCAGCCCAAAAAGATGCCCGCGGCTATGGCGGAAAATGTCTCAGCGGGTGGTTTGCTGAAGTGTATCATGCAGTACGGCACGGTCATCACAAAGATAGAGTATAAGCCCAGCGATCGTTTCAGGCTGTGAACGAGAAACCCGCGAAAAAAGAACTCTAGCCCGAAAAACTGCACGAAGTATATCAGTTCCCAAACGAGCAGCGTTCGTCCGATATATGCCCCGCCGTTATTGATCCGCAGGAACGGATACTTCGCTGCAAAACCCGATGTCAGCGACATCAGGTAAACCAGCGGGAGCATTACCGCCGTACACGCGGCCAGCAGCTTCCAGAAGCCCGACTCGATTCCGAATTTCAAGCCGAAATCAGAAGCCTTGTCTTTCCACACAAACCTAATTATCAACAGCGGAATGACAAAATAAAAGATTGTCACAATCGCGACCCACCAACCTAGTGCCGGTAAATTATTCTCCGGCGAATGGGTGATCCATTGTCCGAAATCCTCAAACCTGGTTCCCGTAAGAAAAGCCGCAACGCTCTCCTGATTTTTCAAATAATAAATGCTCGTCAGCCCAAACGCTGTATAGGCCAAAGCCAAAACCGCCCGCCTGTCGAGCTTCGAAACATCCTGCTTTATCTGTTCGAGAATTTCGAGCATTCACTGGAACGGGGACACTCCTGTCCGCGACCGGAGCGGACAAGAGTGTCCGCGTTCCGCTACTTTGCCAACCGCTGCAAGGCAGCTCTCAACAGCTTCTGAACGTTCACTTCCGTGCCGTCTTGTCTCGCTTGCTGTAGAGCCTTTTCCGCCGCATTCTTTTGATAGCCCAGATTTACAAGGGCAGATAACGCGTCATCAAAAACTCCGTCGGCACTGATCGCCGCACCGGCAGCCATAGAAGCATCGGCTGAAATCCCTGAAGCCAATTGATCGACCTTGTCACGCAATTCGATCACGAGTCTTTCGGCAGTCTTTTTTCCCACGCCCGGAATTGCAGTCAGCCTAGCAATATTGTCCGTCCTGATTGCGGCAATTATCTCGTCCGCATTCATTCCCGACAGCATCGTGATGCCCGATTTCGCACCGATTCCCTGAACCGAGATCAACTTCAGATATAGCTCGCGCTCGCGAATGGTGCGAAAGCCGAAAAGCTGTATCGCATCCTCGCGAACATGCGTGAATATCCGCAGTTGAACATCCGAGCCGACCTCGCCGATCTCGTAAAAGGTCGAGAGTGGAATCGTAACCTCATAGCCGACGCCGCCGACATCCAATATCAACGTGTTCGCGTGTTTTTCGAGCAGTTTTCCGGAGAGAAATGCGATCATTGTTTCACACTTGAAACGCTGATTGTAAATGATAAATTGTTCAGGGGCAACGGAGTAAATCGCTTTCCGCATCAACTCTATCGGATTGCCAACCAACATCGTTTCGGCTTGTTAGACATTAAATTAACGCGGCTGAAAAAAAAGAACGGCTTTCGACGCAAAAAAGCTTTGCGGCTTTCGTCAAAAGATATAAACTAAGAAGTGGCGGCAAGGGCGGGTATCGACGATTTTGAAATTCTCGTCAGATTTTTGAAACCGATTTCGAAAATCCGCCGTATGCAGTATTAGAAGTTTTTAAGAGGTAAATTAAATGTGTTGCAAAGGACTATTTAAGAGGATCGTACCGTTTTTCCTGACGTTCGCCGCCGGGCTATTCATCGCGAGCTTTTTTGTGACGATCGCGACTCCGAATTTCAATTTCCGCCGCGGATCGAATAAATACAGGGAAGTCCATCGGCTGCGGATTGAAAATCAGGAACAAAAGCAAACCATCTTTGAGCTTCGCAAGCAGAATGACGAACTCCGCAGGAATGCATCCGAGTCGGTAATAGTCAATGCGGATGAGTTCCCGCTCGAAGCGGACGCTCCCCACCGCCTCCGCCAAAGGCACCACGACATCCGAGATTCGAAAGGTAATTTTACCTAAAAATTTAAGCCACAGGTTAACGCTGAATGAAGTGATGTGTTAATCTGTGGCTTCTTTGTTTATGGACGAATCCGAAGCACGAAAACTCATCTGCGAGATCGGCAAATTGCTCTACGACCGCAATTACGTCGTCGCATTTGATGGCAATGTCAGTATTCGCCTGGACGAAAACCGTGTGCTCGCAACGCCGACGATGACCTCGAAGGGACGCATGACGGAAGATTGCCTGGCCGTAACGGACATGGACGGCAGACCGCTGACCGACAAAAAGGCTTCGTCCGAACTGGCGATGCATTTGTTGATCTACAAAATGCGTCCCGATATTCATGCGGTTTGCCACGCTCACCCGCCGCACGGAACAGCCTTTGCCGTCGCCGGACTTGCGATCGACAAACCGATATTGTCCGAAGTCATCCTCACGCTCGGCTGCGTTCCGCTGACCGATTACGGAACGCCATCAACCGATGAGCTGACCGATGCGATGACGCCGTTTGTTCAGCACCACAACGCGCTTTTGATGGCAAATCACGGAGCGGTCGCCTACGGCAAACATCTGTGGGAAGCATTCGACCGGCTGGAAACACTCGAACACACGGCGAAGATTGCGATACTCGCCAAAGCTTTGGGCGGTGCAAACGATCTTCCTGCGGACGCTATCGAAAAGCTTGTCCGCATTCGCGAAAAAGCCGGTTTTCTGGGAGAATCGGCTCGGTGCCAGGCCTGCGGATACTTGCACGACGCCGGCATCGCGGGCTCAAATTGTGAAGTGACAGCAACGTCGAACGGAACAAAAGTCGCCTTCACCCGCGAAGAATTGATCGATCTTTTGAGCCAAGCGGCGAAATTGAGTTAAACTAGCTGAGTTTTTAAAATATTAGTTTAGGAAATATAGGAGCAAATCTAAATGCAAGAAGCTTTAGGGATGGTCGAATGCAAAGGGCTTGTCGCTATGATCGAGGCCGCCGATGCGATGGTGAAAGCTGCAAATGTGCAGCTTGTAGGTTATGAAAAAATCGGCGCCGGATTCGTAACTGCCATCGTTCGGGGCGACGTAGCGGCCGTAAAAGCGGCTACCGATGCGGGAGCCGCGGCGGCCCGACGCGTCGGCGAACTGGTCAGCGTCCATGTTATTCCGCGTCCTCATTCGAGTGTCGACGAACGTTTGCCGGTAGTTATGAAATAGTTGCCGGTAGCCGGTTGTCAGTAGTCAGATTTTTTCTGCGACTGACAACTGATCACCGACCACTGCCAACTGCAATGATTATTGGACGTATATTAGGCACTGTCGTATCGTCTCAAAAGGACGAGCGTCTTCTCGGCAAAAAGCTCCTGATCGTTAAGCCCGTAAACCTCGATGGCTCCGATCAAAGCGGCTATGTCGTTGCCGTTGACACCGTCGGAGCAGGATTTCATGAAAAGGTGATCGTAGTCAGCGGTTCATCAGCACGCTTGGCCGAAGGCAACAGGGATTGTCCGGTCGATGCCGCGGTTATCGGCGTCATCGACACGATAGATTTTACAAGCCAACAGAAATAGTCCAGCCATATGCAGATCGCCCGCGTTATCGGCACCGTCGTTTCCACGGTAAAGAATGAGTCTCTAGAAGGGCGAAAGTTTCTTATTGTCCAAACGCTAGACGCCGATCTAAAAGCAAAGGGAAGCCCGACGCTCGCTCTTGACGCGGTCGGTGCCGGTGTTGGCGAACTGGTATTTTGGTGTCGCGGCAAGGAGGCTTCGTTCCCGTTCAAACGTGACGAAACGCCGACGGACTGTACGATCGTGGGGATAATCGATTCGGACGAACACGTATTTAGTGGTAAAATGGTGAATGGAACGTAAATCGTCATTCAGAAACGGCGATTCAAAATTCACTATTCATATGCTTCTAGCCCGTGTCATCGGAAATGTAGTTGCGACGCAAAAGAACCAGCGTTACGAAGGAACGAGCGCGATGCTTTGCCGGCAGATCACTCCTGAAGGCAAAGACATGGACTACACGTGCATTGCCCTTGATTCGGTCAGTGCGGGCGAAGGAGATATTGTGATTATCGTCCAGGAAGGTTGGTCAGCCTCGACTGCCAGCACCGGAAAGCCCGGAGCCGCTATCGATTCGGCGATCGTAGGCGTGGTGGATTATGTCGACCTATTGCCCGCCGAAATTAAATAGTGAAGGATCGCCGGTGTTTTATGGAAACGGAGAATATTCACAGCTTGGCGAATAAGATCGCGCAGATTCTTGAAAATGAATCGCCAAGCTGTTGATCTTTCATCCATTCAGGCAAGTATCGAAAAGATCAATGTGCGGCTTGATGGCATGGAATCGCAATTGCAGCCATCTGTTCCGGCTCACCATTCATCCTTTATCCTTCATCCATCGACAGAGCGTTTTTCCGTCATCGAAGCCTTTGCCGACGAGATCATCACAAATCTAAACAAAGAAAAGGCCTGCACGTTCGAACCGAACGGCAAGCCTTGTGATCACTGCTCGATGTGCAGTTCCCGCGGATTCTGAACTACTTATTTGCGTTCGCCGCTGGAGCAGCCGGAGCTTTGTTAGCAGGTGCGGCCGGTGCGGGGGCGGTCGGAGCATTTGTCTTTCGCAAAGAGTTAGCATCGCCCACGCTCGGTGCGGTTCGTGCTCCGGGTTCAGCTTCGAAGTAAGGCTGTTCCTTGAATCCGAGCAGTCCCGCAGTCAATACTGCCGGGAACGAATTGCGGGTTGTGTTGTACGACGTCTACTGAATCCGTATAGTCGATCCTCGAGGCGTTGATCCGGTTTTCCGTGCCCGAGAGCTCGTCCTGAACTTTCATAAAAGCTTCGTTCGACCGCAACACGGGATAATTTTCCTGAAGACTCAGCAAACGGCCGATCGTTCCGCCAAAACTGTTGTTTGCATCGATAACAGCCTGTTTTTGCTCCGGCGTTTTATCGCCATCTGCCGCTCGCCGGTGCTGCGGATGTAGCGTTTAGCAAACGCGAACGAGCATCGGCGATCTGTCCGAATACTTCCTGTTCCTGAACGCCTGCAAGCTTGGCTGTTTCAACCAAATTCGGGATAAGGTCGGCACGCCGCTGCAGCGAACTTTCGACCTTCGACCAATTGGCTTTTACGGTCTGCTGTTTTGCCGTCAGATCGTTGTAGCTGCATCCGCTTAGGCCGAAGGCCGCAAACATTGCGATTGTTAATAATATTGATCTTTTCATAATTCTTCTCCTCATAAAAAGTGAATTGTTTGGTGTTAATCGTTAATTGTTAATCGTGCGTGAATTGCGTAAACGATTAACCATCAACAATTACGATTTACGATTTCCTACTGCGTCGACAGAATCGATGACATTCTCGATCTGCTCCATATAATCGCCAAAGAGCCGATTAGCTTCTACTTCGTCTAATTTGCCCGCGAAATTATTCTCACGAATATTGAATATTTTTTCAAACACCGTGCCGTCCAGTTTCAAATGCTGCACTGTGATAGCGACGATCTCGTGCTTTGTTGCTGGCGGCTTAACGCCATGAAGCAAAAGCACCGCACGAAACAAAGCCGCGAAGCTTGCCAGGCTTTCGCCCATCAAATTCTTTAAGCCCTCGACCGACGCAGATGCCGGAATGTACTGCCGCCGAAGCTGTATCAGCTTGCTGCGCAGCTCATATTCGGTCTGATGACGCAAGAATTCGTCGGAGATCTTGAGCGTTGAAAGCACATCCGTTCCATAAAGCACCTTGCGGGCGACTTCCATCTGGTGAAACTCGATAGGGAAGACATCGGCCGCATTCTGCAGCTCCGAAACCGTGAAATACACCGGAACCGGATGCCCCATTTTGTGCCATTCGCGAACGCAAGCGTGTGCATTGCGAAGATCTTTCGGCGCGATTTTGTGCAGGGCGATCAGCAAGTTGTAGTCAGATTTCTGCGGCACAAAATCTCCCGCGGCCGCTGAGCCGTACAGAATCACCGACGCCAGATTGTTGCCGTGCGTCCCTTTCAAATCGTCAATAAATGCTTCAAATTGATTTTTCATCGTAGTTAAGTCGTTGTATGCGAGAAATCCGCCTCAGAGACCCTCAACTCAAGACTCCTGACTAATTTTCACCAGTCTCCTCCGGCCCCGCCTCCACCGAAATCTCCGCCGCCGCCAAATCCACCCCAGTCGCTTCCACCGGATGAGCCGCCCCAATCGCTCGACGAAGATGAAGAACCGCCAGACCCGCTGGTCAAAATTGAGCCGATTACCCAAGGCAAAGCACTTCCGCCTCCGCCAAATCCACCGCCGCCCCAGCGATCATTGTCCTTGCCCGATCTTCCGCCGCCGCTTCGATTAGACCAAATTATCAGAGCGATCACGCCAAGCACGACAAGGCAGCAGAATATACTGTAAAGTCCGCCTGATGTGCCGGTCGAACCACTTCTTTTATCGGTGTTGGCCGCTGGTGGTGCTTCGCCGCTGCGTTTTGATTCGATCGTCTTTATGTAGGCGTCGATCGTATCCGCGATGCCTTTTGAGTAATTAGTTTTCCTAAATTCCGGCACCAGATATTGCCGCTGTAAATTGCCAACGACACCGTCGGGTAATTCGTCTTCGAGGTCTTTGCTGATCTGCGTGAAATACTTACGGTCGTCAACTGCGATGAAAAGCAAAGCGCTCGGATTGTCCTGATCCTTCGATCCGATGCCCCAGCCGCGAGCTACGGCGAGGGAATAATCGAATATCGGCCTGTCACCGGTCGTCTTTACGACGGCAACTGCAAGTTCGACGCCGGTTTTTGTCTTAAAATCCTTTAGTTTCGTTTCGAGCTGCTGCTTCGCCGCTGGGTCGAAAACACCCGCGTAATCGTTAACCGGGCTTGTCGGGGCAGGCAGCGGTGATGTATTGATCGAAAATGGAGTCTGTGGCAAATACCGCAAAGGTGCCGAGAAGCAGGATCAGCACAGCCAGAGAATATTTTAGTTTTGCCGGGGCAAATTTAATTTTCATTCAATATGGACTGATTGTGCCAAATATAGAAAGAATACGAAAGTCGGGGTTGAATGTTCCGTCAGCGCCGTTTTCACTTCGACGATCTTTCCGCGAAAGATTCGAAGAGCTTTTCGGACCACCGGATGAGCGTTTGCGTAAGCCAACAGCTCGTCTTCACTTGGGTCTTCAGATAAAACGGGCAGTTCGCCGGCGGGAACGTCCTCAAAAACCGGCGGTGTATAAACTGGAGTCTCGCGGGCTGTAGCGACGGCCGTTCCGGAGCCATTCGAATGAACGTTTGTCGATGCAGTCGAGTCGCGACGGCCACCGATCGCGGCTGCGGCTAAGTTTGGTGCGTCCGGGATCGGCATCAGATTGTCGCCGGACGCAAGCAGGCGTTCGTCAAATGCGTTATCGAGCCAAGTGTCCTCGACGTGCTCAAGCTCTTCGGAATCAATGTCGGGCAATGGCAGGTTGATCGAATCAAGAAAGCTCAGATCGTAGCTTTTTGCAGTAATTGTGGGTTCTGCGACATTTTTCTCAGGTACGCGAGGTTCTTCGTCAGAAAAACTGTCTGAAAAATGAGGCGGTTCTTCAGGGAACGATGCAGAAACTTGCTCTATCGAAGGCTCATCAGGGATTGACGCGGGGACTTGTTTAATTACGGGTTCTTCGGGCTTAGGTTCGTCAATTAGAGTTTTTTTTTCGAAGGAAGCCGGCTGCGGCTGTTCAGAAATTGCTTCGGCCGAGCCACCATTCAACGCCTGTTCAAGCTTTCCGATCCGTTCCAAAAGCTTTTCGATCTCAACGACTCGGCGCATTTCGACGAGCTTTATCAGGCCGATCTCGATGACGTAACGCGATTGTGTTGCGTCCTTGAGTTTTGTTTCGGTTTCGCAAAGCGAATTGAAGAAACGGACGAGGTCTGATTCGGAGAATGGGGCAGCGTGGGCCTGCATTTCGTCGTTATTGAGCGACGAGGTTTCGATCAGATTTCCGTCCGTTCCGGCTATTTTGAAAACGAGCAGATCACGAAACAGAGAAAGCAGGTCGCGGGCGAAATTTCGCAGGTCCTGTCCACGTGCGACCAGATCGTCAACGACATTCAGGGCAAGTTTTGGGTTCTTTTCGGCGATCGCCGTGAGGACTTTGGTAAGCATTTCGACGCTTGCCATGCCGAGAGCGTTCGATACGTCGGCGACCACGATTTTTTCACCGGAAAAGCTTATCACCTGGTCGAAATTCGACTGAGCATCACGCATCGAACCTTCGCCGGAACGGGCGATCTCACGCAGTGCGTCAGGCAAAATATCGATCTTTTCGGCTTCGGCGATCAGGTTCAGACGGTCGAATATTTTTTGCAGCGGAATCGTGCGAAATTCGAACTCCTGACAGCGTGAAAGTATCGTTTCCGGCACCTTGTGCAGCTCGGTCGTTGCCATTATGAAAACGACGTTCGGCGGCGGTTCTTCGAGCGTTTTCAGCAGGGCATTGAACGATGATTTCGAAAGCATGTGGACTTCATCGATGATGAAGACCTTGAAGCGGTCGCGGGCCGGATTGATGTTAATCCCGTCGAGAATGGTCTCACGGACATTGTCTATACCTGTGTGTGAAGCAGCGTCAAGCTCGAACACATCGAGCGACCGGCTTTCGGAGATCTCAAGGCACGATGGGCAAACTGTCTGGATCAGACGAACTGCACGGAAAAAGGTTCGGCTTATCGGTTTTATGGCAGTTCAGGGCCTTTGCAAGCAGCCGGGCCGTTGTCGTTTTGCCTACGCCGCGGGCACCCGAAAACAGGTACGCATGATGAAGCCGGTCGTATTCCAGAGCATTACGCAAGTGTCTGCGTAATATTCTCCTGCCCGGTGACTTCTTCAAAGGTCTGCGGGCGCCATTTTCGTGCGATTACCTGATAGGACATTTACATAAGGATAAAGGATAAAGGCGAAAGGATAAAGTTCTGAGAGTATGAAAGAAAAAGAAAAGAGGGTACGGCTATGCGCACCCTCAAAATTTGGAGGCTTCAGACTTAACCGCAACACAGACTGAAATTGCTACCGTTGCTCTGTTCCCAGCCTAGCGGAGTTCACAACTCAAACCTTGTGCGGAGCCTGAAGCCGAGTTAAAGGATAAAGGATAAAGGGGAAAGGATAAAGTGAAGAGAGTACGAATTATTTTTTGACGGGCTTTAACTTTTTTTGCGATTGTTACGAAGATCGCTGTTAGTTCTTTAGTTTCACACTGGATCGATTCTAATTTTTCGCGTGGGAAAAGCTGCATTTCTTCGATGAGTTCGAGCCAATAGGAGGATTCTTCCAATTCTTGCAACGAACCTTCGATCTTGCTGATCAAATCGGCATCGGATTTTGCATGTTGGCTTCTCGGTATTGTGCACCCACGGAAGTTCCGCTGCGTAGAAGCTGCTTGCCGAGAACCTGAGCTTCAGTCGTTTTCGGCAATGAAGCATACAGCTTAATAATTCGGATCGCGAAATCCTTTGTCCTAATTTTTAGATCGTCCATAATTGAAAGAAAGGCGGAAGAACAAAGGAGAAAGTTCCTAAAAAACTTTATCCTTTATCCTTTCGCCTTTATCCTTTAGCTCTGGCGGAAAGGGTGGGATTCGAACCCACGGAACCCGTTAAGGCTCACAGCATTTCCAATGCTGCCAATTCAACCGCTCTTGCACCTTTCCAGAAACTTATAACTTCGAGTATCTCTTCTTCGACTACGACATCTTCCTTGACCGGCGGCGGTTTCGGCTTTTCGCCCGTGACCTCGGGTTCATCATCGCCGACCAGCCAAGTATATAAGAATCCGGCGAGCAGTGCACCCAGGACTGGTGCGACCCAGAATAACCAGAGCTGGTTAATGGCCCAACCCTGAACAAAAATGGCCGGACCGGTGCTTCGAGCTGGATTGACCGAGGTGTTTGTCACCGGAATCGTGATCAGGTGGATCAGCGTCAGGCAAAGGCCGATAGCGATTGGGGCAAAGCCTTTTGGAGCCTTTCCGTGAGTCGAACCGAGAATGACGATCAGGAAAAAGAACGTCATCACGACTTCGGCAACGAACGCGGCCAGAATGTTGTAGCCGCCGGGTGAATGATCGGCGAAACCATTCGCCGCAAATCCGCCGATCAACGTAAATCCAGCCTTGCCGCTGGCGATGACATAAAAATGCCCGCACCGGCAATGCCGCCGAGAATCTGGGCGATGATATACGGCACTACCTCATTAGTAGGAAACCGTTTGCCGGCCCAGAGGCCGAACGTTACCGCCGGGTTCAAATGACAGCCCGAAATATGTCCGATAGCATAGGCCATCGTCAAAACCGTCAAACCAAACGCAAGCGACACGCCCGCGAACCCGATGCCTAGGGCCGGAAAAGCCGCAGCCAAAACCGCACTGCCGCATCCGCCCAACACGAGCCACAACGTACCGATAAACTCCGCCGACAACCTCTTAGTTAAAGGCATAAACGAATCCTCCGACCAAATTATTTAGGACAACAACGTGAGGTAAAGCAAATTCTCAAACATCTATCAAAATCTCATAAACCGCCGCGCTTGAATCATGTCGTTATAGGCTTTGGTGATTTTTGCGGGCGAGCCGTCGACCATCCATCCGGCACCGGTCGCGATAAACCGTTTTTCGCTGTCGTTAAAGGGTTTATTGTCGCGTATGCGCCTCATCATTTCCTTAGACGCTTTTGTAAATCCTTCGCAGGCCCGAATATAAGAGTCGGCCATGGTTTTCTTTGAAGGCTCGGTTCGCATCTCTTCTACCGTCTTTTCAAAATCTTCGATCAGCGGGTTGATTTCGTCAACGGTAATCTGTTCAAACTCCTTGTCCTGCAAGAGAGTCTTTATTTTTTTTGACTTAATGCCAGATTCTACGACAAGAAAATCGTAGCGTTTGCCGGAAACACCTCTGAGTTTCTCCAGTTCCTCGGCGGCGACCTGATCTTCAAGATTATCGACCTCATCGGCAAAAACCGTGTTCACTTCCCGAAAATCCTTGAAAGCCGCGACCAAAGCGGCATGTGCTTGTTTGCCCTTGGCGAAATTGTCGTCCTTGTAATCTTCCTGCTCGTAGTATTTGTAAACGCCCCTGATCTGTTCGATCACGGCCTTGAGAGCTACGACGTATTTATCCGCGGCATCCTCAATTTCGGGCATGCTTGGTTCGAGCTGTTTTGCCGAATCAACTGCGTTTTCGCAATCCGTGCCGTCACCGCTTACGTCGTACAGCCCGTAAATATTCTGTTCCTTGCCGGTCGGGCCCTGCTCCATGTTTTTGACCCACAGGGCATAGCGGTTATAGCTTTCGACCACGCGATTTGAATATTTGTTGAAGCATTCGCTGATGTAAGAGTTTGTCTTTTTCGTCAGCGAGTCGTCGGGGCTTTGCACGTCGCCGCTTGCGGGCGTTTCGCGAACCACAGGCGGTGGATTGTCACGATTCTTTCTATTTGCCAGATCAGCGATCCTTTTGCAGCCCAATGTCGTGCCCAAAATGAGCAAAACGCAAATCAGTGCAGAAAGATTCCGGGACGAAAATGTGTGCCGAAGTTTGTTACGCATGGTAAATATGGACGCATGCTGATCTCAAATTTGCGAATTTGAAAAGTTAGGTTCTTCTTCAATCCAGAATCGCAAATCTGAAATCTAAAATCGATGTGGCGGAGAGGGTGGGATTCGAACCCACGGAACCCGTTAAGGCTCAACAATTTTCGAGACTGCCCGATTCAACCACTCTCGCACCTCTCCGCGAATTGTTCATTCTAATATCTGATGTCTGAAAATATCAAGTTCGATATGTCGGCATTATTCAATCCGGTCGGTAAATTCTGAATCAAAATATCTTGTTCTTTCTTGTTCCATTTCTTTTTCTTCATATTCTGTGGTTGATTTACCTCGCGCTGGCTAGCGAGGCATGATGCCGAAAAAACAACCACAGACGAAGATGAACAAGAAAGTAAGGTACGAAAAAGAATTAGCGTCTTTCGCGAAAAAAGGCCTGCATCAACTCACGGCATTCATCGGCGAGGATGCCGGATGTGATCTCGATGCGATGATTCAAAGCTTCGTGGTCGCAAAGGCGAAAGATCGTCTCCACCGCACCGAAGCGCTCATCCGCGGCTCCGTAAACAAGACGCTTTATGCGGGCGTTGACCAAAGCTCCGGCGCACATTACGCACGGTTCGATAGTTGTATAAAGCGTCGTGCCGGATAATCGATAATTACCGATTTTTGCCGCTGCCTGTCGCAAAACGAGTATCTCGGCATGAGCCGTCGGGTCGCAATCCGTGATCGTCCGGTTATAGCCCGACGCGATCAACTCGCCGCTTTCATCAATGAGGCAAGCACCGATCGGCACTTCGTTCAATTCTCCCGCGAGCAATGCCGAATCGATCGCGACCTGCATCCATTTTTCGTCAACGTCGATCATTAGAGAGGATTTTAACCGCGACACGGGCAAATCGAAACTGACTATGAGCATAACTCGGAAAAATCGAGTCTAACCCTGATAAATCCTTGCGTAGCAATCGCGGAAGTGGTAGTTTTGTTAGTTAGCGAAGGTCCGCGCCGCCTTCCTGATTTCTTTCCCCCAACATGTTATGAGAGACGATGCTCGGACCGGAACTCGAATGTCCGACGAAGAAATACACATCACCAAAGTCCCGGAATCTTTTCGAGCTTTTGCCGAAGAAGTTCATAAGCGAAACGAGAGACCAAAAGCCACTCCGCAGACGATAGCCCAAAAGCTTGCTCCCGCTGAATTCAACACCGCGATGGTACATTTTTACCGCGGTGAGATACAGCGGTCGAATGTTTGGCGCGGACGGCTTGACGCAACAACCAATTGGGCGGTGATCACCGCCGGTGCGACGCTTTCGTTCGTTTTTAGCTCGCCCGACAATCCCCATTTTGCCATACCGATCAATTCGATATTGGTTTCGATTTTCCTTTTTATGGAAGCCCGGCGTTACCGTTATTACGAGGTCTGGGCTAATCGCGTGAGAATTTTGGAGACGGGATATTTCGCGCCGATGCTTTCGCACAGAACGATTCCGCCTGATCAGGAATGGGCCGAACATATTTCAGCCGATCTGATAACGCCGCACTTTACGATTAGCGAATGGGAAGCTGTCGGGCGGAGATTGAGGGCAAACTATCTGTGGATATTTGTGCTGCTTGCGTTGTCTTGGTCGCTAAAGATTTACATTCATCCGTCGCCGATACCGACGCTCACGCCGCAGGACCGCGAGAGGTTTTGGGAACTGTTATTCGCACGTGCACAGGTCGGGCTGGCGCCGGGCTGGCTGGTTGTGTTTGCTGGTGCGGTATTCAACTTTCTTATCTTCTTCGTGGCATTCGGCACGCTCAAGTTACGCGATTCATCCAGCGAAGTTCTGCCGTCAGAGGATATCGAGTGGCACCCGCTGAAGCAGGTTTCAGAATGGGCCGAATCGAATCTCAAGCGCCGAAACACCATCCGCCGCTCAAAAAAAGCACGGCAGCGCATGCGTTCGATCCATAAGACCGAAGCTTAGCAAGGCGGTGCCGCCCTTTTCTTATCATTCGCAACCTGTTATTTTTCTCATATCAAATCTATAGAAATAAGAGGGAGGGAATAATCCATGCCTATTGAATTAGAAGACCGAGCAAGGGCGCTTGAAAATGAGTATTTTCATCGCAAGGAACAGGAGCTGATAGAAAAAATGAAGGCGCATCTCGCCGTCGAGAATGCACAGAGCACTGGCCTAAAATGCCCGAAGGATGACGGCACATTGATGGAAGCCGACTACCAGCACATTAAAATCGATGTCTGCAACGTATGCCACGGCGTATGGTTCGACGCCGGTGAACTGGCACAGGTAATTGAGAAGGACAAGGACGGCGGTTGGTTTGGCCGTCTGTTTGGTTAGGAAGGGAGGTTGCCGGAATGGACCAAGATAGAATTAAACTGTCGATTCGGGTTCTGCTTTTGATTGCGGCTGTCGTAATTACGACGCTGGGCCAGCAGCCAAGCACCACCGGATTAACGATAAAAGGCGACGGTGATTATCCAGCACCACGCGAAGGCAAATTAGCAAGCAAGCTGATGGCCCGCGAGATGCCCTACCGTGTGGTTCTGCCGGAGGGATATTCCAAAAACAGCACTGACAGATTTCCGGTGGTTTTTCTTCTTCATGGCCTGACGGGCCATTACAATAACTGGACAGACAGAACCAAGCTCGCTTCTTATGCACAGAAGCATAGATTTATTATCGTCACGCCGGAAGGTAATGACGGTTGGTACACCGACAGCGTCTCCACGCCAAACGACAAGTACGAGAGCTACATCATTCAGGAGTTGATCCCGGAGATCGATAAAAGCTACCGAACGCTTGCGGATCGCAAAAACCGAGCGATCGCCGGGCTTTCGATGGGCGGTTACGGCGGTTTGAAATTTGGCCTGAAGTATCCTGAAATGTTCAGTTTGGCTGGTTCTTTCAGCGGAGCTCTCGGTGCGGCATCCTTCTCGGAAAAGACAGCCGGTCCAATTGGCAAAGCGATCGATTTGATTTACGGCCTGCTTGACAGCGACACACGCAAAGCGAACGACATCTTCCGAATTGTAAAAGACCTCGCACCCGAGAAGATCAAATCGCTGCCGTTTCTATATGTCGATTGCGGAACCGAGGATTTTTTGATCCAGAACAATCGCGACTTTATGCAATTGCTGACAGAAAAAAAGGTCCCGCATGAGTTCCGTCAGCTTCCCGGTGCACATAATTGGGAATATTGGGATTCGCAGGTACAGGAGTTTCTCCGGGTTGCCGAGCGGTCAATGAAGTAGCGATCTTGCATAAAGATCGGTTGGGCAGGATCTCGATTATGAAAAGTGGTTGCCAGGTATTCTTGCTTCTGTCAGTCGTTGTCACGTGCCTTTGTGCTCAAGCGAAACCGGAGCAATCTGCTGGAATTTCTACTCCAGCATCGGCTCTAAAAGTCATGTATGTGGGAAACGAAGGTATCCTGGTTTCACATGCGGGGCGTTCCGTGCTTATCGATAGCCTTCATCGCGAATACGATCCTGATTATCTCTTTCCGCCGCCGGAGCTTTTAAGTGCGATGGAATCTGCCCGGCCGCCTTTTAACAACGTACGGGTCGTTCTTGTTTCGCATATACACCTGGATCATTTTCACCCGGAATCGGTTGGTCTTCATCTCAAAAATAATCCGAAGGCGACTTTAGTTTCTTCGGCACAGACGACGCTTGAGATCGCCAAGAACTATAAGGACCATGAAAGCGTTCGAAACCAGGTCCGTGAATTTACGCCGGAATGGAAGCAGAAGAAACAGTTCGATATTGAAGGCATCAAAGTGACTGTTTTGGGAATGAAGCATGGCAGCGACCGTTTTTGGTGGGTAAAGAATCTCGGCCACCTGGTCGAGATCGGCGGCAAGAAGCTGTTTCAGTTCGGTGATGCGGACATGACGGTAGAGAATTTCGCCTCGTTCGATCTGCCGAAAGAGAAATTAGATGTAGCCTTTGTTCCATACTGGTATTTTCTCTCGGAAAGCGGTCGAAAACTTGTTCGTGAGCAGATCGCGGCAAAAACGTATGTCGCTGTTCATATACCGCCGACATCTGCCGATAAGGAATCAGAACGGATTCGCGGCCTTTTTCCGGGCCTGCTCACGCTGACTTTGATTAAACAAGAACTTGAGTTTTGAAATCTGGCAAGTACTGGCTGCTGATGCACATATGAAAACAATAATAGCCCTCATTATTTTCCTTGCCGGTGTGACGTCCAGTTTTGCACAAGCGACGCAGACCGCTCAATCCGCTCGTATAGCTGAAATCCAAACCGCGCTTCAAAAAGAGAAATTTGACGGGTGGCTTTTTTACGATTTTCGCGGGAGCGACATTCTTGCGCCGAGAATCCTAAAGACGGAACGGCTGGGCGGTTCGCGGCGATGGTTCTATTACGTTCCGGCGAAAGGTGAGCCGGTAAAGGTCGTCCACGCTATCGAACCCGAACAGCTCGATTCACTTCCGGGCAAGAAGCTTATTTATCGCGAATGGCAGCTTTTGCGCGAGCAGGTCGGCAAAGCCATGTTTGGTGAAGCCAAAATAACCGGTAAGAAACGCCGCATCGCGATGCAGTACTCGCCGGACAACGACATACCTTACATCGCACGCGTCGATGCCGGGACGATCGAGATGGTGCGAAAGCTCGGCGTCACTATCGGTTCAAGCGCTGATCTCGTTCAACAATTTGAAGCCGTCTGGACGCCAGAACAGCTTGCGATGCACAAGGAAGCGGCTGAAAAGCTGCAAAGAATAACGCTCGAGACGTTCGCTGACCTAAAACGCCGCATCACCCGTTATATTCCGACGACAGAGATCGACGTGCAGCAGTTCATGATGCAACGGCTTGCGGAAGAAGGACTGGCTGCTTCGCCGATGATTGTCGCGGTAAATGCAAACGCAGCTTCGCCGCATTATTTTCCAACCAAAGAGCGTAATTCACCGATAAAAGAAGGCGATCTTGTTCTGATAGATTCCGTAACGAAACTTAAGAAACCAAAGGCTCCGGCGGTCGATCTAACGTGGGTTGGATATGTTGGTGCGACCGTTCCCGGTGAATATGTGAAGATCTGGAACGTCGTTTTCGGAGCACAGCAAGAGGCATTTAATTTTGTCCGCGATGCTTTCCGGAATAAGCGTGTGATAACCGGTGCTCAGGTTGACGATGTAGCTCGCGGGTATATTCGCAAAGCCGGATACGCCGATCAATTTCTGCATCGCACAGGGCATTCGATCGGCGAAGACGGCCACGGGAACGGTGCAAATATTGACAATCTGGAAACCCGTGACTCGCGTCGATTGATCCCCGGAACCGCCTTCTCGCTTGAGCCGGGTGTTTATTTAGCTGGCAAGTTCGGTATCCGCTCGGAGATCGATGTTTACGTGTCCGAAGACGACGCAATAATAACCGCACCACACCAGACGGAGATTCTCGCAATTATGAAGAAGGGGAAGTTTTAGCTTTCGGCAATCAGCGATCAGCGATCAGCGATCAGCGATCAGCGATCAGCGGTCAACAGCCCTTGGCCGGCAGTTATCTTGAATTTATGAAGGATTTCAAAACGCTATCGATTTGGGAGAAATCGCACAAGTTAACTCTGCGTTTATACAACACGACACAGCTCTTTCCTAAGCAAGAGCTTTTTGGACTTTCATCGCAAATAAGACGGAGTGCTTCTTCAATACCCACGAATATTGCAGAGGGTTGTGGGAGAAACAGCGATGCTGATTTTGCGCGATTCCTTCAAATAGCTTTTGGTTCTGCCTGCGAGCTTGAATATCATTTGATTTTGACGCGAGATTTGAAATACGTTTCTGAAGAAGAATTCCTTTCCTTAACAACAGATCTGATAGAAATCAAGAAGATGCTGGCTGCTTTTATTTCACGGGTTCGAACCAACGGCTGATTGCTGAAAGCCGATCGCTGATAGCTGACTGCTGATAGCTGACCGCTTAACTTTATGCTCAATTTTGCAATCGAAACCGCCCGCGAAGCAGGTCAAATACTTCTCGAAAAGTTTGGCCGGAAGATAAATATCTCTAAGAAAGGTGATATTGATCTAGTCACCGAGGCTGACCTGGCATCCGAAGCCCTCATCATAGAACGAATTAAATCCTACTATCCGAGGCATTCGGTACTCGCCGAGGAATCCGGCGATGCAGTTATTATCGGCGGGGAAAACAAGTGGAAATGGATCATTGATCCGCTTGATGGAACGACAAACTACGCCCACGGCTATCCGTGTTTCTGCGTGACAATTGCACTCGAACACGAAGGCGAGATCGTTATCGGTGTTACGTACGACCCAACGCGTAACGAGCTTTTCGCTGCCGAAAAAGGGAACGGTGCAAGCCTCGACAACAAACCTATTCGCGTTTCGGCAGAAACGAAACTCGCCGATTCGTTGATCGTTACCGGCTTTCCTTACGACTTTAAACAAAAGGAAAATTTCGAGCGAAACTTGACGAATTTTCTCATGAAAGCACGCGGCGTGCGTCGCGACGGTTCGGCGGCTATCGATATGGCTTATGTCGCCTGCGGCCGCTTCGACGGCTTTTGGGAAGAAGGTCTGAATCCGTGGGATGTCGCGGCAGGGAAACTTCTGATCGAGGAAGCGGGAGGGCAGGTGACCCATTATGACGGCTCGCCGTTCAGCATTTACGCTCCGCCGATATGCGCCAGCAACGGCCATATTCACGGCGAAATGCTCGCGATCCTGAATTAGCAGGCTGCGACAAAAAGTCTTCCAATATGCTACTCTTTCTAATTGAAATTTAAGTATATTTTTAAGGACTTGAAGAATTTGTACCTGTAAATTCTTATCACTGATTTCTGACTACTGACTACTGCCCGCTATTATGTCCTGGTTCAAAAGAGACAAGCCGAAGATCGACGATCAAGACGATGACGAGGAACGCACCGTTAAAACGGAGGGCATTTTCGTTAAATGTCCCGAGTGCGAAAGCCCACTTTATAAACGCGAATTGATCGAGTCGCTGCAGGTTTGCACCCATTGCGATTATCATTTCCGTCTTCCCGCACGCGACCGGCTGGCTTCACTGTTCGACGACGGAAAGTACGAAAGGCTTGACGAGGAAGTCATGTCGGCTGATCCGCTAGAGTTTGTCGATACCAAGCCCTACAAAGACCGAATCGAGGCGGCGAAGAAATCGTCCGGGCTACCCGAAGCAATAGTTTCGGGCACGGGCAAAGTCGGCGGCCACCTTGTTTACGCCGGTGCGATGGATATGTCATTTATCGGCGGTTCGATGGGCTCGGCCGTTGGCGAAAAGATAACGCGGCTGATCGAACGTGCGCTCGAAAAACGCGGTGCGGTGATCGTATTCTCAGCTTCGGGCGGTGCGCGAATGCAAGAAGGCACGCTCAGCCTGATGCAAATGGCGAAGATCTCCGCCGGGCTTGCAATGCTGCATGATGCTCGCCTGCCGTTCATATCGGTGCTGACCGATCCGACGACCGGCGGCGTTACCGCGAGTTTTGCGATGCTTGGCGACGTTATCGTTGCCGAACCAAAGGCTCTGATCGGTTTTGCCGGCCCACGCGTTATCGAACAAACAATCCGCCAAAAGCTTCCAAAAGGATTTCAACGCAGCGAATTCCTGCTCGAACACGGCATGGTCGATCAGGTCGTCGATCGCCGCAAAATGAAGGAAACGATCGAGCGGATGCTCGATTTCATGATGAACAAATCCATCGCCGCTTAATTTTTGAATATGCTAAAAGATGCTTTAATCGAACTTTACGAACGCGATCATTGGCCGGTTGAGGGCCGAGATAGAGCAATATTCAGACGAAGCCGATCTTTGGAAAGTTAGCGGAGAAATCACTAACTCAGCGGGGAACTTGACGCTGCATCTGATCGGGAATTTAGAGCATTTTATCGGAGCCGTTCTCGGTGGTTCGGGATTTGTAAGGGATCGTGACGCGGAATTTTCATCCAAGGTGCGTTTCAAGAGATAAGTTGCTCGCCGATATTCGATGAGACAGCAATCGTCGTAAAGGCGACGCTTGAAAAAATGACCGACGAAGACTTTGCGAAAACCTATCCGATCGAGGTTTTCGGGCATCCGATGACGACGGAATTTTTCCTTATACATCTAACGACCCATCTCAATTATCACCTTGGTCAGATCAATTATCACCGTCGGCTTTTGTCAGCGGAATGATACTTGGGATCAATTGATTTTGATATGTTTTCATCGCCGGAAAACAAACTCAAATCGGGCCTGAGGACGAGCGTTTCCGAACGGATCGACTGAATTATTTTCACTTTCAGCCCGTTTTCAATCGACGTGATCTGTTCCTGAATGTTCTCGCTTTTTCCGTACAGATCCCATGTTTCAAAACCAAGTAAGAGCATCAGCTCATTGATCTCGCCGCCGTCAATCTTTTTGAAAGACAACAGATAAGAAATGTCGGAGTTGTTGGCGTAGCTCGCGCGGAGGCGACTAATAAGCTGCACTCCGGTGCCGATGTCCGAAACCTTCAGGGTTATCATTCTCAAAATCGCCGATTTGGATTTTAGTGACTGAGGAGTGCCGATGCTCAGAGGAGACTTTAGGAAAGTGATCTTATAGACCGACTGCAATTCGGCGTAAGGAACGATATTTAACAGCTTGTCGGCCATATCTTCATTTGGACTGGGGATGCGGTCGAAATCGCTCCAGTAATGATCGAAGGTGGCGTTAATAAATTGCCCGGCACGCGGGCCGGACGCGATCTGCCAGCCGTGCCACTCCCACGATTCGCGGGTTGTTTTCCGCCATTGTAAATGTCTCTTATAACCGAGCTGAAAGTTTACTTCCTGGCCCGGATAAGGTTGCCATACGGCGAATTGAGCGATGCGATTGTCCTGAGCAATGACCGTGTTAGCGAACAGAATTGTAAAAAGAACAAGTAGTTTCATGTATTTTTTTATGGCGGATCAATGCGATGCATCCGGCCGAACCTCCTAAATGTCTTGCTTGCGAGCAATTTACACTTTACTTCACGTTTTCAGAAAATCAATAGGCTATTTGTTTCGTTAACCTAAATCGTGAAAAATAAGTTCAATGGATTTTGCGACCGCTTCAGAATATCTTCTTTCTCTCGGTAACGAAGTTTCCGCGATGAAGCTTGGGCTGGAAAATATTCGCACGCTGCTCACTGCTTTTGGTAATCCGCAAAACAAATATCTGAAAGTGCAGGTCGCCGGGACGAACGGCAAAGGTTCGGTGTGCGCATTTCTTGATTCGATCTGTGTGCATGCAGGGATCAAGACCGGGCTTTACACATCACCGCATTTGATGTCGATCACCGAACGAATAAAGATCGACGGGAAGGATATCAGCGACGCAGATTTTGCAAAGCACGCAACGCACGTTCGCGAGACCGTCGAGAATTTGCTAGCGAAGGACGAGTTGGCGTATCGACCGACGTTCTTTGAACAAGTTACCGCAATTGCCCTGGTCGCTTTTGCCGAAGCAAAAGTCGAGCTCTCCATACTTGAAACCGGCCTCGGCGGACGGCTCGACGCGACAACGGCGGCAAATGCCGAGATCGTTGCGATCACACGAATCGATTTAGATCATCAAGAATATCTGGGCGAAACGATCGAAGAGATCGCGGCTGAGAAGGCGGCGATTATTCGCAAAGATTCAATTGTCTGTGTGGGCAAACAACTTCCTGAAGCATTTGAAGTGATAGCTGATCGGTGTTCGGATTTAGGAGTAATTCCGACGACGCTAAATTATGCGCGCTGGGAACCTAATAGTCCTGGCGTCGATTTCATAATGAGCGGATTTACGGCCGAAGAAGTATTTGTTTCACTCGCGGGTGAGCACCAGTACGAAAATGCGGCTCTTGCGATATTGGTTGCAAAACAGCTGAAAACAATTTTTCCGATTTCGGATATGAACATAATCTACGGACTTGAGCGGGCGCGGCATCCGGGGCGGCTTGAGTGGATGGATCAGGGTAATATCCGAATATTGTTAGACGGCGCACATAATCAGTGCGGGGCTCATGCCTTAGCTCGCTACATGACTAAATGGCATCCAAAAGCAGGAATCGTTCTCGTGTATGGCTCAATGAAAGGTAAGGATTATGATTCCATCCTTGAAACTCTCATACCTCTTGTTAATGACATAATCTTGACCGAATCTGGGAATTCTAGGTCAGTATCTGCGTCGCAAATTGCAGATGTGGGGACATTGGTTCTGATAAAGGATCAGGTATTTGTAATCGCCGATGTTCGACAGGCCTTAGATGCCGCTGTCCAATTGGCTGAGACCTATCCTGCGACAAGACAAGCATTTGTTTTGGTCACAGGTTCGCTCTACCTTGTTGGTGAAGTGAAGAAGTTATTGGATAATTAGACAAATTGCCGGCAAGATGCCGGCGTTCCATTCATATGCACAAATTAGTTTTGATTCGCCACGGCGAAAGCCAATGGAATAAGGAAAATCGCTTTACAGGCTGGAAGGACGTTGATCTTTCGGAAAAGGGGATGACCGAGGCCCACGCCGCCGGGAAGTTGCTGAAGGCCGAAGGTTTCGTATTTGATGAGGCCTATACATCCGTTCTCAAACGGGCGATCCGCACGCTGTGGATCATTCTCGATGAAATGGATCTGATGTGGATCACGGAGACAAAATCGTGGCTGCTGAACGAACGTCATTACGGCGCGTTGCAAGGGTTGAACAAGGCCGAAACCGCTGCCCAGTACGGCGATGAACAGGTTCTTGTATGGCGGCGCAGTTTTGATATTCCTCCTGACGGTCTGGAAGAAACCGACGAACGCTGGCTTGGAAAAGATCCGCGTTACAGTTTGATCGAGGCAGGGAAGTTTCCGGCGACTGAGTGTTTGAAAGACACGGTCGCCCGCGTCGTGCCATATTTCGAGGGTGAAATTCTGCAGAAGGTAAAGTCCGGCAAGCGTCTCATCATCGCCGCGCATGGCAACAGCCTGCGGGCGTTGGTCAAATATCTCGATAATATTTCGGATGCCGAGATCGTAAACCTCAATATTCCGACCGGAATTCCGCTCGTTTACGAACTTGACGAGAATCTGAAACCGACGCGAAGCTATTATCTAGGCGACGCCGATGCTATTGCCGCAGCCCAGCAGGCGGTTGCGAACCAAGGGAAGGCGAAATAAATTTCCGGTTAATAAGATGATCTATGAAAAAACTTCAAACATTGTCAGGTGTTTTGATATTGGTCTCACTATTTGTCTGCGTTGCAGCGGCACAAGCAAAAAGTTCGACTCGAAATACTACAAGGCAAGTATCGGATAACGATATTGCAAGCGGGCTAAAAGAGGCTCTCGGAAAAGGAGTAAAATTTGCGGTCAACAGTTTGGGCAGGCCAAATGGCTATCTTGGCAACCCGAGGGTAAAGATACCGCTGCCGAATTCCTTGAAGAAACTCGAGCGAGGACTTCGGGTCGCGGGACAGGGAAGAGCGGTGGACGAGTTTGTCGCTTCGATGAATAACGCGGCGGAAAAAGCAGTGCCGGTCGCGATCGATGTTTTTGTCGATGCGATCAAGCAGATGACGTTTGACGACGCGAGGCAGATCCTTTTTAGCGGCAGGGACGATTCAGCCACGATGTTTTTTCGCCGGACAAGCGAGGAAACGCTTCGGGGCAAATTTCGCCCGATCGTTGAGGATTTTACGGCAAAGACCGGCGTAACACGCAAGTATAAGACGATGATCGGACGGGCTGGATTTGCCGCTGCGTTGCTTGGGAAAGAGGCGACCGACCTCGACGGTTATGTTACGCAAAAAGCGCTCGACGGCCTGTTTTTGCTTGTTGCCGACGAGGAAAAGAAGATCCGCAAAAATCCGCTCGGCCGGACGACTGAGCTTTTACGAAAAGTATTCGGCATATTGCGATGATGTTGCAAAAGCCCGCGTCCTGGCAAAAGCTTTTATTTGTCTGCCTCATAATCGCGTGTTTGACGCCGGCAGCTTCACCGCCGATCGCCCTTGCCCTCGGTCTTGCCGTCGCGTTCACATTTGGAAACCCGTTTCCCCAACTTGAAGGTAAACCGACCAAATATCTGCTGCAAACTTCGGTCGTCCTGCTCGGTTTCGGGATGAATCTTTCGTCAGTTTACAAGGCGGGCAAAGACGGCATTCTTTTCACCATAGTTACGATATTCGGGACGCTCGCTCTCGGCTATTTTGTCGGCAGGCTGCTAAAGATAAGCAGCAAGACCTCGACGTTAATCTCGTCAGGAACGGCGATCTGCGGTGGGAGCGCTATAGCCGCCGTCGCACCGGCTATCGACGCTGAGACCGACGAGATCACCGTTTCGCTTGGCACTGTTTTCGTGCTGAATTCGGTTGCACTTTTTCTGTTTCCGGTCATCGGGCATTATCTCGAATTGACTCAAAACCAATTCGGAATCTGGTCGGCCATCGCGATACATGACACTAGTTCGGTGGTCGGAGCGGCTGCGGCATATGGGCCGGAAGCTCTGATAATCGCCACGACCGTAAAGCTTGCACGAGCCTTGTGGATCGCACCTATCGCACTTCTTTTTGCGTTTCTTTACCGCAAACAAAATTCCGAAAGCAAGGCAAAGGTTGCAATTCCGTGGTTCATCCTGCTCTTTCTCGCGGCCACGGCGATTCGGACCTACGCGCCGTCGATCATTATTCCCAGCATCTTTGATTCACTCGTGAACATCGCGAAAACTGGCATGACAATCACGCTCTTCCTGATCGGAGCGAGCCTTTCACGAGCAACACTGCAAAAGGTCGGCTATTGGCCTTTGCTGCAAGGAATTATTCTTTGGGTCGTGATATCGGTTGTCGGGTTGTGGGCGGTTTGGAATTTGCTGTAAGGAATCAGATGAAACGGGGCCGTTTTCATTCGTCGATAACTCGCTGGTAATCGCGCGACGCGTGGATTATTCGCAGAATCATCAATTCACTGGAGCTTTCGGTATAAAAAATCAAACATTTTTCAAAGCCTGGAACAAACCACATTCTTACTTCGCCATAGTTCTCTGTCAATCGCAAGCTTCCTAGTTTCGGAGATTTCCGGAGAATTTCAATGGACTTTTCGAAAGCGTCAAAAAAGCTGTCGGCAACGTGCGGATCATCTTGAGCATAATACTCGGCCGTTTCGATAAGGTCGGCAAGAGCTCGCGGCAGTTTGACGATCTTCATGATCCGGTCTTTCGCTGCGCTATTCGCTTCTTTACAATTTGCCGTGCGTCGTTGATATCCGCTCTGGTCAGAACGGATGGCTCACCGCTGGCATAGGCCTCGGCTATTAGTGAATCGAGGCGTTCATTCTCCGAACGCTGATCCGCACGGATCAGTTCACGGACGTACTCACTGATCGTTCCGTAGTCTTCATTGGCGATCTTGTCTTCGACGAATTTTCGCATGGTTTCAGGGAGCGAAATGTTAAGGGTTGTTGTTGCCATAATTGATTGATTTTACTCACTAGCGATTTTATCATAATGTTAAAAAATGGCAAATAATATTAAGAATTAATATTACAGATCACACTCAAGTGTTCTCGTGACCCTCGTTTTGCCGATAACCATCGATTTGTTAAAATACTCGTTTCGACTATCTACGCAGTTTATATCTGTAATGAGCATCAAGCAAATCACTGTCCGCGGGGCACGTCAGCATAATCTCAAAAATATCGATGTCGAGATTCCGCGCGATAAATTGACGGTCATCACCGGTCTTTCGGGATCGGGGAAATCGTCGCTCGCGTTCGACACGATCTATGCCGAGGGGCAGCGGCGTTATGTCGAATCGCTGTCGGCATACGCCCGGCAATTTCTCGATCAGCTCGAAAAACCTGATGTCGATTCGATTGAAGGCCTCAGCCCGGCGATCTCGATCGAGCAGAAAACTGTATCGCGCAGCCCGCGTTCGACGGTCGGAACTGTGACCGAGATCTACGATTATCTCCGCTTGCTTTTCTCATCAATCGGCCAGCCGCACTGCCATCAATGCGGTGCGCCGATTACTCGCCAGTCCGTTGAACAAATAGTTTCGGGCATTATTAGCCTACCGGAAGGCGAACGTGTCATGGTCCTTGCTCCGATCGTTCGCGGGCGTAAGGGCGAGTTCAAAAAGGAGCTGGAAAAGCTCCATAAGGATGGTTTTCTCAGAGCGCGAATCGATGACGAGATTCGCCAGCTTGACGAAGATATCATTCTCGACAAACGTAAAAACCATACTATCGAAGTTGTGGTCGACCGTTTGTTGATAAAAAACGGCGTCAACGAACGCATTACCGAAAGCGTAAAAACAGCTTTGAAGCTGTCGGGTGGAGCGGTTTTGGTGTCGATCATCGATGGCGAGGAGAAGCTCTATTCCGAGAAGATGGCGTGTGTGAATTGCGGTGTGAGCATCGCAACGCTTGAACCGCGATCGTTTTCGTTCAACTCGGCCTTTGGCGCATGTAAGCGTTGCCAGGGGCTCGGAACGGTGATGGAGATCGACGCCAACAAGATCGTGCCGGACCAGAGCATTCCGGCGGGCAAGATGACTTTCCTTGGCGATGCGGACACGGCAGGATCGAAGTTTTTGCAGACCGCACTACTGGCGATCATCGAGCGGTTTACGGGTGGCGACAAGCTCGAACCTCCGGGGAAGATACTTCCCGCAAAGACACAAAGACGCAAAGGCAGAAAAAAGGCGGAAGTTGGGAGTGTGTCTTCCGACGCCGAGCGGTTGCTGAAAACACTTTTCGCAGACCTGCCTGATGAGATCAAAGCGGCGTTTTTTCACGGCACAAAGAAACGGCTGACATTTACGCACGGTGCCTACAAATTGGAACGTGTATGGAACGGTGCCCTGCGTGCAATGCGAGACCGGATGGAAAACCCGCCTTCCGAAAAAACGCGTGTTGCGTTGGAGGAATTGATTGCTCCAGTAGAATGTCCGGTCTGCCACGGAAGCCGTCTTCAACCCGAAAGTCTTGCCGTCAAGATAAACGGCCTCGGCATTGCGGACTATACTTCGCTGCCGATCGACGAATTGGCTCCGAAATTTGACTCGATCAAACTAACGGTTAGCGAAGAAAAGATCGCCGGACTTGTACTTAAAGAGATCAGAGAGCGTGTGCGTTTTCTGGATGCGGTCGGGCTTGGATTATCTTTCGCTGGATCGTGCGTCGGCGACGCTGTCGGGCGGCGAGGGCCAACGAATACGGCTTGCGACGCAGATCGGTTCGCAGCTTCGCGGAGTTTTGTACGTGCTCGATGAGCCGAGCATCGGCCTGCATCCGCGTGATAATCAAAAGCTGCTTGAAACGCTGAAAATGCTTCGCGACTTGGGAAATACCGTGTTGGTGGTCGAGCACGACGAGGAAACCATCGAGCACGCTGATTACGTGATCGATCTCGGCCCGCTGGCCGGGACGCACGGCGGCGATGTCGTCGCCACGGGCACGCCTGAAGCGATCGACGAAAAACCCGAATTCGCTGACTGGCCAATACATGTCAGGCAAATTGAAGATCGATATTCCGGACGTCCGCCGGCTTCCGAATGGCAGCAGGCTGAAAGTAAAAGGAGCTCGAGCGCACAACCTGCGAAACATCGATGTCGAGTTTCCGATAGGCGTGTTTACGGTCGTGACAGGCGTTTCGGGTTCGGGCAAATCGACGCTAGTCGAAGAGATTTTGTATCCGGCGTTGTATCGACATGTTTACAGATCGCCGCTTGAACCGCTGGCACACGACAGCGTTGACGGGCTTGATCTCGTCGACAAAGTTATCGAGATTGACCAAACGCCGATCGGCCGCACGCCACGTTCGAATCCGGCGACGTACACAGGATTATTCACGCCGCTACGCGAGCTGTACGCAATGCTTCCCGAATCGCGGGTTCGCGGCTACAAAGCGGGGCGGTTTTCGTTCAATGTAAAAGGCGGACGCTGCGAGGCATGCGAAGGCGGCGGGCTGAAACGCTTTGAGATGAATTTTCTGCCGGACGTTTACGTCACCTGCGATGTTTGCCGCGGCAAGCGTTATAACCGCGAAACGCTGGCGGTCAAATACAAAGGCCTTTCGATAGCCGATCTGCTCGACACGACAATCGAAGATGCGTTTCCGATCCTCGAAAATATCCCGCAGATTAAACAAAAGCTGCAAACGCTGCTCGATGTCGGTCTCGGATATGTGCAGGTCGGACAATCGTCAACAACTCTCAGCGGCGGTGAAGCCCAACGCATTAAACTCGCCAAAGAGCTATCAAAACGAGCGACTGGCAAGACGATCTACATCCTCGACGAACCGACGACCGGGCTGCATTTCGCCGATGTCCACAAGCTGCTCGAAGTTCTCCAGCGGCTGGTCGATGTCGGGAATACTGTGATTGTCATCGAACACAATCTCGATGTAATCAAATCGGCCGATTATGTTATCGACCTCGGCCCCGAAGGCGGCTCCGGCGGCGGAAAAGTTGTAGCTGTTGGGACACCGGAAGAAGTCGCCCGCGTCAAAAAGTCGTACACCGGCCAGGCGTTAAAAAGTGTGCTTGGATAGCCAATCTGAGTTATAATTCCGAAGTGTTTCGGACTTTATGATTTTACGTCGCCGATGGCCGCGGGTACCGGCCGCATCATGGCCAAAGACGAAGACGTCTGCCTACACTGCGGCCTCTCAAGCCGAATGCTGCCACACCGCCGCCTGGGACATGCAAAAATTCTGGTACGCTCGTCACCAAAGCCGGCGAGGTTAAGTACGGGTGCAACGGAAATGGTTAGGTGAAAAATATGAGCGTATTTAAAGATGAAGTTACATCACTGCTGGATTGGTTGCCCGAAGACGTTTCGATCGAATACGTGCACTACCAGCTTTATGTTGTCGAAAGGTACGGAACGGTTTAGACGCCGCGTGTTCGGAAGGCACCGTAACTCAGGAACACGCTGAGGAGAAACTTGAGAAGTGGCTCATACCGCAATTTGGAGCTTCGTGCGCAAATCTGACAGAGCGTCGGGATTGACGCGGAAGAAAAACACGTAAATCGAAATAGTCCGTCGTTGATAATTCGCGAAAGGCTGTCTGTTATCAACGGCGACTTGGGTAAATATGTAGTTGAGTTGCTCAGTGTAAATACCGAAAGTGTGCGAATGAGCGTTCTAGATTTTTAGGCGTAATAACCTCAAGATACAGGACAGGAAATATGTCAACGGAAAAAACAGCGTGTATTTTGTGTTCTAGAAATTGCGGTTTGGAAGTTGAAATTAGCGGCGGAAAATTCGTCAAGATTAAAGGCGACGAACGGCATCCGATCAGCAAAGGTTACATTTGCCAGAAAGCGGCGCGGCTCGAATTCTATCAGAATCACGACGACCGCTTGCGGTTTCCGTTGAGGCGTCAGAGCGATGGAACTTTCACGAAAATTTCGTGGGAGGCGGCTCTTTCCGAAATCGCCGAAAAGCTTAAAAATGTTCGCAGAGTTCGGCGGCAATGGGTTCGCGTTTGTCGGCGGCGGCGGACAGGGCAATCACTGGGGCGGAATTTATAGCCGACAGCTTCTTTCGGCGATGAATAGCAGGTTTATCTACACCGCTTTGGCTCAGGAAAAAACCGGTGATATTTGGGTTAACGGACGTTTGTTTGGCAATCAGCTTTGTCATACGACGGAAGACATCGAACACACCGATTACGTTTTGTTTATCGGCACAAATCCGTATCAGGCGCACGGCATCGTCAACGCCCGCAACACGCTCAAGGAAATTCAAAAAGACGAAAACCGAACGATGGTAGTCATTGATCCGCGCGTGACGGAGACGGCGAAAATGGCTGACGTTCATTTGCAGTTAAAGCCGGGTACGGACGCTTTTCTGATATCGGCGATGCTTTCGATTATCGTCCGCGAAAATTTGCACGACAAGGAATTTTTAGCCGAACAGTGCACGGGTTTTGAAGTCTTAGAGAAAGAGTTGCTTGCGATTGACGCGGAAGATTATGCGAAACGCGCCGATGTGGAATTTGAATTAGTGCGAAAAGTCGCCCGCGATTTTGCGTCCGCCGAAAACGCCTGCGTCAGGGTTGATCTGGGAACACAGCACACTTTGCACACGACTTTGAACGGTTACCTCGAAAAGCTTTTGTATCTGACGACGGGCAATTTCGGCAAAAAAGGCGGCAATAATCTGCACACTAGTTTGATCCCTTTGGTCAGCGACACGGACGAGCGAAAGAAAGGCATTCGCACCGCGAAACACAAAATGTTTCCGATTGGCGGGCTGTATCCGCCGAACATTTTGCCCGACGAAATCAGACATTCGGGCGAAGACCGGGTCAGAGCGGTTTGGGTTGACAGCTCAAATCCCGTCCTGACTTTTGCCGACACAAACGCCTACATTTCAGCGTTTGAAAAGCTCGATCTGCTCGTCGTCGTTGACGTGGCGATGACCGAAACGGCACGAATGGCGGATTACGTTTTGCCCGCCGCTTCGCAGTTTGAAAAATTGGAAGCGAGCGGTTTTAATCTCGAATTTCCCGAAAACTTTTTCCATCTTCGCCACGCCGTTTTCGAGCCTTTGGAAGAATCTCTGCCCGAACCCGAAATTTACACGCGGCTGCTCGAAAAGATGAACCTGATTCCAAAAAGTTTTTCTCTTTTGCGAATCGCCGCTTCCGTTTCGCGTCGCCTATCTGGCGTCAATGCAGATCTTGTTCAAACGCAAACCGAAACTGAAAAAATACGCGAGTTCGATAATGTATCGGACGCTCGGAAAAACTCTGCCGAAAAACGCCGAATCCGCCGCGCCGCTGTTGGGTTTGACCACGGCTTACGCCGCGAGATACGGCAAACAGGTCAAAGCCGCCGGTTACGAAGGAAATCTCGGCAACGCTCTGTTTGAACAAATTATCGCCAACAAATCCGGCGTGATTATCAGCAAACACGAGTTCGCCGAAGTCTGGTCATTGGTTAAAAATAAAGGCGGACGGATTCATGTGGAAATTCCCGAAATGCTCGAAGCCCTGCGCGAACTCCGCGATGAAAAATTGTCGAACGACGATTTTCCGTTCATTTTAATGGCGGGCGAACGCCGCACATACAACGCCAACCAGATTTACCGCAATCCCGAATGGCGCAAAATTGACCCGAAAGGCACGATGCGAATTCACCCGCAGGATGCCGCCGAACTCGGCATCGAAAACGGCGCGGAAGTCGTCTGCGAATCGGCGGTCGGCAAGATCAAAGTCTTTGCCGAGATTGACGCGAGTGTTCGTCTGAAAATGGTCACGCTGCCGAACGGCTACGGCTTAAGATACAAAAACGGGGAACCGAACGGACCCGAATTGAATTTGCTCACGCCGGGGGACAATTGTGAACCTATGACTAAAACGCCGTTTCACAAACATGTGCCTGTTAGGATAAAAAAGGTTGAGTAAACGATTTTGTTTCATGATTTAAGCCGATTCCAGTACTGCAGTATTCGCGATGAGTTTTGCGAGCGTTTATCCGCATTATGTGGCGAAGGCGGAGAAGAAGGGGCGGACTAAGGAAGAGGTCGACGAGATCATTCGCTGGCTGACGGGCTATACGAAGGCGGGACTGGCGAAACAGATCGAGAAGCGGACGACTCTTAGGGACTTTTACGAAAAGGCCCCGAAGTTCAACCCGAACGCCTCCCTCATCACCGGCACCGTCTGCGGCATCCGCGTCGAAAACATCGAAGACCCGCTCATGCAAAAGCTCCGCTGCCTCGACAAACTGATCGACGTGCTGGCGAAAGGGAAGAAGATGGAAAAGATCTTGCGGAGTGCGGAATAGTTTGAGTCAGGGTTAGCTCTGAATAGCCTCGATCATCTCCCGCACGGCCTGATTCAATCCGACAAAGACGGAACGCGAGATAATGTTGTGGCCGATGTTGAATTCGGTGATTTCGGGGATCGCGGCGAGGGCGGCGATGTTGCGGTAGGTTAGGCCGTGGCCGGCGGCGACGATGAGGCCGAGGCTTTTTGCGTGGACTGCGGCGTTGCGGACGCGTGTCGTTTCGGCGGCGGCACGCTGTTCGCCTTCGCCGTGAGCGGCACGCGAGCTTAACGTAAGTTCGGCGTATTCGGCGGTGCAAAGCTCGACCTGCTGTGCTCCGACGCCTTTTGCCGCGTCGATCTGCTCGGTGTCCGGATCGAGAAAGATGCTGACGAAAATACCCGCCGCTTTTAATTTAGCAACAGCATTCTTGACATTTTCAAAATTACCGACGACATCCAGTCCGCCTTCGGTCGTTATCTCGTTCGGGCTTTCAGGCACGAGTGAGACTGCATCGGGTTTTGTCTTCAAGGCGATGGCGACCATCTCGTCGGTCGCGGCCATTTCAACGTTGAGATAGGTCGTGACAACATCGCGCAGCAATTCGATATCGCGGTCCTGAACGTGACGGCGGTCCTGCCGCAGATGTACTGTGATGCCGTTCGCACCGGCCTGTTCGCAGATGACAGCGGCGGTGATAATGCTCGGCTCGATCGTCTTGCGGGCCTCGCGGATGGTTGCGACGTGGTCGATGTTTACGTTTAACTTTGCGGTCATAAGAAGAATTTCACCACAGAGGCACAGAGAGCACAGAGAAAGAACGAGAGAATCTACTGACCTAGCTGATATTAACTTTGCATAGCTCGATATCGCCAAAGTACACGACTGAAATTCTCTGTGCCCTCCGTGCCTCTGTGGTGAATCATTTCAGGTCATAAACCCCTCGCTTTGCGTTCCGCCGTATTTGATTCAATTCAGTGAACATTCTCCGCGTGTCGCGAAAGACATTTACCTTCGAACCGGCGACATCGTTCCAGCGGACTGGGATTTCGTCGAGACGCAAGCCGTTGTGTTTTGCTACGAATAAAAACTCAACGTCGAAGCCAAAACGGTCGATGGTCATAACATCGAGCAGCGGTCGGAATTTCGTCATGTTAAAAGCCTTAAACCCGCATTGCGTGTCATAAAACTTGAGGCCGGACATTGTTTTGATGATGAGGTTCATCACGCGGCCGCCCTGCTCGCGACGCCACGGTTGATGCGTGCCGATCAGGCTTCGGTCGATTGCCCGTGAACCGAACGTTACGTCGTAATCGCCGCCGCGAATCGGATCGATTAGTTTGTGCATCTCTTCGATCGGCGTTGAAAGATCGGCATCGCTGAAGAGTGCGAAGTCAGCCGATACAGCCAAGAGGCCGGTTTTGACGGCGAAACCCTTGCCTCGATTCTTTTCGTAGCGGATAACTTTCGTGTCCGCCTCAGGAAATTTCGCGCACGCCGACCTCGCGATCTCGGCGGTTGCATCGCCCGAACCGTCATCGACCACGATCAATTCGCCGTTGATGCCTGATTCCGCTAGGTAAGTCAGGATTTTATGGATCGAATCGCCGAGCCGTTCCTGCTCCTCAAACGCAGGGACTACGATGGAGACGTCTGGTTTCATTGGACAAAATGTAGATGTTAAATTCTTGCGGCCAAAAAGTAAATGCGTTTCAGGCAAAACGCCCAAATTAGAGGCTTTGTTCAGAATTTGTTCCGACCATCGACAACGGCGATTTAACCAACGATAACTAATTTATGATATATTCATATTGTTTTTGGAGATTTTGTTAATGAATAAGAAGTTTGCGATCGGTGCGGTGATTTTGATTGTACTCGGAGCTATTGCCGGTGGGCTGTTCGGCAGACTGGCGAATTCTACCTCCGCAAATTCGGAGCTGACCAGTGGCAAGATCGTGTCTGATTATCGCGAAGCGATTGACGTTATCGACAAAAATTACATGGGCAGTGTCGATCACGAAAAAGTTTCGGACAGCTCGATCCAGAGCATGCTTTGGACATTGGACCCGCATTCAGCATTTTTTACCCGAGACGAGTTTCGCAAGCTTTACGAAGAGCAGGCGTCGCAATTTTACGGAATCGGCGTTTCGATCTTTCAACGTCGCGACGGCGTTTATGTGCAGTCTGTTGTGCCGAACACACCGGCGGAGAAGGCCGGACTTCGATACGGCGACCGTTTTCTTCAGGTTGACGGCAAAGATGCGAAGGAATGGACAAGCGCCGAAGTTTCGAAAAATGTCCGCGGCGAGCGTGGAACGACTGTAAAGGTCAAGATTGATAGAGTGTCAGCCAACAACCCGCTTGATTTCGAAATTGTCCGTGGCGGAGTTCCGCTTCCTTCGGTAAGAAATTATTTCATGCTCCCGAACGGCGTCGGCTACATAGGCCTTGTCGGCGGATTTCAGGAGACGACGTCCGCCGAGCTTGACGATGCGGTTGCTAATCTTGAAAAGCAGGGAATGAAGAGTTTGGTCCTTGACCTTAGAAACAATCCCGGCGGACTTTTGCCGCAGGCGATCGAGGTCGTCAGCCGGTTTGTCCCGAGCGGCCAGACCGTCGTATCGGTCAAAGGCCGTTCACGATACGCAACTTCGCAAGAGCTTCGTTCATCGGGTGGCTACACTCATAAATTTCCTTTGGTCGTGATGATCAACAACGGTTCGGCGTCGGCCTCGGAGATTGTTGCCGGAGCAATTCAGGATTATGGCCGCGGCGTGATCGTCGGGGCGGACAGTTTTGGCAAAGGGTTGGTCCAGCGAGTGTTTCCGCTGCCTTATGGAACTGGCCTAACTCTTAACGACAGCAAGATATTACACACCATTCGGGCGATCGCTACAGCGTGATTATTCCAGCGGCTCAATTTACGACTATTACACTCATCAGGACGAAGGCAACGCAGATCAGAGCGGTGAAAAGCCGAAGCCGGTGGGAGAGCCGGTGACAACGGCGAATGGCCGCGTGCTGTTCGGTGGTCGCGGTATCGAGCCCGACGTGGCGGTAAAGCCATTTGAAACTACAGCATTACGCTTTCGAATAAACGAGGCCGCGTTCTTTTTTGTGCGACAGCTTGTTGCCGGAAAAGTACAAGGATTTGAAAATTTTAGGGTTGAAAAGCAAGATCAAAATCCTAACCTAAAGGCAGATGAGCTGCAGATAAGCGATAAACTGTTTGAGGCCTTCCGGCAATATACACTTGGCGTAAAAGATGCCGGTTTGTCGGCGGATAATCTGAACAGTCAGGTAGAATTTTCAAAGAACAGGCTGCGTGAGGAATTGGCAACGGCGAATCATTCAAACGAGGCCGGAGTTCAAGTGCTTTTAGAAGTCGATCCGCAAATCGTGAAAGCGATCGAGTCGATGCCGGATGCCCGCAAAATGCTTGAACAATACGTAGTAATGAAGTAATGATTTGCCGAAAGCTGTGGCTTATTAAACGGACTCGCGATGGGTTCGTTTTTTGTTTTAATCGCGGATCTTCGGGTTTGTTCATCCTATTCATCTTCCTCCGTGGTTGATTGAGGCCGGCAAAAAAGCAACCACTGAAGAAGAGGAACAAGAGGAAAGAAAAGAAAAAGAAGGAAAGATCGAGAAACTGGAAACAAAAATCTCGGTATTTTACCACTTTCAAACCTTTTCACTTTTCCACCTTTTCACTTTTTCACTTAGAATAGAGGCTGGTTCATTTTATGTATAAGCAGATAGGCATTTTGACAGGTGGTGGTGACGCACCGGGACTAAACGCCGTTATCCGGGCTGTTGTGAGGACGGCTATCGGTGAGTACGGCATGAAGGTCATCGGGATCGAGGACAGCTTTGAAGGCATTCTTGGCGAAACTCATACGGTGAAGCTGACGACCAAGAGCGTGAGCGGCATTCTGCCTCGTGGCGGAACAATCCTCGGAACCCGAAATCGTGGCAGCTTTGTAAAGATGGTTGACGGAAAACCTGTTTTCCCGGAGATGCCGATCGGCGAAGCTCTCGCGAATCTAGATATTCTCGGCATTGAAGCTCTCATCGTGCTTGGCGGCGAAGGCACTCTGGCGATAGCCGAACAATTTCACAAACGCGGATTTCCGATCATCGGCGTTCCAAAGACGATTGACAACGATCTCGCCGCGACCGAGTTGACGTTCGGTTTTATGACGGCGATCGACATTGCGACGGAAGCTCTTGACCGGCTTCATACGACTGCGGCTTCGCATGACCGCGTGATGATCCTCGAGGTGATGGGACGCAACACTGGCTGGATCGCATTGCAGTGCGGGCTGGCCGGAAGCGCCGATGTCATCCTGATACCCGAAATTCCGTTTTCCTTCGAATCAGTTGCTGCAAAAGGTACTGGCACGCGAGAAAGCCGGATCGCGGTTTACTAATATTGTCGTTGCCGAAGGTGCAAAGGAAGTGGGCAAAACCGCTCTTTATTCGGACACGCAGGAGCTTAGGCTTGGCGGCGTCGGTGAGTATGTCCGAAAACGAATTGAGCAGATGACCGGCAAAGAGTCGAGATGTGTTGTGCTCGGCCATTTGCAGCGTGGTGGCAGCCCGAATGCGTTCGACCGGATGCTTGGAACAAATTTCGGAGCCTGTGCGGTTCGGGCGCTCGCAAGCGGCGAAACCGGGAAAATGGTCGCCCTACAGGCCGGAACGATCGTTACAGTGCCGCTTTCGGAAGCGTGTGCGAATATCAAAACCGTGCCGACCGACGGCCAGCTTGTACGAACGGCGAGAGATATCGGCATTTCGTTTGCCGCCCCGAAAGAAGCGGTGATGATAGCGTAGAGATTTTGAGACGCGGAGACACGGAGAGAAGATGACCCTGGGCAAGTTCGCTTCGTACCTGCGTCGGATTGTCTCTGCGTCCACATAATAAATATGGAAGCAATAAAGAAAAAACTACAGGACGAATTAGACGTCCTCGAACATGAACTGCATTTTAAGCTGCCAAAGGCTATTCAGCACGCGCGTGAATTTGGTGATCTAAGCGAAAATGCCGAGTACAAAGCCGCGAAGGAAAAACAGACGATGGTTCAGGTGCGGATCAGCCAGTTGCAGCAGAGACTGATGGAAGTTGATTCGATTGATCTGACGAAAATTCCAACGGATAGTGCTGCGTATGGTTCGACGGTCGTACTTTTTGATCTCGAAAAAGAAGAGAAGATCAATTATAAGCTAGTTACTTCTGAAGAAAGTGATCCGGAAAACGGCTTGATATCGACAGTTTCCCCAATCGGCCAAGCTCTGATGGGCAAGGAAGAAGGCGACGAAGTTAAGGTAAAAACTCCGTCAGGCTGGCGAAATTTTGAGGTCGTCCGGCTGAAGACGATACACGAAAAGGAGTGAGCGGTCAGTATTCAGTGGTCAGCGGTCAGTGTTCGAAAATGCTGAAAGCTGAGTGCTGAAAGCTAAATGCTGAATGATCGGAGAAAGCATCGGACGCGGAGCAATGCGGATCATCAATTCGATGGTGCGTGGGCTGGCGTCCGCCGGTGTTCATCCGAATATTCTTACCGCGATCGGCGTCAGTATCAATGTAGGCTGTGCTGTTCTTTTCGGCTTTGGTGAGTTCTTTTGGGCCGGGATCGTGCTTATAGTCGCCAATGTTTTCGACATGCTTGACGGCAATGTTGCGCGGTTGACGGGCAACGTGACGAAGTTCGGCGGGTTTCTGGATTCATCGCTCGACCGGCTTTCGGACATGGTTGCCTTCCTCGGCATCATGATATTTTACGCCGGGAACTCGCCGCAGCATTCGCTTCTCAATGTTTTTCTAGCGGGTGTTGGTATGATTGGATCGGTCATGGTCAGCTACACGACCGCAAGGTCCGAGGGGCTCGGAGTAAAGGCGAACGTCGGCTTTCTTCAGCGGCCCGAGCGCATCGTCCTTTTGATTATCGGGTCACTTTCGACCTGGAATTGGAATTCAGATTTCTTTCTTTTTAATCGAATGCCGCAAGTTTTATGGGTGCTGGCGGTCGGCTCGATCTGGACGCTTATCCATCGTATGTACTTTATCTGGACGGAATTTCGCAGGCTCGAAGGAAGCGGCGGTCGATAAATAATGGAGTGGCTTTCTGGTTTTTGGGAATCGCTAACGCTCGATCGTGTCCTGATCGGCGTCGGTCTCTTCTTGTTCTCGCTTACGATCAGTTTTGTGTCGATCGCCATTGTGCTGGTGAAAATTCCGGCCAATTATTTCAGCTCTCATTACAAACAGGATTTTTTGCCCGATAGTTCGTGGGCTGTGCGCTGGGGAGCAGTAATACTCAAAAATATTTTGGGAGTGATGCTGGTCATTTTAGGGCTGCTTTTATCGCTCCCGGGCGTGCCGGGACAAGGGCTTCTGACAATACTTCTCGGCTTGATAATGATCGATATTCCCGGCAAGCGGCCGCTGGAAGCCAAGATCATTAAACGACCGACGATTCTGACTGCGGCAAATAAACTCCGGGCAAGATATAATAAGGAACCATTGCTGCTCGATTAATTATGGGATTTTTCAGCTTTCTTAAACGAAAAAAGACCGACCCATTTGCCGGAAGACGTGAACACCTGCTCGAGCACGGACGCATCACGGACGGCATGATTATCGACACTGAAACAAAACCAAACGGTGACGAGATCGTCTTTTATGTGTATTCGCTTAACGGAGTCGATTTCGAATCGTCGGAGCTTTTAAGCGAAGAACAGCGTAGCGATCCACTCAAATTTGCTCCCGGAGCAAAGGTCGCCATTCGTTACGATTCAAGAAACCAAGGCAACTCCACGCTCGCTTGAAGTTCTATGTTCAAAAAGATCCTGATAGCAAATCGCGGAGAGATCGCGTGCCGCGTAATTCGTGCGTGCCGCGAAATGCGGATAGCGACCGTCGCGGTCTATTCGGACGCAGACAAGGATGCTCTGCATGTCAGAATGGCCGACGAGGTCTATCATGTCGGTGCGGCTCCGTCGAGCGAGAGCTATTTACGGTGGGAAAAGATTCTCGATGTCGCAAAGGCGTCAGGTGCCGAAGCGATCCACCCGGGCTATGGCTTTTTGTCCGAGAATGCCGCCTTCGTTCGGGAAGTAAAAAATACCGGGTTGACGTTCATCGGCCCATCACCCGAAGCGATGGAAGCGATGGGTGGAAAGATGTCCGCACGCAAAATCGCGATCGCCGCCGGTGTGCCGGTCGTGCCCGGAACGACTGAGCCACTTCAAAGTTATGACGAAGCGAAAGAGACAGCGGCGAGCTTCGGCTATCCGATAATGCTAAAAGCGTCCGCTGGCGGCGGCGGCAAGGGAATGCGGCTGGTGCTTGATGAAAGTGAACTGAAATCCGCGCTCGAATCTTCGCAGTCAGAGGCTCTTTCAAGCTTTGGGGATGACGCCGTATACATCGAAAAAGCTGTCGTCCGGCCGCGTCATATTGAGATTCAAGTATTTTCCGACACTCACGGGAATCATGTGCATCTTGGCGAACGCGAATGTTCCATTCAACGCCGACATCAAAAGGTGATCGAAGAATGCCCTTCGCCTATCAACTCCGCGGAGCTTCGCGAAAAGATGGGTGCATGTGCGGTAATGGTCGCACAGGCGGTCGATTACGTCGGTGCGGGCACGGTCGAATTTCTAGTCTCCGATCTCGATAAATCGTTCTATTTTCTCGAAATGAACACGCGTTTGCAGGTCGAACATCCGGTTACTGAGTTGGTAACCGGCATCGATCTGGTCCGCGAACAGATCCGCATCGCGTGGGGCGAAAAACTTTCGTTTACGCAATCTGATGTTCGAATGAACGGCCACGCGATCGAATGCCGCGTGTACGCCGAAGACCCGGACAACAACTTTCTGCCTTCGCCGGGAAGGATCACACGACTTCGTGTGCCGCAGGGGCCCGGCGTGCGGGACGACGGCGGTGTTTACGAAGGTTCGGAAGTATCTATCTTTTACGATCCCATGATCTCGAAGTTCGCGGTCCATGGAAAAGATCGCGACGAAGCCATCGGACGAATGCGTCGGGCTCTTGCCGAGTACGAGATCGGTGGCATCAAGACCACGCTGCCGTTTTTCCGCCAGGTTTTGGAAGACGAAGAATTTGTCGCTGGCAGGATCGACACCAGCTTTATCTCAAAATGGCAAGAAAGAAGGGCGAAACCAAAGATAGAGCTCAACGAGAAAGACCTGGCTCTGATTGCCGCCGCAATCGCTTTCAATTCATCGAATGTACCCCTCCAATCAACAGCAGTTCAGCCAGCCAAGCAGCCAAGCCGCTGGGCAGTTGCAGGACGAACGGACCTTCACGGTAAAAGACTTTAACAACAAAAAAAGGCGAGTGGATCGAACCACTCGCCAATTTTATGAACGACCCGTTAGATCGAACTTTCTTCGAAAGGCAGCAGCCTACCGTTTCGATTTGATCGGACTGATCGACGTCATGCGTCCGCCTTTTACTTCGGGTATGTTTCCGATAAAGGCCAAGCCGGTAACGCTGTCGCTCAGGGTGAACGTAACAGTTCCATTCGGGAAGCGGTATCGCTTGTGCTGAACAGTTACGATGTAAAGATCACCAGCCTGCAGGTCTTCGATGAGGTATTGGCCCATCGAATTGGTGCGAACCGAAGTCGCAACACCGTTAGCTGCATTCATCGCAGTCACCAGAGCATTGAAGATACCGTTACCGTTTGTATCACGAACCGAGCCTTCGATCGAAACCGAAGCCGCGGTCGGTGCAAGCGGGAACGTTGTCGGGTCATTGCTCGCAGGATTCATCGTCTGCGGGACGCTTCCCGCTGGCGGAGTGGTTCCCGGACCGGCAATGTCGATGCTTGTGGTATCTACGTTGTCCGAGTTCAGCGATGTTCCAGGGATAAGACCCGTACCGGTCGCAGACGTCTGATTTCTCAGGATCGTTACGGCAGGAGTGTTGATGTTTGGAATCATGCGAACCTTGATCTGAATTCGGCCGTTGACAGCGAGAAACGCTCCAGGAGCCAGAAGGTCAGATGTAGAATCGTTACCAATTCCATCATAGGATGCATTCCTCGTAGCAGTACTTCCAGGCGTAACTACTGTTACAAGATTCGATCCAGCAACCAAGGTCAAATTGGCCTGTACAATATCGCGGATCTGGAAGTTAGGAACGCTCACCCCGCTGTTGTTGATGTAGTCGACAATCCATTCGACCGTGTTTCCAACCTTGATCGGGCCACCCAACGATGCATCGGGAATCGCGCGTCTAACCGATTTGAAACCGAGAACTCTGGGCTGCTCAACGCCGCAAGCTGCGGGACGCGTGGCAGGGACAAAAAGAGCATTGAGGAACATACGCGATCCGTTAATTCTAGAGATAGCAGATGCTCCCGTCGTGGTTCGGGTGTAATCGTGTCCACCCAATTCAAATACCATGCCACCCGCTGCATTCGGACCATTTATGCCCGATACGGTTGCGACAAATTTGTCTGCATCCGCACCAGAATTTCGCACTGAAACACGGTTGCCGTTGGCAGGGCCGCCGCCCGGAGCATACGCGTATTCTGTCACCGCACCGTCTTGGTTTGCGAGAATACCGATGAACTGATTAAACGGCATTGCTCCTTCAGGATATACAAGTGTAGTGTCAACAGCGTTTGAAGGTGCGTTCGTACCGAAGAGGCTGTAGCCTTGAATCGTGGTTTGAAAATGACCATTTGCATTGTTTTCAAAGGTTCCGATCGATGCGCATTGGAGAAGCAGGTTTGCTCCGCTTTGCACAAACGCCCTGTATTGGTTCACAAAAGTCGGGTCAGTGGAGTGTGCCTGTGTCGCTATCGAAAAGCACGACGTCGGGCTGATGATATCGTCTGTTACCAGCTTGTAGTTGGTGATACCGGCAGATTCAAGAATATTTTGATGAACATTGGTGCCAAAGTTGCCGCCGTCAGGCCCAATAGCTACCCTCGGCTTGTGCGTCAATGTGTACCGGATATCGATAAGCTGCGCAGCGGTGGTTCTGTAAACCGTTACCGTAGGTAGCAATCCGAGCAGTGGAGTTACCAAGGCTTCATACTCCGGCATCACGATAAAAGGACCGCCCGTGAATGCTACGTTCGTGCCGCTTGCGCTACCTGCCGTGCCCTGAACTCGCGTAAAAGAAGCGGTAAAGTCGGTGTCATCCTTACTTTTAGCCGGCTTGATCGCCCATTTTACAGGGATGTCGTTCTGAAGCAGCAAGTTCGCAAGTCCATAAGCTCTCAAATTGAAAGTTGTTTGAGCATTATTACCCTGATTAAAATTGTCCATCGGGATAATAAACGCACCGGCCGGGATATTCTCCTGGGCCGGGACCGGATTTGGAGGTGCCTGTCCGGAAATAGTAAATGCAAATAAACAAAGTACGAAAATCCCGGCAAGAGCATTGCCGGCGAATTTTCGCAGTAATCTGTTCTCAAAGTGGGTCTTCATAAAATTAGTAACTCCTCTCTCAAATTCAATACCGAACAACGGCAAGTGTAACTCCAATATTAATGTCGCCAGAATTCCACAACATTCTTGCCGCAACGAATGTCGGGGACGCTTGTTACGAGACTCGATTTCAAAATCGGCTCGCAGCGATCTAAACCAAAAAGATTGCAAGCAACAGAAAAATTCTGTGCCTTACAAACATATAAAAGATTGCTTGAACGAAGTTTTAACATAAGTCTCTTAGAAAGTAAACACTTTATTTTCACAAAATTGGTCAATGTTAAATTCTAAGTCGTTTGTTTAGAGCACCTGAGCGTTCATGGGTATCGAATATCGCGTATATACGCATGATTCGATACACAACATATTGAAATTTTGCCGCTGTCTTCTTAGACGGAGGTTTGTTCCTTTTTTGCAAGAAATATGTAATCAGAGCCTTGTTCCAAAAAAAAGCCTGTCTGCAAAATGCAAACAGGCTAACTTCTAAATCAACGTTTATTTTTATTAAATGATCATCTGAATTCTATCATAGCAAGGAAAACATGTGATCTAACGTGGCGTTCCTATAAAGGCGACCGGTGCAAGGTCTTCGCTCAATGTGAATGCGAGCGGGCTGTTTTCAAAATGGTAGCGTTTGTTCTGAATGCTCATTATATAAAATTCGCCTACTTCGAGCTCTTCAAACCTGTAATAACCAAACGCATTGGTTATTGCCGTCTTGTACTCAGACGCAGAAGCATTTTGTAATAGCACTCTAATGCCTTTAAGGCGGCGTCCTGTGTTTGAAACAACCATGCCTTCGATCGATGCATTACCGGCGGTCGGGGCAGCAAGCGGATCGGTAAAAAGCATAAGGTTTGGCGAGGTGCTGTCTACTCCAGTCAATTGGCCCGCAGTTCCGTCGCCGATGATCGAATTCGTGACCTGTGCGGGCGAGGCGTTTTGATGTGTTTCGAGGTACATTGCCGCGGTTCCTGTGACGTGCGGTGTCGCCATTGATGTCCCGCTGCTGATGTTAGTAGCCGTGTTGCTCCAACTCCAGGCAGACGTGACACCCACTCCGGGGGCAAAAATATCTACGCAACTCCCAAAGTTTGAGAAGCTGGCCATTGTGTCGGTGCTGTCAGCCGCTCCAACGGTGATCGCGCTCGGTATTCGCGCGGGTGATATCTCACAAGCATTCCTGCTGGCATTTCCCGCTGCCACAACAAATGTAATGCCCGAAGATACGGCGTTTGAAACTACGATATCAAGAAAGTCGGACGTCGAACCCGAGCTCAGGCTCATATTTACAATCGCCGGTGATATGCGGTTTGCGGACACCCAATCTATGCCGGCAACTAAAGTTGAGACGGTTCCGGTTCCGTTGCAGCCAACAACACGTACGCCGTGAAGCCGAGTATTTTTAGCAACACCATAATTGGTGCCGCCGATAGTTCCGGCGACATGTGTTCCGTGACCATGACAATCAATGCCATTCTGCCCATCGTCAATCGAGTCGAAATCGGCGGTCGCACGTCCTCCAAACTCTATATGGGTCGGCCTTATGCCGGTGTCAAGCACGTAAACATGCACTCCATCTCCGGTCGCGGCGTAAGTATAAGATGTGTTTAACGGAACTGTTCGCTGATCGACACGGTCAAGTCCCCAAGTCGGATTGGCCTGCGTCGCTTCGACTGAAATTTCCGAATCTTCTTCGACAAATAAAACTCCCGGATCGTTGCTCATCACCTCGGCCTCGCTTTTTGACATTTCAACCGAGAAGCCTTTTACTGCATGGTTAAAAACTTTGTCGATGGTTCCGCCGTATGAATTTGCCAATCTGCTTGCGGTCGCATCTGACGACTCTCCGGCAGCACTCGTGGGTGAGGAATCGAGAACTACTATGTAACGATTTGCGATAGGATTTTGAGCTTTCTTGAGTTTAGCTTTTCTACCTTCGGTTGTGGGTGGAATGAGCGTGACAGCAGACGCACAAACTGCGACAACCATCAGAAGAATCCAGAATTTTTTCATTTATGACTCCAGAGAAAGTGAGAAGATTTTTAAAAGCAGGTCAGGGAACTTGGAATGTGTAACACGACGGGTGAGGTCGATTAACAACAATGTATAACAAGTACGCAACGAAGTCAACAAAAATTCTCAAATTGAACTGAAATCGGTTGGCTTTAGGTCAACTTGACCGAACCTCATCTGGATTAGTGTTTAATTGGAAATTCTGTAGAATGAGTGTAGTAGAAAATTGTGGAATCGCGTGTGAGGTTAGAGATCGATGGAAGAGCTTTTAAAAGATTTAATTGGCAGGAAAATTGATGTGAATTGCGGGGCGGTCGCAGTGTATCGAGGTAATGCAATCTCGGTAAAAAATGGAGTGCTTCATATACGGAATGAAGACGATACAGACGTGTTTATTTCTATAGACAAGATCGCCGCGATGTCGGAATGCAAGGACCTGCCATCACGACCGGGATTTATTGTTTGAAGGATAAGTAGGCGAGCGGCACTTTCGTCTTGGCCGAAATGAATGGCAAGGCTGTCGCAAACTGCGTGGCGTTCGATTTGATTTGTGAATAGTAAAGCCCGGTGACAACTTGAAATCACCGGGCTTCTTAATTTTTTTGTTAAGAAATTATTCGACTACCTTTGTAGCGACAGCAGACAGTTTTCGGAAACCTACAACGCGTTTTTCCCAATAACCTTTGAACGGAGAGTATGTAATACCTTTGCTTGAAGATGCGTGAAAAAATCCATTCTCGTCCGCGACGATACCCATGTGTCCAAGTCCGTTCAGGAACACTAGCGTCCCGAATTTGTATCTCTCGTCACCCGACACAGGTATTCCGCTTGCCCAAAGGCTCCGTGCACTGGAGCGAGTAAACTCAATGCCAGCATCGCGGAAAACGCTCCATACAAATCCCGAACAATCGTAACGACGTGGGCCGGACGATCCGTAGAGGTAGGGAATACCAAGTCTAGACTGGATTCCTTGAATGATGGCGGATGTCACGCCTGAGCTGTAAACTGCTCGTCCGGCTGCCATGGAGCTCAAAGCGTTTAACGATTTAGACGAACCGGTTTTTTTAACTAGTGGCGGAGTATTGGCGATAACGATGTCAGTTGTGAGCACTGGGCGGCTCGCACGATTATTGGTTGAGGGCAGAGTTGAAGTAGAAGATTTGGGACTGTCGTTAGGCGGCTGCGGTTGGTTTATCGGCTGACTTGAAATAGTTTTCACCACTCGTTGTCGGTCTTGTCCGGACACAACCGAATAGGAACCCGCAAAAACTATAGAAACTAAAAACGACAGATATGAAACCTTCTTAAAATCGATCAAAACTTGTACTCCTGTTTACTAATACCCGTGCAAACGGGGCTTCGTCCTGATTTTCTCAAATGCGAAAATCACAACTTGAGCTGAATCAGAGTTCAACTCACAAATTACAAACCAATAAGATTGTCCTTGTATTAATTTGCCTGGCTAATGAAATTCCCGTGGATCCCGGCCGATCGGTTAACCGTAAAAGGTCTTACCTAATTGGTAGCCGACTCAAGAATAACATTTCGGAACTGAGGTTTGCAAGGCGAGCAAAAATGAGCAATGTATGGTGAGGGCCCTTTCTTCATATTTGAAGAAAAGACCCTACCTGTCTTCCGCCTACCGCGTTCCTAGTTGTCCTGTCGTATGACAAGAGATAGATGCAATCGAACCCGCCTTCCAAAAAAGAAAAACCCGAACAAATTTATTCGGGCTTTTAAGACAAAATACTAGATTATCCTTTACGCAGAGAACGATGTTCCGCATCCGCATCCACCCGTGGCGTTCGGGTTTTCAAACGTGAAGCCCGAACCCATCATGTTCGTGGTGTGATCGATAGTGATGCCATTCAAATACTGCGCCGAGAACATGTCCACGAAAAGGCGAATGTTCTGTTCGTTAATAATAAAATCGCCCTGCTTCGATTCTTCCTCGATATTCAGGCTGTACTGAAACCCTGAGCATCCGCCCGGAACAACGCGTACGCGAAGCCCCGCCGTTTCCGGCAGATCGTCTTCGCCCGCAAGAAATTTCTTTATCTCTTCTGCCGCGCTCGGCGTAACTACCAATTCGAGTGTTGGTGCTGCAACTGCTGACATAATTAATTGCGTCTCCTGTCAAAATTTAGGATTCGCAAAAGCGAATCCTTACATTAATGTCAATATTACCGAATTGCCGTGGAAAAAACAAGTTTCTTGAGCAAGGGTAGTGTCCTAAAGCTTTGATGTTATTAATTAAGCGGATAAAGTCCACGATAAATAAGGTATAATCCGCCGACAATCGCGACGATACTCATCGCTAATCCAGCGTTGGCTTGCGTCGATCCCCCAAGATACAACGGAAGGTTACTTCCCATTACTAGAACAAGAATGATTCCGACAATGATCTTCCATACAGTTCTTTTTGGCTCAACCATAGTTTAATTACTTTTTGCAATAAATCCTTGAGCGACCAGATTAGGACATTATCTGAGCAAGCTTTAACGAGCCTTAGACATTATCACAAGCTCCGGCTTCATCGCTTCAATCGATATCTGTCGGGCGACTTCTTCGGCGACTTTGTGAAAAGCGATCGATTGCAGCGATTCCGGGGCGGAGACGACGACCGGGATGCCTTTGTCGCCGCCTTCGCGGACTTCCATTCCGAGTGGCACTTCGCCGAGAAAATTCAGGTCGTACTCATCGGCGAGTTTTTGGCCGCCGCCTTTGCCGAAGATGTCGTAGCGATTGCCCGTGTCGGGAGCGATAAAATACGACATGTTTTCGATCACGCCGAGCACCGGAATGGCGACCTGTTCGAACATTTTCACAGCTCGACGAACATCGGACAACGACACTTCCTGTGGCGTCGTCACAAGCACGGCTCCCTGCACCGGCACCAATTGAGCAAGCGAAAGCTGCACATCGCCCGTTCCGGGAGGCATATCAACTATCAGGTAATCGAGCTCGCCCCAATCCACATCGGACAAAAACTGCCGCACAACGCCGTGTAGCATCGGTCCACGAAGGATCATCGGTTTATCTGGCGGAACGAGTACCGCCATTGAGATCATGCAAATGCCGTGTGCCTTGATAGGGATAAGCTTGCCGTTCGCAACCTCCGGCTGGTCGTATCCGGTACCGAGCATGATCGGGACATTCGGCCCGTAAACGTCCGCGTCCATGATCCCGACCTTCGCACCGTCTTGAGCAAGCGACACCGCCAAATTGACTGCGACCGTCGATTTGCCGACGCCGCCCTTGCCGCTCGAAACCGCGATGATGTTTTTGACGCCGGGAATGGCTATGTTGTTGGCGATGCCGCGTCCCTGCGGCACCTCGGCGTCCATCGTTACCTTGACCGACGACACGCCTTCAAGTCCGCTGACGATCTCGATCGCCTGGGCTTCCATCTGCTCTTTCACCGGACAGGCCGGCGTCGTCAGCACGATGCGGAACGACACGTCGGTGCCGTTGATCGATAAGTCGCGTATGAATCCGAGTGTGACGATATCTTTCCGCAAATCGGGGTCGATAATCTGCTTTAGTGCGTTCAATACAATTTCTTCTGATATTTGAGTCATTATTTTTGTCAGAACCGGGAGCGGTAGTGACTGTGTTCCTGTTACTATTAAAATAGCATTGTAACAAAAACCGTGGCTGGATGCTCTACGGGCATTTCCGGAATGGCGACTGTCTAATCTGCGTGAGGTGAGAATATGAAAATCGCATGGTTGTTTTTAGCGACATTACTTTTGCCGGCCGCGGTATTTTGCCAGGCGAGTGAATACGTTGGTTACCGCTACAAATCGGTGATCCCGGAAACGGTGCTCCCAAACGGTGTAAAAAACCTCGGCGGCGGACTTGTCGGAGACTTCTATGCCAAGCCGGTCTGGGGCGTCGCAGAGGTAAGCAAAGGCAAAGTGCGGATGCTTTGGTTAGAAAAGGCAACCGCCGAAGATGAGAGGGGCGTGACTGAGTGGGAAATTAGCGACGTCCTTTCCTTTCCGAATATACCGACGGACCAGGAACTCCTGATAGCTTCCGGGCCAGGAGAATGCAAGGAAAATGGAAAAACCACTAACGATTTGGTCGTTCACGTGCAGTTTCTCAAAAAGCAGAGGGCTTACAAAACTCTAAAGGCTTGGCGGGCCGATGTTAAAGCAGGCCGATTTGTGGCTCTGGACGCAAAAAATGTAAAGTGCCGCTATGACGAACCATGAAAAACATAAAATTTTATTGGCTGCCGAACTGCTCAACCTGCCAAAAGGCTAAGGGATGGCTTGAGCGGCGCGGTGTAAAGATCGCGGTCATGCGCGACATAAAAGAAAATCCGCTGACGCGCGAAGAGGTCGAAGACTTGGCGAAAATCCTCGGTGGCCCGGCGGAACTATTTTCAAAAAGGGCGATTAAATACCGTGAGTTGAAGCTGAACGAAAGGGAAGTGCCGCCCGCCGAAATGCTCGATCTCATGACCGACGAGTACACATTTCTGAAACGCCCGATAATGGTCATCGGCAACCATGCAACCGCCGGATTTTTTGAGAAATCGTTCGATAGTTTTTTGAACGAACACTATTATGAACCGATTACAGTTCGAGAGGTGGGTCGGTAATGAAGTCTAGTCGGCTTCGCAGACTCTCACGAGTATTTCAACATGAGTTCAAATTTCGAAAATGATTACAATCACATCCGCTCCGGCGGCTCCGGTTACTACGAACAAAAACGCGGCCTGATCGCCGTTTGGGGAAAGGAAGCCGTCCAGTTTCTCGATGGCCTGATCTCAAATGACGTGAAGACGCTCGAAGACGGAGTACAGATGCTCGCTGCCTTCCCAAACGCTCAAGGCCGTCTGCTCGCGGTTGTGCGTGTCCTTCGGCAGGGTGACCGTTTCCTTTTCGAAACCGAAGATGCGACACGTGAAAAGGTCTTCAACAATCTCTTTCGATTTACCTATGCGGGTGATTTTTTTGTCGAGGATCTATCGGAACAATACAGATATTTTGAGTTGTTTGGGTTTGGCGCGGAGCCCTCCCTTACGGTCAGGCTCCTGACACAGGCAGAACCACCTGCGTTAGCGGGTGGTGTGACATTTACATCAAAGTCCACGTTGGGACATTTTATACTCATAGAAGACGCGGCCAATTTTCGCTTAGATCTTGTTGCCTCAGGCACTGTTGAAATCTCCGACGATCTCCACGAAGTCCTTCGCATAGAATCCGGCATCCCGAAATACGGCGTTGACATTGATGAAACTACCATCGTCCCCGAACTCGGCATCGACGGCCTGATCTCCTACAAAAAAGGCTGCTACATCGGTCAGGAGATAATCGCCCGCATCCACTTCCGCGGCCACGTCGCGAAGCAGTTAACGGGGCTGGTATTAAACTCCCCTCCTGCCAGAGGAGGGGTGGCGGCCGCTTCGGCTGACGGGGTGGTGGGAGCAGCGACCGGCCTCCTATCGGGTGCCGAGCTAAAAACGGCAGACGGTAAAAACGCCGGACGCATCACATCCACGACATTTTCGCCAAAACTCGGAACGACGATCGCATTGGCATTTGTTCGCTTCGATTATTTAGCCGAAGGCACTAAACTTTTTGTTTGCGATCAAACCGCGACCGTGATAAAAATACCGTTCTTGAACTAGCCACGAATTGCACGAATAACACGAATTAGAGTCTCTGCGTCCTCTGTGTTCTCTGTGGTAAAATCTGCCATTACTATGGAAGACTTAGACATCGATCTGCCGAACGCGAAGCTTGCGTATTCGATCATTCAATCACTTTTGCACTCTAACGAAGCGCTCAGCGATCTGCTGGTTGTGATGGCTCACGCCCTCGACGAAGAGGTTACAAAAGCCCTGACCACGACCAACGAATGGCAGGGTTATCTGGAATCGAAACGGAATCTCGAACAAACAAAGCTTCAGATCGAAAAATTTACGGAAGAGCTTAAGAAAATAGATAAAGGACCAAATGTTTGATCTGATTATCATCGGCGCCGGACCTGCTGGCATATCGGCTGCGTACGAAGCGAAGAAGGCAGGGCTCGATTATCTTGTGATCGAGAAAGGCTTGATCGGGAATACTGTTTACAATTATCCGGTCGGGCTGACGGTTTTTTCGACGACGAACGAGATCGAATTCATTCCGGGTAATCTGAAACCGGCTCGTGAGAAGCCGACGCGGGAGGAACTACTTTCTTATTATGTAAGGTTTGTTTTGGATAATGAGTTGAATGTTTTGACAGAAGAGACGGTCGTAGAGGTAGAAAGAATAGGCGAAGAAGAATCTCCCGCAAAGACGCAAAGCCGCGAAGAAATCGATGCGGAAGCCCGCACGCTAGTAAGGGCGAAATCGAGTTTCGAGGATCAGGTCTTTCTTGTAACTTCCGACAAAGGCGAATACGAAACAAAGAACGTTCTCTTCGCCATCGGTGCAATGGACTATCCGCGAAAGTTAAACGTGCCGGGCGAAGACCTGCCGAAGGTGCGTGATCATTTTCGCGAGACGTATCCATGGGTCAAGAAGCGTACGTTGATCGTCGGCGGCGGGAATTCGGCGGGTGAAGCGGCGTTGTTTCTTGCGGAGGAAGGTGCGGACACGACGCTTGCGATATTCAGGTCCGATTGGGAGAACGATGATCCAAAACAGGGGTGCATCAAATATTGGGTAAAGCAGCCGCTTGAGACCGAGTTGAAAAAACATTGCTTAAAGCTGTTTTTCCTCGGAAAGGTAGTCGAGATCACCGAAAAGACCATCGTGCTTGAAGACGAAAACGGCGAGATCGATGTGCTTGATAACGATGTCGTTTTTGTATTGATCGGCTCCGACGCTGATCTGACGATGCTAAAAAATCTCGGCGTCAAAACCGAAAACAGCAAGCATGGCGAGATACCAATCTATGATCCCGAGACGTTTGAAACGGACGTTCCCGGAATTTACGTCGCCGGCCATTTTACCAACGAGCGCCACATAAAAGGTGCCATCGAAGTTCCACGAAAGATAATTCCGCACATTGCCGAGCGACTTGTACGGGCAGCGAGATAACATCGGGATATGTGTTACTCGGTTACAAAAATAAGAAAAAACCACCAGGCGGACCAGTGGTTTTTTTGTATTGAGATCTAGAAGTTCTAATTCTGAAGCGGCTTTGCCGTGCGGACAAAGACCTTTTGGTTCGCAAATTTTTCGGCGATGTTGGCCGGGTTTATTTCGAAGGAGGTTACGTCAAAAACTTCGCCGGTTGATCCGCCAGCGGTGGTGGTCCATTTGTAGGGAAGCTGGACTCCGCCGGTGCTGCGGTAGTCTGAAAATCTGACGAACTGCTCGGCCCTGGCGGGTTCACCTTCGAGCTTTTTGGTGAATGCCGTGACATTTTTTTCTGCGTCTGCTGGCGAAAGTATGTCTGTCGTGAATTTAACGATCCTCGGCATGTCATGACCGATAAAACTCATTGCCACGGGCAGGTTTGACGATTTGCCGATGAAGAGTTTGAAATTAGATCCGCCAAACTCCGCATTGACGATATTCACGGCCGTGCCGTCGACATCGCTTTCACCCGCGAACGTATAATTAACATCGATGCCTTCGGGAGCGGTTAGGAGAAGAGCGAGCGTGAGGCGGAGCATCTCGTTCTGCCTCATTCCGCCGTGAGCACCGGGATCGGCAGATCGGCTGAAAGTTATATGCTTTTCGTCACCGGCAGCTTTGTCGCCGTCCTTTGATTTCCAAACGCCTGGTTCGCCGCCTTCGATCTTGCGTACCTTAACTTTTTGGCCGCCTTCCGTTGTGAAGGTGGCGTCGCCGTCCGCACGTTTTACGATCGTGAATTTTTTTCCGTCCGCTGTTGTTATCACGCCGTCGCCGCCTTCAAGAATGCCTTTCCGGCTTTCACCTTTTCCAACAACGACAACATCATGCTGGCGGATTATGTTTTTATCACCCGAGCCATCATCTTTGCCGATGCGGACGACTTTGGACATTTTGTCCGGGAACTGCAAAGCGATCTCGGTCTCGCCCTGCTCCGAACGTTCAACGCCATCTACTTTGAATAAATGAGTGGTACGTCCGATGATCGAAAGGCTTCGAACTTCCGCGATTGCCGCATCGCCGCCGATTGCCGTACGTGCTTTGCGAACGATCTCCAAAGCCTTCTCGTCCGATTTGAACTTCGCGCCGACATTTTCGACGAGAGCGCCCACGCCGACAAAAAATACAGCCACGCTCAGAACTGAAATAATAAATTTTTTCATGACTTTACCTCCGTTGTATTTCGAATTATTCCTTGATGTTTTTAAGCCAATCGCGGATCTGCGAACTTGGTTTCTCCGCGCTCGGCGGACCGTAATTGGATAAAACAATGATTGTATAACCGGTTTGCCCGTTCACACTGAACGTTGCGTTTACACCGGGTGAACCGCCTGCGATGCCAAGGCCTTTGAACTCGGCGGGAAATTCGCCTTTGTCATCGGGGATCAAGAGCTTTTTGCTCCGAAGAGCGGTTGAGAACTTTAAGAGATCGTCAGCGGTCGAATATCCGCCACCAGCCGAGCTGCCGCGAGCGGGCTGCATCGATTCATTCCGTGGGTGCACGTCTCCATTTTTTGGCAGATATCCAATCGCCGTGTTGGCGGGAAGGGCGTCCATCGCGTATGAATCGGTGTTAGTCATGCCGGTCGGTTTGAAAATATTATCCCGAACGAAATCGTAATAGCTTTTACCGGAGATTTTTTCGATGATAAGGCCGAGAACGAGATAACCACCGTTCGAATACCGATTTTTTGTGCCTGGTTCAAACTCGAGCGGGTCGCTGCCTAACAACGGCAGATAATCCATGTTCGATCGCAGTGTTTTTTTGTCAATCGCCTCGAATTTTTCGTTAAAGAAATCGCTGATGCCAGAGGTCATGTTGATGAGGTGGCTGATGGTGATCTTTGCGGCGGCTTCGCGGTTCGGATAATCCGGCAGAATTTTTATCAGCTTGTCGTCGTAGGATAGTTTCCCTTGCCGGACGAGCTGGCCTATAGCGATCCGCGTGAACATTTTGTTGATCGAGCCGAGATTGAATCGGGTCTCGACATTATTCGTCGCCTTTTTCTCAGCGTCCGCAAACCCGTAAGCCTTCACGAAGATCGGCTTGTCATCTTTTGCGATCATAACGACTCCAGAGAACTTGTCGACTTTGGCTAGATCGAACAGGAAGCGGTCGGTTGCAGAGATTACCTCGGCTTTTGTCGCGGGCGCCGCATTGGCTGCCTCGGGTTTTGCTGATTCGACAGGCGGATCGGTGCGTTCTATGCGAACACCGTTGATCTTTGATGTTGCCGGATCAAGCTCGAACGAATATGAAACCCACTCACCGTTTGGCGATTGAGCCAGAACGCTGATCGCGGTATCGGCTACGGAAAAGATTTTCTTAATGGCGACGGTTTGAAAATCACTGCGGACCTGGCGGTGAAACGCCAATCGCGGTTCGACGGGACGTTCCTTAAGCGACGCGGCAGAGATATTTTCAGTAAAAAAAGCTCGGAGCTTTCCTTCGTCGCCGGAATTGAAAGCCGTGAAATATCCGATCACTCGAGCGCCGCCAGCAGATTTTGCAAGCGAACCGAGATCAGGTGTCTGAGCCGATGCGGAAACGGCTGAAGTTTTTTCAAACCTAACGCGTTTGTTAGCCGGATCGAAGGTAACCGTCAGATTTTTTAGAAATCTAAATCCAAGATTGCCGATCGGGAAAACAGATATAAAGTCGAGTCGCGGATTTTTAAGAATGATTCCGCCCACGTTCACATCACCTTTAAGCTCTGAGCCGTAGATATCAAATTCGCCGCCGGCAACACGACCTCGGCCGACAATAGACGGAGCAAATGCAAGCGGAAGCGACTTCGCCATTTTCAAGGGCAGTGACACTTCGGCGGGGCTTCCGCTGTCGATATCTACTTTCGTTTTGATACCATTAACCTCGATCTCTATACTCGGCACGCCATGCTCGGTGCTGTAAGCAAGGCCGCTGTCCGCCGCTGCATTTTCCTCGGACAATCTAAACCTGTCGTTGACGTAATCAAAACTCACGTTAAGTTTGTAAAACAAATTAAGGCCGATAACGCCGTCTACGTCTACCAGCCCTCTATTTATGCCTTCGCTGATAACGACTCCAGTGAAGCGGGCCGAGCCGACTTCGACGGTATCAGCGCGATAACGCTGCACGGTCGAGGGATTTCTGCCGCTCGGGTCACCTGTCTTTATTTTATCAATGACCGCTAGGTTCAACTCCTTCATTATTCTCTCATTTACCTCAACCATTCCGCCAAACCCGGTATCGAGTTCGAAACGATACGGTCCTTTACCATTGACCTTTGCTTCGATGACCGGCAGATGATTCACGACATTTAGGGGCATGTCGACCGTGCCCTTGATGCTAGATTCTTCAGGGGGCAACGCTCGGTGGGGAGTCTGACCGGAAACGTCACCAGCTGTCGCAACGATAAATAAAGTAAAAAATAACTTTATGGTATTGAACTTGCTCTCTTTGATCATTTCTTTTGAACTATGAATCGCCTTCGGATAGCGGACCTCAAATAATTTCCATAGCGGTTTGTCCAAGCTAGATACTACGGCAGAATATCAGCCGGTTGGTTAAGACGAGGCAAAGAAATTGTTAAGGATGTAAAATGTGGCTCAAAACTATTTACATCGGAAATCCAAAGATAGAGAATGACATTGGTTTGTTGATATTGACGTTATGAAGGGTTCGTGGGTTACAAGTTTGGCAGTTGGAAGTGTCGTTTTATTGTTGACGCTGTTTCTGGGATTACAGTACAACTGGCAAAAGCAGGCGAGCGACGCCGAGCGCGAACAGATGCAGAAACGCGTCGAAACCGACACCAAGAATTTTGCAGATGACTTTAATCGTGAGATACAGGCGGCGTATTTCAATTTTCAGACGGATGCCGACTCGTGGAAACGCTCTGATTGGACCGAGTTTAATGAGCGTTACGATTATTGGAAAGAAAAGACTCAATACCCGGACCTGATACGCGATTTCGTTTTCTTTGGCAAAAGCCAGAACGAGACACTCCGTTATAACTTGCAAAAGCGGTCGTTCGAGACGGCGGAAGCGCCGGAAGAACTTCGGGATCTGAGGGTTCGATTCGAAGACGAAGATTCGTTCAATCCGTTTTACGAGGATGCGTTTGTGCTTGTAATGCCGGTGCATGAGGCGGAAAAGCGGTTTGAGCGAATCCTAATCCGGCAAACAAAAGAAGGCGAAGCTCCAGTCATGAAAATGCCGGTGCGGCACGGCTATCTGGTAATTGTTCTCGATCATGTGGTTATTAACCAGATCTTGCAGGGCCTGGCGGAGAAGTATTTTGGCGATGGCGATTTCAGGCTCGATGTCAAAAATAAGAGTGAGGCGGCGGTGTTTCGGACCGCTGACAGCGTTTCTTTCTCCGATGCAAAGGCGTCGCTGTTGGATCTGTCTCCGGACAATATGATCTTCTTTGCCGACCGGGGAATCTTTACCGGAACTGAACGAAAGCCTAACGTTTTGGTGAATCAACGTATCGAAAGCCACACGTTCAGCCGTACCGAAACCCGCTCTGACGGCACTCACTCGGGAACTTTTAAGATCGAACTTAAGCCCGGCGACGCTCAATCGGGCGAGAAAACAAAGACGCGGACATCCGTGATCGCTGGCACGAGCAATGATAACGATCCGTGGATGCTGAACGTTCAGCACGTTTCGGGGTCGATTGATTCGTTTATCGCCGGTGAGCGGAATAAGAGTTTTGCTATTGGACTAGGCGTATACTTTTTGCTTGTTGGCGCGATAGTCGCAATCGTGCTTTCGGCATTAAGGTCAAAGCGTTTTGCGCAGCAGCAGATCGATTTTGTTTCGTCGGTTTCGCACGAGTTCCGTACGCCGCTGTCAGTGATCTATTCAGCAAGCGAGAACCTTGCGGATGGCGTGACGAAGGACGAAGCACAGGTGACGCGATATGGAAATCTGATAAAAGGCGAAGGCAGGAAGCTTTCGTCTATGGTTGAGCAAATACTCGCATTCGCCGGGGCGCATTCAGGGCGAAAGAAATATAACTTTACGCGAACGGATGTTGTGGAAGTTGTGAAAGAAGCGCTAGCGGAATGTGCTCCACTTTTGGAAGCGAAGGGTTTTGAGGTCGAGACCGCGTTTGATGAAAATCTGTCTCCTGTCAAAGCAGATGCCGAAGCCTTATCGTCAGCGATACAAAACCTAATCCAGAATTCGGTCAAATACAGCAACGGAACAAAGTGGATCAGGGTTTCGGCCGATCAGCTTGACGGACGGATAAAGTTGTCGGTAAAAGATCGTGGCATCGGAATCGCAAGGAATGATATCCGCCATATTTTCGAACCATTTTATCGTGCAAAGGGTGTGGTCGATGCGCAGATTCACGGGAACGGACTTGGACTTGCTCTCGTAAAAGAGATCGTGGAGGCACATGGTGGAAATGCACGGGCGACGAGCGAGCTTGGGACGGGAAGCGAGTTTACGATAGAAATACCGCAAGCGTGAATATGGCTATTTTTCTTTCAATCCTTCTTGGAACTGTTATTTATTTTGCTTTGTACAAAACACTTTTTGATGACGACGAAGATTTTTTCGTTCAGTTAAAATCGTTGTTGGCCTGGTTTCCGATTACCTTTCTTTTGGATTATGACTTTAGTGACGCCACGTGGCGAATGTGGGTGTGGCTCCCAAGTGGGGTAGTGATCGGAGTTTTCCTATTCGCGCTCTTGTGCTAATAAACTAGACGATGAGAATCCTGCTCGTTGAAGATGAAGAAGGACTTGTTATGACGCTGACTGACCGGCTCGGCAGCGAAGGCTTTGCCGTGCAATCGGCAACGGATGGGATGACTGGATTTGAACTTGCGCAGGAGAATGGGTTCGATCTGCTTATTCTCGACGTTATGCTACCCAAAAAAAACGGCTATGATATTTGCCGCGATCTTCGAAAAAAAGGAATTTCGACGCCGATTCTGATGCTGACGGCGAAAGGCGAGACTATTGATAAGGTGCTCGGCCTAAAGCTCGGTGCGGATGATTATCTTACGAAGCCTTTTGAAATGATCGAGCTTCTAGCACGCGTCGAGGCTTTATTGCGTCGGTCGCCAGCTCAACAAAGTAATGGCGGCTCGCTCGATTCGTTCAAGTTCGGCGAGGTGTCGATCGATTTCAAGCGGGCCGAAGTTATCAAACATAACAGCCCGATTGAGCTTTCGGCGATGGAGTTTAAGTTGTTGCAATTTTTGATCGAAAATCGCGGGCTTGTGCATTCACGTGACCATTTGCTCGACGCGGTTTGGGGTTACGACGCGATGCCGTCGACGCGGACGGTTGATGTCCACATAGCATGGCTGCGGCAAAAACTCGAAGAGAATCCTCGTCACCCGCACTTTATTCAGACAGTTCACGGAATGGGATATAAGTTTGCAGATTAAAGAGCGATTGTGTGCGGAACCACATAAAGCACCACGGCTGCGTAGTGCAGGATGCTTCCGGCGAGGACGAATACGTGAAAAATTGCGTGATGATGCCGGATGCTTTTCCAGGGGAAAAATACGACGCCCAGGGTATAGGCAATGCCGCCGGCGACGGCAAGAGCCACCGGTACTGTGCCAAGTGCATTAAACAGCGGCTGCACCGCAAAGACGCCGAGCCAACCCATTATTACGTATGACGTGACGGTAATGATCGGATACCTGTCACCAAAAATTACCTTCAAAACGATACCGATTCCCGCAAAGGCCCAAATCCCCGCGAGCAGCACCTGGCCGAGGGAAGCGCCTAAAATCACAAGGCCGAATGGCGTGTAGGTTCCCGCGATCAGCAAATAGATGCAGCAATGATCGACGATCTGGAGTGTCTTTTTGAGTTTCGGCGAGGAGGTGCCGTGATAAATGGTCGATGCCGCGTAGAGTATGACGAGCGATGACCCGTAAACAACGCAGCTTATAACTAGCCAGGGACCGTCGCGGAGACTTGCCAGAACAGTCAGAATGACAAACCCGATCACGCTGAGCAATAGGCCAAATCCATGCGTGAGCGTATTCGCGAGTTCCTCGACTGACAATTCATTTAGCTTTTTTCTTATCATTGCGGTGCCTTAATTCCTTTAGACAGAATACACCGAATTCAAGCTACAGACCAAAAAAATTCCGTAATTTTAATGTAATGGGTCGAGCGACTAAAACTCCGAGTCCGAGGTGGCTCGTTCGCGTCGTGCAACGCCTGATTTGTAAGCAGCTTCCTCCACTTTGGCGGCGACTGCTTCGCCGACGCGGCGGTCGAAAACGGACGGGATAATGTAATCGGGGTGCAGTTCTTCGGGTCCGATGATGTCGGCGATTGCATTTGCCGCCGCGAGCTTCATCTCTTCATTGATGCGTGAAGCCCGGCAGTTCAATGCGCCGCGGAAGATGCCGGGAAAACACAGGACGTTGTTGATCTGGTTTGGATAATCCGAACGTCCGGTCGCCATCACCGCTACGTGCCCGGCGGCATCTTCGGGCATGATCTCAGGCGTGGGATTCGCCATCGCAAAGACGATCGGGTCACTGGCCATATTTGCAAGATCAGTCTCGTCTATTACACCCGGTGCTGAAAGGCCGAAGAAAACGTCGGCGTCCTTGATAACGTCATGGACGGTGCCCCCTTCTTTGGTTGGATTAGTGTTGCGGGCGTACCAGTCCTTGACCCAATTCATATTTTCCTGGCGGCCCTTCGTAGATAGCTCCGGTCGTGTCGCAGCCGATGATGTTTTTGACGCCGGCGGCCATCACGATCTTCGAGCAGGCGACCCCCGCGGCCCCGATGCCATTTACGATAACCTTCACGTCTTCCATTTTTTTACCGACGATCTTGAGTGCGTTAATGAGCGCCGCGAGGACGACGACAGCCGTTCCGTGCTGATCGTCATGAAATACGGGAATATCGAGTTCTTCTTTGAGGCGTTCCTCGATCTCGAAACAGCGCGGAGCTGAGATGTCTTCAAGATTTATGCCGCCGAAAGCGACCGAGATATTTTTGATCGTTTGGACGATCTCGTGCGGATCTTTTGTGCTCAGGCAGATTGGGAATGCGTCGACATCGCCGAATTCTTTGAAAAGCTGACATTTGCCTTCCATTACAGGCATTGCGGCTGCGGGCCCAATATCACCTAGGCCGAGAACAGCCGTGCCATCCGAAATGACGGCGACGGTGTTCTTTTTAATCGTCAAATTGAAAACTTTTTCAGGATCTTTCGCAATCGCCTCGCAAACGCGGGCGACGCCAGGCGTATAAGCCATCGAAAGGTCGCTGCGAGTTTTCAACTGCATCTTCGAGACGACTTCGATTTTTCCGCCGAGGTGCATCAGGAATGTGCGGTCCGAAACGTTTATTACCTCGACACCGTCAATGTCGTTTGCGGCGGCGACAATCTCCTTATCGTGTTTTTCCGAAGAAGCGTTTACGGTGATGTCGCGGATCAGAAAATCCTTGCCGACGCTGACGATGTCGATGCCTTCGATGTCGCCGCCGGCACGACCGATAGCGGTTGTGATCTCTCCAAGTTTTCCGGGTTTGTTGTGAATGCGGATGCGAAGCGTCAGGCTGTAACTCGCATTTGGTGTCGGTTTATTGGACATAGAAAAAGGTTAACGTTCTCAACATTTATTGGCAAATAAGGACGAGGAGACATGCGCTAATCGAATTTGGAGTTTATGAAGAAGTGAACGGTGGGATCGGCGTCGGTGTCCGGGTCCTGCCGGACGAATCCCAGCCTTTCTATTACGGGAATTATTTCTTCTTTCCGGCGTTCGCCGCGTTCGTGGATTTCCATTATTAGGTAACGGCATTGCTCTATGTTTTCATGATGCGGTTCGAGAAAAACCTCGAATTCGGCGCCTTCGACGTCGATCTTGCAGATGTCGATCACGTCATTATCGAAATACGTTTTGTAGAAATCGTCGAGCGTAATTCCCTGAATCGCGTAATTCGTTGCGTTGGCATCCGAAGCCTTTTCGTAAATGCTGTCAGAGGCTCCACCGTTGCCTAATGTCACGTCGATCGTGCAGTTTTTGCCGCAGAGAGCAGCGTTGACCGGAATAACTTCGCCGGGCAGATTGCGGGTCAGATTAAAGTGCAGCCGGACGAACGTCCTCTGATTGAATTCAACACTGACAACCTTTTTAAGCTTGACTCCGCTCGTGTGCAGTAACAGCGGAAATCCACCGTTGTTTGCGCCAAGATCAAGAACGTTTGCTGGGCCGTCGAGCTTCATTTGCGGCAAAAAGCGGCTGTACATCGGCGATGTAAGAACTTCGCGCGCTCCGTTCGAGTCGCCACCGGCATGATCGACAAGTATTTCGATACCCTTGAAACGGTAAATATGCAGATTCTCGCTTCGAAAGAAGATTTTTGTGAACGCCAGCCACAACCGGTTGTCGAAAGCCCAAACTTCCTTGAAACCTCTTATTTTGTTTACCAAACTCATTGCTTATTCGATGCGACTTAAACGGAAATGAGACGTGTCTTTGCATCCGTCGGATCTTGATCGAGAAACGCCTTTAAATTGAGCCAAGCTGATTCGAACGATATGCCGGTCATACACGGATGATCCGGCACGGGACAATCCTGAAAGCGGCATCCCGCGCATTTAACGGGATGATACAAAACAGCGTGTCCTTTTCCTAACGGATACCATAATCCGGGATTGCTTCGTTCGCCGAAGATTACAAAACATCTTGTGCCCGCAACGGCCGCAAGGTGCGTGGTGCCGGTGTCCAAACCGATGTGAAAACTGCATCTTGACAGTAAGGCACCGGATTCTCTGACTGAAAATGCTCCCGCCGCATTGATCCCTTTACCCCAGGCCGCGATCATTTGTTCACCCAACTCATATTCAGCCATGCCGCCGACAACGATTATCTCACAAGTTTCTGTCGCAAGAAGGTTGTTGCCGAGGCGAATGAAATTCTCGACCGGCCAGGCGTTAGTCGGCGCTTTGCAGCCAGGTGCGAGTGCAATTAGCGGAAGGTCCGGTTTTTGTCTTTGCTGTTTCAACCACTGGTCGATCTGGTCGAGTTCGAAAGGAGAAAAACTCAGAAGCGGTGTCTGAGTGTCTTTTTCCAGAGAGATTTCGATTCCATCCGCTGCCAGGCGTCGTAGTTTGCGGACGGCTTCGTGTTCGGTCATCGCGGGATGGCCATCGGCGTCCACCGGATAAAGTTCGTTGTCTGAAAATGTATGAAAACCGTAAAGTTCCGGAATGCCGCAGAAGCGAAAGAAAACTCGGTCGCGCCGCACTGATTTTTTTGGCCTTTCGCTGAGCACTGCATAAGCGGCGGCATCGAACCGCTCACGACGAAGCACGCGCCAGAGTCGATAAAAATTCAATAGCTGTGCAAATTTGCCCAGACCGCTTTTATAACTCAAGTATCGATCGACGAGTTCGTCCGGGATCACCTCCGAAGCCTGGACGAGGTTGTCGTTTAGAAAATTCTGAAGCAGCACGATCTCAGCACTAGGATAGTGCCGCCGCAGAGCTCGCAAGGCGGGAATTGCTACCAGCGAATCGCCCAGCGAACCAAACAGGTAAACTAAAACTTTTTGTTTTGGCTTTAAATTAACGGAAAGGGATGGCGGCATAATAGGACAAATCGATATTATTCGTCGTGAGAAGCAATAGGGCGCAGCATGCCTCGCATAATGCCCTGAACCACTACTCTATCGGCTGAAAACATTACTGATTCGTAGTTCGGGTTGGCCGGGCGAAGTTCGGTCTCAGAACCGGTTTGAAAGTATTGGCTGAGCAGCATCTGTTTGTTATTGGCGAGTGCGGCTACGATGTCGCCGCGTCGGGCATATGACCTTCGCTCAAACAGAACAATGTCGGCCTCGCATATGTTCTTATCAATCATCGAATCGTCAGGGGCCTTGAATGCAAAAACCTCATCCGGCGACATTGAACCGATCAGGAAGTTCGGTACCGCAATGTTTGATCGCGTAAATTCCGGGGCATTTACGTTCTGCTCCGATACCTCGATCAGTTCTATTTTGCAGACCGATTCGGAGTCCACTTTTGTGAAGTGAAGTTCGAGACCGAAACTCCCGTTCTCACGCCTTCTGGAAATAAGTCCCTGGGTTTCGAGCGCCTCAATATGCCTCGCTATTCCAGATTTTGACGAAACTCCCAACTGTCTCGCGATCTGCTGGTACGACGGTTCGTAGCCGTTCCGCGTAACGTACCGCGTAATAAAGTCGAGAACGTCTTTTTGGCGTTTGGTGCGCGGCTGCATTAGTTGATTGTATCTTCTTATGTTCAGAGTTCAAGCTTTAAGCAGTGGAACTCCGAGCCTTGAATCGTGCACTTTTTGGTATAATTCGATTCAACGCAAATTTGGAGGCCTGATCTATTAACGATATTTACGGATTTACACAAGGGTTAAAACATAATCAAATACGCCGCATCGAAAGGCTTGCGACAAGGCGTGTTCCTGCCGATCAGATCGTATCGCAGGAGCTGGCGAGACAGATGTCGGAGATCTCGCACGAAACCGGCCGGCAGATCGGCGTTCTACTTAATCGCAAGGGTAAGGTTGAGTATGTGATGGTCGGCACGGCGAAACAATTGGAGATGCCGGATTTTGGTCGTTCGCGAGTTTCGACGGACCGATTCCGCGGACTTCGCTGCGTACATACGCATTTGCTGGGCGAAAAGCTGACGCAAGACGACCTTACCGACTTAGCGCTTTTGCGGCTCGATCTAATGTCGATCGTGCAGGTCGAGAAATCTTCAGGACTGCCGGGCTTGGTCTATTCGGCCCACCTTTTACCGACGAACGCAGAGACACTCGAACACGAGACCGGCACAAAACCGTATGAGTTTTTGGAACCTGAAATCCCGTCGCAGCTAAACACAGACTTCACAGCCTTGATCACATCGCTGGAAAGCGAAATGACACGCATCCGGCTGTCGGCAAAGACGCGAGATACGAAGGGCGACCGAGCAATACTTGTCAGCGTGACCACCGGTTACGCCGATGAGGCGGCTGAGTCGCTGATAGAATTGGAAGAGCTTGCTACGTCGGCTGATGTGATAGTGCTGGATAAAATAATTCAGCGGCGGCCGAAGATCGATCCGAAGACTCTGCTTGGACGCGGAAAGCTTGAAGAACTCTTGATCCGCTCGATGCGGCTTGGCGCGGACATTATTATTTTCGATTCGGAGCTGACGCCGACGCAGGTCCGCATTTTGTCCGAAGCGACTGATTTGAAGGTGATAGACCGTCCGCAGCTCATCCTTGATATTTTTGCCCAGCGGGCACAGTCACGCGAAGGTAAATTACAGGTCGAGTTAGCGCAATTAAAATATTTATTGCCGAGGCTTGTGATGGGACAGAACTCAGCTTTTTCGCGTCTCGCGGGCGGAATCGGCGGACGAGGGCCGGGCGAAACGAAGCTTGAGACAGATCGACGACGTGTTCGCGATAAGGTCGCACAGTTGGAAAAACAGGTCGAAGGGCTTAGACGACAGCGATATGAACGAAGGAAGAATCGTGCACAGAAGAATCTGCCGGTCATCTCGCTGGTTGGGTATACAAACGCCGGTAAATCGACGCTGCTCAATTCGCTGACTCAGAGCGATGTTTACGCCGAAAAGAAGATGTTCGCGACGCTCGATCCGACCTCGCGGCGGCTACGGCTGCCATATGAGCAGGAAGTGATAATAAATGACACGGTGGGATTTATCCGTGATCTGCCTGAAACTCTGGTGGCGGCGTTTCGGGCAACGCTGGAAGAGATATCGGACAGCGATCTGCTTGTGCATGTCGTCGATGCATCGAATGCTGGAGCTATTCAGCAGATTGCTTCGGTCGATAAGATTCTTACCGAACTTAAACTGAACGAGATACCGCAAATTATCGTTTTGAACAAAACCGATCTAACCGACGCGACGACGATCGAAGTCCTTACCAGGCAGATTTCGCTTGACAAGGATGTCACATACGTGGCAGTTTCGGCTATTCACCGTGCAACGCTGCGCGGATTGGTTGAGAAAGTCTCGGAGACGATCGCAGTTCCGAGTTTGGGCTACGAAGTTAACAACCCGGTATAAAATGAGCAAACGAATCCAGGATTTGAAATCGCCAGCGGCCAAGTGGCGGACAAAGGTTTGGGACTCAGCCTCGGGGCTTTTTGAGCGGCTTTCCGAGAATCAGCGGTTTTGGCTTGGGTTTGCTTTGCTGTGTCTGATTACGACATTGCTCATTAACAATCCGATCTGGCGGGCTTCGGGTGAACAAACCTATAAAGAAGGCGATATCGCGAGAGAGAGTATCATCTCGCCGGCTGACATCTATTTTGTTGACGAAGAAGCGACCGAGCGAAACCGCCAAACCGTTAGGGAAGCGATTTTTCCGATCTTTGTTTTTGAACCAAAACGGGCCGATGAGGCTGTTCAGAGTTTCCGCTCGGCATGGGAAGGTTTAAAGCGAAAACCCGATGCTCCTGGCGGAGCCAATAAAGCCAATTCGAACGCAAAGTCAGACGAACGCTGGACGGGTGTCGGCGGGGCCGAGCTCGGAAAGGTTTTCTCGGCACGCAATTTCAGCTCGAACGAACTGGATGCGATCTTGAGAATATTGCGTGAGGCGGCGGCCGGCGATATTTACAGCGATCAGGACAAGCAGTATTTGCAAGCAGAGATATCGATTGTCGATCGTCAGAAGCCGACCGATTCGCGGCAGGCCAAGAACCCAGAGATGACGATGACTGCTCTTTCGGACGCTCGCAATCGACTGCGCGAAGGCCTGGGCGAGTTGCGAAGCCTTTCCGAAAAAGAGGCCGAAGCTTTCAATGCTGCTCTTGGACCGCTCATACAACCGAGCGTTATTTACGACAGCGTGGCGACGGAAAATGCCCGGCAAATTGAAGCCGAAGGCGTCCAGCCTGAAACAATTTCGCTCAAACGCAGCCAGAAGATCGCCGATGAGGGCGATATCGTAACTCCGCAGATCCTGTCGCAGATTTCAGCGATCCGTAATTATTCATCATCGACGCGGCAACTAAACCGGTTCTTCGGATTGCTGATCCTCGTCATCGGGCTGTTTTGGGCCGCTTGGAAATTTATTGAGCATCGCGGCATAGTGCCCAGGCTGGCTCTGTCCGAGCAGAAGACATTCGCGCTTTTCGGCTTCATTGTTATCGTCCAGACGGCACTCATGGCGGTGTTTTTCAGGTTGGCTGAATTTACTGCTTCGCAGAATGTAAAGGCGCCGCTGAGCGACCCGAGTCTGTGGGCATTCGCGATACCGTTCGCGTTCGGCAGCTTGCTGATGAATTTGCTGGCCGATCGACGGACCGCACTATTTACGGGTATATTCACGTCTCTGCTTGCCGGGCTGCTTGCTCCCAGAGGGCTGGAATTTGCTATCTTTGCGACGATCGCGTCGTCCGTTTCGGTTTACGGCATCGGTCGTTATCGTAACCGCCAGACCGTGACAATCGCCGGCACGTTCGTCGGATTTGCGGGTGCCGTGCTGGCCATTGCCGTTATTGCATATACGCAGCAGCCGTTTATTTTGAATACAGTGCTGCTGGCGGTCGCATGTGGGTTGGCAAGCGGGATAATTACCGCTGCGGCGACGGCGGTATTTTTGCCGCTTTGTGAAACACTTTTTGGCATTTTGACGGACGTGAAGCTGCTTGAATTATCGAATGCAGATCTGCCAGTGCTTGGGCAATTGGCGATGCGTGCACCGGGCACGAACCAGCATTCACATGCAGTTGGGCAGCTTGCCGAAGAAGCATGCCGAGTTGTCGGCGGCAACGGATTACTGACGCGGATCGGTGCTTTGTATCACGATATCGGTAAAACGGCGGCACCCGAACATTTTGTCGAAAACCAGCATGGCACGAATCCGCACGACCGTTTGAAGCCCGCCCAAAGTGCGAAGATCATCATCAGCCATGTCACTTACGGCCAGAAACTGGCGAAGGAAATGGGGCTGCCGCAGCGGATTATCGATTTTATACCGCAGCATCACGGCACGCGGACGCTGCACTATTTTTTGAAGAAGGCTCAGGCCGAAGCAAGGCCGGACGAGGAATTTGTCGAGAACGACTTCCGATATCCGGGGCCGAAACCGCAGTTTAAGGAAGCGGCGATAATGATGATCGCCGATTCTTGCGAAGCCGCCGCCCGAAGTCTGGCCGAGCCAACGCCGGAGAACATCCGGTTTATCGTCACGAAAATTATCGACGCCATTTTGAGCGACGACCAGCTAGACGAATGCGATCTGACACTGCGTGAACTGACTCAGATCCGCGAGGCGATGATCCGCTCGCTGGTTGCGATTTATCATTCCCGCGTCGATTATCCGGGCTACGTTCCGCCTACTTCCGGCCAATATAAGATAGTGCCGGACAAAGGCGATATCGAATACGGCGGCGTGAAATACGCGAATCCGGCAGACATACCAGTAAGTCGCGGCGGCGAGATCGAGGACGAGGCGATTGACAGGTCGCACGAGCCGGATAAATCGCAAGCAAAGACAGCGGATTAAAACGAACCACGGGCAGCGAATCCTACTTCAAGATCAAGGCGAATAGTTACGGGAATGGTTTATAAATCTCTTTTTTGAGGTGTTGAAATGCTTTTCCTTTGGATATTAATTGATATTGTTATCGCCGTTGCGGTTTGGTTAGGCTTTTGGATGCTGGTTACATCTCTGGTCGGCAAGAGCAGCCGGCAGAAGGAATTTATAGCGGGCAAGGCTCCGACCGAGGCACCAAGCGGGTTTTATAATGGGGCGGCGTATCTGCTTGGCAACAGGCCAGTGCCGTGGCTGGGTAAGTCGTTTGAAAGCGCGAATGCGAAGGGCTTTAATATCTTCACACCGAAAGGCGCTTCATTGCTGAAAATATTGACGCCGTTTTATAAGCTCTTTCGGCTAAACGCCGATGGCAATACCGACGCCTACTATTTCAACACGAGCACCGGACCTGGTTTTAGGGACAAAAACATAGACGTGTTCAAGCTCGATTACGACTCGCCCGAAAACCCGTTTCTGATCCGCATCATCCTTGATGAAATGGTAGAGGTTGCATCGCAGGAATTTCTAGGCAAGGTCCACATGAAGGTGTTTCCAGGGTATTTTGCAACGATCGGATTCTTCGGGCTGAAGCGGACGGCAACGCGAGAGTGAACAATAAAGACCCGGCCGTACAGAAGATTAGATCTCCGGGATGGCTCGGGCCTGAATTTCAATTAAATTTGAATCTAACCATTGTTGATAAGTTCCTTCAATTCCTTTCCAGGTTTGAAGTAAGCAACACGTTTTGCCGGTATCTCGACGGCAGCACCGGTTTTCGGGTTACGCCCTTTTCGCGAGTTGCGCTCACGGACACGGAAGCTTCCGAAGCCACGCAATTCTATCTTTTCGCCGCTGTTCAATGTTGCGACAATGCTGTCAAAAATAATCTCGACGAGCTGTTCGGCGTCCTTCTTCGTCATCTCAGCTTCTTTTGCGACTTTTTCTACCAGATCCGCTTTCGTCATCTTTATTTATCCTCTCAAGCCACTAATCGTTTACGCCCAAGCTCGTCATTCGAAAAAGCTAAGCTGACTTTTCAGCTGATTCTTCGGGTTCATTCTCTTTAACTTCAGCCGGAGTTTCGGCACTAACCGGTTCAGCGGCCACTGCTTCTTCGGCCGGAGCGGTTTCCTCAGTTGCCGAGGGTTCAGCAGCAGCTTCTTCAACCGGAGCAGTTTCCTCGGCGGCGACAGGTTCAACTGCCGCCGTTTCTTCCACTGGAGCGACTGTTTCTTCTGCCACGGCTTCAGCGGGTGCTTCTTCTGCAGGAGCGGTCGTTTCTTCAGCGACCGGCTCGGCAGCCACATCGGCTACTGGTTCTGCATCTACCTCAGATGGTGTCGCAGCTTCCGCAGTTGGTTCACCCTCTACAACAGTTTCCGGTTCAGCTTCCGCTTTGGCAGCAGCCTCGGCTTCAGCCGCTGCTTTAGCGGCTTCGGCTTCCTCATATTCCTGCTTTGCTTTTGCTTTCTTCTCTTTTTTGGCTTCTTCTTTTTCTTCCTTGGTCAATTCGGGCTTGGGCTCTTCTTCTGCACCGCCGCTCTTCATCAGGTTGGCAAGTTCGCCGAGGCTGGCCATTCCGCCTTTTGCTTCGGATGAGTAAACACGGGTGTCGACAATCGGCTCGTCTTCCTTGCCGACTGCTCTGTATGAAAGCCCGATCTTCTGATCGTCGTTCTCGATACGCAGAATCTTAAAGTCCAATTCCTGTCCGAGCTGAACCACGGATTCGGCACTCTCGACGCGTTCATCGGACAGTTCCGAAATGTGGCACAGGCCTTCAAGACCTTCGCCAAGTTCGACGAATACGCCGAAGCTTGTAAAGCGCGAAACCTTGCCGCGGACAACATCACCTGGACGGTGTGTTGCTACGAAGCCTTCCCAAGCACTCGGCGTCAGGTCTTTCATCGAAAGCGATAGACGCTGGCCCGCCGCGTCGATATTTGTAACGATGGCGTCAACTTCCTGGTCCTTCTTCAAAAGTTCTTTCGGATGTTTAAGCTTTTTGGCCCAAGTGATGTCAGAGACATGTACGAGGCCGTCGATGCCTTCTTCAAGCTCGACGAAAGCACCGAAGTCGGTAAGATTGCGGACCTTGCCGTGGATCTTCGTTCCGACCGGATAACGATCCTGGATGTTGTCCCACGGATTCGCCTGAAGCTGCTTCATGCCGAGGCTGATACGCTTTTCGTCGGTATCGACGCCAAGCACCTGAACTTCGACATCGTTGCCGCGATGAAACATGCGTTTCGGATTAGCCGAACGCTTCGACCACGAAATCTCGGAAACATGCACGAGGCCTTCGACGCCCGGTTCAAGCTCGACAAAAATTCCGTACTCGGTGACCGACGAAACCTTACCGGTGATTTTCGAATTGACCGGATAAACTTCGACAACAGTCGACCACGGATCGGGCAGCAATTGTTTGTAGCCGAGCGAGATCTTTTCTTTTTCGCGGTCGAGCTTTAGCACCTTGACCTGAATATGATCGTTGACCTTAAATTGATCTGCCGGATTATTGAGCCTGCCCCATGACATGTCGGTCACGTGCAGAAGGCCGTCGATTCCGCCGATATCGACGAACGCTCCGTACTCGGTAAGATTTTTGATTGTGCCTTCGACCACGTAGCCAATGTCTATCTGATTCAGCGTCGCCGATTTTTGCTCGTTGATAACGAGGTCGGTTATCACTTTACGCGACAGAACTATGTTGTTACGGCGGCGGGAGAACTTGATGATTTTTGTCTCGATGTCCTGGCCGATGTAGGAATCAAGGCTGCGGATAGGCCGTGAATCGATCTGCGATCCTGGCAAAAATGCTTCTATTCCGTTGAGGTCAACGCGTAAACCACCCTTGGTTTTGTCGATGATGCGACCGGTAACCGTTTGCTCTTGCTTGAAAAGTTCCTCGATGTCGTTCCAGACCTTGCGCATTTTGGCATCGACGCGCGAAAGAACAGGCGGAGCGTCTCCCGATGAGATCGATTTGATTACGACCTCGATTGTGTCGCCAACGCTTGGCGGCTCAGTGTCGGCAGCAGCTACTTCCTCAGCAGGGATTACGCCCTCGCTCTTGTAACCGAAATCGACCAGGATGCCGCGGTCTGACACGCCGACAACTTTGCCTTCGACCAATTCGCCTGCGTGGTAGATTGTCTGTTCCTGCTCGAACTGTTCCAAAATTGAGCCGAAATCGATATCACCCGTGCTCTGGGGTTCATCCGTCGCTGCATCGGCAGCCGCTTTCTGGGCGGGAGCTTCAGTCTTCGGAGCGGGAGCTTCAGGCGGTGCCATCGAAGCAGGCCTTACGACCGTTCTCGGCGCGTCCGCAACGACTGGTGCAGGAGCCGCTTCAGGTGCCGTAGTTGTTTCTGCCGTTGCTTCGGGTGCCGGTACGGATGCCGTTTCAGATGCTACTTCATGAGCCGGTGTTGAAGACGCTTCTACAGCGTCCTGTTTGGGTGTTTGTTCTACGACCGAAGTTTCGCCGGTTTTCGATTCTTCAGTCTCGTTGTTAACCTCATTTGCCATTTACTAGTTTGAACTTCCTTACTTAAAAATTCTCGTTGATATAACGCTTCGTTTTTATGTGGAGTCAGAATTTTAAGCCCTCGGCTTCCAAACATCTCGCTAAAAGAGCTTGAGTTGAAAACCATTGCGACTACTCGGAACCGAACTTAACTTCGCATCGCTTCCGAACCCATTCTGATAGGCCGCATAAACCTAAAATCTACACGTCGAAGGCCTTTTGTGTCAAGACTTCGCCGTCGAAAAACCTTAGAAATTAAAGATTTAGGCGATTATGAGTCAGATTGACCGGAAGCTCGGCGGAGTTTCGCGTCTTTAGTTTGTCGCGCTTCTCTTTGTTCTTCCTGTTCCGTCTTGTTCTTCCTGTTCAGTGGTTCGGTCTTGTTCCATCTTTTCATGATAAGTGATTGAAGAAAGATCGACCACGAAACTGGATGAAAAGGAAAGAACAAGAGGAACAAGAAAGTGCGGAACAAAAAGGCGGCACGAGGCCACCTTCGAACTAGATAATTTGTCGGCGTTTACATCCGCGTGATCATATCGCTGATGTTGCCGACGCCGCTTCGCTGTTCCATTTCTTCTCTGGCGATGTTCGTCGTGTTTTGGATGCCGGCGAGGCGGAGGCGGAATTCGTCGGGATTGGTCGTTCCGCGAAGTGCTTCCTCAAGTGTAATCATGCCGGATTGATATAAATAAAAGAGGGACTGGTCGAAGGTTTGCATGCCGTACTGCGATGTTCCGGCGGCGATGGCGTCGCGGATAGAGACGGTTTTGTCCTCGTGAAGGATGTAGTCTCGTATGAGCGGTGTCGAGATAAGCACCTCGACGGCCGGGACGCGGCTGTTGCCTTTGGCCGATTTCATAAGTCGTTGGGACACAACTGCCTTGAGCAATCCGGCGAGCTGTATGCGAATCGATTTTTGCTGGAACGGCGGAAAGGCCGAAAGGATTCGCGTCAACGTTTCCTGTGCGTCCAGCGTGTGCAAAGTGGATAAAACCAGATGTCCTGTTTCGGCGGCGACGAGGGCTGTCTCGATCGTCTCCAGATCGCGCATTTCGCCAACTAGTATCACATCTGGGTCCTGACGCAGGCTGCCGCGAAGAGCTTCAGCGAAAGATCGCGTGTCGACATCGACCTCACGTTGGGTGACAAACGATTTTTTGTCCTTGTGGAGAAATTCAATCGGGTCCTCAATGGTGACGATGTGGCAATTACGGGTCACGTTGATCGAATCTACAATAGCGGACAGCGTGGTCGATTTGCCCGAGCCGGTGGTACCGGTGACGAGAATAAGGCCGCGATGTTCTTCGGCAATAGTGTTGAGAATCGGCGGCAGGCCGAGTTCCGAGAACGATTTCACCGTGTCCGAAATGACGCGGGCGACGATGCCGATGGAGTTTCGCTGCTGAAAAATATTGACGCGGAAACGTCCGAGGCCCGAAACGCCGTAGCCGATATCGACCTCATAAACCTCTTTGAAATGCTGCTTCTGACGATTAGACATCATCGAAAATGCCATCTCAAGCGTCTCGTCCTGATTCATCTTCGCCACACCCGACAGCGGCCGTAGCTCGCCATTAACCCGGATGACCGGAGTAGAACCTGCGCGCAAATGCAGGTCCGACGAGCCAAAGCTCATAGCCATGCGCAATAGATCGTCAATTCTGCTCAGCATAGATTGGTTCGGAATTCAGTGTTCGAGGTTTAGATTTCACGCTTTAGCGTACATTTTGGCAGCACCGAAAGCGGCGGCAACCGGATTCTTGTCAGAACCACCTGCGTAAGCGGGTGGTTTTCTTTTGGAGTTTAACGGTTTAGGGACATTGATAACCAAGAAAGAGAGATAAACCGTCAAAACAAGTTTAACGGTTCACGGGCGGAAGCGTCAATCTTTTTTTGAGGTCTGATTACCGGATCGTTTCCGAGATCGAAGGCGCCGATGCGAAACCGAGGTGCAACCGCCGCAAATACTCCACCGCCTAAGCTCCCCTCCTGCCTGAGGAGGGGTGGTGGGAGGCCCACGCGCCGGTTTCGGATCGAACACCGCCGTCAGATCTCCCGTCACTTCCAGCCTGTCATAAATATGTCGCAGCATGATTCCCAACCACCTCAAGATGAATTTTTTGAGTGTTAAGACCGTCATACGACGTAACAGAAATGCGATATCTGCGAGGGAAGCAAAAAATCCTTTGCTAGGTCGCCGTCTCGATAGCGATCTGCCTCAAGATATGCAGCTATTTCTTATAGTTATCTCGGCACCGTCGTCGTTACAGAAGCCCCGACCTAAAGGTCCTGTCCTGCCGTATGTCTGGTTTCTTTTCGCATGCATGGCATGTTGCGTCAACCAGTCCCCAACTTCTTAAGGTTCGGATTCGGCCCGCCACGTGCTTTTCCTTCCGCGTCGTCGCCTTTTGTGATATCTTGCGGATGCCTGTCGGGTCGGCATAGTTCTAAGCTCATGGAAAAGACGCAAAACTTAAAGCTACTCATTATGCTTGCGCTTGTTGTTTTCACCGTCGTTTCGTCTGCTATCGGTCAAATCACTACCACGACTTCAAGCAGCGATAATGCCACTCCCGCGGTTATGCAGGCACGCGAAGCAGTGACGAAAGTGCTCGATGACGCGGGCAAATCCTTTAAAGAAGGAATGGTCGCCCTGAAAGAGAACCGTAGATCTGACACCGGAGCAGCTTTCGACAAATCCGTTGAAGTCTTTTTATTTTCTACGCTGAACATACAGAGTGACCAGTAGCTGCAGGGCTGCTACAGCCAACTGATCGAAACAGTTTATCGCCTGGAATTTCCGTCGAATACACAAGTTCCGCAGATTCGCCTTCTTTCGGCGACTTGCGGGTGGAATTGGACGGATGCGGACATGAAATTGGCCGATGAAGTTGTAGCTTTGGCGAAGCCCTCAAAAGCTTCTGCTACAGTCGCCACATCAACATCCCCGACGAATTCGACAGCAACGCCAATACCTAATGACTCGGTCGTCGGTTTCAACCAACGAGGGTTCGAACCCTCGCCGCTTGATGAACTCTCAAAACTCGAACTCAGCTCCGAAGAACTCCAGTTAGAAAACAGGCAGGTCGCGGTCGAACCAAGAATTGTTAAGGCTCAAGAAGGGGATACAATTGCAAAGCTCGCGACGCGTAACGGAGCAGACCCGACCGAAGTTGCAAAGTATAACGGCCTATTCCCAAATTCTGTGCTTGGCGGCGGACGTGAAATAAAAATTCCTCGTTACGGCGAAAAGCGAGCGTCAACACCGAACTCATTGAGATATGTCCGACCGCTCCTATGTGGCGAGAAGCCTACTGTTCAAAAGCTTCGCCTCGGAATGACGATCGCGGAGGTTGCATTGGCTCTCAGGACGAGGATTATTGCTCAAAAGAAGCGCTACACGATCTTCGATAACACCACGGAGGCGGTGGTTAAATCTGTGTCGGGTACTAAAGGTATATTCTTGAGTTTCTTTAAGGGAACTCTTTACAGAATCGCCGTCTACTACGATGACTCTATACAATGGAGCGGAATTATAGAATTTCAGACCGCTATATCTAAATCGCTGGGGTTGCCGAACGCTTGGTCCTCAAACTCGTTAACCTCGGAAAAGGAGTTGAGCTGTAAGGACTTTGAAATGCAAATCTCCGAATACGGTCGAAGAACCTATAGTCTTAGCATGGACGATCCGAACGTCTACACTCAAATGTTTAAGGAACGTGCCGCCAAACAGGAGAAATTAATGCGCGAACAACAACGCAAGAAACATGAGTTTAAGCCGTAGGTAGTAGCCAGTAAATTTGAGGCGGGACTCTGGTTCCACCTAAGTAAACGTCGAGGATATTGAGTTCTAAACGAGTTCAGATAAATAGAGGTAGGACACATTTTCCAAATCTGACGAAATGCACACACCATTTATCCGTGCCCCTATAAGTTCCTTCGGATTATGTGTAACATCGGCCTCGTAGTAATCCATTTGGTCGTGATAACAAAAATAGGTAATGACCATCGGGCTCGGACGGTAATAAGATGCCGAAAGCGCAGTAACCGTGTCGGAGCAACCCGGCATATGTTCCGCAATGATTTTCCTATCATCAAAGAAATCGAACTCAATCATGTATGAGTTCAGGAATTCGGCTTCTTCGAACGGAAGAAGAATGTCTTTTCCATTTGCCATCACAGTCAAGGCCACAATCGTTTCCTTATCCTCTGATAAAAGTTTTACTTGACCGTTCTTGAAAAGATAGAGGTAGGCGGTGAATTCCTTCGAGTAATCTAGTTCATGATCAGAAGCAAAGCCAAGCGTTTCCGCGCTGTATAATCCAGCTTCAGTTGTAAACTGTCGATTAGGCGGACCCAAGTCGCTTTTCATCATCTCAACGCTCGACCCAGGTCCAAGATAGCTAAAGATTGTACTGGTAATTGTTCTGGTCTCATTCTTAAAACGAACGATTTGTTGCTCAGCCTTATCTTGATACCTTTCGTATTTACGAACGAAATATTCAGAAACCAAAGTGACTAAGAATACAATTAACCCGCCTGCAGCCCCGGTCGCTAGAGAATTCCAATCGATTGTGAACTGCAAAAGGAACATTATTTGGCCCGCATTATAGTCTAAGTCTTGTATCACACCTCACTGAGTAGAATCTTACTGCCAATAAAGTTGCGTTTCAAGGGTGAAACACTTAATTATTTGTGTTAAAATCTGTACAATTTCAGGAGGTTTGTAATGAGTGTTGCACGGGCCCAAAGAAAGAGTTATGAGATTCGTTTAAGACTGCAAGGACAAAGGGTATTTGTCCATAAGAACTTCGGAACGGCCCAAATGGAATCGTTTGAAGTTAGGGGTCTAAAAGAAATGGCCCAAAATGACCGAAGGCAAGTCGTATTTCAGTTTCCGGAACAGATAGACGCCTATCCCGATGATGTTATTCAAATAAAAGGTAGCCGAGATTACTGGAAGATCGTCGATACTGAAGACCATATTGAGGACGACGTTTATATCTACATGGAAGCTTGGGTGCAAAAGATAAATGAACAGGGTGGGAATGTGCGGCTAAATGAACAGGGAAAGGCGATATTTACCGGTAATAATTATGGCGTCCTTCAGATGGGCGGCCAGGGCAATACACAAACCGTTACCGTTACCCACAATATAAATCCAGATTTTACTGAAGCTATTAAAGCTCTTGCAGGTTTGGTCAATAGCTCATCACTTTCTAACTTAGATAAGGAAGAACGTCTAGCTGAAATAGACCGAATTAATCAGTTGGGTGAGAAGGAACAAACACCGGAGGTGATCGCGTTAGCAAAATCAAAAATTACTTCGTTGGAAACTGCCCTCAAGGTAGCCGACTTGGCGTTGAAAGCCGGGCCACTCATCTCAACATTGGCAGGTTTCTTTGGCGGTTAAAAAGACACGCTCATACAAGAACCCGGTCGCTATCGCTCGCGGTATGGACTGGAGATTAGATTTTGCTGGTATTACGGTTTGAAAAGTGGTAAAAATATTTAACTGCATTGCATAGACGGATAGTCTCAATCAATCGACTTACAAACAGCCCATACATTTAAGTCATAAAACCGGAGGTCGCAACTTGAAAACCTTTAGATCGCTGCTCGTAATTTTTATGTTTATGGTTGTCGCTGGTGCGTCGGCGTGGTGGTACATTTCGGCCGAAAGGCCAAACGGAAAGCCGTTTGACGAGTCCGAGCCTGATTTGCCCTCGCCGTCTAGCGTGAAGATCAACAAGGAAGAGTACATGCGGCTTCGGGCCGACCAGTTGGGAATGTGGCGCGGTGTTGACACTGCAAAAAAGGGGTCGCGGACGAAGGCAGTCCGTGATATGGAGCGTGGCGAAAGGGAACTTGCTGCAAAACGCGAGGCGTTGAACCAGCGGCCATCAGGCGTTGCCAGGTGGCACGCACTCGGGCCGGCACCGATCCCGGTTAATGCGGCAACGTCTTACAGCGGACGAATATCCGCGATCGCGGTGCATCCAACGAATCCGGATATCGTTTATGTCGGAGCGGCCCAGGGCGGAGTTTATCGCTCGCTAAATGCCGGTGCGACCTGGACGCCGCTGCTTGACGATGCTCTGACACTGTCGATCGGCTCGATCGCCATCTCGCCATCGGATCCTTCGACAATTTTTGTCGGCACGGGCGAAACGGCCTTTTCGCTAGACAGCTTTTTCGGCGTCGGTATTTACCGTATTACGAATGCAGACACTGCTCCGGTTGTGTCCGGACCGTTGAACAAGAATTCGGGCGGTACCGATATTTTTACGGGACGCGGGATCAGCGAGATCATCGTGCATCCGACCGATCCGAATATACTTTTTGCGGCTTCGGCCCAGGGGATAGCAGGGATCGGCGGAACGACGGTCGGGGCAACGCTACCGAATGCCGGAATTTACCGGACCACTAACGCGTTGGCGGCAAATCCCGTGTTTCAGCAATTGACGATTCAGGGAACTCTGGCAACCAGCCGTTCGATCGCCGATGCTGCGATTGAACCGGGAAATCCTGATCGCTTGATCATCACGGTTGTTGGCGGAACAGGATCGGGCGACGGCGGCATCTACCTTTCGACGAACGCCCTGAGTGCGACGCCGACATTTACGCGAACTCTCGTAACGGGCGACGGCTCATCCCTGGGCCGCGCGGAGCTTGCGGTGAATAATACGGGCGGTGTCGTGACTGTGTACGCGGCGAGCGGGACCGCGAACGGTACGGTGTTTAAATCGGTCGATGGCGGAGCGACGTTTGCGGCGGTTGCGGGTGGAGCCGGTTTCTGTAATCCGCAGTGCTTCTACGATATTGCAGTCGCGGTCGATCCAAATGACGCGAATAAGGTATTTCTCGGCGGCTCACCGGCGCTTCCATTCGGACGGTCGCTGAACGGAGGAACTAGCTTTGTTAACAGTTCGACAAATCTGCACGTCGATACGCAGGCTTTCGGCGTGGCGCCGTCTAATCCGAGCCGTGTGTATTTCGGCAGTGACGGCGGCGTTTGGAGAACCGACGACGTGAATGCGACGCCGATCGTTTGGGCGACGCTGAATAACACCTCGATCAGCGCAACCCAGTTTCAGGGAATCTCGCTGCATCCGGTAAGCCGCAACTACACGCTCGGCGGAACGCAGGATAACGGTACGCAGTTTCTGGCGCCGGATGGAATCGAATGGGTCAGATCGGACGGCGGCGACGGCGGTTTTACAGTGATCGACCAGAACTCGCCTACTCCGACAAGCGTTACGGCCTATCACACTTATTTTAACCAAACCAACACACAGATCGGATTTAGCAGAGCAACGACAACCGTAGCGAACGGTGACCCGAACTGGTTGTCGTTTCACGGGTGTCAGAGTGGAAACTCAAATAACGGGATCCTATGCGCTGACGCCGTGCTGTTTTATGCTCCGATGGTCCACGGGCCGGGAACTCCATCGACCTTATATTTCGGTACAACGCGGCTTTACCGATCAGCTAATACGGGTACGACGATGACTGACGTTAGCGGCGTATTGCCTGCCCGTATCAGCGCCATAGGTATTTCGCCGCAAAATGACGACATACGACTCGTCGGCACGACCACAGGTGGGATCTTTCTTTCGACGACCGCCGCCGCGACGTCGATGACGAACATTACCGGCCCGATCCCGGCACGTTACGTCGGGCGTGTCGCGATCGATCCGGCCAATTCAAACATCGCTTACGTCGCGCTGAACGGCTTTGGACTTGCGGCAGGTCAGCACGTTTGGAAGACGACAAATCTGCTTTCGGGAAGTCCGACGTGGACGGCTTCGGGAACCGGCATCCCGGATGTGCCAACGAACACTTTTGCTATCGATCCGGCAAATTCGCAGAATCTTTTTGCCGGGACGGACATCGGCGTATTCCGTTCGCAAAACGGCGGTACGAGCTGGGAGCCATTTAGCGTTGGGCTGCCTCGAGTCGCGGTTTTCGGGATGGAATTTCACCGGACGGAGAGAGTTTTGCGAATCTCGACGCACGGTCGCGGTGTTTACGAATACGATTTCGGAGCACGGCCGACGTTGTTTGACTACGACGCCGATGTGCGTGCCGATCTGTCGGTTTGGCGGCAGTCGGATGGGAATTGGTATGTTCTTCGGGGAACTGCCGGATATATGGTAATGACGTTTGGCGTTCCGGGTGATTTGCTTGCACCGGCTGATTACGATGGTGATGCGAAGACCGATATCGCGGTTTTCAGGCCGTCGACCGGGACGTGGTTCATGTTTAATTCAGGCAACCAGACCTTCACTACGGTCGGCTGGGGAGCGAACGGCGATCTGCCCGTACCAGCCGATCATGACGGCGACGGCAAGGCCGATCTTGTCGTATTCAGGCAATCGACGGGGCAGTGGTTTACTAGGTTCAGTTTGAACAATACGTTCTCAACGGTCGGATTCGGAGTTGCGGGAGATAAGCCTGTAGTTGGCGATTTTGACGGTGACGGCAAGGCTGATATCGCTGTCTGGAGGCCGTCGGACAACAACTGGTACATCTTGAAGACCGGTTTCGGATTCTTCGTGCAGACGTGGGGCGCAGACCGGAGACATCCCGGTTCCAGCGGATTACGACGGCGACGGGAAGACGGATGTTGCCGTGTTCAGGCCATCGACCGGACAGTGGTTCAGGATACAGAGCACAGCCGGCTTCGACACGATTGGCTGGGGAGTTGCGGGGGACAGACCAGTTCCCGCCGATTACGACGGCGACGGCAAGGCAGATGTTGCCGTCTTCAGGCCATCAAACGGCACATGGTACATCGTCGGCTCGACGGCGGGGATAATACAAAACGCATTCGGGCAGAACGGCGATCTGCCGACGCAAGGGGCGTTTATTTACTAACCCCGTGTGCGACTTTTATCGCGGGTAGATAAAGTAAAGTCCAAGGTTTGGTAACATCGAAAGATAAGCTACGAAACTTTTCTAACGGGGGTTACGCAAATGAACTTGGACATGGTAATTATAAGCATATTTTGCATGATTGACGATCTTTTCAAGCAGTTGGGGCGAAGAATTCGTGGGCGCGGGTTCGCTCCGGGGTTGACGGACGCCGAAGCGGTGACTATCGAGACGGTCGGCGAGTTGATCGGTCTGGATACGGACAAATCGATATTTGAATACTTTCGGCGTCATTATAGTGAATGGTTCCCGGCCCTTCGGAAGATGCACCGGACGACATTCGTGCGACAGTCGGCGAATCTTTCGAGCATAAAAGAGTGGCTGTGGCAAAGGCTTCTGCCGCCGGAGCAGGCCTCGCCATTCTCGATAGTGGACAGCTTTCCGGTTTCAGTGTGCCGTTTTGTCCGGGCCACATCGGCACGTCTTTTCCACTCTCTGGCGGCCTATGGAAAGGACCACGGCGGAAAAGCTACGATCTTCGGCTTTCGCTTCCACGTGCGGATCTCAAGCGAGGGCTGGATAAGGCGGCTCGCGGTCGCCCCGGCGAATGTCTCGGACACGGCCATGCTGCCGCAACTGGTTGAAAAAACACAAGGTTGCTGTCTCGGCGACCGCAACTACTGGCAGCCGGATCTGAAAACCGAGTTCAAGGATCAGGTGCTTGAGATCTGTGCCCCGTTTAGAATGCGGTCCACCGACCCGATGCCCGAAAGAAGCCGTATTATCTCCCGGCACCGGCAACTTATCGAAACCGTGTTCTCACAGTTGAGAGAACGCTTTAACATCAAACGTGTCTGGGCTCGCGACACCTGGCATCTGGCCAATCGCGTCATCCGCAAGGTCCTGGCCCATACCCTCGGCCTAAAACTCAACCTAACACGTCACGTTTCACCGCTACAGCTCGCAAAGCTGTTTGCTTACTAAAAGTCGCACACGGAG
>CAVXVF010000008.1:0-85546 GCA_963765045.1 Blastocatellia bacterium | reverse complement strand
TACTAACTAATAATAATTAGCCGCAAAGAGGCACGAGAAGCGCGAAAAAGATGAAAAGTTCTTCGTGCTTTTTGTGCCTTTTTTGCGGCTTAGTTTTGGCGATAAAGAGCTTGCTGCTTCGGGCTTCTTCAAAAAAAGTAGCGTTCAACCACCGCAATTTTAGCTGGACAAACCCTTCCACAAAAACCTGTAAATAATTAATTTCCGCTATGTATGCCAGCATATTGACACAGGCTGTATACTTGCCCTAATTTTCAAACATACAGAATTGCGTGTATCGGTAAGAGTTGCCGCTTTGGCCGATCGCAAATTGACAGGACGCAAGCTGCGCCGTTTAAACAATTGTTGATCTTGGGGGATTAAATGATGAGGGTGAAGAGGACTGGTGTCGAATCGATATTTGCATTTATTTTTATTTTCGCCGCTTTTTTCGCGACGTTTATTTTGCCCAGAACGGCAAACGCTGAGCAGCCGACACGGGCCGGCTCGTTGTTCGGGCCAACATTCCTTTCGTCGGGATACGATCTTCGGGCTCCTGCATGGCCGTCCGTCAACACATTCGCGGCTGGATCGGTACAGTTCGATTCGGCAACTTATACGATAAGCGAGAGCGGAGTGACCGCCACGATACTTGTAACGCGGACTGAGGATTCCGAAGGGCCGATCACCGTCGACTTCACCACTTCGAACGGCACTGCCACGTCCGGACAGGATTACGCGACGACGTTCGGCACACTTTTCTGGGCGGACGGCGACAGCGAAGCAAAGGGATTCACAATACCAATCACGGACGATAGTGCTTCCGAGGGTAACGAGACTGTCATCATCACGCTGAGTAATGCGGTCGGCGGAGCGGTGATAGGCTCGCCAAATCCGGCGACACTTACAATTGTTGACAATGAAACGCCGACGATCCCGAGCCTCTCGATCAACGACGTCACTCAGGCGGAAGGCAACGCCCCGAACCAGATGACGTTCACGGTAACGCTCAGCTCCGCATCGACGCAAACGGTAACCGTAAATTACGCGACCGCCGACGGAACCGCGACGGCTCCGGTCGACTACACGGCGGTGCCGAACCAGGTGCTGACGTTCAATCCCGGTGAAACGCAAAAACCGGTCGCAATAAGTATTAACGGCGACACAACCGTCGAATCGGACGAAGCTTTTTTAGTTAATCTAAGCGGCGCGACGAACTCGACAATTTCCGATTCGCAGGGGACAGGAACAATCGTAAATGACGACTCAGCCGGTGGCGGTGCCGGGTCTTTGCAACTTAGCTCGCTGACTTACTCGATAAATGAAAACTCCGCGAATGCCACGATCACCATCACGCGAACGGGTGGAAGTGCGGGAGCGGTGACGGTCGATTTCGCTACTTCTAACGGAACGGCGACGGCTGGTCAGGATTACACAGGAGCCTCTGGCACTCTAAGCTGGGCCGATGGCGACGGTTCGGCAAAGAATTTCACAGTTCCGATTTTGGAAGACCTGTCGCAGGAAAACAATGAAACGGTCAACATTGCGTTGAGTAATCCGACTGGCGGTGCCGTAATCGGGACGCCGGGAACGTCGGTGCTGACGATCGTCGATAACGATTCGCAGCCGTCGATCTCGATCAACGATGTGACCCAACTGGAAGGCAACGGTCCGAATCAGATGCTCTTTAACGTGACGCTGAGCAATGCGTCCGGACAACAGGTGACAGTGAATTATTCGACCGAGAACGGCACGGCGACAGCGGGACAGGATTACACCGCGGTTGTCTCTAACGCTCTTGTCTTCAATCCAGGCGAAACTTCGAAGCAAGTCGCGATCAACATCGCCGGTGATTTCGTTATAGAACCCGACGAGGCATTCTTCGTTAATTTAAGTGGCGCTACAAATTCGACTATTTTCGACTCGCAGGGAGTCGGAACATTGGGCAACGACGACGGAGCCGGCGTGATAAGTTTCGAATCGGCAACATATACGGTAAACGAAGGTACTCCGACGGCAGTTATCACCGTCAAACGGACCGGCGGGCTTTCGTCCGGTGTCTCGGTCTCATTTTTTACACTCGATGGAACAGCCACGGCCGGACAGGACTTCAACCGCGTTTCGGGCGGACTCGTCTTCGCACCGGATCAGACTACGCAAACGTTTAGCGTTCCGATCATTAATGACCAGATCGATGAAGATGACGAAACGATAAACCTTGCGCTCGATAACCCGACGGGAGGAGCGACACTTGGCTCGCCGATAAACGCGATTCTGACGATCGTGGACAATGACGATCCACCGGCGATCTCGATCAACGATATTTCGAAGAACGAGGGCGACGCAGGCCAGACCGCTTTTACGTTCACGGTTACGAAGACCGGGCAAACCGCTCAACCTGTTTCAGTGAATTATTCGACCGCAAACGGAAGTGCGGCGTCACCCGGCGATTACGCATCGATAGTTGAGGCGGTGATCACTTTCAACGCCAACGAAAACAGCAAGCAGCTCACTGTGTTGGTTAACGGTGACTATAACAGGGAATCGAACGAGACGTTCTTTGTCGATTTGAGTGGTCCGATCGGAGCGATTATCGCCGATGCTCAGGGCTTAGCGACGATTGTAAATGACGATCTAGGCGGTGCGTTCCGCTTTAATTCGGCTGATTATACGGCGGGCGAGCCGGGCGGCTCGATTACGGTAACAGTGCAGCGAACAGGCGGCATGGCAAACAACGTGACCGTTAACTACGCAACCTCAAACGGTACAGCGATCGCAGGACAGGATTACACGGCAACATCAGGTACGCTCGCCTTTGACGGCGGCCAAACTTCAAAGACCGTAACAATTCCGATCAATAATGACGGCGTGCCCGAACCTGATGAAACATTCAACCTCATTCTGTCGGATGCGACGGGCGGAGCGACGCTTGGCGTGCCGAACACGGCGGTAGTCACAATATCCGATGTCGGCCCACCTGTCTCGGAGCCGGTGTTGTTCGACTATGACGGCGACGGACGCTCGGATCTTTCGGTTCTCAGGCCGACAGACAATATTTGGTACATACTTCGCGGAACGGCGGGTTTTATGGCGATGCAGTTCGGCGTGGCTGGGGATTTGATCGCACCGGCGGATTACGATGGTGACGCGAAGACCGATATCGCGGTTTTCAGGCCGTCGACCGGGACGTGGTTCATGTTTAATTCAGGCAGCCAGACCTTCACTACGGTCGGTTGGGGAGCGAACGGCGATCTGCCAGTACCGGCCGATCATGACGGCGACGGCAAGGCTGATCTTGTCGTATTCAGGCCTTCTACGGGACAGTGGTTTACGAGGTTCAGTTTGAATAATACGTTCTCAACGGTCGGATTCGGAGTTGCGGGAGATAAGCCTGTAGTTGGCGATTTTGACGGCGACGGCAAGGCCGATATAGCTGTCTGGAGGCCGTCGGACAACAACTGGTACATCTTGAAGACCGGTTTCGGGTTCTTCGTGCAGACGTGGGGCCAGACCGGTGACATCCCAGTTCCGGCGGATTACGACGGCGACGGGAAGACGGATGTTGCCGTGTTCAGGCCATCGACCGGACAGTGGTTCAGGATACAGAGCACCGCCGGCTTCGACACGATTGGCTGGGGAGTTGCGGGGGACAAGACCGTTCCAGGCCGATTACGACGGCGACGGAAAGGCCGATGTTGCCGTCTTCAGGCCATCAAACGGCACCTGGTACATCGTCGGCTCAACTGCGGGACAGATCATCAACGCGTTCGGACAGAACGGCGATCTGCCGACGCAAGGAGCGTTTATTTATTAAAACCCCGGTTGCTATCGGTCGAGTCTGATTTATTTTGCCGCAGATCGGGCGATCCGTGTTAAAGTATATATATGGCATATGCACCAATCGCGCTTTCGCGCCGACATGTCCTCGGCGAATACTATTCACGCTGTGATGCAATTGAGAGTGTCCCGGTATTTCTTGACGCTCCAGATGGCGAGCTTCTAGGCCAGGTTGACGAAAGCATGGGCAAATATGCCGATGCGTTTTTGTTTCACCTTTCGGAAGATTTCTGCAAGAAGCTCTCGGCCGGGCATTTTACATGCTCGTTCGATTTTGAAAAGGTCGAAGAAACTGACGGAGCCGTTCGCAGGCGTATCAAGCTTAACTCCATCACGCTCATTCCTCGCAAGGCTTATGCAAAACCGCTGCCGAAACGCAGCGACGGACACGCGGCTGAAGTAGCGGCAAGCGCTGAGGCCCAGGCCGCAACCAGCAAATAAGAAATAGAACCGCCCGTCCGCCAAGATGGTTTCCCTCCCTTCTTCGTATGGAGAGAGATTTTTTTGTCGGCCTCCGATAAAAAAGGCTTTACAAACACAAAAACATTTCTTATAGTAAACACAACGTCAGACAGACGTTGTTATATTTAGCTCAAAAACATAACTTTTAGTGATATCAAATTTTTATTTTATTAGCATTATCGTGGTCGTGCGAAACGCGCGATGCGGATGATGTCTATGCTGAATACTATTCAGAAAAAAGGCTGTCATCCGAAAGGAAGATGGCCTTTTCGATTTTAGCGGAATATAGACTATGCGAGACGCAGTGACAGGAACAGCGGTAAGCGAGGATACGGCTGGATCGGCAAACGATCCGGTCGATAAACCGATGCGCGGGGCAGAGATTCTTGTACGCGGTTTGATCCGGAACGGCGTCGATACGATATTCGGGCTGCCGGGTGGAGCGGTTCTGCATATATACGACGAACTCTGGCGGTTTCGCAACGAGATCACGCATTATTTAGTCCGGCACGAGCAAGGAGCCGTCCATGCTGCCGAAGGTTATGCCCGCGCGACTGGAAAGGTTGGTGCAGCTTTGGTTACGTCCGGGCCAGGTGCTACGAACGCCGTAACCGGAATCGCGACGGCTTATATGGATTCGATACCTCTGGTCGTTATCACGGGGCAGGTGCCGCTGCCGGTGATCGGGACAGATGCGTTTCAGGAAGTCGATACATTTGGGTTGACGCTGCCGATTGTAAAGCACAGCTATTTGGTGAGGGATGTGCGCGATCTTGCCGCGATCATCGACGAGGCATTTCACATTGCGGCATCGGGCAAGCCGGGGCCGGTGGTTATCGATGTGCCGAAAGACATCACGGCTCATATTTGCGAAGAAGCTCGGACCAAGTTTGCACGAGTGTTTGCCGATGACGTTCCGCCAATCGGCGACGAGGCGATCCTCGACACAATAACGGATAGATTGATTAACGCCGAGCGGCCGATATTTTATGTCGGCGGCGGCATCGTCACGTCCGGTGCGGCGGACGATCTGATGAAGGTCGTCGAGCTTCTGCAGGCTCCGGTGACGCCGACGCTGATGGGGCTGGGCGGTTTTCCGACGGCGCACAAACTGTCGCTCGGGATGCTCGGCATGCATGGAACTTACGCGGCGAACATGGGCGTTTCGGAAGCCGATCTCTTGGTGGCGGTCGGTGTGCGGTTTGACGACCGCGTTACCGGCAAACTCGCTACTTTTGCACCGCAGGCCGAGATAATTCATATCGACATCGATCCTTCGAATATAGGCAAGGTAAAGCAGCCGCATATTTCGCTTGTGTCCGACGCTAAATCGGCGTTGCAGCGTATTGCCGCGAAGCTAGAATCGCGCGAAGGTGCGGCCCTCAATGCGGGCAAAGCGAAACGCGCGGAATGGTGGACGAAGCTGACCGAGTGGCTTGATGCGGTGCCTTTCGGTTGCAAATATTCGGAGACCGATATCAACCCGCAGCAGGTGATCGAAGAACTGCACCGCATTACGAACGGCGACGCGATAATCGTCACCGACGTCGGTCAGCATCAGATGTGGGCCGCACAGTTTTACCCTTTCAAACGCTCGCGTCAATGGCTGACCAGCGGCGGGCTGGGGACGATGGGATTTGGACTTCCAGCGGCGATGGGTGCGCAGCTTGCGTGTCCGGACCAGATGGTTGTTGCGGTTGTCGGCGATGGCGGTTTTCAGATGACGAACCAGGAGATCATCACGGCGATCCAATACAAAATTCCTCTCAAGGTTTTGATCATGAACAACGGCTATCTCGGCATGGTTCGGCAGTGGCAGGAGATGTTTTATGACCGTGCTTACTCGGAGGTCGATCTGTCGATCTCGCCGGATTTTGTCAAGCTGGCTGAAGCGTATGGAGCTTTGGGTTTACGGGCGGAAAAACCTTCGGAACTTGCCGACGTTTTGGAACGAGGATTGGCACATAAAGGTGTGACGATAATGGATATTGTCGTCAGTAAGGAAGAGAACGTCTTTCCTATTATCCCGGCGGGGCAGGATACGAGGAATATGATCCTTAAATAGTGAATAGTGATGAGGAATACGCTTTCGATATTAGTTGCTAATGAACCGGGCGAGTTGTCGCGGATTGTCGGGTTGTTTTCGGCCCGCGGTTATAACATCGAGACGATCACTGTCGGGACGACGCTCGAAGATGGCTGGTCGCGTTGTACGATCGTGACCGAGGGCGACGACGCGGTAATCGAACAGATTCTGAAGCAATGCTCGCGGCTGGCACGTGTTCGCGAGGCGAAATCGGTGACAAGCCTCCCGCATATCGAGCGCGAAATGGCTTTGATCGATGTAAACGCAAAAACGCCTGCCGATCGGCAGGAGATCAAGAATCTGGTCGATATTTTCCGTGCGAAGATCGTTGATATTACGCACGACAGGCTGATAATAGAAGCTTCGGGGAACAAGGAAAAAGTGGATAGATTTATCGGGCTGCTCGAGTCGTTTCAATTGAATGAAGTTGCACGTACTGGTTATGTGGCGATCAATCGGTTGACGACGGATGATACGGAATCTCAAATTGCTGTTGCGTAGCCGGGCGGATTATTTCACGCAAAGATCGCGAAGTACGCAAAGGAAAACAAAAGAAGAAGAACATTAAAGAGGATAATATTCATGAAAGTATTTTACGATTCGGATGCGGACACACAGTTGATAAAGAACAAGCGGGTTGCCGTTATCGGATATGGCTCGCAGGGGCACGCGCATGCTAATAATTTGAAGGAGTCTGGTGTCGAGGTGATCGTCGGACTGCCCGAAAACAGCAAGTCATGGCAAAAGGCGCAGGACGCCGGGCTTGAGGTGACGCTGACGAGCGAGGCCGTGCAAAAGGCCGATGTGGTCATGGTGCTTGTGCCGGACGAGCTTGCACCGACCGTTTACCGCAACGAGATCGAGCCTGAGCTTACCGCCGGAAAATACCTCGCTTTTGCCCACGGATTCTCAGTACATTTCAAAAAAATAGTCCCACCGGCAGATGTGAACGTGTTCATGGTGGCGCCGAAAGGGCCGGGACATCTTGTCAGGGCTGAGTATGAAAAGGGACGCGGAGTCCCTTGTTTATTGGCTGTTCATCAGGATGTGGTGGGTGACGCGAACGCCGTCGGGATGTCATACGCTTGCGCTATCGGCGGAGGAAAGGCGGGTATCATCGAGACGAATTTTAAGGAAGAGACCGAGACCGATCTGTTTGGCGAGCAGGCCGTTTTGTGCGGCGGGCTGACGTCGCTGATCCAGGCTGGATTCGAGACTTTGACCGAAGCGGGTTACGCACCGGAGATGGCGTATTTCGAGTGCCTCCACGAGATGAAGCTGATCGTCGATCTGATGTACGAAGGCGGCATCAAGAACATGCGTTATTCGGTTTCGAACACGGCGGAATACGGCGATCTGACGCGCGGCAGCCGCATTGTCAACGACGCGACAAAAGCCGAGATGAAGAAAATTTTGAGTGAGATCCAAAGCGGCGAGTTTGCCGACGAATGGATGAGCGAGTGCGATTCGGGCAAGGAAAATTTCAAACGGCTCGAAAGCGAAGGCGAGAAGCATCAGATTGAAGAGGTCGGTGCCAAACTGCGTGCGATGATGCCGTGGCTGGCGCAAAACCGGTTGGTCAATACGGCGAAGAATTGAGATAGCTATCAGCAGTCAGTAAACGATTCGAAAATAGATCAGTTTTTTGAGGTGTCTTATGCAGTTTTACGATCTGGACAAAGTCGAAACGGATGTGGTGAACACGTCATATTTGCGAAAGGCAGTTTACGGCGAAACGCTGGCAGTGGCGAAGCTCGAGGTGGAGAAGGGCGAGGTGACCGAAACGCATTCGCATGACACGGAAGAGGTGATCTACGTGCTGCACGGTGCTTGGCTGTTTCATTTGCCGGATGGCGATGTGATCGTTGAAGGCAATCAACTGCTGTGTATTCCGGCGGGTGTGCCACATTCGTCGGAAGTGCTGGAGCATACGGTTGCCATCGATATTTGCTCGAAGAACCGGCCGGATTGGCAGTCAGGTCAGGATAAGGCTTTGCATAGTAATCCTGAGCAGTTTTTGTGGGGCGTCTGAGAGAGTTTATAGAGTTTGTTGAGTTAGAGAGTCTATAGGGTTCGTCGAACTCATGGAACTCTAAAAACTCTATGAACTCCCCAAACTCTATAACTCTTAGAATTCTACGAACTAAGACCGATGTCATTCGAAAATATAGATTGGATCTGGAAGAACGGTGAGATCATTCCGTGGGCGGACGCGACGGTGCATGTTTCGGCGCATGGGCTGCATTATGGGAGCGGCGTGTTTGAGGGCATTCGCTGTTATGAAACCGAGTCGGGGCCGGCGGTCTTTCGGCTGCGCGAACACCTCGAACGGCTTCTCGCTTCGGCGGCGGTTTACAATATACAAATCCCGTACTCGATCAAAGAGCTTGAAAATTCAGTTTGCGAATTGATCGCGCGTAATGGTTTTGCGAGCTGTTACATTCGACCGATCGTTTATATGGGCAGCGGCAGCCTCGGCCTTCATCCGGGGAAGTGCCCGGTCGAAGTTGCGATCATGGCATGGCCGTGGGCGTCGTATCTGGGAGCAGAAGGGTTGGAACATGGCGTGCGAATAACGGTTTCACCGTGGCGAAAATTTCATTCGAGCATGATGCCGACGACGGCGAAGGCTTGCGGGCAGTATCTGAATTCGATACTTGCCGTACAGGACGCATTTTCTCGCGGCTATGACGAAGGGTTGCTGCTGGATATGCACGGCAGTTTGGCCGAAGGTTCAGGTGAGAATTTGTTTGTAATCAAAGACGAGAAGATCGTTACGAACAAGGCAGACGATTCGATATTGATGGGCATCACGCGTGATGCGGCGATAGAGATCGCAGGCGAGTTAGGTTTTTCGGTCGAGGCGAAATCGCTGGAATTGGACGATCTGCTAAACGCCGACGAAGCATTCTTTACCGGCACAGCGGCGGAGATCACGCCGATACGCGAGGTCGACGGCAAAATAATCGGCGAAGGAAAGCGAGGGCCGGTGACGAAACAGGTACAGGACACTTTTTTTGAAGCTGTTGCTGGACGCGATCCGCGGTTTGGTAAATGGCTGCATCCGGTCGAACAGGCCGTGGCTTTAGGATAATGAGCGAGGGAACGATAAACAATCCGCGGGCCGAGATCGATGCTATCGACAGCGAATTGCTGCGGCTTTTGAACCGGCGGGCGGAGATCGCTTTGAAGGTCGGTGCGGCGAAGACGAACGTCGATACTTCGCTGTGCGATCCGAACCGCGAGCGCGAAGTGCTTGCGAGAATGAGCAGCGAGAATCCTGGGCCTTTTGACGACAAGAGCATTGAAAATATTTTTCAGCGGGTGATCGACGAATCGCTCCAGCTTCAGCAGAAGACCTATCACAAACCGTTTACAGAAAACGGAGCCTCGGCCAATACCGCGATCCTGACGGGCAAATCGCGGGTCGCTTTTCTCGGCGAACGCGGGACGTTTAGCGAAGAAGCCGCCCAGCGAATTTTAGGCGAAGATTGCGTGACGGTTTCGTTTCCGACATTTGAAGACCTGTTCACGGCGATCGACATCGGCAAGGCCGATTACATTTTGACGCCGCTGGAAAACAGTCTGGTCGGTTCGGTACATCGGTGCTACGACCTGCTATTGAAAAGCTCGCTGAACATTGTCGCGGAAGTAATTCTTCCGGTTTCGCATTTTCTGGTCGCGTGTAAGGAGGCGACGTTTGAAACGATTGAAACCGTCGAATCGCACCCGGCGGCGTTGGCACAGTGTGAGAGGTTTTTTGCGGCGTATCCATATTTGACGCGTGTCGCGGCGGACGATACGGCGGGGAGTGTAAAGCGGGCGGTCGAGAGCGGTGATGTGACTCGCGCGGGCATCGGCGGCAAGCGGACGGCGGATATCTACGGCGGTAAGATCCTTCGCGAGCATATCGAAGATCACGCGGAAAATTACACGCGTTTCGCGCTTCTTTCGCCAACGGCGGATGAGTCGCATACAACGGGCAAAATTTCACTTGTTATTAGGCTGCGGCATCAGCCGGGAGCTTTGCACAATGCTTTACGTGCGTTTGTCAGACGCGGCATCGATCTGTTAAAAATCGAAAGCCGGCCGATAAAGGATTCGCCGTCAGAGTTTTATTTTTATCTCGATCTGCGGTCGCCGGCGAGCGAAAGCGAACTGCGTGGAGCGTTGGATGAGATAAGCGAACAGGCGGCGGAGGTGCGCTATCTTGGGCGGTATCCGACCGTGAGCCTCTGACGGAACACGGGCACTCGTGCCCGCAACGCCGTGTTTTTCAGTGGCGTCCACCTTATAGAAATCACGAGGGGCTCGATTACGGGCCGTTGTTCGTGTTTGCAATCACTGCGGACAAGAGTGTCTGCGTTCCAATTATGATCCTGATCCTGAAGCCATACATCGACTCCGAGACCCGCGAATACAAGCGGTTGGAGAGCCATCTCAAGAATCTACAGAATATCGAGTTCCGTGTTCATGAAGTGCATGGAGCACAACAGACGTTGACGGAAATTTATCTTATCGGCAGCACTTCGGCGTTGTCGTTGGACGAAATGCGGGCCTTTCAGGCAGTCGATCACGTGGTCCGCATTTCCGAAGAATACAAGGTACTCGGCCGGCATAAGGACGACAGCCGCCCGAACAATTTCAGTTACAACGGCGTCAATTTCAGCCAGGACAATCTGAATGTTTTTGCGGGGTTGTGCGCGGTCGATTCGCCAGGCAGTGTCGAGAAAATGATGAAAGCCTTACAGGAAAACGGGCAGGTTTGTACTCGGATGGGTGCCTACAAACCGCGGACGAGCGCTTATTCGTTCCAAGGGCACGGCAAGGATTGTTTGCCTTATGTTTTTGAGCTAGCAGGGAAATACGGCATCAAGGTAATCGCGATGGAGGTGACGCACGAATCGCATGTTGACGAGATCAACGAAGCACTGGATCAAACCGGTAGGCCGACGGGCGTGATGTTGCAAATCGGGACGCGGAATACGCAGAATTTCGAGCTGCTGAAAAGTGTCGGACGGCAGCAGGAGTTTCCGGTTTTGCTGAAACGTGGGTTTGGTATCACTCTGGATGAATCGTTGCATGCCGCTGAATACCTCGCAAGCGAAGGCAATCAGAAAGTTGTTTTCGGGCTGCGCGGAATGAAGACGAACATCGGCGATCCGCACCGGAACATGGTCGATTTTGCGCATATTCCGGTCGTTAAACGATTGACACGAATGCCGGTTTGCATCGATCCGTCGCATTCGGTCGGTGGGAGGTTTGGAAGTTCGGATAACATTTTGGACATTATGCATGTTACGGCCCAGGGCGTAATCGCAGGTGCGAATATGATCCTGGTGGATTTTCATCCAGATCCTTCGATAGCTCTTGTCGATGGGCCGCAGGCGTTGCGATTTGAGGAGCTTGGAAAGTTTTTGGAGGATATCGCGATTGTGCGGGAGGCTTATGAGAAGAGGGTTGCGCTTTATGCGTGAATGCTTAGCTGATTTTAGAATCGAGACGTCGGTCGCGCGAATCTTGAACTCTCGGCAACGAGTCATTCGACGACAGATCACGCTTAAACCGTAACTGACTTATGGGAAACAATTATAGAAGCAGAGCAATTACTGCCGGGGTTCAGCGTGCGCCGAATCGGGCGATGCTGCGGGCGGTCGGGTTTGGCGACGGCGATTTTGACAAGCCGATCATCGGCGTAGCGAACGGTTACAGCACGATCACGCCGTGCAATCTGAGCCTCGGGAAATTGGCCGATGCCGTAATCGAAACCGCGAAAGGCGAAGGCGTGATGCCGCAGGTTTTTGGGACGATCACGATCAGCGACGGCATTTCGATGGGAACGCCGGGCATGAAATATTCGCTCATTTCGCGAGAGGTGATCGCGGATTCGATCGAGACGGTTTGCCAGGGGCAACAGATGGACGGGCTTATCGCCATCGGCGGCTGCGACAAGAATATGCCGGGTGCGATGATCGCGATCGCACGGCTCGATATTCCGTCGATATTTGTTTACGGCGGCACGATCAAGGCCGGGCATTATCATGGCCGCGACCTGACGATCGTTTCGGCTTTTGAAGCTGTCGGTGAATTTACTGCGGGGAAGATCGACGAAAAAGAACTGTCCGAAGTCGAGCGGCTTGCATGTCCGGGAGCGGGTTCGTGCGGCGGGATGTACACGGCGAACACGATGTCTTCGGCAATCGAAGCGTTGGGAATGAGCCTGCCGTTTTCGTCGACGATGGCGGCTGAAGACGACGAGAAAATGCAGAGCGCCGTGGAATCGGCAAAGGTGCTGGCCCGGGCGGTTGAAAACAATTTGCTGCCATCGCAGATCTATGACGCGAAAGGCGTTTGAGAATGCGATCGCGGTTGTCATGGCGACGGGCGGTTCGACAAACGCGGTGCTGCATTTGCTGGCCATCGCCCATTCGGCAAAAGTTCCGCTGACTGTCGAAGATTTTGAAACGATACAGAAAAAAGTGCCGGTGCTGTGCGATCTGAAGCCTTCGGGCAAGTACGTGGCGACCGATCTGCACAAGGTTGGCGGCATTCCCCGCGTGATGAAAATGCTGCTTGAAAACGGCGTTCTGCATGGCGATTGCATGACCATTACGGGCAAGACGGTGGCGGAGAATCTTCGGAACGCGGACACTCCTGTCCGCAATGAGTGCGTAGCACGAACAAGAGCCATTCGTTTGAATTCAGAATTAACGATCGCCGACGGTTCGACGCCGGAAGACGCGTCGTGGGGACAAGAGTGTCCGCGTTCCATGACGTCATCCGCCCGTGGGACGCTCCGCTTTATGCCGAAGGACATCTTGCGATCCTGCGCGGAAATCTCGCGACAGAATGCGCGGTGGCGAAAGTTTCGGGCATCAAGCACCGCAAGATCACCGGTGCCGCAAAAGTTTTCGATTCTGAAGAAGACGCGATGAAGGCGATCATGCTGCGAAAGATCGAGGCTGGCGATGTCGTTGTCATCCGCTACGAAGGCCCGAAAGGCGGCCCCGGAATGCGCGAGATGCTCGCACCGACATCGGCCATCATCGGCCTCGGCCTCGGCGATTCCGTCGGCCTCATAACCGACGGCCGCTTCTCCGGCGGCACCTACGGAATGGTCGTCGGCCACGTCGCCCCCGAAGCCGCCGTCGGCGGCAACATCGCCCTCGTCCGCGACGGCGATATCATCACTATCGACGCTGATGAAAAATCGCTGAATGTACATCTTTCCGATGAAGAATTAGCCGAACGCCGTGCTAATTGGACGCCGCCAAAACCGTGGTATTCGAACGGCGTCATCGCGAAATACGCTAAGCTTGTTTCATCGAGCAGCATCGGGGCGATCACGGATGGGGATTGTTAGTTCCAGATCTCAGTCCCAAATTAAGAGAACCGCGGACCGCTCTCGGCCCGGAAGCTTGCAGCCTCGACAAAAGAAACCTTGACTGTTTAACAACACTCTGTTAGATTTCGGCTCATAAATACAACTACTTATATAATCTGGTCTCGTTTCTAATGTTGACGAATTGTGGAATCCCCGTGCAGTTCTTCAGGCCGATGCATTTTTCAGTGCTGCGGGGGAGGTCTGCGCATTTTCAGTAGCCGGTTCGCATTGGCGTAGATTTACGCACTTTCCGGAGATAGAAAGATGAAAAATCTATTTTATTCTTTTGTTATTGTATCAGTTGTAATATTGGCTCTGTTTGCGATTAGTCAGTTATCAACTGCACAGAACAAGAATGAAGCGAACACGGAAAGTGAAAATCAAAAGGGGTTACAAAAAACAGATCTAGCTAAGACCAATTCATCGGACAACATTTGGACACAGGTTGCGATCAACAACCTCGGCCAAAGCAGACTAAGCGACTCAGCGACAGACACTCCATCCGCAACACTCCTAACGCAGTTCGTGCAGCAAGGGCCGAAGTTAGCGGGTATGGGCGCTGTGGGGTCTGCTCGACAAGGCGTTTCCGTGTCTGTCTCCGCCGACGGCAACACGGCCATCGTCGGAGGACTTATCGACAACGGTCACGCAGGAGCCGCGTGGGTCTTGACGAGGAGCGGAGGAGTCTGGACGCAGCAGGGACCGAAGTTGGTCGGCTCGGGTGCCGGGGGTTGCGCGGAACAGGGCACTTCGGTGTCCCTCTCCGCCGACGGCAACACGGCCATCGTCGGAGGGCCTGGCGACAACAGTAATGCTGGGGCGGCGTGGGTTTGGACGCGGAGCGGCGGAGTCTGGACCCAGCAGGGCACCAAGCTGGTCGGCTCGGGCGCCGTGGGAGCCGCGCAACAAGGCATTTCCGTGGCCCTCTCCGCCGACGGCAACACGGCCATCGTCGGAGGGCATGTCACGACAACGGTGGCGTCAGCTGGGGCCGCGTGGGTCTGGACGCGGAGCGGCGGCGTCTGGACCCAGCAGGGACCCAAGCTGGTCGGCTCCGGCGCCGTCGGGAGCGCTGACCAAGGCAGTTCCGTGTCCCTCTCCGCCGACGGCAACACGGCCATCGTCGGAGGGCTCGGCGACAACAGTACGACGCCGGGGCCGCGTGGGTCTGGACGCAGGAGCGGCGGCGTCTGGACCCAGCAGGGAACCAAGCTGGTCGGCTCGGGCGCCGTCGGGAGTCGCATCACAAGGCAGTTCCGTGTCCCTCTCCGCCGACGGCAACACGGCCCTCGTCGGAGGGTCATGCGACAACAGTCGACGCTGGGGCCGCGTGGGTCTGGACGAGGAGCGGCGGCGTCTGGACCCAGCAGGGCACCAAGCTGGTCGGCTCGGGCGCCGTGGGGAACGCTCGACAAGGCTATTCCGTGTCCCTCTCCGCCGACGGCAACACGGCCATCGTCGGAGGGCTCGGCGACAACAGTGGCGCTGGGGCGGCGTGGGTCTGGACGAGGAGCGGCGGAGTCTGGACCCAGCAGGGCACCAAGCTGGTCGGCTCGGGCGCCGTGGGAGCCGCGCAACAAGGCTCTCCGTGTCCCTCTCCGCCGACGGCAACACGGCCCTCGTCGGAGGGTGGCTCGACAACAATCAAGTTGGAGCCGCGTGGGTCTTCATCAACCCGAATCCAGCTCCGACGCCTACGGTGACGACGCAAGCAGCCTCGAATGTCTCGCAAACCAGTTTTGTGATGAACGGCTCGATCAACCCGAACGGAGTGGCGACGCAGGGCTACTTCGAGTGGGGAACGGACCCCACGTTGAGTTCGTTCACCGCCACAAGTCCGGCTAACATCGGCGGCACGAGCGACGTCAGCCTTATGTGGACGTTGAACGGCGGGACCTGCAATGCCACGTATTACTACCGCGTGGTAGCAGAGCCAACGGGCGGCAGCCCTGTCCGTGGGAGCATTCTCGCGGTGACGACCGCAGCGTGTGCGACCCCCCACCGCGACGACACAAGCAGCTTCGAATATTTCGCAGACCAGTTTTGTTATGAACGGCTCGATTAATCCCAACGGCGTGACAACACAGGGATACTTCGAGTGGGGCACCAGTCCAACGTTGAGTACGTTCACCGCCACGAGTACGGGCAACATGGGTTTTGGCACTAGCTCTCTCCCCCGGACATCCACATTGAACGGCAATGCATGCAACACCACCTACTACTACCGCGTTGTTGCGGTACCGACTGGCGGGAGCCTCATACGCGGGAGCATCATCGCGGTGACGACTGTCGCGTGTGTGGCATTGACGTGCGACATCCCTGCTCTTTCTATTCTTACCGGTCGATCTCTTGAATATGACGAGTATTCGATGAGCCATAACGGAGATAGCATAATAGAATCTCGACCGGGCGGTGGAGAGATCGATAGTAAGATTCAATGTTTAAGAGATAAAGTAATGCAGGCTGGTGGCACCGGCTTCGAAGTAACCTCTCAATGGCGTCCGGCGGGGTATCAGAATCATTTTGTTGAGCTAATCTATCGTTATATAGACCGTAACTCGAACGGTAATCATAATCCTAGCTGTCAGGCATTGAAGGAGGAAATTAGGAATCACTATATTACGCATGAACTTGGCACTAAGATTTGCAAACTCGGTGACGGGTGTCCCCATCCAGGCGGAAGGGCCTTTGATGCTTCAATATCGGGGGTGACGAATCTCGACGGTTTAGCAGCGGGAGTGTAATCTGAATCGACCCGTAGCAAATGATGGTGATGGTGTGCATTTCGAACTTATCAAAAAACCTGAGATCACAACTCTGTCGCAGACCACATCGGGCCCCCGGAACAGTCCTTTGAAAATTACGGTAAAAGGCTATAACTTTTCGACCGGTGCTGTCGTCCGCTGGAATGGGCAAAATCGGCCAACACAGTTTCAGAGTAAACAGATCTTAGTTGTCACGATTCCAATATCTGATCTTACGACACCGGGAACGTTTCCAATTGAGGTGTTCAATGCCAATTCGATTGGGAATGACGGACTGTCTGGAACAAAGAATTTTGTTGTGACAAGCACAAGTTTGGCAACTGATCTTGACCAGCCCATATCGTCGCCGAATCAACCTAGTGGCTCAATAAACACGAGTGTTATGGTGAAAGCGAGAAAAGAGCTTGTCGGTAGTGATTATCGCTATTCCTATCGTATAGTCAATAATTCCGGTCAGTCCGTCAGTGAAATATCGATAGGTGTAGATGATCAAGGTAATCCGATATTGGATTTTGCTCCGGTGGGCTGGAATTACATTGACGGTTCGATTCCAAACTCTAGTTATTCCTCTCCAACTGGCTGGGACTTTTCGCTTATGACGGACACAGAGTCTGATTCTAAGGCGTTGATCTGGGCGGCACTGCAAAGTCAAAACCATATATCAAGTGGTACCGGGCTAACCGGGTTTAGTGTTCTTGTTCCAACGGATGATACGACTTATCTTGGTACGTTTAGCACTGCCCTCGACAACGGTTCAATTGTTACTGGAAATATAGTTCTGGACAACCAGAATGTTTTTGATTATGACGCCGACGGCCGGTGCCGATCTCTCAGTACGGCGGCCGTCGGACAACAATTGGTATGTTTTGAGAGGAACGGCCGGGTATACAGTGATGACGTTCGGCGTGGCGGGCGACTTGATCGCACCGGCGGATTTCGACGGTGACGGGAAGACAGATATCGCTGTTTTCAGGCCTTCGAATGGGACTTGGTACACCTTCAATTCGGGCAGCCAGTCATTCACAACAACGGGCTGGGGTGCGGATGGCGACCTGCCGGTTCCGGCGGATCATGACGGTGATGGGAAAGCCGATCTGGTCGTGTTCAGGCCTTCGACGAATACCTGGTACACGAGGTTCGCGAACGGAACGTTCTCGACGACCGTGTTCGGCGTGGCGGGAGACAAGCCTGTGGTTGGCGATTTCGACGGTGACGGGAAGGCTGATATCGCTCTGTACAGACCGTCAGACGGGAACTGGTACATTTTGAAAACAGGTTTCGGGTTCTTTGTCCAGACGTGGGGCGTGGCGGGAGATATTCCAGTTCCGGCCGATTACGATGGCGACGGGAAAACGGACGTTGCTGTATTTCGCCAATCGACCGGGCAGTGGTTCAGGATACAATAGCACGGCCGGATTCGATACGGTGAACTGGGGCGTGAACGGCGATAAACCAATCCCGGCGGACTATGACGGCGACGGCAAATCAGACGTCGCGGTGTTCAGGAATTCGAACGCGACGTGGTACATCGTCGGCTCGACATCGGGGCAACTGATCCAGAACTACGGTGCGGCAGGTGACCTGCCGACACAAAGAGCGTTTATTTATTAAACTGGAGCAGCGTCTCGCTTGCATGAGCGTGGAACGCGAACAAATGCTTAGGCGTCGTCGATTCGGACGCACTCGCGTCCGAGCAAGCATGGATGCTTGCGGTCCAGTCGAGAGAACCATCCCATCGAGTACCCGTCCTAAAACTGGAGCGGAGCTTGAAGAGGCCGGTCGCTACCGCTCGCGGTTCTGACTTTTGGGTTTTGCATCGTGGAACTTATCATTCGATAATGACTCCAGATGAATAAAGCAGGGACGATAATTTCAGTTAGTCCGCGGTTTGCGATTGCGGGCGGCGAGATCACAATCGAGTGCGACGGGTTTCAGATCGACGCGGATGGCGAGCAGGGCGTTTATATTAATGGGTTAGCGAGCCGTATTGTCGCGGCCTCGCCGAAGCGGATACTTGCGATCGTGCCGGATTGTTCGCCGGGCGAGGCTTACGTGCACCTTGAAAGCGGTGGTGACGAAAGCCCGACAGCCGATATCGTGATCGGACAGATGCTGGCGGACGACATGCACATCGTAGCGAATCCGGCCATTGATCCGAACGACGATGCCCTGATCGTAACTCGGTCCGGCTCACGCGGGCAGCAGCTTCCTAATACAATTTATCGAGTTGAACCAGAAGGCTACATCGACGAGCTTCCAGATCCGATCATGAATCCGACCGGAATTGCGTTTGGTGCGGACGGCAATATGTACGTGACGAACCGCTCGGATGGCGAGGTTTATGTCAGCTCGGGCGGGATCAACACCGTGTATGCGTCGGGGCTTGGGATAGCGACGGGGATTGCCTTTGACAGCGAAGGCGTGATGTTTGTCGGTGACCGTTCGGGGACGATATATCGCGTGCCGGAGTTTGGCACGGTCGAGACATTTGCGGTGCTCGATCCTTCGGTCGCGGCTTATCACATTGCGTTCGGGCCGGACGGGAGGCTTTACGTTTCTGCACCGGGGCTTGCGAGCAATGATGCGATCCACGCTATTGACAGGGACGGCAAGGTCGAGAAATTTGTCAGCGGATTTGGGCGGCCGCAGGGATTGGCGTTCGATCATGCCGGTAATTTGTACGCGGCTGCGTGTCATCGCGGAAAGCGTGGTGTATTCAGGATCGGGATCGATCCGGACGATATCGAATTTATCGTCGCCGGGATGAATGTCGTCGGGCTGTGTTTTACGCGAAAAAGTAAAATGGTCGTGGCGACGAGCGAAGCGGCTTATTCGGTGGCAGTTGGTATTTATGGAACGCTGCTGGATTAGCTCTCGTGTCCTTTTGTTCGTTCTATAGGATGGTGAAAAACCTGGACCACGAAACAGGAAAGACTTGCCGACATCGTGTTATCATCGAAAAATTATGAAAAACGGACTCATCATTTTTGCTCTATTTCTGTCGGCGTGCGGCGGCGCGGCGACCAATCAGAACACTGCGGCGAATGCAGACCCCAAGCCTGCCGTGGCCGCGACAACAGCTCCAAAACTTCCGCCTGACGTGGAACTTGAAAAACAATTTGCCGAGATCGCAAAGGAAGCTAAGGGCAAAGTCGGCGTGGCGGCGGTTGTGCTTGAGAGTGGTGAGAATGCCGCTTTGAATGGTGCAGACGAGTTTCCGATGCAGAGTGTTTACAAGCTGCCGATCGCGATGACGGTGCTTAAGCAGGTTGATAACGGCAAGCTGTCGATGGACCAGGAAGTAGATATCACAAAAGATGATTTCGTGCGTGCAGGGCAGCATTCGCCCATCCGCGACGCAAACCCTAATGGGACGAAAATGAAGCTTTGGCAGGTGGTCGAGGCAGCCGTTTCGGAAAGCGACGGCACGGCAAGCGATGTTTTGCTGCGGATCGTTGGCGGGCCGAGCGAGGTGCAGAAGTATCTCGGCGAATTGAAGATCAGCGACATTGCGGTGAAGAATACCGAAAAAGAGCTAGGTAAGGATTGGAAAGTGCAGTATGAGAATTCGGCGACGCCGCAGGCGGCCATTCTGCTGCTGACCGAATTGAGAGAGTCTCGCTCGATCCCGGTCGAGAAACTCAGCCTTATCCGCGATTTTATGAATGAATCGCCGACCGGACCAAACCGGCTTCGCGGCCTCCTCCCCGAAAACGCCTACGTCGCCCACAAAACCGGAACTTCCGGCACCCAAAACGGCGTAACCGGAGCGACCAACGACATCGGCATAATCAATTTACCAAATGGCAAGTACTTGGCCATCGCTGTGTTTGTTTCAGATTCGCCTGCGGATGAGAAGACGCGCGATGCCGTAATAGCAAAGATCGCGAAGGCCGCTTGGGATAGGTGGGGCGGAACTTCAACTAAATAATTATCCGGCCGGGTACGAAGTTCCAGTCATGAGCAAAGGCAAATAACGCTAGCCGTTATTTCCTTTTGCTGAGCGAAACTCCCCTATTGTGTATGCAAAGAGGGCATACGACACAGACAAGCTTACGATCAAACCCACAAAGAAGATTATGTAAGTCATTTTACTTTTTCGTCGATTGTACACCCGATCTGAAAAAAAGACCGAGGGCGAGGATTGACGGTACCCAAAGACCCACGAAGATTCCGGCATCTTTGTTGTCCGCGCCAAACACGCCGAACCAAAGAGACACCGAGAATAAGAAAGAAAAGAAAGCGGCAATCAAAATAATAAAATCTGCTTTGCTGAACATAATTAACTCCTATAACCCTTTAATAAATTTAGTAGCTCTTTTAATACACGAATTAGCTTATTCGCGTCCCGTTGTAATGTGGATTCAATTACCTTTGAAATCAACAAACTCAATGGCAAGCGGCAATATTAAATGCTCAAATGGTTGAAGCTAGCTGGAACGAAGGGCGAATAGCTATTGCGGCTTTGGGCCGACTACTTCGGTGTATGTGATCGTTTTTGATTGAGAGTCCTGGCCGGGGTCGATATCAAAATATAACCGTCCGACGATGTTTCCGTGGTCGCCTTTGCGGTATGCGAAAAGACGCTGCTTTGGAGCACCGACGAACTTTTTTTGTTCGACCTGCCCGTCCGCGTGGCGAAGCCGTGCTGTTTTCATAAACATATCCTATCACGAACACAACCAATCATGCGTGGCCTACGACGGTTTGTTCATCATTCGTTAACAGTTTATTTCCTCACGTCCGGCGGCAACCTCGCGTCAAAAGAGCGGCAGCCTATCCCAATTGGTATCACGCACAGGCGAATCCAACACAAACCTGCGTAAATACGGCCATTTTCAGCAATGGCACGGGCTTTGCCATAGAGCGGTTCGGAGGGACTCTGAATTATTATGAACTCAACCAAACTAAACAAAACTTTGAAAGGTTTCGCACTCGCTTTCGCAATGACATTAGGGCTGATTGTTATGACCGGCATTGACGCAAGCGCCCAAAATCGTGACCGACAGGATGACGAACGCTACGACAACGATCGTGATTATCGTGACAACGACCGCTCGGACCGTGACGATGACAACCGCTATAACGGCGGCAACCGACGCGAAAATCAATTTCTTCGCGCCGCGTTCCAGAGAGGTTATGAGAACGGACTGCGACAAGGAATGCGCGATGCCCGCAACCGTCGCCGTAACAACTCAGGATACAACGCCGGTTTCTACGGCAATGGTCGTGACAGGAACAACGGAAGAATACAGCAAGCGTTCCAAACAGGCTTCCAACGCGGTTACCAGGAAGGCCTGAGACGCGGTCGGAACAATGGTCGAAATAATGGCCGAAACAATAACTTTCCGTTCTAACATCACGGATATTTACTAAATTGAAAAAAGGCCGGACGACCGTGTCCGGGCCTTTTTTATGTGTGCAATAGATTTGGCCGATTAGCCGAGAATATCATCGACCGAAAGATCGATCGACGGAATCATTTCTGAAACCGCGTTCTCGCCGCGTTCAAATATTTTGACTAGGCCGTAACCATTTTCTTTCGGTTGGGAATGTACTTCGACTCTTTCACCGGTGAGATCAATCAGCCAAGCTTCTGGAATTCCGGCGGCTGCATATCTTCGGAATTTTACGTTTTTATCGAAGGTTACACTTGTTTCTGCAATCTCGAAGACCACAGCCACGTCGGGGGCTTCGGGGAGACCGTCTTTATAAAAATCCTGCCTGTGGCGAACAATAGAAAAGTCGGGCTGAGGCTCACTCAAGTCGTTTAGAATTATAGGATTCTGGACTTGGACTATGTATTCACTGCCTGCGGACGTAACCAAAAATCTGTTTAAAAAATTGACGCATCGAGCATGTAAACTTCCGATTGGCGACATTTCAAAGAGTTCTCCTTCTATAAGTTCAACGCGGTCTTCCGGCGCGAAAACTCCTCTCTCCGCCATCAGATGATACATCTCAACTGATATCGGGAAACGACTATATGTTGGTTCTCTAACTGCTAATGCATCCATACGGTTTCAATTATAGGTGAAATTTTGAAAAAAGCGAACAAAAAAGGACAGACGTTAACCCATCCTTTTTGATCAAGTTGAAATTAGATTACTGCTTTCCGGCCTTGATGTCGGCGATGCGTTTTTCGAGGGCGGCGACCTGCGTTGCGTCGGCTTTTTCAGCCTTACCGACTTCAACTGCTTTTTCCGCCGAGACCAGTGCATCCTGCATACGCCCGGCGTTGATAAGAATAGTTGCCTTCTGCCGGTAGTTCGCAAAGTTTGGCTTTGCGGCGATCTGCATATCTATCGCCTTTACCGCCTGGTCAAACCATTTTGCCGCTTCGTCGATCAGCTTGTTCGCTTTCGCGTAGTTCGCAGCGTTATTTGGCCGCTGCCATTCGTCCGGCTTGGCGTCGCCAACATATGCACGAAGCCGCGTCATCGTCGAACCCACCACATCTTTTACTTCAACCGTGAACGGCACGCGTGCTTTCTCCCATGCAAGGACGACCGTCGCTGATTTTTCGCCGACGCTATCAAAATCGTAAGCCAGAAATTCGCGGCTGTCAGCAACCCATTGCGGCTTTGTTTTTACACGAAGCGCATCTTTTTTTGCGTCATATGTAAAACTGCCCCACTGTCCGTCGTCCTTGTTAAAGATCAGCGTCCATTCGTCTTTGCCCGGAACGGCGTGAAAACTGTACTTGCCGGCGGCGAGCGGCTGGCCGTTAACAATAACATCATCGGCGAAAGTAATGAGGGTTGCTTCATTAGCACCGGCACGCCAGACGTGTCCCCACGGGACGATCGGCGCACCCGCAGGACGCTGGTTCTGATTGTCCAATGTTGCTTCACCCGCGACGGCCGTGGGCCAGTCGCCGTAAATGGCGCGGCCCTTTACCGCCGGACGGCTAAAGGCGATGGAAATGTCAGTGGTCCCTATGGTTTGCGTGACGACAGATTTTGAACTCGGACGCGGAACCGGCGGCCGGACTTGGGCCCATGCGTCCCCCGCCGTCATTGCCAACATTGTTAGAAGTGCGAAAGAAATAAACGAAGCGCGTTTGAAAGTAAACATCGTGGTTCTCCTGAAAATTGAAATAGATCGTTTAGAACGATTATGCACCCGAGCAGATGCTGCTGCCAAATTACGTAAAAAGGTTATACGCGTTGGGCGGCGGTTTTGTTTATACTATCAGGAGTTTTTTGCCGGCGTCAGCGCTTCCAGGTGTATTCGTTTCGGACGAAATATTCAGTCGAACCTTCCTGCCGCACTTCTTTTTTAACCGAAAAGCTGTTTTTGCCGGCAAGGTATGTGAAGCGGTAAAGCGACTTCTTACCATTATCGACGCCTTCTTTTGTCGTTATGATCTTAAGAGTTCCGTCCGCTTGTTTTATTCGTTCGATCACCGTTTCGCCATCAAACGTTTTGCCGTCCGGGCTCAGAACTACTTCGTCCTTACTGTTCGCCTTTGGTTCGTCAGGATACTGATAGTCGAAAGTCCATGTAAGCTTGCCGCTGTCGGGGCGGGAAACCGTTAAGTTCGATTTGATAGACGTCTGTTTGTTGTTTCCGTAATCAAGATACGTAAGCGTACCGATCCACTGAGATCCCTCAATAACTTTCAGATCGTCAGGAGAGACCTTGGCAGTTTGGGCCGAGGCTGAAACGATAAAGGCCGCAATGACAATTGCGAGATTTAGAGATTTCATAAGATTGTGCAGAATGGCCGCGAATAGCGGACCGAATTTTAGGTAACTAGATCCAAAAAATGACCCATACGGAATTTCTTCACGCTAAGATATTTTTTAGTGTCTTTTGAAGGTTTGAATTCAATCGGGACGCGCTCGACAATCTCAATACCGCCGTCACGTATCGCCTGTATTTTCACCGGATTGTTCGTCATCGCTTTTACATGCGTTATGCCGAGATTTCTGAGGATCTCGACACATTGGCCGTAATGCCGTGAATCGACTTCGAGCCCAAGCCTGAGGTTTGCCTCGATCGTATCGGCTCCTTCGTCCTGTAAGGCGTATGCTCGTATTTTGTTGATGATCCCGATACCGCGGCCTTCCTGCTGCTGGTAAACAATGACGCCGCAGCCTGCTTTTTCGATCATTTTCATCGAAAGTTGAAGCTGATCGCCACAGTCACATTTTGATGAGTGGAAAACGTCGCCCGTCAAACATTGCGAATGTATGCGAACGAGAACCGGGACGTCCGGGCCCAGCTTGCCCTTGTAAACACAGACGAATTCCTCGTCGCTTATCAGCGATTGATAACCAGCAATGCGAAACTCGCCGAACGCGGTCGGAAGGCGTGCCTCCGCCACTTTCGTTACTGTCGAAACAGACTCGGTTAGAAATTTCGCACTCTCAGCAAACGAACAACTTTGGATCATATAAATTTAAATCGGATGTTGAATGTCCTGTTCCAAACAACGTTTGGATGTATTTTTAGTGTGGACTTAACTATTTTCTATTTCGAGCGGAGAGGGAAGTTGGATTCAAAGGAAGAGTAAAATATCGGGACTTTTGAACTCACTAGCCCCACTCCTTTCGAAGGAGTGGAGCCAGGAGTCATAAACCTCAGTGTTCCATCCGCATCGGTGCGGCCTGTCTTGGTGACATTACCATCGGGAGCATTCCGTCAGCGTGTTTTGTCAGTTCGAGGAATGCTACGTCCTGCCGCAGTGAATCGAATACGGCGTCTACACGGGCTTCCATCATCTCTTTTTGGCGGACGGCGTGGTATCGTTCGTATTGGTAGAAGTGGCGTTTCAGGTACGCAAGGGCCTTGTCACGCTGGCCGGTTTGGGCGAAGATCGCGGCCAGATTGTAGGACGCGGGCAGCAGGTTGATATTTGCTTGGGCGATCTTTAAAGCCTCGTCCTTTTTGCCAGCCGCAGCCATGAATACGGCGGAGAAAACGTGATTGTACGGATCGTTCGGGTCGAGTTCGAACGCCTTTGCTGTGTACTCGCTGCCTTTCGCAAGCTCGCCTTCGGAGTTCCAATAGACGGCGATGTTTCGATATGCAAGTGCGAGTGGATATTCATCGACCGATTGTTCCATGTAGCCCAAGCCTTTTTTGAATTCGCCTTCATGAATAGTGATCTTGCCGAGGCCGTGGAGTGCGACCGCACGCGAAAGCGGGTCTGCTTGCATGTCGAGAATTTGGTGAAACTCGATCTTCGCGGTGTCCCAGTTACCGATGTGATGTCGGTGGAGTTCGCCCAGGTAACGAAGCGGTGTCGGGTCGGCAGGATCCATTTTGGCGGCTTGTTTGTAAAGCTTGTCAGCCAACATGTATTGTGCCTTGTTTTCCGCGATCAGGCCGCGTTTCATTATCTGCGTTATCGCGGTGCTCGTTTTCGGCTCAAAGACCGGGGCTGCTTCACGAATTTCGCCGACGTTCTCTGCACCAAGCTTCTTCAGCTCTTTTGCCGCGTCCTTTGCCTTTTTCGCGAACATGCATTTTTCAGCGGCTATCGATTTATATAGTTTAATAGCTTCGGCACTATCTCCGGCGGCGGCTTTCGCCTTTGCGTCTTTTAGGCTTGCATCGAGCGCTGCTTCGCGCTGTTTTATCTCGGCGGTAACTATCTTTTCAACGTCGCCAACCTTCAATTTTCCTGCCGTGTTCTCGACCTTGCTCACGGGTGATCCGTCCGGCGTGGCAAGCACGGCAACCGGCAGCGTCGAACCGCCGATAAGCTTTTCTGCATTCGCAACGGTTTGATCGGCTAGCTGCATGGTTACGCACTGGGCCGCGTATAGCGATAAAGAGCGAGATTCACGCAAAGTAGATTTTTGCAGCTCATTTTTCGAGGCCGGAAACCAGTAAAGGACGAGGCCTTCGGTTACGGGTTTATCTTTTGCGGTCGGAGGATTTTTCCACGGCACGTGATAGACGACCGGATTTGTCGTCGAACCGCCGCCGCTGCCACCGCTGCCCGATGTGCCACCACCACCTCCGCCGCCTCCGCCTCCGCAGGTTGCCCAAACGGGGGAACACACAAAAACAAAGACGAGAAGAAATGCGACGACATTAGCGAATAGTGATTTCATAGATGCACTCCTGATTAAAATTAGCCGAAAACTCTTGCCGGGGATAAAAAGCTGGAACAATTTTTGATGCATTGAGATTCAACTCGGTTGCAACTGGTCAAATAAGCTCCCTCCTTCGTAATGAGGGGAGCTTTTAACACAAATCCAAAATTGGATTACTCATCATCCTCATGTGCTCTCACACGACCGGCGGCGACGGCTTCGTCCACTACTTTTTTCAATAGATTTCCCGGTAGCGGGTCGTAGTGCGAGAACTGCATGTGGTAGCTACCTCTTGCCTGTGTCACGCTGTTTAGCTTCGACTGGTAATCAAGCATTTCAGAAAGCGGGACCTTAGCTTTTATCACTTGTTGTTTACCTCGGACTTCCATGCCACCTACGCGGCCGCGGCGGCTGTTTAGGTCGCCCATGATGTCGCCCGAAACTTCCTGCGGCGTGAAAACCTCGACGTCCATGATCGGTTCGAGAAGCGTCGGTTTAGCTTTTTCCATTGCGGCGCGGTAGGCTTTGCGGCCTGCGGCTCGGAATGAATGCTCGTCGGAATCGACGGCGTGAAAGCTACCGTCGATTAGCGTGACCTTGAAATCGACCAGCGGATAGCCAGCGACGGCTCCGCCTTGTGCGGCTTCGATGATGCCTTTTTCGATCGCGGGACGGAAATTCTGCGGAACGGAGCCGCCGAATATCTTGTCTACCCATTCGAAACCGCCACCGCGTTCGAGGGGCTCGAAAATTACTTTACAATCGCCGAACTGACCGCGTCCACCGGATTGTTTCTTGTGACGACCCTGGACTTCGGCGGACATTGTGATCGTTTCCTTGTACGGCACTTTTGGCGGATGTAGCGCGACCTCGACGTGATAGCGATTAGCCAGTTTTGCGACAATAGTTTCGATGTGAAGCTGGCCGGAACCGGAAAGAATGAACTCTTTGGTCTGCGGGTCGCGGTCGAAATGAAGCGACGGGTCTTCTTCCAAAATACGGTGCAGAGCGCCGGAGATCTTGTCTTCATCTGCACGCGATTTCGGCTCGATGGCGAATGCGATGGCGGCTTCCGGGTATTCGACCTTTGGATAGACGATCGGTTTTGCCTTGTCGCTGAGCGTGTCACCGGTCTGCGTGTCCTTCAGTTTTACAACGGCTATGATGTCGCCGGTGCGGGCTTCGGGAACTTTGTCCAGCGTTTTGCCGGAAATCACGTGAAGAGCACCTAATCTTTCCGGCGTGTCGCGAGATGTGTTTTGGACCGTCGCGTCGGATGCGATCTTGCCGCTGACGACCTTCATCACGTTAATGCGGCCAGCAAACGGATCGGCGATCGTGCGAAAGACGTAGGCCGAAAAAGGCTCGTCATTACTGTATTTTCGAGTGACGCGGTCGCCCGTCATTTCGGCGTCGCTGAACCCGTATTCCGATTCATGCGTGGCCGGATTCGGTGCGAATTCGACGATGTGATCGAGCAGGATCGATAAACCCGCGAGCGTGTTCGCGGACACGGCATAGACCGGGCAAAGCCTGCTTTTTGCAATCGCTTTGGCTAGATTCGGATAGATGTCTTCTTCGGGCAGAGTGCCGTCCGCGAAATATTTTTCCATCAGGGCGTCGTCGGATTCGGCGACGATCTCGATCAGACGCTCGCGGGTTGTATCGAGCAATTCCTTGATCTCGGACGGGATGGCGATGCCTTTTGCTTTACCATCGGCGTCGAATTCATACGCCTTTTGGTGCACGACATCGACGATACCGCGAAAATTTGCTTCGTTCCCGATCGGCAGCGTAAAAGGCACGATCGAACGTGCAAAGGACTGCTGTGCCGTATCAAGCGCGTGGCCGAAGTCGGCATGCTCCTTATCGAGCTTGTTGATCACCATAAAACGCGGCAGCATGAATTCGTTGGCATATTGCCAAGTTTTTTCAGTCTGGACCTCGATTCCGTGGACGCCGTCGACGACGACCAGAGCACAATCGGCTACACGAAGCGCCGGACGTGCGTGCGAAACGAACGCGGCATAACCGGGCGTATCTATCAAATTGATCTTGGTATCGTTGTATTCGAGGTGGGCGAAATTGTTATTCAGGGAAATTTTTCGTTCGATCGAATCTTCTTCGTAATCGGTAACGGTCGTGCCTTCATCGACCTTTCCCCAGCGATTTGATGTTCCGGCGACGTGGAGCAAGGACGATACGAGCTGGGTTTTACCCGCGTCGCCGTGTCCAATGACAGCCAGATTCCGAATGTCCTCTGTTGCGAATGCTTTCATTTTCGGCAAGATCTCCTTTTTTTAGAGTCTAGAGTCGTGAGCCTTGAGCCTTGAGCAGGGGCGGAATTCCGACTCATCACTCGTGACTAACGGCTATCGACTGTTTCAGTTGTTGGTAAGAAAATAATTTATACGACCTGAAACATAATGGCAAGACCGGGCGTTGTTATCGGCGGCTTGTTTTTAGATGCGAAAGTTTGCGAACTGCTGTAGACTACTGCGCAAGTTCATCGAGATTTGCATCGAACTAAGCAAAAACGAATTGGGGGAAACGTCCTCCGGTAAATAGCGCATCCTATGCCGCTGGTTGGCTGTGTGCCGCGACACCTTATTTAATTAAGAGAGACAAAATGAAAAAGATAATCGATTCGATTAAAGGACATCTGACTTTGGCTGTCATTTTAACGCTTCTGTTGAACGCGACTCCATCGAGTGCCCAGGAGCTGGTTTCTGTAAGCGATATCACGGGCGGTTCGAGCGTTTTCGTATTTCGCAGCAGTGAAAAAGGAGCGCCGAAGAAATTTGTTTCCAAAACGCGGGCTGTGAGAACAAAGTCACAGCGAATCGAGACGGTCCGAAAGGTCAGCAAGCAGTACATTGCACTCGCAAAAATCACTCCGAGACGTAAGCGAACCGAGGCGGTCGATCCGAATGACGAACGCTTGAAGAAAATTAAGACTATGTCATCGCAGGAAGCTTCGAAGCTTTTTGCCGGTGTCGGCGAATATTACATGAACCGGGATGATTTCGACAACGCCATCGATTTCTTTCGCGAATCGTCCACGATGGACGCCAAAAACACTATTGCCCGGAACGGCCTTAGCGAAGCTCTCGGCTTGAAAGGTAATGAACTTCTCGTCAAGGACAGCCCGGCAGCAGCCCGCAAATTCTTTGAAGAAGCTTTGAACTATAACGCAAAGAATGCCCCGGCAAGCTTTGGTTTAGGCGAAGTCTTCGCCGCTCTTGAAAAAGACGATGAGGCGAGGGTAAATTACGAAAACGCCCTCAGCAGCGACAAAGACCTGACGGAAATCTACACGCCGCTTGGCATACTTTATTACCATCAGGGCCAGATCGCGAAGGCGGATGAGCTGCTGACGAAAGCAATGGTGATCTCGCCGAATGATCCGCAGACGCAGTATTTCCTCGGCTTGATCCGTTATTCACAGGTCAAGAACCTGGAAGCTCTGACGGCGTTCAGAAAAGCGACAGAAGCCGACCCGACGTACTCGGAAGCTTTCTATCAGGCTGGCGAAACCAATTTGCGACTGAATAAGCCGACCGACGCGATCGCCGATTTTACGAAGGCGACGACGCTCAAGCCAAATTATTTCGAAGCATGGCTCGGTCTCGGCACGGCTAATTATGAGTTGAATAACTGGGCGGCATCGGCCGTAGCTTACGAAAAATCCGTAAAGCTGAAAAACAATAACTGGGAAGCGTTCGATAATTTGGGCGATGCTTACCGGCAAATGCTGGACTATGATAAGGCCGAATCAAATTACAAACTAGCCGCGCTGTTTATCGAGCGGGTGCAGGGATTCAGCAAGGAGCAGGCGGCCGATATTTACAGCAAGGCCGGATTCATGCTGGCAAAACAATGCGAACGGAACATGGCCAAAGCGATCAGATGCCGTTGGGAAGATGCGGTAACGAATTTGGAAAAAGCGACTGAATACAGCCCGACCGGTCTCGACAACGCGAATCTCGGCTGGGCATATTACAACGCCGCACGAGCCGATCTAACCGCCAAGAATGAGGCAGGTGCAAAAGCGAAATTTGAAAAAGCAAAGATCGCGTTGCAGAAGGCCGCGGCAAATAACCCGAAATTCGCCGCCGGTCCTTTGCTTAACCTCGGACTGGTATTACGGGACACTGGCGACATTGCCGGTGCCGAAGACGCTCTCAAAAAGGCACTTCAAAAAGAGCCGGACTGGGGATTTGCGCTAAACGAACTCGGCTCAATTTACCGCAAGCAAAAGAAATACAAGGACGCCGCAGCCCTATTCAAGAAAGCGGCCGATAAGGAAGAAAAGAACGCCATCGTTCAATTCAATTGGGGCGAAGCCGAGATACTGAGCGGCAATCTTAACGACGCGAAAAAGGCCCACGCGCGGCTTAAAAAGATGGGACGCAACGATCTGGCGGCCCGGCTTGAGGCTGTAAGCGGCGGCAAGATAAAAGGATAGTTTCGTCCCTATTGTTCATCTTATTCCTCTTGTTCAGTGGTTCCTCTTTCCAAGAAAAGAATGACCACGGAACAAGAGGACCAAGAAACAATATGAGGAACAAACTGAACCACCGATCGATTTATCTTCTTGGTTTCTGACAATCCTCTGGAAATATTAGAAAACATTCCGCTTGCACCGCTTACGACATTTAAGATCGGCGGTCCGGCGCGCCTTTTCGTCAAAGCTGAGAGCGAAGATCAGGTCGTCGAAGCGGTGGCATTTGCCGCAAATGAAGGCCTCAAGCTATTTGTTCTCGGCGGCGGCAGTAATATTTTGGTGTCGGACGAGGGTTTCGACGGATTGGTGATACAGATTGCGTTGAAGGGCGTCTTGTCAGAGCCACCTGCGGTAGCGGGAGGTTCTGACTATCTCGTGACTGCACAAGCGGGCGAAGATTGGGACGAATTCGTGAGTTATTGCGTCGGTCTGAATCTCGCCGGGATCGAGTGCCTGAGCGGTATTCCGGGATTTGTCGGTGGCACGCCGGTTCAAAATGTCGGAGCTTACGGACAGGAAGTTTCGGAGACGATCGTCTCAGTTCGGTGTCTTGACCGGAAAGCTGGAAAAATAGTTGATATGGCTAAATCCGCGTGCGGATTCGGCTATCGAACAAGCATTTTTAACACGTCGATGCGTGACCGTTATATTGTCTTGTCGGTTACGTATTCCCTAATAAAAGGCGGTCCGCCGAAGATCGCGTACAAGGACCTGAAAGACTTTTTCGTTGTGCGAGAGCCAACACTTGGCGAAACGCGGGAAGCTGTTCTGCGGATCAGGGCCGCGAAATCGATGGTCATTGACGCAAACGATCCGAATTCGAAAAGTGCCGGCTCGTTTTTCAAAAATCCGGTCGTCGATCAGGAAATACTTGCTGCGATTATTGAAAACTCAGGAACTGAGGACGTGCCCTATTTCGAGGTCGATGAGAAGAGCGTAAAGATACCTGCGGCCTGGTTGATAGAAAACGCAGGATTTCACAAGGGCTTTGTTATGGGAAACGTCGGTATTTCGACGCGTCATTCGCTCGCGGTTATCAATCGCGGCAATGCCACAGCTAAAAATATACTCCAATTAAAAGACGCGATCGTGTCCGGCGTTAACGTAAAATTCGGAATCGAGTTAAATCCGGAACCGATTTTTATCGGGTTTTGATGTAAAAACCGCTCTTTCTTCTGAGTGAGGTTCGCAAAAAAACTCTGCACGGACCGTCCACATTAGGTATAATACGGGTGGCTACTGTTTTATCAACCCAACCAAATTTATCCGCGAGGTTAGCAATGTTCCGCAAGAATCGTTTCCTAAAAGTTCTATTTTCATTGATCGCATTTTTCTGCATCAGCTTTCAAAGCCTGGTCGTAAAGGCGACCGACATTGTCGCGACCGACGATGTGGTCAATGGCGCAAGCGTTTTCGTTTTTCGCGAATCGCGTAAGAAACCGCAGGAAAGGGCGGGCGGCGGCGTCAGCCTTGGCGGCGGCCGTGTGCGTTCATATCGCGAAAAACTGAATGCCCAGATCGCCGAGAACCGGCGCAAAAAAGCTGCGGCGGCAAAGGCCCGAGCAGCGGCGGTGGCAAAGGCACGTGCCAAGCAACGGCTTGCTAAGCTTAAACTTTCCAACACTTTGGCGGCAGCGGCTGAAAGAGATATGGAAGCGGGCGACATCGCTTCGGCAACAACAAATTATCGAAGTTCGCTAAAGGCTAACCCGAAAAACGCGGAAGCTCTCAGCGGTTTGAGCGAGGCGTTGACCGCAACGGGACTGCGGACCGCGAGTGAAAATTATGATGAAGCGGCGGTCGCTCTTTTTGACGAAGCCGTAAAATTAAATCCTAAGAACGAGATCGCCTTCTCAAAATTGGGCGAGATTCATGACGCAAAGGGTCGAAATGCTCTTGCGATCACAAATTACGAGAAAGCGTTGGCAATCGATCCGGCACTTTCTTCGCTCTATGTGCCGATCGCACTTGCCTATGCCGAAGCCGGAAATGCCTTAAAGGCTGACATTTACCTGACAAAGGCTGAGGTTGCGGGAGCCGATGGTTCAGATGCCCGATTTGCACGCGGCGTGCTGCTTCAGAAGCAGAACAAGTATCAGGAGTCGTTGGTGATATTCGATCAGATCGTTGCCGCCGAGCCGCAAAACGGGGCTGCGAATTACCAGCGAGCAGTAATTTTCGACAAACTCGGACAGACCGACAAGGCGATCGACGCTTATAAAAAGACGACACAGATCGATCCTAGCTTTGCTCCGGCTTGGTTCGAGTTGGGTGTGATCTATTACAACAGCGGCGATTACAATAAGGCTGCCGTAGCTTATCAGGAAGCTGTAAAAGCTGAATATGGCAATGCAAAAGCACACGCAAATCTGGCCAGTGCGTACCGCCAGCTTGAGCGTTATCCGGAAGCGAATGCGGAATACAAGATCGCGGCTGAAACTATCAAGAACGATGCCGATCTTTACAGCGAATGGGGATTTTGCCTTGGCAAAACCAACGAATGGGACAAGGCGACCGCACGGCTTGAACAGGCCCGCGGAATGAGCACGAGCGCGGTTGAAGACACAAACGTCGGCTGGGCATATTACAACGCCGCACAGGCCGATAAGAACGACGAAGAAGCGAAGATCAAGCTCGAAAAAGGCAAGGCCTCGCTCCAGCAGGCAGTTCAGAAGGACCCGAATCTTGATGCGGCGTATATGAATCTCGGTTCGACGCAGAACAGTCTCGGCGAACATGACGAGGCAGTCGTTTCGTTGAATCAGGCGGTGAAACTCCACGATGATTGGACCGTCGCTTTGAATCAGCTCGGACTGGCGTATCGCGGCAAGAATGATCTGCCAACGGCTCTATCAAATTTCAACCGTGTGGTTTACCTTGATGGAAATAATATCGCCGGACTCTTCAATCTCGGCTCGACGCAATACGCCAGCGGTGACAAGAAAGGAGCTAAGAAGACACAGGACGCGTCTGAAAAAACTAGAGCCCGATCTCGCGAATCAACTTGGTAATATTATTGCGGGAAGAGTTGTCGATTTTGGCATTCAGAAGATAAGGGAAAGGATCCGGATTCCGGGAATTCCGTTCTAGGGCGCCTTGCTTGTCACTTAGAACATAAACTTGAAACCGAGTTGAAACTGACGGCTTTCCTGTGCGGTTGATTGATTACGCGGACGGAAATCTGGAAGCCCGCCGACGAGTTCGCCGGTTGTCGGATTTGTCGTTACCGTGACGTTATTGAATTGGACGATGCTGTTGACGTTGAAAAGATTTTGAAATTCACCGAAGACTTCAAGGCGGTAACGCTCGGTAAAATTGAAAAAACGCGAGTAGCGCAGATCAACGTTAAATTGCGGCGGAGTTTTACCCGCGTTGCGTTTTATGCCGACGGGTCTGTCCGAAGTCGAAACGCCGTCGCGGTTGAGGTCTAAACCGGCAATCATATCAAATGTTTCGCCGCTGTTGGCGTTGGCGATGATGCCGACTTGGTTGTGGCTGAATAGATATCGCAGCGTTTTATTTTCAAAATCAAACTGCGGGCGGGCGACCAGACTCATCACAAAAGTATGGCGCTGGTCGGCCAACGAATAGCCTTTGTCGAACCGACGGTTGTTCGGGTCGGATACAACTAATCCCTGGACTATACGTCCCAGATTCTGTTCCGGCGCATCGTCAGTTGCTTTTGACAGAGTGTAATTCGCGCTGAATTGCAGCCCGCGTGAGAAACGTTTCGTTAATTGCAAAGTCAGAGCGTCGTATCGGGAAACGCCAGCCGATTCCGCCATCTGAATAACGTTGAATCGTGGGTCAAGCCGGGTAGCAGCGCTGACCGTATCGCTAAAGACTGCACGGCCGTCCGCCAAATACCTAACCACGCCGATCGGGTTAATATTTCGATAAACCGCCAGATGACGACCCGCCGAATGAATGTATCCGATCGTGAACGAGAGGTTTTCTGTGATCGCCTGTTCGACTTGAAGGTGCGAGTGAATCGCATACATCGTTTCAAGATCTGGCGCGATCGTATCCACATTCGGACGGGGCAAAGCTGTTCCGGGAGGGAAAGAGCCTAAGGTATTGGGAAACAGAGGGGCACTGGCATCGTCTGGGAAAATTTTAAAAGAAAGAAAACTGGGGTTACCGTTAATGCGCAATGCCCGCTCATACATATTCAGCCAAGGCGTTTCGTAATAAATTCCGGCACCGGCCCGTAGAATTGTCGGGTGCTTTCCCTCGCGCAGGGTATAAACCACACCTAAACGCGGGGCGAAATTGTCTTTGTCGACCTTGAATCTTCGCGAGGCCGGAAATGGCGCGTTCGAATCCGCCTCGGGAATCCGGTACAGGTCATAACGCACACCGATGCTGAATTTCAAACGACGCGTTACCTTCCAGTCATCCTGCACAAAGAAATTCCAGAAAGTTGATCGGTAGGCAGTCTCAGGATCGCCCGAGGTTTCTTCGTAAAAACTGTAGCTACGCAAATTGGTGCCTTTCGCTTCGAGGTAAGCGTCGATCGTCGGAAACGTATATCTAGAAAAAACCGCGGCACGAATAAAATCATCAATAAAGTTAAAACCACCGCCGAATTTTACGGAGTGCATCCCCTTTGTCCACGTCAGATTATCCTGAATCTGCGTTACTATTTCCCGTGGACCGATTGTATCGACGTTATCCGGTGAACCGAAGTTCGCCACGTTTGAGATAACGATCGATGGCCCGGTACCGGAATCTTCGTTTCTCTGGGTGCCCACTCGGCGCCAGGCGTACTGAAAGCGGAGTTCGTTCAAAACCTTTGGCGTAACTGAAGCAAGCTGAAGTCCGAGTGAATAGTTAGGGGCGTTAAGATCGAAGCCGCGATCCAATGTGTTGTTGAGGGCGGCTACGGCTAAAAAGTTCTTGTTAAGGTTCCCGCCATAATTGAAGCGTCCGGTCAAACGATTGCGTTCGTTTAACTGCGCATCTGTTCGAAAAATGTAGAAGGCGGCCTTTTGAAAACTCGGAATGGTGGGTGGAAAGATCGAAGGCGATAAACCCGCGCTGATCAATCGGGCGCCATCCGCCGGCGTGATCGTGACCAAGCGGCTGATGTTATCGTCGCGATCTATCCATTCATAACCAAAGTAAAAATGCCAGCGGTCCCTGATAATCGGGGCGCCTATCCTCGCTGTTAAATTATCCGAATTATTCTTCGGCAGATCGTTTGGCGAATCATAGAAAAAAGGACGCGCAAAGAACGGCGTGCGGGCCAAACGATAGCTGACTGCTCCACGGATCTTATTGGTTCCCGAAGGCGTGACGACATTAATGATCAAGCCGGGCGTGTTGCCAAACTCGGCCGCAAAGCCATTCGTGACGAGTTGGACCTCGCTGACGTAGGTCTCGGAGACACCTATTAAAGGGACGCCGGAGCGGTCGGCCTGCGTGTTGGTATTTCCGTCGAGCTGGTAATTGATCCGGCACGCATAGCCGTTGGCATTCACCGTGGGGAAGTTGAAATTCGGAAACCGTCTGCCCGAGACGTTGGCTTGCAGGAGAGCAAAATTATTTGGATTGCGCGAAACAAGCGGCAGATTTTGCACTTCGCGCGTATTCATCACGCGCCCCAGATCGGTTTTGCCTGCATCGGCAACAGAGGTGTCTGACGAAACGATCACGGTTTCCTGAACTTCTCCGGCGTCTAAATTGAGATCAACGGTGGCGATCTGTCCGGTGGCTAAAGTAATTCCTTCTCGGACGAGTTTCTTAAAGTTAGGGGCTTCGGCGGTGATGAGATAGGTGCCGAGCGGCAAAAGCGGAAAGCGGTAAACGCCGCTTTCATCGGTTGTCACCCTTCTGCTCGCGCCGGTTTCGATGTTTGTAACGGTGACCAACGCATTTGGCACGGCGGCCTTATTTTGATCCAGAACCGTGCCTTCGATTTGTCCGTTTAGGGCTTGTGATTGGGCGAAAGCAGAAGACGTTGAGACCGTGAATAATATGCCGAACGCAATAGCGGAGACTAAAAGATTTAAAGTCGTTTCTTTCATTTTCCGTCTATTGTCGCCCTCGGCGACAAAAACCAAAAATCGCGTCAGGGAATTTAGCAACTTTTTTTCGGCGTTAAGAATTAATGTCATTCTACACTAACAATGAGCGAATCTAGCAATTATCCGCCGTTTCGCCACCTGCCAGTATGCTAAGATGGCCGCGTAAACATGCCAAAAGTTTCAATTAGATTAAAGCGAAAGGTCAGGGCCGGTAATTATGTTATTTCCGGCCATTGCCAGATCGAACCGTTGTTTTGAAAACTGCTTATGAAAGTTACGGCTAAAGAAATTGATTGCGATTGCGGCGGCGTTTCCCGACAGGACGTAGTGTCTCGAACCTTTATGATCGGCGGCCTTAGAACCGAAGTTCACAAGATACCCGCGTTTGTATGTGACAAATGCGGCGAAGTGTATTATGACGGCCCTTCGATCCTAAAAATCGAAAGGAAGCTGGAACGAGAAGCAGCATTAGTTTAGTTGCGCCGAATTAAAACAAACGAAAGAGGATGTCTGAAAAGTCAAAATAAAGCGGCGAAGCCGTAAATCAAAACCAACCGCCTAAACTCACTTTAACCCGACGCGCCTCAGCAATTCATCAAAACGCGGGTCGTCGCGAAGCTGTCGAAAATGGGTTCGACTTTCAGCAATATCATTTGAGTTTGCCCCTCCTCAAGGGCTTTGTTCAGATATTCAAATGCCTGTTCCTTTTCGCCGAGCAGGGCGCTCTGTCTTGCGATTTGGTAATAATTGCCCGCAGTCTGTTCATTGAGCTTTTCAAATTCAAGTATTTTCCGACTGACATTCTGCCAGCCGCCGGTTTCGTATGCCTTTTGATAATCATCGATGCGCTCCGAATTCCTTATTTTTTGATCTTTGATAAGCCACTCGTAAGCCTTGGCATAATCGCCTTTCATTTCGTATGCGCGATATAGCCAGTGGGAAGAAATGTTGAAATTTTCGTCTATTTCGAGGACCCGTTCTAATTGCACAATTGCCTCGTCGTAACGGCGGGCTAAATAGAAATATCGCCCGCGTTCGTGGCTGTAAACAAGCAAATTCGGATCAATCTCCTGCGCGATTTCGAGTTCGGCCAGCGCTTCCTCAAAACGTCCCTGATGGTTTAACAACATGGCATATCCCCAGTGCGCCAAATCGTTGTTCGGTTCCAGTTCGATGGCAGTGATCAGGTCTTTTTCCGCTCCGGCAAAATCCCATTCGTATAGAAGTTTTAAAGCTCCACGAACCGTATAAACATCCGCCGAATCGGCGTCGAGTTCCGCAGCTTTGTTAACGGCTGGCCGCGCCTTCTCGTAGGCTTCGCGTGCGTGACCTCCGGCGAGAGTGCCCGTGGCCATGTAGGCGCGAGCCATTCCCACATACGCCAGCGTGTAATTCGGGTCGAGCCGGATGGCTTGCTCAAAGTATTCAACCGCCTTTTTGGCATCTGCTTGATTTCGCTTCATGGTCAAATTTTTGCCTTGCAGATATAGCCGATACGCATCTTCATTGGTCGTTCCGCGCTTTGCAGTCGGACTGCTTGAAGTGGTTGCAAACAGCGTCTGCAATTTGCTCCCAACTTCGCCAGCGATTGCGTCCTGCATCACAAAGATATTCGAAGCGTCTTTTTCGCCGCTATTGTATGTCTCTTCAATCAGCCCGTTCGCTACATTAAGAAGCTGCGCCGTGATGCGAATTTTACCATCAGCCAATTGGTAGTTCGACGCGAGAACGTAATCGACCTTCTGTTCACGGCCGGCGGCAAGCGGGTCCTGCTCGATCTCCGTATATTTTCGGGTTGCACTCAATGGCCGTACAAAAAATCCTTTCATCGAACTGAGTTTGATAATCAACGAATCGGCAATCCCGATTTCGTAAATCTCGTCGCGGTTTGTAGCGTTGATTGGTTTTAAAGGCAAAACGGCGATTGATTTTTTGCCGTCCTCGCCCGAAGCTGGTTTTCCCGCGTAGAAATTATAATAGCCAATTCCGGTTGCGCCGACGAGCAACGCCATCAAAACCGTCGCGGCGAGCGGTTTATGCCGGTTGATTGCCAGCGAAAAACTGGGCTGTGTTTCGGCGGTTTGAAGATTAGCGTCACCCGTCGTCGCTCGCAAAACCTCAGTCGCGTGAGCGCCGGGCGACCCGGAGCGTTCCAATCTTTCATCGAATGTGAGATTGTCCCGCAGCTCTTTCAGATCCGTGAGCAAGACCTTTCATCGTTTGAAAACGCTCGTCCTTTGTTTTTGCGGAGCATCTTCGAGACGATTTGCTGCAGTTCGTCGGGCACGTTTGGCGCAAAACGTGAAAGTGGCGGCGGTTGGCGTTTATCAGATTGGCAAAAGTTTCCGACATCGAATCGCCAGCAAACGGCGTAGTTCCGGCAATCATTTCGTAAATCACCACGCCGAAGCTGAAAATATCGGTGCGTTCGTCAACGTCTTCGCCTTTTGCCTGTTCTGGCGACATGTAATTGACCGTTCCCATTATCACGCCTTTTGCTGTGTGATTCTGGATGAGCGGTCGATTCTTCCAAACCCGAGAAAAGACCGGTTCTTTTGCTTCGATGAGTTTTGCCAGTCCGAAATCCAAGAATCTTCACATAACCGTCCGGGCCGGATCATTATGTTTTCCGGCTTGATGTCGCGGTGGATGAGATGGGCTTTGTGGGCGGTGGAAGAGTGCCCCGGCGATTTGGATGGCGATGTCCAGAACCTTCAGACAATTGCAAAGGCTTTTCCCTGCAAATCTCACGCAAAGTTTCTCCTTCGACGTATTCGCTGACGATAAAGTGCGCGCCGTCGGCCTCGCCGATCTCGTGAATGACGAGAATATTCGGATGGTTTAATGCGGATGCGGCTTTGGCTTCGCGGATGAAACGGCTGAGATTCGATTCGTCATTGCTGAATTTTTCGTTGAGGATTTTAACGGCGACCTGGCGGTCAAGTTTTTGGTCTTTGGCCAGATAAACTTCGCCCATCCCGCCCGAGCCGAGTTCTCTGATTATCTCGTAATGCCCTAAAATGCTGGCCTTTTTCGAGTTTCTTGCCATTGGCTACAATACGCCTCCGCAACCTCCGCAACGGCGGGCGCCTCCATAAAACTCTCGGCACCATCGAGCGATGCCAAAAGCGATTCGACCTCCGCGAGCAGAGTTTTATTTCCGCCGCAGGCGTTGACGATGTAATTTTGACGCTCCTCCGGCTTGTGGCCCAAAGCGACATCAAAAATCTCTCTCACGTTTTGCCAATTATCGTCAGGCATCGTCTTAGCAGTACATATGAAGTGGGAGCCGGATCAAAGTGATGCCAATGTCAGCCCTCAAACATAGGCCTGATTGCTCATTTGAAGGTTGCATATACACATTTTTAAGTTGTAGTCCCAGCAACACGATCCACAATCTTCTGCGGGAACGTCGTTCGCGAGAATCTCGTTACCTGTTTTCTCAACGGACATTATTACGTCTTTGATTCGCAGGAGTTTATCATCTACGGTTTCGCCATAAGCAACATACTGTATCGCCTTTGACTGAAGTAATGCCAGCGAGTAGTAAAATTCGCTGACAAGTTTCGTTTTTTCCATTTCTCTTCCATTGTCTATTGCTTCCATTTGAGTGCTCCTTTTTTAGTTAAAGTTCTCCAGCCTTGAAATGATGCTGGTTTCTTCCTGTTTATCGAAGAAAATTGTGTTGCCGTCCGGCGATAAAGCGGGACTGCCGTAAAAAATCTTGGGATTGTTGTTTGTACCTATTCTTCTTACATCGCCGCGGGTCGCCGTTGAAGCAACGCATATGTTGTCTTTGTTATCCTGACGAGCGGTGAACACCACCATTTTTCCATCCACGGACAGAGACATGCTCGTCACGTAGATTTGTTTGAAGACGGTCTCAAACTGCCTTTCACCCGTTGCCGAAATTCGCATGAGCGTTATGTCCAAAGGGTTTGCCGCCATCAGTGCTTCACTTTTCTCCAAAATCAGTCCTCCTTCAGCCGACCAGCCGAGCAGACGCAGACTCGCCGAGCCAGAATAGATCTCCTTTGACTGGCCCTGCTCGATAACCCAAAGCTTCCAAATAATCTTTTCCTCTTTTGAAGCCGGTCTTTGCTGCGAGACATACGCGATACGTTTCCCGTCCAGCGAATAGAGCGGACAGTAATACCACAATTTCGGGTTATCGTTGTTAGTGAAATTAACCGTATCGTTCGACTCGGGCGAAGTCGTTAAAATATTCTGAATCCCCGATTCGCTGTTTAAATACGCAACTTTGCTGCCGTCGGGCGACCAACTATATTCTCTGGTTTGGTTTCGGTTATAAGGTAAAAGTGAGTAGCTGGGAGCACGTACGCTGATGTTTGCGATTTGTCGCTCCTCGCCGTTAATTGCATTGATGACCCAGAGGTTATATTTTTGTTCCGTTTGGTCCCTGCGCAGAAAAGCTATCCGACGATTGTCCGGCAGCCAACGCGGGTTGATGCCTATGACCGAAAGCGGCGGAAATTGATTCGTCAGCGACTTAATGATGATTGACGAGGTTTCCGTGAATAAGCCCGCTTGAACGGATGAGTTCGATTGGTAGGCGATTGACTGGCTGTCCGGGGAAAAATCCGTCCAATATTCCGATTCGATGCCGCCGGCAACCTCAAACTCTTCAGCGGTTTCGGTGCTTAGACCCCAGATGTCAGATTTTCTTTCCTGCGAAAGATAGTAGATCTCAGATCCGTCGCCTGAAACATCGATCATTTTATATTCGCTATCCCCGCGTGTAACCTGCCGGGGCATGCGCTTGTCGGTGAAAGCGACATTGATTTGATAGTAATTGTTACGGAGAACGGTGTAGAGAATTCTTTCACCGTCAGGATGCCAGCGTGGCCGAATTTCGGCTTCTTTATCGTTTGTAAGGCGAACGGGCGAGACATTCGTTATCGCAGACATCCATAAATCAGGTTGCCCGTCCGTTGAATCGAGATAAACAATCTTGCTTTCGTCCGGCGAGACGCTGAAAAACCTCGTTTCACGCTTAACAGAGTTTGTAACCTGAGTTACTTCCTGAGTCGCAATATCGAGCCGGAAAAGGTTGCCTTCAAATTCGTAAAATATCGCTCCCCCGTCTTTTGACCAGTGTCGCAGGCGGACACCATTATCGCTGGCACCGAGAGTTTTCAGCGGAGTAGCGTTGCCGCCGAAAGCCGGGATCGAATAGATGCCTGATTGCCCGTCGCGCATTGACGCGAAGGCAATTCTCTGGTCATCCGGCGACCAGATCGGGGTTTCATTGGTCCATTCGTCCTTGGTTACGCGAATTTCCGCTCCGTCGGTGGTTTGTTTTACAAAAATTGCCTCGTGCGGTCCTTCTTGGGTGGAAGAATACGCCACCATTTTGCCGTTGTGCGATACCCGATAATCACCGGAAAGAGTACTGGCGGCAGTCTTCCAGGAAACCAGGCGAACGGAACGCAAGTTATCAAACGAATGTAAATCGTCAGCTTTATTTAGCTGCCAAACGAGCCAACCCGCCGCGCCGATCAGCAGAAAAATCGTTACCGCGGCAAAAATGGCCGGATAACCAAGCCGGTTTTTGGATCTGATTGTTTGGCCGTTTCCTAGTGAAGTGGTTTCCGGCCCGAATTCAACGCTCGGCCCCGAACTTTTCCAAAAACGATACAACGGAATTTTTGATCCGGCCGTTTCACGCGAAAAAAATCGTTTGAACGGCGAAGTCGAAATTGCTTCCGCCTTGTTCCGCTCGCTGGATTCGCGGTCTGTTTCAATTAATAACTCGCCGCTTTTCTGAGTCTCGCGCAAATCGCGCGTCAGGTCTTGAGCCGTTTGATAACGCTCGTCACGCTTTTTCTTCAACGACTTTTGAACGATTGGCTGAAGACGGGCCGGAATTCTCGTCCAATCCGGTTCGTCGTTAAGGATCGCGGATATCGTTTCGGCGTTGCTTTCTTTCGCAAATGCCTGTTGCCCGCTGAGCATCTCATAAAACATCGCCCCAAAACTGAAAATGTCGGTTCGCGCATCGAGCCGTTTACCACGCAGTTGCTCGGGCGACATATACGGCACGGTTCCCATCACCGCTCCTGAGCTGTTCAGCCTTTTCACGGTGTCTTCCCGGCTTTCGGCTTCGATAAATTTTGCCAAACCGAAATCCAAAACTTTCGCCTGTCCTCGTTCGTTGATAATAATGTTGGCGGGTTTGATGTCGCGGTGAATAATGCTATGCGCGTGAGCTTCAGACAGTGCGTCGGCGATTTGAATCGCTAAATCGAGCGACTTTTCAACAGTCAGACGTTCCGCCAAAACATCGGCGAGCGTCTCGCCCTCCACATATTGCATGACGATAAAACTGCCCTCGCCGGTTTCCGAAATTTCGTGAATCGCGCAGATATGCGGATGGTCGAGTATCGCCGCCGCCTGTGCTTCGCGCACAAGCCGCCGATTCGCCTGATTATCCGAGAATAAATTTGGATGCAGAACTTTGAGAGCGACTTGTCGATTTAATTTAGTATCGGTCGCCAGATAAACTTCGCCCATGCCGCCCGTGCCGATCGGCCGGACGATCTTATAGTGATTGAGGTATTGTCCATTTGAAAACTGACGTTGTTCAGTCAGCACTTGTTCAGCGACCTTGGCAATGGCCGGCGTTTCCATAAAGCTTTCGGCACTGTCCAGGGAAGTCAGAAGCGATTCGACTTCGGTCAGCAAAGTTTTATCGCCCCCGCAAACTTCATTGACAAAGCTTGTGCGTTCTTCGGGCTTTTGCCGCAGGGCAACATCAAAAATATCTCTCACTTGCTGCCAATTTTCCGCCGCCATTATTTGCTCCGATTATTAGCGCGACAGTTTTATCGAAAACAGCTCAAAAATTATTTCGTGAAATGCCGCTGACGAGTGAAAAATTCTTCTCGTATTTTTGTTACCGCGTCAATTCACGATGCAGCCAGGCCTTTGCCATTTGCCAATCGCGTTTGACGGTCGATTCGGAAATGCCCATTACATTTGCGGTGTCGACCACGTCGAGGCCGCTGAAGAATCTGAGTTCGACGACCTTTGCCAGATGATCTTCCTTTTCAGCGAGACGCGTCAACGCTTCGTCAAGCGCCAGCAAGTCAAAATCAGTTTCGCTGACTGCAACCGTCAAGGCGTTTTCGAGCGGTAAATTACTGTGAACACCACCGCGCCGGACGCGCTGCCGGGTTTTGGCGTAGTCGATCAATATCCGCCGCATCATCGTCGCCGCAACCGCGAAAAAATGCGAGCGGCTTTCCCATGAAACATCTTTTTGTTTGGTGATTTTTAGATAGGCCTCGTGAACCAATGCAGTGGTTTGCAGCGTATGCCCTTGCCGTTCTCTTCGTAAGTAATTGTGAGCTTGCTTATGAAGTTCGTCGTAGACGAGTTTGAGCAGAGCATCAGCCGAATCACCGCGTGGATTGTCGCTCCAATCCCGCAGCCTTTCCGTAATCTCGCTCGAACGCATTCTTTCGGCCATGCCAAAACCTCTTTGTTCGCCTAACTTATCTGTGATTTAACCATGAAAGTATGCCGTTTTTACTGAAAAGTCAAACAATTTTGAGAATTCTGACCCGCGTTTTGGAAAACTGTCGCGCTAGTAAATGGGAAACAAATTTTTTCAAAAAAGAGAAAGTCGCTGAAAACCCAAACAAGAAATTCAATATTTACCACAGGAGGTCAAAAAGTAAATCAAATGAGAAAAACAATCTTTAGTCGTATAACCACACTCGGCATCTGTGTCGCGTTTGTCATAATTGCGCTTGCCGCGTCCGTTTCAGCACAGAGCGATGATAGCGGCAATCTTAAAATCAGCATTCTGCCTGTCAGGGTGATAGCAACCGGTGCGAAAGTTCCACAATCCGGTTCCTCGCTTGCGAGGAACAGCAAGAGTGTTTTGGCGACGATCTCCACGTCGGGACTGACGCCGGGACATGTCACTACGTTCTGGTTGACGATATTTAATAACCCGGAGTTTTGCGCCACGGTCACCTGCTCCCCGCCGGATTTGAATAATCCCGCCGTCAACGGTTCGCTGCAATTCGGCGGCGGAACTGTTGCCGACGCGGGAGGAAAGGCCATATTTAGCGCCTTTCTGGCGGTGGGCGACAACACCGGATTTTACCTTAACCCCGCGTTTCCGAATATGCCGGATCCGTCTCCCGGCATAGCGGATACAAAAAAGGCACAGATTCATCTCGCGATTCGCACCCACGGAGTGCCAAATGCTGATCCGGTAATCTACAACCAACAGTTGACGTCATTCCCCGGCGGCTGTTCGGTTGTCCCGAATCCGTGCGCCACTATTCAGGTATCGCCTTTCCTACCGTAGTAATTCTAGGCGGACGGTGCTTTCTCTTCTAATCGGGAGGCGAGCACCGTCCTTTATCCGGTCAGATGGCTCGTCCGATTTATGGAAGGTGGCGAACAGCTAGCGGAGGTCGAGATGAATAAACGATTGATTTTACTTCTATTGATGCAGGTTCTTATTTGGTCATTTGAATCGCTTGGCCAAACAAGGTACATCGAAACGGAGATAGCGGCAGTCGAAAAAACTTTTGGATCGAGTCTCATTAAACGGCGGAAAGCGGATTCGAAACCCGCCTTGGAAAAAAGAGCCCAACCTGCGAATTCCGACGACGACGATGGCATTGTGCGTGTCGAAACCGATCTCGTTGTAAGCGATGTATCCGTATTCGACAAGAAAGGCCGGACCATCAAGGGATTGAACCGAAATGATTTTCGAGTGGAGGAAAACGGTGAGCGGCAGGAAATCGAAGTATTTGCGTTTGCTGCCGATCAGTCCGCGATACCGCGTTCGATAGTGCTGATTATCGATTACAGCGGAAGCCAGCTTCCTTATATTCAAACCAGTATTGAAGCCGCCAAAGTCCTGGTTGACATGCTGCATCCCAACGACAAAATGGCGATCGTTACCGACGACGTCGAACTTCTGGTAAATTTCACGTCCGACAAGGACATTCTGAAAGAAAAACTGGAATTTCTAAAGACACGAGCATTGGCGGGAAATGTCGGCCGGAGCAAACAGTTCAGTGCGTTGATGGCTGTGCTTAACGAGTTGTTCGGCGACAGTGATCTGCGTCCAAAGATAATTTTTCAAACCGACGGGGATGAGTATGCGACGTTAGATCAAGCCGGACGAACCCGGAACGGCGAAACGGAAGTGAGATTCAGCTACGCCGGTATTCTCAAGGCCGCGGAAAAAGCCGGAACCACCGTTTATTCCATCATTCCCGGCGTAGGTCTAAGTGGTGAATCGGGCCAAAAACGGCTTGATCTTGCAAGAAACGATCTGGAAAATTCCAGAAGGAGTAATTCAGCGATCTAATGAAGATCGATTACATTCCACTGGCATCCGGTTTCAATAGTAAGTATGTCGAGCAATGGGCCGATGCTCGCGAACGGGACGCCTCCGCCGTGTCGAAAGTTGCAAATGTGACAGGAGGCTCGTCCGCGTATCTAGAAATGCCGGAACAGGCGGCGGCCGTCTATACGCGAATACTTTCGGAAATGAACCAGCGTTACGTGATCGGCTATTACCCCACAAATATATTGCGAGATGGGACACGCCGGAAGATTAGAATTACCACGTTATCCGGAAAAGAACACAAAATCCTCGGCCGGACTTCATATGTCGCGCCGGAGCCCGGAGAATTGAGCCGGCCGAAAGGCAAATGTGATTTGATATTTTTTAGCACAGCCGACGGTCGGGGAACATTACACTGGCCGAAGGTCGGACGGCGGAGGGTTGAGATGAGGTTCCAGCGTTTAACTTCCTTATATTTTTTTTTGTAGAACAGGGAGAGTTGAATGCTATAATTTGCCGTTTACCAAAAACAGGCACATTCAAGCAGGGTGCAGTACTCGCGGCATTAACCCAGAGCTTTCAGAGCTCTCTTAGGGCTATCTCCGCATCTTTGAATTACAAAAGCTAGAGGAGTTGAAAATGATTAACAAACTATCCCAAGACGTAAATATTACCGACCGATCCGCTGAGGCAGATAAACCCGACCGGCGCAAATTTCTCGGTCACCTCACAAAAGGAGCGGCGCTCGCGGCGGTCGGAGCAATCGGCGCAAAACCCTTCCTGGGTGGAGCAGAGTCGGTCGCCAAAGCGGGGGGCCGGGACAATGTAGCTCCGGGCCGCATGAACGACTGCTTCAATTACCGTAAAAATATGGCCCTTGCCGAAAGGGTGAACGTCGGCATCCAACCGGACAATGGCGATGCGGCAAGGTTTACCGATTTCAGCGGCAGCTACAGCAAAGCCCTGCTTCACAGCTCGCTCGGCGTGCCGAATGCCGCAGCTTTTATCAGCCTGAGAAATGCGTTCAGGACGGGCAATCCGGCCGACTTCGCCAACATCGTTGTCGGAACGCCCGGCGGCGGCGGCAATTCGAAACTAAATGGGCCGCAGTTGGCTCTCGCGTTTGACCTGGAAGGCCTCGACTCGCACGCCACGGTCATACCGCCCGCGCCGAGCGTGGCCAGCGCGCAGACGGCGGTCGAACAAGTGGAGCATTACTGGGCCGCTTTGCTGGCCGATGTGCCGTTCACTGAGTACGCGACTAATCCGCTGGTCGGCCAGGCCGTGGCCGACATGAACAACATGTCATTTGAGGGCGTCACCGCGGGTAATCAGTACCCGTATCCATTCACGCGTCAGAATCTTTTCCGCGGACAGTTTGTTCCGGGTGACGGCAATGTCAAAGGGCCGTATGTGTCGCAGCTCATGCTCCAGCCGACGTTCTATGGCGCTCAACCGCTGAGCCAGCAGTACCAGACGTATCTTCCGGAGGCCGGCGGCGGCGGCGTTTATATGACTGACGTAAGCGAATATCAACTGGTTCAAAATGGTGGAGATTCGGGCCGGCCGCTGGCCTATGACCCGACGCCTCGATATTTACGGAATGGCCGCGATTTGGCGGCATACACTCGGGTCGATGTGCTTTATCAAGGATACTTCACCGCCTTCCTCGTGCTGGCAGGTCTCGGAGCCGCACCGAATCCGGGCAATCCGTATAACGGCTCATTAACTCAAAAGGCCTTTGGCACGCTCGGCGGCCCGGATGCCGCCGGAACCCTCGCCGAAATGGCCACGCGCGCTCTCAAAGCCGCCTGGTTTCACAAATGGATCAAGGACCTGCGGATGCGGCCGGAAGAATACGGAGCGCTGGTTCACGCAAATAAGACGGGTGCCAGCCCAATGCCACAAGCGGCCGCGGCGCTGCACAGCGACGTTCTGAATTCGGCCGCCCTGCCTCTGATCTATTCGAGATATGGCAGCTACCTTCTGCCGCAGGCATTTCCCGAAGGCTCGCCTACGCATCCGTGCTACCCGACAGGACACGGAACGGTCGGCGGAGCTTGTACCACGGTTCTAAAATTCTTCTTTAACGGCAGCCAGAAGATCAGACCGCTGCTCACGAGTGCCGGTCGAGATGTATATGAGCCGAGTTCGGACGGGCTCTCGCTCAACACGTACGGCGGCGCGGACGCAAACAGCATCGACATCAATGGCGAGTTGAACAAGCTGGCATGGAATGTTTCGACCGGTCACGGCATCCACGCGGGAATCCATTTCCGCAGTTCGACGTACTGGTCGATCCTGCTTGGCGAGCAGGTTGCCCTAAGCATCCTTCAGGACCGGGCCAAGTCGTATAACGAACCATTCTCGATCAGCATAAAGAAATTCGACGGTACGACGGCAACCATCACTAACCAATACTAGATCAAGAAGGCGGCCGGTCCCTCGGGTCGCCTTCATAGAAAAGAAATTTCGTTTCCTGATCCGGTGGATGGATGCATGGACACTGTTCGAGTTGGCTTACGGGGCGGCTAGTTCTCAGCGGTCAGCTCGTCGTCGATGCCCACATTCCTTACTCCGTCTCCGAAACGCTGACCCTCGGCGGCGAATTGAACAAGATCGCATCGAACGTCGCAAACGGAAGAAACATCGCCGGTGTTCATTGGCGATCCGATGCAACCGAATCGCTGCTGCTCGGCGAGGCCCTCGCGATCAGTATTCTGAAGGACCAGAAGGTATGCTATAACGAAGTGTTTAATGGCTTTAGCCTGACGAAATTTGACGGGACGACCGTGACGGTCTAATTGTTTGATTTCATTTTGTCTGTTTAGTATGTGAGGCCACGCTTCCGCCGAGCTAGAAAATAAACCTGAAGCCGAGTTGAAACTGGCGGCTTTCTTGAAAGGATGATTGGTTACGGGCACTGGAAATCGGGAAGTGCTCCGATTAGTTCGCCAGTTATCGGATTTGTCGTTACCGTGACGTTGTTGAATTGGACGATGCTAGTTGATGTTGAAGAACATTTTGAAACTCGCTGAAGACTTCAAGTTTGTAACGCTCTGTAACATTGAAAAAACGCGAGTAACGCAGATCTATGTTAAATTGCGGTGGAGTCCGTCCCGAATTGCGCTTGATTCCGACGGGTCTATCGGATGTGCGAATACCGTCGCGGTTTAGGTCGATGTTGGTAATGATGTTGAAGCGTTCGCCGCTGTTAGCGGTGGCGATGATGCCAAATTGGTTTTGGTTGAAAAGATAGCGGAGCGTTTTGTTTTGGAAATTGAACTGCGGGCGGGCAACCAAACTCATCACAAAAGTATGGCGTTGGTCGGCGAACGAAAAACCTTTGTCGAAAGCGCGATTGGTCGGGTCGGACAAAACCAAGCCTTGAATATTGCCGGTCGTCAGATTTTGTTCGGGCGCGTCGTCGGTGGCTTTCGAGAGCGTGTAGTTCGCGCTGAATTGCAGTCCGCGTGAAAATCGTTTGGGCTAATTGCAAGGTCAAAGCGTCGTAAAGCGAATCTCCGACGGATTCGACCATTTGGATATTTTGAAATTGCGGAAAGATACGATTTGTGCAGGGCGAAACTACGTGTTCCGGTTAGTGTTCCGAAAAGCGGTCTGCCGTCCGCCAAAGTCGCGCCGGTCGGCATGCAGTTAATTTGGCGATAGACGGGAATATGCCGTCCGTCCGAATGGACGAAACCGACGGCGAACGAGAGATTTTCGGTCAATGCCTGTTCGATTTGAAAGTTTGTGTGAATCGCATACATCGTTTCAAAATCGGGAGCAATCGTGTCAATGTCTTGCCGCGCTAAATGGCGTACCGGGCGGCAAATTGCCGGAAAAAATGTTTGGAAAAGCGGGTGCGTTAAGAGATGTCGGCGCAAAACTGACATTGAAAAATCTTAGATTTCCGTTGTTTTGCAATGCGCGTTGATACATCGCCAAAAGCGGTCGCATCGTAATAAATTCCCGCGCCGAAACGAATGATTGTCGGGCGATTTCTCTCGCGCAAGGCATAGACAATTCCAATGCGCGGTGCGAAATTATTTTTGTCCATCTTAAATTTTTGCGAAGCGGGAAAAAGCGAAGTCGCATCGGCTTTGGGAATTTGATAAAGGTCGTAGCGCAAGCCGTAATTGACTTTAAACGCCGCGTCAGTTTCCAATCGTCCTGCGCAAAGAAATTCCAATAAGTCGCTTTGTAATTATATTTCGGGTCGCCGAAGGTTTCGCGGTATTCGGTATAACTGCGCGGATTTGTGCCGTTGCGGGCGGCGATGTAAGCATCAATCGAAGGAAATGTATATCGGGCTAAAAATTGCCGCTTGCTCGGTGTAGTCGTAGAAGTTAAAACCGCCGCCGAATTTAATGACGTGCGTTGCCGGTAGTCCGCGTCAGATTGTCCTGAATTTGCGTTATTCTGCGCGGTTAGGAGTAAATCGGTCAACGCCTTCGGGCGAACCGAAATTTGCCACGCCCGTAATCACGACTGAAGGTCCGGTGCCGGAAAATTCGTTTCTTCTGCCGCCGTTGCCCGTGTTCGTGCGTTGGGCATATTGAAAGCGAAATTCGTTCAAAAATTTCGGCGTGTAAGAAGCAAGCTGCACTGCGAATCCCCGACTCGACGGCGATCGCGTCAACACTTCGCTCTAAGGTGTTGAGTCCGCCCTGAGATAAAGTTTTTTGACAGCAAATCGGAATGATTAAACCGCACCGAAAGGCGATTTTTATCGTTCAATTGCACGTCAGTGCGAAAAATATAAAAAGTTCCTTTTTCCAAACTCGGAATAGCTGGCGGAAAAATCGCGGGCGATAAACCGGTCGGCAATCAAGCGCGTTTTGTCCGCTTCCCGTAATGGTCAAAACCCTGTCGGCACCCGCCTTATCATCGCGTTTCAGCCATTCATAACCGAAATAAAAATGCCAACGGTCTTTGATAATCGGTGCGCCAATTGCCGCCGTAAAATCATCAGAATTATTGTCCGGCACATCGTCTGCCGAAGGATAAAAAAACGGGCGCGAATAAAACGACGGACGGCGAAAACGATAACTGACCGAACCGCTGATTTTATTTGTTCCCGACGGCGTAACCACATTCATAATCATTCCCGGCGTGTTGCCGAACTCGGCCGCAAAACCGTTGGTGAGTAACTGAACTTCGCTGACGTAAGTTTCGGAAATCAGCATAAACCGAAGCGTCCCGCGGTCGCCCTGCGTGGCGGTGTTACCGTCGAGTTGGTAAAAGACGCGCCGCACAAAACCGTTGACATTGAGACTGGGAAAAGCAAGCCCGCGCGTCGGACGACCATTAACATTGGCTTGCAAAATCCCGAAGTTCAGCGGATTGCGATTTATCAACGGAATATTCTGCACTTCGCGTTTGTTCATCACGCGCCCTAAATCGGTTTTACCTGCGTCGCCAACGGAAGTGTCGCCCGAGACCGTAACGATTTCACCTATTTCTCCAGCTTGTAAAATCACATCAATCGTCGCGGTTTGTCCGGTGGTCAAGGTTACCCCTTCGCGGACAATTTTCTTAAAGTTTGGTGCTTCGGCGATGATGCGGTAAGTGCCAAGCGGCAGCAGCGGAAAGCGATAAACACCGCTTTCATCGGTTGTCACGAAGCGGGTCGCGCCGGTTTCGATGTTTGTAACAGTGATGACGGCATTTGCGACAGCCGCGAGCGTTTGGTCTTAAACCGTGCCTTCGAGCAGATAATTGACTCGCCGCAGGTAGCCGTTGGCATTGATGATCGGATTAGCAAATCCGCGGCTCGGGCGACCTGTTACGTTGGTTTGCAGAAGCGCAAAATTGTATGGATTGCGCGAAATCAGCGGTAGATTTTGCACGTCGCGGTTATTCATCACGCGCCCCACATCGGTTTTGCCGGCGTCGGCGACGGAAGTGTCTAACGAAACGGTAACGACTTCGTTTATATCTCCGGTTTGCAATTGGATGTCGATCGTAGCGGTTTGTCCGGTGGTTAAGGTTACGCCTTCGCGGATGAACTTCTTAAAGCTCGCGGCTTCGGCGATGATGCGATATGTGCCAAGCGGCAAAAGCGGAAAGCGAAAAACGCCGCTTTCATCGGTTGTCAGTGTTCGTGTCGAGCCGGTTTCGATGTTCGTAACGCGTAATGACGGCATTCGGCGACAACCGCGTTGTTTTGATCTAAGACCGTGCCTTCGATTTGTCCGTTTTGGGATTGCGACTGGGCGAAAGCGGGCGAAATTGACACAGCCAGCGATATGGCGACGGCAATTATGCAAACTGCGAGATGCAATGCCGCTCCTTTTATTAAGATGTTACGGTGTTAGGTTCATTTTCCTCAGCAACTCGGCATAACGCGGATCCGAGCGCAAGGGGTCGAACATGCGGCCGGCTCTTGATGCGATATATCAGCTGCGTGCCGCTGCTCATAACCTTTTTCCAGCCACTCGAAGGCTTTATCCTTATCGCCGAGTCCCGTGTAAATGATGGCGAAATTATAAGGCGAGATGTAGCCCTGTGCCGCAAGCCGCTTCTGCTCGTCGAGTATTTTCAGGGCCTCGTCGCGTCTGCCCGCCATCGCGTAGGCATATGCCAGCATTGGATGACGTATCCCAACGCTCGGGGCTGTTATCAAGGGTCACAGCCTTTTGCATCTCCGCGACGCCTTGTTCATGCATCCCGTTTGCCACGTAAACTTCACCCAGATAGGCATGCGGCGCGGGTCTGTCCGGGTACTTTTCGAGGACCTTTAGGAAAAGCTCTATTGCCTTGTCATATTGGCGAGCGACAGAAGTAAGCCTGGGCAACCTAATCCGGGATAAGATATTGGATCAAGTTCCGCGGCCCGTTTCGCATAGGGAATGGCCTCGGCCGGTCGCCCGACGCTTGCGAGGTAATTGCCAAAAGCCATGTTGGCCAAAACTGAGTTCGGATCAAGCTCCAATGCTCGACGAAGCTCATCGGCCGATCCTTCCCAGTCGAAGTTGCTGTATTTGCTCACGCCAAGAAACGTATGACCTTCGGAGAGGGTGTTGTCAATCTCAAGCGCTTTCCGAGCAGCCCATTCGACCTTTGGGTCTGATTCTTTCGCTGACAAAAAGCCACGATTTCCCAGAAAGTAATAGCCAAAAGCTAAACCGGTATAAGCCAGAGCATAGTTCGGATCTTTTTCGATTGCCTGCTCGTAATACTCTATGCTTTTCTCAAATCCCTCTTTTGTGTTTTTGTTGTAGTAATGCCGACCCAAAATGTAAAGCTGATAAGCCTCGGCGTTTTGAGTGTATTGCTTTGTAAGCTGCGTCTTCTGTTCGCCCGAAAGCCGTAGCCGCAGCCCGTCCGAGATCTTGCCGCGCGATCTCGCCCTGCACAACGAGCAACGTCAGACGTTTTGGTTGTGAATTGATCTCCCCACAGCCGCCGATTGTCGGTAACATCGATGAGCTCGGCGTTGATAACTAGGATTTCGCCTTGCTGGGTAAATCTGCCTATCAGCACGGACCTTACATTCATTTCGCGCCCGACTGCCTGCGGATCGACCTCCTTTCCCTTGTAACGCAGGACCGAGTTAAGCGAAATGACTTTCATCTCGGGCAGCCGCGAGAGGCTGTTGATGATGTTGTCGCTGATCCCGTCCGAAAGGTATTCGGTGTTTGCGTCACCGGTCGTGTTGACGAAAGGCATGACCGCAACAGAATCTATCGCCTCGCCGCTTCCGGCAGCAATCAAAAAATAATAGCCAAGTCCGATTGCACCTAGAACCAATCCGGTTGCAACAAGGGCGAGATATTTCGGTCTGCTCTTAATGACCGGTTTTGCCGGAACTAATTCGAGTTTGGCGATGTGTTCGTCTAGTTCTTCCGGTCCGCTTGTATCCGATTCGTGCCGCCAGTCAGCGAGAGCAACGACCGCGGCCTTTTGAGAAGATGCGATGGGAAGAACGGGAGAAGGGGAGACGGCTGACAAACTGATCGCTCTCTCCGCGTCACCCGATTCAACGTGCCGCACCTCGGCAATAAAACGATAACCGCGACTTTGGATGGTTTCGATAAATTGCGGCCTTTGGGCGTTGTCGCCTAGAGCCTTGCGAAGCATCTTGATATTGAATGTGAGATTGCTTTCCTCGACAAAGCGGTCTTGCCAGAGCTTTTGCATCAACTCGTCTTTTTCAATTAAACGCCCGGGGTTCTCGAGAAATATCAGAAGCGTTTCAAAGACTTTTGGCGTGAGCGGAATAATGCCGCCTTCTTTTCGCAGAGTCTTCTCCGTAAAATCCAAACGGAAATCCTCAAATTCGTAAATGTTGTTTGTTTGCAGAGACATACATCTCTCTCACAAATTTCTCACCGAAATCTCCGCGAATTCTCAAGACAGAAATTGCAGATCGGATTTAGTGTCGGGTTTATCGAAAGATTGACGCGACTATATCACAGATTTTGCACGTTCAGAAGAATTTCGAGAAAAAACAAAGGAGAAAAATCATGAAAATCAAGCAAATCATAATCGTTTTCGTCGGTGTCGTAGCGGCATTGATATTTGGTTCCGTAATTTACGCACAGCATTTCGGCGATTGGGCAGCTCCCGTCAGCGTCGAAGCAATTCCGGGCACGAGTTCGGAACTCAATACGGCATTTAACGACACTTGCGCGATTGAATCGCCGGACGGGTTGAGCCTGTTTTTCACCTCAAATCGTCCAGGCGGGTTCGGCGGCGGTGACATATGGGTTACCCATCGAGCCAAACCGGACGACCCGTTTGGCACACCCGAAAATTTAGGAGCGCCCGTCAACACCGCGGCGAACGACTTTTGCCCGACACCCGTGCGCGGGAACGGGCTTTACTTTGTCAGTAACAGGGTCGTTCCCGGAGTGAGTTGCGGCGGCGCCGATATTTATTTTACGCGCCTCCACAGAGGCGAATATGAAGCGCCGCAAAACCTCGGCTGCGACATCAACAGCTCCGCACAGGACGCTTATGTATCTTATTTCGAAGACGATAAAGATAATTCTTATCTTTACTTTAACAGCAATCGGACAGGCGGATTCGAGCCGGGCGGTACTGACGTAGATATTTATTTCAGCCTGAATGGCGGTGCTCCGCAGCTCGCTCCGGGACTGAACACCGCGAGCAACGATTTTCAGCCAAATGTTCGAAAGGACGGACGCGAGGTTGTTTTTGGTTCAGATCGGGCTGGTACGCTCGGCGGAAATGATATTTGGACCGCAACGCGCGAAGCATCGATGACGATTGGCTGCCGCCCGTTCATTTAGACGCCCCGATTAACAGTCCGGCAGTCGAAACGCGCCCAACGCTCTCGTGGGACGGCTTGACGATGTATTTCGACTCAACCCGTCCCGGCGGCGAAGGTTTGAGCGATAACTATGTAACCACGCGGGAAAAACTGAAAGGTAACGAACGATAAAAGACGGGAGGAAAAAACTATGAAAACCAAAACCAAATTAACAACCTTTTTGGCAATTATCGCACTTGCTATGATGGCGTTTTCGCAAAACGTCGCAGCGTCGGGCTTTTCACAATTTAGTATGCCGCAGAATATGGGAACCAATATTAACTCGGCGGATATGGAGCAAGGGCCTGCTCCGGCTCCGAACGGATTGAGCCTTTATTTTACCAGCAACCGCACCGCAGGCGGGCAAGGTGGCAATGATATTTGGGTTTTGCAACGCGCCACGCTCTCGTCGGCGTGGGGCGCGGGCGCAAAATCTCGGCACGATTCTCAACACAAGCAGCAACGATACCATTTCAAACATTTCGTCCGACGGGCGCGAGATGTTTATTACCAGCAATCGGGACGGCAACCCTGACCTTTATGTTTCGACGCGAACCGACCCGAACAACGATTTCGGTTGGACAACGCCCGTCAGCCTCGGCGCCGTTGTCAATTCCTCACTCCAGGATGTCGGCGGGGTTTATTTCGTTGACCCGGCAACCGGCGCAGGCTCGCTTTATTTCTGGAGCGACCGAGCCGAAACCGGTCTCGGCAACATTTATTTAAGCACTCGAAACTCGAGCAGCACATTTAACGCTCCCGTTTTGGTCAACGAATTGAACAGCGCGGCATCAGAACGAGGCATTGCCATTAGCCGCGACGGTTTGGAAATGTTTATCAGCTCAACCCGTCTCGGTCCGGGAGCTACTTTCTCTATCTTTGTTTCAACCCGCGCTTCGACCTCGGCACCATGGAATACACCGGTTCCCGTCGCTGGTCTAAACGGCGGAAGTACCAGCCAACCATCTCTTTCCCCGGACGGCTCGGTTCTCTATATCGTCTCGAATCGCACCGGCACACTCGGTCTGGGCGATATGTACTCGTCCACTCGAGTCAGCGTCAATCGCACTGCAACGGCGGATTTCGATGGAGACGGACGAACCGACCTCAGCGTTTTTCGGCCAGTCGGACGCAACATGGTACATCATCCGAAGCAGCGACAACACCATTCGCATAAGAAATTTTGGTGTGGTCGGCGACAAGATAGTTCCGGGTGATTATGACGGTGACGGGAGTACGGATATTGCTGTTTTCCGGCCGTTGACCGGAAACTGGTATTACTTGAGAAGCTCCGACGAAAACGCGTACTTTTCGGTTGTTAGCTGGGGCCTGGATACCGATGAACCGGCTCCCGGCGACTACGACGGCGACGGGCGCACCGACTTCGCAGTTTACCGGGACGGAACCTGGTATATCATGCAAAGCTCGAACGGGCAGACGAGGGTCCAGGACTGGGGCGTCGCCGGCGATATCTCAGTTGCCGCAGTAAGCGCTCAGTAACACGGCGAAAGTTTTAAGTTTGAATGCAAGAGGAGGAGGAGAAATGTACAACAGAATAGTTATGATCGCGTTGACGATTGCAGTGGTCGGCTATATTAAGGTTTTTAGTCCGGCTGTAGCGGCTTCGGGTGAGTTGCCGAATGGTTGGCGCAAGGCAGGAAGTCATCCCAAAAACTTTGAGATGACGCTCGACACATCTGTAAAACGCGGTGGCAAAGCGGCCGCTCGGATCGAGTCTACCGCCGCCACGCCGAAGGACGGCTTCGGAACTTTGATGCAAAACATAAAGGCAGATGGCTATCGCGGAAAACGCTTGCGGATGTCCGCGTGGATGAAAACGGAGAGTGCAAATTCGGCACAACTATGGATGCGACTTGATGGTGTAAAGAGAATGTTGGGCTTTGACAATATGGACGGTCGGCCGGTAAAAGGAACAACTGGTTGGAAACGGTACGAGATCACACTCGATGTACCCGAATCGGCAGTCAATATCGCTTTCGGTTTTTTTGTCATTGAAAAAGGAAAGGCGTGGGCTGACGATTTTCTACTCGAGGCCGTCGGCAAAGACGTTCCTCCGACAAATATGTTGCACGAAAAGAGATGGAAGAAGAACAGGCCTCAACGGGAAATTCGACGCGAGTATTCTGAACAACCTGTGAATCTGGACTTCGAGAATTAGCGGCCAGTTGATGAACTAATAGGCGAAAAAGCAAAAAACGCGGTTCGGAAGATCCGCGTTTTTTTGTATAATCGCTGTTTACACATGCCCAAACGAACTGACATCCACAAAATTCTCATCATCGGCTCAGGCCCGATCGTCATCGGCCAGGCTTGCGAATTCGATTATTCGGGAACGCAGGCCTGCCGCGCGCTGAAGGAGGAAGGCTTTGAGGTCGTGCTCGTCAATTCAAATCCGGCGACGATCATGACCGACCCGGAAATTGCCGATCAGAACCTACATCGAACCGCTGACGGTTGAAACCGTTTACCGCGATCATCGAAAAAGAACGCCCCGATGCTTTGCTGCCGACGGTTGGCGGGCAGACCGGGCTTAATCTTTCGGTCGAACTTTACGAGCAGGGAATTCTGGACAAATTCGGCGTCAAATTGATCGGCGCGAATATCGACGCGATCAAAGTCGGCGAAGACCGCGAGCTTTTCAAAAAGGCGATGGACGAGATCGGCATTCCGTCGGCGAAAGGCGGTTTTGCGCACACGTGGGAAGAAGCGAAAAGATCGTCGAAGAAATCGGTTATCCGGCGATCATCCGCCCGGCTTTCACGCTCGGCGGCACAGGCGGCGGCACGGCTTATAACCCCGAAGAATTTGAAGAAATTGCGAGAGGCGGGCTTGCCGCGTCGCCGAATTCGCAGATTTTGATCGAAGAATCGATCCTCGGCTGGAAAGAATACGAACTTGAAGTGATGCGCGACCTGAACGACAACGTCGTCATCATCTGCTCGATCGAAAATTTTGACCCGATGGGCGTTCACACCGGCGATTCGATCACGGTCGCGCCCGCACAGACGTTGACCGATGTCGAATATCAACGTCTGCGCGACATGTCGATAAACATGCATTCGCAAAGTCGGCGTCGAAACGGGCGGCTCGAACATCCAATTTGCCGTCAATCCGGAAAACGGCGATGTGCGCATTATCGAAATGAATCCGCGTGTTTCGCGTTCGTCGGCACTTGCGTCAAAAGCGACGGGCTTTCCGATTGCGAAGATCGCCGCGAAACTCGCCGTCGGCTACACGCTCGACGAAATCCCGAACGACATCACGAAGAAAACGCCGGCCTCGTTTGAGCCGACGATTGATTATGTCGTCACCAAAATTCCGAAATGGGCGTTTGAGAAATTCCCGGGTGCCGAAGATGTTCTCGGAACGCAGATGAAATCGGTCGGCGAAGTGATGGCGATCGGGCGAACTTTTAAGGAATCGTCTATTTAAAGGATTGCGTTCGCTCGAAGCCGTTAAACCGTTGCGTTTGCAGGATGTTCCCGACGCACGAATTGCAACGCAAACTGGCGCGTCCGAATTCGCAGCGATTTCTCGTATATGACTTACGCCTTGCAGAACGGTTATTCGATTGAAGAAATTCATCGGCTGACGAAGATCGATCCGTGGTTTTTGGATCAGTTGCAGCAAGTTATGGAGCTTCAAGACGCGCTCGATGCAAAACCATTGTCGGATTATTCGTCTGACGAACTTACGCACGCGCGAAAGAATTCGGCCTGTCCGACCGGCGCATTTCATTTCTGACAAACTCACCTGAAATCGAAGTTCGCGAACATACGCAAAAATCATTAGGCATCACGCCTGTTTATAAACGCGTTGATACTTGCGGCGCGGAGTTCGAATCGTTCACGCCTTATCTGTATTCGACCTACGAAGAAGAATGCGAAGCCGAGCCGACGACGCAGACGAAAGATCATGATCCTCGGTTCGGGGCCGAATCGCATCGGGCAGGGAATCGAGTTCGATTACTGCTGCTGCCACGCGTCGTTTGCCCTGCACGACGCGGATTTCGAGACGATCATGGTCAACTGCAATCCCGAAACGGTTTCGACCGATTACGACACTTCGGACCGACTTGTATTTCGAGCCGCTGACGTTTGAAGACGTGATGAATATCGTCGATGTCGAAAAACCCGACGGCGTGATCGTGCAGTTTGGCGGGCAAACGCCTTTGAATCTGGCTGACAGGTTGCACGCGGCGGGCGTTCCGATAATCGGCACATCGCCCGATTCGATTGACCTGGCCGAAGATCGAAAACGGTTTGGCGCATTGCTCGACGAACTGAAAATTCCGCGCCCCGAAAATTCGCAGCGTCACTTCAGCCGAGGAAGCAAAACTGTTGCCAATAAAATGGTTATCCGATCGTTGTGCGGCCGAGTTTGTGCTCGGCGGGCGGGCGATGGCGATTGTTTATGACGACGCAGCTCTGGATGAATATATGCGTTCGGCGGTTGACGCTTCGCCCGAAAAGCCGATTTTGATTGACAAATTTTTGGAACGCGCGGTCGGAGATCGATGTTGATGCGCTGGCGGACGAAACGGCGGTTGTCATCGCGGGAATTCAGGAACATATCGAAGAAGCGGGAATTCATTCGGGCGATTCGTCGAGCGTTTTGCCGGCGCAGAAGATCGCCGCCGAGCATCTCGAAACGATCCAGCATTACACGCGCTCTGCTTGCGAAAGCCTTAAAGGTCAAAGGCCTGATGAATATTCAATTCGCGATCAAGGACGACCGCGTTTATGTTATTGAAGTAAATCCGCGGGCTTCGCGAACGGTTCCGTTTGTCGCCAAAGCGACCGGCGTTCCGATTGCCAAGATCGCCTCGCGCGTTATGGCGGGCGAGAAGACGCTGGCCGATTTCAATCTGCCCGACGTTCTGCCGGTGCCGAAAATTTTCGTCAAATCGCCGGTTTTTCCGTTCAAAAAATTCGCCGGCGTCGATCCGATCCTCGGGCCGGAAATGCATTCGACCGGCGAGGTGATGGGCGTCGGCGCAAGCTTTGGCGAGGCCTACGGCAAAGCGATGGAAGGCGCCGGGCTGACGCTGCCGCTGGCCGGAAAGGCCTTTATTTCCGTGACGAATGCCGATAAAGGTCAGGCCGTTGTGCTCGCCCGCCGGCTGAATAAACTCGGCTTTGATCTAGTCGCAACCTACGGCACCGCCAACCGCCTCCGCGAAGTCGGCCTCGAATGCGAAACCGTCTTCAAAGTAAACGAAGGCCGCCCGAACATCGCCGACCTCATCCGACAGGGCGAAATCTCGCTGATCATCAACACGCCGCTGGGCAAGACCTCGCACTACGACGAAAAAGCCATCCGCAAAGCCGCCCTGCAATTCAACGTCCCGTGTGTGACGACCATCACCGGCGCCGAGGCTTTGGTCGAGGCGATTGCGACAAAGAAAATCGAAGGCAAGATCGCGGTGAGGAGTTTGCAGGAGATTCACGGTGGAAAACAGCTGACTGCCGATGAGAGTGTTTGAAACATGTTACAAAGATTGAATCTTGACCAATCCCGCCGATTACAATAACTTAAAGCTAAGTTTTTCTTAAATTAGTATTTCCTTAAATCAAATAATGAATGAATCGCATGACCGCGAGATCATTGGCGGGTATTTGCTCGTCATTGGCGGGGCAGAGGACAAGTATAACGAGCGGCGGATACTCAAGAAGTTTTTGAAGCTGGCGGGCGGGACGAGTGCTGAGGTGCTGATCGTGCCGGTGGCGTCGGATTATCCGGAGTTCGCGGCGGATGTTTATACGCAGGCGTTTCGCAATCTGGGTATCGCGAATCCGCGTGTGCTGCGGGCGACCTCGCGGCAGGACGTGGTGCAGGCGGATGTCGAGAAGCTGCTGGACGGGGTCACCGGCGTTTTCATAACCGGCGGCGACCAGATGCGGCTTGTTTCGCTGCTTGGCGGGACGAAGTTGGCGGACAATCTGCGTCGAATGGTCAGGGAAACGAATATCGTGCTTGCCGGGACTAGTGCCGGTGCTGCCGGGATGAGCACGTCTATGATTGTCCGCGGCGAATCAACCTCGCACCCGCACAAAAACTCTGTGAAGCTTTCGCCGGGGCTCGGATTTCTCAAAAACATCATTATCGATCAGCATTTCACGGAACGCGGGCGGATCAGCCGTCTGATCACGGCGGTGTCGTATAATCCGTATAATCTGGGCATTGGGATCGACGAGAACACGGCTATTATTCTTGATGGCAAAGGCGTGCTGGAGGTTTTCGGGGCTGGCTCAGCGACGATTGTGGATGGCTCGCAGATAACTTATAACGAGATCGCGGAGGTCGATGACAACCAGGCGTTCAGCGTCTGCGGCGTGCAGCTTCATGTGCTGCGAGACGGGCTTGTTTACGATTATCTGGACAGGCATCCGTTTCAGCCGACGAATGAATTTTTGCTGCCTGACTTGGGATGAGCCATTTCAGATTCCAGATTCCAGATTTCAAATTCTTGATTTGATCTTACGGTTCGGGAATGTTTTATGACGAAAACTATTGAGCGGTTCGAAGATTTGGATGTATGGAAGTTAGCCGTTGAGTGTGCAAATACGATTTATGATGTGACATCAGTTGGGAAGTTTAGTCAAGATTACATATTACGAGACCAAATAAGGCGAGCGGCAGTATCAATTTTTTCAAACATCGCGGAAGGGTTCGAGCGGGACGGGAATAAAGAGTTTTGCAATTTCCTTAGTATCGCCAAAGGTTCGTGTGGTGAAGCGAGAGCTCAGTCGATTTTTGCGCGGGATCGCGGATACATTACGGACGCGGAATTTAGTTTAATCTCGGAAAAGCTGGTGCAAACAAACAAGCAGATTTCCGGTTTTAGAAACTATCTTCGTAAAACGGACATGAAGGGCCGGAAATTTTCTTAATCTGGAATCTGGAATCTGGAATTTGAAATATATGAATATCTTAGAAATCCGAACACTTCGCGGGCCGAACTATTGGAGCGGCTATTGGAAAAAGCTAATCATAATGCGGCTCGACATTGGCGACTATGAGGAAAAGCCGACTGATAAGCTCGACGATTTTTATAACCGGATGGTCGAGGTGATGCCGTCGCTGCATACGCACGGGTGCAGTTATCAGGAGCCCGGCGGATTTCTTCGTCGCGTCGAGGAAGGCACGTGGGCCGGGCACGCCATCGAGCATTTTGCGCTTGAGTTGCAGACGCTCGCCGGGATGGATACCGGTTATGGACGCACGCGCGAAACGGAAGAGAAGGGAATTTACAACGTTGTCTATAGCTACATGGAGGAAGAAGTTGGGCGATTTGCGGGGAAATCGGGCATGCGACTTTTTCTCGAATTGGCCGAGGGCAAGCCGATAAAGGAGATCAAAGAATCAATTGCGGCGATCATTCAACGGATGCGCGAGATCCGCGAGGATGTGCGGTTCGGGCCATCGACCGGTTCGTTAGTCGACGAGGCCGATGCGCGTGACATTCCGTTTATTCGATTGAATGACCAGTCGCTCGTGCAGCTTGGATACGGCGTCCATCAAAAGCGTATTCAGGCGACGACGACCGCAAACACGAACATGATCGCGGTCGATATCGCCGGCAACAAGCACGCGACAAAAAAACTGCTTGGCGACATGGGCGTACCGGTGCCGAAAGGGTTTCGGATTCGTGAAGAAGACGAGTTGAGAGTACGGTCGAATCGGTCGGTTATCCGGTCGTCATCAAACCGCTGGACGGCAATCATGGTAAAGGTGCGACCGTCGGAATCAACAATCTCGAAGACGCGAAGATCGCGTTTGGGAAGGCAAAGGAATATTCACGCTGGATCATTGTAGAAAAGCAGTTAATAGGTGCGGACTTTCGTGCTTTGGTCGTTAATAACCGCCTGATCGCGGTAGCCGAGCGCATTCCGGCACACGTTGTCGGTGATGGGAAAAAGACGATCCAAAAGCTGATCGATAAAACTAATGCCGACCCGCGACGCGGCTACGGGCACGAAAATGTTCTGACGCAAATCTCGATCGATGGTCAGACCATGCGCTGTATTCGCGAGAAAGGCTACGAGCTTGATTCGGTCTTGCCTGAGGGCGAGATTTTGCATCTGAAAACGACCGCGAATATTTCGACCGGCGGCACGGCGATTGACCGCACGGACGAAGTGCATCCCGAAAACGTATTTCTTTTCGAACGTATTGCAAAGATCATCGGGCTTGATGTTGCGGGCGTCGATATTATCGCGGAAAACGTTTCGGAACCGCTGCGCGAATCGGGCGGCGGCATTATTGAAGTTAACGCGGCGCCTGGTTTTAGAATGCATCTTTCTCCAAGCGAAGGCATTGGACGCAATGTTGCCGAGCATGTTATCGACATGCTGTTTCCAAATGGAACGCCGACTCGCATTCCGATCATCGCTATCACCGGCACGAACGGTAAAACTACTACCACGCGTCTGATCGCGCATATTTTAAAGGGAAGCGGCCGCACGGTCGGGTTTACGACGACAGACGGCACGTATATTCAAAATCAACAGATCACAAAGGGTGACAACACCGGCCCGGTTTCGGCACAGCTTGTGCTGAAAGATCCGACGGTAGATGTCGCCGTGCTGGAAACGGCACGCGGCGGAATTATCAGGGCCGGTCTCGGGTTCGATCATTGCGACATCGGCGTTGTGACCAATGTCGCCGCCGATCACTTGGGCATGAAAGACATCAACACGCTCGAAGATCTGGCCCGGGTAAAATCGGTAGTGCCGCGCGCCGTGGCCAAAAAAGGCTATGCCGTCTTGAACGCCGAAGACCCGAACGTCTTCAATATGCGAAAGCTTGTTGATGGGTATTGCGTCTATTTTTCGATGACCGAAGATCACCCGAATATCGAACGGCAGGCAAAACGCGGACGCATCTCGTGCGTGTATGAAAACGGTTATATAACGATCCTGAAAGGCCGCTGGAAGGTGCGGATCGAGAAGGCGTCGAACATTCCGCTGACCTATGGCGGACGGGCGGAATTCATGATCCAAAACGTGCTGGCGGCGACGCTGGCGTGCTTTGTACACGGCGTTTCGCTTGAAGATCTACGAGTCGGATTGACGACATTCAACGCCGGTATTGCACAGACACCAGGGCGGCTGAACTTTATCGAAGTCGGCGACGTGACGGTTCTGATGGATTACGCTCACAACCCGGCCGGGCTTCGCGGCCTGACGAGCTTTGTGACCAAGATGCCATATAAATACCGCACTATTTTGTTGAATGTGGCGGGCGACAGACGTGACGACGACATTGTCGAATTCGGCAAGATCGCCGCCGATGCCTTTGAGCGTATAGTCATCCGCCAGGGGCACTACCTGCGGGGACGTACGGCGGAGAATATATATGAGCTCCTGCAAAAAGGCATCGCCCAAAGCGAAGCCTCGCCGCAGGTCAGAATAATCGCCGATAGCCGCGACGCCATGCAGCACGCCATCAAAAATGGCCGCAAAGGCGAACTCGTCGTCACACTAGCCGACCGCGTGCCTGACGACATCGCGTTTTTGCACGATATCCGAGATAAGCTGATGGCGGAGAAGGCGGAGGGTTAAAAAGGCAGAACCGCCCGCGTGAGCGGGTGGCAAGACATCAAGATCGAGATGACGCAATGAAAATATGGGACGACAACGAGTTTCCTCTTGCCTATCTCATAACCTTTCGAACATACGGCACTTGGCTGCACGGCGACGAACGCGGCTCGATAGATCGCTACCATAATCGCTACAGTGGCGAGCGTGTTCCCGCAAATTCCGTGATGCAGAAGCAGCATCAAGCAAAGCTGAAGTCCGAACCGGTATTGTTGGACGCGAAACAACGCCCGATCATCGAAGCAGCGATTCGCGAGGTTTGTGATCATCGTAGATGGCAAGTGCTGGCGATAAATGTCCGAACGAATCATGTTCATATTGTGGTTTCGGCAATCGAGGTGCCTGAAAAAGTAATGAAGGATTTTAAGGCGTATTCGACACGAGGTTTAAAAACAGCCGCTCTTTGGCATTTCAATCATAGTCCCTGGGTTGATGGCGGCAGTAAGCGCTACTTATGGAGTGAGGTTAGTGTTGCGAATGCGTGCGATTACGTAGCGAATGGTCAAGGTGCGGATTTGCCAGAGTCGTTTTAGGCTCGGTCGCTGGGTTGCTTCCTGCGAATTGCGTCGTTTGTGTTGCCACGCCTTGCCACCTGCTTACGCAGGCGGTTCTGCCTGCGTTATTTGTAAATGTGTACCCTGAACTGACGGTCTCCGGTCACAAATCCCCGATACATCCCTTCCGAATTGAACGGCAATACGACATTCCCATGGGCATCGACGGCTATCAGGCCGCCTTCGCCGCCAATTTTGGTGAGGTGTTCGATGGTTTCGCGGGCGGCGTCTGCTAATCCTAAACCTTTGTATTTCATCCGTGCGGCGAGGTCGTAGGCGGTGACGCCGAGCATGAAGAATTCGCCATGGCCGGTGCAGGAGACGGCGCAAATTTCGTCAGCGTAAGTGCCGGAGCCGATGATCGCGGTGTCGCCGACACGGCCGAATGTTTTGTTGGTCATGCCGCCGGTTGAAGTTGCAGCGGCAAGATTCCCTTTTGCGTCACAGGCGACAGCTCCGACGGTGCCCACCGGCTTTGCTGCTGCGTGGTCGAGTTGGACTCGCCCCTCAGCGATCGCCTCCTGCAATTGCAGCCAGCGGTGTTCGGTAAAGAAATACTCGTCGGGTTCGGACGGAACTCCGATCTGCTCGGCAAACTGGTCGGCACCTTCGCCGGCGAGCAGGACGTGTTCGGTGCGTTCCATAACAAGCCGGGCGAGTTTGATCGGGTTTTTGACGTTTCTAACAAAAGCGACCGCACCGGCTTTCAAGTTTTTACCGTCCATTATCGCGGCGTCCATTTCGATTTTGCCTTCGTGGGTGAAGACCGAGCCGCGGCCTGCGTTGAAAAGCGGGAAGTCTTCGAGAGTGGCAACCGTTGCCTCGAGCGCATCAAGCGACGAACCGCCTTTTTCGAGTATTGCCCAGGCCACACGCAAGGCATTTTCAAGCCCGCTGCGATATTCGAGTTCGAGCTCGGGCGTCATCGCCGATCTTAGAATTGTCCCGGCCCCGCCGTGAATCGCTAATGCAATTTTATTCATAAAGGGATTTTACCGTAGAGATTGTTTATGATGAAGAACATTAGCCGCGGATAAACACAGATTGACGCAGATAAGAATTTGGACATAAAAGAGGATCGATCTGTGTTCATTTGCGTCCATCCGCGGCAAAAATCTTCCTCTGTGTCTCTGTGTCTCGGCGGTTCAAAGCCTGAGATTTCGTAGTCGCAAAGCGTTTAAGATAACCGAAACCGAACTGAAAGTCATCGCAGCGCTCGCGATCATCGGCGATAACAAAATTCCGAAGACAGGGAACAGAACGCCCGCCGCGATCGGAACTCCGACGATGTTGTAAACGAATGCGAAAAAGAGATTTTGGCGGATGTTTCGCATCGTGGCACGGCTCAGGTTTCGCGCCTTTAGAATTCCGATCAGATCGGGTTTGAGCAGCGTTATGTCGGCGGATTCGATGGCTACGTCCGTTCCCGAAGCGAACGCGATACCGACATCTGCCTGTGCGAGAGCAGGAGCGTCGTTCACTCCGTCACCAGCCATCGCGACGATCTTGCCTTGAGCCTGCAACTCTTTGACCTTTGCAGCTTTGTCCTGCGGCATCACTTCGGCAAAAACTTGATCGATGCCAAGCTGTTTGGCGACGGCTTCGGCAGTTGTGCGGTTGTCCCCGGTCATCATTATGACCTTGATGCCTTGTTTGTGAAGTTTGTCGATCGCTTGTTTTGCAGATGGCTTAATTGCGTCGGCAACAAGTATTGTCCCGGCAGGTTTGCCGTCGATCACGACTGTAATAGTAGTATTCGCCGTATTGCCAAGGGCAGAACCGCTTGCGTGAGCAAGTGGTAAATTCTCAGCCACGTCCCCGCCACCCGCTAACGCGCGCGGTTCAGCCTTTCCGACGAACACACTTTTTCCGTCAATTATGCCTTTTACACCGAGGCCGGTGATCGATTCGAAATCTTCGACTTTTCCGGTGGCAATATTGCGTTTATTGGCCTCCGTTAAAATCGCGGCCGCCAGGGGATGCTCGCTTAGCTTTTCAAGGCTTGCGGCGAGGCGGAGAATCTCGTTTTCAGCAAGATCAGGAGGCCGGTCGCTACCGCTCCCGGTTCTGACAAGCACCGTCTGCACCGTCGGCTTTCCTTCGGTCAGCGTACCGGTCTTGTCGACGACGATCGTGTTGACCTTTTCGAGCGTTTCGAGAGCCTCGGCGTTTTTGATGAGGACACCATTTTTTGCTCCGTGGCCGGTGCCGACCATGATCGACATTGGCGTGGCGAGGCCGAGAGCGCAAGGGCAAGCAATGATCAGAACCGAGACCGCGGCGACGACCGCCGAAGCAAAACTGCCGAGCATCAGCCAAACAACAAACGCAATTATTGCAACGATTATGACTGCCGGAACGAAGTAAGCCGAGACAATATCGGCAAGGCGTTGAATGGGAGCGCGGCTGCGCTGGGCTTCGCCGACCATTTTTACGATCTGTGCAAGGAGTGTCTCGCTGCCGACCTTTTGGGCCTTCATAAGGAAGCTCCGGTTACCATTAATGGTTCCGCCGATGACCTTGCTGCCGGACTGCTTTTCGACAGGCATTGATTCGCCGGTGACCATCGATTCGTCTATCGACGTTTGGCCGTCGGTTATTTCGCCGTCTGTTGGTACTTTTTCATTTGCTTTAACCCGAAGTGTTTGACCCGCGTGGACGTGGCGGAGATCGATCGTTTCTTCAGTGCCGTCATTGCGGACAACAGTGGCATTCTCAGGTGCAAGCCGCAGCAATTCCTTTATCGCCGAAGAAGTTTGCGAACGCGCTCGCAATTCCAAAACCTGTCCCAATAAAACAAGCGTCGTTATGACGGCCGCAGATTCGAAATAACCGGGTATGACTCCTCCGTTCGGATCACGCATATGCCCGACACGCATCCCAAACGGAAACCATTCAGGAACGAATACTGCCGCAACGCTTAGGAGATACGCTGCTGCCGTGCCTATCGCGATAAGCGTAAACATATTTGGACTTAAATTCTTTATTGAAGTCCAAGCCCGCTGAAAAAAAGGCCATCCGCCCCAAAGCACAACCGGAGAGGCAAGGAAGAACTGTATACATAGAGACAGGGTCAATGTTCGCTTGTATCCCCATGGGGTGAAGTTACTGAAAGCAACATACATCTCTGACATTGCTAAAACGAACACCGGCAACGTCAAGACCGCACACACCGCAAACCGACGCTTCATATCGATGTATTCGGGATCGGGTGTGTCGTCGAGGCGGATCTCTTTCGGCTCAAGTGCCATTCCGCAGATCGGGCATGAACCGGGGCCGATCTGGACGATCTCCGGATGCATAGGACAAGTGTACTCAATTGCGGATTGCGGATCACGGATAGCGGATTTGTCCCGGTCAACGGACTCGGGTGTGGAAACGTATCTTTGCGGATCGGCAGCAAAACGCTCTTTGCAGCCGACGGCGCAGAAATAATAGGTCGTCCCATCGTAATCGAATTTCGCCGCAGCGGTCTCGGGTTGGACCAGCATTTTGCACACCGGATCGACGTGCGTTTCCGGTTCGGGTTCTTTGGGTGCTCCACGGCTTAGTTGGACTAACGGCTGCATAAATTTAGTTTACAGCACACCGAGCCGTTTTATGGAAAGCGACGGCGATTATAAATCTTTTTAAAAAGGTGAATCTTCTACGATTCGCCGCCCTTAACCGAAAAGGCAATTGCCGCGAGGCATGCGCAAAGCCAGGAAGCTCGCAAAGCGAGAAACGTCCGGCTACCGAAGTGAGGCAACAATGAAATTCCACAAGTTTTTTCTTCTCGCATTACTCGCCATTCTTCCGGCGAGCGTTTTCAGCGCAAAACGGAATCAATCCGAATCACCTGAGTTTGAGAACAGCCGCTAGCACGACGACGGCGGTTGTCGGGTCAGAGAGCGTTTCGGCGTTAGCGGAGATCGAGCGGGATACGTTTCAGTTGATAAATGTGGAACGCGGCCTGGTTGGCCTGCCGGCCTTGAAGTGGAACGAAAAGATCGCAAAAGTTGCACGTCTGCATTCGCAGAACATGGCCGATTTCAATTTTTTTAGCCACAAAGGTGCCGACGGATTGATGGTCGATGGCAGGGCTGATCAGCTTAAAATGGGCGAGTGGCTGGCGATCGGCGAAAACATTGCGTTCATGCAGGGTTATCCTAATCCGGCGGAAGTGGCTGTAGAAAAATGGCTGCTGTCGGCATCTCACCGCAATAATCTGATGAGTCCTGAATGGATCGATTCCGGGATAGGCGTCGCAACGACGGCAGACGGAAAGATTTATTTTACGCAGGTGTTTTTGATCAGGAAGTAAGGTCGTTTGCAGTTTAGATTGAAATTCCAGTTCCGACAAGGGGCTGGAATTTTTGTTTGAACTAGAGAAAACAACCCAGTTGCTACCGCTCCTGGTCCTGACAAGATAGAATGCCGTATATGGTTTTTACGCTTCCGTCTTTTGCAAAGCTGAATCTCGATTTGCGTGTTATCGGAAAGCGGGATGACGGCTATCACGAGCTTTTTACAGTGTTTCAGACGGTTTCGCTTTGTGATGAGATTACGTTTGAAGATAGCGATTCGGTTGAGATGACAAGCAGTCATCGCGGGATTCCCACGGATGGGCGGAATTTGATAGTGAAGTCTGGAAATGTTTTGCGGGAGCGGTTTGCGGTCACGGCCGGAGCTAAGATGCATCTGCGTAAGCGGATTCCGGCGCCGGGCGGGCTGGGCGGCGGATCTTCCAACGCGGCGGTGGCCTTGATCGGTCTGAATCGGTTGTGGCGATTGGACATTAGCTTTGAAGAGATGCTTGAGATCGCGGCAACGCTTGGGTCGGATGTGCCTTTCTTTTTGTATGGCGGGACCGCGATGGGTTTTGGGAGCGGGACCGAGATCGAGCCGATCTCCGATATCAGAGAGAAATATTTGCTCATCGTGACGCCGGATGTTCACGTATCGACAGCAGATGCTTTCAAAGGGTTGAACTCCCCAAGCTTGACAACCGAGGCCTCAGAACGTATTCTTCTCAATTGTCGTTTTAACGCCGAATCGCTTGATTTACGTCATACGGCATTGAAAAACGACTTTGAGCCGACAGTTTTTAGTTCGCATCCGCAGATCGCATTGGTTAGGCAGACGTTGCTTGATCTTGATGCGATTAACGCTTTAATGAGCGGCAGCGGAGCAAGCGTTTTTGCAGTATTTGACAAAGAAGAGACGCGACAAACAGCTATAAAAGCCCTTGACGAACAGGTCAACTGGCGAAAGTTTGCCGCAGCGACTATTTCGCGGGATAAATACCGCGAAGCACTTGAATTAGTGAATTAGTTCGCTTCCGATCAGTTTCTGAAATTAGCATTGGGGCGTAGCCAAGTGGTAAGGCACCGGTCTTTGGATCCGGCATTCGTAGGTTCGAGTCCTCCCGCCCCAGCCAATTCATTAGTATCGGAGCGAACTGTCTACAAAGATAGTTCGCTTTTTTATTTAATCGATGAGCGTAACGGGCGGCATAAAGATATTTTCGGGCAATGCTCACCGCAGTTTGGCGGAAGAGATCTGCACGCATCTGAACTGCGATCTCGGAAAGGCCAGCACGAACCGTTTCTCGGACGGTGAGTTTAACTTCCAGATCGAAGAGAACGTCCGCGGTATGGATGTCTTCATTGTCCAGCCGACGTGTCCGCCGACCGATCAGCATCTGATGGAGCTGCTGATCATGGAAGATGCTTTTGTTCGAGCATCAGCAGAACGGGTTACAGCCGTTATCCCATATTTCGGTTACGCACGTTCGGATAAGAAGGACCGCCCGCGGGTTCCGATCGCCGCGAAGCTGGTTTCGAATTTGATAACACGCGGCGGAGCCGAGCGGGTCCTGACGATTGATCTGCACGCTTCGCAGATACAAGGATTTTTCGATATTCCGGTTGATCACTTGTACGCGGCACCGATCGTTGTGGATTACTTCCGCGAGAATCCGATTGAGAATCTAATCGTGGTGGCTCCCGATACAGGCGGTGCCGAACGTGCCCGAGCTTACGCGAAAAGATTGAACGCGGGCCTTGCTCTTTGCGACAAACGTCGCGAGCGTGCAAACGAAGCCGATGTGATGAACATCGTCGGTGACGTAAAAGGCAAGAATTGTCTGATCGTCGACGACATGTGCGACACCGGCGGGACGATCTGCAAAGTCGCGAAAGCCCTGTACGAAGCCGGTGCGAACGATATCTTTGCGGTGTTTACACACGCAGTTTTGTCGGGAAGTGCGATGGAGAACATCAGCAAATCGCATTTGAAAAAGGTGATCGTGACAAACACGATACCGCTTGGCGAAAACGGAATTCCATTGAAGGACGGCGGAAAGATCGAGGTTTTGAGCGTTGCGAAGCTGCTGGCTTCGGCGATTAAATCGATTCACGATGAGACGAGTGTTTCGTCACTGTTTATTTAAACGAGTCGTGAGTCTGGAGTCGAGAGTCGAGAGCCGGAAAGAAAGCTCCTACTCTCTACTCTCTACTCACGACTCTTGACTCACGACTAGAGGAAATATGGCAGACAAAATTTTAGTAAAAGCTGAAAAGCGTACCGAGATCGGCAAGAACGTCAATCGCCGGCTGCGTGTCGAGGGTAAAATTCCGGTCGTCGTTTACGGCGGCGGAAGCGAAAGCCTGGCGGCGGTTGCTCAACTTAGCGAACTCGCGGCGATCATTCGGACCGACGCGGGCGTTAACTCCGTGTTTTCGCTCGATATCGCGGGCGAAGGCGTCAATGACGTGATCTTTCAGGATCGCCAAATACATCCGGTCACCGGCCGGTTGATACATGCCGATCTTCGCCGCTTTGCAAAGGGCGAGAAGATCGAAATGACAGTCCCGATCCATCTTCTCGGCGATGCTATAGGTTTGAAGGAAGAAGGCGCGGTGCTTTCGCAGGCAATGCGTGAGATCAAGGTGCTTTGCGAACCGGCAAACACGCCGGAATCGATCGACGTCGATGTGACGAGCCTCGATGCGGGCCACGCGATCCATGTTTCGGACCTAAAGGTCGGTGCGGGAATCGAAATTCTCGAATCACCCGAAACGGTCGTTGCGTCGATCGTTACCGTTAAGGAAGCAGATCTCGAACCGCAGATTGAGGAAGGAGCAGAACCGGAAGTTACCGGCGAGAAGCCTGAAGAGCCCAAGGAAGGCGGCGACGCTTAGGTTGGGAGTTCCAACTTTAGTTGGCCAGGCCAAAGCTAACCTGCTAATTCAGGAACTCCAAACGTATGAGTGAGAACTGGCTGATCGTCGGCTTGGGTAATCCGGGAGCCGAGTACGAAAAGACGCGGCACAATCTGGGGTTTTTGCTGGTCGATCTGCTCGCGGCCGATGCTCAGACACAAGTGAAACGGACGGAATGCCGTGCATTGATCGGACGTGCGGAAATCGAAGGACGAACGGTTGAGCTTGTAAAGCCGCAAACGTTCATGAATTTGAGCGGCGAAGCGGTCAAATGCCTGTTGCAAAAGCCGGAACGCAGCGTTGAAAAGTTGATCGTGATCTCGGACGACTTGGCATTACCTTTGGGCAAGTTGCGATTGCGGACACAGGGGTCGCACGGTGGTCAGAACGGGTTGAGATCGGTGATCGATTGTTTGAAAACTAATGAGTTTATTCGTTTGCGGATCGGGATCGCATCAGAGCATCCGGTAACGAACGCCTCGGATTTCGTGTTGGGGAAGTTTTCGAAAGGCGAAGCGGAAACGATTGAAAAAGTTTTGAAAAATAGTGCCGACGCTGTTCGAACCATTATTAAAGATGGTGTTGATGAGGCGATGGCAGAGTTTAATGGAGAATTGAAAATGGAGAATTGAAAATTTAATTTCCATTATCAATTTTCAATTCTCCATTAAAAAACAACCCTTCTTGCTTCGACCCAATAACGATCGAGGCTCGAAAGCCAAAAGGAGGAAATGAAATTGGCAAATAGAACATACGAAGTAATGTATATCGTCGATCCGGAAACGGCGGCGGACAAGATCGTTGAACTGAACGAGACGATCGGGAAACTGATCGAAAAGGAAGGCGGCACGATTGTCAGAATGGACGATATCGGCATGCGAACGCTTGCGTATCCGATCAAGAAGCGTAAAGACGGATACTATGTCCTTTTTGAGGTTGACGGCACGGGACAGGAGATAATGGAGCTCGAACGACGCATGCGCGTAAACGACGCGATCATTCGCTTTGTCACCGTCCGCGTTGACGAAGATCGCAAGAAGGCTTTGAAAATGGCGGCGAAACGCGAGAAGCGAGCAGCGCAGCGTTCGAAGTTTCGCAAAACAGAAGAAACGGCCGAAACAGCCGGGGAATTACAGGAAGCTTAACCGGGGGTAAATATGGCTGAAAACGATTTTGAAGTACCGAGAGAAAATATGGGTGGCGAAGAGGGATTTGGCGACAAAGCCCCGCGACGCTTTCAACGGCGGCGTCCGCGCCAGGTAATTCCTGATTACGTCGATTGGAGAGATGTCGATTATTTGCGGCAGTTCATCCCGGAGCGCGGCAAAATTATGCCCCGCCGCATTTCCGGAATATCCGCCAAAGACCAGCGGCGTATTGCAACGGCTATCAAACGCGCCAGATCGATGGCCCTGCTGCCGTTCGTTTGGGAGTAAATCAGGAGGCAATTAATAGATCATGGCAAACATAACAATTTTGTTAAGAGACGACATAGATACGCTTGGCGGACGAGGCGAGATCGTAAAGGTGAGGGCTGGATACGCCCGCAACTATTTGCTTCCGCAGGGACTTGCGACGCTGGCGACGAAGGGTAACGTCAAGCAGATCGAAGGCGAGCGTGCCGCGCTTTTGAAAAAGGCGGCGGTTGAAAAATCGACGGCGGATGCGCAAAGAGATCAGATGAGCAGCATTGAGCTGGCCTTTGAACGCAAAGCGGGCGAAGGAGGTACGCTGTTCGGATCAGTCACGTCGATGGACGTCGCTGAAGCGATCCAGGCGAAAGGCTACGAGATCGATCGCCGAAAGATCGTTTTGAAAGACCCGATAAAAGAGACCGGCGAATACACCGTAAAGGTCAAGCTGCATCGCGAAGTGGTTCTGGAAATACCAGTGACTGTCACAGCCGAAGGCGGTGAAGCCGAAACCAAGGACGAGAAGAAAGGCCGAAAGGCCAAAGCCCAACCAGAGGCCGAGGCAGTGAAGGTCGAGGAACCAGTTGAAGAGGCGGCAGCGGAGACTGAAAAAGAAGCTGAAGCGTGAAGGGTTTGTCAAAAAAACTGAGCTGCATTCGTTTCGGTGGATGCAGCTTTTTTGCGCTGACATAAATTTCAAAATCGGTTTCGACACAAGGACGTTTTAGCCTTAGAATAGTCAAATCCTTTGGTAATCTCATCCCGGAATTATACGAATGGCGGCATTTCCCGAAGCACGACGCGAACAATTTCTAGAACGCCCGCTGCCCAGCAGCGAGGACAGCGAACGCGCCATTTTGGGCGCGATATTGCTTGATAATTCGCTGATTTCACAGGCGGTCGAGCAGTTAAAGCCCGAAGATTTTTACTCGCCTCTGCATCGGCGAATCTTCGGCGCGATGATCGGTCTGTTTGAGGCATCGAAAAGTATCGACCCGATACTGATCGGCGAAGAGCTGAAAAAAGACGGTTCGATCGAATCGATCGGTGGCGTTTCGACCATCACAAATCTTACATACGGCCTGCCGCATTTTTCCGATCTGACTGGATATATCGATGTCGTTAAAGACAAGTCGGTAATGCGTAGCCTGATCCGGACTTGTAATCAGATCACGAGCGAAGCTCTCGAAGAAGAAGACGAGGCTCGCGTTGTGCTCGACCATGCCGAGCAAATGATCTTTGCGTTGGCCGAACGCAGGACGCAAGACGGCTTTTCGCACGTGCAGCCTGTGGCCGAACGCGTATTGGCAAAGGTTGAGGAGTATTCGAAACGTGAGACGCATGCGTTGACCGGACTCGCCACCGGTTTTCGCGAACTGGACGAAATGACTTCGGGCCTGCAGCCGAGCGATCTGATCATCGTCGCCGCACGTCCTTCGATGGGCAAAACGGCGCTTTGCCTGACCATCGCGCAAAATGCGGCGATTGACGAAAAGGCCGTCGTCGGATTCTTTTCGCTCGAAATGTCGAAAGAACAGCTCGTAATGCGTATGATGAGCTCCGAGGCGAAGGTCGACGCGGCTCGGTTTCGTCGCGGAATATTGTCGCGTGAAGAATGGGAACGCCTTGCTCGGGCGATTGGGACATTGTCTGATGCAAAGATGTTCATCGACGACACGGCGGGAATATCCGTGCTTGAGATGCGTGCAAAGGCACGTCGACTGGCGGCGGAACAGAAACGGCTCGATCTGATTGTTGTCGATTATTTGCAGCTTATGGGTGGCTCGCGACGCAATGAAAATCGCCAGCAGGAAGTGTCGCAAATCTCACGTGAATTAAAAGGTCTGGCGAAGGAACTGAATGTGCCGGTTATTGCTTTGTCGCAGCTTTCGCGTGCGCCCGAAGCACGAAATCCGCCGCGTCCGATGATGTCCGATCTGCGCGAATCCGGCAGCATCGAGCAGGACGCCGATGTCGTCGCATTTATTTATCGCGAGGATTATTACAAACCGACTGACGATAACGCTGGCATGGCCGAACTGCTAATCTCAAAACAGAGAAATGGTCCTACCGGTACGGTGAAGCTTGCGTTTCTAAAGGAATTTACTCGGTTCGAAAACTACTACGGAGGCTAATATGAGCCAGGCAACACCCGAACAAGGTCTCAGATATCCGATCGGCAACTTCGACCGCGAAGACGCAACGTCGCGAAGTGAGCATATCAAAACGATAGCCGAGCTTCCGTCGAAGCTTACTGCGGCGGTTGCCGGACTGAGTGATGAGCAGCTCGATACGCCGTATCGTCCCGATGGCTGGACGCTTCGGCAAACGGTACATCACCTCGCCGACAGTCACGCAAATTCGATCATCCGTTTTAAACTTGCGTTAACCGAGGACGAAGCACCGACGATACGTCCGTATTACGAAGAACGCTGGGCAGAACTCGGCGACAGCAAACTGCCGGTGGACGTGTCTTTGCAAATGATCGATGCGATTCACACACGCTGGCTTTCGCTTCTGCATTCGATGACGGATGATGATTTCCAGCGTGAATTTGTCCACCCCGAAACTGGGAAGTGGGAACTCGAAAAAGCACTTGCGCTCTATGCATGGCATTCGCGGCATCACACGGCACACATTACCAGTACACGAGAGCGGAATTGTTGGTAATAGGAACGCGGACAATCATGTCCGCCCTTGAGCACGAAGCACGAATCATTTTTCCGCCATACATGGCGGTTGCGGACAAGAGTGTCCGCGTTCCATATGTCGGAAACACCAGCACAAAATCGTCTGATCTCACTCGACGTCTTCCGTGGAATGACCATCGCGGGGATGGTTTTGGTCAATAATCCGGGCACGTGGTCGTCGATCTACGGCCCGCTCAAACACGCCGAATGGCACGGCATTACGCCGACCGATTACATCTTTCCATTTTTTCTATTCATCGTCGGCGTCGCAATCCCGATTGCGTTAGGCAAGCGGATCGAAGCTGGCATCACACGCGACGTTTATTTCAAGATCTTCACGCGGGCCGTCCTTATTTTCGCGCTGAGCCTCATAATGTCGGCGATACCATTCTTTGGTTTTAACGATACGCAGATACCATACGCCGTGAAGATCCTTATCGTATTGGGATATACGGCCGCTTTGTTTTTCTATCTTTGGGACAAAACCAAGATCGCGCTTATCGTCGCCGGAGTAACTGCGGCAGTCGTCACCGGATTCTGGCTGGCTGGCAGTGTCATTGTGCCGTACAACGTCGGGACGATGCGCATTCCCGGCGTTTTACAGCGGATTGCGGTCTGCTACCTGATAGTTTCGATCCTTTTTCTGCACACGAATTGGAAACATCAGGCGATCATCGGCGGCGGGCTTTTGCTGCTTTACTGGCTTCTGATGACGGCAATTCCGGTTCCGGGCTGCGATGTGACCACGATTGACGACAAGGCGTGCAACCTCGCGGCCTATCTTGACCGGCTGATCTTGACCGAAGCTCACATTTGGCGTTCGGCAAAGGTTTTCGATCCCGAAGGCATTCTCTCGACGATTCCGGCACTCGTGACCACGATCTCTGGCGTGCTGACCGGAACGTGGCTGTTAAAGGCAGAACCGCACGCGTTAACGGGTGGTACGAACCTGGCCACGAATGTGCCACTTGCTAACGCAAGCGGTTCCGCCTTTGCCCTCAATAAGGCCGCCGGCATGTTTTTTTTTGGTACCGTGCTGCTCGCCGCCGGTTGGTCATGGAGCCTAGTCTTTCCGCTCAATAAATCGCTCTGGACAAGCTCGTATGTCCTTTACACATCCGGCCTTGCACTGCTGACACTCGCTTTTTGCTATTACTTTATCGACATCAAAGGCTACAAACGCTGGGCAAAACCGTTCGTCATCTTCGGCGTCAACGCCCTCGCGCTGTTCATCTTTTCCGGCATCATGGCCCGACTGCTTGGCATGATCCGCTTCGCTGGCCCGGAAGTAGGCAATGAGATCACGCTCCAGCAATTAATATTCGACAACATCTTTCTCTCGATTCTTTCGCCGATCAACGCCTCGCTCGCCTACGCGATCAGCTTTATCCTGCTCTGGCTGTTCCTGATGTGGCTGTTGTACAGGCGACGCATCTATATAAAGGTTTAAAATTTTCGCCACGAATTTACATGAATAGGAATTCATGGCTGATCTTCCTATTTGATCTCGAACATCCTGATCTCTAAAGCCAGCTCCACTTCCAGTTTTCCCTTGTCTGCGATAATTATTTTCCGCTCCTTCTCCATTTCTTCTAGCCGTGTTTCCTGCTCGCCTGCTTTGGCGATGTAACGGGCGATGAGTGTTTTTGCCTCAGCGGTTTTTGAAAGGGATTCGATGTTCTCGCGAAGTCGTTTCTGATCGGCTTCGATTTTTTCGACCTCGTCATCGAAAGCCTCGAGTTTGGCGTCGAGCTGAGCGATCGAAGTTCGAATATCGATCAGCTTTGTAAGCTTTGCGCGCGTTTCTTCGTTTATATACCTGCGGGCAACGAACAGCTCAAGCTCATTCTTCGACAACGAGGTCAGTTGATATGTGTCCATCAACGGCTGACGAAGGCTTATAGTGATCTCTTTTTCCTCAAGTCCCTTCAGCTCGACTCGAAAGCGATAGTACCGTTGAGTTTGATAGTCCGGCTTGGGTGAATTGTCGGACAGCTCCCAGCCATCACGAATCGGGTATTCAATGTAAAGCACTTTTGGCCGGTCCGTCTGATTCGATATTTGATAGACCTTCTCGGAACTCTGAAAGTAGTGGACTTGAAAAACACCATTAACGGCTTTGATAAGTTTTGCAGGTTCGCGGTCGCCCTTGGATCGGACACGAACGTGTGTCCCAAGATCGAGCGCAAACGAAATGAGCCTTTGTTCTTTCGACTTCAGCCGCTCCATCAATGCTTCGCCAGCGTATGCGTTGTTGTCGAGAACGGTCATACTGCCGCTCTCAAGTGTTAGATTTGTTGTATTTTGGAGCAAAACGCCACTGAATGGACGATCCTGTCGAACCGATTCGTTGTAAACTGAGACACGCTCACCCTCCATTTTTGTCTGAACTATCGGTATCAGAGCCGAGCGGTTTCGCTCTACCGTGACGGGCTGCTCGATGCGATATTCAAAAAGATCGCCGATCTCATCACCTGTTGCGGCGGCAGAAACTCCGGAATTTGCACTCATAAGGGCGTCGCTAATCTTTGTTTGACTTATGGCTCCGGCCCGGAAATTTGAGACCTCTTGACCATCGGTAATGAAGGTGTTCTCCGATCCGCTTGCACCGTCAACCGCAAATCCACCCTCGGGGCGAGTACCAGGAGCGGCCTTAAGCATTGAAGTGAAATTCGTCCCCTTCGGCAGATTCTCGATTCTTTGAGAAGAAATATTTGTTTGCACTTGGCCACTTCCACTCTGCGGCTCATAAATTTGTGGTTGTAGTTGCAGATCCTGCGGTGTCGGCACAACGGGTCTATAGCGATAAAATGGCTTTTGCAGATTCTGGATAAACGAGATCGGTGAACCGGAGACAAGCGAAAGCTGGACACTTTGCCAGTCTTCTTCGCTGACGTTATCGACTATGGCCCAGCCCTGGAAGAACGGTTTGCCATCGGCGTCGAGGACAACGCGATAGGTCGTTTTCCATATCGGAGCGGCTATTGTGTAGCTAACGACCATTTCGCGTTGGCCGCTGCCTTCGCTGGTCACGGTGATTGTTTTGGCGTCGAGACGTCGGGCGGAGGCAGTCGCGTTGGCGAATTCGTTGAGATCTTTGCGGGTGCCTTCGTCGAGCAGTTTGACGCTGCGGACCTCGCTTAGGTCGAAACTTGATATCTCGCCGCTTTCGGATGCGATCACGAGCACGTTTGTGGTGGAAGTTTCTTTTTCGCCGCGGATCGTTTTGCGTTCGACGGTCAGTACCGAGCCGATGACGACGCCTTTTGCCGATGCAACAGCAACTTTTGCACCTTGAAGCTGTGACAAAACGCCTGCTATCCCGCCGCCTTCGGCAGTGACGGGATTAACCGAGAAGGGAATTTCCGACATCCTCGCCGATACCGGTGCCGACGAATTGTAGCTAACCGCACCGATCTTGCCCTGGCCGAGATCAAGTACGATCATGGATTTGAGCACGTCATCGACTTGCGATTGTTTGAACGAGAGGTTCACTTCGGCATTGCCTGATACAAAACCTCGGCGTTCGATGTAGGCGACACCGTTCGAGTAGAGAATTACTCGGCGGATCGGAAGAACATCTGTTTGCGATGTGACAGCGGACGAATTAGTCGTCTTTGCGGCCATAAGTCGTTTGCTTCGTGTGGTTTGTGTAAAACCTGTTGCAGCGCACACTGATATCATCAGGAGTGTTAAAAGTCGTTTCATAATATTTGGTTCCTCAGAATAGAGATGTGTGAAAACTATCGTAATGGATGAGGTGAGTTGCGGGATTGGTTGCTTCGTGGGCAAGCCCGCGTCTTAATGATGGAAAGGGCGGGCAAGCCCGCCTCTAAACGAATACGAATTGTTGATTGTGTTTAGAACTCCGCGTTGGCGGCGGCGACGACCTTTTCGGCGGCGTCGTTCATCGTGGTTGCGGGGATAATGCCGATGTTTGATTCGGCGAGGACGCGGCGGCCTTCTTCGACGTTTGTGCCTTCGAGGCGGGCGACGATCGGGATTGAGACGCCGAGATTTTTGGCAGCGGCGACGACACCGTTTGCGACCATGTCACAGCGAACGATGCCGCCGAAGATATTGATTAGCACGGCTTTGACGTTTGTGTCGGCGAGCAGGATCTTGAACGCTTGCTCGACGCGCTCTTGCGAAGCTCCGCCGCCGACGTCGAGGAAGTTCGCGGGTTCGCCGCCTGCGAGCTTGATGATGTCCATCGTCGCCATCGCGAGGCCGGCGCCGTTAACCATGCAGCCGATGTTGCCGTCGAGCTTGATGTAGCTGAGGTCGTGTTTCGAGGCCTCGATCTCAAGCGGCTCTTCTTCGTTGAGGTCGCGAAGCTCTGCGTATTCTTTGTGGCGGAACATCGCGTTGTCGTCAAAACTTACCTTTGCGTCGAGCGCGATCAGGCGGTTGTCTTTTGTGAGCAGAAACGGATTGATCTCGACGAGCGAAGCGTCCATCTTTTCGTACGCGTCGTAAAGTTTCAGCATAAACGACGCCGCTTGATTTATAAGATCGTTAGGAATACCGAGACCGAACGCCAGCTTGCGAGCCTGAAAACCGCGAAGGCCGACTGACGGATCGATTGTCTCTTTGAGGATAAGCTCCGGCGTTTCTTCGGCGACCTTTTCGATGTCCATACCGCCGGCGCTCGAAGCCATAAAAACATTGCGTCCAGTGACGCGATCAAGCGTGATGCCGAGATAGAATTCACGGTCGATGGGCAGACCTTCTTCGATGAGCAGCGTCCTGACCTCGCGGCCTTCGGGGCCGGTCTGATGAGTAATCAACTGCATTCCGAGAATCTGCGAAGCCAACTCTTTTGCTTCGGCAGGCGATTTGGCAATCTTTACGCCGCCGCCTTTGCCGCGGCCACCGGCATGAATCTGAGCTTTTACTACGACGACATCGGTGCCGAGTTCGAGTGCAGCGGCCTCAGCTTCGTCCGCAGTCCGCGCAATAATTCCGCGCGGCACGGGAACGCCGTAATCCTTGAGAAGGGCTTTACCTTGGTATTCGTGAATTTTCATAGAGTAATTTTTAGTTGCTGAAACGTTATGTTTTTACTTTAACAAAGACGAACCGGAGAACCACCCGTCGGCTCGAGCGCGAGTGTCTCGCTTGCATGAGCGGTAGCGAAAGAATCTTTGGCATTTGACGCTACTGGTTGTAACAGGTTGACACCCGCGCTCCAGTCTTGTTACATGTTGATGATAAGCTTCAGCAATTTCCATTCGCCGCCTCGTTTCACGTATTCGTATTCGAATTTTACCGCGAGCGGTTTCGTCGGGAATTTGCCGTTTAGGACAAGTATTTCAAGGCCATTTTCAGTGCGGATTGACGGAGGAGGTGAAAATTCGCCCTTTGAGCCCGGAACCTTATTGATACTCGGCAATACGCGTTTTTTATTGTCGACGTAAAGCTTGAAAGCTTTCTGCATCTGCTCTTCGGTATATGTAGTTTGAAAATCAGATGAAGATTTTTCGTAAATGTCGTGAAAGTCATTTGTATCGACAGCCTGTGCAAAATCGGCGGTTGTTTCCTTTATCATCGCCTGCAAAGTTGTGTCGGACGGAATGCCACCAGCGTCTGGCGGCTCGGTGGCCGTATTAGACGAAGTGGTTGTGGAATTCGAGTTAGAGCTGAGATTGCCGAGATCTCCGAAGTTTTTGCCGCATGTACAGCCTAACGCGATTGCCGCGACGATCAATAACGCAATGATCCCGCTGAACCGGACGTCTTTTCCAAATAGCAATGTAGTTGCAAGTTGTTTCATAGTTGTCTCCTCAAGGTTTATTGATCGATCAGTTCTTCCGCCACGGTTCAAGCAAATTCACCCAACTATCCACAGCACGTTCATACTCGCCCTGACATCTGACGGCACGTTCTTTAGGCAGGTAGCCGCTGCTTACAATCTTCGAATGTTTCGTGGGATTTGAACCATAAATCATGCACAGTGAATTGTAAAACCGTTGTTCTTTGAGCAGATGCTCGTCGGCCATGCTGCGTTTCGAGTTAGTGCTTTGCTTTGACTCGATTTCGAAAGCATCGGCCGCGGCCAGCACCGCTCTAACGCCGTCTTCGCCCAGTTCCTTTAGATTAATGTACGCCGAACAACGGTCGGCGGCATCTTCTTCATTACCGGCGATCGGCAATTTGTATTGATCGATCAACGCGTGAGCGATCTCGTGCAGGAATACGAATCGTACCGCGTCCGACATTTTTGCATAAGCTTTTGCATCCGATACGTTCGTGCTCTTAAAGGTCCGGAAAAAGTGCTCCATCAATTCGTAACACATTGTAACCGAACGTTCGCCCGCGTCATAGAAGGCATTTACCTCTTTGCAATCTTTTGTTCGCAGGACAATATCATTAGGTAATATCAGCGTCCGGTTGAGTTTTTCAGCGGCCAGTTCCAAAAGCTTGTCGGCCTTTACCTGACGGTCGATCTCTATGTACCTGGGAGTTTGTACTTCGAGATGCTCGACCTTGAAATCGCCTTCGTCCTTTTTCTTGTTCGCGCTGGCGGGAGCAGTGTCCTTCGACTGCGGAGCGCTCGTATTTGACTCTTCAATATATTCGTCGGGCGAATCCGAACTCACCTCGCGGTCAGAGCTCCAAAAGCAAGCCGTTGCCAAAAACAGGACTGCGGCAGCGAAAAACAGATTGACCAAGTTTGGGCGCATACTGCTGTTTAGGAACAGAGCCGACTATCACCAAAACGCGTGGCACAAGCATAACTACCGCCGCGAAAACCGATTAAACCTGACGCCGCCGAGCGAGCTTTTTTGCTAAAAAAGGCTGATAAACGATAATTTACCAGCCAATATCAAAGATTCAAATCAAGCTTTATCTACTGAGATCGATCGACCAGCGTCAAGAGCGTTCGGACGGCAACTGCGGTCGGGCCTTTTGCCTGATGCGGACGGACAGTATCGCACCAGGCGGTTCCGGCAATGTCGAGGTGTGCCCATTTCGCTTTATCGATGAATTCCTGAATGAACACGGCTCCCATAATCGTTCCGGCCTTGCCGCGAGGGCCGATATTCTTGATATCGGCGATGTCGGATTTGATCTGTTTGCTGTATTCGGCACTGAGCGGTAGTTGCCAGAAGCCTTCGCCGGTTTCCTTGCCGAGAGCAATAATGTGATCGACAAGCTCTTGATCGTTGCCCATGATGCCGGTGTTTTGATCGCCCAACGCAACAATTACCGCACCGGTAAGCGTGGCCATATCGACGATTCGCGTTGCTCCCTGCTTCTCGGCATATGCAACAGCATCGGCGAGAACGAGTCGGCCCTCGGCGTCGGTGTTGAGAATCTCGACTGTTTTGCCGTTCGAAGCCGTAATGACGTCGCTCGGACGCGAGGCCTTGCCGTCAGGCATATTCTCGACTGCGGCGATGATGCCGATAACCGGAACAGTCGGTTTGAGAATTGCGATCGCACGCATCGTGCCGATGACCGTCGCTCCGCCGGACATGTCGTACTTCATCGCGTCCATGCCTTCGGCTGGTTTGATCGAGATGCCACCGGTGTCAAACGTGATGCCTTTGCCGACTAACGCGAGAAGTTCGCCTTTTTTGCCTGTGCTTTTGACCGGCGTGTATCGCAGAACGATCAGTTTTGCCGGCTGATCCGAGCCGATGGACACACTCATCAGCGATCCCATGCCGAGCTTGGTCATCTTCGCTTCGTCTAGAATCTCGCATTTAAGGCCGGTTTCCTTTGCCATTTTCGCGGCACGGTTGGCCATTTCGGTTGGCGTCAGGATGTTTGGCGGCTCGTTGGCGAGATCGCGCGTGAAGTTCATCGAATCGCCGATCGCCTGGCCGCGAGCTAGGCCTTTTTTCAGGTCGGCAGCTTTTGCACCCTCAACGAAGACGACGATCTTTGTAACGGCTTTGTCCTTCTTGTCATTCGTCTTGTATTTATCAAGCTCGAACTGGCTTGTAACTGCCGCCCTGAACGGCGTTCTGTGCAACAATCGAGTCATCACCCTTAAACCGCGGCATAAATGCGAAGCTCTTTGCATTACATTTACGCAAATAGCGGGTCGCTGTCCCGGAAGCAACGGCCACGTCTGAAATTTTGTAATCGGCCTTATTGCCGACGCCGATTAGAACGAGTCGGGTTGCTTTTACCTTTCCGGATGGCTTGATACGGAAGAGGGCCGTTTCGCCAGGTTCCCCCTTGAACTCTTCGGATTTCATCACGTCCGCGATGTGGCCGCCGGACAATTTGTCCAGATCTTTTAGCGCGGCGGACGACGATTTTTCGTCCTTAAAGACGACAACCGCGAGAGATTCAACATTAGCTTCCGAAAAGTTTTCGGTGA
>CAVXVF010000007.1:0-16315 GCA_963765045.1 Blastocatellia bacterium | reverse complement strand
GATTAGCAAAAACACCGCTTTTTCTAACTCTTAATTACAAATGACCCTTGACTTGGATATATCTTACATCCAAAATGTAAGAAGTCTTACAACATGTAAGTAAGGGAGTTTTATGGATAATCACCAACCAGAACATTACACCAAAATATCAATTAAAGAATTCCTCATTTTACGGTTACTTGCCGAACGCGAAGAGATGTACGGCTTGGAAATGGTCGAAGCGTCGGCCGGTGAGCTAAAGAGAGGAACTGTATACCCGACCCTACAACGCATGTCGGAGAAAGAGTATGTCGAATCCAGTGAAGAGCCCAGAGTGTTGCCGGAGATCGGGACGGCGAGGCGAATGTATCGCATAACGGATTTCGGCAGACGGGTGCTGGACAAGAACGCCGCTCTTTCCGACCTACTCATTGGCGAGCTCTTGGATCTGGATCGGGCGGCCGAACTGATGTTCGTATCTGTCGGAAAGTTGGAAGAATGGATCGAATCGGGTGAGATTGACTTTGTTGAAGGCGTTGACGGTGAAATTCGGATTAGTATTGCTACCTTGTTGAGCGAGGAAACAAAGTCCTATTTCGAAAAAGGAAGCCGTTGGGAGGCCATGTCAGGCTGGGAGGAAGCAATCGCACACGGCGAGCACTGGCTCAATAAAGCAATCGAATCGAATTCCCGGTACGGCCATGCGATTCATGAGATGGGGAGAATGTACTTCACGTTTTGGCGATATCGCGAGGCAGTTAAATGGTTGGAAAGGTCGGTCGAGCTCAATCCCGATGCATTCCAGCCCTCTATGAATCTTGGTATGAACTACCGGCTTATGCAGCGGTATGCGGATGCGGAAATATGTTTTCGTAACGTAATTCGTGTCAACCCAACGTTTGCTAAGGCTTACCATGAGCTTGGCTTAGTCCTTTACATGCAAGGGCTGAGTCACCCTAGGGAAAAATTATGGGACGCTCTAGAAGTTCTTAAAGCTGCATTCAAGATGGAGCCCAGCTATCAGTCTGCCTACTCGATCCGAACCCTACTAGCTGCGTCTTATCTTGATACTTACAATCAACAAGAAGCTCTACTATTTGCTGAGGAAATCAAACCAGTTTACGCCGACATAGCTGAACAGATCTGGCGGATGCTCGGAATCGATGAGAGTGCGGTGGCGTGAGCTAGGAAAGCACCTGTATCAAGTAACGACCAGTGTGCGACTTTGCATTCTTTGCGATCTTCTCCGGCGTTCCGATTGCGACAACCTCACCGCCTCCGACGCCGCCCTCAGGACCGAGATCAATTACCCAATCAGCAGTTTTTATTACGTCGATGTTGTGCTCGATCACGACGAGGCTTGCGCCGCTGTCGATCAAGGCTCGAAATGCTGCGAGCAGTTTGTTGATGTCTTCAAAATGTAGGCCAGTCGTTGGCTCGTCAAATATGAAAAGCGTATTCGATTTTGTTTTTTGTGAAAGATGGGCTGCGAGTTTGACACGTTGGGCTTCGCCGCCTGAAAGTGTGGTCGCCGATTGGCCAAGACGGAGATATCCGAGGCCGACTTCGTCCAAAGTTTTTAGGCGTGTGACGAGCTTTTTGGTTTCCTTAAAAAAGAGTATCGCTTCTCGGACCGTCAGGTCTAACACGTCGTGAATGCTCTTGCCTTTGTATTTTACGTTGAGAATTTCTTCGCGAAAACGCGTGCCGCGGCAATTTTCGCACGTCAGTTCGACATCGGCGAGAAACTGCATTTCGACGGTTATCGTACCGCTGCCCTGGCAGGTTTCACAACGTCCGCCGGGAACGTTGAATGAAAAATGCGAGGCGTTATAGCCTTTTGATTTCGCAACCGCTGTAGACGCAAACAGATCACGGATTGCGTCGTATGACTTGATATATGTGACCGGATTTGAACGCGGCGTGCGGCCGATCGGTGATTGATCGACAAGCACGACATCATCAATCAGTTCGGCTCCCGTGATCTCTTTGAACAGCCCAACGTGCGATTGCCACTCGCCGCGTTTTTTCTTCAAACCTGCGTACAGAACATCGTGAACAAGCGTCGATTTGCCCGAGCCGGAGACGCCGGTGATACAGGTGAGCATTTCGAGCGGGATGTCCACGTTCACATTTCTGAGATTATGTTCGCGGGCACCGATGATTGCTATCTTATCTTTTACTGTCTTTCGTTTTGCCGGAATTTTTATTTCGGCATCGCCGCGAAGGTATCGGGCAGTCAGCGAAATCTCGTCTTTAAGTAATTTGTCGAAATTGCCTTCGAATACAAGATTTCCGCCTAGCTCGCCGGCGAAAAGGCCGATGTCGATGATATGGTCGGCGGCCCGCATCGTTTCCTCGTCGTGCTCGACGACGAGCAGCGTGTTGCCGATGTCGCGAAGGTTTTCGAGGATTTTTATCAGGCGTGCGTTGTCACGCGGGTGAAGGCCGATGCTCGGTTCGTCGAGTACGTAGAGCGTCCCGACGAGCAGCGAGCCGAGATTTGTCGCAAGCTGAATCCGTTGGGCCTCGCCGCCGGAAAGCGTCGAAGCAACGCGTGCAAGCGTAAGGTATTCCAAGCCGACCTCAACAAGGAATTTTATCCGCCGTTCGATCTCCAGAAGAACTTTGTCTGCGATCTGCTTACGTTCTTCGCTTAGTTCAAGCTCGCTGAAAAAAGTTTGAGCGTCGCCAATCGACAGCGCAACAATCTCCGGCAGCGAAAGGCCGCCGACTTTTACATCGCGAGCAGCCTGCCTGAGACGTCCGCCGTTGCAATCCGGACAAACAGTGTAACCGCGATATTTCGCCAGAAACACGCGGACGTGAAGCTTATATTTTTTTGTCTCGAGCCATTTGAAAAAGCCCTGCACACCGCGCCAGCCTTCGTCGCCGTAAATTATGCAATTCTGCTGAAAATCAGGAAGATCGGCGTAGGGAATATCAATGTCGATAGAAGCACTCGCGGCATATTTGAGCAGTTCCTTTTGTGCCCAAGCGTGCTGCGGCCGCGAGAATGGATCGATGGCGCCTTGTTTCAACGAAAGCAGCGGGTTTGGAATAACCAATCCGTAGTCGACACCGATCGTGTTGCCGAAACCCTGGCAAGTCGGACATGCTCCGTATGGAGAATTGAAGCTGAAAAGATGTGGCTCGGGTTCGTCGTAGAATGTGCCGTCGTATTTGCAGATGAAAGAATCCGAGTATTTCAGACGCTCGCCGTCAGCCGTTTCGATCACCGCAGAATGGCCTTCGCGGAATGATATCTCAAGCGAATCGACTAATCTCTGCCGGGTTTCGGCAGATACGGCAAGCCTGTCGATCAAAACAAACGTGTCATCGAAATCGTCAAACAAAAAGTCTTCTGGCTTTTGTAATTCGATCATCTCGCCGCCCCGAAAAAGCCGTGAAAATCCCTGCTGCAATAGCGACATCAAGAACGCGCTTGTGCTCAATTGCGGAGTCGCGGTCTTTGTCTTGGCTTTCGATTTGCCCTTCGCTGCCTTTTTGGGGCTTACGTGATCCAACACCGGAAACAAAACGTAAAATCTCGTGCCTTCCGGCAATTTTGCAAGAACGTCATCGGCTGCGGACTCGGGCGAATCTTTTTGAACTTCGCGACTGCAAACGTGGCAGATAGTTTGGCCGGCTCGAGCATAAAGAAGTCGGAGATAATCGTAAATTTCGGTTTGAGTCGCGACGGTCGACCGCGGGTTTTTGGTCGAATTTTTTTGCCTGATCGCAATAGCAGGCGCGATACCGGTAATTTCATCGACATCCGGCTTGTCCATGCGTTCGAGAAATTGTCGGGCATAGGCCGACAGCGATTCGACATAGCGGCGTTGGCCTTCGGCATAGATCGTGTCGAACGCAAGGCTCGATTTGCCTGAGCCTGAAACGCCGGTGATCACCGTCAGCTTATTATGCGGAAGCGAAACCGAGATATTCTTGAGGTTGTGAACGCGAGCACCGCGTACCTCGATCGCTTCGTCTTTCTTGGTCTTTACAGCCGCCATAGGTGGAAAATCCGTTAATAAAAGCAAAACTCAAGTTTAAACAAATCGCGAAGTTTGTGCAAAACCGGAATAAATGCGGTCGGGTTTTGGCATAATACTGATATGAGAGTAGTTTTATTTATCGCACTTTCCATTGCGTTTTCAGTCTTCTCAGCTTGTTCAATTCAAACTGCGGAAAGCCATGCCCCGGAGGACATGCCAGTAATGTCAACCGATTCGAAGACGCGTCAGCCCGTATTGGTCGAGCTTTTTACTTCCGAGGGCTGCTCGAGTTGTCCGCCCGCAGACCGCCAATTGGCCTTCTTAGAAAAGCAGCAGCCTGTGTCCGGTGCAGAAGTGATAACGCTCGCTTTTCACGTCGATTATTGGGACCGCTTGGGCTGGAAGGACGCGTATTCGTCGGCTGAGTTCAGCGAACGCCAAAACCAATACGTACAGCGAATGAGGCTGGCTTCGAGCTACACGCCGCAGATGGTGGTTGACGGACAGGCCGAATTCGTTGGCAGCAACAGCGGACAGGCAACGGATGCAATCGCAAAGGCGGCCGTTCAGCCAAAGGCCGGTACCGATATTAAACTCACCGAAAGCAATGCCGAGATAGAGATCGCGAACGTTCCGAAGCACGAATCGGCAACAATTTATCTTGCGGCAGCCGAGGACGGTATTGTCACGGACGTTAAAAACGGCGAGAACGGCGGGAAAAAACTTCCACACATTTCGGTCGTGCGAAAGCTGGAGATTGTTGGTCAATTGAAGTCCTCCGAAACCATGTTCAAGTCGTCGGCAAAACTTCCGGGCAATTCGGGCTGGAATCAGAAGAACCTTAAATATATTGTATTTGCTCAGGAAGATGCCAGCGGCCGGATAATTGCAATCGGCAAAGCAAAGAGATAGCGATCAAATGATCGCATCTGCTATTCTATCCGCGTATGCGAATGATCGTTAGTCTAGCTCTGTTCTTTATTTGTCTGGTCTTTAGTGGCTGTTCCGGCGAAAATGTTTCCAACACGACATCGGCATCGCCCACTCCGCAAGCAAAGCCACCCGGCACTCGTGAGCCTGTTCTTGTTGAGCTATTCACATCTGAAGGCTGCGGGAATTGCCCGCCGGCCGATGCTCAGTTAGCGTTTCTGGACACGACGCAGCCTGTTCAGGGAGCCGAGGTGATCACGCTCGGTTTTCACGTCGATTACTTTAACGATCGCGGTTGGAAGGACGAATATTCCTCGCCGGTTTTCACAGATCGTCAGAACAAATATGTGAAACGTTTGAAGCTAGATTCGATCTACACACCGCAAATGATCGTTGACGGGCAAAAGCAATTTATTGGGAGCAATGGCGGGCAGGCTGCGGACTTTATCGCAAAAGCCGCAGTTCCGGTCAAGGGCACGGTTGACGTCGAATTGAATGAGAAACGAATCGAGATAAACGTCCAGAACATTTCCAAACACGAGGCGGCGACCGTTTACCTTGCCGCTACCGAGGACAATATCGTTTCGAATGTTAAGGCCGGAAATAACAACGGCAAGACGCTAAAGCATTCTTCGGTCGTGCGCGGCCTGGCGGAGATCGCTACTTTAGCCTCGACCCAAAGCGGAATTAAAACTTCGGTTGATATAAAGCTTGATCCGCTGTGGAAAAAAGAAAATACGAGGTACGTTGTGTTCGTTCAGGAAAATGAAAGCGGTAAAGTAATCGCAGTCGGAAGGACAAAGACAAAATAGCGCTACCAGTGCGTATCGTAGCCCGAAAAATTGTCCCGCCACGTATCGTCGTTATCCGCGAGAAGGAAGGGAATTCGGCCATCAAACATGACCTCAAGATCTGCTGTCCGCTTAATTCGATAGTTATAACCAGTAGGCGAGGCGATCGACAACGAGATGAATTCCTCGGTTTTTCGCGAGACAACGGCAAAGCGCCAGTCTTTTTTCGACCGGACAAGCAGCCGAAAACCGACAGCGACTTCACCGAGCGTTATTTGAGTTTTGGAAGCTTCCACGATTTTTGGTACTTACGATGGTCGGCTTTGGTCAATTGGACTAAATACGGAGTTTTCGCTGGATCGGCCCATGCCAGTATTTTTTGAAGATCCTCTCGCCGCATCGCCGTGCAGCCCAAAGTTCCGGTTGTAGCGTCTTTCCAGACATGCAGGAATATGCACGATCCGTCGCCGCTGCGGACCGGGTAAGAATTATGAGCAACGAACAGCCCGAGATCGTATTCCGGCCCGACCTCAAGCATTTTCTCTGAGCTTTTCCAATCGAAATTGCCTACCTTTAAACGGTCAACCAGCTTGTTGTAGTGACTGGATGAAATATCATCGACGCACTCGGTGTAGCTTTCAAGCTTTGTGTAGGAAAGCTTTACATCGCCGGGTTTATCGGGCCGGCCAAATGCGAAAGTCAATGGAAACATGCCGGCTGGAGACTTACCGTCGCCCTCTTTTTTTATCGGTAATAGTCTGTCAGGAGATTTATTGGAAACTTTCCAAGCTCCATTTTCTTTTACGAACTTAACTATAAGGCCATTCGGATATGCCTCTGTGTACACTTTAGCGGTCGCCGTATCTCCAGAAATTCGCTCGTCTTCCGCGCGACAGGATTTCCGGTACATAAGCTCATTAGAAAGAAGCTCTTGCAATGTTTTTAAGTTGTCATCCTTCATCATTTTCCGAAAATCTTTAATGGTTTCCGCGGAGTAATACATCCGTAGCCGAGCTTCGTCCTTCTCCTCCCAAGCGGAGCAGAGGGCGGCAAAGACTGGTCCAAGTGTAGGAGCATCCTTCTGCAACGAATTTGATAACACGTCTTGACTCCACGCAAGCCCGCCACGGCCAACGACAACAGGAAATTCGTTCCCGATGCTCTTCCATTTCGATCTGACAGTTTTTCGTTCGTAGAGCCGTGCCGTGCCTTGTATAGCTGTCGGATCCGCGTTCGTCACAACTACAGCCTGGAGCGATTCGGCAAAGGGAACTTTTACGGGCGGCGGCTGAGGCGTTTTCACTTGTGCAGTGACAACGCTTGTCAGAACATAGATCAGAAAGAAAAGTACGAAAAGTCGCATCTGTTTTTTGGACGCAGAAGGCGGAGACATTAATTCGTTTTGTTCTTTCTTATTCCTCTTTTTCTGTGTTCGGCTTAATCTTTACCACAGAACAAGAAGAACAAGAACGAACGAGAAGAAGATTTAGTCCTCGAAAACAGAATCACTCGCGGCCGTTTTTTTGCTTACGGCATAGACGCGGAGGCCGATTGAGATCATTACCAACGAGATTCCCATCCAGATAAACACCCAAACAATTGACGGAATGCCGGTCGCAGCGGACATGTTCGCGGCGTCGGATTGCGTGTTCGTCATCGCCGACAGGAAAAAGAGGTTGAGCAGGTCAAAGACGGCATTCAAAAGACACTGAACCGCGATGAATGCAACCGCGAAATTTGCCCACTTCAGGCTGGTATAACGAGCCGCTGCCGCCAAACCGAGCGTAAGAACCGTGCCGGAAAAGACTGTGAAAACGACGCTGCCGAAGGTAACGTTTGCAAGGAAGTTCCAAAACGGTGCGAGAATCCCGAAGATAACGGTCATCACGGCGACAAAGCCAGCGGAAGCCATCAAAGCCGCCCGAGACGAATATCCGCGTCGTATCCAAACCAGAAGTCCGGCACCAAACGCAGTCGTGCCGACGTATCCTGCACTCGATATAAGCAATTGCGACAGCCAACCGGAGCTTTCGGACCAGACAACTCCGCTTCCATCGGCCGCAACCGAAAGGCTTTGGACCGTGTTACCAGTGAGAATTGTCGTCAAAGCGTGTGAGCCTTCGTGAACGAAAGTTGCAAACAACCGCAGCGGATAAGTCAGATAACCGACCAGCGGCAGATATGCCGAAAGAAGCCAAAGCCCAATGCTGACAATGGTTGCGACTACCAATAGATAAATTTGCGGACGTGCGTCTTCGGCTATCGAATATTTCTTGTACATATCAAAAACTCCTTTCGGTTCACCATTCAACTTTACGTTCTATTCTACCCGAAAGTTCTGGTCGAGCGAAGGAAAAATGGAGCAAAAGATCAAATTGGCTTTTTCCTTTGTCACTAATCGCATTCGCAGGTCAGGAAGGGTCGTTCACGCCCGCTCTTTTTAGGCCAGCTCACGACCAGCTTAGGAAGAGCGGCCGCAAGCGGGCCTTCCTGACCTGCATGTTGTTAAATTGCATTTCAAAAAAATGAGTTGAATGTTAGTCGCTGTTTAGGTTCTTTTGTAGTCAGTCGTGCCCCCGGTTTTGGTTTCGAGCCTTATTTCAGTAATTTCGATGTCCTTCTGAACGGCTTTGCACATATCGTAAACCGTCAATGCGGCGACCGAAACAGCGGTCAGGGCTTCCATCTCGACACCGGTTTGCGAGTTGGTTTTGGCGGTGGCTTCAAGATAGACGCCGTAGTCCGTTATCTCTGCTTTAACGTCTACCTTTGAAAGATTTAATTGATGGCAAAGCGGGATAAGCTCCGGCGTTTTTTTAGCCGCCATGATGCCGGCAATGCGTGCGATCTCAAGCACGTCGCCTTTTGGGTTTGACTGAGATTTGAGGATTGCGATGGTGTCGGCGGAGAGCATGACTTTTCCCGACGCGGTCGCGCTCCGGTCGGTTGCCGCTTTATCGCCGACATCGACCATTTTTACTTTTCCGGCAGCGTCGAAATGTGAAAGTTGTTCCATATTTTTATAAATAAACGATCTCGGCTACTTCGCCTTTTTCACGCGTTTCTCCCTTCGGCACGATTATCAAAGCTTCAGCCCTCGCAAACCCAATAAAATCCGATGAGCCGTGCCATTTCAGCGGCTCTGCGAGGAGCTGGCCAGTTCTGTCGGTATCCAATTTCGACGGCAAATATGTATCGCGGTCTTTCGTGCCTTTGACACGTTCTATCAAGACCGCAAAACCGTGCCGCATACCTGTGTCGGCGGCGTTCTGCATCTGCATTATCAACTGTCGAACAAAAAGGTGAAACGTTACGGCGGCCGATACCGGATTGCCTGGTAAACCGAAAACATAAGTCTTGCCGAGCTTTGCAAATACTGTCGGTTTGCCCGGTTTTAGAGCAATCTTGTCAAAAAAAATCTCGGCCCCGAGTTCGAGCAGTGCCGGTTTTGTAAAGTCATATTTGCCTACCGAAACACCGCCCGTAATGACGACAATATCATTCTTTTTCGCAGCCGCCGTTATGCTTTTTTTGAGATCGGAGATTCGGTCTTTAGAAATTGGCAAGATCGTTGCCACCGCTCCGTGTTTCTCGGCCAAAGCCTTCAGCATAACTGAGTTTGAATTGCGGATCTGATCTTTTGCAGGCTTTTGATCGATCTCGACAATCTCGCTGCCGGTTCCCATGATCGCGATCTTCGGCTGCTGAGCAACTTTGACCTTTGAATATCCAAAAGCGGCGAGAGCCGCGATCATGTTTGTCGTCACGACTTCGCCTTTCGAGAAAACCTTCGCTCCTTTGCGGATTTCGAAACCTTTTCGAATAATGAACCTTCCTTTTTCGGTCGGTTCGATGATCGTGATCAGATCGTCTGTTCCACTATCCCACCCCGGAGCAGATTGAACACCGCCCTCGCTAGTCAGTTCAACCTTTTGCACGGCGTCGGCACCATTCGGCACGGGTGCCCCGGTCATTATCCGAACCGCTTCACCGGATTTTAATTTATGGTGCCAGCCGCTTCCGGCGGAAGATTCACCGACGATCTTTAAATGTACCGGAGCATTTACGGTGTCCTTTGCGATGACGGCAAATCCGTCCATTTGTGAGCGGTCGAAGGGAGGTAGATCGGTGTCCGCGACAATGTTCTCAGCCAGCACGCGGCCGACGGCGGTGTTCAGATCGATTATTTCCGTGCCCAGAGCTCCGGTTTTGCTCCTGATTATTTTGATCGCCTTAGCAACACTTATCATTTGATCAAATAGAATTCAGTCTGTCGCGGGCGGAAGAATTTGTAGCCGGTTTCGGTCATATAGGCGTCGTCTTCGGCCATGATGGTTACTTTTTGATTGTTCCATTCGGGAACGGTTGTCGAGGTGTTCAGCTCGATGGACATGTATGAGCCTGGGAGGATTTTGTTCGCGCCGCCGCCGATGTTGCCTCGGAAATCGATGGACGGGCCCAGGCCGTGGCCGTGCGTGCCGAGCGGGTGTGAGTAGATCATCGCGTCGATGTCTAGTTTTTTGCATACGGCCATTGTCACTTCGTAAACCTCGGTTCCGGTCATTCCAGCACGGGCGATGCTGAACATAATGTCTTGAAGACGGTTGGTATTTTTTAACGCGGCCTTTAGTCCTGCGGGAGCGTCTTTTTCGCCCGCTTTCAAAATGTAGCCATGTTTTTGCCAATCAGTGCTTAGGCCCATGTAATTAAGCCCGAAATCTATGTGGATAAGATCGCCGCGTTCGAGAATCACGTTTTCATCAGCAGTGCTGAGAAACTGGCTGGTAGTACCGGTTTGGACAGCCTGCCGCTGAACACGAAGATCAGGCTGGAACCACGTATCGACGCCCAGGTTATTTAATTGCTGGATCATCCACCAGCGAACATCACCAGCGGTCGTTTTGCCGGGTGTGATTACCTCATTTGAAAATGCCCGGCGAGTAATGACATCAGTTGCGAGCACGGCTGTGCGGTAATGCTCAAGTTCTTCGGGCAATCGCGTGTCGAAAAATTCGATTAGAAGGTTAGCCGCTGAAACGAATTTCTTTTCATTGTCGGCACCGAGGGCTTCGGCAAGAAATTTGTAGCCGTCGTAGGTCAAGCCGCTTTGCTGGCCACGGGTTCCCCCGATGTTCAGTGCAATAGTTTTGGGATTACGCTCATCGACGAGCTTTCGGATCGTTTCGTTAAACTTATCGCGGCCGGGCAGAAGCATTGTGTAATGATTCTTCAGACGTTCCTCGGCGTAGCGCACGACGGCAACGCGTTCGATGCGTTCGCTCCGGTCGATAAAAACAAACAGATCGCGGCGGCCGACGATCGGGATCGGCGGGACTATATGCGGTGTTACCGGATCGTTGTGAAATTCCTCGTTGACCACGATCCACATTTCGACGCCGTGCTTCTTCATCATCGGCAAAAGCAGCGACCCAAGCCGCTTCCTTAGCCACGCTTCGCGAACATCAGCCTGTTCGCGCTGCGAAAGCAGCTTTGGCAGCGGCGGAGTTGTTTCGTTTGAGCGGTTTTGGGGGAATGAGCTTGAAACCAAGACAAGAAATGCAATAACGACCGCAGAAAACTGTTTCTCAATGTTCATAGCTATTATTTAGTTGGCGTCAAAAGAAAACATATTAACACGTCGATCTATTGACAAGCACCAAAACTGGGCTATAATCGCGGTGTTTTCCCGACAACCAGCAAAAGAAACGTCTTGAGCCTTCAGCAAAGAAACAACGCCACGTTGGAATTAGGATTTTGCTATGGGGGATGAATTATGGATGAAAAGATTACTCCTGGCCAACAGTTTTGTCCTCAGTGTGGCGACCCGACCGACCTAGATGCCAAATTTTGCAAGAACTGCGCGTTTAATCTGGTTAAGTCAGACGAACGGCACGTCGATTTGCCGTCAGGCAGTGTGTCGCCGAGTAAACGTAAGCTTCTAGTTCCTTTGGTTGTAGTAATCGGGTTGTTGGGGATATTGATTCTTGGCCTCCTTATCGGACTAGCGACCTTTCGAGATCAAACCAGTCCCGGAAACGTAAACGCTTCCGTGCAAGCTACGAACATGGACTTCGCACTTACGGAGCAGGCACAACGAATTGAAGGGAGAATTTTGAATGGGGAAAGTCTAAGTTTCGCCGATCTCGAGGGGTTGGCGATGCCCGAGCTTCGAGTTCTTCGGAACGCCCACTTCGCGAAGTATGGTCGCATGTACGAACGGCCAGGACTGGGCGATTATTTCTTCACTCGTCCCTGGTACAAGCCAAATGATTCTTTTAGCGACAGTATGCTCACGGAAACAGACAAAGAGAACGTGAAAATGATTTTGTCAGCGGAGGAAGGAACAGTAATGGCGTCAGACTATTCGAATTCTCCCACCGATGAAACATTCCAAGAAACCGAGGAGGTTCCACCTTCAACAGTTTATTAAGAAGCCCAAGATTTGGCGGAAAAATTCTGGAAGCAATATCTAACGAAGTGTGGCGACTCTTATTGTTGGGAAATAAAAGAAAATGGAGGCGGCTTTCTCATTAATCAATTGTACGAATGCAAGGGCGAGCCGTTAATATTCGCAGAAGGCGAAGAATTTACTGCGCGGGTTCTCACCGAGGCTGAACGCCTTAATGGAGTAGACCCATTGCCGGAACAATGGACAGGAGCAGCAAAGGTTTCGTTTAGTGCTTGCCGACAAACGGGCGGCAGTAATTGGAAATCTTATCCTCAGTGGGATAAGTGGCGGGATAATATTTCCTATGGAGTTGGATTGTCAAAATCTAAAGGGAAATGGAATTTGCAAAACAACGCGCCCTTTAAAGAGTCGGGAAATCGCATCAATCGAGTTGTTTGTTCCGAAATGCCGAAGTGACCGATTGTCAGATTTTATAGATCGGAGATAGATAGTCGTCATATTTTTCCTTGTGAACATGAATTCTGTATGAAAAATCTTTGCTCCGCAGCTGCAATCGCACTAACGTTATGCACCTGCTTTTCCATAGCAATAAAAGCACAGCCCCGGGTGGTGCAGAATACACCGATTGAGTCTTCTGCATCTGACGTGGGAAACGGTAAGTGGAAAGTTCGGCTTAGTTCTCGAGACCGATGGTTTGATACTAAGATCAATGTTCCAAAAGGTACAAAAATAAATATACAAGCTACGGGTTTTATTAACTGGGGGCCACCCTCGACGAGAAAAGAGGATCCCCCGTCCAGGGTTGGACCGAGCGGGACTCGCCCACCTGGGAGAGATAGTCATCAATTTCCAATGCTTGATGCTGGGTGTGGCTCACTGATAATGCGGATTGGTAGCTCATTATATGCAGTCGGCGAAAGCGGTTCTATCAGTGTTAGCGAATCTGGAACAATTCAACTGATGGTAAACGACGACATTCTTTCCGATAACAGCGGCAGTTTCTCGGTCGAGATTGAACTCCCTCAAATCCCAAATTCGCAGTGCAAGAACGCGAATAAAAAGGTCGGAGCGTTGATTCCCTACGGAACTGATAGCGGACAAAAAACGCCGCTGATCTTGATTCATGGTAGTCATGGCTCTGAGAAAAATCGTCCCCTAACAGCCCACGGTCCGTATTGGGGCGAATTTCTTAATCGATTCAAGACTGATCCGAAATTCGAAGATCTGCGATTGAAGTACGTCGTTTATCTTTTTCAATATTACAGCGACCTTGACTATGCCCAACTCCTTGGTCTCGAACTTGGATGTGAAATCGACCGAAAAATTCGAGACAGGCCGTTTGTCATTCTGGCTCACAGCCTAGGTGGGTTGGTGGCTAAGAATTTCATGGTTTTTCATCGCCATGAGACAGAGAAATGGAACGGCAAATTGGGTGGTGAAACAGCACTCGGTTTGATCACACTCGGAACACCTCATCACGGTACGCCAGGCGCGAATTATCCGAATGCAATACAAGAACACTTTGCAGAAAGAGGGCTGAATATCCCGTCACAAATCTGGAAACGGGCGTATGCCGGAGTTAATTTTGCATATTGGGACACGAGTTCCGGATTGACCACTTTTTTCGAACCACCCGCTGTTTCATCTGAATCGGCAAACAGGTCAGATTTGCGATGGGACAACTTCGATGGTCGAATAAAATCCGATGCAAACGTTGAACTACAAAATGTTAACCGGATGTTCGAAAAATATCGCGATAAGGTAATCGTCTACGCGGGCATCTTGTCTCCCGAGAAGCCCATTGACCTTACTCAGATTTTGCTTCGTATGACGAACGGCGCTCCGTTGAATTGGAACTCGATCAAAAGCAAATACGAATTACTCAAAGATAAGGATAAGATTGACCACAAGCTGCTTTCGTTCGCAGACGGAATGTTGTATTTCGGATTAGGTCAGGCGTTCGGAAACACCGATGGCCTTGTGCCCTATAGGAGTTCCTTGTTCTGCGAGCCACCACCGTATTTAATTTCGCCAGATACTCCTAATTTCCAATGCGGTTCAGAATTTCGTGTAAGGCGATTCGAGCCGGGAGAACGAGACGCTTTTCCGGGTGAACTCCCGGATTCGAAAACCCTGAGTATCAAACGAAGCCAGCGCGGATACGATCACAAGGATATGTATGAGCAAAAGGATGTGTTGGACTTTGTCGTCTCGGATCTTAACGATTTCGTCGAAGGCAAGGGAAACCCGGAAAACGAAGCAACAGAGTTTACAGTTCCGCTTGGCGGTTCCGTAAATGACTTCAACTTTTCTCGCGTAGGTGCATTGACGTATAACGGAAAGCGATTTACGCCTTCTCTTTTGGTTAATGTCAAAAATGTCACCGAATTTAGTATTTCTGTGCTGAACGAAAAGAACTGGGCCGGTGCTATTGCGGTTGACGGAGATGGTCAGAACACGCTTTTCTTTTTGGACTTGGCAAAAATGACCGCAACACCGATGCAAAAACGCGGGGAATCTAATGCTGCTCAGAAGATATATTGGAGTCCTTCACGAAAGTATATGGTTGCCTTCTGCGCTTATGAAGGCGAGAGTTTTGTTCGTATAGACACGGCAACAAAGATTGTGCGTGACGCGGGATTTTCACATGATCAGCCGGGTAGTAATTACGAGACGATGGTGAGTATTGATGACGATCCAAGCTGGTATGGAAACCGAGACGTTCTGCAATTCAGTGCATTGAAGCACTGTAATCCTTATGAAATGGCTGGCTGCGATAGGAACAGAGTATTGGCAAAGTATAGGGTCAGTCTTGACGCAGCAACGCTCAAATTTACCTACGACGACCAAAGCTATCGGGCTATCCTTCCGACTCCGCCACAACGTCTCGGACTCCGACTAGACGACTACTGCCGATTTAAATATGGCAGAAACGCTACGATAACTTTTGTGAGCGGAAACGCCTACTCGTGGCGGTGCGTGGTTCAAGATGCTACGGGGTTTCGCAGAAATCATGAATTGGACATCACCGATGTGTGTAAAACACAGCATGGCAACGGCACTTTCGCGGTCTTAGGAAATTTTAACGATCAGGACAGTTGGTATTGCGTTAGGCGTTAAGCCAACCCCAGTTTCTTAATGTTTTGAGTTGACCTGCTTTTGACGGAGAAACAATGAAAACTGTAGATTTGTTAATCGGAATAGTTTTGATTTCGTGTGTGACTGATTCGTTGGCTCAAAGTGTCGGCCTGCAGGTTCGCACGCAAATTGTTCAGCAAATGGTCGCTGACCGAGAAATTGAGGCATCGTGCGTACGTCAAGAGGGCGTGTCGAAGGTTGCTTCTGTAAGCATCTTGCAATTGAATCGTGATGCCAAGCCGGAGTTTCTAATAATTGGCAGTGGGTGCGGTTGTCAAGGTGCCCGACGCTGTATGCAGTGGATATATCGTCAGAATGGCAGCGTATTCGACATGATTTTTGAAGCTCATCCTGCTGAAGAAATTCGACCGCTAAAAACTTTCACGAACGGCTATCGGAACTTCTTCGTTAGCGGTTGGTCAGGTCAAGACATTTGCTCAAGCACATACAAGTTTAACGGAAGACGCTACAAAGAAGTGGAGAGTAGTTTTCAATGTGAAACTGTCAGATAAATTGGGAAATTAAAGAGGCAATGAAACTTTCTCAAATTTAGAATGCCAATTCAGGGGATACGCGTGAAAAAAATCGTCATTTGTTTAGCGTGTGTGATTGTGTTCGGAGGCTTTGCCGAGGCTCAGATGAAATCGATGACCGGTACAGTCGTGGACTATTCACAAGGTAATAAGGGTAACTGGGAAACCATAGATATCAAGGTAGGCAACAAGAAATACGTTGTTTATATTTTGGCCATGCACCGGCCGACGCCAAGAGTTGTTGGAACCGTTTCCGAGGTCGGTCGAGTTGTCCGGGTCTACTATACGAGGATCACAAAGTCTCAGGGCTATGATGGTGAGGTACGGGCGTCAAGAATCGTCGAGATAAAGAAATCGAGGAACTAAACCAGTTTGTTTCGGGGAGAAGAAATATGGTAAGTGCAACATTTCGGTTCTTAGTGGTGGTCGCGGCGGTCATCCCTACCGTGTTAATGATAAGTTGCTCCGAAAATCTTACTCGCTCCAATGTCTCGAGTTTAATTGCCGACTATCCGAAGTTTTCCGAGGTGCTGACGG
>CAVXVF010000006.1:0-328781 GCA_963765045.1 Blastocatellia bacterium | reverse complement strand
TACCTATAGATTCCATCAACTACCTCTGATTTGAAAGTGTAAAGAATATGCAAAAAGCGTTGTAATATCTATAACTTATCTCAAGTTTTGTTTCAACTGCTGTTGGGTTTCTTTATCGACAGCCTTTTTCATTTCGGTTTCACGCTTATCGTAAAGTTTTTTGCCCTTCGCGACGCCGATCTCGAACTTGATGCGGCCGTTTTTCCAGTAAAGCGATGTGACGACGAGCGTCATGCCTTTCTGGGTCGTTTCTTTTTCCAATTTTGTGATCTCGCGTTTGTGAAGCAGTAATTTGCGGGTCCGCAGCGGGTCGTGATTTTGCTTGTTGCCATGTGAATACGGCGAAATATGAGCGTTCAGCAGCCACACCTCGCCGTCGCGCACCGATACATACGAATCCTTTAACTGGATGCGCCCGGCCATAATGCTCTTCACCTCCGTCCCCTGAAGCACGGCACCAGCTTCGAATTTATCGGTGATGATGAATTCGTGAAACGCCTGACGGTTGTTAATGATCTCCTTTGGATCAGCCATAAACCTTAATTTTGCCTAACAATTACCGATCCGGCAAGCAGCCGGGGTATGGCGGATTTGACAATACAAAGACGCGACACGTAAATTAGGAGAACGCTGGGAGATCGTCTAATGGTAGGACTGCAGTCTCTGGATCTGCCTATCGGGGTTCGAATCCCTGTCTCCCAGCCACAAAACAAGTGATCAGCCGTCGGTGGTCAGTCGTCAGTTCTGAATATAGAGCGAACCACTAAGCTGTAAACGCAAAACTGACCACTGATAACTGACCACCGACCACTGCTTATGGACGATTGGCACGAAACAGAGATTCGGGTTCGTTATGCCGAAACCGATAAAATGGGGATCGTCCACCATTCCAATTACCTCATCTGGTTTGAATCAGGCCGAAGCGAGCTTTGCCGTGCACGCGGCTTCTCGTACAAAGAAATGGAAGACAACGACAATGCCCTGATGGTCGTTGCGGAAAGCTATTGCCGATATAAATCACCCGCATATTACGAAGATGTTTTGACCGTCCGCACACGTGTGGCCGAGGTTCGAAGCCGCGCGATTCGTTTTATATATGAGATCGTTCGACCGTCAGACGGCGTTCTGCTTGCCGAAGGCGAAACTCTACATCTCGTCACCGATCAAAACAAAAAGGTGCGTCAAATTCCCGAGATCTACAAAGAAAGATTGCTATCCGAGCCTGAGACAGAAGAGCAGGCCTTTCCCGCAAATCAAGCGCCAAGCTAAAAATGAGTTCAAAGTTTAAAGTTCAAAGTTGGTATTCGACTTGAAACCTTGAACGTTGAACTTTAAACTCGTCCTTATGCCCGGTGCAGCAGAAGCCGAAATTTATTTCATCGCCGCGATGATGTTGCTGATACTTATCATCAGCGTCGCCGCAGTATTTTTCTTTTTTAAGCAATACAAAAAAGAAATGAAGGAGCGACGCAAGCGGGAAGAGAAAAAGATGGCTGCAAAGAAGCAGGCGATCGATGCCGCGAAAAGCTAAAGGTAAGCATTTATGCCGAATAATCGAATTTTGGACGGAACGAAATCCGTATTCGTGATCGTCGATGTTCAGGAAGCATTCCGAAGCGTGATCGGCGACTTCGCCCTGGTCGCGTCGAACATCGCTCGTGCATCGCTCGGTTTTCAAGTCCTCGACGTGCCGATGATCGTCACGGAGCAATATCCCGCCGGGCTTGGACGAACGGCGGAGGAGATTTTATTGACGCTGCCGGGCGGTTTTGAGCCGATCGAAAAGACTGCGTTCAGTGCGTTTGGCTCGCCTGATTTTCGAGTAAAGCTGGAAGATTTGAAAGTAGAGCAGGTAATTCTTTGCGGCGTCGAAACGCACGTTTGCATCAATCAAACCGCGCACGAACTGCTGGATCAAGGTTTAGGCGTTCACCTGCTTACCGATTGCGTCGGGTCGAGATTCGAGCCTGACAAACGAGCCGGGCTGAAGAAAATGCGTAGCAGCGGCGTAATCACCTCAAGCATCGAAATGGCGCTTTTTGAACTGATGCGGGACGCGAAACATCCGAAATTTAAGGAAATTCAGAATCTCATTAAATAAATAGCTCAACTGGGGCTTTCTCTCACGCTGTAATATATAGTTATTGCGCAAAGAGTTCTTGTTATAGCACCGAGAGATATTCTTATAGCGGCAAAGAACTCTGGTTCTCGCACTTTGAGAGTTTCTTATCGCGCGAGTAAATATTCTTCTCGCGTCAGGAAATCTCTTTTCGCTCGGAAGACCCACTTAAACGCCGTTATTTACTGCTTATAGTAAGCAACGTTAGTTAACTGCACAAAAGCTCCTTTACATTGCGCTCAACTTGTTATATAAGATGCCTGAAACTGACACAATTTATTTTTTCACTTATCGATTAAACAGAGGGCCATACCACGATGGCTAATAGCATACAGACCGCATCCGACGCCGGGTTGACCGACAGCGCGACGCATTGTGTCAAAGCAATCAACGCAAATCTCGCGGATTATCCCAGCGTAACCCAGCAGCAGGCCAATGATCTCAAAACCGTGAAAGAAGAATTCGCGCCCGAGGTCACAAAACACGTCACTAAAACAGGCCGAAGCAAAGGCGCAAACTCAGGTCAAAGACGCAAAGCGCGTTCGGTCGAGATGCTGACCGCTATGGTGCGGAACATTTCCAATGCGTCGCGTCGCGGCCTGATAGTCCGCACAGCGAACAAACGAACAACACAACTTATGAAAGGAGGTAGTTATGGCGTTTACAAGTAATTCTGATCTGTTCGGGGCAGTTCATGAAGACGGAATAAATCGCGTGGTGCGACATATTATGCCGCAAGCGTCCGTCACTTTTCAATTACGGCACGGCCATATTCGCACAGCGGCCGGATCTGATGTGTGCGAAGATCAACCCGCATCCGTGGGTGATTCAGCGCAATAACCCTTTGATTACCGTGGAAGACCCGCTGCCGCTGCTCGGCTCGAATGGAATGTTCGGCTTGAACTTCTGCGCGCAGCTGACGGAAGCTAAGATAGATTTTCATCCGGGTAACGCCATCGCGCTTCCTCCCGAGCTACATCCCCTCGGAGCACAGCGGTTCGCGTTTCATGTCCGTGCCTGTGCCGGAATCGGCTGTCCATCAAGACGAATTCTCGACGGGGTCGAACTGCCGCTGCCGCCGCCCGATGACCGAAAACCGCCGGGCACCGGAGCCAATGACGACCGAACCAATCGCGACCAGCCACCGAGGGATGACCGTCCGCCACGCCGTCCGCCGATACCTTTACCTATCGGCGAGCTTCAGTGCTTCTGCCTCGATCTTTTCGCGGTAGGCCACTTTGTCGTAACAGGCGCACCGGGCAATCAACGGCTGACCGGCAAGCTCGACGGGCTGGAGATCGTTGATATTAAACCCGACGGGCTTGAAAACAGCATCGAATGTTATCTGACGACGCTCATCCAGCTTGTTCTGCTGCCTCGATTGAGCGTTGCGATAGACGCAATGGTCTTTGACATCCCCGTCGCCGGGATAACGAACGCCACGGTTACCGTTTCCGCTACGCCGACATCGGCTGCCGTGCCCTTTAATCCGCCGGTTGAGAAAGATCAGTTGAGCATTTTTATTGATGTGGAGGTGGTATAATGGCCCATTTAACAGTAGCTGCGTCGGAAGGTGTCTTTCGCGATCTGTTTTCCGCACTGCGTGACAATTTTTCCTTCTCAGATTCAAACAGCGGAACTTTCGGCCCGTTCTCGGCGGGCTATAACATCGGCTGCCATCTCGAAGGCGGCACGGTCGATCTTCGCAACGACGGGACAATCAAGGTCAGCGAACTGGACATAAAATGGGACACGTTCGCATTTAACGTCGGCTTCGACATACCGGAAATCTGCTTCGGCGGCTGGTGCATCATCGGAATTCCATTTGATGGCTGTGCCGTCCGGCTGCCGCGTTGGTGCGTCTTTAGCGCCAATCCGGATATAGACATCACACTCGATCTGAGCAACATCATCACGTCCGAAGTCTCGTTCACCGCAAGTATGCTGGTTGACTATTTTGTCGATCCGGCACGCCTGGCGTCGATGTCGGACCTCGATGCCGAAGATGCCGGCATACCCAATCTCTGGCGGCTGTTCGTTGACCCGCAGACGATTGACCTGGATATTTTCGACATCGCAGATATCGTCGGCGATCTGCTGGAAAACGCCATAACTGCCGTCGTCGATGGACTGCTCGGCTTTTTGCCCGGCTGGGTGCGCGATATTATCAAGGCGATCCTCGGCCCGATCGTCGACCTGATCCGCGCGATCCTCGATCTGCCGGACGACATCGGCGAATGGCTGTCTGATCTGCTTAACATCAGCCTTGGACTGATGAATGCCGTCCTGACATTCATCGCCGACTACTTTGCGGCCCAAACGCCGCTCTATAAGCTCGAGGATCCGTTCCCGATCATGCCCGCGCTCGGCGGTTTAATCCCGGTCAAGATCCCAATAACCGATCTGGCCGTTACAATCAGCGATGTTGAAATGGTTCTTGAAGCAAACGTCGGAGCCTGACGTAAGAATAGGAGAAAAACAATGAAAGCCTCTATCAATCAGCAAATGATTATGCAGACCGTGCTTGACAGCGGCGAACTGGCGATGTTGGGTGCGGTGATCCACAACTTCTCGAAGCCGGGCGAGTATCACGGCGCGGTAATCAAAGGAAAACAAACCGCGTCGACGTTTCACCTGACGGTGGACGAGGATTCGCCGGCGATGCAGGTGGATGTCGATCTCGCCGCTCTGACGCAGCGAACAAGCGGCCGTTCGGTTACGCCGTGCGAATGCGAAGACGAAAAAACGCCCGAAGATGCCCCGCACTACACCGTCAATCCGCGCGGCCAGACACTCTTTTATGTCTCGCAGGGCGCCGGCGGCTACGCGGCGCAGGTCAATCGTGTCAACGAACGGCCAATTCTGTTTGACAGCCGTGAACTTCAGGACGGCGATCTGTTTGCCGCGACACTAATTCGGCCCGGCTCGTATCAACTCACCAACGCACGTGCAGGTTCCAAAGGCGGAGTGACCGTCGCCTACCCAACGCCGGGTAAAACTGCGTACCAACCGCCGGAACCCGTTACAATAGAAGTTACCGACAAAGGTTTCGTCGTCGCCGGAGACAAGCAGAAAAATCTCGACAAGCTCGAGATCAAAGCCGCGCAAGGGCAGATATATCGAATAAAGACTCCGTCACGGATCAGGCTTGAACTGGTCAAACCGGACGACGGCCCGAAAGAAAAACAACCCACCGGAATCCTGACGTGGCACAAACAGGCATCACCCGGAAGCGGGTCGCCGCCGAACCGTCGTGATCGTCGGGTTGAAAGCACTAAAACAAAAGCCCGGGCGAAAGCATCGCGCGCGAAGAAGTCTTGAGCCTGAGCCATGAAAACTCAGAGGAGATAACCTGAGAGCTTGAGTATTCAGAAGCCACGCTTAATATTTGGCGCATGGCGCGACTGCTGGCTTGACGACTTTGCGAACGTTCTTTGACGAAAGGACGGGTGAAACCTTACCATTGAACTTTTCGCACAACGTTCGATGGATATTCTCTCTTCTCTCAATCCCCAACAGGTCGAGGCCGTTAAAACGACTGAAGGGCCACTTTTGATACTTGCGGGAGCCGGGTCGGGCAAGACGCGAGTCATCACGGTTCGTATCGCGTATTTGATCTCGGAAAAGCACGTGCCGCCGCACAATATTCTTGCCGTTACCTTTACGAACAAGGCGGCCGGTGAGATGCGAAGCCGTGTCGAGAGTCTTTTGAAGGATCAGAAACTCAATTCATTTCCGTTGATATCAACCTTTCACAGCCTTTGCGTTCGCATACTGCGTCAGGATATCGAAAAGCTCGAAGCGGGTTATACGCGTTCGTTCAATATCTATGACACGGACGATTCGCAAAAGGTTGTCAAAGCGTGCATAAAAGATCTTGGATTGGACGAAAAGCAGGTTATCCCGCGTGTTGTGCGAGGAGCGATCAGCGCCGCAAAGAATCGCGGAGAGGACGTTGGATTGTTTACCTCGCGGATCGAACAGACCGATGAAAAGCGTGCGGCTTATGCGAAAGTTTTTCAGATGTACGAAGATCGTCTGAATAAAGCGAATGCTCTCGATTTTGACGATCTTTTGATTAAGACGGTGAAGCTGCTGAGAGTTTCATCTGAGACCAGAGAAAAATACAACGATCGTTATAAGTACATTCTGGTCGATGAATACCAGGACACGAATTCATTACAGCTCGCACTGGTCACTTTTTTGACGGAAAAGCAGCAGAACATCTGTGTCGTTGGCGACGACGCACAGAGCATTTATGGCTTCCGACAGGCAGACATAAGGAATATTTTGGAATTCGAACAGCAGTTTCCGAATGCGAAAGTGATCCTGCTGGAGCAAAATTACCGTTCGACGCAGACGATCCTCGACGCGGCTCACGCGATCATCGACAACAACGTAAATCAGAAGAAAAAAAAGCTTTGGACAAAGAACGACGACGGCGACCGGATACTGTATTTTCAGTCTCCTGATTCCGATAGTGAAGGACGATTCGTCGCTTCGCGGATTGAAGATCACCGGCGCCGCGACGCGAGCAAGCGGATCGCGGTGCTTTACCGAACCAACGCTCAGTCGCGTGTTTTTGAAGAAGCATTGCGGCGTTTGCGGATCGATTACAACATCGTCGGCGGCTTTTCCTTTTATGAACGAGCGGAGATAAAGGACATAATTGCTTATCTAAAACTGGCGTTAAATCCGGCGGATGACATCGCATTGATGCGAGTTATAAATACGCCGACGCGCGGCCTGGGGAAGACTTCGCTTGACGAAGTTCAGTTCAAAGCGAGGAAAGCAAATGTTTCGCTATGGGCAATGATCGTTGCAATTATTGATGCCAAGACTGTCGAGCCTGTGAACCTAACGTCACGAGCGAAAACGGCATTGGCGGCGTTTAGAAACACTGTCGAAAAACTGCGGACGAAGGTGGAAGAATTTTCACAAAGCGAGCGGCCTGTTTCGGAAGTGGTTATCGCGGCAATTGACGACAGTAGCTATTCATTGATGCTGCGGACGGAAAATTCAGACGAGGCCGAGGCTCGGCTCGAAAATCTCGAAGAACTCGTCAACGCGGCCGTCGATTACGACCCTTCCGAAGGCGACGGGCTTCGCGATTTTATCGATCACGCCGCGCTGACCGCCGATACCGACAGGCTTGATAACAACGCAGGCGTGACGCTGATGACGGTGCATTCGGCTAAGGGTCTTGAGTTTCCGATCGTGTTTATCGTGGGCTTAGAAGACGGTATTTTCCCGCATTCGCGAAGTGTCAACGACCCGAAAGAATTGGAAGAAGAACGGCGGCTCGCCTATGTTGCGATTACTCGTGCGGAGGAATTGCTTTACGTTACACACTCAATGCGGCGGCGTACTTATGGCGAAGAGATTGCGTCCGAACCGTCGCAATTTTTAAACGAAATGCCACTAGAATTAATAGACGATCTTTCACGCGGGCCATCTTGGTTATCGTTTGCTCGCGGTTCAGTGGCGAAAGAGAGCAAGTACGCGGTCACTGCGTTGCGAGGTCAAACCACGGTCGAAAAACCAAGGAACGTTTATACCGGCAAGACGTATGATAATGCGGATGCGATCGCTGAGTTTTTCAAAAAAAAGGGTATTTCAACACAGAGACAGGGAGGCACAGAGAAAGAATCCGAAAGACCGCCGTCGGGATTTGATAAACTTCGGTTGATTGCATCTGAAAAAGTTCATGTTCCGCAGAGCGAACTGGACGACGCTCAGCCAATCGTCGCCGGGACGCACGTTCGCCACGGAAAGTACGGCAAAGGGCTGGTTTTACGTCGCGAGGGCAGTGGCGACAATGTAAAACTGACGGTCAGCTTTCCCGGGTTTGGGCAAAAGAAACTGATCGAAAAATTTGCCAATCTGCAAAAGGCCTAATTTTGGCCGTCCATGAATGGGTGGATTTTAGAATTTGTTCATCATATTAAGAATGAAAAATAACTTAATTTTATCTTCGGTCGGTGCAATTCTATTGGTTTCGGTCTTGGGGTGCAGTTCGATCAATCCGTTTTCGGGCTCGGACAAGCCGGCGAATTCCCCGGCAGGTTCAAGAGACAAATCGCTGACGGATAAAGCCGTCGATAAAACGGTCGGCCAATCGAGGATCGGCGTGCCTGAATGTGACGAGGTGATGGACGCGATCACCGAGGAACTAAATAGCAGCGAAGACGATTTTGTGACGAAAGCAATAAAAGCGACCATATTGAATCGTATTGCGGACGGCATCAGGCAAAGTGTCGAAGAAAATAAATCGGACACTGTTGAATTGGCGAAAACCTGCAAGGAATTTAAGACTCAGTTCGCAAAATACAAGGAAGAGGAAAAGAACAAACAGCAGCAGTAGCCTATATCTATGCTTAGATCTAAACGCTCATGATCTCGACTTCCTTGTTCTTCGCAAGTTCGTCGATCTTTGCTATGAAATTGTTGGTAAGCTTCTGGACTTCTTCAAGTCCGTAACGCTCGTCGTCCTCGGAAACTTCCTTGTCCTTTAACATTTTCTTTAGCGAATCATTTGAAGAATGTCGAATGTTGCGGACAGCGATGCGGTGTTCTTCGGCAATTTCATGTATCTGTTTTGCAAATTGTTTACGACGCTCTTCGTTCAGTGCGGGCACGGTCAGGCGGATTACTTTACCGTCATTTGAAGGCGTCAGGCCGAGATTCGCGGCCATGATGGCTTTTTCGATGGCACCGAGCTGAGTTGCGTCCCACGGCTGAACGGTAAGCATCTGCGGCTCCGGCACGGCAACGGAAGCCATTTGGCTAAGGGGCGTCGGCGTCCCGTAATAATCGACATGCACCGCGTCGAGCAATCCGACGGTCGCACGGCCGGTGCGGACGTTTGAAAGTTTGCGTTTGAAGTCTTCGACGACTCCGTCCATTTTCGGTTTTGCAGTGCTTGTTACGCTGTCTACACTCATAATATTTTAGTCGGGAGTCGAGAGCATGAGTCATGTCTTTACTCTCGACTCATGACTCTCGACTTATTCAGGCCGTTGTCGCCGTGCCGCCAACGGTAACCAGTGTTCCGATGCTCATATCGCCGCCGATTGCTTTAAGAATGTTGCCGGAATCCTTCATGTTAAAGACCATGATCGGCAAATTGTTATCCATGCAAAGCGAGATCGCCGATGCGTCCATTACCTTTAACTGTTTTTCTAGAACTTCCTGGTACGAGATCTTCTCGAAGCGGGTTGCGGTCGGGTCTTTCATCGGATCGGCGGAGTAAATTCCATCGACCTTTGTAGCTTTGAAAATTACCTCGGCACCAATCTCGCACGCACGCAAAGCCGCCGCCGAATCGGTTGTAAAATACGGATTTCCCGTGCCTGCCGCGAAAATGACTACACGCTTTTTCTCAAGATGTCGTATCGCTCGCCGTCGTATAAACGGTTCGGCAAGCTGCGGAATGTCGATCGCCGACATGACGCGCGTGTAAACGCCTACCTGCTCAAGAGCGTCCTGCAAAACGACGGCGTTCATCACCGTCGCGAGCATACCGATATAATCGGCTGCTCCGCGATCCATGTTTCCGGCGGATTTTGACACGCCACGGAATATATTGCCGCCTCCAACAACGATCGCGATCTCGATGTCGAGATCGTGCACAGCCTTGACCTCACGGGCGACCGATTCGGCGACGAGCGTGTCGATACCGTAATTCTGAGCGCCCATCAGGGCCTCGCCGGAGAGCTTTAGCAGGATGCGTTTGTAAGACATAAGTCCAAAGTCCAAAGTCCAAAGTCCAAGGGTCCAAAGTTAAGAATCCAATGTGCCAACAATGACTTTGGATTTTAGACCTTGAACTTTGGACAAATCACCCAACCATCGACGCAACTTCTGATGCGAAATCGTCCGCTTTCTTCTCGATGCCTTCGCCCATTTTATAACGTGCAAATCGACGGATCGAAATATTTTCCTTGATCGAACCGATCTTCTCAGCGACGAGCTCGCCGATGGTTTTACTTGGATCTTTCACGAAGGGCTGATCGACCAGAACGTTGTCTTCGTAAAATTTGTTCAGACGGCCCTCGATGATCTTTCCAAGAACTTCTTCGGGCTTACCCGCGTTTTTCGGATCGCCTTTGAGCTGGTCCAAAAGGAACGCTCGTTCTTTATCAAGATCGGCGGCCGGAACTTCTTCCCGTGTTGCATAACGCGGATCAGACGCTGCGATGTGCATCGCTACGTCTTTAACCAGCTGCTGGAATTCTTCGCCACGTGAAACGAAATCGCTTTCGCAATTGATCTCGACAAGCACGCCGACCTTGCCGCCCATGTGAATGTAGGATCCAACCGCACCTTCGGCCGTAACGCGACCGGCTTTTTTACCGGCGCTCGCCATTCCTTTTTTGCGAAGGATCTCAGTCGCCGCTGTTTCGTCGCCGTTTGCTTCGACCAACGCATTCTTGCAATCGATCATGCCTGCACCGGTTTTTTCGCGCAGTGATTTTACTGCGCTTGCTGTAATGTCTGCCATAAATTACTCCAAAAAAGTTTATATAATGTCTGCTTATAAAAAAGCGTAGCCCATTCGTCATAAACGGAAACGGCTACGCTTTCAAAAATAAAAATGTTTCTAGCTTGCGGTTGCTTCCGTGCTCTCTTGTGTTGTTTCTGCCGCAATTTCCTCAGCATTCTCAGTTGCCGGTTCTTCCGAAGCAGCTTCGACGACGGGCTCCGTCTGAGCTACAGCCGATGTCTCGACAACCTCAACCGGGTCTGCCGGAGGGGCCAGACTGTCGCCAAGACCATTAACTTCTTCGTCGGATTCCGTCGGTTCGGTGGCTGCCGAACGGCCCTCAGTCGCGACCTGCCGGCCTTCCATAATCGCATCGGCGATGCGCGAAGCAAACAAGCGAATAGCACGCAGTGCGTCGTCGTTACCCGGAATTACCTGGTCGATGCCTTCGGGCGAGCAGTTTGTATCGACAACAGCCACGATCGGGATGCCGAGACGATTCGCTTCCTTGACCGCGATATCTTCTTTGCGGACGTCTATGATAAACATCATGTCCGGCGGGCCGCCCATATCTTTAATACCGGCGAGATTCTTCATCAGACTTTCGTGCAGGCGGTCGAGTTTAAGGCGTTCCTTTTTGGTCAGCATCTCGAAACGCCCGTCTTCGCGCATCGTTTCGACCTCTTTCATTTTGGCGATAGACTTCTTTACGGTCTCATAATTCGTCAAAAGTCCGCCGAGCCATCGGTTGTTGATGTAATACTGCCCGCAACGTTCGGCTTCTTCCTTGATCGCTTCCTGTGCCTGGCGTTTTGTGCCGACGAAAAGGACTTTTTGGTTCGGACGCTCTGTGAGCGATTCCGTGACGTAATTCAGAGCATCGCGGAAAAGCTTTTGAGTTTTCTGAAGGTCAATAATATAAATGCCGTTGCGTTCGCCAAAGATGTATTCTTTCATCTTCGGGTTCCAACGGCGAACCTGATGTCCAAAGTGAACTCCTGCTTCAAGGAGTTCTTTCATGGTAACTGTTGCCAAAACGTTATATCTCCTGACTTATTGGTTTTTGTACTCGCCGGAATTAGTTAATGAACCAATAAATTCCGGCGATGGATTAGTAAATCGCGAGTCGTCAATCGTAAATAAGAAAAACCATTCACGATTTTCGATTGACGATTTACGAGATTATCTCTTCGAGAACTGGAATCTCGCACGTGCGCCCTTCTGTCCGTATTTCTTACGCTCTTTCTGACGCGGATCACGTGTCACGAGTCCTGCTTTTTTAAGTGCCGGACGCAAATCGGCATTGAATTCCATCAAAGCTCGTGTGATGCCGTGACGAACCGCACCTGCCTGTCCCGCTGTACCGCCGCCATCGACATTTACAAGAATGTCGAATTTAGCTGCCGTATCGGTAAGCCGTAGCGGCTGGCGGATGATCATCTGCAAAGCTTCGTTAGGGAAATACGAGTTAAAATCGCGGCGGTTGACAATGATATTGCCTGTGCCCGGACGAAGGTAAACCCGTGCTGTCGATGTTTTTCTGCGGCCCGTGCCGTAATATTGAATGTCTGCCATATTCTGTAGTAGTCAGTGGTCAGTTGTCTGTGGTCAGTTGCAAAATCTTTGCTAACATCTGACCACTGACTACCGACAACTAGATTGTTGCCGCCTCCGGTTTCTGTGCCGAATGCCTGTGATCGCTGTCGGCGTAAACCTTTAATTTTTTGACCATTGCCTTGCCGAGCTTTGTTTTCGGAAGCATGCCTTTAACCGCAAGTTCGATAACCTTTTCGGGCTTTTTCTCGAACATTTCCTTGACCGAAGTTTCACGCAAACCGCCTGGATAAAGCGTGTGGCGGTAATAGATCTTCTGGGCGTCTTTTGCGCCGGTGAAGACCGCGTGGCGGGCGTTGATCACAATAACGTGATCGCCCATATCGAGGAACGGCGTCCATGCCGGATTGTTCTTGCCCGACAGCATTCTCGCCACTTCGGTTGCAAGACGGCCAACCGTTTTACCCTTGGCGTCGACGACCAACCACTTGCGGTTTTCGTCCAAACCCTTTCCGCTAGGAAAATAAGTACTCATAATTGCCTGCACTGATAGAAATATCCGCTAAAACGCGAACCCACAGAGTATCGAAAACGCGTGCAGAGGTCAAGTCCAAGGGCCGCATTCCGGAGTGCAGCGAAACCGGCGTTTGAAAACCGTATCGCAAAGCTCGTCTCAGTTGTCCCAGCCCGGGACAGTTTTGGGACACTTGTGGGACAGGCTAAATGCTACAATGATTGAGATTGCCTCCATCTGTCCCGTTGTCCCAGGATTTAACCCGCGTGTCCCGTGTCCAAAAACGCGGGGAAAAGCTAACTATAACAAAACAAAGGGTTAAAGTTTATTTGTCCCGTTGTCCAGGCGTTCAACTCGCGTGTCCCGCGTATTTTTGCCGAGGGCGTTTTGTGACGGCTCAAATTCAGTTTTCAAAGACCGTTATCGCTACGAGATTGTACCATCGATGAAACAGTAATGCAAGAGATGATGCTGGCATTCGCGGCCTAGGACAAATGAGTTCAGGGCTACCGGTTCTCGCCGATGCGTTTGAATGCCAGATAGCTCTGATAGTAACGAAGAGGTTTCTTCACGACGGCCCCTTGCGTGTGCGAAAACGCCGAGGCCTTATTTCGCTTCAAGTCCATCTTCCATTCGGTATCACTCCAGGACGGATAATCGGCTGCGATCTTGATCAAATAGTTGGTAAAATCCAACAACTCGCTCTCATACATATTTATCCGGTAGCTTAACCAAAGGGCATCCGCAATTGCCTGGTCCTGGAAATTCGTGCCGGTTATACGCTTTAGATCGAGTTCCACACCCGCTCCAGTTCCCGCCTCTGCCCGCTGTTTGGCATCGAGCCGTTTCATTGCGTCGATCACTTGCCGACCCTGTTCCGAAGCGCGAAGTCGAACAACGTTTTCGTCGATTCCGCCGGCGATCTGTGTAGCAACGAAAGAACTCGAATCTCGATGGCGTCTCGGGTTGTAACCGTCCATCAACTTAATAAGAATTGGAAATGTCTTCGCTCCGTCCTGCCGCAGATACTTTTGGATGACACGGTAGTGCGAGTCCCCCGAATTCGTAATATGCTCGTGTTCCCTTATTTGCTCATAAATTCGTTCCTCAACCGTCAGTTTTGCTATTTCGGTTTCGGATCTGTGCTTATAGTTCTTTTCCTCCTCTCGAATGAGAATCGGTTCGAGGGCGGCCATTAGGCGGCCAGCTTTGGATTTACCGGGTGCACAATTTCTGACGGGACATATGAAAAAATCATCCATCGTCAAAAGCATCTGACCCGAGCCTTTCGAATCGAAATAACTTACAAAACCCATGTATCCCGGAAAAACCTGATCAGGCAGTTCGTCCGCGCGTTTTGGCGGGAGCTGCTTCCAAGTAGAAACTTCATTGAGAATTGCATCGAAATGCTGCAGCTTGACAGGTTCTTCGTTTCGTCCCCATCTTCCTCCTTCGACAAATTCCCAATAAAATGCCCCGGTTTCTGTTCGAAAAAGAAGCATCGTGGTCCGCTCCGCTGCGTGGAACGCGGGATATTCGATAAGTATCGCGGACGTTGGCGACTTAGTTTTCAATTCAGCCAGCCATGCTTCCGCCGGGGATTTGGACATCCTTAGCCAGGCCGAAATCAACTCACTATCGGCAACATTGTTCTTCTTCAGGAGCGATTCGTAGGTCAGGTCCCAGCCAAATGATGAGACTCGATCTTGGCCGGATACCGACAAACTAATCAATGCAATTGCGAACAAGAATTTGAATTTAACCATCGAGGTTTGATCCGTGATAGCTTGCGAAAACAGCCATCGACAACAGCTAAAGCATACACTAGAAGCCTGGGGAGCAGCGAGGGAACAAGCGAATCCACAGGTTAGGTCCAAACAGTAAACCGTCGCTGAAGGCGACGAACAATTTGTTGCTCACCTTCGGCGAGCGGCTTCTTGATAAGCCCGTACCGGGGGTTTCACCCCAGGCTTTAATGTCTTTCGCCGTTGGCGACGGGACGGTCGTGTGCGCGGCCCTTCGCCGCGGCCAGAGTGATACCTACGATCGTCTTGGCGTCCTCGATCTCGCCGTTTTTTACCATTTCGAGGAGACTGGCAAGGGAATGACGCTCGACCGTAAGGATTTCGTCGGCCTCAAGGTTTTGGCTGGTCTCGGTCAACTCGGTCGCCAGATAAAGATGCATCTTTTCGGTAAGAAAGCCGGGCGAGACGTAAAATTCGCTTAGTTTCTCCATCTTCCCAGCGGCGACGCCGATCTCTTCTTCCAGCTCGCGCCTTGCACCGATCTCCGGGTCTTCGCCCGCGTTCAGCGTCCCGGCACAGATCTCAAGCAAATATGTCCCGGCCGCATGCCGATACTGCCGCACCAACGCCACCGTCCCATCCTCAAATACCGGAATCACGACCGCACTGCCCTTGTGGACGACGATCTCGCGCTTGTATTTGATATCGCCTTCGCGGATCTCGTCGATGCGGATGTCGAAGATTTTTCCTTTGTAAATGGATTGTTTAGAGACGAGGATCGGGTTTGTCACGTTAGTGTTATTTGCTGGCGTCGATGACGATCTTTTCAGATCTTAATGAGAAGTCACCGTTACTATCAAGGGGAAGGTGCCCGAATCGTTTCCAGCGATTCTGAAGCGTCCTAAACAATTCGGAATACCGATTGTATTTTTTCAACGACAGGTGATATTCCAAAGAGAAAAACGGATACTCCGGAATGAGCTTCGCTTTACTATTTTCTATACATTCCTTTTTTTCGGAACCCGATCTGCCCCCGATCTGGAAGCCAGTTTTCAACCAGACATTTTCTTGAAATTCATGGTAACCGCCTGGATCGAGCCTGACCATCAAGGTCTCAACTGATGGCTCTAGCGCGTCGAGTTGCGATATGTAAGATGGGAAAGGGTCGTAGTCTTCAATCGTCGTGGTTCCAAAGGGATTTTCCAAATAAGGATTATAAGTAACAACGTCGGCCGGGACGGTCCTTACGGTCGGGTCTCCTAACTTATCGGCCACAAAATTAACTTTTTTTGTGAAAAAGAATGAAGGTCGAATCAAAAGCAATCTGGTCTCACCGTCATTTCGAAACTGCATGTAAAGACGGAGCTGCATGACAGGCTTTCCATTCAGGCACCTGATTTCCACGCCCTGAACACTTCCTGTGATTACAAGTCGATGATCCACAAGTTTCTGAGCAAAGGAAATGGAAGTTCCAAATAGAATCACCACAAGACTTAACACAATCCTTTTCATCTTTTTGTTCCGCAGATTCGACAACTTTTTAGATTAGAATGTCGAAAATCTTGTCTTTGTAAATCTGTCGAAGATCTTGCCTTTTTATAGTGCCTTTGTCGAAAAGAGTTTCGGAGGCATGCGGCAAAAGTGACTCGGAGAGCATGTTTTAGGATAAATTTGATTGTCAGGGCTATTTACCCACAGCCGCTGGTCCCAAAGACTGCGACCTTTTTTACTAATTTACCCTTTTCGGCTTCGGACGAAAGCAGTAGAAACGCCGTGTAGATAGTTTCATGCGCGTAAAGGGAAAGATAGAAATCTGGCTTTTTGTCCTTGTCCAGATTGCCGACCCAATATAATGTTCCAACGCTTCCCAACCAGTTCTTTTCACCGTTTTCGCCCCCTGAGCGTGTCAAGAAAGTATGCAAAAGTTGTTTGACGCCATCTCCCTCAAGCCTTAGTGCCAGAATAGGCTCGCCCATTCTGTTTTTGGCCTTAATAACTCTCAATTCGTATATTTTACCATCGAGTTTATAAGTCTGGTGAAAATTCTTGTCAAGGAACGCTGGCTTTGCCGATTCATTTTTCCAATCCTCTTTTTCGCCTTCGAATAACGTTGCGACGGAGCCTTCCCGCAAACGACGAGCATTCTTTAAGAGAAAAAGAGGGTTGAATTTGGTCTCAACAGAGACACTCTTCCCCGTTAGCTTGTCTTTTTTATGTGAACTAGGCCCATGAACGAGTTCGTCTGAGACGAGTTTGACGCTAATTGTAGTTTTCCTAAGAGAATAGATCCAGCCTTTGTTAAAAAGACCGAGCCATTGTTCACCATTTGTGGCTTCGATCTGGTCGGCGTGGAAATTCGAACCAGTCTCTAAAAGGCGGATTGTGAACTTATCCGGTGCCGCGATGTCGTCATCTATTTCTTCAAAGAATTCGAATGGGAGTGCAGTGGCCGCGTTCGAATTTGGTTGCGTAAAGTTCTCGGTCGTTTGTGGCCGGACGTTATTTATAAAGTTCGTTCTGAACTCAGGTGTTAGTAAGTATCCGCCGAAAAAGGTAATCAAAAATATCGGGAATCCTGACAAAAAGCCTTTTCACAATACGTTACCTCAAATGCTGAATTTCGACTTTAAGAAAAAACTCAAACCCTCGACAGCTCATTTCTGCATCGACTGTAACACGATACGGGCGCTTGGCGACAAAATTTGGAACTTCGACGACACGTACTCCAAGTTTCCGCAGGCAGTTTACTATATCTTCTTCAGAAGGCTCCACGATTCCAAGTTTTGTGAATGCTCGCAGAAACGCTCCGTGCAGCCGGTCGAGTGCGAGTTCGCGATCTGCGAGAACCTTGCCGCGCGATTGGAAGTCGCCGAGGGCATATAGAAGCACGTCTTCCAACGCAACGGAGTCCGTCATTTGATCAAATAGCTTCGGCTGGTTCATTCCAAGTCACTCAAATCAATGGGATTTTAACACTAAATTTAATCTGTTACAGTGTGGCTATCCACACAGCCATATGTGGGAATTGAACAATTGGTGTAAAATCGTCAACGAAAGAATGAAAAAGTTCAAAATAGGATTAGGCGTAAGCGGCGGGATCGCGACTTATAAGGCCGTCGAGGTTATGCGGCTGCTGCAAAAGGCGGGCTGCGAGGTTTCGGTTGCGATGACAAAGCACGCGACGGAGTTTGTGCAGCCGCTGACGTTCCGGGCGCTGACGGACAAATACGTTATTGTTGACGATTACGATCCGGCGAACCCCGATCCAATAGCACATATCAATTTTTCGCAGACGATCGATCTGTTGCTAGTCGTGCCGGCGACGGCAAACATCATTGCCAAATTTGCCAACGGCGTAGCGGACGATTTTCTTTCATCTACATATCTGGCGTCAAATGCGCCGGTGTTGATCGCCCCGGCGATGAACACGACGATGTGGGAAAATCCGGCAACGCAGCGGAACATCGAACAATTGAAAAAGGACGGCGTGCATTTTGTCGAGCCGGTCGCGGGCGAACTTGCGTGCAAGACGGTCGGTACGGGGAAGCTTGAGGATGTGGAGAATATAGTCGCTCAGGCGCTCTCATTGTTAGAGACAAGAGACAAGAGACAAGAGACAGGAGACGAGATCTACTCTCCAAACTCCAGTCTCCAGTCTCCAGTCTCCGATTTGCTCGACGAGCGAATCTTGATCACCGTCGGCGGCACTCGTGAAGCGATCGATCCAGTTCGTTTTATTTCAAATCACTCATCGGGAAAGATGGGCTTTGCCGTCGCCGAAGCTGCGGTGGCTCGCGGTGCGAAGGTCACTGCGGTCGCAGGCGTGACGGCTGTCGATCCGCCGGAGAACGTGGCTGTTATTAGAGCCGTTTCAGCTGAGGAAATGCATAAAGCAGTGATGAAAGAATTACAAAACGCTACCGTATTTATAGGCTCGGCGGCGGTTGCAGACTATCGCCCGTCAAATGCCGCCGACGCGAAGATCAAGAAAGAAGGCAAAGAAACGATGACGCTCGAACTGACAAAAACGCCGGACATTTTGGCGGATGTTTCGAGCAATCGAACAAACGGATTGCTCGTGGTCGGATTTGCCGCCGAGACTAATGATGTTGTCGGATATGCCCGTTCAAAGATGGAGAAGAAAGGTCTCGATCTTGTCGTCGCCAATGACATAACCGCGAAAGGTGCTGGTTTTAATACCGATACGAATATCGCCACGATCCTGACGCGTTCAGGAAGCGAGATCGAACTGCCGCTGATGTCAAAACGCGAGATGGCTGATAGAATCCTTGATGAAGTATTAAAGTTAAGGAAATCGTAATGTCATCAGAGCTGTCCGAATTGATCGCCGATGTGAAGGAACAAGTCCTATATTTACAGGAACTTGGCGTTGAGTCGCTGGCGGTCGATCTGACCGAATCTGTAAGTCAAAAGTCAACAGTCCAAAGTACAAAGTCTCAAGTTTCCGGCATTCCTGCTCCGATTCGAGCAGCTCCGGTGAAGTCTTCTCAAAGTCAAACAACGGGTTCGCGGCTCGCATCGCTGTCATCGCTTTCCAATCGAACGATTGCTACTCCCAATAGCTCCGGAACTAGTGGAACTCCCGACGAACAAAACATGAACGACATTCCAAATAAGACACTGGCTGTTCCAACTTTCAAGGGTGGAGCAGATGAAACGCTTTTCGGTGAAATCGGGCCGACGCTGCCGGAAACGGGCGAAACGATCGAATCGATACGAGCGGAGATCGGTAATTGTACGCGATGTCCGCTTTACGCGGGACGAAAACAGGTCGTTCACAGCTCGGGCAATTTTAACGCCGACCTTATGTTTGTTGGCGAAGCTCCGGGAGCAGATGAGGACGAGCAGGGATTTCCGTTCGTTGGGCGGGCAGGACAGCTTTTGACAAAGATAATTGAGAGCATCGGAATGCAGCGTGAAGACGTATTTATCGGCAACATCAATCGCTGCCGCCCGCCTGGAAATAGAGCACCGGAGCCGCCTGAAACTGCTGCCTGCCGGCCATTTTTGCTGCGCGAGGTTGCGGTCGTGAAGCCAAAGGTAATCGTTGTTCTTGGTGCAACCGCCGCTCATAACTTGCTGCAAACAAAGACGCCTATCTCAAAACTCCGCGGCAATTTTCAGGAATATCTCGGCGTAAAAGTTATGCCGACGTTTCATCCTGCCTATTTGCTTCGCGATCCGCATAAGAAGCGGGAAGTTTGGGAAGACATGAAAAAGGTCCGCGAGTTTTTGCAGAGTTGAAAGTAAAGTTTTTCGTAGATCTGAAACCGAATCGTAAAGCCGGGCGAATGGTTTTTTGTATAGCCTTTTTTAGCCACAGGTTAATGCAGATGCCCTGAAGGTTTCTTGTAAGATTATGTCCATTCTGATGACATCTAATCGAAAAACTTTCACCGACCCAAATCGTTTGGCGACCGGTTTCGAAGCTTGTCGTTTGATCACGAAAAAGTACGGCACGAGTTTTTATTTTGCCACCCAGTTTTTCCCGAAAGAAACCCGAAACGGCATCTACGCCATCTACGCGTTTGCACGCATTCCTGATGAGATCGTTGATGATCCGAAAAAAACCAGCAAGGACGCGGCGCTGGCTGAAATGCGCGAATGGCGTGAGCGATGGCTTGACGCAATGGCGTCGGGCAAAAGCGATGATGATTTGATGAACGCAATCGTTTTTGCCTTCAACAAATACGATATTCCCATCGAGTACGGCGAAGCGTTTTTGAAGTCGATGTTTCAGGACGAAGAGAAAAGCTCGTATCGAAATTACGCGGAGTTGGAAGATTACATGTACGGTTCGGCGGGCGTCATCGGCTTGATGGTGACACGGGTCGTCGGCTACTCGTCAGAGGCGGCGTTTTCGTTTGCCGAAAAGCTCGGCTATGCTTTCCAGATGACGAATTTCCTTCGCGACATCCGCGAGGATTGTGATGAACTCGGCCGAGTTTACATGCCGGAGGACGAGATGCGTCGATTCGGCCTCGACCGGAGAGAAATTTTCACGCACATTACCGATGAGCGGTTTACTCGTTTTATGAAGTTTCAGATCGAACGGACGCGACAGATTTATCGCGAAGCGTTGCCGGGCATCAAGCTTTTGAATTGGCGAGGACGTTTGGCCGTGAGGATTTCTTACGTTTTGTACAAAGCTATTTTGAACGAGATCGAGCGGGCCAATTATAACGTTTATGCTGGTCGCGTTCGGACAAACATTGGTCAAAAGTTAAGGCTTTCGCTGCAGGCTGTTGCCGGAGTTTATGAATAAAAAAGTCGTCGTGATCGGAGCCGGGATCGGCGGACTTGGGACGGCCGTGTTATTTGCAAAAAAGGGCTATGACGTAACGGTTCTCGAAAAGAACGCCAACTTCGGAGGCCGTGCAAATATATTTGAAGCTGACGGATTTCGCTTCGACATGGGGCCGTCATGGTATCTTGCTCCCGACATTTTCGAACATTTTTTTGAACTTGCCGGCGAAAAGGTAAGCGATCATCTAACACTTGAGAAGCTCTCTCCTTCCTATCGTATTTTCTTCAGAAACAGCTCCGAATCCGTCGATATCAATTCCGACCTTGCGGTTGACGTGCGCACTTTTGACGCGATCGAGCCGGGCGCCGGCGAACGTTTGCGGGCTTATCTAAAACAATCCGAGTATCAGTACGATGTTGCCACGCAGCATTTCATGTACAAGAACTACGACACGATATTCGATTTTTTTAATAAACGCGTGATGACCGAAGGGCAAAAGCTTTCGGTTTTTTCGAACATGCACGCGTTTGTGTCGAAGTTTTTCAAATCGCAAAAGCTGCGGCAGATCATGGAATACACGATGGTATTTCTCGGCACATCGCCTTACGAGGCTCCGGCGTTGTACAACCTGATGTCGCACATGGATTTTAACCAGGGCGTGTTTTATCCCCAGGGCGGATTTTATGCATTGATCGACGCATTGGTTGCGATAGCGAAGAAAAACGGAGCCGATCTGCGGGCCGATTCACCCGTTTCTGAGATCGTCGTGGAGAATGGTGTCACGACGGGAGTTCGGCTCGCTGACGGTGAATTTATTGCGGCTGACATCGTGATCTCAAACGCCGATATGTGGTTTACGGAAACGAAACTGCTTGAGAAAAAATGGCAGACGCACGGCGAAAAGTATTGGAACAAAAAGGTTTTGGCTCCGTCTGCATTTATCATTTACCTCGGTATCAAAGAGAAGCTGCCATCGCTCATCCACCACAATTTGCTTTTCTCTGAAGATTGGCGAAAGAATTTCGACGACATATATAAAGACCCGAAATTGCCGGATGAGCCTTCGCTATACGTGTGCGCTCCGAGCGTGACCGATCCATCGGTTGCTCCTGAAGGCAAAGAGAATTTGTTTGTTCTGGTGCCGATTGCGTCCAATCTGGATATTTCCGACGAGGAGAAAGAAACGTATTCGAATCGCGTTCTGGCGTTGATGGAAAAGGAGATGAATTTGCCCGGGCTTCGCGATAAGATCGAGTACAAGAGAATTTACACGGTCGATGATTTTGCGGGCGACTACAACAGCTTAAAAGGAACAGCACTTGGGCTGGCGCATACGATTTGGCAGACGGCGATTTTCCGGCCGAAGAATCAATCGAAAAAGGTGAAGAATCTATTTTATGTCGGAGCGGGAACGAATCCAGGAATCGGCACGCAGATCTGTTTGATAAGCGCGGAGCTTGTTTATAAACGAGTACATGGCATCAAGACGGCCGAGCCAATGATGGAGCTTTAAAGAAGTTTGTCCAGTGCAATACGCCAGAAGATAAGAAATCCGGCGGCCATGTTGATCAGCGGAAACGCACGGTAGAGTTTAAACACGTTGCCCATCATTGCCGACCGCACGGAAGCCAGCATCATTATCAGATATCCGGCCCCGATCGCGATTCCGACAAAGCCGAGATACTCGGCAGAAAGAATTGCTGAAGCAGCATAGAGTGTTGCGCAAAACGCCAGCGTGCCGTATGGATTAAGCACGACCGCTATCGTCTTCAGCCCGGCTGCTCGGTCGGCTTCGATGTCAGGAATTGCCGAATAGGCATGCATCGCCGCCGTCCAAAGGCCGCCCGCGATGATGAGTGATGTCGGCGGGAATGCACCTGTGACCAAAGCGTATGAGAAAACGCCGGGCAATATGTAAAGCACGTTGAAAGCTGAGTCCAGGAACGGTTTAGTCTTTGCACGTACAGGTGGTGCGGAGTAAAAAATCGAAAAGAATAGGAATCCCACTCCCGAAATGATGACCGGGATGGACCCCAGCAAGAGAATGTCCAGGAAAGCGAAATTTGCGAGGAATATGGCGAGCCAAAGACCGTAACGGCGTTCAGGCGTTACAAGTGTTTCATAGTCGGCTTTTTTCTCGTTAAGCCTGTCCGTTTCGTAATCGTATATGTCGTTGACGCCGTAAATGAGAAGGTTGGCAGGATATAGAAAGTAAATTCCGAAGAGAAGGTACAATAGATTTAACAGCTCCGTCTTGTTCTCGACTCCGGCGATCAGTCCGACAATATATGGACCGAAAATGTAAATCCAAAACCGCGGTCGGCTGACCTTTAGTAAGAATCGAAAATCGGGCATAATTTGAGTATAGCTTAACGATGTTGAAGACACACAGGCGAAGCGTTTTTGTTGCTATTACGCTAATATTTTTGGCGATAGGCGCATTCTTCATGGCGAATGTCGAATTGCCGCGATGGTCTTATGTAATTTCGTCGATAAACGTTCTGCTGTTTGCATTGCCAGCGTTTTATGCTCTTCGCAGATGGCTCGGTTGGAGCGACGGTATTAAATTAGTAGCGATCCTCGGTGCTTATGCACTGCTTATAGAAACCTTCGCGATACTCACCGGATTTCCTTACGGTCATTTCGGATACTCGGAACATTTGGGTTACAAACTTTTTGGGTATGTGCCGTGGACAGTGGCGTTTGCTTGGACGCCGCTGATGCTTTGCGCCTACGTCGCTGCCCGGAGTTTGTTCGCGTCACGAATCGAGCGAATCATTTGTTCCACGTTTTTGCTCGTCATTTTTGATCTTGTTTTGGATCCCGGCGCCGTGTTGCTTGGCTTTTGGCAGTATCCGCAAGGCGGCGCGTATTACGGCGTTCCGGCTTCGAATTATCTTGGCTGGATGCTGTCCGGTGCGCTTGGCTCGATCATAATAGAAGCCGCCGTCAGCTATTTCCGGCCGCTTTTGCCGCCGCCGGTTCAGATCGGTTCGAGCGCGTTCTTCATCATGTTTTTTTGGACAGCTTTCGCGGTATTTGGTGGGCTGGCCGTTCCCGCGATCATCGGATGCGGCGTGGCGGCAGCGATGTACGCGTGGTACCGGCGTTCGTATTACAAATTCGACGAGATGGTCGTGCTCGTCGATGACCAAAACAATGCTCTGGCGACCGCAAAAAAGAGCGAAACACACAACGGCGATACGAAGCTCCACCGTGCGTTTTCATTGTTTCTTTTTAACTCGAAAGGCGAACTGCTGCTTCAGCAGCGTGCTTTGAGTAAGAAAACGTGGCCGGGTGTGTGGTCCAATTCCTGCTGCGGGCACACGATGATAAACGAGAAGACGGAAGATGCGGCCGTTCGTAGGCTTCGATTCGAGCTTGGAATAAGCGGAGTCGATCTGAAAATGGTCCTGCCGCACTTTCGTTATCGGGCCGAAAAAGACGGTGTCGTCGAAAACGAAATTTGCCCCGTGCTGATCGGATTTACCGATCAGGAGCCGGAAATAAATCCCTCCGAAGTTGCCGAAACAAAATGGGTATTGTGGTCCGAGTTTTTGCGGTCGTCGCGAAATGGCGAGTCCGAGTTGTCGCCGTGGGCGATCGAAGAGGCAGAGCTTCTTTCTGAAAGCGAAGTGTTCCGCAGGGCTTTCGATAGAAATCTTAGAACCGCGGCGACTGTTTAGAACCCTTTCTCTTCACGCACATCAACCTAATTCTCAGCGTTTGTGATAATCTGTGCAGGATCGATTATCACCTCGTGGAGCCTACTTATGAAGAAACTTATTACCTTGTTTTTATTGTTGAGCTTTGCTGTTATTCCGCCGGTCGCTCTTGCCCAAAAGGGCTCGATGCCTGAGATTAAGCAGCTTCAGGGACCGCAGAATCCGCGTTTGGGTTTTGTAATTCACGGCGGGGCGGGCGTAATCACGAGAGGCTCGTTAACGCCGGAACGCGAAAAGGAATATCGGGCGAAACTCGAAGAAGCCTTGCTGGCCGGATACAAGGCTTTGCAAGACGGTAAATCGGGGCTTGATGCGATCGAGATCGCCATTCGTATCATGGAAGATTCGCCGCTTTTCAATGCCGGCAAAGGTGCTGTTTTTACACACGACGGCAAGAACGAGCTTGACGCTTCAATCATGGATGGAAAAACTCTGGCGGCCGGTGCCGTTGCCGGACTTCGGCACGTTAAGAATCCGATCACGCTGGCGAGGGCCGTGATGGAAAAATCTGAGCATGTGATGATGATCGGCGAGGGAGCGGAGAAGTTTGCAAAGGAACAGAAGATCGAGCTTGTAGACGAAAAGTATTTCTGGACGCAGCCGCGCTGGGACGCTCTGCAAAAAATACTTAAAGAAGAGAAAGCGAACGAAGCCACAAGTCCAAAGCCCAAAGCCCAAGGTCAGAAGGAACCGACTTCAGACTCACGGCTCTCGACTCTCGACTCAAATCGATTCGGCACGGTCGGTGCAGTCGCTTTGGATAAAAACGGCGATCTTGCGGCAGGAACATCGACGGGCGGCATGACTAATAAGAAGTACGGACGCGTTGGCGACGCTCCGATTATCGGTGCGGGAACTTACGCAAACAATCAAAGCTGCGCGGTTTCGGCGACGGGTTGGGGCGAGTACTTTATTCGTCTCGGCGTCGCCCGTGACATCTCGTCGCTGATGGAATATCAGGCCCAGACGGTACAAGGTGCCGCTGACAGAGTAATCAAACAAAAGCTGCAAAAGCTCGGCGGTGACGGCGGCATTATTGCCATCGACAAGTATGGAAATATCGGTATCTCGTTCAATTCCGAAGGAATGTATCGGGCTTATATTAATAGTGACGGCAAGCCGGTCGTGGAGATCTACGGAAATTAAGATCAGAATTTGCCCGCGAATTACGCAAATCTTCACGAATAAAACAAAGATTGCTGGAACAGATTTTCTGCCACGCCATCACAAATTTTCTTAATTAATTCGCGTTTATTCGCGGGCAACCCTTTTTTATGTTAACAGCAGAAATAATCGCTGTTGGTTCGGAGCTTCTAACTCCTGAAAAGACCGACACGAACAGTCTTTGGCTGACCGGTAAACTGAACGAGATCGGCGTCGAAGTGAAGCTGAAAACTATCGTCGGCGACGACGAAGCACGGCTGGAGGAAACGATTCGCGATGCAGTTAAGCGTTCGGATGTGGTCATAACTACAGGCGGACTGGGGCCGACGGAGGACGACGTGACGAGGCAGGTTTCGGGCCGTGCGGTTGGAAGGGAACTGGTCTATCACGACGATCTCGAAGCCGATCTGCGAGAGCGTTTCCGGCGTTGGGGCCGCGAAATGCCGGAGATAAATAAGCGCCAGGCTTATGTCATCGATGGTGCCGAAATTCTGCCAAATCCGAATGGCTCGGCCGTTGGGATGATGCTAGAAATGACGGACAAGCTTTTCGTTGTGCTGCCAGGTCCGCCGCGAGAATTGAAGCCGATGTTCGAGACTTTCGTGCTTCCAAAACTTAAAGAAAGAGCCGGTGAGATCTACGTAAAACGTCGCATATTACGTGTCTCCGGAATGGGCGAATCGGCGGTCGACGAACTCATCGCACCGATCTACAAGGCATACGTAAACGTCCAGACTTCCATTCTGTTCAGCAAAAGCGAGATCGAAGTTCACCTGTCGGCTCAGGCGGACAGCGAGCAGGAAGCCGACGCAACGCTTGAGACGCTGGCCGGAAAGATCGCCGAAGCGCTTGGAACGGCCGTTTTTGCAGTGAATGGCGAAACGCTGGAAGAAGTTGTCGGCAAAATGCTCACTGATAATGGAAAAACTTTGGCTTTGGCTGAAAGCTGTACGGGCGGATTGATCGGGATGCGGCTGACAGACGTTCCGGGCTCATCCAAATATTTTCTCGAAGGTGCAATTACTTATTCGAACGAGGCCAAAATACGTACGCTCGGCGTGGAGAAAGGACTGCTTGACGCACACGGTGCCGTAAGTGCCGAAACCGCCGAAGCGATGGCGGCGGGAATTCGCGAGAAAGTCGGTTCGGATTATGGCATATCAGTTACAGGTATTGCCGGACCGGACGGCGGTTCCGAGGAAAAGCCCGTCGGCACGGTATTTGTCGGATATGCCGACAGATCTTCAACACGATCCCTCAAACTGACGCTTCCCGGCGATCGCTATCTCATCCGCTGGCGATCCAGCCAGGCGGCTCTCGATTATCTTCGGCGGCAGATGCTTAAAACTCTATGAAATCGAATCTTCTTGGGCAATGATTCGAATAAAGCTTGCAATTCGGCGGTCTAAATACGAAAATTAGAACGGCTCTGATTTTTCACGGCCTCCAGCGCTCAATGTTTTTGAAACTTTGCATGTCCCACAGCGTGTGAATTTTTGTAAACAAGCTTTGACACCACTAAAAGTCGATACCGAATCATTATGAAGAGATCAATATACGTCCGATTTTCGCTTACGTTTCTACTCGTGTTTTCGATGCTCTCGCCAGCGGCTGTTCTTGCGATGGGCGACGGCAAAAAACGCTTTAAGAAGGGAATGGCGCACGAAGCCGCTGAGGTTTGGGACCAGGCCGCCGAGGAGTTTGCCCTCGCGGTTGCCGAAGACCCGAAAAATCCCGAGTATCGATTACATTTGCAGCGAGCATTGTTCAATGCATCGCAAATGTACATGAAAAAGGGCCGGACGGCAGCGGAGAATAAGGACTACGAAGGTGCTTATATCGCCTTCAGAAAGGCATATGCGTTCGATCCGGTCAATGAGCTTGCAAAATCAGAGATGGCAAGAATGGTTCGTATGCAGCAAGGTGTGATCGATGAGGCAAACCCGGACCGTAATAAAACCGTCGATAACGGCAAAATAAAGCTTGTGCAGACCGGCTACAACTCTCAAACAGCCGCGCCCGATCCGCTTCCGCAGAAGCTTGAGCAGATCCGGCAGGTGCCGTTCCCTGGCGGCGTCAATCTGCAGTTCATCGTTAAAGAACTGGCGAAAGATTTAGACCTTAACGTGCTCTTCGACGCCGAATCGAGACTTGAGGGCCGCAATGTCAGGATCGATCTTAAGAATGTTACCTCCGCAAAAGCTCTCGACTATATATTTTTGCAGGAGAATCTTTTCTTCCAAAAGGTCGGCCCGCGTACGATTTTGGTAGCAACCGGCCTCCGCCGCACCAATTTTCAGCAATTGGTTCTGCGTACATTCTACCTCGCCAACGCAAGCCCGAAGGACGTTAAAGGCGTGATAACCGCAGCCATTCCCGCACAGCCGGGACGAAGCCAGACGATAGTTCTCGAAGATGCCTCCACTAACAGCATTACGATTCGCGATACTAAGGAGAACATTCAGCTTATCGGTAAGTTGATCGCTTCGCTCGATAAGGACCGAGCGGAAGTTGTAATGGATGTCGCAATTTATGAGGTTAACAAGAGTGACCTGCTTCAGTTCGGGAACCAGCTTGGAACTACGGGAACCGGTGGATCTCTAACGAACATAGGCGGTTTTCAGGTACCTTTCGCGACTGCCGGAACCACTCAATCGATCACATCGGCCTTGCCGTTTAAGGGGATCGATCTTGCCAGTATCGCAATCGGGTTGCCGATCAGTTCTATTTCGGCACTGCAGGCCAAATCGAACACGAAGCTTTTGGCTTCAACACAGATTCATGCGTTTAACAATGAAGATTCTTCGGCCCGTATCGGACAGCGGGTACCCGTTAGAACGGCAACGTTCTCCCCGATCAATAATGGTACCGGAAATAGCAACAGTAATGTTCTAGGCGACGTTTTCAATTATGAACAAGTTGGATTAACGCTTAAATTTAAACCAATTGTTTTTCCGAATCAGGATGTTCAGGTCGCGATGGAGATCGAATCCAAGGATGTTGCCGGCGGAACCGCCAATCAACCGATATTTACGGAACGAACGATAAAGGGAACTGCTCGTGTTCAAAACAATAAAACGTTGCTATTGGCTAGTGTCGCACAGAACACGGAAACTAACTCACGCCAGGGTCTGCCGCTTATTGGGCTGATCCCGATCATCGGACGGCTTTTCACTGCGCCCTCGAAAGATAATCGCCAGGTCGATATCGTTATTGCGATCACGCCGCGAGTCATTCGAGCACCGGACATCCTGCCGGAAGACCTGATCGAACGTGACACGGGAAGTCTTCAAACGCCGACGAGTGGTTCTTTGGAAGCGATGATCGTTCAGGAAGAACGCGAGGAGCTTCTTGCGACGGCTCGACGGCTTCCGACGACCGCGAACGTTCAATTACCGGATCAATCAGCGGAAAATCCGACATATGTTCGGACTGGTGCTGTCGATCCGAACGCACAGCCTGCAAAAGTTGCGGACAATACATCAGCTAATACTAAATCTATTGGTGACGCGTTAAATCTTCGTCCAATTGATACAGGTGTAAAAACGCTGCAGATAACGGAAACGTCGGATACATCCAAGCCATTCGACCCCGTGGTTGAGCCGATCAAGGCACCTGAAACAAGCGTTAAGGTACCAGAACCGGAAAAACCGGCTGTTGCGACGCCTTCGGCAGAACTTCAGCTTCCGGCATCGCTGCCCGAATTAAAGGCGGGCGAGAAAACCAAGATTGCGGTGATGGTTAAGAGTTCGTCCGCGTTTCGTTCAGCCGTGCTCGGTCTTCGTTTCGACGATAAAAAGCTGGCGGTTCGCTCGGTAAGCTTTGGCGATATTTTCGGCACACCGACAGCAAACACAGCCGTTTTGCCGTTCCTTAATGAGAAAGGCAAAATGTTCGTTTCGCTGTCGTTGCAGCAAGGAACAGTCGCGACGCAGTCCGGCGTGCTTGCGATCGTTGAGATCGAAGCACTGGCGGACGGCAAGGTTGAGATCAGCCTCGAAAAGGACGTGTTGAACCTGCTTGCGGCGGACGGCAAGAATTTTGCCATAAAGCTGTAGGCCAGGAGGGTTTTTAATTGCAGATCGCACATCCTAAATCGCAGAACGGCTTCACGTTATTTGAGCTGATCATAACGCTGACGGTTTTGGCGGTGCTCGTTATGGGCACAATCCCGCTGACTCAGAACGCGGTCAAACGGAATAAGGAACTGCGGCTGCGCGAGACACTCAGGCTAGTCAGGCAGGCGATAGACGAATTTAAGCGGGATACGGTCGGTGCTTGTACGGGTAATCCGACGATTACCGGGGGAAACAGGGGACCTGTGCCTTCGGATCCAAGAAGCCGAGCCGTAATTGAGGAGTGTGAAATTTTCGATACATTGAACATTGACCGTTATCCGCCAACGTTGGATGTTTTGGTCGACGGTGTTAAAGTTCGGGACCGGGGCATAAGTATTACGGCTGGCAGCGGACTCAACGCAAACACAACACAGGCGACTGAATTAAATGCAACGGACGAGCTTACAAAGGTTTACTTACGGCAAAAGCCGATCGACCCAATGACGGGCGAGTCGGATTGGAAGCTTCGTTCTTCTTATCAGGAAGGCGACTCCGATAGCTGGGATGATATCAATGTTTTCGATATCCGTTCCGCGTCCGATGAAATAGCCTTGAATGGAGAAAAATATAGTGACTGGTAATAATCAGTGGTCAGTCGAAACCGATCACTCGAGGCGATTGCAAATCGCAAATCGAAGATCGAAAATGCAGTCGGGTTTTTCTCTGCTCGAGCTGATGATCGCGATGTTCATACTTATCATCCTGATCTCGGTTGCCGTACCGACCTACCAGCGTTCGGTTCAGCTTGCCCGAGAGACCGTTTTGAAAGAAAACCTTTGGCAGATGCGGCGGTCGATCGATCAGTATAAATCCGATAAAAGTAAGGCCCCGAAAAGCGTTGAAGACCTTGTGACCGGCAAATATCTTCTTGAAGTTCCCATGGACCCGATTTCGGAGAAGCGTGAGTGGAACGAGGTTCAGAACGACGATTCGACTGCTTCGGAATCGGAGCTGGGGATGAAGGACGTGAAAAGCCTGGCCGATGGAGAAGATTCCGAAGGTAAACGCTACGACGAGTATTAAAATGTTATCAGTATTGACACAACCGAACTTTCCGAAAGCCGCGATCGGTCTTGAGAAACAGAATATAACCGCTCTCAGCCTCCAGAAGGAAGGGCGTGGTTTCGGCATAAAACAGGCCGCCACGATCGAATTGCCTTCGAACTTATTGACACCGAGTTTTTTGGACAGGAACATTTCAAATGCAAGGGAACTCGCGGTCCTGCTTGAAGAAGCAGTCGCGTCGGCGGGGCTTTTGGGACAAAAAAACTGGTCGGTCTCGCTTCCGAGCAATACGGCGCGATCCGCAATTTTGACGCTGGAAACGGCGTCGGCCAAGGACGAATCCGAAGAGATCCTCGATTGGAAGGCCGAGCAGAGCTTTGGCGCACCGACCGGCGAACTGCGGATCACGCGACAGAAGATCGCACCGGACAAGGAAGGAAAATCACGTTATTTTGCGACTGCCGTCAAGCTTTCCGTTATAGACGAGTATGAAACGATATTCGAGGGTTTCGGTTGGAAAACCGGCCTCATATTGCCACGTGCTGTGAGCGAAACGAAATGGTTGACCGATGATTCTAACAAGACCGATTCATTGCTGATAAGCTCGCAAAGCGACGGCTTTAGCGCGATACTTCTTCGCGGCGGAGAGCCGGCGGTAATAAGGACCGTTACATGTGGCGTTGCGGAACGCAATGATGAGATCTACCGGCTTTTGATGTTCTATAACGACCGCTTTGCTTCGGGCAATACCGAAAATCTTCTCGATAGAATTCTTCTGGTCGGCAAGGACCTCGTTCCTGCAAAAATTAAAGAGATATCGGCGGAAGCTCTCGGACGAGCGTTGCAGATATTGCGGCCCGATGAGGTCGGCCTGAATCTGCCAGCAAGCAATTTGAGTTTCGATGACCTTGCCGCACCGGCAGGTTTGGCCGCGTTTGGCTGGCGTTAATACAAATCATTAATCTATAGGTACTTTTTGATCTCAGAAGAGAATTTGCAGCTTAATCTCTCTCCTTTCTGTTCATCTTGCTCGGGTTTTATTCCTCTTATTCTGTGGTGAGATTAAATCTTGACCGAGAGTGTGTGAGATAACCTGCGAGATGTTGAGCGTTCTGACAGCGATTTTATTTCTGTTCATCCCATATATTTTCATTTCGTCACAAATAATGCCGCGGTATTGCGTTTCTGTACTACGATCACCATCTGACACTCCGTTTGCACCACGGAACATTCTGTATAACAATGACGTTTAGATTAGCAATATGACAGCACACGCGATCGCACAGCAGGAGATAAGGCAGCTTACTGACGGTGAATTGATAATTGATGCCATTGGCGGCAGGGAAGATGGGTTCGAAGAACTTGTCCGACGCTACCAAAGACCGATCACCGGCTATGTTTTCCGAATGCTCGGCGATTACGAATCTTCGCTCGATGTCACACAGGAAGTCTTCATAAAGGTCTACAATTCCCTCCGGCGATACAGCTCCGATTACAAATTCTCAACCTGGCTGTACCGTATCGCCCATAACGCCGCAATCGACCACATGCGACGCAATTCCGTAAGCCCGCAAAGTATCGAAACCGAAAACGCAGATGGCACGTATCAGATACAGATCGAAAGCCCTAATCCCTCGCCCGAACAAGATCGGGAACGAAGTGAGTGGCGGATCGAGATCGATCAGGTGGTACGGCGGCTGCCCGAAGCATATAAACAATTGATATTGCTAAGGCATGCACAGGATCTGAGTTACGACGAGATCGCCGCAATAACCCGTCTGCCGCTGGGAACAGTTAAAAATAGACTGTTCCGGGCAAGGGAAATGATGCGTGAGATACTTGTCGAACGAGGGTTTGCGGGAATTTAGAATAAATTACGGCTTTACGGAATGATGGTGCAGAGTGGTCCGGAAAATGTAGACTGTCCGCGCGATGAAATCGCTTCTTACATCGACGGTGAACTTTCACCGTCGGAAGAGACGGACTTCGATAAGCACCTCGCCGAATGCGGAGATTGCCGCACCGAACTCAAACACCAAAAGGCTTTTCTCTTCGCATTGAATGCGTCGCTTGAAAGCGAAGACGACATTCCACTGCCAAAAAACTTCACACGAACGATTGTAGCGAACGCCGAAAGCCGCGTTACTGGTTTGCGCAGGCCGCGTGAGCGGTTCACGGCGATATTTATTTGCGCCGCACTTTTCTTTTTTGCACTCTTTGCCCTTGGGGGCGAGGCAGAAATAGTCTGGACGGCGATTGGGAGCGTTGCGGAAAAAGTCGTGGCTGTCGGCTCGTTCGTGACACGGCTTGCGTTCAATGTTTCTTACAGCGTTGCTGTGGTCGCACGCTCGCTTTTCTCTCATGTCAACGTTTCATGGATGATTGCCACGACGCTTATCTTGCTTAGCGGAGTTGCTCTCGTATTTTTTTCCAGATCTTTTATTCGCGGCAGCCGTACTCAGGAAAATTAGGCCAAAAAACAGTGATACTCTCAGCCGCTCCCAGACAAATTTTCGTAAATTACTTCCCTCTCGAATGGCGGTCTGCTCTCTTCGCGGCATTAATGATCGTATCCTGCTTGTCACTCATCGCCCACGCTCAAATATCGACGAATACGGACGAAAATACGATTACCGTGGAATCCGCGCCGGATATGGAAATACTTTCTTATGGCAAGACGGTTATCGTCAAAAAGGAAGCGAAAGGCGTTTTGACCTTTGGGGCTGACATTATTATTGAAGGCCGGGTGGAAGGAGATGTTGCAGCTATCGGCGGTTCGGTCATTCAAAAAGAGGGTGCATTCATTGGCGGCGACGTAATCGTTATCGGAGGAAAATTTAAACCGGAGAGTAAAAATCCGCTGCGGAACGACGGTAAGCAGACCATAATGTACGCCGGTTACGAAGAGGAGCTAAAAAGTATTTCACAAAATCCCTCACAGATATTTTCTCCGAGCATGTCGCTTGCCTTTCTCGCTCAACGGATAATTTCCGTGCTTTTCTGGTTTGTGATCTCGCTTGCATTCGCCACAATTGCTCCCGGTGCGGTGAGCCGGGCGATAGCCAGGTTCCATCTTTCTACGACCAAAGTAATTGCGATCGGTTTCTTTGCGTTTCTCGTCACAACTATTTGTTTGATCGGCAGCGTGAGTATTTTACCAACTTACATAAGCACCGTGTTCGGGATTATGGCTTTTGTTATGCTTTTGCTGGCGTACATTTTTGGCCGTGTTACACTTAACGTGAGTTTCGGTAAGCTGCTTCAAAAACATTTGTTTTCCGAAAAGAACCAGTCCGAGACGCTCGCGATCTTCATCGGCGTGGTCGTGTGGACGGTGCTTTTGTCGATTCCATACCTATGGACTTTTGCCATTCTCGCACTTTTTTCCGCTGGGATCGGGCTAGTGCTTACGGCCAAAACGCCTAATGTTTGGAAGACCCGCTAAACCGCCATCCGCTTTGTTTACAAATCTTTACATTTAAAATCAAACCTCCGCGATAGAATTTACGTCTTACAATGTTTGAAGGCAACTTTTGGTTGCTCGATGCGTATAAACATAATAACTTCAGACCTGAAAAACTATCATGCATAAAAAATTCATATTTATCTTAACCATGTTTTCGTTGAGCGGACTGGCGTCTGTCGTCTTTGCTCAAACGGCGACCGTGTCACCTAAAAATGCGGTGATCACGGGCGATGTCATTTCGGTCGATGCCGGTAAGATAATGCTACAGACAAAGGATGGCGAACTTAGTGTTTCGCTTTCGGAAAAAACTGAATACAAGCGTGTCCCGGCTGATAATCCGAGCGTGAAGGCTGCCGTTGCCGCGACATTTGCCGAGATTGGAACCGGTGACAAGCTCATGGTGTTGGGAATGATCTCCGAAGATAGGAAAACGCTTCCAGCGAAATCCGTCTATTTGATGACCAAGTCGGACATCGCTGGTCGGCAAGCGAAGGAAAAGGAAAAATGGAGCACACGGGGAATGTCTGGAAAAGTGACGGCGGTCAATCCGGACACGAAGCAGATCACCGTTGAGGTCAGAGGGCTGATGGGATCGACGTCTGTCGTGTTGACGCCCAAAACGGAAGCGAAATATCGGCGTTACGCTCCTAACTCGGTCAAGTATAGCGAGGCCGTAACAAGTTCGTTTGCAGATCTGAAAGCGGGCGACATGCTGCGTGCAGTCGGTGATAAGAGTGCCGACGGGGTCAGTTTCGCGGCTGAAGAGATTTTAACCGGAGCATTTCAGACGGTTGCCGGGACTGTTAAGTCGGTCGATGTGGCGAAGAATGAGGTTGTTATCACTGATTTGCAGTCGAAGAAAGATGTGACCGTCGAACTCGGTTCGGCGTCACTCCTTAAAAAGTTTCCAGAACAGATGGCACAAATGATGGCGGCACGACAAAGCGGTATGGGCGGAGCCGGTGGGCCAGGCGGCCAGCAGCAGACACGTCCAGCGAACGGAGCAGGCGGTGGTCAACCGGGAGCCGGACAAGGCGGCGGAGGCTTTGGCGGTCCGCGAGGCGGTGGCGGTGTTGACGAAATGCTCGACCGATTTCCGAACATTACAGCGGCTGATTTGAAGGTTGGTGACATGATCGCCGTTTCTAGCAGTAAAGGAACAAATTTGGATCGCATAACCGCGATCAAATTACTCGCGGGAGTTGAGCCATTCATCCGTGCAGCTCAAATGAGCAGCGGCGGACAACGCAACCAAGGCAGCCAGAGTTTAAGTATTCCCGGGTTGGAAGGTGTCGATTTCCAATAAAATTTAGTTAAAGTTGAACGAATGGAACGAACGCAGTTTGTATGTTCCTCTTTTCGAATTACCCCAAAATCAAAGGCGAACTGAAAATGAAATTTACAAGACTTTTTATAATTAGCGGACTTATCGCATTATTTTTTAATTTATCTGTATTTGCACAGTCCAACGGCAGTTTGATCGGACAGATCGTCGACTCGCTTGGAGCGGCTGTAGTTGGAGCATCGGTGACAGTTGTTTCGGCGACCGGGACAGAGAAGTCGGCAACCAGTAATCAGCGAGGCGAATTTACCGTGTCTGCTCTTGCACCCGGAAAGTACACGGTCCGCGTTTCGGCACCGAAGTTCTCGCTCTATGAGAATTCGGAAGTCGATGTCGAGGCTGGGCGGCGCGGCGAATTGATCATCACGATGACTGTCGGAGGCGTCGAAGAACAGGTTGATGTTGACAGCGATACAGGCGTTTCAACCGACCCTGCCAGTAATGCCGGAGCGACCGTCCTGAAGGAAAAAGAGCTTGAAGCACTGCCGGACGACCCGGACGAACTCGAGGCCGCATTGCAGGCATTGGCCGGACCTTCGGCTGGCCCGAATGGTGGTCAAATTTACATAGACGGTTTTACCGGCGGACGTCTTCCGCCAAAAGAATCGATCCGCGAGATCCGCATCAACAGTAATCCTTTTTCAGCTGAATTCGACCGTCTCGGTTTTGGACGCATCGAGATTCTGACCAAACCGGGCTCTGATAAATGGCGTGGAAGTGCGTTCGGCAACTTCAATGACGAAAGCCTGAACTCGCGGAATCCATTCTCGGCAAATCGCGCCCCGAGCCAGCTACGAGCTTTTGGCGGAAACCTTTCAGGACCGATACAGAAGGGAAAATCGTCATTTTTCCTGGATCTTCAAAATCGTGACGTAGATAACAATACGGTTGTCAACGCTCTGATTCTTGATCCAGCACTTAATCCGGTGCTTTTCCAGCAGGAATTTCAGGTCCCAAGCCGGAGATTGTCCATCAACCCGCGTTTTGATTTTGCGATCAATGATAAAAACACGCTCGTCGCCCGATACAGTTTTGAAAATAGCCGGGTGGAGAATCAGGGCATTGGAGGCACAACGCTGCCATCGCGGGCATACGAAACAAAAAACGTGGCACATGAGATTCGCTTGACCGAAACGATGATCATCAACCCGACGACGATCAATGAAACGCGTTTCGAATACGAGTGGGAAAAACGCGAACAGGTGGGAGATAACTCGATCCCGACGATATCGGTGTCAGATGCGTTTTCAGGCGGCGGTTCGCAGATCGGTACTAGTTTCAACCGGGCGAATAATTGGGAATTTCAGAACTATACAACGACATCCGTCGGCGGAAGTTCGCAGCATGCAGTTAAGTTTGGGTTCAGGGCTCGCGGAACCAGTATTACAGATCAGTCGGAAAATAATTTTACAGGGAACTTCACATTTCCGGGTTCGCCTGAAGTAAGAAGCCCGCTCGGATGTGATCCAATAAGCACTACGTGTACTGTGGTAAGCGACTGCCATTTCTCCGATCGAACAGTATCGCGGCCGGTTACTTGGGAACACGGACTCCAGGTATTTTCCGACACAGTTCTCAATTACGACGGGCGATCCTCAGCAGAAAGTTTCCCGAACCGACTACGGCCTTTTCATTACTGATGACTGGCGTGTAAACCCGGGCCTTACTCTCAGCTTTGGCCTACGTTACGAGAATCAGACGAATATCAGCGACAACCTCAATTTCGCTCCACGATTTTCATTTGCGTGGTCGCCGGGTGCAGGTGGAGCACGTGCTCCGAAAACGGTTTTTCGCGGAGGTGTTGGTGTATTTTACGACCGCTTCAGCGAAAATCTGACGCTTCAGACACTGAGGTTCAACGGTAGAGTCGACGGTTCTTCGCAGCTTAATTTGATCGTTAATGCGAACGATTCGGACCCGGTCCGTCGTGCGAAGGCGATCGCTGCTGTTGCGGCAGCCGGTCTTCACTCTGGCGGGCGTAACGAATGCGCCTACCGCAGCACAGATCCTCGCCGCGTTGCCGCAATCGAATACTATCCGCTCTGTTGCGGACGATCTGAAATCGCCGATGATGGTTCAGGCAGCTTTCAGCGTTGAGCGACAGCTTCCGGCAAAGACGACGATGTCGGTCTCTTACATCACGTCAAGAACCTATAACGTACTTACGGTCGCGAAACGTGAATGCTCCGGACTGTCCGCTTCAGGTGAGTTGTCTGAATGCACCGAGGCCGCAGCCTACGCTAGGCAACATCTTACGAATACGAATCGACCGGCACGCTGGACCAGAACAGGGTTAACGTAAATATCCGCAACATTACAACCGAAACTTCTCGCTGTTCGCGAATTACAGTCTTGGCTTTGCAAATAGTGACGCCGACGGTGTGGGCAGCTTTCCGGCATATTCGTATGATCTTTCAGACGAGTTTGGTCGATCAGCATTCGACATACGGCACAGTTTTGTGATCGGAGGAAACTTTAATTTGCCTTTGGGCGTTTCACTTAGCCCGTTTATCATTGCGAACAGTGGACGGCCGTTTAATATCACGACGCGGCATCGATGAAAACGGCGATGCCCTGTTTACTGAACGTCCATCTTTTGGACAACTGGCAGGCAGCGTCTGTTCACAGCTCAGCTTTTCAGCATCGTATTGCGATGCTCGTCAATGAAGATCCGAACTCGATCATCCCGCGCAATTATGGCCAGAGCCCGAGTTCATTTACTGTCAACCTTCGCATGGGCAAAAACTTTGGTTTCGGAAAATCACCTCAAGCGTCTGCTACTAGAGACGGTGCGGGCGGCAATCGCGGGGCCGGAGGCGGAGGCGGAGGTCCGATGGGTGGCGGAGGCGGCGGTCCAATGGGCGGTGGCGGCGGCGGTGGCCGCATGGGAATGGGTGGCTTTGGCGGAGGCGGCGGAGATGCGAGAAAGCCGTACAATCTGAACCTCGGCATTAACTTTAACAATCTTTTCAACACAGTTAATTTAGGCACGCCGATCGGTAACCTTAGCTCAAGCAGATTTGGCCAATCGACATCCACCGGCGGCGGATTTGGCGGATTCGGATTTGGTGGTGGTGGCGGAGGAGGAGGCTCCAGTTCCGCAAATCGCAGGATCGAACTACAGGCCAGGTTTAGTTGGTAGAAACGATATGGATGCAGTATAGTTTTAGGGAGTTGAATGAAGTTTATCAGACCATTCAACTCCTTCTTTATTTGTAACGATCGTGGTGAAATCTTTAGTTATGAGAATAATTTGGACTGCAATTATAGTCGTGTGTTTCTGCGTTTTCGGTGTAGTTGCTCAATCGAAAGAATCCGTTAAGGTGCCGCCTGCAAATGCCGGTGCGGCCAAAAACTTTAGTGCAGAAGTGGAACTGGCCAAACTCGCGTTGGCCGCTCACGGTGGTGATAAACTCAAGTCGATGAAAACGCTTGTCGTCAAAGGCTCGGTCGATGTAACTACTTCGGCGATCGCTCAGGCGATACCTGCAACGTTCATCACTATTTTTTCAGGAGATAAGTATAGATTCGAGATCGCCAATCCGTTTCAGCCCTTAAAGCAGGTGTTCGATGGAACGAAAACCTCGTCAACGATCCGCGGCGGATTTACGCTTCCGCCAATTAATCGCCTTGGCTTCCCGCTTCTGCCGCGTTTGGGGGAACAGGGCTTTGTGATCACGTCTTTGCCGGAATCAAAAGGGAAGAAGAAAGGATTTCGAATGACTTCGCCCGAGGGTCTTTACACTGATTTTTATCTTGACGAGAAAACTAATCAGATAAAGGGCTACGATTCGACCTACGACATCGAGGGAAGGTCGGTAACGACGTCGGTCGAGATTGATAAATATAGGGTGGTAGAAGGAATTACGATACCGGAAAAATACGCACAGCGTTTCGATACCGAACAACTAACTATCTATGCAAACTTCAAGGCAAAAGAGATCGTTGTGAATTCGGAAATTACGGACAGTATCTTTTCACTGGCGGAATAGTAGTTATTTCGCAAACCGGCTTGTTTTCCACCATTCGATCGTGTTCCGCAAACCTTCTTCAAGTCCTACAAGCTTACGATATCCTATCCATTGTTTAGCGCGGGTATTGTCTGCTTGGGAGTGTTTTACATCTCCGGTGCGGGCATCAAAATAATCCGCATCGAGACCCGTCTGTCCCGTGATTTTTTTGAGAACATCGAGAAGTTCGTTTAGAGAAACCTTCTCTCCGTTCGCTGTGTTGATAACCTCGCCAATTCCATCGGGCGTTTGAGCGGCGTTGATGTTTGCATCAACTACGTTCGAGATATAGGTAAAATCACGCGTCTGCTCGCCGTCACCGTAAATGACCGGATTCTGCCCCTTCATCAGCGAATCGATAAATCGGGAAATAACACCGGAATATGCGGACGAAGGATTTTGGCGCGGACCGAAGACATTGAAGTATCTGAGCGAGATCGTCTGAAGCCCGTAGACCTCATGAAACACGCGGCAATAATATTCGCCTGTAAGCTTGGCCGCGGCGTAAGGTGAAAGCGGTTCGGGCCGCATCGTCTCAACCTTCGGCGATACTTCCTGATCACCGTAGGCCGAACTTGAAGCGGCATACACCAATCGTTTAACCCCTGCGTCCTTTGCCTTGACCAGAACATTGAATGTGCCGTTGACACAGGCCTGATGGGTTTCAAGCGGGTTTTCGACAGATCGCGGAACGCTGGGAAGCGCGGCCTGGTGAAAAACAATATCGACTCCATCGATCGCTCTGAGCAAGGCTGCATCATCGTTAAGATCGCCTTCAATAAAATCGAAATCGCCCTGTATCTCTTCGAGATTCTGGCGGTAACCGGTCGAAAAATTGTCCAGAATATTTACCTTTGCTCCCTGCCGAATCAATTCTTCGGCAAGATTGGAGCCGATAAAACCAGCTCCTCCGGTAACGAGACATTTAGTTGTTAGAGGCATATTTGAATTTTACGGATATTATCGTCCGACTCCGACGTATTCAAACCCAAGCTCGCGCATATCGGCCGGTTCATAAATGTTTCGAAGGTCGGCGATCTTCGGTGACTTCAAAAGCTCTTTGACCTTTTCCATATCGAGAGCCCGGAATTGGTTCCACTCCGTGATGATGACAAGAGCGTCGGCTCCATCGATCGCATCGTATTCGTCGGTTGCGTACTCGATCCCGTCAATGTAATGTTTTGCTTCCTCCATCGCTACCGGGTCGAACGCTTTGACGCTTCCGCCGAGGCGAATGATCGACTTGATTATATCGATAGCCGGAGATTCACGCATGTCGTCGGTTTCCGGTTTGAATGAAAGTCCCAAAACACCAATCCTCTTGCCGGCAATACCGCCGACGAGACCTTCGATCTTCGGGATCATCGCATCGCGCTGACGCTCGTTTGCCTCGATGACCGCATCGACGATACGTGTTTCAACACCAAACTGATCGGCGACCGTGGTTAAGGCGCGAGTATCTTTAGGAAAGCACGAGCCGCCGTAACCCGGTCCAGGATGCAGGAATTTGCGTCCGATGCGGTTGTCCATACCCATTCCGCGGGCGACGTCGTGGACATCGCAGCCTATTGCATCGCAAAGATTAGCGACTTCGTTGATAAACGTTATTTTTGTAGCAAGAAAGGCGTTCGCGGCGTATTTGATAAGTTCGGCTGCTTCAAGAGACGTGATGACGACCGGCGTTTCGATCAGATATAACGGACGGTAGAGGTCCTTCATTACATCGATCGCGTCGGGTTCGTTGCTGCCGATAACGACGCGATCGGGACGCATGAAATCTTGGATCGCGGCACCTTCACGTAAAAATTCCGGATTCGATGCAACACCGAACTTTGTGTCAGTTGCGAGATTTTCACTTACGAACTGACGCAGCCATTTACCGGTACCGACCGGAACCGTCGATTTTGTTACTAGGACCTTGTAGCCGTTCATTGCTTCGGCAATATCCTTTGCTGCTTGCCTGTAAAAACTCATATCCGGCGTTCCATCCGGCTGAGGAGGCGTGCCGACCGCAAGAAACACTACTAACGCCTGTTGAACCGCTGATTTGATGTCAGTCGTAAAATGGAGCCGGCCAGCTTTAACATTTTTTTCGACGATCTGGTCCAGTCCGGGCTCATATATCGGGATTACTCCATGGTGTAATTTATCGATCTTTATTTTATCGACGTCCACACATGTGACATCGACGCCAAATTCCGCAAAACACGCACCTGTGACCAAACCAACGTAGCCGGTGCCGATTACTGCAATATGCATATGACTATATTATTGATAAATTCAATGACTATTAAACTGAATATTAACTAACGAAACAAAATTATGCGGGTCACATTCGAAAATATGACCCGCATTGAGTTCAGATATTATAAGAACTGTTAGGACCGCTTATCTTAACGGACCGGGCTGACAACAATCGTGCCGCCACCGGTTTCGGGAGGATTGCCTCCGAAGAAGATAGCCGTGCCAACCGCACCAGCAGCAATCAGGATAAGCCATGGCCAGCCGCCAATCGGAACCGGAGGAGCTGAGTTCGGACGAAGACATGGTTTGCAGCCTGTCTGCGAAAGATTACCGGATGTAGCGGACGTGCCCGCTGCGATCTGCTTATCTGTCGTGCCTTCTCTCATTGTGACCAAACCTGTTGTTGCATCGACGTGAGTGTGTGAACACTCAACTTCAACCAAAAAATTATCGGCCTGAGTCGAATCGGCAATTACCGTCGTGTCTCTTGTAGCGATAGAAGCAACAACGCCGGCAGCACTTGAAACTCTTGCCTTACCCGATGAAAGAACGCCTACTATGTTCGAGTCCGAAAAGTTCAGGACAAGATTCGAATCCGCGAGTACCTCAACGCGTCCTGCCTTTCCAAGACTGATCACCGCACTCGAATTTGCTCCGGTGACAATGGTGCTGCCTGAAATGATCGTTGCATTGGAAACGGCGGCCTGACCGTTGACAGTGACCTGACCGGTAACTGTGATTTCACCCGTTAGATCTTTCGCCGCGGCAAGTGCAAAGGATGATGAGACGCAAAGGACCGCAACCGCGGTAATTGAAGCAATTAAGCTACGAAAACAATTTTTGACCAGCATTTAATTAGTATCCTCCTGAGAACAATTCTTATAATACAAGCATTTAAGAACCATCGCAATGATTGAATGGTTCAAATATAGATATGCGGACAGACTTACTATCGGGTCGGGCTGACGACTGTGTCGTTACCGGACTGCGATACGGCAATAATGATGACAACAGCGGCTCCCGCTGCGACAACTGCCCAGATCCACCAATTATTCGATCCGCCGCTCTTGGTTTGGGCCTTGCCAGAGGCCAAAATCTCCTCACCGGCTCTAACCGTGGACGTATTACCATCGAGCGTTCTGACACTTACAGTACCTAATGACGACAATACCGTCAATCGGCCTGCAGTCAATTCACCGTTTACCGATTTATCGTCGAACGTGAGATTGAGTGAAGAATTAGGGCCGAGCTCGATCTGGCCGGCTTTACCCACGCTTATAACGGCGCTTGTATCTTCAGGGGTTGTGACCGTGCTTGAAGGAAAAATAGAGCGGCCGCTCTTTGCGGACTCTCCATTTACCTTAACGACCGGCGTTTCTCCGTTAATGTTCTTACCCGAAACGGTAAGTTCAGCAGCAATTCTTCCCGAATTTGCCAAAGCAACCATTGAAGTGGTTGTAAATAAAGCAGCAAACACGCAAGTTGCTAGTACCTTGCGAATCCAAAGTTGACGAATCATAATTCTCCTGGTGTTACGCCTATCGCGTTGATTTCACAAACCAAGCTCCCAAATTTTTACATGAAATACCTCGTGGTGTCAATGAAAACGACCTTCAGTCGCACAAAATCAAGAAAATCTCTGTTTCAGCGATCGAGAAACTTCTAAGCTTAGATTTAGTAAATACTTATATCACACTTTCGATTCCATTTTAAAGAAAAAATTGCCTGCATGTTCTTCTGACTAAATAGGTCCGGTTTAGACCTTCAAATTCGGGCTGTGTGTCGAACGGGCACATCCCATTGCTGTAAACGCATTTTTTTGGTTTAATTTGTAAGTCCTTCTCAACTCAAGGAGATATTATATGAAATTACGATTACTCGTTTTTATTGTTGCGTCGTTTACGGCTTTTTCGTGCGGCGGAGGACAGAATCAGCCAGGGTCCAACGCGAAGCCTGCGGACCCGAACAAGAAGATCAAGATCGGATTCTCCATGGCAACGGTTAAAGAAGAGCGTTGGCAGCGAGATAAAGAAGCGTTTGAGGCCCATTGCAAGAAGATCGGCGTCGAGTGTGTCATCCAGGTGGCCGACAACAATTCCGACCGCCAGGCAAATGATGTTGATAACCTTTTGACACAGAATATCGACGTGCTCGTGATCGCGCCGCAAAATGCGACGCAGGCAGCATCCCTGGTTGATAAAGCCAAGGCTCAGAATGTGCCGGTCATCAGTTATGACCGTCTTATAGACTCCGAGAAGATCGATCTGTACATCTCGCACCAGGTGCCGGTAATCGGCAGAAAGATAGCCGAGTATGCCCTGGCAAAAGCTCCGAAAGGAAATTATGTGATGGTTTATGGTTCCAAGACGGACAACAACGCTTCGATCATGGAAAAAGAGCAACTAGCTGTCCTGAAGCCGGCTATCGACCGAGGCGATATTAAAATAGTGGCCGATCAGTTCATTCCTGATTGGAAACCTGAACTGGCGCTTAATTTCGCCGAGAATGCATTGACCCAGCATAATGACGATATCAAGGCATTTGTCGTTTCTAATGATGGCATGGCCGGCGGCGTGGTCTCGGCATTGGGGAAAAAAGGACTGAGGGGAATACTTGGTAACCGGGCAGGATGCTCAATTGGATGCATTGCAGAGAATCGCTGAAGGCAAGCAGTCCATGACCGTCTACAAAGCGATAATCCCGTTGGCGAGCGGAGCGGTCGATGCTGCCGTCAAACTTGCTAAAAAAGAGCAATTTACAACCACGCCATTCAAGAATGTAAATGGCAAGGAAGTGCCGGCAATTCTGTTGGAGGTCGTCACCGTCGACAAAGACAATTTGATGACGACGGTGATTCAGGACGGCTACGCAAAGTTCGAAGATGTTTATAAGAATGTGCCGGAAAACGAACGTCCCAAGCGCCCCTAACCGCAATGCGTACTATGGATGAATTAGTTTTAGCCTGCGATATGGGCGGTACTAATCTAAGAATTGCAGCGGTAGATGCCAGCGGTCGACTGTTTTGCCGCGCGGAAGCCGAAACTCCACGGCATACGGATGCAAGCAAGATTGTTGATGCCGTCGTCAGACTGGCATTAGAGTGCCGCTCGGTTATAGGGAGTGGTCGTGACGTTCGCGGTCTCGGGCTTGTTGTTCCCGCAATTATCCATTCGAGTGAGGGTAAAATCTTTAGCTCGCCGAATTTGCCCGAGCTAAACGGATTTTACCTTTCGGCCGCACTGACGGAGAAACTAGGCCTCGATGTAATGCTGGAAAACGACGCTACGGCCGCGGCGATCGGCGAACACTGGCTCGGTGCATCCCACGGATTCGACAGCTCGATTTGTGTTACTCTCGGCACTGGAGTCGGAGGCGGGATAGTATTGAACGGCCAGCCGGTTAGAGGGCCCGACGGAACGGCTGGCGAGATCGGACACATCTGCGTCGAGCCATTGGGGGTTCACTGTGGCTGCGGGAGTTTCGGTTGTTTGGAGCAATATTCTTCGGCGAGTGCAATAACGCGCATGGCATCAGAGATGATGAGCCAGTTTACCGATTCCAAGCTTGCAAAAGAAGACGCGTTCGATGCGTTGACCATTTATCGGCTTGGAGTCGCAGGCGACAAGCTTTGCACGGAAGTTTTTCGTAAGGCCGGTGTTTACCTTGGCATTGCTCTTTCTGGTTTAATCAATGTGCTGAACCCGGAAGTGATAGTCATCGGCGGCGGAGTGTCCGAAGGCTGGGAATTGTTTATCGATCACGTTCGGGCGGAAATAAAGAAGAGGGCGTTTAAACAACCCGCGGAACGTGCTAAAATCGTCCGCGCAGCACTTGGTGGAGACGCTGGAATCATTGGGGCTGCTCACTTGGCATTCGGAAAAGTCGCCTGACCGGCACTCACTCATTCGATAGTTTGACCGACATTAGTTATGGACGTTTACCATAAAATTTTAACAAAGATATACGAGGTGACCGGCGGTAAAGACACCGTCGAAGTAGATCTCAACGATCTACTCAAACGAGAGGGTTTTTTCTCGAATATCGACAATATTTCCCTTCATTTAACGACAGAGAGCTGGGTGGCCGAAACGCCGAGGCCGCGTGTCGTAAAGCTGACTCACTGGGGAGCCGCCGAGGCAAAACGCGTACTTTCAAACACTCCGGATACGATACGAGAATTGGCTAAGGATGCAAATCGGCTTCTGGCTGATTCGCGCGAATTGATCATCATGCTGGAAGAATTTGCGGTTTCACCGTCGAGCACAAATTTCAAAACCATAGAAAAACGCTTTGTGGACCTTTCGGCCATTTTTGAGCGCATTAGGGGAAATATATAGCCGAGGGCTTGCTTGCCCAAGAGGTTCTCAGGTATAATCACCGTTTCGTGCGATGCGTAAGACGAGTCTAGTGGGTTTCGCACCCACTTTTTATTTTGGGTTTAAAGCAATGGAGAACGGTTCGATCGAGGAGGGCATTCGGCGTATTGCCGTAGACGCGGCGGCAGCGAGCAACGTCGAATTTGTCCATGCCGAGGTCCTCGGATCTAAACGTAATCTGACGGTAAGGGTTTATATCGATAAACCGGGCGGCGTAACTCTTGAAGATTGTTCGGTTGTATCGAAGCGAATGGAAGCTGTACTCGACGCCGACGATTTCATTCCGTCGGCTTATTTGTTGGAAGTTTCGTCACTTGGTTTGGAACGAGAGCTTTACAGTATTGCGGATTTTACGAAATTTGTCGGACAGCGTGTGAAAGTGAAACTCGCAAACGCGGTTGAAGGACAAAAGGTTTTTATCGGGCAGATCGCGTCAGTCGAAGATGGCGAGATAGCGATTGAAGAAAAAACGCGAGGAATGGTCAAATTTCCGCACAGCGAGGTCGTTAAGGCGAATTTGAGGGTCGATCTCGAACAGGAATTTAAGAAGCAGCGTTGATCGTTGCGCATTTGGATAGTTAATTTATGACATCATCGATCGGACAGAGCATTGAAGCATTGTGCAGCGAGCAGGGACTTGATCGCGACATGGTCATCGAGGCCATGAAAGAAGCGGTCAAAGCTGCTGCCCGTAAGCAATTTCGCGCCCAGGACAAGACCGGCGACAGCATCCAGGTTGAATGGAACAACGAAGAAGGGATGATCGAAATCTCGCTGCAAAAAGTTGTGGTTGAAGAAGTCGAGAACCCGTCAGCCGAGCTTTCGCTTGAAGAAGCGCAGGAACTTGCGGGCGACGAGATCGAGCTAGGAGACATGCTCCAAATACCGCTGCCGCAGGAAGAGATGGGACGGATCGCGGCCCAGACAGCGAAGCAGATACTTGTTCAGAAAGTGCGTGAGGCTATTCGCGAAAAGGTTTATGACGAGTACGTTGACCGTAAAGGAGAGTTGATCAACGGAACTGTAAAGCGCTTCGAACGTGGCGATATGATCATCGACCTCGGCAACAATCTCGAAGCAATTCTGCCGAAACGCGAGCAATCACGCGGTGAGATCTGGAATCAAGGCGAACGGACGCGTGTTGTCATCGTTGATGTTTCGAAAGATCAAAAAGGCCAGCAAATTAGGGTTTCCAGGGCTTCGTCAGAGCTGGTCAAGCGGCTGTTCGAGATGGAGGTTCCGGAGATTTATGACGATACGGTCGTGATCAAATCCGCAGTTCGTGAACCGGGCGACCGTGCGAAGATCGCCGTAACCTCAAACGAAAAGGACGTCGATCCGGTCGGAGCGTGTGTCGGAATGAAGGGCTCGCGTGTTCAATCGATCATCAAGGAACTTCGCGGCGAGAAGATCGATATTATCGAATGGTCGGATGAGCCTTCGGTATTTGCCGCAAACGCTCTTTCGCCAGCCAAGGTTTCACAGGTCCGCATTACAGACATCAACAAACGAAAGATGGAAGTGATCGTCGGAGAAGATCAACTAAGCCTCGCGATCGGCAAAAAAGGACAGAACGTTCGCCTCGCGACAAGACTGGTTGGCTGGGATATCGACATCGTCAGCGAAGACGTGCTGAAGAAGGAAATCGCTCTTCAGATGGGCAAGATGATGGCGTCCGGCGAAGCGGTTCCTATTACTGCTATACAAGGAGTTACTTCCAATCAGGCTGAAACTTTGACGGAAAAAGGAATAGCCGACGTCGAAGCTCTGGCAGCGACATCGATCGATGATCTTGTCGATACGCTTGATGTTAGTTTCGATCAGGCCGAAGCGATCCTTGCGTCCGCAAAAGCGATCGTCGAAGCCCGCAATTTGGAAGTCGCCGAACCTGAGACGGAAACTGTAAGCGAAGAAGGTAAGGCTGAAGATCAAGCCGAAACCGAATCGAATGAAGCCGTTGAACCCGCGGAAGATTCGGTTGAAGCAGTTGAACCAGCAGAATCGATCATTGAAACAGTCGATGCGACAGAAGAATTGAAAGAAGAGGAAGCCACTTCAGATTCGGGCGATTCCGGCGATGCCGCAGTCGAGACTGCCGCCGAAGTTGATCTGACGGAATCTCCGGAAGTTGAGCCTAAGAAAAAGGCTAAGAAGGAAGCGAAGGCTGATACAGAAGAAAACGCGGCAGTGGACGAAGCGTCCGATGATTCCGAAACGGAAGAAGCCTGATCGTTGTTTCGAACGTCGGGTGTTCTGCGATAGATCATCTAAATGGCCGCGGGTTTGAGAAAATCGGATCGTATTGGTCCGGTGTTACTAACAACTAAATATGCCGATTGGTAAAAAAATACGGATCTATGATCTGGCACGCGAACTAAAACAAGACGCCAAGCGCGTCATGGAAGAACTGCGCCGCGAAGGAGCAGACGTAAGCGTGCCGTCGAATTCCGTTAGTTTTGAGCTCGCGGAGAAGATCCGGCTTCGTTATTTTCCGAAGGCGGAAGTCGCGCCAAAACGTGCGATCAAGATCATTAAGGCGACAAAGAAGGAAGACGCACTAACTGAAGTGACCGAAGATCTGCCCGTCGCGGAAGAATCGCCGCGCGAGACTGAAACCATCGAAACCGTTTTAGAGCCTGTTGCCGAAGAAGAAGCGGTCGATAAAGGATCGAAAACCACTGAAAAAACTCGCAGCGTCCGTAAACTACAAAAGAAAGCGGTACCGACGGTCGAAGCAAAAGGTAAAAATGGCGATGCAGGCGAACAGGCAGATGAGGATGACGCCGACTTTGCGGACGATTCGATATCGCCGGAACTTGAAGCTTCAGATGATGACGCTTTATCGGGCGAAACGGTTGGAGCTCAGCCCGCTAAGACCACTACTAATCGAATACTTCGCCCCTCAGGCACCCAGATCAAGCAGCTAACATTGACCCGTGATGCCCTCGAAAAAGGCGTGAAGCCGGGCGAACGTGTTGTTAGCGAAGCTCCGACCAAGACAGGAAAACTTGTCACCGAACCGGCACGCGACGCAAGAGGTAGGCGAACAGATCTTCGCGGAACACCTGGCGAAACCGCCGCTCCGCAAATGACCTACACGCCGCCGGCAGACAATCGGCGTAGGCCCGGTCGTTCTGGTGGGCGAAAAGGCAAGGACGCGAAGGGCAGATTTGCCGAACGCGATCAGGACGCTCCACGTCTGCGAACTATTGAAGAACGCGTTGCCGATCAGGTTGGAAAGAAAGAAGCTGGCGAACTGACGGCCGTTCGTTTGACGGAAGGAGCGACCATTCGGGAATTTGCCGAAGCTCTCGGCATCACGCCGCGCGACATCGTGCAGCTTTTGATCAAACGCGGTGTTTTTGCAACGCTCAATCAGCCGATGGGCGAAAAAATGGCGACCGAAATGGGCCTCGATTTCGGCTACGACATAAGCTTTGTGCCGTTTGAAGAAATGGTCATCGAGCAGGAATTCGAAGAGCTGATCGCTGCCGATGCCGATGACGAAGAGCTGCCGCGTGCTCCTGTAATCACGGTTATGGGCCACGTTGATCACGGTAAAACATCACTGCTGGACGCGATCCGTTCGGAACACGTCGCGGAAGGCGAAGCAGGCGGAATCACGCAGCACATCGGTGCGTACAGTGTCTTTGTCGCCAATCCCGAGAAGCCTGATGAACAGCGTCGCGTAGTTTTTCTCGACACACCTGGTCACGAAGCGTTCACAATGATGCGTGCCCGCGGTGCGAAAGCGACGGATATAGTTATTCTGGTTGTTGCCGCGGACGACGGCGTCATGCCGCAAACGATCGAAGCTGTCGAGCATTCGAAGGCCGCGGGTGTGCCAATCATTGTCGCTATCAATAAGATCGATAAACCAGACGCCAATGCCGACAAGGTCAAGCAAGGCCTTGCTGGCCTCGGACTTCAGCCGGTCGATTGGGGCGGCGATGTTGAGATGGTGCCGGTATCGGCGAAGAAACGCGAAGGCTTGGACACATTGCTCGAAACCGTGTTGCTGCAGGCGGATATTTTGGAATTGAAGGCAAGCCCGACGCGCCGTGCCGCAGGTGTTGTTCTTGAAGCAAAACTCGACAAAGGACGCGGTGCCGTGGCGACGGCCTTGGTTCAGCAGGGAACAATGCGTGTCGGCGATCCTTTCATCGTTGGCCAATTTTACGGCAAGGTCCGCGCGATGTTCTCCGATCGCGGCGAGATCGTAACCGAGGCTCAACCGGCAACACCGGTCGAGATATTAGGCTTGCAGGGAGTGCCGCAAGCTGGAGACTCGTTCCAGGTTGTTTCCGACATCGATCGCGCACAGACAATCGCCGGTCAGCGTCAGATGCATGCACGCCAGGCGGCGATGCTCAAGACGACGAAACGCGGCATCGAATCGCTGGGTCTGGCCGAGATCAAGGAACTGCTCGTTATCTTGAAGGCAGACGTACAAGGTTCGGTCGAAGTTCTCAAGGGAACGCTTGAGAAACTTTCCACCGAGAAAGTGAAAGTACGTGTTATTCGTGCCGGTGTCGGTGCGATTGCCGAATCCGATGTACTGCTCGCTTCGGCGACGCAGGTCGATGATGCCTCGACCGCCGTTGTCATTATCGGATTTAACGTTCGGCCCGAGGCCCGCGTCGCGGACATTGCACGTCACGAAGACGTCGATATTCGCCTCCACTCGATAATTTACAAGGTTGAGGAAGAGATCAAGGCCGCCATGATCGGCATGCTCGACGCTATCGAGAAGGAAGTCATTCTCGGCAAAGCACTTGTGCAAGAGACGTTCAAGGTTTCGAAGGTCGGCGTCATCGCTGGTTGCCGTGTAACCGATGGTGTCATAAAACGTCAGGCGAAGGCGCGGCTAATTCGCGATGGTGTTGTCGCATGGGAAGGCGAAATCGCCACGCTCAAACGCTTCAAGGACGACACGAACGAGGTTAAACAAGGCTTCGAATGCGGTATCAGCTTGGTCAACTTTAATGATCTAAAGGTCAATGACGAGATCGAGGCGTTCATTATTGAGCGAACGGCGGCTACGGAGCTTTAATTAATGGAAAATTGAGAATTGAAAATGGAGAATGATTTCAATTTTCGCTTTTCAATTCTCAATCCTATTTATGAGACGCCCCGAGAAAATGGCTGAGGCCTTGCGAGAAGAGATCGCGGAAGTTGTCGGCTTTGAGCTTGAGGATCCGAGGGTCCTAGCGGTTACCGTAACGGATGTAAAAGTTTCGGACGATCTTCGTGACGCAAAAGTTTACGTGCTTGTTGATGGCAGCGAGGACGAGATCAAAAAAGCGTTAACAACGCTGCAGCGGGCAGCCGTTTATGTTCGGCAGCAGGTAGCAATGAATCTAAGTTTGCGACACGCCCCGCATCTTTTTTTTGTCCGCGATACCGCAGAGGAAAATGCCGCAAGGATCGGAGATATCTTGCAGGATTTGAAAAGTAAGGGTGAATTTGAGGAAAGGACGGAAACAAATGGTGAATGATGAATTGTGAATGATGAATGACACAGGTTAAATTCACCGTTCACCGTTCACCGTTCACCATTCACTAACTAGTGTTAAGTCAAGTAGTTGAGTTAATTGAAAATAAGCAGAAGTTCGGTATCACAACGCACATAAAACCGGACGGTGATGGAGTCGGTTCGTCTCTCGGGTTGTGCTGGCTGCTGCAGAGTTTGGGTAAATCGGCCGAGGTAATTGTCCGCGGCGAGGTGCCGCTGGCCTATCGAACGCTTCCCGGTGCGGGTGACATTCGCGATATCGAAAAGGTCGACCGTGAGTACGACGCGATATTTGTTATCGAATGCTCCGATCTTGGCCGTCCCGGTATTGCCGGGCTTGAAAACGAGTTTACCGTCAATATCGATCATCACGCCACTAGCGAGCATTTCGGCACGATAAATTGGATCGACTCGACCGCTTCGGCAGTCGGCGAGATGATCTACAATCTCTGCAAAGCCATCGGCGGCCGTATTACTCGCGAGATCGCCGAATGTGTTTACATGGCGCTCGTCACAGACACCGGTTCATTCCATTTTTCAAACACCACAGATCGCACATTAAAGGTCGCATCCGAGTTGATCAAAGCCGGTGTAAAGCCAGCTGATATTTCCGAGGCGGTCTACAATAACTACCCTTGGTCGCGAATCGAACTAATGCGGCAGGTCCTGGATACCGTAAAGCGTGACGAGTCCGGGAAGATCGCATCGTTGAGGCAGACGATTCAGATGCGCGCCGATGCAGAAGCGGTGGACGGCGATAATAACGGCTTTGTAAATATTCCGCTTGCAGCCCGCGACATTGTAGCCGCGGTTTACATGCGGGAGGTTGGCCCTAACGAATTTCGCGTAAGCCTTCGTTCAAAGGGCGATGTCAATGTGGCTAAAGTCGCTGAGAAGTTCGGAGGAGGAGGTCACCGCAATGCAGCCGGACTTTGTATAGAGGGCGATTGGGACGAGAAAGAGCGAGAGCTTGTCGAAGCGGTGCTGGATGCGGTTGAAAGATCGAATGGCGATTGGGCAGGAGACATCACGCAGGCTCCGGACATCTTGTAATTTATCCCCGCGAAACCGCGAAAATGCCCGAAAAAAAAGAAAAGCGATACAAGTGGCGGCGCGATGATTACCGCGAGAAGACCAAAGGACTTCTGATGGTGAACACCGGCGACGGTAAGGGAAAAACGACCGCTGCCCTCGGTGTTCTGATCCGTGCAGCCGGCCGAGGAATGAAATGTTGTTTGATCCAGTTTATGAAGTCGAAGACGGATCGCTACGGCGAGCACGAATCGCTTGAACAACTCGGCGTTGAGGTTCACACAATGGGCGACGGATTTACTTGGGACACGAACGATACGGCACAGGACATTAAAACCTCCGAAGAAACATGGGCCCTGTGCGTCGAAAAAATCCGCAGCGATGAATACGATCTGCTGGTATTTGACGAGCTTGTTTACGTGTTGGACTATAAGTTTCTTGATGTGACGAAAGTTCTGGATGAAGTGCGGCAAGTCCGCGAATCGCAGCCGCATCTGCATATCATCATGACGGGACGAAACGCACCGCCCGAACTCATCGAAGCGGCCGATCTCGTCACTGAAATGAAAGAGATCAAACATCCGTTCCACGCCGGTATTTTTGCTCAGCAGGGAATTGAGTTCTAGTTCTGAGTTCAGCCTTTAGGCTGTCCTTCGTTCAACCGGGACAAACTAAAGTTTGAACTCTAAACGTCTATGAAACGATCTATCGAACGCCGAAAAACCGAAGGTCTGCTCGACTATTTGTCGCTGGCGTTGACGACGTTCGGCGTTGGTTACGGTCCGATTGCACCCGGCACTTGGGGCTCGATGGTTGGCGTGGCAATATATGTTGTCGTTCAAGGCGTTATAAGCCCTTTCAATGAGTCTCCTGGCATATGTTTTTTATGTGGCGATGCAGGTTATGTTATTGCTGCTAAGCGAGCAATAATAGCCGTATCACTGCCCCTTTTCTGTTTGATTGGAATTTGGGCATCAAATCGATCTATTGCGTTGCTAGGTAATGACGACCCGTCCGAAGCAGTGGTTGATGAAGTTATGGGTCAGCTAGTCACGTTTCTATTTATCCCTTTCATCCCTTTCGGTATCGGCTGGCCCTTCATTCTTGCGGGTTTTCTGCTCTTCCGCCTTTTCGACATTTGGAAACCGTTCCCGGCACGCGATCTTGAAGCTCTTCCCGGTGGCCTAGGCATTTGCGCGGATGACATCGTTGCCGGTGTTTATGCGGGCATGTGTCTCGCGGTCGGATATGCAATTTATTTGGCGATATGATCTATCACGTCCTGCCCGGTGATTCACTGGTTGAAGAATTCAAGAAAACCAAGATTGAAGGCAACGTGATCGTCTGCCGTGAGTGCCTGATCTCGGGAGATGTTGATGCAGAGTCGCTGCCCGAATTTTGGGAGCAGCGGGCGCGATTTATTCTCTCTGCGTTCGGCGAGGACGAGATCGAATATCACGAAAAGGTTGCGGACGAATTGGCGAAACTCATCGACTTGCCAGATGGCACCGAAGTAAATTTATGGTTCGAGTACGAGCTGTTTTGCAGCGTAAATATGTGGTTTTGTCTCTATTTGCTGCACGAAGCTGATGCTGAGATTTATCGCGTCGAGCCTCTAGTTCTCAAACCGGAAGATCGGTGGAAAGGTTTTGGCGGCCTTGATGCTCAAGAGCTTAAAATGTGTTTCGAAGGCCGAAAGAAATTGACGCCGGAAGACGTCACTCTCGGTGCAAATCTCTGGAACGCTTACCGCCACAACGACCACTCGCGTTTGCTCGAACTTTCAAAAGTGAATACTGCACATTTTCCTTATCTAGAAGAAGTTTGCGAGGCGGCGATCAACAAAGAAACACGTCCGCTTGAGATTCTGCAATATATTCGTGCGGACGGTTTTAAAACCTTTTCTGAGATATTCCCGGAGTTTGTGAGCCGTGCGGGCGAGTATGGCTTCGGCGACGTTCAGATAAAATACATGCTCGAAAAACTCACATAGCATCCTCGTCTTTCGGGGTTGTTTCCAATTCGGAATCCGCCTCATCCTTATGAAAGATCCAGCCCTTTCGCCAAAAAAAGATCAATAGTCCGACAGTAACAATGCCCATGATCGCGAGCGTCATGAAATAGCCGTTCCGTGTTTTTAACTCAGGCATATTCTCGAAGTTCATTCCGTAGATTCCGGCAATGAGCGAGAGCGGAAGAATGATCGATGAAAGGATCGTAAGCGTTTTTACTACGTCGTTGTTCTTGTTGGCGACGACCGAAAAGTGAATATCGAAAAGTCCGTTAACTAGATCGCGATAATTTTCGGCGAGATCGGAAATGCGCAGCAGATGATCGTGAACGTCACGGAAATAGGGCAGAACGTTCGCCGGGATTTGCGGAAACTCGCCGTGCGACATTCTGTAAAGCACCTCAAGCTGCCGTGACGATATCCGCTTCATCCGCGCAACGCTTCGCCGCACATCCATTATGTCTTCGAGGATTACATTGCTTCCTTTCTTCATCGTCAGCACGCGTTCTTCGAGCGCATCGATCTCGGCGTCGAAATCATCGACAAGCGGCATGTATAGGTCGACGAGTTGATCAAGAATCTGGTGCAGAAGGTAGGCGGCGCCGCGTTGGCATGCAAATGTGCTGCTGCGGACCTGCTGTTTCACGGCTTTAATACTGCGAAAGCGGTCAACGTGAAAGGTGACGACATAGTTCTTGCCCAAATATCCGTCAAGTTCCTTCGTGACAAAGTTTGACGGGGAAGTTTCATCGGGCTTAACGCCGTGGACGATAAAGTAAAAATAATCGGGAAACCCTTCAATCTTTGGCTGGTTCCGAGTTTCCAGGCAGTCTTCAACTGTCAGGTAATGAAATTTGAAGACATTGAGTAGAACGTCCTTTGTCGCTACGAGTTCCTCGTCGTTCTCGCCGCGAAAGTCTACCCAAACGACATTTGTCTCATCCGCAAGCAGCGTGGGAAGATCCTCGACCGCAAAACCTTCCTCGATTATGTTCGCACCTTGTCGGTAAACGAACACCTCCATAAAACCAGTCTGCTTTTGATCTTCCATACGTTTTCTGAATCTCCGCGACAATGACTGGAGAATTTTAGCATAAGCGTTTGAAAAGCGGGACGCCTTGCAATTCACACGAACGGTCGCCAAACTATTCCCGACAATCAAATTATGAGCGAATCTGACATTACACTCCGCGTCGCGAACGTATCCAAACGGTTTGGCGACTTTACAGCGGTTGAAGATCTGAGCTTTAACGTGCGTTCGGGCCGCGTGTTTGGGTTTCTCGGTCCGAACGGAGCCGGGAAAACGACGACGATACGTATGATAGTCGGCATCACGGCACCGGACGAAGGGAAGATCGAACTTTTCGGGCAGCGAATGTCGTCCGATCTTCAGAACCACATCGGTTATCTGCCGGAGGAACGCGGTCTTTACAAAAAGATGAAGATCGTCGATCAGCTAAGGTATTTTGCCGCGCTGAAGGACGTGCCGACGAGTGAGGCCGACAAACGTATCGATCGGTGGCTTGAGCGGTTGAACCTTGGCGAGTGGAAGAATAAAAAAACAACGGACCTTTCGAAGGGAATGCAGCAGAAGATCCAGTTCATCTCGACCGTGCTTCACGATCCAGACCTGCTCATTTTGGACGAGCCTTTCTCGGGCCTCGACCCGATAAACGTTGAATTCATGATCGATGTTCTGGCCGAATTCAAAACACAAGAAAAGACTATAATCTTCTCAACTCATCTCATGGAAACTGCCGAACGGCTGTGTAACGACATTCTTCTTATCAACAAATCAAAGAAGGTAATTGGCGGCAGTTTGCGAGAGGTCAAGGCAAGTTATGGCAAAAACCTCATAGCGTTGCGGCTCGCGGGCGGAGAAAAGGTTCTTGCCGATAAAGCTTTTGTCGCGAAGGTGACCGAACATTCTGACGAGAAAGAAATCGAACTCGCGGAAAATGCCGATTCTCAGTTACTCCTGAAAAAACTGATCGAATCCGGAGCTTTGATTACGAAGTTCGAACAGATCGAGCCGAGCCTCAACGATATCTTTATCACGGCAGTTGAAAGTTGATAGTGGAAAATAATCCGTTATGAGAAAGTTTTTAGCCGTAGTTAAACACGAGTATAAGAAGGTCGTTTTCAAATGGTCGTTTCTTATAGCCACGCTCTTGCTGCCGTTTCTGGCGGCGTGTTTCGCGGTGGTCCCGGCGATAATTTTTTCACTAAAAGGCGAACCGACGAGGATCGTCGTCGTCGATCCGTCCGGCAAGGTCGCTCCGCGTTTGAAGGAAAGTCTTTCACCGGACAAACTCATGGAAAAGGCCCGAAAAGCGATGACAGACTCGATGACTGACCTGAACACTTCACAGTCAGAAAAAATGAAGCAGAACAGCCAGGTCTTCTCATCAGGTTTTAGATTCGTCGATTTCGATGCTCAGCAGAAAACATTCGAACAGATCCGGCGTGAGCTGATCGAAAAGATCGTCGCGGATGAGATTGACGCGTATCTCTTGATTCCAGAAAATTTCACTGCCAAAGATGCCGTGTTTGAATTCCGCTCGCGTAAAGCCGGGGACTTTGCCGACAGCAGGTCTTTTGAAGAAGTTCTAAATGAGGCCGTGCGGTCGCAGCGTCTGGCGGACGCAAATATCAGTGAAGGCAAGCTGAAGGAATTGAGCGCGAATGTAAATTTTGACGAAAGCGGCCTTAACGAAAAAGGTGAAGAAAAAGACAGTGGAGCCACATGGGCTGCGGCGTTTGTGATCGGGCTTATGATTTACATCACGCTTGCGATCTATGGCCAAGCGATAATGGCCGCGGTTGTAGAGGAAAAGGAAACGCGCATTGCCGAGATTTTGTTCTCATCGGCGCGGCCGTTTGAATTAATGATGGGCAAATTGGTCGGCGTTGGACTGGCCGGATTGACGCAGTTGGGAATATGGGTGGCTTCGGCAACGGCACTAATTACTTTTCTGGCCGCGCAGGCGGATTTCAGCGAGATCATGGTTTCAATGCCCGCGATTACACCGCTGATGATCGTCTATTTTCTCGTGTTCTTTTTGCTTGGGTTCTTTATTTACGCTTCGATATTTGCATTGATCGGTTCGATGGTGACGACGGTGCAGGAAGGCGGACAATTTGCGTTTCCGCCGATCATGATATTGCTGATCGGTTTTTATCTTAGCTTTGCCGTGATTCGCGACCCAAATTCCAGCGTGTCGTTTTGGGTTTCAATTGCGCCGTTCTTTGCACCGATCACGATGCCGGTCAGAATTCTTGCCGAAACGCCGCCGTTCTGGCAGATAGCTTTGTCTTTCGTCGTAAATGCAGTCGCGATCGCCGCCCTCATTTGGCTGGCGTCACGCGTTTATCGAGTTGGAATGTTGATGTATGGGAAGCGGGCGACAATTCCCGAAGTTTGGAAGTGGATAAGGCAAGTATAAAAATTCTAATGAGAAAATTATCATCGATCGCTGCAATATTTTTGTTGTTCATGTTCGGCTGCGGGCGAAACACGACCGAAAACAAACCGGTCGCAAACGCGAATGTGAATTCGCCAAACGCGGCAAAAACCGAAACGAATGCAGATCAATCATCCGCACCTGCTAAACCGGTCGCTGGCGAGAAGATCGAAAAACCCGTCGCCGTCAAATTCGCAACTGGCGGTTTCCCCGAGGGCTGGGTTTGGATCGACCCCGACGAGCGCTATGCCGCAACTCCACACGAAACGAAAGACGGCGTTTTGAAAATGACCATTCCGAGTGAGAAAGATATGTACGGCGAGAATCGAACCGCTCCGCGTTTGTTAAAAGCCATAGCCGGTGATTTTCAGATCGAAACGAAAGTAAAATTCGATCCGAGGGCAAGTTATCAGGGAGCAGGATTGATCGTCTATAGCAACGACAATAATTATCTGCGGCTCGAACGAGCTTTCGGCGGCGTTGGTGGAGGCGAAAGCGGAATTAGATTAGACGTCCGTAAAGATGCCGAATATGAGCCGCTGACGACGCCGGATGACATCCCGACCGAGGCAAAACAAGTCGAGCTAAAAATATTACGGAAGGGAAAACAGATCTTTGCTTTTTGGCGGCCTGACGAGAATGCCGAATGGAAATCGGTTGGCGAGTTTCTTTCGGATTATCCAGATTCCGTGCAGGTCGGCGTGATCGGATGCAACACAGCAGCCCCAATTACGGCAGAGTTCGCGTACATAAATTTAGGCCCGTGACGTAAAAGTCGAAGTCGCTCAAACTACTTTTCGACCGCGTTGGCAAGCGTTCGCGGTTTTGCAAGAAGATCGGCTATGTCCTTGATAAGAAGGTCCGGTTCGAAAGGCTTTGTGCAGTATTTATCAAAGCCCGACTCGAATGCTTTTTGCTTGCTTTCAATAGAAGTGAACGCGCTCAAAGCCATCGCCGGGATATTGCCGCCCAACTCAGGCGGGAATGCGCGAATGCGGCGGATCAGCGAAAAACCATCTTCGTCCGGCATACCGAGATCGGAAATAATTATGTCGGGAAGCGGCGATCCTTGTTTTGTCATGCCAGCGACAGCCGCTTTGACCGATTCATAGCTTTTGACGTCAGCTCCGTTTTGTTGAATAAACAAATGGAGCACTTCGCGCGAATCCACATCGTCTTCAACGATCATTATCTTCACGCCTTGGAGGAGTTTGCGGCTAACCACCTCGACCGGAGGCAGATCACCGCTGACCGCCTGTTCGCCTTCTCTAAGCGGCAGGCCAACGGTAAACTTCGAGCCTTTTCCAACGCCCTCGCTTTCCGCCCGGACGTAGCCGCCATGCTTTGTAACCAGAATTTTTACGATCGAAAGTCCGAGCCCAAGCCCTACATTACTCTTGGCTTGATCGACGTCGCCCTGTGAGAACTGTCTGAATATATTCGGTAAAGCGTTCGGTTCGATCCCGTGACCGTTGTCTGAGATGTGTATGGCGACGGAGTCGGGACCGGTCTCGACTTCCACTAAGACCTTTCCGCCCTCGGGCGTGAACTTGATCGCATTTGAAATCAGATTGCCAAAAACCTGCTGCAAGCGATTCGAATCGCCGAACAAAGTAATATTTTCGGAATCGGACTTAAACTCAAACTCGATGTGTCGTCCCTCAGCGACGGGCTTTTGCGCCTGAAAGGAATTTCGAACGATCTCATAAAGATTTGTAGGCCGGTACTCGAGCCTCAATTTGCCGGAGGCTACGCGGGCAGAGTCAACGAGGTCGTTGATAAGTTTCGTTTGAAATCTTGCACTGCGTTCGATGGTTTCCAACGCGTTCTTTTGCGTTTCTTCATCTACTTTTTTTGAAAGAAGTATTTTTGACCAGCCGAGGATCGCATTGAGCGGCGAACGCAGTTCATGAGAAACGAATGCGAGAAAAAAGTCTTTTGCACGGTTTGCTTCGACCGCTTCTTCACGGGCTTTCTTTTCGCGATCGTGGACTTTTGCCAGTTCTTCGGCAGCAATTTTTTGCTCAGTGATCTTTTGTACTGCACCCATCATCCGCTCGGGTTTACCGGATGCGTCCAGAAACGCCCGCCCCTCGGCGGATATCCACTCGGTCGTCCCGTCAGAATACAACAGGCGGAACTCTTCGTTGTACTTGGTACCTTCAAGCCGCGACTTGGCGAGAAAATTGTCTACCAGCTCATGATCATCAGGGTGAATTGTTGCCCGAAACGCATCGAAGTCAAATGTCTCGTGTGCCGGCAGTTCGAATAACTCGTTACATCGCGGCGTCGAGTAAATGCGGTCTTCCTCGTAATCCCAAAACCACAAACCGATACCGGCATTCTCGGCTGCCAGCAAAAGCTGATCGGGCACGGTCTTGTTATGCCTAATCTGACCTCTTCTCTCTGAAAGCGACTGCCCGCAGATAAAAACCTCTACCTGCCCGTCCTCGGCACGAAGTTTCTGGACAAAAACTTCCATCGCTACCTTCTCATCAGCGCTTATACGAAAGTCCAGAATTAGCTTCGAGTGTTCGCCGGCGACAGCGGCTTCGATGGCCTTATCAAGTATCTTGGAAGTGTTTTCCGATGATTGCCAAAAGACGGTCTGTGAAAAAGGCTGGCCGTTCAAAAGCGCCGGATTTGTGTTCGTCGCGTCGAATACTCGCCCAAACAAATGCAAAACACGGCCCTCCGAGTCCAACGTCGCGAAAAAGTCGAACATGTTCTCGAAGATCGCACGATTTTCCTCGGCGAAGTTCATTATGGAAGGCCGAAAAGTATTGGATCTGCTGTCATTCATACATCAATGCCATCGACACGCGGGCATGATATTGGGTCCAACTAGAGTCTCAAACAAAGAAAAACCCCGATACAATATAAAATGTAACGAGGTTTATCTTAGCAAAAAAGAAATCGACACGCTTTAAAATTACAACCGCGCGAAAAAACTATACAGTCCGTCTACCGGTCAAAAGCCTTACGACAAATAGCACTGCCGCGACTACCAACAACATCCAAAGCATTCCGCCAAGGCTTTGCCCCGAAACCATTCCCAATAACCACAACACTAACAAAATAATAATAATTGTCTCTAACATTTTCACTTTTCTCCCTTTGATTTTAGTTGCAATTGCAAAATAGACATTGTGCAATGCAAATTAATTTCCTTGTGTCCGCTAACACTTTATCAATTCGCGTGCCATTGCGAATGAGCTTTCTAAACTATTGTTTTTGCATAGGCTTAACCTTTTTTGTTCAAGTTGTGAGATGCCAATAATGTATTAAAACCAATCGCCGTCAATATCTCTCATCAAGCCTATTGGTGTTCTTCCACATTTTGTACTAATTGAATACGAATTGTCTCCACTCAAGGATTAAGGTTTTGAGCAATACCGTTTATTGATAACAATTACAGAGAAATTAAAAAGCTGGCACAAGCTTTGCTTATTTCGTTAGTGAATGTCGCAAAAACGTTTCAGTTTGGATTGTTGTTAAATCGCCGGCGTCTTAAATTGATTATTTGGAAATTAAGCGTGAAGTAAGGCTAAAAGCGTTCTACTTTGATACAATGAGTGAAACAAAAGCCGAGAGATTTCAATCGCGAACTATGGCACATCGAGCCCTCGTAATAGACGACGACAAACTGGCTCTGGATCTTTTGACGTTTTATCTGACGTCGGAAGGCTTTCAGGTCGACACTGCGGAGAATGGCGCGAACGGCATGAAATTGGCTGGCGAAAACGAATATGACATTATACTCACCGACCTGAACCTGCCTGATTTTAACGGCATTGAAATGGTCCGCAAGTCGAAGGAGATATCGCCATCGACCGAGATCATTGTTGTCACCGGCGATTACTCTGTGGAGAAGGCCCTTGAAGCGACGCGCGTCGGTGCGTTCGATTACATTGTAAAGCCGGTCGATCCGGAAAAATTGTTCGTCGGAATAAAGAATGCCGTCGAATTGAAACAGCAGTGGCAGATAAATGCACGGCAGGCCCGTGAGATCGAGGAGCTGCGAGGCCGTCTGACCAGCCGCACTTCTTACGAAGGCGTGATCGGCGGCGCCCGTTCGATGCAGAATATTTACGAGATCATTGAAAACGTAGCCGATTCGGATGCGAACATTTTAATTCTGGGCGAGTCCGGCACCGGCAAAGAAGTAATCGCCAATGCTATCCATTATAAAAGTCATCGGTCCGCAAAACCTTTTATCAAGGTAAATTGTTCGGCTCTGCCAAAAGATCTGATCGAATCTCAGCTCTTCGGTCACATAAAAGGATCGTTCACCGGTGCAAACAGCGACAAAGTCGGTTTTATCGGACAAGCTAACGGCGGCAGTTTGCTGCTTGATGAAATAGGCGAAATGCCGATAGACCTACAGCCGAAGCTGCTGAGAGTTCTTCAGGAAAAAGTCTACTATCGCGTGGGAAGCGATAAGCCGCAGGAGGTTGATTTCCGTCTGATCTCTTCGACCAATCGCGATCCGTTTGAGGCGATTCAGGATGGAAATCTACGAGAGGATCTTTATTACCGGATAAACACGATTGAGATCAAGATTCCACCGCTGCGGGACAGGATGGATGACGTTCCGATGCTTGCCGAGCATTTTCTTCAGGAGTATTCCGATAAATATAAACGCGACGGGGTGAAGTTTTCGCAGAGTGCATATGATCAGATGCTCAATTACAAGTGGCGTGGAAATGTGCGCGAACTCCAGCACGTCATCGAGCGAGCGGTACTTCTTTGCCGCACCGACGCAATCGAGGCTATGGATATTCAGCATGACCCGAACATCCCGATATCTTCCAGCGACGTAGCGACGGTTCAATCTTACGATGATCAAATGCCTGGCAACGGCTTAAATGGAGTCAAATTGTCGGGCGACGAGCTTTTTGAGGAAGTTGGTAAGTACATAGTCAGTAGCCTGTCGGAGCCGGTCGAAGGAGTCGAGCAAAACGATGTTTTCAATAATCTGGAAAGCGGAGTCGTCCTGGCCGCATTGAAAAGGACTCGCGGCAACAAGCAGGCTGCGGCGAACCTGCTTGGCCTTTATCGCCCGCGGCTTTACGGTATGATCAAGCGTCATAAGCTCGAAGAAAAGATTTAAATTAAAAAGGTCTGTTCCGATAAGCCGAGCGGGCATTCGTTTCGATCACTCGCCGCTTTATCTGCGACATTAGAAAATTTTCTTTGGGGGGACAATGATCCATGGTTGACGATAAATTGGAACGGGACGAGTTACAAAGAGTGGCGAATTACGAGGCGATAAAATCAGACGTGAAAGCGGAGGTCGGCAGCGAAATTGCTTCGGAGGCGCAAGTGCCCACGGCGTCGCAGGCCCAGCGGGTAGAAAATATAGCGGACGATATGCGGCATAAAGCAGTCGACGAAGTCGTCCAGACGGAGAAGGAAGTAGGCCGCGGACGGATTGTCGCCCGCATTTCGCAAATCGTCGATTATATTTTCTTTTTGATCTATGGACTGCTTACCATCCGGCTATTGCTTGCTTTATTTGCGGCACGGCAGGGAAATGATTTTGTACAGTTTATACGGTCCGTGACCGATCCGGTTTACGCTCCGTTTAAAGGAATAGTCGCGAGCCCGACGACCGCTGAAGGTTTTACGCTGGCATTGCCAATCGTGATCGCAATTGTTGCCTATATGCTGCTGCATTTGGCTATCAACGGGATGCTTCGGATCTTCGCTCATCGAAAAGTCGCGGTTTAATAAGGGCGCTTGTATTCGCATCGTATTGGGTGTAAAAGATATCTATTCGGGAAAAGAACTAAATAAATTTCAAAGGAGAAAGATATGATCGGTCAAATTATTGGTGGATTAATCGTCGGCATTCTTGCGAGATTGCTTTTGCCCGGTAAGGAAGCGTTTCCGGATGGGCCGGTTGGCTGGCTTTTAACGGCGGTTCTCGGAATAGCCGGAGCATTTATTGGTGGCTTTATCGCTCGTAGCCTGTGGGCGGCTGACAACTATGCAGCCGGTTGGATAATGTCCTTACTCGGTGCGGTAATCCTGCTTCTTTTGGTTCGATTGGTGATGGGAAGCAGAAGTTCAGTTTAGATATTCATTAACAACGATTAAAGGCCGCGTTCGTTTTGAACACGGCCTTTTTCCATGCTCAAAATCCAAAAAATTATGAACAACCTGGATGTCCGCAGTCGCAGGCGATCTCCACTATGTCCTGATCGACCGCGTCTTTGCAGTGGTCGCTGCAATATTTTGAATCACCGGAAACTTGGCAATCGCACATCGCGTGCCCGCATTTATTCTCGTCTGCCATACTGATTTCCCTCGCTTGATAAATTCTCTAATGGTCCGTAAAAAGCCCGAACCCGTTTTTGAGTAGACTCAAATATATATCAACGCGTAAGCGAGGACAAGAATTCTTCGGAAAACATGTCTTATTGTTCGTTTCTGATAGGAAACACGACAAAATTCCATACCTTTCGGTGTGGAGTAAAAAGGGGACGGCTGGTTTTTTGAAGAGAAGCGATCGGCCGTTTCCTTGCGCTGAATTCATGTTTTTTTTCCCTCGATCCGACCGTCATAATCACCGCATCGCTAAAGGCTTCAAGCCCCGTTTTGTTCATATCGTGTTTTTTGCTCCGGCAAGGTCATTTTCACCAGCCCGTCAAACACAACATTGTAGGCCACACCTTTGACGGGGACCGACATTTCTTCGTCCGTTGTGCCCTGAGAATTGGCGATGCCGACGCTCGCAAAATAGCACGAAGCACCATGCGCCATCGCATGCCGGACGAGTGTATCGAAGCTTTCCTGTCCCTCGTCAAACCGGCCTCTTCCGGGGTGCATTCCGGTGCGGACGACGAAGAAAGCCTGTTCACCGTCCTTCGCAGCGACGATCTGAGGCTCGGCCATGATATCTGCCAAAACATCCGCCGATTCGATCACCCAACCGTCTTTTTCAAGCTGCTTAAACACTATCTCGATCCCGAAGGCGTGAATGTCCTCCGCGGTCATTAGTTCTTGTTGATCCATTGAATAGTATCGTATCGAGCAAAGCGGATTTCGGCAAATTGCCAGATCTAGGCAGACTTCATCTCCGGTAATAATTGTGATTGTCTGTCGTGATACTATTTCCAGCATCAAAGCTAAACAAGGAGGACAAAGCAATGAACAAGTTTAAATACTTCACGATCCTGGCAGTTTTGGTTCTGGGTGTCGCGGCTTCGGCGGCGATCGCACAAGAGTCTATTCAGGAGACCTTCACCGGCACGATTTTCAGCTATGGAACCGGCCGCAACACCAGGACTTCAACAAACACGTTTACGCTGAACATTACTGGAGCGACTACGGACGAACAGTCACAACGCTCGCTCGGGATATTACAGGATGGCGGGCAGGACGCGCTGTTAAAAGAACTTTCAAAACAGGACCTCGGTAATTTTTCGGTCGGTGGACGCGTTGGCCGCACGATTCTCGGCCTGCGTGTGAGCGATGTTGACGGCAAAAAGCGTATTTTCGCCGTTTTCGAACGCTGGATACAGTTTGCCGAGCTTCGCGGCGGATACCGTTCGGTCGACTATCCGTTCGGCGTGATCGAGCTTTTTATCGATCCGAATACCGGCAAGGGAGAAGGAACTTTGATCGAAGCAGCCCAGATCCGTTGGAAAACCGATAAAAAGTCCGGTAAAGACTCGGTTGAGATCGAAAACTTCGCAACGTTTCCGGCGAAACTGATGGGCGTGGTGCAACGCGGACGCAAATCGCTGTAAGATACTCTGATTATGGATGTTTCCTTGATCAGAGAGGCTGGTGAACGGATTAACGGATATGTTAAGCGGACGCCGTTGGAGCGCAGTGAGTCGCTGAGTAAGTATCTCGGCACGAACGTTTTCGTTAAGTACGAGCTGTTTCAAAAGACCGGTGCGTTCAAGGTTCGCGGGGCATTTAACAAGATGCTCAGCCTTACGGACGAGGAACGCTCACGTGGCGTCGTCGCCGTCAGTGGCGGAAATCATGCTCAGGCCGTGGCTTACGCGGCAAGCGTTCTTGGCGTGAACGCAGTCATTGTCATGCCCGAATCAACGCCCAAGGTTTACCTCGAGGCGACTCGCGGTTACGGCGCAACGGTAGATCTGCGGCCGTCGATCGCCGAGGCTTTTGCCGAGATCAAACGCTACCAGTCGGAAGGAATGGTCTTCGTCCATCCGTTTGATGACCCGCTCGTGATGGCCGGACAGGGAACCGTCGGCCTGGAGATAATGGACGACGTGCCGGACGCGACCGACGTGGTCGTCAGCATCGGCGGAGGCGGGCTTGCCAGCGGAGTCGCGACGGCGGTAAAGGGAATTAATCCGGCTATAAAAATATGGGGTGTTGAAACCGTCGGGGCCGACGCGATGTCGCAAGCTTTGGCGGCTGGACATCCAGTCGAACTAGCGACGATCAGCTCGATAGCAAAAACGCTCGGTGCTCCCGCCGTGTCGGACGCGACCTTAGAGATCGCTCAAAAACACCTCGAAAGCGTGACGGTCGTAACCGACGCCGAAGCGGTCGAAGCAATGGTCTTTATCCTCGAACGCCTAAAGGTAATCACCGAGCCGGCCGCTTCCTGCACACTCGCTGCCGCCGAAAAGCTGAGTGCCAATTTCACGCCCAATTCAAACGTCGTCCTCATCCTCTGCGGCGGGAACACGGGTGTTAAGGATCTCTGCGGGTACGTTTAATCGCTCGACAGGAGACACTCGGCATCAAGGAGAACTTTGTCGCGATTGTCCCCGCCCTTCGGACGAACTCAAGATGCCGACTTCTTCTTAGACCACAAGACGTAATTCTTAAATACATACACCCACGGCACGGCGATCATCGCTAAGGGGACCATCATAAACACACCGGCCATTTCTGCGGCGGGCGAGTTGGCAAGCATGCCTGTCCGCCACAAAGGGTAAGCGACCACGATCAGCCATAGCGACTTGTAAAAGATCATAAAGATCATTATCGGCAGCATCTTTAGCGGATGGATCAGCCCTAAGACGCCCAATGTCGCGTACGCCGCCCAGACGCAGATTGCCATCGCGTGAAATCGGTCCCATGTTCCTTCGTGGGTGATGATTGCCCCCCACGCATCGGTGGCAACAAATGCGGCCATCAGGAAGTAGAACAATCTCAGGAGATAAATGTTTATCGGACGGACTCCATCGTATTTGTCGTAGTTCGGGGTGAAAATGTATTTGATGATGGACATAATGCAGGCTTACGCTCGGAGCGGATAAGATGTTCCGTGCGGCTTGCGTCAAAGTCTTGGTCGTGATTCATATATACGTGAATTAGACAAGCTCTTGGCGTGTGAAGCACACTAAACGATTTCGCATGTTTCACATACTCGATTCGGTCATCAATATTGTCTACAGGTTCCGCTTTGATTCACAAATAGCTATTAAATATCTCTACTAAGGCAAAACTGCCGAGATTTTTGGTCTAATTGATATATCCAAATTCTCCCGGGCTAAGGTGCGAGCGGAGATTTTGAAAACAGAGGTCAAAGATATTATGGCACTATTTGCAACGATCGAGCGAGATTTGCCGGAACCTGTGAAATTAACGACACTGGATCGCCTGGCTTCGGATTTTAAAGAAAGACGCCGGTCAAATCCCGCCAAGCAGCTAAATATTATTCTTTATGGATATTTGACCACCGTCGCTGCATCGGATTCCGTCAAGGAAGAGATCGAACGCGATCTGATGAACCGAAGCATGAGTGCGATTTCGAAAACTCTGGTTCGGCTGGGAGTGCCGATCGACAAACTCTATGTCGGGGAATATGTGTTCTCAGGCCCCAAAGCTAGAAAGATCGATATATTTCTTCAACAGCAGGGCGAAGCGGCTCCGAGCCTGCCGAGCAATCCACCCGTCGCAGGCAGGACGAGTGCTCCCAATTTCCCGAAGCCCGTGCGAGATGCGGAACTCAGCATTAACAATAAAAGGGAGATAGTGTTGGAAATTACCGCTTTTAAGATCGCATCGGGCAGGCGTACGCTGGTGCCCGAAATATCTTTCAGGTCGAGCACGGGCATCTCGCCGGTCGAGATATCAAAGGGATTCAGCTCGCAATTGGTTTTGTGGAAGCCAAAGCTTGAAGGCCTGTTAAGACGGATAGGACAGGAAGGAATCGCCGAAAAAATAGAATTCGCGGTAAAGATCATCGGCGGCGGTGCATTAACAAAGGAGTTTGCCAGACAAATCTCGGTCGAGGTAGCCGCGTCGCTACAGGCAGCCCTGACCTTCAATATCACCATACCGGGAACCAAACGCGAGCTGCCCATCGAGCTTTCATATTCCTTTGGTGCAGCCTATCGATCGGGCTTTTCAGATCCGACAGGCGGAAGCATCGGCGGCGAAGGTCAAGGGATGATAAAGGTCACTGTTTTCAGGTTTTAGTCATGGTGCCGTCCGCTCCCCAACTCCCGAGTAAACCTTTTGGACGAAGCCGCAGAGGAGCCCTGTAGAAAACGGGGCTTACGGCTGAATGAGGGGTTAGAGTTTGGACAGGATGACCCGGAATCAGCTTCTATCGAGCAATTTTGTTGTGCCTTCGGTAATACTTTGGGGAGTTCCTAACTCATTTGTTTGATGCCGCAATATGAACGGATCTACTGGTATGCTTCGGTTTGGCGGCAAAGCGGAATGAGTGTCGCCTGCTCTGATATCCTTAGATCGGTTTGTTTTACTAAAGAGGTGTCGATCTTCTCTGGAGGGACGGGTATAGATCATCCAAGCGAAGCCGCCCAAAAGCAACACGAGCGAAAAGAAGAGGTAAATAACAACCGCTTCAACTGATTGCACGCCAATGACGAAAAAGGGGGCCAGGATGAGATTTAGAATAGTTAGTCCTGCCCATCCCCTCACGATAGTCTTACGCCGCGTAATGTCACGGCCATCAGGGTCTTTTAGCTCTAGCGTGCCGTCGTTTGCAACCAATTCTGCTACACCGATCAAAGGAAAACCGCAACGCGAGCAGAAACGCATGTCTTCGGATGCCTTGGATTGACTGCACTTGGGACAGAACATTTAAACCCTCTAAGATACGAAATATTCTCGCATAATAATTACGCTCGAGTTCCTTAAAAAGTTCATTTCCATTAAACAAGAGTTCATCCTGCTTGAGCATTGGGTGATCCGCTCGTATTCACGATTTACGATTCACTAACCAGCGCCCGATTTAGAGCGGCTCTTGCGAGCAAGCGTGTTGAATCCAAGGTAGGTAGAGGAGTGTCGTCCGGGCGTACGATCAGGGGAATCTCAGTGCAGGCGAGGACGGTCGCGTCACATCCACGCTCCTTGAATTTTTCAATAACTTCATTAAGGTAAACTCTTGAGGCTTCGGTGAAGACACCGTTGACCAGCTCTTTGAAGATGATCTCATTGACCCGCTCTCTGTCCGTTTTATCAGGTATTTCACTCGTTATTCCGAGTTTCTCCAATGTCCCGGGGTAGACGCGGCCCTCCGTCAGATACCTGGTCCCCAGAATGCCGAGGCGAACGTAGCCCAAACGCTGGGCCTCTTCAGCCACAACTTCGGCGATATGTAGCCACGGGATAGGGGAACGCGGTACCAGATACTCGAACGCTTGATGGTAAGTATTATCAGGACAGATGGCGAAGTCGGCCCCCGCGTGGGCTACCTTTTGCGTAGAAACTAATAGAGTTTCGGCCAATCCTCGCCAGTCGTTGCCATTGATATGGCGGATGTGTTCGGCGAGCGGCACGGAACTCATAGTTATCTCAGGGTGGTTATGCTCACCTAAGACGTGCGGTGCATCCATACAGATAGTGCGGTAACAAAGGGCCGCACCCTCGGCGCTGCCCGCTACGATACCAATGTGTTGGGTCATTGTGTACCTCCGTGTATGTTGTTGTGTTTACGAGCGGAATGTGAAGGTTGTTCAAAAAATAAGGGTTTGCTCGATCGCAGCGGGTTGCTGCGAGCCGTCGGGGCTTGCGATCAAATTCTTAACAGCGTCGCCGACTAAGATAGGATCGCCGCTACGCGACAAAGGCTTTGGGTTCTGCACGTCTATTTGCGGAACGGTTGCGTGCTTACGCAACACTGGCACGTCTTTTGTGCCAGAATTTATGCTTTTCCGGCAGCGTAATAAAAATCATCCCCTTTCATCTTCTGACCCATTCCTCTTCAAATCACGGGTCGAGTGTGCGATACTGCGATACTAATACGACCATTTTAAAGGATTCGGAGCGTCGACGTTATGGAATTTAAGATGCGGGGCCACGGCTATAATTGAAGGCTCGTTGATGGACACGACAGGTGGCGGAACTATTGCTTTTCTTTCTAAAGACATATCGTACTTGAAGCAAATCTTCGGGAGCGGCAATCGGAAAATCAAGCGCACGCGTGTCTTCACTGTTCTCATCTCGAACTCACTGTTGAGTTCACGGAAAAGGACCGTAAGCGGTATCAAGAGTTCGACGGCCCGCAACCCGGCTTGCTTGATCGCATCAACTAACGCCGGGCAAGGATTTTAGGGCTATGCCGTAGACTCAGGGCGAAGCGTTATGACGGGTTACGGTCACCGTCTGGTCTTTGCGGTCACGTACGATCCTCAGGGTGATATCACCCTCTTTCTTGTCGTTGATAGTGCGGATCAGGCCCAGAGCGCCCCCGAACGGATTCATCGTCGATCCCTACGATCACATCTCCAGCTTTTAGTCCCGCTTTCGAGCCTGGCAAATCGAGGCGAACGTTGTTGATGAGTAATCCCCTTTCGACGCCAAAATATTGGGCAAGCTGCTCAGTCAGCGGCGTTACTCCGACGCCGATCTGAGGGATCGATGTTCCCCTTAATTGGCTTGCCACCAGTATCGTCTTAGGTCCGGCCTCTTCGGAAAACAGCCCTTCCTGCAGGAGGATATAGTCCAGCGCCGCCGCCGTCGTTACATTTTTGAGCTCAATTTTTACTTTCGCGATTATCGAGTCTCGATTCGCTATCAAACAAGACGTTGAGATCTAGTTCCGTGCCAGCACTTTAATGATGAACTGCAGGTCGACACCGGCGGGAAAGGGTAAGTCCCGCAGCTTTTCGGTTCCTTTTGTGCCGGATGTCTTTGCGGCCCTGTCCGGGTCCTTCTTCTGAGCATCCGGTGTTTGCCCGGTCACGAGAACGAAAGATGAAGCGACGATCAGGATAGAAGCGAGTGATCTAATTAGCACGAGAACCTCCAATTGGCCGAAGTTCAATATGGATCATTTAAGGCGAACCCCCGGCGGCATCGAGTGTACCATAATTCCAGTGGAATTAGGCCGGCATTACGATAGATTAAATCACCGTATTGAAGAATGGCAAAGTGAAAGCAATTCGGCTATCAACATTGGAGGCGATCTGCAGAACCTTTTAGAAATGTCAGCCGGGAGATATCTTGGAATATAAGGAGTAGCAAATGGCTCATGACCCTCGATGCTCGGGACTTCCGGAAAGGCATAGCCATTCCGCACAGCACTGCGGCAAGGCCGCAGAAGACGCCCCGCGTTAGCGGCAGGATGATTTTTGCACCGTGGGTTTCAATCCACGGAAGATTGGGAATATACGATACTTGCCGGGTTCGCGGCAATTGAACCAAACCCAAACGTCATCCGTCGCTGACGCGGTGGGAATTTGTCGCCCGCCAACCGTGGGTTGAAACCCACGCTAAATTCACATCGTCGCTACGCGACAAAGATTTGGGCTATGCCCGTCTATTTGCGGAAAAGCTGTGCTTTTCCGTTTGGCTCAACCTCGTTCCGCGGCTATGCCGCCGCTTATTTCACAGTCGGAGCGGCGGCATAGCCGCAGAAGAATTTTATGGGTTGTCGGTGAAGCAGAGCTTCACCGCAAATAGAGCGGCAGAGCCGCGAGCGGAGGAAAGTCGCAGAATCGCAGGCCTGACCCCAATTTTGCATGACCAAGAATTTTTGACCCCAATTTTGTGTGACCCCAATTTTGTGTCCAATACCCCAATTTTGACCCACTTTTTGCTTTTGGCAGCAATTTTTTTACTTAATTCAACGAGCACTGCAAAAGGTGCCGGTCGCCACCGTCAATTTAATATCTGGCACGGTTTTTTCCGATATGCTACGCTATTTGGAAAGTGTAAACCCAGTCGTTTTCAAGCGGAGGCAAATTCGATTGGTGCCGTTTGGCTCCGTTCGATCAGATCGCTGATTGTTGACCGCCTCCGTCAATCAAAGACTTACCGAAGGAGATTCTATGCCGCCACCTAACCCCGAAATTAAACGATTTCTTGATCAGGCGAATTCCGCTATGGAAGAGTACGCGCGCACGGGTGACGCCGAAGCGATAATGCGTATGATGGTTTCGTATGCCAAGGTCAATGAACTACTTCTAAAGGAATTTAAGCACTCTGAAACGACCAGGCTCCAGCAACAACTGGCTCGTGCAGGCGACAATCCGCCGCCTGGATTGCTGGCAAAAATTCAAGTTGCGACCCAGGCGTATCAAACATGGATGACGTGCCTCAAATCCTGCGCCGACTCCAAAGGACAGATTCAGGGCGAACTTGCAAGATTTCGATAGTGTTCGCAGCGAGGTCGATTGTGTGGTCAGGCGTCGCTGAAAGCGACAAATTCAATAGCCCAGGTGAAACCCTGGGTTTGAGCGAAACGATCGGCCCGTCCCTGTAGGGGATCAACTCGTCGGGCGGGATGTTGTCCCCTTCAGGGAGCGGGGACCTCGCCGACACTGTTCGTAGGGTTTCACCCTACGTTATTAAATTTCTCCCTTTCAGGGAGGCACTGAATGCGGCATAGCCGCGATTAGGCCCGAACGAAAATGCAGCTTTCTAGCTCCGCAAAAACAATAGTTTCTTCTGTGACCAGTTCAGACAGATTCAACTTAAACTGTTCCGAATTAACATTGACATTAATACCACAAAATTTTTTGATCCTATTCGTTTCATCCTTGATATTTTGATTTATGACATCTGTGACAAATGCGTCGAAATCCGATTCTTTGAACACTAGTTCGCTCTTTGCGGAAATTCTTAAGAATTTCTTTATCAAACAAATAATTTTCAATTTCCCATCTCCGTAGGACACGATGGTTTTCCGGATTGTTCTGCAAATAAACTTGCCGATCATTCTCATCGTTAAGCCTGCCCGACGACATGTCACGATCCTTTAATACCAGTATCTCAACGTCCTTAAACACTTTGGTCAGAATTGCCAAAGCGACTTCGCTCGTTGATCCAGTTCTGTGTTTCCCCCGCTTGAAATGAATAAGGTGTCATGGTGTTTTTCGGAAAAGATATTGTTGAATACCCTTGCGTCAAAGCCTCTCTCAGCACCATCGTGTCCCGGGAGATCGAGACCTTCACAATAAATAATTCGTTTCGGACTAACTAGCCCGGTCAAATCCTCAAGAGCCGTGCTAAATATTCGTTGCCAATTTTTTCCCGTTGGTTTAATAGGTTCAATTGTGTGTTCTCCGGTGAAATAGTCTTTCTCGGAAAAGTCGAGAATTTGGCATTTATCTTTAAGCTCTTCCTGCAAAGCTCTCAAGAAACCGATGCTATGCGTGGCAACCCAGAGCTGGCAGTTATCCGGAATAAGTTTTTCTAGTTCGATCAACAGCTTTCTTTGAATCGCCGTATTTAAGTGCAACTCCGGTTCATCTATACAGAATACAGTCGCATCGTATTCTTTCGTTTTCACGATTAAGTCCAGAATTAAATCTATTACTTCTTTTTCACCCGAAGATAGATTGGCATAAGGAAAATCTTTCACATTTCCTTTTTGAAAATATAGCTACCCCTTACTTTCGAATACATTACCGAAGCTTGAAATTTGGAGATCTAGAACTTCTTGCAAAATTGTATTAACATCTTCCAATCAGTTCTTGCCGTACGGCTTCGCCTGTTTTTTCATGCCCGAAGAATTCCAAAAAAGCAGTGCCCTGATAGGACGCTCAGGACGTAGTTGCAAAATTTAAGCATCGAGCTTTTGGTCATCCAGTTTCGAATATTGCGAACGCCGACTTGCTATCATTAGTTCGACCAAAATCGGTGTTGTGTCGACTACAGAACCTTTTGTTTTTAGAGAGTCGCTGTTGATTGGTAGCTCTTTGGTATAAGCCGAAGTTGTCGTATACTATCTTTTTCTCTCGATTTCCTTCAATAACCGCCCTTAGAAATTCTATGTTCCTTCGTTATGCCTCCGTTCCGCAATTATTTGTGTCTTCAAAATGGCATTTGGGAATAGTTCTCCTGTCCCAGCCATTGGTGGGTTGAAGTCTTGCACATATCATGCTGGATATTTCGCATCAGTCCAAGATGGCAGTCATCAAATCGCTTTTCATTCTCTGCAGCCGCAAGGTGATTCAGGAGGGACGATCAACGTTGTAAGTCATACAATACTCCGTAAGAAAGGCTTCGCCAGTTGCCTGGCGAAGCCTCTCATTTTACCTTGCGAACTGAACCGCATTCGCAAGCAAGTTGGGATACTTGCTCGACCACCCCGTCACCGAAGCTGGTGCCACCCCTCCTTCGTAACGAGCGGGAGCTCTCTCCGTTACATTCCCATGCCCATGCCGCCCATGCCGCCGCCCATGCCGCCCATTCCGCCTTCGCCCTTTTCGTCGGGGGCGTCTGCGATCATGGCTTCGGTCGTGAGCATCAATCCTGCGATCGAGGCTGCGTTTTGGAGAGCGTAACGGGTGACCTTGGCCGGGTCGATAACGCCGGCCGCGACGAGATCTTCGAACTTCTCGGTTGCAGCATTGAAGCCGAAGCTTTCGTTTTTGTCGGCACGGACCTTGTCGATGATCACCGCGCCTTCTTTGCCGGCGTTCTGAGCGATCTGGCGAAGCGGTTCTTCGAGAGCACGCTTGATGATGTTGACGCCGATCTGTTCGTCCGGGTCGTCACCGTCGGTTTTGAAGGTGTCGAGAACCTTTCCGGCACGAACGAGGCAAACGCCTCCGCCGGCAACGATGCCTTCTTCGACCGCCGCACGTGTTGCATGCATTGCATCTTCAACGCGGGCCTTCTTTTCCTTCATTTCGGTCTCGGTAGCGGCACCGACCTTGATCACCGCAACACCGCCGACCAATTTGGCGAGGCGTTCCTGCAGTTTTTCACGGTCATAGTCGCTGGTCGTGTCTTCGATCTGATTGCGGATCGTCTTGATGCGTCCGTCGATCGCGTCTCCGGCACCAGCACCTTCGATGATCGTCGAGTTGTCCTTGTCGATCGTCACCTTTTTCGCTTTGCCGAGGTCTTCGATGGTCAGCGTCTCGAGCTTGATGCCGAGGTCTTCGCTGATCACCTTGCCGCCGGTCAAAACCGCGATGTCTTCGAGCATTGCCTTGCGGCGGTCGCCGAAGCCGGGAGCCTTAACGGCGGCAACATTCAACGTTCCACGCAGTTTATTAACGACGAGCGTAGCAAGAGCTTCGCCTTCTACGTCTTCAGCAATGATGAGCAGCGGACGGCCCAATTTTGCTACCTGTTCGAGGATCGGAAGAAGATCGCGCATGTTCGAGATCTTCTTCTCGTTGATCAGGATGAAAGGCTCTTCAAGAGCGGCTTCCATTCTGTCCGGATCGGTTACGAAATAAGGTGAAAGGTAACCGCGATCGAACTGCATACCTTCGACGACTTCGAGGCTGGTGTCCATCGTTTTCGATTCTTCAACCGTGATGACGCCGTCTTTACCGACCTTGTCCATTGCCTCAGCGATGATCGTGCCGATCGTCTTGTCGCCGTTGGCCGAAACCGTCCCGACTTGTGCGATCATCTCGCCCGAAACCGGCTTCGAGAGACGTGCTACTTCGGCAACTACTACAGCAACTGCCTTTTCGATACCGCGTTTGAGAGCCATCGGGTTTGCACCCGCGGCAACCGTGCGGACGCCTTCTTTGAAGATCGCCTGAGCCAAAACCGTAGCGGTAGTCGTGCCGTCACCGGCCACATCGCTCGTTTTGCTGGCGACTTCGCGAACCATCTGTGCGCCCATATTTTCGAGCGTGTCCTTTAATTCGATCTCCTTAGCAACCGTCACACCGTCTTTGGTGATGGTCGGCGAACCGAACTTTTTGTCGATAACGACGTTGCGGCCTTTCGGGCCGAGTGTAACTTTAACCGCATCTGCAAGCTGGTTTACACCGCGCAAAATTGCGGAACGTGATTCTTCTCCGTGTACTACTTGTTTAGCCATGATTTTTATTATTCTCCTGAATCTTCTAAAAATTTTTCGATTTTCGATTTTCGATTTGCAATTTGCGATCTCTACGCGGCTATCTAGCCTGGTTTCCAATCGCAAATCGGCAATCGCAAATCGCAAATTGTCTTATGCTGCCGCGCCTGCTCTCGAAATAATGCCGAGGATCTCGTCTTCGCGCATGATCAAAAATTCTTCGTTGTCCAGTTTGATCTCCGAACCGCTGTATTTGCCGAAAAGAACCCGGTCGCCCGCTTTTACATCAAGCGGCTGACGCGTTCCGTCTTCCTTATACTTGCCTTCGCCCGCAGCGATGACTTCGCCTTCCTGCGGTTTTTCCTTTGCGGAATCGGGGATAAAAAGCCCGCCCGCGGTTTGATTGTTGGTGTCTTCGATCCGGCGTAGAATTACGCGGTCGTGTAATGGTGTAATGTTTGTAGCCATTTCAGATTTACTCCTTTTGAAATTAAAAATATAAGACTAAAATGTTTTCGAACGCCGTTGCCGGTAATATTCGATTCTTAGCACTCTTAGCGTGTGAGTGCTAGTATAGAAAACATCGTTAAAACTGTCAAGCGTGTTTGTGAGAAAAATTTGCAAGTCTGATTGTGGGCTTTTAGAAAATCTGACAATAGCGTTATCAAGTTTAGCTGGTTAGAAGCTTATGCATATTTCAGAGATCAATATTTACCCGGTCAAATCGTTGAAGGGGACTGGCTTAACTGAAGCGACAGTCGAGCAACGCGGGTTGCAATTTGACCGCCGATGGATGCTGGTTGATGACGACAACCGGCTTATTACACAACGAGAAGTGCCGCGAATGGCACTGATTGGCGTGAGTATCGAGGAAGATGGGTTAGCCGTGAGGTTTGAGGACCGGCAGATCGATATTCCGCTTGCTCCGCATCCGGACGCAACGGAGGATGTCGTAGTGTGGCAGAATATTGTGCCCGCGAGATGTTTATGATCCCGAAACAAACGCATGGTTTTCGCGAGCTTTGAAGGTTAATTGCCGATTGGTGGCAATGCCCGAAACAACCCGATCGACCGATCGACCCGGAATATGCCGTCAGGCCGGATGAGGATATCGTAAGCTTTGCGGACGGCTATCCATTTCTTTTGATCGGCGAAGGCTCGCTGGCAGATCTGAATTCGAGACTAGACTCACCGGTTCCGATGAATCGTTTCCGACCGAATTTCGTCGTGTCCGGCTCGCAGGCGTTTGCCGAAGATAGTTGGAAAAAGATACGCATCGGCGAAACTGTCTTTCATCTTGTGAAGCCGTGTGCTCGTTGTGTGCTGACGACTGTCGATCAGTCGACTGGCGAAAAAAAAGGGAAAGAGCCGCTGAAAACTCTTTCCACATTCCGAAATCGCGACGGTAAGGTATTATTCGGTCAAAATCTGATCGCCGAAAATCCTGGCGGCGTGATCCGAATTGGTGATGAGATTGAGATTCTAACGCCTGATCTTTAGGTTTTTTTCTATAATTGCCAAGCCAATTCACGTTGGCTGAATAGATAAGACTTTGGAATTCTAGTGCTCGCCATCGCTCCGCTCGTCGTAAGGCCTTCATTTGTAATTGTTAAAGTGCTCACGTCTACGCCGAGGGCGATTTGCATCGAATATCCGGCGAGCAGCCTCGCGTTGTCGAGAGCTTGGCGGTCATTTTTTTGTGTTGCGTCGGCGTAGCTGAGCAGGATGAATCCGCCCATGTACACCAGCCAATCGTGCATCTGGTGCTTCTCGGCATTGGTCATTTTCGCGACCTCGGGCGTGCTCACCATAATATCACGGAGCGAAACGAATATCTGCTCGGTTACATCGTCCTCGGGCATCGGCGTGCGGTGGTAAGCGACGACGTTCGATGCTATGAAAAAGGTCATCGCGGCGGCTAGATTATTCGATTTGCCTTCCTTCGCGACCTCGGTTTCATAGGCTTGTTTGACCTGCTGGAAGATCAGTAAGAGAGCTTGCTTTTCCGCGGGCGTTGACGCAAAGATGGTAGCCAATGCCTGATCCACGCCAGAGTTTGCTCCAAGGCGGAACGTGACTGAGGCGGTCGGAATCTTTGCCGTAACAGGTGCTTCGCGTGTAGTTGTGCGTCGCCCTGTTGCGGTCGTCGCAACGGGTGTTTTCTTTTTCAGTAAGCGAGTAATTAGCGTGCTGCTTGGGCCTTTCCACGTGCTGCCGAGCCCTTCTTTAATATTCGCCTTTCCGCCACCGCCATGTGTTTGTGGAACAACGCGGACATCCGTAACAAATAAAAGTAGGACCAATGCAAGCAGTTTTATGGATTTCGAGTTCATATTTTTGTCGTGAAGTTAAACGAAAAGCACACTCATCTAACCCTTCCCAGCGGATTTTTTCTTCGCCCGGGAAATGGCCGGCCGTTTTTTAGACTGAGGCGTCGTTTTATAAGAGACGAGTCGTTTTGATAGTGTGTTGCGATGAATGCCGAGTGCGGCGGCGGTTTTAGAGACGTGGTCCGAATTTCTGGAAAGAGCGTTTTGAATATAAAGCTTTTCGAATTCGTTGATTGCTTCGTCGAGCAGAATACGCCCGTCCAGCAATTCGTTAACCATGATCTCCATCCGCTCCCGAATCTGCATATTAAAGTTGGTGTCCTGTCAGTAAATTGTATGCTTGTAAATATCTTTCCTTAGTTGCTTCGGCGACTTCCCTAGGCAATGGTGGAGCAGGCGGCTGTTTGTTCCAATCGAGAGTTTCGAGATATTCGCGAACGAACTGTTTATCGAAAGACGCCTGGGCCTTGCCGGGTGAATATGATTCAGCGGCCCAGAATCGCGACGAATCGGGCGTCAAAACCTCGTCAATCAATAATATGTTGCCGCTCGCGTCCGTTCCGAATTCGAATTTTGTGTCCGCAATAATAATTCCGCGAGTGAGAGCGTAATCAGACGCTTCCTTGTAAATCTTCAGGCTCAACGAACTCAATTTAGCGGCTGTTTCGGCACCGATAATCTTTACAAATTCAAGCTCGGTGATATTTTCGTCATGGCCAGCCGCAGCTTTCGTTGCCGGTGTAAAGATCGGTTCAGGCAGCTTGTCGCATTGGCGGAGTCCGGTCGGCAATTTGTGTCCACATATTGTCCCGGTCGCCTGATAATCCTTCCAGCCAGAACCCTCGAGAAACCCTCTGACAACGCATTCGACAGGGAAAACCTCGGTTTTTCTGACGAGAGCCGACCGGTCGCGGAGTTCCGGATGACGTCTTACTTCGTCAGGCATTTTATCGAAATCGGCAGTTATAAGATGGTGATCGACTATGTGGCCCAAACGCCCGAACCAAAAGGCCGACAATGCCGTAAGCACTGAACCTTTCTGTTGGATGGGCGTGGGTAAAATACAATCAAAAGCCGATATGCGATCCGTCGCCACCAGTAAAAGTTGAGTGTCGTTTATCTGATACACGTCTCTGACCTTGCCGCGATGGACAAGCGAAAGATCTTTAATTAAGGTTTCAGATACTGTTGAGGCAGCGATCATTCTGATAAATTTACTTAAACGATTTGAACACTTTATTACGAAAACCGATTCTGGTAAAGGCTGACTAGCTTCAAAATAAATGTTGGAAACAGGGATTCGTTGAAACTTTATTAACACGGTTGATAAAAGAATGACAAATTCTACAATTTAGTGCATAATACTTGAGGCGGGATAATCCAACCCCGGTAAACATTCAGTTTCACCACCGTCCGGCGTTCCGATTCACCCATAATTCACTCCATTTCGAACGTTTATGATCGGCTTATCTAAACTTAATAGTAAGACAGTAAATATCGCATGGATATTAGCGTCCTGTGCAATAAGTGTCTTTTCACAGAAACCCGCCGCGAAGGCAATCCCAAAACCGGAAGAACCGTTTCTCGGCTCGTTCGGCTCTTATATTTTGATATTCGTTCTGGCTGGTGCCGGTGTCGCGGCGATCTTTTATTTGAGAAAACGTGAAGCAGACGCCAACGATCCGGCAAAGCAGGGAAAGAACGGTTCGGCCACGCCGAGGCAGGATGATCTAAAGATCACATACAAGCCCTCAACAAAGATGAGGCCCATGCGGGCTAAGAATTTTGAATTCGAGGATGACGAGGAACCTTTGGAAATTCTGGAACCTGTGAAGGAAACTCCGAATGTCGGGATATCGAAGCTTCCGATAGCATCGTTTATACGCCTGGAGCGTGCAACTGCATTCGAGCCACTACCTGAATCCGATGACGAAGATCTTTTGTGTGCCATCGACCAGACTGGCGAGGGTTCTGAAGAAGATGCCGAGATCAGAACATTGGCGCTGAAAATACTTGCGGCTTTCAAAACCAGTAATTCAGTTGGTGCGATATCGCAAATCGCACTCTATGACCTTTCATCCAAATTGCGCTCGACCGCGGTTTCCGTGCTTGCCGACAAAGATCACGAGTCGGTTTTTGAATCGATCGTGCTGGCATGTGCCGACCCTACGAGAGAGGTTCGAGCTGCGGCCGCACGAAGTCTTTTCCGCCTGAAATTCGATCGGGCACATGCATGGGCGAGGATAATCGAAACAGGCGATGGAGCCCGGATGCGTCAAGCCGCACGCGCGGCGATGGAGGGCGATCTGGTTGAACGCTCGTTCGAACGCCTCATCCATCCGGACAAAACCGTTGCATATGAAGCGTTTGCACTGACCGCCTTGCTGATAAAAGCTGGTGAGAAAGAGCCGATTTATAAAGCATTGGCCGAACACAAAGAAGAAAATGTGAAGTTGGCCCTGCTGCATGTTTTGCAGACCATGAAGACCGACACTACATTTCAAGATCTTAGCGAATTGCTGATCAGACATGAACTTACGCCAAATGTGGCAGCAAAAGTAAATGAAGTAAGGTCATATTCACAGATGATGCACGTCTAAGAGAATGATAAATTAGCAACAGACACAAAGATCACACCATGACGATCAAAAGACCCGCAGCAGACTTTTTGCTGCGGGCTTTTTGTCATATGATTAAGACATGCAATTTCGTCTCATGTCTGAAAATACGCCGAAAGGCGATCAGCCCGAAGCCATCGCGGAGCTTGTCAAAAACCTCAACGCCGGTGAGAAAGACCAGGTTTTGCTTGGTATAACGGGCAGCGGCAAGACGTTTACTATCGCGAATGTGATCCAACAGGTACAGCGGCCGACTTTGGTGATCGCGCATAACAAGACGCTCGCAGCGCAGCTGTATCAGGAATTTAAGACCTTTTTTCCCGACAACGCGGTTGAGTATTTTGTTTCGTATTACGACTATTACCAGCCCGAAGCTTACGTTCCCGCATCGGACCTTTACATCGAAAAAGAAGCGACGATCAACGACGAGATCGACCGGTTGCGAATGAGCGCGACGTGCGGTTTGTTCGAGCGACACGACGTTATCGTGGTTGCGTCGGTTTCGTGCATCTACGGCCTGGGCGATCCTGACGCTTACTACGGAATGCTGATATTCGTTGAGCCCGGAATGCAGATCAGCCGCGATCATTTTTTGCAGCGGCTCGTCGAATTGCAATACGAGCGCGTGAATATCGATTTCGACCGCGGAGTGTTTCGAGTGCGTGGCGATGTCGTGGAACTTTATCCGAGCTATCAGGAAAAGGCGTACCGGATCGAGTTTTGGGGTGACGAGATCGTGTCGGTTGCGACGATCGATCCGCTGCTTGGCGAGGTGCTCGAAAAGCATGAAAACCGCGTGCCGATCTATCCGAAAACGCACTATGTGATGTCGAAGGCGACGATCAAACAGGCGGTCGGCACGATCAAGAAGGAACTGACGTGGTGGGAAGAAGAACTTGTAAATCAGGGAAAGATCGTTGAGGCCCAGCGGCTACACCAGCGGACGATGTACGACCTTGAGATGATAAAAGAGATGGGATTTTGCAGGGGAATTGAGAATTATTCGCGGCATCTGACCGGAAAACCGCCGGGAGCACCGCCGCCGACTTTGTTCGATTATCTTCCGAGCGATGCTTTGCTCGTTATTGACGAATCGCACCAATCGATACCGCAGATCGGAGCGATGTTCAAGGGCGATCAGTCGCGAAAAGGAACGCTTGTGGAATACGGCTTTCGTCTGCCGAGTGCAAAGGACAATCGGCCGCTGAATTTTGCTGAGTTTGAAGAACGAGCCGGACAAACGATCTATGTTTCCGCTACGCCTGGCCCGTATGAACTAAATCGTACCGAGGGCGAGGTGATCGAACAGATAATCCGGCCGACCGGTTTGCTCGATCCGGTCATCGAGGTGCGGCCGGTTAAAGGGCAGATCGACGATCTTTTGGAAGAGTGCCGAGTGCGTGCCGAGCGCAACGAACGCGTTTTGGTTACGACGCTGACGAAGAAAATGTCGGAGAGTTTGAGCGAATACTTTATGGAAGTTGGCGTCAAGGTCACGTATCTGCACAGCGAAATACTGACGCTTGAACGCATCAAAATATTGCGTGATCTGCGTCGCGGTGTTTTTGATGTGCTTGTCGGCATCAACCTGCTTCGCGAGGGGCTCGATCTGCCTGAGGTTTCGCTGGTTGCGATACTCGATGCGGACAAGGAAGGCTTTCTGCGGTCGGAACGCTCGCTTATTCAGACGATCGGACGTGCAGCTAGAAATTCGGACGGCAAAGCGATTCTCTACGCAGACAAGATCACAAAATCGATGGAACACGCGATCAGTGAAACGAAACGCCGCCGTGCCATTCAGGAAGCGTACAACACCGAATACGGCATTACACCGACCACGATCATCAAGTCTATCGATGCAACGCTCGTTACGGCTTATGAAGCCGATTACTTCAAGGTTCCGCTCGAATTGGACGATTTCGAAGAGTACTCACCGAAAAAGCTGAAGGAAACCATCGCCCAACTCGAAGCCGATATGCGCCACGCCGCAAAGGAAATGAAATTCGAACAGGCAGCGGAGATCAGGGATAAGTTGAGGTATCTGCGAGAAAGAGAACTAGTGGTCCGTTAAATTTGTTTTGAACGCGGATTTAGCGGATTGTGCTGATGGGAGCGGATAGGATAAGATTTTACGAAAATTGAATGCCTGAAACCCAGACTTCACGATTGTAAGGGATTGCGATACTAACCGTTCTCGGTGGCGAATATTAAGATTTACGAAGAACTGATGTGCAGATTTTCAAGACGATTCATGCTCCTCGCGATTTTGGCCCTTGTGACTTTCTTTGGTGCGAAGGCACAGTCTTCCGACGCGAGCGGGCCCGAAAGTGGTGCCGTTCGTTCTAGTTTTGACGATGATTACTCCGTTATTGCGTCAATAATTAGTGGTCATTATCGGGACAGCAAACGTCCAATCGTCATTGAAGAATCGCTCGATCCGTGCACCGTTTCGTCGACCCACCTACCCAATACAGAATCAACAATCGAGACATTACGGCTTGTAAAAATGCACAACGACTGCTTCCTGAAACCGAAAGAGTTGGTCAACGTGAAACGATTCAAGACCGCCCATCGGTTTATACCTATCAAGAATGGTCTATATAATAAATTCTTCGCCGGGGGAGATTGCGAAATTGGATGGAAGGCATTTTACAAAAAGTATCCTGGTTCGCAAGGGTATCTTCAATTTTCACGTGTTGGATTTGACGATAAGAAGGAATTTGCGATTGTAGAATTTGCATATACGAAGGGTTGCCTTGACGGTGAAGGGCATCTGTTGATTTTAAGAAGCGTCGATGGCCAATGGAAAATCGTAATCGGCGCTCATCTCTGGATGTGGTAGATGCAGTCAAAAACTCAACTCGACGATCTACAAAACTATCTGACCGATGCCAGCAATATGCAGGGCGGTCATGCCGAAAGACTGTTCATTCCTGAGTCGGCTGAGGAGATCGCCGCGATCCTGCGTGAGGCAAACGATAGCAAGACGCCGGTGACGGTCTCAGGGGCGCGAACTGGAACGGTTGGCGGTGCAATTCCTTTCGGCGGAGTGGTCATTTCGCTCGAAGAATTGAAAAAGATCACAATAGATAAGTTTGCTAAGACAGCGACGGTCGGTGCAGGCGTGATCCTCGCAGACCTGCAAAAGGCAGTCGAGGCAGAAGGATTATTTTATCCGCCCGACCCGACCGAATGGAGCTGCCAGATCGGCGGCACGGTCGCGACCAATGCATCGGGTGCGAGAAGCTTTAAATACGGAGCGACACGGAATTTTGTCAAAAGGTTGAAGGTGGTTCTTGCGAGCGGCGATACTGTCAATATTAAACGCGGGACTGCGATATCAGCGGATGGGAATCTGATCGAGATCGAAACCGAACAGGGAAATCGTATTGCAGTCAAGGTGCCGACATATGAGCGGCCGGACGTTCGAAAGAACGTTAGCGGCTATTTTAACGCTCAGCCGCTTGACGCGATCGACTTGTTTATCGGCAGCGAGGGCACGCTCGGTGTGATAACGGAGATCGAATTATCGCTGATGTCTAAACCCGAAGGTTTTTTTAGCGGCATCGTGTTTTTTGCCGAGGAGAAGGATCTGCTGGCGTTTTGTGGATGAGGTGCGAGAGCTTTCTTTTTCGCAAACCGGGACGCCGGCGTTACGATGTTTGAGGCTTCGCTGCTCGAATATTTCGATGCAAACTCTTTGAAATTTATCTCGGAGAAGTTTCCCGAAACGCCCGACGGCATGGCCGGAGCGATCTTTTTTGAGCAGGAAACGATTTCGGATTCTGAAGATGCATTGCTCGAACAGTGGAACGAGCTTTTGGAACAGAATAATGCCGATCTCGAGCGTTCTTGGTTCACGACTAACGAACAGGACCGTGAGAAGATGCGAGCGTTTCGACACGCTTTACCAGTTTCTGTAAATGAGCGAGTTGTGCGGAATAAGCAGCGAAAGATCGGTACCGACATGGCCGTACCAGACGCGAATTTCGCCGGATTTCTTCGATTTTATAAACAGACACTTGACGCCAGCGGGCTCGATTACGTTATCTTCGGCCATATCGGTGATTGTCATTTGCACGCGAATATTTTGCCTAAAGACGAAACGCAGGCCGAGCAGTCAAGGCATCTTTATGGACGTTTTATCGCTCAATCGATCATGCTCGGCGGCACTATTTCGGCTGAACACGGCATCGGTAAGCTCAAAAGTAAATATCTACAAGTGATGATGGGCGAGCGCTATATAAATGAAATGGCGGAGCTGAAACGAGCGTTCGATCCGAATGGAATACTTGGGCGGGGAAATGTCTTCGATGCCAAGTTTCTATTATAGATTTCGAGTTTTAGCTTGCTATTGCAGAACGCTGAGGCGTTTACTCCAAACAGGGAAGAATATGATCAAAGCAATTTTGATGGACTTTAACGGGGTGATTATTGATGACGAGCCGATTCAACACGCCGTGTACCGCGAAATCTTCAATGCGGAAGGCATCGAGGTAACGGATGAGGCTTATTACTCACGTCTTGGAATGGACGACAAGACGTTCGTAGCGTCGCTTCTAAACGAGGCGGGAAAGCCCTCGGACATTAACCGCGTGCTTGAAATCACGCAGCAAAAAACTCAGAAATGGCGCGAAGCGATCGCCAACGAAGTGCCGTTATTTCATGGCGTTGAGGATTTTGTCCGTAAGATGGCGAGGGAATTTGAGCTTGGACTCGTTAGTATGTCGAAACGCGAGGAGATCGGTTTTGTGCTTGAAAAAACCGGGTTGAGAGGTTGCTTTTCAGTCATCGTAACTTCGGAAAATGTACAGAACTGCAAGCCTGATCCGGAATGTTACCGTAACGCATTTCAGCAGATCGACCTTGTTAGAATCGCCCAGGGACATCTGCCGATGACGCACGATGAATGTTTGGTAATTGAAGATTCGCCGCCCGGAGTCATCGCCGGAAAGCGGGCTGATTTACAGGTGCTTGGCGTAACGAATACCGTGATTGCGGACGAACTGCGAAAGGCCGGAGCCGAATGGGTGGCGAAAGATCTTGATGATTGGATGCCGGATTCTGTGCGGCGTGCTTTCGCCTGAATTTTGAACCACAGAGACACAGAGGAGAACAATTGAAAATGAAAAATTGAAAACGGAAAATGAAGAGGTAGATCCGGCATTCTCCACTTTCCATTCTCAATTTTCCATTTCCTCCGGGTCTCTGTGCCTCCGTGGTGAATCTTCTTTATGTCAGATCATTTAATTTCTTTTACAGATGCACAATCAGATCTTTTATCGTGCTCATCGTATTTGGCTGAGGCGATCCAGAGCCGTGATGGGCGGGCTCAGGCGATGATGGCAGTTGTGCCGCAGTATTTGGCAAAAGGCGATGTCGATATGGCGGCGGAGCTTGCCAACACGGTTGACGATCCGTTTGTCCGCGACCGACTTTTGATCGCGGTCGCCGAAAAATGCGCGGCCGCGGATGACGACGAATACGCGTTGCAGCTTGTCGATGCTATCGAGGATTTCGGTTTGCAGTCGCAAGCCCGTGAACGAATCGGGCTGCAATTGGCGGCCAACGGAAAATTTGAAAAGGCCCGTGAAGTTGCGGATACGATGGACCATCGCGACACGGTGCTTGCTGGGATCGCCGTCAAGCAGCACGCAGATGGCGATCAGGACGCGAGCTTTGAAAACAGTTGGTGAGATTGGTTTTCCCGGTTCCGCCGTGCATGCTTTGCTTGCGATGGCGGCGGGCGATATTGAGGCCGAGGATTTTGAGAGATCGGCTGAACTGCTCGAAAAAGCATCGATAGCGGCTGAGGATATTGAACATGACGAAGAGAAGGTCCGGGCATTTATCGACATCGGAAACTCGTTTATCGCGGCGAAACGAAACGACCGTGCAGTTGAAACTCTTGACAAGGCACGTGGCTTTGCGGACGTTCTGGACAACACGCATCGTGACAATTTTTTGAGCGGCATTTCACTCGGATTTCTGCGGGCGGGTAGTTTGGAACTTGCCGACCGTACGCTGGATTCGGTTGCCGACAAAACGCAGATTGCATCGTGCCTACTCGGATTTCGCGAGAGAATTTTGGCGGCGTGACGAAAAGACCGAGGCTTTTGAGGCGCTTGAAGAAGCCTACGCTATTTTGCGTTCGCAGCATGAGAAGGAGACGCGGGACAGCAAGGCGAAGTTTGCTTTGTTCACCGCTATCGCCGTTCAATTTGCCGGGTTCGAAAAGGGCGAGCGGGCAATCGGCATCGTACAGGAGATCGCGGACGAAAACGAGTCGATGAATGCCCTCGGCCAGATCGCTCAGATATTGACCATCCAGAAAAATGATGAAGTCGCCCGGCAAGCTCTCAATTTGATCCGCGATGATGTTCATCGGATGTTCGCCTTGATCAGAGTCAGCGATGCGGCGGCAAGTAACGACGAAAACGAAATAGCCACAGGGCTTCTCGAAGAAGCCTATGCCCTTGCCGAAGGAGTGCCTCAGATGGCCTCGCGTTCGGCAGCTTTTATCGAATGCGCAAAACGATTTTTGCAGCACGGAAACTTAGATCGGGCCCGCGAGATCTCGCTTGAAAATCTGCAAACGATCTCGACAATTCGCGACGAAAGCACTCGTGCCGCGGCCATTGCTAATCTGGCTGAGCTTTACGCCGAAGCAAATTTCGAGATATCTGCGGCCGAAAGCGAAATTTTGCAAAAGCTTGTTAGAAATCAAAGTTTTTAGCCCTTTGACCATATCTGCTTTTCTTGTTCTTTTTTTCCGATCATTGTTTTTGCGAAAAGAACGACCACTGAATGAGATGAACACGAACGAACATGAAAGAATAAGAAGCGCGGGCTTTTACATTAAAGAAAATGTTTTTTCGGAATCGGAATGCGAACGGCTGGTCGAAATTCTTTCATGTGATAACGTTCGACGAAGCCGGGCCGGAGCTCGCAACCTGATGAAGATAGGGGCCATCTCAGAACTCGCGTTCGACAAAAGGCTTCTTGCAATCGCTAAATTGGTTTTCGGAAAAGAATTGGTTCCGTACAAAGCGACGCTATTCGAAAAATCTGGGAAAGCAAACTGGTTGGTCGCTTGGCACCAAGACACGGCGCTACCGCTCGAAACAGATGTTGTAGCTATTGGCTGGGGGCCGTCTTCCAAGAAGCAAGGTGTAAATTTTGTTCATGCGCCGACTTGGGCATTGTCGAAAATTCTTGCCTTGCGAATACATCTTGACGCATCGACGAGTTTGAACGGTCCGCTGAGGGTAATTCCCGGATCGCATTCAAGAAGATTGACAGATGCAGAAGTGGATTTTTCAAGAAAAGGTAAGCCGGAAATAGAGTGTTTGGTTGGTAAAGGCGGCGTAATTGCGATGAGTCCGCTGATTTTGCATGCATCTTCAAAAGCAGTCACTGACGAACCGCGACGAGTGTTACATATTGAATATGCCACATCGCTTGAACTTTCTCCCGGCGTTACGCTTGCTATTGCTTGATTCTTAAAACAAATCGCTTCCTACCAGATCATCAAACCCGTCCCGCGACTCCTGCGTTTCTTGCTCGGCCAGGCAGCTCAGGTCTCGCGGGACACACGACTGAAACAGCATTGCTCCCAGGTTAGACGCCGGAGAGGAAAGCCGAAAGCAAAAATAGCTGCGGCACGCAAACTTCTGATCAATTGTTACGTCATGCTGCGTGACAATATCGACTATCAGGAGTTTACCCGGCGGGGCGAAGTTGGCTTGTGCGGTAGGACACTAGAGCTCTGCCGGACAACTACCTCTTGACTTACCCGTAAACTTCATAGATGTCCTAATTCGTTTTGCTGAACACGCCTCCGTGTTCTTTGTGAGAACTTTGTGTTCCGGTTTTACATCTCAAACCACTGAACAAGATGAACAAGAAGGAAAAAGGAAAGAGAGGAATTCGAAAAAAAAACCTGTCATAAATCGTAAATGCGTGGTGTTTTGCTTATAGATACGGGAAAAACCCCAAACATTTTGTCCGAAGGAGAAAGCATTTATGAGCTGGTTATACTCGATAGTTTTTGCAGGATTGATGTTTTCATCAAATAACGATACGCCTTTACAAAGCTGTGACATTCCGCAAAGCGACGTTTTAATAGCTGAATCGGCGCCGGGCGATGAAATCGAAAAATTTGAGCAGTCTTATCCCATAAGCCCGAATGGACGGGTCAGCGTTTCGAACGTTAACGGCTCGATCGTCGTTGAGGCGTGGGACAAGAGCGAAGTAAGGCTTGAAGCGACGAAGATCGCGGATTCGAAGGAAGCTCTGGCCGACGTCGAAATTAAGGTCGATTCGCGGGCTGATTCGTTCAGCGTGGAGGCCGATTATGGAAGCTGGAAACGCGGGGAGAAGAATTGGAAGAATCGCGGCAAGCTAGAAGTGCAGTTTCGCCTCTCCGTGCCTCGGACCGCGGTGCTCGACGAGGTGGAAACCGTAAACGGATCGGTGACGGTTTCGAATTTCACCAACATGACGAAGATCTCCGCCGTTAACGGCAACGTCACGGCGTCGAACCTTCGCGGGACGGCAAATCTTTCGACCGTGAATGGCGAGGTCGCCGCCGATTTTGACCGGCTCGAAACGGGAAGCAGGATCTCGCTCGAAACCGTAAACGGTCGCGTGAATTTGGTCATTCCGTCCGACGCGAACGCCACTCTGAAAGCGGAATCGCTGAACGGAAATATTACGAATGATTTTGGCCTGCCGGTTCGAAAGGGCAAGTATGTCGGCCGCGATCTCTATGGCCGGGTCGGGACCGGCGAGGTGCAGATCAAGCTTGAAAGCGTGAACGGCCCGCTGTCCGTGACTCGCAAAAACGACGGCAAATCGACCAATCCGGCGACCAACCTTCTGCCGCAAAAAAGCAAAGACGATGACGAAGACTGGGACGATGACGACGAAGCATCATCCTTTAAATCCGCCAAGATCAACAAGGATATTGCAAAGGCTATGAAAGACGCCGGCAAAGCATCAGCTGAAGGCATAAAGGCCGCGCAGGTGGAACTCGCTCGGATAGCTCCGAAGATGGACAAGATAAGAGTTGAAGGCCTCGAAAAATTAAAAAACATCAACGCTGCGGAAATTCAACAGAAGGTAGAAGAAGGCCTAGCTCGACAGGACGAAGCCTTGGCTCGGATTCGCACGGCAAACTGGTCTGCCGGAGCACCTTATCTCGAGAAAAAAAGCAATACTTTCGCCGTTAAAGGCATGCCGAAAGTTTCGATTGAGGCAAGAGATTGCGGCGTAAAAGTCCGCGGATGGGACAAGCCCGAGGTCAAGTATGTTTTAACCGAACTAGCCGGGCGACAAAGCCGGACGCCGGTATCTATCACCGAAGACGTGACCGATTCGAATGTCAACCTAAAGGTGGTGAACAATACAAGGGCGTCCGGCAGAGACAATTTCAATAGCGATGCGGACCGTGTGCGACTCGAAGTATTCGTGCCCAAAAGATCGAACTTGAAGATCACAACGAATGGTGAAATTAGGCTTGAAGGCGTCTCCGGCGACATTGAATTGAATGGCGTTGACGAAGCGATCAACGTTCGCGATGTCGATGGCAAGCTCTATCTTTCATCCGTCGATGGCGAAGTCCGCGTGATTGGTTTTAAGGGCGATCTTGATTCGAAAACGGTTGACGGCGATGTTTATCTCGAAGGCGATTTTTCGAGCATCACCGGGACGGCCGTTGACGGAAGATTTATATTGACCGTGCCCGAAAATCAGAATGCCGACGTCATTGCTAATGTCGAGACTCTTTCGGTTGAAAACATGCGCGTCCCGAAGGTTGTTAAGGAAGGACAGTGGCGTTTTGGCTCCGGCGGCCCGAAATATACTTTTAGGGTCACGGATGGCGAAATACTCGTCCGCAACGCAAGCACGCTTACGAATTAGCCGCGAATTTTCTTTGTGAAAAAAGTTCTTTTGCACAAAGAACACGGATTGAAACTTTCTGACCATATTCTCGTTGTAATCAAGTGTAGAGTTTCAACCCTTTTCATAAATACAAACTGAAATTCTACGGTTCGTTAGTTATAGACAGACGAGAAAAATGCTGCCGGCAACATTTATCATATTCCGTCCGGCGCTTTTTTAGAGTGTTCCATCAAACGTACTTTCTATTTTTGCCCCCAATTATAAATAAATGGTGTAGTCATGAAAAAGCTGTATTCCCTGATTGCCGTAATCATCTTTCTTTACGTTCAGATTGATGCCCAAACGAAGGACGCAACTGCCTCAAATAAATCAGACGATTCGGTTGTGGAAGTAACCAAAGATAATCCTCCACCGAAGACTGGAAGCGTCGTCATTCCTCCAGAAAAAGCCAGACCGCAACCAGTGCCGAAGATCGCTCTGGGAGTAACAATAGACGGACGTGCGGACGAGGAAGCATGGAAAACCGCGACTGTATTCAAAGACTTTTACCAAACTTATCCCGGTGACAACATCGCAGCCTCAAAACCGACTGAAGTTTTGATGATGTATGACGAAAAGAATCTGTACGTTGCTTTCAAATGCTGGGATGAAAAGGACAAGATTCGAGCCACGGTTGCAAAACGCGACGAAGTCTTTGGCGAAGACAACGTCCGCATTTGGCTCGACACCTATAATGATCAGCGGCGTGCATATGTGCTCGGTTTCAACCCGCTGGGCATTCAGCAGGATGGAATTTTTACCGAGGGACAAGGCGCGGATTTCACGGTTGATATCGTCATGGAGTCGAAAGGAATAATCGAAGATTGGGGATGGTCGGTCGAGGTAAAGGTCCCCTTCAAATCGCTACGTTATTCCGCCGGAAAAGGGAAGATGTGGGGCTTTAACGTCGCTCGAAACATCGATCGTCTTAATGACGAATTCAATCAATGGCTGCCCGATGACAGGAACATTTCCGGGTTTCTCGTTAAACACGGAAAGATAACAGGGTTGGATGAGATCAAGTATGAAAGGACACTCGAGATCGTGCCGAGCATAACCGTCAGCCAAACAGGCGAACGGGTACGTGCCAATGAAATTGTCACCGGCAGATTTGTCAATCACCCGATCAAGCAGGACATCGGGGTTACGCTTAAATACACACTTTCGCCCAACATTACCCTCGACGCTGCAGTAAATCCCGATTTTGCCGAGATCGAGGCCGACGCTCCCGTCGTATCGGCAAACCAGCGTTTTCCGATCTTCTTCGAGGAAAAAAGGCCTTTTTTCCTCGAAGGCAAGGATATATTCGATTCGCCGCTGAGGCCGTTTTATTCGCGTCAGATCGTCGATCCGGACTTTGCAGCAAAGCTGACGGGTAAGATTGACAAGACGTCTTTTGGGTTTTTGGCTGCTTCGGACAAAGCTCCGGGCAACTTCTCTGAAGACGACCGCACAAGATTGCGCATTTGCCAGCAGCAGCACGTATTAAACCCCACTGTGGCTTGCCCCAACGAAGAATTCATCGACAAAAATGCTCTGTTCGGAGTGCTCCGCATTAAACGCGATTTTGGAAAAAACAATAACATAGGTTTTTTCAGCACGGCCCGAACATGGCCGCAAAATCGCAATTTTGTTGGTGGGTTCGATGGGACGTTCAAATTGAATCCAAAAACGGTGATGACGTTTCAGGCGTTGGGTACGCATTCACGAAAAAACTTTTATGACCCGGCAACCGACCGGGTTCAATACCGCACCGGAAACGGCCTTGGATATTTCTGGAACCTGGATTATACAACGGACACGCATGGCTGGTACGCCGAAGTCTTTGGGCGCACAAGCGATTACAGGGCCGATTCGGGCTTTACCCGCAGGAGAAACACAAATCAAGCTTTTTTTGCGAATCGCTTTAGTACAAAATCGAACCCAAAAGCGGCGATCATCCGTCTTAACTGGAATCAGTTTGTGCGATACACGTTCGACTGGAATGGCCGCACGCAATACGCCCTTGCAGGAATGAACCTCAATGCGTCGCTTCAAGGAAATACGTTTCTTTATTTTGAAGCCGGTGACCAGTTCGAAAAGCTGTACGAAGAGGAATTCGGAGCTAAACGGAATGCTTCAGGCACGCTCGTCGGTGCGTTTGTGGGAGCTCCGACCCGCTCCGCACATCAGCCTTATTTCAGCTTCAATGCCGAAAAGCGATTCAATAAGCGGTTATTTATGTATGGTTTTGTCGGCTCGATATTCGGAGCATACGATTTCGATTTCGGCGCCGGGAACCGGTTTCCACGACGAAGCCCGGCGTATTTAGCCTGGGTGGCGAGTGGCCAGCAGGGACCAAGACCGAATCAGGATCCCGGCAAAGGCTGGCAATTTGATGCGAATGTTGGTTTTGAGTACAAACCCGTTGACCCGTTGCGAATATCACTTGATTACACGAAAAGCCAATTGACACGAAGCGACAATGGCGAAGTGGCGTTTGATACAAATATTTTTACGCTCAGATCAACCTATCAATTCTCAAGATTTACTTTTGTGCGAGCACGATGGGATTACGATTCACTGAGATCAAATGCTGCGGGACAGCTTCTGTTCGGATGGAATCCTAATCCCGGAACGGCTTTCTACGTCGGTTACAACGACAATTTCAACTACAACGGCTTTAACCCGTATACGGGTCAGTATGAGCCGAGGTTCGCCCGAAACAGCCGAACTTTCTTCATACGGGCTTCGTACCTTTTTCGAAAGAGTTTTTAACGCTTCATTTTGCTCCTCCTAAGGCAAAACTTGGGTAGTGGGACAGTGCCGTTCCGCTGCCCTTTTTTTGTGCATCTAAATAAAAAAGTCCCGGCCCATTAAACGACCGCATAATAATTCTTGTAATTTATTAAGCAGTCGTGTATAAGTATAGGCGGACAAAACATTTCTTGTTTCGTAATTCCGTCATTACAAAGGAGATCTCATGAAGCTAACCAGAAGCCTTTTAGCTGTTGCCCTCAGTTTTTCTCTTAGTTTAATTACATTTATCGCTCTTCCTATCCACACGATTAATGCGCAGGATTCGAAAGTCGCGCTGCAGCGGGGTTTCCGTACCGGTTACTCGGATGGGTACATGGCCGGGTACCGCGATTCGATCGATAGTGCGGCCAAGGATTTTTCGCGGCACTCCGAATATTCGAAGGCGAACCGTGCTTACAACAAAGAATACGGATCGGTCGAAGATTACAATGATGGGTATCGCCAGGGATTTGAGTCCGGCTATGATACCGGTTTTGAAAAGCGGGCGTTTGAGGCTAATGTGCCCGCGAATCTTAGCCGCCGCGGTACTGCTGCTCCTGTAATTGAGACGCCTCCGGTTGCGGAGCAATCGCAGAATATCCCTGTAAATACGGATACTCCAGCAACGGCAACAAACACTGGCCAGATGTCGGACAGCGCTCCAACCGCCACAACGGACAGCTTTCAAAAGACGAGTTTTACGCCTGTTAGCGACGCCGTGATCATCATTCCGCGTGACACCGAGATCATCGTCGAACTGATCGACGACCTAAGCACGGAACGCAGTCGCGAGGGCGACAAATTCACGGCAAAGATTATTTCGCCAGCCGAAATTACCGGTGCGATAGTCGAGGGCCGCGTCAGCAAGATTACAAAGCCAGGCCGCATCAAACGCCGCTCTGAGATTCAGCTTTCGTTCGACCGCATCATCCTTACAGAGAATCGCTGGAGTAATTTCAACGCCATTATGACTGAGGTTTTACCGGTCAAAGGCGATAACGTAAAGCGAGTCGATAACGAAGGCATGGCTGTCGGCAAACGTTCCTACAAGCAAGATGGCGTGAAGATCGGTGCGGCGACGGGAACCGGCGTAGTGATCGGTGCGGTCGCTGGTGGGCCGGTCGGTGCAGCTGTTGGGGCTGGTGTCGGAGCTGCATTCGGCGTCGGGGCCGTCGTCATCGAACGTGGCAAACACATCAAACTCAATCGAGCTCAGCAGCTTCGCGTCAAGACATCCTACGAGACGCAGATTCGCTAGTAGTTGCCCGACGCCGGAGCCGGTCTCAATTCACAAGCGATATAAAATAAACGGTTTAGCGGCAGCCTATGGCAATGGGCTGTCGCAAAATCGGAGATCTGTTACCGGCAGGAATCGGCAACTCATATCCACAGATAACGTAAGGTCTTTTTAGTCCTCCTTTTGGATCTTGCGGATATTTGTGGATATTTTTGCGCTCAAAAGCAGTCCCATAGCTCATGTTTTCGGGGGTTCAGGCGTAATACTAAAAGCGAATTTCAGAGTGGTTTTCCACAATAGCAAGAATCCGCCAAAAAGGCCTGTTTTGCTTAACTTTATTAAGCAGTTGTTATACAAATTTCCACAACGGTCTGTGGAAAACTTCTATCAAAGAATATCCCGTTCACTTCCGCTCGCGGTTCTGACTTTTTTCGGTGTTGTAATATTATCGGAGTCAGATTTTGGGCTAGTTGAGGGTTAGTATGGCAAGGCCGTTAGTGCTTTCATTAGATGGTGAGGAATTTCCCGTAACGCTGGTTAAGATCGATCGCGAAAAGCTCTACGGGAAGATCGATATCGAGGCGTTTGACGAAAAGGGGCGCGAGGCTTCGCTGCGTGTGTTGGCGGCGGACGGGAAAACTTTGATCGATAAGGGTGGAACCGCGCTCGCAACCGTGACAGACAAAGGCGATTCTATCGACAGAAATGACCTCGTGCCGGTGGATGCGGACGGCGAGAAGATCGAGCAGGTGCCTTCGTCATTCGGGCAGACAAACGTGCTAAAGCCGGCGACGATAGAAGACTATTTTTTGCAGATCGTGAAAAGCGTTTACTTATTGCAGCCGCACGAGGACGCGGACATCGGCGGCTTGCGAGATCAGCTTTCGGCGAAGCAGATGTACACGTTTCCGTTCAGCTATCGTGGCGGGATCGAATACGATAATGCGTACGTAATCGGGGCGGACGGTGAGGCGTTTATGGTTATTGGAAAGCAAGCCGCGTTTCAATTTATTAAGCTGAACCAGGCGGCTGTTTTGGAATCGACCGAGGAAGAAGAGATCTCGGCGGATGATCTGGATTTTGATTTTATGTAAAAAATTGAGAATTGAGAATTGAGAATGGAAAATAAAGAAAACGTACTCCGAGAAAAGTCGTATTCCTTTGCCCTTCGTATTGTAAAGGTTTATAAACATGTTACTTATGAGAGCAAAGAGTATGTGCTATCAAAGCAGCTCTTGAAGGCCGGAACATCGATTGGAGCGAATATTGCAGAGGCGAATCAGGCGGCAATCGAGGCCTGATTTCATAAGCAAATTGGGAATAGCGCCCAAGGAAACTGTTGAAACCGAATATTGGCTTAACCTGCTTCGAGATAGTCAATTGCTAACGGAGACTCAAGCAGGTTCTCTGCTTTCGGACTGCCTGGAAATTAAAGCTATTCTGATTGCCGCGATTAAGACGACGAAAGCGGCGATTGCCCGATGACCATTCACAATTCTAAATTTTCAATTCTCAATCTGTGAACTATGCCGATAAATATTAGCAATCAGAAAAATCGTGATGCTGTTGTCGCTACGGAGGCTCTCAATCCGAAGCGTGAGGTACGTTATACCGACGCCAAGGGGCGACCGACATCTACGCGTAAATTATTAAAAACAGACGTTCTGCACGATCTGCCGGAGCTGCTAAAGAAGAAGAAAAAGCTTGAAAAGATAGCGGACGCTTTGGTGAAAGAAGACCCGGAGATTGATATCGAATCGTTCGGGATGTTCCTGACCGACATGTCGCGCGTCTATGTGACGCAGAAGGGAATTATTCATCTGGTCGAGGAATTTGAGGTTGTTTACAATCCGGACGATACCGTTCGCGAGCGTCGGCCGCGCAAAAAGGAAGCTCAGAATATGAACGGCGAGTTTCCGATGCGGTGGACGGGGAAGTTTATAAAAAAGGACGAGGCGGCGCACAGGTTTGTATTCACGAATAAGAAACAGCTTGTTCATATCAACGGGCTGACGTTCGATTTTCTGTATGAGATGGCGAAGGATCTGGACGAAAAGGACGCTCTCTTATTGGTGCGAGGCGGCGAGAAGGGAAATGAGCCGCTTGTGATGAACCGCGGCGGCAAGCCGTATAACGCCTTTCTCGAAGGGCGAATTAAGGACGATTCGTATTGTCTGATCCTGCATCTTTCAAACATGGAACTGAAAAAACCAAAAGGACTCGACGATGCTGAAGCTTGATTTCGACAAAAAGAAATTCACCTGCAAGTTCGACTATTGCATCGGCAAAGCCACCGATCTGGCTGATCCGTCGCTGCACGTAAAGTCACAGGATTACAAACGCCGTGTGAGCGGCACGATGAAGGCACTTTCTGCCGAAGACGCGTTTCGTTTGCCAAAGGCACGCGGCTATTATGTGTCGCGAAAATACGACGGTGAGAACGCGATGGTTTTCTTTGACGGCGCGAAGATCATCTCGGTAAATCCGGGCGGAACGGTGCGCGTCGGGCTGCCGTGTTTTGACGAAGCGGCCGAGCTTTTGAAAAAAGCGAAGGTCAAGTCGTGCATTCTTGGTGCCGAGATTTATGTAAAGGAAGACGCTACCGGAGCACATCCTGTGCAGCAGGTCGTGCGCGTTTTGCGGTCGCCGCCTTCGAAGGAGCAGCTTGAAAAATTGGGGCTGGCCGTTTTCGATGTGATCGAAGCGGACGAAGAAACCGTAACTTCGGCGGCAAAGGTTTTTGAATTATTAAAGAAGTGGTTTGGTAAAGGAAAGCGAGTACACGCTGTCGAACACGAGAAAACGGACTCGGTCGATAAAGTGATGGAGCGCTTTACCGAATGGGTGGTCGGCGAAGGTGCCGAGGGTGTCGTCGTCCGTCACGATCAGGCCGGTTTTTACAAGATAAAGCTGCGGCACAATCTGGACGTTGCGGTAATCGGCTATTCGGAGGGACAGGATAATCGCAAAGGTTTGATGCACGATTTGCTCGTCGCGGTGATGCGTTCGGACGGCACGTTTCAAGAGTTTACGCGTGTCGGCGGCGGCTTTACCGAGGATGAGCGTAAGACGATCGCGTCGGATCTAAAAAAACGTATCGTTCCGTCGGATTACGTTGCGGTTAATAACGATTACGTTGCGTACGAAATGATAAAGCCTGGGCCGGTGATCGAGATCTCGTGTTTGGACATGATCGCCGAACGTGCGCGCGGCGGGCCGGTAAAACGAATGGTGCTCGATTGGGACGGCAAACGCTATTCTGCCGTTACCAGAATGCCGCTTGTCAGCGTTATCTCGCCGCAATACATCCGGATGCGCGACGATAAGGAAGCCGTCGTTGATGACGTAAATATTCGGCAGGTGAGCGAGCTTGTACAGGTGCCCGAAGCCGAGAAATCGGCCCACGCAGATGACGATCCGGCGAGCGAAATACTTGAACGCACCGTTTATACAAAGGTGATGAAGGGCAACAAAATGGTCCGCAAATTGCTTTTGTGGAAGACGAATAAAAAGGATCGAACGGACTTTCCGGGTTATGTAGTTTACCTGACCGATTTCAGCCCGAACCGGCAGAACCCACTCGAGCGCGACATTAAAATTTCGAATGACGAAAAGACGGCGCGTAAATTATTCGACCAGCTTGCTGAAAAGAATTTTATCAGCGGGTGGGAAAAGGTGACTTAACAAATGCCGCAACCATTTTACGAATTTGCGGGAAACAAACGCCTGCTCTGGATCGCGGAGGAGTGGATGCGTTATGCCGACGAGCTTGCCGAATGGGCCATGGAGCGACTTGTAAATCGCCGCGATGTTTGGAGCCAATATACGCTGAAGGACGGGAAGATCCGCGTCGTCATGCTGCCGATTCCGGAACGCCGAAAGCTTGGCACGGACATGGTCACGATCACGAAGCTGCACCGACATTTTTCGGCGAAGTCGGTTGCCCACTTAATCGGCCTGTTTTCGATCAGCGATCACAGCACATGCAAATGGTTTTCGATCGACGTCGATTTGCACGACGAAACGCTGCCCGGCGCCGATGAGATCGCAGAAGCAAATTTCGCGGCGGCGCTTGAGTGGGCCGAAAAGCTTCGCGATCAGGGAATGGACCCGATGCTTTTGGACAGCAACGGCGTTGGTGGTTATCACGTTTGTGTGCTGTTTGATAAGGAATATCCGCTTGCTGACGTATTCGATTTTGCCGACGCTCTGCGTTCAGATTGGAACCGACTCGGCTTGCCGCGAAAGCCTGAAATTTTCCCGCCGAAACGCGTTGTTGCACCGGATGATCTCCCGTACACTTTGCGAACGCCGGGTCGCCACCACACGCGACATTTTTATACGCGGGTATGGAATTTTGACGCGATCGCGGGCGAAAACGAATGGCTCGAAGGCGGCGATGCGATTGAGGCGATGATCGCGACGCGGCCGTCAAAGCTGCCGAAAAAATCTAAGTCGAAGAAAAAAGCTACGCTCGTTCCGGCTCCGGCACCAAAGAAAAAAGAGACGACGCGAAAGCCGCGCGTCTGTCTCGATCTGGACGGCGTGCTGGCGCAATACGATAAGTGGAAAGGTGTCGATCACATCGGCGATCCGATCCCGGGTGCTTTGGAATTCGCAAAGGAACTTGCCAAGATTGCCGAGATCGTTATTTTTACATCGCGGTGCGCACAGGACGTGCTCGAAGGGTCACGCATCACGCCCGGCCAACTCCGCATCCGCGTCATCGAATGGCTGGAGAAACATAAGTTTCCTTTCACCGATGTTTACACCGGCCAGGGCAAACCGCGAGCAGCCGCGTTTATCGACGATCGGGCCGTGGCTTGCAATCCGCAAATTGACAAGGAAGCATTTACAAAAGCTCTCGGCCTCACGCGTTTGCTGGTTGCCAAACCTCATGGCTTGCCAAAAAATGTCGGGCGGGTAGCTGAATAGCGTTTGGAGTTGCGATAGTCTTGGTCAACGAAGGTTATTATTGATGTCCGCCAAGTATTTCGGAGCCGGGACACAACTCGTTTTTCGTCAAAGAATTCAACGGCCTGTCGCTTGTTTGAATAAGATCATGCAGATCGGATGTGTCGGGATTCAAATACAACAAGCCCGTCAATATCTCGCCTTTTAGTTTTGAATTCAGAACGGCGTTCATCGCGGAGCTTCTATCCAGCGGATCCCAATCTTTTTCGAGCTTTCGCAAACTGATGACCGAGCCGTCGTGCATCGTTAGATTCTCGACGCTTCCTTCGGCATAATCGGCCTTGATCTCTTTCGCGATCGGCACGAAATCCATCATGGCGGTTGTTTCCATGTGTTCGCGGACGTAGTCGTAGGATTTTGTCGAGCCGGGATTGTTGTTGAATGTGACGCACGGCGAAATGACGTTGATAAATGCAAAGCCCGGATGGCTCATCGCGGCTTTTACTAAAGGGATAAGCTGCGTTTTGTCGCCCGAAAAGCTCTGGGCTACAAACGTCGCTCCAAGCTCGATAGCGAGGCTGGCGAGATCAATCGATTCGAAGAGATTGACCGAGCCGACCTTGCTCTTTGATCCGGCATCGGCGGTCGCCGAATCCTGCCCTTTGGTCAGCCCGTAGCAGCCGTTGTTCATCACCAGGTAAACCATATTCAGGTTTCGCCGAATGACGTGGACAAACTGCCCCATCCCGATCGAAGCCGTGTCGCCGTCGCCCGAAACTCCGAAATAGATCAGATCGCGATTCGCCAGATTCGCACCCGTCGCCACCGAAGGCATCCGCCCGTGAACCGAATTAAACCCGTGCGAATTGCTCAGAAAATAAGCCGGTGTCTTTGACGAACACCCGATGCCCGAAAGCTTGGCAACCTTGTGCGGCTCGATATTCAATTCAAAACAAGCCTGCGCAATCGCGGCACTAATCCCGTCATGCCCGCACCCCGCACACAGCGTCGAAAGCGAGCCCTCGTAATAATCAACCGTGTAGCCTAAATCGTTCTTCGGCAATGCCGGATGTCGAAATGTTGATCTGATGTAGGTCATAGCGATTTGTTTACTTGAGGTCAGAGCACTTGAACTTTGTTCTGTCGTACTGAGGGCTATATAGAAATCCGGTAGCTAATTCTCCATCCCCGCTGCCCGTAACCTGAATCTCGATTCCATTCCCGACGCCCACTTGATTCGGAGCTTTCCACCGTTCAAACTCCCATTGCATGTAGGAAATAACTTGTGGCTCGTTGTTCGGTCCATATATCATAACCGTGCGTTCGAAACGATTCACGTCGAAAGTGAATTCTTTTAGCGGAACTGGCTTGAAGAGTCGAACCTCGTAACGTAGAATCGTCGCCGCTGGTAGATCATACCTGTCCAGAGAATCAGACGATGGGTCACACGGGTCGCCGGAATAATCGACGCGAAAAGATCCAGTCTCGTTTTTGTATTCAAACTGATAATGTCGATCTAGGTCAGTTCGTTTCCCGGCCCCAAATAACTTCTCGACATCCGCTTTTGTGGATTTGAATGGCAAGAGGCCCTTCCATCCATCTTCAACCCGCTGTCCGAAGACCGATGAAGAAAAGAAAAGGACGAAGAACACGGCGAGAGCTCTAATTGAATACATTACGATAATCCTCCTCTTATCTGCCTATAAATATTATCAGCCGTGATCGGCATGCCGTCGTAGTTCAAAACCGAGATCAATTTCGACGCATCAACGCCTAGTTCGATCATCATCAGGCTGCGGAATTGGGCATCGCGGTTTTGTTCGATGACGAAGATGCGTTCGTGTTCATCAACGAAATCGCGAAACGACTTGCCGAACGGAAATGCACGGGCACGCATAGCGTTTAGTTCGATGCCTTCGTCGGCGAGCAGCTCCATAGCTTCGACGGCGGCGTAGGTCGAGGTGCCGAAAAAAATGACTCCTGACGGAACGCGGACACTCTTGTCCGCAATGAGTGACGCTTCGTCACTCAGACTCGCTTTTCCTTTACCCTTTGTGGCCGCGTTGCGGCCATTGCGGACAGGAGTGTCCGCGTTCCTGTAAAACTCCGGCTGCGGGACCATCTCTTTCGCTGTGTCCCATTTTCGCATCAAGCGGTCCATGTTGCGGCGATAGACTTCGCCATCCTCGGTATAAACGGCGTATTCGTCGCGGGACGAGCCGCGGGTGACGAATGCGCCCTTTGTCTCGTGCGTCCCAGCAATGGTGCGGTATGGAATGCCGTCGTCATCGACATCCAGATATCGTCCGTATTTGCCTTTAAATGCAGAGCCATTGTTATAGATATTTTCAAGATCGTCACCCGAAAGAACCTTGCCGCGGTCAAATACGCGGCTATCGTCCCAGACTAGTGGCTCAGTCACATGGTCGTTCATGCCAAGGTCGAGGTCGGTCATGACGATGACCGGCGTCTGAAGCCGTTCGGTCAGGTCAAAGGCGTCGACGGTCATTTCGAAACATTCTTTTGGCGACGCGGGAAACAGCAGCGGATGTTTTGTGTCGCCGTGCGAGGCGTAGGCGGCGAGCAGAATGTCGGATTGCTGCGTTCGCGTCGGCATTCCGGTCGAAGGGCCGGTTCGCTGAACGTCGATAAGCACAGTCGGCACCTCGGCGAAGTAGCCGAGACCGAGAAACTCGTTCATCAAAGAGACGCCCGGGCCGCTTGTTGCCGTGAACGCTCGCGCACCGTTCCACGAAGCTCCCATCACCATGCCGATCGCAGCGAGTTCGTCCTCGGCCTGCACGATGGCGTAGTTGTTCTTTCCCGTTTCGGCGTCGACGCGGTACTTCGCGGCATACTTGGCAAACGCATCGACGACCGAAGTCGAAGGCGTGATCGGGTACCACGCGGCGACGGTTGCACCGGCGTAGATCGCACCCAAACCGCATGCCGAATTGCCGCTGTAAAGTATCTTGTCGCCGAGGAGATCACGAGTCTCAAGCTTTAGATCAAACGGCTCTTCAAAATTTTCACGCACCCAATTGATGCCAAGCTGCAGCGCCTGATAATTCATCTTTACCAGGTGTTCCTTTTTTTTGAACTGATCCTCGATTAGCCCTTCGAGAACCTTGAAATCCATCCCAAAGAGCACTGCCAGAGCACCGATGTAAACGATATTCTTGAAGAGCATCCGCTGGCGCGAGTCAGCATATGCCCCGTTTACGAGATTCATCAGCGGGATGCCGATGTGCGTAATGTCGGTGCGCTCATACGAAGGCGGTAGCGGCTTTGACGAGTCGTAGAGGAAATAACCGCCCTCGCGCACGTCGGCGTAATCCTTTTTCATCGACTGCGGATTGATCGCGATCATCAGATCGACGCCCTCGCGGCGTCCAAGATGTCCCTTTTCCGAAACCCGCACTTCGTACCAAGTCGGCAGACCCTGAATGTTCGACGGAAAGATGTTCTTAGGCGTAACGGGCACGCCCATCCGAAACACCGCCTTGGTAAACAAAGCATTCGCCGACGCCGAACCGGTCCCGTTAACATTCGCAAAGCGAATTACAAAATCATTTATCCGCATAACATTACCAACGATCCAAACCGTACGAAGGATGCCGATGATCGTGACGAACAACAAGAATTCTAATTGTATTTTTGTCTATTTGTCTAAATAGAAAGTGGTATGGATAACGTCGAAAATTCACTCGTCTGATCTTTTCCGGACTATCCAAATATACGGAATACGACTTCGGCGTCATCGCAGCCAAGTCTGCAGAGTGTCGAAACTCGTCGTAAAAGTCTGTTGCGACATTGCAATCTGCGGCCTCATCGTAGTATTCCAATATTTTCCGCAGGTCGTTATAGACCGCAGAATTAAGCTGAAATTTCATCTCCGGGTGCGTCTCGGACGATTCGCTATCATCTCGTCAAGCTGCTTCATCGTAATTATTGAGTCAGGATTCTCATCCATTTCCAGGTTCCGCCGACGTGCCTCGGTCAAACCACCGTCTTCCGCATACATCGGCAGCGAGCGAAGAATTTTACCTACCAGCTCTGCTCGATCCTTTTCCGAGAGACTAAAAACTAATTTCTCTGCTTCTGCGATTACTGACATACATTTCCCTCCTCGCTGAATTATATCATTGGCGGTTTCATCGAGCATTCGCAATTGCCTTATTCCGGACTCCGTAAGATCTTTCCATCTTTTTGCCTTTTGCGAGTTCGTCAATAAGTTTATCCAGATACCGAAGCTTTTGCATCAACGCGTCTTCGATGTCCTCCACACGGATACCGCAAACCACGCCTTTGATCAACGAAGCATTAGGATTCATTTTAGGAGCTTGTTCATAAAATGCCCTAAAATTTGTTTTCTCCGCGATCACTTTTTCCAGCCCTGCTTGCGTGTAGCCGGTAAGCCAGAAAATGATCTCGTCGACTTCTTCCTTCGTGCGACCTTTCCCCAGAGCTTTATTTACATAATGGGGATATACGCTCGCAAAACTCATTGCATATACTTTTTCCCAGTTGTCCATAAATTGTCCTCGTAAACCGTGCCTCGTCCGTTACTGGGCGAACCCCGAACCTCCAAAGAGAAAGACTGGGCACGGGCTGTTAAAAAGTTCAATCTGAAAAGATGTTCGTCCACCTGGAGTGAGAGAATCTGGTTCGGCGAAGTCGGAGTGATGCGATAGAGGCCGTCCGTCTTTATCAAAGCACGTCAAGTTCACTCCGATCGGGCCAGTGACAGTCTCGGAATGAGGGTTACTCAATGAACCGACGATCTTCTTGCCGATTTGGTTATACTCAACGACATCGAGATCGCGAATATTCTCGAATCTGGTTTTGGCAGACGGCGTTCCAGACGTTTGGAACTCTACTGTCCAGCCCTTAGGAAGATTACTGTCATAGCCAAAATAAACGTAGCCGATTGCTATCTCGCCAGGAGGCACAACATTCGGTTTGAAGCCCTGATCTGAGCCAGAGGCGACCAACGCTCCCGCTGAATCTCGAATTGTGCCCGCAACTTTAATCCTTGTAACGCTCTCCGCCGTATTGTTTCTTACGACAACCGGCAAACTACCCGAACGATCTAAATCCGCTGCTCGCGCGACAATCGCCAAGCTGTTTGCCTGTCCCGCAGGAAAGTTCGGAGATGCGTTTCCTTCCAAGTGTTTCGAGTTAAGAGCCTCGACAGGTTGGACGGATGTAGCCGATGGAGCTTCTGAGGGCGACACGACAGAAGCAGGTGATTGTTTTGGTTCTGTCCCAGACTGGTTCGTGCTCCTTGCGCAACCAAAGGAAATAAAAAAAATAATCAGCACGCCCACAAAACTCATTGCAAAAACTCTATCGTTTGGCATAGTCAAACCTCTTCCTTCGTCCCGCTCCTACTTAATGAACTTATCCAAGCATCGAAGTTCCTGAATAGGATGATGTCGCCGGAGTGTCCGTCGAGATCATTGTCCATGATAAATATCCCTCGACCCGACCAAAGCTCACGTGAAAGAACTTGACACGGATAACCCGTGAATTCATTGAACGGTAACGGCAATAGTTTCGAAAGCAAGCGATTGAAAGCAAGCAAAACTAGGTATAAGAAAATTAGCCAACTCAGTACTGGCCATCCGACGACAAGATAGATAGGTGCATCCCAAACAAGCACAATTAGCGCAATATCTGCAAAAAATTTCCATCGAAAATGTGTCCAATCGCGTCCAGAAATGATTCTCAACCCTTTTTCCTTTACAACGTGAAAACCATATGGAATACCCTCCAATTTCTGGACGGTCGACCGGACTTTTTTGCGTTGCTCATCGGTCATCGACGTAATGCAAGGGAGGATTCTCGAATCAGCATTAAATAAAACGTCAATGTCTTCCTTACATACTCCAGCAAGGGTCGCGTGCATGATTTTTTTCGACCCTAAGTACAAAGCAGCATGACTAACTCGAGAACTTGTCAGATACATGATTAACCAGGAAACATACCAACCAAATGTCTCGACAAAAAGGAAGTCGCCCGGACGCAACTTAGCTAGTGCTTTGTCAGGAATACGGTAATCGAATGCTCGGCCCATAATGCCACCGCGATTAATGTCGCGGCTGTACTTGCCCGTTCGGCGCCGATAGCATGAATAGTCATACAAAGCGAAAAGCATCTCTATGGTGTCGGTTTCTTCTTCGGTGCTTTCTCCGTGTGCGAAGCACTCAACCAAGCCGCTACTTTGCCGGGGTCGTTGCTGTATTTGTTTTGGACAACGCCGTCGCTCCCACCACCCCGTCCGCGAAACGCGTCCACCCCTCATCTGGCATGAGGGGAGCCAAAACCGGCGACCATTCCTTCGCGGATCTTTGCGGATGTGTCGGCTGTGGCGGCGACATGTTCTAGAATCATAGAAATCATGCGAGTCGGTCTTTCCAATATCCGGGGCGACGCTTTTGGTGCATGACAGCATAGATCACAACACGATTTTCGACGTGCCGGTAGATTATCGAATACGGAAAACGATTACATATGCAGCGACGTGTGCGATACGAATAGCGCGGCCAAGCGTCGGGATGACTCACTATACGGCCGATTGTCGCAGCGACTTCTATATCGAACTCATCGCCGAGGCCTTGTTCAGATTCGTCGTAGTAGTCAACGCCGTCCTCGAACTCTGCCTCAGCCGCCGGATGAAACAGATAGCTCATTTGCGAACGCGGTTGCGAATCCGAGCGAACACTTCCTCGCCCGGTATAAGATCGACCTTTCCACTTTCGACTTCGTCGATACGGCGTTCGGCCTCGACCTGCCAGAGTTCATCGATTCCTTTTTGTGACGGAGAGATACTCTCAAGAAGCCTGTCAACCAATTCAAGTTTCATATCGATTGGTAGCATTTCTGCCCTTTCCATGATATCCATTGTCTGTGCTGTCATCATTTCACCTCAATTTGTATTTTACTCCCTTTCGAAGAAACCGCTCGCTCATTTCGCATCACCATTTCCATTGCACCCGTACTTGACCTCGCCGGCTTTGGTGACGTTGTACCAGAACTTTTGCATGTCCCAGGCGGCGGTGGGGCAGCGTTCGGCACAGAGGCCGCAGTGCAGGCAGACGTCCTCGTCCTTTGCCATGATGCGGCCGGTCTTTAGGCCGTCGGCGACGTAAACGTCCTGCGTGAGGTTGAGCGCGGGCACTTTTAGGTGCTGGCGAAGCTCGGGCTCTTCGTCGTTGCCCGTGAACGTGATGCAGCTCGTCGGACAGATATCGACGCAAGCGTCGCACTCGATGCATTTCGGCGCGTCAAAGACCGTCTGCACGTCGCAGTTGAGACATCGCTCGGCCTCTTTGTAACCCGCGAGTGGGTCAAAGCCCAATTCGACCTCCTGCTTTCTGTTTATTAATGTTTTGGTCTTCGGCGCCTGCGGCACGATGAGGCGGTCGTATTCGTCGATCTCGCTGTCGTATGCCCATTCGTGGATGCCCATCTTTTGTGAGACGAGGTTGACCATCGGGTGAAGCCGTTCGGTCAGCAGATTCTTACCGTTGCAAAGCAGATCGATCGAGACTGCCGCTTGATGGCCGTGAGCAACCGCGGTAATAACATTCTCAGGGCCGAACGCCGCGTCGCCGCCGAAGAAGACCTTCGGATGCGTCGATTGGAACGTCGTTTTATCGACGACGGGCATTTCCCATTTGTCGAAATCGAGACCGATGTTGCGCTCGATCCACGGAAAGCTGTTTTCCTGTCCAACAGCGATGAGCACGTCGTCCGCCGGAAAGAAAACGTCAGGCTCGCCGGTCGGAACGAGGGTGCGTTTGCCGTTCTCGTCGTATTTGGCCTCGACCTTTTCAAAGGTCATGCCCGCAAGCTTGCTGTTCTCGATCACAAACGATTTCGGAACGTGGTTGTCGATGATCGGAATGTCCTCGTGTTGGGCGTCCTCTTTTTCCCAAGGCGAGGCTTTCATCGTCGCGAACGGCGAGCGGACGATGACCTTTACGTCTTCGCCGCCGAGCCGTCGTGCAGTGCGGCAACAGTCCATCGCAGTGTTTCCGCCGCCGAGGACGATGACGCGTTTGCCGATCTTGTCCGTGTGTTCAAAAGCGACCGAGCCAAGCCAATTGATTCCTATGTGAATATTCGCCGCACCTTCTTGTCGTCCGGGCAGATCGGGCAGATCGCGGCCTCGCGGTGCTCCGGTGCCGACAAAAACGGCGTCGTAATCCTGCTCGAGCACGCCCTTTAACGAGTCGACGTAATGTTTGAAGTGCGTGTGAATACCGAGCCGCAGAATGTAATCGACCTCTTCCTCAAGCACTGTTTCCGGCAAGCGGAAAGACGGTATCTGCGAACGCATGAAGCCGCCGCCTTTGATCTGTTCATCAAACAAGTGAATCTCGTAACCGAGCGGCGCGAGATCGCGAGCGACCGTCAAACTCGCCGGGCCGGCACCGATCAACGCAATCTTTTTGCTATTCGGCTTGAACGGGCCTTGCGGCATGAACGGGATAACGTCATCGCGATTATCAGCGGCGACGCGTTTGAGACGGCAGATCGCGACGGGTTCTTCGTCGATGCGACCGCGGCGGCATGCGGGCTCGCACGGGCGGTCGCACGTTCTGCCCAAAATACCGGGAAAGACATTCGAATCCCAATTGATCATGTAAGCCTCGGTATATTTACCCTCGGCGATCAGGCGAATGTACTCCGGCACCGGCGTGTGCGCCGGACACGCGTACTGGCAGTCCACGACCTTATGAAAATACTCCGGATCTTTTATGTCAGTAGGTTCCAATTGGATAATTCCTTATACGCAAGCGTTTACAACAACAAGATAATAAAGGAAGTTGGGGATGTTTGCTAGGAAAATAGAAAGAAATAGAAAATTTATCGTCAAAAAAAGATCGCATATGTGCGAACGGCGAGGTTCCCGAAGTAGTGTTATACAACGCGTTTTTGGTTCTCGCTTTCGGCTATTGTTTTTTCGAGCCGGGAGAGTTGGGTCGCTTCCTGCTTGGCACGCATAATCCAGTGAATCATGGTCTTTTGGTACGACTGGGCTTGGGCGGTGAAGAATGCCCAGGCCTTATTGTTTGCTTTGAAGGTTTTCTCGAATTCCGGTGAGAGTTTCACGGGTTCGTTTTCGTAAGCGTAGATCTTGGATTTATTCTCGGTGCGCTTTTCGAATGCCGCGAGGCCGGCGGGCTGCATCAAGCATTTTTGCGTAAGGTCTTCGATCTTCTTAATATTTACCGCGCTCCAGATGCTCTTCGGTTTTCGCGGTGTGAAGCGGATCGAATAGCTTTCTTCGTCAATGCGTTTTCGGACGCCGTCGATCCAGCCGAAACAGAGAGCTTCGTCAACCGATTGCGGCCACGTCATGCTCGGCTTGCTGCTTCCGACTTTGTAAAAGCCGACCAACAGCTCGGTGTGGGTTTTATGGTTTTTCGCGAACCACTTTCGGAAGTCGGATTGTTTTGCGAAGAATTTCGGGAACATGCGGCAAATTAAATTGTCTAAGTTTTCAGCGCTTTTAAGGATAACAAACAAAGAAAGAATTTCGTTGCTTTTTGGGACGAAATGCGTTATCAACAAGCTAGATTTATCAGCACAAATATGACACGTTTTTTCTCGTCTCTCGCGTTTTGTTCTTTTCTTTTGCTGGCCGGAGCTTTCCTGATGGCCACTTCGTCTACGGCAAAGGAAGATCTGATCACCGAACTGCTTTCCATTCCGGCACCACCGCCGCCGAATCCGCTTGTGCGCAACACCCCTTCGAACCTCGAATGGACGGTGGACAAGCGAAATCCGCCAAAGGATGACGCTCCGATCGAAGAATTGATGGAATATTGGCAAATGCAGAACTCTCTCTACAGCGAAACGGTTTACAGCATCATGCCTTCGCCGCGGAGCCTTGATCGCATTCGTGCCGAGATCGAAAAGGACCCGACAACGCTAACGTCTTATGTGAACCTGATGCGCGATTCGCGTGAAGGAGTAGATTTCGTAAAGCGCATCTACGACAACTGGCCTCCGGTCGACGAAGAGGAACACAACGGACGTGCGACGCTCAAACACTGGCTGAGAATGAACAGTTCGTACTTCAGCTCCCAGCTTGAAAAAACGGCGAATGGCATCGGCGACCGAAACGAATATGTAAACAATCAGGAAGAGCTGCTTGCTCTCGCGAAACACGATTGGGACGCGGCGCGTCCGTCCGTTGACAGGCTGTATGGCGACACGGGCCAACCGGTTTCGCGCGTGCTTGCGACGTGGGCGTCTTTATCGTCATGCGCTGACGGAAGATTCGATTGGCGACATCGACCGTTATCGCGAAGAACTAAAAACCATCGTTGAAGATAAAAAAGCAACCGCCGGAATGCGCGACTTGGCGATGGATGCTCTCGCTCTGGAAAAGGAGTGGAACGGCCGCGACGAATGGTACTATTCGCTGCTCGAGGATGAAACGCTTGGCGAATTGCGTGTAAACGGATCTTTGTACACGGGGCTGACTACGCTAATAAATCTTTCTCCGCCCGATAAATACGCCGATAAGATGATCGAGCTTGTGAAAAGCAATAACCAGGCCGTGCGCAACGCGGCGGCGAGGAATCTTGCCGTTATCGTTGATAAGGAAAGACCGGATGTCATTCGAGCTTTGCTGCCGTGGCTGGAAGATCCGAAATGGGCAAAGGACATGAGTAATTCGCGGCAGCGTCTGATCACCATTCTGCAGTCGGTCAAGATTCCAGAAAGCGTTCCGGGCCTGATCGCCGTGCTGGATGAGAAGGAAAATCTCCAAATGCCGGTCCGCAATGTGAATAGCAACACTGCGTACAATGCGGCGAATGCTGCTGCAAATGCTATGGCGGATGCAGCGGGTACGATAACGAGGGAAATAAACCGAGTTTCGAATTCGGCCAACTACGCTGCGAATGTTTCGAGAACGATAAACATGGTGCATCACCCGCTTCGCAGCCAGACGATCGGAGCGTTGGCGATGCAGGGCGACATGCGTGCGGCTCCCGTTCTGCGGCGGATATTGCGCGAGGTCGAAGGCTATGAACGCAACGGGCTGGTCAAGGCGATCCTTATGTGTAAAGGATTTACAGTCGCGGAACAGGCCAATGCTCTGGAATCTTACGCTAGGACCGCGAAGGAAAGGGCAAATTATGCCGCAAATACGGCTGCGAATGCTGCAAACACTGCGGCTAATGCGATGAAAGACGCGGCGTTGGACTATAACGACGCACCACGAATGGTCCGGCCATATTTGGAGGTTGACCCCGACGATCTGAAAATGATGATCGCAACGCAGCTTCTTCAGACTGAGGAACCCGGCGATCCGCTTGTTCGTGAGGTCGTTGCAAGGATAAGTCTGCTTGAAAAAAGAGAGCCGGAGACCGCGGAAGTATTGCGAGTGATGATGTTGGCCTGGAAGGGAGCCGCGATAAATTCGTTACTGCTGAAGGATTTGAAGGACAACAAGTCTAGCTCAGCGGCCGTGCTGAAGCTTTTGAGCGTCAGAAAAGAGCTTCGCGAAAAGCAGCAAAGCGATGTTTTCGATATCCGCACTGCGAACCCGACGGCGGCGGGAATTTCCGCCTGTCTGCTCGAATCGGAGCCGGACTATGCCGCGATTCTCGGCGGAGAAAATATCGAAGCGAAGGCCGCGATGCTTGCTTGTGCTCGTCTGATCAGGGCAAAGCTTCCGATACACGAGGCGGCCAAGAATCTGTCGAGCAAAGACAAGCGGCTTGCGACTGCGGCGGAAAGCTATCTTGAGAGCGAGGATTCGCCGGAAGGGAGATCGATCGTGCTTTCGCTCCATCCAAACGAAGCAAAGATCCTCGGAGCGACAACTGCTTTTTGGCCCGAAGGATCTTCGTCCCAACTGACATTACTTGTTTTTAATCTCTTTGAGAGCGTCAGTGGGGCGTCCGCGGATCGAACGAATCTTTACAGTTTCTACTCTGAACAGAATTTCAAAGAGGGCGAAAAGCTTTTGCAGAATGAGGTCAAGGCAGATGCCGAGCTTCTGGGAATATATGCTTATGAGGATAATTTCATTCGCATTTATAAAGATAAGGCCGTGTTCAGTTGGACAGAAGATGAGTCTCGGTACCGCGAACGAGTTCTGGCGAAAGAGGAATTCGACGATCTGACAGGTTATCTAGCCCATCACAAAGCGGATGAGCTTGCTCCATTTTTGTCGTGTACCAACGGTTGCCAGTCAAAGCAGCTCCTTATGCTTGGGAAACAGGGCGGCCGTCGCGTATTTGTGAACGCCTCACGTCAACCCGAAGTTTTCACGGGTTTAGATACGATGTTTAAGGACATGCGTCGTTCACCGGCAAAGCTGCGTTACAATCTGGAGAAAGAGGTCCCGGGGCTGGAGATACTGTTTGCAGATGACGACAAGAGCGCACAAACCGTCTGGAAAAACGGCGGCGATTTACGGCTTCTCATCGCCGATGAAGTCAAGCGAAAGCAGATCGACCGCGAGATTGAGGACGCAGGTGAGGCTTTTGAGGAAAGCGAAGAATCCGAAAATTCGATGGAGAACAAGGTCTGGGAGCTTCAGCAAAAGCGGGAATATGAGAACTTTGGGTGGTTCAAATTCGACAACGGACGGATCGGTGACTCGGTTTCGCAGCCGGCCCAGGTCGGGTTTTTACCGGTACGAGACAGCTTTGCCGTCGCGTCAAAAACAGGGCAATGGAAGGCGAAAGCCGCGGGTATTGAGATAAGAGCCGATTCCGAAGGCCTGCACAAAATCGCAGGCGGAAAGATAACCAAAATCCGCAGCGGGAGCTATGATACACCAGTTGTGACGGCGAACGGCAAATGGGCGATCGCCACCAAATACTCGGAGGATGACGGCCCGGTCCTCTATCGCATAAACCTGCTGACTAACAAAGAATCTCCGGTGGTGTCCGAAGACTATCCCGCCGGGCGGGCGATCGCTTTTGTTCCGTCGGTAAATAAAGTGCTGACGACGGTTACTTACAATGAATATGAGGATTACGAAGGTTCGGAAAACCATGACGGAAGCTATTATTGGCTGGATGCCGAAACGGGGAATGTGCAGCCCGTGACCGGTGTGGTCAAACCGCTGGCCCAGCAAAAGTTCCGCTCGCTTCAGCCAGCACAAAATGCTTTTGAGTTTTGGGCGGCTATGCACGACCGAAATAAGAATGAAACAAACGTCGGTGTGTATAATTCAAAAACCTTTAGCTTCAAACCAATGCTGAAGATTCCGAAGATCGGTTTTAACAGTATGGATATGTGGGTAGATGGTCTGGCGGGCAAAGTCTATTTTGTTTACAACGGGCATCTGCTTGCTCTGCCGCTTGCGGCGGTGCAGAGGAAGTGATCGGTTCGCTAAATGGTCGGCAAAAAAATGACTGGCCCTCGTCATAAAGAAAAGGCCTGCTGCATGCCGGCAACAGACCTTCTTATACTTTATAGATACTCTGTATCGAGTCAGGAGCATCGCGCCGACAAGACTCTCAAAAGTGTCCTCATGATTTGTAATTCCTACTGCTAATTTCCGGGCCGGATTTCACAAAGCGGGCAATTCATGAGCCGGGAGCATTCATTATGCCTCCCTTGTTTACCAAAACGCGTTCAGTGAGAAAATAGTAACTCAAAACATCATCCCGTGTCAAACATTTTTTTTCAAATTTCTACCACCAGTAGCGGTGTTCTCGTCCGCAATTTGCATATCTCGTATGTTTTCAAAGGGTTACTTGTTCAAAGGCCGTTAAAGATTTACCACAAAATACGGCAAGCAGGTGACGAAGAATTGGCAGTCGGCCACTACGTTTGCTAAAAGGCGGCTCCGCAAGTGGCGGCAAAGCCAATTTTCAATTGCGATGCTTGTATCTAAACGGCGTGTTGGATAGAATTGATGCAGCCACTAAATTTAAGAAAATACGGGATAATCGACTAATGAGCACAGGAACAGAATCAACCGCTGCAACCGAAGGGCTTCGAGGAGTTGTCGCCGCACAGAGTGCGATCGGCGATGTTAATGGTATCGAAGGCAAGCTGATCTATCAGGGTTACGACATTCACGATCTGGCTGAAAATTCGACTTTTGAGGAAGTCGTTTTTTTGCTTTGGAACGGGCGTTTGCCGACGACGGATGAGCTGGCCGAGCACGAGGCCCGGCTCCGCAGAAATTACGAAGCCCCGACCGAAGTCATCGCCGCTGATGAAGCAGTATCCCGAAGACGGCAGACCCGATGGACGTGTCTGCGGACCGCCGTTTCGTCGCTTGACCTTTACGATCCGCAAGGTCAGGGCACGGACCGCGAATCGGCCGTCGGAGCCGCCGTGCGGATCACCAGCCGGATCGGGACGATAGCGGCCGCGTGGGATCGCATACGCAACGGCAAGGAAGTTGTAGAGCCCGATGGAAACCTTTCCATTGCCGAAAATTTTCTTTACATGCTCCGCGGCGAAAAACCGGAAGCCGATGAGGCAAGGATGTTCGACATCTGCCTAATCCTGCACGCCGACCATGAACTGAACGCCTCGACCTTTACGACACGTGTCGTCGCCGGAACGCTCGCCGATATGTACGGAGCCGTAACGGCCGGTATCGCCGCGTTGTCCGGGCCTCTGCACGGCGGTGCGAACACCAATGTGATGAAGATGCTGATCGAGATCGACGATCCCGCAAAGATCGACGCATGGGTCGATGACGCTTTGGAGCACAAGAAAAAGATCATGGGCATCGGCCACGCTGTTTACAAGACGGAAGACCCGCGCGCGACGTGGCTCCGAAAATTCTCGAAACAGATGGCAGACAAGACTGGCGTTTCCAAGTGGTTTGAAATGTCGCAGCGGATTGAACAGTTGATGCTCGAGAAAAAGGGAATGTACCCGAACGTAGATTTCTACTCGGCCTCGACGTATTACCTGATGAACATCCCGCTCGACCTCTACACACCGATCTTCGCCGTCAGCCGCATCTCCGGCTGGACCGGCCACATCCTCGAACAATATGGCAACAACAAACTGATCCGCCCAAGAGCCGAATACATCGGCAAACGCGATCAGAAATACGTGCCGATTAGCGAAAGGTGAATTTTGAAAAGGTAATGACTAGGAGGCAAAGAGGAAATTCGTTTTCACTTTGCCTTTTTTGTTATAAGATTTTGCTATGAATGATTATGTCGAAAATCGCGACGGTGGATATTGGATAAGCGGAAAACGGATCTCGCTGGATTCGGTAGTTTACGCGTTCCAAAGAGGACAGTCGCCGGAAAGCATTCGAAGCTCGTTCCCGCTGTTGACATTGGAAGAAATATACGGGGCGATCGCTTTTTATCTTGCTAACCAGGATAACGTTGATAAATCGATTCTTGAAGATGAGGCTGAATTCGAAAAGATGCGCGAACTTTCGCGTGAGAACGGAGCTGCATGGTTCCGTAAAATGAGTGAAGCCCGTTCTCAGATGGCGTCAGAGCAGAGATGAAAGTTAAGTTTCAAGCTGACGCCGATTTAAATGACGACATTGTAAAAGGAGTTCTTCGTCGTGTTCCCGAGATAGATTTCCGAAGCGCGGTCGATGCCGGTCTTGAAGGTGTGCCGGATGAGTCAGTCCTTGAAATTGCGTCGCTTGAAGAACGGGTTTTGGTAACACATGACCGCCGGACGATGCCTAAACACTTCGCTAAATTTTTGGAAAACAGCATTAGCCCCGGCGTGTTGATCGTTTCAAAGAGGAGCGAAATTAGAAAAGTGATCGACGAATTGATCCTGATCTGGGCCGCGTCGGATGCGGAAGAATATATAAACTCGATAAGGCAGATACCTTTTTAATCTTTGTGAGTTTAAGTAACAGGCTCTAGGGAACTTTCAAGGGTTTTTTGTTGGGAGGCGGCTTCAACCCGCGATTATCTGGCTAATGGGCTGGCTTCTGCATTGGGAGCATACCGAACGAGTCCTTGAGCCGCAGTTTCATCAGGCCGACGCTGAGGTGGGTGACGTCGATGCCGATCCGCGCCGCGGTTTAGCTTTTGAACGGCGGATGGTCGTCCGCAGCCTCAGAAAGTTGTCGCCAATGGGTCTTCGATTCAATACGATGAACGGCTCAATACAGTGTGCAAAGCATCACCTAAGTTTTTTTTGTTTTTTCTCCTGCTGAATTGGCATCGATGGTCCAAATCATTCTGATGCGCCTCTACTGTAATTAATCTCCGATAGATTTCCTCGGCGAAGCTTAATGACTAGCCTCATAAACAAGTCCTTGGATGCGGCATCCTTAGCGGAGCCGCCTAAGTAAACTCTCGTTGTTTCCGTCGAGCATCGAGCCATCTTTCATGAAAATTTGTGATCTTAAGCTTTATTTATCGATTCCTTGTTTCGTACCGGCTTCCAGAAGATGAAAGTATCCATAACGAATTCCAGCGGGCAACGTTTGTTTTCCCAAATCGCGGCAAGGTTTAGTTGTGACGAGGACAATTGCGACTCCTTGTCTCGCAAATTGAAGGTACTCGTTGAAAACTATCTCGGCCAAAGTACAGGTCAACCAAAAGTCGATTTGGTGGCATCGGCTTCGCAAAGCGATCGGAGCTTACAATACGCAGTAAAGGGCGTTCCAGCATCAAGAATAATTGAAGATCGTGGCACCGGAACGGCGTTAATGGCATCTCGGGCAATGGCTAGATGCTCATTTATGATTTCTGCCAAGTCATGTCCTTGGTCAATTCCAGTGCGGACCCCTGCAATTGTCCCGAATGAACTTCCTGTATTCGATATGGTAGTTGTGTCCTGGCTGTCCCGTGGAAAACTTAGCGAAGTCCTGAATTAGGACCTTGGTTCTCGGACAAGTATCGTGCAATGGTCTCGGAACGTTCCTGTTCGTCGTATTTGTCGGGAGATTCAGAGAGTTGCTGCATGGGGCCAAAAAGGGCTCCAAGCTTCACTAGCAAATCTGACTTTTCGTTTAATCTATCCATCGCTGCCTTACGGTGTAACTTATGAATCAGCAGTATCATTCCGCTCAATACACTTTTTTTGTATTATCCCCCAATGTTGTCGACAATAACTTCATATCAGGAATAAAAATAAACATTTCTCCCAATTTCACACCAAAATGATCAAATAATGCGAAGCGGTCGGGTCGCAGTGGAGATAGAGCGAGCCGGTTGGTTTTAGGACGCGGTGAAGTTCCTTTAGGCGGACGGCCATCATTACGAGATAGGCCATCATCTGGTTGTTGCCAATGAGCTGGCGAAATGATTCGATCATTCGGCCGACCTGATCGGGTTCGTTTATCAGTTCGCTGTATGTCTGCTCGGCGGCGAGGTTCCAGTGCCACGTGCCTTCGAACGCCGTGATCTGCGATTCGCTGTCGCTGCCCGATTCGTTGCGGAACAGCACATTGTAATTGCGGTTCGAGTTAAACGGCGGGTCGAGGTAAATAAGATCAACCGACTCGTCCTTGATGTAGTCGCGCAGTATCTTGAGATTGTCGCCGTAGTAAAGAGTGTTCATGGGAAGCAAAGTTAGATTCAAAAGAAATTTAACACTAAGCGATAATCGTGGCAACTGAGGCTGAACCGCCCGCGTGAGCGGGTGGCGTGGACGCGGCGTCGGGTTCAACGTTCGTGCCACCTGCTGACGCAGGCGGTTCAGCCTTTTGTGCACCGGCCGGCAGCATCCATTTTGTGCAAACGTAAACAAAAAGCTAAAATCTATGTATGAATCGGCAGAATCATTCCAGTAAATCAGGAGTAAAGTTACAATGAAAGGATTGTTGTCAGTTTCTGCACTGCTCGTCATTGCGATCATGGGCAATACGTATTTTGCGCAAACAGTTATGAAACCACCCGTTGCTAAAAAAGAGGCCAAGGTGCTGAAGATACATGGTTACGAGATCACGGATAATTATGCGTGGCTGCGTGACCGCGAGGAGAAGAAGAACCCGGAGATCATCAAGTATCTCGAGGCCGAAAACGCATATACCGAAGCTCATATGGGCGAGCATAAGGCGTTTGCGGACAATCTTTATAAGGAAATGCTCGGCCGCATCAAGCAGACCGATCTGAGCGTTCCGTATAAACTTGGCCAATACTGGTACTTCAATAAGACCGAAGAGGGAAAACAGTATCCGACATATCTGCGGAGCAAATCGAAGGACGGAAAAGACGCCGAGGTGCTGCTCGATCAAAACGAGATGGCGACGGGATTCAAGTATTTCTCGATCTCTAATTTCGAACCGAGCGACGATGGGAATCTGCTGGCGTTTGCGACCGACACGACCGGTTATCGCCAATACACTCTACAGGTCAAAGATTTGCGGACAGGCAAGATGCTGGCCGATAAGATCGAGCGTGTAACCTCCGTCGAATGGTCAAACGACGGCAAATATCTTTTTGTCGGGCAGGAAGACGCAGTGTCAAAACGGTCGGACAAGATCTGGCGGCACACGCTTGGCACGGACAAGAACGAACTGATTTTCGAAGAAAAAGACGTTTTGTTCAACGCCGGCGTTGGGCGTTCGCGCGACCGCAAGATGTTATTTATCGGTTCGAGCGCGGCGACAATGGACGAATATCGGTATCTTGCGGCGGAAGATCCGTCGGGCGTGTGGAAGGTGCTGTCCCCACGCCGCGAAGGGCACGAGTATTCTGCGGATTTCGACAACGGTGAGTTCTATATCTTGACGAACAAAGACGCCGAGAATTTTAAGGTGATGCGTGCCGCGGCGAGCGATCCGGGTGAAAAGAATTGGACGGATTTCATTCCGTACAATCCGGCTGTGAAGATCGACGGTATTAATTTTTTCAAAGATTACGCGGTCGTTTCGGAGGTGGAAAACGGACTCGAGTACATACGCGTGATGGATCGAAAGACACGGCGTGCATCTTCGCGGATTGAGACGCCTGAGAGCGTTTACACGATGGGGTTGGCGAACAACCCGGAGTACGATACGCCTGCGGTACGTTATAATTATTCGTCAATGATCACGCCGAATTCCACTTACGAGTTCGACTTCAAAACACGAAAGAGCAACCTCATAAAACAGCAGGAAATACCAAGCGGCTATGACAAGACGCAATACGAAACGAACCGTGTTTGGGCCGTCGCCCGGGACGGCGTAAAAGTGCCCATATCGATCGTGATGAAGAAGGGAACGAAGCTCGACGGCAAGGCTCCGATGCTGCTTTATGCTTATGGATCTTACGGAGCGTCGATGACGCCGAATTTTTCGACCTCGCGTCTGAGTCTGGTTGACCGCGGGATGATTTACGCGATCGCACACATTCGCGGCGGTAGCGAGCTTGGTGAAAAATGGCGGCTGGACGGACGGATGTTCAAGAAGATGAACACGTTCAATGATTTTGTCGATTCGGCGAAATGGCTGATCGGGCAGAAATATACATCCAGCGACCGATTGATTATTCAGGGCGGAAGCGCGGGTGGTTTGTTGATGGGAGTGGTCGTTAACCAGTCGCCGGAGACATTTAAGGCAGCGATCGTGCAAGTGCCTTTTGTCGATGTAATGAATACGATGCTCGACGCGAGCTTGCCACTTACGACCGAGGAATGGATAGAGTGGGGCAATCCGAACGATAAGGAAGCGTGGGATTACATGATCACGTATTCGCCGTATGAGAACATAAAAGCCCAAAATTATCCGAATATGCTGGTTGAGGTTTCGCTTAACGATAGCCAGGTTCCGTATTGGGAAGGAGCAAAATTCGCGGCGAAGGTCCGCGATATGAAAACGAACGACAGCGTCGTGCTTCTGAAGACAAACATGGGAGCGGGCCACGGCGGATCGTCGGGACGGTATGACCGTTTGAAAGAGGTAGCGTTCGATTACGCCTATGCTCTGACGCAGATCGGCGTTACAAAATAGACTTTCGTTAACTTCTAATCCTCGGCGATACAGGGAGAAATTCCAGTATCGCCTTTTTTGCGTCAAAATGAGCGAGCATGTCGGTCAGTCTGACATGCCCGATTGTTCATGTATTCGAATCCGAGTCAGTCTAATAAGTTGTAACATCATTGCTGCAAATACTTACGGATACATTAGGAAGTGGCATAAGACTTGCCAATATGAATCGGAGCATTGATTTAGACCGCAGCCCACACGGCAGATTATGAGAAACAGGGTTATGAAAAATGAAGTTATCGAGCCTTGTACTTTGCGAGCAAGTTTTTTCCATAAAAATTAAAGAACTAAGGAAGATTTTTCGTGCTTTTTGGTGCCGACCTGTTGTACAATCTTGAATGTAGGCTACTGATCTTGCTGCGAATCTCACCTTAATCCCATCCCCTACGACAGTATTACCACCCTCCCAATTTGAATGGAATTAGAGAAAGAAAAAGATAGGATAAACTTTTATCTGCTGTTGCTGATTCCTTGCGGAATCGGGGCGATAGCGTGGGCTGTGCGAGGTTTTCCGGTGGAAAGCGTCAACGCGTCCATGATCCTACTGGCGGCTGCTACTGTATTCTTTAGCTCTTATCTTCGAATACAACTGCCGAAAACGAAGATCCACCTGACTATCTCCGACGCTATGATCATGCTCTCAATGCTGATTTACGGCGGCGAGGTTGCGATTCTGTTTTCTGTTCTTGAAACCACATTTAATTCGTTCAGCCTTTACTGGAAAGGCGTTGATATGCAGCTAAAAACGGCTCTTATCAATATTTCACTCGGTGCCGTCGCGGTTTTTGTCACGACGCAAGTCGTAAAGATCTTATTTGGCCCAATAGAGGCAATATTTGAAACCGCCGACACATCCATGACTTTCCGGCTGCTGGTGGTGATGACGCTTTCGCTCTTTTTGATAAATTCCATAGCTGTAGCCGCGATTATCGCGACCAGATCGAAAAAAGCATTTCTTAGTGTATGGACCGATCTTTTTGTTAACGCACTGATGATGTACATAAGCTGTGCGGCACTTGCAGGTTTTTCCGCGATAGCTTTGCATAAGATCGACCTTTTTGTTTTCGCATCGGCAGTTGCGGTTTTCGCATTGATCTATTTCGCCTACCGACGTTATGTTGAGGTCATAGTTGGTTCCTCGGAGCGTGCGGAACGCGCGGAGCGGGATAGAGCCGAGCAGGCCGAGAACCACGTAAAACAACTACAGCACTACATCGCTAAGTTGGAGAAAAGCAGCGCGGATCTACAGAAAAGCCACGAGAATTTCCGCCAGGCAGCATATTTCGATACGTTGACCAGCCTCCCGAATCGAAACTATTTCATCGATACGCTAAAGGTTCTGCTTCAGAAATGCCAAAACGGCGGCTCAAGCGATTTTGCAGTTCTTTTCCTCGATCTCAAGAGTTTCAAGACGATCAACGACAGTTTGGGACATTCGTTAGGCGATCGGCTTATCAAGGAAGTAGGAGAGCGTGTTTCTAGTACCGTCCGGAAAGGCGACATGGTCGGTGGTTTTGGCGGAGATAAGTTTGGCATTCTCCTTAAAGATCTTCAGAGCAACGAGGAGGCGACCGGCTTTGCCGAGCGTCTTGCCCACCGTGTTGCCGAGTCATACGAACTCGATGGTCTACAAGTCTTTACGAGTGCAAAAATAGGTATTGCATTCGGTAACGCCAACTACAAAAAAGCCGAGGACATTCTGCGCGACGCCGACATTGCGATGTATTACGCAAAAGGTCAGGAAGAAGAGTACGAGATATTTGACCAGACAATGCACGCTCGAGCCGTTACGCGTCTGCGACTGGAAACCGATCTGAGATTTGCGCTCGAGCGAAACGAATTTGAAATATATTACCAGCCCATCATTGGGCTCGACGGAGCATCTCTCGAAGGTTTTGAGGCCCTCGTTAGGTGGAATCATCCGCAGCTCGGCCTTGTAAACCCGGTCGATTTTATTCCGGTCGCCGAAAGTACTGGCCTGATAATTCCGATGACCGTGAAGATATTGCATTCCGCATGTTTGCAGATCGTCAAATGGCAGAACGAGACTTATGGCGGAAAGAAGCTGAGCATCGCTGTCAATCTTTCGGGCAAACACTTCGTTCATCCTGCATTGGTTGATCAGATAAAGACGGTTATCCGCGAGACGGGAATCACGCCGGAGTGCCTGAAATTAGAGCTAACCGAGGGCGCACTGATGGAAAATGCCGAAACCGCGACGCTGATGCTTAAACAGATCAAGGAAACCGGTGTTCAAATAAGCGTTGACGATTTTGGCACCGGATATTCGAGCCTTAGCTATCTCCACCGATTTCCTATCGACACTTTGAAAATTGATCGTTCGTTTGTCAGCACGATGGAGGACGGAACGGAAAATGGCGAGATCGTTCGGACGGTTATCGCGCTTGCAAAGGCGTTGAATCTGAACGTAGTCGCGGAAGGAATTGAAACAATCCACCAATTTCACCAACTGCGGATACTTGGCTGCGAATACGGCCAGGGATATCTGTTCTCACGGCCGCTGCCCGTCGCTGACACCAACAAGCTGCTGACTGAGAGAAATCAGTGGAGCAATATTTTGCCTGCAAACGACTACGGTACTGTAGCTAGAAATCTCGAATTTACGCAACTCAGACTGCCGCAACCGGTTAGCCAACCAGTCGATTCCAGATCGGACCTGCTCGAAATTAGATAGATTATTCAGCAAAGATCTGGGGTTTAGCTTCGAGCGGAAATTGATTTTCGTAAACCGAGGCAAGGTTTAGCAGACGCACCTTCGGACCAGAAATTGCTGGTCAGTTGTAGTCCGATCGGCATGCCGTCGCTCGACAGTCCACACGGGACGCTGATGCCCGGAATGCCAGCCAGATTTGCCGAAACGGTGTAAACGTCATTCAAATACATGGCCAGCGGATCATCCGATTTCTCGCCGATCTTGAACGCGACCGATGGCGAGGTTGGGGTAATTATCGCGTCGCAGGCTGTGAAGGCTTTCTGATAATCCTGTTTTACGAGGGCACGGACTTTTTGGGCCTTTGAATAGTATGCGTCGTAATAGCCGCTGGAGAGCACGTATGTTCCGAGCATGATCCGGCGCTTTACCTCGGCCCCGAAGCCTTCTTCGCGCGTTTTGAAATACATTTCGCGAAGGGCCGTCGTGTTTTCGGCACGGAAGCCGTAGCGAACTCCGTCATATCGTGCGAGGTTTGATGACGCTTCGGCTGTAGCGATTATGTAGTAGACCGCGATGCCGTACTTTGCGTGCGGCAGCTCGACATCGACTATCTCGGCACCCATCTGACGATAATTTTCTATCGCCTGCTCAACTTTTTCCCGAACATCTTCGTCCAAACCTTCGCCGTATAAAGCACGCGGAACGCCGATCTTTTTACCGCTGATGTCATTATCGATGGTGGCGAGATAATCGGGCACTGGTACATCCGCCGATGTCGAGTCGAGTTCGTCGCGTCCGGCGATGACGCCAAGAACACCCGCAACATCTTTAGCCGTTTTGCCAAAGATTCCGATGTTATCAAGAGACGACGCGAACGCTACGAGACCGTACCGCGAAATTCTCCCGTATGTCGGTTTGAAGCCGACGATACCGCAAAGCGATGCTGGCTGGCGGACCGAGCCGCCGGTTTCAGAACCTAGAGCCGCCCGCACAACTCCCGACGCGACCGCGACCGCAGACCCGCCCGAACTTCCGCCTGGCACACGCGATGTGTCCCACGGATTTTTTGCCGGGCCGAATGCCGAGCTTTCGTTTGAAGAACCCATGGCGAATTCGTCCATGTTCGTCTTGCCGACGATGACCGCACCGGCTGCGTTGAGGCGGTCTATGGCCGTGGCATTATATTGAGCCTTGTAATTGTGAAGTATCCGCGAACCGCAGGATGTTCGCATTCCTTTTGTGCAAATATTGTCCTTGACGGCGACGGCGACGCCTTTTAGCGGTAGTTCGGCGGCATTTGCGTCGAGTTCTGCGGCACGTGCGGATGCGTGCTCGCGTTCGATGGAAAGGAATGAATTCAGTTCCTCATTCAACTTTTCCGCGTTGTCTAATACCTTTTCGATATTCGTCTTGATCATTATTTTGTCGAAATTTTATCAATCATCCACTTTTCGTTCTGTTTTGCGGCTTCGATCATGATCTCTCTCTGCTCGCTTCGCGTATCATCACGCCAAAAGAGTAGCAGTTGAAACTGAGTCCGGTCGGAAGAAATCTCCTTACATTCGCCAACGCGAAACGCTTTGGGGAAATCATTAGTGCCGGTCGTGAATGGATCTGCATTTTCTTGTAACAATTCCAAATGTTTTAATAGCTCTGGCGTAAGAAATTTTTCACGCTGCTTCAAAGTCTCCTGCGAAAAGTTCATATCGTTCCCGAAATGAAACGAGTAAAATTCACGAACCGCCGTGCGGGATTCGTTACAGGCCGGTGGTTCGAGATTCGGAACGCTGCAGCCTGTCAAAAGAAGAACTAACCACAGAGGCACAGAGACGCAGAGAAAGGAAAACCTACTCTTTAAAGCGATTCAAATCGAGAGCAAAGGGAATCCTTCTCGTTAAAAATTTCCGTGTCTCTTTGTCTCTCTGGTAAAAATTCCTCACAAAACCTTCGGAACCTGAAAATGTCCCGCGACGCCGGACGGAGCCTGACTCAACGCAGCTTCTTGCCCGAGGGACGGAACCGCTATGTCATCACGGATCGCCTGGGTCGCGGCTCCTTCGTCGGTCAGGCCGCCGAGCATCGGTTCGATACTATCGGTGTCGAGTTCGTTTAGTTGCTCGATATATTTTACGATGTCCGCCATTTGCGGCGTGTAGATGGCGACTTCCTCGTCGGTAATTTCGAGGTGTGCCAATTTTGCAACTTTTCTTACGTCCATAATTTGCTACTTTCTGTCCAAATTTCGCCGCGCGAGGCTGCTTCCTGCCGCAGCCAAAAAGACCGCGCGGAGTGATTCGTCTGTTATCGCTTTGGCGGCGTTTGCAAGCGGAGGCGTAACTTCGCTTTTTACCAACGCATTCCATTCCGCATCGGCGATCTTCGAGGCATCGATCTTTTTCCGGTGCTCGCGAATTACCTTTGCATCGATCCTGAATTCAACAAACGAAACGAGCGACGAACCTAGTACCGCGTTTAGTTTGAAGACCATTTGATCGGCCAGATCGACGACCTGTTTTCGCCATGTTTCACTCGATACGGCGACGATCAGCTTTTTTTTAATCAGCCGCATGGGAACTGCGTGCTGTTCCAACGCCTCGCCAACAACATTCTTCCATGCAACAAAGACGATCGCTTCTGCGGCGGGTTCGTTTCCGTCAAAGCGTTCGAATATTTTTGGTAGAGAGCTAAGAATGTCCCGCATTTGTCATCTCGCGATTATCAACTATCATCTTAAACGAGTTCAATTTTAAATGCTAAATCACAGACGACTTAATGGTTAATTTGCCACAAATAATACTGGCTTCGGGCAGCCCGCGACGCTCGGAGATAATGGAATCGGTCGGCTGGAAATTTATCAAGGACGTTCCTGATATTGATGAAACCGAGTTGCCGGGCGAACTGCCGGACGTATATGTACTGCGGCTTGCACGGACAAAGGCCGAGACGATCGCGACGCGATATTCCAGGTCAAATCGTGTTGGGAGCGGATACTACGGTTGTGATCAACGATCAGATCATTGGCAAGCCTCTCGATGTTGCTGACGCAAAGCGGATGCTAACGATGCTCTCGGGGAATTGGCACGAGGTGCTGACAGGTGTTGCGGTGGTGAGGAACGGGAACTCACGCGCAGGTTTGCAGCGGACACGTGTGAAATTTGCGGAGATGAGCGAAGCGGAGATCGATTTTTTAGCCAAACGTGGCGATCCGCTCGATAAAGCTGGCGCTTATGCTGTTCAAGCACAGGCCGCTTTGTTTATTGAAGGTATCGAGGGCGATTACTGGAACGTTGTTGGGTTGCCGATTAGTTTGGTTTACCGGTTGATCTGTTCGGTTTGAATTGAAGAAGCGATCAGGAAACGCTGAAGAGCCTCGGAGTAAAAAGAAGGAATAAGAGGAAAAAAAGACAGGCCGATTTGACCTGTCTTTTGAGCATAAAGCTAAGAACTGATTACAGAAGGCTGTCGATCTTTTTCGAGATCGGAACAGTGATATCGAACTTTGGATCGATACCGCCGAAAGCTTCGCCGGACTGGTTGCCGTCTTTGTCGAGAATCAGGAACGACGGAATTTGGTCGATCTTGAACTTCTTCAACACAGCTGCTCCGTCCGAATCTCGGAGGATCGGCATTGTCAGCTTGTTGGCCATCGCGAATTTCCGAACGCCTTCGTCGCCCGCGAAATTCTTTGATTTCGCGTTGGTCGAATCCGTCACGACAAAGTAAATCACGACATTTTTGCCCGCATATTTCTTTGCAAGCAGATTGGTGTATTCAGCCTGTTTGTTTGAAAGCGGCAACCAGCTTGCACCAACCGCCAGAATGACAACCTTGCCTTTCTGCGACTGGACGTCGACCGAGCCGCCGTCAAGCTTCGTCAGCGAAGTCTGTGCCGACGCAGCAAACGCGAACACGGACATAATGGCAATCACCAAAGCAATCGACTTTAAGGTTTTCATAATGTTGCGAGGCTCTACAAGTAAAACCTCTGCAAACTAAGATGCAAGTTTGATGCCAGCTTACTGTCTTCGGTTAAGGACGATGTTGTCGATCAGCCGCACCTTGCCGAAACGCACGGCGACAGCTACCAAAACCTCTTTATCTTCAATCTTATCAATAGGTTCGAGTGCGTCGTTATCGACTACGGCAACGTAATCGATACGGGCAAGCGGCTCGGACGCGATCTTTGATTCCACAATTTGAGCGATTGCCGAACCATTTCGTTCACCATTTTTGAAGGCAATTTTCGCATCGCGTAGTGCCTGATAGATAATTGACGCTTTTTTACGTTCTTCGTCGGTCAGATATGCGTTTCGTGAGGACATCGCGAGCCCCGATTCTTCGCGGACGGTTGGTACGACGACGATTTCTGTTTCAAAGCCAAGATCGCGGGTAAGCTTTTTGACCACGCCGACCTGTTGTGCGTCTTTACTGCCAAAAAATGCGAAGTCGGGGCGGACTGTGTTGAGAAGAATTGTAACGACGGTCGCAACGCCGCGAAAATGACCCGGTCTCGATGCTCCTTCGAGAGTTTCGGTCAGTCCCTCGACATATACATAAGTCGAAAAGCCATCGCCGTATATCTCGTCGGTGTCGGGAGCGAACACGTAATCGACCTCGTATTCGGCAAGCAGAGCGGCGTCCGCAGTCAGATCGCGAGGATATTTTTCAAAATCTTCGCCTGGACCGAACTGGCTTGGATTGACGAAGATCGAAACGATAACAACGTCCGACATCTGCCGTGCTTCTTTGACCAGCGTCAGATGGCCTTCATGCAGCGCTCCCATGGTCGGGACAAACCCGACGGTCTTGCTCTCTCGCCGAAGCTTGCGGGCGATCGAAGCCATTCGTTGTTTGCGGTTGATGATCTCCATTTAATCCGTCAAAAACTACGATTCTTCTTGTTCACTTTTCGTTCGTCTCGTTCTGTGGTTCAATCTTTCACCACTGAAGAAGAGGAACAAGATGGAACAAGAGGAATGAACAAGGATCAGGCTTTCATCTCCTTTTTAGCGGCTTCGGGCATTCCGTAAGATTCTTCGGCGTTAGGATAATTTCCGCGGCGAACGTCGTCCATCCAGTTGGTGATCGCCTTCGAGATCACCTCGCTGACGTTTGCGTATTGGCGAACAAATCTTGGTTGGCGGCCGAACGTGAATCCAATCAGATCGTGGAGCACTAGAACCTGGATATCACAAGCTGCACCGGCACCAATGCCGACGGTCGATATAGTAAGTTCTTTTGTAATTATCTCGGCGATCTCACGCGGGATTAGTTCGAGCACAATAGCAAAAGCACCCGCTTCTTCAAGCATTTTTGCGTCTTCGATCAGCTTGTTTGCATCGACGGCAGTTTTGCCCTGCACGCGATAGCCGCCGAGTTTGTGTACTGACTGCGGGGTCAGGCCAATGTGCGCCATCACCGGGATTTCTTCATCGACGAGGCGTTTGACGAGGTCGACACGGTTTCGTCCGCCTTCGAGTTTTACAGCTTCGGCACCACCATTTTTCAATAGCCGCATGGCGTTCCGCACGGCCTTATTATCGCCGGTGTGAAAAGTGCCATAGGGCATATCGGAGACGATCAGCGCGTGATTCGAGCCGCGTTTTACGGCCTTTGTCGCCGAAAGCATCTCTTCCATCGTGACCGGAATCGTATTGCCGTAGCCGTGAATGACATTGCCCATGCTGTCGCCGACCAGAATAATATCGACACCGGCTTCATCGACGATTCGTGCGGTTGGATAATCATACGCCGTCAAACAAACCAGCTTTTCGCCCTTCTCCTTAGCCGCACGGAGCGCCGGAACGTAGACTTTTTCGGGTTGGTCGGGTTTTAGGTAGGCCATAAAATTGAGATAAGTCTAGCCGTTCGCGGGTTTTAAGTCTAGCCGTTTGACGATAAATGCTGGCCGTTTCGCGCGTTCGGATTCCAACGGGCGACGTTCGAGTTGTCCTCGCATTCGACCAGCAGCGTGCTGATATCTTTATTGAAGATCGGATGGATGTAGGTCGGAGCTACCTCGTTCATTGGGACGAGGACGAATCTCCGCAGATGAGCACGCGGATGCGGAACGGTCAGGAACGGCGTGTCGGTCTTTTCCTGAGCATAGAAAAGCAAGTCGAGATCGATCGTCCGAGGTTGTTTTAGTGACTTGTCGGTACGTTCCAATAGATATTCGATCCTGAGCATTCGTGCAAGCATCTGCGTCGGCGTGATGCCTGAGGCATGTATCTCCGCTACCATGTTCAAAAAAGTCGGGGCTTCATCGTCAAGGCCGACTGGCTCGGTCTCGTATATCGCCGAAAGCTTATTGACGACAAAACTCGCCTCCATAAGCCCGCGGACGCCGAGCAGTAGATTCCCAGCCCGGTCGCCCAGATTCGAGCCGATCCCTATGTATGCTGTGATAGATTCAGTTTGCACAATCGATTATGCAGCTATATTTAATTGGTCCTTAATAAATAATAATATCGTGTCTATCAATGGAACTCGTCGAAACCGATCGGCGGCTATAATAGATTACGATCGTCCCCGCAGCGGCAAGATACGAACCCGCGCTCTGCTTTCGTCCACTGTGATCAACGAGCCTTTTTCTAAAGTTTCTTTATTGGTTTGTAAAACCGCGACGATGGTATTCGCAAGATGAACTGTCAAGATGTTCTGTGCCGCGAACCTGAACGACGCTCGGATCTCCGCTCTGTGTCAACGCTAGTATTGTTCCAAAGTCCAGATCATGCGTGAAAACAATACAATTGTTTGCCCGCGCATAAGCCATTATTTCGTCATCTTCGGCTCGCGGGTCGCCAACCGTGGACCAATGAACCGATTCGATATCATTTGCTGCAAATGCCGCTACCCAATCAGGTGACAAATTCATGTCGATCAGAATTTTCATGCGGCGATAAGCGGAGCTTCGATTTCTTCAACACGCCACGCGGCGTAAGCGAGAGCCTCGCGGAAGTCTTCTTCCTCCAAATAAGGATACGACTTTAAAATATCGTCAAATGAATGTCCGGAGGCAACAAGCCCAACAATTGCTCCGACGGTCACGCGCAGTCCGCGAATACAAGGTTTGCCTCCCATGACTTTCGTGTTGAACGTGATTCTTGTTAGTTGGTTCATAGTTGAATCATAACTTAAATAATCCCGATATAATAACATCAACATATCGGAATTCGTGGTCATTCTTGTAAACGTATCTACCTTCAAGAACCGATGATTTACTTTTATCCCACACAATGTTTCAATATAGAAGGTTGAAAGACTAAATCCAGCGGTGTTTTCATATGAAACACTCGGGCGGATGCAAAGCGTGATCCGTCTTGACAAAAATTCTCACGCCGAAACTTATGCCACGCAGAAAGTTCCGACACACTCAACGTTTTGATCCTGCCGGAGACCGTTCTCACCAGGAATACATACTTAATCAACCCGCTCAGGTAACGACAAGATCTGAATTGCTGCGTTTGATCAAGGGCGGCGAGGACACATATCTTGAACTCAAGGTAAAGCTGTCGAATCCCGAACGGATCACACAGGGAATCGTCGCCTTGGCCAACACAAGCGGCGGTACGATCATTTTTGGCGTTACCGACCAATTTCGCATCGAAGGCCTGACTGATCCTGAGGCGGTCCGTGACGAACTCGTGCGGATATGCCGCGAAGAGATCGTGCCACCGATCATTCCTCTTCTTGATATGATCGCGTTCGACAGCGGCAAGCGTGTTGTGGTCATCGATGTCGAACCGCGAAACCGGCCCTACCGTACGAGCGACGGGCGCTTTTACATGCGATTTGGTGCCGAAAGGAGGGAAGTCGCACGTGAACAATTATCGATGTGGCTGGATGAGATCAGGCCGCTTGGATATGAGAACATTCCGCTGTTTAACGGCAGCGAAAAGGACTTTGATGATGGACTGCTTTGGACTTTCGCGAGCGGCTTCGAAGAGGTCAATCAAAATTTTAATCTTTACCAAACGGCGGAGTTTTTGAAAAAAGACCTGCTTCTTGCAGTGGGAACCGGAGACGATTTTTTCCCGACAGTTGCCGCCGTTACGTTGTTCGGAAAGAATGAAAGCATTGCGGAATTGTTTCCCAGGTCGAGCGTAAAAGTTTCGCGGTTTTCGGGCGAGAATGGCGATGCTCAGTTGATCGAAACCATTGAGCTGCAAGGGAATTTGCTGTCGCTTTACGAATCGATACAGCGGTTTGTGTTGCGTTATGTAGATTTGCTCAAAGAGAAGCCAAAGAAACTTGCTCCCGTTGACAGCATGCACGTCAGGCCGCGCAGTGCCTATCACCTTTACGCGATCCGCGAGGCGATTGCGAACGCCATTGTCCATCGCGATCTCGCTTTTCGGGATATTCCGACGAGGATAAATATTTACGACAATGCCATTGAATTTATAAACGCTCGGCGTACGAACGGTTTTGTCCCACCGGCCTCGCGGGCGATGCGTTACGGCATTACGCAGCGGCTAAATCCGCAGATCTCCGCGGTCTTTAACCGCCGCGAGTACGGTGCGAACGTCCCACGCGGCGGGTTGCCGATGATACTGAAACAGGCGTTGAACTTTTCGGGCGAAAAGCCGAACTTACAACCTCCAACGACGAATTTAAGCTGAAGATTTATGGGGTTTAGCGGGATCAATATCGCTTTTGTCGGTTAAGATAAAACCACTTGTAATAATTTGTTGGCCGATTCAATAATGGTTTCTTCGACTCCGACCATTCTTTTTAACTCCTCAAAAACTACTCGTCTAGTGATCTGGGTGTTGGCGATAGTATTGTTGTTCGCTCTCTACCTTGTCGGCATCGGAAATAATCCGCCCGGCTTTTATGTTGACGAGTCTGGCCTTTCCTATAATGCCTACCTTGTTTCTACCACTGGTGCGGGTGAGTTCGGCCCGCAGTTTCCTTTATTTTTTCAGCTTTACGCCGGCGGGTTTACTCAGTATTCGAATCCGACGCAGATATACCTGCTCGCATTGATCTTCAAGCTATTCGGCCCAAGCATTCTTATAGCGCGGCTTTTGGCTGCGGCATCCGTGTTTGCGGCCAGCTTGCTGCTGGGACTTTTGGCCTCTCGTGTTTCGGGACGGCGTGCGGTCGGCATTATCGTGGGGGGGTTCGCACTGTTGACGCCGTGGCTTTTTGAAGTCGGACGTCTGGTGCTGGAAACGTTTTTCTATCCGATGGCGGTCGTGCTCTTTCTCTGGGCTGTTTATAACACGCAGCGTAAGGACAGGTGGACATGGGCTGGCGTTCTTTCGGTTGTATCGACATTAACCCTTCTTACTTATAGTTATACGATCGGCAGGCTGCTCGGGCCGCTTCTGGCATTGAGCTTGATTTGTTTTGCGGTCGATAAATCCCGCATTGTGTCGATCTTCAAAACATGGGTGCTATACGGATTGACATTGATACCGCTTGCCGTTTTTATCTGGCAAAACCCCGATATAACCACGAGGTTTTACCTGCTCTCGTACCTCAGGCCGGAAAGCTCCTATTTCGAAATCTTCGTTCGATTTGCAGGCCGTTTTGTCGAAGACCTCAATCCGATAAAACTGATCGTGACCGGTGACATAAACCCGCGACACCACTTACCGGATGCCTTCGGCAGTTTTTTTGCCGTAACGCTTATTCTGGCGGTTGCCGGAATTTTTATCGTACTGATTCGCCATCGGAGCGATCCGTGGTGGCGGTTCGTTTTGCTAGGTTTGTTGGCTTCGGTAGTGCCGGGAGCCTTGACCGTGGATTCGCTTCATACGCTGAGAATGATCGCCCATCCGATATTCGTATTACTTTTGATGGTGCCGGCCCTGGAGCTGCTGTTTGAAAATAAGGCATCGGAAGTTGAAGTTGATCAGGTAAATAAATCGGAAGTGATAAACAAATCCGCTATAGCCTCGATCTATCCGGTGCCGCTCCGCCAGGGAATTCTGGCGGCAATATTAACTTGCACCGTTTTGGAGGCTTCATACTTTTATTGGAAATACTATCAGGAAGGCCCAAACCGCCGTGAATATTTCGATGCAGATTATAAGCCGCTGTATGACGCGGCCGTGGAGCAGCCAAATAGACCGATCTATCTTGTAGATGATTGGCAGCCTGCATATATTCACTCGTTTTGGTATGCGACGCTTGAAGGCAGAGACATCGGCGAATTTGTTCACCTACCTTACAGACGAAGGCCGCCGGCCGGAGCTATCGTCATAAGCAGCGAGCAAAATTGCACCCATTGCACGAGGATACGCCGCAGCGGCGACTATATGCTTTATGAAACTACGAGGTGACTAATTGGCTACATTTTTCCACTCGCTGCAGAGCTAGGGAATTGCAGGAACCCTGTATAGGGTCAGATTTCCGTAACGGCGCTCAGTGTCTTCGAATACTTTTTCAAAATTCTTTTGATAAATTGACTCATTAAGCCCTTTTATCGATCCGTTTGCACGCAAGCCGTCATCAATTGCCACATAAACAATTTTGTTGTCATTCAAAAGCCGAAGAAGCTTCTCCAAATCACGTTCCTGAAACATCATGCGATAAGTATTTTCCCGGTCCTTTAGTTCATAACCTGCAGTCCATGCAAATAAAGTATTACCTAGAAATATTTTGCGGCCTGTAAACAAGATCGGGTGTGAGAGAAGCGTGTCCGATAGAAACAGATCGGTGGTTTGAGTATTTTCAAATAACCATGTGGTCAGACGGTCGTTTTTGTATGGCACGGAGACAAATTTGTCATTATGTATCGGAAACAGATCTATGACCGCTCCAAGGATCATCACAATTGTCAGAGCAACCGCCAGCGTGCCACGCATGAAGCTCGCTCTGCCAATCAGCCAAATGGCATATGCAACGTAGACAGACGATAGAACCGTCCATATATTCAGGAGTTTGTGATTGTTGAATGCATCGGTGCTTAGCTGGAAGAGAAAAACGACCGGCACTAAGCTTGTAATTACGACTAACAGACGCCTGTGAGAATTAGGAACAAACCAGAAGGCAATTAAAAGCAATATCAACTTAATTCCGAAGGTCCACACAATATACTCTAAAACGAGCGGCACGGTAGGCTCCGGGATTATGTAGCCCCAATGAAATAAAGACTGTCCCGAAGAAGCGAGATTGCCCGATCTCAACATTAATATCTGCGGCAAGCCAAGCAGGACAAAGGTTCCGATCAAAACCGCAAGCTGTCGTCGGTAAGGAAAGAAGATGAAAAGACTTCCGAGAACAACCGAGGCGGACACAAAAACGGCGCTGTTCCAATATGGCAATAAACCGATCAAGGCTCCGCACAAAATTAAGCCCGGCAATTCATTTTTGAGATCTGCGAATTTCAGACTGTATTTGCTCTTGCCCGATACTTTCTAAATCTGTCTCAGTTTCTCTTTCCAGAATCAATTCGAGCTTTCCATTCTCCGGCACGGTAAATGCTCCTTTTCGCCTATAGAATTCGACCAAAAAGACTAAAACAAGCAGGAGAATGCCCGCCGAGCTTATGAGATGGCGCTGATTTGAAAAAACAGCGACCGTCAAGCCTCCCCAATCTTCTCCCCGGAATGGATATCCTGATTTTACAAAGTCGCTTAAATTCAAAATCGAACTGACGGCTTCGCTGAAATTGGCTTTAGAAAGTAGAAAAGGAACGTATGAAAAAGAGCTGGTGGCGAAGAAGAATAAAACTGCTGCGATTCGGCCAACCGAGCGCGAGCCGAACAGTATTTCAGCAAAAGTCATTATCAGCACAAGCAGAGCCGCGAGTGAGAGCAGGCTGAGTAAGTTGACGCTCCAGACAAGATTTAAGCCGAGAAATGAAAGGTTTGCCGCCTGGAACCAAAACAGAAAATGGTAACGTATTGTCTCACCGGGGAAAAAAGGATGTTCTGTAGGGAAGTTACTTCCTAATGCAAAGCTCTGCGACAGAGATAGGTTAGCCCCGAAGTCGCTCCAGCTTTTGATGGCGAATTCAAAGTTGCCGTTTGAGTAGTCCAACGTCGCAAAGAACAACCAGCAGCCAAAGGCTAGACAAATACTTAGGCACAGCCAGTCCCATTTTGCCGTGCCAATTGGTCTGCTATCGGAATCTAGTTTTATACGCTCTTCGGCACCGGGCTTAGTCACATCGGACTCCTGCTCACCCCGAGTAACCACTTTACGAATCAATCTAAAAATCTTTCTAAAAAAACCATCGCCAGGCTGTCCGAATTGTGGTTTCCGCAGCAGAAAAATCAATCCAATTGCTATCGCAAAATAAAGTAGATTCGCCCATAACAATGGCTGGGCTGTGCTTGCGAACAGCAGAGCAAATACGTAAGTTAGCCAGGAGCTGAACAAAAGCCCCGATAGAAACGCCGCGGCAAGCCGGTGCTGTATTGACGTAAAAGTAAAAATACGCCGACAGACCAGATCACCCAGGATAAACATTGCGAATAAATATACTAAGGCGAACACGCTGGCATTATAGACGAGTCGAAAAACGCTTTCCAATTAGTAAAGGAGTTTCCCGCCCGGGATGGGACGTGCCGAGGTAAAGCACGAGAAAAGGTTGTGCTATCCTTTCCGTAAGTTTGCACTATGCTTCTCGATCTCTCTCCATTAAAAGTCTCTCGCGATTACAGGCTGCTTTTCTTTGGGCAGCTTGTGTCGTTTTTTGGTTCGATGATGACATTTATCGTCGTGCCGTGGCAGATGTATCAGATCACGCAATCGTCGGCGATGGTCGGGTACATTTACCTTGCCGAGTTTGTGCCGATGGTTGTGTTGGCGTTTGTCGGCGGGGCGTTGGCTGATTTTCTGGACAAGCGGAAGATGCTGCGGCTGACCGAGATCGGGCAAACGGTGACGACGGCAATCTTGCTGATAAACTCAATGCTGCCGACGCCGCAGATATGGGTATTGTTTCTGTGCGTCGCATTGCACGCGGGTCTGGCAGCGATACAACGACCGGCTTTCGAATCGTTTATCCAGAAAATAATTCCGCCCGACCTGATATCTGCCGTGATGGCTTTGAATTCGATTCGCTGGAGCGTCGGAGCGATCGTCAGTCCGGCGATCGCGGGCATCATTGCGACGCAATTCAGCGCGTCCGTTGCTTACACGATCGATCTTTTTACATTTATTGCGTCCCTCATCGCGGTGTTCTTGTTGCGTGCCGTTCCGTCGCCGGAAAACGCAGAAAAGCCGAGTTGGCAAGGTATAAAAAGAGCCTGGAAATATGCATTCAGCCGACAGGAACTGGTCGGCACATATTTTATCGACATCGCGGCGATGTTCTTTGCGATGCCGCAGGCGTTGTATCCGGCGTTGGCGGTTATCTACGGTGATAAAGTTTGTCGGATTTTTCCCTGCGGCGATTGCCGCGGGTGCCTTGATAGCAAGCCTTACGTCTGGCTGGACGAAAAATATTCACAGGCACGGCCTGCTTGTTACTATCGCTGCCGTTTTGTGGGGCGTTGCGATTATATTTTTTGGTATGTCTAACAGCATTGTGCCCGCACTATTATTTCTTGGAGCGGCCGGATTTTTCGACATGATCTCCGGCATATTTCGCGGTTCGATATGGAATCAAACCATACCAAATCACTTGCGCGGAAGGCTCGCGAGCATCGAAATGATGAGCTATCTGACCGGGCCGATGCTCGGCAGTGCTAAGATGGGGATCGTTGCGGAGAAGTTTGGCGTCAAAGCTGCTTGATATCGGGTGGAATATTGTGCGTCGTTGCCGTCGGCGGAGCGGCATTGTTTCTGCCAAAGTTTTTGACGTATGATGGCCGCGAAGGCGTGAAGCAAAAAGAACGCGAAGAGGCCGAGCGAGCGGAATTGCTGCGGGTTTCGGAAGGAGAATTTTAGATATCGATTGTGTCAGTAGCCCGCACGTAAGTAAGGACTCAGGTAAAAACGGGAGCCCTTACTTACGTGCGGGCTACTGACACGTGGTGACATTATGCCGGTTGTAAGAAAACGTGAGATCGAAAATCTCGAACAGTTGAGCGGCGAAGAGCTGCAGGCTTTATTGACACACTGCCCGCAGGCCAGGAAAGCATCAGCGAGCTGCTGAATTATCTGGAAGACGAGCTTTTCGATAAGGAATGCAATCACAGCCTGCGATTCTCGATGCAGTACATGATGGAACGGCACCTGAGCTTCCCAAAGATCACCGGCTGGCTAAACGACAACGGCGGCTACTGCGATTGCAAGGTAATGGAACAGATCGCACCGATATGGCGGGCGAAATTCGGTGACGACTAATCTAGGAAAGATTAAAAGATTGCAACTTTTACCTTGTTTAAGGAATAATTATTTTATGAATACGGTTTCGATCGATGTCCCGGACAAAGCTTATCCTTTTCCTGAAACAGTAGCCGATGATCTTGGCCGCGAGATACTGGTTGCCGCGGTAGTAAAATGGTTTGAGATTGGAAAAGTTTCGCAAGGCAAAGCGGCGGAGATACTTGGACTTTCCCGTTCAGAGTTTCTAGATCTTCTTGGTTCGTATAAAGTATCCGCCTGGCAGTACACCGGAGAAGAGTTACGCCAAGAATTAAGTTTTTAATCAACTGAAAATGTATTGCTCCCAATGTGCCCAAAAACTAACTGCTTCCGACGTATATTGCCCGAGTTGCGCAAAGCCGGTTGCGTCTTTTAATTTTAGCGAGGCGAACATTTCGTCTGTTGAGCCACTTGATGAAGAAGTGACACGCGTTCGACCGACGACCGCAGCAAGAAATAGTTCTGGAAGCAGATGGCTCTTCACCGCGATTGGCGGCATCGCGATTCTGGTGCTTGGCGTAGTTCTCGGTGTCGCAATAATTGGCGGCTCGACGTACATGAATCGAGACGCCGACAAAGTAAATTTGCCGACGGCACCGAAAGATATTGCATCAAAAAATTCGACTACACCGAACGCCAAGCCTACTCGATCTGAAGAACTTCTCGCTGCATCACCTCCAGCAAACGCTACTAACAACGCAACCACCAATGCGGCCAACACATTCGCGCCGACGGCAGCACCTCACGATAATCCCAAAATTCTGATCGTAAATGACCATATCCCAGTTGCGGCCAGACAATACCGCTGGTTTCGGCTTCAATGTGATGCGGCCTGCGAAATTGAAGGTGCATTTCGTGTTTATGGTGGCAGTGAAGATATTGATGCAGCCGTGTTGGATGAACTTAATTTCAACGCATGGCAGAATGGCGATCAGGTTCCAGCTCTTTACTCTACATCACGAACGGCTCGTGGACGTATTAATGTAACGACGCCACCAGGACGCTACGTTATCGTTTTCAGCAATCGACATGCTCTTCTTACACCAAAGACCGTTTCAGCGGAGATCTACTATCGATTATTGTGATTCAGGTTCGTAAAGGCGTCTCTTTATTCTTAGCACTTAGACGACAGTAGTCATATAATCCTGCCCAGATACTGCCCGGTATGTGATTTTTTGTTCTTGGCGATCTTCTCAGGAGTTCCGATCGCAACAACCTCACCGCCTCCGACGCCGCCTTCCGGGCCGAGGTCTATTACCCAATCCGCTGTTTTTATTACGTCGATGTTGTGCTCGATGACGACAAGGCTTGAACCACTGTCGATCAGGGCGCGGAAGGCGGCGAGCAGTTTGTTGATGTCTTCAAAGTGGAGGCCGGTCGTCGGCTCGTCAAATATGAACAACGTATTCGATTTAGTTTTTTGCGAAAGATGGGCCGCGAGCTTGACGCGTTGAGCTTCGCCGCCGGAAAGCGTTGTGGCTGATTGGCCGAGACGGAGATATCCGAGACCGACTTCGTCCAAAGTTTTCAGCCGGGTGACGAGTTTTTTGGTTTCCTTAAAGAAAAGAATCGCTTCGCGGACCGTCAGGTCGCAACACATCGTGAATGCTTTTGCCTTTGTATTTTACGTTGAGAATTTCTTCGCGAAAACGCGTGCCGCGGCAGTCTTCGCAGGTCAGTTCGACATCGGCGAGAAACTGCATTTCGACGGTGACCGTACCGCTGCCCTGGCATGTTTCACAGCGTCCGCCAGGAACGTTAAACGAGAAATGCGAGGCGTTGTAGCCTTTTGATTTTGCAGCCGCAGTTGCCGCAAACAGATCGCGGATCGCGTCGTAGGATTTGATATATGTGACCGGATTTGAACGCGGCGTGCGGCCGATCGGCGACTGATCGACGAGCACGACATCATCGATCAACTCTGCTCCCGTGATCTCCTTAAACAGCCCAACGTGCGATTGCCACTCGCCGCGTTTTTTCTTCAAACCGGCGTACAGAACATCGTGAACAAGAGTCGATTTACCGGAACCTGAAACGCCTGTGATGCAGACGAGCATTTCGAGCGGAATGTCCACCGTTCACGTTTCTGAGATTATGTTCGCGGGCACCGATGATCTCGATCTTGTCTTTTACGGCCTTTCGTTTTGCCGGAATTTTTATCTCAGCGTCGCCGCGAAGGTATCGGGCGGTCAGCGAAATCTCGTCCTTTAGAAGCTTGGCGAAATTGCCTTCGAACACAAGGTTTCCGCCGAGTTCACCGGCGAAGAGGCCGATGTCGATGATGTGGTCGGCGGCGCGCATCGTTTCTTCGTCGTGTTCGACGACAAGCAGCGTGTTACCGATGTCGCGGAGATTTTCGAGAATTTTTATCAGCCGGGCGTTGTCACGCGGATGAAGCCCGATGCTCGGTTCGTCGAGCACATAAAGCGTTCCGACGAGCAAGGAGCCGAGATTTGTCGCAAGCTGAATACGCTGGGCCTCGCCGCCCGAAAGTGTCGATGCAACACGGGCAAGCGTCAAATATTCCAGGCCAACCTCGACAAGAAATTTCAGCCGCCGTTCGATCTCAAGCAGAACTTTGTCGGCGATCTGCTTACGTTCTTCGCTCAGTTCTAAGTTCACTGAAAAAATTTCTGTGCGTCGCCAATCGACATCGCGACAATCTCCGGAAGCGAAAGGCCGCCGACTTTTACATCGCGAGCAGCCTGCCGGAGACGGCCACCGTTGCAATCCGGACAAACCGTGTAGCCGCGATATTTCGCAAGAAACACGCGGACGTGAAGTTTATATTTCTTCGTCTCGAGCCATTTGAAAAAGCCCTGAACACCGCGCCAGCCTTCGTCGCCGTAAATGATGCAATTCTGCTGGAAATCGGGAAGATCGGCATAGGGCATATCAATGTCGATCGAAGCACTGGCCGCATATTTGAGCAGTTCCTTTTGTGCCCACGCATGCTGCGGCCGTGAGAATGGATCGATGGCTCCTTGTTTCATCGAAAGCAGCGGATTCGGGATGACCAATCCGTAATCGACGCCGATCGTGTTGCCGAAACCCTGACAAGTAGGACAAGCGCCGTATGGCGAATTGAAGCTGAAAAGATGCGGCTCGGGTTCGTCGTAGAACGTGCCGTCGTATTTGCAGATGAAAGAATCCGAGTATTTCAGACGCTCGCCGTCTGTCGTTTCGATCACCGCCGAATGGCCTTCGCGAAACGATATCTCAAGCGAATCGACTAATCTCTGCCGAGTTTCCGCCGAAACAGTAAGCCTGTCGATCAACACAAACGTGTCATCGAAATCGTCAAAGGGAAAATCTTCTGGCTTTTGCAGCTCGATCATCTCGCCGCCGCGAAAAAGACGAGAAAAGCCCTGCTGCAATAGCGACATCAGAAACGCGCTTGTGCTCAATTGCGGAGTGGCGGTCTTTGTCTTGGCTTTCGATTTGCCCTTCGCTGCTTTTTGGGCTGACGTGATCCAACACCGGAAACAAAACGTAAAATCTTGTACCTTCCGGCAATTTTGCAAGAACGTCATCGGCTGCAGACTCGGGCGAATCTTTCTGAACTTCGCGACCGCAAACGTGGCAGATCGTCTGGCCGGCACGAGCATAAAGAAGGCGGAGATAATCGTAAATCTCCGTTTGAGTAGCGACGGTCGATCGCGGGTTCTTTGTCGAATTCTTTTGCCTGATCGCAATTGCCGGGGCGATGCCGGTAATTTCGTCGACATCGGGCTTGTCCATGCGTTCGAGAAACTGGCGGGCATAGGCCGACAGCGATTCGACATAGCGGCGCTGGCCCTCGGCATAGATCGTGTCGAAGGCAAGGCTCGATTTGCCGGAGCCGGAAACGCCGGTGATCACCGTCAGCTTATTATGCGGAAGCGAAACCGAAATATTCTTGAGGTTGTGAACGCGGGCACCGCGTACCTCGATCGCTTCGTCTTTCTTTGTCTTTACAGCCGCCATAGGTGGAAAATCCGTTAATAAAAGCAAAACTCAAGTCTAAACAAATCGCGAAGTTTGTGCAAAACCGGAATAAATGCGGCCGGGTTTTGGCATAATACTGATATGAGAACAATTTTATTTATCGCACTTTCCATTGCGTTGTCAGTCTTCTCAGCTTGTTCGATTCAAACTGCCGAAAGCCGTGGCCCCGAAGAAATGCCAGTCGTGTCAACCGAGTCGAAGACGCGCCAGCCTGTTTTGGTCGAGCTTTTTACGTCCGAGGGCTGCTCAAGCTGCCCGCCCGCAGACCGTCAATTGACGTTTCTTGAAACGCAGCAGCCTGTTTCGGGTGCCGAGGTTATAACGCTCGCGTTTCATGTTGATTATTGGGACCGGTTGGGCTGGAAGGACGCGTATTCGTCGGCCGAGTTCAGCGAACGCCAGAACCAATATGTTCAGCGGATGAAGCTGAATTCGAGCTACACACCGCAGATGGTGGTGGACGGCCAGGCCGAATTCGTCGGCAGTAACGGCGGACAGGCGACGGATGCAATCGCAAAAGCGGCTTCAGCCAAAGGCCGTTATGATATTAAACTCACGGAAAATAATGCCGAGGTTGAGATCGGTCTGCCAAAGCACGAATCGGCAACCGTTTACCTTGCGGCAGCCGAAGACGGCATTGTCACGGACGTTAAAAACGGCGAGAACGGCGGGAAAAAACTTCCGCATATTTCGGTCGTGCGAAAGCTGGAGGTTGTCGGGAAATTAATGTCCTCCGATACGATGTTTAAGGCTCGGCAAAACTCCCGACCGGTTCGGGGTGGAATAAGAAGAACATTAAATACATCGTATTTGCTCAGGAAGATGTCAGCGGCAGGGTGATCGCAATCGGCAAAGCAAAGAGATAGCGATCAGATGAACGCATCTGGTATTCTATCCGTGTATGAGATCGATCGTTATTTTAGCCTGTTCTTTTTTTGTCTAGCCTTTATTGGCTGTTCGGGTGAAAATGATGCCAACACGGCATCTGCCTCGCCCACTCCGCAAGCAAAGCCACCCGGCATTCGTGAGCCTGTTCTTGTTGAACTTTTCACATCCGAAGGCTGCGGGAATTGCCCGCCGGCCGATGCTCAGTTAGCGTTTCTGGACACGACGCAGCCGGTTCAGGGAGCCGAGGTTATCACGCTCGGTTTTCATGTCGATTACTTTAACGATCGCGGCTGGAAGGACGAATATTCCTCGCCGGTTTTCACCGATCGTCAGAACAAATATGCGAAACGTTTGAAGCTCGATTCGATCTACACACCGCAAATGATCGTTGACGGGCAAAAGCAATTTATTGGGAGCAATGGCGGGCAGGCAGCGGATGTGATCGCAAAAGCCGCCGTTCCGGTCAAGGGCAAATGTAGATGTTGAACTGAATGAGAAACGAGTCGAGATAAACGTCCAGAACATTTCCAAACATGAAGCGGCGACCGTTTACCTTGCGGCAACCGAGGACAATCTCGTTTCGAATGTTAAGGCCGGAAATAACAACGGCAAGACGTTAAAGCATTCTTCGGTCGTGCGTGGCCTTGCGGAGATCGCTACTTTGGCCCGACCCAAAGCGGAATGAAAACATCGGTTGATATAAAGCTTGATCCGAAGTGGAAAAAGGAAAATACGAGGTATGTTGTGTTCGTTCAGGAAAATGAAAGCGGTAAAGTAATCGCGGTCGGAAGGACAAAGACAAAATAACGCTACCAGCGGGTATCATAGCCCGAAAAATTGTCCCGCCACGTATCGCCGTTATCCGCGAGAAGGAAGGGAATTCGGCCATCAAACACCACCTCAAGATCCGCTGTCCGCCTGATTCGATAGTTATAACCAGTAGGCGAGGCGATCGACAACGAGATGAACTCTTCGGTTTTTCGCGAAACAACCGCAAAACGCCAGTCTTTTTTCGACCGGACAAGCAGCCGAAAACCGACAGGGAATTCACCGAGTGTTATTTGAGTTTTGGAAGCTTCCACGATTTTTGGTACTTACGATGGTCGGCTTTGGTCAATTGGACTAAATACGGAGTTTTCGCTGGATCGGCCCATGCCAGTATTTTTTGAAGATCCTCTCGCTGCATCGCCGTGCAGCCTAAAGTTCCGGTTGTAGCATCTTTCCAGACATGCAGGAATATGCACGATCCGTCGCCTCTGCGAACCGGATAAGTATTGTGGCAACGAACAGGCCGAGGTCGTATTCCGGCCCGACCTCAAGCATTTTCTCTGAGCTTTTCCAATCGAAATTGCCTACCTTTAAACGGTTAACGAGCTTGTTGTAGTGACTGGATGCTACATCATCGACGCACTCGCTGTAACTTTCCAGCTTCGTATATGAAAGCTTCACGTCGCCGGGTTTATCGGGTCTGCCGAATGCGAAAGTCAGCGGAAACATTCCGGCAGGAGATTTGCCGTCGCCTTCTTTTTTGAATCAGAAATAGTCTTCGGGAGCGTAGGAAACTTCCGAGCTCCATTTCTACGAACTAACTATAACCATCGTAGCCTCTGGACACTAGCGTCGCCGTATCCCACGCCGCCCGCGATACGTTTCCGGTCAAAGCCAAAGCTCCAACGTAATCACCTATCAACCCAATCTAATCGCCTAACCTCATGCAAAAACTGGACCAAGTCACTTTCTGGAACGGAATCGAACAGTCGACTCCACGCAATCCCGCCACGACCGACGACCACTGGAAATTCATCCCCGACACTTTTCCATTTCGATCTAACGGACTTTCGTTCGTAGAGCCGTCCTGTGCCTTGTATGCGTCGGATCCGTGTTCGTGACGACTACAGCCTGGAGCGATTCGGCAAATGGAACTTTTACGGGCGGCGGCTGTGGCGTTTTCACTTGTGCCGTGACAACGCTCGTCAGAACAAGATCAGAATGAAAGGTACGAGAAATCGCATCTTTTTTTCGACGCATAAGGCGGAGACATTAATTCCTCTTGTTCGTTCTTGTTCCTCTTGTTCTGTGGTGGACTTAATCTGACCACAGAATAAGAAGAACAAGAACGAACGAAAAGAAGAAAGTTTAGTCTTCAAAAACCGAATCGCTCGCCGCCGTTTTTTTGCTTACGGCGTAGACGCGAAGGCCGATTGAGATCATCACCAACGAAATTCCCATCCAGATGAATACCCAGACGATCGACGGAATGCCGGTTGCGGCGGACATATTCGCGGCGTCGGATTGGGTGTTCGTCATTGCCGACAGGAAAAAGAGATTGAGCAGGTCAAAAACCGCATTCAAAAGACACTGAACGGCGATGAATGCAACCGCGAAATTTGCCCATTTGAGGCTTGTATAACGAGCCGCTGCCGCCAAGCCGAGCGTAAGCACCGTGCCGGAGAAAACCGTGAAAACGACGCTGCCGAAGGTGACGTTTGCGAGAAAGTTCCAAAACGGTGCGAGAATTCCGAAGATTACGGTCATTACGGCGACAAAACCGGCCGAAGCCATCAATGCGATCCGCGACGAATATCCGCGTCGTATCCAAACCAAAAGCCCGGCACCAAACGCGGTTGTGCCGACGTATCCGGCGCTTGATATAAGCAACTGCGAGAACCAACCGGAGCTTTCAGACCAAACAACGCCGCTTCCGTCAGCCGCAACCGAAAGGCTTTGTACCGTGTTGCCGGTAGAATTGTCGTCAGTGCGTGTGAGCCTTCGTGTACAAATGTTGCGAACAAACGCAATGGATAAGTCAGATAACCGACCAGCGGCAGGTACGCCGAAAGAAGCCAAAGTCCAATGCTGACAATGGTTGCGACCACCAATAGATAAATTTGCGGACGTGCGTCTTCGGCTATCGAATATTTCTTGTTCATTTCAAAAACTCCTTTCGGTTCACCATTCAAAGCTTTACGCCTATTCTACCCGAAAGTTCGTCGGGTGCGAAGAAAAATCGGGTCCAAATGAGAACTTTGTGTCCGTAGTGTCAAACTCTGACCCTAAAACACAAAGCACGCAAATTTTGCAGCAAGAACACGGAGAACGATCAGAACTGGCAATAAATTACGTTCTTTGGTAATCGGCTTTGCCGCCGGTTTTGGTTTCGAGTCTTATTTCAGTAATTTCGATGTCCTTCTGCACGGCTTTGCACATATCGTAAACGGTCAAAGCAGCGACCGAAACGGCAGTCAGGGCTTCCATTTCGACGCCAGTTTGCGATGTGGTTTTTGCCGTTGCTTCGAGATAGATGCCGTATTCCTTGATCTCCACAGTAACGTCAACTTTCGACAGATTCAGTTGATGACAAAGCGGGATAAACTCGGGAGTCTTTTTAGCTGCCATGATGCCAGCAATGCGTGCGATCTCAAGCACATCGCCCTTTGGATTTGCCTGAGACTTCAGGATCGCGATAGTCTCGGCGGAAAGCAACACCTTTCCCGACGCCGTTGCGATCCGGGCGGTCGCCTCTTTGTCGCCGACATCGACCATTTTTACTTTTCCGGCAGTGTCGAAATGCGAAAGTTGTTCCATATTTTTATAAATGTACGATCTCGGAGATCTCGCCTTTTTCACGCGATGATCCCTTCGGTAGGATAATAAGAGCTTCAGCCCTCGCAAAACCAATAAAATCCGATGAGCCGTGCCATTTCAGCGGCTGAGCGATCAGCCTGCCAGTTTTGTCTGTATCCAATTTCGACGGCAAATATGTGTCGCGGTCTTTAGTGCCTTTTGCACGTTCGTTCAATACAGCAAAGCCGTGCCGTAGACCAATGTCCGCAGAGTTCTGCATCTGCATTATCATCTGTCGAACAAACAGATGAAACGTGACGGCGGCCGATACGGGATTGCCTGGCAAGCCGAAAATAAAGGTCTTGCCAAGTTTTGCGAAGACCGTCGGCTTGCCGGGTTTTAGAGCAATTTTTTCAAAAAATATCGTCGGCCCCGAGTTCGAACAAGGCCGTTTTCGTAAAATCGTATTTACCGACGGATACGCCGCCGGTGATAACGACAATATCATTCTTTTTCGCAGCCGCCGATATGCTTTTTTTGAGATCGGAGATGCGGTCCCGAGCATTCGGGAGGATCGTTGCTGATGCCCCGTGTTTCTCCGCGAAAGCCTTCAACATTATCGAGTTGGAGTTGCGTATCTGGTCTCGTGCCGGCTTTTTTTCGATCTCGACAATCTCGCTGCCGGTTGCCATGATTGCGATCCGCGGACGTTTCGCGACTTTGACCTTTGCATATCCGAATGCGGCGAGAACGGCGATCATTTGTCGTCACGTCTTCGCCTTTCGAGAAAACTCTCGCCCCTTTGCATCTCCGCACCTTTTCGAATGATAAATCTTCCTTTTTCGGTCGGCTCGATTATGGTGACGAAATCGTTTTTTCCACTCTTCCACCCCGGAGCAGATGAACACCCCCTCGCTAGTTGTCATTCGACCTTTTGCACTGCGTCCGCACCTTTCGGGACCGGTGCTCCCGTCATTATTCGAACGGCTTCGCCGGACTTTAACTTATGATGCCACCCGCTTCCGGCGGACGATTCGCCGACGATCTTTAAATCTACAGGAGTTTTGCTGTGTCTTTTGTGATGACGGCAAATCCATCCATTTGCGAACGGTCGAAGGGCGGAAGATCGCTGTCGGCGATGATGTTCTCAGCCAGGACGCGACCGACATTGCGGTGAGATCGATTTTCTCCGTGCCGAGCAGGACGGACTTGGTTTTTATTATTTTTACTGCTTTTGAGAACAGGATCATAAATGTCAGTCGCTCTGTCAGTAGCACGACCGTGACCGGACATGTTATTAAATCAACGACTTACGGAACGCGGCAAGCTACGACTATGTCAGCGAATCAAATAAAATTCAGTCTGTCGCGGGCGGAAGAATTTGTAGCCGGTGCCTGTCATATGGGCGTCGTCTTCGGCCATGATTGTCACTTTTTGGTTGTTCCACTCCGGAACAAGGGTCGATGTGTTCAACTCGATGGACATATAGGAACCGGGCAGGATCTTGTTGGCACCGCCGCCGATGTTGCCGCGAAAATCGATGGATGGGCCGAGGCCGTGGCCGTGCGTGCCGAGCGGGTGCGAGTAGATCATGCTTCGATGGTTTGCTTTTTGCACTCGGCCATCGTTTGATCGTAAACTTCGGTTCCCGTCATACCGGAGTGAGCGAGGCTAAACATAATATCCTGCAATCGATTAGTATTTTTCAACGCGGCTTTCAAACCGGCCGGAGCGTCTTTTTCGCCTGCCTTCAAAATATAGCCGTGTTTTTGCCAGTCGGTGCTGAGTCCCATGTAGTTGAGGCCGAAATCTACGTGGATAAGATCGCCGCGTTCAAGAACAATATTTTCATCGGCTGTGCTTAAAAATTGGCTGGTCGTACCGGTTTGGACAGCCTGCCGTTGAATGCGAAGATCAGGCTGGAACCACGTATCGACGCCCAGGTTATTTAATTGCTGGATCATCCACCAACGCACGTCGCCGGCGGTCGTTTTACCGGGCGTGATTACCTCATTTGAAAATGCCCGGCGGGTGATGACGTCGGTTGCGAGCACGGCGGTGCGGTAATGTTCAAGCTCTTCGGGCAGGCGGGTGTCGAAAAATTCGGTTAGGAGATTAGCGGCCGAGACAAATTTCTTTTCGTTGTCGGGGCCGAGGGCTTCGGCAAGAAATTTGTAGCCGTCGTAGGTCAAACCGCTTTGCTGGCCACGGGTTCCCCCGATATTCAATGCGATAGTTTTTGGATTTCGTTCATCGACGAGCTTTCGGATCGTTTCGTTAAATTTATCGCGGCCCGGAAGAAGCATTGTGTAATGGTTCTTCAAACGCTCCTCGGCATAACGGACGACGGCAACGCGCTCGATCCGTTCGCCTCTGTCGATAAATACAAACAGATCGCGGCGGCCAACTATCGGTATCGGCGGAACTATATGCGGCGTTACCGGATCGCTGTGAAACTCTTCGTTGACGACGATCCACATTTCGATGCCGTGCCTCTTCATCATCGGCAAAAGCAGCGACCCAAGCCGCTTCTTTAGCCACGCTTCGCGAACATCGGCCTGCTCACGCTGCGAGAGCAGCTTTGGCATTGGCGGGATCGGTTCGCCGGATCGGTTTTGAGCATCGTATTCGAAATAAGATCGCCAACCCTAATAGAATGAAATAGATTTTTTTCTCCATAATCGTGCTGATTTAATCAGTCTGGGAAAATAATAACACCAATTGCTTATTGACACGCTGAAAACAGGCTACAATTGCCGTGATCTACCCGACAACTAAATAACAAGCCCGGAGTTTTCAGGATGAAACGGTACTCACATTCTGTTCGGTTTCTTTACTGATGCTAAAGAGTTCCTTTCGAATCTCTGGCTGCGGTACGTATTGTTTCTCCTCCTTATCGGCCTTGTTATTTCTCTGTATTCGGGCAAAAAGGCAAAGCTCCCGTCAAAAATTGGTGACGGTTTTGTATTGGAATTTACTTCGCCTTACAACAGCATAACGATTGATACAGATCAGAAAAATCTGCCTAATCGCGAATTTTCAGACATCGTGGTGATCACGCCGCAGACGGTGTTTCAAAACAATAAAGGCACTTCGATCACGCCCGAAACGATTCGTCCTGGCATGGCCGTTGAGGTCAAACTTGACACGACGAATTTCATGCAGCTAACGGCGTTGCAGATCAAGCTTCGAACTAATGCGGATGATTGGCGGGTCCATGTTGATGGGCACACTCGATTTTGTGTCGAGAACGCATTTGCTTTTGTTGACGCAGCGAAAATAGTGCTTCCTCCTGAACACCGTACTGGTCGGCACGGAAGGATCTGGTCATCTGTTTCCCTTCAAGAAGATTCCGATAGGTTCACTGCTCGATTTGAAAGGGGTTCGACAAGCAAACGGTATAATTCTAATAAAACAGGGAACTGTGAAGCCAAATATTTTCACTCCGCTCGAAAATGAGCTTGTGGAAAAACTCAAGCGTGGACTGACGGTGCCGCCGCCTGGCCAAACCGGAGCAGGCGTAAAGATAGGCGAGCGAACGTACAAAGTTGTCGATGATCTTCGGATAACCGCTTTTATCAACACGCTCGGAGACCGATTCGTGCCGAGATACCTGCGAAATGTGCCGTAAGACCGGAACAAAATTTTGTTCCGTTTCTATGTTCTCGAAGACGATACCCCGAACGCTGTTGCACTCGTGGATGGTTCCGTCTTTATTCACACCGGCATGCTCAAGCTGCTTGAAAACGAGGCACAGGTGGCAATTGTGCTGGGGCACGAGATCGCTCATGTGACTAACGAACACGTCCGCCGTCGGGTACAGGCGAGTGTCCCTTTAGCATGGCTTTCAGCAATAGTTGGGGCCACGACGGTACAAAGCATTGGGAGCGGACAGCGGAAAGCGGGCAAATCAACTTAGCTTTTTAATACTGTCCAATAAATTTACCGGCGATATGGAGGATCAGGCTGACCGCGTTGGGCTGAATTACGCCCATCAAGCTCGGTTATGACATCCGCGAAGCCCCGAAGGTCTGGCGTAGGTTGATGGGGAACTACAACGAAGCTGCCGCCGGTGAAATTCTTTACAGCAATCACCCGGAAATGCTCAAACGCCTCCGAGACATGCGCCGCCTAGTCGTCGAGCATTACGCCAACGCCGATTTAAGCGAATCCGAGGTTGGCCGTGAAAGGTTTATGGAAAGCGTCGGCGATACATTCGGTGGCAAGCACCGAAGCCGCAACCAACTGTCATGCCGAGGCAGCAACCAACCGTAGCTCCGAATCGGCCGGCGAAGACAGCGGAGTCAATTGGTCGTTGTTTGTCTGCTGATGAAGCCGCAAACCTAATCCGCGGTCTGGACAAGTTTCAGGCAGGCGAACCATATTTTCTAACCTCAGGGACAACGCGATTCAGCCTACATGATCTTCCAACGATTAAACGAAACTATCCAATACATTATCTTTTCTATCAAAGCGGTTTCGTCCAGCTCGAATACAATGGGGTGCACACATTCTCAACCGCAACGGCTAAAGGAGAAAGGTTGGTCGAACAATACAATGGTGCTGTCCCACTTAGTAGTCTTGCTCTCGTTTCTGTGAATAAAATCTCTTGCGTGAAGGGCAAGGCCCAAGTCTATATTACTTTATCACCACAACCGACTCGGCTTGCTGTAGGAACTGTTAGGAAGTGGTTCGTTTTCGGAATCGGAGCCGTCTAATACGCCAATAAGAACCAGGGTAGAAGCAGAACGTACAAATGCCGGCTGGGTGATGGGTACCTTAAACGTGACGTTGAATTGAATACTTTTGTTGGCACTTACAGATTTTTCGTTTATTGAGAACGCCGTGGCAAGAGATTCGTAAGTTGCTGCCAGTAGTGAATGAATTATTTTTGCAAAATTAAAAGTTTATTAGCGGGTTTGTTACTCCTGAACCTCGTTGCGACTTTGCCAGCGCAATCCGTGATAAAACCGCGCGGAGATTCTGTCCTTGAAGCTCAGCTCAAACGAGAACTCGCCGAACTAAGAAAAGTAGTCCTCCAAAAAATCGAATTTGATTTAGATGATACATCTAGGGCATTTGCGGAGTCGGAAAACATGTTTCGAAGTCTCCGAATGGCCTATTCGTTCAAAACGGTCATGGACAGCATTAAGAATTCTTTCGAGCTTTTCGGCATAATGGAAGACGTTATTGACGGTATCAAAGTAAAAAATTTGATTGAAACGACCGTAGATTCATCGCTTGCTTTAGGTTCAATTTTTTTGGTCGTGGAAAACATGAAGGAAAACGCCGGGAAATTGGAAATGGTCTTCAATTCCGGTCGCTACGTTGAAAATGTCAAGAAGATGGTCAAAGAAGCGGGTTCTTCACAACCAACTTTTGGATTTGACGTTGAACGATACCGAGTGGGCATCAAGTCTCAACTTCAAACAAAGTGGGGTCAGGAAGTTTTAAACGTTGTCCACCGTAATGCGAAAGCCCCTTGTCAAGCAATCAACCCTGTGGGTGAGATAAGATTGGAGCCTTTAAAGGGCTCTACTGAAACACGACATTATATTTCCGACGTTTTTCAAAAACTTGAAAAAGAAGCTAGCGAAGGCAGAATCTCTGATACGAATGCGAAGGTACTTATTACGCTGATTCAACAAACGAAGCAAAATGTTGTGCAGTCAAATTTGAGCAACTTAAACTTTACCTTGGCTTTGCCGCGAAGTTCGCATTGTGATTCAGTTCAGACGAAAATTACACTGGGTAGGATCGCACCTCTTGAAAAAGCTCTAGCATCTACTTATGCCGCTCAAGATAAAAACTTGAAAATAGAACAGTTCGTGACAGTAAAAACTGCTGCAGAAGCGATGCTGAGCGCAACAACCTATTATTTCAAAGATGGGGACGCGATCAAAGAGGTTGTAGAAGCAACCGGAAAAGTCTCGCTCGCCATTGAATTGGGCGATTTGGTTAATAAGAAATTCACGGGCCAAGAAGTTGATCCCGCCGAACTGATTGGAAGTCTCCCTCAAGAGATGTTAATGGCACTACCTTCAGAATTTTCTGAATTGGTTCTAATGGTTGATACACTTGATTCATTTGTCCGAAAATTGATTATTAGACCCCAACCCGAGCCGTTGCCTTTTCCCGAAACTCCTGAAATTCCGACACTCTTTTTGTTTGATGTTTCGGGCAGCATGAACGACAACAACAAAATCGAACAGGTGCGGACGGCAGGGTTGCGCGCTTTGGATGAGATGAAGGAGAACCGACGGCGGGGGCAGGATAATTCGACGGTTTCGATTTGGACTTTCAACGGCGGTTGTTCGCCAAATGCAGCGCGGGAGATTTTGCCTTTTACGTCTAATCTTGTGCACGGAGAGACGGCGATGCGATCTCAGATTCCACGGCCTGACGGCGGGACGCCCCTGCCGCAGGGAATAGAGCGTTCGTCGGCTCAATTGAATGATTATCTGAATGCGCATCCTAATATTAATCTTGGCAGACTTGTAATCTTAAGCGACGGACAAAGTACTTGCGGCGATATTCGTCCGGCGGGAACGTATAGTCAGGCGAAGGTAATCTTATATCCTAAACTCAATATTCTGACCGTTGGCTACGGAATACAGGTCGGTTCCCAAGCCGAACGCGATCTGCAATATCTCGCCTCGGCGTCGGGCGGCAGGTACTTTCCGGCCAGCAATGGCGGACAGCTTTCGCGGGCGTTTGAAAAAGCCATCCGTGTATATTTGCCTAAAACGGTTGCCTCGCCGCAAGCAGAGTTTGCCGGTGGTGTACAGGCCATTTTGAACCGTGATTTTTCATCGGCTTTGCAAATATTTACTGCCTACGTCCAGACAAACCCGTCGGACTCGCTTGGTTATTACAATCTCGCGGTCGCCTGTGAAGCATTGGAACTTTATAAAAGCGCGGCAGAGAATTACCGCAAATATTTGTCGCTTCCGCCGAACGCGGCCGATGCGAGTGAAATCCGAATACGCATTGGTAAAGCCGATGAAGATTATCGGGACAAACTTCTTTATCACGCCAACCTACTGCGTAGTGACCTGGAATATTTGAAAGCGTATTACCAGCGGTTATCGGGCTTGAGAAATAAGGAACTAGCGACCGAGTTTGCGGGGTTTGTAAGCGAAAAGAGAACATTTTACGCAAATCTTCCAAAAACTCTGGAAATTAAAGCATCATGGCTTGGGCGAGGCTCGGAAGAGCTTGCCGATTCGCTCGGCAGATTAAACAGCCGGGTCAATTCACCATCTTTCGACCTTGATGCCTTGAGTCTTTTAACTCTTCCTATTGGCCAACTTGAAGAACTCGTCGAAAGGCTCGATGCGCATAATGCACAGGTATTCAGATAGAAATGGAAACGAATTCTGTTAGCTTTTGGAGTAAGAATGAGCATAAGAAAATCAGTTTTGCTTTTGGTATTAACTCTTGCTGTGTGCGTCTGCATTAGTGCAGCTCAATCTAATCAGAAGAATTCGATGCGGAAGTCGACGGTTGTCACCTATCAGTCTGACGGGCCTGAAAAGGGCATGTATAAATGGGGAACATTCTATTTGAAGATCAACCGTGAGGTAAAACTCTTTTATTGGGGTGATAGAACTCGTTTTCACAAGAGTATTTATAATAGTCCCAATGCATACAAAAAGGGCTCTGAGTGGCGGATAATCTATTCAGTTTCTTCCGATCCGGACTCGGAAGCGAATTTTTATCTTTTAAGTGCGACTTTCACCGGTCGTGTATTGAAATAACTTCTTTTATGAAAAGGTCGGCGACGCTTAGCAATACGCTGGTGCAAAGAACCGGTTAAGCGGCTCGACGAACATAGATGCTGGAAGGAGAAAATAAATGAAACTAAAATTAGGGTTGATCTTGCTTGTTATGTATGTGTTCTGCATGAGCGTTTCCGCACAAAGCAGGCTGGTCGGTGTTTTGCGAAGCACTGAGTCTGTCGATGGCTGCGGCTGTTATATCAGTTTCAGTAAAGCCGATGATAAAGCGCGACGTTACATTTTCTTTGCTTCGGATGAAGAAGGTAACAAAGACGCCCTGATGAACATTGACGGGCGAGACATCAGGTTGCGTTTCGTCAATCAAATCAATCCCAAAGCAAAAATAAGATTGGGTAGCCGCTACATAAGCCGTTATGAATCCGGGAATATTACGGTTGAAGTTGTACGGACAATCATTTGGCTCTGCCCACCCAAAGATGAAGGTTGCGAAATCGCCAGATTTTCTGTGACATTGACGGTCAGAAAGGGAAATAGTACACAGATCGTCAAGGCTTTTGGTGTTTGTGGGTGCTGATAAAACGGTTTTTTTTGCTCTCTGAGCAAGATCAGCTTTAACAGGAGAAGAAATTATGTCGGGTAGAATATCTGCATCTGTCCTTTTGTGGCTACTTTTTTTGGCGATCTCGTTTATAACAATTAACTGTAGCGGCAACTTGAGCCGTTCGCGAGCAGCCGGACTTATTTCCGAATTTCCGAAGTTTTCCGAAGTGCTAACGGGCGATGTTCGGTTGGGTGAGGTTTATGTGATGGGTGTGTTGGGCGATGATCACGCGGATTTATGACGCGATGAAAAAGGCGGGGTATCTTGAGGTTGCGGGGCAGGCGAATCCATTAATGCACAGTGCGAATTTGACTGAGAAAGGAAAAAAGGCAGCGGCGGAATGGGAAACGGGGAGCGGTCTGGCGGGGAAGTATTACAAGGTGCCGTTTGCAAAGCGTGAGCTTGTCGAAGTGACGGGGCTGACAGAGCCGAAGGAAGGTTCCAACGTGGTTCAGGCGAAATTCAAGTGGCGTTTGGCTCCTGTTAATGACATTGGAAAGGCCATGTCTTTAGATACGAAGACAATTGAAGGTGAAGCGGTTTTACAGAAATTCGACGACGGCTGGCGGGTCGTCAATATTGCCGGGCCCGGACTGGAACCGGCTATACGAATATTCTGAATAGCAAATCGTATTAATTAAGTATATTAGTCATCCCGCATTAACGCTTTGAAACCAGCCTGCTGGAAATGTTTGTCATTTGTGAGTGCGTCGTTGACAGAGTAGTCATTCATTACGACAAACGAAACACAGTCAACGAGACCCCATGTCTTATCTTTGTGAGTTTGATAAAGCAAAAAGGCTTTGTCGAACAATTCAGGAGTAAGCCGAATGATCTCGGTTTCGCCGGATAAGAGAAAACTGTTAATTGTTTTTATTGCTTCCTGCCTAAAGCGTCTTGCAAGGGAATTGCCGATTTCCAGCAAGACGGAATCGGTGATCAACGTCGGGAATCCCTCGTAGAGCAAGGAAAGCTCTACCGCGAGTTTGTGATCCAGGTCTTTTTCGTTTACAAGTGCGATGACGAACGAAGTGTCGATGAACAGCCTATTCAATCGTTTTTTCTCCGTTCAGGTAGAGATCGATATTGCGTGAAAAATCCGGCGGGGCTTCAATTTTGATTTTTCTCAAGTTCGCCATCAGACTCTCTTTATTTTTTTTCTTCGGTTTTACACGAGATAAGTCCTTTATATACTTGTAAAGCACGTTAAGTTTTTCAACGGGCACGTTGTCAATCTCTCGTTTAACAGCCTCTTTAGTTACCGTCGCCATAAATTTTCTCCGTTCCGCTTTGATGATACAGAATTTCGAATGGATAGTCTAAATGTATCGAAAGTGCTAGAATGTCGATTCGCTATACCTATTTTTGAGGAAGTATAAAGTGATTGATTTTGAATTAACAGAGGAACATATAGCTTTGCAGAACACGGTCCGTGAGTTTTGTGCGGGTGAGGTGGCGCCGTACATAAAAGAGTGGGATGAAAAGTCGCATTTTGAGCGGAAGGTTTTTGACAAAATGGCCGAGTTGGGATTGCTTGGGGTTTGTATTCCGGAGCAGTATGGCGGGGCCGGATTTGATTATATTTCGCTGGGGCTTGTCTGCGAAGAGCTTGAGGCTTGCGATACGTTTTTGCGGGTCGCGATGTCGGTTCACGTCGGGTTGAATTCGCTTAGCGTGTTTAGCTGGGGAACCGAGGAGCAGAAGCAGAAATACCTCGTGCCGCAGGCGAAGGGCGAAAAGCTCGCGACGTTTGGGTTGACCGAGCCGAATGCAGGTTCCGACGTAATCGGGATGCGTTCTTATGCGAAACGCGACGGCGACGATTGGATACTGAACGGCGAGAAGATGTGGATATCGCTTGGCGATGTCGCCGATCATTTTCTGTTCTTTTGCTGGACCGATCAGGAAAAGCAGAAAGCCCGTGACCACAGCGGGATGAGCTGTTTTATCGTCGAACGGACGATGGCAGGATTTTCAAGCGGAACCTTGCACGGCAAGCTTGGTATCCGAGCGGGAAATACCGGTTATTTTTCGCTGCAAGATGTGCGCGTTCCGAAGGAAAACATGCTCGGCAACGAGGGCGAAGGATTTAAGATCGCGATGTTCTCGCTCGAAAATGGGCGTTACACTGTGGCTTCTGGAGCGACAGGTGTGATCCGTGCGGCTCGTGATGCATCGGTCGCTTATGCCAACACGAGGGAAGTGCAGGGTCAGAAGATCGGCGAATTTCAGCTAGTGAAGCAGAAGATCGCCAACATGGAAGCCGATTATCAGATGGCACACCTACTGTGGCTGAAATGCGGCTATCTAAAGAATCACGGAAAGCCAAGTGCTAAGGCGGCGAGCCTTGCAAAATGGCAGGCGACCGTGCGTTCGGAAACGGCGGCTTCGATGGCGATCGAGATACACGGTGCGAACGGCTATACGAACGATTATCCGGTGGAACGTTACTTGCGTAACTGCAAGGCGGCGGTTATTTACGAGGGAACGCGTGACATTCACACGCTGATGCAGGCAGATTGGGCCTTGGGAATGAAAAAGGAGAAAGCGGCCCGCGTTGTGCTGCCGCCGTATCAGCCGACAGAGGCTAAGGGGACTGTCGGTTAAGATTTATTGAACGCGGATCGCGTCTTTCCTTCCTGTTTCTTCTTGTTCTTCTAATTCTGTGGTGAAAATCGAACCACGGAGTAAAGAATGAACAAGAAGGAACAAGACGAATAAAAAAATCGTTCTATACTTTTCTGCTATTTACCTGTGTTTGATGCTGGCTGCTGTGCAGCCTTCTTTGCATCGAAATCCGGGTCGCGGTTCGTAAGCTTCCACTCGCCATTTTCTTTTACAAAAAGAACTTTATTTCCATTTGGATAAGGCGCTGCACGAATTTCCGCAACTGCTGTGTCGCCGTTGATCTTCTCGTTCCGAACTTCACAAAGCTGGCTGGTGACTTTTTCATCCTCAAGGAACTTGGTAAGGGTTTTGACGCCCTCGTCCTTCATCTGTTCTTCGAGATGTTTTATGGTGTCCTGCGAATACAATTTTCGAAGGGCAGACTCATCATTCTTTTCCATTGCAGAGCAATAGGCCTTGTAGACAGGCGTGAGCGTAGGAGCGTTATTTGTAGTTTGCTCAGGCGTCGGTGTCATGGGCGCGAGCGGGTTATTCGTATTCGACTTCGCAATATTAGTGTTGGCTGAGTTCGCGTTCGTGGTGTTCACATTGGACGTGGTTCCGCCGCCGCAGCTTAGTGAGAGAAGTACGGAAGCGCATGTTACATACAAAAATAATGTCTTAAATTTCATAATTAGCTCCATTTGGCACCGAGTCATTGATGTCTTTGTCACGACTCTGTTCATATCAAAATCCAAAGTATAATAAATTAGCCAAAATGGACAAAACAAACAAAACCGAATTTCTTCGAACCTTTCTTATCGAGGCCCTGCCAGAACCGCTGACGCGGGCAAGCCGGCATCTCCAGTTTTTTGACAATTACATCGCAAATACGCGGATGCGGTTGCGGAATTTGCGTGACCCGCTGACAAAGGAGTGGACGCATATTCTACAGCAGCGTTTTCCGGCGCAGAGCGATGATGTTTCGTGTCTGAAGATCGCCGAGATATATCTGAACGAAGCAGAATACGGACGCTTTCAGCTTTTTGAAGGGAACGAGATACGCAAGAATCGATACTTTCACGAGTTTGATCGCAAGTCTTTTTCCTTCGATGTCTACCTCGGAGAGCTTTGGGGCGTAAATATTGCGAGGGTTGAATTTGACAGCGCAGATGCGATGAAGACCTTCGAGCCGCCGCCTTTTGCCGTGTTCGAAGTTACAAATGACCCTTTCTTTTTGGGCGATAACCTTGTGTTTAGAAAGCTTGCAGACGTTCAAAACGAAGTCGCAAAGATCGGTACAATGGTTCCGACGGTTGCCGAGGTTGTTGACGAGTAGTTTGGCTTCCCTGAACAGGAAAGAATGAGAGAAAGAAAAGCCATTCGATCGACTCAAACCGCTTTATTGATTTCTAAATTGAAAATTGGTAATTGATATTTAGCTCTTTACCTCGTGCGCGAATTCATCGGAACATATTTTTCGATTGAATCATATATCTGCAAATAGATCCTTGTTTCGCGAGGTATTAGGCTTGTCCAATTTTCACCGCCGCGGTTTATATAACCCGCGAGCCGGGCGGGATTTGAATTATAACCGGCGGCCATCAGCTGCTCCTGTGTTGCAATGCCGTTGGAAAAAGCGTTAGCGACGGTCGGGCTGGCGATGAGATCGTTCCACGTTCGCTGCATATAGAGCAGCATCGCCTCGGAGGCGTTGACGTGGTTTCGCATTCCTTCAACAAAATCAGGCATCAGCGGCACATTCGGGTGCCACGAGCGAACCATTCTGTAAGTGGATGGGATCATTTGTACCATTCCGCCCGCACCGGCCGAACTCACGGAATAGCGGTATGTCTGGCCTTCGTTCAAAGCAAAAAGCGTGTAAATGTCGTTAAAAATATTTTGATGAAACTCTGTCCGAAAACGCATGTGATCGACGTGCTCGACGGCGGCCAGCCGCTCGGCTATGTCGGCAACTTTCGGTTGGATGATGATGCCTTTCTCGCGCAGACGTTCACGTGCAAGCTCAAGTACGTTGCGAACATAATAACGGCCGGCATTTACAACTTCAGGCGTGACAAGTCCGGGGTGTGTAGACATGTAATACGCCGTCTCGATGTATTTGCCATCGCGAATAACCGGATATTGAACCAGCAAGGGTAAATGACTTTCACCATTTTGGTCAGTTAGTGTAACAGGCGTGTTGACGCCGTTTCCGCGGATTGTCCGGATTGTAAGCTGGCGGCCATTTTGTGAAACAGCGGCCTTGTCGCTGACGGTGGAAAGAAACGATTCCTTTGTAAGCATTACATAGTCGAGCCCGCCCGTTTTCCAATCATGAAAAGCAATACGAACAACATCAGCCGGAACAAAGCTACCGGTCGTGGCGGTTGATGAGACCGAAGCAATAGCTATTGGCCGCTGCTGCATCTGGCGCTTTGCTTCGGCGATTTTGCTCTTAATAAAACCAAAGCTGGGGACTTTGTTCTGTGAATTTCGCGTTGTCGAATTTGAATTTCCCGTGGCTACAGGAACGTTTTGATCACGCTGTCCGCCAACGATTATTGGAGTTGCCGTCGGTGCCGGGACGGGAGTCGACGCCGGTTTTATAGGCGGCATTGTATCGGTAACGACAATCCTTCCCCTGGTTTTCGAGGGCGTTTCAGTCGGAACTTGGCCAAATGCAACGGTTCCAATGGATAAGAGGATAAGCGCGAAAGCAGAGGTTAGTTTCATAGTTGGTACTACGGAGATTACATTTGGGTGTGCAAGGCGTGGTGAACGGCCCGCCTTTATAAAGATTCGCGTATTTCACTAAAGGTTGTCAAGCAATATTGAATAATTTATGGCATATACAACAAGAATTTATGGCAAACTTGAATTTTTTGCGATGTGCATTCAGATTTATAGTGCTAATTGCGGTAGTCTATATCGTTGCAGCGTAAGAAGTTCACTATGAAAAAACTCTTCGGGACCGACGGTATTCGCAGCGAAGCGGGAATATTTCCGCTAGACGAAGCGACCGTTGAAAAGATAGGCAGATCACTTGGACGACAGTTTACGGATAAGCTGGGGCGTCCGCCGCGGGTTGTTACGGGCCGCGATACTCGGGAATCGGGTAGCTGGATTGAGGAGGCGTTCCATGCAGGTGCAAAAGCCCAGAAAGCTGAATGCGAGTCAGCGGGCGTCATTACAACGCCCGGTGTCGCGTTTGTTACGAGCAAGTTTGGATTCGATCTTGGAATCGTTATCAGCGCTTCGCACAACCCCTACCACGACAACGGGATAAAGATATTTTCACCGTCAGGCAAGAAGGTGGGCGACGAGATCGAAACCGTGATTGAAACAGACATTTTTAGCGAAAGTTTTGCCGGTAATGAAGCGACCAGCGGCACAGTTAATTCCAAAAGAAAAGACGAATTTCGGGAAGCCTATCTCGCTCAAATTGCCGAAGAAATGCAAGGCTTGAGGCTCGATGGATTTACCATTGCCGTTGATTGTGCGAACGGTGCTGCGTCGGATCTCGCTCCGGACCTTTTCCGGCGATTTGGAGCAGACGTTATTGCTTTTAACGATAAACCCGATGGCCGCAATATTAACAAGGATTGTGGATCGCTGCACCTCGAACACTTGCAGGCGAAGGTTTTAGAAACCAAAGCGGATTTTGGTGTCGCGTTTGATGGCGACGCTGATAGGGCCTTGTTTGTTGACGAAAAAGGCCGCATTATTGATGGTGATGCGACGCTTTGGATAATGGCAAAGCATTTTCAGGAGCACGGCGGTCTGAAAAACGATAAGGTCGTCGCGACGGTGATGAGCAATATCGGTCTCGAGATTGCGTTGAGATCGCGTAATATCGAGCTTGTTCGAACATCGGTCGGCGATAAAAATGTGCTGGCAGAACTTCTGAAAAGCGGGTCGACAATCGGCGGTGAGCAGTCAGGGCATGTAATTTTCCCATACAAAAGTCTGGTTGGCGATGGAATGATGACAGCGACGTATTTGCTTGAGGCAATAAAGGAAAAAGGCTTTGCTTTTTCAGCGATGAACGAAGGTTTCAGGCAATTTCCGCAGATTCTTGTGAATGTTAAGGTGAAGGAAAAGCTGCCTTTCGAGTCCGTTCCAGAGATCGCTGCCGCATCGCGGGAAATGGAAGCCGAACTTGATGGAAAGGGCCGCTTGTTGCTTCGCTATTCAGGTACTGAGAATCTCGCACGTGTGATGATCGAGGGTGAGGATCAGGCGGTGATAGAATCGCAGGCGAATAGATTGGCGGACGTGATTCGCTCGAGGTTGGGATAGATGGTGATCTTCTTGTATCGCTGGAGAATCAAAGCGGAATTCGTCGAACAATTCGTTGAAAATTGGTCCGTGGTGACCGAGTATTACAAGGTAAATTGCGGAAGTCTCGGTTCGAGGCTTCATATCGGTGATGACGGATTCTATTACGGCTATGCTCAATGGTTATCGGCTGCAGACCGCGAAAAAGCTTCACTGGACGCGGACGCCCAAATATCATTCGTAAAAATGCGTGAAGCGGTTGAACAATCATTTCCGTATGTACAGTTAGAGCCGATCGCCGATTATTTGTCCATGAAGCCTGACTGAGAATGAACAAAAGAGTTTCCATAAATTTTCAATATCCGCGATCGGGATACGCTATCGAGGTCGGGCCTGATCTGCTGGCTGCGTCGGGAAAATGGGCGAAACAGAGTCTTGACGAAAAGGTTGGGAAAGCGGCGTTGGTCTCGAACCCGAAAGTTTTTGGGTTGTTCGGTAAAACTGTCGAAAACAGCCTGAAACGCGCCGGGTTTGACGTTTTTGTTTGTCTTATTGGAGACGGCGAAAGATTCAAGAGCTTTAAAACACTTCAGAAAACGCTCGACATCTTTAGCGAAAATCGTTTGTCTCGGACGGATGTTGTCATTGCTCTTGGCGGCGGCGTGGTTGGCGATCTTGCGGGATTTGCGGCGTCGATCTATCTGCGCGGCGTTGCGTTTCTTCAGATGCCGACGACGCTGCTCTCGATGATCGATTCGTCTGTGGGCGGAAAGACCGGCATAAATTCGAGCTACGGCAAAAATCTTGTCGGAGCGTTTTACCAGCCGAAAGGAGTTCTCGTAGATGTGCAGACGCTAAAAACGATTCCGAAGCGGGAACTGACGGCCGGATTTTGCGAAGCGATAAAACAGGGAGCTATCGCGAACCAAAAGCTTTTTGACCAAACCGCGACATTCGTTGGAAGCTTCCAGCCAAACAGCTTTGTTCGCTTATTCGATGATGACGATCTTGTCAGCAGTTTAATTTCGCTTCTGCGGGAGCAAATTGCCTTTAAGGCCAAGATTGTTGCTAACGACGAACGCGAATCTCCAGACAAAATTGACGCAAAATCGCGAAAGATACTTAATTTTGGCCACACATTTGCTCACGCACTCGAAAAAGTGACAAATTACCGGTATCTGAAGCACGGAGAGGCAGTTGGTTACGGAATCTGCTTTGCCGCCGAGCTTTCAAAAAAACTTGGACTTTTAGCACCGAATAAAGTAAACTTGTTGAACGATGTTGTGCATCGTGCTGGAGTTTTGCCGCCGATCAGCAATATCGACCCTCGCATTATTTTTGAGACATTTAAGTTCGACAAGAAATTGGTCAACAATTCGCTTCAGTGGATATTGTTGAAAGACGTGGGCAAACCCGTCATTTTTCCGCACGCCGATGTCCCGCAATCAGCTCTGATGTCAGCATTTAAAGACATCACTCGCAGTTAGTTTTCTAAAACACTTCAATAATTGAGGAGTTTATCAATATGAAGAATCTCTCTAAGAATCGTCCGTCGGAACGCGGCGGTGCCGGTGTAAAATTTCTAGCGATTGCCTTGGTGATCGTGCTTTTTGCTAATGCCGGATACAACTATATTCCGGTGGCCTACGAAGGTGCGAACCTTCGGCAGGAAATGGATACAGCGGTTGTAAAAGGCCTCGCTGCGTCAGGTCAATTAAAGCCGATGGATGTCGTAAAGGCGTCGATCCAGAAGGCAGTTCGCGACAATAATGTGCCGGCTGACGCTGTTATTGAAATCAGGCCGACTGGCTCCTCGATTCAGGCCCACGTGGTCTATTCCAAACAGATCTCGATGCTGCCGTTCGGCATCTATAAATATAAATACGACTTCAATTACGTTGCGACGCCGTCCGGATATTTGTTGAAAGAGTAACTTTCAATTTAGACTGCGGCTGCGAGTGCCTCGCGGATCTTTGCAGGCTGGATTTGTATCAGGCTTTGAGGAGCGTCCGCAAGCCAAGTAGTAGGACAAACTCCGCACGTAGTACATTTTTCAACGGCAGGACATGGGAGGCTCGAAAGGGCCTCTTGTGCTTTTTGGTGTTCGGTTTTGAGGAAGTCGAACGAAAGGCCGGAATCAACGATCGACCACGGCAGAAATTCTTCGTAACTTCGGTCACGCGATGTGTGGAACAGAGGATCGACGCCAGTTTCACGCAGTGCACGGTCAATATCGCCCTTGAGCATTGCGGCCCGGTCGATGACTTGCGAGATCGTCCGGTCGCCTGATGAAAACAGGGCCTGCTCGTGAGCGATGCGTGCGGACATAAAGCGGACCTCAACGTTTGGGATTCGCGAAAGTCCTTTGGAAACATACTTGATTCTTCTCTTAAGTTCTTTCTCACCGCAAATCGCGTCCCACTGAAGCGGCGTATTTGGTTTGGGCACGAACCCATTCAGCGACGGAATAATCTTGCCCGCATAACCGAATTTCTTTCCCGCTAACAGCATTCGATCCTTTATCCGTTCGACGAGGACGAACATTTCATCGAGGTCTTCCTGCGTTTCGGTCGGCAGGCCGACCATCATATAAAGCTTGACGGTGAGCATTCCTCGATCAAAAACCGCGCCGCAAATATCGACAATTTCGTCATTGGTCAAATTTTTGTTGATGACGCGACGAAGTCGGTCGGAGCCAGTTTCAGGAGCGACTGCGATTTGCTGATCTTTTGATTCAACGAGAGCGTCGAGCAATTCGTCCGAGATCTGATCGAGCCGCAGGGACGAAACCGAGATGCGATAATCCATCGCCCGCAATTCGCGCAGAATCGTTGAAATCTCCGGATGATCACAAACGGCGGTGGACACGAGGCCGATCTTGTTTGTTTTGTGACGCCATTCTTTGGCTTTCGCGAGAATGTCCTTGGCTGGAACGACACGCGGCGGATAGTAATTATAACCTGCCCAGCAGAAGCGGCAGCCCTGCGAGCATCCGCGTGAGATTTCGACAAGAAGCCGTTCGCCCATCTCAGCTTCGGGCGACCAAACGGATGTTGACGGGCAGAAAATTTCCTGGTTAACAAGGAAATCAGCCAGTTCGTCTTCGCCGCGTTTCAGGGCACGGCGGAGAGTGCCTTCTTTTGGATTGACCGAGGCGACCGCTCGTCCGACACGTTGCGGCACGCCTTCCTGATTCGGAATATAGTCGAAAACAGTGCCGTCATCGTTGTAAATTACGTCGTAAAGTGACGGCACATAAAATCCGCGACCGATCCGTGCAAGAGCCAGAAGAATATCGTCCTTTGTTTCGTTCTCGACGATTGCGTCAACCAATTGAAAAGCAAGTATCTCGCCTTCGCCGACGGCGATTATGTCGGTGAAATCCGCGATCGGTTCCGGATTTAAGAACGAGGCCGCTCCGCCCATAACGACCAGCGGGTGGAAGTGATTGCGATCCTTTGACCAAACCGGTATGCCCGAAAGCTGAAGCATCAGCGCCATGTTCAGATAATCCGTCTCGAATGAAATAGAGAAGGCGACGATATCGAAATCGCGAACCGGCTTCTGCGTCTCAAGCGACATCAGCGTCGAACGCGACTTTTCGTATTCCAACATCTCGGCAGGATCGGGAAGAAAAACGCGTTCGCACGACACGTCTGGAATGCTGTTGAAGAGATCGTACATCGTGTGCAGGCCGAGGTTTGCCATGCCGATCTCATGCGTATTCGGATAGCACAACGCAATGCGAAGGCCGCAGCCGTGTTTGACGACGTAGCCTTCTTCAGTGGCGAGTTTATTTTTGTAACTGTCTATTATACGTCTGCTCATATGGTCTGCAATTAATCAGAATAACAGCTTTTAAGATCTCGCACCAACTAAACACCTGTGCAGTATCAAGCTAAACCACGACCAGGAGAAAAAAAGAGGAGGCATCTCCGCCGTCCTCTCGAACTCAAAACTATTGAGACTTCCAATTAAGGTTTTTTAGATTTCGGAACCGGTTCTTTCGCCGTCGTAACAAAGGGCCGATGCTGGACGATGAACTGCTTGTCGTCGTATGTTCCGTCTCCGTCGACGTCTACTTTCACCTCAAGCTTATATTTCTTGCCCGGCTCGTGCTTTGCCACAAGATCGTACGCCAGGCTGTATTGGCTGCGTAAAAGGGCGTTTATAGTTTGCAGATAACTCGGTATCTCGCTTTCAAAGGTCATTTCAAAATGCATACCGCCGGATTCTTTCGCAAACGTGTTCATCTGGTTCTTGGCCTGTAGAAAGGTCAGGCGTCCCGGCATTCCTGTTAAACCGTCCGTCGCCGGAAGCTGGCTTTCATACTTTTTGTAGAAAAGGTTTCCGGTACTGATTATGTAAAGCGGAATCCCTGCTTCTTGAACTATCTTTCGCGCTTCACCGAAATTGATCTTGCTGAAAGTATCGATACCCGATGCAACCAGAATGATGGCCCGGCGTTTCGATTTAACGGCAACCATTCCGCTGTAGTCAGACTTCTCAGATTCGGATTTATCAAGGACAACCGAATCACCACGGCCGCCGACAAGTGAAAATTTTATCGCGTCGAATAAATTGTTTTCACGAAATGCGGGGCGATTTCGAAGCAGAAGGTTGATCGTCTCATTAATTCGCGCCGGATCGTTGGTAAAATCCGTGATCGGTGTCGGGCGCATATCGAAGGCTATGACCGATGCATAATCGTTAGGTGGTTTGATGAACTTTGTCAGAAACTGTGCAACAGGGCGGATGGATTCATAAATGCCGGGCTCGAAATAACCGCCGGCAGCTTGGCCGAACATTTCGGTCCATTTGCTGTATTCAAGCACGAGCGTGACGGTGATTGGAGATTCCGGCGTCGTGAAACTCGAGACGGTTTGCTTGACGCCATCTTCGAAAATACCGAAATTGTCCTTTTTCAAGCCGGTGATGATCTGGCCGGTTTTCTTGTTGTAGACAACCGCGTCAACATTTACGATATCGGTCTCGACCTTGAGTACGCCTTCTTCGACAGTTGCGTTCTTTTCTTCTTCAAGCCGTTTTTTCTCTTCTTCTTCGGCTTTTAATTCCTCAGGTGTCTTCGGCGTCGGGCGCTGGTTTTTCTTATCGTTGCCCTTTGGATCAGGCCGCTGTGGACGCGACTGTGCCATAACGAAAGGGCTGAAAATACCCAGTGTTAGAGCAAAGAAACAAAGGACTGATCCAATGCGCGAATAGATAGGTTGCATAAATTTAATCCCCGGAGCGAAGAGTTGCCTACTAGGATTCTAATTGTGTGCTTTTGGTTGGTTTTAATCAAGGTTCAGAGTTCAAGCTTTGAACTCTGAACCTACGCCGGGTCAATCTCAATGCGAACATCGAAGGTTCCCGAATTGTCGTCGAGATTTCCTTCGTTGAGGCCGAGGAAGAGAGAGCCGTCGCGTGAGGCGATAAATGTGCGTTCGGCACCAATGTAAATGAATTCGTTATTATCGTCGCCGATGACCGCGATCAAGGCTCCGGTCGGCACGCTTTTGAGCAGCTTTGTTTCGTCGGTTAGGTCGTAAGAACCCGACGGCCCGGTTGATCTGCCTTTGCCGAGCGAAACAGTTCCATCGCCGATAATCCGAATCTTTTGACCTTTTTTAACGACCCAGCCCGAGTTCGTCCAGCCATTAGATGTGTTGTCAGCGAATACTTTTATTGATACCTCGACGGGTTTTGCAGAAGAGGAATTCGTCTTAACGGACGGAGGCTCCGCGGTCGATTTGACCGGGACAGTTTTCGCTTCAGGTTTTGCGGTCGTATCGGTAGTAATAACGCGCGGGACTGATTTTGGCGGTGAAGATGTTTCGATAAATTCAGGATCTTTCCGGACCGCTGTCGCGGCAGTCCGTTCGGAGGATGTGACGTTTTCCGGCCTTGCGGAAGGAGCGTCGAATTGGATCGATTCCACCTCCGACGCATCGAACGACATCTGCCGTGAGCGTGAGCCTTCACCAACCGCGACTGTGAATTTGCCGCCACTAAAGCTGACGATGCGGCCCTTGATAATGCTTCCGTCCTTGAGCCGGAGCGTGTCCGCGAGTGCAGCCGCCGACAATGCGAAGATCAAACCCAAAGTCAACAAATAACGCGCCGTGTGAAATTTACGAAGCATGTTTCCTCCAAAGAATCGTGCAATCTGTCTAAAACCACAATTTTGCCGGAATACTGATGCTGAAATAACCTTTTAAAGTTGCAATGTTTGTGAACAAAGTCGAACGAATAAAATCATATAACTTTTCGGAAGGCTTGTGAATGGATTTCCGTAAGTGCTTCAAAAACCCAAACAAACAGGAGATCTTAAAATTACGGGAAAATGCGGCGATTAAACTTTTCTAAGTTCGGTATTCCAGAACTTACTTGTGCTCAGTTTACAGCTAGAGTCCCTAAACCGAATAAAATTAGGGTTGCCAAGTAAGTTCAAAGGGTTCGGAGCGGCATGTTTTGGGAATGAAAAGCAACATGTTGCTCGAGCAAACCGAGCTATGCGAGTCTTACTTTTTTCGATCTATTATTTCAAGCTGCGAATCGGGGCGTATTTGGGCGTGCATCCTACGCATGGGCCGTTGAAACTCAAATGGCGTTGGGACACCTGGCGCCGATTGCGAAAAGCGGAACGCAAATACGCTACCGAAGGCTCGTTTTCACACCTCCGAAGCGATATATCCAGGCTTTGGAAAATGATTATGAGCTGAGTAAAAGCTAGTCTTACTCGTTTTCCCAATTCATGGTCCGTTTAACGGCTTTTTTCCAACCGCTATACAATTTTGCCCGTCTCGTATCCTCAAAAGTTGGTTGAAACACTCTGTCGATCTTTCGATTGTTTAGGATGTCGTCCTTCTTCCAAAGTCCAACCGTAATCCCTGCTAAATATGCGGCACCGAGCGCGGTCGATTCTATAACTTCGGGTCGTTCAACCATCGTGTTAAGAATGTCCGCCTGAAACTGCATCAGAAAATTGTTGGCACAAGCGCCACCGTCTACTTTCAAGGTTTTCAGCTCGATCCGCGAATCTTCCTGCATTGCGTTCAGAACATCTTTTGTTTGATAAGCAATTGATTCCAAAGTGGCCTTGATGATGTGGTTTTTGCCGGTGTCACGCGTCAAGCCGAAAACCGCTCCGCGAGCATACATATCCCAATATGGAGCTCCAAGCCCGGCAAATGCGGGAACAACGTAAACGGAATTATCTCCATCGACACCCAAAGCAAACTTCTCAGATTCAGACGCTGATTCGAAAAATTTCAGGCCGTCGCGGAGCCATTGAATCGAAGCTCCCGCAATAAAGACACTTCCTTCCAGAGCATAATAAACGTTGCCGTCCAAACCCCAGGCGATAGTTGTGAGCAAGCCATTGTCCGAATACTGAAGAGTTTCCCCCGTATTCATTAACATAAAACAGCCAGTTCCGTATGTGTTTTTTGCCATTCCGGGATCGAAACAAGCCTGCCCGAATAGTGCAGCCTGTTGATCGCCCGCCACTCCGGCAATAGGAATTTTGGCGCCGTCGAGTTCGTAATCTCCAAAGTGATAACCTGATGGCTTGACAACTGGCAGCATCGAAGCCGGAACGTCTAAAACAGCCAGCAACTTTTCATCCCATTTAAGGTCTTTAATGTTGTAGAACATCGTCCGGGACGCATTCGAATAATCAGTGGCGTGAACCTTGCCCTCGGTCATGTGCCAGATCAACCAGGAATCGATGGTGCCGAAAATCAGATCGCCGCTCTCGGCTTTCGACCGGGCACCTTCGACATTGTCGAGCAGCCATTTAACCTTTGTGCCGGAAAAATACGAGTCGATAACCAGCCCGGTCGATTGTTTGACGTAAGCTTCTAATCCCTGATCTTTTAGATTTTCACAGATCGGTGCAGTCCGTCTGTCTTGCCAGACGATGGCGTTATGGATTGCCTTGCCAGTATTTCGATCCCAGACGACAGTAGTTTCACGCTGGTTGGTTATTCCGATTCCGGCAATGTCCGTTGGTGAAATGTTGTTTCTTTTGATGACTGCCGCAAATGTGCCAAGTTGAGTTGAAAGGATCTCGTCGGGATTGTGTTCTACCAAACCGGAGGCCGGGAACATCTGCTCAAACTCTTGTTGGGCCATGTCAACCAAACGGCCGCCCTCGTCGAACAAAACAGTTCGAGAGCTTGTCGTTCCCTGGTCGATCGCGATTATGTATTTGTTTGCCATTGTTTTGATTTAGCGACTGACCGCGTTGGGAACTACAAATATAATACTGAATGCAAAAAAGGCGGACCTGGCAGGCCGCCTTCGGATTGCATGAGCGATGCAATAACAACAATCAAACTGGAGCCGGTGAACGGATTTGAACCGCCGACCTGATGATTACAAATCAACTGCTCTACCAACTGAGCTACACCGGCAAATGACCTGCCGTAGCTGGTCGCAAGCGACGATACTAACAAAACACGCTGTCCGATTGCAAGTTAAAGCTCTGTAACACCTATGAAGTAGTCTAACAAAAAAGGATCTGGTGTTCCGAATCTTTCAAAGTAATACAGCGGGCCGATTTGCCGAAAGTGTTGTACACTAAAAAAACTTGTTGACCTTTCTTGCGTCGAATCGTTACAATCAGAGATGCCCATACGGGTATCTTTCGCCATCATTACTCAAGAACTCTTTCTAACCTTAAAGAGCACTTTCCTAATCAAAGAATATTCGAACAGACCATAAGGAGAAAATTGTGAATTTTCAAGTCTTTTTCAAACGAAGTGTGACGATAGCTTTCGTAGCATTGTGCGTTTTTACCTCGATTTCTGTCGCTCAGCGGACACAGCCGACACCCATTAGAGTCATGGTAGATACTGCGAAACCGATGACGGTAGCGGCAAGGAACAACCTGTATTGCGCTGGCTATGTACAATCTTCTCCGATCGAAACGGCTAACAAGCTTGTAGGTGCCGTTGAAGAGCAGGAACAATTTATTTATGCCGAAAACGACGTCGTCTATGTAAACATGGGCTCGAACAAAGGCGTTCGCGTCGGTGATATAATGGCGGTGGTAAGGCCGCGTGGTAAGGTCGATACTCGATGGACGAAGAAAAACGATCTAGGATTCTACGTGCAGGAAGTTGGAGCTCTTGAAGTAATTCGCGTTAAAAACGAAGTTTCCGTGGCACGCGTGAAAACGTCTTGCGACAATTTTTTGCTCGGTGATTTGGTTCAACCTATGCCGCAGCGAACTAGCCCGATGCATCAGGCACGCGGACCGCTCGATCTTTATGGCGATCCGTCCGGCAAGGCGATGGGCCGAATTTTCATGGCCCGCGACAGTCAGGAAGCTCTTTCGCGCGAGCAGATTGTTTATGTAGATCTTGGCGCCGATGACAATGTTCAGGTCGGCGACCGGCTGACGGTATTTCGTCCGCTTGGAAAGGGAAACCTTTTCATTTCAGACGAGGACGAATCGCTTAGTGTGCGAGACGAAGGTTATCAGAGCGACGTTTATCGAGGCGGGAAGTTCTCGAATCAGGCTGCTCGCAAGTCGGGTGAAAGAGCCAACGGGAGAGTCGTTAGAACCGAACAAGCCAAGGAAGATCGTCCTGCAAACATGCGAAAGGTCGTTGGAGAAATGGTGATTCTTAACGTTAAGGAGAAAACTGCCACCGCTGTTATCACCAAAACGGCCCAAGAGATCCATACTGGTGATTGGGTCGAAGTGCAGTAATTTATTAGCCAGGCAGAAATAAATTCTGTCAATAAAATGCGAGAGGCGGGATGTGAGTAGAAACACGGCCCGCCTCTATCATTTTAAATGCGCCAGCGTTTTACCGCCATTTGCCTAGACGGCAACTGAGGTTTAAACTTATAAGTTATGGTTGAAATTGAAGATTTTCCGATCGGCCTTGCAGAGGGTGACGTAGTCGAGCCGATGATGCAGATTCCGTCGGAACTGCCCGCTTTGCCGCTTCGCGACATTGTAATTTACCCGTTCATGATCGTGCCGCTGTTCGTATCGCGGGACAAATCCATCAAAGCTGTTGAAGAAGCCCTGAAAGACAATCGGATGATCGTTCTTGTTTCGCAAAAAGATGTGAACAAGGAAGATCCCGGCCAGGAAGATCTTTATGAAGTCGGCACCGTCGCGATAATTATGAGGATGCTCAAGCTGCCGGATGGACGCATCCGTATTCTCATACAAGGTCTCTCGCGGACCGTTGTCAATTCGGTCGATTCGAGCGGCGACTACGTCAAGGTAAACATCACGCCTATCTCCGAACCTCTTGCACCGGAAGGCTCGCTCGAAGTCGAAGCTCTGGTTCGTAATGTCCGTGGTTCGATGGAACGCTCGGCGAGCTTGGGCAAAAATATTTCACCGGAAGTTTTGGCGATCATCGCAAATCTAGACGATGCGGGGCGCCTCGCCGATCTTTCGGCATCGAACCTCGAACTAAAAGTTGAAGACGCGCAGAGCGTTTTAGATATTTCAGAACCAGTAAAACGTCTTCGCCGCGTGAACGATCTATTGAACAAAGAAATTGACGTGCTCACGGTTCAGCAGGAAATAAACTCGCAGGCACGAGCCGACATCGATAGGTCTCAGCGCGAATATTTTCTGCGCCAGCAACTCAAGGCGATTCAAGGCGAACTCGGCGACGGTAACGAGCTTTACGAAGAGATCGAGGCTTATCGTAAAAAGATATTGGCCGTCAAAATGCCTGAAAATGCCGAGGAAGAAGCTCTTCGCCAGCTAAAAAAACTCGAACGGATGCATCCTGATACGGCTGAAACGGCAACGCTTCGAAACTGGCTCGATATCATGACGGAATTGCCTTGGTCGAATGCGTCAAAAGACAATCTCAATCTGAAAAAGGCCGAAAGGATACTAAACGAAGATCATTATGGCCTTGAACGGGTGAAGGAAAGAATCATCGAAGCTCTGGCCGTCCGTAAGCTAATGGAAAAGCCAAAAGGCTCGATCCTGTGTCTCGTCGGTCCTCCGGGAGTAGGTAAAACGTCGCTTGGGCGATCGGTCGCACGTGCATTGGGCCGAAAGTTTATGCGACTAAGTCTCGGCGGGCTGCATGACGAAGCGGAGATTCGTGGGCATCGCCGCACATACGTCGGTGCAATGCCCGGACGAATCGTTCAGGCTATTCAGCAGGCAGGTACAAACAATCCGCTGATAATGCTGGACGAGATCGACAAGGTCGGCGCCGATTTCCGTGGCGATCCGAGTTCGGCACTTCTTGAAGTTCTCGATCCGGAGCAAAATTCTTCCTTTCGCGACAATTATCTGGGAGTCACATTTGACCTTTCGAACGTAATGTTCATGACGACAGCAAATGTGCTTGACACTATCCAACCGGCTTTGCGCGATCGAATGGAGATAATTTTCCTCTCGGGATACACCGAGGAAGAAAAATACGAGATAGCAAAGCGGCACCTTGTGCCGAAACAAGTCGAAGAGAACGGACTCCAAAAAGATGATGTCAGATTCGACAGAAAGTCTTTATTTAAGATCATAAGCGAATACACGCAGGAAGCAGGCCTGCGGCATCTTGAACGAGAGATCGGCAAGGTAGCCCGAAAGGTCGCACGTAAGAAAGCGGAACTGGAAGACGAATTTGAGCCAGTGCGAATAGTTGCCGATAACGTAAAGGATTTCCTGAGAAACCCGAAGATATTCACCGAAGGAGCATTGAAAAAGGACCAGATTGGCACTGTTACAGGTTTGGCATGGACGGCGGTTGGCGGCGATATCCTTTTTATCGAAGCTCTCAAAACTAAGGGCAAGGGCAAACTTATGCTCACCGGACAGCTCGGCGACGTAATGCAGGAATCTGCTCAAGCAGCATTCTCATACGCGAAGGCTCGTTCGGCCGAACTTGGAATTCCAGACGATGTTTTGGAGAATTTTGACATTCATATTCACCTGCCCGAAGGTGCGATCCCGAAGGATGGTCCGAGCGCCGGGATCACGATGGCTACTGCTTTAGTTTCCGTGCTTGCTCAACGGCCGGTCCGCAAGGACGTGGCCATGACTGGCGAGATCACATTAAGAGGCAACGTGCTGCCGGTCGGTGGAGTCAAAGAAAAACTTCTCGCGGCAAGGCGGGCAAAGTTGAAGACGGTGATCTTACCAGCTCCAAACCGTAGAGATCTGGAAGATCTTCCTGCGGAAGTTTTGGAGGATTTGAACTTTATATTCGTTGAAACGGTTAGCCAGGTTTTTGCCGAGGCGTTGCTTGAGGCAAAACCGGTGGCGAAAGCGGCGAAGAAGTAAGAGTAACGCTGACGGCGAAACGCCAGCAGGGCAAACGCCGGGACGGACGGCCGTTACACTGCAAAACATTGACCGTTATTGGGTCATGTGATATTTTAATTGATGGTTCGCTCTTGCTTTATTTTTGCAAATAATCATCAAAAGGAACTTTTTAGATTCGGGAGCGTTAAAAACTTCTGAAAGACATTCATTTAGGCCGTTCAAGAATTCGCCCTAACCCTGAAGACAGTATTGTAAGGAGTATAGACGAAGTTTAATGTTAACAACCATTTACCGGTCAATATATACATCAGTTTTAATAATTTTAGCGCTTGGCGCGGTCTCATTTGGACAGATCACTACCACGACCTCTAGCAGCGAGAATGTCACGCCCGCGGTTTTGCAGGCTCGCGAAGCCGTGAGGAAAGTACTCGATGACGCAGGCAAATCCTTCAGAGAAGGTATGGTCGCTCTGAAAGAGAACCGCAGGTCTGACACGGGAGCAGCTTTCGACAAATCCGTTGAAGTCTTTTTATTTTCGACACTGAATATACAGAGCGACCAGAAACTACAGGGTTGCTACAGCCAACTGATCGAAACAGTTTATCGACTGGAATTTCCGTCGAATACACAGATTCCGCTGATTCGCGGTCTTTCGGCGACTTGCGGGTGGAATTGGACGGATGCCGACATGAAATTGGCTGACGAAGTTGTGGCTTTGGCGAAGCCGACAAAAGCTTCTGCTGCGGTTGCTACATCGACATCACCGACGAGTTCGCCAGCGACGCCAATACCGAATGATTCGGTCGTCGGGTTCAACCAACAGGGTTTTGAACCGTCTCCGCTTGATACTCTTTCAAAACTCGAACTCACAACGGAAGAACTGCAAGTTGATAACAATCCCGTAGCTCAAGCTCAATATCAGTACATTCAAGTAGCGGTTGCCAATAAATCGCTCGGGTTTTCTTTCCAAGTCCACCCGATGATCCAGCAATACATCAATTATTATCGCGGCCGCGGGCGTTCGACGATGGAAGTCGGGCTTTACCGTTCGGGAATGTTTATGCGAATGGCTCGCCGGATTTTCAGGGAAGAAGGAATCCCCGAAAATGTTGCATGGCTCGGGCAGGTTGAAAGTGCTTGGAAGCCGACGGCAATGTCGTGGGCAGCAGCTTCAGGTTTGTGGCAGTTTATCCCTGGGACCGGATCGCGATTCGGTCTGCGTCGCACTGCTCACATCGATGAGCGGAACAGTTTTGACGAAGCGACACGAGCATCTGCCCGATATTTAAAGTTTTTGGCTAATCGTTATGGCGGCAACTGGGAACTTGCGATGGCTGCTTATAACTGCGGCGAAGGTAATGTCGATCGTGCGACGCGCCGTGCGGGTGTAAACAATTTTTGGGCGGCCTATCCGTACTTGCCGCAGGAAACACGTAATTACGTCCCGAACATTTTGGCAACGATATTGATCGCAAACAGCCCGACGCAGTATGGCTTTGGTCACGTTCGTCCGGCTCCGCCGCTTCAGTATGATCGCATCCGCGTTCCGGCTTCGACCAATCTGGCCCTGATCGCGCAGGCTTCGGATACTAGCGTTCAATACATTCGATATTTGAACCCGCATCTTCGCGGTAATGTTTCGCCACCCGAGCCGTACATCATCAATGTCCCGCCGGGCAAAGCGAATGACGTCGTTGCAGTATTCAGACGCATTCCGGCTTCGAAGATCAATAATACGAATCTTGCAAATTCGGTTCAGCGGAGAAACGTGGCAGACAATCTCGAATCGAACCGGCGTCGGTGTAGCGGAATTGATGGCAGCGAATCCGGGTATGAAAGACCCGAGAGGGAAAGTGTTTGTCCCGGTCAGCGGTAACAGGGTAAATACAATTTCCTACACGCGACCAACAACACCAAACAACTCCGCTCCCGGCATCTCGGCCCGCATCGTAAAGGCCCAGGCCGGCGATACGGTTGCGAAATTAGCAACACGAAACGGAGCAGACCCAACCGAGGTTGCTAAATATAACGGCTTGCTTCCGAATTCAGTGCTTGGTGCAGGACGCGAGATCAAGATCCCCGGGAAATAGGTTTCCTTTAAAATAGTTAGGCTTGAGGCCGGGTTCGAATATCGAACCCGGCTTTTAATTTATGCGTCGAAAGTATCAACGGCAACCAGCTTCGGAAACTTCAATCCGACCATTTGCTCGATATCGGTGATTCGCGTTTTACGATACGTACCAAAATTTATCTCTTCGATGATCGACCCGTGAGCAGCGATCTCGTCCGTCTGGAACAGGACAAAACCAGCCGCTTTCAGGTTTCCGGCTTCGACCCAAAATACGATCTTCCAAAAAGATTCGGGTACACGCATTCCGGTACGTAACTCGGACGGTGGCACACCGACGCGAAGCTCGTTGAAAAAACGGTCGGTGCTTCTAAAGACCGGACCCGTGAAATAACTTATCTTGTTACCCGCAATGCTTTCACGCGTAACAATATCCTCGAGGTTTCCCCATTCCACATTGTTGAAATTTGCTATCATCGGCGTAGCGTTGGTGATAGTGTGTGAATGTTCTTCACCATGCAGCATAGCGGCTTTGTCAGAACCCCAAAAAGCATCTTCACGTTTGAAGAGGTGGCCCCGCTGCATTGACTGACTGAAAATCTCATCGTCCGGCTGAAAGCTTTTGTCCATCCGCGGATCGAAGCTCCATCCGGGTCGCTTTTTCGGTAAAGAACCGTTTCCGACGAATTTCCAATGCTTGCTGCCGTCGATATTGCCGGCGACGAACACTGCCGTCCGGCGTTCCACGTTCATCTTCAGGCTAAAGTTAGTGTACTTCAGCTCGGTTTTCGTCGAATCCTTTAGCGTCGCGAGTTCGCGTTTGACGTCGCTGGTCATGCCGGGCAGCGGTATTCTGAAAGCGTTTCCCAGAAAGGCCGGTTTATAACCCAATGATCCCGCAAATTTTTCGAGACCGCGGTTGGTTATCTCCTCGATGCCGCCTTCTTCCGCTGAGGGCAAGCCCGGAAGCATGATTGGTGCAGTTCGCAGGCTTAAAGGTCCGGAGCGAGGGTCGAGTGCAACGGCCGTGAGTCTTTCAAGTGCGATTGCAGCGTTTTGGTTAGCAGCCTTTTTTTCATCAAGCGAGTGGTAAATTCGGCTAATCCGCGTGCCTTCGTTTGCGAGATATTTGATCGAATTCCTTGAATCCGCCCGTGTCGCCGGATTTCCGTCATGCCGCATCACGACGCGCTGTCCATTTATGATCATTGTTTCCGGTACGCCGCCGCGATGCAGGGCGACGACATACCATTGATCGCTGCATACCGGCGAACCGGACGAACCTTTCAGCGTGTCCGTACCGTAAAACAGTGAAGTTTCCTTTCGCAGCGGATCGACGGCGTCAGGCACGATCTCCTTGATGTAATTGTCTCTGATCGCAATTTTCTTTGGGCCGCCACCTGGATGCTGGATTATGTTTGCAGCCTCTCGCTGTAACGGATCGAGTTTTCCCGTTTGCCGAAACAAGGGGAGATATCCGTATTGTGCAAGTGGTGTTCCAGAAGATGTACGGTTCGCGACCTCGACAATCGCGTAATCAAGAGCTTCGTCGTTCACAAACAACCGGTCGGGTCTTAGCCTGAATGCCTGTGTTTGCATCGGTGTTCCGTCGAGTCCGTCTTCATCGTCAAAGAAAACAGAGGCCGCCGCAGCAAAGTCCTCGTTTTTTAATACATGCCAGTTCGTCATCAAAAGGCCGGGAGCCACCATAAATCCGGTTGCGTCACCTTCTTCGGTAATCGGGTTGTCGCTTATTCGAATTCTTCCGACAGATCTTGCCGCTAATAGTCCGATCTGCAAAAAACGCATCGGCCGCAGATCGTTGTCCCGTTGCATAACTTCGGGTATCAACTCGCCTTCGTCGAGGATTATCAAGTCGTCAGGGGTGGGAACTGCGACAGGCGGCAAAACAGGCGTGACATCGACTGGCGGCTCAGGCAATGGAGTCTCGGCCGGCCTTATTCGCTGGCGTCGAGGTTTAAGAGGCTCGGGCGGGATGCCAGCTAAAATTGCCGTTTGCTTGGCAAGCAAACGTTCAGCGGCGGGAACAAAAATATCGCGATGCCGTTCAGCGACGATCTGTTTTTCCTTCTCGGCATTCCCGCTTATTTCCGGGTCGGCCTCGGCTTTCGCGATCGCTATTTCGTAGTCTTCATACCGCGAAGCGGCCTGCTGCAATGCGTCAAGGTTAATAGCCATCGGAGATCTCCTTTCTCAGCTTAAGTATCTGTTAAGTGTTGAAATGTCAGAAAAAAGCAACTGACAGAAATTGGTTTGATATTAGGACGTGTGTTTCATATCATCTTTGCGGTGAAACTTTGGATATCGAAAAACTCGGAAGTGACCGTGCATAAACAGCTTGTGACACAGATCAAGCTGGGCATCGCAAGCCGGGATCTCAGCCCGTCAGAAAAGTTGCCGAGCACGAGGGAACTCGCACGCCGTTTTAGCATTCATCAAAACACGGTATCGGCTGCGTACCGGGAGCTGGCCGTTGAAGGTCTTGTGGTTTTTCGAAAGGGAAGCGGCGTTTATGTCTGCGATAACGGTACAGAGTCGTTAGCGGAGCCGAGTCTCGATCATTTGCTGGGGCAATTTGTTTCACGGGCAACTTTGGCCGGTCATACCCGGAACGACGTCGAATCCGCGATGCGGCGTTGGATGCAAGAGCTGCGGGCTCGTGAGGTACTTGTCGTAGAATCAGATTTCGGTTTGCGTTCAATTCTGGTCGAGGAAATCCGCTCCGCGTTGGGCGGCGTAGTTTCAGGAATTGGACCAGACGATTTCGAAGCTTCGACACTTCGGGATGATGTTCAGATAGCTGCTTTATTTGACGAGAAAGAAAAGCTGCAAGCGATCTTGCCGCCCAATGTTCGTTGCGTATACATCAACGTAAATTCCGTTCCGCTAACAATGGCTGGATCCGAACGGCCTTCGCAATACGATCTGGTTGCGGTCGTCTCCGATTGGCCTCAGTTTTCTGCCTTTGCAAAGTTGTACCTTATTGCGGCAAGTATCGACCCCGAGGCTCTGATCATTCGATCGACGAACGATGATAACTGGCGGGAAGGTTTGGAAGCCGCATCAATCATTATTTGCGATTCGTCTACAGCAACTGAGTTTCCCGGCGACAAACGGGTTCGAACGTTCCGGCTTGTTGCCGATTCATCCCTCGCAGACCTCAAAAGCACATTGATTTAGAGGAAAGATGACGACCTCATCAAGGACTGGCCTTGACAAAAAAGTTAACTGTAACTAAACTTGTTACAGTTATGGCGGCAAACAGTCAATTTTCAATGGCGGTGCATGTATTGGTGATGCTTGCGAAATCGGGTGAAGAGAAGATCAAATCCGAGTACGTCGCGGGCAGCGTCAATACAAATGCCGTCGTCATTCGCAGATTGCTTGGACAATTGAGCCAGGCGAATCTTGTGATCTCGCAAACCGGTGCCGCTGGCGGAACGCGGCTTGCACGCTGTCCGAAAGAGATCACGCTGGCGGAAATATATAAGGCTGTTTCGTGTGGCGAAGCGTTTGCTCTTCACGGCAAAACGCCGGACCAGGATTGTCCCGTCGGAAAAAATATAGAGGCCGTGCTTTGCCGTCTGCAAAAAGAGGTTGACAAGAGCATTGGCGAAAAACTCTCGCAATACACACTTCAGAGCGTGTTTGAGATGATAGAGCAGGAGAAGGTATAAGATTCTTTAGGGAGATAAATTTATGAAAATAATATTGTTAGTAATTCTGTCGTTGTCCATGTTCTTGACAGCATGCGAAGACCCCGCCGCCAATAAACCAAAAGCAACCACCTCAGACCCTTCGACAAACAAGTCTGCCAATGTTGCCAATGCAGCAAATACGGCTACGGCTTCTTCGGCAAAAACCGAAGGGCTGAACATTTCGCCGGAAAATTCGGCTGTGACGTTTGTCGGATCGAAGGTGACAGGAAAACATGATGGTGGATTTAAGGCTTTCACCGGAACCATCGATCTTGTAAACGGCAAAGCTGAAGAGAGCAAGGTTTCTGTCGATATCGATGCAAACTCGGTATTTGCTGATGATCCGAAACTGACAACACATCTCAAGTCGCCAGACTTCTTTGATGTTGCCAAGTTTCCAAAAGCAACTTTCAAATCGACAAAAATCGAGGCCGGAGCGAAGGCACCTGACACTCACACGGTTACCGGCGATCTTGAATTACACGGCCAGACGAAATCGATCACCTTTCCGGCCACGATCACCGTTGCTGAAGATTCGGCAACTGTAAAAGCGGAATTTTCGATCAATCGCAAAGACTTCGGGATCGTATACGCGGGCAAAGTCGATGATCTAATTCGCGATGATGTGGTGCTAAAACTGAATGTTAAAGCGCCACGCAAGAAGTAAATTTAGTTTGGAGTTGCGCCGGAAAGGCGTGATTCTTCCTGTCGTTTCACGCCCGAAGGCGTAGCTCTGACTTAAATGAAAGCATACGAAATTCACGAATTTGGCATCGACAAATTATCCTTGGTAGATCGCGAAGATCCCTTGCCGAAACAGGGCGAAGTGTTGGTAAAGTTTCATGCGGCTTCGCTGAACTACCGCGATTTTATGGTAGTGACCGGAGCATACAATCCGAGAATGAAGCTGCCGGCAATACCGTTCTCGGATGGTGCGGGCGAGGTTTCGGCGATCGGCGACGGCGTTGCGAAATGGAAGGTCGGCGACCGCGTTATGCCCATCTTCGCCCAAGGCTGGTTTGACGGAGATTCAAGCGAAGAAAAGCGGCGGACGTCGCTCGGGGCCGGTCCGCAGTGGGATGGTGTTCTCAGGGAATTTGCGACTTTTAGCCAGGAATCGGTTGTTCGAATACCGGACCATTTATCTTACGAACAAGCCGCGACGTTACCGTGCGCGGCTTTGACGGCGTGGAATGCTCTGACCGTCGCCGGGCGAATAAAACCGGGCGAAACGGTTGTCACATTGGGAACCGGCGGTGTATCGATATTTGCACTTCAATTCGCAAAACTGTCCGGTGCCCGCGTGATTGTGACGTCGAGCAGCGATGAAAAGCTTGAACGTGCCAGAGCTCTCGGTGCCGATGAAACGATCAATTACAAAGACTCGTGAAGATTGGGACACGGCTGTTCTCGAACTTACCGGAAAGGCCGGAGCCGACCGGATTATCGAGGTTGGCGGTTCTGGAACGCTCGCAAGATCGCTCAATGCGGTAAGGATCGGCGGGCACGTAGCGATGATCGGCGCACTTTCCGGTTCGGGCCAGTTCAACCCTATTCACGTTTTTATGAAAGTGATCTGCCTACAAGGCGTTTTTGTGGGATCGCGTTATATGTTCGAACAGATGAATCGTGCTATCGATCTCTCAAAGCTAACGCCTGTCATCGACAAGACCTTTGCTTTCGATGAGGTCCGCGATGCTTTGAAATACATGGAGTCAGGCTCGCATTTTGGAAAGATCGTTGTAAAAATCGGAGACTAATATGAACTTAAAACTGATCGGAAAAACAGCCCTTGTCACCGGTTCTACAGCGGGAATAGGTTTGGCCATTGCGGAATCGTTGGTTGCCGAAGGAGCGAATGTTGTTTTGAACGGAAGGACGCGCGAGTGCGTGGAAGCCGCTGTTACCACGGTTAAGTCGGGCCATGACAACGCTCGTGTTTCTGGTGTTGTTGCCGATCTTTCAACGGCCGAATGCACGGACAAAGTGATCGAAGGTATTACCGACGTCGATATTCTCGTAAATAACATGGGTATCTTCGAGCCCAAACCACTGGAGCAAATACCGGACGAAGATTGGCTAAAGTTTTTCGAAGCGAACGTTATGAGCGGCGTGCGTTTGAGCCGCTTTTATCTGCCAAAAATGAAGGATAAGAACTGGGGACGGATCGTTTTTATCTCAAGCGAATCGGGCGTCCAGATCCCAGCTGAAATGGTCCATTACGGAATGACGAAAGCCGCCCAGATTGCAATTGCACGCGGAATGGCGGAAACGACCGTCGGCACAAAAGTGACCGTGAACTCGGTTTTGCCAGGCCCGACTTCGTCCGAGGGCGTTTCGAAATTCGTGGAACAAATGGCGGCCGAACAGAGCGTGACAACGCAGCAAATGGAGAAACAATTTTTCGAAACTACCCGTCCGTCGTCGCTGCTAAAGCGGTTTATCGAGCCAAAGGAGATCGGTGATCTGGTCGCTTTTGTGTGCAGCCCGCTTGCATCGGCTATAAACGGAGCTGCGATTCGTGCCGACGGCGGCGTTATTCGTTCAATGATATAAAGATTATGGAAAAGCGAAAACTTGGAAATTCGGATCTTGAAATTACGCCTATCGGTTTCGGAGCGTGGGCGATCGGCGGTGGTGATTATGCGTTCGGCTGGGGGACGCAGGACGACGCTGATTCAATTGCGGCAATCGAACACGCCGTCGATTCCGGCATCAACTGGATAGACACGGCGGCGATTTACGGGCTTGGGCGCTCGGAAAAGGTCGTTGCGGCCGCGCTCAAAAATCTCGGCACGTCGCGTCGGCCATACGTGTTTACAAAATGCAGCCTCGTTTGGGATGCGGATCGACAGGTGTCGCACTCACTTAATCCCGAATCACTTCGCCGTGAGGCTGAGGAAAGCTTGCGGCGGCTTGAAACGGACGTCATCGATCTTTACCAAATACACTGGCCGCGATTTGAACCAAGTCTTCCGGATGACGATATAGAGGAAGGTTGGCAAACTCTTGTCGAGCTGAAAAAGGAAGGCAAGGTTCGTCACATCGGTGTCTCAAATTTTGATGCTGTACAGCTTGAACGCATAAGTGCTATCGAAAAGCCGGTCAGTCTACAACCGCCGTATTCGGCGATGCGTCGCAGTATCGAAGACGAAATACTTGCCTTATTGCGAACAAAATAATATAGGCACGATCGTCTATTCGCCGATGCTATCGGGGTTGTTGACCGGCAAGATGACACGCGAACGTATCGCGGCGTTTTCGATCTGACGATTTCAGGTCGCGAAGCGTCGAATTTCAAAGAGCCGAAATTGACGGCGAACCTCGATCTGGCCGATCGATTTGCTGAGATCGGCTCACGCCACAGCCTGTCCGCCGGCGAGGTAGCGATCGCCTGGACGCTGAGACTTTCGGCGGTTACGGGAGCGATCGTCGGTGCACGAAATCCAAAACAAATCGACGGAATAATCGGAGCGGGAGAATTTCGCCTGTCCGGTGAGGAAGTAGATGAGATCGAAGGGCAGTTAAGCTCTGCCGCGAAGGTTTGAGAATAAATATGAAAGCAATCAGAATTCACGAATTTGGCGGGATTGATAAATTGACCGTTGACGAGATCGAACGTCCACAGCCCGGAGCGGGTGAAGTGCTTATTAAGACAGTCGCAGCCGGAGTTAATTACGCCGACGTGATGATGCGTGGCGGGAATTATTTGACGAAACCTCCGCTGCCGTATGCGTTAGGTTTTGAAGTAGCGGGAACGGTCGAGGAGTTGGGGGAAGGCGTGACTAACTTTGCTGTCGGCGACCGTGTTCTGGCCTCAGCACTTGGCGGCGGTTACGCCGAATATGCGGTTGCAAAGGCAGCCGGTGTCGTCCTGATACCGGCGGAGCTTGGATACGGCGAAGCGACAGCTTTGCTCGTACAGGGTTTGACGGCCCTTGGCCTGTTGGATGAGGCGAAAAGCGGCGATTCGATACTGGTTCACGCAGCCGCGGGTGGCGTCGGCAGTTTGATTGTACAGCTCGCCAAACATAAAGGGCTGAAGGTGATCGGCACTGCATCGAGCACGGCGAAACTTGAACTCATTACTTCGCTCGGCGCGGATTTTGCGATCAATTACACAGAAGCAGACTGGACCGATCAGGTCCTCGAAGCGACGGCTAATAAAGGCGTCGATTGGATCATCGAAATGGTCGGCGGCGAGATCGTCGGGCACAACCTGAAAGTGCTGGCAAAGAACGGCACGATGTGGGTTTACGGTGCCGCGAGCGGCGAGGATTTTCGGCTGTCGGTGCTTTCGCTAATGCAGAAAAATCATATAGTTCGCGGCTATTGGCTGACGAACGAAACGGTTCCGAACCGGATCAAATTCACAAAAGAGCTGATTGAACATATCGCGGCAGGCAGGTTGAAAATTCAGGTGACCGAGTTTCCGCTCGACAAAGTTGCCGAGGCACATGCCGCCATTGAAGGCAGAAAGACGACGGGGAAGGTAGTGCTTGTTCCGTGATTGCGGCTAATAAACATGGCACGTGCTTTTCTTATGGATTTATACTTAAAGGCGACTGAGTTTTTGGATGCCGATGATCGCGGCCGTTCGGGAATATGCGTCCGCGAATACTGTTGGGGCGACTTCGGATACCGAAAAAGCGATAAAGCTTTACTACGCGGTGCGGGACGGGTTTCAATACGATCCTTACGTTCTCGATCTTCGGCGCGAAGGCTTAACTGCAAGCAAGCTGTTGACGAGAACTCGTGGCTATTGTGTAGAAAAGGCAATATTACTTGCGGCCTCGGCGCGAGCGGTCGGGATACCGAGCAGGCTGAGTTTTTACATTGTGAGAAACCACATCGCAACTGACCATCTCGAAAAGGTTTTGGAAAAGGACTATCTGGTTTTTCACGGAGCGGCAGAGATACTTCTGGAGGACGAATGGCGAAAAGCAACGCCGGCTTTCAATAAGAAACTGTGTGATTTTCTTGGCGTCGAACCGTTGGAATTTGACGGGACGCAGGATTCGATCTTTCAGGAGTTCGACAAATCGGGCAATGTTTTCATGGAGTATCTGCACGATTACGGTGCGTTTTCAGATCTTCCATACGAAATGTATTTGGACGAATTGAACAAGCACTATCCGCATATTTTCGGCAATGAAAAATACACAAAGGATAATTTGGTTTACGATTTCAGAAGATAATAATTCAATCTAAAAAGGAAGGTAAAAACTAAATGGCAGAGAGAAAAGCAACAGCAGAATGGAACGGCAGTCTTATGGAAGGCGAAGGCAAAGTCGCTCTTGGCAGCGGAGTTTTCAGCGGGGCATTTTCGTTCGCAACTCGCATGGGTGACGAACCCGGCACAAATCCCGAAGAGCTTCTCGGCGCCTCGCTAGCAGGCTGCTACGCAATGGCGCTGAACGCAACACTTGAAAAACAGGGAACACCTGCAAAGAACGTGAAAGTGGAAGCAAAGGTATTTCTTGGCAAGGATGAAGGCGGTTTTAAGATCAATCGAATCGATCTCGAAGCTGCCGCTGAAGTCGATGGCATCGATCAGGAAAAATTTGCCGGCGTGGCCGAAGATGTAAAGCACGCGTGTCCTATCAGCAAGGCTCTTGCGGCGACCAATATCACTTTAAATGCCACGTTGATCAAAGCAAACGCCGCGTAATCGATTATCCAAATTGAATCGGAGCAGCAATCATATTGACTTCTGTAACAAACTAAGTTACAGTTCAAGTATCGCGCAAAATGTTTGAAGTTTTGCGATAAACATTGGGCGAGAGACAGAGTTTATTATTTGGGGTTTTGCGGATTGTTTTGAGGCTAAGTTATAATTTCGCAATTATATAGGAGATACAGATGGCAAATTTTGCTAAAGAAGTTACAGATACAGATTTTGAAACGGTTGTTTTGGGCTCCGACCAGCCGGTTTTGGTTGATTTTTGGGCGGAATGGTGCGGCCCGTGCAGAATGATCGCTCCGTCGGTAGAAGCGGTTGCCGAGGAATACGCCGGAAAAGCTACGTTCGTCAAAATGGATGTTGATGATAATCAAAATGTACCGCAGCGATATGGTATCCGCGGAATTCCGACGCTGATACTTTTTAAAGGCGGTCAGGAGCAAGAGCGTATAGTCGGTGCTGTTTCGCGTGACGCTATTGCGAAGGTCGTCGGAAAATATATTTAACTGGCTGAAAGAAATTAGAAAAGGCGATTTCGATGGGTGAGGTTCCCGCGATGCCGCCTTTTTTATTTGTGTAAATTTAAGTGCAGCCGAAATAAAAAAAGAGGTTGGGGAGAAATCCCAACCTCTAAATTTGAATTGATCCAGTTGATCAGAATGTATTGTAACGGGCAGTCGGAAGATCGCCAGTTTGTCCCCATTCCTTCGTTGTGATCAGTCTGGTGCCGACCGTCATCATGTAGAAAGTAGCGGGAGTGCCGGCTCTCCAGACCGCATAGTCTGTTTTGCCGTCGCCGTCATAATCGCCCTGGACAGTCAGATCACCCGGAATTCCCCAGGTGTCCGAGACAGTCGTGCTTCCCGCAGTTCCGCTGGGCTCGAAATCCCAAACATAAAAACCGCCGCTGCTGCGAAATACAGCCAAGTCTGTTTTACCGTCGCCGTCATAATCGCCGGGAACGACCGAGTCATTCGCCAGTCCGAACACTTCCGTTGTGAATGTGCCGCCTGACAGCCGCTGCCAGAACCGTCCGTTTGCTCCATCGGTACGCCGGACAACGAAGTCAGCCTTGCCGTCGCCATCATAATCGCCGGTTGCCGGAACATCTCCGGTCTGACCCCAATCAACTGCCGTGAACAGAGCAGTTGGCGATGTTTTGTAGAACCAGGTACTTTGTGTTCCAGACCGATAAACAGCCACATCGTCTTTGCCGTCACCGTCATAATCGCCGACGACCTTCGGGTTGTCGCCGCTTTGGCCTAGTTCATCTATTCGCAGTGTAAGGCTTCCGCTCAGGATAATATAAAATTTACCTTCAGAGGCACGGTAAACAGTAACATCGTCTTTGCGGTCGCCATCATAGTCGCCGGCAATGATAAGGTCGCCATTAACACCCCAATCGCGGGATGCGTCGGGATTTCCTGCCGCCCAGACTCGTAAGCCATGTGTACTGAGATCCGGGGCCACCCGCTGCTCTTACAACAACAAAATCGGTCTTCGCGTCAGCGTTCATGTCGACGACGGCGGGAGCTTTCAGAATTTGGCCACGAATCTCGCCGCCTCCGTTATTGACAGTATGAACGTTGAAATAAAACAAACCAGCCTTTAAATCGGCAACCTGAGCCGGTGTGACCGCGAAGCTCAGATTCGAAACCGAGCCGAATGCAGCTCCGCCAGCCGGATTGAGATTAAAGATTATAGGAGCATTTACACCAGGTGCTGCGGACCCATGAATATGTCCGGCGACCACATTGCTGCTAAGCGGAGCAGAGGCGGTGCCATAGTTCATCGAAACTGTAATCATCGTTTCTGATGCGTTTAGGGTGACGCGTCCGAATCCAGTTGCGGTCGAAGCGTTGACAGGTACTTCTTGCGCACTGCTAAGATACGCCGTAAATGCTGACGATGTGATAGTGCCCGAGTTTACCGCTCCAGGTGTTAATACGCCGTCGGTCGGGAAGTTGGCGGTTCGAGCAGTGGAACTGTAAGTAGTTGCTTCGGGAGCTCCGACCAGTGCTCCTGCATACCATGCGAAAGCAGAGTTTGGCGTTGTATTTACAGGAAAACGGGTAGCAGCTCCAATAGTGCCGCTAGTTGCCGCTAGGACCGTACCATAAACGACATCGCCGGCTCCGCCATCTGTCCATGAAACACCATCAACGATTGTCGCTCCGGCAGGCAGTGATTCGAGGGTGCCGTTATCATCAGTGTCGTAATCGGTATTTGCGGTTATTGGCGTTACGCTGCTTATGAAGAGAAAAGAATTCGAACCGTTTTGAAGTACGCCGGTATTCAAGAATGGGGTTGTAAGTACGGTCGTAGCAGCGGGATAGGTGCGAGAGCCGCAGCCGACGGCACTTGCAACAATAAGAAGACCATTGGAACCTAAAACTGGACCCGGGGAGACGAAAGTGATCACGGCCGTCGCCACGCCCTTGGTCGAATCACCTTCGAGCGATACAAAGTGAACGTTTTCGACGACCGCTCCCGGTGTTCCTTTCAACTCAACATATTCGCAACCATCATCTGTACCGCCGGGGTTTACGCTGACCTCATTCAATAAAGTTTGTCCCGACGCATTTAACGACATGGCGCTCCAGAGACAGCATAGAGCGATCCCTAAATAGATAGATCTCTTCATTTTTTTTCTCCTTTTAAATGACTTGAATCCGCTTCCAGGGAGCGGACAGAGTGACGATTGTTTGTCCTGATTACTTTTGATAACCGATCTGTATTTTTTTAGATATTAGCACAAATCGATTTCGCAACCGAAAGAGTCCAGCATTAAAACGATGTTACTTAAATACTGTGAAACATAATGCTTCGCGGCGATGGCGATTTTTGGTAGAATCGATAACATAGCAAATAAGTGAGGTGGTGAATGGTGCGCAAAAGTTTTTTGGCGATTTTTCTGATGTTGTGGGGCGGTTCGATAGCCCTCGTGGCTCAAGATAAAAAACCGCCGAAGAATGAGGAAGACGAGGTGATCAGGGTCGATACCGAGCTTGTTGAGGTGCCGATCGTCGTAACCGACAGTGCCGGAAAGCCGATACTTAATCTGAAGCAGTCAAATTTCACGGTGTCTGAAAACGGAAAGCTTCAGGAGATTACGGATTTTTCGGCCACAAGTGCTCCATTCGAAATAGCTCTTTTGCTGGACACGTCGGGCTCGGCTCGTGCCGATCTCCAGCTAATCCAGCGGTCAGCTCAAAATTTTATCAATGCTCTGCGTCCGGGCGACCGCGTGTCGATTGTTGCTTTTAAAACCGAGGTTAAAGACAAGCGGGCCGGGCCGGTCAGCGAACTCGTCAGTGGTCTTACGGACGACCGTGCGGCCCTGAGGTCGGCTCTCGAACGCGTTAATACGAGCAATGGAACGCCTTATTATGACGGTATGCTGAAGATTGTTGAGAGTGTTTTTAACGATCCGCCGCGAGCCGAATTTCGCGGACGGCGTGCGCTTGTTGCACTGACGGACGGCGTCGACTCGACAAGCCTTTCCGATTTCGATGAGGTTAAGGAAGAACTTGAGAAGGCCGGAATCGTTTGCTATTTCATCAAGGTGAATACACGCGAATACTTTGAACAGAACCTGCTCGGTGACTGCGAGAACGCAATTCGATTTTCCGCCGCACAGATCCGCCGGTACTATAAAAAGTTTTCTCCCAATTCGAAGATCGAAAAGGCGACCGACTTCTGCCAGCTTGGAGATTTTGAGCGGCTCGATGTCAGCAAAAAACTTTATGAGCTGGCCGACACGGAAATGAAAATGCTTGCAAAAGCTTCAGGGGGCAAGGTGTTTCCGGTGGGCGATCTTAGCGAGGCCCGCGTAGCATTCAAGAGCGTTGCGGACGAGATCGGCACAAAATACAGCCTCGGTTATTACTCGTCAAACGAAAAAAAAGACGGAAGCTATCGCAAAATAAAGGTCAGCATAAAAGGTTTGCCGGTCGGAGCACAGGTGCGGGCCAGAGAAGGATACACGGCTTCCACGAATTAGTGTTCTTACCAATTTCCCCAAATTGCCAGCGTCAGGCCCGGAGTTTGAATATTAACGAAAAGGGTTTGATAATCAGGACTCCACGCTGGACCGGTAAATTCGAAAGTCTCAAAATTTGGAACGATATTTTTTGCAAAACTGGAAAGCTGACCGGTCGGCGTCAGGATTCGAAGATAATTATCAATCGTGCCGTCCTCGCAAATAAACAAATTCCCGCGCGGGCCGAAACAAAGATTGTCGGGAAAATCGAGAACGGTCGAATCGGGAGATTCAAAAACTAAAGTCAAATAACCGAATTTGGATTTTTTGCGAGATTCGTATTTCCATACTTGTCCCAGACCCTGATTTCCGCCATTAGTTGCCGTAAAATAAATATGATTAAGTCCGGCGAAACAGCCCTCGAGACGAGCGAAGATCGCGCCGCCTTGCTGAGCACCTTGATTATAAACCGCGCTCACATTTGCTTCCGCTTCAGTTGGATTCGGTTGAGCAATATCGACCCATCTTGCCGTCAACCTTGTCCCGACAGTCTGATTTGTTCGCGTGTCGTAGTTCGCCTGATCGTAAACTGCAAGCATCTGCAAACGCCCGCCTGAAGCAAATTGGCCGTATTGATTTGGAATGTATCTAAAAAATCCGGCCGGATTATTATCTTCGGTAAGATAGATTATGCCGGTCGTCGTATCATATGCGACCGCTTCATGCTTAAAGCGGCCCATTTGAGTAAGAGCAACGGGAGCCGTCGGGTTTTGCGGCGAAACTTCAAAACAATAACCGTGCGGTTGACCGAAACCGTTGGAAGTCCCGACCGTGGTTTCCTCACAGCTGATCCACGTTCCCCATGGCGTCGAACCGCCCGAACAATTTCGAACAGTTCCGCTCAAGCTTGCAAAGGAATTTGTCGGCAGTCGTGACTGCCTGTCGACAATCAGTGTGGTCGTACCGCCCGCCGCCAGGGAATCGTAAGGCGGCGTTCCACTCACCGCACCAGCAGAGCCAGCCAGACCACCGTGCTCGTGATTTCTGCACAAAACCCAAGAGTTCGGCAGGCTGGAAGATGCGAAAGCCGCCATTCCATCGTGTAAAGACGGAGTCGGCGAACCATTCCCCATCGGCGAACCGGTTCTCCCGATTACGTTATACTGAAAGCCCTTTGGCAATGAAAGAAAAACTTCGCCCGTATTATTTGCCGCCTTCGGCGATAAGCTTCCGTAAAATCCGGGTGCATCGTTTAGTGCCGTTTGGCCATGCGTCCGAAATAGATTCGACCGATTTACCAAACCATCGAATCCGAACAAAACTCCACTCGCGAGCGACGCCTGTAGAAAATTTCTGCGATTGAGATTTGGCATATTTTCCTTGTGCTGGGTAAGCGAATTACTGAGGCATTTACAGCCTAACAAACACAGCGGTGTAGTGGCAACATTTCCTCGGGCTGGAGTAGAATAGCGATTGACATATGGAAACAAGATTTAATCGAATTGTTTTGATGGTTTTGGACAGTGCCGGGATCGGTGAAATGCCCGACGCTGCCGAGTGGGGCGACGCCGGGGCAGACACGCTCGGGCATATTCTCGAGTCGCGAAAGGTAAATTTGCCAAATTTGCAGCGGCTCGGTTTGGGGAATATTCGTCCGCTCGCTGATCTGCCGGCTATTGCCGATCCGATCGGCAGCTATGGTAAATGCACGCTGAAATCCAACGGCAAGGACACAACTACGGGACATTGGGAAATGGCTGGAATTGTTTTGAAGAAAGCATTTCCGACGTTTCCAAATGGATTCCCGCCGCGAATCATCGACGAATTTGTCGGGACGGCTAATGTTCCCGGAGTGCTTGGAAATTATCCGGCAAGCGGGACAGAGATCATAAAAGAGCTTGGCGAAGAGCACGTTCGTACCGGCAAACCGATTGTTTACACCTCAGCGGATTCGGTGTTTCAGATCGCCGCTCACGAAGAGATCATCCCGATCGAACGACTCTATGAAATCTGCGAGATCGCTCGTCGCATTTTAGATGGCGAAGACAAAGTGGGACGCGTCATCGCAAGGCCGTTTCCTCGGTTCGACCGCCGAAAATTTCAAACGCACTGAGAATCGCCACGATTACGCTGTGCCACCGCCAAGCGATAATCTGCTGCCGCTATTGAAAAATAAAGGTTTCGACGTCGTCTGCATCGGCAAGATAGCTTCTATCTACGATTCGATGGGCGTGACCGAAGACCTGACGGCTAAGAACAACGAGCAGACTATCGATCAAACGATCAATGCTCTCAACGCAGATTCACACGGCCTGATCTTCAGCAATCTAGTCGATTTTGACATGCTCTACGGCCATCGCCGTGACACCGAAGGCTATGCAAAAGCCCTTGAACATTTTGACGCACGCCTGCCCGAGATCATCGAGGCGTTGAAGGACGACGATCTACTTATAATGACCGCCGATCACGGCAATGACCCGACAAAAGATGGAAGCGATCACACACGCGAATACGTGCCGCTAATTGTTTACGGCAAAACGGCGAAGCACGGCGTCAATCTAGGTACGCGGCAATCGCTTTCCGACATCGGACAAACCATCGCGGAGAACTTCGGCGTCGAGATATCGGACGGTGTTAGTTTTTTGAGAAAAATTTGAATTTTGATTCCGCGTAACGCAAGAATGTTGAGGTTAAAGGTTTTCAGATAGAGCTTTTCGGCGTGCGTTTTCGATGTCCTCGTCGGAATATTCACGGATTACATTCGACGCACGTTTCCAAACTGCTCTGCTCAGGTCCTGATTCCATCTGGCACTCAAATATTCCTTGTCGTTATCACTCATAATTGTATTCCTTGTTCCAGCGGAATAGCGCAGGAAACTGCAATCGCAATGAAGTTAGTACAATACCCTACAAGGTGTTCAATCAGTTTCTCCATTACTAAGTCAAACTGCTGATAACCGTCGGGAGTCTCGAATGCCGGGAGGGAAATGCTTTCAGTGGACGCATCCCATCCAAATCCAAAATTGATTTCGGGGCGGTAATGCGAAAAAGTATCTCTGATTCTTATAACGGATTCGATCCATGAGGACTTGGCTCCTTCGATTATTTCGATCAACCAGTCGACACGACCGCCAGTAAGGTTCAGCTTCTCGTCGGCCTTTAGCCGGTTGAGAATTGGAATCAGCTTAGATCCAGATTTGCCGTAAGTCGAAAATGTCCCTGAAGTCTTTCCGGTTATTGGGCAGAGGATTTTGACAAGCATATCTAACGCAGACTTGTATTGAAAAAATAGAGCTTCAACTTCGTGAAGCATGTCCATTTCACAAAACTTCAAGCCTTTTTTTATTGACTCTACAATGAGATCGTTCGTGGAGATTTCTGAAAGACGAATCTCTTGGATTTCTCGATACCGTCGCAAGTGATAACGGAGAGCCGTTAATTTCATAGCTACCGGATTTGTTCGTATAGAGAATTCGTCCGTCATTTGCGGACTCCATGATGGAATACACTGAATTAGGAGGTGTGCTTGACCTGTAGTCGCACCGACCAAATCTGGGTCGGGTCGAATGGTCGTAATCGTCCTGCCCTCTTCGAGGGCTTTCTGTATCTTTGGGTGTTTCAGAGCTAGTATGAGCCAGTCGTCAAAGGAAGATTCTTTGTGCATCGCATTAGTTACGCAGCAAATTCATAGATCGGCGTTTCGATAGTTTTCTTTGGTTTTTCTCGTCCCCAGATTGTTTTTTGGAGGCGTTCGACGGTTTCGGGCGAAAAGAATTGCTCGCCGGTTTCCTCGCAAACGCGGGCCGGGACGTTTTCGATAATTAAAATTTACCGTCCATCTCCAGCGTATAGGTTACTTTTGTTTCTTTCATCGTTTCGCTCATATTAACCCTCATGTTGCGGCTTTCTAGTTTTGAAATCGATCCATAGATCGGGGTCCGGTTCGTAGTTTGTGATAATTTTCAACAATGGCCTCGACGGATAACTGCATTGAATATGCAATGGCCTCTCTGTTTAGTAAAGCCGAGAATCAAACAGCTAGGGCCGTATTTGTCGTCCGAATAATCTTCGATGATCTCGCCATTCTCTACTGCCTCGATCAATTCGTCAATGCTAATGCGACGCACAATGCTCTGATCGACAGCGTGTTTCGAGAATTCAAACAGCCCAAGTGCAAATTTAGAACGAATCTCCTCGATCATCTTCTGAAAATTATACTACGCATTGTGCAATATTTAACGCATTCCGTTATCGCTCGGTAGGAAGTTGGTTTAGAATTCAACAAAATTAGAAAAAGAACTATGAGAAGTATGCCGCGTGGACACGGTCCTCTGGCCCGCAAGCATTGCGATTATGGAAAAAGTGCCAACTTTTGTTATCCTTGTCGCATTATGTCCTCTGTCTTGCACCAAAATAATGAAGATGAGCGGTTAGCCGCGCTTCGCGAATACGAGCGGCTCGACACCGCTGATATCAGGGAGTACGACGATATTTCTCTGCTTGCCTCGCAGGTATGCGGCACTCGTTTTGCCTCGATCTCGCTTGTAGACAAAACAAAGCAACGCTTCAAATCGCCGGTCGGTTTTCAAGTCATCGAAACTCCAAGGGACACCGCTTTTTGTTCGTACGCTATCCTCGATCCTCAACGAGTTCTCATCGTAAAGGATGCAACGAAGGACGAAAGGTTCGCGGAGAATCCGCTTGTGACCGGTCCAACGAAATTTTGTTTTTATGCCGGAGCTGCGATTTTGACGCATGACGATCTCGCGATCGGTACGCTATGTGTTTTCGACGATGTGCCGCGCGAGTTGACGGACCAACAGGTTGAAGGTCTTCAGGCGCTTGCCCGTCAGTTAAGCGTCCGGATCGAATTGCGACGCACGACCGAGCTTTTGAGACAGGCAAATGACGAGCTGAGAGATCTTTCACTCACTGACGAACTGACCGGAATCTACAACCGGCGTGGTTTTTACCTTCATGCGGAGCAGCAGATCAAACTCTTCCGGTCGCGGCAATCCGAACGCAGCTTGTGGCTGATGTTAGGAGATATGGACGGCCTGAAAAAGGTCAACGACCAACATGGTCATACCGAAGGCTCAGAGGCGATAAAGGAAACCGCCGAGATTTTAGTGCATACATTTCGCGACGCCGATATTTTGGCGCGTCCCGGAGGGGACGAATTCACTGTACTCATACTTAACACTTTGGACGAGGTTGCGGAAAAAGTTCCAAAGCGGCTGCAAGTTAATTTCGAAAAACATAACGCCGAAAGCGGCAAACCATACAAGCTATCCATGAGCGTTGGGCTGGTGAAAGTGCCGTTTGACGAAGAAACGAGTATCAGTGAGATGGTCAGGCTGGCCGATGAGGCAATGTATGCGGAAAAACGACAGCGAAAAGCTGATCGATCTTCTCAATCCGAATAGCTTTCGTGCTATCATACCGGCAATTTTAGTCCCAAATTTATCCAAGGCCGAACCATTATGAAGCATCAGAAAGTTGCTCCCATACTGCTATTTCTATTAACTTATTTAATTTTCATCCCGGCGTACTCACAGCCGCAAGCTGATGAACTATCGCGATACAATGAGCCGCCATCGCGTCTTCGCGGCGTGATCGAAAAGTACAATCAAGACTACGGCAGCATAAATAGATTCTATACAGCGGAGACATCAGCGAACCGGACGGCTCGTTTGAAACAGCTCTATTCGGATAACCTGGCCTTGGTAGAAAGCCTTAATTTCAACGCTCTTAATCATGACGAGCAAATAGATCACGTCCTATTCAGGAACTATCTTCAACATGAATTGAAGCAACTTGCGCGGTTTGGGCGGCAGCTTGAAGAAATGGCCGCGCTCATTCCGTTTGCAAAAACGATTAGCGATCTTGAAGACACTCGCCGCCGGCTGGAGCCGATTGACCCGGCTAAAACCGCGGCTCTTTTGACCGATCTGAGCAAGCAGATTGACGCAACGCAAAAGACGCTGGAGTCCGCGGCCGCAAAGCCGAAACGCACCGTTGCGAACCGGGCCGTTCGGATGATCGCCTCGCTGAGACTGACGCTGCGAAACTGGTATAACTTTCATAATTCGTACGATCCGACCTTCACATGGTGGAACGCCGAACCATACAAAGCGGTTGAAGATTCGCTGCAAAAATATTCGACCTTTGTTGTGCAAAAGCTGGTCGGCATAGCACCGGACGATAAGACGATGATTATCGGCGACCCGATCGGACGGGAAGCGTTGATCGAAGAGCTTGGGTTCGAGATGATTCCGTACACGCCGGAAGAATTGGTGGAAATAGCTAACAAGGAATTTGCATGGTGCGAAGCGGAATTGAAAAAAGCATCGCGCCAAATGGGTTTTGGCGACGATTATATGAAGGCCATCGAGGCAGTTAAGCAGAAGTATGTAGGACCCGGCAAACAGACGGCTTTGATCCGCGATTTTGCGCTCGAAGCAATAGATTATGTCGAGAAAAACGATCTTGTAAGTGTGCCAAAATTAGCGAAGGAGTCGTGGCGAATGGAGATGATGTCGCCCGAACGTCAGCTTATCGCGCCGTTTTTTCTTGGCGGCGAGACAATACTTGTGTCCTACCCGACATCGACGATGACGCACGAGCAAAAGATGATGTCGATGCGTGGTAACAATCCGCATTTTGCACGTGCGGTCACGCATCACGAATTGATTCCAGGTCATCATCTTCAGCAGTATATGACGCGTCGTCACAGACCGTATCGTGAATTATTCCGAACGCCGTTCTGGGGCGAAGGCTGGGCGCTTTATTGGGAGTTTTTGTTGTGGGACCGTGGATTTACAAAGACGCCGGAAGACAAGATCGGAGCGTTGTTCTGGCGTTCGCACCGTGCGGCAAGGATCATTTTTTCGCTTAATTTTCATCTCGGTAATTGGACGCCGGAGCAGTGCGTCGATTTGCTGGTCAATAAGGTCGGCCACGAACGCGAAAATGCGTTGGCGGAGGTGCGCCGCTCGTTTTCCGGCGAATACGGTCCGCTCTACCAAATGGCTTACATGATGGGCGGGCTTCAACTTTATTCCTTGCATCGCGATATGGTCGGTTCTAAAAAAATGACCGACCGCAGTTTTCACGACGCCATATTAAAGGAAGGAGCCATCCCGATTGAAATGGTCCGTGCGATTCTGACAAAACAGACAATGAACCGGGATTATAAACCGAGTTGGAAATTCTACGATCTTGGTAACAAATAATGAAGAAGTTAAGCCTGATTGCTTTGATTGCCATTCTTACTGCGTGCGCTGGGCCGCCAAAGGGCACGGAGGTGGATCGTTCAAAGGTCGATCATTCGACGATGGACCATTCAAAGACGGATCATTCGAAAATGGAGTCGTCGCCTGGCGCAGCGGAACAGCCTTACGATCTGCAGTTTATCGATACGATGATTGTGCATCATCAGGGCGCGGTTGATATGGCTTTGCTTGTAAAGACTCGAAGCAGGCAAGCAGAACTCATTGCCCTTGCTGCATCGATAATCAACGACCAGGCAAAAGAGATCGCCCAAATGAAGAAATGGCGCGAAGATCGATTTGCGGGGAAACCTGCGGCCGTGAATATGAATCTCGCGGGCATGCAAGACGGAATGAAGGGAATGGACATGCCGAAACTCGATTCTCTAAAAGACCGCGAGTTTGACCTTGAATTTATCAAACAGATGGTCCCGCATCACGAAGGAGCGGTCGTCATGGCAAAGGAAGCCTTGCAAAAATCGGAGAATGCCGAGATCAAGAACCTTGCGAAATCTATCATAAACTCGCAGGATGTGGAGATAAAGAAGATGCGGGATTGGCGATCGAGCTGGGATAAATAAGGGAAGCGGACGCCGATGTTCGAACGCCCGCCGTTTTACTAATAGATGAATGACGATTGAGTTGCTATGTCTTCGCTTGTCCCGAATTGGTTGACGAGAATACCGACTGTCGTGCCTATGGCGTACCAGGTCCCGGTCGAAGGCCGGTAGATCGCAATATCCTCTTTGCCGTCGCCATCGTAATCGGCCGGAACAGGAACGTCGCCGACTACTCCCCATGAAGTTACATTAAACCCGCTTGTACTCATACTCCGGAACCATTGGCCGGTAGACGGGCGGAAAACAGCCAGATCGACCGCACCGTCGCCATCAAAATCAGCAGGAGCCTGTATATCGCCGGGTTGTCCCCACGTTTGAGCAAAGAATCCGAAACCGGTTTTTAGGATGTACCATGTGCTGTCGGTTGTTCGATAGACCGCGATATCCGCCTTTCCATCACCATCGTAATCGCCAACTACAGGTTTATCCGCCGCAATGCCAAAAGTGACCACGGAGAAACTACTATCAGCACTCATTTTTCGATACCACGTGCCGGTGGACGGACGATATATGATCAAATCAGCTTTGTGATCGCCGTCATGGTCGGCAGGGGCAGGAATGTCTCCGGGGGCTCCCCAGTTGTCCTGCTGAAAAGTCTGACTGCCCGAATTGAACCAAAACCAGGTGCCTGACGACGGTCGAAATACGGCGACATCGGTTTTTCCGTCACCGTCGAAATCGGCGGGCGTGACCCTATCGGTTGCAATGCCCCATTCCATTACCATGTAGCCCGCGGTCCCGCGGAGAATATACCATAATCCATTTGACGGACGACGAACTGAAAGATCGGCCCGACCGTCGCCGTCGTAATCAAACGGCCGGCGAGTTATTGCCGTGGTCGTTCCGCCACCTTGCCAGAAGCCGCTGCTGAGAGCGAAATTTCCGCCGGAAGTGTTTCCTACAACCGGCTGGCCGAAAGTGCCTTCCAACGCAAAGTTTCCGCCGGTACTTTTTCCTCCGCCGCTTGAGATCACCGAATTTGTGATCTCAAACTGTCCGCCTGATTGGGCCGACGCAAAGATCGACAAAACGAAAATTAAAATAACGCTCTTTTTCATTCGTGTCACCAAAACCGATAAATCCTCAATCGCGAAAAAACAAAGCTCTGGGAAATTTGCTGATTACGGACATGTCACTGTCGTCAAAACCATCAATCCGCCATTGTCTATAGACATAAGTTTACACACTAAGCCATCCGGCGATTTTAGGATTATGCCCTGGCCCGGTGTGCCGACAAGAATATTTCCGCCGGTAACGTCAAGTTTTGCCTTCGGTGCCGTCGTACCGATTCCGACGCTCGTATTCGCTCCGCCGTTAGTGCCGGCCACTCCACCCAATACGAGCGAGTTGCTTTGGTCAACTTGGGCCCTTGCACCGATCGCTGTTGCGTTTGTAAGAGCCCCGCTTCCGACTTCGGCATTAACGCCAATGACGGTATTATTCGTACCCGTTGAGTTAGCGGCGCCTGCGTTGGTTCCGAAGAAGGAGTTGCCGCTGCCGCCGGTTCCCGTATTCGCTCCGGCAAAAATATTGCTCGTCCCGGTTGTGGCAAAAACCCGATTGCCATTCATGTTGTATTGGGTCAGAGCGTTAACGGTGCCGCCTGAAAGCGTTCCCGCAGCGGTTCCGTTGCCGTCAATATTAAAACTGCTCGACGATTGTGGGGTGATGCCGTTCTGGATATAAGTTGCTCCAAGGTTTGGAATATCAGCAACGCCCAAAGTCGAGCTAGTCCAGAGGGAACCGTTACTTTTCAGGAACGTGCCGTTCGCACCCGCTGAGCCGAGTCCTGTTCCGCCGTTTGCAATTCCAACAACACCAGAAATATTCGCTGCCGGGACCGTGAATGACCCGGTGAAAGATCCATTGACGGTCAGGTTTCCGCCAACCGTTAGATTCGTACCGATAATCCCATTGCCGCCGACGTTGAAGTTAACGCCTGCTTGGGCACCAGTTCCGTTTTGAACGTAATTTCCACTGCCGGTTGGGATGTCAGACGCGGAAAGGGCAGAGCTTGTCCAGTTAATCCCATCACTTCTCAGGAAGTTACCTGAAGTACCAGCGACACTCAATCCAGTTCCTCCGTTGGCACGGGCCAGGACGCCTGTAATACTCGTGGCCGGAACACTAAAAGCCCCGGTTATGGTTCCACCGACGCTTAGATTGCCACCGACGTTAAAGCTTGTGCCGACTGCTCCGCTGCCGGCAACATTAAAGCTTGCACCTGCTTGTGAACCTGTACCATTCTGTACATAGTTTGCACTGCCGGTTGGTATGTCGGACGCGATCAGGGCTCCAATCGTCCATCCTCCCGTGCCGTTTCCGCGAAGAAAATTCGTGCCGGATGAAGCACTGAACCCTGTACCGCCGTTCGTGGTGGCGACAACGCCTGTAATATTTGCGGCCGGCAGTGTAAATGTAGCGGCCGAGAATGTTCCGGTTACCGTCAGGTTTCCTGGCACGCGTACTGTGTCCGCCGCTCGGCCAAGTACCAATGAATCACTGTTGTTGACAACGGCTCCTGAACCGATCGCGGTTGCGAATGAAAGGGCTCCGGAACCAACGTTTGCACCTGATCCAAGCAGTGTGTTTGAGGTTCCCGTTGTGTTCGTCGTCCCGGTGGCATCGCCGACGAAGGTGTTTGAACTACCAGTTGTTGCCGTATCCGCTCCGAGGAAGACGTTGTTTGTGCCGGTCGTCGTGAATACGCGGTTGCCGCCGATGTTGTATTGGCTCGCGGAATTAACGGTTCCGGCGGAGAATAGGCCGCCGACCGTGCCGGTGCCGCTTATATTGAAATTGCTGGAGCTTTGGATTCCGGTGCCGTTTTGAATGTAGCTTGCACCAAGACTCGGAATGTCGCCGACCGCAAGGGCAGAACTCGTCCATCCGCCCGCACCGTTTCCACGAAGGAAATTGGTGCCTGTCGATCCTGTAAGGCCCGTGCCGCCATTTGCCGGAGTGATAAGGCCGGAGATGTTAGCTGCCGGGATGGTGAAGGTGCCGGTGAGCGGCCCGCCGATGGTAAGACTTCCACCTATAACGCCGTTACCAGAAATGTTAAAGCTGCCTGACTGTGGAGTCGATCCGTTCTGTATGTAGTTTGCGCTTCCTGACGGTATGTCACTCGCGACCAAACCACCGGTCGTCCATCCGCCGGTTCCGTTTCCGCGAAAGAAATTTGTTCCTGTAGACGCACTTAATCCGGTACCGCCGTTGGAAACTCCAAGAACGCCGGTGATATTTGCGGCGGGCAGTGTAAATGAAGCCGCGGTGAATGTTCCCGTTACCGTCAGATTGCCGGGAACGCGAACGGTATCCGCCGCCCGGCCAAGAACTACGGAGTTATTGTCATTGACAATGGCTCCCGATCCCAGGGCCGTTGCAAAGATAAGGTTTCCCGCACCGACGTTGGCACCCGAGCCGACGATTGTGTTGGACGTGCCAGTTGTGTTGGACGATGCAGCGTTCGCTCCTATAAACGAATTATTGTCGCCTGAGGTCGCCGTTCCAGCACCTAGAAACACATTGTTTGTACCGCTTGTCGTGAAAACGCGTGCCCCGCCAATATTGTACTGCGTTGCGGAATTGACTGAGTTTGCCGAGAAAAGCCCGCCGACCGTGCCAGTTCCGCTGACATTGAAATTACTTGAGGACTGAAGACCTGTCCCGTTTTGAATATAGTTTGCGTTACCGGCGGGCAAGTCACCGGAAGCAATCGCCGAGCTTACCCAGGCACTCCCGTTGCTTCTCAAGTAGTTGCCGGAGGCTCCTGACGCTCCTACGCCCGTTCCGCCGTTTGCCACCGCAACAACGCCAGTAATGCTTGTCGCCGGAAGACTGAAAATATTTGCTGTCAGGGTGCCTTGAATGCTGAGGTTGCCCGGTACACGAACTGTGTCGACAGTCCGGCCAAGTACAACGCTATTGTTTATGCTGACAACGGCGTCCGCACCGATCGCCGTGGCGTAGCTCAAATTATTGGCTCCCACGTTTGAGTTCGATCCGATGAGAGTATTATTGCTGCCGATTGTATTCGTCTGACCGGTGTTTGCGCCGAAGAAAGAGTTATTGGCTCCCGACGTGCCTCCTGAGCCTGAAGTTACGCCGACAAGAGTATTGTTGGCTCCCGTTGCCGAGTTGAGGCCTGCACTCGCACCAAAAAATGAATTGCCGCTGGCGCTGCTGTTCAATGAGCCTGCCGAGTTGCCGAAGAATGAATTCGACGCTCCGGTTGTATTGGCGTTACCGGCTCCGACACCGGCGAACAAATTGGAGATACCGGAATTACTCAATACGCGGCTGCCGTTGAGATTAAACTGGGCGACCGCGTTGACCGCGTTGCCGGACAGCATTCCGCCGACCGTTCCGTTGCCACTGATATTAAAATTGCTCGTGCCCTGCTGCACCGATGTGTTGTGGATATAATTCACGCTACCTGACGGAATGTCCGCCACGGTGAAGGGTGAACTTTGCCAGCCTATTCCGTCGCTTCGGAGAAAGTTGCCCGTTGTTCCCGCCAAGGCCAAGCCCGTACCGCCGTTTGCAGTGCCGATAACTCCGGTGATATTCGAAGCGGAGATACTTAGATTCGCGGCTGTAAAGGTGCCAAGGACATTGAGGTTACCGGGAATACGAACGGCGTCGACAGGTCGGCCGAGAACGAGGGTGTTACTCGAAGATACAACGGAACCCGCACCGATTGCGGAAGCAAAATTGAGATTGCCCGAAAGGACATTAGCCTCAGCACCGATTATTGTGTTTGAGCTTCCCAGTGTATTGCTGATTCCAGCGTCGATGCCGACGAAAACGTTCAGTTCGCCGAGCGTATTTCCGCGGCCAGATCCACGTCCGAAAAACGAGTTGTTAGCTCCGCCGGTATTGAAGTAGCCCGAGTCCATTCCATAGAACGAGTTGCCGCTGGCTGTATTCGTGAATCCCGAATTGCTTCCAAAAAAGGAGTTGTTGATTCCGGTTGCGTTAAGAGAGCCGGCCGATGAGCCGACAAAGGCGTTATTCGAACCGGAAGTATTCGCACTGCCCGCGAACGAGCCTAGAAATGCATTGTCCGATCCGGAAGTATTGCCGCTTCCTGCTCTCGATCCGAAAAACGAGTTTCTATTTCCGTTGCTGGTAAAGCCGGTCGAATTTCCAAAAAACGAATTGTCCGAACCCGTGGAGTTAAAAGTTCCCGCGAAAGTGCCGAAAAAGGAGTTGAATGCTCCAGCCGAGTTCGCAAGGCCGGACCGATGGCCGAAAAATGAATTTTCACTGCCGGTAGTATTTGCACTGCCCGAAAATGCTCCAAAAAACGAATTGCTGTTACCGAAGGAATTATTCTGTCCGGCAAAGGCGCCGAAGAATGAATTATTAAAACCGCCCTTATTTTCAAAGCCCGAACCTGCTCCGACGAACGCATTGTGATTTCCGCTGGTATTCAGTTGGCCGGAACCAGACCCGACAAATACGTTGTTCGATCCGGGTGCGCTTAAAAGATGAGTTCCACCGAAGTTAAAACTCGTTCCTGCGTTGAAGATGTTGGCGTTTCCCGTACCTGAAACGTTGAAATTACTGGCTGCCTGTAGCGTACTTGAATTCTGAATGTAATTTGGGCTGCCGGCGATCGGGTTTCGCGGGTCCGTCAATCTTACGTCTGACGTCACAACATACTGAGCCGCCGCGATGCCGCCGAGGCTCAACGCATTTTGAGCCGTTACCGAGAATGTTGAATTGCCTGCATTGATACTTTGGATCGCATAGGGAACGCTGCCAACCTTTTGCCGCGGAGTTAGCGGCGTATAGCCGCCCGAACCCGCAGGCCGCACGGTTATGTCCAAAAACCTGTCCTGGCCAGGAAAGGTGGGGCCAAAATTGAGTTTTACAGAAAAGACGCCGTCCGTAACGGTGATGCCGGTTTGTAAAACCAGAGGCCCTACTTGCGTGCCGCCCGAGACGGCATCGAATAGCCGAAACTCGAAGTCGTAGTTCGCGTTGGCAGGCAGCCCGCTGACTTTCAGACTACCTTGATAAGTGATCTCATTGGATTGAGCGTTAATGCCAGGGGCACACAAAAATCCAAGCACAAATAAAATAAGAACGAGATAAACTGCCTTCGTCATCCTATTACTCCTTAAATTCAAAGCTATAGCTTCCCAGTTATTTCAGGGCGTGTCTTTCGATAGTGTTTGCGGATATACTAGGATACTAGTAATCGCCAAGACTTTTTTCGGTATGCTAGCATACATTTCTCTCAGTAAGTCACCTATTATTCGAGCTTTCCTGATAATTAGTGAAAGGAAAGTCAGAAAGGTCACTGCCATGCCGCGGTATTACTTATATTGACGCGGGTGACACGCTAAACGCCTCTATCGAAGATAAGCCTAAAACAAACAGTTTTCCAGACATGATGAGCTTTAGGAATGTTGCAACTGCATTGAAATAGTACGTTATTTGTTCCGATTCCCACCGCCGCCTTTCTAAAACATCGATAAATCATCGCAAATACAGGCTTTTCTGGTGTGGCACGGCCATTGCGACGGTTATTGGTGAATCTAAAAGGACGTGAAAGGGGAAATCGAATGTCTAAACAGGTAATAACAATCGACGGTGAGGAAACCGTGGTGAGAGAAGATACGGCACGAGCGTTTCGTGGAGTGCATTGGGCGCTTCTGAGCTTGGCGGGAATCATTTTAATAACGGCTCTGCTCTTTTTGGGCGGATTTTTGAAACTAGCTTCGGATGGAAAAATTGATAACGCGTCGCCGAATTCCGAAAGGGGCGTCGGGCAGTAATTAATTGTGCTCGCTACATCATGACAAGGGGTTTTGAGCAAGGGGAGATGTAGTGACTTTGTCCAAGTGACTTGTGGCGTTTTCATTATGAGAACGCTTTTTTTATTGCCTATTGATCTCAGTAGTTTAGAGCCTTGCTTGTCAATCAGCTTTCAGCCTACTCTAAATGAATGTTGATCTTAGGCATCGAAAGTTCGTGTGACGAAACAGCGGCGGCGGTTGTAAGGGATGGCCGCGAAATTCTTTCTTCCGAGATATCATCGCAAATAGATATGCACCGGCCTTTTGGTGGAGTAGTGCCCGAACTCGCATCGCGCGAACATCTGGCGAAGATAGAGCCGATTGTTTTTGCCGCAATTTCCAGAGCTGGTATCGAGTTGAAGGAAATCGATGCCGTCGCCGTTACGCAGGGGCCGGGACTCATTGGGTCACTGCTAGTGGGAGTGTGTTATGGCAAAGCTCTGGCATTTGGGCTCGGCGTTCCATGTATCGGCGTCAATCACATTGAGGGCCACGTGTACTCGGTCGTCTTCGAAAATCCGCCAATCGAATATCCTGCTCTGGCATTGATCGTTTCGGGCGGCCACACTAATTTATTTCACGTCCCGGAAGAGGGCGTGTACAAGGTTGTTTCGCGCACGCGGGACGACGCAGCCGGCGAGGCTTTCGATAAGGTAGCGAAGATGCTTGGACTTGGTTATCCGGGCGGGCCTGTTATCGAGGAAATCGCGAAACGCGGCGATCCCACCAAGATTAGGTTTTCGCTCGCAAAAATATCGGACGGTCGCCCGGATTTTAGTTTTAGCGGGCTAAAAACGGCGGTTGTCCGTCATATTCGCGAGCATTCTATCAACCCGGTTTTAGACGGCGAGGCACCAGATCAACAAATCATGGACCTTGCGGCGAGCTTTCAAGATACGGTGGTACGTTCCCTGGTTGGGACAACGCGAAAGGTCGCAGGCGAGCTAATGCCCAAAACTCTCATAGTCGCGGGCGGCGTAGCATGCAATCTGGCGTTGCGCGAAGCGGCTCAAACGGCAGCGGACAAACTTGGCATTCCCGTGTTTTTTCCCTCAAAACACCTTTCGACCGATAATGCCGCTATGATCGCCGCAGCTGGTTACGCACACCTCAATCGCGGTGAAGTGTCCGATCTAAGAATGACGGCTGACGTCACGATGCGGCTGCAAAACTTCGAAAACGAAGACGCCGAGCTGAAAAAAAGCCGCGTACGGTACAGATTATAAAGGCTTGCCTTTATGCGTTGCTAATCGTTACAATTCATGAATACCCTTTGCGAGCCCACCAGAAAGGGAAACTCAATTCCGAGAATCGCGTGAGATCATCTTTCGCGACTTTGTTGAACCACTTTGATTCCAATTCGCGAACGCTAAATCAAAAGCGTCGCACAGATTGCAAAATCTTCCCCCAAATAAAATGTCCGGCAATGATTCCAATGTATAAAGGGTAGGTTTATGAAACAAAAAATTCTGTTTACCGGTCTTCTAATTCTCTTCACAGTGGCTTCAATCAATGTCTTCAGCCAAGCGCCGGCGACGCGTCTGCAGACCCGGCTGACGGGATTATCGTCGCCGATCCATATGACCAATGCCGCGGATGGCACGGAGCGGCTCTTTATAGTCGAACGAGCGGGTATCATAAAGGTAGTGCAGCCAGGCTCGAACGTGGCGACGAACTTTCTGAATATTACCGCGCGAACCTCAACGGATGGTGAACGCGGACTTCTCGGTCTTGCATTTCACCCGAGCTACGAAACGAATCGTCGCTTTTTTGTTTATTACACAAGAGTAGCTGACGGTGCTATCCAGATCGCCGAATATCAGGCCTCGGCGGGAGATCCGAATGTAGCCGACACGACTGAAAAAGCGATTATTACTGTCCCGCATCCCGGTCAGTCAAACCATAACGGCGGGACGCTTGCGTTCGGTGCGGACGGCTACCTTTACATAGGCACCGGTGACGGCGGAAGCGGCAATGATCCACCGAATAACGCTCAAAATATCAATCAACTGCTCGGCAAGATGCTGCGGCTTGATATTAATGTGCCCGTCGGCCAGACCGCTCCGTATCTTATTCCGCCGACTAATCCTTTCGCCGGTGCAACGGCTGGTGCCGACGAAATATTCGCCGTGGGATTGCGCAATCCGTTTCGCTGGTCGTTCGACCGTGGCGGGACAAATCAACTCTGGCTTGCGGATGTCGGCCAGGGAACGTGGGAAGAAGTGGATATTGTTACAAACGGCGGTAACTTCGGATGGCGTGTTTACGAGGGAACGCAATGCACCGGTCTTGATGCTCCGCAATGCGTTCCGGCCAATTATGTGCCGCCGGTGTTTCAATATAGTAGTGCAAACCCAAGCTCCCGCTGCGCGATAACCGGCGGTTACGTTTATCGTGGAACTCAGGGAACACTGCCAAACGGTTCTTATCTTTACGGCGATTACTGCACGGGCGAGGTTTTGCTTTGGAGCGGCGGCCAGCAGCTTCCGCTGCACGATATAGCAGATTTTAACCTTGCTTCATTTGGCGAGGATGAGGACGGCGAACTTTATGTCGTTCAGATCGGTGCCGGGATAATACAAAAAGTAGTTCCTACAAAGGCATCCGCCGATTTCGATGCGGATTTCCGCACCGATTTTTCACTGTTTCGTCCAAGCACTGGTTTTTGGCATATCCTCAACGGATCTTCAGGCGTGATCCGTTCCCAACAGTTCGGAGTCAGCGGCGATATTCCGGCTGCTGAAGATTTCGACGGCGACCGCCGAACCGACCTTGCCGTTTACAGACCGAGCGATGGAAACTGGTATTACATCAACAGCTCGGATTCGACATTCTCTATCGTGGATTTCGGTGTTTCGGGAGACATACCCGCTGCCGGAGATTATGATGGCGACGCGAAGGCGGATTTCGTTTTGTTCCGTCCTTCAAATGGAACGTGGTACTTATACCGCAGGCCTGACGGCAGCTTTACGACCGTTCAGTGGGGCGTTGCCGGTGACACACCTGTACCTGGCGACTATGACGGTGACGGAAAATATGACGTAGCCGTCTGGCGCGGTTCGAACGGTAATTGGTACTCGATCAATAGCTCGAATTCGAATTTCTCTGTCAATCAATACGGCATCGCAAATGACCAGCCTGCCACCGGCGATTTTGACGGTGACGGGCGAAACGATCTGGCCGTCTTCAGACAGTCCACCGGTGAATGGTTTACCAAAAGGAGTAACAATAACAGTTTTGTTGTTATTGGATGGGGAGTCAACGGCGATGTTCCGGTGGTTGGCGACTATGACAATGATGGCCGCGATGATATTGCTGTGTTCCGCAGTTCAAATGGAACTTGGTACGTTATTGGCAGCACTGCGGGCATTATCCAAGTGCCGGGATGGGGCGGCGTAGGCGACATTCCGATTCCGAATAGGGACAATCCATAGCGGCAATTTCAACGAAAAAGTTTGAAGTTAATTTGATCAAACGGCGCGGGCAAGAGTCAGAACTTTGACACTGCTCGCGCCATTTTTCTTGAGTATTTTTGCGCAGTACGACGCGGTAGAACCTGACGTAAAAACATCGTCAATCAAGAGAATATTTTTGTTGGCAATTAAATTTGGTCGTGTTACTGCAAAGGCATTTTTTACAGTTAATTCGCGTGCCTTTCTGTCCATGGCGGCGCGATGCATCGGTGTATGGATTGTTCGAATAAGACTGTGTTCGTCGAGAGCAACACCGGATGACTTTGCGACGATTCGAGCAATTACGGCCGCCTGGTTAAAGCCGCGTTCAAGAAGACGTTTTTTAGAAAGCGGAACAGGTATGATCAGGTTTATGTCCTGAAAACTACTACTTCTAAACGTCTCGATGAGGTATTGCCGAGTTGTTTTTGCAACGCTCGGAACGTGTTTAAGATGGATGATAGCCGAGGCTAGAGCTTTGTCATAAACGCCGATCGCGTGAGCCGAATCATAAAAATGGTTGTCGCAGCGTCGACAAAACGTTTCTGTCGGGTGGTCGGATTCCCTCAAAAATACACCACATTTATAGCAAAGAATATCTCGTCTGGAAAAGATCTTTGTTTGCTCCCAGCAGTCGCGGCACGCTGCGCCGTCGGCTGAATTCTCAACACTTTGCTTACAAATTCCGCAGGCTTGAGGATAAAGAATTGAAACGATTGAGTCGGAAATGACCTTTAGCATATCGAAAGCCAAAGCGAGGATAAATTGACAAACCCAAAAAAAGAAACCGGAGTCTCCCCAAATTTTCGGGTTAAATCCGGTCATCATGAACTCGATATTTTAAGGCTTACTGCTCGTCGTCAAGCAAACCTTGTTCGACAAGCTCCTGACAGTTCAGGCAATATCTTGCCCATGGAATTGCGGCAAGACGCTTCGGATTTATATCTTTTTCGCAGTTCTGGCATACGCCGTATTCATCGTCCTCGACACGAAGCAGAGCTTCGTCAACGAGTGCAAGCTGACGGCTCTCGTTTTCCGAGACGGCAAGCATCACATTCTTCGAATAATTTCGAACAGCCAGATCAACCGGATCCGGTGTTTCCGAATCATCCACGGAGAGGTCGTTGCCTTTTAATTTTTCAATCAGAAGCATCCTTTCATCAAGGAGTCTCTGTTTAACATCTTTCAATTTCTTCATCTTTGGTATGGAAATCCGTTAATTATTGTATAAGCTCTATAAAGTTGCTCTAGCACTATGACCCTAGCCATATCATGCGTAAAAGTCATAAACGATAAACATAGCATAAAATCCGCAATTTTTCTAACCTCGTCCGATATGCCGTCCGCACCGCCAATGATAAACGTGATTTCCTTTAGTGATCGGTTCTGCCATTTTTCGATCTCTTTCGCCATTTCTGATGAGGAAATTGCGCGGCCCGTTACATCCAGCAAGCACACGAAGCTCTTTTGATTCAATAATTCCAGAATTCGTTTGCCTTCGATTTCTTTTGTCTCGTGGGATGCAGAATCGCGGACCTCGACTATCTCGCACTTAACAAAATGCGAAAGACGCTCCAGGTATTCGTCCTGAAGCGCCTTCCAGTTCTTGTCTTTTGTTTTTCCGATCCAGATAAACCTGAATTTCATCGTTTTACAGATCCGACGGAATTTCTACACGTCCCGCGTCGAGCCACAGGCGTTCAAGATCATAAAACTCGCGAGCTTCTTTATCAAAGATATGCACGATAAAATCACCGTAATCCAGCAAAACCCACTCGCCGCCGCCATATCCCTCGATGCGAATCGCACGCGAGCTCAATTGTTTCTTTAATTGTTCGTTGATCTCGTCCGAGATCGCCTGCACCTGTCTTTGATTGCTGCCGCTGGCAATAATAAAAAATTCAGTAAACGAAGCTATCTGACGCAAATCGAGCACTTTGATGTCGTAGGCTTTTTTGTCCGCTGCGCACCGGACCGCAAGCTGTACTTCAGGGTCTATCTCATTGAACGGCGTGACAGCTTGTGAAATGTCTATTTTTATCGTTTCGCGCTGAAGCGATTTTTCCTGTATTTCTTCCATTACTTATAAATCTGATATTTTTCGATGTATTTTGCAACTGCGTCGGACAGTTCGTCTCGCCATCCTGGCAAGCTTTCACGTATTTTTCGACGTATCTCGGTTGCGGATATTTGCATATTAACGGCGTCAGTTATGAAGATGCGTTGCCCTTGTGACTCGGGAAGGGAAAACGGCGAATCGTTACCACGAAGGTCTACAATTCGGTCACGTACTACATCGCTGACATGCGCGAAACCTATGTCGTAACCGGGCCGAGAGACGACAATATGATTTGTCATCAACAAGACTTTTTCCCACTCTCGCCAGGTCAAAATGTCCTGCCACGAATCGGCGCCTATTACGAAGAATATCTCCGTATTCGTAAATGCAGCTTTTAAACGTGGAAGCGTTTCCACTGTAAATGGCTTTTCGGGTAGCTCGATCTCGATTGTGGAAACCTTGATTCGAGGATCATCATTGGTGGCAACGCAGAGCATCACAAATCGGTGAAAAGCCGATGTGGGCTTGCGTTCGAGTTTGTGCGGAGCGTGAAACGCAGGGATAAAGACGAACTCATCCAATGCGAAATGCCGGATAAGTTCTCTGGCGATTGCCAGGTGGCCGAGATGAACCGGATCGAACGATCCGCCGTAGAATGCAATTCTTTTCATTCGCTAAAAGTGCCCGATGACGCCGATCTCGATTCTTCGGCTGCTTTTTCAGCCTCATCCTCTTTAAGCTGGTCCAGTTTTTTAGCGACTTTGGACACCAATTCCTTTAAGCCCATATTCGCGACTGATGAGATTGCCAGAAAATCCTTACCGTCGTGCTCGGCGACTGATCTAAGGCTTTCCAACCTTTCCGGATCGTCAAGAGCGTCGATCTTTGTCGCGAGAACGATCTGAGGGCGGACGGCCATGTCCTTATTATAGTTTGCGAGCTCTCGATTGATTATCCGGTAGTCTTCGACGGGGTCGCGGCCCTCAAGCGATGAAACGTCGACGAGATGCAGCATCAGCTTGGTGCGTTCCACATGTCGCAGGAACCTATCGCCCAAACCGGCACCTTCTGAAGCTCCTTCGATCAGGCCAGGAATATCAGCCACGACGAATGTGCGGAAATCGCCGAGATCGACAACGCCGAGATTTGGCTCCAAAGTTGTAAACGGATAGTCAGCGATTTTCGGTTTTGCGGCAGATATTACGGAGATCAGCGTAGATTTTCCGGCATTCGGAAACCCGACAAGTCCGACATCCGCGATCAGCTTTAATTCAAGCTGGAGTTCCTTTTCCTCACCGGGGCGGCCCGTGTAATGAAACTTTGGAGCACGACGCGTCGGAGTAGCAAAATGGGCATTGCCCCAGCCGCCTTTTCCGCCTTTTGCGATCAAAAATCTTTGTCCGGCCTCAGTAAAATCTACTAAAAGCTCTTCTGTTTCGGGATTAAACACTTGAGTTCCCACCGGAACTCTGACCGTCGCGTCTTCGCCATCTTTTCCAAACCTGTTAGATCCCTCACCGTGACGGCCTCGGTCAGCCTTATGCTCAGGGTTGAACCGCAAATGAAGCAGTGTGTTAAGTCCTTCATCAGCTTCTATCCAAACGCTGCCTCCGACACCGCCATCGCCACCACTTGGCCCGCCACGCGGCACAAACTTCTCGCGACGGAAGGCCGTAACGCCGTTGCCACCATCGCCAGCTTTTACCTTTATTTTTACTCGGTCGATGAACATTTAAAATTGATTGTAGAATTATGAGAAAAGGTTTGGCAAAATGGAAAACAGCTTACACGAAACAATATCAACCGATGCGCGTAAATGATATTGCCTGGTTTAACGAGGATTTGGGTTTGATCAATGTCTTTTTACGAGGCCCTAAAATTAGCCTTCGCTTCTATTCTGTCTCATAAACTGCGTTCTTTTTTGACGTTGCTTGGCGTTATCTTTGGTGTAGCGACCGTTATCGTTGTCGTTTCGCTGGTCGAAGGGTTTAATGCTTACGTTGATGAAAAAATTGCTAATATTGGAACGAACGCGTTCAGCGTGCAGAGATTCTCGATCGATGATTTTTCGAGCGTCGAAGCTCTTAAATGCCGCAAGAAGACGTAATAAAGACGTGAGCTCGGATGACCTTCAGGCGCTGCAAGGTCACGGCGGTTTTATTAAAGACGCTGGGGGCAAATCGGGTTCGATGGCCGATATAAAGTTCGGAGATAAAACCCTTTTGAACGTTCAGATCAACGGCACGACACCAAACATCGAAGAAATAGAAAAGGTCGAAGCGCTCGACGGACGTTATTTCAGTAATACCGAAGACGAGACAAGAAGGTTCGTCTGTTTTATAGGTTCCGAAGCGGCTGAAAAACTTTTTCCGACAAGTGAGCCGCTTGGACAAACGATCAAAATCGACGGACGCACTTTTCAGGTGATCGGCGTTGGAAAAGAGCTTGGCTCGGCGTTCGGTCAAACCCGGGACATGTACGTTACTATTCCGCTTTCCACGTTTTTGTCGATTTATGGGACACGACGTTCGATCTCAATTTCCGTAACGTCGACCAGCCCGGAAACCTACGAAGATGCAATTGACGAAGCACGAACATTGATGCGGGTCCGCCGTAAGCTTGGGCCGTCTGAAAAGGACAACTTTGGAATCGTAACACCAAACGCGATAAACGGACTGCGCGACAAAATCTTCGGCACGATTCAGGTCGCGGCGATCGGCGTGACATCGATTTCGCTGGTTGTAGGTGGCATCGTGATAATGAACATCATGCTGGTCAGCGTCACCGAAAGGACCAAAGAAATAGGTATCCGCAAAAGCATTGGAGCGCGACAGGGCGACATTCTGAAACAGTTTCTCGCGGAATCGACGACGCTGGCATTATTGGGCGGAGCTATTGGTGTCTTAATCGCGTATTTGATCGCCAAGCTTGTCGCGGTGGCTTTTTTAATCCCGACCGCGCTTCCGTTAGTTTGGGTCACGATCGCCCTGGTAGTTTCAAGCAGCGTCGGGTTAATCTCAGGCGTTTATCCTGCATGGAAAGCAGCTAAACTCGATCCGATCGAAGCTTTAAGAGCGGACTAAAGTTATATGAATTTTCCACGGTCCAATTTTTACGAGAATTTACTGATGGCGTTCGATACCCTGCGCCAGCATAAGCTTCGCTCGTTCCTGACGATTCTCGGCGTTGTGATCGGTACCGTCACCGTTATTGTCATTGCGGCTTTTGTCTCCGGAATCGACGCCCGTGTTTCAAAAGAGATCGAATCATTCGGCACAAATTCGATCTACGCTTTCAAGTTCGACCCCGGTTTTAACTTTAACCCGTCGATGGAGGAGAGAACTCGCAAGCCCTTGAAGGAGGAAGACGCTGACGCGATACGAGCTGAGTGTACAAATTGCGAGCACGTCAGCCCTTTTATGTCGCCGGTCGATTTTACGGCCGGGCCTTTTACCGAGCGCGTCAATGTCCGCAACAGGGAAATAGAAATGACCAACGCTACGGTTCAGGGGGCGGCATCCGACTATTTTCAGATGGGCGTGACAAGCCTTGGCGATGGGCGCTACTTCACCGCCGATGAAGAGGCAAGACGCGGCAAGGTAGCGGTCATCGGAATTGACGTTGCCAACACTCTTTTTCCATTTTCGAACGCATTGGGTCAGGAGATCCAGGTCGAAGGCCGCAACTATCGTATTATCGGCGTACTTAAGGAAAGAGACATTTTCCTTATTGGTGCAGACGACCCGAACAATGAGAACAAGGCCGTCTATCTTCCGTTCAAAACGATCAAGCAGCTTTATCCCGCGAACGAAGACTGTTTCATTATGGCGACCGCCAAGCCGGGCAAATTAAACGACGCGCTCGAAGAAATGCGCAACATCCTGCGACGACAACGGAATGTTCCGCCCGATAAACCTGATAATTTCGGAGTGCAGACATCCGATCAGATAATCACGCAGTTCAGTGCGATAACAAGCGGAATTTTTCTTCTTATGGTAGCAATTTCAAGTGTCGGACTGCTGATCGGAGGAATTGGCGTGATGAACGTTATGCTCGTTTCCGTTACCGAACGCACAAAGGAGATCGGCGTCCGCAAGGCCATCGGAGCCCGCAGCGTGGATATCATCACGCAGTTTTTGATCGAAGCCGCAACGCTTACGGGCCTAGGCGGAGTTTTAGGGATCGTCCTCGGCGTAGGGCTTTCACTTCTAATCAAAATGATCCTGCCTACCTACATCCCGCTATGGGCACCTATTGTTGGATTTTGTGTGTCGGTCGGGCTTGGCTTGGTCTTTGGTTTGCTGCCGGCGTGGAAAGCGGCCAGATTGAACCCAATCGACGCTTTGAGATATGAGTAATAAAAAACAAAAGCGTCGCTACGATTGCTCGCTACAACGCTTTTGTTTTTCCTTTCAGAACACCGAAGTGTTCCTTAAAGATGTTGGCAACTCTCGCATGTACACGTTCGAGTTGCCGATTTTGTATTCCGAAGAATCTCTGCGGAGAGCCTTCTCCGGTCAGAACCCGTCCTGTTTGCACATTCCGTTACGCTATTACGCGTGGTTCCGTTAGGTAGTTTTTCTGGTGGCTTTTCCTCCACCACCGGTTACGTTCCCGGCAACGAGGCTCTTGTCCGAAAACATGAGCGGCGTAGCACCCGTTTGGCTGATCATTTCCAATGGGCGTTACTCGTTTTTATCCGAGTAACTTTTGAAAAGTCCGAGGACTTTTCCAGCAAGCCTTTCGGCTTCGGCTCCAGACGTTTGAGACAGCGGCTTTCCGCTCCTTCTGTCTCCGATCGGCTGCGTCACCGCATCCGTTCCACCTTCCGGTGCCGGTCAAAATGCCCGTAAGCAATCTCGACTGTGAAATCATCTTACACCCGCAATTTTCAATGTCAAGTAGAAAATACTTTAACTATTAGCCTGTATTTACGGGGTGTCTGTGGAAATTCTTGTGGAAAAACTGTGGATAAAAATGTGGAAAACCTCGCAACTCATCCAACAGCCTAGTTTGGTTAAAATGTCGATTGGGTCACTGCCCAAGCTCGGCTGTGGAAAAGAAAAAAATAGACTGAAAAATAATTTTTTTTGACCAAAAAAAATCCAACGAAATATCGCAAACAAAATACGTGATCTGACGTCAATTTAGTCCACCACTCGTTGAACTGCCCGGGAAAAGCTTTCTGAATCGATAGCGGGATACCTGTAAAGCTGCGGTTTTATTGCTTCGTATAATGCCATAAGTTTTTGGCGGTCCACGAGGCCTTCGTTAAACATGGAATCAACGTCCAGCATGTCCTGGACATGACCGCGCTCGATCTTGGACAAGGCTTGGCTGTATAGATCGTAATGGTAAAAACTTACTTTGCCTTCACGGTCGATAAACCGGCATCGGGTTTCCCAACCCGGAAGCGGCGGGATGAAATCGGACGGGGCCGCTAATTCGACATTTATTTGAAGCTCTTCTTTTATCAGAGGGATCGAGCGAAACAACTCGTCCAGCTCCGGGTCAAACCGGAGGTCCACGTCGATGGTCGTATCCCGCCAGCCTAAAAGGACGGCAGTGACACCGCCCGTGAAATAGACGCGGGATTCGGTTCGGGCGCACCGTCCGAAGGACCGCATAAATTCCTGGATTTTCTTTTTATTTGCTAGGTCCCGCATTCAGCTGCTCGCTCAAAACTTACCAGCCTGCGGATCAGTGCGTTGTATTGGGAATGTGCCGAGTGGGGGTTTACGAGCTTGAGTAATTCGTATAGGCGATGTTCCGGAGACTCGATGGTGGTCGACGGAATAGAAACGCCCAATCGGTGAAGCCGCGGAGCGCCGATCAGCACTAGAAGAGAAGGAATTGTCTCGATCCCTTCGGCCAGATCGGCAATGCCCTGATTGATGATTTCTTCTCCAGGCTTCATCGATTGCAATTGTACCCCATTTCTCACGAAACGGAGTAGAGGCAAAAAAAACTGGTGCATAATATTAAAAAAAACACACGCCGCAAAAACGTGTGCTTTAATATATTCCGTCGCCCTCAAGCTATGCGGCTTTTGGTTGAAGCTGAGCTGCTCCTTCCAGGTAAACGCTGATGAATTTACCTTTCCGGCCCTTGTCTTCGAACTTTACGAAACCTTCGATCAGCGAAAAGAGCGTGTCGTCTTTGCCGCGACCGACGTTGTTGCCCGGTTTCCACTTTGTTCCGCGTTGGCGAGCCAAAATGTTACCGCCGAGAACCTTCTCACCGCCAAATTTCTTGAGTCCGAGCCGCTGTGCGTTTGAATCGCGTCCGTTTCTGGATGAACCTACACCTTTCTTATGTGCCATTTTTTTGAGTGGCGAGCAGTCAGTGGTCAGTGGTCAGTTCAGGAATTAAATCCAGTTACTCATCACTTGTCACTTATCACTCGACTTAGATCTTTTCTATCTTAATTTCTGTAAAACCTTGCCGGTGACCTTGCTTTCGTTTGTATTGCTTGCGGCGCTTCTTTTTGAAAACGATTACCTTGTCGGCTTTGCCGTGACTGACGATGCTGGCTGACAAAGTCGCTCCGCCGCCGATTTTCGCGGCTTTGCCTTCACCAACGACCAATGCTTCAATATCGACTTTGCTGCCCGCTTTCCCTTCAATTGTGGGCACGCGCAATGTTTGACCTTCCGCCACCGGATACTGTTTGCCGCCTGTTCTGATAATTGCGTAACTCATCTGTTATTTTTCTCCCACGCGGCGCAACGGGGGAATGCCCGTAAGCCGAAAAACCTAAATTATACGTAAAAAGGTAAGGCAGGTCAATTAACCGGCGGACTCTTTTTGAATGAATACTGAAAACGGATCAAATTAAATCTCTGCTGGATTCTTCACCACCGCAATAAAAGGCAGGTTTCGATATCTTCCGGCGGCGTCCAAGCCATAGCCGACGACAAACTTATTTGGAACTACAAACCCTGTGTAGTCAATTTTTAGCTCCTTCTTTATTCGCGGTTCAGGTTTGTCGAGAAAACTCGCCAGCTGGATTGAGGCCGCGCCCCGCGAACCAAGTATTTCAAGAAGGCGCGAGAGCGTCAGGCCCGTGTCTACAATGTCTTCAACGAGGATCACGTGTTTGCCTCGGATAGGGTTGCTAAGATCTTTTAATATCTCGACGTCGCCAGTCGATTTGGTTCCGTCCTTATAACTCGAAACGGCCATAAAATCGATCGTGAGATTTAGATCGATCGTTCGCATCAGATCAGCCAAAAAAATACAGGAACCCTTTAATACACTAACCAGTACAAGTTCCTTGCCCGCATATTCCTGCGTAATTTGAGCTCCTAATTGATGTATTCGGTCACGTATTTGCTCGCGGCTATACAAGACTTCAAGGTTAGAATTGGTAAATTCGGTCATGGACGATTGTTGTGCTTCGGCAGACATATGTTTTGGGCTTTGATTGAACTGGTTTTGAGAAATTATATTCTAACGCAAAGTCGCCAAGACGCAAGGACGCAAGCAATTTGCGGTTTGTACACGTTCTTTGGGTACTTGCCCCTTCGCGGCTTTGAGTTAATATGTATTTGAGAAAGTCTTCAAAAAGAGTATGTCATCCGTTAACAAAGATACGAGAGACCGTGTGCGGGAACTTGTCCGACAGATACTTACGACTGTTCCGACGGAGCCGGAAAACGCTGACGCCTGATCTTCCAAAGCACATCGTGGTAAATTCGCTTCAAGAAAAACTGAACAGGGAATTCGACCGCGACGAATCTTCAAAATCCTTGATAACAGAAGACGATCTACGTGGATTGGAGTCCGGCGCCAGAGTTCGTATTGCACAACGGGCAAAACTGACGCCGCTTGCCCAGGACATCGTTAACGAAAAGCGGATTGAACTTATCAGAAAGCAATCGCGCGATGCACTTATTAAAGTAAGGACAGTCGCGGTCGGGGCCGATCATGGCGGATATCCAGTCAAAGAAGCATTAAAGCAGTATTTGGAAGGCTTGGGACTGAACGTTCGTGATTTTGGGACGAATTCGACCGATCCGGTTGATTATCCTGATTATGCACACGCCGTGGCAAGAGCGGTCGGCGATAACCAAACCGATGTAGGAATTATTGTAGATGGAGCGGGAATTGGAAGTGCGATGACCGCGAACAAGGTGCCAAATGTGAGAGCAGCGGCGTGTTATTCCGTTGCACTTGCCCGGAATTCGCGTGAACACAATGGTGCAAATATCCTGACGCTCGGGAGCGGACAGAACTCGCTTGAAGAAATAAAGGACATCGTACAAGCGTTCTTGACTACGGAGATAAGTGAGGATCGTCATAAGAAGCGTGTCGGTAAGATAGATAACATCGAAAGGCAGTATAAAAGGTGATAAAATCGCTTTTTGGAACGATATGCAGCAAAACGGCAACTACGAACAACTTATTGAGCAGATCACCGATCTTGTGCTGGCAAAGCTTGGTGGCGAGGATCAGACAGGAACGTTTTGCACTGCGGATGTTCAGCGGATCGTCGACGCCGGAGCGGAGCGCATCGGCATTGTGTTGGGCGAGACTGCGACGGCACATGATTGGGCCAGCCTTATTGATCACACACTTCTGAAGCCCGAAGCAAGCGAAGCCGATATACGTAAGCTTTGCGAAGAAGCCGTCCAATTCGGGTTCGCGTCGGTTTGTGTCAATCCCGGCTGGGTCAAAAAGGCTGCCAGTTTTTTGAAGGGAAGCGGCGTGCCTGTTTGCACCGTGATCGGCTTTCCGCTTGGGGCAACTCTCTCTGACGTTAAGGCTTATGAGGCGAGGCGTGCAATTTTTGATGGGGCGAGCGAAGTCGATATGGTCATAAATATCGGAGCATTAAAGTCAGGCGATATTTGTTCGGTTGAAGACGATATCCGTGCCGTGGTTGAAGCGGCCCACGAAAACGGCGTACTGTGTAAGGTGATCATCGAAACCGCGTTGTTGACCGACGAAGAGAAAGTCCATGCATGTCTGGCGTCGAAAAACGCGGGTGCGGATTTCGTAAAAACATCCACTGGTTTTTCAAAGGGCGGAGCGACGGTTGAGGACATTGCTCTAATGAGACGTACTGTCGGCGGTGCTTTGGGCGTTAAGGCTTCCGGCGGCGTGAAGGGAATTGACGACGCTCGGGCGATGTTCGCTGCGGGAGCGACAAGGATCGGCGCAAGCGTCGGTGTTAAGATTGCTCAGGAAGCGAGCGGTATAAAATCAACCACATCCGTAGGCAGCTATTAAGTAAAAAAGACACCCGCTTTTGCAGGTGCCGTCTGGGATTACCTTTCGGTAGATAACTCAATTAAAATCAGTTTGTCGGCTTTAGTGTGAAGTTGTAGGTGATCGTGCCGATAGCTTTTCTCGGCAACGAACCAAACATAGCGGGTTTGAATTTTGATCTGCGAGCGGCGTCTTCGGCTGCGTTGCGAAGTAGCTGTGGGCCGGTCACTGCCTTAGCGGTAGTTACGTTACCCTCTTCGTCCATTTCTACTTCGACCGTGACTCTACCTTCAATATTTGACTTTTTTGCCATCAGCGGAAAGACCGGCGTCACCATTTTGATGGCATTGGCCGTGTTGAGAGTGCCGAGATTCATTACTTCCGGAACCTTTACCGGCTCGACGACAGGGACCGGAACCGGCGGCGGTGCTTGAGCAGCAGCTTTCGCTTTTTGATCGTCCTGTAGTTTTTTCAAACCGGTTTTGGCGATTTCGTTACTTGCGTCGAGATCGACAGCTTTCTGATAATCGACAATCGCTTTTTCGAAATTTCCAAGTCTCTCAAACAGCACACCACGGTTGAAATACCCTTTCGAACCTTTTGGATCAAGCTCGATCGCCTTGTCGTAATCTGCTCCGGCTTTGTCAAAAGCTTTCAGATTGTAATGTGTTTTTCCTCGATTGAGGAAAGCTACCGCTTCGTTAGACTTGAGTTCGACCGCCTTGTCATAATCGGCGAGGGCAAGCGTGTATTCGCCTTTGCCTAGATTGAGGTCGGCACGCGTCTGATAGAACGAAAAATCAGGCGGCGTCGGTGTCGGAATTGGTGTCGCAACCGGTACGGGCGACGGAGTTGGAGCCGGTGCTACTGGAGCTTGCTCACGGATCGCATCCAACAGGTTTTTGGTCGCACCTGTGGCTGCCAGTTCTTTTTCGATGTCAGCCGAGAGAGTAAATGTTACGCCACGCTGCTTTACTGCTTCCGCCAAGATCGTGTTGCGGTCGGCGAGGCTGACCTTTTTTGAACGAAGCCCGATCAGAAGATCGGCCAGCGTTAACTGCGGCTGTTGAGCGTGCAGCGAAAGCGAGAGTGTAAACATGAGAGCCGTCATAAAAAAATACGCGGCAAATCTCTGGCGGGTTAAGGGATTTCGAGCAGTAAATAAGGAGTTCATAGCTTTGTCGATGGTACGAGGGTGAGTTAAGTTCGATTAGTTATCGTTGATGAGGTCGTCAACGGTAACAGGCTTCTTCGCGGCAGGCGACTTTGCTGCAACCGGAGCTACTTTCTTTTGTTTCGCCGGAGCCGCAACAGGTTTAGCGGCGGTCGGCGGAGCATCGGCCGGAACGGCTGAAGGCTGCTGGTCAGTCTGACTCGCGACAGGAACTGTGGTTGATTCCGTATCTGTTTTAACGGTAGAGTTAGCCAAAGATGTCTGCGTAGTCGGAGGAATGTTGGTGGAAGGAACTCCAGCAGGCCCGGCTGAGCCCGAAGACATAAACATCCAGAAACCGATAGCTAAAACTGCTATAACGCCCGCACCAATTCCCAAAACAGGCATACTGTTGATAAACCCGCTGTGTTCGGGCTCTGTAAATATTCCATTGAGAGTCTTCTGCGGACTAGATTGAACGCTTGAGACTTGAGCAGCGACAGCGACTTCTTCATGCACCGGTTCGATTGGCTGCGGACTAGATTGAACACTTGAGCCTTGAGCGGCGACTGCGACTTCTTTATGAACCGGTTCGATAGGTTCTTCAACAGAAATTTCTTCCGCGTCGTCTTTATCTTCCACCGCGGCTTCGACTGAAGGCTCTTCACCCAAATTGTTTGTCAGTATCGGCCAAATCGTCTGTAGCAACGAGAACTTCGTCAGCCGCAGTCTCATCAATTTGATCTTTTTCAGCCCTTTCAGGCTCAGCTAATGAAATGTCGCCGTACTTTTCGTCAGTGGACTCATCTTTGACCGCATCATTTGCTGGCTGCGTCACTTCTTCGACGGGCGACTCAACTGATTCAAGTTCAACGGTCTCGGGTTCATTTACGACGGTATTTTCATCTATCGATTCAACCACTTCCTCAACAATCGGATTTTGTTCCTTAGTTGCAAGTTCTTCGACAGTTGGTGCTTCCGATTGAACGTTCTTAGCCGGGGTATTCTCGACGATACCGACCAAAGAGATATTCTCAACCGGAGCATTCGGCTTTGGCGCACTTGATGTGTGGATGGAGGGGTTAAGTATGCCGAGAAGATCATCATCCAAATCTGTATCTGCAGATGCGACCGAGGTTTCGGGGATTGCAAAACGGGCAGATTCGCTTTCATGCAGCCGTTTTTCAGCTTCTGCGGCTCGCTGCTCGACCAAAAGCCGCTGCGTTTCAGCCTCTTTCAACTGCTGCTTGATTAGTTCCGTTTCGCCGATCTTTTCCCCATCTGAATTCTGAAGTCTTTTCTGTTCGGCGGCTTTTAAGTCGTTTGGGGCTTCTACTTGATCAAGAGCCTCTTCAGCTTCGCGTTCTTTAACTCTAACGAGAGCCGTGCGAAATACCTGATGCATTATCACAGCCGAGTCAAAACGATACTCGCGTTTGATCTCCATTGCCTTCATGATCAAGTCGGAGATCTCGACCGGGATTGAAGGATCGATCTTTTCCGGTGTGAGAAGCGGGTCGGGACGGCCCTCTATAATTTCTATTGAACGCTCAAGTGCATCGGCTGGAGCACGAGCTGTGATCAGGTGGTAAAGCGTTGCTCCAAGAGAGTAAACGTCGCTTCGGGCATCGAGATCGCTTTTCAGTATTCGCTCCGAGCTTTCATCGTACTTATTGGTTATTACTTTTTGAGAAGCGGCATCCAAACCGCTCCAGATTTGCTCGAGAGGAGAATAAGGAATAGTCGAACCGTCAGCCGAATTCTGACCTTCGCCATTGAAGACAGATCCAAACGGAGCGAGCTTAACCTTGCCATCGGAGTTAAGTTTGATGTTTTCCGGACGGATATTTCCGTGAATGATAGGCGTTAAATTGGTGTGGAGATAGTAGAGGGCGTCGAGCAATTGATATGCCCAACTAACAATGTCCGAAACGGGAAATGCTCTCGCATGTCTGGACAAAAGCGTTTCAAAATCATCGCCGTCGATCGATTCCATTACAAGGTATTGATGGCCGATCTCGGAAAAACAGTCGCGAACGTGTAGCAGAGACGCGTGCCTGATTTCCTTTAGAAGCTTGGCCTGTTCGGCAAAAGCTGCGTTCTGACTCTCGCGTTGCGAAGCTGTGGCAACTTTGTTCAGCTTTATTGGAATTTCCTTAACAATTACTTTAGTCTCGCTGGTTGTATCGAAGGCTTCGTAAATACAGCCTTCTCCATCTTGAGGAAATTCGTTGTCGATGCGATAGCGTCCTTCTTGCAAAAGTGCTTTGGTAACGGGCATATTTTTCTAGGTTTCTTAGGAGGAGGCAAGGTTGAGTGCCGGCTTTATAATACTGATTTTAGAAATGGAAAGCAACAATAATATTGTTGTATTGCTAACATTATTAAACACTTGTTTTAAAGGAATGCTGCACAAAAAACGCGTCCGTTATCGCGAACGCGTTTTGCAATTGGTGCCGTTTTTTGAAGTTTACGCAGTTTGCGTCTCAGTATTCGAAATAAAACGTTTCGCCGCCTTGTCCTGGGGCTTCAGACTTTTTATCGTCTTTCAAAAAGCCCTGAACAACAAAAAGTTTTACGATGGTCCGCGAATCGCTGCGCTGAAACCGGTCAGACAGAAGGCTCATTCGATCAATGTCGGCTTTTCCGAGCAGTTGCACCTGATTGATGTACCGGAATAAAAGCAGGCCATCAAAGGAATTTCCATTCGACCGCATTATAAGCTCACCTTTTTTGAACGTACGGTTTCGCTTGTTGTATTTACTGAGTATCGCCGATGCCATGACGAAATCGTTTATCTGATCGACGATCGGTTCGAACACTCTAAATGCTACATCAGGTTCGACGATCGCATAGCCTTTGACAATTTCCATCAGATCGTTGAGTTCATCCTCGTCCTCGGGTGTTTCGGTTGTCAGTGATTTAGCGCTTTTCATCAGCCCTTTCGCGGTTTCAATATCCTTTTCCGTACCTTTTTTGTTGAAGTCTAGGGCCAGTGAGACGAGTTTCTGGATTTGCGTTTTCTTACTTGTGAGGTTGCCGATCATTTTTCTGGCGTCATCAAGCTTGCCGGCACTCGCGGCACGGCTGATCTTGCTGGATTCAAACTGATTCAAGGCTCGTTCGCGAGCTTTTTCGTCCGGAATTTGATCGATAAGACGCTTTGCACGAGTTTCGTCATCGATTTGGGCGATCTTAGACGCGAGCGATTGATAGGCCGAGTTTTTTTCCATCTCGTTCTGAAGTTTAGGAATTTCGGCCAGAATGTCCTCGGGAGTGGAATTCGCATCCCAAAGCTTTTGCTGCCGTTGCATGTTCTTGAGCTCGGTTGGAAGCGATTTTTGACTGTCAGTCTGCCGTTGTTTTAGAAGCGCGATCTTTTCTGGAACGAGTTTCTCAAGACTCGACATGGACTGCGACAAAGCCATCGCCAGAGTGACAGAATTTGCCGGCTGAAGAAAGGTATTTGCCAACTTGGTTGCGAGATCCTTTGCCAAGGTTTCGCTAAACTTGAAAGGTTTTTCTTTGGAGTTAGGATTAGGCGCAGCGTCAGTTCGGGTAGCATGCTGCAGGAACATTACGGCAACCTGTAACTCCTCGCTTTTTTTTGAGAGATCAGTGTCTAAAAACTTTTTTATTACTTCACCGGCTAACTCATTAGCCTTCTTTTCGTCTTTGCTGTTTAGTTTTTGCAGCAGTTGAAGGACGTTATACGAAACACCTTTAGCAAGACTATCCTTAATAAGTTTTATGGCCTTGTCCGGGTTTTCGTCCGCGGCAAGCAATGCAAATCGTTGCTCAAGAGCGATCTCCTGCCGAACCCGCTGCTTGTCGGAGTTGAAGCTAAACATGTCGTTATCAGATTTGGCGTCTGGAGCAGAAGCTTTTAGCAAGGCGTCGGCGATCGCCGCTGATCGTGTCTGAATAAGCAGTTCGAGGGCAAGTTCACCGTCATGTTTGGCGACAAACGGCAATACCTGGCCTCTTGGATCGTTGAAATCGTAGAATCCCATGAATGGATCTGTGCTGTCGCGTTTTTCCTTTTCGGTTTCGGCATTGTAGGCAAGTATCTCGTTCGCTGCCGACCTGAATAGATCGCGCGAACGTTTTTCGTCAAATTTCCAATATAGGTCACCCGCCATCGCGTATACAATAGCCCGATTCTGTGGAAGCCGGAGTGTCGGAGCGTCACCGATTGCCTGATCGAGCATCTGCACGACCCTTTCGTCCATTTCCTTCTTCTTTTTTTCTTTTTCCGCATCGGGTGTTGCGGCAGGTTCGGTCTGGGCATTGATTAAAGAACAGAGAAACAGAAAGGTTGACAACAAAAAAACAAGCTTGCGGAAACCCATGATAATCTCCTTTTAGAAATGGACGAGGAATTGTCTCGCGATTGTATCACAAGAATTATTTAAAACGTGACGATAACTTCCAGCATATTTTGCGAGTAAAATTCGTCTGTATGACAGGAATATTATTGCAGAGAAAGGGTATTTACAAATGTAAGCTTCGTATCATGAGCTAATAAAACGAATGTTCGGATTTGGAAAGCGTGCTGAAAAAGAGAATTGGGATGATTTTGAGAATGAAGCTTTGCCTCATTTGCCGGACCTGATGCGCGTAGCCCGATGGCTTATCCGTGGCTCAGACGAAGCCGAAGATCTTGTCCAGGAGACGCTTTCGGAGGCCCTGCGCTCTTTTCATCGCTACGAACGCGGGACAAATTGCCGTGCGTGGATGACGCGGATAATGTATCACCTGAACGGCAAAAGGCTGCGCAAACTCGGACGAATGCGGCTTGTAGAAGACACGGAAGAAATGATCGCCGAAACGATCGCGTTCGAGCCATCAATTCCGCAACACGTAAGTGATGAGGATGTTTTGGCGGCATTGGAGAAGATTCCGGACTCTTTTCGTGAGATCGTCATTCTTGCGGATGTCGAGGAATTTGCTTATCGAGAGATCGCGGAAATGCTGCAAATACCGGCCGGAACGGTGATGTCCCGGCTTCATCGCGGACGCAAACTGCTGCGGGTCGAACTCGCCGCGTATGCACAAAATTACGGTTTGAAAAATCTCCGTGCGCTGGGGTAGCAAATTATGAAGTGTAAAGATTTCAAGGATATCGCCGATTCTTATTTGAGCAACGAACTGCTCGTCGAGACAAACCACGAGGTTTTGCAGCATCTCGAGGCGTGTGTGGATTGCAGAAGCGAACTCGCTAGCCGACGTGAGTTGCGCGAGAGATTACGCCTTGTGGTAAAGAACGCTCCGCGGAGCCAAATGAATCCGGGGTTCGCCGCTCGGGTCAAAAGCGATCTTCATGAACAAGCTTTCGGAAAACAGCGAGTATGGAGCTTTGCGGCTTCAAAAGCAGTTCTGGCCGGTTTCGCATTTATGCTGCTCTTTGCGGCCGTGATCGGGATAATCGTGACGCAAAGAAATACGCCGACAGCGGCCAATATCGGTCAGCCTACGCCACCTTTTAACTACGATCCGCCGACAGGCCTTTGGTACGAACGTGCTTCTTTTGTGGTCGCCAGGGATGACGCGGTCGACGATCACAAACACTGCGCGCTTTCCCACGACCTCACTGAGAGGCCGATATCATTGAAGGAAGCGGACAAGAGTCTTGGAACAAAGGCGAATGGATTGGACCTGGCGGTTTTCGATCCGCTCCGTGCGGCTTTTGGCGACGAGGCGAAATTCGTTAGAGCTCACTTTTGCATTGTCAACGGTCGTCGGTTTTCGCACGTTGTCGTCGAATACAAAAAGAAAACTGTTTCGGTTTTACTCACCTTGCGGGATGACGGAGATCATGTAACTCGCGATGCGGTGTCTTGCCGGACGTCGGACGACCTCCGGGTTGCGTGTTTTGAAAGCGGAAAATACAGCGTTTTTATCGTCTCGGATCTTAACGATGACGACAATTTGATCGTTGCCCAGACGATCTCGGACTCAGTTACTAAGCATGTCACTGACAACTTCAGAAAGATCTAATTCCATAAATCTACGGAGATGTCACTTATTTCTTACGTACAAAGACGGTTGCGGAAAGTTTTCGTCGATAATCGTCCCCGCTAATATTAACGGTATTACACATTTCATAAATGCGTGATCGAACCCGTACGCCGAGCCGATCTTCAAGAGTCTCCTTGCCTTCGCTTGGTCTTTCGTCGGGATAATTCGTCGTAAAAATCGTAAACTTTTTGTCATTATATCGAGTGTTGATGATATGGGACATCGTATCTCGCACCCAATCCGTAGGTTTCGAAGCCCCAAGCTCGTCAAGAACTAGAATCTCGGTAGTGAGTACTGGCCAAAGAACTCCCAACTCCGATGTTTTGGTGTTCGAATTATAAGAGTCTTGGATTTCCTTAAGTAGAGTACCGAATTCGTAGAAAAGACACGCAAACCCACGTTCTGTCAATCCCTTCAAAATTGAGACCGCGAGGTGCGTCTTACCGACACCGACCGAACCCGTCAAAAGCAACCCCCGATCTACCGCCGGATACTCCATTGCCAAGCGAGAAGCATGTTTTTTGGCAAATTCCTGAGAACCATTCATTGGAGTGTAATTCGAAAAATAGCAATCCTCATAACGCTTCGGAAGACGTGCCTTGTCCAAAAGTCCCGACTGAGCATCGCGTTTCCTGCATTCACACGGACGAGCTCCCTTGCCCGCCACAACCTCGAGGCCTGAGCCGAAACACAATTGACACGTTTCCCGATCAAGGTCCATATCGGTTGGATAAATTGCGTCAATATCGGTCCGAACGTCTGGGACAGCAGTCAGTTTATGTTTTTTAACAGATTCTTTTGGCATGGACTGGACGGATTATAACACCCAAAAATTCGATTTCCAATGTCGCTCCCGAAAGGCCATAATGGTATATTCAGTTTTCGCAATTCGTACCTATGAGTATTTTACGCAGTTTGATGATAAGGCTTGGCTTAACCGATCTTTCGGCCGAGCGAACGCCGATCTCGGTTTTTCTGCTCGACGACGATCACCGCCGCCACGCCTGGTTCGCGAGACGGTTCAATGGCGATGATCTGGACATTGCCGAGAACGTAGAAGAGGCAAAGATTTTGCTCGAAGAAACTAATTATGACGCTATCTTTTTAGATCACGATCTGCTCCCGCATCATTACGAATCAAACGATCATGACGATTTCGCCAACACGGGCTACGCTATCGCCGAATGGCTGAACGAAAAGCCGGAGCTACAGCGCGCAGCGACCGTGATTGTTCATACCAGAAATGCCGACGCGGCGATACCGATGGTACAAAAGCTTCGCGAATCAGGCCGGAGCGTTGAATATTGCGCGTTTCCGATGCTTGATCTAAAGATAAAAAACTATTGGAAACGCTAACGAAATGCCTTTCAGTTGTCGGCACTACAATCCAGCCAAATTCCACTTGCGAACTGTGTCAATTACGAGATTCGCGACTTTATCGGTTACTTTCTTGTAATAGATATTAGCCTTTGCCTGATCGAATTTTGGATAGCCTTGTCCTTTTTGATATAGGCCGATCGAGGACGGGAACGGAACCGCCGACCATGTTCCGGGAGCTGGATTTGCAGTGGTCATCTCTGGGCCGGTGTATTTCTCGGGGTGAACAAGCTTCGGATCGATCGCCTGAATAAACGCCGTCTCGTTCCACCCTGCGTGGCCGCCGTCCTCGCCAAAAACTTCTTTCGTCTCGTCGGACGCGAACGACCACCAGTTGATGACGAGCGTCCGCACCTTTCTTTCTATCGCGACTTCCGCTGCTACCGATTGAAGAACTGCCGTTTGCCCGCCGCCGTGTCCATTTAGGATGATGATGTTCCTGAAACCGTTTTTTGCAAGCCCTTCGAGGATTTGTTTTACAAACGGACGATACGCAGATTCCGTAATCTGAAACGCACCCGGATAAGCTTCCATCGAGCCTGTTATGCCGTATGGCAAAGTCGGCGCGATCATAGCGTTTACTCTCTGAGCAATGGTTTTCGCCATCGCGAATGGAGCGGTGTTGTCGGCACCATTGTTGATGACACCGTGCGGTTCGAGCGTGCCGGTTGGCAAGCAGGACGGTGTTCGTTTTTGACGGCACGACATCGCGAAATTCCATCCAATTGATCCGATCCATCTCACGCGTCGAAACAAAATCTTTGTCATTTTGAGCTAATATTCCGAAACCCAGAATCGTTATTAGAAATAGCACGGATATTGTTCTGACCATTGTAAAAATATCTCCTTCTTTTCTCAGTGTTCTCTGTGTGCTCTGTGGTAAAAATTCTTACTAAAAATACTTCCGGCCGCGCAGTTTGTCCGGCAGAAGGTCGCCCTCCGGGTCGTTGCCTTCGTCTTTGCCGTAGCCGAGGTCTTTCATCAGTTTTGTCGGCGCGTTTCGGATCTTCATCGGTACGGGCAGATTGCCGTATTTTTTGGCATCCTCCATCGCTTCTCCGATAGCATGGGTTGAGCTTCGGTCTTTGGCTGCGTTTGCAAGATATGCTACGCCGTGCGCGAGATTGAGAGTACATTCGGGCATACCGATGGTCGTCACAGCCTGAAAAACAGCGTTTGCGACGACCAATGCCGTCGGCTGGGCGAGACCGATATCTTCGGAAGCGAATATTACCATCCGGCGGGCGATAAATTTTGGGTCCTCGCCGGATTCGATCATTCTTGCGAGGTAATACATCGCCGCGTCGGGCTTGCTCGCCCGCATGGATTTTATGAAAGCACTGATCACGTTGTAGTGCTCCTCGCCCTTTTTGTCGTAACGGAGAAATTTCGATTGCAGAGTTTCCTTTAAGGTTTCGAGCGTTATCGTTTCATAAAGGTTCGCGGTGTTTTCGATCATTGTGATCGACTGGCGGGCGTCGCCATTCGCCATTTCGATAAGCCATGCTTTTGCTTCTGCATCAAGCTTAAAACCGGTCCGGTCGATGATCGCGGCCATGTCTTTGTCGGAAAATTCTTCAAGGACGAAAACGCGGAGACGTGATAAAAGAGCCGGAATCACCTCGAAACTAGGATTCTCGGTCGTAGCACCGATCAGGACAAGCTCGCCGCTTTCGACATACGGGAGCAGAAAATCCTGCTGGGCTTTGTTAAAACGGTGGATCTCGTCCAAAAACAAAACGCGTGGCCTGTCGCCCAGGGTCCGGGAATTTATGATCTTTCGAATATCTTCCTTTCCCGCGGACACAGCCGATAATTCATGGAATTCAGCATTTATAGCGTTTGCATAGATCCGGGCTAGAGTCGTTTTGCCGGTGCCGGGCGTCCCCCACAACACGAACGAGAAAACATGACCCTGCTCGATGGCAAGCCTCAGCGGCTTATCTTGCCCGACGAGATGCTTTTGCCCGACAAATTGCTCAAGCGCATGCGGCCTTATTTTGTTCGCGAGCGGTTCCATAGTTGAATGAGTTCAATCTATCATAGCCAAATCAAAAAGAGACAACGCAAGTTGCGGCCTGCTCAACAAATTGGATGGTTTGCCAAAACCTCTGCGATAATTCAGAATCTGACACATTGTGATTGAGCAGGCTATGTACAAATCTGAGGATTACCTCTCGTCGATCCTGATCGACCGTTCTGATGCCCAGCTATTTAAGGCTTGTCAGAAAGGCGATCAGGAGGCTTGGGAGCAGTTGGTTGATCGTTACCAGCGCCTGATCTATGCCATACCGAGGCGTGCGGGTTTAACCGAAGAGCAGTGTGCGGATGTCTTTCAAGAAGTTTTTCTAGTGCTGTTTCAAAAGCTTGACGAAATTGAGCAGCCCGAACGGATACGGTCCTGGATCGTCACAACGGCTAAGTTCAAAACATGGGCGGTTGTCAGGGCCGCCAAGGGGCTTTACGTTCCGGAAAGTGATGAAGAGATGGAGGCCGAGATGTCCAAGATCACGGATCGGTCTCCGCTCGCCGATGACGTTTTAATAGAGATGGAACAGCAGCATTTGATAAGAGCCGCCTTGAAAATGCTTGAAGAACGCTGCCAGCAAATCCTGTCGATGTTATACCTGCGGGAAACCGCGGCCAGCTACGCTGAGGTTGCAAAAGCGGTTGGTGTTGGCGAAACGAGCATAAGCCCGCTGCGCACCCGCTGCATAAAAAAACTTGAAAAAATTCTCAGCAAATAGATTCTGTGTCTTTTTCGTATGATCTGAAACACTGTTCGAATGTAGAAGTTACCCACGGAGCTTGAAAAGCAATGAACCCGGAAAGAAAAATTGAAAAAATCGTCGATCTGATGCGGCGTGATGATTCGTTCGACGCACCGCCCGAAACGCTGAAATGGGCGAAGACTCTGATCCGTACAAGAGCCGTTGCACCCAAGCGAACATTGCTCCAAAAGATTGTTGCGGTTCTTCAAATGGACCTTTCACCCCAGCAGGCTGTATTTGGGGAACGCTCGGCTGCGGGAGCTCAGGCTCGCCAAATGCTTTTCAACGCAGGCGATAACGGCGTTAGTTTGAGAATTGAAAAAAAGGGGCAAGATTTCATTGTTAGAGGTCTAATCATGGGTGACGGTTTTGCCACAGCCGAAATTGCGATTTCTAACGCCGAAAGTAACTACACGGAGCAGGCAAACGAGTTGAGCGAATTCGGATTTGAAAATATCGCAAAAGGAAAATATATTTTGGAAATAATCGGCAATGACAAGGAACTTGTTATCGAAGATTTAGAAATCAAATAACGTTTTTTGAAACTTATAGTCAGTATAGGATTTTTAATAATTTATTGAAAAAAAGAGCGGTTAATATCCGCCTTTTTTTATTTCTGTCATAATGTTAATCAATCTATGCAACGTCACGAACTCATTGCCAAATTGCTCGTTACAAATAAAAAACAACGACATTTGTCCTTGTTTAAGCAACATTCCGATTTGATCGACCTCCAATTGGCCGCAGATTTGAAAGATACCTGCTATGATTCGTGGACCAAAGCTCCCCAAAAAACACACAACGCTGCAACTGCTTTAGAAGCTTTATATCAGATTTGTTCTTGCGATGAAGTAAAAGCCCTGGCGAGTTGGGCTAGAGGCATTGCATCTTTAATAGAAGGTAAAATAGAGAAAGCTATTGCCGAACTTGATAAATCGGCAGAATTATTCAGATCCCTGAAACAACTTGGTCAATCGGCACAATCTCAGGTAAGCAAACTTTACGCTCTTTCTTTACTCGGTCGCTATGACGAAGCAGTTGAAACGGGCAGAGCGGCGCTAAAGATCTTTAAAAAACACAAAGACCTTCTTGCTTCCGCCAAAATCGAGACGAATCTCGGCAATATTGCTCTACGGCGGGAATTTTATGCAAATGCCGAACTGTTGTTTCTATCTGCCCGAAAGAGATATATCCAACTAAACGATAAGACGCGGTTGACGATGTGCGAAAACGATCTAGCGATTACCTATTCCTCACTCAATGATTATCGCAAAGCGGAAAAATTCTACGGTCAGGCACTTACAAACGCACGTGAAATGAAAATGCGGGTTACCGAAGCTGAAATCGAAGCGAGCATGGGAAATCTTGCGATTTTTCGTGGCAGACTTGACGAAGCCCTGCGCTTTTTGGAACTCTCGCGGCAAAAATACGACGAGCTAAAAATGCCGCATCAAACGGCAATCGCCGAACTCGAAATCGCCGATATTTATCTCGAATTAAATTTATCTGAAGAAGCATATACGATTTACGAAAAAGTTACTGATTCGCTCAAGCGGCTGAAATTGCAGAGCGAAGAAGCGCGGGTGCGGCTAAATTTTGGCAAAGCGGCGCTGCTAAAAAACGAAACAAAAAAAGCTAAACAGGAATTAAGAAAATCGGCCGGACTTTATCTTTTGGAAAAAAACCACGGCGGGGCGGCAAACGTAAAATTAACTGAGGCCAAGCTGGAACTCTCGGAGAAAAAATACGAAAATGCTCTGAAAATTATTCTCGATGCCAAAAAAATTCTCGCAAAAACCGAGAATCCGCGACAGAAACTTCTTGCCAAATGGCTTCACGGCGAGATTTTGAGAAATTTGAAAAAATTCAAGACCGCAGAAAAACTCTTGACCGAAACTTTTGTCGAAGCAATGAGCACGGAACAAACAAATTTGGCTCAAATCTGTTTAAATTCACTTGGCAATCTTGCACTGCAAGCCAACGACAAAAAGACAGCCGAGAGCCATTTCAAAAAAGCCATTAAAATGATTGAAACGCTTCGTGCACCCTTGGCGGCAGAGGAATTTCGGATGTCTTTTCTGGCCAATAAACTAGGCCCTTTTGAAAGTTTGGCAAAAATCTATCTGACTGAAAAAGATTTCAAAAAAGCGTTTTTGATGGTTGAAAAAGCAAAAGCAAGAACACTCACGGAAAATTTGAATCGTGATTTTGTTGAGCAAATCGCAAAACCATCGACTAAGCTCAGCAAAAAATTGTCGGGTTTGCGTGAAGAATTAAATTGGTTTTACAACCGTGTGAATCGTGCGGATGAAGGCGAGCTTAAGAGTCTGGGCAAAAAAACGAAAGAACTCGAAAAGCAGATAGCGGACGTGACGCGGCAAATAGACAGCACACGCACGAATTTCGCTAATAACTCGGCTAAACGGCGTTCATTAAGCAAACAAGACGATATTAAATTGTTACAAAACAAGCTCGGCAGCCAAAAGGCTTTGATTCAATTTGTCAGTTTTGACGGCATAATTTCAGCCTTTGTCATCAATGATAAAAATATTTATTTTGTTTCGGATTTGGCAAGTGAAAATGAGATTATTTCGTTTCTGGAAGGACTGCAATTTCAGTTTGGAACGTTGCGTTTCGGAAAGCAAAATTTGGGTGCTTTTATTCCTGATCTCAAAAAACGAGCGGATTCTTATCTCCAAAAAATTTATGAAAAAATAATCGAGCCGATTAAAAAGTTTATTGGGGAGCGAGATTTGGTTGTAATTCCCGTCGGCGCTTTGCATTATGTTCCATTTCACGCTTTACATGACGGTATTAAATATTTAATCGAAACGCGGAAAATCGTACATTCGCCTAGTGCGGCTGTTTGGCGATCTTTGAATGAAAAGCCGGTGAAAAAACTTGAAAACGCTTTGCTGATGGGTTTTGCCGACGAGAAAATTCCGTTCGTAAATAACGAAATAAAAGCCATACGAAAGATTATTCCGAACGCAAAGGCTTTTACTGACAAAGACGCGACGTTTGAAAACTACACCCAGAGTGCCCCAAAATTCGACGTTCTGCATCTGGCCTGTCACGGTCAATTTCGTCCTGACAATCCGATGTTTTCCAGCCTGCATCTGGCCGACGGAAGCATTACGGTCAGAGATATTTGTTCGCAAAGTCTAAAGGCTCAACTTGTAACTCTAAGTGCGTGCGAAACGGGATTGAACAAGATTTTTGCAGGCGACGAGATTTTAGGCCTTGCACGAGGCTTCCTTTCAGCAGGTGCGAGATCTTTGGTATTGAGTCTCTGGACTGTCAACGACGAGGCAACTACCGAATTGATGAAAGTTTTTTACACTAATTTGCAACGTGGCGAATCGGTTGCAACATCTCTAAGAAAAGCGCAAACCGATTTTATTGGCCGAGACGAGCATCCTTACTTTTGGTCACCATTTGTTTTGATCGGTTAAATAAAATCTGATTTATTGTCTTTTTCTCAGTATTTCGGACACTGTGAGGCGTGAACAAAGCTCAATAACCTCGAGAGACATTATGGGTGATTATATTTTCAAGCGTTTATTTTCGGCGGCATTTCTATTATTTATTGGTTTCCTGTTGTTAGGGGAATCGAGTGGACAAACGACCTGCGATGCGATCCCAAAGCAGATAATCGTCGATGTCATCAACCAGAGCAACATCCCCGCCATCGCTGCTCAATATGGGCTTGAGCCGGCACCGATTGATCAGATCGGTAGCCCGCCGTCTTATCGAATGCGGATCCGCGACGACAATTCGCAGACTCCGTGCGCCGTTCAGGCCGCGATGCAGGGTGATGCCCGGATTGTTAGAAGCGAGGTCAACCGCAAGTTATCGTCATTTGAACGAGACGGACTGCCGTGGACGATCGGCCAATCTTGGGTGATCGGACAGTCATGGGTAATCGGCGGAAGTGTGAAAGGTTATGCACGCAACTGGTTCCCGGCAACTATTCGACTGGCTCAGGCCCATCAGATCAACCGGGGAACGCGGGTCGATAACGGTCAGCCAGTAGTTGTAGCAGTACTGGATACCGGCATTGACCCAGATCACCCGCAATTCGCGGGCAGATTGGTGGCTGGATGGGATTTTGTTTCAAATGATAATGATCCGCGCGAAGTCGGAGTACTGCGTCAGAATCCGGTTTACGGTCACGGCACTCATGTCGCCGGCATTGTTGCCCTGACTGCGCCGGAAGCGAAGATAATGCCTATCCGCGTTCTTGATCAGAATGGCGAGGGCGAACTCTGGCGTGTTGTCGCAGCTATTATTTGGGCTGCTAATAATGGAGCCGATGTCGTTAATATAAGTTTTGGCTACAATGTCGAGCCAAGGCTTCTAAAGGACCTATTGCACAATTGCGATATACCGCCGCCCGGAACGCAGTTATTTCCAGAACTCAACGGAAACAAGCTAGTGGTTGTCTCCGGAGCAGGGAACGGCGGAAACGCCGACCCAGTTTATCCGGCTGGAACAAGGATTGATCCGCAACTTGGCGTGGGTGCCAGTACGCGACTCGAACGTCTGGCTACTTTTTCGACCATGTCTTTGGACCAGGGTGGAGGTACCAGAATTATACGAGCCGTTGCACCCGGTGAAAACATCGTCAGTACGCTGCCGGGTGGTCGATACGGCATGTGGACAGGAACTTCAATGTCGGCTCCGATCGCCGCCGGTATTGCTGCCCTGGTAAAAGCCCAATCTCCTGCACTGGACCCGCACATGATTGTGGATCGATTGGTAGAAACAGGTGTTCTGTGGGATTGCAATCATCCGACACGCGGACCAATACGCACGAACCGCGTAGACGCATTCTGCTCTCTCACGAACAATCAGGCTTGCGGAATTAATGCTTCGGCGTGCAGCCAATAAATCTGATTCGATTTTCCTCTACTTAGCCGGGGCAATATTTGCTCCGGTTTTTTTTGGCCGCGCGATTATTCTGTCTTTTTTACCCAAAGATCAACACTGTGTGGCTGACAACCCAAAACCGAGCTTCGTTCGGATCGCGGATGGTTGGGAGATTTTCAACGGAAAGGAAGGTATATAAAATGAAGGCAGAAAATAAGCATAGGCAAATATTTACCATGGTGGCGGTTATCCTCGCCATGGTCGGATGGGTATCGATTCCAATGTTCAATAGGGATGTTAAAGCAGGCGGCGTCCCAATCCTTGTACGAACGGCTAACCTGATATCGCCTACGGGAAGCATCAATCCGCATGGAGCCGCCGAGTATCAGCTATACGCCAACGGCCAGCGTGAACTCGAAGTTGAGATAGAGGATGTGAATCTTCCGTCTGGTACTTCGCTTACGGCGACCATCAATGGAAGTTCGGTGGGGCAGGTAATTTTAGATATCGACGGTCGAGGCCGTCTAAAGCTTAGATCCGAAGACGGCCAAACTGTTCCCGTCGTCAATGACGGCGACACGGTCAATGTAAGGAACGGCAGTACGGTATTGGTTGCCGGTGTATTTGGCGGCGGCGGACCTACGCCAAGCCCGACGGCTTCCCCGACCGGCTCGCCTTCTCCTTCGCCAAGCGTCTCGCCGACCGGCTCACCTTCCCCCTCGCCGAGCGTCTCGCCGACCGGTTCACCTTCTCCAAGTCCGAGTCCGACAGGTACTCCAAACGCAAACAATTTGTTTGCGGCATTGACTGGCAGCACTGTAAATGGTGTGCTACCAACCGGTTACGCAGAATTCGAAGTTCACAGCAGCAGGGTTGAGCTTGAGGTCAGGGTACGTCAGATCAATTTGCCACCCGGCACGTCGCTTTCGGTTTTTGTAAATAACGCGGCGGTCGGATCTTTCTCACTAGAGAGCGGTGGCGAGGGCCGCCTGAGACTTCGTTCTGACAACGGCCAGACCGTTCCAGCGGTTGTCGCTGGTTCGACGATCCAAATCCGTAACGGTGCCGCAACTATATTGTCGGGAATATTCGGTGGTTTTGTCGGGCCAAGCCCGTCACCGAGCCCGACAGGCACGCCTGGAGCCACACCGAGTCCGACGCCGTCAATGGGCCGCTCGTTTGAAGCACATTTGACTCGCACGGGCACAACGGCGAACGGAGAATTCAAGGTCACGCTCAATGCTTTGGAAACACAGGCGACGATCTTCGGCGAATTTCATAATCTCGCCACCAACCAGACAGGTGCGCGGATTGAGACGACAACTGGAACACCCGTTATCGTCCACAGTTTTGGAGTTGTCGGTGGGAACAACGGCAATTTCGCGTCTGTAACCGTTAATGTCTCATCGGCCTTAGTACAGCAGCTTCGGACCGGTCTTTGGTCAGCCGTTATTACCAGTGTTGGTAACCCGAATGGAGAGATCACTGGTCAATTCAGACAACGCTCGAACAGCAGCGATTTTGATGGCGACGGCAGCAACGACCTTGCAGTGTTCCGTCCGTCGACGGGAACCTGGTTCAAGCTCAATAGTGCGGGCTTCTCGGTCGAATCTCTTGGAACGTCACAGGATAAGGTCGTCTCCGCTGATTACGACGGCGACGGCAAGACGGACCTGGCTATCTTCAGGGTTCTTCCTGGTGGAGCAGCGTGGGAAATAAAACGCAGCTCGGACGGAGGCACAACCTCAGACCAGTTTGGAGCGGCGAATGATATCCCTGTCCGCGGTGATTTCGACGGCGACGGACGTAGCGATATCGCGGTATTCCGGCCTTCGAACGGCACCTGGTACATGAAATCCAGCGGAACCTGGACGTATAACGTAACTCAATTCGGAGCACCTGGCGACGTTCCGCTGCCGGGCGATATGGATGGCGACGGTAAAGACGACATCGTTGTTTTCCGGCCTTCCGAAGGGAAGTGGTATTGGCTGGGTACGGCCAATGGCGGCACCTTCAACATTGGGCAGTTCGGTGTTGCGGGAGATATCCCGGTACGCGGCGATTTTGACGGCGACGGCAAAAACGATATGGCTGTATTTCGCCCGTCAACCGGCACCTGGTACTCGCTTCGGACATCGGTAGGTGGCTTTCAAACATTCCAGTTCGGAGTCAATGGCGACATACCGGTGGCGGGTGACTATGACAACGACGGCAAAACCGACATCGCGGTTTTCCGCCCGTCTGACGGAAACTGGTACATCATTCGATCTGGCGCTTTGACCTTCGAAGTACGGCAGTTCGGAATAAATGGAGATGTTCCGGCGATCGCTCCTTAATCAACAAGTAGTATAAACCGATAAAGGCTCCGACTGCATCGATCGCAGTCGGGGCCTTTGTTCATTCGGCCCGCACAAAGGTCCGGGGCTTGTTTTTAATTGTGTTGCATTGTTCTTGCGGTATGCCGTAACTTAATTGTTCTCACCGATCCGGTTCTCGTCGCCCTGATCACCTCAACAACCGCAACCGTTCTTGGCATATTTATAATCGTTGCGAAGTGGTTGTTTCCTTCGCCAAAAGAAAAATAAGAACGTCAAATCAATCCTCAGAACACTCGTCTGACGGTTCTTTCTTTTCTTGTTCAATCTCAGTTATCTTTCGACTTGCCTTTCTTAGAACCGCTTCGTAATTGCTTTGGTTCATCGGCGGATTTTGTTCCTCGAATCGATTCATTTTGATCAACCTTGTTTTCGGTGTTTTCCTGTCCCGTTACACTTTTCAGTTTCTCCTGTATATATTCTTGTAATTGGGAAAATCGGACCTCATCAATCTGAGTAGCATATTTATTTCGCTGTTTGGCACTGTCAGCTAATAATTTCTTGAATCCGGCGTCCGTTAACAACCCTAGTTTATAATATTCAGAATCTTCATCGACTATGCAAGTATAAACCATTCCTGATCCCACCGTGGAAACCGCTTGAGCCTTTACGTGGGCATCGAAAGCAACTTGCATAGCAATCGGAATAGGCGTCGAAGTCTTGTAGCGATAGTGAATAAACTCGGACTCCGCTAGAGAACTGCCGTCACCAATACAAGCATATCCGATCAGATCCCGACACTCCACTTTGTCATTTTCAATAACATAGAGGTGGGCTACAGCCGGATCGTCGCCGGTTTTGTCTAAGCCCATAATTATTGTTGCGACGTTTGGCATTTGAAAGTCTTGAATCTCGCTCTCTATCGTTCTGATAATCTTGTCGGAAAGGGTGTGCTGTTTTTCGCGCCAAGTCTTTAGGTCGAGTAAATAGAACCCAAGAATTTCTGTCTCAATACGCTCCTTTCTTATGTCCAAATATGTCTGTTGAAAAGCATCTGCAACGGTCTTAACCTTCCATTTATATGGTGGATCGGCAAGCTGTTCATAAATGCCAAATCTATCAATGATTCGTCTAAGGATTTCGGTTTGTAGTGGCACATTGCCCGCGATCATAGCGCAGACTGGGCGTGTAATAGGAATAATTTTACTCTCAAGGTGGGCGGTCAATCGGTTCGCAACCATCATATTGTCCGCAACGGCGGCAATCCCATTACCTTTGTCACAAATAGCGGCTATGCAAACAGTCATATCCCTTTCGCGGCTTGGCGATCTCAGTTTAGATTTACGTGCAAAGTTTAGTTTTCTTTCACTCTGATGTCTATTCATTTCAGGTCTGCCTCAAACCTCTTACCTACAGTGCGGACACAAGAACTGTTTTTGATTGTGTTGCATTTGTGAATGACGTCCGGAATTAGGTAAGTCACCCGGCCTTCTTACAAAAGGCAGTTTGCTGCTGGCAGGGTGAGGGAGGGAAAGGCGGTTTGTCCTGTAAGCTCCCGGCCAATTGCAATCTCTGGTACGGAGCCGGACCTATCATTGCGAATGCACCTCAAGTTATGTAAGTCGGTTTCATTTGGCAGGAGGCATAAGCGACGGAAAATAGGGAAAGCGACAAGGATCGAGGAACCTGACCATGATTGCGGCTCGTTAGCACGGCGAATTAGCGCGGCTAAACAGTTTGTCGCAGAAAAAAGCGGGTTGTGGCCCGCTGTAGTGTAGGTGAGCCACTAAGACAACGACTTGACCAACTGGACATGAGTATCCAAATTTTACGGTTCTAGAGTGTCGCCATTCCCCCAATGATAGAAGATCGAAAAATTAATCTGATGATCATTGTAGAGCTTTTCCAAGTCGTTTGAAGTCTGTTTTTCATAGGCATAACCGAGATCGAAGCCCAGCCGGTCGGACAGGTTGTGACGCCAATTAAAATCCACAGCATATTTCCGGTCGCGGCGCGGCAAACGCAGGTCGCCGACGTTTAACGTGCGCGAGTAGAGCCGCGGTTTGTAGGAGAAACCGGTTTTCAACAGGTCATTTTTTGTCAGCTGATATTTAAGGCTTGTATCGTAGGTTGAGCGAACGTAGTTTTGACGCGGATTTTGGGCCCGATTCTCATCGTAACGATAGCCGATATCCCAATCCGCCTTCTGGCCGAATTGGCGTGAGAATTTGAAACCGTACATTGGATTAACGGAGTTGCGGTCGGCATCCGCGGGGATGTAGCGCTTTAATCGATATGCGTAATATATGTTGGCTCGTGTCTTGTTGTCGAAACGGTAGCCTATTTTCTGCGTTGCTATGTACTGGTCATTCGTTTCGCGATCGTCATTTGTGCCTTTCAGAATCACTTCGCCTTCCGTTTCTGCACTCCACCGGCCGAGCGTAAATCGATAAGAAGCACCGAAATAATTTCCTATTCGGTTCAGATCGGTACTTCGCGTATATCGCGAACCGCCAAGGCCGTAAATAAAGCGGGCACGATGGCGTTTCGAACGGACCTGATAGCCAGCAACGATCGACGGACCGATACCGGCGGCACGAAGGGGTACCGGATCGTGCTCCAGATTGCTATTAAAGCTCGTATTGACCGTGACCAGCACGCTCCAAGTTTTCGTCCAGTCGCTATCGCCGGACGCTGGTATTGCCGTCGATGTTGTACTAGATTTCGTCCCCGATAGGTTCGCGGATGAAGCGGCGTTTGCCGTGGTTCCTTGCGCCTCGACTCCTGTGACACTCAGCCAAACGAGAAGGACTAGCCATACCGATGTTCTGAAATTCATAACGACTCCTTGTAAAACATTTCACTATCTAAATCACATGGGCAAGAGACCTCTCTGTCCTGCCCGACTCTTCGAATAAACTCATTATCGAATGCAGCTCTACCGTCTTATATTTTGAAAACAGGCGAAGCAGCTCGCTTAAGTGAAAAAGCTCCTCCTCGTCCATTACGGCGTGATGAAGCATGATGCCAACCTGGCTTTGCGTCGAGATCGCTTCGGCCATCGTTTCCCCAATTTGCTTGCGGGTAAATCCTACGCCTTTGCGTTTGGCGAACCAGTCGATCGAAACAGGAATTTCGCCGAGATCAATGATCGCAAGGGGCTCCGCGCCAGATTCTCGCGATAGAACACTGAACCCAGCCTCGACTAAAGCCTCACCTGTCTCGCGTGTGCACCGGTTCCACGGCGGTGTAAATATAGGCTGTGGCAATTCGCCGAAGAGGCCTTTCAGAATTTGACGTCCCGCAGTGATATCGAAAAACTGCTGCCCTTTATTTCGAGACGTGCCAAATTCGCATTTCCGGCCAATTGCTTCGTGGTTCACGTGTTCGTAGCCGTGCTGATGAATTGAAAAGAGTGTCGGACGGGCCTCGATTCGCCGTCGCAATTCAATGGCAAATTCTGCCGAGATTTCTTTCGGAATTACGGCTATGTCAACGGGCGTCGCAAAGCTTTCGAAAACGTCCAGCAATTTACCAAGTCGATCATTTTCTATTCCCGCATCATCGTCTCTGAAAAATACTTTGACCGGCATCTTTCGATGTTCAAGCGCGTTTCTCACGGGTTCCAACCAGTCCGCCGGCCTCTGTTTTTCACGCAACAAATGCTTGATGATGCGGGTCGATGCCGGCCCGCCGTTAAAATCGAGCGAAAGAGGCTTCGGGTGAAAATCAAAGGCCGTATTGATTGCTTGTGCCAGATCTTCAGGCGTCGGGTTTTCACAGACCCGAAGAGCTCCGATCTCTTCTAACCGCCTCGCTCGCGTTGTTTGTTCGTCCTCGCCGTCTGCCGTTCCGTACGGCACGACGATGCCGGATACGCCCGATAGAACAATGTCTAGAGCGGTGTTATAACCGCATTGACTGATGGAAACGTCCGAACTACTCATCTCCGTACGGAGATTGGGAATGAAGCGTTTGAACCTGAAACCCGTCTCGTTTGCCGCAAGATCCTGTAGATATAGCCAGTCTTTTTCCGGCAGAAACAGGCCGCCGGCAATTGTCGTTTCTACGGGTGTCCGTTTGGCGAGAATCTTGCTCGCTTCGATCGCCGTCTTGATGAGTTCTTTACCGACGATTCCGCCCCCAGCGGACACTATGATTTTCTTCACCTCGCCGCGCATTTTCACTCCCTTTAATTTGCCCTCTTTAGGTGCTATGAACCCGGTATATAGCACCGGCACGTGAAGCTGCACTTCCGTTTGAAACGTCTCGTCCAGCCGGGCAAAAGTCGGATCCGAATGCACAAGGATCGCATCGAAGAAGCGGTTCGCCGTTTCGACGGCTCGCGTGTCATGCCGCTCCTGGTCCTTACGGTTGCCGACTAGAATATCGCGGAGGCTGCAAACGATTTTGCTCTTGCCTTTCGCTTCTTCGAGCAAGGGAAGTAGTTCATCCGCAAACTTCTTGCGTCCGAAAGGAAACAGTTCAATTAGAATGATGTCCGGCTTCTCCGATCTGTACGTGTTTAGAATCAGTTTTTGTCGTATCGTCTGTGCCTGCTCGACCGTACGCCGTTTGTCGCGGCTTGCGAGCTTGCCATCTCCGTCAAACCCGAGCGGCGGCAGGTTGAGAATCTCGATACTCGTCGGCACACCTATTTTTCGCGGAAGCTTGCCTCCGTTTAGAAGCAGTACTCGAAATTCACTCCTCAGGCTGTCAGCGAGGGCAAACGATCGCACAAGATGTCCCAGTCCGAGCGAATGCTGGCAGTAGAATAAGATTGTCGGCTTGCCGTTCATCATTCTGTGGTCCATCCCTAATTCACTGACTGTGTAGCTCCAATCAGGCTGCTCTTCTCCATAAATAGCGTTTGATATTTACTGCTGCGGCGCAGCAGCTCTTCGTGGCTTCCCTGATCTGCAATTCGACCATTTTCTAGCAGCAATATTGAGTCGGCGGATGCGGCGGCCTGCAGATCGTGCGTGATAAACAAGCACGTCTTACCTCGAAGCAAACGCTGCATTGCATCGCGCAAAGCCTTTTCGCTTTCAACGTCGAGCCCGGTCATTGGCTCGTCGAGAATTAACACAGGGGAATCGCGGACGAACGCCCGCGCAATTGCCAACCGCTGCCTTTGTCCGCCCGAAAGTGTGCCGCCGCGGCCTCCGAGTATGGTGTCATAGCCTTTGTCGAGTTTAATGATGAAATCGTGAGCGTTCGCAGCTTTTGCCGCAAGTATGATTTCATCGTCAGCGGCGTTCTCCTTTCCGTAGGCGATATTTTCGCGGACCGTGGCGCCAAACAAGATTGTGTCCTGCAAAACCAGCCCGATCTGGCCCCGCAGCGATTCGCGTTTATAATCCCGGATATCGACGCCATCCATCATGATCGATCCGCTTGTCGTATCGTAAAACCGAAGGATCAGGCTGATAATTGTCGATTTTCCGGCACCCGACATTCCCAGAAGAGCGACAGTTTTTCCCGCCGGGATCGTAAAGGAAACGTCGTCCAGTATGGGGTTCTGATCACCGTAATGAAACGAAACATTTTTTAGCGTAATCTCGCCTTTTAGGTCATTCGCGGCGATGGCGTCCGGTCTGTCCTCGACCTCAGGCTGGATCGACAAAACATCACTAACCCTCGAAGCACTTGCCATTGCCCTTGAGATTTTCGCCGAAAGTTTGGCAAGTGACCGGATAGGTCCATTCATGCCGCTCACGTAAGCCGCAAAAACCAGAACGCTTCCGGGTAATATCTTTCCGTCTAGAGCCTGAAGGGAACCAAAAACCAACACGGCGAAAAGCCCGAATGCGCTTACAATATCGACCGCCCGTGATGACGCCGCTTCGAGACGGGCTGTTCGAATACTCTCGTCCAGCGTCGCCTCACTCTGTATTTCAAAACGTTCCTCCTCGTACCGCTCCCGTCCGAAGGCCTGCACAACGAGAATGGAACCGAGAACTTCGTGCAATTTAGAGGCGATCCTTCCCTCTGCCGCTCCGCTGCCGCCTGGCGGATTCACGGATCGCATGAAAGCGGTAATACGAGATCAAGGCAAGCGGAGGGAAGGTCAGGAGTGCGATCAGGCTTAACCGCCAATCGACCAAAAACATGATTACTATCATTCCGACTAGAGTTACTGACTCGCTAGCAAAACTAAGTGCGAATTCGGAAAAGACTTCGCGGAGGTTGTTGGTGTCGGTAGTTACCTTGGTCAAAAGCTCACCCGCGTCCGCCCGTTTGTGAAAAGACAGCGAGAGTCGCTGTAGATGCGTAAACAACTCGCGACGAAGCTTGTGTGCGAGGTGAAAACCTATGCGTGAAGTCATGAAGACTTGTGAATACGTGGACACTCCCTTTACCAAACTGATAACGACGACAGCCGATGCCACCAGGACGACCGAAAGCGTTTTTTCGTGTTCGAATGTTTCTGTCAGACCGGAAAGAAACGGCGGCAGCGGATGTGATAGCAGAATATTGTCAACGATGATCTTCAATATCCACGGTCGAAGGAGTTCTGCGGTCGATAGTGTTAGAGTGCAAAGAACGGCTACCGCAAAGTTCCACTTTCGCTCTAAAAGGTGAACGATCACGATCTGTCGAAATTTGTTCTGCGGCTTTTTCATTAGTAAAGCTTTCCTCAACGAATCATGGAAGCGGCAAGAATTCCTGGTCTTTTCACTCCGGGCGAAACGAAACTGTCAGGTACAAGGCAATCGACGGCGCGGCGTAAGAGATCGTTCGCCAATTGAATGCTGCTCGCCTTCGAAGCCTTGGAAAACCATTTATTGGCCGCATAAATGTTCATAAGTCTCTCGTTCGGGCACCATCCGAGTGACTTATAGCCATCCATTAGAACGGCAATCAGCGTCGCGTAGTCGACCTCCGTGCCGTGCTCCGATTCGAGTTGTACACCAAAAAATGCGAGATCGCGTTCCGGATGGCCAAGCGAAACGTCTTCAAGATCTAGAAGTCCTAGTTCGTTCCCGTTCGTCATCCACTGGTCAATGTGCATATCGCCATGAATTGGTTTGAGTACTTGTTCGGGCAGGTCAACCGTTTCGAGCATCTCCAGGACGGACTTAACGGTCGGTGCAATCGCCGGAAATTTACTAAAGAGAATTTCGGCAAACTCAGCAGTATCTTCCAGTTGCTGTGCATAGCCGAAAATGCGGTTGGGCGTGATCCGACTGTCCGCGATCAACGCAATAGCTTTTCCGATCTCATGTACAACTTGCTTCCCGCCATTCCTCAATCTTTCAATTGCGGGTGAGCCAATGAGTTCTTCATTCCACACTGCCACCGCTGCAGCGTCCCAACCCGCGGGCTTTGCCACGCTAAAATTGAGTTGTCCCGCTTCGGCCAGACTCCAGAAAGCCCTGCCGATCTCGTCAATGCCTTCGCCGCGTCCGCGCCGCAAAAACTTCGACGGATATACCTTTGCGTAAAAGTTTCGGCCCTGTCGACGTACCCGGATAATGCATCGCTTTTTGGGCGAATATTTAATGATTTCAGCACCCGGGCACTCCGCGATTAGCCCGGCGATAGTGAGAAGCTTGCTATCTAGGCTTGGCGTTGGCACAAAGTTCATCGGTCCTCTCCTCTCAATACTTTTTCACCGGCGGCAAGTATACGACCGATATTTTCTAGACCTTCGACCCTCACGCGTGTGATCGCCCGCAAAGAACGCTCAGCAAAAAGGGCTGCGGCAGTATGCCATCGCAATGATCGTTCCGACGGAAGCGGGCGAATTTCGGCGTAACCCTCCAAAAAGCTTTTCGATATGCCACTGCGGATTTCGGCAGACATTTGCCCAACACGTTCTTTGTAATGCAGGCCCGCGAGAAAACTTCCGATGTCCGCCGCCGCGTCGCCGATGGACACCTGATCGAGGTCAATCAAGGTAAGAGTTCCATCTTTCCAGACGGCGTTCTTTGGGTGGACGTCGCCATGAAGACATACTTCTGGCCCGGTGGAAAATGGAAACGACGTTAGCTCGTCGAAAAAGCGCATTGATTGCGCCGCCACATCCGGACGGGCAATAAGAATTGTGTTGAGCGCTCTTTGTATTTCATTTGGTTCGAGCCGCTTAAAACGCGGAAGATGTCCATGCGGCGGAACGCTGTGAAAGCGGGCGATTGATGTTCCAAGTTTTTGATAGACTGTTGCCGAACTCTCCACCAGATCCGCCAGCCGAGCACCTCTTATCGCTTCCAAAACCAAAGTCCGGTGAGATTCCGAATACCCGAGAACTCGGGGAACCTTCAAATTTGAGTCACGTAGATGTTCATAGATACCGGCGATCCTTCGTCCTGAGTCGCCCGCGAACACTTTGGCGTAAGCGATGACCTCTCCGCCATTGTCGATGCACTCGGCCGTAGCGCATTTTTCTGGCGCGTATGCGACAACACGGCTTGTTCCCCACCCGGGAGCAGAGGTTTTTAGCTCGCCTGGAATGGTTGTAAGAACTTCCAAACCGCAAATCTTCCTATCGTTCGGAAATATCCAAAATGCTGTCCGAAGACCTTGATCAAGCAGATTCGGCGCCGAATTTGAGTCTGTCTTTCTTTGCCTTCCGATTTCAGCAATCCGCTTGGACCCAAAAGTCCGAGCTGCTACACCGAGAGATTTTTCGCCGAATCGAAGGTGATACAACACACGAATATTTTTCCCAAAACTGTATTTGACCCGGGCGATCTCGCACCCGTCGGTTGCCGTCATTCCGCGTTTGCGAAGCTCAACCGAGAGGCGTTGCTCCATTAGCCTGGCATCAAGCAGAGCGTCCCGCTGTGGTACGTCAGCGTCCGGGGCAAGCAGTAATTGTTGAGCGGCTGCGAAGTTCATCTCTATTTTTGCGTCAATCTAAGGTCATGAAGACGATCGTCACCCAGACTCCAACTTACAATTTCCGTCTCCGCGTTTGGCCGGCTTATTTCAACACTGGTCGTCGGACCATCGTTTGAAATCACAAAGCTCGGTAGTTCATCCTTAATGCGAAGGGGCAATATCAGCGTGTAAAATCTAGTGGATTCAGCGTTTGAAACACGGCTAATACAGGGAGCCCGATGCTTGATGCCATATCGCGGCGAATACCAGCTCGGTTCTATCGAAAGATTTCCGTCCGGCTCAAATAGCAACGCGACTTCCGGCGTGCGAACCACTTCGTTAGTTGGCGTTTTCAGGATCGTGCAGCAATTCCACGCAGCCGGCGTTAAATGAAATCTGAGATCGTAGCTGTGCGGGATCGTACCGTTCAGTTCGTCCTCGATCAGCCAGAACTCCCTGCGAATAAAAAAGATGCGGCGTGTGTGTACTGCTTCGTAATTGGGACTCAAGACTTTCCCGCAAAGGACGTCGAGATCGGGCAGGCTCACGCGCTCAATGAAAACACCTTGAGCGGTTTCGCCTTTGGGTTTGCCCCGGCGGTACGTTGTTTGGTCTTTTCCATTAATGACTACCGTATTGTGTGCAGCCGTTCCCTTAAAGAAATGCCGCCAGTTAGTATTGCTGTCCTCAGCATAGGTAAAGCGGCCGCTGTCGACGATCAAAGGTTTGCCGCAGGCCGAGATCTCGACGTTCAGAAGATCGTAATGGCCGTGACCTCCATCACCAATCGGGCCGCAGTCGAACATCAGGAATTTTTCGTCAGCGAATGCTGTTTCGCCCGTGCCCCAGCCGCTTCGCTGAATGAAATAGCCACTTTCCCTAAAGCTTATATTCGACTCATCCGGAGCCGTACCTTGTTTGCCGGATGTGGCGGCGTAAAGAAAATCTGGCCGTGAAAAGATATTTCCAGCAAGCTTCAAAAGATCGAGATAGCTTCCCGTATCGCTATCGGAAACCGCGGGAATTTGACCGTCCGGCCGGTGAATATGCATCGCAAATTCACAAGCCTTTAGAAGCCTCTCGTCGAACTCACGCGAAAATTTCAGACCGAATCGCCGTGCATTTTCGCGAGCACCCAGGAACGAACGCAAGACCGTGCAATGATAATGAGTAGACTGCTCCCGCTGCACGCCGTCCGGACAGATATCCGTCAACAGGTTCTCGGTCAGTCCGGCCATAGCAAACCACAGCAGCTCTCCTTGGTTCCCCGTTTGCGGAAAAGCCAGTGCGACAATGAAAAGAGCGTAAAGTTCGAGGGTTCTGTGATTGCGTTCAGGGGTAAGGTTGTTCCGCAGATATCGAGCCTGAGCATCAATGCTAGAGAGCAATTTGTGCTCAAAATCGTCTGAAAAGCCTTTGAAGTAGTTCGCGTCTGCAAAAATTTGCCTGGCATATACCCAGTTTTGGATCCGCCGTGCCAAAACATCGGTTGATGCGAACTCGACCGGAACCTGGCGGATAAACGATCGCACCAAGTTTTCCCACACCCTCAGAAATTTCGGATCACCCGTTTCCGCGAATGAACTGGCCAGATCAAGGCCGTAGTAGAATTTGTGCCATTCGATCTGCCATTCAATATCTTCCTCCAGCGGGTTCTTGAGCCAATCCGGGTCAAGTCCCAAATCGAGTTCGGTTCCGGCAATATCAAAGCGTCCTTCACAGACGCCATCGGCGATCTCACGATCCTTATATGATTGTTCGATGACGCAAAAGATCTTTCGATACTGCGCCGCCTGGACGGCAGGTTTATTTTTTGGCAGGTCAAGTAAGAGCATTTTCTATTCAACGTCGGTGCTTTGGTTAAATAAACTCGCCAACTTCAGCGCCGAGACTTCGCCATTGAACCTTTCCCTCACAGTCTCCAAAGCTGCACGAGAAAGACGGGCTGCGAGCGATTTGTCTAGATATATTTTTTCGAGCGAGTCGGCAAGAGCGATGGGGTCGTTCGGCTTAACAAGCAAACCATTCTTACCATCCTTGATTACCTCGGGAATCCCGGAGACATCTGTTGTCACTACTGGAACGCCGCAAGCCATCGCTTCGACCATTACGTTCGGGATGCCGTCACGGTCGCCGTTCTCCAAGATCCTGCACGGAAGGCAGAATACGTCTGCCCTCTGATATTCGGCGAAAAGCTGGGTTTGCGGCATCGCACCCGTGAGTTGGATCTGTTTAGACAAATCGTTTTCGTCGATATACTGCAGGATCTTCGTTTCCGCATCGCCACTTTCACCGATAATGACGGCTTCAAAATTCACATTGCGCCGCTTCAAAATTGCGCACGCCCGCACAAATGTGTCGAGCCCTTTTTTCTCGACTAGCCGGCCGACCGCCAGTGCCCTAATGTGACCGTTTCGTTCGTGTCTTTTCGTGTTGGACGAATCGATCAGGTCGACAAAATCAACCGTCAATCCATGATACAGACAATGCACCGGAGTGTTACTTAGGGCTTCGAGATGAGTGCGATTTGCCTCGGTACAGGTCACGATGAATTTCGCCGCGTCCATCTTGCGAGCAAGCAAATTGGCCGGATTAAGTGATTCAAGATAAATGTCTTTTGCATGGGCGGTAAAAGAAAACTCAAGGTTGGTGATCAACGACGCCATCCAGGCAACTGTCGTTGCGCCATGAGCAAAGTGGGCGTGAATATGGCTTATCTCTTCGTCCTGCAGGATTTGTTCGGCCATTGCCGCGGACTGTAGAAACTCCTTTAGATAAACCTTTCGCGGCCAAGCCAGGACTCCCCGTCGAGCGCGGATCGATTGGCCCAATGCAAAACGGGCAGCCCTCAGAACACCAAGAGGCTTTTTCTTGCAAACCGTCACGACCGAGCTCCAAAAATCCGGCAAATGGAGTCTTAGCCATTTCGCCAGAGTCGTTTCGGAAAGGGAAGTGGTCGCCGACAGATAGAAAGGCTCTGCGGCAATTTTTTCGATAACTGTGTGACGCGAGCTTTCACTAGAAGGCTTTATGACAAGCAATTTCAGGTCGATGCCGAGGCGCTCAAGACGGTAGATCTCGCTGGCGATAAAGGTTTCCGAGAGTTTCGGAAAATTTTTCAGAATGTAAGCGATCTTTTGGGTTTTACCGATTTTCGCTATCTTGGTGATTTCGCTGCATTTATGTTGCGGCAAAACACTCGCTACAGATCGTCCTTTCAAACTCTTCATCAACCGTCTGCATGCTTTTAGCCGGATTGAACCCGCTCGGCTTGCGTCTAAACAATTTCCTGAAATCACCGTAAAACCATTTATTACTGCTGCATTCATTACGCTTTGCATACTTCCTCCGTCAACAGCTCACGGACACGATTGTCAATGCGTCTCAATCCGTCGAGGTCGAGCAAATGCATCGTCAACGAGGTCGATTTGACGGCCGCGATGATCTTGCTCTTCATGGTTTCCGCTGTCAGATCTGCTGGTTCGATGGCCTGGAACAAACCGTGCTTTGCGAGCAGACGTGCCCGAATAAGCTGTTCGCGAACCGGCTCCGAACGCGGCACGAGCACCGCCCTTTTTTTGTGTGAAAGCAGCTCGCATACGGTGTTATAGCCCGCCATCGAGACGACGACATCCGCGTCGGAATAAAGTTGGGTCAGGTCGGCCTCAAAATCGGAGAATTTAACGTTTGGAAGCTTTCCGAATCGCGCCAGCAATCCGTCACGTTTCGCTGCTTCGATCTGCGGGCCAAAAACCACAGTCGAGGATATCGGAAGTTCCGCTTCCAGTAATGGCAGGCTTTCAAGATAAGTTTCAATCATCCGAGAGCCGTCGCCGCCACCACCCGTCGTTACGAGAACCCGAAGTTCGCCATTTCCTACTGAGCCTTGTGCGACCGGTCTTTTTAGATATCCGCAGTAATGAGTTTTTTGCCGAACGCTGTAAGGAAAGTCGTATTCTCTGGCTGTGTCGAATATTTCGCTTGATCCGTAGATCCAAACCTCGTCGTAGAATTCTTCGATGATGTCAAAACTACCGTTTTCACGTAGCACGCGCGACGTGCGTTCCGGTGAGTCCAAGATGTCGCGAAGGCCCAGGACGATCTTAGTTTTGTGATCGTTCTTTTTTAGGACTCTCAGTGCTTCCAACAGTTCACCGTTAATACCGGCGGCACGTTTATCCACTATCAGCAGATCGGGTGCGAATCCGGTAATAATCTGTCCAACAATTGCCCTACGGGTATGTCTTACTTCGTCACCGCAATTGGCAAGCGATAGGGGCTCATACTTTTCGGCACTGACGCGGTCGAGCGAAGGAAGCTTTATATAATCGACTCCCGCGGGCAGCCGGAAAGCGTGGATAACAGGCGAGCCGGTTATTATAAGAATTGATGCTTCAGGATACTGATCTATCAGATTTTGGGCGAGCAGCAGCGTGCGGCGAATATTGCCCAAACCGAAGGTATCGTGCGAATAGAGAACGATTTTTGGCCGTAGATTTATGGTTGACGGCTCGGAGAAAAACGTGCCGAGGGTTTTGCGGGCAAAGGGTTCGACTGAAGTCAAGGTGTCGGGAACTCCGTCGGATAACGATGAGCTTTCATAGTTCGTACTGGCATGCAACGTAGAATCAAACATTTTACAAATCCCCTGTTGTTCGCGGAACGACTGATAACATATGCGTCGCTAAATCATCGCAGCGGTACTCGCACTTAATCGGTTAAAGCAACCGAATACAGAGTAAAAAGAAACCCGCTACGTTAATACAGTGTTAAGAAATTCAGAGAAAAGACAGATTATTTTTTCAGGAAGGCAAGAAGGAGGGCCGGAGTCTATTTTCGAATGCGAGTTGCATGGCCGGAAAGGTTGAGTTATGCAGGCTTGATTCGAGACCCCGATCATCAAGCTCACGGCAGCTCTTGGCGGCAGCTCGCGCATGTTGCACAAGGAAAAAGGGCTGCGACGGTCGCAGCCCTAAACTCTTGATTTGATTGGTGGCCAGAGACGGGGTCGAACCGCCGACACGCGGATTTTCAATCCGCTGCTCTACCAACTGAGCTATCTGGCCATGCCTATTTGCTAACAATCAGGCAAGTTTTAGAGTGTAGATAAGGCAGTTGGCGATGTCAAATGTATTCGGAAAGATACGTGCGTATTTTGGAGTATCTTTTGTTCTGAGAAAAAGGTATTGACATTGTCTAGGGGATAACTATAATGGTAAGTCCAATTGGTTGTTGCCCGACAACATCCAATTTTGTCTTCCGAATCCGTTTGATACCTGCCCGTGCTGGTTTGAAAGCCGCCGCTGTCCCCCGGAGGCGCAACGTTCAAACCAGCACAGCTATTTTTAAAACTCCAAAACATTCAACGCTAAGCCTTTGCGGCTTCTGCTATCTCCATCCCAAGCGAAATCTTTACGTCGTGTTCAATGCGGTCGCGTAGTTCCGTGTTTGATTTGAGCAAAGTCTTAACGTTCTCACGCCCTTGCCCCAATCGTTCGCCTTTATACGAGAACCAGGCACCGCTTTTTTCGACGACTTCGTTGTTTGACGCAAGATCGATCAGATCGCCTTCGCGTGAGATGCCTTCGCCGTACATAATATCGAACTCGGTTTCGCGAAACGGCGGAGCGCATTTATTCTTAACCACCTTGACGCGCGTGCGGTTTCCAACCATCTTATCGCCATCCTTGATCGCTCCGATGCGACGAATATCAAGCCGGACACTGGCGTAAAACTTCAACGCCTTTCCGCCGGTCGTGGTTTCGGGTGAGCCAAAAAATACACCGATTTTTTCGCGAAGCTGGTTGATAAAAATAAACGTCGTATTTGAATTAGCGACGATCGCGGTGATCTTTCGTAGTGCCTGAGACATCAGCCTGGCCTGAAGTCCGGGAAGGGAATCGCCCATTTCTCCGTCCAGTTCCGCCCGCGGGACGAGAGCCGCGACTGAATCGATAACTATCACATCGACGCTATTTGAACGAACAAGCGTTTCGGCAATCTCAAGAGCCTGCTCGCCCGAATCGGGCTGTGAAATAAGCAGGTCGTCGATATTCACGCCAAGCTTGCCGGCGTATTCCGGGTCCATCGCGTGTTCAGCGTCAATATATGCCGCTATTCCGCCGGCTTTTTGAGCAGATGCGACCACGTGCAATGCAAGCGTTGTCTTGCCTGAACTCTCTGGTCCGTAAATCTCCACGATTCTTCCGCGAGGTAGCCCGCCGACGCCGATCGCCGCGTCAAGACTTAGACAACACGTCGAAATAGAGCCAATGTCCTGACGAGGTTTTTCGCCAAGACGCATAATCGACCCTTTACCGAACTTCTTTTCGATCTGCAAAAGTGCTGATTCGATCGCTTTTCCTTTATCCATAAAAGTTTTAACAGCCTCTCTACTCGTTTATTATGCTTCTCTAAAACTGATAAACATAGACTACCACAGCGACACGCGTTTGTGCAATGGCGTTGCACGTATGAAACAAGCGGCATTCCTTCTATTTAAGAGTTTCATCATAAGTTACTCAAGAAAGGAAATTTACGCAAGGGAAAATTGTTATTGAAGGGAGACAAGTGGTAAACGAAGGAAATTTAATTTCTCACGGTAGAAAGGGACTAAGATGTTAAAATGTCTCGCAGACGCAATGTAGAATAGTTTTGAGCGACTAAAATTAGCATCGCGGCATCCTAATCAAATTGCCTTTAATGAATTGCTATGAAGATCAAAAGATTTGCCTCGCTTTTTTTTGTAGTTTTGGGAATTATTGGTTTCCTGACAAGTTCCGTCGTCGCTAAAGACGAGTGGCTTAATGTTCGTTCCAAGAATTTCAACCTTATTGGAAACGCGTCGGATAAAGACATACGAAAGGTTGCGACCAAGCTGGAGCAATTTCGCGAAACATTTAGACTTCTTTTCACAACCACAAATCTGAGCTCGCCGATTCCGACAAACGTCGTCGTTTTCAAAAGTGATTCGGCATACAAACCCTTTAAGCCAAAGCGTTCGGACGGAAAAACAGATAACTATATTGCGGGATATTTTCAGCCTGGAGAGGATGTCAATTACATCACTCTTACCACGGGCGGTGAAGATGCCGAAACCTACGGAACGATCTTTCATGAATATGTTCACTTTATTGTGAATACCAACCTTGGAAAGTCGGACGTTCCGCAATGGTTCAACGAAGGTCTGGCTGAATATTATCAAACCTTTGAAATGGAAGGTGATATTAAAGCTAAACTCGGTCTTCCGCAATCTAATCACCTTCTTTTACTTCAACAGAATAAGCTCATTCCGCTGAATACTTTTTTTAACATTGGCAACTCGGCCTTGACCCAAACCGGAAATCATTCCCGAAGCATCTTTTATGCTCAGGCTTGGGCTCTGATTCATTATTTTATTGCGAACAAGAAGACCGAGGAAATGAACAAGTTCCTAACTCTTTCAATGAAAAATGTAGCTGAAGAAAAAGCGTTTCAGGATGCTTTTCAGGTGAGCTACGCCCAAATGGAGAAGCAACTCAGGCAGTATGTTGCAAAAGGCACTTATCTCTATACGAATGTGACATTCGCGAATAAGCTTTCGTTTGACTTGGAAATGCAATCGAAGGCGATGACCGAAGCCGATACGAACGCATATCTTGGCGATTTGCTTTATCACACGAACCGCGCGGATGATGCAGAGCCGTATTTGAAGACAGCCCTGACTCTTGATCCAAGTTCAAGCATGGCGAACACCACGCTCGGGATCGTCAAGGTGCGCCAAAGGAAGTTTGACGAAGCAAAGATGCATTTGGAGAAAGCGATTGCCGGAGATCCGAAGAACCATATTGCTTACTATCAATACGCATATCTTTTAAGCCGGGAAGGCCGAGATGAATTCGGCCACGTCAATTCATTTGCTCCCGAAAAAACGGCAAAGATGAAGGAAATGCTCAAGAAAGCGATCCAGATAAACCCAAGTTTTGCCGAGAGTTACGAAATGCTTGCATTCGTGAGCATAGTAAGCAATGAGGGCCTTGATGAAGGAATCGAGGCGATGCAAAAAGCACTAAAGTTGCAGCCGGGTAACCAGCGATATGCGATGCGAATCGCAGAATTATATTTAAGGCAGGAGAAGTTCGATCAGGCATCTGCGATATTAGAAAAAATCGCCAAGACTGCGGATGAGCCACAACTAAAGAAGCAGGTTGACAATCTTCTCGATCAGCTTCGCCAACGCAAAGAAATCCTCGCGAGAAACGAAGAATCTCGCAAAAAGTACGAGGCAGCCATTGCAGCCGGAGCAAAAGACGGAGGCACACGGCCTCTTCTCAGGCGTCGCGAATCGGACGGAAAACCTCCAACCCCAGAAGAAGTTGCCAAATCAGAACAGGAATTTATGGTCCGGTCAATAAACCGGGAGTTGCGAAAAACAGTTGCAGAAGAAGTTCGATTGCTTGGTCACTTGGAAAAAGTTGGATGCAAAGGCGGGACGGTAACTTATACCATAAAGACGGAAACTGAGTCGTTTGTTCTCACGAGTAAAGACTTTCAAGGATTGAATCTGGCGACATATGTAGTGGACGGCGGGGACGCCGAGATTGGCTGTGACGCAAAAGTTGCCACGATCAAGGCAGTTTTGACGTATCGGCCAAAGACGATAGCAAAGAACGTCAGCCGGGGCGAACTCGTGTCAATTGAATTTGTACCCGATCATTTCAGATTTGTGGACATCACGACCGCTGAAACCACATTCACAGAGCCTGCTGAAATTACGGAAACGGTCGAATCTGGCACTCCGCCGACGGAATTCACCTCAAACGTTAACTCAAAGGACGACTTCGAGGCCGAGCGGAGAAATGCAATGATGGCCCATATCAAGGAAAACTTGCGTAAACCGGCCGTCGGGGAAAAACAGGAAATAGCTTTTATTGAAAAGTCGGAATGCAGCAATAAAGGAATGTTTTTCTACTTCAAAACTTCGACGCAAATTCTCAAATTAGCTAACCCAACCGCGAACAAATTGGAAATGCGTGCATTTACTCCGGACGTCGAACATTTGCAGATCGGTTGCGGAATGAAGGCGGTGGAAATTCCTGTAGTCATCACGTTCACGCAAGTGCCGGACAAGAAATCGAAGGCCAACGGCGAGTTGATCGCACTTGAATTTGTTCCCAAGAGTTTTGTTTTGCAGTAATCAAAGCGTGCCAAAATAGAACTAAAGAACAGTTTCATTCGTAACAATCTGAAATTCGGCTAGAATAACAAAAGCGGCTTTTTCGGAACTAATATGAATTTTGCGGAGGTCATCGGGCAAACGCTCGACGAAAAATACCAGATCGAACGCGAAATAGGGCGCGGCGGCATGGGTACGGTTTATCTCGCGACACATCTCGGTACGGAGCGGCCGGTCGCGATCAAGATCATTGCACCCCAGTTCATGAAGCGGCCAGAGTTTGTCGAGCGATTTCGCCGTGAGGCGCGTGCTGCCGGACGTTTGCGGCATCCGAACGTGGTTGATGTTACGGACTTTGGTTTTGCGTACACGTCTGACGGGCAGGTCGCATATCTTGTGATGGAATATCTCGATGGCTGTACGCTTGGCGAGATACTCGAAGAAGAAAACAACCTGCCTGTTGCATGGACGCTGGATATTCTGGAGCAAGTATGTTCAGCCGTGCACGAAGCTCACGAACAGGGAATCATCCACCGCGATCTTAAACCCGACAACATCTGGCTCGAACCGAATCAGCGCGGCGGATATACCGTAAAGGTACTTGATTTCGGTATTGCAAAGCTCGAAGAGCACGCTCATGTCGATACCGGCGAATTTCCGGCCACCGTGCCCGCGACGCCGACATTCATATCGGCTGGAAAAGCGACGCTGGCCGAAATTTCGCAGGAGGGAACGATTCATGACAGCATCTCGCCTACCAGAATTGTTGAAGGCGCAACCTTGGCTCAAGTCGCTCAACCCGTATCGGCGGCAGCGGATAAAGATACGCTGATCCAGCCCGCGACGAACGGCGAAGATCGCGGAACGCTAGTTCTGCGGGCCCGAAATGACGGACAGTCCGATCAGGAAGCCGTCGGGACAAAGCTCATCTCGGATGAGGCCAACACCGACGGTACGTATCGAGCACCTGACACGAACATCAGCCCTTTTCGAAGCATTTCATCCAGCAGCGATTTGACTCGCGTTGGTGCCGTCTTGGGCACGCCGCTTTATATGTCGCCCGAACAGTGCCGCGGCGACAAGCTCGATCCGCGATCCGACATCTACAGCCTCGGGATCATCGCATATCAAATGCTGTCGGGTTCGACGCCGTTTAGCGGTGATTTCACCCAGGTGATGGAATCTCACAAAGAGTGTCCTCCTCCTCCGCTCAATGCTAAAAAGGTTAGGAAAAAGCTCAAGCTTGTGATCGCTAGTGCATTGGCGAAAGACGCCGACTTGCGTCCACAAACCGCGGAGGCGTTCGCGAGTGCCCTACAGTCACGTTCCGAAGGAATCTTCGGACTCCTGAGGCGTGCCGGGATGATGTACACCGAGCACATGCCGAAATTCCTGATGCTCTCGGCGTTCTTTCACCTGCCGATGATTTTCTTGACCGCGATATTGATCATACTGGGTTTTCTGAAGGTCAGCGATGTAATAAATCCGACCGCCGCGAATATTTCGATCGGTATAGTGGCAACCATTTCAACTATTCTGACGGCTTTCTCGGCATATTTGATAATCGGAACGATAACCTGGATAGTAACCCAGACACTTGCCGTGCCGCTCCGGCCGATAAAGCTTCGTGCGGCTCTCAAGGAAGCTAGAAAGAAGTGGAAGACATTCGCCGGTACAGGAATTGTGAGTACGTTTTTCTCGCTGTTGATCGGAATTCCTACTTGCGGGTTGGGCTTTATAGTTACGAGCGTTTTATGGACTTTGGTCGGGCCGGTAGTGATGATGGAAAATCTGCGCGGACGTCAGGCTCTCAAGCGTTCAAAGGACCTTGTAAAACGTTCGCTTGCGACGTCTGCGGCTGCGGTTGCGATCATGTTCCTGATACCGGCGGTTTCGGCCGGAGCTATCTCCTTTGTGGTCAACCTCACCGCGAAGGCAATCGAACGGCAGGCGGATAAAATTGCCGTGACCGACAATAAGGAGGGTGGAGTATCGTCCTCGGACGCATCTGACAAGGAGAACTCGGTCGATATCAGCTTCGGCAATAATCGAACCGTCAAACTTACCGGTTCGGAAAAGGACATGCGAAGTCGGGTCCGGGACACGGTTCTCGATACGTTACTCCAGATATTGCTCCTGCCTCTTCAGATCGTCGTGATATCATTTACCGCGATCATCGTTGCTCTTCTTTATCTAAAGACGCGGCAGGCCGGCGGTGAATCGCTACAGGATCTACTCTCGAAATTTGAGGAAACCGACAAACCACGCAAGAAGTGGCAGGAACGCGTGCGGCAGCGTTTGATCCAATCCGGACGCATCACGAGCCGGCCATAGTTAATGCGGCAATTCAATCGAAATTTAATATTTTTAATTTTTGCCGTGGTCGTGTCGGTCCAGGCAGCGTCCGCGCAGCGGCTGAACCGCGCCTTTACGATCACGCCCGGTGGACGTATCGAGGTGGTCAATTTTTACGGACGTGTCGAAGCCTTTACGGAAGCCCCGGCCGATGCTGAAACTCCCGCAGTCGGTGCCGTCACGGACGGAAAGATCACACTGACAGCAACTTCGGATTCAGCGATCTTGGCGAACGACATAAAGATCGTTGCAAACGGCGGCGAAGTGAGGATCGAGGTTGAGCCGGCAGATTCTAAAAAACGCATTGATATTTCTATCGCAATGCCGCCGAAAATGCGTGTGAAGATCGAGACACGCGAGGGCGAAGTGCTCATCACTGGCGATGTGATCTCGGCGGAAGTCCGCACAAATACTGGGACGATCGCCGCTGACGTACCAACCGACGATTTGAAATACGCTCTCAACTGGACATCTTCAAAACCGCGGTTTCTCAGCGATTTTGAGCTTTCAAAAGTTAAGGAAAAGGCGGCGGGAAAATTTGAAATAAGTGGCAGAGTAATTGATGGCGAAGACATAAAAACGTCGAAAAAAAAAGCCAAGCCGAAAGATAAATCCGGTGACGAACCAGTAGCCGAGGAAACCGGTTCGGCCTCGGACGCTGAATCCGATGTTGTTTCGACCGTTCCTGATAGCAAACCAAAAAAGAAGAAACAAAAGAATAAACTGCCGACGACAGTCTCGCTGGACTTCACAACCGCACGCGGCATCATTCTGCTGAACATCCCGCCGAACGAAGTTTCGAGTGATCTGCGCGAGCGTCCGCTTACGATTGCCGCAAAGGCAATCATCCGCAGCGGAGACTCTCTCTTGATGGAAGCAATACGGCGTGCGGCTCCGAAATATTACGGCGACTACGCCCGAACGCTGCCGCCCGCAAAACTTGAGCCATCGTTCGCCGAACGCTCATCTGTCGAAAAAAGCCCGGTCGCCAGCATCAAGATCGCGTCGGTCCGCGTCAACGACCTTAACAATCGCGCGGTCGCAGGGCTTGAGCCTTCGGATTTCGAATTGACGGAGAACAACGTCCGCCGCGAAGTGATCTCGGTCGAGCCGTCGACAACGCCGTTCAATCTCGTGCTGCTGCTCGATGTTTCGGGAAGCGTGGATAATTACGTCAACTTCATTCGCAAGGCCGCCCGCAGCTTTGTCGATACGGTTGACGAACGCGACCGCATTTCCATCGTCACTTTCAACGACGACGTCAAGGTCCTGACCGGCTTTACCACCGACAAACGCCTGCTTTCGGAAAGCCTCGATACATTCGACGCGGGCGGTGCGACCGCATATTACGACTCGCTGGCGTACACGCTTGCCGAAACTCTTCGGCCATTGAAGGGCGATCGGACGGCGATCGTAATTCTCACCGATGGCGACGACAACCGTTCGTTTCTGCCGTTCGATTCGATGCTATCGTCGATTCAGGAAAGCGGTGCGTTGATCTATCCGCTGTATGTTCCGTCGGGGTTGATCGCGACGTCGGAGGCGAACCCGAACGCTGCGATGGACAGCCTCCGAACGCGATATTTACAGGGCGAGCTGACCTCGAAAGGCAAAGGACGAGGGCGAAAGACTGGCGAAAGTTTCGGGCGGTGTTTATTATCCGATAACGCAGCTTTCGCAGATTCAGCGGGCCTATGACGAGATCGTCGGCCAGCTTCGCACAGCTTACACGATCAAATTTCGCTCTGATACGGTCGAAAGCGGCACGGGAGTTTCGCCGAGATTGAAAGTAAAAGTCAATAAACCGAACGCATTCGCCACGGTGAGCGGCGTTACAAGTCAGAACCGCGAGCAGTAGAAATCGGTTGGTGTGTTTTTGTAAACTTGTTAGGATGTTTTTGGCAGAGTGAGGCGCCAGCCTTGCTTTTCCAAATTTAAGAAAGACGTTGGTTGTTTTGTGGGAGAGGCAATCAACGTCTTTTCTCCGTTTAGATTTATGGATTTACGGTCACATACGTCGGGTCGGACGGAATTCCGACATCGGCCTGCCTGTCCTGGAGTATCGCGCGGACGATGACGCGCGTTCCGGTTTCCCGAAGGGCAAATAGCCGCGTTCTTCAGGACGCGGGCAGATGACTGATAATATTTGACTGGGCGTTTTAAGTTGAACCAAAGGCGCTTGAACGGCAACGCGGCTACGGAATCGTCACTTTCGGCACGAAAGATCTGCAATGGGTTGTCGATTACGTTAATAATCAGAAGGAACATCATAAGAAAGGCTCAATATACAACCGTCTCGAAAGATATTCGGATGGCGAGGATAATGGCGAGACGCGATACTCATTCACGACCTTTACGACCGAGCCAAACGATTTCATGCGGCCCATCCACGAAAAAGCCATGCCCGTCATCCTCACCAATATCGACGAGCAGAAATTCTGGCTAACCGAAGGCGACGAAGAACTGCTGAGACCGTACGAAGGCGAAATGGAATTCGACCAGCTACCCGACACTTTGGAACACATCTACCCGGATGAGAACAAGAAATACTGAGAGAGAATAATGCCGACTGAAGAATTCGAATCACTCAAGAACGATCCCGATCTGCAATCCGAACCGGGCCCGGGTGGGACGTTAATATTTTTGGACGGCGATGCCTATTGCGTCGTCGGGCCGGATTTCGTTGATCTGCAAGAAAGCGATTGCTATGCTTTCGGAGATACACGAGAACAAGCGATAGCAAACTATGCCGCCTGAAAACAAGATTCGGCGTAACGTCTGAGAAGGCAAGTAATGAAAACAGAATAGACTCACTATTTCTCAAAATAGGCCTTTATACTGGGCCAATGCTCTGCAACTTTTAGCGCTATTGGAGTAAATCTTAGAAGAGTGTCCAAAGAAGCAATCTTAGCCAACGCTCTAGCTGCAAGGCCAGGTTTTTCGGGCTCCAATGCAAGTCGGTTTAGAGTAGCTAAGTCAGTTAATGCTTCATGCTTGTCTTCCCCTGAGATTTCGGCCGCTTTAACAAGCTCAGTTATAGCCTGAATTGCTATGTCAAAATCTGGATTATTCGTCAGCTGAATTGCCTGTGTAACATTTTGCGTGCTGTTTTGGGTTTGGTTCTGTATCGCTCCTATCGGTGCATGAATGTTATAAGTAGTTGTGTTAACCGGCGGCGACGGTAAGACAGCGGGCTTTTCATTTTCAATTTCTCTTATGCCGTCGGGCTCGATCCAGACGGCTTCATTTATTCCGCCAATATATCCCTTTTTCTCTAAGCTGTTTATAAAATCGTTCATTTCAAAGACGGGCATGTTCATTTGCGCCGCCAGTTTATCGATTTCAACCATCACTCCAAGTTTTCCACTTGTAAGATCATAAATTCTCTGCAAAACGGCCATTTCGCGTTGGGAAAATGTTTCTTCCATATCTTCCTCCTGAGCTTTTCCCTTAAGCAAAAAGCTCGTTACGGGTTTTATACCATCTGTAAAACTTTTCTGAAGTTCCATTCGGAGGCTTGTCCTAATGGCCTCCGCAACCGATTCGACAGCCGGCCGTGCGAAGAAATTCCCGCACGCTTCTTCAAATAGCTTCATTGTATGCCCAACAACAAGAGTGTAGCTACTTTCGCAAAATCTATTGTAAACTTCTTTGTCCGGAAACTTCTTGAATTCTCTGAAAACCTCAATAAACGTCGCCGCGCGGACTTCGATCAGGTTCTTTGCAAGTCGGCGAGTCTTTGCCGCCTCGATTTGGTCAGTGGACAAGCCACGCTCGTCGGGAGTCGACGGATAAATACGATTTTTTTCCGCGTAATAGTCGTCGATAAACGATCTTCCACGTTGGAAAAGCTCGTGTTCAAGATATTCAGCTTGACGGGTCGTTAGTTCCATAGGTTTCGTGGCCTTAATCGCAAATGATAGCCCCTTTTGTGATTTCAACAAATGACTCTCGGTGAATCCTGACGTTGCAGTGGGCTCCGGGGAGATATTGAAGATCAAGCGTGAGTCTTGGGTATCTTTTATGGAGTTTCGTTCTCACGAGGACGCTTACTGGTAAGTATGAAGCTCAAAACATAGTCCGCGAACTGGCCCCGATCCTCCAAAACTTTACCTGTCGGTGCGATCAATCCGCCGAAACAGTCTCGGGCGCTGTCGCTGATCTAAGCCACCAATCTTGCAATAGCGTGTAAGATTTCCGCCTTTTAAATCATTATATATAGGTAATTCTGTTCGGAGGCTTCAAGCGAAATAGGATGTTCATGCTTCAAAATCGAAGCTCGCCTTCGGTGTATTCGCTAAATCGGCTAATTTTTCACTTGAATTATATGGTATTTAGCTCTACTATTTGGTCACCCAAAAAATCAATAAGCAGTATTGGGCGTTTCCCGCATACCGCGGCTAGGTTTTATCCGATATGAGATTTGGAATTGAAAAACGCATGCATAAACACGTGGATGTGAACACATTCGAGTCCAAAGCCGTCAACGCAAAATCCGGCACCAACAACCACCTCGACGTCGAGATGGACGCAACTTGAGATTCACTTACATTGAGTGATTTTGTTTTCTGGAATTAGATTTGGAGGTTTTAAATGCAGAAGATTATTTTAGGTCACGATAGCAATCAGGAAACAACGATTATTGAACGTAGAAATTTTTTGAAATGTTCAATTTTGGGCGGAATTGCCACCGCCCTTTTTTCCTCTTTATCGGTTTACGGAATGTCCGACACCAAGATATTTCCCAATGAATGTAAGGGCGTATCCGCTGCTGATTTGCTTGCTATGTTTTCGAGTTTGACATGGCAATTGCCAAACAAATTGAAGGCCGCTGTCGAGGCGGGTGAAGTTGAAAAAATAATCTACAAAGATTTCAACACGCTATATCAGGAACTCGTCGATTTGGCCAAACAGTTAAAGATCAAATGCGACTCTACTTCCCAAAATGACCCCCGTCTGCAGGAGATATTCGAATTAACCAACGCCGGACAGAACAAAGTCCGATACCTGGAAACGGCCTCATCAGAAGAAAAAGACATCGCCTATCTGCAATTAGCAACCTTGGCGGTCGCGGCTCGGCAGGTGGCCAGGTCGGCGAATGAGATATTGCCCGAAAAGATAGCTGTTGACGATCCCGATAATAAGATAATTTGTCAGATGCTCGGGAAAATCAATGAAATGCAGGGCGTCAAAACAAAACTTGATACCGCGAGGAAGAATTCTCAGAATCTATTCAAAGGCTTTGTAGATTCACTTGGGAAATTGAACAAAAGTATTCTTGATGCCAGCGAATCGGCAGCAAAGGCCGACCGAGGTGAGACCGGGAACGAAGGTGCGATTAAAAACATCGATGATGCAAAGGCTATTTTAAAAGAAGCTAAAGGAGGAAGATTTGGTTGTGGAAAGCGGAATGATAACGCCTGAACAACTCAGTTTATTACTCGATGTGCCAAGGGCGATGTTGAATAAAGAAATCCCGGACGTACAGGTTAGCGAGGCTATCACGGAGCCACAACCGAATTTCTGACTGCTGGCTATGTCCTGCCGGAAAAAGCAGCGGATGCTAATTATTCGAGAATTGCCAGTATTATTTCGAATAATATTAGACCATCCGGGAGGTGGACGGTTTATTTATTAGCCACAACGTGTTTATCGGTTCTGATGCTGTATAGGGATGAGGCGACTCGAAAACCACTTATTAGGAACGCCTTGCAATCAGCACCTTGGATAGAATCAGGTTCTAACTTTGCCCAGGCGGCGGCGTCTATTGCTAGCATTAGAGTTTAGAGCAACCGCAATAAAGAAATGGATATGAATATTCTTTCGATGCAACAGGCTTTGAGTGACTGGCTTGGTCTGTTACAAGGTCCGGCTGAGCCGCCTTTCGTTCGTAATGCCGAGTTTCAGAATCAATGGCAGTATTTGTTTCGCCTAATTCTGCTCGTGATGATAATGATCACAACAGTTCTGACATTTTCGTATCTAGGATTAAGCACTTCCGCAAAAGAAGACATTCTGCAAGATTTTGCAAAAAACACAGTTGGACAAACCAGATACAGTATCTTCATTATCCTGGTAGGAGCCCTTTTTGCAGCACTTTATGCTCTAATTGTGGCGCCGCTTTTCAAGATCAAAATTACTATTCCCCAAACGTTTTTCACGTTTCTTTTTCTCTTACTTCCCTGGATTCCCGTAGTTGTACTTGTTTGGGTTTTGGGGATAGTCCTGCCCGACATCCCATTATTAGCTCTGTTTATGATGCTCTTCCATGTTTTCATATTCCCGGCCATTATTGTGTTTAGATTCGGCCAGGGACTATCTCTGGTTTCTGGTTGTTCAAAACGCCGCTGCGTCGCGTCAATCGCCATTCCTTTTGTATTGATCTATGCTCTCATGATCTGGATCACTTTACGTTCGCAATCTATTGAGCCGGAAACTTCCAGCTCTGGCGTTTCAATATCCGCCGTCACCAACGCCATCGGCGTTTTTCGCGATGAAACCAGCCGTTTGCAGCTCGCAGACAGCTATTTTGTCTGGCGGATAACCACCTTTCTTTGACGAATCGGCATTTGTCGCTGACGGATAGCCGCTTGTCCGCGCGATACTCCAGGACAGGCAGACCGATGTCGGAATTCCGTCCGACCCTACGTATGTTACCGTTAATCCGTAAATCTAAACGGAGAAAAGACGTTGATTGCCTCTCCCACAAAACAACCAACGTCTTTCTTAATTTGGAAAAGCAAGGCTGGCGCCTCACTCTGCCAAAATCATCCTAACAAGTTTACAAAAAAAACACCAACCGATCTCTACCGCTCGCGGTTCCGACAAAACCACCGTGCCTTGTTCATTCTTGCACGTCCTGTTCCGTGGTCGGAATTAAGTCTTAACCACGGATGAAGAGGAACGAAATCCGAAAGATCCCAAGAATATTTTTGCCCGCGAAATACGCGAAATATACGAAAGTAAGAGATTCCCCTTTTCGTTTGTATCGCAGGCAAAGTCTTTAAGAGTCCGGTCGCTACCGCTCGCGGTTCTGACATACGGCAATCAATTATTAATGACCGCCGTGCTCGGTATGTTTGTTGTCGTCGTCATCGTCGTCGCCACGGCCATTCCTACCGATCTGGCTTCGAATCTCACCGCCCGGGAATTTGTTAGTGTGGACGTTTGCGTATGTTTTTCCGGCCCGGATCGCTCTGATTAGCTCGGCAAATTCTCCCGGTTGAATACCCTGGCCGGCTGGCGGGCCCGCGGGTTGTCCGGTAACGTTTGCCGCAGTGATCGTACCGGTAATAGTCGCCGGAGGAGCCGGGCACGGCTGAACACCGGCAGGAGTCGGCGGACTGGCTAAATTCGAACAAAGCCAAACCTGGATTGCTCCATTAACACTTTTTTGTCCGAAATGGATATGAGCCTGCTGAACTGTGCCTTCCAGATCGTCATAGCTAAGTTCATAAGCGATTGACGAATCATCACGGCTGATCTCGGCCTTAAAGTTACCGTTCGCGACGGTTGAAACGGCTGGGACTTCCTGATAACCCGAAAGTTCTGACCTGAATTTGCGGATAGTATCGGCAAAAACTACGATCGTAGCCACCAGCAAGACCGATACCGCCGCGATAATCAAATATCTTTTCATCATTTACCTCCAAGTGTTGTTTAAGAAAGAATATGACAGTAGCTAAGTCCCAAAGATGGGACAGGTAAATGTTCTTTGGGGGTTACGAAGCAATATACTCCCGGTCCGCGAGAATGGCAACTGAAGAAAGCAGGGAATTAATGAAAAATTAGTGGTTGACGGCGTTGAGCTTTAGGGCAATATCGGGGAAAAGTTTGAGCTTTACGGTTATCGAGGAATTCGGCTGGTCGTGCTCTCTCGTCAGCAGGACAAATCCGTCGCGGATGAAGAAGGTTTCTTCGTTATCCGTTCCGGGTTTGGAATAGCTCGCCAAATTCTGGATCTTTTTTCGCATCAGGTCGGACATCGGTTCCTGCAGGGACTGGCGAAGCGTGTCGTTCGCGAAGTTCATGAAGACGGTGCGGTAGGTAGGTTCGTTATCCGTGGCATTTGTGGCCGTGTATGTCATTGTCACGATCGTGGCGCCGCGTTCGGTGCCAGTGGCGAGGTATTCGACATTTATCGAACCTTCGGGCGACGAGAATATTTGAACGGAGCTGATCGCTGATGAGCAATTAAAACCAGCACGAGCATCATTTTCGGCTACCGGAGCCCAAACGCCGCTGCCGAGTTTGTGAAATATCTTTGCGGAAACGCGGGCCGGATAACTGCATACGTCCTGAGGCGGAAAAACTCTCGTATTCTCCGGCGGCGGGGAAGTATTGGCCGCGGGCGTTCCGCACGAGATCACAAAACTAAGAACGAATAGAAATCCGGCAAGTTTTAAGACGCGAGCTTGTGTCATCGAATCAATGATTGCGGCCATTGCCAAAAAGCGGCTGGCCGGACATCGCACCCGTCATTTTTATCCCGTCGAAAACAACTTCGCCGTTTACGATAACGGAACTAAAACCTTTGGCATACTGATGCGGGGCATCGAATGTAGCTTTGTCGGTAACTTTTGAATCGTCAAATATCACAAGGTCGGCGGCAAATCCTTCCCGGATCTGCCCGCGTTCGCGAAGGCCGAAAGTTTGTGCGGGCAGGGAAGTCATTTTGCGGACCGCATCTTCCAGGGAGATTATCTTTAATTCGCGAACGTATTTGCCGAGCACGCGGGCATTATTTCCATAACCACGCGGATGCGGAACGCCCGAACCGAATTGCCGGACTCCGCTGTCCGAGGCGATCATCGTGAAAGGCTCACGCATGATATTCTGCACGTCGTCTTCGCTCATAACGCGATAAACCATCTGCGCTCCGCCTTTTTCGTACATCTCAAGGATTTGCTCGATCTGCGCGTCGAGCTTTTTCTTTCCCTTCGCCATCTGCGTGATCTCGGCGATATTTTTACCGTTGTATTCGGGATTGGCCCGATGGCTGGAGACGTAAGCAAAGCTGAAATCTTTAAACTTTTTCTTCTTTAAATCTTCCTTCATCTCCTTTGTGACCTTTTTTCTCGTTTCCGGATCAGCGAGCCGTTTTTTTCCTTCTTCACGCCCGCCGGCGATGGCCCAGCTCGGAATCCGCGAATCGAGCGAGGTCGAGGAAGCTGTATATGCGTACTGGTCGATGGTCACGCCGAGCCCGCGTAATCGCGCCGCCTTAACGAGGCCTATCGTTGTCGGACTTTGGCCCCAAAGAGCTTTGCTTGCAATCTTGAAATGGGAAATTTCAACCGGCATATTTGCCTGCTCACCGATATTTATTGCTTCGTTTATCGCTTTGACGACCTCCGTGCCTTCATCGCGGATATGGCTGGAATAAGTTCCTCCATATTTCGACGCGGCTTTTGCTAATTCGACCACTTCTTCGGTCTTTGCAAACGTGCCCGGAATATAAATCAGGCCGGTAGAAAGGCCAACGGCACCATCCTTCATTCCTTGCTCAACCAACGCGTTCATTCGCGATTGTTCTTCCGGCGTTGGAGCACGATTATCCAGTCCCATGATCTTTGAACGAACCGATCCGTGAGCGATAAGTGTTCCGAGATTTGGCGCCAAAGGTTTTGTCTTAAAACGTCCGAGAAAATCTCTTATATCGGTTGCCGAGCCGCCGCAATTGCCTGTGATGAGCGAGGTGACGCCCATTCGTATGAAATTCTCTGCCGTTGGATTGTCGAAAATATCCTCGGTGTGAGCATGAACGTCGATAAATCCTGGGGCGACAATTTGTCCCTTTGCATCGATTGTGTGTTTCGAGGTTTGGGGATCAAACCGTCCGACCTTTGCGATACGTCCGTTCTTTATCGCGACAGATCCCCAGAACCAGGGATTGCCGGTTCCGTCGACGATGCGTGCGTTGGAGATAACGAGATCGAAACGTATCATTGCCCCTGTGCGAACACGGAGTTCCATGGTGACAAAACGAGAGCGCCGATAAGAAGAAAATAGAGTTTTGACATAGCAATTAGAAGATCTGATCTATGTTCGAACCAAAAATTGCGTCAACCCTCGAGGGCTTTCGCCTCATCCTCAGCAGAAAACGGATTATGAAGTTCCACCGGAGCAGCCTTCTTTCTCAACCGCATGTTGAGAACCTCAACAAGTACCGAGAATGCCATTGCGAAGTAGATATATCCTTTCGGAATTGTCTGATGAAAACTTTCAGCGACTAGCATTACGCCGATCAGCAACAGAAACGACAGAGCGAGCATTTTAATTGTCGGATGCCGTTGAACAAAGGCTCCGATCGGCCCTGCAAAAAGCATCATCGCGATTATCGAGATCACCACCGCCGTGATCATGATGTAAATTCCGTTGGAACCGTATGTCGTGCTGATCATGCCGACCGCGGTTATTACGGAATCGAGTGAAAAGACAATGTCGAGCAAAACGATCTGAATAATTACGCTCGCAAAACCGGAATAGGTTTTTTTCGAACCTTGTCCTTCTTCGCCCTCAAGACTTCCGTGGATCTCATGTGTGCTTTTTGCGATCAAAAACAAACCGCCGATCAGCAGGACCAGATCTTTGCCCGCAAATCCATATCCGAATACCTTGAACAGAGGTTCTGTGAGGCCAATTACCCACGACAAAGACATAAGCAGCAAGATGCGTATGCCGAGAGCCAGGGACAAACCGATATATCGAGCCTTCGGTTGTTGAGCGGGCGGCAGTTTGCCCGAAAGTATCGATATAAAGATTACGTTGTCGATGCCGAGAACGAGTTCGAGAACCGTCAAGGTCCCGAACGCGATCCAAACTTGTGGGTCAGATAACCATTCCATTTATTCTCTCCGAGGAATTTATGATTTACTTTCGCATTCTAACATGACGAAATTGGCAGTCGCCAAGACTCAAAAGCCTTGCCCTTCGAAGTCGTCACACGGTTTGGCGGATGAAGCGTCCGCCAGTCTGCGAGCTTTTGCGTTTTGTGTTTTTCCGGGCGGCACTACGTCAGTGATGCATGCAGCGGTCTTCGTTATCTTCGAAACGATCAAATAGGATGTGATCTTGGTCGAATCTTCAGGATTCTCGCTAACGTTGAAACGGATGATCAGAGCGATAGGAACGCCATTTTTTATTCGCCATTCCGCTTTTTGACCGACACTCGAAAAGCCTCCGAATGTGTGCCAAATATTCAACTCGGATTTCTTTCCTTTCGCGGAAATGACATTCACGGATTGACGCAAATCGCCTTCGAGAAGTTGAAGTTTATATTTTGCCACACCAGGACATTCGCCGAGATAGGAGCCGCCATCGTCCGGATTCGATTCAATGGTTTTGCATGCCTTATCTGAAAGACTTGTGTAAACACTTTTGATTTGAGCCGGCGCAAAAATCGTTAAAATCAAAATGCAAACAATTACGGACGCTAATTTGATATTCATAATTTTTCCATTTAAACATAGACGAAGATAGAACCTCGAAATCATCTTTTAAAGACGATCTTTCCGCCAACTATTGCCGCAACTGCTCCGCCCGTGAACTGCCAACCGTCGAACGGTGAATTCTTCGATTTCGATCTCGATTCCGCGTTGCGATAAGTCCAGACCAGATCGGGGTCGAGGATCGTTACATCTGCGATTGAGCCGGGCTTGAGCGTTCCTCTGTCCTTTAAACCGAAAATCTTTGCCGGATTTGCCGAACACAATTCTACCAACCGGACGAGATCGATGATTCCTTTTTGGATCAACTCGTTGAACGCAAGTCCGACGGCAGTTTCGAGGCCGGTGATGCCGAAGGGAGCACGGTCGTACTCTAACGCTTTTTCATCGGCGTGGTGCGGGGCGTGATCGGTGGCTATAGCGTCGATGGTGCCGTCCTTTATGCCTTCGAGAATTGCTTCGAGATGTTCTTGCGAACGCAGCGGCGGAGCCATTTTTGTGTTAGTGTCGTACGGAACGCGGACACTCCTGTCCGCTTCTGCTTCAACTGCGGACAAGAGTGTCCGCGTTCCGTCAACCGCCTTGTCAGTCAGCGTGAAATGATGCGGCGTGACTTCGCATGTGACGTTAATGCCTTCGTTCTTTGCACGGCGAACGGCTTCGAGCGCACCTTTCGTCGATACATGCGCGATGTGGATATGAGCGCCAGTTTCTTTCGCCAGAATTATGTCACGGACGACGTCGATATCTTCGGCTAGTGCGGGCATCCCTTTTAAACCGAGCAGCAAAGACATCCGTCCTTCGTGCATCACGCCGCCGGACGAAAGCGATTTGTCTTCGCAATGATCGATGACGGGCAGATCGAAATCCTTGGCATATTGCATTGCCCGGCGCATTATTCCGGCGTTAGGCACTGGTCTTCCGTCGTCCGAAACGGCGACTGCTCCGGCGGCTTTCATCTCGCCCATCTCGGCGAGTTCGGAGCCGTCGGATGATTTTGTGATGGCTCCAATCGGGAAGACATTCGCGAGTCCGGCACGTTCAGCCTGTTCGATCATGTAGCGCGTGATCGCGGCGTTGTCGTTGATCGGATTTGTATTCGGCATCGGACAAACGCTTGTCCAGCCACCCGCGACAGCCGCCGCACAGCCCGAAGCAATTGTCTCTTTATGCTCCTGTCCCGGCTCGCGGAGGTGTACGTGCATGTCGATGAATCCGGGAGCAACCAGAAGCCCGCTGGCGTCAAAGATCTCCGCGTCTTCGGGAGCCGTTTCGCCTGGTCTCAACCAAGCGGAAACGCGTCCGTCCTCTATGAGAACGGACATGCCGGTGTTTTCGGGTGCGGCCGGATCGATTAAATGGCCGTTTGCGATAATAAGTTTCATATCGGAACGCGGACAACTCTTGTCCGCACCGCCGTTATTTCTTCGGAAACGTCGGATCGGCCTTAACCTCTTTCAATTGGAGAAGATGGCGTTCGCAATGGCCGATCGCAAACAGCAGCCATTGATAACCGTCGATCATGCCCATCAGGGGATTCTCAAAAAAGTGATTGCGCATGTTCACCGTATTCGCCTTAACAAACTCGATGGTCTGATTTCTAGCTTTGTCGAAATTTGTAAGTAAGTCATCTCTTGTTTTGAAACGCGAGGCAGGTTTTAGCATTTCGGGCGCCGTGAATTTTTCAGCCCGGTTTGTGATCGCCAGAATGACACCCTTGTCATTCACACGAAAAACAGAACCTTCGACCGCAGGCGATTTCAAGATCTGACCTTGAATAAGTCCTGATAGAACACCTTCGGAGAGGATTATGTGCTCGGCAACCTCCGCGACAGTCCAGCGATTCGGGGCAGCGCGGAAATTTAATTGAGCATCCGAAAGACCGGTTACTTCTTTAACAAAGTCTGCCTTGGTATCGTTCAGATACTTCAGAGCGAACTCGCGATCTTTTTCAGTAAAGGCAACTGTTTTGGGTGCCGTGGGCGCCTGCGAGTAAACGCTGGCTGCTCCCAGAATCAGCAAGGTCAGCAGGGAAACAGAACTGTTGTAAACGAGGGACTTTAGTGATGTGACAATTCTCATGATGATTTGCTCCTTTCAAAATTGTGCTGGCCGAACGATGGCCATCGAAATAATAATTTTCATTCTGAACCCAAAAATCCACTGTCCGAATTGCGATTTTCACCGTTCGTCACAAAGGTGAAAATGACGAGTCGCTGTCGGCGAACTAAATCGCTAAGTTGATTATCAAAATAAGTTACAGGGTAAGTTGCGCCTAATTTTATTGCAAATCGAATCTAGAAAAATGGAGTTTGTATGATTATATCCGAAAATCACAATAACCATCAGGCCAATGCGCTTTTTATTGACAAGAACTTTTTTCTGGATTGTTTTGATCTAAAACAACTTCCGAGATTTTAGATCGCCGTGGCTTTCGGATTGCAACAAGAGAAACAAAAGGCTGAAACGCAGCTTTGGAGTGATTTCCTATTTATCGGAAATCTTGGGTTCGAAGTTTCTACATTTGGAGAGAGGGTGGCTATACACTTAAAGCCATCAACCGCCGGCGATCTATCTGGAAAATAATCCGCCGGACAACGATGGCTTTAAGCAATCATGAGACTTTACCAGACTCATAGCTAACGCATTTTTACGTGCGATAGCGTTGGGAGTATAGCACTTTTCAATTCCTTTGTAAGTATTAAGGAGTTAAAAATGAAAAGGCTACATCTATTGTTTTTTGCATTATTATTCGTATTGGTACCGCGGGCTGCGGCACAGGATCCGTTCGGGTCCGTCGCTGGAACCGTAAAGGACCAGCAAGGCGCGGTCGTTCAGAACGCGACCGTCGCCGTGAGAAGCGTTGCGACAAACGCAACAAAAACCGTTGTCACAAATGAAGACGGAAACTATCGCGTTCTACAATTGCAGCCTGGAATCTATGAGATTAGGGTTTCGGCGACAAACTTCAAGCAATCACTATTAGAGAATGTTCAGGTGCAGGTCGGACAGGCTGCATCGGCTGATGTCACCCTCGATATCGGCGTTGCGAGCGAGGTTGTAAATGTATCCGCCACGTCTGAAACACAGATAGAGAGGACCGACAACACCGTTTCGGGCGTTGTTAACACTAGGCAGATCGAGAACCTTCCGTTGAACGGACGCAATTTTCTCGATCTGGCACAGTTACAGCCTGGCACTGAAAAGGTCGACGGCGGTTCGTTCGATCCCGACAAAGGCGAACTTTACTGGTGTTTCGATCGGCGGCCAGGCCGGGCGATCGACACAGATCACCGTTGATGGCGGTTCTGTTGTAGATAACGTGGTCGGCACGACGGTCCAGAATTTCTCACAGGAGATCGTGCAGGAATTCCAGATCGGCTTATCGAACTACAGTCTTTCGACCGGAGCCTCGGCGAGCGGATCGGTGAACATTGTTTCGCGTTCCGGCTCGAACGCCTTTAAAGGAAATGCTTTCGGATATTTCCGCGATGATAAGCTAGCGGCGTTTCCGGCTCTGAGTAGGCTTGATGCGGCCCACGGTCTTCCGGCCGCTGCGCAATCGGATCGTGTCCCGTTTGATCGCCAGCAGTTTGGCGGGACTATTGGCGGGCCAATAGTTAAAGACAGGCTGTTCTTTTTCACAAGCTATGAGCGAAATAATCAGGATGGTTCGGCGATCTACAATCCGCTGCGAGCACCGAGCTTTGCGGGATTTACAGCAAATCCGTTTGACGAAACTTTATTTACGGCAAAGGCCGACTGGGTGGTCAATGACCGAGCGTCGGTTTTCTTCCGCTACTCGTTCAACGACAACATGGCTGTCGGACCGTTTCCTCCGGGTTCCGGTATCCGTGCAAGAGAAAGTGCAAGCAGAATTTTCGAATCGAACGATCAGCTCGTTACGAACCGCGCACATAATTTTGTTGGCGGACTGACGTACTCGTTAGGGTCCAATGTCAGCAACAACTTTGTCGTCAATTACAGCGACTTCAACAACGCAATCGACCCGGTTACGCCTGGTTTGCCTGAGATACGCATAAACCCCGAACAGGATTGGCGTTCAGGTACAAACGCGGTAACTCCGCAGGACACGCCGCAGAAGCGGATTCAGCTTCGCGACGATCTGACCTGGGTTAAGGGAAACCATATTCTGAATTTCGGCGCGAACTACGAGCGAACGGCGATCGCCGGGACCTTTACGTTTGCAAATCCGGTTCGCATTCGATTATTTTCAACCGATGTGAACGGGAATCCGTTGCCCTTTAACACCGAAGCCGATTTCCTGAATGCCTCGGTTCGGGATATTTCGATGGGCGTCGGCGACCCGACTCTGCCGTTCAATCAGGAAGGCGACACCATCAACAATCGCATCCAGGTTTACGCCGGCGATGCCTGGAAGATTACGCCTCGACTGACGGTCAATTTCGGCCTCGCGTATCGTTGGGATTCAAATCTTTGGAACCACGATCTTACGCGTCCGTCCGTAATTGCTCCGTTGCTTGATGGAGGCACAGCACCGGCGGGCCGCGACAACAACAATTTCGCGCCGAGGGTCGGCTTTGCTTGGGATCCCGCAGGTGATGGCAAGACGATCGTTCGGGGCGGGTTCGGCCTTTATTACGACAACATCATCGACAATCTGAGATTGTTCGAAAGGGCGGATCTTGGTCCGGTCGGGGCGGAACAATTTCTGGTTGGACCTCAAATAATTAGCCCGGTGTTGAATCCGTTCGGTGGTGACGGCCGTTTCAATGCCGGTCAGCTTACGCTTGCACAGGCGTTGGCACTATATCCTGCCGTTCGCAGCGATCTCGAATCGCGGTTGACTTCGTGCAGTTTGACGACAGGTCTTGAATGCACGAACTCAGTTTCGGGGCCTATATTCGCCAGCAATTTCCAGGTGCCGTATTCGCTGCAATATTCAATCGGCGTCCAGCGGGAATTGCCGTACAACATGATCCTGCAGGTGGATTACAACTATCGAAAAGGCCTGAACGAGATTCAGATTTACGACATTAACCAGGCCGATTCGATCGCCGGGCCGCTACTTGGAGCCGCGTTTCCTGTGCCGGTTCCGTATGCTGACTCATCCGGCTTTTCAACATATTCGGGAATTCTCGCACGTCTGGACAGACGATTCAGTAATGGCCTGCAATTCACGGCAAGCTATGCCTTGTCGAGCTTCAAGGGATTCAACGCCGACGCTCTTGGACTCGGCGGGGCGCCGACAGACCTGAACAATCTACGAGCCGATTTTGGACCGGCCGGACTTGATAGAAAGAACCGCTTTGTGTTCAGCGCGGTTTACGAACTGCCGTTTTTTAAGAACGACAGCTCGTTCGTGAAACGCAACTTGTTTGGCAACTGGACGGTTTCGCTTATTTCGACAATGTTCAGCGGGCTCCCACAAAGCGTATTTCTGCCGAACAACGTCGACTTGAGTGCGTCGGGAACATTCGCGACCTATTTGCCTGGCACGACGGCGGGTTCGATCGGTCGTGACATTCGCACACGCGACGATCTGAACGCTCTAATCCGAGCGTACAACCAGAGCCGCACCAGTTTGCGAAATACGACTGCGTGCAGCTTTGCGACAGCGAATCCGTGCGATCTGTACGATCAGGAATTGTTTGCGTTAGCTGAAATTCCGGCAGGTATCCGCATCGGAGGCGATTCGGTTAACTCGCAGGATGTCCGCCTGACCAAGACGATCAATTTCAACGAGAAGTTCCGTCTGCAGTTGATCGGCGAGGTTTTCAATGTGTTCAACATCGCCAATCTGGTGAATGTGAATGACCTTGTTCTTCCAGTGGCGGGTACGTCACCGACGAACATCACAACGCTCCGTCCGACACAAAGGGCGAACGGCGTGTTTGGCGTCGGCGGACCGCGCACATTCCAATTCGGCGCCCGGTTGAATTTCTAACCGGCATCTAAACCTTTACATGCGAAAACGGGCCTTCGGGTCCGTTTTTGTTTCTTTGATTTTATGCTCTGGAAAGATTCATCGGCTCGAATCCACGTTGCCGCCGGTTGCAAGATACAAAACCGCCATACGCACAGCAACCCCGTATTTTACCTGATCCAAAATAAGTGAACGCGAGCTGTCGGCAACATCGGATGATATCTCGATACCTCGATTCATCGGGCCGGGATGGAGGACGATGGCGTCTTTTTTTGCCAAATCGAGCCGTTCGTTTGTCAGGCCGTAATGGATCGCGTATTCGCGAAGTGTTGGAAAATACGCAGAGTCCTGGCGTTCGCGTTGGATGCGAAGGATCATAACGACATCGGCGTCTTTTATCGCGTCTTCGATGTGCGGGCACACTTGCAAATCGTTTTCAACCAGATGCTGAAAATCCGCCGGGACAAGCGTTCCTGGGCCTGCAACACGGACTTTTGCCCCGAGCTTTGTCAATAAATGAATATTCGAGCGGGCGACGCGGCTATGAAGAATGTCGCCGACGATGGCGACTTCCAGTCCTTCGATCTTCTTTTTATGCTCGCGGATCGTCATTGCGTCGAGCAATGCTTGTGTCGGATGCTCGTTTGCTCCGTCACCGGCATTGACAATGGCGGCCTTGCTGACTTTTGCGAGTTGATGCGGAACGCCCGCGGAAACGTGGCGGACAACTATGCAATCGGGCTGCATTGCGTCTAGGTTCATCGCGGTGTCGAGTAGTGTCTCGCCTTTTGAAACACTCGATGACGAGACGCTAATATTCACCGCGTCCGCCGAAAGGCGTTTTGCTGCTAGTTCAAAAGATGTGCGAGTCCGAGTCGATGATTCGAAAAATAGATTGATTACTGTTTTGCCACGGAGCGTTGGAACTTTTTTTACTTCGCGGTTGGATATTTCGCGGAAGTTTTCTGCTGTGTCGAGAATACCCGTAATTTCCGCCGCTGACAGGTTGCGGATGCCAAGTAAGTCTTTGCGGCGAAATGGCTTTTCCATCGATTTGTCAGCAGCCCGCACGTGAGTAAGGGCTCAAAGGGTGCGAATAGGGCCCTTACTCACGTGCGGGCTACTGACACTTAAGACCTTTCGAATATTCCAACAGCTTCGATATCGTCAAATTCTTTGAGCATAACTTTTATGATCTCGGTTTGTTTGGTTGGTACGACTTTTCCGATAAAGTCGGCCTGAATCGGCAGTTCACGATGTTCGCGGCCACGGTCGATCAAAACGGCGAGCTGCACCTTTTTCGGCCTTCCAAAATCCATGAGCTGATCCATCGCCGCACGGATCGTGCGTCCCGTGTACAGAACATCATCGACGAGGACGACGATCTTGCTGTCGATGTCATGTTCTAGTTCCGTTCGGTTGACGATCGGATTTGCACCAACTGTCGAAAGATCGTCGCGATAAAGCGTGATATCAATTATGCCGTAAAGCGGTCGCACGCCTTCGAGAGATTCGATTTTGTCAACGATCCGTTCGGCCAACGGCACACCGCGCCGTCTGATTCCGACGAGATAAAGATCACTCGCTCCGTGATTTTCTTCGACGATCTCGGATGAAAGCCGCGAAATTGCACGCTTCATTCGGGAACTGTCCATTATCCGGGACTTTTCAACTAAACTGTTTTCGTCTGCCATTTGCAAGCAAATCGTAGCAAAGCTACCTTCAAAGTTCAAAGTTCAGATTTCGATGTTTCAGGAGCGTTCATTTGTCGGCTAGAATCAAGCTGTTTTAGATGTCAAAGATATTCAGAAAATTAATCCGCCCGGCTTTGTTCCTTTTCGATGCTGAAAGAGCTCATGAATTTGGCATCGAGGCGGTGAGGCTCGGATTGGCGGGCATCTTTGTTCAGGGTAATACGAATCATGGCGAGTCAGATCAATTCCTGAACCTCGAAAGATTCGGTTTGAAATTCGATAATCCCTTGGGTATTGCCGCTGGCTTCGACAAGAACGCGGTTGTGGTGAATCAACTGGCCGCGCTTGGATTCGGATTTGTTGAAGTGGGCACGGTGACGTTCGAACCGCAAAAGGGTAACGAAAAGCCTCGGTTATTTCGCTTGCCGAAAGATCATGCGTTGATTAACCGTTTAGGTTTTAACAATGAAGGCGCGAGAGAAATTGCCGAGCGGCTAAAGAATATTGATCGAAAATGCGTGGTCGGCGTAAACATCGGAAAAAACAAGGACGTGCCGAATGAAGAGGCGACTGGGAATTATTTAAAGAGCCTTGATTTGATTCACAGTGTGGCTGACTATATCGCAGTGAATATTTCTTCGCCTAATACTCCAAACCTCAGGGAATTACAGAATTCCGAAAATTTGGAGGATTTGTTAGGTGCGTTGCAGAATCGTAATCAGGAGTTGGGTGCAAAGCCGCTGTTGGTTAAAATCGCACCGGACCTGACCGAAGCCGAGATCGAAATGATCGTAGATACCTGTTTGCGGTTGAAGGTATCAGGGATCATCGCTACAAACACGACCATTTCACGGGATGATTTGAAAACCGCAAATGCTGCTGAATTTGGTTCCGGCGGTTTGAGCGGGAAGCCGTTGGCAAGCCGATCTATCGAGGTTATTCGGACGATTTACCGTCATTCTAAGGGCCGATTGCCGATTATCGGTGTCGGCGGCATTTTTTCGGGAAAAGATGCCTTTGAGAAAATTGCGGCGGGAGCATGTTTGCTACAGGCTTATACGGGATTTGTTTATCACGGGCCGTCATTTGCACAAGACATAAATGCCGCGTTGACCGCGTTAATTAAGGAACGCGGATTTTCGAATATCGACCAAGTAATAGGAAGCGGAGCCCAATAGGGCGGAGAAACGCAGGTTCGCGTGACTAATTAGTTTGACAGCACCGGCTCAATCGCTATAATTAAACGTTTTGCTTTTAGATGTTTGATACAGCGGTCTATTCTATCTAACAATGATTGTCGATCTGGCAAAACTTGAGGGCCCAAATGACAGGTTCGAGTTTTCAATCTTGGCCAATGATCTGGATCTGGAAACTGATAATGTCAGGTTAAGAAGCGACATTGCCGTTTCGTGCGAGATTGCAAAGAACGTTTCTAAGACCGATGTCACGGGCAGCATAAGCGTTGCGACGGTGATCGACTGCACGCGATGCCTTATACCGATTGAACAACTGCTTGAGTTCAATTTTGAGGCCGCTTATGTGCCGAGCGAAGTGTTGTTGAAAGAAAGCGAGGCGGAGCTCGAAGCAGACGATCTTGACTTCGATGTGCTCGACGCGGATGAACTAGATTTGCGGGAAGTCGTTCGAGAGCAGATATTGCTTAACCTTCCTGACCAGATATTTTGCAAAGAAGATTGTAAAGGTTTGTGCCAAAAATGCGGAGCAAACCTTAATTTGGTAGATTGTAGTTGTGAAGAAACAGAGATCGACCCGCGTTGGGCGGCTCTGAAAAATATTAAGTAGATTCCAAATTCCAGATTTCAGATTCCAAATTGCGCAAAAATAATCTGGAATTTGAAATTTGGAATTTCAAACGGAGTAATTATGCCAAATCCTAAAAGACGACATTCGCATTCTCGCACGCGTCTGCGCCGTGCTCATGACGCCCTGACAGCACCGCAGTTTTATCTCGATAAAGACACGGGCGAAGCAAAGGTGCCGCACCGTATCGACCCGAAGACCGGAATGTACAAAGGTCGTCAGATAATTGATGTCAAAGAATCCGAATAGATTTTTGAATTTTTCGAAATTTTAAGTTCTAATTCTAATTAATGACTACTCATAACGCGGGCATCATCGGGATGGGACACGCCTATCCAAGCGGAGTTTTAACAAACGCCGACCTGGAAAAAATCGTGGAAACGTCGGATGACTGGATCACCTCTCGCACGGGGATCAAGCAGCGGCACAAAGCCCGCGACGACGAGTATACCTCCCAATTCGGTTCGCTTGCGGCCAAACAGGCAGTTGAGCGAGCCGGTATAGACGTGTCCGAAATCGACATCATCGTCTGTGCGACAACAACCCCAGATCAAATAATGCCGTCTACCGGAGCGTTGATCCAAGCCCAGATCGGAGCTGTAAATGCCGCCGGCATGGATGTTTTTGCCGCGTGTTCCGGGTTTTTGTACGGGTTGACGATGGTCGAATCGATGATCCGAACGGATCAGATCAAATATGCATTGGTAATTGGAGCAGAGGTGCTTACCAAATACGTCGATTACACAGATCGAGGTACGTGCGTTATTTTTGGCGACGGAGCAGGAGCGGCCGTTCTGGGCCCGGTGCCAGAAGGAAAGGGAATCCTCGCGACCAAGATCAAATCCGATGGGCGATACGAAGAACAGCTTTACGCACCGGGCGGCGGAACGAAGCTCGGAACGTCGCACCAGACAATAGACGACGGGCAGCATTTCTTCAAAATGAAAGGCAATGAGCTGTTCAAGGTTGCGGTGCGTTCGATGGCGGATATTTCGGCTGAAATGCTCGCGAAGGCCGGTTACACGGTCGATGATGTAGATCTTGTAGTTCCGCACCAGGCAAATCAACGCATTACCGATGCGGTTGCATCGCGGCTTGGTGTTCCGGAAGAAAAAGTCTATTCGAATATTGCCGAGCTTGGCAATACATCGTCGGCGTCGATCCCGATAGCTTTGGACGAATGCATTCAGTCGGGAAAAATAAAGGAAGGCAGTCTAGTTTTGCTGACTGCCTTTGGCGGCGGCGTAACGTGGGGCGGCACGGTTATTAGATTTTAGATGGGTAAGACGGCGTTCATTTTTCCGGGACAAGGCTCGCAGTCTGTCGGAATGGGTAAAGACCTGTTTGACAATTATCCGGCGGCCAGAGAAGTTTTTGAGCAGGCTGACGAGGCTCTTGGTTTTTCGCTCTCCGATCTTTGTTTTGCGGGCGATGAAGCAGAGCTTCAGCTTACGGCCAACACCCAGCCTGCGATTTTGACGGTTTCGGTTGCTGCTTTGCGGGCAATGAAGGGCGTGAGATCCGATTTTGTGGCTGGACACAGTTTGGGCGAATATTCGGCGTTGGTTGCCGCTGGCGTGATCGATTTTGCAGGCGCGGTGCAAACCGTACGAAAACGCGGAACGTACATGCAGGAAGCGGTGCCGGTCGGTGTCGGGGCGATGGCCGCCGTTTTGGGGCTGGACGTAGAGATCGTTGAAAGCAAATGCGCCGAGGCCGCTGAAGGCGAGGTTTGCAGCCCGGCGAACATCAATTCGCCTTCGCAGGTTGTTATTGCCGGTGATTCCGACGCGGTTGACCGGGCATGCATTCTGATGAAAGACGCCGGGGCTAAGCGGGCGATAAAGCTGAATGTTTCCGCGCCATTTCATTGTGCGTTGATGATGCCGGCACAAGAGAAACTGGCCGACGATCTGGCAAAGCTTGAATACAGGAATTTTAATGTTCCGATTGTTCATAATATAAGTGCCTTAGCAAACGACGATGCGAGCAAGGTTGTCGATACTCTCACTCGACAAGTTTCATCACCGGTGTTGTGGCTGCAATCGGTAAGATTTTTGATTAGCGAGGGAGTCGATACGTTTGTTGAAATCGGCCCCGGCAAGGTGCTGTCGGGATTGGTGAGGCAGATTGACCGCGAAGTTCGGGTGTTCAATATCGAGAATTCAGAAAGTTTAGGAAATACTTTAGAATCGTTATAAATAGAGGAGAAAATATGTCGGAAGTTCAAGATAAGATCAAACAGATTATTGTTGACGAATTGGGTGTCGATGAAGCGGAAGTTACTGAAAATGCCCGTTTCATTGAAGATTTGGGTGCGGACTCGCTCGATTTGGTTGAGCTCGTGATGCGTTTTGAAGAGGAATTCGATATCGAAATTCCCGACGAGGACGCAGAGAAGATCCAGAGCGTTCGCGATGCTTACGCTTACGTTGAACAGCACAAAGCGGCTTAGTTAGTGAATCGTGAATTGTAAATCGTCAATTGTAGGCGAGTTCGATTCACGATTTACCGTTTTCGATTCACGAATATGAAACGTCGAGTAGTAGTTACAGGGCTCGGTTTGGTAACGGCGTGCGGGAACGATGTTCCGACGACTTGGAGCGCCATGATGAGCGGCGTGAACGGCGCCGACTACATAAAGAAATTCGACCCGGAGAAGTTCTCGGTCCAATTTGCTTGCGAGGTCAAGAATTTCGATCCGCTCAGTTTCCTGGACAAAAAGGAAGCACGGCGGATGGGTGCCTTCACGCACTTTGCCCTCGCGGCAGCGGATGAAGCGGTTAAAGACAGCGGCCTCGTGATCGACTCCTCGAACGACGAGATGGTCGGGACCTATATCAGCTCAGGAATCGGTGATTTTTGGGCGATCGAACGCGAGCATGAGAAATTGTTAAACTCCGGCCCGGATAGAGTTTCGCCGTTTTTTATCGTTTCCGCGATAGTCAATCTTGCTGCGGGAAATGTCTCGATCCGGCACGGAGCCAAAGGGCCGAATTCCGCTACTGCTACTGCTTGTTCTGCTGGTGCTCATGCTATCGGCGACAGCTTCCGGCTGATCGAACGCGGCGATGCGGACGCGATGATATGCGGCGGTGCCGAAAGCGCGATCACGCCGATGTCGGTTGCCGGGTTCGCTTCGATGCGTGCTCTTTCAACGCGGAACGACGACCCGAAGCGTGCCTCGCGCCCGTTCGATGCTGAACGGGATGGATTCGTTATCGGCGAAGGTTCCGGCATCATGATCCTCGAAGAGCTTGAGTTCGCGAAGGCACGCGGTGCGAGGATCTATGCTGAGATCGCCGGTTACGGGATGAGCGGAGACGCTTTTCACGTTACCATGCCCGATGAAACTGGTTCGGGTGCGATCCGCGTAATGAACCGGGCGATAAAGGACGCGGGCATCACGCCTGACCAAATCGGCTACGTCAACGCTCACGGCACTTCGACGCCATACAACGATAAGTTTGAATCGATGGCGATCCGCAAGGTTTTCGGCGAACATGCCGATAAACTCGCCGTTAGTTCGACCAAGTCTATGACCGGCCACGCTCTCGGAGCAGCAGGCGGGATCGAAGCCGTTTTCTCCGTGCTTGCGATGCACGAGAATAAATTGCCGCCGACGATCAACTACGAATTCCCCGACCCGGATTGTGATCTGGATTACATTCCTAACGTCGCCCGTGAAGCAAAGGTCGACTATGTATTGTCGAACAGCTTTGGTTTCGGCGGGACGAATGCGTGTTTGATCTTTAAGCGTTACGCTGAGTAATTGAAAGCGTCTTGGGCCGTTTGAGCCTGGGACGCTTTTGTCGTATTCTAAAAATGAATAGTCATTCATTTTGCCGTCACATCTAATATGAAGATCATAGTTTTGATGAAGCAAGTGGCCAATAAGGACGCGGTTTTGCGTATCGGCTCCGATGAGAAATGGATCAACGAAGCGGATATTGCCCAGCAGACGAATGAGTCCGATGGGTACGCTCTTGAAGAGGCCCTTCGGATGAAGGAAGCCAAGGGCGAAGGCGAGGTTGTCGTCTGCTCGCTCGGGCCGCAGAGTGCCAAGACGGTGATCAAGGACGCTTTGGCTCGCGGTGCCGACCGTGCGATACACGTCGTCGTCGAAGATTCGAAAAAGCTCTCGCCCTTCCAAATCGCCTCCGCAATTGGCGACGCTATCCGTGAAGAGAATGCCGACTTGGTCTTCAGCGGGCTGCAGTCCGACGATTCGAGCTTTGGGCAAACGGGTGTGATCCTCGCCGAGCTGCTCGGCATCCCGCACGCAACGCTTGTTATCGAGGTCGACCGCTCCAAGCTGGACGGCAGCCTGCGGCTCAAACGCGAGCTTGAGAGCGGCTGGTATCAGTGGTTCACGTACCAATTGCCGGCGTTGCTGACGATCCAGTCCGGCATTTCGCAGATCCGCTACGCTTCGCTGAAGGGCATCATGGCCGCGAAGAAGAAGGAGATCCGCGAAGTCACGCCGTCGATCTCTGCGTTCGCGTCGGCACAGACGATCGAGAAAGTTTACATGCCGCTGAAGACGAAGCACACACAGATGCTCGGCAACGGCGATGCCAAGGCTGGTGCGGTCGAATTGGTTGAGAGACTCAAAAATGAAGTTCGTGTAATATAAATCTTTATGAACACGGTATTGGAAAGAGATCAGTCGGTCGTCCTGCACAACATCAGTTGGAACTCGTACCGGCAGATTTCCGACACGCTGCAAGATGAGACTTCTGCTCATTTTACTTTTGATCGGGGTCAACTGGAGATCATGGTTCTTTCACTCAGGCATGAGTATTTGAAGAAGATTGTCGCGATGTTGTTCGAGAGGCTTGCTGAAAACCTCAATATAGAAATATTCGCAGCAGGCTCGACGACGTTTCGGCGTGAGGATATTTCCCGTGGCTTCGAACCTGATGAATGCTATTACGTAGAGAATGCCCGAGGCATGCGCGGGAAAGATACCGTCAATCTCGATTTCGATCCGCCGCCTGATCTTACAATTGAAATCGATGTGAAACACTCGTCGCTTGACCGGATGGGTATATTTGCTGCGATGGGTATACCAGAGGTGTGGAGATATAACGGCGAGATGCTTGAGATCAACCTGCTTGTGAACGACTCTTACACAGTTTCAGATGTGAGTGGTGTTTTTACCGGCGTCGCATCAGTCGATCTGCAGGACATTTTGAAAATGGGACAGAAGTCGCCACGCAACGATTTTTTGGCATGTATAGATGCGTATACGGCGCTCTTGAAGAAGTAACCGAATTTTATGATCCTCGTATTCATCGAACACACAAATTGCGTTCTCAATAAGACTTCGCTTGAGGCTATCACGGCTGCACAGTCTATCGGGAAGGACCTCGGACTGAAGGTTTCGGCGGTTATCCCTTGTGATAAGGATTGCGCGTTGGCACAGGAGATCGCACAGTACGATCTGGAGAAAGTGATCGTGGCCAAGAGTGACAAGCTTGGCACTTACACGCCGGATGGTTATGCCGACGCGTGGGAGCAGGTGATAAAGGCCCAGAATCCGCAGTATGTAGTGATGTCGCACACCTATCAAGTACGCGATTTTGCACCGAAGGTCGCGGCGAGACTTGGGCCGTGAGGTCGTCGGTGACTGTATCCGATATAAAGCAGATGGCGGGAAACTCGTTCTCACTCGACGTATTTTTCTTGGCAAGCTTGATGCCGATGTAACGGTTGGCGGCGATGCTCCGTATTTTGTGACGTTCCAATCAGGGGCCTTTCGCGGTGATGCGGCAGCGAAGGGAAGTGCAGCGATCGAGACAATGGGTGTCACCGTCCGCGATCTGCGGATGACGCCGGAAGATCCGTTTCAGGAAGCGAAGGCAACGGTCGATCTTACCAAATCCGAGATCATCGTCGCGGTTGGGCGAGGGATCAAATCGCAGGAGAACATCGCTATCGCGCAGCAATTGGCTGACGTGTTGGGAGCGGACCTCGCGGCGTCGCGTCCGATCTGCGACAGCGAGTGGCTGCCGATTGACCGTCAGATCGGTTCGTCGGGCCAGACCGTCGCTCCGAAGGTCTACATCGCTCTCGGCATCTCCGGTGCGATCCAGCACATCGTCGGGATGAAAAACGCCAGCACGATAATCGCGATAAACAAGGACAGCGAGGCCCCGATCTTCGACATCGCCGATTATGGGATCGTCGGCGATCTGTTCGAGGCCGTCCCGGTGCTGATCGAAGAGGTAAAGAAGGCTAAGGCCTAGCTCAGGACGGTCAACCTGACTTGTTTAGCAATAACACGGTTCCGGTCCGCCGTATTGATTACACTTTCCCAATCGTGTAATATTCACGATACATTTCGGCTAAGTTTTAGCGAGATCGTAATACCACCCCCTTTTCACCGAGAGTGGGCTTCTGCGGATTTACAGCCTTCTCTCCACCTTAGTGGGCCGAGACTCGAGCGTCCCGGCTCAGGCTGATTACAAATTTACATTCCAGGAGGTTAATCCATGAACCGAACGTTTAAGACATTGTTTCTGACCGTGTCATTGCTTGCTGTTCTTTTCACTTTCAGCGCTTCGCTTTCGAACGGCGCGGCCGCGATGAGTACGGGTGTATTAGACCGACCTTCGCAGTGCCAGACCTCGCCGCTTAACATCGCGGCCGGGGAGAATATTTTTCTTTCAACGTCAAATTCCATGCTTGCCGCTCCAACGGCTCGAGTATTTGAAGGCTGTTGGACCTTTTGGCCATCGGGCCCGTGCCGTGCCATCTTCCGCACCGGGAGCAACTATGAGATCTGCGGCCAATGCGACGCATCGGGTAATCCCGGATCTGGAAGATGCAGCCGCATCAGTATTCAAACCCTTAATATCGGTTATTGGTGTTCGTAAACCGGTAACTGAATCCTTTTAGGAAGAAAGAAAAAGCGGCCGCATTGAAACGTGCGACGCTTTTTCTTTTGTGGTTCGTTGGTGGGTTGGTTTCTTTTGAATAACCTGGTCGCTATCGTTCACGGTTCTGACTGGAAGAAAAGTGTTTACACTTTTGAGGTAATCGGGTACGATACGCAGTGCATTAACCCTGTGATTCAAAATAACTTTATGAATAAAAACGACTTAGTGTTGAATCTTTCTGCGCGGAGCATTGATGGTGTTGTGGGCGATGTGCGGCAATTTCTTAAGAATGAGCGTGGGCTTGAGGTGCCGGATAATTTGATCCGCGAAGGGATGGCCGGCGTTTTGTATTCGAAGCTCGATCTGCTGGCAGAGGACCTGCGGGAGATGTTTACTTCGCCGCAGAGGGACGAGGTTAAGGAGTTGGAGCGGATACTGGCGAGAGCGTCGGGTGCGGTGAGGATACCGATGAAGATGGAAGCTGCGCAGACCGTGGAGCAGAGCATGTTTAGCGGGCAGCGGGCGTTTTCGGCGGAAAAGCTGGGCGCGATGATGGAATATATTTTGAGCAAGGGCCGCACGGTTTATAAGACAAACCTCAACAAGCTGCTGTTTTACTCCGATCTGACAGCATTTTACTTGCGCGGTGCGGGGATGTCAGGAGCTGTGTATCTGAATCGCCCGTACGGGCCAGTGGCCGATCCGGCGGCGGAGGTTTTGGACGACCTGATACAGGCCGGGCGGGTTACGATTGCCGAACGTACAAAGCATTTTATCACCGCGGGCGAGTCTGTTGAGCTGCTTGATGAGGACGAGATCAAGGTGCTTGATTGGGTTTTGGACACGTACGGTGAGATGGGCGCCGGCGAGATAAGCGAGTTGTCACACGCCGAGCGTGCCTATAAAGACACGAAGGCGAACGAGCCGATCGCTTATGCTTATGCGCAGTTTTTGCAGAAGCTGCCGGAGAAGACGCTGTTGGATTAGCTGCGTTTAGTGAATCCAACGCTTTATGCCGCTTGTGCGCATAGCAAGCTGGATGCTTTGCGGTCCAGCCAATTTCAGTGCTCTATACTTTCGTCGCGATCACTTCCAGATACTCGGATTCTACGTCCGTGGTGCCGTCTGTGGCTCGGTTGTGCTCGGTCCACAACTCCTCAAGCTCCTTTCGCATCGCAGCTTGGCCATCGGCGTCGAGAGCGGCAAACGCCATCTGCGTCGGACCGAAGTACTGGCGGAAATATTCAACTACCTCATTGGGCGGAAACGGATACTTGAACTCGATCGGGCGGCGTGTAAGCGTTAGCCCGGTGACGCCAGATGCGAAGCGAGACTTTACCGTTTCCTCGTCGCCCCACAATACTGGCGGCATAACTCCTGGAGGCGGCGGCACGTGCTTTGAGGCTATTTTGAACATCTGACCGCTAAATCCCTGTGCCGTCCAGTTTGCCATCGCTATCCTTCCGCCCGGGCGACAAACGCGGATAAGTTCGGCTGCGGCTATCTCAGGCCGCGGTGCAAACATTGCTCCGAACATTGTCACTACTGTGTCGAAACTGTTGTCAGCGTAAGGGAGCTTTTCCGCGTCGCCTTCGTCAAATTTGCAGTTCAGCCCCTCGGCGGCGGCACGTTCGCGGCCTTGTTTGATGAGGTTGGGAGCAATATCGACGCCCGTGACATCGGCACCCAAACGGGCTGCGGGGAGGGCGAGATTGCCAGTTCCGCAGGCGACGTCAAGCACATGCTCGCCCGTCTTTATGTCGAGCCGCGAGATGAAATCCACGGCCCCTTTTTCGATGGCCACGGCGATCTTCCCGAAATCCCCGGCGATCCAGGTCGCTCGCATCTTCGATTTGATAACGTCAATATCCGTTTTTTGTCCAACTGCGTCTGTCATGTGAGACCTCCTTTAGTTATTTTGTTCGGCAATATCATATGCGGTGGACATCGCAACGTCAATTTGTCGCAAGTTGAGGGACGGCGTGTGAGCGCTAAAAGAGGCGAGCAAGCCCGCCTCTAAACGATTGATGTCTATATGGATGCGGCAATAGCGGCGTCGAAAATTTCTAGTGCGACATCGACGTTTTCTTTGCTCAGGATTAACGGCGGGGACCAGCGGATCGAGTTGCTGCCGCAGCCCAGGATAATTAAGCCTTTTTGGAAGCATTCCATTTCGATCTTGTCGCGGAGTTCGGGGGCTGGCGTGTTGCTCGCTTTGTCGGTGACGAATTCAACGCCCAGCATCATTCCAAAGCCTCGGACATCGCCGATACAGTCGTATTTATCTTTTAGTTTATTCAAGCCGTCTTCGAGATAGGCACCGACGTTTTTCGAGTTTTCGACCAAGCCACCTTCAAGCAATTCGATAGTTTTTAATGCCGAAGCGATGGCGACCGGATTTCCGCCGAATGTCGATGCATGGGCTCCTTTGTGCCAATCCATGATGTCGGCCTTGGCGGTGCAGACGCCGATCGGCATACCGGAGCCGATGCCTTTGGCCATGCAGACGATGTCGGCTTTGACGCCGTCGTGATGGTCAAGCGCGAACATCTTGCCAGTGCGGCCCATGCCGGACTGGACCTCGTCGACAATGAGCATGATCCCGTGTTTGTCGCAGATTGCACGCAGGGCTTTGACGACCTCGGTCGGCGCCGGAAGATAACCGCCTTCACCCTGGACGACCTCAAGCACGATCCCAGCGACTTCTTCCGGCGGCGTCGTGGTCTGGAACAGCGTTTTTTCGATCCAATCGACGGTGCCCATGCAGCACGAACCGTCATCACATTTGCCCTTGTTGAACGGGCAGCGGAAGCAGTTCGGATATGGAACGTGAACGACATCGAGAGCCTGACGCATGAAGCCGAGTCGCTGGGCTTTTTTGGAGCTGGTGAGTGATAAGGCTCCGAGCGTTCTGCCGTGGAACGAGCCGAAGAACGAGATGAATTTTTGACGACGCGTGTGGTACATCGCGAGCTTCAAAGCTGTCTCGATCGCTTCGGCACCGCTATTAGCGAAGTGCGATTTTGTCGGGCCGTCAATCGGCACGATCTCGTCGAGCTTTTTGCCGAGCGCTGGCATGTGGCGATAGAAAAAATCGGTGCCGCAGAGGTGAATCAGCTCGCTGACCTGTTTTTGGATCGCAGCAACGACCTCGGGGTGGCAGTGGCCGGTCGAGCAAACGGCGACGCCGGCGTTGCAGTCGAGAAAGACGTTACCGTCCGGGTCGGTTATCCAAACGCCGCTGGCGTGGTCGGCAACAAGTTTATAATCTGGCCGCGGATAACTCGGCGTAACGTATTTTGCGTCCTGGGCGATGATCTCACGCGATTTCAGGCCGGGAAGCTCGGTTTTGATGATAGGTTTTTGCAGTTCTGCTGTCGGTGTCATTATATTTCTCCTAAGAATGTTTAGAAACGGGGTTGCCGTTGATATTTGATAATGTGCCGGGCAAGCCCGGCTCTAAACGAGCGCGAAGGAGAAATTTAGTCGCCGCCGAAGAGTTCGGCGCGTTGGCGTGAGGGACGGAGTTTTGCGATGCTTCGCTGAGTCATAAATCAATGCAAGACTATATCAGAATGCCGTACGAGTTTCAAAAAATCCATGCATCGTGAAACAATTGTGAAATGCAAAGCCCGAAGAAATACACTAATCATCTAATCAACGAAACCAGCCCGTATCTGTTGCAGCACGCTCATAATCCCGTCGATTGGTATCCGTGGGGTGAGGAAGCGTTTGCGAAGGCCAAGGCTGAGGATAAGCCAGTGCTGGTCAGCATCGGGTATTCGGCGTGTCATTGGTGTCATGTGATGGAGCACGAATCTTTCGAGGATGAAGCGGCGGCGAAGTTGATGAACGACAATTTTGTCAGCATAAAGGTCGATATGGAAGAGCGGCCGGATGTCGATCAAATCTATATGACATTTGTGCAACTGACGACCGGACGCGGCGGGTGGCCGATGAATGTGTTTCTGACGCCGGACAAGCTGCCGTTTTTTGGCGGTACATATTTTCCGCCCGTGTCGCGTTACAACATGCCTTCATGGTCGCAGATATTGACGAGCATCGCGGAGGCCTGGCGTGAAAAGCGTTCTGAACTGCTGGATTCGGCGAATGATATTACTGGTGAGATCAGACGCGTAGGGAAAGCGGAGTTTGCTCCGGCGGCGGTTTCGGAGGATATTTTGGAAACTGCATTTGCGAGTTTTGTACGGTCTTTCGATGCAAAAAATGGCGGGTTTGGCGGCGCGCCGAAGTTTCCACCATCAATGTCGCTCGATTTTTTGCTGCGGTATTGGAAGCGGACCGGGAATGAAAATGCTTTGGAGATCGTCAAACACACGGCGGCGAAGATGGCGAACGGCGGCATTAACGATCAACTCGGCGGCGGATTTCACAGGTATGCGGTCGATGCGATCTGGCTGGTACCGCATTTTGAGAAGATGCTGTATGACAACGCCCAGTTAATACGGGTTTATCTGCACGTATATCAGATTATGAGGAAGTCTGAAGTCTTGAGTCTGGAGTCTGGCGTCGAAGTTCCTGCTCAAGACTCAAGACTCACGACTCAAGACTCTGAATTTTTTAAGCGGGTTGCCGTCGAGATTTTGGAGTATGTGAAGCGAGAAATGCTTGACTCATCCGGCGGGTTTTATTCGTCGCAGGACGCAGACAGCGAGGGCGTGGAAGGGAAGTTTTTTGTTTGGACGCGTGGAGGAGATCACTGCGGTTTTGGGTGAGGAAGACGCAAAGGAGTTTTGCGCTTTTTATGATGTGACTGCGGAGGGGAATTTTGAGGAAGCGAACATCCTAAACGTGAAGATGCCAGTCGCTACTGCTCTCGGTTCTGACATGACGCCATACGCTCACGCGTCAGAGCAGGCGAGCCGCCTGCGGTCCAGTCGGGAGAAGCTTTTTGCTGTGAGGGAAAAGCGGATCAAAGCCGTTTCGGGACGAGAAGGTTCTGACGGCATGGAACGGGTTGATGCTTGCCGCGTTTGCGGAGGCAGGGGCTGTCTTTGGGAATGAGGATTATTTGCAGATCGCAAAACGTAACGCGGACTTTTTGCTGCGAGAATTTGTTGATCATGGCAAGTCAATCGGATGAGCGAGATGCCGGGCAAGGTGCCGCGGCGTTCCATTTGTTGCGAACTTGGAAGGATGGGCGAGCGAAACTGAATGGTTATATCGAGGACTACGCAAATCTCGCGGACGGGTTGATCGAGCTTTATCAGGTTTCGGGTGAAACTAAGTATCTATTGGAAGCAAAGCAGTTAGCGGATACGATGATCACCGAGTTTTGGGATGAAGAGAACGGAGGGTTCTTTTTCACATCGAACGATCATGAAGAGTTGATCGTGCGCAACAAGGATTTTTATGATAACGCAACGCCCGCCGGAAATTCGGTGGCGGCGGATGTTTTGTTGAAGTTGGCGAAACTGTTTGGCGAGGAAAAGTATGAGCGGTTTGCCGCGATGGTATTGCGGCTTGTGGCTCCGCAGATCAGCCGTCATCCGCAGGGATTTGGGCGGGCTTTATCGGCGATAGAGTTTTATTTAGCTCCGGTGAAAGAGGTCGTTATTCTCGGGGAAAAAGGCAACGAGCTTGAACGTGAGGTGTTTAGCGAGTATTTGCCGAATACGGTTGTGGTATTAAGTGTTGAGTCAGGAAAGGAAAGGAGGCCGGTTGCTACCGCTCCCGGTTCTGACAAGGTGCCTGAAAAAGGCGATGAATTATTGCCGCTCTTGCTTGACCGAAAAATGGTTGACGGGAAAGCGACAGCTTATGTCTGCGAGAATTTTGTTTGTCAGCGGCCTGTGACGAGTGTTGAGGAATTGAGGGAACAGTTGTAAGAGTTTCGCGTTTACGCGTAACTCTTACGAAAAAGGCGCAATGTCCGAAGACACCGCGCCTTAAGTTTTTAGTACGAAAGAACTACGGTTTCTTTTCGTCTTTTGCCGCGTTTGCAGCGGTGTTAGCCATCGTGTTCGTTGCCGATTTAACTGTATTAGCAGCGTTTGCCATCGTGTTAGCAGCTGTGTTAGCAGCGTTTGCAGCTGTGTTAGCAGCATTTGCCATTGTGTTAGCAGCATTTGCCATTGTGTTGGCAGCTGAGTTCATGGCGTTTGCCATTGTGTTAGCTGGTTTGTTCGTAGCGTTGTTAGCCGGTGCGGCGTCGCCGCAGGCCATTCCCAAAGCACCAAGTGCCAAAAGGCTTGAAAGTGCGATAATTTTTCTCATGTTAGATTGATCTCCTGTCTTCTTCAAAGAATAACTTTACTTATTTTAACTCATGACTGAAATTACACAGCCACGTCTCATTCCATTTTAATTTGGAACATTGGACAATATAATGAGCTATCATCCGTTAGTCAACCCAAAAATCGGCAAAAAAATCATTTTTTGAAGAATTATCTTCCTTTTTTAAAGAAATATCCCTGATTTCAATAAAATAGGCACTTTGGTCTGCATATAATAATGTATTGACGAAAGTTGCCATTAACGGTTATCTTCAATTGTACGGTATTCACACCCGTTTACTTCCTAATTTTTCTCACATCTAAAAATCCCTCAGTATGGACAGCATCCAGAGACGCGATACCGAATTGCGACAATATAAATCAAATCGAAACGCTCATATTTTTATGGTCGCGGCCGGGTTGGTCGCAATCGCCCTGACGTTTTTTTTGTCGGCTTCGGAGGAGACCGGCGGAGCAAAAATAATGGTGTTGGGCGTGGTCTGTATCACGTATATCTTCGCATGCCTGGGCTCATTATTAATCACAAGGCGTCGGCTCGCCGAGGAAGGCACGACCGAACCGGCTAATTTGGGCCGAGATGACTTTGACGATATTGAAAGCCGCCTTGTTGCGCTTGATGAGGCGAACCAGTTTTTCGGGTCATCGCTGAATGCGGCGGATATGTTCCGGCTTGTCTCAAGCCGCGTCAGCGAGATATTTCCGTTTGCGGCCTGTGCTCTGTTTGTGCCGGATGAAATGGGCGATAAGCTTACGGTCGCTCAATTCGAGGGCAGGAACGAGGAAATGTTTCAAGATCTCGAGCTGAAGCTTTCCGAAGGACTTTCGGGCAAGGCGTTTGCGAGCGGTGCGATTGAGATAGACGAAGGACTGGCAACAGACAAGCGGGCGATCACGGCCGATAAGTTGAAAGGATTTCGCTCGGCTGTTGCGATACCAATTCTACAGGGCAAGGAAATTATTGGTGTTTTCGAGATGTTCACGGATCACGCTGTAAAAAACGACGAGGACACTATTAAACTTCTGGAAGCGATCGGCGAGCATGTTACACCGCTTTTCCGAAGCTCGATGGCGTTCGACCAATCGATCTCGAGCGCTTTGACGGACGTTTTGACCGGGCTGCCGAACGAGCGTGCTTTTTTTATGGTCCTCGAAAATCAACTAGCCGAATCGATGCGTTATCGCGACGAAAGGCCGCTAACAGTAGTTGCAATCGATATAAAGGATTTTGCCGAAGCTAACGCGGAACTTGGACACGCTGTCGGCGACCGGATGCTGGAATTTGTCGGCGATCGAATAAAAGAACAGTTGAGAAAGATGGACTTCCTCGCGAGGTCGATGAACGACGAATTTGCACTGATATTGCCGACCGCTTCTGAAAAAACCGCTATCGAGATAATGGAAAGGATCAAGGTAGTTTTTGCACAAACGCCGTTCGCCATCTCCGACGACGAACATGTAAAAATATGGCTGAATTTCGGCTGGGCGACGTTTTGGAAAGACGGCGAAAGCGCAAACCAACTTATCCGCCACGCCCAACTACGAAAACAGCAGGAAAAGAGCGAAGAACCCGCCGGTGTGCTTTGGTTTCCTAAAGAATACGTTAATTAGTTGATAGTGAATAGTGATTGGTGAATAGTGAAACGTGAATAGTTGAAAACGATCTCCACTGGTCACTCTACACTCTCCGCTATCGACTTTCCCTATTTCGCTTGGCATAAACTCTAATCCGTCTTAAACTCGTTCCTGCACTCTAAACAAAGCTGGAAAAAGAATTTAGACGGATTTTTCATTTATGCAAACCGGCAGCAGGATCGGGCGTTACGAAATTCGCGAGAAAATAGGATCGGGCGGAATGGGCGATGTATATCTTGCCGAGGATACCGAACTCGACAGGCTTGTCGCGCTCAAAATTCTACATGCCGATGTAGCTAAGGATGACGATCGCGTGCGCCGGTTTATTCAGGAGGCCAAAGCGGCCTCGGCGTTGAATCATCCGAACATTCTAACGGTATACGAAGTCGGCAGCTTCGAAGATACACGTTTTATCGCCACCGAGTATATCGACGGCGAAACCCTGTACGCGCAGCTGGTGCGTACAGGAAAGCTCGATCTAATTCCAGCCATCGAGATTGCAATTCAAATAACATCCGCGCTTGAAGCGGCGCATAACGCTGGCATCGTACACCGCGACATCAAACCCGAAAATGTGATGATCCGCAAGGACGGGCTGGTTAAGCTGCTGGATTTCGGAATTGCAAAGCTGTCCGAAGAACTGCGCGGAGACGAGGAGACGCGGAGACAGAGAGAGGAAGATAAAACCTTAATCACTGCGTCCCCGCGTCCCCCTGTCTCCGTGCCACCCAAAACAATGCCCGGAATGATCGTCGGCTCGGCAAATTACATGTCGCCGGAGCAGGCCCTGGGTAAAGAAGTGGATGGACGGTCGGATCTTTTCAGCTTCGGCAACCTTTTGTATGAAATGCTGGCGGGCCGAATGGCGTTTGACGGCGAGAACGCGATGGACGTTATCGGCGCGATCTTGCACAAAGAACCGCGTCCGTTAATACAACTATTGCCGGATTTGCCGGAAGATATTGGGCGGATTGTCGGCAAGATGCTCAAAAAGGACAGCAGCAAACGTTATCAAACGGCGAAAGATTTGCTCATCGATTTGAAGGAAGCCAAACAGGATCTGGAATTCCATGAAAAGTTAAGCGTCAAGACAAAGGGGCATCGCGAAGAAATAAACACGCAAATGATGCAGGCCGCGACGACCGATGTGCCGAACCGGATGTCGAGCGCGGAATTCATCCTACAAGGTGTCGGCAAACGCAAGCGCGGCTTAATACTCGCACTGATTCCCATTTTGGCGGTAGCGTCGGTCTTCATTTACTTTGCCGCTTTCAGAACCAAGCCAGCGGCGTTAACCGATAAAGACACTATCCTGCTCGCCGATATTGAAAATTCGACCGGCGATACCGTATTTGACGGAGCGCTCAAACAGGGCTTGGCCGTAACGCTTGGGCAGTCGCCGTTTCTCGATATTTTCCCCGACGCTCGTGTGCGTCAAACCTTGCTTCTGATGCAGCGAGCACAAGACGAACGCGTAACCGGGGCGTTGGCCCGCGAAATTTGTCAGCGACAGGGATTGAAAGTTTATTTGTCTGGATCGATCGCTCCCTTGGGTTCGCATTACGTGATCATGCTCAAAGCGGTCAACGTTCAATCCGGCGAAGAGATTGCAAGCGAGCAGACCGAGGCGGACAGCAAGGAAGGCGTGCTTACGCAACTCTCACTAGCTGCGACCAAAATGCGCGGGCAGTTAGGTGAAAGTCTGAGTTCGATTCAGAAGTTCGATGCTCCGATCGAACAAGCGACAACGTCCTCGCTCGATGCTCTCAAGGCTTACTCGCTGGGCCTTGAGCAAGCCAGTAATGGCGACTACGTAAAGGCGATCCCTTTTTATCAACGCTCTGTCGAACTTGATCCGGGCTTCGCTATTGGCTATCAAGCCCTGGCGCGTGATCAATTCAACACAGGTTTTCACAACGAAGCGATCATCTCGGCGACCAAGGCGTTTGAGTTGCGCGATCGAACAAGCGAAACCGAGAAGCTTTATATCGACCTTTTTTACCACCGGGCGGTTACTAACAATTTAGAAAAAGCGATCGAAGTTGGGGAAATTTGGAAGAAAACTTACCCGCGTTTCTGGCGCCCCTTTCACTCGCTAGCCGACATTTATCTTGACGTGGGTGAGTTTGAAAAGGCGGTCGAAAATGGACGCGAGGCCGTCCGGCTTAACCCAAAGGCTGCTGCCACGTATTCAAACTATGCCGGCGGATTGATGTTTCTAAATCGTTTTGACGAGGCAGAGCAGGTCTACAAGCAGGCGTTCGACAATAATCTCGACGCGCCGGAGTACCACTGGTATCTTTACTGGATTGCCTATTCGCGAGGAGATACTGCCGAGATGCAGCGGCATATGGACTGGCTGCAAAACGGTTCGTATGCTCGATGGGGTTTAGTAATACAAGCCCAGACAGCGGCGCTCGTCGGGCAGTGGCGAAAGTCGCGGGAGCTAGAGAACCGAGCCATTTCGATGATGGAAGCCAAAGGCATGAAAGGATTGGTCGCGTGGACGTCCGTCCGCTGGGCGCAGACTGCGGCGGCCTTTGGCGATTGCCGGAGCGCGAAAGAGAATGCATTCCGGACGATGACTAACTCGCCGGACGCCACCTTCTCCGGCAGCATGACCGTCCTTGCGCTGTGCGGCGATCAATCCCAGGCACAGGCCAGTGCAAAAAAACTGGCCGATCTTTATCCCAACGACACAAGGTTCAACGGCATCTGGCTGCCTTTATCCAAAGCGGCGCAAGAACTTCAGCGCGGCGAACCGGCCCGCGCAATTGAATTGCTCGCTCCGGCTACACGTTATGAAGCCGCTGGCGACTTTCAACCGCAATACCTGCGAGGACTTTGTTACCTGCGTTTGGGGCAAGGTGCGGAAGCCGCCGCCGAATTCCGCAAAATCCTTGACCGCCGCGGACAGGGTGAAGTCCTTGTTTCGACTCTTTACCCGCTGGCACGACTCGGCCTCGCCCGCTCCGCCGTACTCACCGGCGAGACCGCTCAAGCGCGCAAATCCTACGAAGAATTTTTCGAGCTATGGAAAGACGCCGATGCCGACCTGCCTATCTTGATCGAAGCCAAAAATGAGTATTCGAAGATAAAGTAAAAAACACAACGATGAACGACCCGGACAATAATCTTAGAGTAATTTCCCATTACAAAATCGTTTCCAAAATCGGGGTGGGCGGAATGGGTGAAGTCTTTTTGGCACAGGATACGAAACTTGACCGCAAAGTTGCGTTGAAGATTTTGCCGTCCGAATTCGCCGAAGATAAAGACCGAATGAGCCGTTTTGTCCGTGAAGCTCAATCTGCGTCGGCGTTGAATCATCCGAATATTATTACGATCTATGAGATTGGTGAATTTGACGGCACGCATTTTATTGCGACGGAATTTATTGACGGTAAGACGCTGAATGATTACGTCAAAGCGAATCCGTTGAACTATAAATCGGCGTTGGAGATTGCGATTCAGGTTGCGTCCGCGTTAGACGAAGCACATTCGGCGGGAATCGTTCACCGAGATATTAAGCCCGATAATGTGATGATTCGGGCGAGTGGATTGGTTAAAATTCTCGACTTCGGAATCGCGAAATTGTCTGCTTCGTCAACATCACCAAGTGATTCAAGCGAAGATGCGACAGCAATTAAAAGCGGAACATCGCCCGGAATGATAATCGGAACGGCAAATTATATGTCGCCCGAACAAGCGAAAGGTAAAGAAGTTGATGCACGGACGGATGTTTTTAGTTTCGGTGTTGTTTTGTATGAAATGATAGCCGGGCAACTTCCGTTTGAAGGTGAAAATGCGTTGGAAATGATTAGTTCGATTCTCAAAGATGAACCAAAAATACTCAATTCCGATGTTCCAACTGAAATTCAAAAAATCATCAACAAATGTCTGCGAAAAGATAGAGACGAGCGTTATCAAACAATCAAAGATGTGCTGATTGATTTGAAAGATGTTAAGCAAGATTTAGAGTTTCACGATAAATTGGTACGTTCAAATATCCCAAATGACGAAGCCAACAAAACGCAGATGTTGAAAGCGATAACCATTGATGAAATTCACCAAACAACCACAAATCAAACAGTTGCAAGCAATCCAACAAAGAAATATTTAGCGGCTGGAATGCTAACTTTACTTCTCGCAGTCGGCGGATTCTTTGGCTACAAATATCTCTCGCCAAACAAACAAATCGAATCAATCGCGGTGATGCCGTTTGTTAATGAAAGCGGCAATGCCGATGTCGATTATTTGAGCGACGGAATGACCGAAACGCTGATCAAAAGTTTGTCGCAACTGCCTAATCTGGCGGTTAAATCGAGAAGCACTGTTTTTTATTACAAAGGAAAAGAAATTTCGCCGAAGAAGATCGGTCAGGAGCTTGGTGCGGATGCTGTTTTGCTGGGCAGGGTTGTTCAGCGGGGCGATGACCTGAAACTGAGTCTCGAACTGGTCAATACAAACACGCAGGACGTAATTTGGGCGGAAGAATATAATCGCAAACAATCCGACCTGATAAGTCTGCAAAGCGAAATTGCGAAGGATGTTTCGAGTAAACTGGAATTAAAGCTCACCGGTGTGGACGTGGCTAAAATGTCGACAACTGCGACGACCAACCCCGAAGCCTACCAAGCTTATTTGAAAGGGCGTTATTACTGGAATCGGCGAACGGCGGACAACCTGCGGCGAGCAATTGAGCAATTTTCGCTTGCGGCGGATAAAGATCCGAACTACGCTCTCGCCTACGCCGGTCTTGCGGATTGTCATGCCGTTTTACCGGAATACGCAGGAACTCCAACAGTCGAATCTCTCCCAAAAGCAAAGGCTTTTGCCGAACGTGCAATCGGGCTAGACGAACGCTCGGCAGAACCTTTTACAACATTAGCATTCATCAACCGGTCATCTTGGCAATGGAAAGAGTCTGAAATTGGCTTCAAAAAAGCAATCGAAGTCAATCCAAATTACGCGACGACATATCATTGGTATTCATTGCTCTTAAGAAATCTTGGACGCTTTGATGAAACCGCTTCGATGATAAAGCGTGCACAGGAACTCGACCCGCTTTCGAGCATTATCGGCGTAAATGTGTCTGACAGCCAGCAGATGCAAAACGACCATCTCGCAAGTATTGAAACCGCCAGAAAAACAATCGAGATCGACCCGGCTTTTTCCGCCGCTTATGAAAATCTGGGAGCGTCGCTGATCGAGCTGGGGCGTAACGCCGAAGGGATTGAAAATCTTGAAAAGGCGGTCGAACTTGGGAAGAGGTCGGGCGTAAGACTGAGAGGACTAGGTTACGGATACGCGGTGACCGGACGACGTTCCGAGGCGGTTGCCATTGCGAAGGAGCTGGAGCAAAAATTCGCAAAAAAGGAATCGAGTGGACAATATGTAGCCGCCGTCTATGCGGGGTTAGGCGACAAAGACATGGCATTCGAATGGTTGGAAAAAGACTTTATCTCTCGCAACGGCTCACTCGGAGATATTGTCTGGCGAATTCACTTTAAGACTCTCCGCGACGACCCGCGATATAAGGATTTACTGAAACGGATGGGTTTGCCGGAATAGGGTGTGAAAATTATGAAAACAATAAGAAACGAAACAGACAGAGCAAGTTTAATTGAGCGATTGAACAAACTTAACGGCAGTGAAACAGCACTTTGGGGCAAGATGAACGTCAATCAGATGCTTTGTCATTGTACTGACCAACTTCGCGTTTCGCTTGGAGATAAAGACGCAAGTTTAACGCAGGCGAGTTTCTTGGGACGAACTTTGCTCAAGTTTTTAGTTTTGAATGTTATTTCTATTCCGAAAAATGTCCCAACTTCACCTAAAGTTGACCAAGTTGACGGCGATGGAACTCCGCCAACCGATTTTGAATCCGACAGAAAAACTCTGATTACATATATCGAAAAATTTATCGCGACGCCAGAAGATTTTGCTTGGACATCGCACTTTAAATTCGGAGCTTTGAACAAAAAAGAATGGGCAATTTTGGCAGGCAAACATCTCGACCATCATTTGAAACAATTCGGCGTTTGAATGCGGTTTACTTTCCACGTGCGGTATATTCAATTCTATGGCGAAAATTACTTTTTATGGCGGAGTCGGTTCGGTTACTGGCTCTAAGTATTTACTCGAACATAACGGCAAGAAGATCCTCGTCGATTGCGGGCTTTTCCAGGGTGATCGCGAGCTGCGCGAGCGTAATTGGAAGGATTTGCCGTTCGATGTTGGGTCTTTGGATGCAGTTATCATCACGCATGCGCATATCGATCACACGGGCTTTCTGCCGAGGCTAGTTAAGCTTGGTTATAACGGACCTGTTTTTACATCGCGGGCGACTGGCGACTTGCTGAAGATACTGCTCCCGGATTCGGGCCGTTTGCAGGAAGAAGATGCTGACTATCGGAACAGGCACCAACTGACGCGGCACTCGCCGGCCTTGCCGCTTTATGACGAGAACGATGCGAAGGACACATTGAAGCTGCTTCGGCCGGTGGCGAACGACGGCGTTGCAGTCGATATTTGTGAAGATTTTCGGGCGAGCTTTCTGGTGGCCGGGCATATCATGGGCGCGAGTTTGGTGCTGGTGGAGATGGCTTCGGGCAGGACGTGAGTGTGAACGAGTGTGCTGACGCGGGAAACGCAGGCACACTCCCTAACGGTCGCGTTTCTGCCCGTACGATACGCTTTCTGTTTTCAGGCGATCTCGGCCATTACGACCAGCCCATCGTAAAAGATCCGGCAACGCCGCCCGATTGCGATTATTTGATGTGCGAATCTACCTACGGTGATCGTTTGCACGGCGAAATTGACTCGGAAACGCAGATGGCGGAGATCATAAACGAAGCCGCGAAAAGAAACGGGCCGATCCTCATTCCAGCATTCGCGGTCGGGCGGACGCAAGAAGTTTTGTATCTTATTCGCGAGCTTGAAGAAGCGAAACGAATTCCGGTGCTTCCGGTCGTGGTCGATTCACCGATGGCGGCACAGGCGACGCAGGTCTACAACCGTTGGAACGAAGAACACGACGAAGAATATGTTTCGATCCTTTCGAATAAACGTCATCCGCTAAGGACCGCGTCGATGAAGACGACATCATCGCGAGACGAATCTAAGCGTGTTAACGACATGCGTGGAGCGCGGATCATTATCTCTGCGTCCGGCATGATGACTGGCGGTCGCGTCCTGCATCACGCGATGCGGATTTTGCCGGACGAGAACGCAACTGTGATCTTTGTCGGATACCAGGCTGCCGGAACAACGGGGCGGCGTATTCAGGAAGGCGAGCGTGAAGTGAAGATAATGAAGAACTGGATACCTGTCCGGTGCCACGTTGAAAAGGTCGAAGGCTTTTCGGCTCATGCTGATTGGAAGGCCGTTATTCGATGGCTGGAAGGCTTGAATTCGACACCGAAAACTGTTTTCACAACTCATGGCGAACCAGATGCTGCCGCCGCGATGGCACAGCACATCCGCGACCGTTTTGGGTGGAATGTCGATGTGCCACAATATGAAGAGTCGGTTGAGCTTGTTTAGTTTATGGAATATTCGGAAGTTGCACCATCGCCGCATTTGACGGAGTTCATTAAGTGCTTTTGGTCTATCCAAGACACGTCCGGTTCGAGCCGCGCTCCGGAACCGGTTGTGCCTGACGGTTGTCTGGAGATAGTGTTCAATCTCGCTGACCGGTTTCAGCGCATTCATTGTGCGGACGATATTGAGACTCAGCCCGTGACAATAGTCGCCGGTCAGATGCGTCAAAGTGTTTTGATAAGGCCGACCGGACAGATCAGTCTATTCGGGATCAGGTTCCAGCATGCCGGGGCGTTTCCATTCTTTCAATTTTCACTTTCGGAATTGACCGACCGTATCGAAGATATCGATTCGATTTGGGGATTGGACGGACGTGAAATCGAAGAGCGCATTTGTCAGGCCGCAACATTTGAAGAACGCGTCGCGATTATTGAAACGATCTTTACCGCACGGCTTAAATCGAACAAGAAGTTCGATATCTCGATAATTGAGGCGGCAAGGTTGATCGTCGGTAAAGACGGCGCACTGCCGATCCGTCAGGTTGCGGAATTGATCGGAGTAAGTGAGCGTCGGCTTGAGCGCGAATTCAAACAGAAGATTGGCGTGTCGCCAAAGATGTTTTCGCGAATAATTCGCTTTCAGAAGCTTCTCAAATCATTGGAAAGCGGCGGTTCTGAAGGATTGTTGGATAAAGCGCTTGAATTCGGTTATTACGATCAAGCGCACATGGTGCATGAATTCAAAGAGTTCGCCGGTAAGAGCCCGACCACGTTTATTGAAGACACACATCGCATCTCGGAAGCTTTTACGGGCAATTGAAACTGTCGGATTTTTACAATACCGGCATCGCGTTTCGATCTAGACTAGCCATGTTACAAAATAATAAGGAGCAATTTGATAAATGAAAATAAGGTTAGTTTTCGTCGCGACCGTTACAGCGATATTTCGTGTTTTACGTTACGTCGTTTGCACAAGAGGTAAAGCCAACGATTGAGTCTTTGGGTTGGATATCGGGCTGTTGGGAGCAGAATGACGCGGTCAAAAAACGCTTTGGTTCAGAGCAATGGATGAAGCCTGTCGGGTGGATCGATGATCGGAATGTCGCGAACGGTAAAGAACGGAAAGACCGTGGCGTTCGAATTCTTGCGTATCGTGCAGGACGACATCAGGTATTCATTACATCTCCAAGCCGTCACAAAACACGACCGAGACTTCGTTCAAACTTATAAAATCATCCGCGAGCGAGGTTGTCTTTGAGAATCCGACGCACGACTTCCCACAGCGTATAATTTACAGGCTCGACAAAACAAATCTGTTTGCACGAATCGAAGGCATCAATAATGGCAAGGCGATGGGAATCGATTTTCCGATGACGCGTGCGAAGTGTGAATAGAAATATTTAGAGTTCCGCTGCCGGGTGGAAATCTAAAAGCTTATTCGTATCTTAGACATTCGATCGGGTCGAGCCGTGATGCTTTTCTCGCGGGAAGGACGCCGAATATCAAGCCGACGCCGACCGATACCGTCAGCCCCGAAATCACAGCCCACATCGGGATCGACGCGGGTAACGACGGGAAAAGCAGCATGATCAGATTGCTGATCCCGACCGCCAGCGTCACGCCAAGAATGCCGCCGAAGAATGTTAGAGTCATTGCTTCGAGAAGGAATTGGAGAACTATCGCGCCTTTGGTTGCTCCGATTGCTTTGCGGATACCGATCTCCTTCGTCCGTTCGGTGACGGAAACGAGCATGATGTTCATTACGCCGATGCCGCCGACGAGCAAGCCGAGACTGGAAATAGCAATCGCGATCAGGCCGACCATTGCGGTGATCGAATCGAACTGCTGGATAAATTCTCCTGCCGTCTTGATGTCGAAATTATTTTTCTCGCCATAAGGCACGTTACGACGCTGCCGCAAGATTCCCTCGGCGTCCTGAAGTGCTTCGTTCAGGCGTCCGCCTTTTGCCTGAATAATGTGCAGCAAATATTCACGCTGTGGGGCGACCTTTCGGGCGGTTCGAAAGGGAAGCAGCACCTTGCTGTCCTCTTCGTTCTCGCCAAAAAGAGCGGTCTTGCGTTTCGCAATAACGCCGATGATTTCCCATGTCGAGCCATTCATGCGAACAACTTTTCCGACATTTCCGGTGGGTTCCGTTTGGAAAAAGAGCTTCAGCGGCGTTAACGCCGATAACGATCACGTTCCTTCGCTGCTGATTGTCGGCATCGGAGATGAAACGCCCTTCGAGCAATGTCAGATTAGAGATGCGGTCGTAATTCGCCGATACGCCATCGGTCTCAGCTCGTCGGTAATTTCGGCCTTCGTAGGTAAGATTGTCGTCAAAGCTCGAACCCCAATTTCCGATCCCAGGAGCAACAAGAGCAATATCCTCGACCGCACTGGTTTGAGCCAAGATTGCGTCAGCGTCATCAACCGTAAGCGGCTTGCGATTTCGCTCGTCGCGGTCATCGCCGTGCATTCCCGTTGTGAGGTGAAAAGCGTAGATATTGTTTGTCCCGTAGTCCTCAACGATCGCGACGATGCTCTGCCGCATCCCTGTCAGGATCGACGCAACCACGATTGCCGTCATGACGCCTACCACGATGCCGAGGATTGTCAGAAAGCTGCGGAACTTGTTGGCCCGGATGCTGTCGAGCGCCATTTTCAGGACTTCTGCCGGCAATGATGTTGAAACTTTCATAAGAAATTATTCACCACAGAGACACAGAGGACGCTGAGGATATATCTGATTGCTTTTTTGAACCAATTGCCTGACCACAGATTCCTCAAAATATTAAATCTCTGCGTCCTCCGTGCCTCTGTGGTGAAACTAGCTTTGGGTCAAAGCGACGATCGGGTCGAGACGTGCGGCTTTCCACGCCGGATAAAGTCCAGCGAGAATACCAATGATGCTCGATACTCCGACCGACAAAAAAACATAAGTGATCGTGATCGTCATCGTAATTTCCGCAAGCAGGGTGATCATCTGTGTAATGCACGCCGCAAGCATAAGTCCGATGATCCCGCCGACTATGCAAAGCAATGCCGATTCGATAAGGAACTGCAACAGTATCTGTTTGCGGGTGGCTCCGAGAGCTTTTCGTAACCCGACTTCAAATGTTCGCTCGGTGACGGAAACGAGCATTATGTTCATCACGACAATGCCGCCAACGATCAGCGTGATGAGCGTGATGGGAACAACGACTCCGGCAATGGCCGCCGTGAATTGATCGATCTGATTGCCGAGGTCCTGTGTGTTCACAAGGCCAAACGTATCATCTTCACTGCCTATCAACTTACGTTTGTTCCGCAGCACGGTCCGCGCATCCTCGATCGCCATCTTAAAATTTTCTGGCGTTGCCGATTTGCCATGGACCTGGATGCCGTCGGAACGATTAAAGATCAATTGGTGAAGCGTCAGCGGAATATAGATCTGCCGGTCCATGGAATCACCGAACATCGAACCTCGTTTTTCTTCCAGCCCGACTATCTCGACCGGAACGCCGCGAATTCTGATCGTCTGACCGATCGGATCGCTGTTTGGAAAGAACTTGTCCTTAATGTCGTAACCGATAACGCAAACTTTGGCCGAGCGTGTTACCTCGTCGTTGGAGACGAAACGCCCGGATTCGATCTCTTTTTCCTCGATCTCGATCATGTTTGCCGTCACGCCAAGTATACGCACCGCCGGCATTTCGAGTCCGTTCTCTTTAAGGTCTGTGCCTGCGTTCATCTGAGCTCCGACCTCCGAACAATTTACACAGTTCGCTTTTATGTATTCGTATTCGTCTAGTGTCAGTTTCTTGTTGCGGCGGTTGCGGCGTTCGAATTCCTCGTCATCCATACGACCGGAAAACGCCATGCGGGCCATCATGAAATGGTTGACGCCCAGCACTTTCGAGACTTTGTCGGTTACATAAGAGTTTAAACCGCTTATAGAAGCCCCGACAACCACTACCGATGCAACGCCGATGATAATGCCGATCAGCGTTAAAAACGCCCGCAACTTGTGTTCGAGGATCGATTTGACGGCGATCAGAAAAGCGTCTGTGTAGAAAGAATATAATTGCCGCATAAGCCTTGAGACCTTAACTTTTCAGGTGCTGATCTGTTCCTGATCCGAGGGAAGACGTCACGCAAGGAAAAGACGTCAAATTGCATCGACAACCTTCAAACGTATAGATTTGGGAAAATGTTCACAAAAAAACGACGGCCATGATGACCGTCGTCCAAATAATACGAAGTGTTCCGGCTCCGCTGTTATGGGTTAGCGACAAAGTTTAAGTCGGTGGCACTATCCTGAAGCGAAATGACTTGTGGAGCGAATGTGTACCGTTTCGAACGGACAGAAATAATAACGCTTTGACCACTGGCAATTCCGTCAAACGAGAAATATCCGAAATTCGTTGTTCTGGCGGTCATAATCGTGCCATTCGAATTCAGAAGCGTTACTTCGGCGTTACGAAGTCCTCTGCCGTTTGCGGTTGAAACTCTTCCGCTGACGGTAACCGCGGCTGCTGTCGGGCCGGGAGGCACGGGAAGCGGATTAGATGCGAAAGTCCCCGATCCTGCCGCCGTTGTAGTTTGCAGAAAACCGCCGAGACCTAGAGCCATACCAGGCGTGACCGACGAAAAGCTTAACCCCAGATTGCGCTGGGTTGTCGCCGTGAAAATAAGAAAGTTTGAGGTGAAAGTCACATTGTGATCTGGCGTGCTGGCAGAAAGAGTTGCCGAACCACCGGAACCGACAATTGCGGGCTGGGTTGCATTAGGTGAAAAAACCGCAGTTAGTAGATTGGTTCGTGAACCGCCGCCAGTTCCTGGAGGTGCAGGAGTATCCCTAACTATCTGCACGGTTACAGTCTGATTTAGTGGCTGGGTAACATTTCCGACGCCGGAACCGGGTTGTGTGGTCGTCGTCGTGACGAACATATGGGCACTTTGAATTCCCTGTAACGAAGGTGGAAGTGTGGGAAGATTTTGATACAGAAAGAAAACAGGTGAGCCACCGGGAATCGCGTTAAAGTCCCCGCTGCCCCCGTTATTGGTAAATATAAAATCATTGGTGCCGTTCGCCTCAAAAAACTGGGCAAAAGTTGTCGTTTGAGCGTTGACGGTCTGAAGCGTCGAAAACAGTAACAGCCCGAAAATCGCGGACAATCGAAATACCTTTGCAAACTGAAATGTTGATACAGAACTTTTCATGAGTTGGAATCCTTATGTTGAAATATTGGGTCTAAAGAACAAATTGCCGAACCAAATTTAAAGAAACGCTGGAGGTGAAGTATGGTAACTTCTTGATAAATCATAGGCAAAAATCGACGCCCTGTCCACTGTTTATGACAAATTTTTATACAAATGCATAAGAAATAACTAAAAAAGTGTGATTTTTTCGATTATTGGATGCAATTTCGACATTGCTGTCCGATGAATTTGGCATTTTGGTGATACGTCCGCTCTTGATATACTCACGATTACTTTAAACTATAATCACAAACGAGGTTACAACGTTGAGCATCCTAGTCGACAAAAACACACGCCTGATCGTTCAGGGCATTACGGGTAAAGAAGGCACGTTTCACATGCTGCAAATGCGTGAGTACGGCACGAATGTCGTCGGCGGTGTGACGCCGGGCAAAGGCGGCACTACACACGAAGGCGTCGCGGTCTTTAACACGGTTGCCGATGCTGCTCGCGAAACCGGTGCGAACGCGAGCGTCATTTACGTGCCGCCGGCATTTGCCGCAGACGCGATCATGGAAGCTGCGGACGCCGGCATTCCAGTTGTTGTTTGCATCACAGAGGGCATTCCGGTCGCGGATATGGTGAAGGTTCACGAGTATCTGCGTGATAAGAACACCCGAATGATCGGCCCAAATTGCCCCGGCATCATCTCGCCCGGCAAATGCAAGATCGGCATCATGCCCGGCCACATTCACAAAGAAGGCCGCGTCGGCGTCGTCTCGCGTTCAGGCACGCTCACGTATGAAGCTGTCGGACAGCTAACGGCGCTCGGCCTCGGCCAGTCTACTGCGATCGGAATCGGCGGCGATCCGATAATCGGTACGACGCACACCGACGCTTTAAGATTGTTTCAAGAGGACGACGAAACCGACGCCATCGTAATGATCGGCGAGATCGGCGGCACCGCCGAGGAAGACGCCGCAGCTTTCGCAAAAGATCATGTAACAAAGCCGATCGTCGCCTTCATCGCCGGCCAAACTGCTCCGCCCGGACGACGCATGGGACACGCCGGTGCGATCATCTCCGGCGGCAAAGGCACTGCCGCCGAAAAGATGAAAGCATTAACCGAAGCCGGCATCCGCGTCGTCCAGTCACCGGCTGACATTGGTCAGGCGATCGCAGAAGTTTTGGGATCGAAGGCGACCGCGTAACTCTAACAAGGAGAGGATTATGGTGCAGGCTGAATTTATACATCGCTGGTTCGAAGAAGTTTGGAACAATCGCAACGCTGATGCGATCGACGAAATGTTTGCCGAAAACGGCGTTGCAAACGGATTAAAGGACGCAGACGGTAACACGATTATTGGGCCGGCGGGTTATAAGCCTTTCCATGCGGCCTTCCTGCAGGCCTTTCCTGATATCAAAATTACCGTCGAGGACACGGTTACCGAGGGCGACAAAATTGCCGCTCGCTGCCGTGCGACCGGTACACACTGCGGCGAGGGAATCGGAGTTACGCCTTGCAACACTCAGGTCGACTTTACATTTATTGAGTATAGTCGAAATCAAAGACGGCAAGATCACCCAAGCTTGGAACAACATCGATTTCATGGAGATGTATAAGCAGCTGGGAGCACTAACGTTGGACTTAAAATAAACATAAAACGAGGGAAAGCGAATTTTAGATTCATGAGCACATTAACATTTGGAATCATAAAGCCCGACGCGGTTCGGGCGGGGAAACAGGGACAAATCATTTCGCGCATTTTGGGCAGCGGATTTAAGATTCGCGGTATGAAATTGATACATCAGACGCGAAAGGAGGCCGAGGGTTTTTATGCCGTTCATGCGGGCAAGGGGTTTTTTGACGAGCTGATCGAATTTATGTCCAGCGGGCCTTGCGTTGTTCTAGCTTTGGAAAAGGAAAACGCGGTACCGGCTTGGCGCGAGCTGATGGGGGCGACGAATCCGGCCGAGGCGGCTGAGGGGACTGTGCGAAAAGACTTTGCTACGTCGATTGGCGAAAACGCTGTGCATGGTTCGGACTCTGATGAAAACGCGGCTATCGAGATCAGCTATTTCTTTAGCAAACTTGAATTAGTTTAGGCGTCAAGGTATAAAAGTCTCGTAATAGTTGCAGAGTTACTAATAGTTGCAGGGCTTATTTCACGTTCGTAAACTACTGAAACTCTGCAACTATCTGTAACCTAAATAAGGAAAACCTATGAAAAAATGCCCGACTTGCGAGAGAACTTTTGAGGATTCGATGCGGTTTTGCCAATCGGACGGCACGCCGCTGGTAGACAACACTCCCGTCGATCCGTATAAGACCATGGTCGCGCGGCCCGAGGACATTGCGGTGGCGATTCCTCCGTCGTCGGACACTTCCGCATCTGAAACGCCGAAAGAGGGTGAGGTACTGGAACTTCCGGTCGAATCCGACCCGTTGAAGACCATGTACGCTTCAGAGGAAGAGATCCGCAAGGAAATGCACGCTCACGATGCGAAGGATGAGGTCGTGATGGACATTCCGCCGCTTGCACCTGAGCCGCCGAAGTTTTCCGAGCCGAGTTTGAGTCCGCCTTCGTTCACCGATCCGCCGCCGCCCTCGCCATTTAATCCTTCTGGCAAAGATGCGCCGGTCGAATCGCCTTTCTCGAAAACAACGCCGCCGATACCGTCGCCTTTCACCGATCCGAAGCCGTCGACGTATGAGCCGCCGGCACCGAATTTTCCACAGTTCAAGGATCCCGATCCGGTCGTCAGCACTGCCTCGGCAAGCCCTTTCGATCCGCCGTCGTCCGCGACGCCGGAATGGACACCACCGCCGGCCATAGAGCCGAGCTATCAACAGGAGCCTATGCAAAATCCATCATTTACACCTTCATCCACTGCAGCCGGTCAGAACAAGACAATGGCAATCGTTTCGCTGGTTCTCGGCATCCTCAGTATAGTTCTTTGCTGTGGTTTCTTGACAGGCATTCCGGCCCTTGTTGTTGGCTTCATGGCTCGCGGAAAGGCAAGCTCGAATCCGAATGAGTACGGCGGTGCAGGACTTGCCCTCGGTGGTATCATCACGGGCATAATTGGTACGCTGCTTGGCTTGGCCTGGGCGATATTTTATCTATTCTTTGGCGGCATGGCCATGATTCAAAATATGCAGGGGTAATTGCGGTTTAAGTGATTTGACCGATTTACGGTCTTCGCTTCGGTACCTCGAAATTTTTTCGAGTTCCTTACATTTTTATGTCTATTATTACTGATGTACTTCAGTCAACCGTTGCCGTCTTGAAGGGAATGCGGCGTACGCTTTCCGAGATACCGCGTGAAAAGTGGACGGTGCAGTATCCGGATGTCCCGATCACCGTTCAGCCGCGCTATCGAGGGCAGCACCTTTTGCATGTGGACGAACTGGGCAAGGAAAAATGCGTCGCGTGCTATCTCTGCGCGGCGGCGTGCCCGTCGGACTGCATCTATATCGAAGCCGAAACCGATCCACGACCTTATGAGCAGCGTATTGGCAGAGACGAGCGTTACGCAAAGGTCTATAACATCGATTACGGACGTTGCATCTTTTGTGGTTACTGCGTCGAGGCTTGCCCGAAGGACGCGATCACGCACGGATATAATTTCGAGCTTTCTGTTTACAATCGTGCCGATCTCTTAAAAACAAAGGACGATCTTTTGATCACCAAGCAAAAGCAGTCAAGCGGCTATCGCGTAGCTCTTTCGAGCGAAGACGTCGATTCGGAATACAAGGAAGTTTAGTTCTTGCATTAAGTCAGAATCCGGGAGCGGTAGCCGACTGGCCTCCTGCCTAACTGATAGATCGGACACCCGTCTCTACCGCTCAGCGGTTCTGACTTTGGCGAATGCTCACTCCTGACATACCTCCAACTCAGAAAGGCCGCCACCACGAAATTCGGGCACAAGGGTTGCGTGAATTTGCCGGACTGCGAGATGACAGCCAGCGGCTTGATCCGTTCAAGCTTGCTCAATACGCAAAGCTTCTTGTTGTTACATTCGATCAGATCGAGGCCTTAAGTGACGAGGCAAAGGGCCATCTTCTTGGCGAAGGTAAGGACAGTTGGTCTGGCGGAGCCGCTTCAAAAGTGTTGCCCGACGGCCGAAAACTGATAGTTCTCAACCCCACGCACGGAAAAAATCGGCATAATGCTACTCTTATGGAAGAAGTGTGTCACGTTTTTCTTGGCCATAAGCCTAGCCGGTTGGCGATAGAGAAGCGCGACAAGGACGGCAAAATTGTCGCTCGAGATTATAACGCCGAGATCGAAGAAGAAGCTTACGCGACCGGTGCAGCGGCTTTGGTGCCCTACCGAGGTCTAAAAGACATGGTTGAACGCGGAAAGACGTCAGCCGAGATCGCACGGCATTACAATGTCAGCCGTGCGCTGATCGAATACCGGATCAAGGTTTCCAGGCTGTGGGATTTGTACAAGGAGAATGTTTTTCGATCGGGGATTTAGTTATCTGCCGACAAAATTAAATGAACGATCACATCGAGCAAAATTCTACGCCCGACCCGAAGCTTTCCATTGAAGACAAGCTGCGGATGCTGCTCGACATCACGAAAAAGATAAGCAGCTCGATCAATATTGAGGAGGTGCTGAATCTCGTGATGGATACGCTCGGTTCGCTGCTTCCGTATGATGCCGCCGGTATCTATTTGATCGACTACGGTGATGATGACGGCGATCCGTATGTCTTCAAATCCAAGGTAATTCGTGGTTACGAAATAAGCTTCGGGCTTATCGAGCCGAAACTGCGGATGGGTGAAGGACTTCTCGGCCGCGTCGCTCAGACAGGGCGGGCAATAATTTCGCCGGACGTGAGTCAGGACGCCCGCTATTTTGCCGCACGCAAGCGAACACGGTCGGAAATGGTCGCGCCGATCATCTCTAATGACAGGGTGATTGGTGCCTTCGATCTGGAAAGCGATCATCTGAACGCTTACTCCGAGGACGATCTTGCGGTTTTGCAAATGCTGACCTCGCAGGTCGCGATCATCATCGAGAAGGAAAGGCTTCACGAACAAGTCGTCGAAAAAAAAAGAATCGAAGCACAGCTTGAGGTCGCTCGGCAGGTGCAGCTTGAGCTTTTGCCGAATCACGATCCGCAATTTGAAGATTTTGACATCAGCGCATATATCTTTCCGGCAGAAGAAGTATCCGGAGATTATTATGACTGGGTGAGAATATTTGACGATCAAATCGGTATCACGGTTGCCGATGCGGTCGGGAAGGGAATTCCGGCCGCACTTTTGACTGCATTTTTAAGAGCGTCGATCAGGGCGGGCGTTCAGACTGGTTATGCCTCGCACATTTTGCTCTCAAAGATCAATAATCTGCTTTGGGATTCCGTCAAGGACAACCAATTCGTAACAGCGATCTATGGCATTCTCGACACGACCAACCGGACATTTGTTTTCTCGAATGCCGGCCACAACCCGCCGCTTTTGATCAAGCCGGACGGCGAATACCGTTTTGTCGAATATGGCGATACGCCGCTCGGAATGTTTGCCGATGCCCGTTATCATCAGCATTTTATTCGCTTCGAAAAGGGACAGGTTATGGTCCTTTACACGGACGGAATAACCGAGGCCGCGAATGATGCCGACGAGGAGTACGGTACGGAGCGTTTTGCCAAGAGGGTTTTGGAATGTATCGATCTACCGGCGAAGGAAATGATTGACTATGTTAGAAAGGGTGTGGCGGACTTTACCGAGCGGAAGTTTTTGGATGACGATGGCACGCTTTTTATCGTCAAGGCTATCTGACGGATACGGGCAGAAATCTTAGAAGAAAACGCGAACGGTGCTCAATTGCTCGAATCACCTTCCGCGTTCCTTAGTTGAAATAAAAGTTATTAGTGAGCTTTGATCGACGTATGCATTGCATCGCCGCCGGGAACCACAGGAGATCGGTAGTCGCCGTAATTAATCTTCTCGTTCTCGGTTGAAAAAGCGTAAATGTCAAAGCCGTAAGCGTCAAGAAAATCCGTCAACTCTTCTGATCTCAACATATAGACCGTTTCAGGAAAACCAAGTTCCGCACGTATTTCCAACAATCGCTCGACAACTTCCAGCGGTGCGAAACATTGTGTTGGGTCCTTAAATGTGGCCATAATATGAATTATTTATCAGATCTGCCCAAAAGTCGTTGGGTAACTACTATGATTACGTATCTAGTTTTAAGGTTGTTCGAATTTTTCTCCTTAAATAAAACCCACATATTAGACGTAAATTTATTGATTTTTGCCTAACAAGAGAATATCATCAACAAAAAGCTCTTCCCGAGGAACAATATGAAAAATTACATTTCGCGAATTGTAAGTGTCGCATTGGTGGCATTGTCATTCGTCACTGCGGCATCGTCCCAGGATGAAACTATCTCGGCAGCAGCCGGGGATAAGTATGTAATTTCCGCGAAAGCAGGCGGAGTCAATTTTGTCGAGGGATCGGTTGGCATTGTCCGAAAAGCCGGAAAGAGCGGCCTTTTATTGAAAGGCGATAAGCTCGAGATCGGCGACCGTGTCTCGACCGGTGCGGACGGAAAGACTGAAGTCTTGCTTAATCCGGGCTCATATCTTCGCTTGGGCGGAAACTCGGCGTTTGAGTTCAAATCCACATCGCTTGACGATCTTCACATCAGGCTTGATTCGGGAAGTGCGATATTCGAGGTTTTTGCCACCGAAGATTTCAAGGTAACGGTAAATTCTCCGAAGACGAAGCTCAGCCTCATTGAGTCAGGTGTCTATCGCGTTAATGTCGCGGCAGATGGAAATGCAACGATTGCCGTGTGGAAAGGCCGTGCTCAGATCGGCAATGATGAAAATGCCATCGTCAAATCCGGCCGCGAAGCTTCGCTTTCAGGCTCGCAGATGGCAATCGCGAAATTCGATCGCGACGAAAAAGATTCGTTGGAGTTGTGGAGCAAAACACGAGCTAAGGAGCTTGCCAAGATCAGTGGAAACCTTGCCAGGAATACGATGCGGACCGCTTTGATGAGGTCGTTTTTAGGCCGCGGCTGGAATATGTACGATTCGTTCGGCCTGTGGGTCTACGATCCGTTTCGCCGCAGCCATTGCTTCCTGCCATTCGGCTATGGATGGAACTCGCCTTATGGATACGGCTTTGGACACAGTATCTGGTATTACAATTTACCACCGGCAGTTGTCCAGCCTCCGGCACATGGCGGAATTCGGTTGCCTACCGATGGAAAACCGGGTGTTCGGACAGGTAACGAGCCGCCGCCGTTTATCAGAGTTCAGGGTAGCAGCGGTTCAACCGGGCGTGACATCAGCTCGGTCAAACCGGGCCGATCAATCGATCCTGACTCGTCCTTCGGTTCGGAGCCAATCAGGTCGTCGGGTGGATCTTCAGGATCGTCCGGATCGGGCAGTGTCTCGCCGCCACCCACGCGTGAAGTCCAGGATTCCAAGCCGGGAAGGCCGTAGGTTAGAGGTTTAGGACAAAAGAAATAGCGGGTTGCCTGAACTGGCCGCCCACTTTTTTTATTTGAATAGATGAAGTACCGCTGAAGGAACATTTCCCGCCGGACTTTCGGTCGTGATATACGGTTCGAGTATTAGAGTGGCTGACTGAATAGCATTGAAGATTGTATGTAGAATAATGCAAGGGAGCAGGTTGTCGGTGCGAACCCGGATAAGAGTCAAAATCAGGCTCAAGACCGTCAGCAGAAAGATAGTCGAATAACTCGGATAATATTGCGGCACGTGAACGACAGCAAAAAGCAAAGTAACTGAAATTACCGCAATGGTTACCCCGAAAGTACGTTGAAAAGCCGAATACAGGATTCCACGGTAGACGACCTCTTCAACCAACGGGGCCGTGAGGGTTGCCATAAAAGCGACCAGATAAACAGCAGTCCTCGAACTCTTCAAAATGCGGATCAAGTCATTCTCCTGTTCCGGAAAATAGCTGCCGACTACGCCAGCTAGAAGAAAGAAGCCCGCGCCGATCAGGACATAGTGCCACCACGCCATTCCACCGGAACGCCAACCTAAAGTATCTCTAAAAGAAAAAGTACGCATTTTGGTGACGACCAGCCACGCCATTACGATAGTCAGAAGGTGAGCAGGAACTACCGCTGCAATTTGCAAGATGATTGCGGTCGAATCGCCTTTTATGAACTCCACCAACTCGGAGCTGTCTGTGTATTGACCGCTGAGCGACAAAACATACGGCAGTAACGTAACGCTCGGTACCACTAGAATCAAAGCCACACTGGCGAACCAAACGCCGAAGGCAACGCCTGAGTTCCACGGCGGATTGTTCGGTGTCGGCGATTCAACGGCAAAGGGAGCAGGTCGCTGAGAAGCTTCGAAATCGTTTTGTGTGTCAGTAATTATTTCCTGCATCGCAGGTGAGTTTAGCGAAAAGCGGAACAACTTCCAAGTTTCGGGTTTTTAGTCTTGATAGTTGAGCCAAACAGATATAACTTAGAATCCCGTGGAGCAAAACGGATCAAATCCCAAACAAAATGTGATCGCAGTGATTCCCGCACGGTACGATTCTGTCCGTTTGCCGGGAAAACTGCTGATGGAAATCGACGGTAAGCCGTTGATAGTGGTGACCTTAGAGCAAGCAATGAGAGCATCGGTGCTTTCGAGGGTAATTGTCGCGACGGATGACGTGCGGATTTTCAGCGTCGTTGTCGAGTGCGGCGGCGAGGCTTTGATGACCTCGAAGGATCATCTATCGGGCAGCGACCGTATTGCTGAAGTTGCGGAACGTCTTCCTGAAGGATCAATAATCGTGAACGTTCAGGGCGACGAGCCGCTGATATCGCCGGAAGCGATTAACGCGGCGGTCGAGGCTTTGGTGAACGATCCGACCGCCGATGTTTCGACCACCTGCGAAGCGATTCAAAACATTGCGGATGTTTTCTCGCCGAATGTTGTTAAGGTCGTCACTGGGGAAAGCGGAAACGCCCTGTATTTCTCAAGGTCGCCGATACCGTTTCTCCGCGATGAGGTCAATCGGGCCGGCGGGTTGGATTTCGCGCTAAAAGACGATCCGGGACTTTTGCAGCATTTTAAGAAACACACCGGCCTTTACGTTTACCGGCGGGAATTTTTGCTGAAATATGCAAAAACCGGACAGAGCCATTTAGAAAAATGTGAGATGCTCGAACAGCTTCGCATTCTGGAAAACGGCGTGAAAATAAAGGTCGTCGAGGTGGAGCAATCCTCGATTGGGGTCGATACGGCGAAAGATCTTGAACAGGTTAGGCAGATCCTGAGATCGTAGTTGGTCTGGTCGGAAATTTGTTTCTTTCGTCTTGTTCGGTTCTTGTTTGTCTTATTCTGTGGTCAGATTTAAGTCTTAACCACGGAATCAGAGGAACTAAAACCAAAATAAGAGGAAAGCCTTGCGATTATGGGCGATTGGTTCGGATTATTATTTTTCGTCTTATTGATTGTCGGCGTGATCGTCGGCCTGAAAGTGCTTTCGAAACCGCAAAAGCGAACTTCCGAAGAGTTCGAGCGAAACGCGGCGGAGAATACAACAATGATGGGAGCGTCGATGAATGCCCTTAATGAACTGATGAATCCGGCGGCAGCGAAGGCAAAAGAAACGATTATGCAGATGAAGGACGGGCGTTATCGGAAGAAGAAGCGGGAAGGGAAAGCCGGAGGAAACGCAGAGATTGAAGGAAGTGACGATGCGGCGAGTGAGATTTTATGACTAAATACATTTTCGTAACAGGCGGCGTGGTTTCGAGTTTGGGCAAAGGTTTGGCGGCAAGTTCGATCGGCTGTCTGCTTGAGGCTCGCGGGATGAAGGTACAGATGATGAAGCTCGATCCGTACATCAACGTCGATCCGGGCACGATGTCGCCGTTTCAACATGGCGAGGTGTTCGTCACGGACGACGGTGCCGAAACCGATCTTGATCTCGGTCATTATGAGCGGTTCACTCACGCAAAGCTCTCGCAGGCGAATAACTGGACGAGCGGCCGGATTTATCTTTCGGTGATCGAAAAGGAACGCCGCGGTGATTATCTCGGCAAAACGATCCAGGTCATTCCGCATATCACTGACGAGATTAAAATGGCGATCCGAACGGTCGCAAACGAGCACGAACCTGATGTTCTGATCGTCGAGATCGGCGGTACTGTCGGCGATATCGAGTCATTGCCCTTTATGGAGGCGATCCGCCAGGTTGGCAACGAAGAAGGCCGCGGGAACGCGATGTTTGTTCACGTAACGCTTGTGCCGTACATTGCCGCCGCAGGTGAACTGAAGACAAAACCGACGCAGCATTCGGTAAAAGAGCTGCGCGAGATCGGTATCGCGCCTGACGTTTTGCTATGCCGTTCGGAACGGACGCTGCCGATGGATTTGCGGAAAAAGATCGCTCTCTTTTGCAATGTGCAGGAAAACGCAGTGATCTCTGCTCTCGATGTGCCGACAATTTATGAAGTGCCGCTCGCGTTTCACGAGCAGGGGCTGGACGAATTGATCGTCAACGACCTTCAACTAAACGAACAATTCCCGCACCTCGATCTGAAAAACTGGCGTGAGCTGGTCGCGACGATTAAAGATCCGACCGGCGGGACGGTTAAAATTGCGATCGTCGGCAAATATGTGGAGCTTGAAGATTCTTACAAGTCGCTTCGGGAAGCTTTGACGCATGCCGGTGTCGCCAATAATCTTCGCGTGAATGTCGCGTGGATAGAATCTGAAAATCTGGTAAAGGAAGGCTACGAGGCTGAACTTCAGGACTTTGACGCGATCCTCGTGCCGGGCGGTTTTGGCAAACGCGGAATTGCGGGAATGCTGAAAGCGATCAAATACGCACGTCGATCAGGCACTCCGTATTTTGGCATCTGTCTCGGAATGCAAACGGCGTGCATTGAATTTGCACGCGATGTTTGCGGCCTGCGTGACGCAGATTCGACAGAATTCAACGAAGAAACTCCGTTCCCGATTATTTTCAAATTGCGCGACTTGGTCAATGTTGATGAACTCGGCGGAACAATGCGGCTTGGCGAATGGGCTTGCAAGCTGAAGGAAGATTCGCTTGCCAGCGAGATATATCATGGGGCTGAAGAGATAGGCGAGCGGCATCGCCATAGATTCGAGTTCAACCCTGAATATCGCGAAGTGCTCGAAAAAGAAGGCCTTGTTTTCAGCGGCGTTTCGCCTGACGGAAAATTTGTAGAAATGATCGAATTGAAACGCGATGTGCATCCGTATTTTGTTGCTTGCCAGTTCCACCCGGAATACAAATCGAAACCGCTAGCGGCACATCCGCTGTTTACATCGTTTGTAAAAGCGGCATGGGAAAATCGGCTGAATAGTGAAAATTTGCAGCACGACGTTGCGAGCGATAAGCAGCCGCTTGCACAGAACATTGAAGCGTTGAAAGAGATCAGTTAATTTTCGGGGACGCTTATGCGTGTAATTTTACTGACGCATGGCGGTGCGGAAATAGTTTTGGAAAAGCTCTATGGTCTTGAGAATATTGAGATCGTAGGTGTTTTTGTTGAGACGGTCACGACTCTTCGCCGGGGCGTCGTCGAGAAAATACGCCGCTCGATCAAATATGACGGCGTTTTAGGAACTGCGAAGAAGCTTTTTCCAAAAAAGGGTCGCGAGGTTGATGTCGAGCGCGGCCGGGAACCGAACAATTGAGATCGCTGAAAGCTTAGGTTTGACGGTCTACGAGGTCGATAATTTTCATTCGGAAGCTTCCATCGAGTTAATGATAAGGGCGGCCGCCGATCTTGGTGTCATTTACGGCACAAACATAATAAAGGAAAACGTGTTTTCGATTCCGAAGCTCGGCTCGATAAATCTTCATCAAGGCTTGGCACCGCATTATCGCGGCGGACCGCCTATCTTTTGGGAGCTTTTTAACGGCGAAAAAGAGGTTGGGATCACGGTGCACTTTGTCGCGGCAAAGGTGGATGCAGGCGACATTATTTTGCAGACGACAGTGCCGCTGGAATACGACTTTGCTTACGATCTGAATTTTGAAGAATTCATTGAGAGTTTCAAATCCGGCTTACGGGAAGAATCGGCAAATTTGATTGTGGAATCGGTGAAGTTGATTGCGTCAGGTGAAGTGCAAAGAAAGCCGCAGGACGTTTCAGTCGGCAAGCGATACAGGCTGCCGGTAAAAAGAGAAAAAGACGAAATGCGGAGGCGATTAAGACATCGATTGAACCGAGGTGAAAATGCTGAAGATTAAGGTCTTGAAGTTTCTGGCCAGATCAAATGCTTTTGCGCCGATACGCTTTCTTAACCGGCATAAGGTTCCGATCCTTATGTATCACCGCTTCAGCCGGGATGAGGAATTCGGCAAAACTTCGTGGGCGACGTTCGAATCACACCTTAGTTATCTAACCAGGCATTATAAGATAATCTCACTCGACGAATTGATTGAGTATAGACGTAAAGGCGAACCTGTTCCGCCGCGTTCGGCCGCGATAACGATCGACGACGGATATCGGGATTTTTACGACATTGCGTTTCCTGTTTTGAAAAAGTTTAATGTGCCGGCGACGCTTTATGTGGTTACAGGTTTTGTCGATGGCAAGAGCTGGATATGGACCGACAAGGCCAGGTATATTTTGGGACAAACTTCGGCGGAACGCTGTGATCTTATGGTCGGCTCAAAGAAGATAGAATTAAGTTTGAGCCATGTGGAGTCACGCCTTAAAGCGGCTGGTTCGATCAATGCAGAACTCAAGAAGATGCTGGGAGACGAAAAAGATTCGATACTGCTAGACATAGCGTCTCAGATGGAAGTTACTGTCCCGGACCTTCCGACTGATGAATTCAAAGCAATCGGTTGGGGAGAAGCCCGCGAAATGCAGGAAACAGATATCGAAATCGGTTCGCACACGGCAAATCATCCGATCCTGACAAATATGGATGAAGTGAGTTTGGCGGACGAATTGCGGGTTTCGAAATTGATGCTTGAGGATAAGCTGCAAAAGCAAACAGTCCACTTTTGTTATCCAAACGGGAATGTCTCAAAACGCGAGCGAGATGCTGCCGAGAAGACCGGATATGAGTCGGCGGTTACGACTGAGCTTAGATTGTGCGAAAATGGCGATGATCCTTTTTTGCTGTCGAGGATCGATGCAGAATCCGAAATGCACCGGTTTGTGCAGGCAACAAGCGGCTTCGATCAAATCAAACGATAGGTTGATAGGTAAGCTATGGCGAAAAGTGTTGACAAGCCGATCCGACTTTACGTACTGGCAATTTTTGTCGTGGTTGCTTATGGACTTATGCCGTTCGTTTCAGTCTTTTTTGTAAGCAAACGGGAGGCGTTCTTGGTTGGGCTTCGAACTCTCCCGTTTAACGGATCCATACTTTTTCTCTATGACGCTGAAGGCAATGCGAATATTGTGTTGATTTTCGTATCGTTATTTTTGTGTATCTTCTCCGCAGCTTCGGCAATCTGGGCTTTTTACGGCGATGTTGCGGGCAGAATTGCTACCCTGCTTTTTGTGACACTCAACGTTGTGTGGTGGACTGGGATCGTACTATATGCAATCGCAAATGGCGAAAACGACGCTCCAGACAAGCTGGGTTGGATATTCCAACTTATCGTGCCGCCGATTTGGCTTGGTTTTATATGGTGGAATTTTACACGATCCGATATCAATGCGTACTATAAATTCAAATCCGAAAGCAAATAGTGACGACAATGCAATCATTTCAGGTCGGCGATATTTCGTTTGGCGATGGTAAGTTAGCCTTTATTCTCGGCCCGTGCGTGGTCGAATCGCTGCAGCATGCCTTGTTAATGGCGCAGGAGATCAAGGACATTTGCGCGCATGTAGGCGTCGATTTTGTTTACAAGTCTTCGTTCGATAAGGCGAACCGCAGCTCGATCGAGAGTTTTCGCGGACAGGGAATGGAGTTCGGGCTTGAAGTCTTGGCACAGGTCAAAGCAGAGATCGGTGTACCCGTGATCACGGATATTCACGAACCGTGGCAGGTTGAGAAAACGGCTGAGGTCGCTGACATCCTGCAGATACCGGCGTTTCTTTGCCGGCAGACCGATCTGCTGGTCGCGGCAGCGAGGTCGGGGAAAGCGGTCAATGTAAAGAAAGGCCAGTTTCTCGCTCCTTGGGATGCAAAGAACATTGTCGACAAGCTGCGGGAGGCAGGTGGTGAGAAGATCCTTCTGACCGAACGCGGTGCGAGCTTTGGCTATAATAATCTTGTCGTCGATCTGCGAAGCTTTCCGATAATGCGGAGCTTTGGCGTGCCGGTCGTTTTTGATGTGACGCATTCGCTTCAATTGCCAGGCGGACTTGGCAAAGCAACCGGAGGGCAGTCCGAATACATCGAAAACTTCGCGCGTGCCGGTGTCGCCTGCGGTGTGGACGCTGTTTTTATGGAAGTCCACGACAACCCGGCAAAAGCTCCGAGCGACGGTCCAAACCAATTGCCGTTGTCGAGACTCGAAACATTGCTCGTCAAATTAAAACAGATTCACGAATTGGTTCAGGAAGATTGAACCGCTGAGACGCAGAGATGAAAACAAACTATTGGGCAGGTTTTGCCTTTTTACTTTTTACTTATACCTTCACGACGTTTGCCCAGACCGACGTTCGTATATCGTCAACGTGGCAGGTGCAGAAGTACGATATCTCGGCGACGCTGCCGCAATCGGAAGCCGACCGAAACCTTGTTGTCAAGGCAAAAATCGATCTAAAGAATGTCTCCGGCCAACCGGCATCGACGCTGACGCTGCGGATCGGATCGAGCGCGGAGATAACGGCTGTCAATATCAATGGTTCAACGGTCGATTTTACAAAGGGCGAGGAGAAAATTAACTCCGCGACCAGCCTTCAGCGGATCGTGCTGCGAATTACATCTGTCCAACCGAACGGCACGGTCTCAGCCACCGTCGATTATAAATTTAACGTTAAAGAAAATTCCGGTTTGAACGCGATCTCGCCGGTTGGGGCTCAGTTTCTGCCAACATCCTTTTGGTATCCGACGCCGAACAGTTGGTATTTTGCACGCGGTGCCGACTTCGCCCCGCTCCGTTTGCAGGTTCAGAGCGGTGGTCAAACCGCTGTGTCGTCCGGTGTCGAGACGGAGGGGGCGTTCGATCAGAAGCTTAACGGGCAGCCGTTTTTTGTTGCAGGAACGTGGGATCCGACAAATTCTAGCGGCGTTACGGTGATGGTTTCGAAAGGTTCCGGGGCGGAAGAACAGAAGCGGGCGGCAGAGCTTGCGGCGATCGCTTCGGAAGCAAAGACGTTTACAGCAACATTGCTTGGTGCCGCACCGGATGTTCCGATCCGAATTGTTACCGTAAAACGCGGCGGCGGCTTTTCGGGCGGCGGGACAATTTTTGTCGATGACGCGGTCCTACGTCGCTCCAAGATCGATTCGCAGACGGCGATGAACATTGCCGATGCGATTGCGAAGCTGTGGCTTGGAAATGCAGTTGCGGTAAATGGCGATGGGTTTGGCGTGATCCGCGAGGGGCTTGCGAAGTTTATTGCGACTCAGTTTCTCGAAAGCAAATACGGCAAGGACGTGGCCGATGTTGAACGCCTTCGGCAGCGAACGGCTTACGCCGCAGTGGTTCGCCGTGACTCGCCGCTGAATATCGCCTCGCCGCTCGACGATTATTATTACCCGGAAGTCGGTAACAAAGGCGCGATGATTTGGCGGTTGTTGGCAAAAAAAGTCGGACAGGTAGAGATGTTCACCGCTATCCGGGCCGCGATGCAGGATGGCAGCTTCACACTGTCTGAGTTTCGAGCGGCGAATTCCGCGAACAAAGAATTTCTAGATCACATGCTCGATCAAGTGACTGATACGAATTTGCAGGTCGGGCTGCCTCAAGTGTCGGGCGGGGAATCAAAGATCAACCTGCGCAATTCTGGAGCCGTCGATGTTACGGTTAACGTCGCCGCACTTTTGGCTAACGGCGAACGGATGTCGGCACCGACCACGATCCGTGCAAAAAGCTTCGGAGAAGTGGTATTCAAAACGGTTAATAAGATCATCCGTGTCGAAGTCGATCCCGAAAAGTTTTATCCACAGACCGAATATTCGGACGACGTTGCTCCCCGTGAACTGACTGACAGCGATTTGCTACTTGCGGTAAAGCGCTCATTCGATAAACAGGAGTATGCCGCCGCCGAGATTACCGCACGAGCCGTTCTTCGCGAGGTGCCGAGGTTTGACGATGTTCGCGTGCTGCTCGGCCGCTCTCTTTTGGCTCAAAACAAGAACGCCGACGCCGAAAAGGAGTTCCGTGCTGTTCTGGATGAAAAGCTCCCGACATCGCGAAGTCTGGCATGGGCAAACGTCGGTTTGGGAGAGGTTGCATCGAAAGGCGGACGGGCTGCTCAGGCAGTGAAGTTTGCCGAGGATGCGATCAAAGCGGACGCCGAATACGGAGCTGGTCTCGCCGCGCGAGCTATACGAAACCGCTCAAATGCGTCGTCAGTTATTGATGAATCAGTGAAAGCCTATTTTGCACAATGGGACAAAGCCGCGATCTCCAACCGCAAGGCCGAATTAGACGCGATGGCCGTTCCGGGCGACGCTACACGCTTTGTTTCGGGAATCTCCGGTCAGGCGGTCGAGTGGCGGACGCAGATCCTTCATGTAGATAAGATCGACGCGAATACGGTTCTGGTCGAAGCAACGCTGGCGATCAAGCTGCTGAATAAAGAACCCGAAACCGGCCCGGCCGTTTACAGATTGGTAAAGACTGGATCAGGCTGGAAACTAAGCTCGGTGGATATTTTCGAAGTTCGTTAATCCTATGATCGACGCCGCAATAGTTTCCCGGGCACGTAACATTAAACTGCTTTTGATGGATTGCGACGGCGTTCTTACGGACGGTCGTCTTTATTTTTCGGAATGCGGCGAAGAGATGAAGGTATTTCACGTTCGCGATGGACAGGGACTCGTGATGTGGCATCAGGCAGGTTTTCATTCAGGAATAATCACCGGCCGTGACGCCGAAACGATTATCAGAAAAAGGTCGGATGAGTTAGGTATTAAATACGTGAAGGCTAATTCTGATGACAAGATTCGTGATTTCGAAGAGATCATCGCCGAAGCGGGAGTTTCGCCAGACGAAACCGCCTTTGTCGGAGATGATATCGGTGATCTCGGCCTGCTGGGCAAGGTCGGCCTTTCGATTGCCGTTGCGGACGCTGTTGACGAGGTTCTTGCGAACGTCGCTTACGTGACGAAGGCAAAGGGCGGCTGCGGAGCTGTGCGTGAGGTAACGGACTTTCTTCTACGATCTAAGCTTTAAATCACGCTCTCAGCCAAGCAGCAATCCGAGCTTCGCAAATTCCATCAATTTATTCTCAATCGTTAAAGGCAGTTGGGCCATTAGCTCGTCTTTTTTTGCCTCATCGAATTCTGTTCTGGCCGCGACTTCGGAAACCAATGCCTTACGGTCACGTGAGCCATCCAACAGCATTAGCATAAGACGCATGAGGTCGCTGTCAGGCTTCAAGTTCATGCCCGAGAGTGTAGTGAGGTTGTCGCTTTTGTGATGAAGCTGCCAACGGACAAAAGCGCTTGCTGTCGGGAATTCGCCGGGCTCGGAAGCGAATGGCGGTCGGAACCTGTGCAGATAAACAAAACCTGAGTGAAACATCCCCAACAGATTTTCTGTGGTTTTTTCTACGTCAGCGTCGGTTGCTCCGCCGCAAAGAAGCTTCGCTTCATCGATCAATCCGTCCAGCGTCCGGCAGCTTGACCATGCTTTTTCCAGACACACCAACGCAGCTTTCGTTAGCGGGTGATCGATCTCCAGTTTCCCGCCTTCGGGACCGAGGAACGTGACTTTTGACGTGTCCTCAAGGTTCGGTTTCGGAGACTCAGGAAGTACTTGCGATGCAAGATAGAAGTTTTTGAGAATGTCGGGTGCAGGGTGACGCTCTATTTTCTTTGTGTCGCGGCAGACTAACGTACTCCGGAAAGGGCGGCATTTAATGAAGTCAATGTACTGCTCCCGTCGGACAATGTCGTCACCTAGTTCATCCAGTTTCTCCAAAATTTCCGGTGAGATTTGTCCAGCTTCCATCCAGAAAGAATCGACCTCGCTCAGGAATTGCAGCCCGTTTACGTTGAGTTTCTCGACGAATTCGTGAAAGTAAAAAGGCTGATTCAGAGATGCAAAGTCATCGTGAAAGATATTCTCGGCCGTACGCTCGGCAAACTGCGACAGCTCGGTTTTTATCATCCTCTGATACAAGCTGTCTGTCGGCGACGCCGCGACCAAAAAGTTCAGAAAATTTACACCGTGGTTGACTTTGGCCATCGGGTCTTCGATTTTTTCGGTATGGAATTGCATCATGTGCCAAATCATCTGCCGAATATGACAGCCCGGGTAGGCGTTATAGCTTATGTAGCCGACGCCGTCTTCGGCTAGGCATTCGGCGTAGATCCGAAGCACTTTTTCCCGCACGAAGTCCGGCACCCACGAAAAAAGCCCGTGTGCGATGATGAAATCGAATTCACCAAAACGCTCGCGGCTGAAATCCATCACATCTTCTTTTAGGAACGTCAAGTTAGACAGGCCAAGTTCTTGAGAGGTCTTTTCTGCCTTCTCGATGTGCGTTGCGGACAGATCGATTCCGACAAATTCACTGTTCGGTATGATATACGCGAACGAAATAAGATTTGTCCCGTCCCCGCACCCGAGTTCCAGAACGCGGCAGTTATCTGGCGATGCTGTATTCAGGCCGTGAAAAGCCCCAAGCGTCGCGAGCCGATCAGGACGCGTCTGCGGAAATGTAAAGCTTGAGTAGGGAACTTCGTCGTAGGCGAATTTGGAATCGTTCATAGGATTGATCTCAGCAACATGATTTCTTTTGGGACGAGTGATTATATATCTTATTGCCGATGCCCGCGAAAAATCTGGAAGGCAGAGAGCATTTATGTCATAATTGCCCAAAATCAGTTTGAAAACGCGGGCGTAACTCAGTGGTAGAGTGTCAGCTTCCCAAGCTGAAAGTCGCGAGTTCGAGCCTCGTCGCCCGCTCCATGGTGTTCACTATTTGTTTGGCTAATGATTCGCGACATCCCGAATCGTTACTTTGAGCGACGTCTCGCATAAAATACGAAACCAAGTAGGAGGTAGACAATGAACAAGGTGCGAATTTACCTTTTCCTTTTTTTCTCTGGACTTACATTCGGGTATAGTTCTGAGGTCGCAGCGGCCGACTGCCAGAACCCGCAGACGCCAACAAGCGGCACTGAAACAATCGGCTGCACGTCGCCTCGGCCTAATACGGAGGTCTGGCGCATAGACCGTCCGAGCATTAGTCAGAGCCAAACAACCTACCCGGGCATCCGATTCAAAAAAGGCGATTTGGTCTCTGTCTTCGCTGGAGGATGTGCTCAAAGGGGAGGATTCGGATTGACTTGGAAGCGCTACGTGAATCCGATGTCGCTTAGTCAGAACGCTGACAACCAGTATTACGGCTTGATCAAGGTTCCGGGGTTCGGAGCGCTACGAAATATTAGGGATGCCATTTTGCAAGGTGGTATTCCGATACTAACGGAACCTGGTAACGATTCCGCTCTCGTTTTGGGGTACGCAGATGACGGTCACGACGACAACGGTTATTGGGGGCGTGAGAACGGATTGTGGGATCAGTGTCGGGATCTTCCAGACGCTTGGGTTGTGATTGCAATACAACACGAATGCGCCGCATCCGCAGCACCGGAATGCGTTCGTGGGCGAGCCATGGATATTGTGGCGGATCGTCACGATGAGAATGGATTTCCTATAAATCCCGACTGGGTTTGGCGTCGGGTCACGGGCACTTCCCCTAACGCGAGCGACGTGTGCAGCTGGAGTAAGAAAATCGGAGGGTTTCCAGTGGACGACGCGTCGTTATGTGCAAGCCAGTTGACGCAGCGCGACAGTGCGGGTGTATGCGTCCAAGGAGGTACCGCTGGAGGGATTGCCGGGCATATGAACTGGACCGGCGTGCCAGTAACGTACACTGGATGGATTTGGTGGGATGGTCACGATTACTATTGGGATGACGATTACACGCTAAATGTCGCCGCCTTGGATGAGTCGGGACATGTTTCAGGTTCACTGTTTGTCTCTGGACAGTACAATCCGCAGATCGAATTTAATTCAGACGAGACGATCGATCTATTTGACGGGATACCATGGTGGAGGGCTCTGCATTCTGCCGTCGATAACGAAGATCAAATCCTACACACCGCTAATGCGACCCCTGCGGGAGCGGCACGACCCGACGACTTGTTTCCAGGCGGAACGGAGGCGATCATCATTGGTCAACTCGGATTAGACTGCGCACACTCTTGCGGTACTGAGTTGCATCCCGCTTGGGGAGTATTTATACACGTCAAGGACGATCTCGACGACGATACATGGGCATTCTTCATTCGCAACTGGGGGAACGAGGGATTCTGTTCCGAAAGGGATCATCAACCCGGAGCGGTGCGACAGTTCACCGTCCGACTTCCAAAAGTCGGAGCGAACAGCGTGACAATTCGAGTACCGCAGACGATAGTTGGCACGACGCATCCGGTGCCACCCTACACTATTGCTCTTGCGCCAGGTGGTGGGGCCGCACTTGCGACATTTATCCTGCCGCCGGCACAGTCGCGCGGGCTTATTTACGGCGAGATTCATCTACAGTGGAAACGCAAGCTGAATGAAGCTCTAATTAACGCGATCTCCAGTCGAGCTTCTGCTGTTGGAATCAGTGCGACGGAAATTGAAGCGATCACCCGTCGGGCAAAATCGCCGGAGCAGAGTGCGGCGGAAATTGAAGCGATTACCCGTCAAGTAATATCATCTCAATTCAAGTCAGGTAAACCAACGCCGCCGACTAAGTTGGACGGAGGATCGACGGAGCTCCAGCTTACGCGTCGCCTTAAGACATTGTCCCCAGCCCTACAAAATTCCGTGCGCGTGATGTTACGACCTCCGGGTAAGGAGCGTCGCATAGAGTTTAATCAGCTGCGCGGAAGGGTAGTTACACAGATCTCTAGAACGCCCGTCACAAAGAGCCAGATCCGGGCGCTTCCCCGGCAACTTTCTCGTGACCTTGACGTAAAACGCGACCGGTTGATTCGTCAAATCATTAGGAATCAACTCCTTGAAAAATGGTCGACGAACGTGCATGCCGGTTTGGGCGACACTATTGCCGTGCCTTACCTTCTGAAGATTTTGGGCACTCTAACGTCTTAGCCCCAAGTCTTTGATACGTAAGTCACAACCAATAAATCGGAGAGTAGATACTTCAGTGTGAAACCCGCACACGCCTTTGGCTCGTTACACTTAACAAATTGGACAGTGGCGAGCGAGTCGCCACTGTTACCTTAGACTTTTCTGGAAAAGTTTTTCTATTTGCTCAAAGTGAGCTTGACAAAAATTAGTGGAGGGTAGATAATCATTAATTGCTCCTCAAGCAGTTATTAACACGGATTTAACGAAAGTTAAAAAGAATTGCTGAGTGTGCTTGACAACCGAAAATGCATCTGTATAATCAGTAGTTTCGCTTGGGAAACCAAGTTGAACAAAGAAGTTGATATTTGAAAACTAGATATGTGAGTCCATGTGTTAATTCATATAGAACAACAAAAAGTCCAATAAGCTTCGGTTTATTGGCAACGATGAACTAGGAAACTAACGAGAGTTTGATCCTGGCTCAGAATCAACGCTGGCGGCGTGCCTCAGACATGCAAGTCGAACGATTAAAGCTCTCTTCGGAGAGTGTATAGAGTGGCGCACGGGTGAGTAACACGTAAGTAATCTACCTTCGAGTGGGGAATAACAGTCGGAAACGACTGCTAATACCGCATAATGCAGCGGCATCGCAAGATGACAGTTGTTAAAGGAGCAATTCGCTTGAAGAGGAGCTTGCGGCAGATTAGCTAGTTGGTAAGGTAATGGCTTACCAAGGCTACGATCTGTATCCGGTCTAAGAGGACGGTCGGACACACTGACACTGAATAACGGGTCAGACTCCTACGGGAGGCAGCAGTCGGGAATTTTGGGCAATGGGCGAAAGCCTGACCCAGCAACGCCGCGTGAAGGATGAAGTATTTCGGTATGTAAACTTCGAAAGAATAGGAAGAATAAATGACGGTACTATTTATAAGGTCCGGCTAACTACGTGCCAGCAGCCGCGGTAATACGTAGGGACCAAGCGTTGTTCGGATTTACTGGGCGTAAAGGGCGCGTAGGCGGCAATTCAAGTCATCTGTGAAATCTCCGGGCTTAACTCGGAACGGTCAGATGATACTGCTTTGCTAGAGTGCAGAAGGGGCAATCGGAATTCTTGGTGTAGCGGTGAAATGCGTAGATATCAAGAGGAACACCTGAGGTGAAGACGGGTTGCTGGGCTGACACTGACGCTGAGGCGCGAAAGCCAGGGGAGCAAACGGGATTAGATACCCCGGTAGTCCTGGCCCTAAACGATGAATACTTGGTGTCTGGAGTCATTATTGCTCCGGGTGCCGTCGCTAACGTTTTAAGTATTCCGCCTGGGGAGTACGCACGCAAGTGTGAAACTCAAAGGAATTGACGGGGACCCGCACAAGCGGTGGAGCATGTGGTTTAATTCGACGCAACGCGAAGAACCTTACCTGGACTAGAATGTGAGGGAAGGGCTTCTAATAGAGTCCGTCTGAGAAATCAGACCCAAAACAAGGTGCTGCATGGCTGTCGTCAGCTCGTGTCGTGAGATGTTGGGTTAAGTCCCGCAACGAGCGCAACCCTTATCAACAGTTGCCATCATTAAGTTGGGAACTCTGTTGAGACTGCCGTTGATAAAACGGAGGAAGGTGGGGATGATGTCAAGTCATCATGGCCTTTATGTTCAGGGCTACACACGTGCTACAATGGCCGGTACAAAACGTCGCAATCCCGCAAGGGGGAGCTAATCGCAAAAACCGGTCTCAGTTCGGATTGAAGTCTGCAACTCGACTTCATGAAGTTGGAATCGCTAGTAATCGCGGATCAGAACGCCGCGGTGAATACGTTCCCGGGTCTTGTACACACCGCCCGTCACATCACGAAAGTAGGTTGTACTAGAAGTAGCTGGGCCAACTCGCAAGAGAGGCAGGTTACCACGGTATGATTTATGATTGGGGTGAAGTCGTAACAAGGTAGCTGTAGGAGAACCTGTGGCTGGATCACCTCCTTTATCAAAAATTACACGGTGAATTTTGCTAACAAGCTTAATTCACAGGACAAGCATATCTAGTTTTCAGATAATCAACTGATTGATCTTTGATTTATCAAAACTATACTCGGGAAATCTGCCGGCTTTATGGCAGATTTGCTTTGTAGAAATACAATAGCTCAAGGGCCTGTAGCTCAGTTGGTTAGAGCGCACGCCTGATAAGCGTGAGGTCGGTAGTTCGAGTCTACCCAGGCCCACCATGTTTATCGCGGGGTGGAGCAGTCAGGTAGCTCGTTGGGCTCATAACCCAAAGGTCACAGGTTCAAATCCTGTCCCCGCAACCATTTTGCGAGTCGAGAGTCTTGAGTCAAGAGTCTTGAGTCGGAATTTGAAATTTCAGATTTGAAATTTGAAATTGCGAAGCCTGGGGATGTAGCTCAGTTGGCAGAGCGCCTGATTTGCATTCAGGAAGTCGCAGGTTCGACTCCTGTCATCTCCACCATCTCTCTTTGAGTAATTTGAAATTTCAGATTTGAAATTTCAAATTAA
>CAVXVF010000005.1:0-10293 GCA_963765045.1 Blastocatellia bacterium | reverse complement strand
TACGCAGCGACAGGCTGAAATAAGGGTTCTGTTTTTTAGAAGCCTAGATTTTGATATTTGACAACTGAATACATGTAGAAAACTACAAGTTGCAATGTAAATTGTAAGTTAACAAGTAAATTAGATGATCAATCTGTTTACAGGTAATTAGATGCAAAGCCTGCACGCAAGTAAGGGCGTAACGCGGATATTTGCTTGTGAACAAGTTTTATGGTCAAGCTACTAAGGGCATGCGGTGAATGCCTTGGCACTTAAAGGCGATGAAGGACGTGAAAAGCTGCGATAAGCAACGGTGAGGAGCACATATCCATTGACCCGTTGATTTCCGAATGGGGGAACCCTACATACTACTGCCTGAATTCATAGGGCAGAAAGAGCTAACTCAGGGAAGTGAACCATCTCAGTACCTGAAGGAAGAGAAAATAATAATGATTCTGGGAGTAGCGGCGAGCGAAACCGGACCAGCCTAAACCAGTCGGGCTTGCTCGATTGGGGTCGTGGGACCAGACATAATGGGACGAGAAGATTAGGGGAAATGTGTGGAAAAGCACACCATAGAGCGTGATAGTCGCGTACCCGAAAATTTTCAAATTCTAGTTTGGCACCCGAGTAATGCGGGACACGAGGAATCTTGCATGAATTTGCCGGGACCATCCGGTAAGGCTAAATACTCTTAAGTGACCGATAGTGAACCAGTACCGTGAGGGAAAGGTGAAAAGAACCCCAGTGAGGGGAGTGAAATAGTACCTGAAACCGCATGCTTACAAGCAGTCGGAGGGCTTCGGCCTGACGGCGTGCCTTTTGCATAATGAGCCGGCTAGTAGATGTCACAGGCAAGGTTAAATGATAATTGAGCCGAAGCGAAAGCGAGTCTTAATAGGGCGTTTAGTCTGTGGTATCTGGACGTGAAACGGGATGATCTAGGCATGGGCAGGTTGAAGCGTGGGTAACACCACGTGGAGGACCGAACCAGTTAAGGTTGAAAACTTTTTGGATGACCTGTGCCTAGGGGTGAAAGGCTAATCAAATTCCGTGATAGCTCGTTCTCGTCGAAATATCTTTAGGGATAGCCTCGGATGTATCATTGTGGTGGTAGAGCACTGACTGGACTAGGGGCCTCACAAGGTTACCGAATTCAATCAAACTCCGAATGCCATAAATGTCTGTCCGGGAGTCAGACCGCGGGTGCTAAGATTCGCGGTCGAGAGGGAAAGAGCCCAGACCAACAGCTAAGGTCCCAAAATTATAGTTAAGTGGAAAAGGAAGTGGGGAAGCACTGACAGCCAGGAGGTTTGCTTAGAAGCAGCAATCCTTTAAAGAAAGCGTAATAGCTCACTGGTCAAGTAGCCCTGCACCGACAATATAACGGGGCTTAAACTATATACCGAAGCTTTGGATGAATATTTATATTCATGGTAGACGAGCATTCTGTAGCTGTGAAGCGGTTCCGTAAGGTCCGTTGGAGCAATCAGAAAAGACTTTGTCGGCATTAGTAGCGATAACGTATGTGAGAACCATACGCACCGAAAACCTAAGGTTTCCTGCGTCAAGTTAATCTGCGCAGGGTTAGTCTGTACCTAAGGCGAGGCCGAGAGGCGTAGTCGATGGAGATCCGGTTAATATTCCGGAACCATGGATATGTGATGTGGGTTGACGGAGCAGGGTAGGCAAGACAGCTGATGGATGCTGTTGAAGTAAATAGGCCGTCGTTTAGGCAAATCCGGACGACACAAGGCTAAATATACGGACGAAAGTACGAAACTTCGGTTTCGGAACAAGTTGCTGACCCCAGCTTCCAAGAAAATTCCCGTTCATCTATACATATTCCACTGGCAGTACCGCAAACCGACACAGGTAGGTGGGATGAGAATTCTAAGGTGCTTGTGAGAACCCTCGTTCAGGAACTCGGCAAAATGTGCCCGTAACTTCGGGAGAAGGGTAGCCGCGTTCACCAAGAACGCGGTCGCAGAGAAATGTTTCAGGCGACTGTTTAACAAAAACACAGGTCTCCGCAAAGTTGTAAAGACAACGTATGGGGGCTGACGCCTGCCCAATGCTGGAAGGTTAAAAGGAGCGGTTAGTCGTAAGGCGAAGCTGTGAATTGAAGCCCCAGTGAATGGCGGCCGTAACTATAACGGTCCTAAGGTAGCGAAATTCCTTGTCGGGTAAGTTCCGACCTGCACGAATGGCGTAACGATCTGAAAGCTGTCTTAACGAGGGACACAGCGAACTTGTAGTACCGGTGAAGATGCCGGTTTCCCGCATCAAGACGGAAAGACCCCGTGCACCTTGACTACAACTTGATAGTGATTTCGGGCAAATAATGCGCAGGATAGGTGGGAGGCTTTGATGTCAGGCTTTTGGGCTTGGCGGAGCCAATGGTGAGATACCACCCTTTATTTGTTTGCAATCTAACCTCGACCCGTAATCCGGGCCAGGGACATTATCAGGCGGGTAGTTTGACTGGGGCGGTCGCCTCCTAAAGAGTAACGGAGGCGCTCGAAGGTTGGCTCAGGCTGTTTGGAAATCAGCCGCAGAGTGTAAACGCATAAGCCAGCTTAACTGCGAGACATACACGTCGAGCAGGTACGAAAGTAGGAGTTAGTGATCCGGCGGTCGCTTATGGAAGTGCCGTCGCTCAACGGATAAAAGGTACGCCGGGGATAACAGGCTGATCCTGCCCAAGAGTTCACATCGACGGCAGGGTTTGGCACCTCGATGTCGGCTCATCATATCCTGGGGCTGAAGAAGGTCCCAAGGGTTCGGCTGTTCGCCGATTAAAATGGTACGTGAGCTGGGTTCAGAACGTCGCGAGACAGTTCGGTCCCTATCTGGTGTGGGCGGAGCAAAATTGAAGGAATCTGTCCTTAGTACGAGAGGACCGGGATGGATCCACCTCTAGTGTACGTGTTATCACGCCAGTGGTATCGCACGGTAGCTATGTGGAGCATGGATAAACGCTGAATGCATCTAAGCGTGAAGCCAGACCTAAGATTAGTTTTGCCAGTGAGACTCGTGGAAGACCACCACGTAATAGGATGGAGATGTAAGTGCAGCAATGTACTCAGTTGACCATTACTAATTGTCCCAAGGCTTGACCATAAAATTTGTTGACAAGCAAATTTTGCATCAAGCAATTTGTGGAATGATACATGTATTCAGTTTTCAGATATCAAGATTTGAAAATTGTGAACGGTGATTGATGAATGGTGAATTAAGCCGCATCTTACCGATTGCTAAAATTTGATACAGGGAACCGTAATTGGCAGATAGATCTCAGATCTTTCTATTTACCGTTCACCATTCACCACTTTTCCGGTGATTGTATCGGCAGGGTCACACCCGTTCCCATCCCGAACACGGTAGTTAAGCCTGCTTGAGCCGATGATACTGCAGCTTTCAGTTGTGGGAAAGTAGGTAGTCGCCGGATTTATATCAAGAAAGCCCGTTCAGAAATGAGCGGGTTTTTTTTCATCGCAGTAGATCGGCTGAAGAACTCTCGTCAGCTAAGCATCCGGTTACCAATCTACCCGCTAAAATCAAATGGATTAGCCTCTTTTTGACGGGCAATTCGCGGAATTCATCCAAACGCCTATTTTTATTTTGCTCTGCAACATTACGAACCTACCCTTCTTGTCAATGTAGTTGATGTAGACGTATTTTTGAGTGACATTCCTGATTCCCGCAAGGCCGTTGCTAAAACTCGACGCGTCTTGAAACCGAGGCGGAATAACAAATCTCCCCCTCCTGTCGATGTAGCCCCACCGGTCGTTTAGCTCTACCGCAGCCAGACCCTCCGAGAAACTCTCTCCGTTATCAAATCGAGGGGCGATTACGTAGACTCCCTTTTTATCTATGTATCCAGTTTTGCCATCTACCCTCACCAAGGCCAAGCCTTCGGAAAACTCTTCCGCGAAATCGTACCCTGTCGGAAAAGCGATCTTGCCGCTTGCGTCAATGTAATACCATTTACCGGTGCTATATCCGGCATCGTCGGTATTCTTACTGCGGGTCCAACCTACGTTGACCAGACCCAAGCCTTCAGAAAATCGGGCAGCTCTATCATACTTGAGTGGTATAACGATCTTCCCTGCACGATCGATAAAGCCTGCTTTATCACCGATTATTACTCTCGCTAAGCCTTCCGAAAGGTTTTCGGCAAAATCGAACTCAGCAGAGATTACAAGCTTTCCGGCAGCATTTATATAACCATATTTTTTATTGATTATTACTGCGGAAAGGCCTTCCCGGAATTCAAAGTCAACCCCGTATTCGTCGTCGAGCTTCGGGTCGATTGTCATCTCGCCGTTCTTGTTTATGAATCCCCATTTGTCGCCCAACTTTACTCCGGCTAGCCCCTCGCGAAAAGACTTTGAATCGTGAAATCTTGGTTCGGTAATGAACGCCCCACTTTCGTTTACAAAGCCCCACCGCCAGCCACCATCGGTACAGACGCTTACGCTCGCGAGCCCTTCCGAGAATGGCCCTGCCAAATGGAACCTCGGCTTGATCACCAGTTTGCCGCGTGAATTTGCATAGCCATAGAGATTGTTCCGCTTCACAAGCAGAAGTGAGCCCTGACCAAGAGCTTGGTGAGTGCAAGTCAGCACAAGTAGGAAGCAAAGTATTCGCAGACCAGGATACATAGGTTGAGGTTTCTTCTACTCAGTGATTTCTTTCTATAGGTCGCTACGCGTGACGCGGCGAATCGCAGATTTGTCGGATGCAGTATTCTCTAACAGTTGCTCTTAGTCCGCAATCAAATCCTTAGTCGTTCCGATCCCGACGACGGAAAAAGCTAGTCATTCGGTCAGAAATATGAATAGCCGCTAGTGTTTTGAGAACCGTTAAAGCCTCTCTGCCTCGTAATCTTCCTTCTCGGTTGTGATCTTGCCATCAGCGAGGTCGTACCAGCGTTTTAGGCCGGCGGCCATTGTGGCCCAACCGCCGCGGCCGAGAATTTCGCTTATTTTTTTTCGGATTAGTTTGCGATCGACCAATCCTTTTTTCTTAAGTAAAAAAACCGCATCTTGCTGATCTTTGAAGCGACCCGCGATGTATTTGAGAATCACCATCCATTCAGCGGTTACAATCGAGAGTCCGTTTGGTAATTGATAGGCCTCTTCCAGAGCTTTTTTATAAAAGGCACTGGCCTCGTCGTTTCGAACGATCCAATCCAAAGGCACTTTTAACCTTCCGACGGACACACTATATCGGTCGCCACCAAAACCCAATTTTCGCTCGGCTTGGATCGGCAGCGTAGCTGAGGCGATTACATCCACATCCTTTGTTAATCGCGGCCCGTCGTAGAAGTGCATAGCAATACCTCCGACCAATGCAAAATCGATCTTATGCTTTTTAGCAAGAGCGGCATATTTCTTGACAGCTCGTACACCGGCATCGGTCGCAATCATGGGATTCGGATTATTGTTCATATTCCGCTCAACCATCCTGATAATTTCCTGTCGAGTCATCATTACAATTGGATTATACCGTCAATATAAATTTTTCGACAACGATTTGCCGGAAAGTTATAATTGGAGTGTGTACTCTAGCTGGTAACCCTTGATGAACTTCGCGAAACTCTTCAAAATCCTCTCCTACGCGGCTGTTTTTTGCGGCTTTTTTTCGCTGTGGGTTTCGGGGACGTTTGGGATAGTTGGTACCGCGATGTTTTTTGCGGTGATGATCGCGGCATGGTTTCTCGAAGGCTCACGGTGGCAGATATCGGAGCGTTGGGGAACGGTGCTAATTGTTTTGGCGTTGCCGGCGTACTACGCGGGATGGCGATACGGGGTTTTTGGGAGTTCGGACACGGGTGCGATGCTCGCGGGGATACTCGGCCGGCTGATCCTTTCGCTGACGGCGATCAAGCTTTTGCAAAAGAAATCCGATCGCGACTGGATATTTCTTTACCTGATGGCATTTTTCGAAGTCCTGCTTGCGGCCGGACTGAGCATCAGCGCGCTGTATCTGCTTTCGTTTGTTATTTACGTCTTTATCATGGTCTGCACGATCATTTTGTTCGAGATAAAGAAGACCGACCGTGCAACAAATGAGAAGACGAACCCGAGCGGGCCGAAGACGGATGAAGCCAGATTGGCGAGGATGCCGATCCGACGATTGCCAGGCACTGCCTTTGTCCTGATCGGTCTGATTATTGTTTTTGCCACACCGATGTTTTTCCTTCTGCCACGAGTTGGCGGAGCCGGAATCGGTGGCAGTCAAGGTAGCGTTTCGACATCGGCTGGCTTTTCCGACACAGTGAAGCTAGGTGGATTTGGGAGCATTCAGCAGACCGACGAGGTCGTGATGCGTGTGCGACTCGAAAGCGAAGCTGCGAAGCAAACGAGTCTCAGATGGCGTGGTGTTGCTCTTGATACTTTCGACAACAAGTCATGGAGCCGCACGAAAGCCACTGCGAAGGAGCCTAAGACGAAAGGCGACCGTGATCTAATCCAGGTCGATTTCGCCTCTGGCCGCGAGAGCCTGACGCTGCAAACTATCTATCTCGAACCGCTAGACACGCCTGTGCTTTTCTCGCTTTCGAGAGCGGTCGGCGTACAGGGTAATTTCCCAATGTTGTTCAAGGATGCCTACGGCTCGCTAACCTTTCAGAGGGTAGGTGAACGAATAAGCTATAAAGTGCTTTCGGATCGGGCGTTGCCCAACTCTTCTCAACTACAGGCGGACAATGTCCGCTATCCTGGCAACGTAGAAAATTATCTTCAATTGCCGACAACGATCGATCCTCGAATAATTGAGCTTGCCTCGCAGATCACGAAAAATTCGAACAACCGATACGATGCGGCAAAGGAAATGGAATCGTATCTGCAAAGCAAATTCGGATACACGCTAGAGCAGAAAGCATCAGGCGACCAGCCGCTTGCAGATTTTTTATTCAATGTGAAGGAAGGACATTGCGAATATTTTGCAACCGCAATGGCCGTAATGCTGCGGACACAGGGCATCGCTACGCGCTTAGTCAATGGTTTTTCGGAGGGTGAATACAACGAGACCGCGGACGTTTACGTCGTAAAACAGAGAAATGCTCACTCGTGGGTCGAGGTATATTTTCCCGGTGAGAATGTGTGGGTCCCGTTTGACCCGACGCCGTTCTCCGGTCAGAGTGCCGTAAGCACGTCCGTCGGTATTACCGGTAAGTTTGGAAAATATCTTGAGGCGCTAGAAACCTTTTGGATCCAGTATTTCGTCGCTTTCGATAACCAGGAGCAGCGTTCGTTGTTTACTTCGGTGAAAAAAAGCGTTGGCGAATATCAGTCGAAAACGTCTGGCGTCGTTAACCAGCTTTTCGACCGTTTCTCTGAATGGTGGAAAGAAATCCGCGGAGATAAAGGCATCGAAACAAGTATCACGGCGGCAGTTCGCGGGCTGTTTTATCTGGCCGCCGCTCTCGCAGGCCTTATGCTGTTTGTTTGGCTGTACCGAAAGGTAGTAAAATTAAAAGTTTGGCACGTCTTATGGGAACGGCTCTTTGAGCGGCGGCGTGCGACAATCGTCGAATTTTACGAACGCATGCAGACGGTTTTGGCGGAAAAGGGTTTCACGCGCGAGCCGCATCAAACTCCGCTAGAATTCGCATTCGCTATCGGAATGCCCGAAGCGGTGAAAATCACCGAGAAATATAACAGTGTGCGGTTTGGCGAAAAGCATTTGTCGGCGGACGAGCAACACGCCATTGAAAGTTGGTTGGAAGATTTGGAAGATGATTCACCACAGAGACACAGAGTTTTGGAGAAAGACTCTTGATTTTCTCTCTGTGACTCTGTGGTGAAATAAAATATGAAAAAAGTAGGATTTGTCAGCCTCGGCTGCCCGAAGAATCTCGTCGATAGCGAGGTGATGATGGGGCAGCTTGCCGAGGCGGGCTACGAGATTACGAATAACGCCGAAGAGGCCGATACGGTTGTCGTCAACACGTGCGGGTTTATTGAATCGGCGAAGCAGGAATCGGTCGATGCGATTCTTGAGGCTACGCGATGGAAAAAGAGCGGTAAAGCGAACCGCGTGATCGTCGCAGGCTGTCTCGTTGAACGCTACCGCGATGATTTGATGAAGGAGCTGCCGGAAGTCGATGCGTTTATCGGAACATCACAGGTCAACGACATTCTGAAAGCTGCGGACGACGAGTTTGATGCTAAGGAACTGACGATCACGCCGATCGGCAACAAATCCGCGACATATCTCTACGACGAATACACGCCGCGGCTGCGTGCGACCGATTCACACACTGCATTTATCAAGATCGCCGAGGGCTGCGACAGGCCGTGTGCGTTTTGTTCAATTCCCGCGATGCGCGGTTCGTTCCGCTCGCGTCGTTTCGGTTCGATCATCGAAGAGGCGCGAAACCTGGCGAAGCAGGGCGTAAAGGAACTTGTTCTGATCGCGCAGGATTCATCCCGTTACGGGGAGGACCTCGGCGAGGTCGATGCTCTGGCCGCGTTGATCCGGGCGCTAGGGGAGATCTACGAAATCGAATGGGTCCGAGTCATGTACGCCTATCCGACGCATATTTCTGACGCATTCCTCGCCGCGATTGCCGAAACTCCAAAGGCCGTTAAATATCTGGACATGCCGCTGCAGCACGCTTCGCGAAATGTATTGAAACTGATGAAGCGCGGCGGAAATCGCGAATCGCTCGAAAAATTGATCGCCCGCGTCCGCGAAAAGGTCCCTGGCATCGCGATCCGCACGACATTTATCACCGGCTTTCCAGGCGAGACTGACGATGATTTTGAAGAATTGATCAAGTTCGTTCAGAACTGCCGTTTCGATAACCTCGGCGTGTTTACCTATTCCGACGAAGAGGGAACTCCGGCATTCGATCTTCCGGACAAGGTCGAACCAAAGGTCGCCAAAAAACGCCGCAACTTGCTAATGAAGGAGCAGGCAAAGATAAGCAAACAGCTAAATAAATCCAAGATCGGCAACACGTATCGCGTGCTGTTCGAAGGCCTGTCGCAGGAGTCCGACCTGCTGTTCCAGGGCCGCCTTGAAGGCCAGACACAGGAGATCGACGGCTATATCCTCATCAACGACATGCCCGAGAAATTTGACCCGCAAATCGGTGCTATCTACGACGTCCGCATCACCGAGGCACATGAATATGATCTAGTGGGAGAAATCGTTTAGGACTCTATTCGTTATTGAATGATCTTAAATCCGTTCACTCCATCTGACCGATATAGATGGTTCCGGTCCATCGCCGCATATGGAGCTTCCGAGCTGCATGCTTGTGGATCGCGGACTTCAAACGTATCTTTATCGATTTCAGGGATCAAGCGTCCATAGCCGGTAAATACATTGTAAACGCCGTTTTTGTCACGATGGAATCCGCATCCGAGTAATTCGAAACTGGTCGGATCAAGATTTCGGAGCACAAAGCCATCTATATATACATTTTTCCTGTCCGTGGCATAACCGTCAAATAACCGCAAAGTTTCGACATCGCCATCCCAAACAACTTCACCCTGATAGATGATGTGTCGTTTATCTCGAAAAATGTGGTCACCGGTAGAGCCGCCGCCCGGGCGCAGACTATAGGAAACGTCACCTACAAATCGGAATGAATATGGAATCGCTCCCCAAACTATCTTATCCCTAGAAAATGGAAAAAGATCGGGAAAATCAAGCGTAAGGAAACCGCCGCCTTCGGGCTGACGCTCGAAGACAAAAATGCCGTTCGTGTAGTAATCAATCCCATGGATCTCCAACGGAAAGCGTAGATAGAGGTAGCCGAGAAGTAGTAGAAACGTAACGATAATGGCGGCTATTACATATATCATCTAGAATTCGTCCATTGTTACCAACTCACACCGGGTGCCGTTCCAAGGTAATCGTCGGATTCTAATTGATCAAGCATAAAGTCAGCGACGTCGGCACGGGAGATGCGGGCGCCAATGATAAAGCTACCGATATTAAAGCCGTGACGGTAAACACCTCGCTTTATTCCGTTTGTCAGCGCACCGGGCCGTACGATCACCCAATCTGCAGCACTCTGTGCGATCAGCTTCTCCTGCCGCGTCTTATCAAAGAAATAAAACGGCAAAACAAGCGGCACGATTATAAACGTGTACAACAGACCCATACGCCCGGCGGTGTCACCGGTCCCAAGAGCGGTCTCGCAAACAAAGCGCCGCACACCGTTTGCCTCCATAGCCTTTAGGATATTTCGCGTACCCTCGGAGAGAATTCGAGTTGGATAATAGAATCGTTTGTGACCGAGGGTGGAGAGCACGGCGTCCTGGCCTTGCACCGCGACGGCGACAGATT
>CAVXVF010000004.1:0-22054 GCA_963765045.1 Blastocatellia bacterium | reverse complement strand
GAGTAACTTTCGTTGAAGAAATTCGGTAAGGTCTGATCCGATTTTCTGTGCAGAAGCCCGCGTGTAAACAAGGGCGTAACATTCAACTTAGCGAATACCCCCCTTGCTTACGCGCGGGCCTCTGCAATAATTTCAGCGTAAGTAACCGGATCGACATTTCCACCGCTAACGATTAAGCAGACTTTCTGACCTTTGAATCTGTCTCGATCAACTAATATTGCACCCAGACTCAAAGCTCCGGTCGGTTCGCACTTCAAATTTGCCAATCCAAAATAAAGCCGCAGTGCCACAGCGGTCGTTTCGTCAGGCACCTCGATAATCCCGGCGATGCCGTCTTTGATGATCAGCCAATTAAGTTTGCCGAGTGAGAGAGTTCGGGCACCGTCGGCGATGGTCATTGGTTCTGTTTCGTTTGCGACGATTTTTCCGGCCTGCAGCGACCGCGAAGCGTCGTTGCCGAGTTGAGGCTCGGCACCAAAAATTTGAGTCGTTTTACCGTTCCGGCAAAATCCTGTTATCAATCCCGAAACCAATCCGCCGCCGCCGACGGCTGTTATTACGACATCAAAATCCCTCGCCACCAGTTCGTCACCTAGCGTGGAATTGCCTTCGATGACAAACTTATCGTCGTAGGCACTGGCAAAATATGCATTCGGCATCTGTTCGGCAAGCTGAGCAACGCGCGCCTTCCGCGCGACAATCTTGGTGTCTATCAGATCGACGGTCGCTCCATAATTGCGAACCGCATCTATCTTCACCTGTGCCGAGGTTACAGGCATTACCACCGTACATTTTTTACCGAGAAGTTTGCATGCATAAGCCAACGCCTGGCCGAAATTACCGGACGAGGCCGTGAGAATTTCGTCCTGCTCGACATTCAGAGCCAAATTGTACGCCGCTCGAAATTTGAAACTTCCGGTGTGTTGAAATGTCTCGGTCGCAATCGTGATGTCGAGGCCGAGATGGTCGCGAAGTTTTGCAGATTCTAAGAAAGTGGTCGGACGAATGGCGTCGTGAAGTGATAACATAATCGGTAATGGAAGTTTATTATCTGGGATTCTTTACGGCAAGTGACGGCTGTATCGTAACTAATAAGTATGATGAATAACGAAATGTCAGAGGCCCTGGATATGCTGTTTCGCCAAGCTCAAAGTCAGTTTGGATCGGCTATCAGCTCAAAATGGTTTCACACAGAAGATGGGTGTCCGGGCTGCGGAAAAGGATTGAGCAAGACGAAATTCAAGGGCAAAAGCCTTATGTCGATAAACGCATTTATTTTTCGCGAACATGGCGTCCTGATAGCATATTTACTCTGCGGCACATGCGCGGGGCAAATATTTAAGGATGGCAAACGCCATCCGTCCGAAGGCCGCCTGCCATTGCATGACGAGATCGAAAAGAATTTAAAGGAGTCATACCTGCGAAAATCAGGTCATTGATCCGCTATGAACAAAGCACATTTCGGTATGATCGGCCTCGGGACAATGGGCCGCAATTTTTTGTTGAATGTCGCAGATGGCGGCATTAGTGGCGTTGGTTATGATCTCGATGCGGCAAAACGCGAGCTGCTATTGAAAGAAGGCTTGGGCAAGCCGGTCGATGTCGGCAACGATCTCGCAGACTTTCTCGCAAAACTCGAATCTCCGCGTAACATCATGCTGCTCGTGCCCGCCGGCCCTATCGTCGATTCGGTGATAAATGATCTGCTGCCGCATCTAGAAAAGGACGATCTCATTATCGACGGCGGCAACTCGCACTTCACCGACACCGAACGCCGCGAGGCTGAATTATCCGCGAAGAACATAGGTTTCATGGGCGTCGGTGTGAGCGGCGGCGAAGAAGGTGCACGGCACGGCGCGAGCATTATGCCCGGTGGCCGACGCGTCGCATTACGACCGCATCGAAAAAACTCTGCAAGCTGTCTCGGCAAAAGTAAACGGCGAGCCGTGCGTCGCTTATATGGGAGCAAGCTCGGCCGGGCATTTTGTCAAGATGGTTCACAACGGCATCGAATACGGCATGATGCAGCTGATCGCCGAGACTTACGATTTCATGCAGCGAGTCCTGCGGATGGCAAATACCGAGATGCATCGGACGTTCGCCGAGTGGAACGGCGGCGAGCTGAACTCGTTTCTCGTCGAGATCACCGCTGAAGTTCTACGCAAAAACGATCCCGAAACCGGCAATCCGCTCGTCTCGATGATCCTCGACACCGCCGGACAAAAAGGAACCGGCAAATGGACGTCGCAGGCGGCGATGGATTTTGGTGTGCCGATACCGACTATCGATTCGGCTGTGACGATGCGCCAAATATCAGCACAAAAAGCAGTGCGAACGACGGTTGCCGCAAAATACTTCGGCATGAGCACATCGGCGGATCAGAGCCATTCGCGAACCTCGGTCGGCGAACTCGAGGACGCACTTTTTTGTGCGTTTATCCTCACTTACTCTCAGGGAATGTCGCTGCTCCAAGCTGCGTCGACTGAGAAGAATTACGGCCTCGATCTCGCCGAGATCGCACGAATATGGCGTGGCGGCTGCATCATTCGCTCAAAACTGCTCGAATCGATCCGCAAAGCATATTCGACCGATCCGACACTCGAAAGCATGTTGCTCGATAAGACCTTTGCCGATCTGTTGAATTCACGCGTCAACTCACTTCGAAAAGCCGTCGTCGCCTTCAACGAAAACGGCATTCCGTCGATGTGTTTTGCGTCGGCGCTGAATTACTTCGACGCTTTTCGCACCGAGCGTTTACCAGCAAACCTCATCCAAGCCCAACGCGACTTCTTCGGCGCCCATACGTATCAGCGGATCGATAAAGAAGGGACTTTTCACACGCCGGATTGGGAGAAGTAATCGTTAGGTACTTAAAGTTATGAAAAAGTCGGCAGACATAGACTGACACTGAGACAATACAAGGAGTTCAATATAATGGCCATCGAAAAAGGCACAAAAGAAGATTCGTGGAAACTAAAAACACCACCATTGTCGTCCGATTATGAGATGTACACGGACGAAAAGGAAGGCAAAAAAGTGATTGTATGCGTCGTCGGCAAGACGACATTGCTTTATGACTATCGCTGCCTCGCCGACCTTCATGCAATGCTTAAAGAGCACGGCGATTGGATGGAACTAGGTAGCGCCGATGAACAAAAGCTGGCAAAAGATGGAACTGTAGAGGCATGGGGACGTGCAAAGGATAATCCCGTTGGAGGCTGGTACGGTCTCAAAAAAGGTCTTCGCGGGCGTTTTGGAATGTACGTCCCACCGCTGATGGAACGCCTCGGTCTTGCCGAGGTTACACACGACGCACGTGGAAATAAAATGCGAGCGATATAATTTACCGAGTGAAGTATGGCCTACAACGAAAAATTGGCAGATAGAACGCGCGAGATCATTGCCCGAACTGAAAAAGATGTCGAAGAAAAGCGGATGTTTGGCGGCCTTTGTTTTATGGTAAACGGTAAGATGTGCGTCGGCGTCGAGAGCGAGCGGATGATGGTGCGTTTCGATCCGGCTCTCAATGACGAAATAATGGAAAAGAACGGCGTCGGCCCGATGGATTTCACGGGACGTGTTATGAAAGGCTTTGCCTTCGTCGAGATCGAAGCCCTGCAATCCGACAAAGACCTCGAATACTGGGTCGCCCTCGCCCTCGGTTTCAACAGCCGTGCAAAACCGACGAAGAAAAGAAAACGCTGATCCTGCGTCAGAAACGGAAATTGACTTGCTTACCCGTGGTTTCGACGTTAATAAGTAGTTGGACCTGAGAGAAGATATGCTCAACAGACGAAGTTTTTTGAAGAATACAGGGCTGCTGACAACAGGTTTGCTCGTTGGCTGTGGAACCGACGCTGCGCCTTCGGTAGAAAGCCAAACCGTCGAGTGGCGAATGCCGGATGAGGGCGATCCGCATCAACGGACGTGGATGGCTTTTGGTGCGAGTAAAGATGTTTGGGGAAGCAAACTTCTGCCGGAAGTTCAACGCAATCTCACAACTATCGCAAAAACAATAGTGAGATTTGAACCAGTCTCGATGCTGGTCAGAGAAGCTGATCTCGCTGCTGCGCGACAACTGGTCGGCACGACTGTTGAACTAATTACCTGTCCGATAGATGACTTATGGATACGTGACACCGGTGCGGTGTTTGTCACCAATATTAAAGGCGGTAAAGCGGGCGTGGACTTCAATTTTAATGGCTGGGGAGAAAAGCAAGACCACGATCAGGATTCAAAGGTTGCCGAATTTGTTACGAAGAAAGCAAACGTCGTGCGCATTCGAACCAAGTTAGTGCTCGAAAGCGGCGGCATCGAAGTCGATGGTCACGGGACCGCGATCATCACCGAAAGCTGCGTGCTCAACGACAATCGAAATCCGGGCGTCACAAAGTCCGCTTGCGAAGCAGAATTGAAGAAACTTCTCGGTCTGAAAAAGATCGTTTGGCTGCCAGGCATCAAGGGCAAAGACATCACGGATGGGCATACCGACTTTTATGCAAGGTTTGCCAAGCCCGGTGTCGTTGTGGCAGGTTATGATCCCGACCCTAAATCGTTCGACCACGCCGTCACAAAGCGTCATCTGGAAATCCTTCGGACGGAGACAGACGCCGAAGACCGCAAGCTCGAAGTGGTCGTGCTTGAGGCTCCCGCGACTGTTCGAGATAAGTTTGCCAGCGATGATTTCGCTGCCGGATACATCAATTTCTATGTCTGCAACGGTGCGGTCATAGCTCCTGAGTTCGGCGATACAAAGGCCGACCGTGCCGCCAAAGAGAAACTGCAAACCCTATTTCCCAAACGTGAGATTGTTCAGATCAATATCGATGGCATCGCTGCAGGCGGCGGAGGCATTCACTGCGCGACACAGCAAGAACCAGCGAAATAAGATGCTCGACACGCGGGCACATCGGCGATCCGCCGAACCCGCTGGGAAATCCACCGGTCGTTGGACCTGAGGTCTACACCACCACAAAAAACAAATGCAACACCAGAACCGGCTGGAAAACCCTCGAAGGCATGCCGTAAATATAATGCAAAAGCCCGCACATTAATAAAGCGTAATCAGGTCGGTACCGCGAAACGATAACGGCCTGGCTGTTCTTGGTTTTATGGATTGAAGAAGCATGAATTTTGGATCATACTATTGCGATATCTGTGTTTTTCTGCTTCAATTACGCAATAATAGTTATCAAGTAGTCCTCACGAACAAATGCTGTCTGATATACCCGAAATCATAGCCCAGATGCGAAAGCTTTATTTAGCTGATGATCGCCCGTGGATCGTCGGTTATAGCGGCGGTAAGGACTCGACTGCGGTTGTGCAGATGACCTACTACATGCTTGCTGACATTCCAAAGGAACAACGGCATAAAACGATTCATGTGGTCTGTAATGATACGCTCGTCGAATCACCGCCGGTGCAAAAGCACATGTCGAACACGCTCGACCTGATCGGCAAAGCCGCAATCGCCGCCGACTTACCAATTGTAACTAAACTAACCTCGCCGGAGCTTAAGAACCGATTCTTCGTAAAGGTTATTGGTCGAGGTTATCCAGCACCGACGCGAGTGTTTCGATGGTGTACCGACAAGCTCAAGATTCAACCGACAAATAGCTACATAAAGGAGCAGATATCGGCGGCTGGTGAGGTCATCATCCTTCTTGGCACGCGACGCTCCGAGAGTACGCTTCGTGCCCGGTCAATCAAGAAACACGAAGAGGCTCACGGTCATGAAGATGGCATACTTCGCAATCACGTCAATCTGAAAGGTGCATACATCTATTCGCCGATTCAGGAACTTGATCTAAACGATATTTGGGTTTATCTATTGCAAGTTCCCTCGCCGTGGGGAAGTAATCATCGTGACCTCTGGAATCTTTATGGCAAGGCCGGCGGTCGTGATTGCCCATTGGTGATCGACCCGTCAACAGTTCCATGCGGCACGAGCCGCTTTGGATGTTGGACTTGTACGGTTGTCCGGAATGATAAGTCAATGGAAAGCCTCATCGATCACGGCGATGACTGGATGCAGCCGCTGCTCGACTACCGCGATTGGTTGAAAGAGATTCGGGAAGATCATTCATTGCGCGAACCGTTTCGACGAAATGGTCAAGAAAAACCGGGACCGTTTACGCTTGCGACCCGACAACTAATGTTTCAAAGACTAATGGACATCGAGAAAAAAGTCGGAATGCAACTACTACCTGAAGAGGAAAAAATTGAAATTTACCGTTTATGGAGGTTAGACGGGTATGCCGATACTTCAACAGAGACAGCGTCTTTGATACCAAGCGTTGGTCTTCTCACTGACTCGGCATTTTGTACGGTTGCAGTTTGATAGGGAGATTGCGAATGAACCTTAAAGAAAGAGTCAAAAGTTTCGCGGTTGCTATTTGGCAATTAATTACTATTATTTATGGGTGGTTTGACTATTGGCGAAATCTCGCCATCGAAATCTTCAAACGACTAATCGATCCCCTTCGTTATCCGACCTACGTAATATACTTTCTTGTCGTCATTGTCTTTGTGGGCGGCTTGGGCTTTTGGATTCCTTTTTTCCAGAAAGAAACCACTAGTATGGTTTTGGCTCAGCAGCTTTCCACTTATTTGTTGGCCATTGCGGCGGCATCATTTGCTGATATTTGTTTTAATTTCTTTACCAATCTAAAACGTGGAAAAGAAGACGAAGATGAAGAAGAAGAGTTTAGAATAAATACAGATAAGAAGAATTCGACGATGATGTCTTTATGGTCGTTCGCTTTCATGATGACCGTTGCCACCGTCGCCCTAGGAATTTATTGCCTCGTGGGGACGGGAACGGATGGCGAACAGGCTTATAGATATTCGCTAATCGGAACTGCCTTGTCGCTCATCCTTTGGTTGTTAGCAAACTATGATAATCGTAAGCTAAAGGAGTCATTTTTTCACAGTTATCCGCCAGTTGCTGCGGTTGGCCGTGCAGACACACCCGTAGGAGAGGGGGTAAACCAGAATGGCAATATCGATCTCGGTTAGTGAAGATAACGGCCAACAACCGTTTCTTACAGTCCCCGCATTGGAACTATCTCAACCTTTCGGCAAATTTTACGTTGCCAAAATTAAAGCTAGAGATCTTCTGAAAGTAGCTTTCGTCGACGAACTCAGAATCGAGTCACAGGCCGAAAATGACAATTTCTCTCCCGCAGGTTCTCAGCGACATCGGACGAAAACACGATTACGTGAAATCTCCAACTTTATTGATACGACAGAATCGGCATTTCCTAATGCTATTATTCTCGCTGCAAATTACGACACCGACGGAAATTTGGTGCCGATCGGTAACGAGGAAAACAAAAAAATACTATGGCGCGTTGATCTTCGTGACGATGGCTGCCACGAATTGATAATTCCTACCGACATGAAGCTCGCAAATGTAATCGATGGACAACATCGACTCTGGGCATTTGAATGGATTAAGGATACCGCAAGATTCGAGATGGAATTACTTTGTTCTATATATCTGGATTTGCCCACTGCATATCAAGGCTATTTATTCGCAACCATCAATTTCAATCAAAAAAGTGTTAATAAGTCACTTGCATATCAACTCTACGGTCTTACAGGTGACGAGGCCATTGATACGAATCCTGACACTTGGGCACCCGACAGGACGGCCGTTTTCTTGTCACGACGGCTAACTGTGGACATCGAGTCGCCGTTCTACAAGAGAATTATTGTTGGTGCACAGAACGAGTATCTCCTTTATGGAACCGATAAGAAATTAAGCGTAAGGGATTGGCGTGTCTCGACGGCTACAATCGTAGACGGATTACTAAAATTATTTTCTAAGAAACCTAAAAATGATCGGAACAACATGTTTTTGAAGAAACGTGGTGAAAGATCACGTTCCGCCCTAACGTCTGATGGCTCTCCACTGCGAAAGTTGTATCTTAATAAGAATGATCTAGCCATTTATACGGTTGTCAAAAATTATTTTTCTGGGGTTGAAAATACACTATGGAATAATCCTAGAGATGGTTCCTATATCACTAAGACGGTGGGCATTCAAGCCCTTTTCGAAGTGCTACTTGCTCTTTTAGAATCTCACAAAGCCGAGGGTTCTATGCCCAGCAAAGTAGAATATTTTTTGGAATTTTTTCAACCAGCCGCATCTATTGACTTCTCGCAAAATTTTTTCCGGCAAGCATCTGGAATAGGAAAGACGCAAATAAAAAATGCACTTCTCTATGCGACAAAATTAATAACTGAAGATGACTTGCCGGCTGAAGAAAGGTCGCAATATTTGGAATATATAAAGACCCCAGAAGAAAAAAGTGACAATGTCGCGACTGGAGCAGAAGCAGAAGCAGAAGCAGTTGCCAATGAGGATGTGGAATCGACAACAGATACTTATCCAATCGAGTAACATTTTCTGCATCAATTGGCAAGATCGACCCGATCTTGTGAGTAACAAATTGCTTGACACCAAAACCAACTTTTTTACTTTTCCAAAATCGTTTGACAGACCGTCTCAAGAAAGCCGGGCGATGGCGGTGGGGAATTTAGAATGGTGAATGGAAAATGAGTTCGCGGCGGTAGCGACATCTACTCGTATCATAATCGTGTAATTACGTATCATATCGTCTCATTTTGCCTACGATTCTGGCTGACTTACTAAAACAAGGGTTTATCGAGAAACATGGAAGCGGACGAGTCACAAATTATTAAATAAAATAAGAGGATCGAGGCAAGAGATATCATCAGAGGCTTTCGACGATCTCCCAGGCGTGTTCCGTCTTCAACAATTTGCTCATCAAAGCGGCGTGAACGGCATGACCGCTTTTTTCGGCGGTGATCTTGGCTTGGAGAGGCATTCCCAGAAGAGCGAGATCGCCGATGATGTCGAGGATCTTGTGGCGGACGAACTCGTTGTCGAATCGGAGCGGAGTTTCGTTAAGCATTCCATCGGGAGTTAAAACTATTGCGTTGTCTAAAGAGCCGCCGAGTGCGAGGTTCGCTTTGCGCAGCATGTCGATCTCGTGCGTAAAGCCGAATGTGCGTGCCGATGCGATCTGCTTTCCGAACGAGCCGTTTTCGATGACAAAATGGAACGCCTGCCGGTTGATGAACGGGTGCGGGAAATCGATAACGCATTCGATCTCGAACTTGTCCGACGGCTCTATTGACATCTTCCGGCCGTCCTCATCATAATCGACCCGCTTCAACACTCGCAGAGTCCGCCGCGGAGCCTTTTGCGGTTTCACGCCCGCCTTTTCAAGCAGCTCGACCCAATTCTCACTTGAACCGTCAAGTATCGGCACTTCGATATTGTCGAGTTCGACAAAGCAGTTATCGATGCCCGAACCGCGCAACGCCGACAGCAGATGCTCGCATGTCGAAAGCACAACACCGCGCCGCATCAGTGTCGTCGCATAACTGCAATGCGAGATGTATTCGACCGAGGCTGGAATCTCGAAATTATCGAGATCGGTCCGGACGAAAATATAACCAGTATTCTCCGGCGCGGGTTTTAACTTCAAATTAACATCGACGCCGGTGTGCAGCCCGACTCCGCTAATCTTGACAGGTTTTGCGATGGTTGTTTGGTTCATCAAGTCTCTAACCAGATACAAGACTCGTGCCAAGTAGAACAAACCGACGAAAAGCCTTATTTCCTCAATAATTGACCAGTTTTCGATCGTAAGCAGCAAAAATCTGTCGCATTTTGGCAACACTTGTGTAGCGGAATTTACTAATAACGATTTACGAATTACAATTTACACACGTTATGGCAATACAAACCGCGGGGCAAAAAACCGCAAAGATCACAAAGATACGTGTCGAGAATCATGCGACGTTCACGCTGCCGAAGGACACCGAAGCGCATATCGAGAAGGTGCTGGATTTTCTTCCTACTGAGCAAATCCGAGGATTGGACAAGATACGGCTCGTCGATTTTATAAACGATCCGCGATTAAAGAATTTGGACACGCCGATAAAAGGCGACTTGCCCGGGCTTTATCATCCGCGGCAGGGAAACCAGGTGCCGTGGCTGGAATTATCGATGGGAGCATTGCTCCAGCCGACCGAGGGCTTTGCAAAGAAATGGATGGCGAAAAGTTCATTCAAGGGTAATATGGCCGGGCTTCTGTTTTCGCTCGTAGGCCAGCATTATTACTTGACGCTGCGGCATTCGGTAAAAAAACAAAGCCTCGAACCGCAGATACGTCAATACGCAGAGAAAAATCTTCGTGCTTGGAGCGAAAAGCAAAACGTTAACAGTTTCCGGGCCAAACTTTTCAAACCATTTCGCCCGATGATCGAGCGATGGGCAAAATGGCTCAATAAAAAAGCGGCACAGGCGCAGAAGGGGAAATAGTGGTGAATTGTGAGTGGTGAGTGGTGAGTGGTGAGTGGTGAGTGGTGAGTGGTGAATGAAAGAAAGCGTGTTGGGTTCAAAGTCTTATGAGTTCGCTTTGCGGGTTATTAAACTATACAAATATATGGCTCAGGAGCATCGGGAATATATTTTATCAAAACAGATTCTGCGATCTGGTACTTCAATAGGAGCTAATGTAGAAGAGTCCCGACATGGGCAATCACGCGTTGATTTTGTTCACAAACTTTCCATCGCGCAAAAGGAGGCCTCTGAAACCAACTACTGGCTCCGATTGCTTCGTGACAGTGACTATCTCAGCTCCAAACTTGCAGATTCCTTATTGAAAGACTGTGAAGAGTTACAGAGATTATTGACCGCGTCAATTAAAACGGCTAAAGCAAATTTGAAAGGAGAGTCGAAAGGTAGAATTGGGAATTCGTGAGTTTGCACTCACCGTTCACCACTCACCGTTCACAGCTAAGAATGAACTACTGGATGGTAAAACAGGAACCCACGGCTTACTCGTGGGACGATTTTGTCAAAGACGGCAAGACGGATTGGACTGGTGTGCGTAACTTCAAAGCACGACTTTTCCTAAAAGACATGAAAAAAGGCGACAAGGTCTATTTTTATCATTCGGTCGTTGGCAAAGAGATTGTCGGGATCGCTGAAGTGTCGAAAGAGGCGTTTCCTGATCCGACCGATACTGCGTGGCACGCCGTCGAACTAAAACCGTCCAAGCCATTGAAAAAACCTGTCACCTTAGCACAGATAAAAGAAAATAAAGCGCTCGCAAATATTTATCTTGTACGGCAGCCTCGCTTTTCGGTAATGCCGCTGACAAAAGACGAATTCGAAGAGATCCTGAGCATGTCGAAATGATAGTAAGGCTGATGTTTATGGGTTCATTAGTCAAAAATGAAATATTACTGCTGGGAGCATGGTTGATTTTGTTTGGCCACGGTTTGTTGACGGCTCAAACGACTAGTTCTCAAACATCATTCGAGCCTAAATTCGTAGTGGACACAGCGAGATGCGAAGAAAACAGTTCACAGCTTAGTATTCTTAATCAATACTCGGATAAGGATGCCATGATTTTTGTAATCTCACATGCGGGAAAAGGTGAAAAAAAAGATATTGGGCAACGGCGTTTGGATAACTCTTTGACCTTTTTAACACAGGGCTTTAAAAAAGAATATAACCGTACAATCCAATCTATAGTTATAGCAGAGGCGTCTGATAGTGTTGCGAATGGATATCTTGATTTTTTCGTGCAAGACAGGCTGGAGTTGCGAATAAAGTTCAAGAGGAATTACGACTTACAGATAGGAGTTTGTGTTTGGAATGTACCATACGAAAGACCTTGTTCGTCCGATTTTGAGAAGTTGTTCTATCCGTGTAAACGTCGTCGATGAGAGTCGGCGGTGCCTATCCATTAAATTATGCTAAAAGAGGCAGTCGCCCATTACCACCAAATTCTAGAAGATACCGAGATCGCGACAGAATCGCTAAAGATTTTGAACGATGGTCTGGAGAGCAACAAACTTATTTTTGGCGGCCGCCCGTTGAGCCCGTATCTCCGTCCGCATTTTGTCACCGAAGCCGACTGGTCGATGATCTCGGAAACAAGCGCGGTAATTTGGAGCACGCTGCAAAAAGTAAAAGACGCGGCGGTAAAAGACGACGACATCCTTGTCGAACTTGGCCTGACTGAGATCGAACGCGAACTGGTCAAAATCGACCCAGGCTACAGCCAGGTTTCGCCCACGTCGCGGCTTGATTCATTTCTGGTTGGTGACACTTACAGCTACGTCGAACTGAATGGCGAAAGCCCGGCCGGGCATTGCGTTTGCCGATTCCGCGACCGCGATATTCGAAACCCTGCCAGTGATGCAGAAATTTTCCGAAACATACAATGTCCGCGGTCTTTCCGGACGGCCACATCTGCTCGAAGTTCTAATAAGTTGCTATCAGGAATATCTTGGCCGCGAGCCTGAAACAAAACCAGTCATCGCCATCGTCGATCTGAAAGATCTGCCGACGATAAAGGAATTTGAACTCTTCCGTGATTATTTCGAATTTAACGGCTACAACGCCGTGATCTGCTCGCCGGACGAGCTTGAGTTCGACGGAAAGAAATTGTATTTCGGCAATGTCGCGATCGACATCGTTTACAAACGGCTCTTGGTCAACGAATACCTGCCGATCATGGCCGAGCAGCCCGATTTACTCGACGCGTATCGCGCCGGTGCGATCTGCATGGTCAACAGCTTTCGCGGCAAATTGGTCCATAAAAAAGCGATCTTCGCCGTGCTGACGAACGAAAAGTACGAATCGTTATTTAATGAGACCGAGCTTGCCGCTATCCGCGCGCACATTCCATGGACACGCAAATTCCGAGCTGAGAGCACAATAAACAATGGTGAATCCATCGACCTCGTCGAGTGGACGCGAACCAATTCACATAAGCTTGTCCTAAAACCAAACGACGATTACGGTGGCCACGGCATATATATCGGCTGGAATTCGAGCGAGTCCGAATGGAACGACGCCATCGCCGCTGCTCTGGCCGACGGCGATTACCTCGTCCAGGAACGCGTCAAAACCGCTCGTGAAATGTTCCCGATGGTCCACGAAGATGCCCTCGGTTTTACCTACGCAGAACAACTTGTCGACCTCGACCCGCTTCTATTCAACGGCGTTGTCGGCGCGGCGTTTACACGGCTGTCCTCGACCGAACTGGCAAATGTTTCGTCCGGCGGCGGCATGGTTCCGACATTTATTATAAGCGAGAAATGACATGAAAAAATCGATGTTCGTTGTGGTTTGTATCGTTATTCTCATCGGCATTCTAGTATTTCAGACAGGCAGCACCGCCAAGGCTCAAACGCGGAATCTATTCGAGCTAAAGGAATCGCCGCGAGCAAGACTGGAAGCGGAGAAGTCTTCTGTGGCATCGCTGCGTGAAAGCGAAATTGAGATATCTGATTCTTCAATCAAGGCAAACAAAAAGAAGAAACAGCGGTTACCGCTTTTGGATGGAAAAATTTATGAGGCCGCTCTTTCTAATTTTGAAGAGCGCGGCACAAACGATTTCACCTGGCGCGGAAAGATTGTCTATGGCAAAGCTGCTCATGACGTGATTCTAACTTTCAAAAACGGCCACATCGCCGGTTTGATATATTCACCGCAAGGCGTTTACGAAATAATTCCGAGCGGGGCCAAACACATGCTTGTCGAACTGGATCAAAGCAGGTTTCCCGAATGTGCCGGCGACGTAAAAAGCGACGATACACCGACTAATACGCAAAATCTTGTGCCCGAAGGTGGGACCGATTCGGGTGACCGCATCGATGTTCTTCTCCTTTATACAACGCCGGTAAAGACCTCGCTCGGCGGTGAAGCTCAGGCACAGACATTTGCGCAGTCAGCCATAGACTCGGCGAATACGGCCTATCTGAACAGCAAGATCCGCCTTCGGCTGCGGCTTGTACGCGCACAGGAAACGACCTTTGCCGAGACAGGAAGCTTGAGCACCGAGCTTTCCGGTTTTAGAGCGGCGGCCGAAACGACTACGCTTCGCAATCAAAATAACGCGGACCTGGTTGCTATGATCTCGAATTCGGCAGACAACTGCGGCATCGGTTATTTGGGGAACAGCGGCGGAAATACGAGCGCGGCTTTTACGGTAACTTCACGCACCTGCGTTGTCGGCAACCTTAGCTTTGCGCACGAATTGGGCCACAACATGGGCAGCCAGCATAATCCGGAAAATGGTTCCGGCGCCGCTTTCCCATACAGTTACGGGCATTACGTCAACGGAAATTTCCGTACCGTCATGTCCTACGTTGATCCTTGCCCGAGCGGTTGTACGCGCAGGCCGTATTTTTCAAATCCGTCGGTGCTTTTCAGTGGTTTGCCGACAGGCATCGAAGGCACACGCGACAATGCGAGGTCGATAAATAATACGGCGGACATTATCGCCAATTATCGTTATAGCGGTTCGAGCATAACAATGAGCGGTTACAACGGCGGTGAAATCATTCCGCGTTATATGTCACGTGTGGTTACGTGGTCGTCGGCCGGACTTGCGGGCGGAAATGTGCGTATCGATATATCAAGAACTGAGAGCACGAGTTGGGAAACGCTCATCGCCAGCACACCGAACGACGGATCGGCGACGGTCAATGTTCCGGGCCGCCCGACGAAGAACGCCCGCCTGCGTATCACCAGCATCGAATCACCGACAGTGAGCGATTCAAGCATCGGAAACATAGCCATTAAATGACCCTAGCCAAAAAAACTTCCCGCCTTCGTGATCTGACAGACGAGTTCGAGCGTCTCGAGCACAAACTTAAGCTCGGCGGTGGCCCTGATAAAATTGCCAAGATCCACGCCCAGGGAAAACTGACTGCCCGCGAGCGCATCGATTTGCTTCTCGACCCGGACACGTTTAGTCAGGAGATCGGTCTGCTTGTAGCCTATGACGAATACGACGGACAGGCACCGGCGGCGGCGGTTGTGACGGTCGTCGGCAAGATCAACGGCAGGGAAGCCGTCGTGGTGGCGAACGACGCGACGATCAAGGCCGGTGCGTGGTATCCCGAGACGATCAAAAAGATCCTGCGTGCACAGGAGATCGCGATGCGCAATCGGGTGCCGATAATTTATCTTGTGGATTCCGCCGGAGTTAATTTGCCGTATCAGGGCGGAGTGTTTCCGGGGCAATACGGCGCGGCGAGGATCTTTTATTACAACTCGATCATGCGGCGCTATCTGAAGGTGCCGCAGATCGCCGCCGTGATGGGAATGTGCGTCGCGGGCGGTGCATATCTGCCCGCGCTGAGTGATGTCATTTTGATGGTCGAGGGAACGTCGTTTATGGGACTTGGCGGTGCAAATCTCGTAAAAGGAGCGACCGGCCAGACGATCGATAACGAAACGCTCGGTGGCGCAATGACGCACAACTCTATCTCCGGCGTCGCCCATTTTCGCACAAAAGACGAGCAGGAATGCATCGCAAAAATTCGCGAGCTTGTTTCAGAACTCCCGACAAAGGAAACGACGCGAGTCTCTCTTGCCGACAGCCGACAGCCGACCGCTGAAAGCCAAAAGCTTTACGAGCTTTTGCCCGAAGATCACCGTGCTCCTTACAACATGCACGCGGTGTTGGATTGCTTCCTCGATGAAGGCGGCATAGACGAATTTCAAGCGGATTTTGCAAAAGAAATGATTTGCGGCACAGCTCGGATCGGCGGGATTCTGGTCGGCGTGATCGCAAATTCGCGCGGAATGTCGAAAGGCAAGCCGGGAACTCCGCCGCGTTTCGGAGGCATCGTCTACACCGAATCCGCTGAAAAGACGGCCTACTTTATCGAAAACTGCGACCGCCATTCGACGCCGCTGCTTTTCGTTCAGGACGTTTCGGGCTTCATGGTCGGTGCCGAAGCTGAGCACAGCGGCATCATCCGAGCCGGTGCTCGCTTTGTCGAAGCGATGGCTACCGCGACCGTGCCGAAGCTCGTACTCACCGTCAACCACGCGTCCGGTGCGGGCTATTACGCGATGGCCGGACAGGGCTTCGACCCGGACTTCATCTTCTCGCTCCCGACCGGCCGCATGGGCGTGATGGAAGGCGACAGCGCCGCTCAGGCGATCTACGGCACCCAGATCGAAAAGCTCAAAAAAGAAGGCAAACAACCCGACGAAAAGGTATTGGCAGAGATGGAAAAGGTCCGCGAAACCTATGACAAGGAACTCGACGCCAAACACGCCGCCGCCCGTGGATTGGTTGATGCCATCGTAACGCCCGAAGACCTCCGCGATTCTCTGATACTTGCCTTGCAGACGTGTCTAAATACATCGACGCCGCACATCGGAGCATTTGTTTTGCCCAAATTTCAATAAATTTCATCCCGTTGTGGTCTAAAAGTATGAGTTTGATCGTGCTTGCCGCGGGGAAGTGGTGTATATTGATATCATTCCATAATTCGAGATTTCGCGAAGGAGATTTGATATGAAAAATGCTCGTTTGTTGGTATTTGTATTGTTGTTGACAGCGATGCCGGTTGTCTCGCTCGCTCAAGGTGGTAAGGCTGCGGATGTTAAGGCATCGGTTATTCGACGCGTGCTGCCGCCAGAGGCTTTGGTGATGGAGAATATGCCTGCGGTGCCGATGGAGATCGCCGAGGCGACGCGGAAATATACCGAGGCCATTCCGGTCGGCGGCGGTAGTTGGCACCCGGTTCGTCGCGAAATGCTGGCGGGCAAACGCGCCGGTAATGTTAGTCAGGTTCATCTTCTTACGACGCCGATGGGTTCGCCAAAGCAGTTGACGGACTTTCCCGATCCGGTCGGCGGCGGCAGTTGGCAACCGACGATGGGCAAGTATTTTGTGTTCTTTAAGGCATCAGGCGGCAACGAGATCGCCCAGTTGCATCGCTACGATGTCGAGTCGGGCACGATCACACGTCTCACGACAAACGACAAGATGCGCATCGGCGGCGGACCGTGGACGACCGCCGGCGACCGATATCTTTATACCTCGGTGCCGACCGGCGGCGGAACGTCGAGCGAGACGATCAAAACCGAGTTTTACATGATCGATCCGGCAAATCCCGATTCGGCAAAACTACTTGTCGCGCTCGACGGCGTCGGCTGGGGAGCCGTTGATTTCTCACCGGACGATAAAAAGCTAATTATCAGCAAGGGCGTGTCGGTGAACGAAAGCTACATTTACCTTTACGACATCGCAACCGGCGAAAAGACTCTGCTGACGCCGCAAGAGGGAAGCGAAAAAGTTTCGTGGGGCGTTGGTGGCTTTAGCAAGGACGGCAAAGGTCTATATGTTGTGACGGACAAGGGCAGTGAGTTTCAGAGGCTCTTTTATATGGACCTGGCGACTCGCAACATGACGCCGCTCACCGCGCACATAAATTGGGACGTGAATGGCGGCGAATTGTCCGAGGACGGTAAGTGGCTCGCGTTTTCGACAAACGAAAACGGCTGGTCGAAGCTTCACGTGCTCGACACCGCGACAAACAAAGAGATCAAACTTCCGAAACTGCCCGCGGGACAAGTCGGCGGCATTCGCTGGCACAAAAAGACCGGCGAGCTGGGTTTGAACATCGCTTCGTTCGCGACGCTGACCGACGCTTACTCGCTCGATCTAAAGAGCGGCAAACTCACGCACTGGGCAAAAACCGAGCTGAACGGCTATGAGACAAAGGGGTTGCGCGAGCCTGAGCTTATCAAATGGAAGAGCTTTGACGGGCTTGAGATATCGGGCTTTATGTACAAGCCGCCAACAACGTTCAAGGGCAAGCGACCGGTCATTATCAACATCCACGGCGGACCGGAAGGCCAAGCGACGCCCGGACCGCTCGGCCGTAATGCTTATATCGTCAACGATATGGGCGTAGCCGTAATTTATCCGAACGTGCGCGGTTCGTCCGGTTACGGGAAGACGTTTTTGACGCTCGATAACGGTTTAAAACGTGAAGATTCGGTCAAAGACATCGGTGCGTTGATCGATTGGATCGCAACGCAGCCCGATCTCGACAAAGATCGCATTCTCATCACCGGCGGCAGCTACGGCGGCTATATGACGCTCGCCGTCGCGACACACTACAACGACAAGATCCGCGCAAGTATCGATATCGTCGGTATTTCGAACTTTGTTACTTTCTTAAAAAACACCGAAAGCTATCGTCGTGATCTTCGACGTGTCGAATACGGCGACGAGCGTGACGCAAAAATGAACGAGTTTCTCACGAAGATCTCGCCATTGACGAACGCGCAGAAAATTACAAAACCGATGATGGTGGTGCAGGGCAAAAACGATCCGCGTGTGCCATTCACCGAGGCCGAACAGATCGTCGCCGCGATCAAGAAAAACAACACGCCCGTCTGGTACCTGATGGCGAACGACGAAGGACATGGTTTCAGCAAAAAGAACAATGTCGATTATCAATTCTATTCGTCGATAATGTTCGTCAAGGAGTTTTTGCTGAACTAAGGCGGGTGCAAATGTGATCAGTCATCTAACGCGGGCCGCCGATGTGCGGCCCGTTGCGATGGCAGTGTATTGTGGGGGAAAGAATATGGCTAAAATACTCTCGGCTTTTGGTTATCAGGGTAATGCGATGAATCTGCCGGTGGCGGATGTCGCGAAGGCGGCTGCGTTTTATGTGGAAAACATGGGGTTCAGCGTCGCCCACGAGACGGCGGAGCCTGTAAAGAAGGTGGTGCTCGAACGGGACGGTGTCCAATTTGCGCTTGCTGAGAATGGCGGTGACCCGGAGCAGGACGGATGTGCCTTTCACACGGACGATGTCGAAGGCCTGCGCGACGAATTCATCACAAATGGATGCAATGTTGGCCAAATAAAAGCCGAGAACCGCGACGGCTCAAAATTCAAAGCCTTCTTCGCGGTCGCCCCGGACGGCCTATGCTACTGGTTTGGAGAGCGGCAGTGACATTAAATGGACGTTGAGTTTTTAATAGAAAAAAGGAATCTCCTATATGCCAAATCAAATAGTTTCTGATCCTACCGGATTTTCTCAACTTGAATCACTTGTAAAGCCCTTTGAAGCTGCCGGTCGCACAAATAGCGCGGCACTTCTAATTTGGTTTTTAGAAACAATTTATCGTTTGGATGAAGTCGAAGCTCAAGATGCCGTTTGTGATCGGACTATGGATATTGGTATTGACGGCGTCGATGTTCGGGATGACGAAAATGAAATTGTCTTATTTCAAACAAAACGAAAGGAAAGACTGCCAGGGACACTCGGAGATACTGATCTAAAAACTTTTGTTGGAGCTCTCCAACAATTTTCAAGTGCGGAGAGCGTGAGAAAGATAATTACCAGCACAACCAATACTGAGTTGAAACGGTTGCTAGTTGACCTTGAAGTGGCAGAGCGTATTGAGGATGGTTATACTGTTCGACCTATTTTCATTACAAATATTACCAAGAACGAAGATGCTATCAAATATTTGGATCATGCTCGAAGTGCTGGTTTTGATATTGATCTCTGGGATTTGGAAAGGCTTCAACCGGTCTTAAAGCAACTTTCCTCGAAAGAATGGTTTGTTGATGAACCAATAAAACTGCATTTGGACGGAAACAAGCTCTTCTTCGAGGGCTCAAAGTCTAATCCAGAACTAATTTTTGCATCGATTTCTGCAAAGCAACTCGTCAATCTTCCAGGGATTTCGGATACTCGAATTTTTGAACAGAATGTGCGATTGGGTCTTGGAAAAACCCGCGTCAATAAAGAGATTGTTCAGACACTGAAGCGTCCTATTGAGCACAAGTCGTTTTTGACTTTCCACAATGGCCTCACAATCGTGGCAAAGGAGATGAAAATTAGGGGCAAAACGCTGAGTATTAATAATTACTCTGTTTGCAATGGATGCCAGTCTCTAATTGCCTTTTTTGAGAATAGATCCGAGTTGACAAACAAATTGGAAGTTTTGGTTCGGTTGGTCAGGGTTACGGACGACCGTAGGTTGTCGGAGAGAATTGCATATCGAACCAATAATCAGAATGCGATATCTTTGCGCGATTTAACGCAAACGACGCCAGTCAAGTTCGACTGAAAGCTGAATTTGATGGTCTATTTGGCAACGATACGATCTATTTGATTAAGCAAGGTGATAGCACCGGTTCCAAGAGTTTGGCTAACGAGCTCGCAGGTCGGTTTCTACTGTCGCTTTACATTGGCGAGCCTTGGAGTGCTCACCAGAAGTATAAGGTATTCGGAGAACTCGAAAGCCGGATATTTGGGTATGGGCGGTCAGCCTTTCAGGTACGCCTCTCACAATTAATTATGGAAAAAATCGACTCACGGATTAGTCAGATAAAGAACGAGCGAGTCAGAGGGTATGGGCTTACGCGTTTCATTATACTTTATTTAATTGGCGAACTTTTCGCGAGGATTCGGATGGAAAGAGTCTATTATCAAAACCGAATCTCTACCTTTCGACAAATGCCGGATTAAATGGGCTTGAAGTTACGCTTATGAAATCGATTGATGACCTGTTGGATTTTCTAGTTCCTGAATTTAATTACTTTGTAACCGACAAAGGCGAAGATGACTATGATTACAAATCAGAGTTTAAATCGTCAACAGATGTTAAAAAACTTCGAAACTCAGTCATTAAGGCATTTGAAAAAGATCGTTTAAAGGGACTATTACAGGCTTTGCACTCCCAAAATAGGGCTTCTGATTTTGCAAAAATTCACGCTACGATATAAATCAAATCTCTGTTTAATTAAATAGTGATATTACAATCTTGTAATATCGCCCGAACCTGTCGTAAAATCTGCCTAGAGGCATTATGACCGGGACGCAGCTCGTACAATTTAGAAAACAGAATAAACGGACGCAGGTTGAGGCGGCGCGTGAGTTTGGTGTGTCGCAGACTTATCTTTCTTTGCTCGAAAAAGGGAAGCGGCCGTTGACGGATGAGCTGCGGGCGAAGGTGGTGAGGGCATTCCATCTCTCGCCGACGGAGATGCCGGTGAGCGAAAGCCTGTTTGATGTTCGCGCGGTTTCAAACGACGAACTTGGGACTGATCTCGCGACGCTTGGGTATCCGGGTTATTCGCATATGAAACGATCGAAGCCAAAACATCCGGCAGTCGTACTGCTCTCGGCGCTCAAGGGAGAGAATCGTCTGGCGAGAGATGTCGAGGCTTTACCGTGGGTCGTACTCACATTTCCCGAAATGGACTGGCCCGAACTGATTAAGGCGGCGAAGGTCAATGATCTCCAAAACCGGCTCGGGTTTGTCACTGTCGTTGCCCGTGAAGTTGCTGAATTAAAAGGAGATGAGGCAAGGGCCAACAAGCTGCGGGGTTACGAATCGGAACTCGAACACTCGATGCTGCTGCGAGTTGACACTCTTTGCAACGAACGGATGACTAACCCAGAGCGAAAATGGCTCGAAGAGCACAGGCCTGACTCGGCAAAAAAATGGCGGTTGTTGACGGATCTCTCCCTGCGGAGCCTGCAACACTATGACTGATACGGTTATTCACGAACCCTGGAGGTCTTTTCTCCATGAATTGGATTCAATTCTTGACGAAGAGACGCACTTACATTGTTTGGGCGGGTTTTGGTTACTCAGTTATACGGTTTCGAACGCAAAACGCTGGATATCGACGCAATGTCGATCATTCCGAGGACTCAGGGTTTAATAGAAAAAGCTGGTAAAGGCTCCGAACTTCACAAACGTCACGGCGTCTATCTTGATCGCGTCGGTGTTGTTACGGTTCCGGAAGACTACGAAGATCGGTTGACGGAAATATATCCCGGAATATTTGAAAAGCTTCGTATGGTCGCACTCGATCCTTATGACATTGCGTTGGCAAAGATCGAGAGGAACATCGGACGTGACCGTGAAGATGTTTTGTTTCTGGCGAAGACTGTTCCTTTTGACCTCGACATCCTGAAAAATCGATATTACGAAGAGCTTCGTGTTTATCTTGGCATTCCTGAACGAGAGGATCTTACACTTAAGCTTTGGATTGAAATGATCGAGGCGGATCGTTCGTGAATGCTTTTATGTTAACAACGCCGGATGTACGCAAGGTTGCAAAGGCCGCAAAGTGTTGCCACACTTAACGGCCACAGTTCATTATCAGACCTTGACGATTCCGCCAAGCAATCTATCCAGGTTCCTTTC
>CAVXVF010000003.1:0-452815 GCA_963765045.1 Blastocatellia bacterium | reverse complement strand
CAGCATCGAGCACATCTCCGCGAACGACCTTTAGCCGCGGATGCTCGACACCAAGCTTTGACGGATTTCGTACAAGAGCAGTAACGATGTAGCCTCGCTCCAACGCCAGCTCTACAAGCTGGCGGCCCGTCCCGCCCGTAGCGCCGATAATAAGGACGCGTTCCGGCCTTTTCGTTGATGAACCTTTAGCTACTGCTTGCGGCGATTTATAGCCCACCCACCAAAGGAGCAGATTTATAGCGAGAGCATACAATGCGAGAACGATAATTATTGTCATATAGACGTCTCGGATACGGGTGGTTCAGCCGGTTCCCGTAGTCTGGACTTGTTGCCTGAGCTTGTATTACGTTTCCACGGCGAGATAGTTCGATAAAACGAGGATTATACGTTCGGCCGGTTCATGCCGTACCGCTCGTCCTTGAACGGTGGTGTCGCGTGAATGGCGAAGTTCTGATAGCAATGTACGTTTTTGACGGCTGTTTCGAAATCCGACATGTTGTAAGCGGGGCCGCTTTCGCCGCCGATGTGGCCCATGCGGGCATCTATGTAATGAGCGAGTTCGTGGATGATAACGGAGGCTTTGCAGTTCGGTCCAAGCGTCGGGTAGTGGCTAGTAAATGAGATCGACTTCATCGAGTACACATAGGCTCCAACGAGCGGGCCGTCCTTTTGAAAATAACCCAAAGTATTTAGCGAGGCAGTTTCATCATCGACCGATTGAAAAATATGAACGCTGTTGCAAAGGTGCCTGCGCATCGTTTGATAATTCGATTCGATAATTCTCAGGTTAATCTTTTCTGTAGAGCCGCCTCTTAACTTGTCGGTGTGGAAATGCAGCCGCACGATCGGTAGGCCGACCTTTGACTGGATACTCGCAATCGCTCCCGGTTCAAGCGAACGGATGCATGAGTTCAGCACGAGTATCGCGTTGTCGATCCATTTTAGCGCCTGCGGTGCGGCTTCGATAGCGGCGATCTTTGGGTCATCGTAATTGATTGCGTCGGTCGAATCGGTGTTCCCAGACGTTTCACTCAGGTCAACATCGAGCACATCCGTCGGAATATGTTCCGGGTTGTCGTCGGTTAAAAGCATCCCTCAGTTTACTTCAAAGAATTATCTTTTGCGACGCGATTTACGTCGGCACAATCTTTAGCAGGCCGAAGCGTAATTATCCCGCAATTTCGATTGAATGCGGCAACCGATCTGTCGAGCGTACTCCACATTCGGATCATCGTTGCGTAATCGACAACAATACCGTCGTCATAATGGTCCTGTTCGGCTAATATTTCCTGATACGAATTCACGGCGTCTCCTCTTCCACTTCCAGTGGTGTGTAAAAATGTTCAATTTTCAGACTCGCATTTTGCGCGAGACGGGGAGTTCCATCAACGTGTCAATTGTTTGAACGTCTCCACGGGAAAAAATTGCGGAATTTTGTTAATTATTTTGCAATGTCTCGACTCAAGTGAGTTAATCAATTATTGACTGATAGACCAAAGCTCGCAATTTACCATGATCGTCAATGTTGCCGGCTGGAATAAGCTGGGTAAAATAAACGACGATCATCTGCTCCTTCGGATCGACCCAGTAAACCGAATGATATGCTCCACCCCAGCCGTATTCGCCTACGGACGATGGTGCCCCGAAGGTCCCGACATCTTTTGTGACCGAGAATCCGAGACCGAATCCCTGGCCGTCACGGAAAGCAATCCCGCGAAGATGGTCGGTTGTCATCAACTCGACAGATTTTCGACCAAGAATGCGTTTGCCTTCGAGCGTGCCTCCGTTTTGCAGCATGAGCAGAAACCGAGCGTAATCGGATGCAGTTGACAACAATCCGGCTCCACCCGAAAAACTCTTTCGCGGCCCTTTAATATAGGCTCCCTGGCCGACACCGACGCCGGGATCGGGTGCTCGTTCGATTCCGTTGTCCTTTGCGGAATAGACCGCCGCCAAGCGATCAGCTTTTTGCTCAGGCAGGTAAAAGCTGGTGTCAGTCATCCCGAGAGGCGTGATGATGCGGCTTGTCAGAAACTGATCAAGCGGTTGGCCGCTGACCTTTTCGATCATGGCACCGAGTATATCGGTCGAGTATCCGTAAACATATTTTTCGCCCGGATGTGCGTCCATCGGCAGAGCCCCCATTCTCGATATGGTCGCTCCAACCGGCTCATCACGGTCCGCGAAATACCAGCCGTTGATTTTCGCCGCGTCCCACTGATCTTTCGCCGGACCATTGCCATAGCCGATACCGGCAGTATGAGTCAGCAGATCGCGGATGGTGATCTGCCGTTTTGCTTTTACTACATCGTAGCCGCCGCCGTCCTTCGGTACCGCAACCGTAGTGTTCGCAAATTCTGGTAAATATTTCCCGACCGGATCGGAGATCAGCAGGCGGCCTTCTTCCTGGAGAATCATCACGCCAACGCTCGTCAGGGCTTTGCTCTGCGATGCGATGCGGAAAATCGCGTCTTCCTTCATAGGAGAATTGGCCTCGCGGTCACGCTGTCCAAAAGCGTGCGTGTACAAGACTTTTCCGCGGCGAACAACCATTGCGACACCGCCTGCGAGTTTGCCGTCTTTAACATACTGGTCGAGTGTAGAGGTCAGGCGATCGAAACCAGACGAGGACATTCCAACCGATTCAGGCTTTGGTTTCGCCAGCGTTTGGCCAGCGATTGCCAGCGGCAGAATGATCGCCGTGAGCAACGCCACGACGAGAAATCGTGTTCGATACAATGGGTTCAGATTTTGCTTTTTCATTTCTTTAACGATAGCGGCTTACGTATTTGCCGGGATTATGTAAATTGGGTTGTGATTCCCTGATTCTTTTAGCGGGTAAGCTGGTAGATCAAAATGGCCGCACGTTTCGTCAGCATCGGCATTGTATCGACCTGCGCCCATTCGCCTTTCGCGTGTGAGTTTCCGCCGCCGCCGATACCGATGCCATCGAGGCCCGGGATGATATTGGAAACGTAAGCGATATCTCCAGCACCGCGGTCGCCCGGATCGAGAGCTTCTACCTTGCCGAAGCCGAGGTCCTGGCTGACCTGATCCAATTGTTTCAACAACGCGTAATTTCCATCGACCGGCGTCATTGCCGGAATACCGTCCTGAAAATTGATAGTTGCTTTTGTTCCGGGCAGGCTTTTTGCGACAATCTCACGCATCTTTGCTCGTGCGGCTTCTTTCTGTTCCTCGCTGATAAAACGCAGATCGCCGTTGACGACGACCTTTGCCGGAACAACGTTCGTCTTGCCACTTGCCGAGCCAGTCGAATCTTTGGTTTCTACAGTCGTCCCCCCGACGAACAGAGCAGGATTGAACGTCAGATATTTTTCTTTGCCAAGGGTTTCGCGGAATTCGTTCAATATGCGCGATGCTTCAAAGATCGCACCGTTGCCCATGCTTTCGCGAAAGATCTGACTCGAATGGCCGGTTTTTGCCTCGACCTCGATCGTCCAGGAACTAGAACCTCGTCGTCCGACCGTAGCCGTGTTCCGCACGGTTCCTTCAAAACTCAACGCCAGATCGCTTCGTTTTGCGGCCGCGATCATGTCGCCGCGGCAGATAGAAACCGGGTCACAAGAATTTTCTTCGTCACCAGTGAACATCAGCACGATCTTCGTATCTTTCAGCACTCCCGCCGAATGCAGAGCCTTCAAGGCGTATAGTGCAATGACACTTCCACCCTTCATATCGCCGATGCCGGTGCCATAAGCATTGTTGCCGTCACGGCGAAACTTTTCGCCCTTGAGCACAGTGTCGAGATGACCGAGGATCAAAATGCGCTTGCCTTTTGACCCGTTCGATTCGGCGACGAGATGCCCGGCACGCTTCTGCTCCGGCGGCATGTCGATCCATTTGACCGTCATGCCAAGAGCTTCAAATTCTTTGCCGAGGATCATCCCGACGCTCTTAACACCAGCGATGTCCTCGGTTGGGCTTTCGATATTGACGGTCTTTTCAAGAAGGGCAACGGCTTCACCGCTATGTTTGTCGATATAGTCAATGATCTTCTGCTCGTCGGCGTTCAGCCTTTGAGCGTCAACGACAAAGACCGAGATGGATGCAATGAAAAGCAAAAGAGTGAATCGGATTAAAGTGAGTTTCATAAAGTTAAATTTTAGCCGATATGTTCGACAGCTACGAACGCCGTCATAGCGGTGACGATGATTTTCATACTATTCGTCGTAGATATTTGTGCCGGTCAGCGGCTCAACGATGACGGCCGTTCCGTAGGCTAGAACTTCTGTGGCTCCGGACATGACTTCGGTAGCGTCATACCGGGCGCCGACGATGGCGTTTGCACCGAGTTCCGAAGCGTGCTGGATCATTATTTCGAAGGCTTCCGAGCGGGTCTCTTCGCAGAGTTTGGTCCAGGCCGTGATGTTGCCGCCGATCAGCGTTTGCAGCCCGGCACCGATATTTGCAACTATCGAACGCGACCGGACAATGATGCCGCGGACTACACCGAGATTTTGTGTTACACGATAGCCGGGAAGCTCAAAGGCGGTCGTGACCATTTGGGCCGAAACCGAAAAACGTGGGTCGCTTACCCGATAAGGGACTTTTTGCGGAATTTGGTTGTTCATATGCGGAATAATAATAATCCTGTAAGGTCAAAAAAGCTACTTCATCGCCTTTGGTAGATTGTCTAGGTGTAAGCGGCAAAAATACAATTCTTTCGTGTTCATCCCGTTCGGTTTTCGTTCCTCTTATTTTGTGGTTAAGATATAAATCTGACCACAGAACAAGAGAACGTGAGCGGAACAAGATGAACAAAGGAAAAGACGGGATTTCACTTTTTCGAAACTTTCTTCGGGTGCTAGAGTATAAATACATAAATTCCAATAGCCGTGTCCTTTCGGCAAATTCAAATCTCAACAAATCGAACACCGCAAGAACTGGAGTGTGTAAGAATATTTTACTGAATAAAGCTATGAAGAGAAGAATGATCAAAACCACGATCGCGTTTGTATTGATGCAAGCGATACTTTTGCCCAACATTTTATTGGCTCAGACGGCTGTGCCTGACGTTAGCGCCGCCATCAGAAAGGAAGGGATGGAGAATTCGAAAATAATGAACACGATGCATTATTTTTCCGATCTCTACGGCCCGCGGCTGACTGGTTCGCCGAATCATGTCAACGCGGCGAAATGGGGCGTCAGCGAGATGAAGGCCTGGGGATTCGATAACGCGATGCTCGAACCATGGGAATTCAGCCATCCGGGTTGGGTCAACGAACGAGCGACCGGACTGATGCTTTCACCGGTCCAGGACACGCTCACGTTCGAGGTGATCGCATGGACGCCTTCGACAAAAGGCTTGATCACGTCGGATGCAGTACATATGGTGATTCCGCAATTTCCTTCGGCGTCGAATCCGAACATCATGCAGAACGCGACGCAGGAAGAGCTTACGGCATATCTCAACAGTATAAAGTCCAGCGTCAACGGCAAGATCGTTCTCTACGGTAAACACGTATTTCTCGATCAAACAGCTACTCCGCCAGCTAAACGGGTGCCGGATGAAGACATGAAAAAGAGATTTGATCCAAACAATCCTGCGCCGCAGTTCGGCCCCGGCGGACCGGGAGGACCACGGGGCACACCACCACCAGCCAGACTGGGAGCCTTGACTGGAGCTCAGGTCGGCGAGCAGGTCGACAAGTTTCTCATCGATAACAAGGTAAGACTCAGGATCAATGATTCGGGAATGAACCTCGGACTTATGCGGGCGTTCAATAACCGCACGTTCGATATCAAAAAGGTAGTCCCGACCATTGTTATGCGTAATGAAGATTTCGGACGTATTACGCGTCTTTTGGCGCACAAAACGCCGGTTAAGCTTGAATTCGATATACGTAACCGCCTGGTCCCGGAGGGCACGACGAGCTACAACATGATCGGGGAGATCTATGGCTCCGACAAAAAGGATGAGGTCATTATGCTCGGCGGCCATCTGGATTCGTGGCATTCGGCGACAGGTGCGACCGACAACGCCATCGGCTGCGCGACGATGATGGAGGCAGCCCGCATTCTTAAAGCCATCGGCGTCAAACCTCGCCGGACGATCCGCGTTGCGTGTTGGGGCGGCGAAGAACAGGGACTGCTCGGTTCGCAGGCATATGTGAAAAAACACTTCGGTTCGGCCGAGGCTCCGACTGCTGAATGGGCCAAATTCGGCGGATATTTTAACATCGACAGTGGAACGGGAAGGGGACGTGGAATGAGTGTTTTTGGCCCGCCCGAAACGGCAACTGTGCTACGCGAGGCCTTGGCTCCATTTGCGGACTTGGGATTTGCCGGTGTTCTTAATACGAAAAGCCGCGGCTTAGGCGGTACGGACAGCACTTCATTCAATCAAGCCGGTTTGCCCGGAATCGGTACGCAGCAGGACCCGATCGAGTATTTTACTACTACATGGCACACCAACCTAGACACTTACGAACGTATCATCGAGTCTGATGTGAAAGCGTCAGCGATAATCTTCGCGGCTGCTGTTTATCAACTCGCTATGCGTGATGAACTGCTGCCTCGTTTCAAGGCGAGCGAAATGCCGCCGCTTCCGACTCCGCAACCAACTCCGTCGCCAAGCCCAACACCTCGGCCTTAATATGAAATGGAGGTTATATGTCAAAGTATCGAAATTCGCTCCCGCAGTTGTCGGGAGCTTTTTTTCTGACCGATGGCGGTTTAGAAACTACACTCGTCTTTCATCAGGGCATCGATCTGCCGCACTTTTCCGCGATCGACATGATGCGTAAGCCGGACGGCGTCGCGAGCCTGCGTGATTACTATCGGCAATACGCTGAGATCGCGCGTTCCGTGAGGGCAGGATTTATCTTCGAGAGCCCGACGTGGCGCTCGAGCCCGGATTGGGCTCCGAAGCTCCGGCTGACCGACGCGGAAATGACCGACCTAAATCGCCGCTCGATCGAACTCGGCGAAGAAATTCGCGGTGAATTCGAAACTTCCGAAATGCCGGTCGTTATTAGCGGCTGCATCGGGCCGCGTGGCGATGGTTACTCGCCGGATAGCCTGATGACCGCGGACGAAGCGGCCGAATATCACTCAACTCAGGCCAATACATTTGCGACGACCGGAGCCGACATGATCGCCGCGATCACGATGAACTATGTAAACGAAGCCGTCGGCGTAGCAAACGCGTCGAAAGCGGCGCGCATGCCGTGCGCGATTTCGTTTACGGTCGAGACCGACGGGCGGTTGCCCACCGGCGCATCGTTAAAAGAAGCCATTGAATCAACCGACGAGATAACAGGCAGCTATCCGGCTTACTACTTGGTAAATTGCGCTCACACGACTCACTTTGCCGATATTTTGAATGACGAGCCTTGGGTCAAGAGGATTCGCGGCCTCAGGGCGAACGCTTCGAAAAAGAGCCACGCCGAACTTGACGATAGCACCGAACTCGACATCGGCGATCCAGCCGCATTCGGCCGCGAGCACGGTGATATAGTTGCGAAGTGCCCACACATCAACGTACTCGGCGGATGCTGCGGAACCGACACGCGACACGTCAAGGAACTCGCGGCAAGTCCGATCTTAGGACAAATATCATTGAGCACGCATTCGCTGCATCGAGGACGTCGGGCGATGCATACTGCGCGTCCGTGATGGATCATCCAGTGCGGGAACATCACCCAGTCTTTTTTCGGAATTAGCTGCTGCAGATCGCGCTCGATCTTTTCGGGCGTTTTGTTTTTTGTGAGGCCCAAAAGCTGCGAAATGCGCGAGACGTGCGTATCAACGACAACGCCGCTCGTAATGCCGAACGCGTTGCCGAGCACAACGTTTGCAGTTTTGCGCGCAACGCCGCCGAGCGTCAGAAGCTTGTCCATCGTCTGCGGAACTTCGCCGCCGTATTCCTCGATGATTCGCCTGCACGCCGCCTGAATGTTCTTCGCTTTGTTACGAAAGAAACCCGTCGAGTGAACGTCCTTTTCCAGCTCTCGCTGCGTGACTTTTAAGTAGTCCGCCGGGCCGCGATACTTGCGAAACAGATCGGCGGTGACGATGTTTACTCGTGCGTCGGTGCACTGCGCCGAGAGAATCGTTGCGATCAGAAGCTCAAACGGATTCGAATGTTCCAAAGCGGCAATGTGCGTCCGGATAAGTCTTTTTGAACCGCTTGATTATCTCAGCGGTGCGCTTTTTTTTGTCGGCGATCATGGAGCTAAGGCTAAAAAAGAACGCGGCAAAATGCAAATTCGAGATGGTTTGGGTAGAATTTAGCCACAGAGCAGACTAAAGAAAATTTAACTACAGATGCTCGCAGATAAACACAGATATGAAAACAGCCACGTCAAACCATTTCTGTATCGGCGTCAATCTGCGTTTATCCGCGGTTAAAGACTTTCTAGTGTGAAACGACACAAATGCAAGTACCTTTACTCGACCTTAAAGAACAAAACCAGAAGCTGCGTCCTGAGATCGAGGCAGCGCTCGGCCGCGTGCTCGATACGAACGGATTCATTCTCGGTGGTGAAGTTGCGGAACTTGAAAAAGAGCTTGCCGATTATTGTGGGACGAAGTACGCAATCGGCTGTGCATCCGGCAGCGACGCTCTCCTTCTGGCGATGATGGCATTGGACGTTAGGGCGGGTGACGAAGTGATCACCACGCCGTACAGTTTTTTTGCGACCGTAAGCGCGATCACGAGGCTTGGAGCGATCCCGGTTTTTGTCGATATCGATCCGCAGACATATAATCTCGATGTCACCCAGATCGAAGCAAAGATCACAAGCAAGACCAAAGCGATCCAGCCGGTGCATCTCTACGGCCAGTGTGCGGATATGAAGGCATTGCGCGAGATTTCAGCAAAGTATTCGATGCCGCTTGTCGAGGACGCTGCACAGGCGATCGGTGCCGAAGAGAATGGCGTTCGGGCCGGAGCGATGTCCGAGGTCGGATGTTTCAGCTTTTATCCATCAAAAAATCTTGGCGGAATGGGCGACGGCGGATTCATGACAACCAATGATGACGGCCTCGCTCACAAACTGCTGGCATTGCGGGTTCACGGATCGGAAAAACGCTATTATCATAAATGGGTCGGTCTGAACTCGCGGCTCGACGGCTTTCAGGGAGCGGTACTTCGTGTAAAATTGCCGCATCTCGATAATTGGTCCGATCGGCGAAAGACGAACGCCGACAATTATCGGCAACTCTTTACCGACGCGGGAATCAATGAACAAGTGGGGCTGCCGTATGAACGTGAGAATGTCCGGCACATTTATAACCAGTTTGTAATCCGCGTGCCGAACCGCAGGAACGAACTAAGAGCGTATCTTACCGAGCAGGGAATTGGCACCGACATTTATTATCCCGTCTCGCTGCATTTACAGGAATGTTTCGCCTATCTCGATTATAAAGAAGGAGATTTTCCGGAGTCCGAACGCGCGTCGCGGGAAACGCTCGCGTTGCCGATATTTCCCGAATTACAGATTGAACAGCAAGAGTATGTAGTTGAAAATATAGCGAAGTTCTTTTTGACCTGAGGTAGCCAGCAATGTCTTTGTCGATCACCATTCTTAACGCCAGAAACAAGACCGGGAGAATTGCGCTTATCGGCGTGATACTCGCCGCGTTGGTGTTTTCGTGGTTTGCGGTTCGTTGGCAGATCGGCAGCATGCTCGGCGAGCTTACTTCCCCGACACAGGCAAATGCGATGGAGATAGCCAAGGCAGCCGTAAGTCTGGCTCCGCGAGATGCACGGCCAAGGTCGCTGCTTGCCACGAAGATTAAGGAGAATTTCGACCCGGCAAGCACAGAGGAATCGGTTCGCGTCCTGGAAGACGCGGTTAGGCTTTCGCCGTACGATTTTCGATCGTGGATAGAGCTTGGCCGTGCGTACGAGCAGGCCGAAAGATCGGAAGATGCTGAACGAGCCTTACAACGTGCGGTTGAACTCGCTCCGTCGTACACTTTTCCGCATTGGCAGATCGGTAATTTTTATCTGCGGCAAGACCGGTCCGATGAGGCGTTCGCACAATTAGTCAAAACAACGGAGAAGAGCATCGTCTACCGTGAACAGGTGTTTTCGCTCGCCTGGGATTATTTCGACAAAGACCCGGCAAAGGTCGAACAGCTTGCGGCGAACACGCCCGACGTGAGAGCGAGTCTTGCATTGTTTTACGCCCAACGCGGGGCCGCCGCCGACTCGCTTCGCGTTTGGAACAGCCTTCCGCCCGAACAAAAGACAGAGCACCCAAAGATATTGACGATCATCACGCAGAACCTTTATTCCAAACGCTTCTTTCGGCAGGCCCTCGAATTTTCGAAGCAGTCCGGGGCCGATGCTGACGCCGCCGTCGAGACAATTACCAACGGCGGTTTCGAAAAATTTATTGGCGATCCTGAAGGCTCGTTCTTCGGATGGCGTATAAACCGGAGCGATGCGAAACTGGATATTTTGACCGACACGGTCACCAAGATCGAGGGCCTAAAGAGTCTGAAACTCAATTTTAAGACGTACAATAAGCCCGAAATTTATAACGTCTTGCAGTTAGTCGCGGTAGAACCTTCAGCTCGTTACAGCATCAGCTTTATGCTGCGGACGGAGAATTTAAGGACTAGCGGCGAACCGTTTATCGAGGTTGTCGACGCAAACAGCGACATTGTGATCGCATCGACACAGAGGTTTCCGCTCGGTTCGAACGAGTGGCAAAAGATAACGGTCGAATTTGTTGTGCCAACAACATGTGATGGCATCACTATTCGAACTTCGCGGGCATTGTGCGGCGAAACGTGTCCGATTTCGGGAACGATCTGGTACGACGATTTCAAGATTTCCAGACTGTAGATTTCAGCCGTTAACTGACAACCGACTACTAATCTTATGACTTGGGCAAATCGCTTCGCGTTCGTATTACTATGCGCGACAATCATTTTCACAACCGTGGCATATGGAACCGTACATCAGCCGGTGCTTGCCATTTTTTATGTGCTGATCGCGTCGATGATGGTCTTGTGGGCGATTGACGGGCTCAAAACTGGCACGGTTCGATTTAATCCAAGTTTAATTCAGATACCACTTTTGGCGGCGGCCGTCTACGCAGCCATTCAAACCATTCCGTTCGGACAGACTGCTGACGGCTTGTCTGGAATACCACGGACGATCTCGCTCGATCCGTTTGCGACTCAAATGTCGGCACTGCATTTCTTTGCGTTGTTCATCTTTTTTGCTGCGTCTCTAGTATTTATCGATTCGGCTACGCGCATCCGCAAGCTAGTCGGCGTCATCGCGATATTCGGATTCATCTACGCTTTTTTTGCGATCCTACAGTCGGTGCTTAGCCCCGGAAAAATATACGGCATCTACGAAGTGCGGTTCGCCGTTCCGTTCGGTTCCTTTGTAAATAGACACAATTTTGCCGCCTACATGGAGATGACGATGAGCGTCCCGCTCGGACTTCTGTTCGCGGGAGCGATCACCAAAGACAAACGGTTGCTTTACCTGACGGCGATAGCTTTGATGGGCGTCGCATTGCTGTTGAGCGGTTCGCGCGGCGGTTTTGTGGCAATGGTCGCGGAAGTAATACTGCTGATCATGATGACAACCGGTGCGAGCAGCCGCAAGGCTCTCGTTATGAAGGTCGGATTTGCCGGCGTGCTGATCGCGGCGATAATCGTCGGCTCGATCCTCATCGGCGGCGAAAGCTCACTGACGAGAATCGCCGAAACGGCCACGTCAAAGGATATCACCACCGACCGCGGCCACATCTGGAGCGTCACAATGGATGTCATCACCCACAACATGCCGCTCGGAGCCGGATTCGGTGCGTTGGGAGTCGCTTATACGCCGTATGACAGCTACAGCGGACTCGAACGGGTCGAGCAGGCACATAACGATTACCTTCAGGTGGCTGCTGACGCAGGTATAGTCGGTATAGTAATTGGGCTGCTGTTTCTATTTTGGTTATTCCGGCTCGGCTTGAACGCCTCAAAGACCGAAAACACCTACCGCCGCGGTGTCGCCATCGGTGCCCTCGCCGGCTGCTTCGCGATCCTCGTCCACAGCATTTTCGATTTCGTCCTTCACACCACGGCGATCTCGGTCCTTTTCATAGCGCTCATGTCGCTGATAGTCGCCGCCCAAAACCGATACGAAGACGACATCGAATTGCCCGACTGGATTAAACGAAGAAAATACAGTTCCGCCAGCCTCGCCTCGATATCGGAAGCTCGTCGGAGCGTCAAAAATCCGTGACCTAACTGAAAAGCGGAAACTAAGATCGGCGTGTAACTGAACGCTTAGACTTCGGCGTCGACGTTTGCCGGGCGTGAGCGTAGGAAAGTAAAAACGTACCAGATTAGGCCATGAGAGACGTAGGCCACCGACAGAATTAGCAAAACGTAGTTCGAATAAAGGAACATCAGCATTCCGATCGCGGCGATCACCAAAACCAAATAGAGATTGCGGCGTCCGGTCCCAACTGTTTTCATGCTCGAATAGCGGATTGTACTGACCATCAAAACGCCAAGAACGGCTATCAGCACCATTATCAGCAGACAATAAAAACGTCCGATGCTTTCGCCGTATGAGCTAAGCGGCATCGGTGCAAAATGTACGATCGATGCGAGCAGGCCGGCTGCCGGCGGTATCGGAAGGCCAACGAAGTTCTTTTTATCGACCTTCGGCGTGCCTTCGGCAAGCACTCTCGGCCGCATGGATTGCAGATTGAACCGTGCAAGACGAAAAGCCCCGCACATCAGATACATAAACAGAAGAAAAACGCCGAAGCCGTATTGCGAGCTGCTTTCGGGAAACGTGGCACCGATCGCCCAACTATAGATCAACGCTATCGGCGCGATGCCGAATGTGAGAACATCGGCAAGCGAATCAAACTGTACGCCGATCTCGGTCGCGGTCTTTGTCATACGTGCGACGCGGCCATCAAGTGTGTCGAAAAGTATAGCGAGGCCTATCGCGACAGCGGCGTAGTTAAAATAGCCGGACGCAGCGACCGGATTCGTAGAAATTATCTGAAAACCGCGGATCGAATAGATAACCGCAATAAAACCCATCGCGACGTTTGCAGCCGTGAAGGCCGTCGGGATGACATAGAGTCCTTTCTTGAAGCCTTTGTGAACTACTTTTTTCTCTTCAGTCTCCATAAACGACTATGAAAGCTTAGCTATTATCGTTTCGCCGCCTACTACACGGTCACCAATATTTACCAATATCTCGACTGTATTCGGCATCAGCAGGTCCGTCCGCGAGCTGAATTTGATGAGGCCGAACTTCTGTCCGAGTTCGAGATTGTCGCCAAGTTTGCTCCAGCATACGATTCGACGTGCAACGATCCCTGCAATCTGCGTACAGACAACCGTCATTTTATCATTTTCAATCGTCAGGGAATTGCGTTCGTTTGAGAAACTGGCCTCATCGCTTGTTGCCGGAGCTTTTTTCCCTTTTATGTAATCGACCTTGGTTATCTTGCCGGCGATTGGGGCACGGTTTATGTGAACATCGAGCGGCGATAGAAAAACGCTTACCGTTTTACCCTTTTCGTTTTCGTCGATCCGCGTCACCCGTCCGTCAGCCGCGGAAACAACTATCTCATCACCTACAGGTATTGTTCTGTGCGGATCGCGAAAAAAATAGGCCATGAAGGCGGCAAGCAATACAAAGACCGCCGCCAAAATCCATAAGTGGAAAAAGCCCAGGATCAGAGCGATGATCAGCGGCGTTATGAAGAAAGGAAAGCCTTCTTTAACCATAGTGGGGCGTTAGAATCAGGATGCAGATGGTCTGGTGCAACAATCTCGAAATGCCGGAATCTGCAATAAGAGCTTATATTACTTGATATGCCGGGATTTGGAAAATCAAAAAAAGCCCGACGTCGCTCAACATCGGGCTAGAGGAGGATTGTGCGAAGAAATTTTAACTCCGGATCGGATTGTCTTTCGCATAGCTGTATGCACACCACGCGGCGATCAGATGGACGACCCAACCCAACAGTCCCGCGGATCCGATCCACGAAACACCAGTCAAAACCAACCAAAAAATACCAATGAGTATTCTGCCATTGTAAATTTGTCCAATACCAGGAATCAAGAGACTCAAAATTCCAGCAACTATAGGTTCACGCATTGTTCTAATTTACCTCCGCTAGTTAATAACGAAACTGCGAACGATTTGTTCCAAAATCTTTTTTGTACTAATGCGGCATGAATTCATTTACGGCGTAATGTACCGCAAAGAAGAGCGCAACACCCGCAAATACTGATATCGACACCAGCGGACGCTTTCCTCCGTGATGATTTACTTCCGGGATGAGATCGCTTGCTGCAACATAAAGCGTAACGCCGGCGGCCAGTGGCAATGCATACGCGACTGAAAATCCGAGATTGTTTCCGACGAAATAGAAAAGTACGACGCCAAGCAGAGTTGTCGCTCCGATCAGGGAAGTTGCGATCACCACCTCGCGCAAGCCCTTTCCCGCAGCAATAATCATCGAGCCGATCGTAAATCCCTCGGGGAACTTGTGCAGAAATACGGCGATAAAAACGAGAAAACCGATCTTCACATCGATCTGCGATGCCGCCGCGATTGATATTCCGTCAAAAAAAGTGTGAATCAACAGTCCGCCGACTCCTGTATATGCCGACGAGGTCGAAATAACATCTTCGGAATTGACCTCTTCGCCAAGATGAAAATGAGGGGCGATCGTGTGCTCGAAGAATTGTGTCAATAAATAACCCGTCAAAAGCAGGAGCATTGGCGGGTAAAGGTTTTCAGTGCTTTCCGGGTGAGTTTTTTGCCAGAGCAGTATCGTTTTCGGCACTATCTCAAAAAAAGTAACCGCCAGCATAAATCCGGCACCCAACGCCAGTAGGTATTTAAGGCTCTTTTTATAATTGTGATGGATTGTAGAAGGAAAAAGGATTAAACCGCCCAAAACGTTCGCCAATGCGGCAAACACTCCGAACATCAACAACTGTAAGAAAAGCGAGTCCATAATCAGGTACAAAACCTAAACTTTATCTTAATTCCTATCGAAAAAGAAACGTTGGTCGGACGCGACTAAAAATGATCCTAAAATAACGAGTTTGATTAAACACCTGATTAACCAGAATCATGAATTTAGTTCTTGACAACAATTTTCGAATCGGCGTAATATGCTTACTGACACTTATCGAAGCTTCAAAAACGGGACGAGGCGAGACTTGAGAAAGTAAAATAAGTGTTTAATGAGTTAAGCGCTTCCCGCACTGAAAATAAAGCCATAAAAATGCGAAATAGCGGCCAATTTGCAAATACATGAATCAGCGGTTAGGCAGTTCGCGTTAAATTCTTAGCCCAAGCAAATAATCGGCCCTCGGCGGACATTTGTCTGACAGTAGAAGTGTGTTGAAAACCGAAAGTTCTTTGATAAATGGTCTATACCAGCCCCGAAAGTATTCATTCGCCGGTTTTACTCAGTGAAAGCCTGGATATGCTTTCGCTGCAAGACGACGGCGAGTATGTTGATGCCACTCTCGGCATTGGCGGCCATTCGGATGCGATCCTAAATTCTCACAAGAGAATTCGCGTCATTGGCATAGATCAAGACTCAGCCGCGATCGCTCTCGCAAGCAAAAGGTTGGAGAAATACGGCGAACGCGTCAGACTTGTCCATGCTAATTTCGCGGATATTGGCCGGGTCCTGACAGAAGCTGGCATCGATAAAGTGGATGGAGTGCTTGCCGATCTTGGGGTTTCGTCGCTTCAGTTTGATAGTGAGGAAAGAGGTTTCAGCTTTCGGTTTGACGCACCGCTCGATATGCGGATGAACCCTGATTCGGACGATCCGAAAGCCGCCGAGCTTCTCGCAACACTTTCGCAGGATGAGATCGCGAATCTCATCTACTTATACGGCGAAGAAAGGTTTTCCAGGCGAATTGCCCGCAGGATCGTTGAAAAAAGGGAAAGCGGCGAGCCGGTATCGACCACTAAGCAACTGGTCGAGCTTGTCGAACGATCTGTTCGCCGGAGTCCGAAAGACAAGATTCATCCGGCGACCCGCACGTTTCAGGCGTTGAGAATTGCGGTCAACCATGAGGTCGAGATTCTCGAACAATTTATACGGGATGCGGTGGACAGTTTGAAAATTGAAGGAAGGTTTGCGGTGATCACGTTCCACTCACTGGAAGATCGGATCGTAAAGCAAACATTTCAAAAGCTTTCGGGCAAATGTTTTTGTCCTCCGCGAATGCCGGTGTGCATCTGCGGAGCCAAAAAAATTGTTGAGATCATTACGCGAAAGCCGATAACTCCCGGCGAAGCTGAAACAAGAGAGAACCCAAGGTCCCGAAGTGCGAAACTCAGAGCTGTACGAAGAATAGTTTGACTAGCAGCATTTAGAACCCCCTAAAATTGGAACCAAAGTTATGAGAAAACCGAACACCCGGAGAGCCCGCCCATCTAGTGCCTCTCGCGAGATCGCCCCGCTTCCATGGAGCTATCTTGTTGTCCTCGCCATCTGCGGCTGTGTGCTCGCCGCTGGATTTTTCCTCGCGGCGCGTCAGCATTTTGCCTCGATGGAGCTCGGTATGAAGAACTCTCAATTGCGAAAGCAGCTTGAAGATCTGGAATCAGAGAACCGGCGGCTTCTTCTTGCACGTGAGATTTCGCTCTCGCCCGCTGAGATTACAAAGACTGCCCGAAATCTAGGTTTTTTTGAAGTAAATGCTCCGGTTGTTTTGCCCGTATCGAAACCGGACAAACCAGTTAGGGCGGCTCAAATAGAAAAAGTAACACCAATTCAGGCGACGCCCGTGTCGTTGACGATGACCGCGTACCAGCGTCCGGTAAAGGCTGCTTCGAGCGAACCCGCGGTTACAAAAATATCCTCGGCTAAGCAAACAAAAAATCCGGCTAAACAACCTAAAAAGCTTGAAACAGCAAAACAAAAGCCCATTAAACCGGAACTTACTGCCGTTGCTAAACGCTAGAGCATAAAACCATGGCTTTGAGAGCAAAAAAGAAGAAAAAGGTGAACCTGCAGCAAACCGCGTTCACTCGGTTTACGCTGATAGTTGCGGTTTTGGTTTTGTGGATGGGCGGTATCGGCGTCCGGCTTGTTCATCTTCAGGTCACTAAGCATGAGTGGCTGAAGGAGCGGGCCGAAGGACAGCGTCGGGACATAAAGCGAAGCAAACTGCCGCGCGGCACGATTTTGGACCGCAATGAAAGCGTGCTCGCCATGAGCCTTCGCGTGAAGACACTTTACGCTGACGCAACCGCGATCGACGATACAAAGACCGCGGCAAAGGCGATCGCGAAAACGCTAAACGTCAAGGAAAGCGACCTTGCAAAGCAGCTTGCGGAGGCAAAGGCTGACGAGAAGAAGTTTTTACCGCTTGTTAAAGGTCTTGACGAAGAAACTTATCAAAAAATAAATAAAGCTCTCGAAGATCCCTCCGTTAAAAAGGCCGATCTGCCTAAATTTAACGGCCTGCATTGGCGCGAGGACCAGAAACGCAGTTACCCAAATCAGACTTTGGCCGCTCATATCATTGGCTTTAGCAACGCCGACGGCGTGGGTCAAGCGGGGATCGAGCAATCGCAGAACGATATTTTGTTCGGTGCGGTCATAAAAAAGCTTCAGGAGCGTGACCGACTCGGCCGCGTGTACGACGAAACGGTTTCGGAAAAGGAGCCGCCGAAGGATATCGTCCTGACGATCAGTAAACCGATCCAGTACATGACCGAACAGGCTCTGGAGAAAGCCGTCAAGGCTTCGAGTGCAAGATCGGGTATCGCCATTGTGCTTGATAACAATACGGGTGAAATTCTCGCCATGGCAAACTATCCGAGCTTCGATCCCAACAAACTCAACGAGATCACAGCGGAAAATCTTTCGAATGCCGCGATCCAGGGTGTTTATTCGCCGGGCTCCGCAATGAAGCTCGTCACCTATTCGTCGGCTCTTGAGCGCAAATTGATTTCACCGGAAGCCGAGATCGACAGCGGCAATGGAACGATCGAGATTGCGAAGCACAAATTTACAGATTCGCACGCGATTGGACGAGTCACTTACTCGAAAGCTTTTGCGCAATCGAGTAATGTTTGTGCGATAAAAACTGGGATGCGTGTTGGTAAGGAAGGTTTTTACGAAACGCTGAAAAACTTTGGCTTCGGCAAGCCGACGGGCATCGAATTGCCGGCGGAAACAGGCGGTATAGTCCGTAATCCCGATCGTTGGAATGGCGACTCTTTGGCGTCGATGTCAATAGGATATGAAATCGGCGTTTCAGCGTTGCAAATGGCAACCGCTTTTGCGACGATAGCAAATAACGGCGTTCGAATTCAGCCTCATATAATCAAAGAAATTCGGCAATCAGACGAACAAACAGTGTCGGTCGCCCAACCTGAAAAAACTCAGGTCGTGAGTGCTGAAACTGCGCGCGACATGCGGAAAATGCTTCGTCAGGTAGTAGTTGCAGGAACGGCGAGACGGGCACAGTTGAATGGTTACACGTCGGCGGGAAAAACAGGTACTGCCTGGAAGTTTGACGAGAAGCTGAAGAAGGTCAATTCTGCAAAATACGTTTCGTCTTTCATTGGTTTTGCACCGGCAGAAAATCCCGCAGTGACCATTGCGGTTGTGATGGACGAACCCAAGGTCGGCGGACGCGATGGCGGACAAGTTGCCGGGCCAGTTTTTCGTGAGATAGCACAGCAGATACTGCCTGAATTGAACGTCAGGCCGGAAGGTTATGTAGCTGAAGAAACGGTAGTTGAGGACATTCCGGAATTACCGGCAGGCGGACCGTCAGCATCGGGCCTAGACGAGCACTCAGCCGAAAACGCTGCGAAAGAAAGTGTTAAGGCGGAAATTCCGGCGGTGAAAACCCCGGCGAAAAAAGAAAGTAAGCCTGAAAGTACGGAAACGAAAACCGTCACGATTGCTAAACCTGAAAAACTTAAGCAGCCGGAAAAAGATGTCAAATCAAAACCGGTAAAGCCTGAGAAGCGGGAACCTGAAGCGAAGCCAAAATTGCTGATAAAAAATAAGTCGTCGACCGAGAAGAAAAAGGGAAAGACTTGAAGCTCGAAAACGTAATCAAGTATATGAACGCTGCGGCATCGCAACTGAACCCCGCTCTGCATGACCGTGAGATCGAATCCTTCGCGATCGACTCTCGCGAGGTGCGGGCGGGCGATGTCTTTTTTGCACTATCCCAGCCGGATTATGCTAACAATGGTTTTAACGGCGATTTCGAAGACGCAACGAAATATGTCGCGTCCGCGTTTGAAAAAGGTGCAGTTGCGTGCGTTGTCCGTACTGACAGATACGAAGAACACAAAGTCGAACTCGGGCCATTAGCCGACCGGTTGATCTTCGTCGATGACGCAATCAAGGCTCTCCAGCTTCTCGCACACGGCGTTTATTCCGAATGGAACAAACCTGTTGTTGCGATAACTGGAAGCGCAGGGAAAACCACCGCGAAAGAGCTCACCGCTCATGTATTGCAAGCTTCGGGAAAGAAGGTTCTTCGAAACATCAAGAATTATAATAACGGTCTCGGACATCCGCTCACTGTGTTGAATCTAGCGAAGGACGATTCATATGACGTTGCGGTTTTGGAGATGGGAATGTCCACGCCGATGAACGAAATCGCTCGTTTGTGCCGCATTACACCGCCGGACGTCGCCGTCGAGTTGAATGTTTTGCCGGTGCATGTTGAGCATCTTGGGTCAATTGAGAATGTGGCTGCTGCAAAAGCCGAGCTTGTTGAAGGAATGAAGGCCGGCGGAACCGCTGTGCTAAATGCGGACGACCCACGCGTGTTTGCCATGAAAAGGCTAAGCAAAGGACAGACTATTACGTTCGGGATTGAATCAGAGGCGGATGTTCGTGCTGAAAACATTGCTTTCGAACGTTTTGGTGAAACTGCCTTTGACCTGATCACGCCCGATGGAAACGCTCGGGTTTTGTTTCCTCTGAATGGCAAACACAACATTCTGAATGCATTGGCCGCCGCCGCTGTTGGATACAGTTTTGGAATGACGGTGGACGAGATCGCGGCCAGCCTGCACACAGTCGCTCCGCCGCCCCAGCGAGGCGAGGTGCTGCATTTTGCGGACGGTTTTACGGTTATCAACGATTCGTATAACTCGAATCCGACGGCATTGCTTTCGATGGTAAAAACTTTGGTCGAGGGCGGAGCATCTGCTAAACGGCGGATCGTTGTCGCGGGTGAAATGCTCGAGCTTGGTAGTGACGAAATCGCGATACATCGAACAACCGGCAGGGAGATTGCGGAAAGCGGCATTGATATGCTGATCGGTGTTCGTGGCCTTGCGCAGGAAATGGTTGAAGGTGCAAAGGAAGCCGGATTAGAGGCGACACAATTTGCCGAAAACTCCGATGTCGCTGGCGAATTACTTCTCGGTGAAATTAAAGAAGGTGATCTCGTTTTGGTCAAGGGTTCGCGTGGTGTGCGGACGGAAAAGGTTATAGAAAAGCTCTTGGAAAAATTTGAATTGGAGGAGAAAGACTCGGCGACACGGTGACGCGGCGAAGCGGCGTTCAGCCCGCCCGCACGCGGCTTGCAGTCCGCAAACCGAATTTTCGCAGATGCTTTATTACTTCCTTTATCAACTGATATTCCGCGAATACGGCGGAGCTACAGGCGAATCGTATTTTTTTAAGGGATTGAACGTTATCCAGTACGTCACTTTTCGTACGGCGATGGCGACGATCACGGCACTTCTTATTTCTCTGCTGTTTGGCGGCAAGGTAATCAGGAAGTTATCGGATCTTAAGATCGGGCAGGAAATTCGCGAAGAACTTTCGGCCGAGCATCAGGCAAAGAAAGGCACGCCGACGATGGGCGGCGTTTTGATAATCGGTGCGGTATTTGCTTCGACAATACTTTGGGCGCGGCTTGATAGTATTTTCCTGTGGCTCGCTCTCGGCGCAACTTTGCTTTTCGGTGCCGTAGGTTTTGCGGACGATTACATCAAGATCGTCAAAAAAAGAAGCCTCGGGCTTACCGAGCGGCAAAAACTGGCCGGACAATTGATAACCGCAATCTTGGTTTGGGCGGTGCTGTATTTTCTGACGAATTATACGTGGAACGTCAGCATTCCGTTCATTAAGGCAACGGCTGAGGCCAATGGTATTTCGTATCTCTGGCCCGGTATTTACCTGATCTTTATCATTTTTGTTTTGCTCGGTTCGTCAAACGCGGTGAATTTGACGGACGGCATGGACGGTTTGGCAACGAGCATAACGTTTGTAGCGATGTCGGCTCTGACGGCTTTGACTTATGTAGCCAGCGATAGGCGTTGGGCGGAATATTTGGACATAACGCACAATCCGTCATCTGCGGAATTGACGGTTTTTTGCGGTGCGATGGTCGGGGCGAGCCTCGGATTTCTTTGGTATAACGCACCGCCGGCAGAGGTTTTTATGGGCGACGTCGGGTCGCTGGCGATCGGTGGGGCGCTCGGCACCGTGGCTATTTTGACAAAGCAGGAGTTCCTGCTGCCGTTCATTGGCGGGATATTTATTATCGAAGCGGCGTCCGTGATGATACAGGTTTCGTTCTTCAAATTTACACGGCGGAGTAGTGGGGTGGGCAAGCGCGTTTTCCTGCAAGCTCCGCTCCATCATCATTTTCAGCTTGCCGGCTGGAAGGAGCCGAAGATAGTTTTCCGGTTTTTGATCGTGGCTATCTTGTTTGCCTTATTGAGTTTATCGACGTTGAAGCTGAGATAGTATGATTATTAGAATCAGGAGCGGTAGCGACTGGGTTCTTGCGCGGTTGGATAGAAACGCCTTTACTACCGTGCGGGCCTCTGCATAAGAAATGATGGAGATCGAAGGGAGAAAAGCATTAGTGCTCGGGGCCGGGAAGTCCGGTATCGCATCGGCCAAATTTTTGGCGGAGCGCGGAGCTATTGTCGCCCTTCACGACAAAAAAGAGGTTGAGGGCTGGTCGGATGCGTCTCGGTCTTTGAAAGAATCGCATAATGTCGGGCTGATCGGTGGACAGATCCCATCATGGCTACTCGATCAGATCGACCTGGTCGTAATTTCGCCGGGTGTGCCAACGAATACGATCCCTGCCCGTTACGTTGACCGAAAGGACGGCGAGGTCATTGGCGAGGTCGAACTGGCATACAGGTTTATGAAGGGCCGGATTGTCGGTATCACCGGCTCAAACGGAAAAACGACGACGACAACTCTGATCGGCGAGCTGCTGAAAAACGGTGGTGTCGAGACGCAAGTTGGTGGAAATATCGGGACGCCGCTCCTCAGTTTGGCGGAGACATCGACCGATGATACGTGGACGGTGGTTGAGCTTTCAAGCTTTCAGCTTGAGACGATAAAAGATTTTCACGCCAACGTCGCGATCTGCCTGAATGTGACGCCGAATCATTTAGACCGCTATGAATCGTTCACAGATTATGCGGCGGCGAAGCACCGGATCTTTATGAATCAAACCGCAGACGATCTGGCGGTACTTAATGCCGATGACGAGATCACGGCAAGCTGGGTTTCAGGGTTGAAAGCGAAAGTGACGATGTTCAGCTCGAAGCGGGAATTGGACGACGGATTGTTTTTACGAGGGCGAGAATTGGTCAGCCGAAGTGGCGGTAAGGAAAAGGTTTTGACGACTCGAGGCGACATATTTTTGCAAGGGCTGCATAACGTCGAGAATGTGTTAGCGGGTTTGGCTGTGGGACTGGCGTGTGGTGTTTCGCCAGAATCGATGCGTGAAACTATTCGCAATTTTCACGGCGTTGAGCACCGCATAGAATTTGTCCGGGAGATCGACGGCATCAGGTTTTATAACGATTCGAAGGCGACATCGGTCGATGCGACGGTCAAGGCTCTGGAGGCCTTGAGCGAAGGCGAAGGAAAGACGGTTTTGATACTTGGCGGAAGAGGTAAAAATGCTCCTTACGCTCCGCTGATCGATTTGATCGAGTCATCAGTCCGGCGGTTGGTTGTTATCGGTGAAGACAGCGACAATATCGAATCGCAATTGAGTGGCCACGCGGAAATTGTTCGGGCTGAATCGATGGAAGAAGCAGTTGCAAAAAGTTTTGAAGGGGCTCAAAGCGGTGACGCAGTTTTGCTTGCTCCGGCTTGTGCGAGCTTTGATATGTTCACGAGCTACGAAGAGAGAGGCCGAGCATTCAAAGCAGCGGTCGAGGGCATGGCTTCTGGCAAGACTATGAAGTCAAATATTTAGCGAAGCAGACAAGGTCAGAACTCTGTATCGGCGAATCAGAATGGCAACACAACTAAACAAATTTCGTACGGATTGGTTCTTGTTCGCAATCGCGACCGGGCTCGCGGGCTTTGGCGCGGCGATGGTTTATAGTGCATCGGCGATGATCGCAATGAGAGAGTCGCAAAGCCAATACACATACTTTTACAAACAGTTTGCATTTATGCTGGCCGGGCTGGGATTGATGTATTTAGTCAGCAAAATCGACTATCGCAGATATCAAACTGAGTGGGTTGTTTACGGAATTTTAGCGATCACCGTCGTGCTGCTGATCTCTGTTTTTGCGTTTCCGTCGATAAATGGAGCGAGGCGTTGGATAAGGTTTGGCGGCTTTTCGCTTCAGCCTTCCGAACTTGCCAAGATAGCGCTTCCGATATTCCTCGCGTTCTTTTTGACAAAGCACGAAAAGACGATGGGCGAGCTGAAATCGACCGTCATTCCATGTCTTTCGGCATTAGTGTTGCTGGCGGGATTGATCTTTATCGAACCCGATCTCGGTACGGTAATTGTGCTTTGTGCGATATTTTCAGCGGTATATTTTGCAGCCGGGGCAAAACTGCTGCACATTGCGTCGGTGGCTGGAGCGATGGTCTTGCTTGGAATTGGAGCAATAATCTTTGCACCGTGGCGGGTACAGCGGTTGATGGCCTTCCTCGATCCGTTTAAGCATTCGGATGATGCAGGTTATCAGGTTGTTCAGTCGCTCATGGCAATCGGATCGGGCGGCGTCGTCGGAGAAGGATTTGCCAAAGGACAGGCGAAGCTTTTTTACTTGCCCTATCCGTACTCGGATTTCATCTTTTCGGTAGTAGGCGAGGAACTGGGTCTAGTCGGGACAATGGCCGTGCTCATTGCATTCGGCCTTCTGTTATGGCGGGGAACGCGTGCGGCTCTGATGGCGCCGGACAGATTTGGAATGCTTTTGGGTATCGGAATTATCACTGGAATTATCGTCCAGGCTTTGTTCAACATCAGCGTCGTTATTTCGATACTGCCGGCAAAAGGCATTCCGCTGCCGTTCATATCATACGGCGGCACTTCGGTTTTGATGACGCTGTGCGCGGTCGGAATTTTGCTGAATATATCGCAGTATGCGAGGAAGAATAACCACAGAGACACCGAGGCACAGAGGTTTGTTGAAAAGCGAAACAGAAGATAAGTTTTCTCCGTGTCTCGGTGCCACTGTGGTGAAAGATAGATGAAGGTTTTAATCGCCGCCGGAGGAACGGGCGGACACATTTATCCGGGGGTTGCCGTCGCAAAAGAGTTAATGCGACGGGACGCCGCTTCGGAAGTTTTATTTGTCGGCACGACGCGCGGGCTTGAGACGAAGATCGTGCCGGAGAACGGATTTCAGTTGTCGCTGATCAACAGCGTAGGTTTGAAAAATGTCGGTATCGTCGGTCAATTGAAAGGGCTGGCTATTTTGCCGAAGAGCTTTCTCGAAGCCCGCAAACTGCTCAAGGAATTTAAGCCGGACGTGGTTGTTGGTGCCGGCGGATATGTTTCAGGGCCAGTGCTTTTAATGGCAAGTTTTATGCGAATACCGACGCTGGTAATGGACTCAAACGCTTTGCCGGGGTTTACAAACCGGAGACTGGCAAGATTTGTTGATAAAGCGGCTTTGACGTTTGATGAAGCGTTGCCGTTCTTTGGTAATAAAGGCTTGGTTACGGGAAATCCAGTTCGCAGCGAGTTTTTTGATATTAAGCCAAAGCCAAGAACAGCCGAGATGTCTGTGCTAATTTTTGGAGGCTCGCAGGGAGCAAGAGCGATAAATAACGCAATGACTGATGCATTATTTCATTTGGAAAAAGCGAAGAATGGACTGCGAATAACGCATCAGACCGGTGAGTCCGATTTTGCAAAGATACGTGAGCTTTATGATCGATCTGAATTCAAAGACGCTGATGTGCGGCCGTTCATTTCGGATATGTACATCGAATTTGGAAAGGCCGATCTAGTCATATGCCGAGCGGGTGCGACGACTTGTGCGGAGCTTGCGGCGGCCGGTAAGGCGTCGATAATGGTCCCGCTGCCATCGGCGGCTGACGATCATCAGCGGAAGAACGCCGAGGCGTTTGTGAACGCGGGAGCCGCGAAGATGCTTGTTCAGGCCGATCTCGGTGGCGAAAGATTGGCGAAAGAGATTCTTGAGCTGGTCGATTCGGCGTTGGCAATCGGTCAGATGGAAGAGGCGGCTAGGAAATTGGGTCGAAGAGATGCTGCAAATTCGACGGTTGATTTAATAGAAGAGCTTTCAAATTTGCGATTTTAGATTTGCGATTTGCGATTGTTTCAGTGCGGAATTGACTAGACCTATGACAGAAAAGAAACTCTTGCAAAGAACAAAGAATTTTGCATTGCAGGTTGTCAAATTGGTGAATGCGTTACCAAATAACACAGCGGGCAGAGCCATCGGGAATCAGCTTATTCGTTCTGGTACTTCGGTTGCAGCGAACTATCTTGCAGCTTGCCGTGGCGGTCTCGTGCCGAGTTTATAGCAAAGCTCGGAATCGTTGAGTAAGAAGCAGATGAAAGTTGTTTGTGGATGGAACTTATAATTGAAGGCGAAATCATGCAAGAAAAGTTAGTCGGTGATCTTTTGAAAGAGGCCAATGAAATAACAGCGATTATAGTTTCATCAAGAAAATCGGCGGCTAACAAACAGACGATCGCAAATCGCAAATCAAAAATCGCAAATTGACACAATGTTTAGACATGTAAAGAGAATTCATTTTATCGGGATTGGCGGTATAGGGATGAGCGGCATCGCGGAGGTTTTGTGCAATCTTGGTTTCGAGGTTTCGGGGTCCGATGCGAAAAAGTCGAAGACGACCGACCGACTCGAAGCACTGAATATCCGCATTGCCGAAGGCCACGCCGCGGAGAACGTAGGCGATGCTCAGGTGGTGGTCTATTCGTCCGCTGTAAAGGAAGACAATCCCGAGGTCGTCATCGCAAAAGAAAACGGAATTCCGGTCATTCCGCGGGCTGAAATGCTTGCCGAACTGATGGTGCTAAAGCCTTATGCAGTCGCGATCTCGGGCACGCACGGCAAGACATCGACGACCTCGATGGTTGCGACGATCCTCGGCTACGCCGGGTTCGATCCGACGACGGTTGTTGGCGGCGTTGTCGATACGCTTGGCTCGAATGCGAAGCTCGGCAGTTCGGAATGGTTTGTTACCGAAGCAGATGAAAGCGACCGCTCGTTCCTGATGCTTTACCCGACGATCGCTGTCGTGACGAACATCGACAAAGAGCACATGGAATCGTACAAAGGCATGGACGACGTTGTTCAATGCTTCACGGATTTCGTCAACAAAGTACCATTTTTCGGCGCGGCGATAATTTGCCTCGACGATCCAAACGTCCAATTGATCATTCCAAATATCAAACGCCGCCGCGTGACTTATGGCCTGACGACCCAGGCGGATGTTTCGGCCCACGACATTAGATACAACGACACGTTCGGTTCAGTTTTCAATGTGTGGAAGGGTGATGAGGTGCTTGGCGAAATGACTTTGCCAGTGCCAGGCAAGCATAATATTTACAATGCTTTGGCGGCAACAGCGGTTGCTCTTGAACTCGAGATACCGTTTGCCAAGGTCGCCGAGGCGTTCACAACTTTCAAGAATGCCAACCGCCGATTTCAGTTCAAGGGCGAAGCCCGCGGCATTACGGTTGTTGACGATTACGCGCATCATCCGACTGAAATATTGGCGACGCTTTCGGCGGCGAAAAACAGTTCGGGCGGACGCAGAACGGTGGTCGTATTTCAACCGCACCGTTATTCGCGAACACAGGAGCTGATGCACGAATTTGCTCTGGCTTTTAACAACGCGGATGTTGTTTTTGTTCTGGATATTTATCCGGCGAGCGAACAACCGATCGAAGGAATTACCGCCGAGGTGCTCACAGAAAATATAAAAAAATACGGTCACAAGAACGCGAGTTACATTGGTGATATCGAAACGGCGGCAGCGGCAGTCGTTCAACACCTTCAGGAAGGCGATCTGCTTATCACGCTGGGTGCAGGCAGCGTCACCCGATTGTCGGATGAGATTCTCGAAAAACTTAAAAATGAAAATGCGGAGGCAAACGCGATCGGATAGCTGGCAGTCGCGGAAATACCCACAATGAGAACGCAAATAAAACGAAAATCAGTAAGCAGCAAAACTCCCCGAAACGTAAAGCGTCGCGGTGCACCGGCAAAACGTAAAAGGCCAGGTACTTCAAGCCGATTCGGCGGGTTCTTTCTGCCGTTATTTTTGAGTTTGTGCCTTTTGATCTGCCTTGCCGCGTTGGGAATGCTCGGGTATCAAAGTGTTACGGCATCGACCTTTTTTAACGTTAAGTCGATTGAAGTCCGCGGAGTTGAGCGAGCGTCAAAGGACGATATTTCGAGGATCGTGGCGAGTTCGACGGAGAAATCGGGCTCGTGGAACGCGGATCTTTTAGAGATCAAAGCAAAGGTCGAAAAGATCGCGTTTGTAAAAAATGCCGCCGTCTCACGCGTCTTGCCGAACGGAATCCGCGTAAATGTCACCGAGCGTGTGCCAAGCGCGATCGTCCGGCTTTCTAACGGCGATTTTCTTGTCGACAGCGAGGGAAACATTCTTGCTCCCGTGACGGCGAAGGAAGCGAAACTTCCGATCACAATGTTCGGCTGGGATGAATCGAAAACGGAGAAAGCCATTAAAGACAATCTGGAACGTCTGAAGATGTACCAGAAGATGATGGCCGAATGGCAGGACTTCGATCTTCTTTTACGTGTAACGAGTGTTGACCTGGCGGATTTGCGCGAACCGAAGGCGGTCGCGCATGATTCGGGAATGCCGGTATTGATCGCCCTTGGAAAAGATTCGTTTGGCGATCATTTACGAAAGGGTATCAGCGCAATTGCAGGGAAAGGAATGACATTTGACGCGGTTAATCTAGTAGGGCAAAACATGATCCTTTCGTCACGGCAGACGCAGGAAACCCAGCAGATCGCGACAAAGTAGGCAGAAAAAAAATTATGAACGCGGAAATCCAAGCGATAGGTTTAGACATCGGCACCAGCAAGGTCCGCTGTGTCGTCGGCGAACCGTCGGACAAAGGCAAGATGAATATCATCGGCTTTGGCGAAGCTGATTCGCGTGGGTTGCGGCGAGGTATTGTCACCGGTGCCGAATCCGTTTCCGAATCGGTTAGAAAAGCTGTCGGCGAAGCCGAACGCGTGAGCGGGCTGGACATTCAATCGGCGGTCGTCAATCTGTCGGGCGAGCATTTTCGCGGCGAGAACAAAAATGGGGTCGTTGCGGTTGCCGGAGCAGGGCGTGAGATCACGGAAGATGACGTCGAACGCGCGATAGAATCGGCGAGCGCGATGCAGCTTCCAGCAGGTTGGGAGATAGTAAACCGACTGCCGCAGGAATTCATTATCGACGGCCAGGATGGCATTACCGAGCCGATTGGGATGACCGGTGCGCGGCTCGAATCGCTCGTTCATATCGTCATCGGGCCAAGTGCGGGCCGTCAAAATTTGAACAAAGCGGTCAAACGAGCAGGCCTTGAGGTCGAGCGAATGATGCTTGAACCGCTTGCTGCGGCCGAAAGCACGCTTACGGACGACGATAAAGAATACGGCTGCGCGCTTGTGAACATCGGCGCTGAGATAACGAGCTTGATGATATTCGGACGCGGTGCGGTGCAGCACACGGCGGTTTTTCCGTTTGGCGGGCTGCATTTTACAAAGGACATTGCGGTCGGATTGCGCGTTTCCATTCAGGAAGCGAACAAGATCAAGCATCTGCATGGCTGCGTTGGGTCGTTCCTGATGGACGACGACGAACGGCAGGAGGTTATCGAGATCATGCCCGTCGGCCGCACGGAAACACGCGGGCTGACGAAGGAAATCCTTTGTGACATCATGCAGCCCCGAGCGGTCGAGCTTTTGCAGCACATCGCCCATGAGGTCGTCGGAACGCAAGCGGCAGATATCGAGCGGTGTGATATTGACTGGCGGCGGTTCTATCGCGCGCGGCATGGTCGAGATCGCCGAACAGGTTTTTGATGCCCCGACGCGGCTTGGGTATCTGGAACAGGAGTATTTCGGCGGGCTGGCAGAACAGGTGCGCGGACCAGAATGGGCCGTGGGATGCGGACTGGCGCTGTCGTCGATGCGGTCGCAGATTCGCGAAGGCAGTAATGCTGGAAAATCGCCGACACGAAAAGTCGCGGAGTGGTTTGAAAATTTTCGCGACAAATTTAGATAAATTTAACTTGTCGGCTGGATTTTTACCACAAATGATTGTATGCTTTGCTCCCGTCAGCACAATATATAGTTGAACCCTATATCGCTTGCAGAGCATCTCATAGTTGCCAATTGAGTTTATTTTCACGAGAGCGGAACCATAAATAATGATTACGGAAGGTTTTCACATGCAAAGTAGCAGCTTAAAAATATTTATCGATGAACCACCAATCACAGGCGCGCGGATCAAGGTGATCGGCGTCGGCGGCGGCGGAGGAAATGCAGTCAATCGGATGATCGACGCGGGAATTCAGGGCGTGGAATTCATCGTTGCGAACACCGACCTTCAGGCCTTGAACGCCTCGAAGGCGCCGATGAAGATCCAACTCGGCGGTAAATCGACACGCGGATTAGGAGCAGGCTCGAACCCGGAAGTCGGGCGAGACGCGGCACTTGAAGACCACGAAAAATTGCTCGACGTGCTCGAAGGCGCCGACATGGTCTTTGTCACCGCAGGTCTTGGCGGTGGAACGGGAACGGGTGCGGCACCGGTTGTGGCCTCGTTGGCAATTGAGCTTGGGGCATTGACAGTAGCCGTTGTGACGAAACCATTCATGGTTGAAGGCAAAAAGCGCATGGCGCAGGCCGAAAGAGGTTTGGCCGAGCTGCGAGGCTGCGTGGATACGATAATTACGATTCCGAATTCAAAGCTTCGCGAAGTCGAAGAGCGAATTACGCTGATGGACGCATTTCGTCGCGCGGATGATATTTTGCTTCAGGCGGTTCAGGGCATTACTGACCTGATCATCACGCCGGGCATTATCAATCTCGATTTTGCCGACGTCAAAACGGTTATGCGAGGCCGTGGTGTTGCCTTGATGGGCATCGGTACGGCCAGTGGCGAAGACGCGGCGTCGAAGGCGATGCGGGCTGCTCTCGATTATAAACTGCTTGAAGAGAATTCAATCACGGGTGCGAAAGCTGCGTTGATCAATGTGACCGGCGGCGAGAACATGCCGCTTGGCGAGATCGAAGACGCGATCGGAATGATCGAAGAAGAATCCGATGATAACGCCGACATCATCTGGGGCAACGTTATCAAGAACGGCATGGACGACGAGATCAAAGTCACGGTGATTGCAACTGGTTTCGACAGTCAGGTTCAATCGATGATGCCGCTTCCAAAGCCGATGGAAGCGTTTACAGCAGTAGGTGCGGCGGCTGGTTACGCCGCGAAGGAAGAAAATTTAGACGTGCCGACTTTCATTCGCCGGCAGGCCGACTAATCGGGTTACCCGTTTGCTTGAATTAACCGAAACATCACCCGGCCAGTCGAAAGGCTTGCCGGGCTTTTTTTATTTTTTAGACCTAACTCCGTTATCGCTCCTAGTTTTATCATTTGTTTCCTGCTCGTAGAAGAGAATTTTAGGTGATCGCGTAAGATTTTCTTGCCGGTTTGGGTGCTCCTAATAATTTAAATTAGGGAAAAAAATTTCTAATGGAGGATTAAATTAATGAAGAATCAGTGTTTGGGACTCGGTTTTTTCATTGTGGGTGCTTTGTATTGTTATTAGCACTGTGGTCGCGGCTCAAGGAATTGAAATGGGCTCATATACTATTAACTGCCGAGATGGCAGTCAAGAACCTGCACAGGGGATCGATGTACTGGCGAAGATAATAACGGTTGTCAGTGTTCGAACAATGACGGAAGTTCGGAGGAAGATGTGTCCCAGAGTTGTTGATTTGAGACTGTGGACGCACCCGTCAGCTAGGTTTACGGTTAATTTTTAATTAACCTCTTAGCTAATTACGCTTGATAATTAATTGAAGACAAGCTACATAGTTTGCTATGTTGCCGTACTAACTTTTCATTAGCATATATCAAGCGTAATTAAGCTTTTATTTTTTAATCTTTAGAAATATGAATTCACTATCTGTCTTTAAAGTCGTTTTCGCTTTGTTACTTATTGCGAATGGGGTTTTATTGTTCCAAAATCATACTTTAAGTCAGAATTAAAAAAACTTTCTTCCAATGAGATTAAAGAAGGGGATGTAATTGCAAATTTTTCTGCTCAAGATTTGCAGGGTAGTGCTGTTTCTTCTGTCAATTCAAACAATGGAAATCATAAAAGAGTATTATTCTATTTTCATCCGACTTGTGGTTATTGCAAAAGCTGATGCCTTACTGATCTATCTCGTTTTCAAACTAGCATACACAATATAAGTTTATTGCACTTACTACTGAGACAATATGAAGCTCTTCGGCATTACTTGAACGCTCATGCGGAGGTGTGGAACGTATGGTCATGAAGCCGGAAGATGCTCGTGAAGCAAAACTTTCGGCAACGCCGATTACTGTCGTTTTGGGGGATAACGGAGACGCAGAAAGGTTTGGGTTGGGATGTGGCATTCCAAGAAATTTTGGAAGTAGAAAAGTATTTTGGCATTGATTTAGCTCCGCAGGTCCTAACGGTTCAACAGTGGTCAGGATAGTTTTAACGCAACCTCGGTAGACATAAAATTACTGGCAATTTCAATACAAATTTGGTAACTCCACGTTAATACAAATAATTTTACGCAGATTTGATAGTTTTGTTTTCAGTTGATCCGAGAATAAATTTGATTGTGAAGGAGATTATGAGAAATTTGTTGTTTATTATCATCTGCCTCCTTTATTTTTGTGTTTGACATCGCTGCTCAACCTCTCAGGGAAGAACTTATAAACCGTGTGATGGGCTGCTCGCTGGACAGTCGTTGAGCAGCTGGCGGCTGAAGCAAGGCGATTGAGAACTGATAAGCGGCTCGAGTTCTGTTCGTATTGCGGATGTTTTGTGGACACAAAATGAGCCTGCCGCTCGCGGTCATTTTCCGAGCGTATCAATCGCTCAAGACCGGTTTCGCGAAAGGACTGAACGAACAATAGAAAAGAAAGCGGTCTTATCAAAGCCCTATACCGTTTCAGTTATCAATGCAATCATCAAGCGTGATCCGGGCAAAAACTTCGATAGCATATTAAAGAATTTGATGAAGCAGAAAGATTCAAGCGGCAATGCTTTAGTGAAGCGAAGTTGAAAAATTCTAGTCGCTGCCCTCGCAGAACAATCCCGAATTAGCGTGTCGCTCGCTCGCCGCGTTATGCGTTATCCCTTAACCGCAGTGTATTACCTTACGTAGCTAAATCAACAGCTGCATACGATTTACGCCAACTTTTAGCGCCACGCTACAGTTTACCGCCTTTTATTTCTTCGCTTATCCTTTCACGCACAAATCTTCGCATAATACTCTCTAATCCCGCAAGTTTTCCCAGCGTACTCGAACTTTTACTCTCATTCCCCTTCTAGCCTACACCAAATACAGCAATCGCTTCATACTCACACACCTACCCCATCCCCTATTTCATACACCTTCCTTCCTCCTTCGCGAATCATCTTTCTCAAACTACCTATTGTGCTAACTGACGAATTGGAAGAAATTCAAGCAAATCGTTTGAAGCAAAATTAAAAGATATTGAAAACGCCATAAAAAAATTAACTATAATATTTTTTTATCGGCTAACAGAATAGAATGGAGTTTCGAGCGACAATGGCTTGATAAAATCAAGGAAAGCAGTGCACGCGAAGGTGCGGAAAATTACTTTTACTTTCAGCGTTCAAAATTGGCGACCAAAGAAAACCGTTTTAGCGACGCTAAAAGATATGCCGAACGTCAACACAATTCAGCATCGAGCGGTTTTGCTTTTGGCTATCGCTGAAGCACATCTAATAAACACTTCTTCACAACAGGAATGGCTGAACTCCTTCTTGAAGTTGACAAGTAGCAAACAAGTCTCCCACTCATTAAAGCGGAGGTTTATCTCGCTCTAGCCGCTCAGTACGCAAAATTTGACCAGTTTTCTGCTACAATTCGCTTTCTGACGCTATCAGAACTGCGAACAAACTAAATAATCCGAACCTTTTGCAACTTCTCAGAGCAGGACATTGTCAAAAAATTCAGTTACTTTATCGTTTATGAGTCCTGCATTTGATATGAACAGAATATTTTATCAGATCAGCCAAAAGATTTTCAGCTGCAAGCTGGAAGTTTTTCTGATATACTACACAGCTTTCCACTCTGCGATTGTCAAATTTAAAAAAAGCAAAAAGCTAAAAAACTACTGAAGAGTAGGAATAAGCTAACTGTCATTCAATCTTACTAACTAAGCGTGCCATAACTTCACCTAACCTCCAAACAAACTCATTGCGAGAGGTCAGGAGCGGTGAATAATTCCACAGATGCATTGAGATCGGATCGGCTTTCAATATTTTATCCCTTCCTGTAGGCATAACCATTGGCGACGCTGCCGGCATCGGCCCTGAAATTTCGCTGAAGGCCGTCGCGGACGCTGACGTGAGGGCGACTTGTCGGATAGTTCTGATCGGCGATCTGGCGTATTTAAAAAAAGCGGCGCACGATCTCGGCTTAAGTCTCGATTTTGTCGAATTCTTGAGCGGCTCTCAAAATCAACCGCCGGAAATCGAGGTTCTCGATCTTAAGAATCTTCCGTTGACTGTGAATATTGGGTGTGACGCCGCGCAAACGGGAAAGGCTTCCGCAGAGTGTATTGAAGCCGCTGTGGATCTTTGGAAGCGAAAGGAAATCGACGCGATAGCGACCGCACCGATCAGTAAGAAGGCAATCTCGCTCGGCGGTTACGACTTTCCAGGACACACTGAGTTTCTGGCGGAATTGACCGAAACCTCTGAGTTTGCGATGAGTTTTTTCGCGGAGAAATTACGTGTCGTGCTGCTGTCAACACATGTATCGCTGCGACATGCAATCGAGTTAGTAAAAACGGACCGGCTTGTCAAACTGATTCGATTTTCGAACGAGCAATTGACGAAACTTCTTGGCCGAGACATTAAAATCGCCGTCGCTGGGTTGAATCCACACGCTTCAGAACAGGGTATGTTTGGCGGCGAAGAGACCGATGAGATCGCACCGGCGATAGAACAATGCCGTAACGAATTCGCGGTCGATGTTACCGGTCCATATTCGCCGGACACAATCTTCCTGCGAGGTTTTTCGGGCGAGTTCGATGCGGTGATCGCCTGCTATCACGACCAGGCGACGATTGCTGTCAAATCGCTTTCGTTCGGGTCGTCGGTGAACGTTACGCTCGGCCTGCCGCTTGTCCGCACGTCGGTCGATCATGGGACCGCGTTCGACATTGCGGGAAAAGGTGTTGCCGATGCTTCAAGTATGAAGGCGGCGATTAAATTAGCGGCCGACCTCGCAAAACGGAAGATGCACGCGCCTTTGAATTCTTGACGAGCAGACCGCTAAATGATAATTTTCAGTGAACGAAAGACCTCGTAGATAATAGAAAAGGAGCATATTTAACCGTGTCAAAACGCAAGCTTTTGCTGGCAGACGATTCGATCACGATTCAAAAGGTCGTCAATTTAACTTTTGCCGAAGAAGGCATAGAAGTGATCGCGTTTGGCGATGGCGACAGCGCCGTCGAAAGCATGGATGAAGTCCAGCCGGACATCGTGTTGGCTGACGTCAACATGCCTGGAATGAACGGTTATCAGATCTGCGAATTGATGCGGGCAAACGAGGGAACGAAGCACGTACCTGTTATCTTGCTTGTCGGTTCGTTCGAGCCTTTTGACAGGGACGAAGCCAACCGCGTAGGTGCGGATCGTTATCTGACAAAGCCCTTTAGCTCGATCGCAGAGCTGGTGACAACCGTTAACGAACTTCTCGACGCTGCTGATCGGGCTGAAGATGCTGCTGCGTTTGACGAGGCGATTAGCGAACCCTCGTCCGAACTGCCCGACACAAACGATATCGACAGTCTTTACAGACAGAGTTTTATTGAGACGGTGGAGTTCTCGCATACCGACGATCTGGATATCGAATTTAGCGACGACGAGATCGATGACGAGATGATTCAGACGAGTTATGCCGAATCGGACATTGATTCGCTGGCAAACGCGAGCTTTTTCACTCCCGACGAGGCTGAGGATTTTATCGGAGTGCCGGAAACGGAGCCTTTTGATGCCGTTGAAGATAAGGTTGAAAGTGATGCTTTAGACAAAGTTGCTTTTGAGCCAATGGAAACAGAGCAAGAAAAGCAGCAAGTTGTTGATGAACCTGCGCGTGAGCAACCCGTTCAGAATTTTGATGAGGCTGACACATTAAGTCTTGATGACTGAAGATGTTTCCGCACCGAATGATAGTTTTGACGAACCGGAAACGCCGCATTTTGAGACGGGTGAATCTATCCGAACCTGTACAAAACTTCGAGGAAGCCGAGACCTTTAATTTTGAGACCGACAAAGTTGAGCTTCCTAGTTCTATGTCTCGATTGAACGACTTCGATATTCTCGAACTACCGGATGTTCCCGCCGGCAAAGCGTACGAGTTCACCACACCGGAACAGGCCGCGGATAAGGGAAGCAAAACGCAGGTGGTCAGCCTTTCGCCCGAATTGATGGAGATACTTGTCCAGAAGGTAGTGGAGAAGTTGGCTGAGAAGTATTAGAAAGAGCGATTTACCAGACGCGCTATAATTTTCGCGGTTAGTTTTCGTTAGCGAGATGAAAACTAGCCGCTTTTGATTTAGAATTGCAGTTTTACATTATGGAAATCGCCAAAGCTTACGACCCCAAAGAGGCCGAAGAAAATCACTATCAAAGATGGGAATCCGAGGGTTTTTTCGCTCCGGAGATCAATGAAAATCCCGATGCGAAAAAATATTCGATTGTAATTCCACCGCCGAATGTGACCGGCAGCCTGCACATGGGCCACGCGTTGCAGCACACGATCATGGATGTTCTGACGCGTCGAAAACGGATGCAGGGATATCGAACGCTTTGGCTGCCGGGCACCGATCACGCGGGCATTTCGGTGCAGCGAAAGGTCGTCGAGCAGCTTAAAAAAGAAGAACATAAAAAACCTATCGGATATCGGTCGAGAAGAATTTGTACGCCGGGCTTGGACTTGGAAGGAGCAGTACGGCAACACAATCACGGAGCAGATGCGGCGTGAAGGAGCGTCGGTAGATTGGACGCGTCAGCGGTTTACGATGGACGAAAGCTTTTCGACCGCCGTCCGAAATGTTTTCTGCACGCTCTACGAAGAGGGCTGGATATACAAAGGTTTGCGGATCGTCAATTGGTGCCCAAAGGACAAGACGGTTCTGTCCGACCTCGAAGTAAAAGAGGAAGCGAAGAAAGACGGGAAGCTTTATTATTTGCGATACCCGCTGGCAGAACCGCCTGCGTCAGCGGGCGGTCAGGACTCAACAGACACATACGTTGATTTGGATTCGGGCGCTGTGCCACCCGCTCACGCGAGCGGTTCTGCCTTTGTTGTTGTTGCGACAACCCGCCCCGAAACAATGCTCGGCGACACGGCGGTCGCGGTTAATCCGAAAGACGAACGTTACAAAGACCTGATCGGCAAGACGATTCTTTTGCCGCTTACAGACCGCGAGATTCCGATCGTCGGTGACGAGTATGTTGACGCCGAATTCGGCACAGGTGCGGTAAAGATCACGCCCGCACACGACCCGAACGATTATCAGGTTGGCGAGCGGCACAATTTACCGCGTCTGCTCGTGATGAATGAGGACGCGACGATGAACGCCGCCGCCGGGCCGGAGTTCGAAGGGCTTGATCGTTTTGTTGCCAGGGCAAAAGTCGTCGAGCGGTTCGAAGAACTTGGTTTGCTGGAAAAGGTTGATGATTATGAGATAACTCTGCCGGTTTGCGAGCGATGCAAGACGATCGTCGAGCCGATCCTGTCCGATCAATGGTTCGTCAAGATGGACGAGATGCGCGATATGGCGCTCGATCTGATGCGAACCGAAGGAGTGCCGCATTTTTCGCCGCAGGTCCCGCACGAAAAAGTTTATACGGCGTGGCTTGAAAACCTAAAGGATTGGACGATTTCTCGGCAGCTTTGGTGGGGACATCAAATTCCGGCGTGGTACGACACGGACGGAAATGTGTTTGTCGGCCGCACCGAAGAAGAAGCACAAGCGAAAGCAGGCGGTCAGGAACTTACGCAAGATCAGGACGTGCTTAGATACATGGTTTTCGTCCGGCCTCTGGGCATTTTCGACTTTTGGTTGGACGGGGAATGCGGACAGAGAGTGTCCGACGTTCCGTCAGACCTAGACGTTTTTCTTCCCACCGACGTCCTTGTCACCGGCCGCGACATTATTTTTCTCTGGGTTTCGCGGATGATAATGCTGACGAAGAAATTCACCGGCAAAAAAGCGTTCGAGGATGTGATCGTTACCGGCACCGTGCTTGGCAAAGACGGCAAGCCGATGTCCAAATCGCGCAACAATGGCGTCGACCCGATCGATATGTTCGATAAATTCGGCGTCGACGCTACGCGAATTTACCTTGCGTCGATAGCGACCGGAGCAGATATCAAATGGAACGACATCGGCGTCGAAACCTATCGCAATTTTGCGAACAAGATCTGGAACGCGACGCGGTTTTGCTTGATGAATTCGGAGGGGGCAAGTGTCGATCCGGAAAGCATTAATTTTGCCGCAGAGACGCAGAGACGCGGAGAAGATACTTTTTCGCTGGCGGATAGATGGATAATTTCCAGGTTGAAAAAGACAGCGAAAGCAGTTAACCGTGCCATCGACACGTATCAATTCCACGAGGCGGTTCAGCTTCTTTATCATTTTTTCTGGGACGATTTTTGCGATTGGTATATTGAGCTGGTTAAGGACAAGATTGTGGCAGAACCCTTTGGGTCAGCGGGAGGCGTGGACGTTGAGATTAAGGCTACGTCCGAGCCATCTGCTTACGCAGACGGTTCTGCCTATGCTGCCCGTACACGCATTCTCACCATTCTCGAGCAGGCGTTGCGGCTTTTGCATCCGTTCATGCCGTATCTGACCGAAGACCTTTGGCAAAAGCTTCCCGGTATTTCGAATGCACTGCACAACGCGGCGTACAGTATCTGCTGGCCAGACGATAATGCTGACAAGCTTTCCGGCGGGCGACGATGCTTTGATCGACGAAAAGGCCGAAAGCGAGATGCAGTCGGTGATTGAGCTGATTACAAAGGTGCGCAACATCCGCGCCGAGATGAATATCAAAGCGGGCGACCGCCTTTCGATCCACGTCGCCGCGAATGCGGAAATGCAGGCGATATTCGCCGCGAACGAAGCCCAGATCAAAAAGCTTGCACGTGCTGATAAGATTGTTTTAGGAGATTCGCTCGATGTGCCAAAGGCGTCGGCAAAGGCCGTCCTGACCGGCAATGCCGAGATCGCCGTCCCGCTCGAGGGCCTGATCGATTTCGACAAGGAACGCGAGCGTCTGCAAAACCAGATCGATAAACTCGACATAGAACTCCAGCGGCTGAACGGTCAGCTTTCGAACGCGAGTTTTGTTGAGAAGGCCCCGGCGGAAAAGGTACAGGAATTGAGGGAACGGCAGGCAGAGATCGAGCAGCAGATTGTGACGCTAAATGTGAATCTCGGTAGCACTTGAAATTAAATGAAGTTACGATTCTAGCTATTCAGACCTTAACATTGATATCTTTTGGGATTGTTTATCTCGTCCTATTTGACTCAGATCTCGAGCGGTATAAGAATGACATTCCCGAAACAGCGTTCCTTGCTATAGAAGCTAAGGGAGCACGATATTCTCAAAGCCTCGTCGTATAGACTTACTACGGACGATTTGAGTATTTCGAAGTCCGGGACAAACCAGGAATAGATCTTCGAAACCTCTACTGAAAGAGGTGATTACAGCCGAATAAATGGCGAACAAAAGAGGAATCGCGAATACGATGGAAAACGAACCAAGGAAGAGCGGCTGTGGGATGGAAAGGCACTCTACACACGAAGCAACGATGGCGAGTGAGGTAATTTTTCGGGCGGTTCCAGTGGGGGCGGCCAGATCGAATCGGGCCAAGTAACGAAACGACACCGCTATCTCGGTAAAGTAGATTTGAACGGGACGACCACTGACCTTTATGAGATCGAGATGCTGCGAGTCGCGAATAAGTTCTCAGCCACTGATATGGTAGTCGTAAGATATTTGCGAAAGACACTTTATTGGTATTCGGGTCGAGGGCAAACTGCTGAAAAAGGTTGTAAGAAAAGATGATCGAGGTGTCGTGAAGAACAGAACCTGAGAAACAACCATTATCGAATACGACCCAAAGATAACCATCGAGGCGCCGATAAAATGAGGGCTGCGGGCAGAAACGCGACCGTTAGGGAGTGTGCTTCTGGCCGCGGTGATAGAGGCACGCTCGTTCACACTCGCGTTTCTGCCCGTAGGAAGATTTGGAGGCATTAAGATGAAAACAGCATTATTATTCATTTTTGCGGTAGCCTTTTTGGCGGTTACATCACCTGTCTTCGCACAGGGCGAGCGGATGTCGGAAGCCGATTACAACACGGCGCTTATGAAGGCTTTAGAAGCGTCGTCGGCGAGGGATCGGCGGGTTTTGACGATCGAAACCTTTTACACGGGTTCGCAGGTCACGGGGACGCGGAAGATCGTTTCCGATTTTGACGGGCCGGATGCGAAGCGGATAGAGGTCAGCGAGGAATTTAACGGCAAGAAGAGTAAGGCCGATTCGGTTAAGATCGGCGAGCAGTTCTTTTGCCGTGATGGCGAAAAAGGCTGGAAGAAATCGACGAAAGACTGCTCGAAGGGAAGTCATGATGGCTATCCCGGACGGAAATTACGAATATTCTATCGAGTATGATCCCAAGGACGCATCGCGAAAGATCTACATACGGCGTGCGACATTTGCAGACGCTGGCTCTCGTAAGCGCGAAGCTGTACGCCTGAAGTTCATCGAGATCAAATTCGTCGCGGACGAAAACGGCATCGTTGAATATACCGAAACACGCCGCGGCGGGATCGAACCAATCGGCTGGAGCAGCACGCAGGTGACGAGATACGAATACGATCCGAAGGATCTGAAAATAGCGGACCCGACCAAGGAAAATCTATGAACTGGCTCGACAATGGCGAAGTTTTGGGGTCGATCGGTGAGTTTCTCATCGAGGACATCGGACGCGGCGATATTACCACGCAATCGACGGTTGACCCGGAGGTTCGCGGGTTCGGCAAATTTCTTGCGAAAGAATACCTCGTAGTTTGCGGGATTGACGTGGCCGAGGCCGTTTTCTTTCATCTTGACGCCGACAGCAGTGAGATCGAGACGAGCTTTAACGACGGAGATGAGGTCGAAGAAGGCACTGTTTTTGCGACGCTAAAAGGTGCGGCGGACGTTTTGTTGACCGGCGAACGCGTCGCGCTGAATTTGCTGCAAAGAATGTCGGGCGTGGCGACGCTGACGCGGCAATATGTCCGGGCGGTTGAGGGAACGGTGCGCAGATCGTCGATACGCGAAAGACGACGCCGGGACTTCGGCTGTTGGAAAAATACGCGGTGACGGTCGGCGGCGGGAAGAATCACCGGATGGGGCTCGATGACGGTGTGCTGATCAAGGACAATCACATCGCACTCGCCGGCGGCATTACGGAAGCGGTGACTGCGGCCAAAAATAATGTCGGACACCTGCACAAGATCGAGGTCGAGATATCGAATTGGGCGCAGCTACGTGAGGCGATCGAGGCCGGAGCGGACATTATCATGCTCGACAATCAGACGCCGGACGAGGCGGCAAAATTGGTCGAAATGTCGCGGAATATGAACCCGAAAGTGCTGATCGAGGCTTCTGGCGGCATGGACCTTGATCGGGTGCGTTCTTTTGCGGATGCGGGTGTCGATCTGATCTCGGTCGGTCGGCTGACGCACTCGGCTCGGGCGGTGGATATTTCGTTTAAGATTCAGACGCTATAGATCGTTTGCTTGTGAGTGCCAGCATTTCTTCGCTTGGTTTCAGTATCGGCAAAAAATATATAATCGCAGTCGACGCGATGATCGCGATCGTGCAGGCAATGCCGCCTTCGATGCCGTAATTTCGCCGGTCAGCCATGTTGGGCCTTTATCGATTTCTTTTAATAGCGGAGCGGTCGTAATGTCGGTAAGCCGCTGACCTCAATCCCGAAAACGGCTCCCTGCACCCAGTTCCACATCAGATGCATTCCCCAGACAAACCACAGATCTCGCGTTTTTAGATACGCGATGCCAAACCAGATACCGGCGAGGATCGTGTTTAACGTTGATATCGTTCCGGCGCTCGGATTGCGGATATGGACGATCCCAAAAAAAACGGACGTTAGAATTATGGCCAGCCATCCGAGGCCTGAACGATTAAAAGTTTGAAGTATGTAGCCGCGAAACAGAGCTTCTTCAAACGCTGCGGCAATCGCAAAAACCATAAAAGAAACGGCCAACGTTAACCAAATTGCCGTGCTTCCCTGATCAGGGTTAAGCGTAAATCGCAGTCCGCCGAAAGCCACGGCGATCAGCACAGCCAAGCCGATAGTTGCGGTGCCCATAACTAAGCCTAGAATTAAATGCATCGCCCAAAATCGTGTGAACCAAGCGCCGAGAGCCCGAAAAGGAAGGCCTTCGAGCAGCTTTCCGCAGAGCCAGCCGATGAAAAGAGCGGGAATCAAAGAGAACACGGCGTTGACGACGAGTGATGACATCGATCCTTGCCTCGCTCGGAATATTTGCCGCAATTAGCAGAGTTTGTGCGACTCCGCCGAATGCGACGGCGAGGACAACGAATGCGATGAAAAAGACGGCAAATCTCCACCCGCTTCGCAAAATGTTCGACCGGTCGACAAAAATTGACTTGAGTTCCATAAAATTACAACGAGTTTAAAGAATCGTCCGACATCTGACAACGCCTCCGAAAGGGCAAGCGGCAATTGTGTTAAACTTAGCTTTCGTGGAAAAAGAGCGCTCTGCAAAAACGAAGCCGGATATCGCCGTGGATCCTCGGTATTTCCGTACTCGTTTTGCTGACGGTTCTGATCCTCCTTCAAACGTCGAATTTGTGGAAGGATTTCTCGGTCGATACGGCCAGCGATACGCTGCTTTTATACGCGCTTTCCTCGCTCAATTTCATCGCGTTTGTAATTTTCGGATTCATTTTTCTCCGCAGTATTATCAAGCTTGCGCGAGAGCGGCGTGCTTTCCAGCTCGGAGCACGAATCAAGACACGGCTGCTGTTGTATTTTGCCGCGATCAGCTTACTTCCGATTATTGCCATGGCCGGTTTCTCGTATTTGTTTATGAACCGCGCGTTGGAGCGGTGGTTCATTCAAATTCCAGAAAATGTTGTTCGATTGCCGCGCGAGGTCGAGAGCCAGGCGTTGCAACTACAATCCGAAAAACTACGTGAAACGGCCCAGATGCTCGGCGCGGTGTTGGAGAAAAGCGATGTAAAAAGTGTTGATCTAAAGGCGATCGCCGATGCCGGAAATATGACGCTTATCGAGGTGATCTCGAAAGACAACAAGGTTTTAGAGCGTATTGAACGGCCATTGCCAGCCGATCAAAAAGCGGAGTTAGACCGCGTTTTGGTCGGAATTCGAAGCGGAAGCTCGAGTGATGCCGCTTTGCAAGATGGCCGTGGATTTGATGCGGCTGTGGTAAACCTTGCAGACGGCCGGAAGCTTCTGGTGGTGCCCGACTCCGCGGAGGACAAAGGTGTCGGCCAGATGGTTGACAGTTCACTGTCCGAGTTTGACCGGCTAAAAGATCAACAGATCGTTGTGCGGCAGGTTGGTTTTTTGACGCTTGGCGTGCTGACTTTTTTGCTTATTTTCGCGTCGTCGTGGACTGCGTTTTACATCGCCCGAGGGCTAACGGTGCCGATCAAGGCTCTCGCGGTTGGGGCCGACGAGATAGCTCAGGGGAACCTTGCGTCATCGCGTTGATGTTTTTGCAGAGGACGAATTGGCATTACTCGTTTCGACCTTCAATCAGATGTCGGCGAAACTTGAGGAGAACTCAACGGAACTCAACGAGGGGCGACGATATATCGAAACGGTTTTGCAATCGCTGCCGACGGGTGTGATCTCTTTCGATTCGGATGGCCGCGTGAGCACAATAAATCGAGCGGCGATCAATATTCTAAAGCTCGAAGATGCTGATTTTAGGCAGCTTACGTTGGATCAGTTGGTAAACGCAGAAAATAAGATTCATTCTTGAACGCTTGATATCGAGGGCGAAACGTATCGGTCGAGCCTCCGAACAGACGACGCTTCAACGCGAGAACTCGAACGGAAGTTCAGACGCCGAAGCGAGTATGCCCGTGGCCTTGACTGCGTCCGCCCTTCCTGATGAAAGCGGAGCCGTGCTTGTGATCGAAGACCTTTCGGAGCTGATTTCCGCTCAGCGGGCGTCGGCTTGGCAGGAAGTCGCACGGCGAATGGCACATGAGATCAAGAATCCGTTGACGCCGATACAGCTTTCGGCTGAGAGGATCGCGAAAAGATTTGCTGACGCGGAGCGGAGACTGAACAGCGGCCGAAACACCTGCGGTAGCGGGTCGGTGTGACTCTTGGGGTATCGAGAATATAACTGTGATCAGATTTAGACCAAACCGCAAATGTCGTCAAGGAAGGAACCGAAACGATTCTGCGTGAAGTGCAAAGTCTTAAATCAATGGTCGATGAATTTTCGCGGTTTGCCCGGCTTCCGGACGCACAACTAGAGAAAAGCGGACTGAACGAAGTGATCGAACAGGTCGCCGCGCTTTATGACGGGAGGGACGACAATGTCCGTATCGAGACAGGACTTGACCCGGACCTTCCGCAGGCGATGCTCGATAAGGAGCAGATAAAAAGGGTTTTTGTTAATTTGATCGAAAATTCGATAGAGGCGTTCGATCCGCTGCAAGAAGATAAGATCGTCACGGTGCGAAGCCGTTACGAAAATGCCCGCGACCTGATCCTGGCCGAGGTCGCCGACAACGGCAACGGCATTCCGCTCAGCGATTTGCAAAAGTTGTTTCAGCCGTATTTTTCGACTAAAGGGCGCGGAACCGGTATCGGATTGGCGATCGTGCGGAGAATTGTGACCGAGCACAACGGAGCAATAAAGGTTGTGGCAAATCAGCCGAAAGGGGCGAAATTTATTATTGAGTTACCTGTTGCCGGCTAGCTTGAGCAAATGCAGAATTCAATTCTTATAGTAGACGACGAACGCGGCATCCGCGACACGCTTCGTGGCGTGCTTGAGGATGAAGGTTTCGCAGTCCAAACGGCCGCGACCGGCGAAGCTTGTCTTGAAATCACAAAAAAAGAGCATTTTGGATGCATACTGCTCGATATTTGGCTTGGCAAAGGCATCGATGGATTGGAGACGCTAAAGCGGCTTCGTGAAGACGGAAACGATTCGTCGGTTGTGATGATATCCGGTCACGGCAATATAGAAACAGCGGTGAAATCGACAAAACTCGGTGCGTTCGATTTTGTCGAAAAGCCGTTGAGCCTTGAGCGAATTGTCGTAACGGTCAAGAACGCTCTTCGCCAACGCGAGCTTGAAAGGGTAAATGAACAGCTAAGCAATGAGCTTGCCGATGAATATGTGATGGTCGGCGAATCGGTCGGAATGCGGGCCTTGCGAAAGCAGATCGCTGTGGTCGCTCCGTCGGACGGACGTGTTCTGATTTCGGGCGAAAGCGGCACCGGCAAGGAACTTGTCGCACGGGCGATTCATGCCCAATCGAAGCGTCGGGCGGCCCCATTTGTTGAGATAAACTCGGCGGCGATCCCTGAAGAACTCGTTGAATCGGAGCTTTTCGGGCACGCAAAAGGTGCGTTTTCGGGTGCGACTTCGGCGAAGAAAGGGAAGTTTGAAGTAGCCGACGGCGCATCGCTTTTCCTCGATGAGATCGGAGATATGTCGCCGCGTGTGCAGGCGAAGATGCTCCGCGTATTGGAAGAGCAGCGGTTCGAGCCGGTAGGTAGTAATACGTCGGTCAAGGTTGATGTTCGCGTTATTTCTGCGACGAATAAACGGTTGGAAGACCTTATCGACGACGGGCATTTCCGGCATGATCTTTTCTACCGGCTGAACGTGATCCCGTTTCAGGTGCCGCCGCTCCGCGAACGTTTGGAAGATGTTCCGATGTTAATCGAGCACTTCAACAATAAATTCTCGAACGACTACGGCAAAAAACCAAAGGCATTCTCGCAGGATGCGGTCGATGCTTTGCAAGGTCATATTTGGCCTGGAAATGTTCGCGAATTGAAGAATACGATCGAACGCGTTGTGATTATGGTCGGTCAGCAAAAGGTGACGGCGAAAGAGTTGCCCGAGCTCGGTTCGAATGGTGAAGTTCCGGCATCGACGTTCCGCTTTCCTTCCTTCAAAGACGCGACTGACGCGTATCAGAGAGAGTTCATACTGCACAAACTTGCCGAATTCGATGGCAATGTGAGCAAGGCCGCTGAGGAAATGGGTGTTGACCGCAGCCATCTTTACAGGCGGATGAAGAATCTGGGAATTCAAGGAAAGTAACGGAATTTTTCCTTCGTATTTTTCGGTCCTGTTCTTCCTGCTCCGTGGTCGGATTTAAATCCTAACCACGGAACAAGATGAGAAGAACGGAACCAGAAGAAAAAGAAGAAGATTCGAAAATCTCGCACTATTTCGGTCTACTTGGCGCGGGCTTCTTCACGGGAAATCCGCGTTTCTTCATCAACGCTTCGACCTTCGGATCGCGTCCGCGGAATTTTCGATATGCCTCCGCCGGGTCCATCGTGTTGCCGACCGAAAACACGAACTTCACTAATCGTCGGCCAACAGCCTTATCGTAAGGCCCTTTGCCCTCGACAAATGCACCGTAAGCATCGGCGGTAATTACATCCGACCACAGATAGCTGTAATAGCCGGCCGAATAACCGTCGCTGCTGAATGCATGTCCAAACTGCGGTGTCCGATGCCGCATCACCAGCTCTTTGGGCATACCGAGTTGTGCCAGCGTTTCTCGTTCGAACTTGTCCGGATCGATCTTTTGATCACCGGCAAGGTGAAGCTTCATATCGACCAGAGCACTTGAAAGATATTCCGTCGTGGCAAACCCTTCGTTGAACGTATCTGCCTTCTTGATCTTATCCACAAGCTGCTGAGGGATTGCTTTGCCAGTTTGATAATGAAGTGCGAATTTCTGCAGAACTTCGGGTGTCGAAAGCCAATGTTCGAGCAATTGGGAAGGGAACTCGACGTAATCGCGTGCGACGTTCGTGCCTGAAAGCGTCGGATACGTAACATTTGACGAAAGACCGTGCAGGGCGTGGCCGAATTCGTGAAACATCGTCGTCGCATCATCCCATGATATCAGCAGCGGTTCGCCGGATTTTCCTTTAACGAAGTTCGAATTGTTTGAAACGATTGTCGTTACGTCGCCGTTCATCCGTTCCTGATTACGGTATGCGTTCATCCACGCACCCGAACGTTTGCCGTCACGGGCATAAGGATCGAAATACCAAAATCCCACATGCTTACCGGTTTTTTTGTCCTTTACTTCGAAGGTCGTTACGTCAGGATGAAACACAGGCAGATTCGTAACCGGCGAGAACGTGAAACCGAAAACTTCGCCGGCAACCCAGAACATCGCTTCGCGGATCTTGTCTAGCTGCAGGTATTGTTTCACCTCGTTTTGATCGAGGTCGTAACGATCCTTGCGTACTTTTTCAGCGTAATAGCGATAGTCCCACGGCTCGATCGTGATACCGGCTTTCTCTTTGTTGGCAAGTGCCTGCATATCGGCGACTTCTTCCTTAACACGGGCGATCGCTGCCGGCCATACGCCTTCCATCAACTGCATTGCATTTTCTGGCGATTTGGCCATTGCATTCTCGAGCCGCCAATGCGCGTGGGTTTTGAAACCGAGTAATTTGGCGCGTTCGGCGCGAAGCTGCAGGATCTCAGCGATCAGTGTGTTGTTGTCTTTTGTGTCGTTATTATCGCCACGATTGATGAACATCTTCCAAACCTTTTCGCGAAGATCGCGTCGGTCGGAATATGTCAGGAACGGGTCTACCGATGAGCGAGTGTTTGAAATTATGCCGACCGCATTCGCAACTTTCTTCCGCGAAGCACCAGCCGCTGCTGCATCTTTCAGCCCCTGCGAAAGGCCGGCGAGATCAGCCTCGCTCGTCAAAGTTACATATTGGCCGTTTTCCTCGGCGAGCAGATTCTGACTGAACTTGGCAAACAAACTAGCGAGTTGCTGGTTTATTTGTGATAGACGAGATTTGTCAGCGGCACCCAGCCGGGCACCAGCACGGACGAAATTTGTGTACTGAAGCCAAGTCAAACGCTTTTGCTCGGCGGTCAGTTTAGCTTTTGCCGGCGAATTATAAACGGTTTCGATCCGTTTAAAGAGAGCATCGTTCTGTGTGATCTTGTCTGAGAACTCGGCAAGCTTCGGGTCCATTTCGCTTTCGATCTTTTGAAATTCAGGCGTGCTCATATTGCCGCCCCAAATACCATAGATCGTTGACACACGGTCGAGCGTCTTGCCAGTGCGTTCCATCGCCGCGATCGTGTTTTCAAATGTCGGGGCTGCTTTTGCGTTGGCGATCGCGTCAAACTCGGAAAGGGCTTCCGTCATCGCGGCTTCAAGCGCAGGTTTAAGGTCCGCAACATTTACCTTATCGAAAGGCGGGACGCCGCCATTGGGCCCGGTCCATTTTTCAAGCAAAGGGTTTGCCGGAGTGAGAACGTCGCGTTCTGCACGACTGACTGGAATAGTGCTGTTCGTCATAAAAGTGATGGTGACTAATGCGACAACCGCGATCATAGACACATATTTTCGGGGATTAATCATTTTGTGCATGTTGTGATCCTTTAACTCACGCGATTTGATTTGACTTTGGGCGTATGCGGTTGCCAAAGAAAACTACGAGGATTAATTCCAACGACGTTTCCATTTGGCGGCTCGATACGCTTCTCGATTTGATACTTCGGAATTTTATCACACATCATGAAAACCGATGAATGCAGGTGAGACAGAACAGACCAGTGTCTTAAACGTAGAAAATTTAGAATTGGAATGTACGAGTGATTCGCGTTTTAAGTAGGCATACACTCAGGTTGCTGGGTGTACGGTGAAAACCACTAGGGCACGGAATCAAAACGATGGTTGGCAATCCTAAAATTTTGATTCCGGCCTTTTTTTAATTAGCCAATAAAAAAATATCGATCATCAGAAAATTCGTAAGTGGCGACAATCCAGCACGAATTCGCCATTTAATACTCGCCCGAAAATTCTGATCCCCATGATCGACTTGGCGTTCTTACAAAGAACGTAACATGGTAAACGTTTTGAATTCTGTAATCCAGAGTACAGTTTGCGAAGGTTGTTAAAGCGGTTCCGACTTAGCGTTCTTCGATTAATTAATGAGTGTTAAATTCGCGTGGCCATTTTTTTGTAACCCACCGTACAGAAATTAGGAGCGACAGTGTGTTATTATTCTGGTAATTGCTCAATAGCATTTTGGACACAAATACGCGAAAGTTCTTTATTCTATCGCGGATTGTAGGTCTGTATTTTTGCTTTAATCGCGATTTACGTGTTACGTCTAAAGAATTATCGACGTGATCCCGGATCAAAAATGTTATTGCAATAGATATTTAGGAGAAAGTATGTCGAAGCAGAATTCAAAAGGGGTTTTATTATTCATTACGCTATTTGCCGTTATGATGATGGTTGCCGGAGCCATTATTGTCAGTGCTGATCAGATCGCTAGTAAAGGAGAGGTTAAAAATAAGCCTTGTTACAATTATGACAGGCCTTCCGACGACACGACGAATGTGGATGAGACGCAAATAAGAGCTGCTAGTGATTGTCCCGGAAACGTGCCTACGCCGGAGCCGGTGTCAATAATCTTATTTAGTGCTGGACTCGCTGGTGTTGGCTTCGCGGCTCGCCATCAGCTGCGACGCTCGGAGTAATATAGTAAATTCTAGGTTTTGTTGTGTTACCCATACTAATCAAGCTGTATTGCTGCATTTGAGTAGCAATACAGCTTGAATTGTTTGGGTGCGGCATTGGACGAATGGACGGTTCAGCCTAAACCAGTAAGATTAGCGTTTCTCAGCGTGCCGCTCTCGACCTATCTTCTCAACTTCGCAACTTGCCGATAATATCTCCACTTTTTTGCCAAATTAACAAGCATCTAATAATTTTCCTAGAATTTTACGTGTTTTCGTACTAACTTATACTTACATTCCATGTTAAACAATCAACCCGAGTTGATTTTTGAACGGGCGGAGCTATGAGCGTAGAGTTCAGACAAAGGGCAGTGGGTGAATACATCCAGATGTTAAAGCGGCGGAAATGGCAGATTATTTTGCCGACCATTGCCGTTTTTCTTGCTGTTTTTTGGGTTGTACGGGGGCTGCCAAATTTTTATGTCTCGACGACTTTTCTGTCGCTAACGCCACCGGCTATCTCGGAGAAGGTTGCCCCGTCGCTGACCGACGAAGATCTTTCGCAACGCCTGCAATCGATAAATCAGTCTGTACTCAGCCGCTCTTCGCTGGAGCCAATGATCGAGAAATACAAACTTTACGAAAGCGAACGAGAGTCCGGAATACCGCTTGAACGTATTGTTGACCTTATGCGGAACAACGTGACGGTTTTGCCGGAAAAGGCGGATAACGAAAAGGTCGTTGGATTCCGCATTAGCTTCAGAGACCGGTTGCCGGAATCAGCACGGGCTATAACTTCGGAACTCGCGACGAAATACGTCACGGCCCAGAACGTCGAATCGACGCTGAGTGCCGAGACAACCCGCGAATTTATCAACAATCAGATGGCGCTGGCAAAAAGTAATCTCGATGCGCTTGAGAAACAACGCCTTGGCATCATGATGCAGAATGTCGAGACATTGCCGGAATCATCACAGGGTTTGATCGCCCAGCTCGAAGGCCTGAGGCAGCGGGAAGGCACTATCTCAAAGGACAAGGAAACGCTGATAACCGAGAAGGGCCGCGTACAGGACAGCATCCGGTCATTGAACAGCCAGATGCGGCTGATCGAGAATTTTGGCGAGAAAGAAACGCAGCAAGCAGTAGAACAAGCCTCACGGATCGAAGACACGCCGGCGTATGGCCAACTAGTTCAAAAACGGGCTGAGTTCAATGCCAAGCTTGAGAATTTGAAAAAAAAATACCGTGGCAAGCATCCTGAAATAGTCCAGACACAGACGGACATTAACAAGATCAACGAAGAACTGGAGAAATTGTCGGCAAACACCGATCAGCGAGTAAAGCAGGCGAACCAGGCCGGCTTGCGTAAGGCCGAGCTGCAAAGAAAGAACCTCGAAATTGATAAAGAAAGAGCTGAGAATCAGATCAACCAGATCGAACAACAGCTTCAAATGAAAGATGGCGAGTTGCGGCAGAATACGGTTCAAATCGCCTCGCTGGAATCGAAGATCAATTCAATCCCGAACGTAAAGGTCGCGCTCGAAAGCGTAAGTAACCAGTATCAGTCGGCGAAGTCCGCATACGATGAATTGTTGAAGAAATACAACAATGCTCAACAGCAGGTTGAGGTTGAAAGCAACGCGCAGGGCGAGACCATACGCGTTGTCGATCCGGCGAATCTGCCTCAAACACCTGAAAATGCCACGAAAAAGCCATTATTTATGGGATTGGGAGCACTTATCGGTCTTTTAATAGGTTTATTGCTTGTGGCCGTTTTCGAAGTTCCGAGGCTGTTCAAGATACAGAACATCGACGACGCAAAGCATTACACGGGTTTGCCGGTGTTGGCGGCCGTTCCGCCGCTCCTTACCGAACAGGAAATATTTTGGAAAAACCGGCTCCATCTGCTGAAGATAACGGCCGGAATAGTCATCGCGATCGTAAGCGTGCCGCTGTTGATTAGTGCATTGCAGATTTCGCGGATTCTGGAACGCATCAGCTAATGAAGTATTTTTACAAGGATCGAAGCAAACTTAAATGTATAAAGAGTTTTTCAATCTAAAGGATTATCCGTTCAGTTTGACGCCGGATCCGAAATTCATCGTTTTTACACCGAGTTATAACGAGCTTTTGGCGAGCCTTTATTATGGAATTGAAATGGCTAAAGGCCTTATCGTTCTGACAGGCGAGGTTGGAACCGGGAAGTCGACGGCTCTCAGATGGATAATTCGAAGGCTCGATTCGAGTGTCGTGGCGGCCTACATCGTAAACCCGCACCTTTCGATCGAGGAGTTTTACCATCACGTTTCGGAGATGCTGAACATAAAAGAATGGTCGAACAAAACCGAACTCCTGACAGAGATGGCGAAAGTTCTGGAAGACCGGCATCGACGCGGACTTCGGACGGTATTGATCGTTGACGAAGCCCATGAACTCTCGGATGAAGTATTGGAAGAGATTCGGCTTCTGCTCAATTTCGAATCGGACAACGCGAAACATTTGCAGATCATACTCACCGGACAGCCGGAACTGCGTGAGAAGCTGCGTAAGTCGAACCTGCGGCAGTTGAAGCAAAGAATTGCTCTTCGCTGCGAAATGCCGGCATTGAAAAATGTGCAGGAAGTAAAGCGTTATATTAGCGAAAGGCTTTTGATCGGCGGTGCCAAAGAGCCGAATATATTTTCGCCTTATGCGATCGATTATATCTATCAATGCTCTGAAGGCATCCCTCGTCTTATCAATAATCTTTGTGATAACGCGATGATCGCGGCGTATGCGTCAGGCGAACCGATAATAAGCAGAAGCGTGATCGAGTCGGTCGCGGCGAACTTGGATCTTTTACCGGATGTTGACCGGCTAATTCCGAGCGATGCAGTTGTGGAAACAGTGAAGTCGGCGAGAGTCCTGACGCCGGTCGGCCACGATGAGTTATTAGGCGAACGCCGCGTAAAGCAGAATCAAACCGCAAAGTAAAAATTTAAGAACATTGGGTTAGTCGAATGAAATTTCTCAAGACGCTACAAAAACGGGAGTCCGAACAGCCATTCAAGGAGGAAAGTCTTGAAGCTGCCGCCGATCTTGTTGAAGTAGTAAAAACTAAAAAGAACGAGCCGGAGGGACTGCTTTCGCAAAGCAATCTTCGGATAGGAGCGCCGCAGATCGACAGTAGCGTTGTCGGGAAGGTTACGACTACGAAAAAAACCGTCCAGCCGAAGCCGAGAATACCAAATCCGATCATTGAAGCCGTACAGAAAGTGCCGTCATCTGGTGTTTTGAAGTTTCCGAAAGTAACGGTGGACGTTGAACAGGTTAATTCCCGCATCGTTGCCATCACACAGCCGCTCTCGCCTTATTGCGAGGAATATAGAAGCTTGCGGACTCATATTTTTCATAAAGGCCAAAAGCGGAAATTACGAACGATCGTGGTTGTAAGTGTCGGGCCTTCTGAGGGAAAATCGATCACCGCTTTAATCTGTCGTGGCTTTTTGCTCAAACTGATGGCGTCAGAGCACTGCTGATTGACAGCGATCTTCGAATGCCGAGTTTGGCAACGTATCTGGGAATCGAGAATAAAAAAGGTTTGTCAGACGTCCTTACCGGCAATGCGGCGTTGACCGAAGCCATAGTGCAGCTCGACCCGGCCGGACTTTTTGTATTGCCTGGCGGAGCGGCCCGCAGCGATGTTGCTGAACTGATCTCGGGGCCCAGGTTTGCCGAAATTCTCAAAGAAGCGGAAGGACTTTTTGACTATGTAATCGTCGATGCCCCGCCACTCGGAATTTTTGCGGATGCGGCAGTATTGATCGATCTTGTGGACGGTGCGTTACTCGTGGTAAAGGCAGACCAAACTCGCTACAAGGATATCGATCGTGTTTTGGATACGCTTCCGCGTGAGCGTATGCTTGGAACTGTTTTGAACCACTCGGAAGATACTTTGATGGACGAGTCCTATTACAAATATGGCCTGTATGGCAATTATGCTCAGGCGGCGGTGGAATAGACACCGATCTATAGATGAGGACCAGATTCAGCCCAAGGACGATCGGCCTAATAGCCGCGGATATCGCGATCATTTACTTCGCGGTAATCCTTGCGCTTTACCTTCGATTGGGCTGGGCGGGAACAGCTTTCCAGGTAAATGAAAATAGTGCGCTGAACAAGGTGGCCCTCGCCGTCGCGGTGTGTTTGATCACTATTTATCTGTACGATCTTTACGATTACGCCGTGATGAACAACCGGCGTGAATTGCTTCTGCGATTGATACAGGCAATAGGTATCGCGTGGACGTTTCTGGCTATCGTTTTTTACCTGGTGCCGCCGCTTATGATCGGCCGCGGAACCTTGATCTACTCGGTTGTGCTAACGTTACTGCTGCTTTTGGTATGGCGGACACTGATCCACCTACTGACCGGCCATCCTGAACTCGGCGAAAAGATATTGATAATTGGAGCAGGAAAATCAGCCGTCGAAACGGCGAATGTCGTATTTCAACGCCGCGACGCAGGTTATCGAGTAGTTGGCTTTGTTGCGGTCGAAGGCAGCGAAAATGGAGATTCGCCGAGGTATGCCGCCGAGCTGGGAAAGGCTGAAGTTCTGGGCAATACGGATGAGTTGGAGAAGATCGTCAGTGAAAGGAAGATCGACCGGATAGTAGTGGCACTTGCTCAGCGACGCGGAAATTTTCCTACCGATGTTCTCTTGCGGATGAGTCTTGAGAACAACGTGAATATCGAGGAGTGCGCGTCATTCTTTGAACGAATTACTGGTCAGGTAAATATCGACATGCTGCGTCCGTCATGGTTGATATTTTCGGGGCGTTCGCGCGATACGCGTTTAAAGATTGCGTTTCGCGAAGTTTTTAATCGCCTTCTTGCAATGATCGGTTTTGTCCTGTCATTTCCTATTGGCGTGCTGACAGCGATTGCCATAAAGCTGGAATCGAAAGGCGATATATTTTACACGCAGGAAAGAGTAGGAAAGAACGGCAGCGTGTTTAAATTGATAAAGTTCCGCTCAATGCAGGCTGACGCAGAACCCGACGGCAAGCCTGTGTGGGCAACATCGGATGATGACCGGACTACTGTCGTGGGGAAATTTATTCGAAAGGTACGAATAGATGAGATCCCTCAGTTTTGGAACATAATTAAAGGCGAGATGAGCTTTATCGGCCCGCGACCCGAGCGCCCGCATTTTGTTTCAGAACTTGCTTCAGAGGTGCCATTTTACGACCACCGACATTTGGTTGCTCCGGGTTTGACAGGATGGGCGCAGATCAAATTTCCGTATGGAGCATCGCTCGATGACGCACGGCAGAAATTGCAGTACGATCTTTATTACATAAAAAATCAATCATTGGCATTGGATGTGATAATAACATTCGAAACCATCAAAACGGTTTTGTTTGGAAAAGGTGGAAGATAAGATATGCGAAACAAGGACAAAAATTTTCGATCTAACGGAGTGCTGATCGCTGATTGAAGAGACAAGTATTATGTACAGATTATTGCGTAAACTCGTTTGTGTTTTGGCCTGCTTTTTTGTTCTTGCGCTCGGTATTTTTGCGCAGACGCCGCAGAAAATAGAGGTTTCCGAGGAAGAGGCGGCAATCCTGCCATATTACAACAACTACCTGAAGGAATATCATCTTGGGCCTGAAGATGTGATTTCGGTAGAGGTTTTTGGCGAAGAGAACTACTCAAAGGCAGGAATAGTGATCCCTCCGACAGCTCGTATATCCTACCCGTTAATTCCGGGCGGCATATTTGTCGGTGGAAAAACGACGGATCAGGTAACGGCGGAGATCAGGAGAAAGCTTGATGAATATATAATCGACCCGCAGGTGACCGTTACGCTTGATAAAGTTGGATCAGCGCGATATGGCGTGATGGGAAAAGTCGGAGTACCCGGCGTGAAGGTGATGAATCGACGCTATAACGTTTATGAAGCGATTGCGGAAGCGGGCGGGTTTGCAAAAGACAGTGATAAGAAAAGAGTTGTTCTACTGAGGATTAATTTGCAGGGCGGTTTCACGCAAACGGTCATTAACTTTGAAAAGGTAATTAATGGAAAGGCGGATCTTCCGTACCTGATACCGGGTGACCAAATCATTGTTCCGGAAAAGAAATGGAGTTTGACCAAGGTCCTGGACACAATCGGTAAAGCGAGTGCGGTTCGAATTCTTTTTGGCACTCCTTTTTAGATTACAGAGGTGAAGTTTCACAAAATAATCCTGATCGCTATTCTTTGCCTTTTGATTTCGCAAGAGGGTTTCGCCGACTGGAAAAAGCAGGACTCGGGAACCCTGGCGTGGCTGCATTCGATCTATTTCGTCGACAATGACAATGGTTGGATAGTTGGCAGCAACGGCACGCTTTTGTCGACAAGTGACGGCGGCTCGACGTGGATCAAGCGAAAAATAAAAACAGGCGATACGTTTCGCGACGTCTATTTTTCAGATGCAGAGAACGGATGGATATTATGCGATCGCGGTGCTTACGATAAAGAGTCTCCGTCATATCTGATAATGACCACGAACGGCGGCAAAGACTGGCAGACGACCGACTTTTCAGAGGGCAGGGAAAGAATGGTTCGTTTCTTTGTTGCACCAGACCGCAAAGTTTTTTCGATCGGCGAAGGAGGCGTTATCCTTCAAATGCAAGGCGACGGGAAACCGTGGAAAAGATCATGGCTGCCTGTTCGATATTTGATTCTTGACGGTCATTTTATCAATGCATCGACTGGCTTTTTGGTAGGCGGTGGCGGCACGATGCTCGCTACGACCGATGGCGGCTCAAGCTGGAGCGAGTCGAAGTTTGCCGAAAGCAGAAGACGGGTAAAGCTTAATTCGTTATATTTTGCCGATCAAAAAACAGGTTGGGCCGTCGGCAATCAGGGCCGGATATATTCGACTAACAACGGGGGAAATCTCTGGCGAGAACAGATGACGGACGTTTCGTCGGATCTTTTCGATATCGGCTTTGCTGATTCAATTGTTGGATTTGCGGTCGGCGATAACGGAATCGTTTTGCGGACCAATACCGCCGGGGCGAAATGGACGGTTGAACGGACAGGCATTCGACACAAGCTTGAGAGAGTTTTGATACACGGAACGCGCGGATTTGCTATCGGGTATGGCGGGACGATTCTAACTACTGAGATTCCCGGAAGCGTTCAATAAAGCTGCGCGAGGCAGAAATTTAGATCAGGCTGGTATTGGTTCAAAAGGAATATAAATGTGCGGTATTGTTGGAATAGTGGGCGACTTTTCTCGTGAAGAGTGCCTGTCAATTGTAGGAAAAATGAACGGAGCGATCGTGCATCGCGGCCCGGACGATGATGGCGCATGGGCCGAGGACGGTTTCGGATTTGGTATGCGTCGGTTGAGTATTATCGATCTGGCCGGCGGCCATCAGCCGATGTGGGACAAACCGTCCGGCATGGGACTTGTTTTTAACGGCGAGATTTACAATTACAAAGCTCTGCGGCAAAAACTGAATTCAAAATCACACCTGAATTGGACCACTGAAAGCGATACCGAAGTCGTGCTCCAAAGTCTTGTAAATACTGGCGAAAAAGGAATTGACGATTGGAACGGAATGTTTGCCGCTGCGTCGTGGGATTCGAAGCAAAAGAAGCTTTTGCTTATCAGAGATCGAATGGGCGTAAAGCCGCTCTACTATTTCTGGGATGGACGAACTTTGCTGTTTGCGTCGGAGATCAAGGCTCTTTTGGCGTCGGGTTTGGTCAAACGCCAGATCAATAAACAGGCGATTTGGGACTATCTTACGTACCGTTACGTTCCTGGGCCGGAATCAATTTGGCTGAACATCAGAAAGTTGCCTCCGGGACATCTGCTGCGGCTTGGTCGGGACGGGCAGCCCGAAGAGGTCCGGTATTGGAAATCCGATGTGATCAGCAATGAATCCGATCTGCGGACGGAGGCAGAAATCGATCAGGAGTTTGCGTCACTTTTTCTAGATGCCGTCGAGCTGAGATTGGTCGCTTCGGACGTGCCCGTCGGGGTTTTTCTCAGCGGCGGCCTTGATTCTAGTGCAATCGCGGCGGCGGCGGTAGAGCTCGGCCACAAAAATTTTCACACGTTTTCTGTAGGATTCGATGAAGGCGGCTACTATTCGGAACTCCCGTTCGCGAGACAGGTTGCCGGGCACGTCGGGGCGCAATATCACGAAGTTGTCATAAACCAAAAACAGTTTATCGATATGCTCCCGGAAGTCGTTTTTGCTTCGGATGAGCCTCTTGCCGATCTATCTCTCGTTTCGTTACTGGCCTTGTCGCGCCTGGCTGCTCGTGACGTCAAGGTTGTGCTTTCAGGCGAGGGCAGTGATGAAATTCTTGCCGGATATAATTTTGAGAAAACGGAAAGGGAATGGAACCGGGTCAGAGCTCTCCAGCGATTGCCCCAAAGAGCTTTGAGGATGGGGGCCGCGATTTCAAATTTTGGTCTTCCGGCACACCTCCAAAGAAAGGTGGAAAAGGTAGCAAATGTTCCGTTGGGTGAGTGGAACAAGATTGCACTTCCGCACATTACCGATTATTTCGACCAGAGCGAAAAGAAACTTTTGTGGCCTGCGGAAGAACATTTGGATAGCGAGCGCATAATTGCGGAGCACTATGCCGCTGCGCGTTCCAACGATCCGCTACAGCAAATGCTTTCGGTCTACCAGCGTTCTTGGCTGGTCGAAGATCTTTTGATGAAGGCGGACAAGGCAACGATGGCGGCTTCGCTTGAGGCCCGGACGCCGTTTTTGGACTACCGGCTGGTCGAGTGGGCCAACCGGCAAAAGAATTCGGTCAAGGTGAAGCGATATGGATTTAATAATTACCGGACGAAAAACGTTCTCCGGCGATTTTGCGAATCGCGATTACCAAAATCGATAATAGACAGGCCGAAACGCGGCTTTCCTGATCCGGCTAACGAATGGCTGCAAAACGGTCTGGATGGCTGGGCTCGTGAAACGTTGCTTGGCTCCGACTCAAAACTGGCCGAGGTTTTTTCAAAGCAGGTTATCAATAATTCGATCGAACAGGCAAAACTCGGAAATGGTGACGGAGCCGAAAGGGTTTGGATGCTTTTGGTGCTAGAACTATGGATGCGTGTGTGGGACGTAAGTTTGTTGCTCTAGCTGAATGTTGGCCTAACTGCGTATATCACTCTACTTTCCTAACCTGATAAATTCTAGAACCTTGCAGATGGTCTTTTTCATTACACCGCCAAAGTAGAATTCGGCGGCCTCCAGCTCAAATTGTCTGGCTCCAAAACTAGCTTTGAAATCCTGTAAGCCGGAACTTTTCGTGTCGGTTCCTCCAAGGTTAAAAACGGTCTTCCCTTCGGCCTTTAACAAACACGCGACTTCAAAGAAAATGAATTGAGAAGCCCCGCAATCTCTGCCATTCGAGCTTGTTCCCGATGTTTGAGCGTAGGCACCCGCCGGACTTTTTAGCACCAGGAGCGAGCTGAATACTTCTCCGCCGCAAACAGCCTGATAAAGCTCTCCGACGTCATTGTCCTTGAACAAAAGAAGATCGCGGGCATCTACCTCGTAGTCGATCGAATCTCCTCCAATGCGTCGTCGGTTGAGGGAAAGATTAGCGAGTTCGGCATGCAAATAGTAAGCCTCCGGATCGGTCGTTAGCCGGATCTCTAGTCCTTTTTTGCTGGCGTTCTTAATGTGACGCTGGTGCCGCCTGTGCAAGCCGGCCCAGATATCGTCTGCCCTGAGGTCAAGCTGATATTCGAAGCGTTTTTTTCGGGAAACTTCACCATCCATCCTTCCGATTGACGTTTCGGTGGACCCAAATGTGTGGACTGAAAGGATCGACACTTCGTTATCGCGGCAGAATTTATGTAATCCGCGCCAAAAGATGTCAGTCTCCCCGACGGCCGGTGCGGAAATTATTTCCAGTCTGTGATTTATACGTCCTTTTTTCGAGAAAGCCGTGCAGGCGGTAACGGCTTTTCCGTTTGCCTCCAGCAAGAGAACGACCGGTGAAGAGCCTTTTGAGCGCATAACGCGGCAATACTCAGGTGTGTAAAACGGATTTTCTGGAGCGAGAGAGGAAACGGACGATAACAGGGATTCCGACGGCTCAGGAACTGCTCGAAATTCGACAGACACTAGATTGGTCCCTCCGCCGACAATGCCTGCTCCATTATGTGCGAATCGATAAAGAACTTTGAGGCCCAGTTGGGATATTCGTATGCGCAATAATCGCCGGTGACAGGAAATGATCCCTTGACCGCGCCTCGTATTTCAGGCTTGCCGTCAAGCCTGATAGTTCGGCGGACAAATTTGTTTGCGGCGAGTGCGGCATCACGGTATTTAATTTCGCCGGTGTATTCGAACAGAAGCAGCCAACACGCCGCGATCTGTACATTTCCCGTCAGGCAAGACCAGCTAACGGTTCCGCGCCATTTTGAATCAAGGCGGCCGGGCAAAGAGCCGTCGTAGCGAAGTGCCGTCACAAGGCTATCGGCAGTTTTTAACGAGGCTTCCAAAAAGACTTTGTTGTCAGTGAAGCGGTAAGCTTCGATGACGCCTCGGAGCACGTAACCGAGCGTGTGTGTCAATGGCTGTTCCGGTTCTGACAGGCAACAATTCTCGAACCATCCGTTAGCAGTTTGAAGGCTCAATGCCCATTTGATATTTGCGATCGCGGCCTCTGCGTAGTTGCTTTCAGGTTCGAGTCGGGCGGCCTCGAACAATCCCCACGAAACGTGTGTTTCGTATGCTTTATCAGATTGGTTAGCAAAAGGCGAGCGGTGTTTACGCCAGCAGCCGTCGCTGTCCTGGGTCCTGACGAGCCAATCGGCCGCTCTGGCGCATCGGTTCTCTGTATTCGTCACCGAACTCCTCAGTTCCACTTGCTAATCCAAGCAGTATCTGACCCGTGTTAAATGTAACTGGAATTTGCGGCGCGGCACCGATTACACTTCCTTGAAAACCGCCGTCTGGAAACTGGATCGACACAAGCCAATCAAGCATTCGCTTTGCCCGCGATCTGATGGCCTCGTCATTATTAATCTTTGCGTAGGCGAGCAGCGTCGGGATTATGTATCCTGTTGTTTCCGGATACGACGCATTCCAACCGGTGAGCAAACTGAAATCACGTGCGACGCCACCGTCATGCGAAGCGGAATTGTCCTGTGCGCGACCGATCCATTCGATGGATTCTCTGATCGACTTGAGTGATTTCAGGATCTACGTCCGGCAAACCCGAAATCGTCGATCTCGCGTTCTTTTTTTGCGATTTCCGGCAGCCGCTGAGACGCACGGACGTTGCGGATGGAGCGTAAGATCGTTCGAAACATGTCCAATTTTCCGTTTGTGAAAACGCGAAGCGGGTCTATTAAAATCACTCCCGGGAAAAGATTTTCCCAGTCAACAGCCCGTATTTTATCGGCGAAAGGCATACAAAGTCAAAAAGTTGAGAAATCTAGCGCGTCGGATTAAATCTTCTCTACGTCATAAATACTTATTCCTGATCGATTTCCGAAGTTATTAAGAAGTTTAGCGGGGCAGCATTGCCTTGAACGCCGCCGCAACCCTGGACACTTCAAATTGACTGCGGACGTCCGGCGTTCCCCAAGTCTCGAAATCAGCCAATCGTCGCTTTTTAAGCAAGTCGATAAAATTCGTCAGAGCCTCGCTGATCGAATGGCTATCCGACGGATCGACCACCGGACCGCCAAGGTTTTGAATAAGCGATGCTGCCGTGCCGGGCGGCGTAATTCCCAAAACCGGCCGTCCCGCGCCGATATAATCGATCAGTTTTGACGGGAGGAAAACGCTGATCTCCGCCGGAGCATCGATCACAAGCAGCCCGTCGGCTTCTGACATAAGCCGCAGGCTCTCGCGATACTTAACACTTGGGTAAACGTTCAAAAGCTCAGGAGGCAAAGTGTTTCCGCCCGCATCGTGGATGAAAGCCGGATCGTTGATGCCGATCAGCTCAAATCGTACATCGTTCAGTAAATCCGCATCGGTGTCGAGCATCAATCGCAATGCATCGATCAGCGGAGCCGCCGTTCTTTGGCCGTAAAAATTGCCGATATAGCGTATCGTGATTTTCGATTTCGCGTCCCGGCCGGCGAATTGAAACTGCGAAGGATCGAAGCTTTGCGGCAAAATACGTGCTTTCTCCTTTAACGCAGTCGGGTATTTCGCCAATACGAGATCTATCGTCTCCCGCGATGTGAAGGCGAGAATGTCGGCGGATTCGACGACTTGCCGTTCAAGCGATAGGTTAAGTGCCTTCGTTTGCTCGTCGTAATTGTTGAACGGGTTATCGACCCACGGATCGCTGAAATGGGCGAGCCAGGGCAAGCCATATCGCTGCTTTAATTCAAGTCCTATCAAGTGATCGGTGAATGGTTGAGCGAAGGTCGCAACAACGTCCGGGCGATAATCATTGGCCCTTACAAATCCTGATATCTCGGCGAGAACTGCTTTTTTCCATGAGCCGTAGTTATCCGGGGCCATGTTCCTGCGATTCCATAGTCCGCGATGAAATCTATACGCAAGTCGATCAATGAACTGTTGCCCAGTAGTGTTTTCGACAGGTACGCGAAGACAAGCCTCAAGTATCTCCTCGGCGTCGGGTTCGATCGTCAGATCCTTTCTAGCGTCTGCTTCATCACCGCAAACAAGCACTGTCGAAGCGTCAAGGTATTTTAATAATCGGGCGACCTGGATCGAGCGCGGGTACGCGAGCGGCGGATAGGCGAGCGAGATCGCTAAGAGTTTTAGTTGAGGCAAATGTTCAGCTCCTGTCGGCGTTTGACGGATAATAGCAGACCGCGAATCGTACTTTGTTGTCAAGCCTAAAAAAGGAAGGCCAATAATGATAAAATACTGCGAACGACTGGTAACTTCATCATTGCAAAGGTTGAATGGAATCTAAATCCCGCATTTGCGTCATTTTTATCCTTAATTCGATGAAAATGCGGTATTTAGGGTCGATTAAAACTGTACCCAAGAGTGTTCGATGAAAGGTAAGATTGCCAAAAAATCTCAGTACGAAACCATCGCTTCTACAACTGTACGTGGCGAAAGGACTTCGCGCGCCGGATTTGAAGGCCGAGGCAAGGTTAAAAAAACCGATCTTGAACACACACTAACCGTAAAAAATGAATCGGCTAACTCAGTTTCTAAAACAAACGACGATAATTTAGCTACGGCAGGAGCCGGCGGAGCAGTTATCGGAAAGAGTCTTCGGTCTCAAAGGCGGATCGAAAAAGACGAGCAGCGTCTTAGCCAGGATAACTGGCTGGCTCGCAACGGACACTCGCTCACATACGCAGGGATTTTTCTCTTTACACTGGTACTTTATTTCCGGCCTTATGAGTTAATCCCGGCGCTTTCGGGTTTCCAATCAATGGCGGTGATCTTTGCCATAGCGACTTTGTTAATATATCTGCCCTCGCAGTTTACCGCCGAGGGAACTCTTACAGCTCTTCCGATCGAAGTGAAATGCATCCTCTTCATTGCGATTTGGGCTCTATTGACTATCCCGCTCGCAAAGAATCCGCGATTGGCCTGGGAAACTTACAACGATACGTTCATTAAAGTTGCGTTGATGTTCATAATAATGGTCAACACTCTTCGAACTAGTGCCAGATTGAAAGGTTTGATGTGGCTTGGGATCGGCGTCGGTGTCATGCTTAGTTTTCAAGCACTCGATCTTTACTCGAAAGGCGAGTTTAAAACCGAAGGATATAGAGTCAGCGTCGATTTCGGCGGGATGTTTGGCAATCCGAATGACATGGCAATTCACCTTGTCATTTTTATCCCGATCGCGGTTGCTCTCGGTGCGGCTGCGTCGAATAAATTTATAAAGTTATTGTTCTTTGCCTGTGCGGCGATGATGACCGCCGGCAGCTTTGTTACCCAATCGCGTGGTGCATTTATTGGGATCGTTACGGTCGGCGCGGTTTTGGTATGGAAATTGGGCCATGCGCAGAGATTTAAGGCGGTTTTGATAGCCAGCGTAGTAGGATTAGTCATCATTCTGCTTGCTCCGGGAAATTACGGCCTTCGGGTGATGTCGATCTTTATTCCATCGCTCGATCCGGTCGGTTCGTCCGATCAGCGAACAGAGCTTTTGATCAGGTCGATTTGGGTGACGCTGCGAAATCCGTTGGGCATTGGCATCGGCAATTTTGAGATTGTTGGCAGTCATAATCTCGGCACTCATAATGCCTATACTCAGGTTTCCGTCCGAGCTTGGTTGGCTTGCGTTTGGCGCATATATGGTCTTGCTAATCAGCCCATTTCGAAAGCTTGGTGCAATCGAAAGGCAGATGTTCGAAAAGCAGGACCTTTCGTGGATATATTATCTATCGATAGGGATTCAGGCGAGCATTGCCGGGTTTATGGCGTCAAGTTTCTTTAGCTCCGTCGCATATCATTGGTACATTTATTACCCGATAGCTTACGCGATCGGCATACGGCGGATATATCAAATGGGACAAGAAGAGAGCACGACGCCGGCGGCAAATGATCTGGTGCTTGGAGAAAGGGAAATGCAGCACGCCTAAAATGACTCTGGTATTTGCAGCACAAATTATCTTCTGGGCAAGCGTTGGGCTGATTTTCTACGTCTATCTGGGCTATCCGGTGACTGGTTTACATGGTAAGCCGTTTGTTTCCCAAAAGTGTGAAGCGAGCCGCTATCGAGCCGAGCGTTTCGATCATTATCACCGCCTATAACGAGGAGCGGGATATCCGCGAAAAGCTTGAAAATACGCTGTTGATAGATTATCCGTTGGAGAAATTAGAGATTATAGTCGCGTCGGATTGTTCGTCTGACGGCACCGACGCGATTGTCCGCGAGTTTGCGGTCAAGAATGTAAAGCTCCTGCGTCAACCGGAGCGACACGGCAAAACCGCTGCGCAAAATATGGCGGTCGAAAATGCATCGGGCGAGATCATCCTTTTTTCCGATGCTACTTCGATGTACGAACCTAACGTTCTTCGCGAAATGCTGCCGAGTTTTGCCGATGAAACAATTGGATGCGTGGCGGGAAAGCTGGTCTATGTAGATCATTCAAGTTCGACCGTCGGACAAGCGGCAAAGTCATACTGGAGCTACGAAACATTGTTGAAGGTGAGCGAGAGCAAAGCGTGTTCGCTTATCGGTGTGTCAGGCTGCATCTACGCCGTGCGGCGATCGGCATATCAGCCCATGTATCCGGAAGCCTGCTCGGACTTTCTGATCGCGACCGTCGTTTACAAACAGGGAATGCGGACGATCTACGAACCGAATGCGGTTTGCAGGGAAGAAACGAATCAACATAGCAAAAAGGAAATGCGGATGCGCGTTCGTGTAATTTCGCAAACCTTTACCGACCTATGGCGAAACCGTGAAATGCTCAACCCGTTTCGAGGCGGTTTTTTTGCGGTTGAACTGATCTCGCACAAACTGTTGCGATACAGCGTTCCATTGTTTTTAATAACGGTTTTCGTTTCTTCTGGATTCTTATCGTTCGCATCACTTTTCTTTTTTGCGGTGTTTGCGGCCCAGGTTGCATTTTATTTAACAGCTTTCGTGGCATTGATGCTCGAGCGAAACGGTATCAGGGCAGGCATTCTTTCAATACCTTTATATTTCATGCTCACCAACATCGCTTCGATTGCGGGCTTCTTTCAATTTCTGCGAGGTGAACGCTACGCAAGCTGGGAGCCGATCCGCGACGCGAGCTAACTCCGGCGAAAATTTTACGAATGAACGACACGCCCCGCAGAAAAAGCTCTCTAACTAATCAAAGCGCATGGATCTTGTTTGCCAAGGTCGTTGGCTTTGGATTGAATACGCTTTTTCCGCTGCTGATCGTTCGATATTTGACGCAGGATAACGTTGGCGTTTACCGGCAGGCTTTTCTCGTCGCGTCAAACGCCGTATTGGTGCTGCCGCTCGGATTTTCGATGAGCGCATACTATTTTCTTAACCGTGAACCCGAAAAACACCCGTCAGCTGTTTTCAACATATTGATATTTAACTTTGTGATAGGCGGACTCGCATTCTTCACACTGTTCTTTTTCCCGCAGATACTTGGATCGGCATTCCAAAGTCAGGAAATGACGCGGTTGGCTCCTTTGATCGGTGTGCTCATTTGGCTTTGGATATTTTCGAGCTTCCTTGAGACGGTCGCACTTGCAATGCAGGAAGCTAGACTAACAGCTTTTTTTATTGTTACCGCTCAATTGATAAAAACGGCGTTGATGACGACTGCTGTTTTGTTTTACGCAAACGTAGATTCGCTTATCTATGCTTCGATCGTGTTGTTTGTTTTGCAGGCCATCGTTCTCTTGGTTTACCTGCACGGACGCTTTCCGTATTTTTGGAAGAATTTCGAACTGTCATTTTTTCGTCGGCAAATGGCGTATGCACTACCGTTCGGCTTGTCCGTTTTGTTGTATGTCGGCCAGACCGACATCCACAACTATTTTGTCAGCCACGGTTTTAGCGCGTCGGAGTTCGCGATCTATTCGCAGGGATGTTTTCAGCTTCCATTGATCGCGATGCTTTACGAATCGGTCGGAGCGGTGATGATTCCGCGAATGAGCCAGCTCCAGCACGAAGAGAAGAAGCGGGAAATGCTTTTAATGACGGTGAGTGCAACGCAGAAACTTGCGTTCTTTTATTTTCCGCTCTTTTGCTATTTGATGATCGTTGGTTACGAGTTTGTCACGACGCTGTTTACTAAGGAATACGCGGCCAGCGTTCCGATCTTTCGTGTAAATCTGCTGGCATTGCCACTTTTTAGTTTGGTGGTCGACCCGATCGTTCGAGCCTATCCCGAAGCAGGTAGATGGCTGCTCAAACTGCGGATCGGGATTATAGTAACTTTGCTGGCCATCTTCTGGATCGGAATCGGCCGGTTCGATATGATCACGATGATCTCGATCGTTGTCGCGGCGATCTTGTTTGAAAAGATCGCGGCTGCATGGATATCGGCCCGAATGCTTGAGGTGCGATCGACCGATGCCGTGCTTTTCAAAGCGATAGGGAAAATCGCGATCGCTGCTTTTGTGTCGGGGCTGACACTGCTTGTGTTCTATCTGCTTGGAAGGGAAATAATCATGCAAGCGTGTTTAAACTTTAGTCAACGGCTGCTGTCGTTTGCCGATATCAAAAAAGGCGTCGATCTGATCGGTGGATCGATGTTCCTTGGCATTTGTTTCGCGATTTACGGAACGGTTTATCTGCTTTTTGCCAACTGGCTTGGGGCGATTGAGCAAGATGATAAAGACAAAGTTTTAGGCGTTTGGCGAAAAATGACGAGAAGAAACTCTGTCGTCAATGCGAACGGCCATGTAAGCGGCGACCTGTAAAAAGAATCGAATGTGCGGCATAACCGGATTTATTTCAAAAGATAAGAACGCACCCGTTGACCAGCGGACGGCTTTGCTTGACCGCATGTGCGCCAGCATCTCTTATCGCGGACCCGACGAGCAGGGAATACTCGTCCGCGAGCGTGCCGCGCTTGGAATGCGTCGGCTTTCGATCATCGATATAAAGACCGGCCAGCAGCCTATATTCAGTGACGATGGAAATTTGGCGATAGTTTACAACGGTGAGATTTATAATTTTCGCGAATTGCGAAGTGAGCTGGAATCTCTCGGGCATAAATTCAAGACCAGTTCCGACACAGAGGTGATCGTTAACGCGTACGAAGAATTTGGGTCGACTTGTCTGAAAAAACTTCGTGGAATGTTCGCGTTTGCGATCTGGAACTTTCGTGAAGAAAGTCTTTTTATTGCTCGCGACAGAGTTGGTAAGAAACCTTTATTTTATAGCGTGACCGAGAATGGCAGTTTCGTCTTTGGCTCTGAACTAAAGACTCTGTTGGTCCATGGCGAAATCAAACGCGACATCGATCTCGCGGCACTCGACGCATACCTGACTTTCGGCTACGTGCCCGAAGAAAACTGCATTCTCAAGAATGTACACAAACTTCTGCCGGGACATTTTCTTATCTTCAAAGACGGTCAAATCAAAACCGAGAAATATTGGGACTTCGATTATGCCGAGCCGCAAAATATGAAAACTGAAGGCGAATACGTCGAAATCCTGCGTGAAAAGATAAGAGAATCTGTAAACATTCGGCTTATCTCGGAAGTGCCGCTGGGAGCGTTTCTGTCAGGCGGTGTGGATTCATCAACTATCGTCGCGATGATGTCGCAATGCTCTAATACGCCGGTCAAGACTTTTTCGATTGGGTTCAAAGAGGACAGCTTCGACGAACTGAAATACGCAAGGATCGCGGCAAAACAATTCGGCACCGATCATCACGAATTCATCGTCACGCCCGATCTTTTCGATCTGGTCGACGAGCTTGTCTGGCATTTTGACGAGCCGTTTTCCGATCCGTCATCGCTGCCGACATACATGCTTTCAAAAATGGCCCGCGAGCACGTGACGGTCGTTTTGTCAGGCGATGGCGGAGACGAACTTTTCGCGGGCTACAGCCGTTATATCATTAACGAAAAGCGAAATGGGTTCGCAAATTTGCCAAAAGCGATTCGTGAAGGATTGCTTCGTCCGATCAGCGCAAAGCTGCCTCACAGTACACGCGGCAAGAATTATCTCTACAACATCTCGCTTGATTCGACCGATCGCTATATTGACAGTGTTTCATGTTTTAACGGACCGCGTAAAAGCTATTTGTATTCCGATGATTTCAGAGAACGTCTGAATAGCGGCTTTAGAAAAAGCGAACATAGTTTCAGATCATTTGCCAATAGCGTTTCGACCGGAAGTGAGATCGACAAGCTACTTTATCTGGATAGCAAAACATATTTGCCGGGCGATATTTTGACCAAGGTCGACCGGATGACGATGGCCAATTCGCTCGAGGCCCGCGTGCCGCTGCTCGATCATGAATTGATCGAATTTGTTGTTGGCATTCCGTCACATTTGAAAATGAACGGTTTAGAAACCAAGCATATTCTAAAAAAAGCGATGGAAGGCATTGTGCCGAACGAAATTCTGTATCGCGAAAAACAGGGCTTTGGCGTGCCGATCGGCGAGTGGATAAATATTCAACTGCGTGATCGGATCATCGGAGACCTAAGCGACCGGCGAACGTTGGAACGTGGGTTTTTCAACATCGATTACATCCAAACCCTACTGAAAGAACACGCGAGTGGCCGCCGCGATCATTCGCACTCGCTTTGGGTGCTATGGATGTTTGAGCTTTGGCAGCGGAAGTATATCGACATTTGATTGGCATCGAAGATTTGAACTGACAACGCTACTTAGCGATCTTTGCGGGATCTCCTTTGCGATCTTTGCGTTAAAATTCTTTTCAACCGCAAAGGACGCAGAGTTTTTCGCAAAGTTCGCTAAAGCAAAACACCCAGGTGACCAGAGCAAACACGAATTAGGAAACGACCAGAATTGTGCAAAAAAGCGTTCTACATCTCATCCCAAGCTTTCATCAGGGCGGCTCGGAACAACAGGCTGTGCAATTGGTCAAACTGCTTCAGGCGGACGGCACGTATTGCGTTCATGTGGCTTGTCTGGAAAGAGATGGCGTCTTGTTGGACGAGATCGAAACCGCAGGATTAACAGATATTCCTGAGTTTCGATTGAACTCGTTTTATGATGCGAATATGGTTCGTCAGTTGCGGCGATGTAGTAAGTTTATTCGGGACAACAAGATAGACATCATTCAGACGCACGATTTTTATACCAATATTTTTGGAATGGCGGCCGCGACGATGGCCCGCGTGCCGGTTCGGATCGCGGCAAAGCGCGAAACCGGAATGCGTTCGTCAACGCAGAGATTTATCGAGCGGCGGGCGTTTGGCTTCGCTCATTCGATCGTCACAAATGCCGAGCGGGTAAAAAATTACCTTGTCGAATCAGGCGTGCAGGGATCGAAAATTTCCGTGATCTACAATGGCGTCGATCTGGAAAGAATGAGCTTGACTGAGACTAATCGCCAAAACGTTCTTCGTGAACTCGGTTTGCCAGCTTGTGAATCAATGCAGTTTGTAACCATCGTCGCGAATCTTAGAAGTGCGGTGAAAAACCATCGAATGTTTTTACAGGCCGCCGCCAAGGTAAAGAGCGAAGTTGTACACGTCGGTTTTGTTATCGCAGGCGAAGGCGAACTTATCGACCAAACAAAAGCGTTCGCAGCCGATCTCGGTCTATCCGAGCAGACATTCTTTTTGGGCCGGTGTTCTAAAGTCGCCGAGTTATTGTCGATCTCAAATATCTGCTGTTTGACTTCCGAATCCGAAGGCTTTTCGAATTCGATTCTCGAATACATGGCAGCGGGCAAGCCCATTGTTGCTACCGATGTTGGCGGTGCGGCCGAGGCGGTCGTGGAGAACGAGACCGGTTTTCTGGTTGCCTCCGATGATGACGAAGCTCTTGCAGATCGGTTGATAGAATTGCTCACAGATCGCGACAAGGCTGAAAGAATGGGAGACAATGCCCGGCAAGTCGCGGAGGCAAAGTTTTCCTTAACGGCTCGAAAGAAAAAAACGCTGGAGCTTTACGGAGATCAACTTGAACGTGTTGGCCACAGATAAAATATAAAATGCGCGTTGTTCAGCTAGGCCCATTGCCGCCGCCGCATGGCGGTGTGTCCACAAATCTGTTGGCGATTCACAGCCTTTTGATCAGCCGTGGACACGACGCACGCATTATCTCGGTCACAAGCAGCAGCGAGACTGAAAATGTTCCGAACGCTTACAAACCACGGACGGCATTACAATTGCTCAGACTGCTCCTTACGCTCGATTTCGACATCGTGCATTTTCACATCGGTGGAGATTTCAGTTTGCGGCTTGCTGTTCTTATGCTTGTTTGCGGAATCTTGCCAGGAAAAAAGTCTATCATCACGTTTCATTCCGGCGGCTACGCTTTGGAAGCGGTGAAGTTTGCAAAACCGATGTCGATACGCGGCATCGCTTTTCGTTCGGTTGATTTTCTGATTGGTGTAAATTCGCAGATGCTTGAGATGTTTCGGGCATACGGCGTGTCGGAGAAAAAGATGCGGTTGATCTTGCCATTTGCTTTGAACCCGCCTGACCCGAACACGGAAATTCCGATAGACTTGATGAGTTTTGTAAACGCACGCGATCCGTTTCTGTTGTCCGTAGGCGGCCTTGAGCCTGAATATTCACACTCGTTCATGATCGACGCGATGGAGTCTGTTCTGAAGAAGTTCCCGAAAGCAGGACTCATGATCGTCGGATCGGGAAGCCTTGAGGCCAAGCTTCGGGAGCAGATCGCCTCAAAAAACTATTCCGATCGGATCTTGTTGGTAGATGGTATCGATCATGACATCGTGCTTCACCTCATCGAAAAAGCCGATGCTTTGCTCCGATTGACGCAATATGACGGCGACGCGATCTCTGTTCGTGAGGCATTGTTTCTAAATACGCCCGTCATTGCTACGGACAACGGAATGCGGCCTGATGGCGTGAAGCTGGTTTCATCTGAGCCGACAGCGGAGGAAGTGGTTAATAAGATAGACGAGGTCCTGACGTCGGAAGAGGTTACGAAAAATAATCAAACTGTCGATGGACAGCGAAACATTGCCGACGTCTTAAAAGTTTACGAAGAACTGATCGCGAAATAATGATTGGAAAGCTCAAAAAACTCAAAGGCCGGAGCTTCGCGGAAATCATCGATCGCGGCTGCCAACGCGCATCTGTTATCGCCGAGCGTCTCAGTTTATCATCGCAAACAAAACTGCCTTCTGATGCTAAGTTCTTTAGCTTAATTAAATCGGCAAAGCCCGACGTAACGGCTTCTGGGTTGCTGGAATATTTCCGGTCTGTACAAGCGCCAAGCTTTTATCGTTCGTTCGACGATCCTGACGCCACAGTCTCGATGCTTCGCAAGAGCTTTCCGCAAGAAGAAGCAGCGATAATAAAGCGTGCCGATCGCATCCGCGAAGGTTATTTCGATCTGCTCGGTTACGAGAACCTTTTTTTTGAGTCGAAAATTCCTAACTGGCATTTTGATCCGATCTCGAAAAGGCAATCACCGATGGTTCATTGGTCGCGGATCGACGAAACAAGCAGTGAGCAAACAGGGGATAAGAAGATAATCTGGGAGCTTAATCGCCACCAATATTTTACGACTCTTGGTCGTGCGTATTGGCTGACAAAGGATGAAAAATACACTAAAACATTCATCGACCACATCGAAGATTGGATGACCAAAAACCCGCCAAAGAACGGGCTAAATTGGCTATCCAGCCTCGAGATCGCTTTCCGCTCGATATCGTGGTTATGGGCGCTTCATTTTTTTAGAAATTCGTCAAAACTGACACCCGAAGTTTACGTGCGGATGTTGAAGTTTTTGCATCTCAACGGTCGTCATATCGAAACGCATTTATCAACTTACAGCAGCCCGAATACACATCTGACAGGCGAAGCATTGGGCTTATATTTTCTCGGCACGTTCTTACCCGAATTGAAAGATGCGGAGAGATGGAAGAATCTGGGCTACGAAATACTTTTGAACGCGCTGGGTTTTCAGGTGCGGCCCGACGGCGTTTATTGCGAGCAAACGAGTCAGTATCATAGGTATACGACGGATTTTTATTTAAGCCTAGTGATACTGCGGCAGAATGAGGGTTTGGAAATAGATCAAAAGCATCGCGACAAACTGAGGCAATTGCTTGAATTCATGATGTGCACCACTCAGCCGAATGGCGAGACGCCGCTGTTTGGCGACGATGATGGCGGGCGTCTTCACTTTCTTGACGAGAGCCCGTTTGCGGATTTTCGGTCTACACTTGCGGTTGGCGCGGTGTTGTTTGACGATGCAAGTTTTAAGTTTGCGTCGACGGATACTAGTGCAGAACTGCTTTGGTTAATAGGACCTGATGGGCTGAAAAAATATGACGAGATCACGCCGATTCAACCCAAAGAAACGGCCAAAGCTTTTAATGCTGGGGGATTCTACACGTTTAGAAGTTCGTGGGACGACTGTTCAAATTATTTGCTGATCGATTGCGGAGAGCATGGCTTTTTGAAAGGCGGCCACGCCCACGCGGATGCCTTGCATTTTGTATTGTCGGTCAATGGAAGGCCTGTTTTTATCGACGCCGGAACGTACAATTACACCGCCGATGTTGCGGCCAGAGAATTATTTCGTTCAACCGCCGCGCACAATTGCCTTACCGTTAATGGCGAATCGTCTTCAATACCGGATGGGCCTTTTTCATGGCGGACGGCGGCGAAAGCGAAAATGCTTGAGTGGAAACACGAAAATAACAATCTAAAATTTCGCGGTACGCACGATGGTTTCAAGCGATTTGGCGTAAGTTATGAACGCGGTATCGAATACAGCAAGGATGGTATTGTCACTTTGAATGAAGACATCCGCTGCAATTCTTCAAACTCATACGAGCTAAATTTTATTCTGTCGCCTGATGTTGAGGTTGAAATATTGGGCGATCAAAGGCCATTAATCCGTCCAAAAGAAGGAAATAACACACTATTGACCATTGATACTAAGTTGGTTTCGGGCAGCGACGCTGATTCTGGTTCGTGGCATATCGAACCTTTTTTGGTCTCACCGCGTTACGGATCGTTGGTCGATTCAACTAAACTCGTCTTCAAGGTAAAGGCCATTGGCGATCTTTCGATTCGCAACACGATTACTTTGTGTTCGTAAATAGTTTTAGAAAATATGTGCGGCATTAACGGCATAATTTATTCCGAGAGAAGCGGGCGAACTGTCGACGCTGAATTGTTAGTTCGCATGCGCGACATTCTGCATCACCGCGGACCGGATGAAGCGGGCACGTTTGTCGACAAAAATGTCGGACTCGGCCACCGGCGGCTTTCGATCGTCGATCTGAAGAGCGGTCAGCAGCCGATGTTCAATGCTGATAGGTCATGCGTTATTACTTATAACGGTGAAGTTTACAATCACGCCGATTATCGACAGGAACTGATTGAAAAAGGATATTGCTACACTACGCAATCGGACACCGAGGCGATACTTCATCTTTACGAGGAATTCGGAGCTGATTGCGTTCATAAACTTCGCGGAATGTTCGCTTTTGCGATCTGGAACAAAGACAAAAAAGAACTGTTTGTTGCACGCGACCGGTTTGGTGTTAAGCCGCTCTATTACGTGCTTGACGGCGACGGCAGCCTCTTTTTCGCCTCCGAAATCAAAGCTCTGCTGGAGGCAAAGGCAGTAACTCCGCAGTTAAATTACAACGCACTGCCGGATCAGCTTGCGAATCACGGAACCTCATACGACGAAACACTTTTCACGGGCGTGAAGCGGCTTTTGCCGGGACATTTTCTGATATGGAAAGACGGCGAGATAAGGCTGGAGAAATATTGGGACCTTGAATTTGAACCAAAGCACGAAGACCGAAGCGACGCCGATTTTGTTGAAGAATGGCGAGAGCTTTTCCGAAAGTCGGTTGAGCTTCGACTTATGTCCGATGTTCCGCTCGGCATGTTTCTGTCCGGCGGCATCGATTCGTCGGCGATCGCGGCGATGATGGCCGGAATGGTCGATGGTCCGATAAAAACTTTCTCAGTTGGTTTCGCTGAACGCGAAGCAAACGAGTTCGAATTTGCCCGGATCGCTTCCAAAAGATTCAAGACCGATCATCATGAGATAACAATTACTCCCGAGCAATTTTTCGCCAAACTTCCCGATCTAGTCTGGCACGAAGACGAGCCGATCGGATTCGAGGCTTCGATTCCGCTTTATTTCGTCTCGAAACTGGCCGAGAAGCACGTCAAGGTCGTTCTGACAGGAGAGGGAAGCGATGAAATACTTGGCGGTTATGGAAGATATGCAAAAGCCCTCTCATTGCTTAGCTACGGCGAGAAATATGAGTCATATACTCCGAGATTTTTGCGCGACGCTGTCAGGTCAGGCGTCGGAACGCTGCCGGGCTCGGTGAATCGAAAACTTAAACGAACGTTTCTGACGCTCGACGCAAATATTGAAGACCTTTATCTAGACAATTTTGCGATCTTCAACAAATCGATGCAGGCTGACCTTTTGAGCGATGAAACAAAGGCGCGGATCGGCGACTCGAATCCTTATCGTCACCTCCACAATTGGTTAGCGAAAACCGATGCCGAAGATTTGCTCGACAAATTGCTTTACGCCGACACGAAAACATATCTGCATGAACTGCTTATGAAACAGGACCAGATGTCGATGGCGGCTTCGGTCGAGAGCCGCGTGCCGTTTCTCGATCACAAGCTTGTCGAATATACCGCGAAGCTGCCGGAGCGGATGAAGATTCGGGGCAGGACGACCAAATGGATTCTCCGCGAGGCGATGAAAGGAATTTTACCGCGTGAGATTTTGGACAGGCCGAAAATGGGTTTTCCTGTTCCGCTTGGGCGATGGCTTCGAAATGAATACAAGCACATCGTCGACGAATACGTGCTGAGTGACCGTGCATCGGCACGCGGCATATTCAACGCTGACCATCTTAAAACTTTGGTTGCGTCACATAATGCTGGCGAAGATCACACGACGCGATTGTTTCGGCTGATCAATATTGAAATCTGGCACCGCCGCTTCATCGACGGAGAAGTTAATTGATGGCTGAACCGACAGAATCATCCAAGCAGCTTCGCGGGCGAGACATCCTGTGCTTTAGCCACGATTGGACGGGCGATCCGCTTTCGAAAACGCATTTGATGCGCGTGCTTTCGAAGGACAACCGCATTCTTTGGATCAACGCGATTGCCAACCGCACGCCGACCGCCGCAAAAAAGGACATCTCGCGAATCTTTAAAAAGCTAAAAAGTTTTATCGAACCTGTGAGAGAAGTAGAATCGAACATCTTCGTGCTGAATCCGCTCGCGATACCGGCTTATGGAAATGCTGCCGTCAGAAGCTTCAACCAAAAGTTTTTGATCTTGCAGGTTAAAAAGGCGATGTGGAAACTGAAGTTCCAACGGCCGATCAACATGGTCTTTAACCCCGCCGCCGGATTGCTTGCGGGAAAGCTTGGCGAAGAAAAGTTGATCTATTACTGCGTTGATGAATACACGGCGTTTACAGGTGCCGCTAAGGGTTTGAAGGAAATTGAAGAAGATCTTTTCCGAAAAGCCGATCTCGTCATTGTGTCCGCCGAAAAGCTTTTTGAATCAAAAAAGGGCTTTAATAAAAACACTTTTGTCATCCGACACGGCACCGATTGGGACCATTTTCGAACCGCTTTGGACGATGCAACGCAGGTTCCTGACGAAATCGAGCGCCTGCCCAAGCCGATCATAGGCTTTCACGGATTGCTGGCCGATTGGGTCGATTTTGAGCTGATAAAGAAAACGGCCGAGCATTTTTCGCACGGTTCTGTCGTGCTTATTGGTAAGATAGCGGTAGACGCGGGGCAGAAAATTAAGATTTTGGATAACGTGCCGAACATTCATTTTCTGGGCCGTAAGCCGTATTCGGAGCTTCCGGCGTACTGCAAGGGTTTTGCCGTTGCGTTGAATCCATTTGCGATAAATGAACTGACGTTGGCGGCAAACCCTTTGAAGGTGCGCGAATATTTGGCGGCGGGATTGATGACAGTATCTACCGATATCCCGGAGGTTCGAATTCTCAAAGATTGTTTGGTAGGCACCGATCATGCCGACTTTATCCGGCAGATTGAAAGTGCATTGCGAGAACCGAAACCTCGCGCCAAAATTTCAGACGCCATACGTCATGAAAGCTGGGAAGCAAAGGTAAACGAATTGCGGGAGATAATGGCGAATTGCGATCAAGCAGATGCGTAAGAGATACATTGCGGTATTATTTCTAATTGCTCTGATCGGATGTTGGGTTGCTGTCGCGCCGTTTGTCGCCGATGAATTGGTTGTCAATAAACCGCTTGAAAAGGCCGACGCGATAATCGTTCTCAGCGGTTCGTCGGAATATATAGATCGCACTCATGAAGCTGCGGATGCTTTTAAGAAAGGGATCGCACCTAAAATATTGCTGACGAACGACGGCCAGCAAGGCGGATGGAGCGAGCCGGAAAAGCGTAATCCGTATTTTGCCGAGCGGGCATTTACGGAATTGGTAAATCAGGGCGTACCGAATAAAGCGATCGAGATTCTACCAAGTTTTGTTCATGGAACTGACGATGAAGCGAATCTTGTCGTTCGGATCGCGGTAGAAAAGAAGCTTAATTCGATAGTGTTGGTGACCTCGCCATATCATTCGCGCAGAGCCTTATGGATCTTCGAGCGTGCGGTTAAGAAGAACTCGGCGACTCTGACGATTGGCGTGATTACTCCATCAGAGAATTACCGTTACCCGACACGGCTCAATTGGTGGATGAGCATCTACGGATGGCGCAGCGTCGGGGTGGAATATGTGAAGTTTGCGTATTATTGGTTGTTTTACTGAAAGTTAGTGAAATTTTAATGACAAGTATTTCTACAAAAACCAACGATTTTGCTCTTCAGCACAAGAGCGAAGTGCAGAAGGGCGAAAGATTCGAGTTCGGCAAAAACTGGAGCGCGTTTCTGTCCGTGATGGACGACGAACGCATCGAAAGAGCCGAACAGTCGTTGAGCGAAATGCTCGCGGTCGAAAATCTCGAAGGCAAAACGTTTATCGATATTGGTTCAGGCAGCGGCTTATTCTCGCTTGCCGCACGAAGGCTCGGTGCAAAGGTCACGTCGTTCGATTTCGATACCAATTCGGTCGCTTGCACAATCGAGCTTCGTCGTCGCTATTTCGAAAACGATCCGGATTGGCACGTCGAACAAGGCTCTGTTTTAGATGAGGCTTATATTCAATCGCTCGGTAAATTCGACATCGTTTATTCATGGGGAGTTCTGCATCACACCGGCAAAATGTGGGAAGCATTGCATAACGCCAGCCTTTGCGTTGCACCAGGCGGCAAATTGTTTATCGCCATTTATAACGATACTGGAAGCCAGGCCGAACGATGGCGGTGGATAAAATCTACATATTGCAAACTGCCAAAATTATTCAAAACACCTTTCGCTGTCTTAGTTTCCGCACCTGACGAAATAAAAAGATTTGTAAGTTTCCTGCTCAAAGGCAAGCCGCTTGGATATTTTTCACACTGGGCAAACTATCGAAATGACCGCGGCATGAATCGTTGGCACGACATAATCGATTGGGTCGGCGGTTATCCGTATGAAGTAGCTGGGCCGTCGGCGTTGTTCAATTTTTACAAAGAGCGCGGCTTTAAGGTCGTTGCAATGAAGTGCGACAACGTTGGTCTCGGCTGCAACGAGATGGTATTTCAGTTGAACGAGAGTTAACAATTTCTTGGATTCTGCTTTTGCTTGTTCTTTCTTGTTCTTCTGCTCTGTGGTGAACGGGTTTAAGATCGGACCACTGAGCAAGATGAACAAGAAGGACTAAAGAAGCAGTAGGAAAGAAACGCGGCTTTTCAACAGCGAATGCAGGAATATTACTAAATATGCTGGTTACGATTGTTGCGGGTGCCCGTCCAAACTTTATGAAGATCGCGCCGATTATTCGGGCGATTAAGGTTGTGCGCGAATCTGCGGCCAAGTTATCAATTATCGTTTCGTGCATACTGGCCAGCACTTCGACAAGAAGATGAGCGGCGATTTCTTTGATCAGCTTGGCATTCCGGAACCTGATATTAATCTCGAAGCTGGCGGCGGAACGCATGCCGAACAAACCGCAGCTGTGATGATTAGTTTCGAAAGGGAGCTGGAGAATAACCGACCTGACGTCGTGCTTGTCGTCGGCGATGTTACCTCGACGATGGCCTGCACGATCTCGGCAAAAAAGCTCTGCGTCCCTGTTGTCCACGTCGAGGCCGGCATTCGCTCCGGTGATATGACGATGCCTGAGGAGATCAACCGCATCGTCACCGACTCGATATGCGATCATTTTTTTACAACCACAACATTGGCCGGTGATCTATTGCATCAAAACGGGTGTTGAGGACGCCCGCATTCATTTCGTCGGCAACACGATGATCGACACGCTGACTCAAAATCTTGATCGTCTTCAAAAACCGAAAATTTGGGATTCTACCGGTCTCGCATCGAAAAACTACTTTCTGCTGACTCTGCACAGACCAGCTAACGTCGATGATGCCGGCAAACTCGTCGAATTTCTAAACGCAATTCTGGATGGCACCGAAGAATATCACGTAATCTTTCCCGTTCACCCACGAACGCGAAAAACGCTTCAAAATGTCAAATTTCAATCAACGAACCGCCTCATCCAAATCGATCCGCTCGGCTATCTCGAATTCATCTATTTATTGAAATACGCCCGCGCCGTTATCACCGATTCTGGCGGCATCACCGAGGAAGCGACGGTACTCGACGTGCCTTGCATGACGCTGAGAAATTCGACCGAGCGGCCTGAAACCGTGACCATCGGTACGAACGAGCTTGTCGGCACAAACCCGCAAAACCTTGCTCCATATCTCAAGCGTTTGTCCGAAGGTAAATGGAAAAAAGGCGCGACGCCCGAATTATGGGACGGCCACACGTCGAAGCGGATTGTGAAAATACTGCTTCAAATTTACGGAGCGAATAAGTCAGGCGAGGCGTCGGGTGCAATTTAGATGAAACAGATATTGATCATCGCTCTGGTTTCAGCATTTGCCCTCGTACTCGGCTTCGGCGTTTATGCGTGCAGCACGTTTGGTTCCGGCACTCCGCTTGAATATGGCACAAATACTATCACCGTTAAAAAAGGCGGTGACTTTCAGGCCGCTCTTGACTCCGCTAAGCCCGGCGACACGATCGTCCTCGAAGCCGGATCGACATTTCGCGGAGCTTTCAAACTGCCAAACAAGCCGGGCGGTGAATTTATCACGATCCGAACATCCGCCCCGGACTCGCAGCTTCCACCCGCTGACACGCGTCTTGTTCCGTCAAAATATCACAGCGTTTTGCCAAAATTGGAATCGGACGTAAAGGGCGAACCGACGATTCTGGCTGTCGATAGAGCTCATCATTTTCGCTTCATCGGCGTCGAATTCGGCCCAACTATCGAGGGCATGTACGACATCATCAAGCTCGGCACCGGCCAGGAAAAAAGCGTCGAAGACCTGCCGCATCATATCGAGTTCGACCGCGTCTACATCCACGGTAGCCCAACTGAAGGACAACGCCGCGGCATCGCTGCCAACGGCCGCAACATTAAAATAACTAACAGTTATATCTCCGATATCAAGCGGAAAGGCGACGAGAGCCAGGGCATTGCAGTGTGGGCGACCGACGGGCCGATCGAGATCGTCAATAACTATATCGAGGGAGCGGCCGAAAATATCCTTTTTGGCGGGGCCGAGTCGTACTTGAAGCTCGTCCCGACCGATTGTATCGTCCGATCAAATCACTTGAACAAGCCGCCCGAATGGAAGGGAACGGACTGGGTCGTCAAAAACATTTTCGAGATTAAGAACGGCAAGCGAATCAAGGTTGAGAACAACCTGATGACCAACAATTGGGGAATGGCTCAGGACGGAATGGCGATTCTGTTTACGACGCGTGCCGACAATGGCGACGCCACGATCATCGACGAGATCGAGTTCACCGGTAACATCGTCCGCGGCAGCGGCGGCGGGCTGAACATCCTCGGCAGCGAAGGCTCGGGCGGCCACCGTTTGATAATCCGCAACAATATTTTTGACGACATCGACGGCAAAAAATGGAACAGCGCCGGGCATTTCATGAAATCCACTGACTGGGACGGCCTGACGATCGAGAACAACACAATCATCCAAACCGGCAACATCGCCAACGCCTACGGCAACCCGATCAAAAATTTCATCTTTCGCAACAACATCGTTTTTGAGAATGAATACGGCATAAAAGGCGACAACATGGGCTCCGGCCAGCAGGTGATCGCCAAATTCTTCTCCGGCGGCTCCGTCACCGGCAACATCATCATCAGCGGCAATAGCACGCTGTACAAAGAGCCGAACGTCTTTCTAAACTCACTTAATTTGGTTGGTTTTGAAGATATTGCGAATGGCGAATATCGATTGAAGTCCAAAAGTCCGTATTTGAAGGCCGGCTTCGCGGGAAAACGCATCGGAGCCGACCTCAATACGAAACTAGTCGGCGGCAAATAAAAGCGATGGCAAGCTCCCATTGCGGATTATATTAACCACATCATGTAACTATCAAAGCGGTTATTCAAGACAATATTCCGGTTGTACAGATCAAGCTAAGAGTCTGTAAGGCCAATTCAGGACGATGAACAATTGATTCATAGTCGCACCGTTTCGATTCTGGATGCCAGATTTTTGATTTCTTTTTCCAGGACCTGAAAGCCAAGTCCCGGCGAACGGGAGACAGTGATCGTACCGTTATTGTTGACTGTAATAGGCGGTTCGACAATGTCATTTTCCCAATACCTTGCAGATGCCGAGACGTCGCCGGGCAGTGTAAAACCGGGGAGCGTAGACATCGCAATATTGTGCGCCCGCCCGATTCCCGTTTCCAGCATTCCGCCGCACCAAACGGGAACTTGTCTTTCACTGGCCAACTCCTGAATCTTCTTCGCCACAGTGTGGCCCCCGACACGGCCGAGTTTAATATTGATGATCCGGCACGCATCCAGTTCGAGGGCTTGCCTGGCGTCTCGGAGACATGTGATCGATTCGTCCAGGCAGATCGGCGTCTTCAGCTTACGCTGCAATTTTGAATGGTCCAAGAGATCGCCGGCGGAAAGCGGTTGTTCGATCATCAAGAGGCCGTATTCATCGAGCTGTTTCATGATGTCGAGGTCTTCGTCCAACCGATAGGCCGAATTTGCATCAACCGATAGAAGAATGTCCGGGAACCTTGTGCAAATGGCTTTGACCAACTCGATATCATGGCCAGGTTTGATCTTAATCTTGATTCGCTGATATCCGGCCTCAAGCTCGTGCTCAACTTTCTCGCACAATATCTCGGTCGATTTCTGCAGCCCGATCGAAACGCCGCAATTGATCTCGGTCAGCGTGCCGCCGAGGTGAGTCCAAAGCGGCTTATTAAGGCTTTTTGCCTCAAGATCCCAGATAGCTGTTTCCACTGCGGCGATGGCCATCCGGTTGCCATGTATCGCCTCGAGGGCAGAGCCGACCTGGTTCGCTTCGGAAATGTCGGCCGTTGAAAGTATCGGCGCGATGCAGCCGATGATGATCGCCCAGGCCGAGTCAACCGTTTCGGCGTTGTAAAACGGCTGCTCCATCGCCGTGCACTCGCCAAAGCCCGAAACTCCGGACCGGTCAAAGATCTGCACTATGATAATGCAGCGTTTCGTCGTGATGCCGAAGCTCGTCTCGAAAGCGTGTTTCAGCGGCAGTTCGATCTGGCGGAGTTCTATTTTTTCGAGTTGCAGTTTATCCACACTTTTAGCTGAGTTGACGGGGGCGGCACCTGTTACGGCTCCTGATACCAACGCGTGCTCGATACGTACTCTTCTTCGAACTGCCGTAAATGTTCTAGCGAACGTTCCGATTGGCTATGGGCGCAGGCCACAAGGATCGCGTTAATTGCGGCGACCGGCGCTACGTACGAGTCGATGAACGAGGTCCGCGCGATCGTAGCTATCACGAATGTGTCACAGTATTTTGCTATCGGTGTGGCATCGCCGTTCGTAATGCCAATGCTCGGAACGTTCCGCTTCCGGGCGCTTTTTACCGCTTCTATCGTCTCACGCAGCCCGCGTCCGAAACTGATTGCTATAAGCAGATCGTTCGGCGTCATTATCTTCATCCGGTTGTGTATGACGCCGCTGCTTCCGGTAGGGGCGTCGGCGTCAAATCCTAAACGGACGAGGGCGTAAGCGAGTGAGTTTGCAAGCGACGCGGCAAAATCGATCCCGATAATAATGATGCGGCGGGCCAGGTTGATGCGGTTCGCTATCGCAACGATGTCGTCAGCGTCCAGACCTGTTCTGAACTCGTTCAGATTTTCAAGGTCTTTATCCACGCTCTGCCGTACACGGTCCGCCACACTTTGGTGGGTCTGCTCGGCTGCCTTCATCGCGGAATATGGAGTGATTTTCGTAACGAAATGCTCGCGGAGATCATGGGCGAAGTCGGCAAATTTCTCGTAACCCAATGCCTGTATTGTCCGGATAATCGTTGCCGAGTTGACATCGTACCGGCGTCCCATTTCGCGTGAGGAAAGAAAGAATGTCTCGTTCGATTCGTCGAGTATCCGGCGGAGTAATCGCTGGCGGCTCGTACTTAGATCAGCGTGAGCTTCAAGGAAACGCGTCCCAAGGGGTGTGCGGCCGGTTGTCTCGTGCATCGAGCCGGATGCGAACACGGAAATCCTGCTCCCGCCATTCGCTGCGTCTGCAGCAATGATCCTTCTTTTCGCAGATTGTTCAGAGCGGGCGGACGCCGTGTTTTTCATTATCGCTGCTCCTTATCTCCCGAAATAGACCCAATACGAAACAAAACTTTTTAGACTCATCCGAAATCGAGGATGTATGTTAGACCAGTAATCGAGAAAAAGCAACATATGATGCAATTAAGATGAAAACGGCCTATTTGTAGGGCTTAATCTTTACCGGTGTTGTAACTCGATAGGGGAAAATAAAGTTTTTTTGCAATGAATGGTGCATTTTGTTGACATTACGCATCAACTGGTGTAAATATATTTTGCTCCATAGCCAAGCTCAGTGAAATTGCATGGGTTTAGAAGAATTGAATCGTCTTAAAGGACCGTCAGGTGAAAGTCTGGACAATCCTTTAAGGTTTCTAGCCGTGAGAGGATCAGAATAAGCCGATTCGATGTTTGTTAAGGACGATTCGATGTTGTGCTCTAAAGCATAGGCCTAAAATACGATTTTCTTTTTAATGGGAGATATTGCCATGAATGCGAACAAGATTATTCCAGAACTGATCGAGAGTGGGGATCAAAGATGGAGAGCTTTTCTGTCCGCTCTGCTCCGCCGATTTCCGGTCGTGGTGTTCGTGTTTTACCTTCTTACGTTCGGCGTTTTTGGCCAGACTACAACGTCAACTATCGAAGGCACGGTCAAGGACGCCAACGGTGCAGTGATCGCTGGTGCTCAGATCAAGGCTGTTGGAGAGACTTTGGCCACCGAGCGTAACGCCGTTTCCAACGCGGAAGGTTTCTACCGTATCGTTTCGCTGCCCGCTGGAAACTACACTTTGACTGTGGCGCAGACAGGCTTTGCACCTAGCTCCTCGAAGATCGAGCTAACACTAAACCGAGTTGCGACCTTCGACGTTCAGCTAAAGGTGGGAGACGTTGGCGGAGCGGTAGTGGATGTAACGAACGAACTACCCTTGCTCGAACCGAGTGTGTCGTCCTCGGGTCAGACCATTACGCCGCGACAGATCGTCAATCTGCCGGTCAATGGGCGAAACTATCTCGATTTGCTGCAGCTCGTTCCCGGAGTAGCCATCAACCGTCAAGCCGATCCGGATGGCGATAATGCAGCGCCTGTTTTGGGAGAGCGGGGAGGCAACACCAATTTTTTCATTGACGGGCATCCGAACAAGGACACCGTCAACGGCGGACCCGCCGCGCAGTTTAACCAAGAAACGATTGCCGAGTTTCAAGTACTGACGACCGGTTACAAAGCCGAGTTCGGACAGGCATCAGGCGCAATAGTCAACGTCATCACCAAGAGCGGTGGAAACGCTTTTCACGGTGTCGGTTCGTTCTTTCTTCGCAACGAGGCTTTGGATTCGGTAAATTCATTAAAGACAACTTTAACCAAGCCGCTTCCATTGAGCCGATACGATTACAGCATCGCGGGAGGCGGTCCGATTATTAACGATAAGTTTTTCTTCTTTGCTTCTTCCGAACTCATTAACGAAAGCCGACAGATTGACTTTAATTTTCCCGATACACAAAATGCTGTCGTTAACCGGTTGCTGCAAAATCAAGAGAATCCTCTTGATACTCCATCGAAAACATCAGAAATCAGAAATTTTATCAAATTGAATCAAAATCTTGGACAGCATCAATTGTCCCAAGAGTTTAACTACACAAACGCGAGAATTAAGAATTTTCTACCGCTTTCTCAATCGCAAAGTTTGCCATCAGCGCGAAACAATCTTGGTTCACGCAGTTTATTGTTGGCAATTAGCGACACTATATTATTGGGCAATCAGGGCAATCCGTATATCGTGACGTTGCGTGCGGCTTATCGAGGTGAACCTTCAAATTCCGAACCGGCACACCCCGAAATTAAAGGTTCAACGCGTTTTAATCCATATAGTGGACCCGGCTCATTTTATTTGGAGATTTGCCGATAGCTATTTTCGGTAATCAGAACACGCCTTCAAACTTGATGCAAAAATATGTTTCGCTGTCGGCTAATGTGAGTAAATTAGTTGGTAATCACGAAATTAAATTCGGTTGGAATTATCTGAGGACAAAAGCTGACGGGGTTGAAACTCGAATTTTACAAAATCAACTTTTTGCTACTGTAGCGGATTTTGCGACCTTCGGAGCGGCTAGTTCGGGCGTTTATTTACTTGCCGACCGCGGCGGAGTAACCCCGCAAGGCGACGAGATTCATCTGCTCAACAACTATGACGGTGTATATATTCAGGACGATTGGAAAATATGGAAAAATTTGAGTGTCAATCTTGGAGTTCGCTGGGATTATGATTCGGAATTCCGAACCAAAAAAAACTTTTCGCCGCGGTTAGGAGTTGCCTGGGCGGTTACGCCGAAAACAGTCGTGCGAGCAAGTTTGGGAGTTTTTTATGACCAATTCCGTTTGGGACTGGTCAAAAATATTCCGGCTTTCGGCGGTTCGGACCAACGAAGCGGTCAACTATTTGCCTTTCCAAGACTTTTGTATGGTTCGCCGTCTTACGTTTCCAGTATCGCGTTGCTTAGTGGATTACCGGGAGGATGTTTTCAAAACCTTACTACCGGAAATTTAACGGATGCCCAAGTCGCAGCCGCCGGAGCGGCAGGAATTTGCCCTTTCACTGGTGCGCCGTTTATCGGAGTTGACAGACTTAATCGCGTTGTTTCACCGGGACACGCGCTCATTCCTGCCAACGCCGTGGTTACGGCAGCTAATATCCAAGCATTATCAGGACTTACTCCACAACAATATGCAGACCAGGCAAGCGCGGCGATCGGACAGCCAGCTGGATACTTTACTTTTGGAAATCTTGGAGTTTTATACAACCAAGTTATTCCGCCGGCACAGTTTCCGGTTGGGATTGATGAGAGTTTCAAAACTCCGCATACCCTTGGATTCAGCGTCGGAATTCAGCGTGAAATCGTAAAGGATACGGTCATTATGGCAGACTATTATCACCGTGAAATGCGTAACCTTTTAGGGACTCGGGCGACAAATCTTCCTTTCAGAGCCAGAGTTGTCGGGCGTGTTTTCGATCCGCCATTTACAGGAGGACCAATTAACACTTTTGGACCGTGGTATGAGGGTAAATATGATGGGTTGGTGCTTAGTTTTAATTCCCGATTTGCCAAACGGTTTGTAATTGGTTCGAGTTACAGCTATGCCAAAGCGACAGATAATTCGCTTGGCATCATCGCTCTTCCTTCGGACAGTTTTGTCGGAATCGTTCCCGTTGTCACCCAAGGTGCTAACTCGAATGCGAACGGTTCTTTCACAACTACACAGGGAAGGTTTGTGGCACAGGCAGGACAATTTTACAACGGAGCTGATTTGGACAAAGGGCCGTCGGATTTGGCGCTAGACCATGTTTTCCAAGTCAATGGTTTAATTGATTTGCCGTGGCAGTTTCAAATCAGCGGCATCTTCCGTGCTCAAAGCGGATTCCATTTTACGAAAGGAAATGGAATCAACGCACCTCTTAGCGAAGGAGACCCCGATGGCGACTCATCTATAAACGGACTTGACATAAGAGCGGGACGAAACGCCTTTACTGCTCCGCCACTTACCAATTTCGATTTGCGTTTTAGTAAAAGATTCAACCTTACCGAAAGGGTGAAATTGCAACTATTGTTTGAGTTTTTCAATTTACTAAATCGGCAAAATCCGGCGGCAGTTGGAAGAGTAGAAGGGATTACCGGAGAACCATTTGGCAAGGCAATTCAGGTTTTGCCGGGACGCGAAGGGCAATTTGGATTGAGGATTGAGTTCTAGATTCGGTCGGTGAGTCCCGCATCGGAACGAGGGTTCGGACGAAATGGCATTTTCCGCTCCGAATAGTGATAGTGGTTACGTTTTTATGCAGACCAATAAAAAAATGACGCGGCGGGCGATGCTTAGGTCGGCTGCGGCAGCCGGAGCGGGGCTTTTTGCCGCGCCGATGACCAATGTCGGGCGGTTTCGGCTTTTCGCAAATTCGTCCGTGGAGTATTCGACGCGGACGATCGATCTTGTAACGCAATCGACCGTGATCGATATGCTGTGCGTGCTCACGCTCGATTTCGCCAAACAGGCAAAGTGGATGTCCAGCTCCGGGCTGTTCGACGCGGCGGCTTTTCAGCCTTTCAAAGACTCAGGCATAAACATCATTCACCCGGCTGTTGGACTGGGCGGGCCGAACGCTTTTGAGAGTGCACTGAGATTTTTCGCTACGTGGAACTCGTTTATCGCTGACAACGACCAATTCCTGATGCGTATAGACAGCCCGTCCGACATTGCCCGCGTTAAAAAATCAGGCAAGCTCGGCGTTCTGCTCGGGCTGCAGAATTCCGACCAGTTTCGAACACCGGACGACGTCACATTCTTTCATTCGATCGGGCAGCGTGTGTCGCAGTTGACATATAATTCGCGTAATCTGATCGGCAACGGCGCGACCGAGCGGCGTGACGAGGGAATCTCCGATTTCGGCGTGGCGATTATCGAACGCATGAACAATGTTGGGATGGCGGTCGATGTTTCGCATTGCGGCGATCGTACGACTCTTGATGCGTTTGAGATTTCGAAAAAGCCAGTTTTGATAACTCACTCTAATTGCCGGACGCTTGTGCCTGGGCATCCGCGTTTGAAAACTGACGAGGCGATAAAAAAAGTCGGCGCCGCAGGCAGCGTGATCGGTATCACGGGTGTTCGGATGTTTGTTAAGGGAGACGAACCTACGACGGTCCAGCACGTCCTTGACCATTTCGACCACGTAAGAAAGCTGATCGGTCCTGATCATCTCGGTGTTGGCAGCGACATGGACCTTTATGGTTACGATGCAATGCCTCCGGAGGATAACAAACGGCTTCGAGCCGGTTATAAGGGGAGTTATGCGTTCCGCGAGAAGATCGATATAGAAGGCCTCAATCATCCAAAGCGAATGTTCGATTTGACCGAAGGGCTGATCCGTCGGAAATACAGCAATCAGGACATCGAAGGAATCTTGGGCGGGAATTTCAAACGCGTGCTTTCTCAGATTTGGACGGTAGAAAAATCGGCGGCGAGCGAACCGCCAAAGTAAGTCTCAAACCGGCCTTTTTTCTTTCTTGTTCATCTTTCTCCGTGGTTTCAATTTTGACCACGGAACGGGAGGTATAAGAAAGAACAAGAGGAACAATAAGCCGGAGCTTGGAACAAAACTGCGTTCAGCACATGAACCTTATATTATCGGCACTATCAAATACAGGAGTAGATATGAGATCTAATTTCCGCCTGATCAGCCTTTTGATCATCGCATTGGCGTGTGTAGGAACAGGGTTGGCCCAACCGGCCCCGCTTAACGGATTCGACGATTACGCTTCAAAGGCGATGCGCGAATGGGAAGTGCCCGGAATGGCTGTTGCTATCGTAAAAGACGACAAGATAGTTTACGCGAAAGGCTATGGTGTCAGGCGGCTGGGCGAGACAACGCCGGTTGACGAGCGGACACTTTTTGCTATCGGATCATCGTCGAAAGCTTTCACAGCCGCGTCGCTTGCGATACTTGTCGATGAAGGTAAGATCAAATGGGACGACCGCGTTTCGAAATACCTTCCCGATTTCGAGGTATATGATCCGTATGTCACACGAGAATTGACGATACGTGATCTGTTGACGCATCGCAGCGGCCTTGAACGCGGCGATTTCCTTTGGTATGGGACAGAAAACAGCCGTGCTGAGATCTTACGCAAGACGAGGTTCATCAAGCCGACCTGGAGTCTGCGGAGCACTTTCGGTTACCAGAACCTAATGTATCTTGCTGCCGGGATGGTTGTCGAGAAAGTATCGGGCAAAACGTGGGATGAGTTTGTAGCCGAGCGTATCTTTACACCGCTTGGTATGAGCGTTTCAAATACCAGCATCAAGGCGTTCAAGCCCGGCGGCAATGTCGCAACGCCGCATGCAAAGATCGACAATAAGGTCGGGGTGATCCCATGGCGAGATATCGACAACATCGCACCGGCGGGTTCGATCAACTCGAATGTGATCGATGTCGCCCAATGGATCCGTTTGCAGCTTGGGCAGGGAACATTTGATGGCAAGAAAATATTCGGTCCGGCGGCTGCACGCGAGATGCACATGGGCCAGACGGTCATTCGTCTTGAAGGTACGCAGGCGCTCACGTATCCCGAGGCCCACTTCCTTAATTACGGAATGGGTTGGTTCCTTTCAGATTACAAGGGCCGCAAGCTTGTCGAACACGGCGGTGCAATCGACGGGATGCGTGCCGAGGTTGCGTTAATACCCGAGGAAAAACTCGGTGTTGTGATCCTGACCAATATGAATGGCTCGATTGTTTCGATGCCGCTGCTTTACAGGATCATCGATTCGTATTTAGGAGTGCCGCAAAAAGATTACAGCGCGGAAACTTTAGCCAAATACAAACCGCTGCTCGAAGCCGGTGCCGCGGCTGAAAAGAAAGCCGAGGCGGAACGCGTCGCGAACACGAAGCCGACGCTTGACCTAGGCAGCTATGTCGGTACCTACAACAGTGAACTATACGGCGACGTGAAGATATCGCTTGAAAACGAAAAGTTAAAGATGGCCTACGGACCGGCATTTGCAAGCCAGCTCGAACACTGGAACTACGACACGTTTCGGGCAAGCTTTTTTGCAGCGGGAAGCTCGAAAGCGCCATTGACCTTCTCTTTGAACGCGACGGGAAAAGTAGATTCCCTGGTGCTCGGCCTTCCCGGAATGGCTGTTTATCCGTTCAAGCGGATGGCTGACGCAAAGCCGGCACCAGCGGCCGGAAGCGTTAGTCGAAACTGAGTATTTCGGATCGGCGTATTAGAAGATGTTTTCAAGTTAGTAAGGAGCACATGTGAAAATTATCAGGCTGGATCTTCGTTGGGTCGCTTCATCGCTTTTGCTAATCTTCGCGCACTCGGCATTTGCACAAGAGCCGAGCACTCCGGGTTCAAAGCAGATCGTTTCGAAGGCAACCGAATACATGATGGCTGTCGAGCGGATCGACGGCTTTTCAGGTTCGGTCCTGATCGCTCGTGACGGCAAGCCTATATTTAGCAAGGGCTATGGACTGGCCAATCACGAGTGGGGCATTCCCAACTCACCGCAGACCGTGTTTCGGCTCGGCTCGATCACGAAGCAGTTCACCGCTGCCGCGATCATGCTGCTGCAGGAACGCGGGAAGCTGAACGTTGGCGACGCGGCGTGCAAATACGTCACTGAATGCCCGGCGGCGTGGGAGCAGATAACGATCCGTCATCTGCTCACGCATACGTCCGGCATCCCGAATTACACCTCGTTTCCAGATTTCGCGAAGAAGGCAATATTGCCGGTCTCGATCGCCGAGCTTCTGGCCGATTACCGTGCCAAGCCGCTCGATTTTGCCGTGGGCGAGAAATACAGCTACAGCAACTCCGGCTACCACCTGCTAGGCCTGATCGTCGAGAAAGCCTCGGGCAAATCCTACACTGATTTTCTTCAGGAAAATATTTTCACGCCGCTCGGGCTGAAGCAGACGGGCTATGACAGCCATGAGAACATTATCAAAGGGCGGGCCGACGGCTACAGCCGTACGGGTGACGGAAACTTCGTCAACGCCGCGTATATGGATATGCTTATTCCATACGCGGCGGGCGCACTTTACTCGACAACAGAGGACCTGCTTCGTTGGGAGCAGGCGTTGTACACAGAAAAGCTGTTGACCCGAAAGTCGCTGGATGAGATGTTCACGCCTTTCAAAAGTAACTACGCGTATGGCTGGAGTGTGAGTAAGCGAGGCAATCGCAATTCGATATCGCATGGCGGAGGAATTTACGGCTTTGCGACGCACATCGCGCGATTCCCGGATGACCGTGTTACTGTCGTCGTCCTGAGCAATGTGCAGGGTTCCTCGGCCGGAGCGGTTTCGAATAACCTGTCGGCAATCGCCTTCGGCGAACCGTACACGCTTCCAAAAGTGCGAAAAGCGATCACGCTGCCTACCGCGGTGCTGGACAAATACGTCGGAGAGTACCAATTGATGCCGAACGTGACCGTAACGGTGACAAACGATGGCGGAAGGGTCTTTGTGCGGCTGACCGGGCAGCAACCGCTTGAGATGTTTCCCGAGAGCGAGAAGGATTTCTTTCTAAAGGTTGTCGATGCCCAGATAACTTTTGAAACCGACGCCTTCGGCAAAGTTACACGGCTTTTGTTCAAACAAGGCGGCGGCAACGGTTTGCCGGCTCCGAAGATCAAATGATTTTCGGCCAGTGCTGCCGGGATCTGAAATAATCTTTTGCTTTACTTTGCGGCCTTTACGTGAACCACGCTCGCAAATATCGCAAAGGAGGTTGCAAGGTTGAGGACGGCGCCTCGTTTTTGTTTCCCTGTTGGATTGCATTCGATAAACCATGAATTACATTCGCCGCATTGCCTCGGTTGCACTCGCCTTACTGGCTTTCTCAAGCCTATTGCCGTATAAGATCGCCGCTCAGGGCGCTTCGTCGGCGGTGTACGATATCGTGATCCGAAACGGACGCGTGCTCGATGGTGCGGGGAATCCATGGATCCTGGCAGATGTCGCCATCAAGGACGGCCGGTTTGTCCGCATCGGCAAGATCGAGGGTAAAGGCAAGCGTGAGATAGATGCACGCGGCCGCTATGTTTCGCCCGGATGGATCGATGTGATGGACCAGTCCGGTTCGGTATTGCGGCAAAGCGGGCTGGCGGAGAATAAGCTGATGATGGGCGTCACGACGGCCATCGGCGGCGAAGGCGGAACGCCGGTTGCGGCAGAAAAGATCGGCGAGTACTTTGCCGAGCTTGAAAAAAGCGGCATTAGCATAAACTTCGGCACGTATTTCAGCGAAACTCAGGCACGAGTCGTCGTACTCGGAACATCTGCAAAAGCACCGACGGCCGGTGAACTGGCTCAAATGAAGGCTATAATGGAGACAGCAATGAAGGCCGGTGCGATGGGTATGACCACGGCCCTGATCTATCCGCCGTCAAGCTATTCGACCAACGAAGAACTGGTCGAAATGGCGAAGGTCGCCGGCCGGTACGGTGGCATCTATGCAAGCCATATTCGCGGTGAGGGCAAAGAGCTTGTTCAGTCTGTCGAAGAAGCGATCGCCATCGGCGAGCGAGGCGGCTTGCCGGTCGAGATATTTCATTTGAAAGCAGCATTCCAGCCGGGCTGGGGCAAGTTGATGGGCGAGGCCGGTGAAAAGATTGAAGCGGCCCGGGCACGCGGCGTGGATGTTGCGGCGGACCTCTATCTTTACACGGCGGGCGGTACGGGGCTGGAAGCCGTGATCCCTTCATGGGCTTTCGAAGGCGGCGCCGCAAAACTGCTCGAACGACTCAAAGACCCGGCAACCCGTGAGCGACTGAAAAACGAGATGAAAACCGGTTCGCCCGGCTGGTGGAATATTGTCGAGGCAGCGGGCGGCTGGGACAATATTGTTCTCGTCAACGCTCAGAACCCGGACAATGCAAGGTTTCAGGGCAAAACTTTATCTGCTATCGCCAAGGAACTGAACAAAGATCCGGCCGACACGGCGTTCGACCTTGTCGCGCAAGGGAACGGCAGAGTTTACGCAATTTACCACATGATGAGCGAGCAGGATATCATCACGGCGCTCAAGTTCCCGTGGACCAGCATCGGAAGCGACGCCGGTGCGGCGCTCAAACCCGGTACTGTTGACGGGCTTGGCCTCGCTCACCCGCGCAGCTACGGAAATCACCCGCGTTTGATCGCGCGGTACGTCCGCGAACTAAAAGTGCTTACGCTTTCGGAAGCGATACGCAAGATGACCTCATGGCCGGCGACGCGGATGAGACTCGCGTCTCGCGGCTCGATCAAGGAAGGTAACTGGGCCGATGTCGTGATCTTCGATTATGACAAGATACAGGACCGAGCCACATACGACCGGCCGCTGTTGTCGCCGGTCGGGATCGATTACGTCCTCGTTAACGGCCAAATCGCGATCGAAGGCGGAAAGCACACCGGAGTCCGCTCCGGGCAAGTGCTTTACGGCCCGGGCCGAAGCCAATGAGTGATATGGCTGAACCCCAAATTCTGATCCGCGATTTAGAGACCGTTGCGGACATGCGGGATGTCGAACAGATCCAGAAGGACGTTTGGGGAGTGCCCGATCTTGAAGTTGTGCCGCTTTCGCAACTGCTCGCGGCGAAAGCATCGGGCGGAGTGCTGATCGGGGCATTCGATAATAGAACGCTGGCCGGTTTCGTTTATGGTTTTGTGGGTTACGAGCGTGGGACCACCGTCCATCATTCGCACATGCTCGCCGTCAAACCCGAATATCGGGCTCACGATCTTGGCTTTCGCCTCAAGACGGCCCAACGTGAACGCGTGCTGGAGCAGGGAATCGAGATCATGACGTGGACGTTCGATCCGCTTCAAAGCCTGAATGCCTATTTTAATTTCAACAAACTTGGCGTCGTTGCGGACCAATATTTCGTCAATTTCTATGGCGAAGCCGCGGCAAGTTTTCTACACCGCAACGGCACCGACCGGCTTTGGGTGAGCTGGCACCTTGCAAGCGAAAGGGTTGCCAGAAAGCTTGATAAGGCTTATTCCGCCGGAAGTATCTCGGGTCTGCCAGCCATTATTGAAGTTGGTGAAGGTGATTCGCCTCATTCTAATGAGCTTGAAGTGTGTCTTTCGGGTGAACGAGCGATTATCGAGATTCCGGCTGACATTAACTTGCTGGAACGACAAAACAGCGAGCTTGCTTTCGAGTGGCGGACAGCCACGCGGCAGCGCTTTTACCGAGGCCATCGCAGCAGGATATGTAGTCGATGATTTCTATCGCACAGGCCTGACGGATCGTCAGATTGGCGCGTATGTTTTACTACGAGAGAAGAGTCCGTGAACCGGAGAAAAGGAGAGACAAAAGTGCGAAGATTGACTATTTTGACGATGCTCGGTTTGGCTGTTTCGGCCCTCGTATTGGGACAGGTCCCAAACCTGACTCCAAATGCGACGCAGGAAAAGGTGGCGGAGCCGGCGACAAACGTTTCGGCCTCCGTGCCCGCTCAAATGACCGCGGGTGATGTCGCGGCATTTCTCGATGGTATCGTCCCGCTTCAGCTTGAGCGGGAAAATATCGCCGGGGCAACGGTTGTTGTGGTAAAAGAGGGAAAGATATTATTCTCAAAGGGCTACGGATTTGCGGACCGCGAAAGGAAATTGCCCGTGTCTCCGGAACAGACTTTATTTCGTCCCGGCTCCATTTCCAAGCTGTTTACCTGGACCGCTGTGATGCAGTTGTCTGAACAGGGCAAACTGGACCTCGACCGCGATATTAACGAGTATCTAGACTTCAAAATACCGGATGCATTCGGCCAGCCGATAACGCTGAAGCACATCTTGACCCATACGCCAGGATTCGAGGAACAGATCAAGGACCTCCTTAAGACCGATGCTGCGAGCCCCGATCTGGGCGAGCACCTGAAGACGCACATTCCGGCACGAATTTTTCCTCCGGGCACCACTCCTGCTTACTCAAACTATGGGACGGCTCTCGCGGGATATATCGTCGAACGCATTTCAGGCCGGCCGTTTAACGATTACGTTGACGAAAATATTTTTAAACCGCTCGGAATGGAACGATCAACCTTCGCCCAGCCGCTGCCGCCTGCACTGGCCGACGGCATGTCCAATGGTTATAAACTGGCGTCCGATAAGCCGATGCCGTTTGAGGTCATAACCGTCTTTCCCGCCGGAAGCCTCAGCAGCACGGCAGGCGATATGGCAAAGTTCATGATCGCCCATTTGCAGGAAGGGCAGTTCGGCGACGGACGCATACTCAAGCCGGCAACAACCCGTAAAATGCACACGAGATTGTTTGCACTTGACGATGCCGCGAACGCGATGGCTTACGGTTTTTACGAAGAATCGCGGAACGGACAGCGCATAATAGGCCACGGCGGTGATACCGTCGCGTTCCACAGCGACCTGCATCTGATACTTGACAAGGGCGTCGGTTTCTTTATTTCGTACAACAGTGCCGGTAAGGGAGAAAGTTCTCCGCGAAGCATCCTCTGGCAGGCGTTCATGGACCGCTATTACCCGGTGACGGGTTTCCCGGCGGCGCTTGAAACGGCAAAGGAAGATGCACAAAAGGTTGCCGGAAACTATATGATCAGCCGCCGAGCCGAGAAATCTTTTTTGAGGATTGCGGCCATATTGGGGGAAACAACCGTAACGGCGAATGAAGACGGCACGATCGGCGTGGCTGATTTGACCGAACCCAATGGCTTGCCGAAGCGGTGGCAGGAAGTCGCGCCGATGACGTTTCGCGACCTTAACGGCCATGACACTCTTATTTTCAAGCCCGACACAAACGGAGATATACAGATGATATTGGCGTATCCGTTCATGGTCTTCAAACGAGTCGGGGCATTTGAAAATTCGAAACTTCTTACGCCCGTCTTAGTATTTTCGCTTGCGGTTATGCTTCTTACGCTCCTGCTGACTCCGGTCGCCTGGCTGGTTCGACGACATTACGGACAAAAGTTGGAGCTGTCGGCAATGGACAAATGGCTACGGCGCGGAATATGGATCTTTTTTGCCCTCGATCTGATCTTTGTCATAGGGTTGACCGCCCTGGTCTCATACGCGCTAACCGATTTCGAGATACTCAGCGACGCGGGAAACAAATGGTTCTTTCTGTTTCAAGCGATGGGCGTTGTCGGAGCGATCGGTACCCTCATCGTCCTTTACCACGCCGTGCACGCCTGGAAGAGCAAGAGCTATAGGATTTGGGGAAAGCTGCAGGCGACGTTGCTTGCCCTCGCCTGTCTCGGCTTTCTTTGGTTTGCCTTTGTCGGCAACTTGCTGGTGTTCAGTTCCAGTTATTGAATCGGCGAGACTTCTGGAGAGCTAACCAGAGGTAGGGATTTACTAAAGCAGTTGGACCATTACACAAACCAAAAAGAGGCCGACCCCAGAGTCTACCTCTTTTCGATTGTTAACCGATCTGCGTAAATGGTTAAGATGGTACACCCGGCATGATTCGAACATGCGACCCCTTGATTCGTAGTCAAGTACTCTATCCAGCTGAGCTACGGGTGCCCAAAGCGAATAACTAGACTACAAAGCAATCGGTAGAGTGTCAAGCATGCGGGATTAGCCGATTACCTTGCGAAATAACCCTGTCGCGAACGGAGCACCAGTTCGGGATTAGAGACCTCTACACGGATGGAACGCCATTTGCCGTCGCGTTTTTCGTTGATCGGCTGATATTCAAGGGTGTAAAGCGTTCGCAGATCGGCAGCTACCAAGGCATACAAAGTGGCCATTTGATCTAGCCTTTCGATCGAATTTAATGTCCCACCAGTTCGGTCCGCGACCAGCCTAAGTCTCGTTCTCGCAGCCTTAAACATTGCAACCTGAGCAGGCGTCGGATCGGCCAGCCGGGCCGGATCGCCGGTTGGTAGAGCGAGTGGGTAAATTGTTACGCCTTGGGCATCGGAGCGATTCAATATTTTGTTCAATATCTCGCTAGTTTCCGGCTTGATCGCGGTGGGAATTTGAACTTCGCCGACACTGGATAGGAGTTTTCGGTCAATTGACTGCATGTCGGTGTCTACTCCGTCAGTCAATACAACGATAGCCTTTCTGCGGCTGCTTTCCTTTGAAAGCTTTTCAAGGGCAAAGAGCAGTGCTTTATACAGATCGGTATCGCCGCTGCCATTGGCGACCGAAATAGAATGTGCGGCAGTATTTCGGTTCGTGGTGAAATCATTCAACAAATTGACTTTGCTGTAAAACTCAACAACCGCGACACGATCGTCCGGCCCAAGTGCGTCAAGAAAGCGTGCCGCCGAAAGCTGAATGTTCTGCCTGAAACTCTTTGTCGATCCGCTCATATCCAGCATCATTACTACACTGAATGGAGCTGTCGTATACTCGAATCGGGACACTTCTTGTTTCACGCCGTCTTCAAAAACCGAGAAGTTTGCTTTTTCAAGACTCGTGATTGGGCGACCTCGCTGATCGACGACGCCGATGTTTACGCGAACTATAGCCGAATCAATTTTGATCGGATCATCAACCTGGGCGTTGACACCAAGCGATCCAAGTAAAAGTAGTAGAAAAAGACATGGCTTTAGGGTTCGCATTTTGGGCATAATGAATTCTAACAATCAGACGCAATTTCTTGAAACGCGGTTGCATGGCGAAGGGTTTCATATTCCTCTTAACATTGTGGGAGTTTTGGTCTATAATCAGTTGTTCACTCGGGTTGCTTGTTTTCCTGCAAGCTACTGTTTTATAAACGCGATGCCGGCCGCGGAATTGATCGACAATGTTCTATACGCCCAAGTTTTGCTGCAATTGCGGCGAGAAGATCGAAAGGATCGATTGGAAGTTGTGGACCAGTCGACGTTTTTGCGACGTTTGTGCGATTGAAAAACAAGGGTACGAGCTGTTACCGAGAGCAATAGTTGGCATTGCCTTGTTATTTGGGATCTTTGGCATTGGAAGTTATCTATACGAAAAAAGCCCTGCTTCTAAAAGCGTGCAGAATACAGTCGCTTCTCATGACGCGAAGCGAGTAGTTGACGAATCGAAGCGGCAGCCGACCCAGTCTGATCCTCGACATTCGGAAGTTGGTAACAGCGAAGCTCAAGTGATACAGCCTCAGACGGCTGATAACAAGGCTCTTAAAGTATCAAAAGAGCAACCAAGGATTCGTGGGGCAGCATCAGACGAGGCGGTATTTTTTTGCGGTGCAATGACAAAGAAAGGGAAGCCATGTTCCCGCAGAGTCAAAGTTGCCAATGAACGGTGCTGGCAGCACGCCGGACAGCCGTTAGCGGCTCCCGCACCCAAAACGACAGACGCATTTTAATTTTAGCTTCAATGCAGCGATCACTTTGAGAATTAATTAATCTTTTTAGACTTGAGAACGTATCTATTATAGCTTGCGTCAACCCGAAACTTAATGAAACCTTTAGCTCAAAACACGTTGATCCAAAATCGGTATCTCATTGTGCACCTTATCGGTAAAGGTGGGATGGGAGAAGTCTATTTGGCTGTCGATCAGAGATTAGGTAGTGCCGTAGCGTTAAAAAGGACGTTTTTTGCGGGTGATGCGATGCTTGGGAACGCGTTCGAACGCGAAGCAAGGACATTGGCTCGGATGCGGCATCCTGTTTTGCCAAAGGTCAGCGATCATTTCGGGGAAAATGAAGAGCAATATCTCGTAATGGAGCACATTTCGGGCGACGATCTTGCTAAACGCCTAGAGATAGCTCAGAAACCTTTCCCGGTTAGTTGGGTGCTTTTTTGGGCAGATCAACTTCTGGACGCTCTCTCATATCTTCACACGCACGAGCCGCCGATCATTCACAGAGACATCAAACCGCAAAATCTTAAGCTTACGGACGAGAATCACATTATTCTCCTGGATTTTGGCCTCTCTAAAACATCGACTGGGCAGACGAATGTCTCGCAATCAGGCAGCACTGGCAGCGTCGTTGGATACACGCCGCACTATGCTCCGATGGAACAGATACGAGGTATTGGGACAAGTGCGCGGAGCGATATTTATTCGCTTTCCGCAACGCTTTATCAGCTGATGACCAATATGGTCCCTGCCGACGCACTTTCCCGAGCTGACTCGATGCTCAATGAAATGCCCGATCCGATCGAGCCTCCATTTACGATAAATCCCGAAATCCCCAAAAGTGTCTCGGACGTTATTCTCAAGGGCATGGAAGTAAGCCAGGAAAGGCGATATGCCGACGCCCGCGAGATGCAAAAGGTTCTTCGAAAGGCCTTTAATGAGATGCAACAGGCGACAATGGCTAAAACTGTCGCTTTCAATGTCAGTGACGACAAATCTGGTGCTATCGATCAACCGGTCGCTGGTCTGGCGGTCGAAAATCCCGCTAATGTTTCTCAAACCGGCAAGACTTCGCTTGATCCAGAAGTATCGTCGATACTGAAAACAGGTGCGTCCGACGGCGGAAATGACGGACAGGCGGATTTGGATGCAACGATGGGCTATGATCCGACACCAGCCACTGGGTCGATCAAGCAAGCTGATGTAAAAACCGAGGTTTTTCTCGCGGGCCGCGGTTCGCTTCCACTCCCTGAAAAACAGAGTTACGAATCGGACGTTCCGGCTCCGAGTTCTGCTCCCGCCGACGATTATTCTGATGTGAATGAATATCCGTCTGGCGGATCGAGTGCGGAGCCGGCAGGTTACACACCCGATGCCACCGCTCCGTTTATCTCGCTGGGCGGCGAAGCGAACGATTCTATTCAAGAATCCTCGGCCGATTCATCATCATACGCTGAGTCAGGCGAAGGTGCTTTTGCAACGTCAGCTTCGGTGCCGTACTTCGAAACGCCGCAATCAACTGAAGATGACCGCCCGGAGCCTGCTCCTTACGTTAACAAGCCGCCAGTTGCGGTTGCGAAAAAGTCATCGAGCAAAGCTCTGGCCGTGGTCGGCGGACTCGTTGCGTTACTTTTCCTGGGTGCCGTTGTCGCCGGGGGGATTTGGGCCTATATTAATTTTGCACCTGCTCAGATAGATACCGATCCGACACCGTCTCCGGAAAGGACGGAGGAGGAAACACCGTCGCCGGAACCGACACTCGACACAATATTTAATTCAAATAGTTCCGATAGCCCCGATCCGGGTAATTCTAATTCGGATACGAATGTGAATTCGAACACGAACGATAACGGTCTGACGGTTCCCCCGACGCCGGATCCGACACCCGTTACCAGCTCGACGAGGACCATTCGACCGACGCCGCAGCCAATTCCAAGAGTAACCCCCGTGATTCGGGTTTTGCCGCCAAAAGGTGGGCCGACACCAAGAAAGCCTGTAACGACGCCGACCGTTCGACAATGATCAGATCAGGAGAATTGTTTAAATGAAGATCAGAAATCTCACATTGCTTCCCATAGTCATACTGCTATTTGCCGGAATGTTTGTCTTGCCGGTCGAAGCACAGAACCCCACGAAAAAAGACCGCAACGCTGCGAAACGATTGGTTGAGGCCGGAAATAAGGCATATGAAAGAAAAAACTATCGGCTTGCGGCCGATAGCTACACAAAGGCCGCGGCGTTAGTTCCAAATGATCCCGAAACCCTCTATAAAAAAGGCATTGCCCATCGTTACCTAAAGGAAAATAGTTCCGCACTTACGGAACTTAACCTGGCACTGAACAAGGGTTATAAGCCGCAGCTAGAGATCTACAAAGTCCGCTGGCAATTGAATAAAGATAACAAGAATTTGGATTTGGCTGCCGAAGATATTCAACGTATCTTGAAGGCTGAGCCGAATAACATCGAATTTACGATGGAACTGGCCGAAATAAGCATGGCAAAAGGAGCGTTCAAGGAGGCGGCCGATGCCTATGAGAAAGCTCTCGCTCGCTCGCCAAACAATGCAAACCTTTATTACCATGTGGCTTTGGCCCGATCCAAGATGGGCGATGTGAACGGGCAAGCATCAGCCGCCGAGCAAGCTGTAAGGAGAAATACACTGTTTCTCGCCGAGTCTTATGTATTGATCGGTGACGCTCGAATGTTCCAGAAACGGTATCCAGAGGCGATGACGGCTTATGAGCTGGCTTTGAAATCCAAGCCGGACACTGATCCTGAAGCCTATATCAAACTCGGCGAACTTTTTCGACGTGAGAATCGCATAGATGAGGCGATCGAGATATCCAAGGCCGGGCTACGGCAATTTGTGAATAACGGGAAAATTTATACCGCGATCACTTGGTATTACAGCCTGGCAGATAGGAAGAAAGATGCGATTGATGCCGGAAGATCGGCTACTCGAATACTTCCCAATGAACCGTTAGGCTACACGAACCTTTGTAGGGCCTATAACCAGAATGATCAGCCACAAATGGCAATTAGTGAGTGCAATAACGCACTGCGTCTAAAGCCTAATGACGGAGAGACGAATTTCTATCTTGGCCGTGCGTACGCGCTTTTGAAGAGGACGGCGGAAGCGGACAAATATTACAAGAGTGCTTTGACGGGGTTGATCGAATATACCCAAAATCATCCGGACGATTCTGACGGTTTCTACCTCCTCGGTAATGCGTATGCGGAGGATGATCAAGGAACAAAGGCGATAGAATCATATAAGAAGTGCCTGGAACTGAACCCACGATTTGTAAATGCGATGTATAACATTGGCGTTATCCATATCAAACTCAAGAATAAAGCGGGTGCAATGGATCAGTATGAGAATCTTCTGAACGTGGATAAAAAGTCTGCGGACGACCTAAAGTCATCGATCGATAAGATGCCATAGGCGCATATCGATAATTTTATGGAGACGGCGGCGAGAGAATTGTCGCCTTTTCTTCTTTAGGGCCACTTTAGAAAATCGAGCGAATTACCAATAAGGAAACGGCTGAGATTTGGCTGGTCATGAGAACGATCATATCCGACTAGTTCGACGTAGGCATTGCCTTTTACTGCGTCATCGCCAGCCAGACCTGAAACATCGCATGCACCTTCCCAATAAACGATCATCGTCGTCCCTCTCGTGTCCAGTTCCTGATCGGCCATTACGGGCGTAACAGTAAGCCTAATATCTTTACTGAGCACGGAAATGGTCCAGCCGCCAGGATATTCGGCACCCGAAATCGGACTCTTCCATGTCGCGGTCGGCTCGATGGAAAAGTCTTCGTGAGTTAGCACAAAATGCTTGCCATTTTCGTCGCAGTACGAGCCACTCGAGTAAGGCGATGGCTCTCCTTCCGCATTTCTAAGTTGGTAGACCATCAATTCGCAATTGTTGTCTAGTTGGATTGAAAACCAATCCCATCCTTTTTGATTATCCGTGGGTGTCCAGGTGCCGAATTCGCGGTCCATCCATGCCGATCCGGTGAAATGTTCGGTCATCGAATCGAGCGTAATGTCACCTTCGACAGCCATCCGAGTGTAAGAAAAATATCTCGACGCCTCGCCTTCGTCCTTATATGATACGCCGTCTATTCCATTCAGAATTACTGGCTTCGTAGGCGTCAAAGAAGCCTCGAAAATGATGTCCTTGTCGATGGTAGCGTGCAGAATGTGTGCCCCATGAGCTTCGCGGGCGGACCATTCATCGAGCCGCAGGTGAAAATGCTTCTCGCTTGCCGAAGCCGGGAAATCGAACGGGCCGTTTGCGCTCTTGCGATGTGCATATCGAAACACTTTTTCGCTTTTGTCGGTGATCGCAAAATGGGCAAAATAAAAAGGATTACCCAATAGTCTCAGTGGGACAACAGAAAATTTGTCGAGGTCCGTGCGGCGTTTGAAAAACACAAGTTCGAACCCGAATTCTTTTCCCGAGTCGGTCTTTGCGTGCCCGGTATAATACCACCACTCGGTTTGCGCATTTTCGTGGGCAGCGAGATCGCGAGGAAGCGTCACTGCGTGGAATTCCGTCCCATCGCGCAGATCGTTCGCCTTGCCTGTAAGTGTTTCAGTAAGGCTCTCGAAAAGACTCGATGCGGTGTTCTCCGCATCTTTAATAAAAGTGTTGAAGTATTGTTGGTCACTCATAAAGACGAAAAGTTTCGAAAGGAATCACATTTAATTCTATTCGAAACTCGCCGTACTTGTAGATTCAGAAATTAAAAAAAGTTCTTTCTAATGACTTGTATTGACTATAACGTTTTGAATTTTCAGCACCACTCTGATCGTTTCGGAACGATTGTCGAAGCTCGCCGGGACGAATGCCGACGAAGCAGGGCCCGACTCCAAAGCCTTTTGCAGCTCACCCACAGCGCTCCGGTCGGAAGACGGTTCGACTACCTCGGTTATCTCCGCAACGCCATTGCCGTAAACGTCCGCCACTACCGTGACCTCGTCATCCTCGACATCATTCTTGCCAAGTGTCTTGGTGAGTGCGGCCAGCGATCCGTTCGGATTGATGCTGGGCGATTCGCTGGAAAAGGCAGAGCGTGAGCTTGCGTATTCCATCGGTGAAAGCTCGATTTCCACTCTACTGAAATCGGGTGCCACATAGGGAACGAGAATAGCATTCGAAGTAGAACCACTTTGAGTGGAGGCCACGGCCTGCGGTTGGACTTCACTGGAAACAATCACCCACAGCATCGTAAATCCAAGAATCAGTGTCGACATGGCACCGACAGCGTATGGCATTAGCCAGACATCCAGCCAACGGCGTCTGTCGCCGATAAGCTGAAACGTCGGTGAGCTGGTCGAAGTCGTCAGTCTTCCCGCTATCGTGTTTCGCAGCGACTGCATCGCCGAAGCTGAAAATTCCGGACGCGGAACGGCCCGCAAACCAGTTCTAAGTTCCTGAAAATCAATGACTTTTTGCCTACACAAAGGACAGTGATTAAGATGTTCGGAAACCTGTGCCAGCTCAAGTTCGGACAAAACATCATCCGAATAGACTGGTAAAACTAATTGTAAATCTGTACATTTCATTGGTTTTAGCGGACCCGGCTTTATGTGCCGGCTTCCGATCCTCCACCGCTGATCAGTTGAATGACTGGCTGACCCCGGCTGCTCTCTGTTCACAGAGAACAACGCATTGTCCGTCACAATCGATGAGAAGCGATTCGATAAGGAGATGTATAGACATGTTGCTGGTCTAATTTCAAATAATCACCTAATCGACGCATTTCATAGACTGCTCCGGAAATAGTTCTCTTCGACCTCGTTTGGCACCGATTTGTTTTGTCTTCAAAGAAAAAACCGGGGCGAGTCAGCCATTCAACTGATTTTCAAAAATCCTTGAGCTTTTTCCGCAGCTCGTCGCGGCCGCGGGCGATCCGCGATTTTACCGTACCAATATTTATTCCCAAGCTTTGCGATATTTCGTCATAACTCAATCCTTCTATATCGCAAAGGACGATCACTTCGCGAAAGATATCGGGCAAAGTGAATAAAGCGGTTGTCAATGCCTTCTCGCGTTCCCGAAATAATACAGATTCTTCGGGATTCTCCGTTTTATCGGCAATCGTCTCGTGAACCCTTGTTTCACTGCTCCCAATCTGAGCGTCCAGCGACACTGTCATGTCGCGTTTGCGGCGTTTCCACCAGCGAAAACGGTTTCGAGAATGATTGATCGCTATGCGAAACAACCAGGTTTTGACGCCTGCGTCGCCGCGAAAGCCTTTAATAGCCGTTAGCGCACTCAAAAATGTTTCCTGTGTCAGATCGCCGGCCTCTTCGGGGTTTTCGGTTAACCTGTACAGCAAAGCGTATACATCCGACGAATATCTGTTGATCAACACGTCAAACGATTCCGCATCACCCGCTTTTAGCTTGTCAATGAACTGAGATTCCGCGTTCGGGTATGCAGACGAGAGTCTTGCCGCCGCCGCGACATCAGCCGGATCTTCGTCGTCAAATGCCATTGACCTGCTGAAGAACATCTCTTGTGCCTCGTCCTTCTCCGAACGAGAAGATTTCAAATTGAACATTCGCTTATATCGCGAACTGAAATGTTAGACACCACTGTTGCTAAAAAGTTCCCGTGTTTTTTTAAGATCGAGCAAATATAACGTGTTGTTGGGCAACTGGCTGCCGAATTTCTTTGAAATACGTTCTGTTTATGCCTTTTACCTCGCATTTATTTGCTCTTGCCGCACTTTTGAGTTAACTTAATTCTTTTGGAAAAAATCAGTTATCACGATTATACAACGATAGAGCAAGCAAAATTTGCAGTTTTAAAAAATGGCACGTAAAAAGAGAAGTATCGTAACGACCGTTGCACCTGAGCCCGACGCGAAGAATAAGCCGCGTTATAAAGATTCGTTTCAGCAGAACGTCGGCAAGAAAGTTGAGGAAGTCGGCAAGCAGCTAGAAGGTTATAAGAAGAATATTCTTTACGGCGTTGCCGCGCTTGCAATACTCGCCGTTATAATCGGGATATTCTACGCCTGGAACGAGCGTTCGAAAGCCGGTGCACAGACCGCTTTGGGAAAAGCTATCGAAACCTCCGAGGCTCAAGTAACGAATGTGCCTCCACCGGCAGGCTCGACTGCAAAAACGTTCAAGACAAGTAAGGAACGCTCGGAAGCCGCGATAAGCGAATTTCAGACGGTGTCGGAACAATACGGCGGCGCGGCTGGTGAAAAAGCTAAATATTTCATTGCCGTTAACCGGCTAAATGTAGATCGTCCGGCAGGCGTTGCTGAACTCGAAACGTTGTCGAAATCAGGTGGTGAAGTAGGAAATCTTTCAAAATTTGCGCTCGCGCAGACCCGTGCGGACGATGGGAAGCTTGACGAGTCGGTTGCGCTTTATCAGGAGCTTTTGGCGGCTTCGGATCCGGTAGTTTCGAAGGATACGATCAACTTTGCGATTGCAAAGATCTACGAAAAACAGGGTAAGAAGCAGGAAGCTGTCGATCTGTTATTCACAATGGTCAAAGCCGCGAGCGAAGCAAAAGACATGGATGGGAAGCCTGCTGTATTGAGCCCGGCGGCTCGTGCGGCGAAGGATAAACTCAAAGAACTCGATCCCGCGAAGGCAAAAGAGATTCCGGAACCAGCCAGCGAATCGCTTGACGGTTTAAATCAACTTAGCCAGTAACTGGTGTTCTGACTCCACTTCCAGAACATTATGACCCAATTACCCGAATCGAAACCCTCCAGCGGATCGCAACCGCGCACCGGGCTATCGATTCGGGTTTCTGCTTACAGCTACGTCGCAGCTATCTTCGTCGGCACATTCTTTTCGGCACTGTCGATCTATCTTGAAACTAACCTGCTCGGCTATTTTCTGTTCGGCGTGAGCTGGATTGTAATGCCGGTTTTGGCATTTACCGATAAGATCGTTTTCAATGGAAAGCGGCTTCATCGATCGGGTTTGCTTCCGAAGGCGTGGGCATATCTCACCAGATCGCGAAACTGGCTGAAATTAAAGGATGTCGAACAGGTTGAGACCCATACATTTCCGACGATAAAACGCGGCGGCAAGGTTTTTTACAAATATAAAACTTCGATCCGGGGAAAGGGCGTCGATTTTACCTTTTCGTCAGGCGGTCCCGAGTATCGAAACATGGTCAGGGCTGTTTTGCCACTGATCTCCGAAAATGTTCTCGACAATCGCTCGCTCGAAGTCCGCGATTACATTCCCGAACCCAAACAAACGCGTCTTAAAGCGTCGCTTTCAAACATTCCACCGGCCGATGTGCTCGAAAATTCGTTTCGGCAAATCATACTGAAAAAAAAGGTCACGCCGAATGCCGAATCGTTCGCACGCGAAGGAGATGGCGTCGAGAAGGCAAATAGCCTGAGAATTCTTGCAAATGAATTGAAACTGACTGGATCGCACCTGCAGGCACTGGAGACCTTCCGACGGGCCGCATTGCTAAAGCCTACTGACGCCTGGCTTTTGTTTGAGTTTGCAAGGTGTTTGCAGTCGTTCGCGGGTTCCGAAGGAAACAGCAAGCTTGAGCGAAAGGCCGTCGCGATGATGCGGTTATCAGAACTGCGGGCTGGCAATGATGGCAACCTGCTGGCAAGACTTGGCGAGAGCTACTTTCAGCTTGGCGAATGGCGGAGGGCAGGGATTGCCTTTCAAAAAGCCGTCGAGGTCGTCGGCGAGCAATTCAGATCGGTGCGCGGCTTGGCGGAGATCGCTCTCAGAGACGGCAAAATCGCTCATGTTATCCATAACTTCTCGATCGCCAGCCGCCTTGCCGAAACTCCTGCATTACGCCGTTGGAGCAATGGCGAGGTTCAGTACTTTTCGCGTCTGAACGATGACGATGAGTATATGGAGATGGAGATCGGGCGTGTGAACCTGCTCGACGCTCTCGACCGCTGGAAGCGAATCTCGCTACGGCTGGCGTTTATCGGATTCCCGATCATCGCGGTCGGACTAGTTTACGACGATGCCCTCATCGCAAATTGCGGCTGGACGCTCTCCACTGCGTCGCTCGTTTTGTGGACGCTAATCATGTTCGGTCGCCGCGTTTTCGCCCCGCGCATCTCGATGGACCTTCTCGAAGAGGACTGATCCTTCCCTCCAAAAAAGTGCTTCTTAGAACAAAATTGTTTCGTGGCTCAGTTCGTTGCGGTTTACTTTGTGTTCAGGGCCGGACGGGTAAGGGTTTTGAGGAGGGCATCGAGGCCTCCTATTTCGGAACGGGTTTTTGCGATAAAGAGTTTTGTCGCGGACGAGATGGCATCGCCTATGACTAGACGGGCCTCGGAAGGTGCCGCCGCGTGCGAGTCTTCGAGGACGTTTACAGTTACGGCCTGATGCGTTTGCTTCTCAAAGATCTCGACACCGTTCTCGTAACGCCGAGAACAAAACACGGTCGCGATCGGGTCAATTTTCCTTATTCGTAAAGTCTTCATTATCGGCCTCCTTTTCCTGGCTGCTTCGAAAAGCCGCAGCCGTGATCTCGCTAAGGAATCTGCAACTAATGTGCCACTTTACGTAAGTATTGCGTGTGAGCCAGTTGTAGTTTTTTCCCGATAGATGGAAACGTTCGCGGGACACCAAATTGAACGATTTTCGCTCAATTTTACGCAATAGGTGCAGAAAAAGAGCAACATTCGCCGCCTATCCGATTAATACGATCCCGCAGTCGGCAAATAGCGAGTGTTTTTACCTTTGAACTTTCAATCCATCGATGCTATAAAGGTCTGGCTTGCTAATTAAGGGTAACTTCTAGAACTATTATGAAAAACTTACTCCTCCTGCTTGCTTGCGCGTTTATTTCTGCATTGGTTGTAAGTGCTCAACAGAACCGGCCGGGAAGCGACACCTTTCGAGTAGGCGTGCAGACGATCCATATCCCATCGCCTGACGGATTCGTCAACGGCTACCCGCGAATCCCCGAACTTGCCGGCCACACGAAGGCTTTGGCAGATCCGCAAACCAGAACTCTCACGGTATATTTAACCCCAGCCATTGCCGCAAAGATCGAAGAAGGCGAACCGGTCGAACGCCTTGGCTTCCATGCCACGATCTATGTCCACAAGGCCATAAATGACACCGACGTCACTCCCGAGATGTTCAAGGAGTTTGTCCTGGGCCTCGAAAAAGACTTCGAAACAGCAGTCGATGCAAATTTAACAAAGTCGGTCGAAGCTGCACGAAAGGCGCTGTCCGAACGCTGGGGCCGCCCGGCCGACATTGGGTTGGCTCGGCCGGTCAATCTCGGATTTTTTGATAAACAGCCTAATGTTTCCAGCGTAATGATGATGTCCATCCTCTCGAAGGACGGGGTCCCAATTCCGATGCTTGCCGTTATGTCGCATGTGGTCGTCAACAAGCGCCTGCTTTATATAAATATCTACAAAGAGCTAAACGCCGACGAAGATGCCGTGGCTCTGCGCGATTTCACAAAAAAATGGACAGCCGCGATCATCGCCGCCAATAAATAAATGAACAAACTCTCTTTGAGAAATCTAATCCTTTTCGCCGCATGCTCGATTGTTTTTGGTTCGTCGGCGTTTGCCCAAAAAACCTCGCTAAAGTATGTTGCCGAAGGCAGCAAATATTACCTTGACGGCGATTACAAAAAGGCGATCCCGCCTTATCCGAAGGCTCTCGATCTGGAGAAAAACGAGCGCAAGCTTGAAAAGAATATCTGGATCGTTCTCGTCGATAACCTCGGAATGGCTTACGGCATCTCTGGCGATATAAAAAACTCGATGGCCGTGCTCGAATACGGCATTTCCAAAGAACCGATCTACCCGCTCTTTTACTACAACATGGCCTGCGGCTACGGCGAGCTGGGCGACGAAGACAACGCCATAAAATGGCTCCGCCCTGCATTCAAATACAAAGCGAACATGATTGCCGGCGAACGCTTCTCCAACCCCGAAACCGATAGCTCATTTGCAAAATTCCAAGACAGCGAAAAATTCAAAAAGGCGGTTGCAGAGATGAAGGATGGTAAGTAGGAGAAAATGCGGTACTCGATCATATGAATTCTATAAGCGTATTTCACTGTAACGGTACCTTAATAATTGTGGAACGCCTTCTCCTGCTTGCTACATCCGCTTTTATATTCTGTCACTACGGTGAGGCCCAGAGTGATCAGTCCCAGCCCGCCAATAACAATGTCGCCCAGAGAGATTATTCCAATTCGATCCCTTACCAGCCCCGCGTGTTTCCCACACCGGCGAACGCAAAGAAAAAAGCGAAGAAACCTAAGCAAGCAAAAGAAACGACTTCCACGGCCGCGCTCGCAAACACCTTTGTAGAAAACAAGCCAATGACTTTGCATGTGTCAGTTCTGGACACTCAGGCGCAGCCCATAAAGCATCTGACAAAGGCGAGTTTCAAGCTATTTGTCGACGGAAAGGAGTTGGAGATTAGCTCAGTTGAGCCCGCAAGCAGGCCGGTAAACTACTTATTTCTCATCGACGCGAGCCCATCGACAGTAGAGCGTACAAAGAAAATTCGTGCGAACGCTCTTAGGATGTTCGAACAGCTTTCTCCCGATGATCGGGCGATGGTTATTAAGTTCGATGGCGATGTCAAAGTTCTATGTGACATGACCGCCGATCGTCAAATAGTCGAAAAGGCCATTCGTAAGGCCACCGCACAGGTTGGCAACGGAACGGCTTTGTATGACGCCGTCACAGAGATTTCCGAAAAGCTGATTCCCAAGATACCGGGCAGAAATGCTGTTCTACTGTTTACCGACGGTGTTGATACAACCTCGCGCAGGTCATCCTATGACACATCGCTTGCTCAGGCCGAAACACTCGATGCGGCATATTATCCTGTCTATTTCGATACTCTTCAAAGTGCTGTTAACGCTATGAGCGGAGCAGTAAATCTGTCATCCATGATAGGAAGCGTGGTGCTACCCAGTGGAGCGCGGTCAAGTTCAAAGTACGACGTAAAGCAGGAGTACGAGATTGGCAAGTTGTATCTCACTGACCTCGTTTTTCTTTCAGGCGGTCGTGCGACAAACGCCCGGGACGGATCTGATATAAACGTGCCGCCAGCCCCAAACATACCTTCGGAGATCAAGCAGCAATACGCGATCACTTTTACCCCCACGGGACAATATCTTACTGGACTGCGAAGACAAATAGTCGTCCGCGTGAATCGTCCAAATCTAGCCGTCATCACTCGCGGAAGCTATATTGTTGGGTCGAATTAGGTGTCGTCGGAGTCTTGATCGGTGCGGTGCGAACCGGACTGGGAGCAATGGACTGAGGTCCTAGCTTTTTTTCTTTTGCGGCGGAAACGACCCATGTTAGTATGGCCGGGAGCATTATGAGCGACGAGACATTTGATCACCTTTATCCCGGCATTGGGAGGTTTTATTTTTTCCTGGCTAAGGTGGGTATGATTGCCTCTATTGTCGTTTCCGCCATTTACTTCGGTCCGGAAAGTTCCGTCACGAAAGTGGCTGGGCTTATTGTGATGATAGCGGGCTTTGTGTTGGATGTGATGCTCCTGCGCAACATTGGCGTCAGCCAGTGGTTCGCCATGTTCAGATTCATCCCGTACGCCGGGACGCTTCTCGAAATTGGTCTGCAAAGCGCTCAAACCGGGTGGATAGAAAGCCGTCGGCTGGATCGTGCTGGCATCCTAATCGTTGCGGCGCACTTGGCTCTGATTGCCTTTGTTATTTACATGATCTTTTGGGCTAGGATCTCGATGGGCATCGTCGCGTAAGCGGCCGCGTAGCCGATTGGAGTTTTTTTCACATTGGCGGGCGCAGCCCGAGGAATTGAAAGAGATTTGCCCGTGAATTATCGCGAATAAGAGAACGTTTCTTATTAGCACGCTTATTCACGGGTTAAGTTTTAGGAGGCCAGTCGCTAATGCTTCCGGTTCTGATAAGCGGTGGGAGTTCTAAACCATAGACATCACGAGTAAAATAAAGGCGAATATCTGATATAAGTATTCAAAGCAATATGAGTTCTAAGCCGTTCACGGCCAAGACACAAACAATCTGAGTTGGAGCTAAGTAAAGAATATGGCAGATACACCCGAATCGAAACCACCATTTTGGTCATCATTGCCCGGCATTCTTACCGGTCTTGGCGGCGTTATCGCGGCTGTAACCGGGCTCATCATAGCGCTGAACGCGACAGGCGTGATAGGCTCGAAATCCAATTCTAACGCCGTTCCACCGGTAAATACCGCGGTGACGCTCGCATCCGCGCCATCCCCTTCGCCTTCGCTAAACCTTGACAAATTGACAGGTAAATGGAAGGTCATCGAAGAGCCGTCGCAGGATCCCCATTTTGACCAAGTAAAAACGGTAACTTGGGATTATGACGCTGCGGTGAAGGGTAACGTACTTACGCTTACAGGTAAAATATTGTACGTCAATGATGTTAATGATAAGCCAGATGACAAAGAGAAACGCATTACTGCAACCTATGAAACGACGTTGACAGGTTTGAGCGGCGAAGGTAAGTATAGGCTTATGAAGATGGATGGTGAGCCAGTGATGAACAATAAGGCACGGATCCGGTTGGAGGACGACCTTGAAAAATTCGAAATCAAAATGGAAGTTGATGGAAAGACCTACAGGCTTGAGGGCCGCAAGCTGTAATTCCAATTTCAATACAATAAATAATTGCCCGTCCGGCATCAGGCCGCAAAGGGTTTTCCGATGAGATCCGCCGTTTGCGGCTTTTGCATGCGGTGACGTGAATCACTTACGCGAAACGCCTTACGAGTTACAAATAGTGCAAAAGGGGTCCGTTGGATATGAAAAGGTATATTGTTCCGGTGATCGCGATCGTTATATTGACCACATTCTTTCTCTTCACTGACAGTTTTCGCCCAAACGCTCAGCGATCGCCCAAACCGCCTCGCGATACTAAGAAAGTTATCCCGGAGGTGATCATACTTGGCAAAGAGGCCAAGCTTGGCAAGGTCACGTTTAATCACGTAAAGCACAATGGTGGCGAATATAATATAGGCGGCCCGATCCTTTGTATCGAATGCCATCACACGGCTCAGCCTGCCTCGGATCTTGACAAGATCCCGCCGCATAAGACAGTCTGGCCTGCCGGCAGAACTACGACGCTAACCGCCGAACTCTTTGCTGAAGACCCGACCAAAGCGGGCGTGGCCGCTTGTCGTGATTGTCACGCCCGAAGCGGACGCAAACCGAAACTGATAGATGCGATCCCGTCCATAGAGGATCCCGAAACTAAGGAAGTAACCAGAATTACTAACCAGCTTGCTTTCCACACAGCGTGTGACGTTTGTCATTTCCAGATTCAGTTTCGGACGACCGGCTCAAAGGTCCCTAACGCAACGAATTGCGCAACCTGCCATAAGTCTGCCCCCTAAGAAGCGTTAAACGGCTATCCTCGCCAGCAAACAACATCGCTAATCGTCCCATTCGTGGCAAAGCTATCTGTTAGAATCCTGGCCCGCCAAGGGTGGCCAGAAAGGCTTGAGCCTGGGATTGCAAATAAATCTGCCATATTGTGATGCCGATCATATACACAGATTCGGAAAAAAGACAAAAAAGGCGCTGAGAGTTGTGCGTTGCGTTAACTATGCGCTTAACGCGTAGCAGTCGCCCATTCAAGCCTAAGGTCAACCGCAGTGGCTGACAAGCATATAATGGGAATCACTCTCAAAGAGCGAAGCGGGGGCCGAGTTGCCTCACGACGCCGCGCCGAAGATGCGACCTCGCCCTGCCTTTACTGATCAATCGTAAGCATACGTCCGACTGCAATCGTTCCGCGGCTCACATGCTGGTGGGTTTGGGTCTTTTGTAGGCTTTGTCCGATTTATAGATATCAGCAAAAGGAGGTTGGGAATGAAATTAAAAAGACTAATTTGTTTATTATTCACTTTGTTTTTTATCGGAGGCTCCGTTACAGCCGCGCATTATAGCAACGCGACAAAGGCGGATTTCACTGCCACTGAAACTCTGGATCCGTTCGGCATCCAGGGAAATGGCCCAGTTGGGGCTTTTCTTGACTTTGGAACGCTGCGCTGCCCCGGTTACGGATCTCCAGCAAATCCGCTGGACGGGTGTCCGGCCGGAAGTGCCTTTCATTGGTTTGGCATTCAGTGGCTTGCAGCTCTTGATTCGTCTGACGCCCGATTCCGCGGAGACATGACGGTAGAAGCAAACCTTATCTGGAATGCTGTAGGCGAGGGGCGTACATGGACACGGTACAGCGTTGACGTGGACGGCGGCGGAATCTGGGACGGCCAGTGCCAGGGAAACAGAAGGGCGGCAGTCGGCTACTTTGTCGAGACGCTTCACTGCTCGGGGCGTGGAAACGGAGGGATCGTTGGCGGCCAGCATACGACGTTTACGATAACCATACTTCAGTACCCTAGTCCGGTCATTAACTTTGTCGGCAACATCGAGGGAACTGTTATCGATCCACATTCGAATTGATGCAGTGGAAAACTGTTACAAAGGAGGTTGTTATGAAATTCAGAATATTTACTATTGTTTTGTGTGTTGTGGTTCTGTCTGTGTTAGCGATATTTGCACAGGGACCAAACAAAATCACTTTTAGCGCCACGGAATATTTCGACCCATTTGGAATTCTGGGAGCACCGGTAGGAACGTTTCTTCCTTCCGACGCAACAGTTGCCTGCCCCGGCCATGTCCCGACCGGCATTCCCACTCAGCCGTGTCCGGCCGGGAGCCGAACGCATCTAAGGAACTATAAGTGGATGTCACGCGCGGTATCGAACACGTCAGGGATCTCTGACGGGTGGATGACCATCGTCGCGAACGCGAACTTTGATGCCGAGTTCACCGGCCCGCAATGGGGGACCTTTTCCCTAGTTTATGATTCCGGTGGTGAACTGGAAGGCACATGGCAATCCTTGCGCGTCAGTGCAGGGGGCCAATGGGAACATTCCTTGCACGCCAATGGCAGAATGTCGGGTGGAACCTTTGATGGGGCGAAAGCGACCATTAGTGAGCAGATAGTTTCGTTCACGCCCATCCCGTTCGCGTATATAGGAACCGTCGAAGGGCGTCTGGTGATTCCTCGCTCGAAGTGATCGGTTTTCGCGATTCTTTGTTATAGAAAGCAGGTGATTCTTGAAACCACAACTGATCGAGATTCGATCTCTCAGTGACCTTTTAAGTCGCATGGCATGATTAGCTGTTGGGCGAGAATCGCCAGGAACGAATGGCCGGAAGAACGTTTTACTCCCGGCCATCTTTTTTCTCTCAGAGCAATAATCAGTGTCTTAACTCGAGGCCTTCTTGCTTTGGGCTTTCTTCTCAGAGGCTTTTGCTTTTGGGGCGGCGGCTTTAAGCTTTGGAGGTGCCGGCTTCTTTGCCACCGCTTCCGGCGGGTTGAGCATTGCGGACCAGCGGTATTCGGGCGTTTCGAGACCTTCTTCGAGTTTCTTGAAGATAAATTCGGTCATCGCGTTGACGATCCAGTCGTGGTTGTACTCGCCGACCGAGGCGATCTCTGCATCGGGAGCAGGGTTCATGAAGTCGATCGCGTATGGAATGCCGTCCTTGATTGCAAATTCGACCGTGTTCAGGTCATAGCCGAGTGCGTGGCAGATCGTTTTGACGTCTTTTTCTACACGGGCGTGGAGCTCGGGCGATAAGTAATTGTCTACATCTACGTACTGCATTCCGCTCAGGTACGGCTTGGACGGATCGTACGGCATGATAAGGACCTTCTCCTTGCCGACGCAGTAGCAGCGGACGAATTGATCGTATTCGATGCCTTCCTGCAAGGTCATGCAGAGCGTGCCTGTCTGGTTGTAAACGCTCCAAAGCTCTTCGAGCGACCAGATCTTCGATACGTTCTTCCAGCCGCCGCCGTCGAACGGTTTGAGAAAAGCTGGGAAACCGACGTGGTTTACAATTCCTTCCCAATCAAGCGGAAATTCGAGATTGCGAAGGCTTTCTGTTGTTATGCCTTCCATGTACTTTTCCTGCGGGAGAAGCACGGTTTTGGGGATGGCGACGCCGAGCTTAGCGGCGAGGGCGAAATTGAAGAATTTATCGTCCGCCGACCACCAGAACGGGTTGTTGATCACGTACGTGCCTTCGAGGGCCATGCGCTTCAGGGTTGCACGGTAATAAGGGACTTCGTGCGAAATACGGTCGATGATCACGTCGTAGCGTTTTGGCTCGTCCAGGCGGATGCCGCCAAATGTGACCATTTCGGCAACAACTTTACCCTTGCCTTTTTCGTTAATACTGTTGATAATTGATTCGGGGAATGTAACTTCACGCCCGGCTAGAATTCCAACTCTTTTCATAAACTTACTGCTTTCCTTCTAATATATTTAATAAACTTGTATCTAATTGCGTTCCAGAGAAATCTGAAAGCATTGATTTTAGTTTATTGGCGTTTAGCTGGCAAGGCATCGCAATTGATTGCAATTCGTAAATTAGCAAACATATTCAGGCTATCTTAACTCCCTGCATCAGTTAGCTTCCGTTTTCCCTCTTTGACCCATCGGGGTTTGTCACTCAATACTTCAGAAAAAACAATGAACGAAACACTATTATCGATAGATCAAGTACCCGTCCTTTCACCGTCGGCGGGAGCTGCCACTGCCGCCGAAGCAAATCCAAATTCGGCACTTGCAAAGAATATTCAGTCGTTTCACAGTGTCCTCACCCGAATGCTTGCGGCCGGCGATAACGTCAGCGATCTTATATTTTCACCAGGGAGGCCGCCGCAGGTTGAGATAACCGGCGATCTACAGGGAGTTCCGATCGGAGGCCTTGAACGGCTGACGTCACAGAACATCAAGTCGATGGCAAATCTGATGCTGCACGGCAACGAGCAGGGCATTGAAGTATTGGAAAAACGCGGTTCGACCGATATTTCGTACAGCGTGCCTGGCCTTTGCCGTTTTCGAGTCAATATTTTCATGCAGCGGGGAACTCACGCAATCGTCATGCGCGTGATTCCGACCACGCCGCCAAATTGGCAGGATTTGAATTTGCCCGAGGGCGTGCGTACCGCCGCCGAATTGAAAAACGGCTTAGTTCTTGTTACCGGACCAACCGGTTCGGGGAAATCCACGACACTGGCTGCCGTGATCGATCTGATCAATTCGACCAAGCGTTATCACGTCGTGACGATCGAGGACCCGATAGAATTTATTCACGATCACAAACTGGGAACGATACATCAACGCGAACTGCATTCGGACACGCCGGATTTTGCACTTGCCTTGCGTGCTGCTTTGCGGCAGGCTCCGAAAGTCATTCTTGTAGGCGAAATGCGTGACCGCGAAACTATTGAGGTAGCGATGGAAGCGGCTGAAACGGGCCACCTTGTGCTTTCGACGCTGCACACCATCGACGCCGCGAAAACGATCGACCGCATCATCGGAGTTTTTCCAAAAATTGAAGAAGCCGCAATTCGAACGCGTCTGTCTCAATCGTTTCGACGCATAATCTCGCAGCGTCTGATGCCAAAGATCGGCGGCGGACGAACTGCGGCGATCGAGATCCTCGCGTCTAATTCACGGACTCGTGAGTATATCGAAAAAGGCGAAAAGGACGGCCGCTCAATCGTCGACGCAATGAATGACGGCGAGATGGAAGGAATGCAAACGTTTGACCGGGAACTCGAGAAGATGATTCGAAACGGAACAATCGAAAGAGAGATCGGCCTTGCATATGCGTCAAACGCAAACAATCTTGCTCTGTCGATCAGCGATCTCAATGGCCCGTCCGTGTCTGTACCTGCGGAGCCACAGCCGCAGGCAGATACCGGCCCGGTGAGGAAAGACATCCCCGTCGGAATTGAAGGTTTTGAGCCTTAAATTCGTTGCAATAGTTTGAATAAAATAGTTTAGGGATTATAGTATCTCTCGCTACATCTGTGTCCGCTATAACGTCTAATGCGACAGGAGAAAAACGAGAGATGAATAAAGTCTTATTAAACACAAAAGAGCTTGTGAGTGCGGGAACATGCCGTTTCCTGGCAGCCGTAACTTTCTTTGCTCTGATTTGTTCGCCACTTATTAATGTTAGCGCTCAGCAAAAGAGAAGATCGGCGCAAGCTAAACCTCAAGCAATAAAACCGGCCTTCGCTGACGAACAAACGAGGCGTCGGGCGGCGGCTCTGCTGGCTCGGATGACGCTCGATGAAAAGATCGGGCAGATGAACCAGCTTTTTTTGTTTCCTTTTCAACCGGTCGAATCATTCAATGACCGGATAAAAAAAGGAGAGATCGGTTCGTTGCTTTTTGTAACCGATCCGGCACTGATTAATCGCTTGCAGAAAGTAGCAGTCACAGAATCGCGTCTCAAGATTCCACTGATCTTCGGCTTCGACGTCATTCACGGTTTTCATACGATTTTTCCCGTACCGATCGCAATGGCGGCTTCGTGGGACCCGAAAACTGTTGAGAGATCTCAAACCATTGCCGCTCGCGAGGCTCGTGCCGTTGGGATCAACTGGACGTTTGCTCCGATGGTCGATATTGCACGTGATCCGCGTTGGGGACGCATCGTCGAAGGTGCAGGCGAAGACCCGTATCTCGGATCGGCCATGTCCGCCGCTCAGGTGCGCGGATTTCAGGGTGATCGTATCGGCAGCCCTGAACGTTTGCTGGCCTGCGTCAAGCATTTTGCTGGTTACGGCGCCGCCGAGGGCGGACGCGATTACGATGCGTCTAATATTTCTGACGCTCAGATGAGGAACGTTTATCTGCCGCCTTTTAAAGCGGCGGTTGATGCGGGCGTTGGCAGCGTGATGAGCGCGTATATGGATCTGAACGATGTTCCTGCGACGGGAAATCGTTGGCTGATGCAGGACGTTTTGCGACAAGACTGGAAATTCGACGGGTTTGTAGTCAGCGATGCCGATGCCGTTCGGAGCCTTGTCCCGCATGGTTTTGCCCGCGATCCGCAGGACGCCGCCGTTAAAGCTTTGAACGCCGGAATCAACCTGGAGATGAGTCTTGAAGCACAAACTTATCTAAAAAATCTGACGAATGCTGTAAAGCAAAAACAGGTTTCCGTTAAGCAGATCGACGACATGGTGCTCCCGCTGCTTGAGACCAAGATCAAGCTTGGTCTATTCGAAAATCCATATGTAGACGAAGCGAAAGTAAAATCGACTTTCGATAATCCGGCCCATCGCGAAGCCGCGAGAATTGCGGCGGAACGCGCTGCGGTGCTTTTGAAAAATGAAAATAATCTGCTTCCTCTGAGCAAAACCGCTTATAAAAAAATCGCAGTCATCGGTACGCTCGCCGATTCGCGACAGAACATCCTCGGCTCGTGGACTTTTGCGATGGACATAAACGAGACGACGACGATTCTCACCGGTCTTAAAACAAAGCTCGGTACGGGAACGCAAGTCGAATTTGCACCAGGTGTCCAGATCATCCGCAATTCGCCGTCGATGTTCGACATGATGCTGAAAGAAAAACATCCTGCTCCCTGGACTGAAACGCAGGCAGCCGACGAATTTAAGAAGGCGGTCGATCTGGCGAAAAATTCAGACGTTGCGGTGATGGTATTAGGCGAAAATCAGGACATGAGCGGCGAAAATGCCTCGCGTTCCACGCTCGATCTGCCGGGACGACAGTTGGAGCTATTGCAGGCGGTGAAGGCAACCGGAAAACCGGTCGTGCTGGTTTTAATGAACGGACGGCCGCTGGATATTTCCTGGGCGGCGCAAAACGTTCCATCGATTTTGGAAGTATGGTATCCGGGCACCGCAGGCGGACATGCCGTTGCCAATTTACTGTTCGGCGACGCAAACCCGGGCGGAAAGCTTCCCATCACCTGGATGAAACACGTCGGGCAAATTCCGATCTATTACTCGCACAACCTGACGCAGAATCCAGCCGAGCAGGAAAAACGATACTGGAATGAGAAAGCCGTTCCGCTTTATCCTTTCGGCTATGGTTTGAGCTACACGACCTTCGAATATTCGAATCTTAGATTGAGCAAGCCGGAGATAAAGATAGGAAGCGAACTTGAGGTTACCGTCGATGTCAAAAATACCGGCAGCCCAGCGGGCGATGAGGTCGTCCAGCTTTACATTCATCAACGAGCCGGCGGTGCCTCGCGTCCGGTTCGCGAGCTAAAGGGTTTTGAGCGGGTTGCTCTCGCTTCGGGTGAAACGAAAACTGTTCGCTTGAAGCTTGGTCCGGATGAACTGCGTTACTGGAATGCCGCCGCAAGAGATTGGGTGCAGGAAGCTGAGGTTTTTGACGTTTGGGTCGGCGGCGATTCAACTGCGTCGTTGCACTCAACGTTTAAGGTTACTCAATAACAAATAGCGATAGCCGGTTATGAAATACTCCATGACCGGCTAAATTTCCTTTGTATAATTGTGGTTGGGACGACAGACGGACCAGTGTCCTTACAGTTAACGATTGCCTTCCGGCAAGAGCTCGTAATTTCCCATCTCGCGATTGTATGAATCGAGGGCACCGACCGAATCGGCGGTTGCATCGAGCATTTGCTTGGTCATCGCGATAGAATCCGAAAGCTGTTCGAAATCGAGCAGCGAGAATTTCTCGGGCGTTGACATTGTTACGATCTCGTCGTTCAGGTAACTAAAGAAGTTTTCGATCGACTGAAGCTGCCCTTCGACAAGTTTTACGCTGCGCTCGATCTCGTCGAAAGACGCGACACGTCGTTTTAGTATCTCAACATTCGTCTGCTGAATGCGTCTCGTCTTTTCATCTCCGGCGGTCTCCGAGGCACGAAAAGCCTGCGAAAGCTGATTATGCACAGCCTGCCGGTTGATCGACTTTAAGTGTTGTTTACGGCGTCGATACACGTCCAGCAGGTCAACGAAATCTTCCCACCGCTGCTCAAGCGTGATTAGATTACTCGGCAGTGCGGCAGCTCCGGTGAATTTCTTGTAATTGTCCTGAATTTTCTCCTTCAGCCAACGCAGATATTCGACCGCTTCGCGCTCACGCGGCGTAAAGGTTTTTATCAGCTTCTCGCGTGTCGATTTGTTTAGAGCCCTCAGGCGATCTTTTTCCCGTGTCTGAACAAGTTGGCGATACCAGGGCAAATTTGGCAATACAAGCATGTAGGCAACTTCGAACATCAAAGCGATCAGCAGCGGAATCACACTGCCGGTGTAAGCAGCAGCGACCGCGAAGCCCGCAAGGCCCCAAAAATTGAATGGCTCCTTGACCGCCTCTTTCGCGTAACTCGTATTAAATTTGGTTAGCTGCTGTTGGTATTTCGCCAAATCCGCCATAAATTCCAGCTAGACGCTAAGTTCGCTCCCCTCGTTCGATGCAAAACTGGTTAATTTGACTGCTTCGCTTCGTTGACCTCGTTGACGATCACCTGATCAAGCACATCTTCGTCTTTGACTTCCGAACCGGCCTCGATCTGCTTGCTGGCCGTACTTTTTCCTTCGCCCAATAGCCCCATCTGCGATTTGTATTCAAGCAGTTTGTCCTGAAGCTGGATATCCATTGCTTCGCGCTCGATGTCTTGCATCTGCGTATCGACATTGCTTGAGCCAAGCTGAAGTTTCGCTTCTGCGGCGGCAACACGGCGGTCGATCTTCTCGCGCATTTCGTTGAAGGTCGAAGCATCGTCACCGATGTTGAATGTCTCCATCGTCTGTGCAAGCTGCTCTTGAAGCTTCGCCTGTTTTGCCGCGCTGATAAGCTGCATCGCCTCGGCGGTGCGCTTTTTCATGTTCAGCACGTAATTATCACGAGCTTTCAAAGCTTGCTTTGATGCGAGCGAAGCATGCTCAAGCTGTGCTCCGGTGCGTTCAAAATCAAGCTGGGCCTGTTGAAGCTGCCCGATATAAGCCGTCGCGATATCGTCGCGGCCCATTTTTACCGAGGCTTTGATCTTCGAATCGAGATCGACGACCTGTTTTTCAAGGTTCTCGCTATTCTTGATCAGAAGCCGCTCGGTCGCCATCACCTGAGCCACCGAATTGTTCAGTTCCGGCACGCGGTCACGCATGTCCCGGATCGTCTGCTGCAGAACCAATTCGGGGTTTTCGATCTTATCAAGAGCCGCTCCGGTACTCGCCCTAAACACTCTCGCAATTCTTGCCCACAATCCCATTTTATCTATCCGCTCCTAAAAAATTGTATCAAAAGAACTTTTCGTCAAATCCTCTACGATAGCCATTTATTCAAAGTTGCATTTTCCGGATTCAGTATAACAGGAAAATTAATTAAGTGAAGGGAATAATACGGACTTGCGGACGGGCGAAAATTGGGTTTTTGCCCTAACTAGTTTACAGTTATCTCGCAAAGGTTCTTAGGGAATATCGTGGCCATGAAGCTCCGAAATCTGATAAGCGAACTTGATCGGATCCTATTGCGGGAGTACCGCTATGATGCTGAACTGTTTGATGAATTGACCGGGCTGCAGCGATCCTCTGGCATCATGCATGGAGATCGTCCGATCTGTCCGTTTCTAAGACCTTACTTTCTTGAGAGCTCGCGCTACCAAGCGATTCGGAGTGCCGCGCATGTCTTGAGCGGAGCTTTCGATTCTCTGACGAAGGCAGCCCTCGAATACCACGAACTGATTGAAACATTGGGGATGACGGAGGCAGAGGAGCGGTTTGCGCGATTCGATCCCGGCTATGAAAGCGTGGCCGTTACCAGTCGACTCGATACATTTCTCCATGCCGATGGCTTCAAATTTCTCGAATACAATGCCGAAAATCCCGCAGGCGTTGGCGACCAGGCCGCCCTCGAAGCTCTTTTTACACATGTTCCTGCTGTTCGCGAATTCCTAAACGAACACGCCCATTTCTTTCCGCAGCCTCACCTCAAGCTTTTAGAGGTTCTCGAACGAGCCTATCGAGAATACGGCGGTAAAAAGGCGGTTCCGAATATCGCTATTGTTGACTGGACGGGCATCGATACAAGTTCGGAATTCGAGATTCTTAGGCTTTTTTTTGAATCACGCGGATATTCGACTATCGTCTGTGACCCGAACGAAATGGAGTACGACGGCGAGAATCTTCACGTCGGCGCATTTGAGGTCGATATCCTCTATAAACGGGTAATAATCCATGAATTTCTCGAACGCTTTGATGAGGCACACGCGATCTCACGAGCGATGGCCGAAGGTACCGTCTGCATGGCAAACTCATTTCGGTCGAAGATCCCGCACAAGAAATCGAGCTTTGCGATATTGAGTGATGACAGATTTCACCGCTTGTTCACTTCCGAACAGGTTAACGCGATCCGCGAACACATACCCTGGACCCGGAAGGTCCGGGAAGGTGAGACGACCTACGCAAACGACACGGTTGATCTTCTCGATTACATCCGATTAGAGCGGTTCCGGTTTGTGCTGAAACCGAACGACGATTACGGTGGCAAAGGCATCGTCTTTGGCTGGGAAAGCACTGAGTCGGAATGGGATGACGCGATCGAAACGGCTTTAGCCGCAAATCATGTCGTTCAGGAACGGGCCGAAGTCGAAAAGACCGATATTCCCGTATTTCTTGACGGCGAAGCTCGGATCGAAAGCCTGACTGTTGATTTTGATCCGTTCCTTTTCATGGGCGATGTCGATGGCGGCATGGTCCGCCTTGCCGCCGGGTCGCTTGTAAATATCACCCAGGGCGGCGGCGAAACCGCCCTAGCGATTCTCGAAGGAATTTGAACGCACGCAAGAATCGGATCCACTGCGCGTTCCAATTTCAGCAGAACGCGGACGGATGTCCGACAATATCTTTCAAATTGGATTGCCGATTCGAACGCGAGTCGAGCCACAAGATAACAAAATGAGAAAATTAGCTTCGTGGGTATTATTATTTGCTGTTTATTTTAGCTTTATTGCTCCTACAAGTCTTACGGCGAATGCACAGGTTTTGGGAAAAGCTATGGATCAAAAGCTAAAGGATAGGCCTCCGGGTCTTACGTTTCGTCTTAGCAACGGTGCCGAAGGAGCGGAAACTCGCGTCAAACAACCGCTTGCATCGACCGAACCGATATCGGACGGCGATTCGTCAAACATTCTGAAGCGGCTGCCGCAGATAAAGTCCGACCCCGACGACCAGACCGAGTTCGCCAAACGCATCGGCACGCTTCCTGCGCCAAAAAACGGAAAGCAACTACCCGTAAAATTTCCGGCGGCTGACCAGATGTGGCACGGCCGAATAGTTGATAATTCCAAGCACGTCGCTCGAAGTGATAAGATTTTCACCCGAAGGCGAGATTCCGCTTGCTCCTGATCTGAGCGTCACATTTTCGCAGCCGATGGTCGCCGTCACCTCGCAAGACGAAGCCGCCAAATACGCGCCGGTCGAATTGACGCCGCAGGTCGAAGGCCGTTGGCGATGGCTCGGGACAAAAACGCTGATGTTCGATACGACAAAGCGTTTTCCGATGGCGACGAAATTTACCGCCCGCGTTCCCGCCGGAACGAAATCCGCAACCGGCCAGGCGTTGCAGAAAGATGTAGTTTGGACATTCACGACGCCGCCGCCAAAAGTTGAACAAATGCTGCCGAACGGACAGATAACACGCCGCGACGCGTTGATGTTCGTTTCATTCGATCAGGCGATCAATCCGGAAGCCGTGCTAAAGACAATTTCCGTCTCCGGCGGCGGCAAGAAACTTCCAATACGTCTCGCGACAAAGGAAGAAGTCGATCGCGACGGGAGTATTTCTTATTACGCTAACAAGCCCAGCCCGGACGCTGGCTGGCATTTCGTGCGATCAATTCTGATGGTTTGACCGAAAACGCTTTGCCGGCGGCGTCGGCAATTTCGGTAACGATCGAAAAGGGAACTCCGTCAGCCGAAGGACCGCTGACGACTCTGGCCGCTCAAAGCTTTGCCTTTCAAACCTACGGCCCGATGAAATACAACCGCGCATATTGCGGATGGGCTCAAAATCCGAACTGCTCCCCGTTCGAGGCATGGTATATCGAATTCACCAACCAGATCGACTCATCGAAGTTCACAAAGGAGATGGTGAAAATCGAGCCGCCGGTCGAAGGCCTGAATATCTATCCATCGGGCAACAATATTTACATTCAAGGCTATAAAAAAGGCCGGACAACTTACAAAATCACGGTTGACGGTGCCCTCGGTGACATTTTTGGCCAAAAGCTCGGCCAGCCCGCCGTTGCGTCGATAAAGGTCGGAACCGCAGCACAGAGCTTTTATGCTCAAGGCGGCATAATGGCCGTGCTCGATCCGACCGCGAAGCCTTATTACTCGGTCTATTCAACCAATCACAGCGCCGTGAAAGTGCGGATGTACGACGTTGAGCCGAAGGATTGGCGGCAGTTTCAGGACTACGTACGGCACATCAACTACGACGACGGAAAACGGCCACCCATCCCCGGCAGGCTGATTTCGGACAAAATCGTAACGATCGAAAACAAGCCCGATGAGATGGTAGAAACGCTGATCGACATCGCACCTGCTTTGGACGGCGGTTTTGGCAACGTGATCGTCGATATCGAACCGACCGTTAAGAAGGAAAAATATGATCGAACCCGTATTTTCACATGGCTTCAGGCGACGCAGATCGGCCTTGATGCGTTTGTCGATAACACGGAGCTTGTCGGTTTTGCAACCGATCTCAAGACGGGCAAGCCGCTTTCGGGCGTAAATCTTTCGATTTTTCCGAATGGAAAAGCAATCAGCGGTAAGCAATCGGCAGTCAGCCCGGAAGAAAAGGGATTTCTATCTCAAGTTTGGGATTGGGTCACAGGAACGGGCGGACCGAGCGCTGGCGAGATCGAATCGCTCGACACTGACGGTTCGGTTCTCGAAACCGAAACGATCGAGCCTGCCGCAAACCTTAAACACCGGCGACAACGGAATTCTTCGTATTCAGCTTTCGGACACACCTTCCGGTCAGGGCCAGAATATGCTGATCGCAAAACGCGGAAAGGACATCGCGTTTCTACCGGAAAACACCGAATATTACTGGAATGATAGTGGGAACTGGTACAAGAAGGCAGATTCCGATTCGCTGCGGTGGTTCGTTTTTGACGACCGCAAGATGTACAAGCCGAAAGAAGAAGTCGCGGTTAAAGGCTATATCCGCAAGCTGACGGCGGGAAAGCTGGGCGATATCGAAGGTCTTGGCGACTCGGCGAACGGCTTTTCGTATTCTGTTAAAGACCCGCGTAACAACGAAATTGCTAAAGGCTCTGGCAATCTCAACGCCTTCGGAGCGTTCGATTTCAAATTCACACTGCCGGACAACACGAATCTTGGATATACGCGGATCGACATTTTGACAAATACATCGCTACCGGGCGGATCGCACAGTCACCAATTCCAGATACAGGAATTTCGCCGTCCTGAATTTGAAGTTTCGACAAAGGTCGAATCCGAAGCTCCGCATTTTGTCGGCGGCAATGCCGATCTTTCGGTCGAGGCGAAATATTACGCAGGCGGCGGTCTCGCCAATGCGGAAACAAATTGGACGGTGACAGCGACGCCGACAAATTACACGCCACCAAACCGAGGCGATTTCACCTTTGGAACTTGGGTGCCGTGGTGGAGAGCTTACGATTACGGCGAATACAGTTATGGCCGGCCGGGTGGCGGTGGCGGAATTACGCAGAATTTCAAAGGCGTCACCGACGCAAGCGGGAAGCATCTGCTCAAGATCGACTTCGAATCGGTCAATCCACCGCGACCGTACAGCGTCACGGCCTCGGCTGCGGTGCAGGACGTTAACCGGCAGACGTGGGCGAGTTCGACATCGCTGCTTGTACATCCGTCCGATCTTTACGTCGGTATTAAAACGCCGCGAACGTTCGTTCAGAAAGGCGAGAACATCGTCATTGAATCGATCGTATCGGACATCGACGGCAAACTGATCGCCGGACGCGAGGTAGAGATCAAGGCAGTTCTGAAAGATTGGACATTCGACAAAGGCGCGTGGAAAGAGATCACCGTAGATGAGCAGGTTTGTACGGTAAAATCGGCCGAGGCGGCTCAGAAATGCACGTTTGTCGCCAAGAATGGCGGACGGTACACCGTTACCGCGACCGTCATGGACGACCGCGAGCGGTTTAACGAAAGCGAATTTACGATATGGGTGCCGGGCGGAAAACAGCCGCCCAAACGCAACGTCGAGCAGGAAGAGGTGCAGATAATTCCTTCGAAGAAAGACTATACACCCGGCGATGTCGCCGAGTTGCTCGTGATCGCTCCATTCACACCGGCCGAAGGTGTTTTGACGTTGCGGCGTGACGGTATCGTGAAAACCGAGCGGTTTTCAATGAAGGATTCTTCGATTACGTTGAAGATCCCGCTCGAAGAAAAATATCTGCCGAATATATACGCTCAAGTCGATTTAGTCGGAGCCGCCACGCGGACGAATGACAAGGGCGAAGTCGATGCAAAGCTATCGAAACGTCCGGCATTTGCGAGCGGAAATATCAACCTTGCGATCTCAACCGAATCGCGCAAACTGACGGTTTCCGCTGAACCGAAAGACACGACGCTTGCACCGGGCGGCGAAACGAAAGTCGATATCGTCGTAAAGGACAGCAAAGGTGAACCGGTCGCGAATAGCGAAGTCGCGGTGGTGATCGTGGATGAAAGCGTTCTCGCTCTGTCGCGGTACAGCATCGGCGATCCGGCTTCGATATTTTACACGGCCCGAAGTACAGGAACGACGGATTATCATCTGCGAAAGGATGTGCTGCTGGGAAATCCGGATGATGTGAAGAAACAGCCGCCACCAACGCCTCCGTCATACGCGGACGCGAATCCAGCAGTTTCAGTATCGCTACCGGGCAATGGCACCTGATGGCAAATCCGCAGGAATGACAGCGAGATGGCCGCCGATATGGTAGCGAATGAGGCCGAAAAAGACGGAAACGCTCAGTCGCCTGACACGCCGATCGAGCTCCGCGAAAATTTCAACGCGTTGGCAGTCTTCGCACCGTCGGTAAAAACCGATTCGAATGGACGTGCAACGGTCGATGTAAAGCTGCCGGATAATCTGACGCGGTATCGCATAACGGCCGTCTCGGTCGATCAGGGCAAGCGGTTTGGTAAATCGGAATCGGCGATCACGGCTAAGAAACCGTTGATGGTCCGGCCGAGTGCTCCGAGGTTTATGAACTTCGGCGACAAGATCGAGTTGCCCGTCGTCGTTCAGAATCAGACTGATAAAGACATGGTCGTCGATGTCGCGATCCGCGCGACAAATGCCACGTTGGGAGACTACCACCCCGCCGCAGACGCGGCACCCCTCCTAAACAAGGAGGGGAGCATGAGTCTTGGCAAGCGCGTTCTGGTCAAGGCAAATAGCCGCGAGGAAGTTCGTTTCCCGGTCTCGGCGGTCAAAGCCGGAACTGCACGTTTCCAGATCGCGGTGACATCGGGCAAGCATAACGACGCGGCGGAAATCTCGCTGCCTGTCTGGACGCCGGCGACGACCGAGGCGTTTGCGACATACGGAACGACCGACCAGAACGGAGCGATCATTCAGCCGGTGCAGACGCCGGGCGATGTCTATCCGCAATTCGGGGGATTAGAGGTAACCACTTCGTCAACTCAATTGCAGGAATTGACCGACGCGTTTATCTACCTGACGAATTATCCATACGCGTGTTCGGAGCAGATCGCTTCGCGGATGATCTCGATCGCCGCAATGCGCGATGTTCTGAGTGCTTTTAAGGCAAAGGACATGCCGTCGGCAAAGGAGCTCGAAGGCTACTTCGCCCGCGATATCCAAATATTGCAGTCGCGGCAGCGTAATGACGGCAGCTTCGGCCTTTGGAAACGTGATAAGGAGCGTTATGAATATCCGTTCCTGACCGTTCACGTTGCACATGCTTTGGCTTTGGCAAAATCGAAAGGCTACAAAGTGCCGGACGAAATGATCAACAAGACTAAGCCTTATTTAAAGGACGTCGAGAAGCATTTCGACGAATGGTACAAAAACTCACCTGAAGTCCGTTGGACGATCTCGGCCTACGCGTTGTACATCCGCGACATGATGGGCGATAAGGACGTGGCGAAAACCAAGAAATTATTGGCCGAAGCGACGATCGAGAAAATGCCGTTCGAGGCGTTGGGCTGGGTGTTGTCGGTATTGGCAAACGATCCGAACTCGACCGTCGAGGTTGCGGCGATCATCCGCCACCTGATGAACCGGACGACCGAAACAGCCGCGACGGCGAATTTCGTAACTAACTACGGTGACGGGGCTTGGCTGATCATGTACTCGAACCGCCGTGCCGACGGTGTGCTGCTCGAGGCGATGATCAAAATACGGAACGCGGACACTCTTGTCCGCAATGAGGGCATAGCCCGAACAGGCACTTCCGCTGCAGACGGCGGTGCGGACAAGAGTGTCCGCGTTCCGACGGACCTGATACCAAAGCTCGTTCGCGGGCTACTCGATCATCGTGTCAAAGGTGCCTGGTCAAATACGCAGGAAAACGTGTTTATCCTGCTGGCGTTGGACAAATACTTTAACGCGTTCGAGAAGGTAACGCCTGATTTTGTCACTCGCGTTTGGCTCGGCAATACGTACGCTGGCGAACAGTTGTTCAAGGGACGCTCGATTGATTCGAATGTGCTGAATATTCCGATGTCGTATCTCACTGAGCATGGCGGCACGTCGAATCTGTTCCTCGATAAACAGGGAGCAGGACGGCTCTATTACCGCATCGGCATGAAGTATGCGCCGAAGAATCTAAAGCTCGATCCGGCTGATTACGGCTTCACCGTTTTGCGTAAATATGAAGCTGTGGATGACAAGGACGACGTTAAACACAATGCCGACGGAACCTGGACGATCAAATCGGGAGCACGCGTTCGAGTCAGGTTGACGATGGTGGCCCAGGCTCGGCGTTATCACGTAGTTCTTGTCGATAATCTGCCAGCTGGATTGGAAATTCTCAATCCTGAACTCGCGACGACCGAGGCGATCCCGGCGGATACCGGCGGCAATACTCAAGTAACAACATACGGCAGCCGTTCATTCGGACGCGGTTGGTGGTGGCGGCAGTACTGGTTTGAACATCAGAACTTTCGCGATGAACGTGCGGAGGCATTTAGCTCGCTGCTTTGGGAAGGTGTCTATAACTACACGTATGTTGCGCGTGCGACAACGCCGGGCCAGTTCGTCGTCCCTCCGGCAAAGGCTGAGGAGATGTATCATCCCGAAACCTTCGGACGTACAGGTACCGATTTTGTGAAGGTTGAATAATGGAAAAGGCGGCTTCGAGCCGCCTTCCTATTGCGTTATCCGTTTGGCCTTAAAGCCCTGAACGCATGCTTACTTTTCTTCCCAGATGTGTTGCCATGAATGTTGTATTTTTTGTCGACGGCGAGCCGTTGTAATCGGGAGATCCCTTCAAAAAACCGTCCTGGCCGCTGTGAAGCGTGTCATCCATGTTCGACTTTATGTGAGCAGCCTCGTGATACGCCGCACCCGCGAGTTCCTTTGGGCTTCCCTGGAACATTCTGTCGAAATAGACCTCGCAGATTTTGGAATTCAAATCAGTGAGACCGAGGATATTTGTGTCCGCTACTGCGCGTGCGGCGGTGCCGCCGTTTGCCGCAATGATGCTTTTGTGGACATCGGGAACTACGTAAACGATCACATCCGTATCGAGCAAAGCGGAAGTATAATTGTCCGGTGTCCAAAAGACCTTAACCGAACTGAAAGCCTTATTTTTTTCTATCACGGACTCAAGGTAAGCTTTCAGCAAATTGACTACTTTGCCGGCGGCGTTACCTATTCCGTTCTTGCTGAAAAATGGTCGATCCTCGTCAGAAACTTTGTCTTTCAGATACATTGTGAAAACAGTTGCCATAGCGATTTCCTCCTTAGCATGGACGCAATCGCGAAAATTATTTGCCAAACTGTTCTAAAGTCAATCCGTAACTAGACAATCTATCCTTTTCAATACCTGTGCTAATCGCGCTTTGTGTTAATATTCGCGTTAATGAGAACGACCTTCCTTGTTTACATAATTATTTTTGCGCTTTCATATATTTCACATGCACAGGTCGCGGCAAAGCAGATATACGAGACCGAACGTGCATTCGAAAAGATGGTTGCGGAAAAAGGCATTCGCGACGGGTTTATCGAGTTCCTTTCGCCCGTCGGGATAATGTTCATGCCGGACGTTGTGAATGGCCGTGAAGCCTGGAAAGCGCGGCCGGCATCATCGGCGGCCCTGACGTGGAATCCGATCTGGATTGATGTTTCGTCGAACGGTGTGCTTGCTTACAGCGTCGGCAATTCGATGTATCGGCCAAATGGGAAGGACGACGCGAACATTTTCTACGGCCACTATATTTCGATCTGGACGCGTCAGGGCAACGGTGAATACCGGGCCGCACTCGATACCGGAATAAACCACGACAAACCAGCCGTGATCCCGACCGAATGGAAATCTCCGCCCGCTACAAAGGAAAAGATAGACAAAAATGTTTCCGCTGGTGACCACTCGACCGGGTTTTTCTCTTCCGTGCAAAGTCAGGGAAATGCCGCCGCTTACGGCTCTTATCTGGCAGACAACGCGATCATGATGCGTGACGGGAAGCAGCCTTTTTTCGGTAGAAAAGCGGCGATCGAATATCTGAAAAAGGAAAAGTCAAAGATCGTATTCGCCCGCCGAAAATCATTTATCGAAGCTGGCGATCTTGCTTACGTAAACAGCACTTACAAGCTGTTCGATAAGGCTGCTGCCGAAACGGAACAAGGCAATTTTGTTCAGGTTTGGAAATTGACAGGCGGTAAATGGAAAATCGTCGCCGATGTTTTTGTTCCGCTTCCGAAGCCGACGAAGTAGAACACTTTTTTGAAATGATGAATCCATCGCGGCAGAAATCAATGAGATCGAATTTTGAAAAGGTAGTCGATCTGCTCACGCTTGAGGCTGGAGCAATTCTCCGGGCGTCCGCAAATCTGGACGAAACAAGCGTTCAGCGCTCAATTGACTTGATCTCCGGATGTTCCAGCAAAGTTATCGTCATGGGCACCGGTAAATCCGGCGTCATCGCACAAAAGATCGCCCAGACGCTTACGAGCACCGGAACTATTGCGATCTTCGTTCATCCGTCGGATGCCATGCACGGTGGCCTTGGTGTCATAACAAGCGGCGATGTTGTCATCGCACTGAGCAACTCCGGCGAAACGGATGAGATCATCGCTTTACTGCCCGCTTTGAAAAGTCGCACGGTCCCTATCGTGTCGATCGTAGGCAACACCGATTCGACGCTCGCCCGCCAGTCCGACGCAGTTCTCGATGCGTCCGTCGATAAAGAAGCGTGCCCGCTCAATCTTGCGCCGACGACATCGACGACCGTCGCACTCGCCATCGGCGATGCTATCGCGATGACGTTGATGGAATCTCGCGGACTGACGGCGGAAGATTTTGCCGCCAATCATCCGGCCGGGCAGTTGGGTAAAAGGCTCACGTTAAAGGTCGAGCACCTGATGCATCCGAGCCCTAATGTTAATCCCGAAGATGGCTGGCTAGAGGTTGTTAAAGCTATCTCGAAATATTCGCTGGGAGCGGTGAATGTTACTGACGAAAACGGAAGTCTTATCGGAATCGTGACCGATGGCGACCTGCGGCGCTCTATCGAACGCAACGGAGCGTCGGACCTCAGCTTGCTCACTGCCGCGCAGATGATGACCAAAGAACCAACTACCGCCAAGCCGGAAATGCTCGCTTTCGATGCCTTGCGGCTGATGGAGAACCGGACGTCTCAGATATCCGTGCTGCCCGTGGTTGATGACGAAGGCCGCTGTCTTGGCTTGCTCAGACTGCACGATGTTGTGAGGAGCGGTTTATGAACGAGAATAATCGAACAACAAAATGCGGGGCTATAACATCAGAAATGACGTGGCAGGAAATATTGGTCGAGTTTCGGAAGATAGAGAACGATCACGAAGCTTCGATGTCATTGTCTATGCGCGAGTGCGGGCTTATATGCGGGGCATTGTTCTCGGAAAATGACCATAAAATCATCCTGACCTTTCCCGAAGGCTTGACCGAAAGAGAATTCAAGGAACGGCTTTTTTTCGGAAGGTATGGAGAGCATCTGCCAGAAGATTTTTTCAAGAACGAGGAAAAATTATGTTCAAACGAGCCTTCGCGATAGGACTTGTGATTTTTTTTATAGTCACTGGTGCGAGTGCCCAAAAGCCGGAGTTGACGATCACGCTCAATGAGCCGTTTTTCGATGCTTTGCTTGATTCGGTATTTAAGAATTTCGACGCTCCTGAGTTTTCAATTGCCGCAAGCTCCGACAAAGTAAAACGTCCTGCAAATTCCTCGGCTTTTATTTCCGACGAAACGTGCAAAGAGACGATCCAACTTCTGCGGGAAAACAACGGCGTGCGCACGACCGTTCGTTTTCGCGACGGTAAAATATACGCTCCGCTGGCTTTTACCGGAAACTACAGCCCGCCGTTCGTCGGCTGTGTCGGTTTTTCAGGCTACGCGGAAACAAATATCGATCTCGAATTCGATCAGGACAGCCAACGTCTGATCGCCCGAGCGAAAGTATTGAATGTTGCTCTAAACGGCACTGGCGGCGTTGGCGGCGGTGTTGTCGCGAAATTGGTGCAGAGTTCAATCGACAAAAAAATAAACCCGATCGAGATCATCCGCATGGACAAATTATCGTTCCTCGTCCCTGTTCAAAACGGTGCGAGCCTGAGAATGAAAGCAGTTGGAATGCGACACGAGATCGGCAATGGCATTTTAAATGTTATCGTTGCTTATGAATTTACGAAGTAGGCTCGAGAAGGAAATAAGACAGAATCAGCGTCCCGACTTCTTAAAACCAACCGGTGCTAGCCAAAGGCATTGCGTTCAGAATGCGATGTAATGGTGCCCATGCCTCGCCTTTCATCCAAAAATCTCGAGCACCTGATGACTGCATTTCGACAAGAGCTGCGTGAACGCAGTTCGTTTCTCTGGGTACATCACCCGGATGAAACGTGTAAAGCCCAGGGTAAACGGGGTGCCATTCATAGCGGTCCTGAAACCATGCGTGGATGGTACGGGCAGCGAAATCGACCTCGAAATCCAGAATGTCTATTGCTCCAAAGGCAAAACGCAAATCCTGATCGGTATAGTGGCTCTGCTCGATCTTGAGACTGCCTGCAAAAGTGCCGGAAGTTTGTCCGCGTGGAATTTGTAATCCGATCTGGAACTGGACTCCTGTGTCCTCAAAAAGCATTTTTCTAATGTTAGCATCTTCAATGAAATCAGCACCTTTGCCATGAGCCAAGTACCAGTCGAGATGCCGCTTCGCAATCGGTTTATCAAGGAATTTACCTACAATTGCAGCCGCTATGAGGGCGTCCGGATCAACTAATTTACAGAGAGCTATAACGTGTGCCCCAGCCCCAGGACTGTTTGGATTCGCCTGAACGTCAGCCCAGCGTCCGCTTGGAGTGTGTTTATGGTCAACGCCCGGATGAAATGTCGGCATATCAAAATTCTCCTCAAAACCCAATCTGACTGTTGACGCGTCTAAGGCTGAATATTTGCTCATTGAAATTGATCACAGACCATTTTAGATCCGAGTTTTTTAAAGTCAATGCTTCCTTCGCACTCCAAAACGTAAGCGTTTTCACCAAATGGTATTGCTAAAATGTTAATTCCTGCCTGTAAAGTCACCAAAACTTGACTCATCATAATTGGCATAATATTTGCACCTAAAAACGGTCGTGGACAAACTATATCTAGAGATTTATAGGTTCGGACGCTCATTAATACTCGCGTTCTCCCCGGAAGCGAAGAAAAAAAAGGGGAAGTGTATGAAAAAGTTAATTAAAGTTTTAAGCCCGGCATCTTTGATTTTCTGCGCAGTGCTGTTTGGATCAAATACTGAAGTGGACGCCCAGCGAGGGCGTTCGAAAGATCGTGCCGACAATCAGCCGTCAAAACAGGAACCGCGAACCCGACAGGAAGCCAAACCGGAGCAGCAACAGCAGGTCCGCCCGGAGCGGAATGTTCGTCCTTCGCGACAAGAGCCGCCGCAACAGCAGCAACAGCAAGAGCAGATCCGCAACTCGCAGATTCGGCAGCAGGAAACGAATATGCGGCAGCGTCGCGAACAGCAACAGGAACAGTTTCGACAGCAGCGTGAACAGCAGATTCGCGTTGAACAGACGAAGCAGCAGGAAGTCGAAGCTCGTCAGCGACGCGAACGACAACTGCAGCAGGAGCAGATTCGTGTTCAGCAAGAGCAGATCAGAACCGCCCGTACAAAGCAGGACGAAAGATCATCGCGAGACAGACAGCAGCAGCAACAAATTCGCGTCGAGCGTGATCGAGAACCTCAGACAGACAAAAGAGGTAATGGCCGTGGCTACCAGCAGGTAGATCGCCGCCAGCAGGAAGATCTCCAGCGTCGTCGCGTCAGCCAATATAATGATCGCTGGCAGAACTGGCAGTCGATCCAGAATCAGCGTCAGCGTCATCTGCAACAGCAGCGTCGCCGTGCGTATTTGCAGTACCAGCAACGTTATTGGGACCGCATTCGGCGTGACCGGCTTCGGCTCCAACAGGCCCGTTATTACAACAGTCTGATCTACGACTATCGGTATCGACGCGGCGGCAGTTATTACTACACGAGCCAGTACGGTGCCCAAATGCTTCGCGACGCCGTGAATTACGGTTACGAGGAAGGCTTCCGTGCCGGACAGGCCGACCGTAACGACAGGTGGGGCTTTAACTACTCAAGCTCTTACGGCTATCAGGACGCAAGTTTCGGTTACGACGGCTATTATGTTGATATGTCCGACTACAACTATTACTTCCGTCAAGGCTTCCAACGCGGTTATGAAGACGGCTACTATGGCCGTTATCAGTACGGAAACTATTCGAACGGAAAGTACAGCATCCTGGGTTCGATCCTGGGAGCGATCCTCGATATCGCGAGGTTCTAAAAGCTGACTTATCGAAACATTAAGGTCCTTTCGATTTAAATCGGAAAGGCCTTTTTTCTTTGGAGCGGCCTTCTGTGACCAAAAGCGTTTGCGTGATAATCTTAGGAGTCGTGAAGATCGGCGGTTGCTCCGGTCTTTTGTGAGATCGTATCTATGAAAAACTTGGTTCGTCGCTCTGGTCGATTTCTATTTGGCCGCGTCCTGCCGCGGTTGGCGTATCCGGTCGTTTCGGGGCCGCTTAGATCTTCGCGTTTTATTCTCGGATCGATGGCCGGAGACGGCGGCGGAGCGTCGGTTTATTTCAACAAGATGGAACCTGAGCAGGCCGAATCGATGCTGCGGGAGTTGAAGGAAGGAGATGTGTTTTTCGATATCGGAGCAAATGTCGGCTACTACTCGATTCTTGCTTCGAAGCTTGTTGGAAAAGACGGTTCGGTGGTTGCCTGTGAGCCTGTTATCCGAAACCTTGCCTTTCTTCAGCAGCACGTAACTTTGAACAAAGCAGATAATGTCAGGATTCTCGCGTTCGCATGTTCGAGTGAGAATGGAACGGCACGATTTGCAACTTGGGCCGAACACGGCCATGGGGCACCTAATTTCCGGCGGGAAGGTGGAAAATGACGATGTGTTGGTTCCTACGGCAACGTTGGACAAAATTGCTCGAAGAACTCGGCCTTGTGCCGGATGTTATCAAGATAGATGTCGAAGGAGCAGAGCTAGGAGTATTGAAAGGTGGCACAAAGTGTTTTGAACGAAGCAAAGCCGACAATATTTCTCTTCAACTCATTCCAATGAACTTCGGGAGGATTGCCTGAAGTTTTTGGAGGATATGGGGATATCAATGCGGAACCGATTTGTCGCAAGAAAGCCCGAGCCGCATGAATTCTTGTGTTAAAAGCGATCATAGACGCGAACAGTTACTGTCAAAATTCACTTACGACCTAATATGGCAATGCTGCTTCCCATTCCTCTCATACCGGGAATGATCGAACATATCGCATCGTCGATCTTGCCTGCGTACCAGGGAAAGCGCTTGTTTACATTGATGCCAAATTTGGTCAACGCAAGAAACGCATAACGCGTGATTGTGCCGTGTTGTACTGTATTCGAGTTTCGAAATGCCGCGTTCATCGGGCCAACACGCTTTGCTGTCAGCGGTGTGCAGTAGGCGTCCTCGCGTTTGCCGAGGATCTTTGTGCCGATTGCGTAAAGAGGCGCACGCCACGGTTCGACGGCTGCGAATTTACCGCCTTCGCGAAGCACACGCGCGGCTTCGGGAATAGCAAGCTCGGTTTGCATATGGTGCAGGCTTCCGCCGACAAAAACTCGGTCGAATGTTTCCGATCTTAACAGGCAATTCTTCGGCAATTGCGACTACGCAGCGGAATCGATCGCCAACGCCCGCCGATTCGGCCAGCCCGCGGGCTATCGATGCTTCACCCAGCATTGGAGTTATCAGCCACGACTCGGCAGCACCGGCCATCGCGAATTTGATCACATGAGTTCCTGAACCTCCGAGCTGCAAAACCCGCTGGTTTTTATAAGGCCCAAGATGAATATACGCATCCCACAATGCCGCGGAATCGTGAACAGTATCGACCCAACGCTGCCACGGTGCCGGAAACGAAGCTCGCTCCTCGGCGGTTGCGGCCAGCTCGGTCGGCAGGATCGATTCGGCACCACCTCTCTCAAGCTTTTCGGACGCATTCGAAGCGACGCTGTTATAAAACTCCATCTCCTCATACGCTTCGGCATATCTTGCATCGGTCAGGTCGAACGCAGCCTGATCTTTGCCAACGGTCAAAGCTTCGGGGGCGAGAAGAATAGGGATTCCATCGACAACTGGATACGCGCATTTTAGGTCTTCACGCAAAAGAACGCGCGGCGTAAGGCCAGCGGGTTTCGACACTTTGCCCTTGGCATTTAGTGACTCGGCGCGTGGTCGCAATTCGCCATTCATTCGCTCTTGAGCTGTTTCGAGCGTGACGAGTTCCAATCCGAGCTTTGTCACCGGACAGATCAATGCGTTAACCGTTTCGTGTTGTTTCTCCAGGTTCATAATTGAGAGCACGCGTCTACAGGCAAACTTCGATGTTAATGGAAACCGGTAGTGAATTCAATATTTGCGGCGAGCGTCCAAGTTGTACATTCTCAAAGGCTTTATTATTCTCTAGCTAATGAAAGCTCCGTTAGTCGCCATTATTGGCCGGCCAAATGTCGGCAAATCCACGCTGTTCAATCGATTGACGGGTTCCCGCAAATCGATTGTCGGCGACGAACCGGGCATTACCCGTGACCGTATTTTTGGCGATGTCGATTGGAAGTCGCGAACGTTCGAGCTAGTCGACACAGGCGGTATCGTGCCCGACGACGAAGCGATAATTCCCGCAAATATATTCAAGCAAGCCGGTTATGCGATCGATAAAGGCGCAAGCAATTATTTGGGTTGTCGATGCGCGGGCCGGTGTGACGCCGCTTGATGAAGAGATCTCTGTATTCCTGCGGAATATCGGCAAACCGGTTTTCATCGCCGCAAATAAGGCGGAAACGCGGAAGGTTGAAGAGGAAGCCGCTGAGTTTTACAAATTCGGATTCGAGTTGGCTCCTTTATCGGCGGAACACGGAACGTCGATCGGCGACCTGCTCGATCAGGTTTTCGATGTGCTCGAGTTTGAAGATGAAGTCGAGGAAGAAAAGCGTGAAGAGATAAAACTTGCCATAATCGGCAGGCCGAATGTGGGGAAATCTTCGCTGTTGAACAGCATTCTCGGCGAGGAGCGCGTAATCGTCTCTCCTATCGCCGGCACGACCCGCGATGCGATCGACACCGAGCTTGAAGTTGACGGCCAAAAATATATTCTCATCGACACCGCCGGAATTCGCCGCAAAGGGAAGACAGTCGAGATGGCGGAAAAAATGTCTGTCATCATGGCGCGCGAAAGCGCTCGAACGGGCTGATGTCGCAATTCTGATCGTTGACGCAACCGAAGGAGCGACGCATCTCGACGCAAACATTGCAGGCTACGCTGTCGATTCGGGCTGCTCGATTATTATTGCGGTCAACAAATGGGACGCGATCGAAGAAAAGGAAACGAATACGATCTACGAATTCGAACGTGACCTGCGCCAGCACATGAAATTTCTCGACTGGGCACCGATGGTCGCAATCTCGGCACTGACCGGTCAGCGGGTCACGAAGATTTTACCGCTCGTCGCTAAAGCCAACGCGGCTCGCAACACTCGCGTTCCGACGGCCCAGCTAAATAAGTTTTTCGAGGACAGCATTTCGCAGCCTAGAGGCGGAACCGCGCCGGCCTCCGCAGCGGGCGGCGTCTCGCGTTTAAAGGTTCAGTACATTACACAGGGCGGATTGCGGCCGCCGCTGTTCGTTCTGTTTACTTCCGGTGGAAACAAAGCTGGATTACACTTTTCGTATTTGAGGTATATTGAAAATCGCCTCCGCGACGCGTTCGAATTTTTCGGGACGCCGATCCGTTTAAAGGAAAAACACAAGATTCGTAAAAAGAAGGATTAGTTTTCGTTGTAAAATCTGATAACGGTTTTTTGGTCTTCTTGATCCTTCATTCGTCTTATTCCGTGGTCTAAATTTTTTTACCACCGAACAAGAATGAATAAGAGGAACGAAGAAAGACATATCCGGCTCGATCAACTATTTACTATAAGACCAAATGGAAATTGTTTTACTTCTTATCAGGCTTGTTCTTTTTGGAGTTTTTGCTCTCGCTGGCATCGGGAAGCTGATGGATTTGCAAGGCTCTGTGAAGGCAATGCGCGAATTCGGAACGCCCGATGAATTTGCAAAGACCTTTGCGATAGCTTTGCCTTTTGCTGAAATAGTTTTCGCCTTCTGCTTTTTGTTTAGGGAAATGTCGTGGGTCGGAGCGCTCGGATCTCTATTGCTTTTGCTCACATTTATCGGCGGAATGCTCTGGCAGATCTCGCAAGGCAAGGCTCCCGATTGTCATTGTTTCGGCCAGATCCACAGCGAGCCCGTCAGTAAAAAAAGCCTAATCCGCAACATCGTTTTTGCGGTACTTGCGCTGGTATTGATCGCTCAGGGCCGAGACAGGCAAGGACTTGCTCTCGCCGAAACCAGTGCCGAGATGCTGCAAATGACATTGGTATTTCTTCTGCTCGCCCTGGCCGTAGTTCTGCTTGCATACGTAAAAAGATTTTCCGATCAGCAAAATGAAATATTGCGAAGGATGGGCATTTTGGAACTTGCGGCTGGCGAGTCTATGCCGGTCGAACGCCACGAAGCCGGTGATCCGAATGACGGCCTCCCGATCGGTGCTCCGCTTCCACATTTTGCGATACCCGATCTGAATGGGCAGGTCGTACATTCCGAACATCTTCTAGCCGATAAAAAGCCGATCCTCTTTTTCTTCGTCGGACCAGCCTGTGAACCGTGTCAAGTGCTTTTGCCTGAGGTCGAAGAATGGGAAGCTGCATTGATCGACAAGCTTCGATTCGTTTTTGTCAGCAACGGCGACATTGCCAAGAACCGCGAAAAGTTCGGAAACGCGGATGAACGCATCGTGCTTGTCGAAAAGGCCCGTGAGTTTGCACTTATCATGAACGCCAAATGGACGCCGACCGCTCTTTTCGTCGATGCGGACGGGAAAGTCGCGAGCCACGTCGCCGCCGGCGATCTTGCCATTCGCCGCCTTGTCGAACAAGTAAAAAGCCGCGATTTGAATGACGAGTTTCTGCATTTTTTAGGCATGAACGGTTACGGAAGGCCGAAGATCGGACAGACGATACCGTCGTTTTCGATGAAGGACCTCAAGGGCGAGGAGATCACGGACAAGAGCCTTCTTGGCCGCAAAACGCTTGTCGCTTTTTCAAGCCTTGGCTGCCCGCATTGCGGCGTTTTGATGAAGCAGATTCGCGAATGGGAGCTGAACAAAAAGCCTGAAGATCCGGGCTTTGTCATCTTTGCCGATGGTGAACCTGAAGAAACAAAAACGCTCGGCTTAGAGGCCCCGATCCTAGTCGATCCGGAATATGCGGTCGCGCAGAAATTTGGAATGCATGGTGCTCCATCGGCGGTGCTCGTCAACGAGGAAGGAACGATCATAACTGAAACCGCGGTCGGCCCGCCCAACATCTGGGCTTTGATCGGCGAACGGAGATAGCCGCAAAAAGGCTCAAAAAGCACAAGAAGAAAACATTGTCTTCTTTGCGGCTCTTGGCACTTTTTGCGGCTAAATTATTCTTAATGGAAACAGCTATTAATTGGAAAGTACTTGCTCAGGAAGGCGAAGCCCGAGCGGGCATTATCACGACACGGCGTTCGGAGATCGAAACGCCGGTTTTTATGCCTGTCGGAACGCAAGGTGCTTTGAAAGGCGTCAGATTCGAATGGCTTGAATCGGAGATGGACGCCCGCATCGTCCTCGCAAATACCTACCATTTGTTCCTTCGTCCGGGCATCGACATAATTCGCAGTCTAGGCGGCCTGCATAAATTCTCTACATGGAATCGTTCGCTGCTGACCGACTCCGGCGGGTTTCAGGTATTCTCACTGACCGATCTTCGAAAACTCACCGAAGAAGGCGTCGAGTTTCGTTCGCATATCGATGGAAGCAAACGTTTTCTTTCGCCCGAAGTTTCGATGGAAGTTCAGGCGGCACTTGGTTCGGAGATTGTAATGGTTTTTGATGAATGTCCGCCGGGCGATGCCGGAATTGACGCAACGCGGGCGAGTTTGGAGCTAACGGCGCGATGGGCAAAACGTTCGAAAGATCGATTCAATAATTTACAGGAAGATGGCGCCGATTCGGGCTTTTTGTCGATATCGCGTTCGGAACAAGGTGGCGGCGGGTTGAGTGGAAGGCAGGCATTGTTCGGCATCGTTCAGGGTGCCGGACATCTCTGATCTTAGAAAAGAAAGTCTCGATCGTACGGTTGAGATCGGCTTTGACGGTTATGCTATCGGCGGCCTCAGCGTCGGCGAAGAAAAGTCCGTCATGTACGAAGTGCTGGAGTTTCTCGCGCCAAAGATGCCGACGGATAAACCGAGATATTTGATGGGCGTCGGAACGCCGGAAGACCTTGATCGAAGCCGTCAGCCGCGGTGTTGATATGTTCGATTGCGTAATGCCGACACGTAACGGACGGACCGGCGGAGCATTCACCTCGCGAGGCAAGATCAATATTCGCAATGCGAAATTCGCAACAGACAGCGAGCCGATCGACCCGGACTGCTTATGCTCTGTATGCAAAAGATACTCACGCGGATACCTGCGGCATCTGTATCAGGCCGGTGAAATGAACGCGGCGATTATGATCTCGCATCACAACCTTGCGTTCTTCCTTGACACAATGGATCGAGTTAGGCAATCTATCAAATCCGGCCGCTTTGCTCGATTCCGAAGCGAATTTCTAAGCAAATTAAGGGAGAATGAGGATTTAGGCGTTTGATATACTCCGTTTGAGCGTATATTATTAAGTTTTGTTTTCTGTACGAAAAGGATGAGTATATCAATGCTATTTTTTCAGGACGCTGGCGGAAGCGGTCTAATCGGAACACTTCTGCCGTTTCTGCCGTTTGTATTTATTTTTGGAATTTTCTATTTTCTCGTCATTTTGCCTCAAAAGAAGCAGAAACAGCAGCTTCAGGATTTGATCACGCAACTAAAGATCAATGATGAAGTCGTTACGAACGGCGGAATTATCGGCAAGATAAAGGAAGTCAGGGAGACCAGCTTTATTATCCTGAGCGGCGAAAAATCGTTTCTGGAAGTTGGCAAGAGTGCGGTAGTTGGTAAAAAAGCGGAATAGTTTGTTAAAGGTGAATGGTGAATGGTGAATGGTGAATGGGAGTTTTAAATAAAGCTCGATTCACGATTTACTATTCACGATTCACGATTGACCAGTTTTATGAAAAACAACAGTTTGTGGATCAGGGCAGCGGTAATTTTGGTGGTCACTCTGGTGGGCATTTATCTTGTGATCGGCCCGCGAAGGTCGCTTAACAAGGGAGATTTTACATGGCAGGGAATCAAGCAGAATCTCGCCGAAAATATCAACCTTGGACTTGATCTAAAAGGCGGCTCGCACCTCGTGATGCGCGTCAAGACGGACGATTATCTGAAAACGCTTACTGAAAATAACGCTCAGGCTGCTTTGACCGCGGCACAGGACGCGAAATTACCTGTTGCTGGTAACAATGTTGTTGCCGAGAAAGGTACTTATTCGATCGGTATCGAAGTTACCGACGCAGCACAGACGCAAGCCGTTATTGACGAGGTCAGGAAGAAGGTTGATTTCGTAAACTGGACCGAATCGACCAGCGGAAATACTGTCACTTGGAGTTTGCCCTCGAATATTCAAACAGTTCTGAAGAATCAAGCTGTTGAACAGGCTCTGAAGATCATTGATAGCCGCATTAACGCTTTTGGCGTGAAGGAGCCGACGCTTCAGCGGCACGGTGCTGAATCTTCGGGACAGATCCTTTTGCAGATGCCCGGCGTTGATGATCCGGAGCGCGTCAAGAAATTGATTGGAGCGAACTCGAGCTTGAAGCTGATGAAAGTGGTGGGCCCGCCGAATCCAGCTCAGATACAAACTTACCCGACCGAAGATGCCGCCAAACAGTCGATGGGCGGTACGGTTCCGCCGAATCGAAAGGTCATGGTCTACGTCGATCGCGACGCAGCACCGGCACCGACCGGCACTCCGCTCCCCGAACAGCCGAAACAATTTGTCGTCGTCGAATATCCGGCGATAGTCGATGGCAGCGAATTGCGCGATGCAAACGCTAGGTCCCAGACCGGAAATGATAACGATTACCAGATTTCTTTTGCTTTGAAGCCTGGCGGTGCCGCGAAGTTCGGCGACTGGACCAGCAAGAATTTGAATAATTATATGGGTGTCGTACTCGGCTCCGAAGAGGGAGGCGATCAAGTTAAATCCATAGCCTACATTAAGTCGCGCATCGACGATCAGGGAGAGATTTCCGGCAAGTTCTCAAAAACCAGTGCAGAGGACCTTGCTCTTACGCTGCGTTCGGGTGCATTGCCGGCAACGCTCGAATACCAGGAAGAAAGGACGGTCGGACCGAGCCTCGGAGCAGATTCGATCCGTTCGGGCGTTACCGCATCGATTGCCGGTTTGATATTCATTGTTTTGTTCATGCTTGTTTACTATCGAGGGTCGGGCATAAATGCTGTGATTGCTCTCGTTCTCAATCTGCTTTTGACGCTGGCTGCCTTGATCATGGTCGATTCGACATTGACGCTGCCTGGTATAGCCGGTTTGATTCTCGGTATCGGCATGGCCGTAGACTCGAACGTGCTGATTTTCGAGCGTATGCGCGAAGAGCTCCGAGCAGGAAAGAACGTCTCTGATGCCGTGTCGCAAGGCTTCGACCGTGCGTTTATCACCATCATCGACACGCACGTAACAACAATTATTTCGGCGATCATCCTCTACCTTTATGGTTCGGGCCCGATCCGCGGTTTTGCGGTAACGCTGATCCTTGGATTGTTGATCAACCTTTTCTCGGCAGTATTCGTTTCGAGAACGATTTTTATGTGGCTGCTCGACCGAAATCCGGAAATGAAGAAATTAAGTATCTAGTTGATAGCTGTCGGCATTCAGCTATCAGAATTCAGCAAGACCTCTAGCTGACCGCTGATATCTGATAGCTGACCACTGAATAAGAATGTTTCAAATCTTTACCAATATTAATGTTGACTGGATGGGATGGCGCAAGCCGCTTATTGCAGTTTCTATCCTGATCCTTGCGGCCGGTTTGATCTCTGCCATTGGCAGACAGATAACTCCTGGCGGAACCGATGCATTTAATTTGGGCGTCGACTTCCAGGGCGGAACCGTTATCACGGCCAAGTTCAAGGAAAAACCGTCAACGGACGCAATTCGTGCCGCGCTCAACACAGTCGGCATCAATGAACCGATCATTCAGGATTCTACTGACAAAACCGACGAGGTTTTGATCAAAGTGCCACTGTTTCAGGATGTGGAAACGAGCGCTCCCGTCGCCGGAGCGACCGCTGAGACTGGAGAAGCTGTTCGAAACACGCAAGTTGACCGTGGGCGGCAAACCGTAAAACAGGCCCTCGATACATTTGGTAAAGAAGCGGAAGCGACAAAGGCTCTTCCAGAAGACGAAGCTGCCGCTTACAAGATCGTCGGAACCGATTCCGTCGGTCCAGTGGCTGGTGCTCAACTGCGTACGCAGGCAATTCAGGCCACGCTGCTTGGAATGGTCGGCATCCTGCTGTTCATCGCGTTTAGATATGACTGGACATACGCAGCCGGTGCGGTTATAGCCGTTTTTCACGACGTTCTGGTCACTCTCGCCTTCTTCTCGGTGTTTCAGTGGGAGATCAGCCTAACCGTGCTTGCTGCACTTCTTACGCTCGTCGGCTTCTCTGTAAATGACTCGATCGTTATCTTCGACCGCATACGCGAGAATCTGAGCCTCAACCGCGACAAGTCTCTTTATCAATTGACGAACGATTCCATCAATCAAACGATGTCGCGAACGATCGTTACCAACGGTCTTGTGTTTCTGTCCGTGCTTGCACTTGTGTTGTTTGGTGGCGAGGTTTTGCGCGGCTTCTCATTAGCTCTCTTTGTAGGCTCCATAACTGGTACTTTCTCGACGATCGCCATCGCCAGCCCCATTGCGATCTGGTGGCAGAGTAAACTCGGCCTCGGTAAGATTAAGGAAGTTCCGGTGCAGCAATCAGGCGAAAAAATGGCCTCAGCGGCTCGCCGCACGGTCACCAGACGGCCTGTGACAAGGTAGCTGAAGCAAAAGAATCTGCTCACGATATGAAACCTCGTCACTCGGCGAGGTTTTTTTTGTAACTGATTTAACAAGAAACTTGAAAAAACGTCAAATTTTCCATTGATTATTCTTGACTTTCGGAAACTAAGTATTTAGACTGCATTACGTTGCTGGTCAATTAAATATTTCGTGTCTGCTTTTTCGCGTATTGTTGCAAACATCCATACGGAATTTGTAGGACTTTTGTATCCGTTGCCGGCATGTAAGTTTATTGCCCCGCGTAGAATGCTAAAAGTTCACAGTGTGAGAAAGCTGGATCATCTACAGGTAGTTGGGTTGGTTGTTTAGATCAATTATAACCTGTGATGTTTTTCTTATCATCAAATTACAACTTGAAGGTTCGTAACCCTTGACCTAGTTTGGCACCGGAAGTAAAGGGAGGAATTAGCGATGTTAGATCAATTAGTCGAGTCAAAAAGCCACGCTTCTGAGGATACCCGGCGAAGCAGTTTTCTGCTTACCACATTCGTGATAATGGTCACGGTGTTAATGAGCGCCTGGCTTTATAGCCTCTTTGCAAAAGATTACGGTATGGGAGGCGACGAGCTTTCGCTTGAAACGCTTGTGGCCCCGCCGGTGATCGAGGAAGCCCCTGAACCGGAGCCCGAAAAGCAGCCGGAGAAGCAAAAAGATCCGAATGTGGACGTTCGTAAAGAGATCATTCAGGCGATGAGCGAATCTCCTAAAGAACCGCCAAAGATCAGTGCTGAAAGACCAACTATTCCGCCGCGAGACCCAAATAAATATACCGTCAAGGGCGACGTAAATTACAGCGCTGCAAACGCGCCGCCGCCAGATTATAAAGGCCCTGTAAATACGGGCGGAACTGGCAGCGACAGCGGGCTTCCCGGTCAGGGAGGCACAGGTGAGAAAGAGGCAGCACCACCACCTCCGCCACCACCGCCAAAGAAAGAGCCGCCAAAGACTATTTCTGGTGGAGTTCTTAACGGTAAGGCAACAAGTTTGCCAAAACCGCCTTATCCACCGGCAGCCAGGGCTGTTCGAGCAAGTGGAGCGGTAAGCGTACAGGTTTTGATTAGCGAAACTGGAAGCGTAATTTCGGCCAGTGCCGTTAACGGACACCCGCTTCTCAGAGCGGCGGCGGTTTCAGCAGCTCGCGGAGCGAGATTCAGCCCGACAATGCTGTCCGGGCAGCCGGTTAAAGTTTCGGGTGTAATTACTTATAACTTCGTGCCGTAATCGGAACAGATTGACGAGGAGCGGTTCGCTCGGGCCGTTCCTCAGTTATAAGATTCTGCAATAATAAAAATTCTTTTGATTTCTTTGGAGGAAAAACAATGACTTTTTTTGCTAGCCTTTTAGGATCGGATTTCCTGGGCTCACTTCTGATGTTTGCCGCCGACACGAAAATTTCTTTCGGCATTTACGACATTGCCAAGAGTTTGACTATTCCGGGTTGGATCGTGATCGCTATTTTGCTGATCCAATCGGTTTACATGATCGCCGTCGGTATCGAACGCTGGCTCACTTACAACAAAGCGAAACAGCAATCGCGTCAGTACGCACCGAAAGTTGCAATGGCGTTGAAGAACAGCAATATCGACGAAGCTATTAACATCAGCGACAGACACAAGGATTCGCACCTCGCGATGGTTGTTTCATCGGGACTGAAGGAATTTGCCGCACACCAGGGTAACTCCGATATCTCGGCGGATGAAATGGAAGCCTCGAAGCGTGCCCTCGACCGTGCTATCGCGGTTAAAACAGCTGAATTGAAGCGTGGGTTGGCGGGGCTTGCTACGGTTGGCTCGACCGCTCCGTTCGTCGGACTGTTCGGAACCGTCGTAGGTATCATCGGTGCTTTCGTCGCGTTGGCCCAGACAGAGAACGCCGGTATCGGTGCTGTAGGTGCTGCTATTGCCGAGGCTCTGGTTGCTACCGCGTTTGGAATCGCCGTGGCCGTTCCCGCAGTGTGGCTGTTCAACTACTTCACAAATAAAGTAACCAGCTTCGGCGTAGAAATGGAAAACTCGGCCTCGGAATTGGTCGATTATTTCATCAAACAGCGTACAAAGGCATTAAAAGGTTAACCTCGTTAGCTTGGGATCTACTTTGAAGGGGGAATAGTTGCCATGGGAGCAGCAATCGGTGGAAGCGAGGAATATAACTCGGAGATCAATGTAACTCCGATGGTTGACGTGATGCTGGTGCTTTTGATCATTTTTATGATCGTTACGCCGCTTTTACAGCAGGGAGTTACCGTCAACCTTCCAAAGGACATGATGACGCCCGAGGAAGACTCTGAGATCACAAAAGACACATCCGTCGTGATCTCTATTCCCGATAACAATAATTTTTACATTGGAAAGGATCCATTTCCGCTCGCTTCGTTAGGAGAAAAGATCCAAACGATGATGAAGGACAAGGCTCCCGATAAACGTATCGTTTACATCAAGAGCGGTATAGATGTTAATTACGGCACTGTTGTCCAGGCGATCGATGTCATACGTAAACAGGACATTGATAAGATCGGATTAGTGGCCGATAAGAAAAAAGGCGGAGAGGCACCAGCGCAGTAAGCGGGAGATCTCTCAACCTTTGATAAGTAGTAGGAGTGTTTGACTTATGGGAATGTCAGGAGGCGGTTCCAGCGAAGGCGCTGTGCCGAGAATTAACGTAACACCCTTGATCGACGTTTTGCTTGTGCTTTTGATTATTTTTATGATCATCTCGCCGGTGAAACCGAGTAAATTTGAAGCGAAGGTTCCGGCTGAACCGAAAGATCAGCCGCAGCAGGAAGTAAAGCCGAATCCTTTGACCCTCGTAGTTGCGATCAATAAGGACACCAAAGCGATTACATTAAACAACGAAGCTGCTGGTGACGTTAGCGATGCGGCGGCGTTGACAGGCAAACTTGAAGAAATATTCAAGGCCCGTGAAACCAACGGCGTATTTCGCGAAGGAACCAACGAGGTAGAAAAGACTATTTTTATCAAATCACCGACCTCGGTCAGGTATGGTGATGTCGTCAAGGTCATCGATGCCGCTAAATTGGCAAAGGCCTCGCCGATTGGATTGCAGATTGACGATCTAACCGAATAAATTAACCCGAAGATCAACGTACGCTGAACGCCATCGGGCGTGAGCATTGACTTTAGGTTTTGAAATGGAGTCGAAAAATGAGATTTCCTCGTTTAGGAATATTTGTATTACTAATACTTGCAGTATTTCTAACCACTAATTGTTCTTACTATAACCGAATAATGTCCAGAAAAAATCTGGTCGATGGCTCGCTTGCCTACAAAGAACGAAAGTTCGAGGTAGCGGAGGAGCTTTTCAGAAAAGCGGCCGGTCGGGACCCGCAAGGTCTCACAGAAGAGGGAAAGATAGCGCAGACCTTTCTTGCCAGAACGCTACACTCTCGTTTTATCGGAAACCGGATTGACAAGTCCCTGGCCGAAGAAGCGATCAAGGAATATAAAAAGTCCCTCAGTATAAATAAGAACGATCAAAGTTCTTACAAGGCAATCGCGAGCTTGTACGAGAATCTTCAGAGGCCCGACGACTGGCTGCAATGGGTGACAGAACGCTCTAACGCGGCCGATATCAAACCTGAATACCGTGCAGAGGCCCTGACGTCGCTCGCCGCTAAACAGAATACCTGTGCCAACGAGATATCTGACACTGAGGCAACAAAGAAAACTGTAAAGAAAGACGGCAAGGATGTGTTTCAATTCACGAAGCCAGCCAATGCTGCCGATTTTGATAAGCTGAAGGGTTGTGTAGCCGAAGGTTCGAAGCTAATCGAACAGGCAGTCGCACTCGAGCCGGAAACGGTCAAGAACGCAGGCAGTTTGAACGCTAAAACGGCTACTGACGAGCAGCTCAAATCAACCCTTGATGCAATTAAGCCTTTCGAATCGGCCAGATCATACAGGGCGAGTTTGATTATTCAAGCGTCGCGTGTGGCTGAGATGGAAGGTCGTGATGCTGACCACGATAAGTTAAAGACGGATGCCGACAAGGCCAAAGCAGATTTTGTGGCTTTGAGCGATGTCGGTAAGTCTCTACAGACTGAAATCGATAACCGCAACGCAATAAAGGCGGAAGAGACAAACTCAAATAAGGCGAACAACGCAACAAAGAAATAATCGCCAGTAAACTTTCATTCGGGTGATGCTCAATTTGTTAAATAGAGCATCACCTTTTACTTTCTTTTAAATCGCGGGCAAAACGACCACTCGAATAATCATGGCGTAGGAACCACAGGTATATGTAGAATAGATATTGGCAAGATGATCCGCATAGAAGACGTTATCGCAAAGGTAGAACGAAACCGGCCAGACCCAGACATCGATCTGATACGGCGGGCTTACCTTTTTTCCGCGCTTCACCACCGCGGACAAAAGCGGGCGTCCGGCGAGCCTTACCTTGTGCATCCGTTGGAAGTTGCAGAGATTCTGGCCGACATGCGGCTTGACGAAGTAAGCGTTTCGACTGGCCTCTTGCATGACGTTGTTGAGGACACGTTGGTCGGTCTCGACACTATTCGTGAATATTTCGGCGACGAGATCACGCGGCTTGTCGATGGCCTCACAAAGATCGCTCACATCAGCAATTTATCAAAAGAAAAACAGCAAGCCGAGAATGTTCGCAAGATGGTACTTGCGATGATCACTGACGTTCGGGTGGTTTTGATCAAGCTCGCTGACCGCTTACACAACATGCGGACGATGCAGTATCTCAAACCTGAGAAACGGGCCCGCATTTCGCAGGAAACCCTTGATATCTACGCTCCGATTGCTCATCGACTCGGAATGGGAAAGATACGCAGCGAGCTGGAAGACCTTTCATTCCAGAATCTCTATCCCGAAGAATATAAACGTCTTGCAAAGGATGTGGATGCGCGACGTCCCGAGCTTGAGGCGATTCTCAATCGCATTCAAGAGACGATCAGCATCAAACTTACGGAGAACGAAGTTCCTTTTGTTGCGATCGAGGGTCGTGTAAAACGCCTCTACTCGCTCTGGAAAAAGCTCAAGAAGCAAAAGCTGATGATCGAACAGGTTTATGATCTGATCGCCGCACGCATCATCACGCCGAACGACCGCAAATATTGCTACTTAACGCTTAGTGTGATTCACGATATCTGGACGCCGGTGCCTGAACGTTTCAAAGACTGGATCGCGATTCCGAGGGACAACCTGTATCAATCGCTGCACACGTCGGTGATCGGAGACGGAGGACAGTCGTTCGAGGTACAGATCCGAACCGAAGAAATGCACCAGGTCGCCGAAGAAGGCGTCGCCGCGCATTGGAAATATAAAGAAAAGAAGCTCGGATCGAACGAGGGCGATGAAAGCCTGGATGAACTCCGCAAGACTGTCGAAAAACTGCTGCTTCCGCTTGTAGAAGACAATGAAGCGAACGAAGACTCGGAAGATTTTATTGAATCGTTAAAGCTCGACCTGTTCCCAAAGGATGTTTATGCCTTTACCCCGATGGGAAAAGTCATTCAGCTTCCGCGCGGAGCGACGCCGCTCGATTTTGCCTATGCCATCCACTCGGAGGTCGGCGACACCTGCACCGGGGCGAAGATAAACGGTCGTATCGTGCCGCTCAAGACTGAGATACAGAACGGCGATGTCATTGAGATCTTGACGACCGCAAATTCCAAGCCGTCGCGCGATTGGCTGAACTTCGTTATCACGTCGAAGGCAAGGAACCGTGTCCGTCATTGGATATCCGAACAGCAGCGTGCGGATTCGATCGACATTGGCCGCAAGCTTCTTGAAAAGGAGGCGGACCGCTTTCACGTTTCGCCCAAGAAACTGATCAATAACGATACCGAGATGAAGAGGATCGCCAACGAGTACGGCCTTGGTCGCCCGGAAGATCTTCTTGCCTCGATCGGGTACGGTAAAACGCTGCCGCGAAATGTTTTATCGAAATTCCTCGGCACTGAAAAATTTGCCGAGCTTGATCCTGAAAAACGCAAGGAAACGCGTATCGAGAGCGGGATGAAGGCAGTCAAGCGTTTCATCGGAATGGGCGAGGACGCGATAATCGTTAAAGGCGTCGATAACCTGTTAACGACGCGTGCCCGTTGCTGTAATCCGCTTCGTGGTGAAGATATTGTCGGGTACATATCGCTCGGCAAAGGCATTGTCGTCCACAACAAACGCTGTAAGAACGTTGCCCAATTAATGATCAACAAGGATCGGATCGTCGATGTCGAATGGGCCAAAACGGAGAAAGACGAAGTGCAGTCGGTCGGGATTCTCGTCACCACGGAGAACCGCAACGGAATGATCGCTGGCATTACCAACGCAATTGCGGATATCAAGACCGGTATTCGCGATGCTCGTGCTAGTGTTTCACGCGATGATAGAGGGCTTATTGAGGTTACTGTAGAGGTCTTCGATAAGAAGCACCTCGATCGTGTTGTGACTGCGATACAGCATGTGCCTGGCGTAATAGACGTTGAAAGAATGAACCCCTAGATCGCTAAAACCACCGCGTCAACTTTCTTTTTATCCCCTAATTTGCTAGAATTCGCGTTTTGCTTGATTAATCTAGTAAACGGTATAAAGAACCGATGAAGGAAATTATTTCGACCGAAAATGCTCCGGGAGCAATTGGGCCTTACTCGCAGGCGATAAAAACAGGAAACATGGTTTTCTGTTCGGGCCAGATTCCGATCGACCCTAAAACGGGTGACTTTGTCTCCAACGATGTTGCCGAACAGACCGAACAGGTTTTGATAAATCTTAAAGCTGTTCTGGTCGCCGCCGGGGCTGATCTAAATGACGTAGTAAAAACCACAGTCTTTCTCGCGGATATGAGTGAATTCGCTGCAATGAACGAGGTTTATGGAAAGCACTTCGTTGATAATAAACCAGCGAGAGCGACGGTGCAGGCAGCAAAGTTGCCGCGTGATGCGAGAGTTGAGATTGACTGTATCGCGGTTCTTTAAGAGTTAAGCCTTAAGTGTGATTTTCGCGGCTGAAGCCGCAACTCTTACAAATAAGAAAAGCCAGACCCCGAATTCGCTCTGGATTTGGCAACTAAACGGTAAGTATTGATATCAAAGAAGATTACGCCGCTTTGACAATTTTGCCCGACTTGATGCAGCGGGTGCAAGCTTTGATCCGGCCGCTTCCGCCAGCTGGGAGCTGAACGCGGACCGGCTGAAGATTCGGATTGAATCGCCGACGGGTTTTGTTATTAGCGTGTGAAACATTGTTTCCAAACTGCGGGCCTTTTCCGCATATGTCGCATCGTTTTGCCATAAATTATAGCCTCCAGAATTAATAAGTGAGGTTCGATAAATGAGTATTACAAAAACTCAAAAATAGATTTTATACCAAATAATTATACGTACAGTCAAGCAATGATACAAATTGATAACTTCAAAGGAGTAACAGCCACAGTGCAAAAATTTAAGTTTAGTTTCTTTTCAATTATCCGCAACCGCTTTGTTTGCGGCTATGTTGGGTGCATGTTCGGGCGGCCCGGCCGCTAACAGTGGCCCCGGTGTAGTCGATCCAAACGAGATCGCGGCTCGCGTCAATGGAAAAGAGATCAAGATGGAAGAGGTCGAAAAGGGCATAAAAGCTCAGAGCCAGGGCAAGGAAGCCAATCTGTCCCCGCTCGAGCTTGCGTCTGCTCGCCTCAGCGTTCTTCAGCAGATGATCCAGACGGAAGTCATGTTCCAGAAAGCTGAAAAGGAACAAACCGTTCCGAATGAAGAAGATGTAACTGCCGAGGTTAACAAGCGAAAAACTTCCAGTGGTTTATCAGCTGAGGAATTTGCAAAGCAAATGACACTTGCTGGTGAGAACGAGCAAAGCTGGCGGTTGAATGTAAAGAAAGAAGTTGCGCTTCAAAGGCTTCAGGAAAAAATCGCCGGAAAAGTAGAATCACCAAAGGATAAAGAGATCGAGGATTTTTACAACGGCAATAAAGAGCAGTTCAAGAACAAGCGAGGTGCCGAATTGGCGGCGATCGTTATTGATCCGGCAAATAGCGGACAGGGCGACACAACGACGAATGAAGATCAGGCGAATGCCAAGGCTAAAGAGATCGGGCAGCGAGCTCTTTCCGGATCCGATTTCGCCACTTTGGCACGCGAGGCCAGTGAAGATCTGCAAACGCGATCAAAAGGCGGCGACTGGCGTTATTTCACCGAAGACGAAATGAAGCAGACTTTGGGTGCCGGTGTTGCCGATTACGTAATGAACAAGATGCAGAACGGCCAGGTTATACCACAGGCACTTCCGCTCGAAGGTCGTTTGTTAATTGTAAAACTTCAGCGTAAACAGGAACGCGACGAAGATCTTACGCTTGAAAGTCCGGGTGTCCGGCAGCGTGTCACCGAGTTGCTGATCAAGGCCCGCAAGAGCCTTTTGTGGCAGTCATACGGCGAGATCGCGGTCAATGAAGCGAAGATCGAAAACTATTTGGCGAAAAAGGTCGTTGAGAACCCGAATGAGTTGAGCGGAGCAAGACCTGCAGCACCAGCAAATTCGAACACGAATACTGCGGCAAATACGTCAAACGCCAATGCGGCTTCTGCAAATACAAATTCAGCGACCAACACTAACAGTGTAGCTAATTCGAATGCGAAACCGGCGGCAAATACACCCGTAAACACCGACGCTCCTAAACCGGCGAACGCTAACGCCGGAAAGTAGCCGGAACTTACATCAAGCTTTAGTTTGCGCGGTTAGGCGAACGCAAGAGTGAATATCAGTGACAAATAACAAAGTAGCCGGCGTATAGGTCGGCTACTCTTTTTTATGCTTTTCAGACTTTCAGACGCGACAAAATCATACGGCGGCAACGAGATTCTTCGGGGCGTTTCGTTCCAGGTAAATCCGAACGAAAAGGTCGGACTCGTCGGGCGCAACGGTGCCGGCAAGACGACGGTTTTTCGTCTTATCACCGGCCAGGAAGGAGCCGATTCTGGCGATGTAATTAAAGCTAACGGACTAAAGCTCGGCCTGCTCGACCAGCATGTGGATTTTACTCAAAACGAGACGGTTCACACTGCTGCGCTTTCGGCATTCAAAGAGATTCACGATATCGAAGCAGAGATGCGCCATCTTGAGAAGGTTATGGAGAACGGATCACTCCGCCGAAGTTCTCGACCGTTACGCCGATCTGCAAACAGAGTTCGAACATGCCGACGGTTTTTCTTACGCGGCCAAGGCCGAAGCCGTTTTATTAGGTCTCGGCTTTCCAACTGAATTGTGGTCGGCACAGACGAACACTCTCTCCGGCGGCCAGAAGAACCGTCTGGGAATGGCAAGATTGCTGCTTTCTTCGGCGGATGTTTTACTGCTTGATGAGCCGACGAATCATCTCGATGTCGGCGCCGTCGAATGGCTCGAAGATTTTTTGAAGATTTATGAAAAGACATACGTTGTCATCAGCCACGACCGCTATTTTCTAGACCGGATAACTAATCGCATTATCGAGATCGACCGCGGCGTTGCCGTAACCTACGCTGGAAACTACTCGAAATATCTGATCGAACGCGAGCTCCGCCGTGAGCAGCAGCAGCGTGAATACGAAAACCAGCAGTCGTTGATCAACAAAACCGAGGAGTTCATCCGCCGCAATCTGGAAGGTCAAAAAACAAAACAGGCAAAGTCACGCCGGACATTGCTCGCCCGCATGGACCGCATCGAGGCCGTCGCGTCCGAGAAGGCTGGCGGAAACTTTGGATTAAAACAGGTCGAACGCACTGGGAATAATGTGCTCACCGTAGAGGACCTGACGATTGGATATGAAACAAAGGTTCTTGCGAAGGAGCTAAATTTCTCTCTCCATCGAGGTGATGCACTCGGAATAATCGGCGGAAACGGGACCGGTAAAACTACATTGGTGAAGACAATTCTAGGTAATATCCGCGAGCTTTCCGGCAAAATGCATTGGGGAACGAAGACGAATATCGGCTACTATTCGCAGAACCTTGAAGATCTGGAACCGCGAAACGAGGTCATACAGGAACTCCGCCGCGTCGCTCCGTCAGCCGACAACGGACAGCTTCGCGGCTTTCTCGCAAAGTTTCTTTTCACGGGCGAGGACGTTTTTAAGAACGTCTCGACATTGTCTGGTGGCGAGAAAGGCCGGCTTGCCCTTGCGAAACTGATCTATTCGCACCACAACGTCCTCGTACTCGACGAGCCGACGAACCATCTCGACATCCCTTCCCGCGAATCGCTTGAGAACGCTCTGGATGAATACGACGGCACGATCATAACCGTCAGCCACGACCGTTTTTTTCTCGATAAGATCGTTAATCATGTTCTTGCGTTTGAAGACAATGGCACCGTCACATTTTTCGACGGGAATTACACCGAATATCACGATTGGAAAGCCGGAGCCGTCGTCCGGACTGGCAGCCAAACCACGCATTTCTGCGTCAATCATGTCAGAACCGGAAGCGGTAGCGACCTGCCCCCAAAACACTTTAGCAAAAACCAACGCGAAAAGATCGAAAAGCAAATAAACGCGATCGAGAATGAAATATCGAACCTCGAAGAAACTTCGCCAAACTTGCCACAGGATAGCAGCAACCCAAAGATCGCAGGTGACTACGCAAGACTAAAACTCGTCACCGACGAGATCACCGAAACCGAACAAGATAAAAGCCTTTATGAAGAATGGGAAACTCTCTCCGCAAGCCTTACCGCGTAAAACATTCTCGCCGATTTCTGTCATATTCTTTGTGTCTGTGGTGTTTTCTTTATAAGACCGATCTAATTTTTCCCAGAGGTGTCAAAAATGCGCTTGGCTTCATTTCAGTCTGCCGTTCTAGTCGTTGTGTCGTTGGTGTCGTCGTTGGTCGTTTCCGCTCAGACATCCGTTCTCACGTCTGCACAAGTCACCGAGTTTGAGGCTTTTGTCCGGCAGCAAATGGCTGCCGACAAAGTGCCCGGTATCAGCGTCGGTTTTATCAAGGACGGCGTGATGTGGACCAAGGGATATGGCTTTGCCGACTTAGAGAATCGATCACCCGCAAAGTCGGAATCGATCTATCGAATGGCTTCCGTGAATAAACCGATGACAGCGGTCGCGGTTCTCCAACTCGCCGAAAAAGGCAAGATCGACCTCGACGCTGAAGTGCAGACCTATGTGCCGTATTTTCCAAAGAAGAAATTTCCGGTGACCGTCCGCCAATTGCTAGGCCACATCGGCGGCATCAGCATTATCAGGATTACGACAAGGAAGGACATTTCAAGGACCGCAAGAATACGCGAGAAGCAATTGCTGTTTTTGAGAATTTCGACCTTATTAACGAACCCGGGACGCGTTATTCGTATAGCAGCTACGGGTACAATTTGCTCGGTGCCGTCATCGAAGGGCCTCCGAAATGCCATACGGCAAATACATGACGGAGAATGTATGGAAGCCGCTCGGAATGGCGACGACGGTGATGGACAATCCATATGAACTGATCCCGAATCGCGTGCGAGGCTATGAAAATGTCGATGGCCAGGTCAGAAACTCTGAGTTTGTAGATATCAGCAGCCGCTTTTCGGCCGGCGGTATACGTGCAAGCGTCATCGATATGCTCAAATTCGGCAGTGGTTTCAACAGTGGCACCGTTCTCTCTCCTAAGAGCCTCGATCTTATGTATAACTCGATGGCGACGAAAAACGGTGAAATCACTAATTACAACGCCGGGTGGAGCACCAATCCAACAAACGGACGTTTTGTTCTATCGCACAGCGGTGGCCAGGCGGAAACATCTACATTTCTATTCACGTTCCCGTCACGAAAGTTGACGATAGCGGTCGCCGCAAATCTTGAAGGCGCGAACACGTCGCCTTATATAATGAAGCTGTTCGAGCTGATCACCGGTGAGGCTGCGAGTACCAATGCCTATATTGCTGGCGACAGAAACCGTGTTCCGCTGATTGTCGGTATTCAGCAGTCATTTGAGGAAAATCGTGGATACTTCGAGAAACGCGGTAACGCTTGACGGAAGATCAAAAGAAGTTGCAGACGTCTTTGCTCTCTTCAATCAGACGCTTAATGCCGAAACGCTCGTCGCGCCAAAACAGCAAGATTTATTCAGGACAATCGCTCAGGGCCGGGCGAAATTGAATGGACCGCTTGTAAAGATCGGTTCGTTTATGGCGAAAAAGCTGAATGATAAACACGGTGCGCAACGGCTACTTTCCTACTCGACCTCAGGGTGATACGATTTTTTAACGACTATAACCAACTCGATCTTCCCGCCGAGTTCAAATTTAACGACGCGGTGATGAAGCACGTTGCGGGCCGGCAACAAAACTGGTCGAAAAGAACAACGCCGCAGTCCGCCGGATAGTCTTCAACGGAGATACGGACGTTGATGCGGTCGATGCCCAATTGCGAAAGCAATGTGCCGAGGAGGCCAATCCGAATTTGAGCGGCCGATGATCGCGACGTGAGCTTCATGTTCTGACAGGGAAGTCTTTAACATTCAGCAATGAAGATCGCCGTATCTTTCGTAAATCTCTATCTGGACTCGACCGACAGCTACAAAGGATGATTCTAACGATCTCGGCGAACGCGACAAAGGCAAGCAGGCGTTGATGCGTTCGATAGATACTAAACGGTAACGGCCTAATTCGGCCTAGTTTAAATACGCTTGCCTACAACCTTGACCGGATTGGGATATGGGAAGCCGGCGAAGAACTTCTCAAAACTGCGATCGAACTCTATCCTAAGGAGGCCAATTTGTACGATACCCTCGGCGAGTTCTATGCAAAGAAGGCGATGAAGGAAAAGGCCATCGAATTCTACCAGAAAGCCTTGGCTGCCGTTCCTAGTTATCCTAACGCGGCGAACGCAAAGGAAATTCTTCAAAAACTTCTTGCCGATAAATGAGCAAGTTCTAAGACTCGATACGATAATTCGGAGCTTCCTTAGTAATAATCACGTCGTGCACGTGCGACTCGCGTAAACCGGCGGAGGTTATCCGCACAAATTTTGCGTTGTTTTGTAGTTCACCGATATTTTTACATCCGGTGTAACCCATTCCGGCACGCAGGCCGCCGATTAGCTGCGTGACCATCTCGGCGATAGTTCCCTTGTAGGCGACGCGGCCTTCGATGCCTTCGGGCACGAACTTCGAATCGGCAACCGTGCCTTCCTGTGAGTATCGGTCGCTTGAACCTTTTTTCATCGCCCCGATCGAACCCATTCCGCGATAAGTCTTAAAATTACGGCCTTGGTATAAGATCACTTCGCCCGGAGCTTCTTCGGTCCCGGCAAACAGAGAGCCGATCATGATCGAGTCCGCACCGGCGACAATTGCCTTTGCGACATCTCCCGAAAACTTGATCCCGCCGTCAGCGATGATCGGAACGTCGGTTCCTTTGGCCGCGTTGACGCTTTCGTTGATCGCCATTATCTGAGGAACGCCGGCTCCTGTTACGACGCGGGTCGTGCATATCGAGCCGGGACCAATACCTATCTTCACCGCATCGACACCAGCGCTAATAAGCTGTTTTGTCGCATCTCCAGTCGCGACATTGCCCGCGACGAGCTGTAAATCCGGAAATTTTGCTTTGATCTGTTTGACGGCATCGATGACCCGCGAACTGTGTCCGTGTGCCGTATCGACGACGACGGCATCGACTCTTGCATCGACCAGGGCAGAAGTTCGTTCGAGAAAATCGCCCGTCGCGCCCACTGCGGCGGCACAACGTAACCGACCGAAATCGTCCTTCGCCGCGATAGGGAAGTTTATCGCTTTTTGAATGTCCTTGACGGTGATCAAACCTTTCAAATGGCCGTCCTCATCAACAACCAATAGCTTCTCGATGCGATGTTTTTGCAGCTTTATCTTTGCTTCGTCGAGCGTTGTACCGACGGGCACGGTCACAAGCGGCTGCGGCGTCATTACCTCGGAAACCGGTATGTCAAAACGCGTTTCAAACCGCAGATCGCGGTTAGTTATGATCCCAACGAGCAAACCGTTTTCATCGACAACCGGTACGCCGCTGATCTTGAACCTGCCCATAATGTTCAGGGCTTCCGCAACAAGAGCGTGCTGATGGATCGTAACCGGATCAACGATCATCCCTGATTCGCTGCGTTTTACCTTGTCGACCTCTTCAGCCTGCTGCTCTATCGCAAAATTTTTGTGTATCACGCCGATGCCGCCCTGTTGGGCCAGTGCGATGGCAAGCGAAGCTTCAGTCACGGTATCCATAGCAGACGAACACAACGGTATGTTCAAGCCGATTCCGCGTGAAAATTTCGTTCGTGTATCGACTTCGCCGGGCAGCACTTCCGAGTAAGCCGGTACGAGCAATACGTCGTCGAATGTCAGTCCTTCTTTTATGTCATCTATATTCATTTGCTTCTGTTTCCGTTACTTTATACACAAAAGCCCGCTTCGGCGGGCACCATGTTTCTACTCTTTACTAGAACCGGAATTATTGATGTCCGGCGAAAAATCTTCATCTTGCTCAATTCATATTCGGCCGTGTGTTCGACCGTGTGTTAGACGGTGGCCTTCCGACAACGATAGGCGTCGAGGCTGGTTTGACCTCCCGCGGCCTGGTATTAGCCGCTGAAACCGAAACAGTCGCGGATGGCTTCGGCGACGGACGCACAGCGATCGGTGTTCCGGATGTTGTTGATGCCGTGGCCGACGGGGAAGATGTTGCCGCCGGGCTATTTACTTCCGGCAAAAGTGCCGCCGAATCGAATGAAATCGCACCGTTTTGCCAAACGTTCGCAAGATTGTCTTTATCTATGTTGAGCTCGATAATGGCACGCTTCGGGTTCGCTGGACTTGAAGGCAACGCAATCGTTTTTCCATTGATACTCAGTTGGGCCTGCTGTGCAAGCGATTTCGAATAGCTCAGCTTTAGTTGCTGCTTCGGTTCAAAAAGCGCCGGTTTGTCCGCGGTCACAAGCGCGATTGCTCCGGTGCCGTCGCTGACCGAGTTGAGCGAAATGCCGCTTCCGCTCGTTTTGAATTCAACCTTGAGAGTTTCCATCGTCGGAACCGACGAGGTTGTTGTGACAGGATTCGTGTTGGGCGTCACGTTAGCTGGAGCCGAATTCACGTTTGAAGTATTCGAAACTACTTGCGGGGTGCTCTGCTGATTTTGGATATAGTTGACGAGGAACAATATGCCGGCCGTCATCAAACCAAGTATCACTACCGCAAAAATAACGGTCGGAATGATCGATGAGCCAGACCTGTCATCCGTGAGGACTTCCGGCCTGTATGACTGGTATTTATTGTCTTCCTTCTCTTCATGCTCGGCCATGAGCCGCGAGTAATCCTGAAGGGCTTCCTGTTCGTCAATGCCTACGTACTTGGCATAAGAACGGACAAACCCCTTGTTAAAAATACCGCCCGGCAGGGTCTTGTAGTTGTCTCCATCGATCGCTTCAAGATAAAGCGGCGAAATGCGAGTTTGTTCCGCAACTTCGCTGATTGATATACCTCGCTCTTCACGAGCCTGCCGCAATTTTTCACCCAAACTTGATGACATGTTTTGAGATTTCCCGCCGTTGAGTTAAGTCCAATATCTACAAAGGTATTAATCCTACAATATAGCTTTGCCGTTTGAAAAAAGTCAATCAGTTGCACTCACTTTATTATTTGGTTCCGGCTTGATTATTGCGGTTAGAGCGTGTTACGTTTAGGTTTATTCAGGTCTTGTTTTAATATCTCGGAAGCAATTCAAAAAGAGAGGAACCTATCAATGAGTTTAGAAGCGCTTGGAATGGTGGAAACCAAAGGCTTCGTATCTGCTGTCGAAGCCGCAGACGCGATGGTAAAGGCTGCAAATGTTCAGCTTGTCGGTAAAGAGTACATCGGCGCGGGATACGTCACGATCTTCGTCCGGGGCGACGTCGGCGCGGTCAAGGCTGCAACCGATGCCGGGGCCGCCGCTGCCCGACGTGTTGGCGAACTGATCAGCGTTCATGTTATCCCGAGGCCGCATAACGAAGTAGAACGCGTCCTTCCCAAAGGCGGCAAAGTCGGCTTGAGCCCGGATGAAAAAGCTCTTCAGGGAGGCGGGCGTCAGCTCAGCTCTGGCGATGGAGGCTTGTCCGCAACAGGTTCCGGGCAGGGAACAAAATCAAAGACGCGGTGACAAAGGCGACTGGGAGATCGCGGCGATGTCTGATCCCGGCATCTCAGCGTCTCCACGTTCTGCCGTCAAGAAAGAATGGGTGATACGGACCTTATATCTCAACAAGAAGCCCGGGACGCAGTTGAAGCGGCCCACCGTGCATTCTTGTCGGTAGCAAGATTCGATCAGAGCCGTATCGACCAGATCTGCGAGGCAATGGCACGGGCTGCACTTTCAGAAGCCTTACGCCTCGGCCAATTAGCTCACGACGAAACCGGCTTTGGCATTGCCGAAGACAAACGCGAAAAAAACCGTTTTGCAGCCGAAGACGTTTGGAACTATTTTCGCGGTTTGAAAACGGTTGGCGTTGTTGCCGAAACGGAAAGTGTGGTCGAGATTGCCTCTCCGCGTGGTGTCGTTGCGGCAATAATTCCCTCGACAAACCCTACCTCGACGGCGATATTCAAGATAATTATCGCGGTCAAATCACGAAACACAATTGTTCTTTCGCCGCATCCATCAGCCGCTCGATGTATTGCTGAAACAACCCGCGTGATGCGCGACGCCGGAATTCAAAACGGGCTTCCCGGCGATGCGGTCATTTGCCTTACGACTTCAACTATTGAAGGCACTGAAGCCCTGATGCAGCACAAAAAAACGGCGGTGATTCTCGCAACCGGCGGCATCGGTCTGGTTCGGGCGGCTTATTCTTCCGGCAAGCCGGCATTTGGCGTCGGACCGGGAAATGTGCCGGTATTTATCGAGCGGACGGCGAATATAGCGAAGGCAGTTTCGGATATTTTGACCAGCACATGTTTCGATAACGGGACGATCTGTGCGTCCGAACAGTCCGTCGTCGTTGACGCTCCGATCGAGCAGCAGGTTCGTGAGCAATTTCGCCTTCAGGGCGGACATTTTCTAAATTCGGCCGAAACGGATGCGGTCGGTAAGATTTTGTTGACACCGCAGCGTACATTGAACGCCGCGATCGTCGGGAAATCAGCCGACTATATCGCAAATCTTGCCGGTATATCGATCCCTTCCGGCACACGTTGTTTGCTGGCAGATTGTGCCGGCGTCGGGCGCGATCATCCGTGGTCAATAGAGAAATTGTCGCCGACTCTCGCTTTTTTTGTTGCGGACGGAATTGAAAACGGTGCAAACCGCTGTGAGGAGATCCTTAAATTCGGCGGAATGGGACATACAGCCGGCATGCACACGCAAAGCCGCGAAGCAGCGATACGTTACGGGCAGCAGATGCCCGCATCGCGAGTCGTCATTAACTCGCCGACTACGCACGGAGCAATCGGGTTTTCGACCGACTTGCCGCCGTCAATGACGCTCGGCTGCGGATCGTGGGGCGGAAATGTTACTTCGGACAATGTTTCACCGATCCATTTGATGGATATAAAGCGGGTTGCTTTCGAGACGAAACCGGTGAACAAGCAGTCAGCGGTCAGCGGTCAACAATCAGCGGTAGAAGAGGTGCAGCCGCAAGCTCGTGCTGTTCAACCGGCCAATCGAGAGCAGATCGCGGCAATTGTCGATAAATTTCTCAGTCAAAAGCTTGCTGAGGCTCCGCCTGTCCTACCCGTTGAAACGGAATCGCAATCTCCGGTAAAAACGGTGATTCACGAATTGCGGCCGCAGTCTCTGACGGAAAATGGAATTAGACACGAGCCGGTCGATTTTGTCAGCGAAACCGACGTTCGCGCAGCGATCGACAAAGGTGTGAAGATATATATCACGGCAAAAACCATTCTCACCCCTTCGGCCCGCGATCTTGGTGAAGAAAAGGAAGTTTTCGCGAGGGTTTAGAACGAAATGAAATATTTAGCAGTAATTTTAGTTCTAGTCCTTGCTTTAGCAGGCTTGGCCAACGCTCAGAAACAGGCTCCCGCACCGCCGGAGACTCGTGCAGGTCAGCTACGGGCTGGTGATAGATAATTCGGGTTCGTACCGGACGCTTTTAGAAAAAATTATCAGTCTGGCCTCCGGTATTGTCGAAGAAAACAAGCCGGGCGACGAAACGTTTTTAGTCACATTCATCAGCACACCGAAGATAGTTCTTCGTCAGGAACTAACTGAAAACAAAAGAGAAATACGTGATGCCGTCGAAAATATGTTTATCGAGGGCGGGCTGACTGCGATCGTCGACGCCGTCAAATCGTCGGCGGATTATTTATCGGAGAATGCACGGTCAGATGTCGATCGCTCAAAAGCACTTGTGCTCATCACCGATGGCGACGAACGTCAAAGCACAGCCAAGATCGAAGACGTCATCAAGGTCCTCAAGGATGCGAAGATAAGAGTTTTTGTTCTTGCTTTGTCTGAGGAAAAAGTTTATCCAAAGGTAATCGACCGCTTGTGCAAGGAAACGGGCGGAGTAAAATACACGCCGAGGACTCGCGACGAGATCGCTGCGGCAGTGAAGAGCCTTATATCGGCGATTCGAACGAAATAGGCCCGATTAGATAATGGCTGAAAATGTTATAGAAAAAGTGGCATGCACATCGTGCGGAACTGAGGTTCGCGAAGGATCTTCCTTTTGCTACAGTTGCGGCGAACCTGTGTCCGGCAAACCTCTGAAGGCTAAATCGAAGCGGTCGCGTAAAGGTTCAAAGAACGGACGGCCGGTTAAAGAAACTAATCGGCTCGACGCGGAGGAACCGCAGCAAGCGATCGAGCCGGAAACGCAATTGGTTGAACAACCCGCGGAAACTCTCGCCGAGCCAATAGCTGTCGAGGAACCTGTCATTGAGGACAAGCCTGCCGTAACAGAATCGGTGGTTGAAGATAGCCCGAAGCTGCGTTCGGCTGCGTCAATGCGGCGAAGAACAAGGACGTTCGAGCGAAAGCCGGTGGAAGTAATGTGGGTTGAGCGTGAGAAACCGTCTTGGGTGTTTATTATCGTATCTTTGGTGATTGTCGGTTTCGCGGTAATGCTTTTGGCTCTTGCTTTGTATCTAAAGTAACGTAAAGATGGAAATAGCGATCGGAGTTTTCTTTTTAGCGATTCTGGCTGGCGCTGGATTTCTTGCCGTCCTTATTATTCTTTATCGCGGATTAAAGAAAAGACGATAAGCCCGAGTCTTGATTGATTTTGTAAAAGGTTGAATATGGAAGCACTTGGAATGGTGGAATGCATGGGCCTCGTCGCGATGATAGAAGCGGCAGATGCGATGGTCAAATCCGCGAATGTAAGGCTTGTCGGCTACGAAAAGGTCGATGCGGGATTGGTCACGGCTATCGTTCGCGGCGAAGTCGGTGCGGTCAAAGCCGCTGTCGATGCAGGTGCAGCCGCAGCCCGCCGAATCGGGACCGTCACCGCCGTTCACGTCATTCCGCGACCTCATGACGAAGTAGCAGACGGAATTCCCGTTATAGAAACCGGCGAAACTACCCGCAAAAAGATCTCCGGATCGGTGCCCGAGTTAGTTCATTCTATTAGACGGCTTGTTCTGAGTAACTGGTTTTACAGGTGATCCATCACCTTCCGCGGTGCGGCCGGCTTTCGTGATCGCAATGCGTTTTTGCTTATTCGGCCCGTCATCAACCATCACTTTTATGTTGCGAAACGAGCCGTCTTTTCTGTCGTTGGTAGGTATGTAGCCAATCGAATACTGCACCCGAAGCTCGCTTCCGATATCCTTGGCAATGGCAGTCAATTCGGCGGCATCATTTGGAAAATAAGCCTTTCCACCCGTTTCGTTTGCCATTCGTTGAAGAAACGCCTTTGCCTTACCCTGCGGACTTTTCGAGATAAATCCCGCCTCTTTGTTAAGGTCGCTGACAAATCCGATCGAATAAATCTGCACATCAAGCTCTCTTAGCAATTCGAACAACTGGGCTTCGTTATAATAGCTGTCGCGATCTTCGCCGTCCGAAACAATTACCAAAGCACGACGCTTTCGATCGTCCTTGCCACGTACCTTTTCGTATTCCGTGACCTTTTCTGCCGCAAGGTACACGGCATCGATAATCGCGGTCTGACCACCTTCGATAAATAGATTGTCCAGCGCATCGTTGAGATCGGTCTTATTTGCTGTAAACGGCTGTTCGATGCTGATCTTCTCACGATCGACGAATCGAATAATCAGCGTTTCATCGTCCGGTTTATTCGTCCTACGATTATCTTGCCGGCTTCGATCACCTTCTCAAGCTGCGAGCGGAGTGACCCGGAATTATCGATAACGAGAGCATAATTCGTCGGCACTTCTGATTTTGAGAAGAACTCAATCTGCTGGGTCTCACTGTCTTCAAAGATCTTGAAATCTTTTTGCTGAAGGCCGTTGATAGGGCGATTGTTCCGGTCTATCACCCGAACATTCAGGTTGACCAGCTCGGTATCGACTTTAAAGATCTCTTCTTCTTCCTTGATCTTTGGCGGAGTCGGCGAAGGCGTTGGCGTCGGGGAAATACTCACTCTTGCCCGTCCCGCCGGATCGGTTTGAGCTCCAACCATTGAGTCGTTAAATAGGTATGACAGCGACGCAAGAACTATCGCCGGGAGAATTAGCAATGAAGTACGTTTCATAATCGTCGAAAGGCCGTCTATTTGTAATTCGAAGCCGGAGTGGCGTAATAGCCTTCTCGGCCGCGAACGTTTAGACGCGGTAAGCCTCGCGGGGGTTTGACCTTAGTTTTCACCTTTCGCCACTTTCCGTCAGGTTGAAAATTGGTTGGAGTGTAACCTATCGAGTACTGGTGCCGCAATTCGAGAGCGATCCGCTCGAATATCTCGTCCATCTCAATGTCGCTGCTCGGATAGAACGATTTTCCGCCCGTCACCGATGTAAGCTCGTCGAGAAATGCCTGGCCCTGCATTCCTATCGAGCTGCCCGCATCTGATCCGTCGATGATGCCGACCGCGTATGTAACGACGTCGGATTCCTTCATCAAACGCCTTACTTCGCCAAAATTATATCGTGATGCGTTGTCCTGGCCATCGCTGATGATCAGCAGAGCACGTTTTTGATGCGAGCCGCGGGTAACGCGTTCAAGCCCAAGGTAAACAGCGTCGTAGAGAGCGGTGTTACTTTTTGGGTTGATCAATGTGAGTTTTTCAAGGACCGCATCGCCGCTTCGCGTACGATCGAGTACAAGCTGGGCACGGCTATTAAAAGCAATTAGGAAATATTCGTCGGACGGATGACTCGACCCGATAAAGCGCTTCAGGGCAGTGCGGGCCTTGTTGATTTTGTCTCCGCTCATTGAACCGGAAACATCAAAGAGAATTCCGACCGATACCGGAGCATCGCTGTCGCTGAAATACGTTATTTCCTGTTCCTGATTATTATCGAAGATGCTGAACGCATTTTTGGTCAATCCCGAAACGTAGCGTCCATAGAGATCGGTAACCGTCAACGTGAGGGTGACGAGATCAGTCTTTACTTTTATGGGTTTCGAAGGGTCTTCTTCCGGCGGCGGCGTTGCCTCAGGCTCTTGTGCAATTAGCGCAACCGAGCAAAATAGTGCAAAAATGCACACAAAAACGAGCCGATGCAGCTTACCGCAACGGTTCGAAAAGTCTAAACCCGCAACAGCCATAGATTACTCCCGGGGAACACTTGTATTTTAAGCGACCGACACAACTTTTCGCAAGATATTTTTTCGATGTCCCAGGTGTGAAAATGGTTGTGTGACGTGAAACAAATAGTTATTATTTTATTTGCCTGCAACCTTTAGGGTTTTCCGGCGTGTTATTATTGTAAACAGTTCAGGGCTCTGTTCTTAATACCTCTATCCTGAAGTAGAAATTGATGTCTGAATATATTTGTCGTCTAGGAACGCCGTCGGGCGAGGTCGTAACGAGGATCGTTGAGGCCGCCGCAGCCGACGACGCCAAATTCCAGTTGGAAAAGGAAGGATTTAAGGTCTTCGCGGTTTCAAATAACGGCGGCGGGCTTTCGTCTGTATTTCCTTTTGGCGGCGGGAACAAAAAAAGCCGTATCAAACAGGCTGATTTTCTGTTGTTCAATCAACAACTGTCGGCTTTGCTTCGGGCCGGTATTCCGGTTCTCCAGTCTATCAATCTTCTTAAAACACGATCCGGCTCGGCCAATCTTCGAGAGGTGCTTGTCGATGTCGAGGAAAAGATCAAAAGTGGCGTCCCTCTCTCGGAAGCATTCGAAGCACAGGGAATTTTTCCGAAGATTTACACGGCATCGCTTCTATCCGGCGAACAGAGCGGAGCGTTAGACGATGTGCTGCTCCGTTTCGTCGAATATCTAAAGCGAAGCGTCGGCGTGTCGCGAAAGCTGCGCGGTGCGTTGGCGTATCCGGCCTTTCTTCTTGCCGCATCGGGGCTGATGGTTGCGTTTTTAACGCTCTACATCGTCCCGCGGATGTCGAACCTCTTCCAAAGTTTAAGTGCAAACCGTGGTTTGCCGACCGTCACGGTGGTTGTGCTGGCAATCTCACATGGTGTCGCCAGTAATTTTTGGTGGCTGGCGCCGCTACTGATCGTTGCCGGTGGCGGACTTTACTTCTGGTCGCGGACCGAGAGTGGAATGCGAATGCTCCATCGCTTTTTGCTAAAGCTTCCGGTTGCGGGACAGTTGATCAGGAACATGGCGACATCGCAGCTAACGAGATCGCTTTCGACACTTTTGTCCGGCGGTATCACCGTGCCGGATTCATGGGAAATAGCTTCACAGGCTTTGAACAACGTCGAACTCCGGCAGCGAAGCCAATCCGTTTCGCACATGATCCGCGAAGGCCGTGGGTTTTCGGAGTCGTTGGAGCAGGCAAACTGGCTGCCGGAATTGGCACTCGACATGATCGGAATCGGCGAGAAATCGGGCAGCCTGCGTGAGATGCTTGACGAAGTAGCGGCATTCTACGACGCGGAGGCCGAGGTTCGGCTCGAACAATTAACGACGCTTCTTGGAGCCTCTGATCCTTGTCTTTATGGCCGGGATCGTCGTGGTGATCCTGCTCGCAATCTATCTGCCGATCATCCAAACCATCTCGTCGGGACCAATGGGCGGACGTAATTAGACCGAATCAAATTTAATTATGAGCGATCAAACAAACGTTGCAACCGTGAACACATCATCTCCGAAGATCGAGCTATCGGATTTTTTGGAGAATGAGCCGCCCGAAGTGGTCGAGGCAAAGCAATTGGCCCGCCGTTACCGCCTGCCTTATATCGATCTGCTCCCGACGGACCAGCCGTCGCCGATTGACTACGAAGAGCTTGCGAAAATCCCGGTGGATATGATGCTCAAGGGCCACTTTGTACCGCTCAAACGCGAAGGCCGCGACCTGCATGCAGCGATGGCCGACCCGACTAATCTTGAGCGTCTGGACGAGCTTGAAAATGCGTTGAACGTCCGGATTGTCCCGTATATCGCGACGCAAGGTGCGATTGACGTTGTCTTGAAAAAAGGCGACGCGACACAGCGCGTCCTGCAGGAAGCGGCTTCCGGTTTTAAAATCTCGCTGGTAAAGGAAACCGACCAAGGCGAAGAGGTCCTCGATCTCGACCGCCTGGCTTCGGATTCGGACATGTCGCCGATCATCAAGCTCGTCGACACGATCGTTTATAACGCGATGGAGTCGCGTGCCTCGGATATCCACATCGAAGCGGGCGACCGCGATGTTCGCGTCAAATTCCGCATCGACGGAGCCTTATATTCAAAGGTTGACCCGATTGATATTGCTTATCATCAAACTCTGATCTCGCGTATCAAGGTCATGTCCGAACTCGATATCGCCGAACGCCGCATCCCGCAAGACGGCCGTTTCCGCGTGCGATACAAAGGCCGAACGGTCGATTTTCGTGTTTCGATCTTGCCGTCTGTCTTTGGCGAAAACTGCGTTATCCGTATTCTCGACAAAGAACAAATATCCGAAGAATTCAAGAACCTAAGCCTCGATGTTGTCGGTTTCGATCCCGAAGATATTCAGCGATTTCGGATCTATATCAAAGAGCCTTACGGCATGGTTTTGGTTACTGGGCCGACTGGTTCCGGTAAAACGACCACGCTTTACGGAGCGCTCAATGAAATTCGCAACGAAGAAGACAAGATCATTACTATCGAAGATCCGGTTGAATATCAGCTTGCAGGGAATAATGCAGATTCCGGTTAACGAGAAAAAGGGACTGACATTCGCCCGCGGACTTCGCTCGATTCTGCGACATGATCCGGACAAGGTGATGGTCGGAGAAATTCGTGACGAGGAAACCGCGCAGATCGCGATCCAATCCGCGCTCACCGGCCACCTCGTTTTCACAACCGTTCACGCCAACAACGTGATTGACGTTATCGGCCGCTTTCTGAACATGGGCGTTGAGCCTTACAACTTTGTTTCGGCTCTGAACTGCGTGCTTGCGCAACGTCTCGTCAGGCTTTTGTGTCCAGTCTGCAAGCGGCAGGTTAAACCTACCGAAGAAGAACTTCGAGAATCGGGCTTGCGGCCGCTAGACGCCGACGGGCATACCTTTTTTATGAATGTCGGCTGCGATGCCTGTAATCACACCGGTTATCGCGGCCGAACCGCAATCCATGAGCTGTTGGATATGTCCGACCCGATCCGCGAGATGATCATCGAGCGCCGGCCAGGTTCCGAGATTCGACGCCAGGCCGAGAAAGAAGGTCTCTCATCTTTACGCGAGTCCGCAGTAAAGAAGGTATTCAGCGGCCAGACGACGCTGCACGAGATCAATCGCGTGACGTTTGTTGAGGAGTTGCGTTAGTCAGCGCCTCGCCCGCGGTCAAAACAGCACCGCCGAGCAGGAACAAGTCTTTGATTAAAAATCCGCCGAGTGCCGCCGGAACCGGTAGAGGAAATCCTTCGACCGAGCCCCAAGAACCGGGCGTCGAAAACAAAAAGCTCAACGTAGTTAAGGTCATGCCGATCGCGCCGATGCTTCCGATTGCAGAGAGTTTCGGTGCAAACGCTCGCAAAGCAATAAAAAAGGCAAAGATAATCTCGGTCGTGCCTATCACATTCGAAACCGCCTGAACGCTCAGCACCGAGTACATCCACGACATCAGCGGGCTGTTTGAAACCAGCGGCTTGATTGCCTCGGCCTCGACCGCCGTGAACTTAAACGCGCCAAAGAATAGCAATACTCCAACGAGGCCATAACGCAGAATGCCGGTGCCGAGGTTGGTGAAATTCGTTCCAAAACGGTTGGTTAGATTTGAAAAATTTGATTCGCCGACATTTACGGCTGTATTTGTGATTGTGGTCATATTTTATCTCCCGAATATTTGGATAACCACTAAATCACATCGCACGAGTCGTTTATTCCAGTGATGAAATCAAATAAGCTGCCTATACACCGCCGGATCAACATTACCGCCGCTCACGACGAGACAAATCTTCTTATCGACAAACTTTTCACGGTTCTGTAGAACAGCTCCGAGACTTAGCGCTCCGGTCGGCTCGCACTTCAAATTTGCAAGCCCGAAATAAAGGCGCAGAGCCTCAACGATCTTTTCTTCGGGCACTTCGACGATCTCTTTTACGCCATTTCTTATGATCGGCCAGTTAATATTACCGAGTGACAAAGTGCGTGTGCCGTCGGCTATTGTTTGCGGCTCAGTTTCGTTGGCGATCAATTCGCCGGCACGCAAAGATCGTGCGGCGTCGTTTGCCAGTAACGGCTCGGCACCGACGATCTCCGTTGCTTTTCCGTTTCGCGCAAAGCTCTGAATCGTGCCCGAAATCAGTCCGCCGCCGCCGATCGGCAAAACAACCACATCGAAATCGCGCGTCGCAATTTCGTCACCGAGCGTCGAATTGCCGTCGATCACGAGTTGATCGTCAACGCGCTGGCGAGATAAGCGTCGGGGCGTTCGCTGGCGAGTTGTTCGAGCCGACCGGTTCTGCTGATCACGCGGACATCGATCAGATCGGCTTCGGCGCCGTATGAACGCACGGCGTCGACCTTAACCTTCGCCGAATTGTGGGGCATTATCACCGTGCATTTTCTACCGAGCAGCTTACATGCATAAGCGAGTGCCTGACCGAAATTTCCCGAAGACACGCCGACAAATTCCAAATTCGGCGAGCTCGCGACGACGTTATACGCCGCTCGAAACTTAAAACTTCCCGTATGCTGAAAAGTCTCGCTCGCGATCGTGATGTCGAGATCGAGGTGATCGCGGAGTTTTGCCGATTCAATAAACGTCGTCGGGCGAATAGCTTCGAGCAAAGTTTGATGATTGTGGTTCATAGCTTAAAATCGTAAAAGAAGAATTTACCACAGAGACAGGGAGGACACTGAGCGACTTCGAATGGATTAGTAATTTCTTGTGTTTGCTTACCTCCGTGTTCTCTGTGACTCTGTGGTGAAAAAATATGCGGCTTTGTGGTGAAAAAATATGAAAGCACATTTCGGAATGATCGGGCTCGGCACGATGGGCCGCAATTTTTTGCTGAACATCGCCGAACATGGGATCAGAAGCATTGGTTACGATCTCGACTCGGCAAAACGCGAGCTGCTATTGAAAGAAGGCTCAGGAATGCCGGTCGATGTCGGCAGCGATCTCGCGGATTTTTTAGCAAAGCTCGAATCTCCGCGGAATATTATGCTGCTCGTGCCCGCCGGGCCGATCGTTGACAAGGTTATCGCCGATCTCGTGCCGCATCTCGAGAAAGACGATCTGATCATCGACGGCGGCAATTCGCACTTTACCGATACCGAACGCCGCGAGCGCCGATTTGTCATGCGAAAAACGTTGGTTTCATGGGCATTGGCGTTTGCGGCGGCGAAGAAGGCGCGCGTCACGGAGCGTCGATCATGCCCGGCGGCCGCAGAGATTTTTACGACCGCATCGAAAAAACGTCTGCAAGCCGTCTCGGCAAAAGTGAATGGCGAACCGTGCGTCGCGTATATGGGCGCGGGCTCGGCCGGACCATTTCGTCAAGATGGTTCACAACGGCATCGAATACGGCATGATGCAGCTCATCGCCGAGACATACGATTTCATGCAGCGTGTCCTGCGGATGGCAAATACCGAGATGCACCGGACTTTTGCTGATTGGAACGGCGGCGAGCTGAATTCGTTTCTTGTCGAGATCACTGCCGAAGTTTTGCGAAAACCGATCCCGAAACCGGAAACCCGCTGGTTTCGATGATCCTCGACACTGCCGGTCAAAAGGGAACGGGCAAATGGACTTCGCAAGCAGCGATGGATTTTGGCGTGCCGATACCGACGATCGATTCCGCGGTGACAATGCGTCAAATATCCTCGCAAAAGGCCGTGAGAACAACCGTTGCCGCGAAATACTTCGGCATGAGCACATCGGCGGATCAGAGCCATTCGAGAACCTCGGTCGGCGAACTCGAAGACGCACTTTTTTGTGCATTTATCCTAACCTACGCTCAAGGGATGTCGCTGCTGCAAACTGCGTCGAAAGAGAAAAATTACGGCCTCGACCTCGCCGAAATCGCGCGAATATGGCGTGGCGGCTGCATCATTCGCTCCAAATTGCTCGAATCGATCCGCAAAGCATATTCGAATCCCGATCCATCGGACTCGAAAGCATGTTGCTCGATAAGACCTTTGCCGATCTGTTGAATTCACGCGTCAACTCACTCCGTAAAACCGTCGTCGCGTTCAACGAAAATGGCATTCCGGTCGACATGTTTTGCGTCCGCGCTGAATTACTTCGACGCCTTCCGCACCGAACGTTTGCCCGCCAACCTCATCCAGGCCCAACGCGACTATCTTCGGTGCCCACACATATCAACGGATCGATAAAGAAGGCACATTCCACACGCCGGACTGGGAGAAGTAATCGTTAAGTACTAAAGTTATGAAAAAGCTGGCAGACAGAAAAGAAATAATTCAAGTACATCGAACGAGATCAAAAATTAGGAGATGAACTACGATGGCAAACGAAAAAGGCACAAAAGAAGACCCTTGGAAACTGAAAACACCGCCGCTATCGTCCGATTACGAAATGTATAAGGACGAAAAGGACGGTAAAGAAGTGATCGTATGTGTCGTTGGTAAGACAACATTGCTGTACGATTATCGTTGTCTCGCCGACCTTCACGCAATGCTAAAGAAGCATGGCGATTGGATGGAACTCGGCAGCGCCGATGAGCAGAAACCGCAAAAGAAGGAACGGTCGAAGCGTGGGGACGCTCGGAGAACAATCCTGTGGGCGGTTGGTACGGACTGAAGAAAGGTCTTCGAGGGCGGTTTGGAATGTACGTGCCGCCGCTGATGGAACGGCTCGGCCTTGCCGAAGTAACCCATGACGCACGTGGAAACAAAATGAGGGCGACCTGAGTCCCATTTATTGATCTATGGTCTACAACCAACAACTCGCCGACAGAACACGCGAGATCATTGCCCGAACTGAAAAAGATGTCGAAGAAAAGCGAATGTTTGGCGGCATGTGTTTCATGGTCAATGGCAAGATGTGCGTCGGCGTCGAGAGCGAGCGGATGATGGTCAGATTCGATCCGGCTCTCAATGACGAAATAAGGGAAAAAGACGGTGTCGGTCCGATGGATTTCACGGGACGTGTTATGAAAGGTTTTGCCTTCGTCGAGATCGAAGCCCTGCAATCCGACAAAGACCTCGAATACTGGGTCGCCCTGGCTTTAGATTTCAACAAAACGGCAAAACCATCAAAGAAAAGGAAACGCTGATGTGCCTAAACGCACGTCTTCCTCAGAGCGTCTCCCGGCCAACCTCAGTCACGCCCAACGCGACTTCTTCGGCGCCCATACATATCAGCGGATCGATAAGGAAGGCACGTTCCACACGCAAGAATGGAAAAGAGGGTAGTAGAACGTTCCAAAGTGCCTTTCTCGAGTTCGTTACGAGAGTAAACGTTGGGTTAAATCTGCAATTAAATCAGATTCCGTAAGTGTCGTTATTTTTTGAATGTTCCGAAAAAGTTGATCCCCTAATCATGAAACCAACAAATAAAAGAGTTAGTCATTTACACACCGGCGAAAGACTTTGAGTTGTCAAAGCAATTCTATGCAGCAGTTAATATCGATGGCATCGCCGCAGGTGGTGGCGGCATTCATTGTGCGACACAACAAGAGCCAGCGAAATAAGATGCTCTGCACGCGAGGACATCGACGACAAACACCCGATCCGCCGAACCCACTGGGAGATCCACCGGGTCGTTGTGAAGCGTGGGTCTGTTGTCCTAATAGTCACTACCTAGTCGACTTTGAGTAGTGGAACTCTAGAATAGCCGCCGCTTACTGCTTTAGTAGTATTATGAAAATTGACTTTCTCCCCCTAATTTCCTTAGACTTGCACTTAGTTTTACGAAAACCTTGATTCTACTTTTTGCTGTCTTTTCAACAGTTTAATTGGCTTATGGCTTCGAGTAATAGAAATCTCGATTTCGCCTGGGCGTGGCAGAAAAAGGCCACAGCGAAATTTGTCTGTGGATCGTCTTTTCTTAGACAGCCAAAATCCACGTTTACCCGAAGATGCGTATGGAAAGGATGAAGAAGGACTGCTCCGTATTTTATACACTCAGTTTTATATAGATGAATTGGCTGAGTCGATGTCACGTAACGGATATTTTGATGAAGGCCACTCGTTGCGGTTCCAATTGGGACACCCGACGATTTGCAGAACTACGATTCTGAAACAGAGAGCGAGTGGCGAGCGATTCGAACAATTTATTGACTCTCAAGAGACCGCCTTTACGGTTGTAGAGGGTAATCGTCGCCTAGCAACGGTTAAGTTGCTATTGAACCCAGAAATGCGACATAAAGCCAAAGTTTCTCGTTCGTTTCCTGAATTGAGTGAGGCAATTGCGAATGATATTAAGATCCTACCAGTCATTGTCTACTCCAATCGCGAAAGCGTTATTCCATATTTAGGCGTTCGCCATATTGTTGGAATTGAAAAATGGGATCCGTTTGCTAAAGCTCGTTACATCGCAAAAAATATTGAGAAGACTACTGAAAACGGGGTTCCCGTCGCCGATGCAATCAAAGAGATTCAAGCACAAATCGGTGATTTACAACAAGGCGTACTTAAAAGCTACACATCGTTTAGGCTTTTGAAACAGGCCCAAGAAAGTTTTGACTATGATATTCGGCTAGCTACTGCGAACAAATTTTCATTGTTAACGTTGGCTATTGGACAACTACCGTTGTGCGAATATTTAGGACTGCCGCAACTTTCTAGAATTGATAATTTCGAATCTCCCGTTATGGCCGATAAGATCGGCAAATTGGAAGATCTTCTAACATGGCTTTTCGGCGATGGACGTAATCTTCCGGTAGAAAAAGAGTCCCGAGACATTACCAAATATTTGAAAGAGGTGGTTAGGGATGATTGGTGTGGTTTTGCACCTGAAGAATTCCTGTGATTTATTAGAGGCGTTCGATAGGACGGACGGTGAAGAGAAAATGGTTTTGAAATACATTGTTACGGCAAACCGTAATCTTGAGACCGTTTTGGGGATGGCACACCGTCACAAGACCGAGGACGTAATAGATCAGGCTGAAAAATGTTCAGAAACCGCGGGTAGACTTTTGGAAACAGTTACATCGAATGATTGAGCTTACCGACCCACAGTCGCCTGAGGGTGTTTCGGACTGGATTGAGTTACAAGCCTCCGTGACTCAAGAAAATGTCCAACGCGGGCGAATATTCTTGCTGCAATAAGAGGAGCACTCGGTACAGAGCCATCTGATGATTTTATTGCGGAAGTATGGCTTGAGATAGCTTTGCGAGATGTAAACTATAACCCTTCGCTTTTCACTTTCGACGAATTTGGTGTTGCTCCGATGGCCATGTCCGAGTTTAAGACGGACGTTTATCGAATTTGTCTCATCTTGTCGCTTTTTGGAGCATTAGACCCAACACGAACAGTTCAGGACCTATTTGAAAGAATTACCAACGAAGTTTTGCAAACTTCACTCTCCGCAAATTCAATGGTTTTTGGATATCGTGGTAGAGGAATTGGCGAGGGAGTCAGAGAACTGGCTACGGTCCTGAACGAAAAATTTGTCGAAGAACCCGCGAGGAAATCAAGGATCGTGGTCTTGATGTAGTGTCGTGGATTCCGTTCCCCGACACTCGCACCGGCAAAATAGTAGTACTAACTCAATGTGCTGCGGGACATAATTGGAAAGGAAAGGTAGCTGTTCCCCTTAGGGCTTGGGAGCAATATATTCATTGGGCAGTACGACCCACGATGGCCTTTTCTGTTCCTTGTATTATTTCGGATCGTGAATGGCATGATCAATCGAGCGACAAAGGTATGCTTCTTGATCGGGTACGGCTTATGAACGCAATACCTGAAAGGCTGTGCGATGGGACACTTGAATACGAAGTGCATACTTGGGTGGATAATTGGCTAATGGAAAATAACACTGATGATTGACGAACAAGTTACATTTGCGGATTTGTTTTCCGGCCTCGGCGGGTTTCACCTCGCGGCTGCAGAACAAGGGGCGAAATGTGTTTTTGCTTCAGAGATAAATACAGAATTACAGGATTTGTACGCCGTGAATTTCGATATCCGTCCGGTAGGAGATATTCGGCTGATCAAATGTGATGATATCCCAAAGCATGATCTGCTCTGTGCAGGTTTTCCTTGCTCACCGTTTTCTAAGGCGGGAAGCCAATTAGGCTTAAAAGATACAGCACAGGGAAAACTTTTTTACAACATCATTGAGATTCTAAAAGTTCATAAACCTGAATTTTTCATCTTGGAGAACATTGCCCACTTTGTGAATCACGCTGATGGAGCAACTTATCGGAAATTGGAGACTGAATTAAGCAAACTCGAATACGATGTGCGGAAGGGGCAACTATCACCTCATCAGTTCGGTGTTCCGCAAATTCCGAAACCGATGTATCTAGTAGGGCGTCTTAAAGAGCGAGATGGAATCTTGACCATTTTGAGTTTCCAGAGCCGCATTGTTTCACCGTCGTTATCCATCAAATCCATACTTGACTCTAATCCGGCTGACGCTCGAAAACTAAGCGATCAGGTTGTGGACTGTCTTAATGTGTGGCAGGAATTTTTAGACGGGTTTCCGATAAATGAGCAGATGCCTGGGAGTCCTATTTGGGCAATGGAGTTTGGAGCTACTTACCCGTATGAGACTGGATCGCTCCACGATTTGAGTCAGAAATCGCTAAGAAGCTTTAAAAGGTTCATTTGGAACGCCTTTAGTCGGTTCGAGCCATGAGGAAATATTAAGACTCGTTCCAAGTCACGCACGTCGTAAAGAAGAGGTATTTCCTGATTGGAAACAGAGTTTCAGACCAAGAAATAGAGATTTTTATTCTTGTAATCCAGTTGTGGCTTAAAAGCTGGCTCCCAAAAATTCAGCATTTTCCGTCAAGCTATCAGAAACTTGAATGGCACTGCGGAGATGAAACGAGAAACATATGGAATTATGTAATCCGCTTTAGATAGTATCTGGGGTCAGAGGAAAGCGACCCACTACATCACCCTCGTTAGTAGCTATGACTCCAGTTCAGGTGCCTATTATTGGATGGGAAGAAAGATATATGACCATCCGAGAATGTGCACGGCTACAGTCGATGGACAATCTTGAACATTTACCATCTGATGGCAGTCGAGCAACTCGTGCTTTCGGAAATGCTGTAAACGTCAGAGTAGTGAGCCTAATTCTAAAGAATTTGCTTGCCACGCAAAAAATTGTGGACAAACAAGCAATTTCGGCTTCGGTATAACCGACGTTGAAGGAATTTTTCTTTCAGGATTAAATTCCGCTGATCTTAGGATCGAAATAAAACCACAAGAACCTGCACAGCTTGGAAGGCCATATTATGTTTCTTTTGCTTTTTTCGCTACGCGATAGACGCGTAAGGAGGCATATTATCCTTTGACAGGCAGTCTCGAGAAAGCCGGTCGATGGCGGTGGGGAATTGAGAATGGCGAATGGAAAATGAGTTAACAGGGCGGCGATCTCTACTCGTATCATAATCGATAATTACGGATCATATCGTCTCATTTCGCCTCGGAGTTTGGCTGACCTTCTGAAACAAGGGTTTATCGAGAAACATGGAAGCGGACGAGGCACAAATTATTCAATAAAATAAGTGTCCGTGGCAAGGTATCATCAGAGGCTTTCAACGATCTCCCAGGCGTGTTCAGTTTTCAATAGCTTGCTCATCAAAGCGGCGTGGACGGCGTGCCCGCTTTTTTCGGCAGTAATCTTTCCCTCGATCGGCATTCCGAGCAGTGCGAGATCACCGATGATGTCGAGGATCTTGTGACGGACGAATTCGTTATCGTAACGAAGCGGGGTTTCGTTGAGCATTCCTTCCCGGCGTCAGGACTATCGCGTTATCCAGCGAGCCGCCCAGTGCAAGGTTCGCCTTGCGGCAGCATATCGATCTCGTGGGTAAAGCCGAATGTTCGTGCCGAGGCGATCTGCTTTCCAAAAGATCCGTTTTCGATAACAAAATGAAACGTCTGCCTGTTGATGAACGGGTGAGGGAAATCGATAACGCAGTCAATTTCAAACTTGTCCGAAGGCTCTATCGACATATCTGCGGCCAGCTTCTTCCTATAATGGCAACGGCATTCGAGAACACGCAGCGTCCGTCGCGGTGAGGTTTGTTGTTTCACGCCCGCTTTTTCAAGCAGCTCGACCCAATTCTCGCTTGATCCATCGAGTATCGGCACTTCGATGTTGTCGAGTTCGACAAAGCAATTATCTATGCCCGAACCGCGGAACGCCGACAACAGATGCTCACATGTCGAAAGCACCACGCCGCGACGCATCAATGTAGTCGCGTAGCTGCAATGCGAGATGTACTCGACCGACGCCCGTATCTCGAAATTATCGAGATCAGTACGGACGAAAAATATAACCCGTATTCTCCGGTGCGGGCTTTAGCTTCAAATTAACATCGACGCCGGTATGCAGCCCGACTCCGCTAATCTTGACAGGTTTTGCGATGGTTGTTTGGTTCACCTGGTGACTATACAGATACAACTTGCGTGCCGCACACACACTTGAGAAAAGCCTAGTAAAGACAGACCGTTAAGTTTAATTCACGAATACAAAGCAGGTAAACTGTTGTTTTTTGTCAACACATCTGTCGCAGAATTTACTAAAATCCGGTTTCAATCTACAATTAGAGTTGAGTTTGTGACAGAGGTTCTTGATGCCCGTTATTTCAATGTTTTATGGCGTGATAGTGCTGATGTACTATTTCGATAATAGACGCCATAATCTTCCGCATGTGCATGTTGGCAATTAACGGGCAATCCGTTTTCAAAATTGAACCACTGCGTTAATTAAATGAGGAAAGTATTGTCCGCAAAAGCGAATAGCGATCTCAGGTTGGAATTGATTTTCGATGACGGCTCCGTTCGTGTGTTTGATACAAAACCGTATCTCGATAAAAGCATTTTTACAGAGTTACGAGATTTAGAGTATTTTAAGAATTTTGAGATTGTTCTCGGCACTGTTCAATGGAAAAACGAGCAGGACTTTGCTCCTGAAACGCTTTATCTGGAGAGCACCGAAGTTATGGTTGACGAGTTAGCAGGCGTTTAGTTTTTTATGGCAATACAAACCGCAGGTCAGAAGACTGCAAAGATCACAAAAATACGTGTTGAGAATCAGGCGACGTTCACGCTGCCGAAGGACACCGAATCGCACATCGAGAAGGTACTGGATTTTCTGCCCACGGAACAGATTCGAGGTTTGGAAAAGATCCGGCTGGTCGATTTTATAAACGATCCGCGATTAAAGAATCTCGACACGCCGATAAAAGGCGATCTGCCCGGGCTTTATCATCCGCGGCAGGGAAACCAGGTGCCGTGGCTTGAATTATCGATGGGAGCATTGTTGCAGCCGACCGAAGCCTTCGCCAAGAAATGGATGGCCAAAAGCTCGTTCAAGGGAAATATGGCCGGGCTGCTTATTTCGCTCGTAGGCCAGCATTATTACTTGACGCTTCGGCATTCGATAAAAAAACAAAGCCTGGAACCGCAGATACGTCAGTACGCAGAGAAAAATCTTCGTGCCTGGAGCGAAAAGCAAAACGTCAACAGCTTCCGGGCAAAATTGTTTAAGCCGTTCCGCCCGATGATAAGAGCAGGCTGGGCAAAATGGCTCAATAAAAAGGCCGCCCAGACACAGAAGAAGTAGGGCTATCAAATGAGTCTCATTGCTAAAATTCTTCATTTCTTCGCTGGTATATTTCTTTGTGGCGTCGGTTGCGTAGTAGGCCTCGTCGGTGTACTCGCAGTACTCGACCCAGTCGGAGCGAAGCAGTCAGATGATTCTGATCCTTTCGGTTCGACAGCGGGAATTGTTCCTTTTGGAATTGTGGCTATGGTGGTATCAATTGCAATAATCGTTACAGGCGGTTTCATGATGTGGAGGGTTGATAGGAAAAGATGAATTATTGGATGGTTAAGCAGGAGCCCACGGCGTATTCGTGGGACGATTTTGTCAAAGATGGCAAGACGGATTGGACTGGTGTGCGTAACTTCAAGGCCCGTATTTTCCTCAAGGAAATGAAAAAGGGCGACAAGGTCTATTTTTATCATTCGGTCGTCGGCAAAGAGATTGTCGGTATCGCGGAAGTCTCGAAAGAGGCGTTTCCCGATCCGACCGACACCGCGTGGCACGCCGTCGAACTCAAACCGTCAAAACCGCTGAAAAAGCCTGTCACTTTGGCGCAGATAAAAAGAGAATAAAGCGCTCGCAAATATTTACCTTGTACGGCAGCCTCGCTTTTCGGTAATGCCGCTGACGAAAGACGAATTCGAAGAGATCCTGAGCATGTCGAAATAGCCGACCGAAATTATGCTAAAAGAGGCCGTAGCCCATTACCACCAAATTCTAGAAAATACGAGATCGCGACAGAATCGCTAAAGATTTTGAACGATGGTCTGGAGAACAACAAACTGATCTTCGGCGGACGCCCTTTGACTCCGTATCTCCGCCCGCATTTTGTTACCGAAACCGACTGGTCGATGATCACCGACACGATGCGATGATGTGGATTACCTTTCAAAAAGTAAAAGACGCGGCGGTTAATGGACGACGACATTCTTATCGAGCTTGGCCTGACTGAGATCGAACGGGAACTGGTCAAGATCGACCCGGCTACAGCCAGGTTTCGCCCACGTCGCGGCTTGATTCATTTCTGGTTGGTGACACTTACAGCTACGTCGAATTGAACGGTGAAAGTCCGGCCGGAATCGCGTTTGCCGATTCAGCGACCGCGATATTTGAAACCCTGCGGGTAATGCAGAAATTATCCCAGACATACGGTATTTCTCAGGGGTATTCCAGCAGGCCACATCTTCTCGAAGTACTTATTAATTGTTACACGGAATATCTTGGACGTGAGTTCGAAGAAAAAGCGGTAATCGCCATTGTGGGGGTGAAAGATGCTGCCCGACGATCAAGGAGTTCGAACTATTCGCGATTATTTTGAATACCGCGGCTACAACGCTTTGATCTGTTCGCCCGACGAGCTTGAATTTGACGGCAACAAGCTTTACTTCCACAACATTGTCGCCATCGACATCGTTTACAAGCGGCTTCTGGTAAACCAATACCTGTGTATCATGGATGAACAGCCCGCATTGCTGGACGCGTACCGGGCCGGTGCGATCTGTATGGTCAATAGCTTTCGCGGAAAATTGGTCCATAAGAAAGCCGTCTTTGCCGTGCTGACGAACGAAAAGTACGAAGCGTTATTTAATGAAACCGAGCTTGCCGCAATCCGCGCGCACATTCCGTCGACGCGCAAATTCCGAGCTGAGAGCACAATAAACAATGGTGAATCAATCGACCTCGTCGAGTGGACGCGAACTAATTCACATAAGCTTGTCCTAAAGCCAAACGACGATTACGGTGGTCACGGCATTTACATCGGTTGGAATTCGAGCGAGTCCGAATGGAACGATGCTATTGCTGCTGCTCTGGCTGACGGCGATACCTGGTCCCAGGAACGCGTCAAGACCGCAAAGGAAATGTTCCCGATGGTCGCGGAACCTGCACTGGGCTTTACCTACGCAGAGCAACTCGTTGACCTCGACCCGCTTCTATTCAACGGCGTCGTTGGTTCCGCATTCACTCGCCTTTCATTGAACGAACTCGCAAATGTCACAGCGGGAGGCGGCATGGTTCCCACATTTATTATAAGCGAGAAATGACATGAAAAAATCGATGTTCGTTGTGGTTTGTACCGTTATTCTAGTCGGCATTTTAGTGTTTCAGACTGGCACCGCCACCGAGGCTCAAACGCGGAATCTATTCGAGCTAAAGGAATCGCCGCGAGCAAGACCGGAAGCGGAGAAGTCTTCTCTAGCGACGCTGCGTGAAAGCGAAATTGATATCTGATTCTTCAATCAAGGCAAACAAAAAGAAAAAACAGCGGTTACCGCTTCTTGACGGAAAAATTTATGAGGCCGCTCTTTCTAATTTTGAATAGCGCGCCCAAACGACTTCACTTGGCGCGGAAAGATCGTCGTTGGCAAAACCTCACACGACGTGATTCTAACTTTCAAAAACGGACACGTCGCCGGTTTGATCTATGCACCGCGAGCCGTTTACGAAATAGTTCCGGTCGGGACCAAACACATGCTTGTCGAACTGGATCAAAGCAGGTTTCCCGAATGTGCCGGTGACGTGAAGAGCGACGACTTTCCGGCTAATGTACAAAATCTTGTACCCGAAGGCGGAACCGATTCGGGTGACCGCATCGACGTTCTTCTCCTTTATACGACGCCGGTAAAAAACTCGCTTGGAGGTGAGGCCCAGGCACAGACGTTTGCGCAGTCGGCCATCGACTCGGCGAATACTTCCTATCTGAACAGCAAGATACGCCTGCGGCTGCGGCTTGGGACCCGCACAGGAAACGACCTTTGCCGAGACAGGCAGCTTGAGCACGGAGCTTTCGGGTTTCCGTGCGGCGGCCGAAACGACTACTCTTCGCAATCAATATAACGCGGACCTGGTTGCTATGATCTCGAATTCCGCAGACAACTGCGGCATCGGTTATCTGGGGAACAGCGGCAAACACAAACTCGGCTTTTACGGTAACTTCACGCACCTGCGTTGTCGGCAACCTTAGCTTTGCGAACGAATTGGGCCACAACATGGGCAGCCAGCATAATCCGGAAAACGGTTCCGGCGCCGCTTTCCCATACAGTTACGGGCATTACGTCAACGGAAATTTCCGTACCGTTATGTCCTACGTTGATCCTTGCCCGAGCGGTTGTACGCAGAGGCCGTATTTTTCAAATCCGTCGGTGCTTTTCAGTGGTTTGCCGACGGGCATCGAAGGCACACGCGACAACGCGAGGTCAATAAATAATACGGCGGACATAATCGCCAATTATCGTTATAGCGGTACGAGCATCACAATGAACGGTTACAACGGCGGCGAAATCATTCCGCGTTATATGTCACGTGCGGTTACGTGGTCGTCTGCCGGACTTTGCCGACAGAAATGCGCATTAAGGGATATCAAGAATGAGAGCACGAGTCGGAAAAACATCATCGCCACACCAAGAACGACGGATCAGCAGAGGCGACGGTCAATGTTCCCCACCAGCAAGCCGACGAAGAACGCCCGCCTGCGTATCACCAGCATCAGATCACCGACAGTGAGCGATTCAAGCATCGGAAACATAGCCATTAAATGACCCTAGCCAAAAAAACTTCCCGCCTTCGTATCCCCCAGGCGAGCGGATTTCGAGCGTCTCGAGCACAAACTCAAGCTCGGCGGCGGCCCGGAGAAAATCGCTAAGATCCACGAACAGGGAAAGCTGACGGCCCGTGAACGGATCGCTCTGCTTCTCGATAAAGACACTTTCTCGCAAGAGATCGGACTGCTTGTCGCCTATGACGAGTACGACGGCCAGGCACCGGCGGCGGCGGTCGTAACGGTTGTCGGAAAAATTCAAAACAGCGAATGCGTCGTCGTTGCGAATGACGCGACGATCAAGGCCGGTGCGTGGTATCCCGAGACGATCAAAAAGATTCTGCGTGCGCAGGAGATCGCGATGCGAAACCGCGTGCCGATCGTTTATCTGGTCGATTGTGCCGGAGTGAATTTGCCGTATCAGGGCGGTGTGTTTCCCGGGCAATACGGCGCTGCGCGGATCTTCTATTACAACTCGATCATGCGGCGTTATCTTAAAGTTCCGCAGATCGCCGCCGTTATGGGGATGTGCGTCGCGGGCGGAGCGTATCTGCCGGCGCTGTCGCGATGTCATCCTGATGGTCGAAGGCACATCGTTCATGGGCCTCGGCGGTGCGAATCTTGTCAAAGGCGCCACCGGCCAGACGATCGATAACGAAACGCTCGGCGGGCGATGACGCACAACTCGATCTCCGGCGTCGCCCACTACCGCACAACGGACGATAAGGAATGTCTTCTAAAGATAAGCGAGTTCGTCTCCGAACTTCCCGCAAAAGCCACGCGAGTCTCGATGACCGAAGCCGCGACGCGTGGCAGAGCCGCACTAGAGGTCTTCCGAAGACCACTCTACGATATTCTGCCCGACGACCACCGGCACCATACGACATGCACGACGTGTCTCGACACCTTCCTCGACGAAGGCGGCATCGACGAATTCCAAGCCGATTTTGCAAAAGAAATGATCTGCGGCACGGCCCGCATTGGCGGCATTCTCGTCGGCGTGATCGCGAACAGCCGCGGAATGTCCAAAGGCAAGCCGGCACGCCGCCGCGTTTCGGCGGCATCGTTTACACAGAGTCCGCCGAGAAAACAGCGTACTTTATCGAGAACTGCAACCGCCACTCGACGCCGCTGCTCTTCGTTCAGGATGTTTCCGGCTTTATGGTCGGAGCCGAGGCCGAGCACTGCGGCATCATCCGTGCCGGAGCCCGCTTTGTCGAAGCGATGGCGACGGCGACGGTGCCTAAGATCGTCCTGACCGTCAATCACGCCTCCGGTGCGGGCTATTACGCGATGGCCGGACAGGGCTTTGACCCGGACTTCATCTTCTCGCTCCCGACGGGCCGCATGGGCGTTATGGAAGGCGATTCCGCCGCCCAGGCCATCTACGGCACCCAGATCGAAAAGCTAAAAAAAGAAGGCAAAGAACCCGCCCGCAAAGATGCTCGCAGAGATGGAAAGGTCCGCGAAACCTACGACAAGGAACTAGACGCCAAACATGCCGCCGCCCGCGGTCTCGTCGACGCCATCGTGACGCCCGAGGATCTCAGCGATTCGCTGATGCTTGCATTGCAGACGTGTTTGAATACGAACACACCGCATATCGGAGCATTTGTTTTGCCCAAATTTCAATAAATTTCATCCCGTTGTGGTCTAAAAGTATGGTTTGATCGTGCTTGCGCGCGGGGAAGTGGTGTATATTATTGTCATTCCATAATTTTAGATTTCTTCGAAGGAGATTTGTCATGAAAAACGCTCGTTTGTTGTTATTTGTATTGTTGGTTTTGGGATTGCCGGCATTTTCGTTTGCGCAGGTCGACAAGGCAGCGGGTGTTAAAGCTTCGGTGATCCGTCGCGTGGTGCCGCCTGAGGCTCTGGTGATGGAGAATATGCCTGCGATGCCGATGGAGATCGCCGAGGCGACTAAGAAATACACCGAGGCAATTCCGGTCGGCGGCGGAAGCTGGCATCCGGTTCGACGCGAAATGCTGGCGTCAAAGCGTGCCGGCAATGTCGCTCAGGTGCATCATGTTGAAAACTCCGATGGGCGAGGTCAAGCAGCTTACCGACTTTCCCGATCCGGTTGGCGGCGGCAATTGGCAGCCGACAGAGGGCAAGTATTTTGTGTTCTTTAAGGCGACGGGCGGCAACGAGATCGCGCAACTGCATCGCTACGATGTCGAGTCGGGCACGATCACGCGGCTGACGACGAACGACAAGATGCGTATCGGCGGCGGGCCGTGGACGACCGCCGGCGACAGATATCTTTACACGTCCGTGCCGACCGGCGGCGGAACTTCGAGCGAGACGATCAAGACTGAGTTCTACACGATCGACCCGGCAAATCCTGATTCGGCAAAACTGCTTGTCGCACTCGACGGCGTCGGCTGGGGAGCGATCGATTTTTCGCCGGACGATAAAAAGCTGATCGTCGGGAAGTATGTTTCGGCAAACGAGAGCTACATTTATCTCTACGACATCGCAACCGGCGAAAAGACTCTGCTGACGCCGCAGGAAGGCACCGAGAAAGTCGCGTGGAGCGTCGGTGGATTTAGCAAAGACGGCAAGGGAATTTACCTCACGACCGACAAAGGCAGTGAATTTCGACGGCTCGTCTATATGGATCTCGCAACTCGCAAGATCACTCCGCTCACTTCGCACATAAATTGGGACGTAAATGGCGGCGAATTGTCAGAGGACGGCAAATGGCTCGCATTCACGACAAACGAGAACGGCTGGTCAAAGCTTCACGTGCTCGACACCGCGACAAACAAAGAGATCAAGCTTCCAAAACTGCCGGCGGGACAAGTCGGCGGCTTTCGCTGGCACAAAAAGACCGGCGAGCTTGGGCTGAACATCACTTCGTTCGCGACGCTGACCGACGCTTATTCGCTCGATCTAAAACGAGGCAAACTCACGCACTGGGCAAAGACCGAGCTGAACGGCTACGAGACAAAGGGCCTGCGCGAGCCGGAACTGATCAAGTGGAAGAGCTTTGACGGTCTCGAAATTTCGGGATTTATTTACAAACCGCCGACAACATTCAAAGGCAAACGGCCGGTCATCATCAATATCCACGGCGGCCCCGAAGGCCAATCGACGCCGGGACCGCAAGGACGAAACGGCTATTTCATCAACGATCTCGGCGTCGCGATGATCTATCCGAACGTGCGCGGTTCGTCGGGTTACGGCAAGACATTTCTTGCACTCGACAACGGCTACAAACGTGAAGATTCTGTCAAAGACATCGGCGCATTGATCGATTGGATCGCAACGCAGCCCGATCTCGACAAAGATCGCATCCTCGTCACCGGCGGCAGCTATGGCGGTTATATGACGCTCGCCGTCGCGACGCATTACAACGACAAGATCCGTGCGAGCATCGACATCGTCGGTATTTCGAACTTTGTTACTTTTTTGAAAAATACCGAAGCTATCGTCGTGATCTTCGTCGTGTCGAATACGGCGACGAGCGTGACGCGAAGATGAACGAGTTCCTGACAAAGATCTCGCCACTCACCAACGCGCACAAGATTACAAAGCCGATGATGGTCGTGCAGGGCAAAAACGATCCGCGTGTGCCATACACCGAGGCCGAACAGATCGTCGCCGCGATCAAGAAAAACAACACGCCCGTCTGGTATCTGATGGCGAACGACGAAGGCCACGGCTTCAGCAAAAAGAACAACGCCGATTACCAATTCTATTCGTCGATAATGTTCGTAAAGGAATTTTTGCTGAACTAAGGCAGTTGTCTATGTGATCAGTCATCCAACGCGGGCCGCCGATGTGCGGCCCGTTGCGATGGCAGTGTATTGTAGGGGAACGAATATGGCTAAATTACTTTTGGCTTTTGGTTATCAGGGTGATGCGATGAATCTGCCGGTGGCGGATGTCGCGACGGCGACGGCGTTTTATGTGGAGAACATGGGGTTCAGCGTTGTTGAGGCAGACCGAGAGCCTGTATAGAAAGTGGTGCTTGAACGGGACGGTGTCCAATTTGCGCTAGCTGAAAATGGCGGCGACCCGGAGCAGGACGGATGTGCCTTTCACACGGACGATGTCGAAGGCTTGCGGGACGAATTCATCACAAACGGATACAATGTCGGCCAAATAAAAGACGAGACCCGCGACGGCGGCTCAAAATTCAAAGCCTTCTTCGCAGTCGCCCCCGACGGCCTCTGCTACTGGTTCGGGGAGCAGCAATAACCACCGACGGCCGCACCTGGACGGAAACCAGCGAGGATATTATGTACGAGCTGATGGATTATGCGATCGAGTTTATAAAGGCGGGCCACGACTCGTCGCATATGCAGTGGGACAAAGAGGTCGCGGAGCACGTGTATTAAGCAGCCGATGCCCGTGACGCTATCACAGTCGTTTGATGGTCTCGTTTGAATCCAAACACGCCGCCTATCGGGGCGTTTGTTATAGAATATCATATAAGGACGCTCATAAATGTCGAATCAAATTCATTCCGATCCTACAGCATTCTCCCAGCTTGAGTCACTTGTTAAACCATTCGAAGCGGTTGGCCGTACGGAGAGCGCGGCCCTTTTAATATGGTTCTTGGAGACGATTTATCGTTTGGACGAAGTCGAAGCCCAAGATGCTGTTTGCGATCGCAAGATGGACATAGGAATAGATGGTGTTGATGTTCGCGACGACCAAAACGAAGTTGTTCTATTTCAATCTAAAAGGAAGGTAAGTCTGCCGGGGACTTTAGGGGACAAAGATCTAAAAACGTTTGTCGGCGCCCTCCAACAATTTTCAAGCGAAGAAAGCGTAAAGAAAATAATAGCCAGCACGACTAATACCGAACTTAAACGGTTGTTAATTGACCTTGAGGTGGCGGAGCGTATAGCGGACGGCTATTCGATTAGGCCAATATTCATAACAAATATTGCGAAAAACGACGATGCAATAAAATATTTAGATCATGCTCGGACTTCGGGCTTTGATATTGATCTTTGGGACCTGGAAAGGCTTCAACCGATCTTAATACAGCTATCCTCGAAGGAGTGGTTTGTTGACGAGCCAGTGAAGCTCTATTTGGATGGAAATAAACTCTTCTTCGAAGGGGCAAAGTCGGCCCCAGAATTGGTTTTTGCATCAATTCCAGCGAAGCAGCTCGTCAATCTTCCAGGGATCTCGGACACTCGAATTTTTGAACAGAATGTATGACTAGGACTTGGAAAAACGCGCGTTAATAAAGAGATTGTTCAGACGTTGAAGCGTCATGCTGAACATAAGTCGTTTTTGACCTTTCACAATGGCCTCACGATCGTTGCAAAAGAGATGAAGATCAGAGGCAAAACACTGAGCATTAATAATTATTCTGTATGCAATGGCTGCCAGTCCTTAATTGCTTTTTTTGAGAATAGATCGGAACTTACTAATAAATTGGAAGTTTTGCTCAGATTGGTTAGAGTCACCGACGACCGTAGGCTGTCGGAAAGGATTGCTTACCGAACTAACAATCAAAATGCGATTTCCCTACGCGATTTGAGTGCGAACGACGCCAGTCAAGTGCGACTAAAAGCCGAATTCGACGGCTTATTTGGCAACGATACAGTCTATTTAATTAAGCAAGGCGACAGCACGGGTTCTAAGAGCCTCGCCAATGAATTTGCTGGCCGACTTCTTCTATCATTTTATGTAGGTGAGCCTTGGAGTGCTCACCAAAAGTACAAAGTGTTTGGAGTACTCGAGAACCGGATTTTCAGCTACGGATGATCGGCTTCTCAGATACGGCTCTCCAAATAATTATGGAAAAGATTGACTCGCGGATCGATCAGATAAAGAACGAGCGTGTCAGAGGTTATGGACTTACCCGTTTCATCATGCTCTTTCTGATTGGCGAACTATTCCGCGAGGATTCAGATGGACGAACTCTATTGACAAAACCGAACTTGTACCTTTCAACAAATTTGGGCTCAAATGCTCTAGAAACTAAATTGATGAAATCGATTGACGAACAATTGGACTTTTTGATACCGGAATTTAATTACTTTATCACGGAGAAAGGGGAGGACGACTATGATTACAAATCAGAGTTTAAGTCTCCAACGGAAGTTAAGAAACTTCGTAATTCGGTCATCAAGGCGTTTGAAAAAGACCGTCTCAAAGGAGCGATTACTGGTTTTATGCTTCCGAAATAGAATTGATGCATTATTAAGCGAATCATTACTGTGAAATATTAAAAGCCACCTACGAAAGCCGAGGGCTTAGTTGTATCAAAGTAAATACATAGAGTTACGGCGTTGGCGGCTTTGGCGGTTTTTCGACGTGGGAGGCGGCGTGCCTGGCGGCCATAGCTCCGGCGACCTCCTAGTTGATCTCGGCGGTGGCGGCTATTTACGATTCACGATTTACTTTCCGGAGCTTTGACGATTCCGCCAAGCAATCTATCCAGGTTCCTTTCCGCGAAGAAGCTTCGGCAGATATCGGTTGCTTTTGTTAATATCTCTGCCTCGTTCTTTGAATCGGTTTTTGACGCGACGCCGGCTTCGTTGAGGGCGACGGTCCGCAGGCCCTGATCCTTGAGGCGACCAAGTTCCGAGATCATCCAGCTTAGTGCGAGAAAACGGTCTTTGTCGAACATCAACAGATAGCGGTTCGTGCCAGCGTCGGGCATTTTATTGAACGGGGAATTGACGATCTCGGGCGTCAGATATTTTGCGAGCGTTTTGTCCGTCGATGCGTTTTCCGTCAGTTGGATGCAGCCTTGCAGGGCTTGCGGATAGATGCTAAGCCAGCGGAGCTTACGGCGGAGTTCGTGCACCTGCGTTTCCAATTCGGTAAATCCTGTCGCCATAGCTTTTTGCAAAGTCGTTGATTTCCTTAATCGAATCGCGATAGAACTCGTCTATCGCCTTCATCTCTGCCTTGTCTTCGAGCCATTCCGCATCCCCCAATTTCTTTCGTATTTTAGCGATCCGCTTCGCATCTTTGCCGATCCAGTTCTTTTTTACCAAAAGAGCATTCATCAGCTTGGTTTTTTCGCTTGCTTTTGACTGTACCGATTTAGTGACTCCGGCAGATACCTTTTTGTCCGCGGAAAACTCCTTGGCGAAACTGTCGTAGTAATCGATCCCACCGAGAGCGTCCTCCAGAAGCTTGAAATGCTCCTCGATCTTCTCGAACCTCTTTTTGTTATGAAGCCCGCCGTAAAGTTTGGCCAGCCCCTCGAGCATAAAGATCGGCGTCCTCGCACCGTTTTGATAAAGCCAAAGCGCTGGGTCCTTTTGCTCCGTCGCCTCTGTCAGCAGTTTTTCCACCCGATCCAGATACAGTTCAAATCTCGCAATTCCGTTCTTCATATTCGTATTTTCCGAAAAATGAATTTTATCTTAGATCGCGGGTCTCAACAATCTGAAACATCAGCAAGGTCGGGCAATCCTTCCATTACTCCGTGCCGCCCATTTCGGCAGAAGGCTATGGCCTCGGGTTTGCGAGGATCCTTACGTGCTGTGAGAAAAGCCCCGCGTTCGATAAACGCGAGGCCTTACCAACGTTGGTCTGAGGGCTAGTTCCCGAGGAATCTCGCCGTATAGACATACTGGCCGAACGGTACATTGCGCACTGAGAGGCGTGCACCGAGGCGGATGGTCATCGGCTTTTTGTAGATTTCGTTGATGACGCTGTTCGGCAGGCCGAGAGCGGCAAAGAAGCTGCGCGAGAGGCCGGTCGTGTTCGCCCGCGAATAGCTCTCGACGAAATTGGCGAATTCGGCTTGCACGAGGGTTTGCGTGATGCTCTTTGTGCCATTGCCAGTCGTCGTATAACTGCCGTTCATCGGAAGTCCGGTGTCAGGGTTGATCGCGGCGGGGTCGTTCAGGGCGATGCTCTCGATCGTGATACGCGGCGAATAGCTCATCGCTGCCGATACGTTGCCCACACTCGTATTCTGGAACTGCCAATTGATTGTGTGGTTATTGATCATATAAACGATATTCGAGGTGGCTTTCGCCGGCAGGTTGATGCGTGCGACATCTTCGAATATCGCCGATGTCGTCACCGCTGGGTTCGTCGCCGCGAGACAACGGTCATCGGCTCCGAGCGTAACGCCAAGGTCGCTAAGCAGGATAGCCGGGTCGCAGCTCGAATAGACATAGATCACGCCCGACGACGCGATGCCCATAAATTTTACATTCTTGTCGAAGGAATCTACTTCGCCGACATCGGTCGCCGACACGGCCAAAGCCGTGGTGTCGCTACCTCGCGACGCGTCGCTACGCATATCGCGAACCAATTCTTTACGCATCTCGGTGATCTCGCGTTTGTCGGCCTTTGAGGCGGATTTCTGCGCCGCGATGGGCAAGACGCCCGCGCAAATAACGGTAATAAGAATGAATAGGTTTTTCATGATCAAGAAATTCTCCGTTTTTGTTAGGTTAGTTTGGACAGACAGCAGTATATTGCAATCGCCCGCTGAAACGACGAGTTGCGAACGCGTTTTTTGCGGACATCTTACCCAAGTGTCGGGCACACGCACTGCGGGCGGACCTTAAATGTTGGTCGCCGCCGGCGACGAAAAAGGTTAGGTTGTGGGATAATATCCGGCATTCAATCGTAAAAGTGCGAGAACTGTATGGAAGAAAAACAAACCCAATTTTATCGCTGGGAGGATATGCCCAGGGAGCGTGTTTCTGATTCGTTGGAGCGACGACTAATCACTGCTGATCGCATGATGCTGACGCATGTTTATCTTGAGAAGGGCTGTGTTGTGCCCCAGCATTCGCATGAGAACGAGCAGTTGACGTATGTGCTGTCGGGAGCTTTGCATTTTTGGATCGGCGAGGACGGGACGGAAGAAGTGACGGTTCGTGCTGGTGAAGTGTTGGTCATTCCGTCGAATGTTGTGCATAAGGCCGAGGCGCTTGAGGACACGTTGGATGTCGATATTTTCAGCCCGCCGCGGCAGGATTGGCTCGATAAGACGGACGATTATTTAAGACGGAAATAGTATTGATCGCTTGCTCCTTCTTCGTTCATCTTATTTATCTTCTTCGGTGGTTGGGAATTCGACCACGGATCAAGAAGAATAAGGGGAGCAAGAAGAACAGGATAAATCCAATATGGATCTCGGACTGCAAGGAAAAGTAGCTTTGGTGGTGGCCGCAAGCCAGGGGCTTGGGCGTGCGGTGGCGGAAGAATTGGCGATGGAGGGAGCCTCGCTCATTCTTTGTGCCCGTGGTGAGGAGAAGCTGAAAGCTGCGTGTGATTGGATACACCAGCGGACGGACTCGCCTGTGTTGGGAGTGCCCGGCGACCTTTCCGTCGCGGCGGATGTCGAGAGAATCGTCCGTGATGGATTAAATCGGTTCGGACGTATAGAAATTCTCGTCACAAACACCGGCGGACCTCCGCCAGGATTGTTTGAGAATTTAAACCGCGACGATTGGGAAGATGCCACACGCGGCTTGCTGACAAGCGTTCTCGATTTAACGCGGCTCGTCCTCCCCGGAATGAAGGAACGTAGCTGGGGCCGCATTCTGAACATCACCTCGATTGCCGCCAAGCAGCCGGTCGAAAATCTGATCCTGTCCAACAGCCTGCGGGCTGCAGTGACTGGTTTTGCCAAAACTCTGGCCGACGAAGTGGCCGAGCACGGCATAACCGTCAACAACATCATGCCCGGCTACACGCTCACCGAACGTGTCGAGCAGCTTGCCGCTTCTATCGCGGAAAGTGAAGGCGTCGACGCGGGCGAAGTTCGCTCCCGCTGGGAAGCCGCGATTCCGATGAAGCGTCTCGGCACCCCAAATGAATTCGCTGCCCTCGCCGCCTTTCTCGTCTCAGAACGTGCCAGCTACATCACTGGCAGCTCAATCGCTGTCGACGGCGGATTGATCCGTTCAGTTTTTTAACTTGCTAAAATTTGTTCGATTTTGATGGCAAAGCGCTAAAATGGACAATATAGGTTCGGCATATGAAAAAATTTCTTCCACTAATACTAATTTTGCTGGCGGTTTCGGCTTTTGGCCAGACTCCTGATCTTGCCACGGGCACATACGCAGAGAGCGGACGGCTGATCAGCCTTACAAACCTGTCGGGGTTGAGCGACTGTGAAAGCGCCAACGTAGTAGGTAAAATATCGAAAGTCAAACTTCGCGGTGGGCAGGTCTCGTTTCGCGTAAAGTCGAAAGGCGAAAAGAAAACGGTCGAGTTTCGTCTGGACAGGCTTTCGACCAGGGAGAGAACAGTTGTGTTTTTAGATCTGGTTAATGGAGCAGTTACCGTTCGGATCAGCGGCTATTCTTGCGGTTTGACGGGTATTATATCTGCATTCAGCATCGATCGTGTATGGGGCATCGATACGAAAAAGTAACACTTAATTAAATTCCAGAACGGCCAAGTAATATGAAATTTACAATAGACGAATGCCTTGCGATGCTGCCGCTTCCCGCCAATGAAAAGTGGAAAGACGGCGTTTGGGACATTCAGCCGCACGAGAGCGGAGAGATATCGCTTGTCTTTTTTGCGCCAGAAAAGACCGATTACCAGACTTTTCACGAAGAAAACGAGTATTATTTTATCGCGAGAGGCAGCGGAAAACTGGTCATTGACGGCGAAAGGTCTGACTGTGCGGCCGGCGACGCCTTCTTCGTACCGGCGAAGGTGACACATCGTTTCGAAGATTTTACAGAGGATTTCGCAACTTGGGCGGTGTTTTTTTAGGTTCCGTTAAATCCTTTGTCGCAAAGCTCTGCATAGTCCTTGATCGCAGCATTTATCACGCCATACGACTGCTCGCGTCCATATGAATAGGCGATCTCGCAGACATTCGGTGCATCCGGTAAACTTTTGTATGTCAGAAAGTAATGCTCGAACCTTTCGAGTATTCCCTTAGGAAGCTGGGCAATCTCCTGATACTGCTCGAACACTTTGTCACCCTTCAGCACAGCTATTATCTTATCGTCAGCCTCGTTGTCATCTATCAGGCAAAATCCGCCGATTGGGATGGCTTTGAGGATAATATCGCCGCGAGGAATGTGGTGCTCGCTGAGCACGAGAATGTCGAGCGGATCGGTGTCGCCACCGGTGATTCGGATGTCGCTATTCGAGCGGGCCAGATCAGCCACCGATTCGGCGCAATACGTCTGTGGAATAAAGCCGTAATTTGCCGGAACGACATTAGAATATTGCTGCGGACGATCGATCTTGAGATAGCCGGTTTCTTTATCGACCTCATATTTTACCGTGTCGCGAGGTACGATCTCGACAAAAACGGTTACTTCGCTCGGTGCGTTTTCGCCGATCGGCACGCCATGCCACGGGTGGGCTTTGTTAGTTCTAAACATAGCTTTATTATTGACACGGGAAACCTAAATGTCTAACCCGATCATCGTCGAAACGAGCCGCAAATCTCTGATAATCAGATTCGCACGACCGGAGATTCACAGTCCGTTGTCGGTGGACGTCCTCGAATTGCTGGACAGTATTCTCGACGATGGTCTAATCTCCGCGGACGTCGAAAAGCTAATTTTTACAGGCACTGGAAACAGCTTTGCATCGGGCGCTGACCTGCGCGAGATCGTAGATTTGACCGCCGAAAATGCGAAAGAATTTGCACTTCGCGGGCAGCGTTTGATGGATCGAATAGCGAATGCGTCGAAGCCGACGGTAGCAGCAGTAAACGGCTATTGCTTTGGTGGAGCACTAGATCTCGCCCTCGCATGTTCAGAGCGAATCGCCTCTTCGACCGCAACGTTTTGTCATCCCGGAGCAAGTTTGGGAATTATCACGGGATGGTCCGGCACTCAACGGCTGCCGCGATTGATCGGGCAGGCTAATGCGCTTGAGATGTTCTTTACGGCCTCGCCGATAAGTGCTGAGCGAGCGTTACGGATCGGCCTGGTTGATTCAATTGCCGATGATCCATTGCAAGCGGCGTTGTGATCTCAGTTTTTTACTTCGCTCGATTTAACTTCGACATCCGGCTTCGTAAAGTTTGTGTAATCAAAGGTTACGCTTGCTTCCTTTCGGGCCTCTTTCATTTTTTTGTCGATCTTATATTGCATGTACGTGAACTTTTTCGGGGTAAGCACGCCAAAATCGCTTGGCCCGTATTCAAAAGTGTTCTCGGCAAACACTACCGGCGTTGCGAAACCAGCGGGCTGGATAGTCAGAACGCGCAGTTCTTTCCAAACCTGAAGCGTAACCGCGTCTATCCAAAATTTGCCACGAAGCCTTCCGTTAACATTTCGTTTGCCGTCGAAATCGACGTCGTAAATTAGCGTCAATTTCCTGTCGTTAGCAGCGTTTTTTGGATCAGTAGAAATATAAAAGCTTTCTTTAATTTGCTGATACGAAATTGCAGTAAACATCACGGTCACCCAGTTTCTCTTTGCCATCTAGTTTGAATTCGAAAAAGGGCCGCATGTTGTCGGCCAGAGCCACGGATTGGTACAACGTGAGTCCGTTCAGCGAAACCTCTTCATCGTAACGCGAGCCTTCTTTATCCAGCTTTTCGAGTTCTTTTTTAGACGAATCGACATTGACGATTTCTTCAAAAAAATCCTGCGCACGTTTGTCGGCATCGCCAAGCTTTTTCTGATCGACAGAGATCACATTGCGATATTCCGCAACGCTTCGGTCGTCTTTAATAAGCTGATACACAATAAAAATCGACTGAACAGAGCGTTTCTTCTTTACTTCGCCATTCTTGTTGTAAATCTCAAATGTCTTTTTTTCTTCTGACATTAGATTTTTGAATTCGTTTATATAAGCCTTTCGCTGCTCAGCCGCACCGGAGATAATATCGTCAACGGAAGTCTTGTCCTGGGTTTGTCCCGCGACCGATAGGAAAAATATCGCTAGCATGAGAACCGAAATACGTTCGTGAAAACTTCGCATAATCCAACCCCTTTACTTGATTTAATAACAAAACAAAACTCTAATATTCAATTGTACAATTTCTATATGGAGAAGCCGGATTCGTGGAAACGAGTTTTGTCAGATAAGGTTGCGGACTGTCGAGTTTTTCGTGTCAGACGGGACACTGTGTATTCGTGATAGCGATGGTAAATCGAGTGATTTCTTTGTCATCGAGAGTCCAGATTGGGTGAACATTATTGCGATTAATAAAGCCGATGAAGTGGTTTTGATCGAGCAGTTCAGACACGGCACCGAGGAAATGGAACTTGAGCTGCCGGGAGGATTGGTCGATGATGGCGAGGCTGCCGAAGAAGCTGCAAAACGTGAGCTTCTGGAGGAAACGGGTTACTCGTCGAATCGGTGGACGTTACTAGGAAAATCGCATCCGAATCCGGCGCTTCAGAATAATACGATCTTTCATTTTCTGGCTATCGATTGCGAGAAGACTGCTGAAACCGCTTTCGACCAACATGAGAGCATAGTTACGAAATTGGTTTTGTTGGACAAAGTTATGAGCTTGATTCGCGACGGTGAAATCAGTCATTCTTTGGTAGTAGCAGCTTTTTATTACCTGTCGCTGATGCGTAAAGACATAGTGTAGAATGCCCCTTTCGCGAATAATTCTTTATCTTTTGATCGGCATTTTCACTGCTCAGACCGTGTACTATTTTCCGGCGCTTCCTGATAAAGTCGCGTCGCATTTTGACGGATCGGGATCTCCCGATGGATGGATGTCGAAGAACGGTTTTATTGTCCTGGAGGTTATTATTCTGTCGATTTTGGTGTTCCAATTTGTCGGGCTGCCATATTTGATAGAAAAACTGCCGAATTCGCTCTTGAATATTCCGAATAAAGATTACTGGCTAGCACCCGAGCGAAAAGCTGGCACGTTCGCCTTCATCCGGCAATATTTTGATTGGCTTGCGGTCGGTTCTCTTGGGCTTTTCGTCCTGGTAAACCAACTTGTTTACAGCGCGAACATTGAAAGGCAAAATCTTCCGAGCGCCAAGATGTGGGCGATCTTGATCGTCTATTTTGCGTTTGTTATTTTTTGGCTAATAAAATTCATTCGGCATTTTACAGTGAGGACATAAGGTTGTCGGCCGCCCGATCTCATTTACGAAAGCATGAAAATTCAATTAGTAAAACTTGCTCACGCCCGTTCTGGTGATAAGGGAGATACAGCAAACGTCGGCGTCATCGCATTGAAGGACGAGTATTATCCGCTGCTGGTTCGAGAGGTAACCGCCGATGCGGTCAAAAGTCATTTTGGCCCGATGGTCAAAGGCGAGGTTGAGCGTTTTGAATTGCCAAATCTCTCCGCCTTGAACTTCCTGCTGCACGGTTCGCTCGGCGGAGGCGGAACGCTAAGTCTGATGACCGACGCTCAGGGTAAGACGTTCTCGACTGCTCTTTTGAGGATGAGCATAGATATTCCTGATTCAGAGGCGGAAGAACTAGCGATCTCTTAACAATTTGCAATTTTAGATCATCTTTTCAATTTACGATATGAACGAAAAAAGTCTGCGTCTAAGTTCGGCACTCACCGCTCTTCTCTGTATCACTGCGTCGGTTTTTGCGCAGAACGGGATCGCGATCTTTGGCTTCTCGGCAGTTGGTGCGTCGTCGCAGCGTATGCTTGAATCGCAATTCGATTCCTTATTGAAAGCGGACAATCTTCGCGATTGGATGAAACGTCTTTCGGCTCGTCCGCATCATCTTGGCTCGCCGTACAACAAAGAGAACGCGGATTTTATTGCGGCGCAGTTTCGATCTTGGGGTTACGATACAAAGCTCGAACGGTTCGACGTTTTGTTTCCGACGCCAAAGACGCGGCTTGTCGAAATGACTTCGCCGGAGAGATTCACTTTGCGGCTTAACGAGCCAACGGTCGAAGGCGACCCGACTACTTCACAGCAAAGCGAGCAGCTGCCTTCATACAATGCATATTCGATTGACGGTGACGTCACGGCTCCGCTCGTTTATGTAAATTACGGGATACCTTCGGATTACGATGAGCTTGAAAAACGCGGCATCGATGTAAAAGGCAAGATCGTGATTGCACGATACGGAGGTTCATGGCGCGGGATTAAACCGAAAGTTGCGGCGGAAAAGGGAGCGTTGGCTGCTTGATCTATTCCGATCCAAAGAACGATGGTTTTTATCAAGGCGATGTTTATCCGAAAGGTGCATGGCGAAATGAGAATGGCGTTCAACGCGGCTCGGTGATGGATATGCCGCTGCATCCGGGCGATCCATTGACTAAAGGTATCGGCGCGACAAAAGACGCAAAACGGCTGGCGATAAAAGACGCCCCAACTCTGACAAAGATTCCTGTCCTTCCGATTTCATACGCAGACGCACTGCCGCTTTTGAAGAATCTCGACGGAGCGGTCGTGCCGGAAAGCTGGCGAGGTGCATTGCCCGTCACCTACCATTTCGGCGGAAGAACACCAACGGTTCGACTAAAGCTCGAATTCAACTGGGACATCAAACCGATCTACAACGTTATCGCAAAAATGACGGGCAGCGAGCGTCCTGATCAGTGGATAATTCGCGGCAATCATCGCGATGCCTGGGTTAATGGTGCTAACGATCCGCTGAGCGGCCTGGTGGCGATGATGGAAGAAGCCCGGAGCATAGGCGAGCTTGCCAAAACCGGTTGGAAGCCAAAGAGGACGATCATTTATGCGGCTTGGGATGCGGAGGAAGAAGGCTTGATCGGTTCGACCGAATGGGTCGAAGAACACGCCGATGAATTGAGAAACAAGGCTGCGGTTTATATCAACACCGATTCTAACGGCCGCGGTTTTCTTGGTATTGGCGGCTCGCACACGCTGGAAAAATTTATCAACGGCGTTGCCCGCGATGTTGCCGATCCGCAAACAAAACTTAGCGTGTGGGAGCGGACGCGGGCGAACCAGATCGTCAATGGCTCGGCGGCATCGCGAAAAGAGGCACTTGGAACGTCAAGACCTTCGGATCTCCGCTCTTGGCTCGGGTTCGGATTACACGCCATTTCTTACAGCATCTTGGAATCGCCTCGCTAAACATAGGTTTCGGCGGCGAGGACGGCGGCGGATCGTATCACTCGATCTACGATTCGTTCGATCACTACACGCGTTTCGGCGATCCGGGCTTCGCTTACGGCATCGCTCTCGCAAAGGTTTGCGGTCACGCAACTCTGCGGCTTGCTAATGCTGACACGCTGCCGTTCGAGTTCACAAATTTCTCGGATACGGTAGATCAATACCTCAAGCGAAATTACAAAGCTGACTGATTCGATGCGTGAAGATACAGTGACGATGAATCAGCTTATTTCGAGCGGAATGCTCAAGGATGTTCAGGACCCGAAACGAGACTTTCAACGTCCCGAAGATAAAAAGCGCAGTTCCGCAATTGAGTTTTGTTCCTTTGCAAAAAGCTCTGACCCAACTTCGCGAAAGCGCCCGTGCTTATCAAAAAGCCTCAGACGGTAAGCAATTGTCGCCCGCGACACAAAAGGCCTGGACGAATTCTATACAAAACCGAGCGGACGTTGACTACCACCAATGGCCTGCCGCGCCGCGATTGGTTCCGTCATCAGATCTACGCTCCCGGATTCTATACCGGCTATGGCGTGAAGACTCTGCCGGGTGTCCGCGAAGCGATCGAGCAGAGTGATTGGAAAGAAGCGAGTGAACAAATATTGATCGTCTCGAAAACAATCGAGAATTTTGCGGCCGAGATCGATAAGGCGGCGAAGATGTATTGCATAAATATGTCCTGTTCTTAACCGATTACTAACCGAAGGCTGCGATACGCGAGTTACTGGAACTTAACCGTCCTGAAAAGCGAAATGCGTTGAATGACGAGCTTGATCGCGGCGCTGAAAGATGCTCTTACGCGAGGCTGATGCGTGATGAATCGCTTGCGGGCGATCGTCATTCGCGGAGCGGGGAAGGATTTTTGTTCGGGGGCGGACTTGAGTGCTTTGCAGAAGATCGCGACGGCTTCGTATGAGGAGAATATTGAGGACGCGCGTTCGCTGGCTGAGTTGTTTGCGCTGATCAGGAGCGTTCGTGTGCCGGTTATTGCGGCGGTGCATGGGCGGGCACTTGCGGGCGGGTGCGGGCTTGCTATCGGCGTGTGATCTGGTTGTTGCGGGCGAATCCGCGCGGTTTGGTTATCCTGAGGTGAAGATCGGGTTTGTTCCGGCGATGGTGGCGGCGATATTGCGGCGAAATCTCGGTGAAAAGAAGAGCTTCGAACTGCTCACCCAAGGCTTCGAATTCACCGCCGCCGAAGCCCTACAACTCGGCCTCATCAACCGCGTCGCCCCCGACGACGAACTCGACACCGCCGTGATGGACTTCGCCAACGTTTACACAAAAGTCAGCGGCTCCGCCGTCGCGATGACCAAACGCCTCCTCTACGACATCGACGCCGACACCTACCAAACCGCCATCGAAAAAGGCGTCGTCGTCAACGCCACCGCCCGCATGACCGACGACTGTCAGAAGGGAATTGCTAAATTTTTGGAGAAGTAGCGGATGATGGAATGAATATTGAGGAAAGTCAGGCCTTCTCTACAACAGGCTTCTTGGCGCGGCTCGTCCTAGGCTTGCGAAGGGGGAATGAGACGGTCTTTCGTTCTGACGCTTGCTGGCGTCGGCGACAATAGCGTCAATATCGTAATTGAATTTAGCTGCGTGAGCGTCTCTAATCCGCCGCACTTCTTCTACTATTGGGTCATTGAACATATTTACTCTCCGATCAACTCTTCGGGAGTACATATTTCCGGCGGTCTAAATCCCGCCTTTTTGCACAAATCCCGAATCGCATCCTGCATTTTCGCATTAGCGATATGCTTCAGATTCCATGTTAACAGATAATCCATGCCGCTCGCCGCCGCTGTCGCTATATGCACGGCATCAGCCGAAGCCCACGTAGGTCATGCTTTTTCAATAACCGACTTTCTTCCAATTACCTGTTGAGGCTTTTTCGGCGGAAACGAAACAAATTCGCGGCCTGACTCAGCTTCTCGCCGCTTAATATCCTTGTAGATTGCGTCGATATCATGGTTGAATTTCGCCGCGTATTCCTCGCGCGCTTTGCGCACCTCTTCGACTATTTCGTCTTTCCACATAAGTTCATTCTCCCAGCAACTCTTCCGGCGTACATATTATCGGCGGTTCGAAACCGATTGCTCTACATATTCTACCAATTCCTTCCTGCATTTCCGCGTTGGCAATATGTTTACAGTTCCAAGTCAAAAGGTAATTCATACCGCTCGTTGCAGCAACCGCAATGTGAAATGCGTCCGTTTCCGCCTTTTCCGGTAAAGGCCCTTGTTTAACTAGCGTACGTCCCAATTCGATCGCAACTGCCTCAACCGAAAGTAGTTGAATACCGCCAAGGATCTCGAGCCGGCGTCTCGCCATTTCAGGATTTCCCGCTTCGGCTTCTACAGTCACGAATTCCGAAGCAAACAATTCGAAATGCCTGCGATGATTGTTCCACCAATCCTTTGTAATCTCCTGATGAGCGCCGTGATAATGTCCGAAGTTGGGTTTGCTGTCAGGTAACTTACAATAGTAGTCTCGATGTAAACTTTTGGCGGCACCACTCGATTCTACCACGCTCAACCCCATTCTCGGCAGCGGTTCGGTTCTCTCTCAAACCACTATTCACTTTTCACTATTAACTATTCACTAATATTTGACTGTCAGACGGGAATTGCTAAGTTTTTGGAGAAGTAGGGAACCGGCATACCAACGCTCGACTACGAGTCCGCCGTCGAATCTGCCGAGTAAAAAGGTCAGCCTTCATTTATCGCTAACGCTATTTCGTCGGGCCAATTTGCAAGAAATGGAAACCTCCTTTGCGCCATCATATATTTAGCGTGAGCCTTTTCTGCTTCCTTCACAAACTTAATCACGAGGGCCTTCCGTTTAGCGAGACTGAGTTTTGCGAAAGCTTCTGAAAGTCCTTCGTCAAGAATTAAAAAACGCCTTTTGCCAGATTCTAAATCTTCCCAGATTTTTTTAACTAGCGGAACGACGGCGCTCAGTGACTCACGAGTGTATACGGGCGGATAGTAGGTGGATATCTCCGGATAGCGTTCGCTAAAATACAGTGCGAGAGATTCTTCTCCGGTCAATTCCTTGAGACTCAAGAATGAGACCCAGTCAATTGCAGCTAAAGCCTGAAGTATTGTGGATACTCAAGTTTGCCTCGCTACCGAAATACTCTTCGATTCTGCCGCCTACGGCATATCGTTCAGCCACCAAGAGATCCAACCGTCGATTGATGGTCTGATTGTAGAAGGGATAAAAGAGGAAAAATACTTTTCTCTCTTGACGTTGAAACGGATCGGATGACCTATAAATTGCTGTCTTTGAAATGAATGTTGATCCGTATTTCACATTACTCTTGCTTTTAATCTCATAACCGAGGAGAACATGGGCAGAGATCATGGCTTCCATTGTGGGCACAAATCCATTTAACACTTCTTCGAGAGACGATGGAGCGGGGGCTGCCGAATCTAAGGCGACGAGGCTCGACAAATCATTTCCTAATGAATGAGTGTCGAGTAACAAATCCGCTATTGTCTCGAACCACATAAGCGGGCCATCAAATTTGATTATTAAGAGACCAAGAAGAGTCAAACGTTGCATCGCCGGCAGGAATATCGTATCTCGGTCATCCTTTAGCTTTTCGGATGAAATACTTTCTCCAGCCTCAATACTCTGTTGCCAATGATTAAAAGCGTTATCTCTTAACTTTTCTAAGAGAATATTAAACCTCGCCGCATCACTGGCTGCGATTATCTGCTCAACATATAGTTCAAACTCCTGATCCGTAGAAGTAAACGACGGGATTGCTCCGAAGCCAGCATTACCAATTCGCGTCCGTTCCTCAATCCTAATTTCGGGAATTAAATGAGCCAAGCGTTGCTCAACCTCTCGTTTTACGAAGTCCTCGATATCTATCATTCGAAGAAGGTCTGAACGGCTCTTTAAAAGCTGTTTGCCAGAGCTTCCGTTCCTTTTTACCCATATCTGGCCTTCAGCCAGATGACATTTTTTCTTGTCGTCAAAGATGTTCGTCGTAACAATGAACGGGCCTTTTGTCTGGTGTGGAAATCGAAAGACTACGAAGTCATCACCGTTTAGTGACTTAAGTCTTAAAACTTCAAAATCGGGAACGGGATCAAGATAGTTCTCGAGCAACTGCCGAACCTTAGCATCGTCAAATTCATCGTAGCTACAGCCGACTATTGTTCGTGAGGTTTCGTCGGCGCCAACTACTATGTACTTCTCGGTATCAATCGGGATTTCCGAATTTGCTGTCGCCTGAATATCTTTAATGAACTCGGCTTTAAGAAATGGGGTGTCTCGCTTCCAAGATCCCTTGAGTTCACACTCTGGATGTTCGCCCACAGCTGTTATTAGTTTCTCGACGTAAATCGCAACCCGCTCGGCACGTTCGAGTGCGTTTTCCGGTTTCTCTTCTTGGGATTTCTCTGGCATCAAAATAGTTTAACAGCAATGACGCCGCCAGAGCAGGGCGGCGTTCATTCGTACGTTCCGTTCTTACCCGCGTTCTACGGTGTTGTTGGTGGCGTTGGTGCTTTTGGTTTTGGGGGATTTTCCACGTGGGCGGCGCTGGTCCAGGCGGCGATGGCGCCGGGGTTGTTTGCGGCGTAGTTTTTTACGAAATGGCGGATGGTGGCTTTTAGGGCGATCATTTGGTCGAGTTTATTGTTGACTTCGGCGTTTTTGGCGATGCGGCTGCCGACGAGCCGAATCCTGTTGTCCGAGCGAGGCCTCAAAAGCATTGGAGGCGGTGGTGAAATGCCTATGCCTAGGCCGCAACAAGTATCTTGGCAGCTTGGACATCGACTGCCCGGATAGCTTCCTGCATCGAATCAACCTCGGGCTCGTCGAAATAGACTTCGCCGCATTGTTCGCATACAAAAGCAGGCACAGTGTCGAATACTAAATGATATCCCTTGCGATCAATGTGAAACGGAGCGGTGCTGCGTTTCATTTTCCCTTTGCAATACATACATTCCATAATCTAGTTCCTCACGCGTAAATCTTCTGACCAATCGTCCTTGTCCGGCAGATAAGCCGTAATAATTGCAAGATACTCGTCTTTTGGCGAACATACAACATGAATCGCCCTGCCGTCGTCTCCGAAACCGAGCATTAGGCAGCTATGGCCGCGAGCGTCTTCGGGATAATCTTCAATAACGTCACCGTCGAAAAGCACGCGTCGAATTTCGGCGGTCGTGATCAGCCTGTCAGGACGCGACATTTGTCGAACGGCGTGCGGCAAAAACAGGAGGCGTTTGGCCGCTGAGGCTCTTACCGATTTGATGATGTCCACGTCATTCTTCATTTCCAAAAAAGAACTCGGTCGCTACCGCTCGCGTTTCTGACACTACGCTTCTATTATATCAACCTTCGGCTCTATCAATGATTTGGGGATCAGGGCGGGGAAGTAGGCCATGATCTCTTCGACTTTGGGGCGGCCGCCGGCGAAGCCTGTGACGGAGGGCGGGCCGGTGAGGATGAGCGGGGCGATCTCTTTGGTGAAGCGTTCGACGTCGGCGCGTGTTTGGCCGCGGACGCCGATGCGGAGTTGGACTTCGGGAATATCTGGAAGTGATGCGTGACGAGTGATCCGCAATGGCGGTGCAGCAGGATGCGATCTGCCACCGATCTCCGTCGTCGACTGGAGTCGGCACTCGCGGACACTGCGTCCGCGTTAGGCGAAGATGTCCGTGGGTGGCGTTGACGCCGACGTATTCGGTTAGGATGACTTCGAATTCGAGGCCGAGGTTTTTTAGGCGTTCGCGGAGGATTTTGTCGGCGGCTTGGGCTTTTTCGTAGGCGTCGGGCCAGGAATAGACCAGGGTGCCGACGGCTTTGTAGCCGCCGGTGTAGGCGATGGAGACTTTGTAGAAATCGGTCTTTGGGTGGCCGGTGATGCCGAAGACGCGGACGCGGTTTTCGCCTGCGGGTTCGAGATTGATCGACGCGAAATCGGCGACGACGTCGGGCGTGATGTATTCGTGCGGGTCGCCCATTTCGTAGAGGAGCTGCTCTTTGACGGACTGAATGTTGACGCGGCCGCCGGTGCCTTCGTGTTTGGTGACGATGAACTCGCCGTTGGGCGACGCTTCGACGATCGGGAAGCCGATGTTCGCCATGTCGGGGATGTTTTGCCAATCGTACTGGCAGTTGCCGCCGCTCGATTGGGCTCCGCATTCGATGATGTGGCCGGCGATCGTTCCGGCCGAGACCTTGTCCCAGTCGTCAAAGCTCCAGCCGAATTCGTGCATCAGCGGAGCGAGCGTCAGGCCCGTATCGGTCAGGCGGCCGCCGACGATGACGTTCGCACCTTTGCCGAGAGCCTCGACGAGAGCCTCGGCACCGAGATAGACGTTGGCGGACTGAACTTTGTCGCGGATGGCGGCGAGCGGCGTGCCGTCGTCCATGCTGTTGATCTCGACGCCGTTTGCGATAAACTCATCGAGACGGTCGAGAACGTCATCGCCCGTGACGACGCCGATCTTTACTTTGCCTTGCAGGCCGAGTTCGCGTGCGACGTCGCGAATCGCCTCGGCACAACCCTCGACGTTGACGCCGCCGGCGTTTGAGAGGACCTTGATATTCTTTTCGACGCAATCGGGCAGTATCTCCTGCATCAGCTCGACGAAATCGCGGGCGTAACCGGCCTTCGGATCGCGATTCATGCTGCTTTTGGAGGATCGACATCGTGACCTCGGCAAGGTAATCGAGCATCAAGTAATCGATCGGGCCTTTGCGAACCTGATCGACCGGTGCCGTGAACAGATCGCCCCAGAAACCCCTGCCCACCAGCAACACGAACTTTGTCTTTCATAAGCTAAGTATTAGAGAACAAAAAGATGAGACGGTCAACAATCGATTACTTAGAATCGACAATTGCCGTCTCGCTATGGGAGAAATATGAATTACTTTTATGGTTTCTTTTCTTCGCCGCCTACAACCGTCATCTTTCTTATTTGCGTACCAGGTGCGTTTCGAAACCCACTTTGTACCGTCCCACTTCGTCACCGTGAACCATTTACCGTCTTCGAATTTCTCGACTTTTATATTTTCTGTGGTCTCGATCGAATAGCTTCCAATCTTCTTTACGGTCGAACCGGTATTATTTGCCGAGTCGACCGTCATGTCTTCTGTCTTGTCTAAGCCGTCAGTTACGACGACAGTGAAGTCTTGTTTGTGACATCCTTTGTTTTTGAAGACGCGTCCTTTGCCGCATCAACAACCTGCGCATTGGCTGTTCCGTACGAAAACGCTACAGCCATGAATAAAAACACAAAACCTGCTAAGCTTTTTAATCTCATCACTTCTACCTCTCCTGTGTAAATAATTAGTTCAGTCCAAACTCTTTACACTGCGCTAAAGCATTTAGCTGTGCCAAAAAGAAAAAAGCGTCCTGATGAACGCTTTTCTCCATTAAAGTTTGCGATTAAATTTAGTAAACGATTTTTTTGGTGCGGCTAACGACCTTGCGTCCGCCTCTCCAAGTCTTCCTGGCCGTCCATTTCGAGCCGACCCAGACTTTCTTGGTGACCCATTTGCCGCCGACATAAGTTTTTCGCACGACCCATTTACCTCCGGCGTAGCCTCTGCGAACGACGCCTTTCTTTCTGCGGGTCGTGCTTACGGTTTGCCCTTGTGCCGAGAACGAGTTGTCGGATGAGACGGTGCCGCTGACAAAAACAATTGAGAGCATTATTGCAAATGCAAATATCAATGCTGTTAATTTCTTCATAATCAAATTCCTCCCTGATGTTGATTCAAAATATTAGATCAAACCTTCCCGATCGCTTCTTAGTGATAAGTATTTTTTAATCATAACCGAATCCGGGCAGACTTACTAGCGGGCTGGTTTTGCAAAAATAGGTGCTTCAATAAATGGTGTAATTATTGTTTGGGTGGTAGTGTGAAAATCTCGGCGTTCTCTGCGACATCTCGGTGATCTCCGCGTTAAAATCGCTTCAAACGCAGAGGCCGCTGAGAAAGATGCGGAGTCCGCCGAGGAAGAGATTTGTGATTTCCTTCAATCACCACAGCTTTAGGATCACTACCCCGAATAAACTGATATATTGAGTGTCACAGCTTTTCGTTAAACTAAGGATATCAATAAATCAAATGCCCGATCTTTCGTTCTTTTCCGCACTCTTTGATGTCAAAGAGACTTTCTTTACGGTCTTTGGACACAACGTTAGTTATGTCGAGTTTATCGGCACGCTGTTCGGCCTGATCTCAGTGTTTCTTGCGGCACGGGCAAATATTCTTACATGGCCGACCGGCATATTGAACGCGATATTTTTTCTCGCAATCTTTTACCAGATACACCTCTATTCGGATATGTTCCTGCAATTCTATTTTTGCGGGATGGGCGTTTACGGCTGGTTTTCGTGGAAATATAAGGCAGAGCATCAACAGAGTGCTATCCGCACGCTGAGCAATACTAACAGGCTACGGCTTGCGGCGTTTATCGCAGCGGTAACGCTCCTAATCGGCACTCTGATAGCCAGGATACATCTTCTTCTGCCGCAAATTTTCGATCACCCCGCCTCTTATCCTTACATTGACACCTTCATCGCGATTTCCAGCATACTTGCGACGATCCTGCTTGCCCGCCGCATATTCGAGACCTGGATGCTGTGGGTAATTGTCGATATCACAAGCATCGGTCTGTATTCGGTAAAGGGAGTGAAACTCATCGCTATCGAGTTCTGCATTTTCCTCTGCTCTGGCGGTGCTTGGAGTTTTTAGCTGGTATCGGCTTTGGAAAAAGGAAGAGCTTGTCGCGGTTGAATAGCTCGAAGATTAAGCGAATCGACTGATAAAAAGACCGTATGGTTAACCTCTAGGCAGCAAGCCGCGAGGAGCCTACGTTTAATTCTGCGAACGGACATTTGCGTTGATGAATTTTACGATGTCTTCGGTCGAGGTGCCGGGGAGGAAAACTTCGGAGACGCCGTTGGCTTTTAGTTCGGGGATGTCTTCGTCGGGGACGATGCCGCCGACGAGGACGAGCGTGTCGTCCATTCCGTTTTCGCGCATCAGGTTGACGATGCGCGGGCAGAGCGTCCGGTGGGCGCCACTGAGGATCGAGATGCCGACGGCGTCGACGTCTTCCTGGAGAGCGGCTGTCACGATCATCTCGGGGGTTTGACGCAGGCCGGTGTAGATCACTTCCATTCCAGCGTCGCGCAATGCACGTGCAATTACTTTGGCTCCGCGATCGTGGCCGTCAAGGCCAGGCTTGGCGACCAATACTCTGATTTTCCTCTCGCTCATAACATGAACAGTACTATCGAAGGAACTTTGCAAGCAAACCGTTACGTTTGATGTGCGGCTTGATCTGTGCCCACGTAAACGAATATCTGCCTTCGGGCTCGAGGGCCTGAATTACATGCGCGAAGCTGTAATCGTAAATAAAAGTCACGCCCTTGTCGTCAACCGCGAACTCATTAAGGTCATTTGCCGTGAAGTTCTTTCCTTCAAAAAGCTGGGCGGGATCGACGTCGCCGTTAGCCGGGTCGTCCTTTATTTCTTTCGAAGCTTTTTTGATCTCGGCTTCTTGTGCTTTTTCTACCATCGCGGTCAGGCCGGACAGATTGGTAAACACATCCATTGGTTTAAGCTGGTTTCCGGTCTTTAGGTCTACGACGAGCGTTTTTGAAGTGCCGTCGGGATACGCCGCCGTCCCGTTCATCGACAAGGTTATCGTCAGCAGGCCATTCTTGTTGTAGCCGACCTCATAATCCGCTTCCTCAAGCCACTGGTATTCACCAAGTTCTTCTTTGAGATCGAGCTTGAGAACTTTCGCGTAACTGAGCGTTGTCTCGATCTTCTTCGACAATGTCGGTGATGAAGCTTTTACCTTCGGATAAGTGATCGTGAAGGTCCTCTTAAAATCTTGTATCGGCTCCGGTCGCTTGTACGTTATTTTTTTTGGAGTTATCACGACGCTCTGTGCCGCGGCCGGTGCGGCATGGACGAACGCGGTCAAAATAATTGCGAGGACAATAAGTTTCATATCGGTGAAGACGCGTCTTTTGTGGAGTTTACGGATATACTCTCCACGAAATCCATATTAGGTGAACTAAACACGCACCGCAATTTTCCGCGCAGTGTTTTTCGCTCTCTCATTGCCGCGAACATCTCGAACCACGCGTGTGTGTTTATCCAAATCGGGTTAAAGCTGTCGACGGGTTTGATTATTCCGTATTTAGGTTCCTCGGTCTCTTCGGTGAAAGAGCCGAACATTCTATCCCAAATTATCAGGGCACCGGCGTAATTTTTATCTAAATACTGTTCGTTTACGCCATGATGCACTCGGTGATGCGACGGCGTGTTCAAAACATATTCGAGCGGGCCGAGCTTACCGATAAACTTTGTATGTATCCAGAACTGATAGATCAAATTGAATCCGTGCATCACGAGAAACATCCACGGAGCAAAGCCAAGCAGCATCAGCGGCGCATAGAAGACCCAATGCAACAGGCCGCTGAACCAGCTTTGTCGGACGGCGACGCTTAAATTGTATTGCTCGCTCGAATGATGAACGACGTGGAAGTTCCAAAACAGCCGTGTTTCGTGGCTTATCCGGTGAAACCAGTAATATGCGAAGTCATCGACAAAGAACAATATCGCCCACGTCCACCAGGCGTCGGCAGGGAATTTGTACGGTGCTAACGAATATGCAAATGTGTAGATCGCTCCGATGAATAATCCGAAAATCGCACCGAACGCCACGCTGACAAAGCCGATCAGGATATTATTCCAGGCATCTTTGGTGTGATAGGCATCTGATTTCACTCGGTATGCATACCATGCTTCAAGCCCGATGGATAGAGCAAAGAACGGAATGGCAATGATGACTGGATTAAACATTTCAGCAAATCTATTTTAGTATGATGTACGGATAACAAAAAGGGATATTCGAATTATGAAAAAAATTCTGAAGATTGCAGCTATCGTATTGGTCGTGGCGTTCGTTGTCGGGCAATTTATTAGGCCTAATTTTTCGAATCCGTCGATCGCTCCGGGCGAAACTCTTGAAGACTCAACCGCTGTCCCGGCTGAGGTACAAATGATCATGTCCCGGTCGTGCAACGATTGCCATTCGAACAAGACTCTTTATCCGTGGTATTCACAAATATCTCCGTTTAATTGGTTTTTGGCGGATCATATCGACGAGGGCCGAGGGGAAATGAATATCAGCACGTGGAACACCTACACAGCTAAAAAGAAGATCCACAAGCTCGAAGAGATCTGCGAAATGCTTCAAACGAAGCAAATGCCGCTGCCTTCGTATCTATGGATACATCGCGACGCGATATTGAGCGAGGAACAGTCAAGGACTCTCTGCAACTGGGCAACGGCTGAAGCTCAGAAAATAAAGGCCGCAAATCCAGGACTGTAGCGAACTTTCCCGTGTTCAAAGGCGTATTTCGATCTAAGACGGGATAATTTGGAGCGGGACGCTATGTTTTGTCCAAACTGCAGTGCAAATAATACTACCGATCAGAAGTTTTGCCGCTGGTGCGGATTGAATCTTGAGCAGACCGCGAGTTCGTTGTTGGTACAATTCCCCAATGCCGAATACGCGCATCTTCAAAAACAGGAGAGACTGCTCGAAAGGTTTGGCCATGTTGCATTTACGGGCTTTGGGTTGGTCATTGCGGCAGGAATCATTGCGATCATATACACAATCCTGTCCAAAATGGTCTTTTCTGGCACGCAGCCATTTGGCGGACTTCTATTGATTGCGTATATGATTTTTGCTGGGCTCTCGTTGGCTTATGTCGTTTTCGCCGAAACCTTAAAGGAGAAGCGCGACAAACTAAAACCGAGGCTGAATGTCAAAAAATCTGATCTTGTGCCGCCAAAACAGCTTTCCGACGATGCCGCCTTTCAACCCGTCGTCAGCGTGACCGAAGACACCACCGAGTTGCTTGCTGCGGAGAAGAAAATTTCGTAATATCCGTTTTCAAATCGGACTCAACTTAAATCCATAAGTTGTGGTAAAATTTATCACGTACTTAAAGCACGGATGCCTCTGCCGTCGCGTTTGCAGCGCATCAGGGACAGTCAAGGCAGACATCGCCGATATGTCAAAGATGAAGATCGTCCACTACCCTGAACCTGTGCTTCTTATGGTCGGGAAACCTGTTGTCGATGAAGAATTTGGCGATGATCTCGGCCGGATCGTAAGCGACATGTTTGAGACGATGTACGACGCTGGTGGTGTCGGGCTGGCAGCTCCACAGGTCGGCATCTCAAAGCGATTCTTTATTATGGACGTCGCGGACGAGGATGGCCGAGCGAACAAATTGACGTTTGTGAATCCCGAAATTGTCACAGTCGAAGGCGAACAAATCGGTGATGAAGGCTGTTTATCGTTTCCCGGACTTTACCAGACCATACAACGCGAAATGCGTGTTATCGTGCGGGCTCAGGACATTAAGGGTGAAAAGTTCGTTATGGATCTTGAAAAACTCGCCGCCCGATGCGTTCTTCACGAAACCGATCATTGCGACGGCATCGTTTTTCTCGACCGGATGACCGTCCTGAAACGCCAGATGGCAAAACGAAAGATCAAGCGGCTGCAGAAGACTGGGAAATGGGAATGAGTATGGAGAAAACAAAACTGACCACCGAAGTCCGATCCATCCGCGAATTGAATTTGTATCTTCTCTCCGGATGGGTCCTGATTCTTAGCTATGTCAAACATTTGAGCGATACGCAGGAGCCGAGATTCGTCGTTGCCTGGCAAGGTGAGAACGAGCCGGTTGTCCCGGAACTATTGGATGAGTGGGAACTGCATGAACTGGATCAGCAGAAATATAGGTAGGATAAATAACATGCAAACACAACGAGGTTTAGACGAATTTAAGAACGAACCATTTGTAGATTATTCGATCCCGGATAATGCCGCTGCTATGCGTGCGGCGATCGAGAAGGTCCGAAGCGAGCTTGGCCGCGAATATCCGAATGTTATCAACGGTGAAAAGATCACGCTCGAAAGCAAATTTCAGAGCTATTAATCCGGCAAATAAGACCGAAGTTGTCGGAGTTTTCTCCGAGGGCGACACGGACACTACGCTTGTTGACCGGGCGATAGAAGCGGCGACAAATGCCTTTAAGCTTTGGCGGAATGTTCCCGCGGCCGAAAGGGCCGATTATCTTTTCCGTATTGCGGATATTCTTCGTCAGCGAAAAAACGAGTTCTCGGCATGGATGGTTTTTGAGGTTGCAAAGACGTGGGCCGAGGCCGATGGCGATACTGCGGAAGCGATCGACTTTCTCGAGTTTTACGGTCGCGAGATGCTTCGCTGGTCGGAGAGACAGCCGATCATCAAGGTCGATGGCGAAGATAACAGGCTTGAATATATTCCGCTTGGCGTCGCCGCAGTTATTCCGCCGTGGAATTTTCCGCTCGCGATCATGGCCGGCATGACGATGGCCGCGGTTGTCACCGGAAACACCGTCGTTTTGAAGCCTTCATCCGATTCGCCGACGATTGCCGCGAAATTTATGGAAATCAATTGAAGAGGCTGGCCTTGCCACCGGGCGTTGTTAATTTCCTAACGGGAAGTGCAAAGACCGGCGAAGCGATGGTCACTAGCCCGAAAACACGATTTATTTCATTCACTGGCTCCAAAGGTGTTGGATTGCACATTAATGAAGTTGCGGCAAAGACACGCGATGGACAAATCTGGATTAAAGCGCGTCGTAGCCGAAATGGGTGGCAAAGATGCGATCGTTGTTGCCGATGACGCCGATCTGGACTCGGCAGCAAGCGGCATTGTTTCCGCGGCATTTGGATTTCAGGGACAGAAATGTTCAGCCTGTTCGCGGCTTATTGTCGATGAAAAAGTACACGACGAGTTGATGGAAAAGGTCGTGGCATTGACGAAGACCCTAAAAGTCGGTATGCCGACCGAAGGCGATACTGACGTCGCCGCAGTGATCAATAAACGCTCCTTCGATCAGACTCTTAACTATGTCCAAAAGGGAATCGACGAAGGCGGTGTCGTACTGACCGGCGGCAAAGGTGACGATTCTAGAGGCTTCTATATCGAACCGACCATTATTGATAACGTCCAGGCCGGAGCGACAATTGAACAGGAAGAGATATTCGCCCCGGTGCTTGCAGTGATCAAGGCGCGCGATTTCGATCACGCGTTGGAGATCGCGAACGACACCGAATTCGGCCTCACCGGAGCGGTTTACTCGACGGACCAGGGAAATCTCGAGAAGGCACGACGGGAATTTCACGTCGGTAATCTATATCTCAACCGCAAATGTACAGGAGCTTTGGTCGGTGTTCATCCTTTCGGTGGTTTTAACATGAGCGGCACCGATTCTAAAGCTGGTGGCCGCGAGTATCTGCTGCAATTTATGCAGGGAAAGATGGTTTCGCAAAAGGTCTGATCATCCACAATATGAAAATCCTCAAGAAGATCTCGTTTGCCGCAATCCTACTCGGATTGTTGTTTACTCAGTTATTGGCTCAGAAAGGAAAAGTAAAACCGGCAGGGAAAGCCAAGCCGATAGTTTTTGCTGTTGTCTTTGACGGAAAAACGGTTGAGCCAATCGCTTATATTGAAAATGGAAAGTTAGTTCAATCTCCGGGAGGTGATGGCGAGAGCCAAGATATAAAGCGATTTGCAGGGAACTATTACAAGCCAAAGACAACGTACAATCTTATTTTTGGCGGCATAACCGACGGAACGGTGGTGGTTACAAAATCTTCAATCGGAGAGTGTTCGGGTAATTCGGCGGAGATTACTGCTCGGCCTTTAAGAGCGAAGCTCAAGGGTTTCGTAATGGCGTTGGCAACGAACGCTCCGATTAAGGTTAAGGCTCCCGGAGTGCGTCGTTTGCCGACGGCAGACGAGCGCACCAAGGCTGAGAAACTTGTCCGAGTCGAATTTACGAAGCAGAATGTTTCGGCAGCTTCCTTGAAACAGCTTCGGTACCATAACCTCACGGCAATCGACGTTGATCGTGACGGCAAGACGGAACTTATAGGATCATATTGGGTATCTCAGAAGCCTATGGAGAGGTCCACATTGTTTTTTATCGCCGCGCAGGACGCTGATGGCTCGTATTCATTTCAGCTAAGTGAATTTAAAAACTACGACTACCGAGGAGATTATGAGTGGAGACCCGAAAGATCTTGACGAGGGCGTGTATCATGAACTGTTTCTGGACTATTTCGACTACGACGGCGACGGTATCGCAGAGATTTTTACGACGACACAAGCCTTTGAAGGACGAAATTTTAGTGTATATCGCCGAGAATCCGGTAAATGGGTAAACGTCTACGAATCGTACAACTATCGCTGTGGCTACTAAATGAATACCTTTGTAGATTTCTTAACGGTTGGTGTTAAGTTCAGTGAATTTGACACTAATTTTTATTTTTGAGGGGCTTACAATGAAACCAAAAATATCTTCCAAACTTTCCTTGCTGGCTCTTTTTTGTCTATTGACGACGTCTTTCGGGCAGACGCCGAAAAACATTTTTCCCGTAAAGAGCACCGAGTCAGCCGAAACCTGGCGTCGCGATGGTTGGAATGCCGTTGACGGAGCGTAAATCGCAAAAGTATACGCAAGGGCAAAGCGAAAAACGTGATTCTGTTTATCGGCGACGGCATGGGTGTTTCGACCCTGACCGCGGCAAGGATTTTCGAAGGGCAAATGCGGAGCGAAAGCGGTGAAGAAAACCGCCTTAGTTTCGAAGAATTTCCGTTTTCGGCGCTTTCGAAAACCTACGGAACGAATCAGCAAACATCCGATTCTGCCCCGACCATGAGCGCAATCATTTCAGGTGTAAAAACGGATGAAGGAGTCATTTCCGTAAATCAGAATGTTCAACACGCAAACTATAAAACTGTTGCTGGAAACGAAACGAAAACGCTTCTTGAATATGCAGAAGATGCAGGCAAATCGACCGGTGTGGTGTCGACCGCGAGGCTGACTCATGCGACGCCGGCAGCTTGTTATTCGCATTCACCAGATCGCGATTGGGAATCCGACAACGATATTTTCATGCGTCGAAAGGACGCATACGAGGCGAAATTTCCAGACATTGCCCGCCAAATGCTCGAGTTCGCATATGGTGACGGATTAGAGGTCGCTCTCGGCGGCGGCACGGGCAAAGTTTCTGCCAAAAAATGTACAAGATCCCGAGTATTCCAGTCGCTCGGGTGAGCGTCTGGACGGGCGAAACCTGACACAGGAATGGCAGACGAAATACAAAAACTCGGCTTTCGTATGGAATAAAAATCAGTTTGACGCAATCGACGCCAAGAAAACCAGCCATTTGCTTGGCTTGTTCGAGCCATCGCACATGCAGTTTGAGCATGATCGTTTAAAAGACTCAGCCGGTGAGCCATCGCTTTCAGAGATGACGACGAAGGCTATCGATGTCCTATCGAATAACAAAAAGGGATACTTTTTGATGGTCGAGGGCGGACGTATCGACCACGCTCATCATGACGGAAACGCATTTAGAGCACTTAGCGATACGGTCGCTTTGTCGGATGCGGTTCGGGCCGCTCTCAAGAAGGTCAATCTAGACGAGACGCTGATCATCGTCACCGCCGATCACAGTCACACGTTTTTTATTCAGGGATATCCGGCTCGCGGCAATAATATTTTAGGACTCGTTCGCGAAATAGACAACGACGGCGTTGTCGAAGAAATACCAAAAGGCGATCGCGACAAAAAACCATTTACTACTCTCGGCTACGCAAACGGCCCCGGAGCACGTGGATCAGAGCGTTCGGCTTTGACGCAAGACATGGTGCTCGATCCGAACTACAAACAGGAAGCAAATATTCCAATGTTATCCGAAACGCACGGCGGCGAGGACGTTGCGATCTTTGCAACAGGCGTAAACGCACACCTGATTCGCGGATCGATGGAGCAAAATTGGATATTCTATCGTGATGGCCGACGCGATTGCGGCTAAGGAACGCGGACATTCTTGTCCGGAAGTAGGGCGTTTCATTATGAAGATTATTTTCATGGGAACGCCTGCCGCCGCAATGCCCTCGCTGCAAAGGCTTGTCAGCGACAGCCACGAAATAGTCGCTGTCTATTCACAGCCTGATCGGCCGTCCGGGCGCGGCAATAAGATAACGTTTTCGCCCGTTAAGGAATTTGCCGTTCAGCACGATCTGCCTGTCTTTCAACCTATAAAAATAAAGACGCCGGAAGCGCTTGAAGAGTTCAGATCGCATAAAGCGGATGTAGCTGTGGTTGTAGCCTACGGACGTATTTTGCCGGAGAGCTTCTTAAATGCTTTTCCGAAATGGGGCGATCAACGTGCATTTTTCTCTTTTGCCAAAATATCGCGGAGCGGCTCCTGTAAATTGGGCGATCGTAAATGGCGAAACACGCACCGGCGTGACGACGATGCAGATGGATGCCGGGCTGGATACGGGTGATATTTTATTGCAGCGGGAGATCGAAATCGGCCCCGAAGAAACCTCGCCTGAGCTGATGGAGCGGTTGTCGCTGATCGGTGCCGACCTATTATCGGAAACTCTAAATCGGCTTGGAGAGCTTTCACAGCAGCCGCAGGATCACGAAAAAGCGACGTTTGCCCCAATCATGAAACGCGAAGACGGCTTGATCGATTGGTCGATTCCCGCTGAATCGAGATAGTAAACAGGGTGCGTGGTTTTCAGCCGTTCCCGGGTTCTTTTACTTCGTACAAGGGACAAAAGGTGACAGTTTGGAAAGCCACGGCGGTTTTGAATTTGGATTCTGAAAGTAAACGCCCCGGCGAGATCAATAAAGCTCACGGCGGAGAACTTGTTGTTTCCAGCGGAAATGGAACCGCGTTATCGATACAAGAATTGCAGCTTGAAGGAAAACGACGCATGACAACGCGTGACGTTTTGAACGGTATCAGTCTGGAGCCGGGAGAAATTGTCGGAGGATAGCTGCTCGTTTTGGATCGAAAGAAGCTCCAAGTATAATTACAGCTAGGATGTCGGATATTTTTCAAATAATTACTTTTTACGCGTTCAAGGATATGGCGGCGGTCGGCAACCTGAACGAGATAAAGGAATCTCTAAAAGCTGCCTTGCGCGAGCATGGAGTATTTGGCACCATAATTCTTGCTGACGAAGGCTTTAACGCCAGTCTATGCGGGGCCAGGCAGGACATTCCCGCGTTCATCGAAACGATTGAACGAATTCTCGATTCAACGATCGAATACAAGTCGTCATTGCATTCGGAATCGCCTTTTCGTAAGCACGAAGTAAAAATCAAGCCGGAGATCGTGACGCTCAAGCAACCGGTCGATATCTCGATGGGAGCCGGAACGCACGTGGAGCCGAAAGATTGGAACGATGTAATTTCAGATCCCGATGTCTACATTTTGGACACGCGAAATGATTACGAATACAAAAATGGCAGCTTTAAGTCGGCGGTAAATCCGGAGACAACCAAATTTAGCGAGCTGCCGGATTTTGTCGCGGAAAAACTCGATCCGAAGACGCACACCAAGATCGCGATGTACTGCACCGGCGGAATTCGCTGTGAAAAGTTTGCTCCATATATGAAAAGCCTTGGCTTTGCAGAAGTTTTTCAGCTTCAGGGCGGTATTTTGAAATACCTTGAGGACGTCCCGAAAGAGGAACAGCTCTGGGAAGGCGAGTGTTTCGTTTTTGACGAACGCCGCACTCTCACCCACCAACTCGATCAGGGAACCGGCCCGGATTATTCTCAGCGGCACAAGAACAAAAAACGTTAGCAATTACCGCAATAAATGAAAATATCACCGGCAAGAATCGCGGCATTTGAGATCTTGTCGAAGATCGAAAACGAACAAGCGTTTTCTTCTGAGCTACTGCCGCTTTATGAGAAAAATCTGTCCGATAACGACCGTTCGCTTTGCCATAATCTCACCCTCGGCGTTTTAAGAAAGCAGATTCTCATTGATCGAATCATCGATCATTTTGTCGGCGAAAAACGTATCGACTCGTCCATAAGAATTACTCTTCGTCTCGGCATTTACCAACTACTTTTCCTTTCGAAAGTGCCCGATTACTCAGCCGTTAACGAAAGCGTAAATCTGGCGCAGTATGCGAAAAAGACTTCGGCAAAAGGCTTGGTCAATGCCGTGCTGCGACGAGCGACCAGGGAAACCTACGTTCCTGATTTTGTTGATGAAATAGATCGGATCTCAGTTGAAACGTCGCACCCGCGATGGCTTATAGAAAGATGGATAAGCCGGTATGGCGTCGCGGAAACGGAAAAACTCGCAACCGCAAACAACGAAATTCCCGCAAACGCGTTCCGGCTGACATCGGAATCAAGTAAGTCAAAACGTTTCGAAGACGCCGTTGCTTCAGAATATGTCGAAGGCTGTTTTATTTCACGTGGCGGCACTGCTGAGTTGCTGGCTGCTGCGGAAGCAAATGAGATCTATTTTCAGGATCAAGGTTCGCAGATGGTTGCAGCCGCGGTTGAGTTAAAACAGAATGCAGCGTTTCTCGATCTGTGCGCCGCTCCGGGGAGTAAATTCACACAGATTGCGGAATGCTCGGCAACTACTTCTCGAATATTGGTTGCGGGTGATCTACACGCACGCCGAGTTGGATTTTTGCGTGAAAATTGTAAAAATCAGAGGCTCAGGAATGTGAACATTTTGCAATATGACGCTGAGTCATCCGTTCCATTTGCGGACGAAAGTTTCGATACGATTTTGATCGACGCTCCGTGTTCGGGTACGGGGACGATCCGGCATAACCCAGAGATTAGATACTCGCTCGAACAAACCGATTTTGCAGAATTGGCAAAGAAACAACTCAGCCTTCTTGAAAATGCATCCAAGCTGTTGCGAACCGGCGGGAATCTGATCTATTCGACCTGCTCACTCGAAAGCGAGGAGAATGAGCACGTATGTGATGAATTTCTGGCAAAGTCGCCAGAGTTTATAAAGGCAAAGCCGAAAGTTCCCGGCCGCTTTCTCGACGCTGACGGGTTTGCTCGCACGCTGCCTTATCGGGACAATATGGATGGCTTTTTCATCGCATCATTCGAAAAGATAAGGCCTGCGTAGGTTTGTCGGATAGAAAAATAATGTTAAACTTTCGGTTAGTTTTTTGGAGCCATCTGCTGTGGGAATAATAAAAACAGGCATTTCAGCAATAGGGAAACTGGCCGTTGTCGGAGGTCTTCTTTTGGCTTTTCTCGTCGGCATGGCCGGCGTCGTGTACATGTCCCTGTCTGGAAGAGAGATCACTGTTCCGGAGATTACGGGCAAGGACTTTATTGACAGCGAGAAAGAGCTTGCAAGCCTCGGCCTGAAGATCAAGCGTAGAGCGGACCGTGCAAGCACGGAGAAGATGAATACCGTGCTCGAACAGCTCCCAAAGGCCGGCGAAACTGTTAAGACCGGACAGTTGATCTTTGTCGTAGTGAGCAAAGCAGGTGTTGAAGGAGAAGATACGCCGAAATCGCTGATCAAGGATATAGAATCGGACGACACCAAGAAAATAGAGGATATGATCTCGGACAAGCCGAAAAAGGCTAAGTCGAATTCGAACAGCAACGCAAAGAAAAAAGCCGACACGACGCGAGATGTGATAGCGAACAATTCGAATTCCAATTCGAACTCCGATGATAAAGGGAAGTCCGACAACACGAATAAAAAGGACCCGACAACCGTAACGAATCCGGGCGATAAAGGAAATAAGAACTCTTCGACCGGAACGCCAGCAAAGCCGTCCGTAAATCCGCCTAAGAAACCGGCAGGCGAAACAAGGCCGCGAACACAGCCAAAACCGTGAGCTGTTGTACAACCGATTAAGCTTTATTTGCAACAAAGTGAAAGAAAATCAGCGAATGTTTGAAATTGCACCTTCGATCCTGTCGGCGGATTTTGCCCGATTAGCCGAGGAGATTAAGGCGGTAGAGCTTGGCGGAGCGACGATCCTGCACGTTGACGTGATGGACGGCCACTTCGTTCCGAATATCACGATCGGTCTGCCGGTGGTCAAATCGTTAAGAAAAGCGACAAGATTGACGATCGATTGTCACTTAATGATCGCCAATCCCGGCCAATACGCAGTCGGAATTTGTAAAAGCGGGAGCAGACATGGTTTCAGTCCATGTCGAAGCTGATGCTCATTTGCACAGAACGCTCTCCGCGATTCGAGACGCGGGAGCCAAGGCCGGCATTGCTATCAACCCGGCGACGCCGCTTGGTTCGCTTGAAGAAGCATTGCCGTACGCGGATTTTGTTTTGATAATGTCGGTCAATCCGGGCTTTGGCGGTCAGGCGTTTATTCCTACATCGCTGGATAAAGTCCGGCGGTTGAGAAGGATGATCGACGATCGCGGGCTTGCTACAAGAATTGAGATTGACGGTGGAATCGATGGGGAGAACATTCTCGAAGTGATCGAAGCCGGTGTTGAGATCGCGGTTGCCGGTTCTGCGGTCTATGGAAAAGGAACAGCGACAGAATCGGTCAAAGAGCTTATCGAAAAAGGGACGGTCTGGGTTTGATTGAGGTTTTTTATGCATTTTAGAAATAACAGGACTCTTATTTCACTAATTTTGGCGGCGTTTTGCTTCACAGCAGGAGCTTTTGGACAGGCAAAGCCCGGTGACGGTTCGCCGTCTCAACGGCTCGAAGTAATGAGGCAAAAGCTTGAGACCATCCGACGGTCCGCAGCCAGCTCGGCTTCCGTATTAAAGCAAGAAGCGAAAGACGACAAAGCTTCCAAGGAAGATAAGACCAAAATAGATACGCCGATCGCCCGGCTCCGCTCGATCGAGAAAGAAGCTTCGGGACTGCAATCTGACGTCAACAGCCTTCGCGGAAAACTGGACCGCTCGGAGAAGTATGAAGCAAGCGAGATCGACCAACTGGAAGCATCGGTAGCGGACCTTCAAACGCGAGCGGAAGCAGTTCTCGTAGAAACTGCGGCGGCGAGAGCCAACCCCGAGTCAAAAGTCGGAACAGCCCGTGAAATCAAGAAAAAGAAGAAGTTTCTTGGTATTTTTGGCGGTGGCGGAACTGACGAGTACGAAGAATTGATCGGCGGAGTGACTCCCGGACGCGATCGCGAACTTTTCATCGTTGCGACCCGCGAGGTTCGTAAAAAGAACTTTGACGTTGGCAGATTGCTTTTTCAAACAATCATTACCACTTATCCGGATTCGCCATATTTGCCGATGTCTAAGCTTGCGGTCGCCGATTCTTTCTTTCTTGAGGGCTCGACGAGTGCTCTGATCCAGGCGATCGCTTCGTATCAGGACTGGCTGACCTTTTTCCCGACACATGCTCTTGCGGATCGCGTGATCCTGAAAATCGCCGAGTCGGAAATGCGTCAGATCGGGCTTCCAGATCGCGATGCAACCCGGGCAAAACGCGCCGAAACGCGGCTCAAGGCCCTTTTGCAGCAGCATCCGAACTCGATCCTCAGGCCTGAGGCCGAAACGCGGTTGGCACAAGTTCAGGACAATTTGGGACTGCACAATTTGCTTATCGCGAATTATTACTACACCCAATCCGTTCAGCAGAGCAAAGGCGGGTTGAAGGGGGCTCAGTCGCGTTACAGGGAGATTCTGGATAAGTATCCTAACTTTAGCTTTCAGGACGAGACGCTTTTCAAATTGGCCAACACCTACCTTGTCGAGGAAGAAACCGATCAGGCCGCCAGGTATTTTCAGCGTATAGTTCGTGATTTTCCGAACAGCGACTGGGTCGAAAAATCTAAAGAGCAGCTTGCGTTGATCGGTGCCACCATTCCGGAACCGAATCCTGAAAGATTAAAGGTTTTGCCGCCGGAGACGGTGTCGTTCTTTCAGAATTTCAAAAATCAACTGTTCGGTATTTATCCGATGACGATTGATAAAAACGGAGTGTTGATGACCAACGATTTTGATAAGGAAAAATTCGAAATGATCGATCAGATCATCGAGAATCAAGGTGATATCCTCACAAATCAGATTCCGCAGGCCCTGACGACCGTTATTTCTCAGAAACAGGCGGTAACACAACCGCAGAAACAGGCGCAGCCTCAGATTCCTGAAAAAAAATGATAACCTTCCAATAGAATTGCTCGAAAAGCGGTTCTTTGCGACCGCTTTTTTTGTCAAATGGCTGACGGCGTGACTGATTTTATGAAATTAAATATTTCGATATATGTGGCTGCAATATTGATGACGGGGCAGACATACTACGCGCAGCCGAGGCCGTCTGCAACTCCAACGCCTCCAATTGTTACCATTACATCCACTCTGTCAAGCGATCCTCGCGTTCGTCGCGAACAGGCTTATGCAAAACTCCTGGAAGGGCAGAGATATGTTTGGAATTCCGGCCGGATGCAGACGCAGGCCGGGAAGTCCAACTCAATGAAACTGGCGAAGGTCGCGTTTCAGAAAGCCGTCGATTTAGATTCATCGCTTGCCGAAGGTTATACGGCGTTGGCCGAACTGGCGGTTGGCGTGGCCCCGATAGACATTGAAGAATCGATCCGCCTCGCTACGACGGCGACGAAGATCGAACCCGACAATTTTGGCGGCCACCGAATGCTTGCTCGTCTTTACACCGTTAAGAGCAAGTTAAACAATGGGCCTGTCGATCCGGTGTTTGCGGCTAAGGCCGTCGAAGAATGGAAGCAAGTAACGCGGCTTGACCCAAGAAACGCGGAAGGTTGGGCGTTTCTTAGCGCGTTCACATCCGGCAAAAATCAGGCATCAGAGCAAATAGAGATGCTGAGAAACTGGATCGCCTCCGCATCTCCGCTCGATGTTCAATTTTACGGTCGTGTCATGGGGCAGGACGCGAGTTTGAGCCCTGAAAGCGCGACGGTAAAACTCGGAGCGGCATTAATGAAAGCCGGGCGTAACAGAGAGGCTGTCGAAACGCTAAGCTCTGTCATTGTTGACGACGCGAACAACGCGGAAGCCGTTAGCCTGCTTGGCGAAGCGATCGAATCTTCAGAGCTTTCTGCGGCCGCGGCCGCGATAGAAGGGCTGCAGCAAGCTGTATATGCCAATCCCGCAAACGTTTCGCTGGTCGATATGCTGGCACGCTTGCAAAACCGAACCGGGCGTTTCGATGATGCGGTGAAGCTTCTCAAAACAAGCGCTGAAAAAACAGCCAAAACCGATGCTCCCGCGTCATCTGCTTTGCTCGTTTCTCTCGGCGATCTTTACATTGAAAAAGACCGTTATAACGAGGCAGCCGAATCTTTTGAAAACTCACTAGTGGTCCGCGGAGTAGCGGCAAATCAGCAAATAGCAGGTGAAGATCGCGAATTTGTTATATATGTCTTTGAAAAATTGATCCAGACGTACAAACTTTCTGACCGGCCGAGCGATGTTCGGGCTGTAATCGAGCGTGCACGAACTTTGTTCGGAAAGGAAGACCTTTTTGCTGATCGCCAGTTGATCTCGTTCTACCGTAGCACCGGCAACAAGATCGAAGCGTTAGCTGCTACACGTGCGGTGCGCGAAAGATTGCCAAAGGATAACAGCTTCATTCGGCTTGAGGCTACGCTTCTGGCTGAAACAGGCAAGGTCGATTCAGCGGTTGCTCTGATAAGAGCGGGCATGATCGGTAAAACGCCAGCCACGGGTTCTATACCGGACGCCAATCCCGGCACTATTTCCGTCCAAGTCGCGCCTTACGACGCGTTTTCAAATCACCTATTTATCTCAAATCTTTACAGCAAGGCAAACCGTGCAAAAGAGGCCGCTGACTCTGCAAACGATGCGTTTGCTTCGGCTCTGGGCAGCGAAAGAAAGCAGATCGCGAAATTGACGCTCGCCTCGGCACAGCAACTTGGCGGAGATTTTAAGGGAGCCGAGACGACGCTTCGTGAGATCCTCAAACAAACTCCCGGCAATCCGATCGCTCTCAACAATCTTGGCTATTTTCTGGTTGAACGCGATGAGCGTATACCGGAAGCCGTTGACCTCATACAACAGGCGTTGAAGGTCGATCCGAGAAATCCATCGTATCTAGACAGTTTGGGCTGGGCCTTCTTCAAGCTTGGGCAAATTGGATGATGCGGAGAAGTTTTTGAAAGACGCGGCACGGCTGGATGCGGATTCTTCGACGATCCAAGAACATCTCGGCGACGTCTATTTTAAGAAACAGAACTCAGGTCTAGCAAAGGCAAGCTTGGGAGAAAGCTCTGAAGCTTGCTTGGGACGAAGCTGATATCGATCGATTGAAGAAAAAGCTTAAAAAATAGAATTCGGCGACATTGTAAAAACCAAAAAAAAGCGGCCCAATTACGGACCGCCTTTTTATTGATTATTGAGACTAAACGCTTACGGTTTCGGAGTCGGTGAAGGCTCCGGTTCGATATCGCGCTTCTTTAGTTTGGGCGGCCCATCAGACGACGAGCTGGACGAGCCGTCGGAATCGCTCGAGTCGCCATCGACTGCATCCGGCTGACGTTTCTTGAGCGTCGGCTTTGCATTGTCTTCCTCGTCAAAGTCCGTCGTGATTCCGGCCTTTGCGTTCGTGATTTTCAACAGATGGCCTTTCACGCGATTGAATTCAGAGGTGCTGATAACGTACTCTTCCTTTTCTGCAAAACGAGACACTAAAGCAAGGCTTGAGTCGCGGCGATCAATCGATTGCGGGTGCGAAGAGAACAATTTTTGGATGGTACCCGGCTTTTTCTTGTTTTTCGACGCTAATTTCTCGAACATCGTCGACATAGCAGTCGGATCGTAGCCAGAAGCGTACAAATATTGCACACCGAGGCTGTCCGCTTCCACTTCGGCTCCGCGCGTGAATTTCAGCCCCGCGAGACCGGCCATTATTCCACCGCCGTTCTGCAAAATGGTACTCACAATCGGCCCGCCAAAAATTATGCCGGCCAAAGCTCCGTAATTAATAAGCGTGCCTTTGCCCTGATTTTCCATCGCATGACGAGCCGCGACGTGGGCAATTTCATGGGCCATCACACCGGCCAACTCAGCTTCGTTGTCAGCCGCGAGAATCAATCCCTTATGTACAAAAAAGAATCCGCCGGGCAATGCAAATGCATTGACCTCGTCGCTGTCGATCACTTTGATAGTGAACGGCACTTTGGCGTCCGAGTGCAGCACTACATTTTGGCCGATGCGATTGATATATTCCGTAACAATCGGATCTTCGACCATCTTCGCCTGCTGTTCGACCTGTGCGGCAAGCTGACGGCCAAGTGCTATCTCCTTCTCCTGCGAACCGCCAAGCCAGCCGAAAAGTTTGTCAGAGCCATTATTAATTTTTCGTTTACCGATCTGGGATGGATCTTCCTTAACGGCAAGCGGCTTCGGGCCCGCGGGCTGAGGTGTCGGCGTCGGTTCAGCTTTTGTGGCCTTAGTCTTGGCGTTTTTAGCGGGAGCCTTTTTATCGCTGGTGGTCTGTGCCGCTACGCCAGTCTGCAAAAAGGAAACCGAAGTTAAGTAAAGAGCTAAAATAAGCAGGAACGCACTAGATTTGCGAATTGAATTCTTACGCATTAATTGCCTCCGAAAATAATCAAAAGGGAACTGTCTAATCATAACCTGTTACGCGGTAAAATCAACATAATCTATGATGCAGACACCAATAAAATAGTTGTGATTGGTAAAAAAATCTTTGTTACACAATATCATTCTGTAAAAAAAGTAAGGAAAAACCTTTTGTTTAAGCGTAAAAATTGTTAAAGTGTTACTGCAAAGCTTGTGAAAGCACTCGCTTCCGCGTCAAAAGTTCCCAACTAGCGGCCCAGCAAACGGCTGCTGGTTTCCAGCCTTACTTCGATAATTGATGAAACGAATTCAGGAAAAAGTAAAAGATATAGTCGAGGTTCGACCGTATAACAGCATACGTGATTTCATTGTTGATCCAGCGGAAACGTTAAGCAATTATCATTTTACCGATGCAACATCTGACCTGATGGCTAAGTGGCTTGACGGAATTTCATCTGTCCAAAGCGGTAAAGGTGCCGCTTATGCTCTTGCTGGCTATCGCGGTGTCGGTAAAAGTCATTTTCTGGCAACACTTGGGGCAATTGCAGCAAACCCGGAGCATCGCAGTCGCGTTTCCGAGTCACACGTGGCATTTAGCGCACAGAGACTCCAGAGGCGGCATTACTCGGTTGCTTATTTGCGTCGCGGAACCCACCCAACGCTTATCGAAGAGCTGAAGTCCGCCATTTCCAAAGCATTTGGCATTGAATCGTCGCAGGATGAAACGTCATACGAAAACATTTTGACAGTCGCCGCTGAAAAATGCGGTGAAAGTGCTTTCATATTATTGATCGACACGGCATTCGAGCGTGGAGCACGCGTTGCCCGCGATGACGGTGAGTTTTTAAGCGAGATCGGCGAGGCGGCAAAGAAGTTGAACGTTTTTGTCGGAGTGGCCCTTGATGACGACATTGCCGGAGCCGACGGTTCAAACTCTGCCATCGTCCGGTCTTTTTCGATCGACTACCTCGATCAGGCACATCTTTACAAGGTCGTAAACTCGCATATTTTCCCGAAACATAACCAGATGCAGCCGGTTCTGCATGATATTTATGCTTATTTTCGGGAGGTCCTGCCGAGTTTCCGTTGGAGCGAGCAAAAATTTACCTCGCTTTACCCGCTGCACCCCGCGATTCTGGAAATTGCACCTTACGTCAGGCTGTACGTGCATGATTTTGCCTTGCTCGGTTTTGCGTCCGAGGCGGGCGAACGGATCATGGGCCGTCCATCGAACTCTCTGATCGCGCTTGACGAAGTTTACGACAATGCCGAGGCCGGTCTGCGAAAGATCGAAGATCTCAGTGAGGCGTTCGCCGCGTATGACAAGCTAAACGCAAGTGTCGTCAGCAAGATACCGGTAATGCAGCGTCTGCAGGCGAAGCTAATATTAAAGGCTCTGCTGCTGCTCTCGCTCGATGGACAAGGAGCGACCGCCAACGATATTTGTGCGTCGGTGTTGATCTTCGAAGAATCTGATCCAGCCAAAGCCGGAAAAACCGTCGAGGATCTCCTCAAAACTTTTGCGGAAGCGCTGCCGGAGGATTTCAACGTATTTTCCGAGGCTGGTGTCGAATCTCGTTACTGCTTTAAGGTTAGCAGCAAGGAAAACCTTAACAATGCACTTGCCGAAGCCTTAAAAGATATTTCGGATGACACGGTTCCGGGGATCGTGCGGCGAGTGTTTCAGGAACGCTTTGCGAGTTCAGCGTCTGGTTCAGAAGTATCTGACGAAATCTGCGTGGACACCGAGATCGTTTGGCGTGGTGGAATTCGTCGCGGACGCATTTTGTGGAATTCAACACTTGAAGCGGCGGTAACAGAAACTCCGGCTTCGGCATTCGATGCCACGGATTGGGAAGTGATCATCGATCTGCAAAACGGAGCATTTATCCAACCGGAAACAACAGGAGACGTGGCACGGGTCATTTGGAAGCCGGACGTTCTTCGCCCGGATGAAATCGACAAGATACGCAGCTATCATGCGTTAAGCTCGAACGCCGATCTCCAGGAAAAGTTTAGCGATCAGATTCGAGCATCGGTCCACGCACATTCGATCGCCGTAGAAAAAATAGTAAACCGTGTTTTTCTGGATGACGGCAAGCTGGTGATCGACGGATTCGATTATAACTTTACCGAAGAGGCAAGATCGGCCCCGACATTGTCAGAGTTGTTCTCGGCGATGCTCGAACCCTTGTTTGAGACGCGCTATTCGGCACATCCATACTTTACAAAAACTCTCGATAATATCGACGTTGCATCGATCGTCACCGATCTTTATAACGGAACGCGCCAAGACCTCCCAGACGTCCAAAGCCGGGCTCAGACTTTCGCATTTCCGCTTGGGCTGGTCCGGCACGAAGGAACATCGTTCGTTCCTGAGTCTGTAGAAAAAGTTGCCGCGCAGCCGATCGTGGCAGAATTACTAGGTCTTGTCGCGGCCAAGGGAGCGGAGCCGGTTGCCATAAATGCAGTTTGTGCTCAAATGAGCAAAGCTCCGGTCGGGCTGGTACGCGAAGCTCAACAGATTGTATTAACGGCGCTGGTCGCTCAACGCCAGGTCGAATTTGTCACCTCCTCCGGAAATCGCATTAACCACAGATCTCTCGATCTGAAGATTATTTGGGATGACATCGTCGGGATCGCTAAGCCGATAGAAAGCGTTATTTCCGCTAAGAAATTAAAGCGCTGGGCGGCCATGTTCGTAAAAGTAGGCGAGTTCAAATCGCTTGATCGGGCCGAGGACAGGGAAGCTTTGCAGGCAGCATTTGCCGATTGGACAGAGAAGTGGAATGATTCCCGGCTTCTCGAGCAATTCATACAATTGCCCGACGATGTTTTGAACGTTCGGATTTGGCAGCTTGCTGCACGGATTTCGAAAACGTTTGGATCGGTTGCCGAATCGATTGAAGGCGCATCTATTGGTTCGATGCCGCTTGAAGATTGTCTTAACAGCATTGCCGATGCATTCTCCGATTCGGAAACAGAGTTTAAGGCTTGCGAGGCAGGCTTTCAGGTTCTTTCGAGCTTTACGAAGGGTGCCAGGCTGCGTGATGAGATCAGGTCTTATCTGGCGGCTTGCGAAATAACGCAGGACCCGAATATCGAGCAATTAAGAGAAACAATATTTGCGTTGACCGATGCCGCTTATGCTCAACCGAGCGACTCCATCAACCGCCAATTGAGCGAAGTATGGGAGAAATTCAAGCAGGAATTTTCAGATTATTTCGACGAGCGGCACACGGCTGTAATGAAGGCTCCCGAGGCAAAAGCTCAATTGAATGAAACGCTGCGGAGTGACGAGTGGTGGGAATTCGACATGCTTTCAGAGACGTCGATCTTTGACGCAGCCGTATCGAATAATGCGAACGAATATCGCCGCCGGATTGCCGAACTCGATTGCAGAGTCGATACCAGACAGGTCCTGGACCGGCATCCGTTCTGTCTTTGCACGTTCTCGCTGAACAAGAGTTCCTATTCCGCCAATTTGCCAAAAGCTCTCAATGACACAATTAGCTCGGGCTTGAAGTCCTTCCGTAAATCCTTAGTCAAAAACAGTGAAGATCTGATCAGATCGCTCGAGTTCCTATCGGACGAAACTGCCGATCAAGAACTTAGCGACGCTTCGAAGCAATTGCTAAGTTCATTGAAAAAAGGCAAAGACATTCCGCCTTTTAGCGATCTTCAGTTAAAAATTCTTCGTGAAATATTTAAGAAAGACGAATCGGGTTCGGATATTCATACAAGCTCCGGCGGATTGTTGGACGAATTTGCCGATGACGCCGTTTCAGTAAATATTTAAGCTTCCAGAACGTTTGCCGCTTCACCGTCCAACGAGATCGAGTTTTAACTTTCAACCGTTTCCGCTATATTCTTTGGTATGCAAAGCGTATCCATTGTTGGAATCGGACGTCTCGGCGGTGCGCTTGCACTTGCTCTTTCGCGAGCAGGTTATCAGGTTGAGAATCTCAGTATACCGGTCGAATGTGCCGGAAGAGATCGCGGGACTGATCTCACCTTCGCCAAATTTGATTGCTTTCGATGATCTGCAAAATCTGGCTTCCAACGCTATATTTATCACCTCGGCAGATCCAGACATCGAAGCAATTTCTTCTCGGCTTTCTTCAAAAACAAGTAATAAGGCCGCTGGTTTTTCACGCAAGCGGATCGCTTTCCTCCGATATTCTTTCTGACCTTGCCGATGCTGGCTGCTTGACCGGGTCGATGCACCCGCTTGTGTCGATAAGCGATCCGATCCGCGGAAGCGAGCGCTTTGCTGGAGCCTTTTTCTGTATCGAGGGTCAAAATGAGGCCGTGGCTGCGGCAAAAGATATGGTTGGAAAACTAGGAGGCAACGGGTTTTCGATCGAAACCAGGTTTAAGTCGCTTTATCACGCGGCGGCGGTGACGGCTTCGGGCCATCTCGTCGCATTGATCGACATTGCGTCTGAAACGCTTTCGAAATGTGGAATTGGGCCAGACGAGGCGAAGCGGATATTGATGCCGTTGATAAAAAGCACGGTCGAGAATCTCGAAAATCAGAGCAATGCAAAGGCTTTGACCGGCACATTTGCCAGAGCGGACGACGCGGCTTTTGAAAGGCATTTGATTGCGTTGTCCAAAAATGTTCCGGATGAGATCATTCGCATCTATCTTGAGCTGGGCAGCCGGTCACTCGATCTTGCCGAAAGCGTTGGGCAACCGTCCGAAAGTGTTCAGAAACTTCGGGAAGGTATAAAGTTAGCGCTACGCTCTGTCAAATGCTAAAATGGGCTCAGACAAGTCAGGAAATATGGCTAAGAAAAAGCAAGACTTCACGAAAGAGAGGGAAATCTTCCTGGAGCATATCCAGAAAGCGGGGCTTCGCCGCACCGCTCAGCGTGACTTGATAATGGACATCTTTCTTCGGATCGAGGACCACCTTACGAGCGAAGACCTCTATTGGCTTGTACAAAAAGACGATCCGACCGTCGGGCACACGACCGTTTACCGCACACTGAAATTGTTGACCGAAGCCGGGCTCGCACGCGAAGTACGGTTCGGCGATAACAAAACCTATTACGAGCATCATTACAACCACGATCATCACGACCATATGATCTGTACCGGATGCGGTAAGGTTATCGAGTTCTTTTCGCAGGGAATCGAAACGATGCAGGATGAAATGGCGGACAAACTCGGCTTCCGTCCGACGCATCACAGTTTGCGAATATGGGGAGAATGTTCGGACTGTCAAAAGAAGGGAATGGAAACGCAGAGTGCTCCATCCGGTGCGCAGCCGCGTGTTCGAATGAGATCGGTCAGTGGTAATTGAACAAGAGGGATTGGTTATGTCAGTGGCACAAATTACATTCGAGCGCGAAGGTCGCGAGGGAATTGTCGCGGTCGGCAGCTATCTGGCGGACGCCGCAAAGCGATTCGGTATTAGATTTGACGAAGACTGCGTGCAGGCTGAAGACATCCATTTCTGTTCGCTTTTAGTCGTTAGCGGCTCGGACAAATTATCACCGTTGACCGCGGTCGAAACAGAACATTTCTCGGCTCACGGGCGTAAGACTAATGAAAGACTTGCATGTCAGGCCAAAATTCAAACTGCTGGAGATTTAGTTATTATGACTACTGAGAAAAAAGACAAAGCCGCCGATGAACCAAATACAGAAGAGCAAACCGAGCAATACAAAAAGGATTTTGCCGAATTGCCATTGGAAAAAAAGATAGCAACTCTGGTCCAGCTTGAGGCAATAGCCCTCAGCGAAACAGTTTCTTTTGTAATGAATTCGCCCTATTTGGTCTTCGATAAAGTGATGGATGTGATGGCCGAGTTTGGCCTAAAAAAAGAAGAAGACAGCAAAAAGTCGGCACGGCCAAAAGAACACGAACCGGCAGCGAAGAAAGCTAAACCCAAATCTTCGGCCAGACCTAAGACATCAAGGCCGGAAAGCGGGTAGTGCCTAAAACTTTTGTCTTTGTGGGACCTAGCCACCTAGCCGATATGAAATCACAAACATCTTTCTCGGCGGACGCGTTTTTCTCATTAGATCGATTTTAACGCTGAGGTAGCCGAGATCTCGCAGAGAACGCTGAGAGGCAATAGGACATTACTAAAGAGCGAATCAAAGCCGCGAGCTGGCGAGTAATGTCTGGAAAGGGGATCTACTCATGGGTACTTATGAAAATTCAAAAAAGAATTTAAGCCAAAGCCGTTCAAACCCTCTTTTTCGTTCCGTTCCTCTTGATCCGTGGTCGGATTTAAATCATAACCACTGATCAAGATGAAATGGAACAGATGAACAAGACGAAAGAATATTTCCGTCAGATTCGCTTGACTCAATTTTTTGGACTGCACTTATTATCTGTGAACGAGAACAAGATACAAAAAAAAGCACCTGGTTCGATAAAGGAAAAAGGTCAATATTTCATTGCCTTTGGCGTTGTCGCGTCGATGCTTTTGGTGGCGGGCTTTCCGGTGTTTGTTATCTTCTTTTTCGGAGTTTTCGCTTATTTCCTATTCAAGATGTTCGCATCGGGCACGAGGAACGAGACCCGCGACATCTTCGAATTTTATCTGTCCGCCAACGAAATGCTCCGTGATGACGGCCGCAACTGGTTCGGTTTTGAAATAAAGGATTCGATCGCCCGTGGTGAGGCGATATTGAACAGGATGAGCGGTGCTCCGCCGCTAGTCTATTTCGCGCTCGGAGCTCTTTACCACAAAGCCGGCGATCATCAGTCCGCCATCAACTGCCTTTCGCACGTCATCGAAAATGATACTGCCAACGAGACCTCCTACGTTTATCCATCGCCGGAGCTGAGAAATTATGTAAAGGTGCTACGGAAGATCGAACGCGATCCGGCCGATGCTCCGCTGACATCTGCATCTATCCGCGCTTTGGAACGTGCCCGTAAGCTTCGCGGCAAAGCTCTTCTCGAAGAAAGCCGCACTATTTACGCGAAGAACACGCACACTAATGGCTCTCAAAACACTGATCTCAACGACGTTCAGGTTCTTCCCGAACACTCGCAAGTCCAGCCACGGCGAAGCGTGACCGACACTACGTTCGAAGCCTTCGACAAAGCTACAGCGAGAACTTCCGGGGCTTCCCATCGACACGAAGAAAAGAACAATTCGAAAAAACTAAAGAAAGACCCGTTCGCCGACCGCAAGCCCATCACCGAAGTTCTTCACGACATCTACGACAAGAATGTCCAATGAACGGCAATGTTTCGAATACGGATCTTACTCCTCGTCATTTTCCTTCCTATTCTGAACGGAAACGGTAATTCTGTCTGGTACTATTTTACTGGATGCTTACAATGGTAAATTCGCCAATACGAAATCAGAATTGAAATGCTTAACAAGAATAAGACAATAGACAAAGCGAAGAGAATGATATTTTTTTCATGGCCTATTGCCCAAAAGAATCCAAGGGCCGACGTCCCTAAAATACTTATACCGATCAACAATAATAGAGATGGATACATGTGAAAGATTTGGGGAATCTTAGACGGAGATGTAAACAATAACTCTTGAATCCTATTAATCTGCTTTATTATTCGCATATCATTTTTCAGGCCGTACATGATGGTGACCTTTTTCAGGGATTTGTACAAAATTACTCCATATTCGGTTCAAAAACTGACCAGCGATAGGTTCTGGTTCAACTATTTAATAAAGTGCCACGCTAAAATGGATAACCCAAGTTAATCCTGGATTTCAGAGTCATACCGAAACACTTCTACTTTTATTGATCAAAATCGGTGTGCATCTAGCCATCTGCTTTCTTTCTTTCCTATACGCTTTCCAAACATCTTTTGCTAGAGTATATAAATTGACGTAAGAAGCACCCTGAACCCAAGACAAAGCAGCCAAGCCACTCAACAGTGACGACGGAGACCTGAAAAGAATACCTCCCGCCAGACCAACGATTCCGAGGGCCGCAGTTTTCAGAGATGCCGGATCCAGAATGTGGTCAGAATTAGCTTTATTAAATTTATCACTTGCGGCAAATATATCCGACATAAATTCCGCCCTGACTTCATCTCGACAATCCGAGAAATCATCTTCAGAATTATTTTTGTTACCGCCGCCACCACCACGAGGACCAAGATTGCCCTCTGGGTTAAAATTGTATAAAGGATTAAAATGAAGATATTGACCAGTACGCGTCCAGCGGTCATCAATCAGGGTGTATTCGTTGACAACCGTCAACCAATCGACGCTGTGCCAACTGACGTAGCCGCCACCCGATTGCACCAAGTGAAACGCCGTGCTGCAGTTTGCCTGGAATCCGTCGATATAACAAATTGCCATTTGCAACCCACTCGGATCAACGAAATTCGTTGGATCACTTTGGACATAACTGTACCGGTTGAAACTCTGCGGGTCGCCGAGGGACATCGAGCCATTATAAGGATCGGGACTTGTCCAGCGTCCGGCGAGGTTTTCGTTCTTTCTGAACCACGTGTGATCTTGTCCCGTCGCGTCGTCGCGTTCGGTCAATCCATAGCCCTGTCGAGTAGCTTTACCACCCGAATAGCCCTGCTCGACCGAGCGTTGCCCGACTCCGTATCCCACGTCATTACCAAAAGCTTGGTGATCCGTTCTTCCGACGACAAATCCATTATTGTTTGTTACGGTTCTCACGCTGCCTTGCCAATCCTGCTGGAGATATTTTACTCCGCCCACGCCTTCTGACGCTACGCCGTATTCGGCCACAAGTTTTCCGAAGGCGTCGTAGATCATATACTGCCAGATGTTATTGATCTTTGTCGCAACTCTGTTTCCGCTCGCATCATAGACGGTTTGAGCGTTCGTAGAGTTTGTAGAGTTCGTAGAGTTGACCTGACGGCCATTCGCGTCGTAGGCAAAGTTCATCGAACGGAATTTATTATCCGCGACAACTTGCCCAGCATCGTCATACGTCGTGCCGGTGCGGAATCGATTCGTCGACTTTTCGATATCGCCCGTTCCCGGTGTCGTCGTCTCTTCAATCGGAGTGTAAGCCAATGGATTCGCCTGTCCCGCCGTTGGGTTGCTCGCGGCTTTCCGATAAAGATTCCCAAACCTGTCAAAATCGAACTTCTGCTTGTAAGTCAGACTATTGTTATCACCGCGATATTCGGCCGATTCTTTCAAACGGCCAATGTGATCGTAAAGAAACTTCTGCGTCGATTGCTTTGCCGTGCCGATGTAGCTTTCTATTCTTCCAAGCTGACCGTTATTTTTTGTCGTAACAAGATTCCCCGAACCGTCGATCTCGCCATAACCGTAATTGTACTTTTGCAGAACCTCGGTGCCGCGTTTCAACTCCTGTCCGGTCATTTGAAAACGGTCGTTAAGCGTATAGTTCTCAACCGTTCCGTTGCCAAGCGTCATCTGGCTGACCGAATTGCCCTTGCCCAAATACTGCATACCGCTCAGATAAGTCCGAGAAGGATCGGCGACGCCCGACAATCTGCCGTTCGCATCATAGCTCGTTGTGACGATCTTTCCAGAAGGATATTTCTCCGTAATCAATTGCCCGGCCAGATTGTAGCCGTACTCAAGATTGTATTGCTGTGCATCTATCCAAGGCGTTTTTTTTCGCGCAAAACTAGAGAGAACATTTACCTTTGTCAAGTAAATTACCGTTCACCCAAGTTTGTCCGTAGTCGCTTGTCAATACCGTTTGACAATCATTCTTGTTGGGTGCAAATACCCATACGATCATTTCACCCTGACCATCGCTTCGGATTTCTATCTTTGTTATCACGCCATATTCAACCTCTTTATCCAAGTAATTATGTTCCCGACCATCCCATAGAGTCCACGTATTCCCAACATCCGTAGTAACAGCAAACCCCGAACCCGAATAAACATAGCAAATATTTTCGTTAACGAATTTCACGCCATTTTTGTCAATAGGAGTCAGATCATCATGCCTAACAGTCATAATCTCTACCCATTCGCCATTTCTAGATGACTCAAAAACATAATATGCTCCCCCATAAAGAAGATGGATATTTTCTGGATATGATGCAACACGGATTTTTAACTGTTGATTTCCTGTCTCCCAAGACTCAACAACCTTTTTAGTGTCGTAGCCTTTGCCGCAAGAACTAAAAACCAAGCATCCGAACAATACGATTGAAAGTTTTTTCCCGAACATAAACACCTCGAACGAATTACTGCACTAAATTTGGCATATCAACACCGGGAACGAAGCAAAATTCGCCCTTGATTATTCACAGACTTGTTTCCTAATACGATCCGCCAAATCAGTATATCCAGGATTGGCAGGGACATTTACGATACGTCTCATTTCGCTTCTGTACCCACCGGAAACCTCCTTTGTCGTCGCAGGCGTAGGGTCCACTATTCTGGCTCCTAAAGCACTGCTAACCGCATTAAGCGCAATATCCTCTGGGTCGTCCTCCCCAAACCACATTCCCCAATCGCCGCCCGTTGCTCCAAACAAGTAACCACCGATCAGGCCTCCTGTAAAGTGTCGCACCTGATTGCCAGGCCCCTGAAATTGCTCTTTGAATCCCGAGCTACCAAACGATTCACCACCGCCAACCTCATTCGCCCTGCGTAATTCACTCAATGAGGCTCCGTTAACGCCAAGAAATCTTTTAGCCATCTGATCCGCAAAATCTTTGGCATTTTTAGCACTCTTGGCGATTTCACCAACTAACTTGGCAAATTTTTCACAATCGCTATCGACTGGTGGTGTCTCTCTGCCGCCGCTGCCAACACCGCCGCCGTGAACAGGCGGCTCCCTAGGACCACCGATGCCGCCGCCGCCAATTTCCACCAAATGGCAAGAATACACACTTGGAAAACCGGGCATATCGGCCATGTATCCAATATATGTGCAATATAAGATGTAGAGTAATCCACTTGGATCAACAAAATTCGTCGGCTGGTTTTCAACGTAAGAATATCGATTAAACGACTGTGGATTGCCAAGCGACATTGAACCCTTGTACGGATCGGGACCTGTCCATCTTCCGGCGGAGGTTTCGAGTTTCCTAAACCAAGTATGCTGCTGTCCAGAACCTTGATCATTCTCGGTTAAACCGTAGCCTTGTTTTGTAACCTTACCGACGTTGTAGCCTTGTTCGACGGAGCGTTGCCCGGTTCCGTAACCGACTTCGCCGCCGAATGCCTGGTGATCCGTTCGGGCGACCACGAAGCCGTTGTTATTTGTCACGGTTCTGACACTGCCTTGCCAGTCCTGCTGAACGTACTTCACACCGCCGAGACCTTCGCTCGCCGTGCCGTATTCAGCAACCAATTTCCCGAAAGCGTCATAGACCATGTACTGCCAAATGTCGTTGATCTTCGTGGCGACTCTGTTTCCAAGTGCGTCATAGACTGTTTGAGCGTTCGTAGAGTTTATAGAGTTCGTAGAGTTGACCTGACGGCCATTTGCGTCGTAGGCAAAACTCATCGAACGAAACTTCGTATCATTCACAACCTGTCCGGCATCGTCGTAAGTTGTTCCGGTTGTGAGACGATTTTTAGTTTTATCTATGTCCGCATTCTCAATCGGCGTGTATATAAGCGGGTTCTGCTGCCCTGCGGTTGGGTTGCTTGCGTTCTTTCGATAGAGATTCCCAAAGCGGTCGAAGTCGAACACCTGTTTGTAAGTTAGTTGAGTATTCGTGCCCTGCTTGTACTCTCTCGCTTCCTTCAAGCGCCCAAGCTCGTCGTAACCGAACCGCTGCGACCACTGCTTGTTTGCTCCGATAAAACCTTCTATTTTGGAAAGCTGACCATTATTGGTTTGTGTATTAACCGTTCCTGTTGCCAGATCGACCGTGCCGTAAGAATAATCATATTTTTGCAAAACTTCCGAACCGCGATTCAGGCTCTGGGAAGTCATCTGAAAACGGTCATTGTACGAAAAAGTTTCGCTCGTTGCGTTGCCGAGATTCACCTGCGACAGCAGACCCTGATTGTTGAAACCGACACTGCTCAGATAAGTCCGCTGTGCGTCGGCGACAGTTTGCAATCTTCCGAAATTATCGACCGTCATGTTGACGATCTTGCCGCTCGGATACTTCTCGCTCACCAACTGTCCGGCGAGGTTGTATCCATACTCAAGCTGATAACTCTGATTGCCGATGGTCTGAACATGCTTTGTAACCTGTCCGATTTTGTCGTAACGATAATTCTGTATTGTCTCCGGTATTCCGTATGTGGCATTCGCCGCCGTTTGAACTTTTGTCAACTGCCCGTTGTTGTGGAAACCGCTCTCGGTCTCGTCGTTTTTACAGTTACGAGCAGGAAATAGCCGCCCATGCTAGTCCCGAACAACAAAGCTTTACGACCGCACGAGCGACGCCATCAGCCTAGATGAGATTGAACGAATGAGGATACAAACGCTCCTTCACATATCCCCTGCACTCTAGTTATTCAAATTCAAAGTAGTGGGTTTGTCGTCCAAGACCTCCGCATTGGTGTTCGTTAGCCTCTGCCACCGCCAAATCGGGTAAATAAATACGCCCCCAAAATACCCGAAAACGTCATTCAGTTCTTTTAAGAATAAAACTGATACGGAATTCGGGAAACATTCAGCAAGCAGCCAGCAACCGACCAAAACTATTCCGGCAACTAAACTCTGTGGGTATTGCAACCTCAATAGTAAATAAAGGGAGCCTATTACAAAAATGATTTTTAGCCCAATTCCCACATAAAAAAACACAGATACGATACCATCGTAATCTTGGGATCCATACAAATAATCCCGCCGCAAAAATGCCAGCATACACATCGTCGTAATCAAAGCTGCAACGGCGACATCTTGGATAAAATCTTTTGACGAGTATTTAGACTTAGAAATCATGCCACGTTACTCCTCTTATATTCTTTACATTTGGCTGGAACTTCTTCCTTGCAATCATTCTCAACCCCTTGCGCTCTCTGTGCTGCCCTGTAAAGACCGAGAGCAATTCCTCCGCCTATTCCAATCGCACCAAAAGCGAGGCGGGCGCTCCATAGAGCGGCGCTTTTGATCATCGCGTAAATAATACCCGCACCTCCAGTAAACGGTAAAGAAGCTGCATCCCACACAGCATTTTCATTGAAATTTTTACGGCCTTTGTTCAAACATTTTTGATTTTCAGCTTTAACGCACGCATCGTAATTTTTGTACTCATCGTCGAACTTGGCATTGACGAATTGAGGTTCGCCCACCCCACCGCCAGATGTAGGTTCTACGGGAAAGATTGGGCCGCCCCCACCGAAGTCGATAATGGTACATAAATATACATCCACAGTTTGCTGCCAACGAGTATCAAAATTGATAATGAAGGTGCCAACAAAAGAACAAATCGCTACTATGAAAAGCCCACTCGGATCGACAAAGTTTGTCGGCTGATTCTCAACATAAGAATACCGGTTAAACGATTGCGGATTGCCGAGCGACATCGACCCTTTATACGGATCAGGCCCCGTCCATCTTCCGGCGGAGGTTTCGAGTTTCCTAAACCAAGTATGCTGCTGTCCAGAACCTTGATCATTCTCGGTTAAACCGTAACCTTGTTTTGCAACCTTTCCTACCGAATATCCCTGCTCGATTGAACGCAACCCGACTCCGTAACCGACATCGTCACCAAAGGCTTGATGATCTGTCCTCGCAACCACGAAACCGTTTGAATTGGTCGTAGTGCGAACTGAACCCTGCCAATCTTGTTGTAGATATTTAACGCCGCCGAGAGTTTCGGAAGCGACGCCGTATTCAGCAACTAATTTGCCAAACGCATCATAAACCATGTATTGCCAGATGTCGTTGATCTTCGTGGCAACCCTGTTTCCGAGTGCGTCATAAACCGTCCACGCGTCGGGGACGCTGGCTCTCATAGCTTTCACCTGATGGCCGTTCGCGTCATAGGCGAACGACATCGAACGAAACTTCGTATCATTCACAACCTGTCCGGCGTCGTCATAGGTCGTTCCGGTTGTCAGACGGTTTTTGGCCCTGTCAATGTGGGCATCTTCGATAGGCGTGTATGTAAGCGGATTCTGCTGACCCGCCGTTGGGTTGCTCGCCGCTTTACGATAGAGATTCCCGAAACGGTCGAAATCGAACACCTGTTTGTATGTAAGCTGAGTATTCACCCCCTGCTTGTACTCGCGGGCTTCTTTTAATCGGCCAAGCTCGTCATAACCAAACCTCTGGCTCCACTGCTTGTTGGCACCTATCCAGCCTTCTATTTTGGAAAGCTGACCATTATTGGTTTGCGTATTAACCGTTCCTGTTGCCAGATCGACCGTGCCGTAAGAATAATCATACTTCTGCAAAACCTCAGCGCCCTTATTTAAACTCTGCGAAGTCATCTGAAAACGGTCATTGTAAGAAAACGTTTCAGAAGTTCCATTACCCAGATTCATCTGCGACAGCAGACCCTGATTGTTGAAACCAACACTGCTCAGATAAGTCCTCTGTGCGTCCGCAACCGTCGAAAGCCGTCCGAAATTATCGACCGTCATATTGACGATCTTTCCTGACGGATATTTCTCTGAAATTAACTGTCCGGCCAGATTGTATCCATACTCAAGCTGATAACTCTGATTACCGATGTTTTGGACGTGCTTTGTCACCTGCCCGATTTTGTCATACCGATAATTCTGGATTGTCTCCGGTATTCCGTATGTGGCATTCGCCGCCGTTTGAACTTTCGTCAGCCGCCCGTTGTTGAAGAAATTGGTTTCCGTCTCGTCGTAAGTATAAGTCGCCGTCGGCGTCTGATAGCCCGTCTCGCCGGTGTATGCAATCGTTTTGACACGGTTCAAACCGTCATAAGTAAACGCCGTTTTCACGCCGCGGGCATCGAAACCTTCAACCAGCAGGCTGTCCAAGTCGTACTTATAAACGCCCGTCCACTGGCCGCCCGCCCCGACCTTGACGCCGTTGTTGTCGAGCGTCGCATTCGCCTCGACCTGCTTTTCGTGTGTCAATCGCGAAAGGCTGTCGTACTTGAACAATCTTTCCTGCGTCACCACGCCCGGTATCGACTGCGTAACTTTTGTCAGATTATCGTTCCCGTCGTATTCGTAAAATGTCGGTTGAACCGGCGAAGTTACCAAGCCGAGATTTCCCGTCGCATCAGGTTCGTCGACACGCGCAGTTCTGCCGAGAGCATCGGCTATTTGCCTTCTTTGTTTTCCAGCCTGATCGGTTGCGGTCGCCACAAGACCGCTGTAAGTAGCCGTGACAATTGTGTTATCCGGCAGCGTCGTCGATAGCGTCCGCCCCAAACCGTCAAGCGATGTAATACGCGAGAATTTTATTCCGGTCGGAAGGGCGGCCGTCAGACTGGTAACCGTGTGCGGATTGTAACTCTTCTCGGCACGACCCATTACGTCAAATTCGACCTCGCTCGAAAGATATCCTCCCGTTGTCTGGCTCCGGCTTCTAAACCCTTGTCCGCGCCCGTTTGAAAAACTCCACGCCGATACACTCCGCGTCGCGTCCAGACTGCTTGTCGTTTTTACATGATAAGGAAACACCGAATCATTATACTCCGTCGTTGACCAGATGCCCGTTCCAACCGGACCGTCGCTTCTGATGACTCGCAAATTGTTAGGGTCGTAGGTCAGCATGGATGTCTGATTGTTCTCATCCGTCGCGGTTTTTACAAAACCGGTCGGCACATCGTAAGTCGCGCTCGTGGTTAACGATAATCCCTGCCCGTTGCGTGTTTCGGACATCGGATAGGCATAGTGATTCGTGTTCGAATACTGCGTTGTTTTCAGTTCGCAGCAGCTTGACGATGATTCCGTTACGTTTCCGGCGATGTCATATTTCACCGTCGAAACCGAAGCGTTCGGGTCACTTGCCAGCGTCGCATCCGAAAACGCCGTGATCTTTGTTACGTTTCCGCGAAACCGCGTATAAGCCTGATAAACGTGAACCGTCCAACAACAACGATGCGGCTCCTCGCATTGCGGAGCGCACTGCTGTCCCGACGGCGCCGAGGGGTCGTATCTTATATCATGCACGCTAGCGGAAATATCTAGCCTCGGAGTGAGTGCGGTCTCCGCTGCTTCGCCGTTCTTGTCATATTCGTAAGCGGTCTTAGAAACGGTCGCCGTGCCGACGATCGTCTTTATCTCTTTGGGCAGGCGAAGAAGCCGATTGTTTGTCCACCCTAGCCCTGTCTCATACGTCGTCTCGGTTCTTCTTAGTTCGGTTCCTTCACTATTTGGCGCGGCAAAATCATGTTCCCGTACAACGGTTTGATTATTGTAATTGTCGTAATCGAAGGTTGTTGCTCTTGTCTGGTTGGCGTCGTTCGTAACCTCGATTTTGTCCAGACGAGGATTATCTCGACCGGGCAATGTGCTGCCCGCTCCTTGTTCCCAAAAGAGCTTTGTCTTAGACCAAACTACTTCCGACCCGACCGCGCCGGTCTCGATTCTGGTTTCCTGCAACAGACCGTTTTCCCAATCGATTGAAGGTCTTATCTTCGAAACCGAAATACTTCTTGTGCCGTCCGGCGCCGTAACCGTGACGTTTCGCGTGCCAGTGCAGGCTCCGGTGCTTATATCGCAACCCGCCGGTGTCACGTCTTCGCTGATTGAGAAATTTGTCTGTGGAACGGCGCTCGTTCGGCCCAGCCAATCATCGGTCCGCTGAGTGTATTTTGGAACGTCAGTCAGAGTCGGGACTGGAGTTGTCGGGTAATTGTAACTTGTCCATGCGGCCCATGTTCCTTCGCTTGTAACAGTACCGGTATCGGTTGTGCTGTTGCTGCTCACCAGCATTCCGCGCATTTGCCAGATTTTGTGAATCATTCCGAAATACGGCGAATAATCGTATTTAAAACCTGTTTGCGTGCCTGGGAAATATACATACTTCAGGACCTTAACGGTGGTCGGGGCATTTACCGTGCCGTCAAATCGCCCGATCCAGTTGAAAGTCATGTCAGCGTAATAAAACCTGATCGTTTGCCGTTCGGCACCGCCGTCAAAACCCGGAACGGTGATCGCCACCAGCTTATTATCAGGCGTGTCGTAGTAGAAATTGATATACCGGTTCAAAGTATCGCGGATGTACGAAATCTTGCCTTGAGTGTCGTTTTGCACATACGCAATGGTAAGCATGTTGCCGTTGCGGTCGGTAATTCGGATTGGAAAACGTTTTCCGGAAGCGGTAGACGCACCATACATCACCTGTGTCCCGTCCGGAAAAACAACGTTCAAGGTTGAGGTCGTATAAATACCACAGATCGTGGTTTCGATAAACGTCCCATCAGCCGATTCAAAAATCGAACATTGACCCGACGCCTGTTTGTAAATCAGTTGATGTCTCGAGCCGTCAGGACTTGTAAGCATGTAGCCACTTACGGTACCCGATCCGTATGGAGTCAACTCGCCAAATCCCATCTCAAAGCCCGGAGCCAGCCAACTCCCATCCGTGTTAAAAGTATAGACATCCGTTCCGCCAAATGACGCCTTATTCCATATGCGGCTGTTGTATGTGATTCCGACTGAGGCATCGATTCCCCGACCTGGCAGCGATGCCGCCGGAATATCAAAACTGAAATTCGAGCTTCCGAACCGCTCCCGCGTTCTTAGTGCCGCTGACGCGGACCGCGAACCCATTTCTGTTTGTCCAATTGGATTGCCAAGATTATTTTCCGGGGTAACGAGATTTTCGACTTGCTGCTCGGTAATGACAGGCATTTCCGGCGGCTCAAGCATGGACGATACAGGTCTCGCACCGTTTCTAGCTCTCTTGTTGACTTTAAATCTCACTTCTCTGATGACATTCCCCGAACGTACGACAAGCTTCGCTTCGCCTTCCGCGATAGCTACGGCTTCCGAATCGTTCAAAATGCGGAGCACTTTTGAATTGGTACAGCTCCACTCAGCGGCGATACCATTTATAATTAGGCCTTTTTTGTCTATCGGTCGAGCGGCCAATGAAATCTTCTGTCCAACCTCTATCACTTCTCCGTCATGTAATTCCGTCTTTATGTCCGCAACTCGCTTTTCCAACGCTGTCGATGAATATGTAGATTCCTTGTCTATATTTTCACCGGCGGATGTCGTAACCAACGCAGCAGGGTCGCTCGTCAGCTTCGACAGAAAATCGCTGATTGAGTTTTTAAAATGCTCTCCAGAAGCGGTTAACCGCAATCCGTCATCGACAGCCGCCGGCGGCAAGTTCAGGTTGTATGCCCAAGCGGGTATCGGCGCGGTGATCGGCATCAACACAGCAAATAACAGCAAAATTGCTGAAAATTGTCGGGAAGGTACTTGAATGCTTCTTACTTTCAGGATTTGGTCAGCGGCTTTATTGAATCGGGTCATGGTCGTTTTCTCCGGGATCATTTTGAGATAATGTTTTGCTGTGGTTAATTCGCCACGAGCAATTTTTTTAACTTCTTTCTGTTTCTTTTACGGTCTTGTTCATCTTGTTCCGTGGTCGGATTTAAGTCTTAACCACTTATGAAGAAGAACAAGAACGAACAAGAGGAACAAACGCGACGCTATCTTCGGTACGGCGTCGGGACGGGGATGTCTCCGTTTTGGCCCCAGACCTGGGTGCGAATAGTTCCGTTGCTCGATTTAACGATGTACCAGGTGCCGTTTGACGGACGCCAGACGGCGACGTCGGATTTGCCGTCCCGGTCATAATCGCCCTGAACGGAAATATCGCTTGCCTGGAAGCCCCATGTAGCGGTCATTGTCGTGCCGTTCGAACTGCGGCGGATGCTCCAAAGGTTAGTGCTTTTCCAAACGGCATGATCGGTCTTGCCGTCACCGTCGAAATCTCCGGGCACCGGTTTATCGCCGCTCGCGCCCCACACAAGGCTCGATCCCGAGTTGGTGCTGCTCTTCCAGACATACCAGGTTGCGTTGCTGTTTCGCCAAAGGGCGATATCGGCTTTGCCGTCGCCGTCAAAATCGCTCGGCAGCGGTTTGTCGGTGCTATTCCCATATTGGCGAGTCACGATATTGCCGGAGGCCATGTGCTTGATGTACCAGGTCTGATTGCTCGGCCGGTACAGTGCCAAATCGGTACGGCTGTCGCCATCGAAATCCGCAGGAACAGGGATGTCTCCGTTTACGCCGAAAGTGAGTGTATTAGAGGTATTCGTACCCGATTGTACGATGTACCATTTGCCTTCGCTTGGCCGGAATACGCAGAAATCGGTCTTGCCGTCGCCGTCGAAATCGCCGGGTGCAGGTTTGTCAGTAGACACCCCCCAGACTTGCTGAGTGATGCCTCCGGATTCTCCCATTACGAACCACTCTCCGGTCGAAAGCCGCCATACGGCAAGGTCATTCGGAGCGGGCTGAACTGGTTCAGATACGGCCAGTAATTTGCTGCCTGCGTACAAAAATTCCTTGGCTGGAGCGTTTGCCGCGTATTGCGGAGTCGGCAATGGCGCGGGTGGATTGGCGGAACTCGACGCAATGTTTTCAGTCGAGTTTTGCCGGCTCACGAACGCTCCAAATCCGACCAATACGAACAACAATATTCCGACAATCAGCCCGATCTTGATTAGGGCTTTATTCGCTTTTGTCGCCGAAAGCTTTTTGTTGGCCGGGTTCAGACTCTGCTCATTTCTTTTCTTTTTGGACATAATGTTCCTTTGGTATCAAAAAATAAAAAACGCCGACGATTAGAGCCTTTACAGGCCAAATCGTCCAGCGTTTCTGAACTCAAAAAATGATTCGTTGCGGGAAACAACAGTCATAATCGTGACTGAAAACAAACAAATTCTTTTCTAGTTTTACAGAAGTTGGTGAGACAGTAATCTCAATTTTTTAAAAGTCAAATCGTTTGCAGGTTTATTTTTGTGATCCGACAATAAATCTTAACCACGTAAGGGGAGGAGGAAGAAGAAAGAAAAGGAGGAGCAAAGAATTAGGAGGCCGGTCGCTACCGCTCGCGGTTTTGACTATTTGAGGCCGAAGAAGTTTCGGATTGAAGTGAGCACGCCTTTGTCGCGTTTCTTTTCGTCTTTTTCCTGTTCCTCGACGCCGGTGCTTAGAAGCAAGCGACGCTCTTCGATCAGGTCGCAGACCGACTTAACAAGTTCGGGGTTTGCCTCGAAAATTGGTTTGAGAGCGGTTTTATTTATCTGGATTACCTCGGTTTCTTCGACGGCGACGACGGTTGCGGTCCGCGGCTCTCCGGTAAGCAGACTCATTTCGCCGAAGTAATCGCTGTTGCGAAGCGTATTGATGGTTTTTGCTTCTCCCGCGATCAGAATCTGAACTTCAACCGCCCCGTGCGTTATCACGAACATCGAGTTTCCTTCCTGCCCGCGTCTTACGATCGCTTCACCGGGAGCATAAATCCGGACCTTTGACGCGGCGGCGAGCTTTTCAAGTTCTTCTTCGGAAAGCGGAGCGAATATAGGGATTTCACTGAGCAGCTCGGAGGTCGCGTTAAGATATTCATCCAGCGTTACCTTTTCCGGCACGGCCGCCATATGAACTGTTCGCGTCGGGAATGGGAAACCGATCTTTTCGCGGTTAAAAACATACCAGATACGCTGTCTTATCAAGGCGTCGGTATCATTGAACTTTGAATAATCCTCCGCCCAGTATTTAACTTCCCAATCAATACCGCTTTCGCCGAGATTCATCATCCTGACAACTGGGCGAATCTTTGGCGAGACATTTTCGACTTGCCGCACGGCTTCCCGCACCGCCTGGATCGTACGCGAAGGGGAATCGGTATAAATCGTATGGAATATAACGAGCCGCGCATTCAGATTGTCGCGCGGAGCTACCTCGATCGTTTCTTTTCCCATCACCGAATTGCTCAGGACAAGCAACTTGTTTTGAAAAGTACGGATTTTAACCCCACGCCAGGATACGTTTTCAACGACGCCGCCCATTCTATTCGATATCGAAATCACATCGCCGACCTGAAAAGCCTGATCGGCCTGCAAGGCAATCCCCGCAAATAAATTACCGAGCGTGTCCTGTAGAGCGAGACCGACGACAATTCCGATTATGGTTGATCCGGTGAAAAGAGGCGCAAGCTGTACGTTCGGGTATTGCGACTGAAAAATAATAAAGAAAGCTACGATGTAAACGACTATCGAAACGACCGTCCTAACGAGCGATGAGATTTCGGACTGGCTTGAGTTTCTTAACGCGGTCTTAAAAATAAGATGACTAAGGAATCGGACGGTCGAAATGATCAGGGCCATCCACAACAAAATCTTGGCGATATGAAAAAGGTTGATTATGAGGCCGATCGACGTCGCGGTCATCATACTCGGCGATTCGCCGTCAGTCCCGACGACATTGCCTTCCGGCGAGATCGCTAAACCGAATTGTGACAAAACGTAATTCTGAAGCGCTTGTTCGACAAACGGGAGAAGGATGAGGACAAGCGTGATAATCCCCGCGAAGATAACGAAATAGACTGCTTTTTTGTACAGATCGGAAAAGGCCATATGTGCTTCGTGCTAAAACATATCAGCAATCGTATTTCCAATCAATAAAAGAGACAGCACCGAAACGGTCAATGTGATTGTCCATGCAAATATATTGAATATAAGGCCGTTCTTATATTTGCCCATTATCTCGGCATTATTGGCGAGCTTTACGACAGCTCCGAGAATTATCGGCAGCAAGAGGCCGTTTACGCATTGCGTAAATAGAAGCAGCTTGATCTGAGGTATTCCGGGAATCATCGCGGTCAGGCCGCCGACTAGAATTAGAATCGTAAAAATACCGAGAAAGATCGGAGCCTCTCTAAATGATCGCGACAGTCCTTTTTCAAACCCCAGAGCCTCGCTGACCGAATATGCGGTTGAAAGTGGCAGTACGCCCATCGCGAGCATTGCGGCACCAAAAAGTCCGACCGCAAAAAGATATTTTGCATACTGGCCGGCGATTGGGGCGAGAGATTCGGCGGCCGTGGCGGCGGAATCAATCTTCAGGATGCCCTGTGAATGCAGCGTAGCGGCAGTCGCGATCATTATGGACGCAGCAATAGTGCAAGCGAAGATCGTCCCGACAATTACGTCCGCCCTGACGAGCGAAAGATCGTCCTTGTCCATGCCTTTTTCGACTACGGACGATTGCACAAAAACCTGCATAAATGGAGTGATCGTAGTTCCGATCAGCGCCATTACCGTAAATAGATAAGCAGTTTCGAGGCTAAAGGTCGGTTCTACAAATCCGGCGGCAGCCTGTGACCACTCCGGCTTTGCCAGAAACGCGGAGATCAGGTACGAAAAGAAAACGAGTGACATAGCCAGAAAAACCCGTTCCACGCGCTTCTGCGATCCTTTTACCACCAGCCACCAGATCAATCCGCCCGCAAGCGGGATTGCGATATACCGCGACACGCCGAGCAGCTCAGATGCCTGCGCAATGCCGACGAACTCGGAGATAATAACGCCCGTGTTTGCTATCAATAATGCGAGCATGACGAATGCCGTCCAGCGCACACCGAATTGCTCACGGATAAGATCGGCCAATCCCTGGCCCGTAACGACGCCCATTCGGACGCACATTTCCTGCACGACAATAAGGCTGACGGTCATTGGAATAAATACCCAGAGAAGGGAATAGCCGAATCCAGCACCGGCGCTCGAATAGGTCGCGATTCCGCTCGCGTCGTTTCCGGCATTTGCCGCGATTATTCCGGGTCCTAAAATGGCAAGGTAGGTAAGAGAGCGATATTCAGAAACGATCCGCCGAAGCCGCGCATAATAATTCCGCGAGGCTCGCACCAACTGTTTCGGTGTAAGGCGTGATAAAAACATTGCCGCAACTGTCGCCGTCGATCATCTTCTAAATATTTCGAGAAATGTGGCTGACTGAAAAACTGAATATAGCTTTTCTGACGATATTTGGAAAGCCGACCGCCTCTATACGATTTAAAGTCCGGCGATAAATTTGGTAAAGTTCGTCCATGAAGATCATTCGAATAAGAAAGTTCTCAGCTTTCCTGATTTTTGCCTCGCTCGTTTGCCCGGGCCTTTTGCTCAATTCAATTGTTTACGGCTCGGCTCCGGCACCGGTTCGCGGCCGTCATGCGATGGTTGCTTCGCAGCACGAGCTGGCTTCGAAGATCGGCGTCAGCATTTTGAAAAAAGGCGGAAATGCCGTGGACGCGGCGGTTGCGGTCGGGCTGGCTCTTGCGGTTGTTTATCCGGAAGCCGGGAACATCGGCGGCGGCGGTTTTATGCTGCTTCGTCGTAAAGACGGGAAGACGTTCGCGATCGATTACCGCGAGATGGCCCCGGCGGCGGCGAACCGCGATATTTTTGTCGATAAGGACGGCAATCTGATCCGAGGCGAAGGCGGTTCAACTGTCGGATATCGGGCTTCGGGCGTACCGGGAACGTTGGCGGGTTTTGATCTGGCGTTCAAGAAATACGGATCGGGAAAAGTAAGCTGGAGCGATGTTGTCGAACCTGCTCGCCGTCTCGCCGTGAATGGATACGTTCTGAGTTATCGACTGGCGGAACTGCTCGTCGGCTATAAAGAACACCTCGCAAAATACCCCGACAGCAATCGGATATTTCTTAACAACGGCAACTTTTACAAAGAAGGCGATCTGTTCAAACAACCCGAACTAGGAGCAACGCTTCGGCGGATTCAAACGCAGGGAGCAAAGGAATTCTACACTGGCAAGACCGCTCAGATGATCGCTGCCGATATGAAGGCCAATGGAGGTCTGATCACGCTCGAAGACATGAAAAACTATGTCGCTAAGGAACGCGAGCCGCTTCGCGGAAATTACCGTGGGTACGAGATCATAACGATGCCGCCGCCCAGCTCGGGCGGAGTATTAATGCTGCAAGTGCTGAACATTCTGGAGGCATACGACCTCAAGGCAATGGGCCACAATTCGTCCGCTGAGCTTCATTTATATACTGAGGCGTCGCGGAGGGCATTTGCCGACCGTTCCGAATACATGGCTGACCCGGACTTTGCGGATGTACCGACGGGAGCTTTAGTCCGCAAGGATTATGCCGCGAAACTGCGTGAGAAACTTGACCTCAAACACGCCACGCCGAGCAGCGAATTAAAGCCCGGGACATTAATAGGAACGGAAGGAACGGAGACGACGCATTTTACGGTCGTTGATAGAGACGGCAATGTCGTGACGAACACCTACACCATCAACGATCTTTACGGCTCGCGTGTAACCGCAAAAGGGACGGGAGTTCTTCTCAATGATGAAATGGACGACTTTGCCGCACGGCCGGGCAAAGCAAATCTGTTCGGCTTGATTCAGGGCGAACGCAATAAAGTTCAGGGCGGCAAGCGTCCACTGTCGTCGATGACGCCGACGATAGTTCTCAAAAAAGATGGCTCGGTTTGGTTTGCATTGGGTGCGCGTGGAGGACCGCGGATCATCTCGGCGGTGATGCAGTCTGTAATTAATGTGATCGATTACGGAATGGATATTCAGGAAGCGATCGATGCTCCGCGCATTCATCACCAATGGCTTCCGGATGAGATAGCATACGAGCAGTTTGGCCTGTCGGCAGACACGATGAATGTCCTTTCCGGTTACGGGCACAAATTTGTTTCGCGTCCGGGCAGCATTGCGTCGGCTACGGGTATTATGATCGACAATGACGGAGTTCGGCTGGGTGCGATCGATTCGCGAAGCGACGGAGCGGCGATAGGTTATTGATTTTCACGCTCTTTTTGTAAAAGTTTTGTTGTGCTGTCAGTGACGCTTGCCGAAGGTGCAAGATCGTTGGAATCGCGCCAATTTCCAGTGCCCGGTGCGACATATGTTGCCGCGGGAATAGAAGTTTCAGCGGGAAGTTCAGCAGGCCTTGACTTCGTTTTGAGAAAGTTTTGAGTAGCGGCCAGCAAATTTTCTTCCGTTGTTGATCCGCCGGGACCTTTGGATTCGAACATCAAAGCATAAACTGCTCGAAGGAACCCGCCTGCAACCAATAAGATAGTCGCCAATACTGCGAGAACCGGCTCCGTGCTTAGTACCGCGGACAACAAAGCTAAAACTGGGACAATTAAAAACGACAGCAGGAAGATGAAAACGCCCTGCCGCACTCCTCTTTTTCGGGGCGATATTGCCGTCGAAACGGAACTTGTACTACCTGGAAGAAATCCGTTATTCTCGACAACTTCTGCGATTCCTAAAAGTAGAAATCCGCACCTTGAACAATAGCGAATTTCGTCTGATACCTGTTGTTGTCCACACTTTGGGCAATGCATTGTTAATAACTATTCGTCGCGTTTTAATAATTTCGTTGTGCTTTCGATAACGCTGCCGGGGCCGACAAGATCGCCTGTGTCCGGGGCCTTCCATGCACCTGTCGGAGCGGTGTATTCGTTCGCCGGCTGCTGCCGTTGCGATGGTAATCCGGCCGCCGATCCGGTATTGCCGTAGAGAGCAGCCGGTTGCGGAAGCGGAATCTCCTGCATAGGTATCTGTAGTGTTTGCCTGGAAGACGGCAGAAAAACGAGCGATCCGATGATTATCAAAAGTGCTCCGAACACACCGGTTACGGCAAATAATCCCGCCAGTTTATCGACATCAAGAATGCCCCAGACCGACGTCATAAACATTGTGAAGAATATGAACCATGCGACGCCGAACATCACGCCGTTCTTCTTATTGAAAAAAGTCTTGTTTTTTTGAAGGGCAGCTAATTGCGGCAAAACACCGCCGTTCGCGAGCAGTTCGGTTACGATCACCAATTGAAAGCCGCAGCGAGAACAGAATTTTGTTTCGCCCGAAACCTGTTGTTGGCCGCAGCGAGGGCAATGCATTTAGTATCTCCAGATTGCGGTTTTGCAAGACTCAATCTCAAACGAATTTTTACACGAAAAAGTTCACATTGCAAAATTTCCGAGATCACCAGGCGGGTAGTTTGGCGGATGAAAACATCTGGAACACGGCAAAGGCCCTGCCCTGCAAATGTTCGGCACGCGAAAGGGTTTCAAGCAAGAGTTGAAAGATAGGCGTAAGACGGTCAGGAGCGGGAATCTCCCTGGTAAGATCGTTGTCCGAAATAAAATACCCAAAACCCTTCGACCGAGTTGCTTCAACCTCATTCAGATACTCAGTAATCTTATCGGTTGTCGCCAGTTCTTCCGGCAGCGTCCATTCAAAAGGATCGTCCCACAGCCGGACAGTGATCCCGCCAAAAGTCTGCTCCACAGCGGCAGCCGAACGCAAAAGATATTCGCCGCACGAATATGATTCGGCCATTGCAGGCTTTGAAAACAGCACTTCATTCGGAATGAGCGCGGCTAGTTCGCAAGACCTCTCGTGGATCTTGCGAAACTGCGCGTCGAATATTTCGATGTAGGTTTTCATTGACAAACGTGACGTCAGGATTTTAGCCTGCCGGTCACCGCTTGTCACTCGACGAACAGCGAATTGGACCTATCGTTTTCGAATGCGGCGGTCTTTTTCGTACATGCCGAGGCCGTAATTTCTACCTTTCCAGCTCACTCCGTTTCCGATCAGGCCTTTTACGCCGATCTGCGTTCCCTTGGTCGGGACTGTCGTCTCGCTTATGACCCAAATAGAACCGGTCCCGTCATCTATCTTGTAAGCGCCACCCTGAATAGGCGTGCCGGGAATTGAAATTCCGTAGCTGTCTTTTACAGTGCCGGCGATGGCTACCTCTTTATTCTGATATTTTGCGGGATTCGCCTCAATATCGGCGATCGAAACGCGTTCAGGGCAGCCAGCGGTGATTAAAGCGGCAAAGGCAAGCGTTATCGACAGGACGGCTGTGCTTAAATTTTTCATTGAACTCCTCTGATCAGGTAATTTAAGGGAAGAGTCTTACATCTGCATTGATTCATTTTCCGTTTGAAAGTTTGCCATATATTTGTCTTTTTGCGATTCTTTAACCTAAGCTTTAAGAGAATTAGCAAAGAAGTAGGAAACTGACTTGGCATCACAGAAAGTCTCCGCGGAAAAGTTTGTGTTTTCGTCCAGCGTATCAGGCGATGTCTGGCATCCCCAAAAGGATCCAAAGGCATACGAATGGTGGTATTTCGACGCGCTTTCCGACGATGGTAACGAAGCACTCGTTATTGTATTTCTCGACAATTTCATTTATTCGCCGCGATATAACGATATAGGGAAAATACTTACTAATGGCGAGGGACACAGCCCAAATCGCGAACGTTTTCCCGCGGTTTCGATAACTTATTTCCGCGATGGGAAACAAGTATATCGAGCTGTCAATGAGTTTCCCGCCGAGCAATTCACAGCCAGCGAAAATGTTCCGGAGTGCAAAATCGGCAACAGTTCATTTCGTTATGAGTCAGCGTCATACGGTTCCGGTTTCTCTGTATCTATAGACGTGCCACTTTCTAGAAACCGGCGTCTGGAAGCAAAGCTGGAATGGCTCTCGATCGAGTCGGACTTCGGATCGGCACCATTTTGCTACGATGCCTCGTCGCATTGCTGGAATATGGTCGCCCCGCGCTCGGATGTGACAGGTAAGATAACAGTTGTCGACTCAGGAGGGCGAAATCTTGATGTGCGAAACTTTCGCGGGACGGGATATCACGATCATAATCTGGACAATCGATGGCTGGCGAAAACAGTGCGTGATTGGCATTGGGGCCGGGCGCATTTTGCGGACTGCACGGCAATATTTTATCGCTATTGTGAGATTGGCGACGAAAACCCGATCACTAAACTATTTTTGATAAAGAATGGCGAGCTTCAGACTCGGGAAGTTCGATTTGAAGAGCAGAATTACACTCGCGACAGGTTTGGAATTCGATATCCGACAAGCTTGGGTTTGATCTCCGAAGATGGCATTCAGCTCACGTCAAAGCCGTTAAAGATCATCGATTCCAGCTTTTATCATCTTCGCTTTCTAAGTTTGATCACGCTCACGCTCGCCGACGGCAAGGAGCATCAAACGCACGGCATTACCGAATTCATTGCGCCGAAAGCTTTGAAACACCGTTGGCTTAACCGCTTGAGCGACCTCCGTACCGGCCGGAACGGCAAAGGCCCGCTAATCTAAGAATTTTGTCCTACTTTGCGTCGTTCGATAAATCCGCTCAGCGTCCTTTGCGAGAAACTCTGCGTTCTTTGCGGTTAAAAAAGAATTTTAACGCAGAGGTCGCAAAGGAATTCCGCAAAGAACGCAAAGAAAACTATTAGTGAGCCGCGCCAACTCAAAATCGGACATGACTTCGAATGTAAGGATTATCTCGACCGTTGTTTGTGATAATATAACCGTTTAAATTAACAACGCTTTATGGCCTGGTCATCGTTAAGCGATCCATTAAATATACCGAAATTATGACACACAATCTTTTCAATTCTCGCCAAACTTTCAAAACCGGCAGCGGACAGGACGGAGTTTTTTATTCGCTTCCTAAATTGGAAGAAGAAGGCCTTGGGAAAATTTCGCGGCTGCCGATCTCGATCCGAATAGTTCTCGAATCCGTGCTTAGAAATTTCGATGGCGGGAAAAAGATAAGCGAGGCGAACGTCAGGGCTTTAGCTGGTTGGATTGCCGAAAGCGAGCGTACCGAAGAGATTCCTTTTGTTGTCGCTCGAGTTGTTTTGCAGGATTTTACGGGTGTGCCGCTTTTGGTCGACCTTGCGGCAATGCGGTCGGCTGTTATTCGAATGGGCAAGGACGCGGCGGTCATCGAGCCGCTTGTCCCGGTCGACCTTGTGATCGACCATTCTGTACAGGTAGATTATGCCGGCAGCGAAGCCGCGTACATGCGTAATACCGAGATGGAGTTCAAACGCAACGAGCAGCGTTACCGATTCTTAAAGTGGGGAACTCAGGCGTTCAATGGCTTTAGTGTCATTCCTCCGGGAATCGGCATCGTGCATCAAGTCAATCTTGAGTATTTGGCAAAAGGCGTATTCGAGAGAGAAGGCGTGTATTTCCCTGATTCGCTTGTCGGCACCGATTCGCACACGACCATGATCAACGGCCTTGGCATCGTCGGTTGGGGCGTCGGCGGAATCGAAGCCGAGGCCGGAATGCTCGGCCAGCCGGTTTATTTTCTGACACCTGATGTCGTCGGCGTTCATCTGACGGGCGAATTGCCGCAAGGAGCGACTGCGACCGACCTCGTTTTGCGTGTTACTGAAATGCTGCGAAAAGCGAATGTTGTCGGCAAGTTTGTCGAGTTTTTTGGGGAAGGTGCGGCAGCTCTACATGCGACGGATCGTGCAACGATCGCTAACATGGCTCCCGAATACGGCGCGACGATGGGATTCTTCGGTGTTGACGATAAGACTCTTGAGTATTTCCGGGCGACCGGCAGAACAGCCGAGCAGATCGAAACGATCCGTAATTATTACACCGCCCAGCAAATGTTCGGGATTCCAAAGGATGGGGAGGTCGATTATTCTACGGTCTACGAGCTTAGCCTTGAAACGATAAATCCGTCCGTCGCTGGCCCGAAACGCCCTCAGGATCGAATTGATCTGTCTAATCTCGATGACAGATTCATCGAATTATTCAGCCAGAAAGTTGCTGATGGCGGCTATGGTAAACTGCCCGAAGACCTTGATCGACGCTATTTGGTGACTATGTGCGGACCTGTCGCGACAACAGTTACCGGCGGCGGCGATCAAAACTCAAAATCGGTTCCGTTGCCGATCCTCGGCGAAGTAAGCGTAAATAATACAAATATTGGAACCGAGGTTGAAATGATCAACAATCGCCCGACGCCTGACAGAGTCGAACAGGACGAAGAAGATTGCGAGCCCGAGACAACTTCCACGACCATAGGAAACGGCGATGTGCTGATCGCGGCGATAACTTCATGTACAAATACGTCTAACCCGGCGGTTATGATCGCTGCCGGCATCGTCGCAAAAAAGGCCGTCGAGAAAGGGATGAAGGTTCCGCCGTATGTAAAAACGTCTCTGGCACCAGGGTCGCGGGTTGTCACCGAGTATCTTGAAAAGACGGGTCTCCAGCCTTATTTAAATCAAATAGGCTTCAACCTCGTTGGCTATGGCTGCACGACATGTATCGGTAACTCCGGCCCTCTCGATGCTGCAATCGAGGAAGAAATTGTCGAGAATGACATAATTGCCGCATCCGTGCTCTCCGGCAATCGTAATTTCGAGGCCCGCGTTCATCAAAACATAAAGGCAAATTTTCTGATGTCGCCGCCGCTTGTTGTCGCTTATGCACTCGCCGGTACGGTCATCAAAGATGTCTATCTTCACCCGATAGGGAAAGACGGTGACGGCAATGACGTCTTTTTGAAGGACATTTGGGCATCGCTCGATGAAGTGAAAGAGTATCTCCAGACGGCATTCGATCCTGAAACCTATAAGCGTTTATACAGCCAATTTGCCGATCAGAATCCGCTCTGGAATGACATCGCGACCAGCACCGGCCAGGTTTATGAATGGGACAACGACTCGACCTACATTCAGGAGCCGCCGTATTTTGAAGATTTTTCGATGGAAACGGGAAGCTTTTCCGACTTTAATGGAGCAAGGGCCTTGGCGATATTTGGTGATTCGGTAACGACTGATCACATCTCGCCTGCCGGTGCGATCAAGGCGAATTCCCCGGCGGGCCTTTATTTACAGCAGCAGGGCGTCGAACCACAGGATTTTAATTCCTACGGGTCGCGTCGCGGAAACGACCGGGTGATGCTGCGTGGGACATTCGCCAATGTCCGGATCAAGAATCTAATGGTGGCTCCGGTCGAGGGCGGTGTTACCAGGTTTCAACCGGACGGCGACGAGATGTCTATCTACGATGCGGCGATGAAGTACAACGAGTCGGAAACGCCGCTGGTGATCTTTGCAGGACTCGAATACGGAACGGGAAGCTCTCGCGATTGGGCGGCAAAGGGAACTAAGCTGATGGGCGTCAAAGCCGTGATAACGCAATCTTTTGAAAGGATACATCGCTCGAATCTTGTCGGCATGGGCGTGCTTCCGCTGCAATTTAAGGACGGGCAGTCGGCTGCGACCCTAAATTTGGACGGGTCCGAAACATTTGATCTTACGGGACTTGAGAGTGCACCGGTCAGGCCGATGCAGGATGTAACATTAAAGATCAATCGGGCAAACGGAGAAACGATCGAGACATTATTAACGTTGCGGATCGATACGCCGATCGAACTGGAATATTACAAAGGCGGCGGCATTCTCCAGTACGTCCTTCGGCAGCTACTTTCGGCGTAAACATATCGAAATGTTAGCGTTAACTGCATCCAAATGGGAAAAATCTTCGAAAAATTTATGCAGCGGAATAAAACAATAGCTGATTGGTATTATTAAAAGGGTTGCTTTGCATTTCCGCAGGATCAAACTGCTGAGTTTCTAGTTGAGATCCCTGGACGTATAGCCCTAAGCAAAAAAGTATTGGTTTTGAATTAAAAACGTAGTAGATTATTCCCTATCGCGAACACATTGTCGCTTGGCTTTTTTTATCAGGAGTATTGTAAATGAAACGAGTAATATCTCTTTGCCTTCTAACCATCGTATCTGTCACCTCGGTGATTCCGGCGTTTGCTCAAGCAAGTAAACGCTCGTCCGAAACAAAAACAAAGTCGGGTAATGCTCAAACGCGATTTGGTTCGCTCCGGGCATATTCGGACGGTGCCGGAGTTCTTATCCAGTGGGAAATGGCTGCTGAAAAGAACAATATCGGGTTCACCGTTAGTCGAACCGATGGTGCCGGTACCCGGCTCGTGTCGAAGAGTTTGATTTCCGGTTCCGCTGCTATCAGTGGCTCGGCAATAACGAGCGGCGAAAAATACTCCTTTTTTGACGCCGAGGGCGATGCTCAGGCTTCCTATTCGGTTACGAGCATTCAGGCGAACGGAAAATCCATCAATTCCGCTTCAATTCTACCCGAATACATATCCGATCTTCGCTCGGTTGGTTCGGACAGCTCGCAGGAATTGAGCAGGCAGGTTGCTGACAGTAAATCCAACGGCTCTATCATTTCAAACCGGCTGGAATTGCCGAAGACGATAGTAAACGACATCGAAACTAATCAGCTTGCCGACGATCCGGTAAACCACAGATTTGTCATTTCACAGCCGGGCGTGAAAATCGGCGTTAAAAAAGAAGGCTTTTATCGTGTTACCAGGGCCGAACTCCAGAGTGCGGGTTTTAATGTGAATGGTGATTCAAGCCTCTGGCAGCTTTATCTCGCCGGTGTTCAGCAGTCAATCATCGTTGGTCCGAATAATGGCGACTACATCGAATTCTACGGCACGGGCGTCGATGTTCGTGAGAGTGACACACGGATCTATTATTTGATTTCGGGTCCGGCGGCGGGTAAACGAATTGAATCCCGTGTTTCGCGTCCAACTGCTGGAACCGTGACGTCTCCAAGCTATTCGCAAACGTTTTTGCAAAAGGAGCGAATTAATTATTTCAGTCAGGTACTAAACGGCGATATTCAAAATTACTGGGGCCAGCCGATAAACTCATCGTTTGACACGACCGTCAACTTTACGTTAACTAATGTTGATTTTGCGTCTCCCAATGCAACGCTCGACGTTTCGTTTGAAGGCTTCTCTTTTGATGCTCACGTGGTGGAAGTAAAAGTAAACGGTCAGACGCTTGCAACGGCAAATGGGAACGGGCGTGGTCCTTTTTCTAAACTGTATACTATTCCGACATCATTTCTAAATGAAGGTGCCAATTCTCTCGTGTTCCACATGCAGAACGCGACCAGTAGCTTTTTTGACACGGTAAAAGTCGGATTTGCCCGTAAGTTCGGTGCTACGCAAAACCGCTTGAGCTTCTTCACGCAAAATTATAGACGTGCAAATATCGAAGGATTTTCGACAGCGAATATTCGCGTGTTCGATATGACCGCGGAAGCTTCGCCCGCTCTGATGACAAATCTCAACGTCGTGCAGAATGGAGGGACATTTGGGATCACAATGCCAGCCGGCCGCGGCCGTTTGCTTTACGCGGTGGAAAACTCCGGCTTATTGCAGGCAGCATCGTTGACTCAGAACGATCCTACAATTCTGGCGACCCCCAATGGTGTCGGAGATCTTATTATAATTTCGTACAAGGGCTGGATGACTGAGGCTGAAAACTGGGCAAATTACCGTAGAGGACAAGGGTTCACAGTCAAGGTTATCGAGGTTTCGGAGATTTATGACGAGTTCAATTATGGTGTCGTAAACTCGCTTTCGATTAGAAATTTTCTGCAATACGCTGCATCGAACTGGCAGGTCGCTCCGCGTTACGTTCTTTTGCTAGGTGACTCGACATATGACGCCCGAAACTACGAGGGCTTAGGAAATAACAACTTTGTGCCGACGCACATGGTTGATACCGTTTATATCGAAACAGGCAGCGATGACACACTGGCGGATTTCGATAACGATGGTCTGGCGGAGATGGCTGTCGGCCGCATTCCGTCTCGCACCGCTCAGGGAATCACCAATGCCCTGGCCAAAGTGACAGCTTATGAGCAGGCTGCAAGGACGATGGTTGCTGGGGGCGTTTTGTTTGCATCCGATCAGTACGATGCTGCTAACAATTATAATTTTCAGGAGATAAACAACAGACTCAGAAGTCATCTGCCGCCCGCAGTACCGGTGATGAGCGTAGTTCGGAGCGACACGCCGCCACCGCCCGATACTCCCCAGACGCTACTAATAAGTTCCATGAACTCGGGCAAATACCTTGTAAATTACGCGGGACACGGGTCACTGGGTGCATGGGCGAACTCGAGTTTTTTCTCAAGCAATAATGTGCCTGCGTTAACCAATGCAAGTAACCAATCGATCTTTACGATGCTTACTTGTTTGAACGGATATTTCCTTCATGCGAATTTCAAAAGCCTGGCGGAGAACCTGCTTGATTCCACGAATGGCGGAGCTGTAGCAGCTTGGGCTTCGACCGGTGAAACTACACCAGATGTTCAGGAGATAATGGCGACCAGGTTCTTTATTAGGATCAGCGGCGGCAGCATCGAGCGGCTGGGTGATCTAATAAACGACGCAAAAACTACTATTCCAGGCGGAGTGGACGTTCGACTCTCATGGGCACTAATTGGTGATCCTATGCTGAAAGTGCGGACGGCATCGACAGGCGATCGTCAACAATAAACGGGTCGCTAATTGCAGGAAAAAAAGGGTGTCGAGATGATCGACGCCCTTTTTTATGTGGTACTCGCGGCGGGATTTGAACCTGCGACTTCTTCCTTCGGAGGGAAGCACTCTATCCAACTGAGCTACGCGAGCAAATTTTTAGCCCTTCGGCTTGATCGTGACGCTTTTGATCTTTATTGCCTCAACCGGACGTTCACCTTCTTTGGGTGAAACACCGGAGATTGTTCTGACATTGTTCATGCCTTCGATAACTTTCCCAAAAACGGTATAGTTTTTATCAAAGCCCACTTCACGTTTTAGCATGATGAAAAATTGCGAATTTTGTGAGTTCACGTCACCACTCTGGCGAGCGGCACCAACGATCGCAGTATCATAAGGGATATCCGAAAACTCTGCCTGAACATTCGGTTTGTCCGAGTTGCCCGTGCCGTCATTCGAAGGATCATCGTCCTTAGAATTCGGATCGCCGCCCTGAACTACGGTCTGATTGATTCGGTGAAAACTGGTCCCGTTATAAACACCTTCTTTTGCAAGCTCTTTGAATCGAGCGACCATCTTCGGTGCGATGTTTGAATACAGCTCGATCGTTATCGTTCCGTAAGCCGACGAATTTTCCATCTCTATGACGGCGACTTCGTTGTCGGCGACCGGAGCAACTCCTTTCTTAATGCCGGACGTGCTGCTGCTGCTGGTTCTTTGTGGGTTTCGCTTCATTACATGAAAACCCAAAAGCAGTTAAAACGACTATCAATACAATTACGCTGATTTTCATAAATTCAATTTTAAAATAGCTTTTCGCTATCGATCAATAATGTAACTGGCCCGTCGTTGACGAGTTCGACATCCATCATAGCCTGAAAACGCCCGGTTTCAACTTTAGCCACTTGTTTGCGAGCCTCGCTCACAAAAAACTCATACAGACGGTTTGCTTCGTCCGGTTTGGCCGCGTCGATATACGACGGCCGGCGGCCTCGTCGTGAATCTCCGTAAAGCGTGAATTGCGAAACAACAAGCAGCTCGCCGTTCACATCAAGCAGCGAATCGTTCACCCTGCCTGCGGCGTCATCGAAAATGCGGAGATTCAACGTCTTTTCAACAAGATAGATCGCGTCAGCTTCTTTGTCAGTAATCGAAACACCCAGCAAGACGAGTATTCCTTTGCCGATCTCGCCAACCGTTTCTCCCGCAACCGAAACCCGAGCGTTCGAAACCCGCTGCAAAACAGCTCTCATCAGGCGGAGAGTTCCTCGATATAAACCTTGTTCATCACGACCGGCTCAAGCGGTTTGTCGTTTTGATTCGTCGGCACTTCGGCGATCGTATTTACGATATCCTGGCCTTCGGTAACTTTCCCGAATTTCGTATAGCTCGGCGGCAATGGGTAATCGATGTGCATGATAAAAAACTGCGATCCGTTAGTATTTGGACCTGAGTTTGCCATCGCGACCGTGCCTTTGTCGTAAATACCGGCATACAATTCAGAGGTTCGGTCGATCTCGTCATCGAACTTTCCGCCCCAGGCCGATTCGCCGCCATAACCTTCGCCAAGCGGATCGCCGCCCTGAATCATAAAATTCGGAATGATGCGATGAAAGATCACGCCGTCGTAATAGCCGTTTCCGGCATGAATGCGGAAGTTCTCGGTCGTTTTCGGTGCGTCAGTTTCTAAAAGTTCAAACTTTATCGTTCCCTTATTCGTTTCGATAACTGCAATTCGATTAGCCACTCAGTGTTTCTCCTCGTTCAAAATAAATTTATTAATAGCGACGGCAACCCCGTTCTCGTCATTACTTACAGTTGTATAAAATTCTTGGCTTTCTAGCAAACTGGGGTCGGCATTTCCCATCACAACGGCTGTCCCGGCAAACTGGAGCATTTCGAGATCGTTAAAATTATCGCCGATGGTCATCACATTTTTAGGCGACAGGCCATTTATTTTTGCAAGCGTCTCAACACCCGTTCCTTTGGAGGCATTTGGCGGCAGAATGTCGAGCAACGTGAAATCAAGTTCCGGGTAAATGGTTGCAAGAAGCGTCACGGTTTCTCCTAATTCTTCCGTCAGAACTTGATGCATCTCCTTCATCGATTCGCATCCGCCGGAAAAAGAGATGTGAATCACTTCGTTATCGCCAACCACCGCTTCCAGTTTAGCGACATGGATCGCCGATTTTCCTTTATCGTCAGCATGAAGCCGATCCGACCAGGCTATGTATTTTTGCAGCGGAATATTATTGTCCGAAACCGTGTCGAAAAGCAGCGTGCCATGCCCATGCGGATCGACGCTGACAAGAGCATCACCTCCGAATGATTTCCCAACCTTAAGTATTTCAAGCGTAGTTGCGTGAGCTAAGAGGGAAGCCGCGACCGTTTCAAGGCTTTCGGCATATTTCAACAAAGCTCCGTTGTGTGTGATCAGCGGCGCATTGAATTCCAACTCAGCCGCCACCGGCAACGCATCACGAAAACGCCGCCCCGTCGCAATTGTGACCAACACTCCGCGTTCTTCGGCCTGCCGGATCGCGAGTTTATTGGCTTCAGGAATCTTGCCCTTTGAATTCAGCAGCGTTCCGTCAAGGTCGAGTGCAAGGAGTTTGATCATTGATGACAGCAATTACTTGGCCTTGTGAGCTTCCATATACGCTCTAAGTAATTGGTTAATCTTTGTTTGATAACCCTGACCTTGCGTTCGAAAAAAGTCGATCACGTCTTGGTCAATCCTAAGAGTAAGCTGTTTTTTCGGTGGAATCACCTTAAATCCCTTTCTTACAAATCCTTTAGCCCACATCTCAGGGGTCGTTTTGGGGATATCCGAGAAATCGATGTCTTCGTCCTTCATGTTCCGTAACCGCTCAATGTCAGTCCCGTATATTTTTAAAGTATGTTTCTTGCTCATCTTTTTCAGCTCTTCGTACAGAAATTATTCTGATAACCTCATCTGTTTCGGTATGGGCAATCACGACCACTTGGCCAAAGAGAAGGCCGAAGGTTATCCAACGTGTTTCCCCGTAATCGAACCTATCATCTTCGAACAAATATCTATCAAAATCGAATACCTGATAAACATCAGCGAAATCGATTCCGTGTCTATGCAAATTTGCGAGCCGCTTCGGTTCATCCCATTCATATCTCATATATAGTGTAGCTACATAATGTAGTTACGTCAATTATTATTGTTTAGCTCCCGTTTCTCTTGCCTTTCTTTTTCAAGCCACCTTTGATACTCAGCCTTACCTTTCTCGAACTCACCCGCCGACGAGTAAAAATGATGCGAGCCGTCATTTGCCTGCACGTTCAGTACATAAAAAATATAGTCGGTTTGTGCCGGATTCAGAGCGGCGTTTATCGAGCTTTCGGTGACGGACGATATCGGGCCGGGCGGAATGCCGCCGTAACGGCGCGTGTTATATGGCGAGTTCGATTCAAGGTCGCTTTTGTTGATTGTGCCGTCCCAACGTCCCTCCATTTTTGCAATATAAACGGCGGTTTGGTCGATACCAAGAGGAATATTCTTGCTTAAACGATTGTAAATTACAGACGCAACTTTCTGCCTTTCGGCGTCGAATTTAGATTCGGTTTCGATCAACGACGAAATCGTGACGATTTCTTGCGGTGTGCGTCCGATCTTCTGTGCCAGTGCGTTCCATTCTGGTTTCCAGATCTTTTTAAACTGCTCAACAGTTATTTTAATAATATCAGCGGCCTTCGCACCTTTTGGAAAGTTGTAGGTGCTCGGATACATATAGCCTTCGAGGTTTTTTGCGGTCGGGGCGATGTCGCGGATGAGGCTTGTGTCTTCCATGAGCAGAAGTATCTGTTTATCATCCATTGGCGGGTCTTGCGGAAAATTGGCCGCGATCCGCTTGGCTATATCAAAGAGCGTAAAGCCTTCGGGAATAGTGAGCTTCGTCGTCCGCTCTTCGCCCGATTCAAGTTCTTTCAAAACCTGTAGCGGCGTGATTGGCGATGCGAACTGGTATTCGCCGGCCTGTAGTTTGGAAGCGTCGGAGAAGAAGCGTAGATATATCTGGACCGGAAGCTGGCTCGACAAAATACCTTCGGCGTTCAGCCTGGCGACAATATCGGCTGGCGACGTGCCTTTTTCGATCTTTATGAACTGACTCGCTTTATCGTGTTCGTGCGGAGAATTGAGAGAGTTGTATATCCAATACGAGCCGCAAGCGATTGCGGCGATCGCGAGAACAATTAGAAGAAAAACTATTTTTACGAATTTCATAGAAACAAAATGAATTAAGCCTGCGGCATTTTACATATTACCGGCAGGCTCAAACTCAAGCAATAGAATTACGAGGCCTTTATTTCAGAGCATTTTCGATGGTTTTAGCAATCTCCGGGTCGTCCGGAGTCGTTTTGGGGCTAAACCTTGCGATCACTTTGCCCGATTTATCGACCACGAATTTTTCGAAGTTCCACGTAATGTCGCCGTCAAAACCGGCGTTTGTTTCCTTGTTAGTGAGAAACGTATAAAACGGATGCTGGTCCGTGCCCTTTACCGAGATTTTAGAGAACATCGGGAACGACACTTTATATTTCAGAGCGGAGAATTCTTTGATCTCTTTTTCTGTGCCCGGTTCCTGGCCCATAAAGTTATTTGCCGGAAAGCCCAGGATTGTAAAGCCTTTGTCCTTGTAGTTGTCGTAAAGAGCCTGCAGGCCTTCGTACTGCGGCGTAAGGCCGCATTTGCTGGCCGTGTTGACGATCATCACCACCTTGCCCTTATAAGCATCAAGCTTTACGTCTTTACCGTCGATATCTTTCATTGCAAATTCGTACATAGATTTTTCCTTTGGCGGCGTCGAAGGCGACGGATTGAATATAAAGCCATAAGCGTACGCCACAGCCGTAACACCTATAACAGCCAAAACGGCAACCACTCCAATTATCTTCAGCATAAAATTCACCTTTCCTTTTCTTATTGGTTCAGCTCCCGTGGCGAACGTGGGGTCGCGGGCAATACTTCGGATTTTTCTCCGGTTTCCGCCAGAACTTCTTTGATTGCTCCAATACTTGAGAGCAAAGTTGAGGTTTCCATCGGCATAAAGATTACTTTTGAGTTTTGGGTTCGCGTCATGTCGCGCAGTGATTCTATATAGCGGGAAGTTATCAAGTATTGAGTTGTTTGTTCCGCGCTTCCAATCGCCTGGGAGATCTGAGCGATCGCCTGAGCGTCGGCACCGGCCGACTTCAATCTTGCTTGTGCCGCACCGTCAGCTTGCAAAATAGCAGATTCCTTTTCGCCTTCGGACCTCGTGATCGCAGCTTGTTTTTCACCTTCGGCACGAGTGATGGCAGCCTGTTTATCGCCCTCAGCAGTGAGAATCAAAGCACGTCTGTTTCTCTCGGCAGTCATCTGTTTTTCCATCGTGATGCGAACGTCTTCCGGCGGCGTAATGTTTTTGATGTCAACGCGGGTGACTTTTACGCCCCATTTATTGGTCGCTTCGTCGAGAATCATGCGAAGCTCGTTGTTGATCTGATCGCGTGAAGAGAGCGTATGATCTAGATCGAGCTTACCGATCACCGAACGCATTCCCGTAAAGGTCAACTGCACGATCGAGCCGACAAGATCATTGACCTCATACGTCGCTTTGATCGGATCGGTTATCTGCCAGTAAACGACCGAATCGACACCCATCATCACGTTGTCGCGTGAAATAACCGATTGCGACGGCAGGTCGATAAACTGCTCGCGTGAGTCGATAAAAGTTGTGCCCGGACGAGTGTTTGTCCAGTAAACCGCACGCGGCGACTCAAAAAATGGAACTATAATATTCAAGCCGCTGGCCGCTACGCGATGAAAACGTCCGAGACGCTCGATCAGCAAAACGCTCGATTGCGGCACGATCTTGATCGTTTTCCAAGCGACGACCAGCAAAGCGATTCCGAAAAATAAAAGAAAAACAAGTCCGACACCGCCAAGAAGCTCCATTTTGTCCTCCAATCAATAGATACATGCGAATATAACTTATTTTAGAGTAAAACGCGACTGTAAGAAGATGCGTTTGCAGTACTAATCCGGTGCTGATTTGTGTGTGCGAGCTTTTTTCAATTTCCCGGCTTTTCGCTTATACTCGTTGCCATAATGACAGTACAACTTTCGGACATCGAAGATGCTCGCGAACTTCTAAAAAGCATAATAATACCAACACCGATCATCGCCGATGAGAAGCTTTCCGCCGAGATCGGCGCAAATGCGTTTCTCAAAGCGGAATGTCTCCAACGGGGTGGTTCGTTCAAGGTCCGCGGTGCGTACAACAAGATTACGCGACTTACCGACGAAGAAAAGAAACGTGGCGTAGTCACCGCTTCGGCTGGAAATCATGCCCAAGGTGTTGCTCTCGCCGCTCGGCTAAACAACATCAAAGCGACTATCGTCCTTCCCGAGTTCGCTCCGCTGACAAAAATAATCGCGACCAAGGCTCAGGGTGCCGATGTGATTCTGAAAGGTGCAAGCTTTGACGAGGCGGTCGCCCATTCGCGGCAGTTGCAGGCTGAGCACGGCTACATCTACGTTCACGCATTCGACGACGAATTGGTCATCGCCGGGCAGGGAACTATCGGTTTGGAATTGGTGCGGGACCTTCCTGACGTGACTGTCGTCATCGTGCCGATCGGCGGCGGCGGGATTATTTCTGGGATCGCTATTGCGGTCAAAAACTTGCTGCCGAACGTTCGCGTCGTCGGTGTGCAGGCTGAGAACGTCGCCACGGTTAAACGATCGCTTGCTGCCGGAGAGCCTGTCGAGATAACAGACCAGCAGCCAACCATCGCCGATGGCATCGCGGTAAAGCGTCCGGGCGAAAAGACTTTGCCTTTGATCCGCGAGTTTGTCGATGAGATAGTCGAGGTAAGCGAGGAAGAGATCGCCCTCGGTATTTTTCACTGCGCTCAGAATTCGCGTCTTGTCGTAGAAGGTGCGGGAGCCGCCGGTGTTGCCGCTCTTCTCGGAAAGAAGATAATTGTTAAGCCGAACGACACCGTTTGTACGATATTGTGCGGCGGAAATATCGATGCCAACCTATTGGCACGCATCCTCGAACAGGTTCTTGTTCGTCACGGCCGTTATGTGATATTGAAGGTGCTTGTTCTGGATCGTCCGGGTATGCTTGCCGGGCTGCTCAATCAGGTAGCCGAGACCGGTGCAAATGTTGTCGAGGTGTATCACCAGCGTGCGATATGGCTCGCTCCGCTAGGCCGTGTAGGAATTGAGATGATTCTGGAGGTCCGCGATCAACAGCACGCTCGAGACGTCCACGCTCATCTCGAAGCAGCCGGGTATCACGTTGAACGCGAGGGGCAAGGCGATTGGGAAGAGAAAGCGTTATAAAAAAACTTGAACGGAGGTTGCGAAAGGCTTTCGTCTTCGATTCCCGGGTAAATGCTACACACTGCCGCCGCACACTCGAATTAATTGTTCCAGCATGGTCCGCTGTTCGCTAGTCAAATCGTTGAACTGCAATCCAAAACCGATGCCTTCGTGCACGTAAACGATAGTCCCAGACATCTTTCCCGATCGTCCAGACGGCAAGGCGAGGTTGAAATTAACGCTGCGTCCCGGCTGAACGCCGAAGATACTATCTACATAACATCCGCCCAGGCTTAGGTCGGTTATCCGGGCTTCGCTGTTCCCCGACGCAGACTCTAGCTGAATTGTCAGCGGCACTGCAACCCGATTCTGCTGTCTTGGAACTAATTCGTCCATAACTTCTAAAAAAGCGCCTGATATGCTGACGCCCGCGTCTAATCTTCCGACCGCAATATTAAATGTGACCACTTCGACTGAAGAAATGGTTAATTGGGGTAATTTTCCTGAAGTTTAGCGCCGTTGAAGATTTTCCGTATAAAGTTCGCGATAGACTCGGTAATTGTTCATTACCTTGAAGACATAGTTCTTCGTTTCGGCAAATCCTATTTCCGATGCGAAAATGCCCGCGTCTTTCGGTTTGGTGCGGTTCAGCCATCGTGTCGCGTTGTCCTCGCCGCCGTTGTAGCTGGCCGCGATTGCTTCGTAGAGTCCGCCAAACTCATCCTTCAATTCCGCTACATAAACGCTGCCTACGGCGATACTTACTGCGGGTTTGTAAAGATCGTCCGGCTGTAGATTCGCGTAACCGGCCTTCTTGTTGTACTTTATGGCCGTATCGAAAACAAACTGTAGAAGCCCACGTGCTCCGGCAGGCGATTTAGCATTCGGCTTGAAACTACTTTCCTGCTTCATTATCGCGAGCAGAAAGCGCGGATCGATTTTGTGTTTATTCGCTTCGCGTAAAAGTTCGGTACGGAAGGGAACCGGATACTCGGTGAAATTCCGAGGTATGACGGCGGCTATCGTTTGGATGCCCATTTTGCTTCGCCTTTCACGCGCCAAGCCGCCGAAATACGATGAGCCGACAGATGCATACGAGGCTCCTGCATCTGATTTTCTGCCGGATCTTTCAAGTGCGAACGCTCGAAGATACTTAACCTCGTCGCTGCTTGCCATCGAACCAGCGAACTGCTTTCCGCTGAGAAGTTGCTCCGCCGTGGTTACAGCCGCATTCCAATTTTCACGGTTGATCTCTAATCGCAGCCGGGCATGCAATGCATTGACCTCAGACGGTTTGCCGGGAAATTGCTGAACGGTGCGTTCAACCCACTGGTATGCTTCATCATATTTGCCCGCCTCGCGATAAGCGTCGATTATATTCAGATGTGCCGATTCGATGCGTTCGCCTTGCGGGAACATCGTTACATACTGCTCATATGTTTTTGCTGCCTCAAGATTTTTACCCATCCGAACATACGAAGCTCCTTTAAACGCGAGTCCTTCGCGGCCGTCCTTTGTATTTAGATGGTCTTTGGTCAGTTTGTCGAACCACTTGACCGCATCACCATATTTTCGTTCCCACATGTAAGATCGAGCAGTTCCAAACAATGCCTTTGGAATGCCCACGTCGGCAGGATAATTTTCGAAAAACTTTGACCAGTGCTCGCGTGCCTCAGGAAATAATCTATTGCTCGAATACGTCTCTGCTCGCGAAAGATGTTCGGCAGCCGACAGAGTTTGCAGTTTGCCCGAAGAATCGCGGCTTATCGAGTCCTGCTCGCGAACACGACGCAATGCTGCGTCCGATTGCTGGCCGAAAACAGGGGCGAAACCGATAACGATTGCTGTAAAAAGTAGCAGATATTTTGTCATATTTGGTAATGCGGGAAGCTCGGAGCGTTAAAACAAGATTACCCGATTCTTTGACGAAATGGCAATTTCCAGCGTTGCACGAGAAAAGGCTGAAACACGAGCTGGTAGGAGTGTGTTCTTAAATTTCCGAATCTGATTCGGATCACCCTAGCTACCGCTCAGGTTTCCGCCTGTCATCTCATCATGTTAAAATTTCACTAATATTTTCGATGATTTGGAGTTATTACAATGAAAATTGCCCTGAACGGCGCCACCACGATGCATGCCGATCTTTTGACCGACATTAAGGCCGCTTCGGCAGCCGGTTTTGACTTATTGGAGATATGGTCGGCAAAGCTTTACGAATATCTAAAGGTGAATACGCCTGCCGACTTGAAAGCGGCTCTTGCCGAGCACAACCTTGAGCCTTATTCGATTAATTCAATCGAACACGTCACGTTCCGAACGCCCGAAGACTACGCCGAGGTTAAGGCCGAATGTGAAGAGCTTTCGAAGATCGCTGGCGAAATCGGCTGCCCGTATATTGTCGTTGTGCCTGGCCTGATGCCCGAAAATGGGACTAAGGAGCAGGTGGTCGAAGAATCCGTTCGTGTCCTGAACGAACTGGCCGACATCTCGGAACCGCACGGAGTTTCGCTTGCGTTCGAATTTCTCGGTCAGACTGATTGTTCCGTCCAGACGCTCGACCTTTGTAACGAGATTGTCGAAAAGGTCGGTCGTGACAGCATTGGCAACGTTATCGACACTTTTCATTTTTACGCGGGGAATTCTACATTCGAAGCGATCGATTCGATGCGGCCCGAAAAGCTTTTCATTTTTCACATCAATGACGCTGAAGATCTGCCGAAAGAACAGTTAACCGACGCCCACCGGCTCTATCCGGGGACTGGAATTCTGCCGATAACCGAGATTAAGGAACACTTCGACAAGATTGGCTACAACCGCATGGTTAGCATCGAAATATTTCGCCCTGAATACTGGAATCAAGACCCGTTTGAAGTCGCGAAAAAAGCAAAGGCAGCGACTGAACAGGTTTTGAGCATTGGTCAATACGCCGCTGGCGGAAGCTGGTAGTTTAATGGACAATTGAGAATGGAGAATGGAAAATGCCGGAAAAAGCGTCGGCTTTTCAGTTCTGAATTCTCAATTTTCCATTTTCAATTCTCAACTTAATTCTATGGACAAAGTAAGAATCGGAATCGTCGGAACGGGCTATATCGGCAACGTTCACGGAAGGATATATTCGCGCGATGAGCGGACGGAAGTTACTGCGTTATTCGACATCGTTCCCGAACGAGCAGAACGGACGGCGAAAACCATCGGCGGCAAAGTTTGTTCGTCGCGTGAAGAACTTCTTGCGAATTGCGATGCGGTTCTCGTGTGTTCACCGAACAAAACGCACAAAGACATCGCACTGAACGCTATCGCCGAAGGCAAACACGTCTTTTGCGAGAAGCCATTTTCGATTGGCATCGAAGACGCAGCGGAACTTCGCGACAGTTGCAAATGCCAGCAAAGGCGTTTTTCAAGTCGGCCACAACCGCCGTTACGCTCCGGTTTATGCAAAGCTGAAAGAACTTCTGCAAAGCGACACGCCGCATTCTGCTCATATCAAAATGAATCGCGGCGAGCTGAAAAATCCTGTCTGGACGGGCGATGTAAATGTGACGGGCGGTTTTCTTTACGAAACGACCATTCATTTGTTCGATATGATGCGTTTCCAGTTCGGCGAGATCGAAGAGCTTGTCGCTTACGGTTCACAGCACGAATATCCCGAAATCGACGAGTTTTCTATCATTTTCAAATTCAAAAGCGGTTTTCATTGCACGTTCGCCTCGTCGTCCGACGCGAGCTGGCATTTTCCGTTCGAACGCATGGAGGTTTTTTGTCATCACAGAACAATAATGACCGAGGAAATGGAACGGCTTTTTGACTCGCGTGGCATGGACTCGAATTTCGAGACTTTGTCATTTCACATGACCGAGAAAGAAGAAAAATGGGGTTACGTTCAAGAAGATAAAGCGTTTATAGACGCCATCTTGAATGGCACCGAGCCGCCCGTGACGGCTGACGACGGATTTAAGTCTGTCGAGCTGGTCGAATCCGTATACAAAGCTATTAACACAGGAGAACGCATTAAATTCTAAATTCAGTGTCGAAAACAGAAACTTTATACGGTATGATTCGTTAGTGAATTTGTGAAATATTCCGTTCAGACCGCCACGTCTATGATCACATGCCCCAAATGCGGACAGGGAAATGCCGAGCAAAGCCAATTTTGCCGGTTTTGCGGCATCAGGTTTCAGACTGCCGAGCCTTACTCGCAAAATAACTACAACTACGAAGCACCGCGTCCGTACTCCTGGAAGACCGACGAATATCAAACTCAGAGCGAGCCGCGAGTAAAGCCACAAACCGCGGTTACGCAACAGTACGATCCGCAGCAAGGCACCAATCCTTTCACCAACGCCCAGCCTCTAGCATACAGCGGTCCACGATACATGGCGCAGAATTACCGCTGTCCGAATTGCGGAACGACTTCCTTGCCCATTATCGAACGAAGAATCTCTACCGCCGGCTGGATCGTCTTTTCTCTTCTTCTCGTATTTACTTTTATTTTCTTTTGGATCGGGTTGTTAATGAAGGAAAATGTGAGTATTTGTCCGGTTTGCCGGGCGAAGCTTAGCTAGCCTGATCTCAACGGTAATAGTAACCTCGCGGGTGCTCGATCTTAACTTCCGGATTGGTGCTCATAACCTCTATACGATGGTATCCCTTTTTCATGTGCGTCGACAGATACGAAAGCAGGAACTGGCGATTCAATAATATTCTCAGGTCCTTGAAGAACGGATCGAAGCTTATAGGTGCGATCGAGCCCTGAAAAAAAGCACGTCCTCCAGTTTCGTCCGAAAGTCTTTGAAGTGAACTCTGTCCATTCAAAATCAACCGCGAATCGCCTTCATCCGTTAGACTTGCGGGTGAATAGAACGAATAAACCGCAACCGACCGTCGCTGTGCCCGGAGAATTGCACGGTCCAGATCGATACTTTGGCCCGGTGAAGAGCTCGATATGCCCTGGGAAACGTCCAAGCCGTCTGAAACAAGAAGTATTGCCCTGCGGCCTGCTGGAAGGGCATCAAAACGATCGAGAGAATCGATGACGCCATCAAATGGATTCCGTGGAGCCGAAGCGGAACTGGATGTGACGATTCTAAGCCCTTTGGCTGCGAGGTCCAGATCGTCCGTAAATTTCTGCCTTATCTGCAGATTTCCGCCACGGATATACGCAACCATGACTCGAGAACCCTTTGGCAAACGCCGGATGAATTCCGCGATGTCTTTTATCTGAAGATTAAAGTTTGAGGCAAGGTCTTCCTGAACGAGTATTGCCAACGCGAGCGGTGCATCGACAATGCTCCTGATCGAAAGTATCGTTTGTTCTTCGCGGTCTTCTTTTACGATTAGTCGCTCCGCCTGTACATATTCCGTGGCTTGGCCTTCTTTTAGCTCCTGTTTAGTGAAGATCGAGATAGGAATGGAAACTGTACGCACCCGCTGTTTTTGTTTTTCCTGGTCAGGTTGCGCAGACCCGCGAGAGGCAAAAAGAAAAGATGAAACCAGTGTCGCCAGCAGCGTTAAAAGAATGGATTTAGTCATACGTTTACGCAAGCCCGTTCAGAAACTCTCGTAATCATAATACATTACATTTGAAGGGTTAAACTTTGTGATGCCGCAAGATTGAATTTAGTTTGCACTGTTTGTAAAGTAAAAATGAATAAATGGACGATCACCTAACTAAATATAAGGTTACGGACAGGGAACTTGCACGTGGCCGTAATTTAAAGATCGCTGCTTGGACGGCTCCGCCGCTGCTTACTCTGGTGCCAGCGGGCTTATTTCTCGCGCTCACTCTGCTCTTTGGAACCACTCCACCGGTCGCATTTACGATTTTTGTGCTCGGTATCATTGTTACTGCTATCGGCTTTCTCGCCGGTGTTACCGCATCTGCGATATTTGCCTACAGGCATTCAAACTGGACAAAGGAAATGCGTGAAAAGATCGCCGCGGATGGGATCCGGGCCGAGGAGATCGATTGGTTCAGACACGAACTGAAATCCAATGAAAAACGGGCGCTAAAAGATATTGGACGATCGGATCTGTTGCTTGCCGACGCTTATCGCGAAACGCTTGCGTCGCGTTTAACGGCAACACGCATCGTCAAATCGTCAAAGAAAGAACTGTTGTTAACCCAGCGGCGTAAATCGAAGTTAAAAAGCCTAAAAAGCGAAAAGGCCGGGGATTTCCGTTCACAAATTGATCGGGATGCGGAAAAGATAGCGTCGATAAACGAGGAAGCTAAATTAATGCTTTCAGAGGCAGAGGCCCGGCTTCAGATGATCGAAGCCGCAGCAACTCGCGGACGAAGTCTTGCGGATTCCGAACTGGCCTTAAAGAAACTTTCCGCCCGTTCGCAGACACTGCCGATCGCGCTTGAAGAAGCTCGAATGACCGAAGAAATCCAAAGGGAACTTGAAAATGAGCTTGCCGAGGATAAATTATAAGAGGGGAAATATAAAAGGCGAGAGAGAACCACATGGCCGTTCCAAACGCATGAATTGAACCTGCTTTTAACAGGTGGGCGGCGATCTGCTTCTTTCGAAACATCATAGCCGGATCCTATGGCAAATCTTCAACATGGAAGATTGCACCGAAACCGGCATTAGCCTCCCGCAATTCAAGTGTTGGCTCAATTATGTTTGCGTTCAGTAACGAGCTACGCAGTAGAATTCCTTCGCCAATTGAAAGTCTAGCACAGCGGGCTGCAAGTAAAAAGTAAAAAGGTAAAAGTAAAAATAAAGCAGCGATATCGTTTTGCTTTATCTTTTTACTCTTACCTTTTTAATTCGGCTACTGCTCGCGTTCGAATTCCTGCGGAGCGGCTTCTTTGTGCTTCAGCACGCGGTCGAGCATTTCCGAACATTCCGAACTTCTCGATCCAAGCTGGGCATCAAGCTGGGCCTGCATGTTCTTTACCTGGTGATATTCGTCCGCGATGTGCAGGGCCGCAAGAATTGCGACCTTGAGTGAGTCAACGGTCAGCGTTCCCGATGAAATCTCGCGCATCTTTCCGTCAACATAGTCGGCCAAATGCAGAATGTAATCGTTATCACCATCGGACCTGATGCTGTAAGTCTGATTATAAATCTCGACCTTGATCGATTGCTCCGAAGATTCCGCTTTTCCTTTACCGCTTATCATGCGTGCTGCTGCCTCCCAACCGCCTCGGCAACCTCGGCATCAATCGTCGTCATCGCGTCCAGCATAGCTTCAACTTTTAGCTGAATAGCGTCCCGTTCGGAAAGCAGCTTCTCGACCTTTTCTTCCAGCCTGGTATTCTCGGCCATAAGGCTTGCCGCGTCGCGTCTCAATGAAACGGCTTCGCGTTCGATCTTTTCCTTTTCTTCCCGAATCTTTTTTGCAAATTCGATTGTGAGGTAAATCTTATCTTCGAGATGAGAGAACTTCTCCATCCCCGTTAGGCCATTCATTAAGCAGTCTCCGTATTTAGGAATCGATAAATATTTTAGGTTTTGATTATGGGTATTTTTTGAAAAAACTTCAAGTAAGTTATTAACATTTTTTAAGACCGCTGTTCAACCCCTAATGTTTTACCTAAACTCTCTAAAATACCTTCATGAACAGCCGTAACCTCTTCATCAACAAGGGTTCGCTCGTCGCTTCGATACTCTAGCCTTATAGTCAGCGAGCGTTTACCGTCTACAGCATCCTTAACGTCGAAGATGTCCACAAACCCAACATTACGACAAAGATCCGCATCATGATCGATTACGGCTGCTCGAATATCGTCAAATGTAGTCGTCCGATCGACCAAAAGCGACACATCACGGGTGATTGACGGATACTTATGCAGCGGCCGGTAAAGGATCGGCTGTGTGTTTCGCGAAAACACTGCGTCAAGATCTATCTCCGCCAAATATACAGGCTGCTTGAACTTGTATTCGGACGAGATATCTTCGTTCAGACGCCCAAGTGTGCCGATACAGCCGCCGTCGATGTGGATCGAGGCCGTTTGTCCAGCGCGAAGATGTTTGACATTCGCATCGCGAAATTCAACCGATTCGAACCCGACCGCATCGAGCGCCGCTTCGACTGCTCCCTTGGCATCGTAAAAATCCAATGCGCGAGCCGGCATCATGCGCTTTTTCAATGCCTCGCCGCCGGTCAACACGATAGAGAACAGCTCGCGTTCAATCGGAAGATTATCTTCGCCCTGCCCGGCGGCAAAGGCCTTTCCGATTTCGAAAAGACGCAAATCGCGGCGTTGATGATTGAGATTAAGCCGAACCGAATCAAGTAGTCCGGGCAGAAGCGTCGGACGCATTCGGACAGCACCTTCGATGACCGAATCCTGAAGGGTTACGAATTTGTCCGCTGCGTTCTCGTCAACAATTCCGGGTATCAACTCGTACTTATCGTCAAACTTTGTATCGATAAAACTGTAGGAGATTGCCTCGTCAAACCCAATGTCTACGAGCGTCTGTCGCAGCAGCTTCTTACGCACCTCAGATCCCTGATATTCGCCTGCTCCGTAAGCCGGCGGCAGTTTGTCGGCGATGTTTTCGTAGCCGGTGTGCCGTGCAATTTCTTCAACCAGGTCTTCTTCGATCGCAATATCGTGGCGCCACGATGGCGATGTGAACACGACCGGTGTACTCGCTTCATCCGCGGCAATACCTAAATTTGCCAGAATGTTAAGGCAGGCATTTTGCGGGACATCCAGACCAGTCAGCCGCATTACGGATGGCGAAATATCCTTTGACTCAACGCGATTACGCTTATGCTTGGTCGGATAAACGTCGATGAATTCGCCGAGATCCCCGCCCGCAAGTTCCTGTATCAGCTCAGCCGCGCGGTCAGAAGCCGCTTTCAGATTCTCTATATCCACGCCGCGTTCAAAGCGATAGCTGGCTTCGGTCGCAAGCCCGACCTTGCGGGATGTCTGCCTTATACTTTCACGCTTAAAGAACGCAACCTCAATTAACACATTAGCTGTATCTTCAGTGATGCTCGAATCGAGCCCGCCCATTACACCGCCGATTGCAGCCGGTTTTTCCGAATCACAGATAGTCAATATGGTTTCATCTAGCTTCCGGTCGACATCATCAAGCGTCTTGATCGTTTCACCGGCTTTTGCCCGGCGGACAACGATCCGCTTCTCGGCCAATTTGTCGAGATCGAACGCGTGCATCGGCTGCCCAAGCTCATGCATAACGTAATTCGTAATGTCGGCGATGTTATTGATCGAACGCTCACCGATTGCCTCAAGCCGCTGTATAAGAAACTCCGGCGAGGGGCCGATCTTCACGTTCCTGATAATCCGCGCCGTGAACCGGTGGCAAAGGTCTGGGTCTTCGATTTTGACGATATCCGGAGCAAGGATCGCCGGGATTGGCACGTCTATATCCAAAGGCCGCGTCTGAACTTTCGGAAACAGCGGATTCCCAGTGATGACGCCGATTTCGCGGGCCACGCCGAGATGCGACAAACAGTCTGGCCGATTCGACGTCAGATCGATATCAAAAACAAAATCATCCTCATGAGGATGAATGCCTTCGACCGCCAAACCGACACGCGTCAATTTCTCAGCCAATTCCTCGGCGGACAAATCGATCGCGATCAAGTCTTTTAACCAGTTGTAACTGATGTTCATGCAATAATGTTATTTTAAAGAGGTCGATTGAATCTCCTCCCATTCTAAACCTGGACCGTCAAATATAATTGTAATTTGATTAAGAATGTCTCGGCCGAGAATCCCAACCACATCATCTATCGCGCAATAGTTGCCAGTGAAACGCTTCCCAAGAAAAATTACTTGCAGATGATAAATTTCCGACTTGATAATGTGCCCGTCGAACCCGATCAATTCAAATGTCTTATCGGAAGGTTCGATGCCTAATTCAAGCAAGTTCGTCTTCGGCAAAAGGGTAATATCCGAACCTGTGTCGAGAAGCATTTTAACGTCTCGCAATCGTTCTCCGCTTTCAATGGTCTTTATTGCTATTTTTTCGATCGGGGCAGGCGGATCATAAGAGGCATCAAATTTCGTCATCAAGATCAACCTCGACCGTTTTTTCGAATATTTTCGCGTCGGCTTTGTTAACAAGTCTCGGACTCATAACACGCCTGACGTTTTCATCTCGTGGAATAATAACGAAAACCTTTGTCATCTCTGGCAGAATAATATCTTCGTCTACTTGTATCTGTCCATTCTTGACAATACCTTCAATAGTTGTGACTTGCATAAATACTCCTAGTCCTCAACTTTAACACACTTTCCAAAGATCGATTTCGGGCCTATCCAACCGTTGATCCGCCCGCGATTGTTACCGATTTGAAAGCGCGAACCCTGGATCGCTTTTATCAAATGCAAATATTCGTTTCCATTCACTTTGCAGAGAACAATATTGCCCTTATCGAGAGTTGCGATGTCTGAAACAGGTTCGACGGTGCATAACTGACCTGATTCAATCTCTCCTTTCATTGAATGGCCTCGAGGCCTGAAGGAAACAGCTTCGCCATCTTTGAGTTTAGCAATGTAATGAGTAGCCCAACCCATTTTTACTTAAACTGTTCCAAAAATCTCACGTCGTTATCGAACATCAGTCGAATATCGTCGAGCGAATACATCATCGCGCACATACGTTCGAGGCCGAAGCCAAATGCGAAGCCGGAATAGACCTGCGGATCGACCCCAACGGCCTTCAGAACATTTGGATGGACCATGCCGGAGCCGCCCAATTCGATCCAGCCGGATCCTTTGCACGGACGGCAGCGGTCGTTTTCGAATTTGCCGGTGCCGTGGCATTTGAAGCACGAGAAGTCGAATTCGGCCGACGGCTCGGTGAAGGGGAAGTACGACGGGCGAAAACGTGTTTTCGTGTCTTCGCCAAATAGCCGTCGCAGCCATTCTGTCACAGTGCCTTTAAGATGGGCCATCGTTATGCCCTTATCGACGCACAGGCCCTCGATCTGGTGGAACATCGGTACGTGCGTCATATCGGGCGTATCGCGACGGAAGACCTTGCCCGGAGCGATAATGCGTATCGGTACGCCGCGTCGCTCCATTGCACGGATCTGCACGGTCGAGGTCTGCGAGCGAAGAGCAAAACCACTCGTCGTGTAGAAGGTGTCCTGCGTATGCCGCGCGGGGTGCCCTTCGGGAATATTCAACGCGTCGAAATTGTAATAATCCGTCTCGATCTCGCGGTCGTCCTCGATTGAATATCCCATCGACACAAAAATATCCTCGATCTTCTGCCGCAGGATCGTGATCGGGTGCAGATGCCCTGTCCGCGGTCGTAGCCCCGGGATCGTCACGTCAAGCCGTTCAGCTTCGGTCCTGGCTTTTACAATAAAATCGTTTAGCCTGGCCTCCGCAGATTCGATCTTTTCAATGACTTCTTTTTCGATCGATTGGACGAACTGGCCGAACTCTCCGCGTTCTTCAGTAGCAACTTTGCCGATAAGCTTCTTGGTTTCGGCGAGCGCCGACTTTCTTCCCGTATGACGGATCCTGATCTCGCCGACCTCGCGCAAGAGGGCCTCCGCGTCCGCAAGGCCGCCGCCATTCAGATCCAGATCTTCAAACCGTTCAAAGTCTTTGATGAAGGCCGTTCGAGCCGCCTCGACTTGTTCTTTCGCTTCAGACATAAACACAAAGGATAACCGATTTAGCGGTAGAAAATACAATCCGCAAGGCAATTTTAACAGCGGATCGGCGTCTCGTAAATCACAGGTTCGCGTGTACGGGCCGCCTTTGATATTATTGTTGAATTCAACGATAAGAAATTACGCAAACCGAATGAAAGCGATAGTAAAGAGCAAGGCCGAACCGGGACTATGGATCGAGGACGTGTCCGAACCGGAAATGGGCATCAACGACGTCATGATCCGCGTCAAGAAAGGCGGGATCTGTGGAACCGACCTGCATATTTACAACTGGGACGCGTGGGCACAGGCGACGATAAAGGTGCCTACCACGATCGGGCATGAGTTCGTCGGCGAGATCGTCGATGTCGGGTCGAACGTTCTCGATTTCCAAGCTGGCGACATCGTCAGCGTCGAAGGCCATCTCGTTTGCGGACGCTGCCGAAACTGCATGGCCGGTCGGCGGGCTTTGTGTGCAAATACACGCGGGGTCGGCGTGAACACGAACGGCGGCTTTGCGGAGTTTATTGCCGTTCCGGTCACCAACATTTGGAAGCACAAACCCGATATTGACCTGGAAGTCGCCGCGATCTATGATCCGTTCGGCAACGCAGTCCACACAGCACTCGCCTTCGAGGTATTCGGCGAGGATGTTCTCATCACTGGTGCAGGCCCGATCGGCATCATGGCCTCCGCCGTCGCGAAACACGCAGGTGCGAGAAATATCGTTATCACAGACATAAATCCATTTCGTTTGGAACTAGCCGAGAAGATGGGACACGTCACCAGGGCGGTCGATGTCAGCAAGACCTCGATCAAAGACGTACAAAGAGAACTTGGTATGAAGGAAGGCTTTGACGTCGGGATGGAGATGTCCGGCGTTCCGGCGGCTTTTAAGGACATGCTTGCAAATATGTTCCACGGCGGCCACATCGCCTTCTTGGGAATTCCTAGCGAGCAGTTCGCGATCGACTGGAAGACCGTCATCTTCAACATGATCACCATCAAAGGCATCTATGGCCGCCAGATGTACGAAACCTGGTACCAAATGAGCGTCCTCCTCGAAACAGGCGTCGATATCTCGCCTGTGATCACGCATCGGTATTCGTATAAGGATTTTGAGCAGGGATTTGAAGCAATCCGGTCGGGTAGCTGTGGGAAGGTGGTTCTTGACTTTAACGAGATGTAAACAATGACGATTCGTTCCAAACGTTTGGCGCTTTTCGCAAGCTTGATTCTGTTCTTGGTGGCAGACGAAAGCCTCTCTCAATGTTCGCTGGTCGACACCGATCGCGGCTCAGTTTACCTTACCTATGAGAAACTCGACGCGGTACAAAAAGAAATTAGGAAAAACCCATAACCGAACGATTAAGCCTTTCAACTGTAATACTGAGTATTTATATGTACGGCAAATTCAAAAAGCATTTAGAAAACACGCTGAGCGACATCCGCGAGGCCGGACTTTATAAATCAGAGCGGGTAATCGATGGACCACAGGACGCGCATATTAACGTAGGCGGCCGCGAAGTGCTGAATATGTGTGCCAACAATTACCTCGGTCTGTCTGATCACCCCGCGATTGTCAAGGCGGCTCACCAAGGCCTGAAGGACTGGGGCTTCGGCCTCTCGTCAGTTCGCTTTATTTGCGGCACACAGACGGTCCATAAACAGCTTGAGGCAAAGATCAGCACCTTTCTCGGTACAGAAGACACGATCCTTTACACATCGTGCTTTGACGCGAACGGTGGGCTTTTTGAGACGGTTTTGGGCGAGGAAGATGCTGTGATATCGGACGAACTTAATCATGCCAGCGTCATCGACGGCATTCGTTTAAGCAAAGCTCAGCGATTTCGATATAGGAACGGCGATATGGCTGACCTTGAGGCGAAACTGCAGGAAGCATCTTCAACCAGGTTCAAGATGATCGCGACCGACGGTATTTTTTCGATGGATGGTTTTATCGCGAACCTCCCTGAGATTTGCGACCTTGCGGATAGGTACGAGGCTCTAGTGATGATCGACGATTCGCACGCTGTCGGATTCATGGGCAAAACCGGCCGCGGAACGCACGAGCATCATAATGTTATGGACCGAATAGACATTATAACGGGAACGCTCGGCAAGGCTCTCGGTGGCGCCAGCGGAGGTTATACAAGCGGCAAGAAAGAAATAATTGACCTGCTGCGTCAGCGTTCCCGGCCATATCTGTTTTCAAACTCGGTCGCTCCGCCCATCGTTGCGGCCTCGATAAAAGCCGTCGAATTGCTTACCGAATCGACCGATCTGCGTGACAGGCTTCAGGACAATACACGCTATTTTAGAGAAAAATTGTCGGCCGTTGGGCTGGACATTCTCGCGGGCGAGCACCCGATCGTCCCGGTTATGTTTGGTGACGCCGGACCGGCGGTTAAAATGGCCGAGGCTCTTCTGGAAAAAGGGGTTTACGTGATTCCATTTTCATTCCCGGTTGTTCCAAAAGGAAAGGCCCGCATCCGAACGCAGGTCTCAGCCGCTCACACTCGTGAGGATTTGGATTTTGCGGTTGCGATGTTTGCTGAGGCAAAGGCGGAGTTGGGGATATAAAAAGTACGAGGCTCCGTCAAACGAAGCCCCACCCTTTTGTTTGCTTAACTGACTAAGCAGCCGCTTGCGTCTGCTTGCTCAATGCATCCTTAGCCTGGCCGACAACCGAAGCAAAAGCCTCAGGCTGTTTTACGGCGAGATCGGCCAGGACTTTTCGGTCGAGTTCGATCTCGGCAAGGTTCAGGCCATGAATAAACTGCGAATACTTGATGTCGTTCAAGCGGCAGGCCGCATTGATGCGGACGATCCACAGTTTACGAAAGTCTCGCTTTTTCAGCTTTCGGCCGGTGTAGGCAAAGTTAAGCGTGCGTTCGACCGACTCTTTGGCCGAACGATATAGTTTCGATTTCGTTCCACGATAGCCTTTGGCTAAGGCTAATATTTTTTTGCGTTTCTCAAGACGCTTATTTCCACGTTTTGCTCTAGGCATAATTCACTCCTTCGTCGTGAAATTGAGAATGTAAAATGGACAATGCAAAATGTCTTCGATTCTCAATTATCAATAATCAATTCTCAATTAATCTCTACCGTACGGCAGCATTTTCTCCACGCGTTTCTGATCGCCTTCGGACACCATTACGTCGATGTCCAAATTGCGTTTACGCTTGCTCGTTTTCTTCGTCAGAATATGGCGTGCGTGAGAATGGCCGCGCTTGAATTTGCCCGACGCCGTCGAGCGAAAACGCTTTGCTGCGCCCTTATGTGTTTTTAGTTTTGGCATTGCTCTATCTCCTATCAATTACTACTCAAAATCTTTTACTATGCTTCTTCGCTGGTTTCGGATGCCGGTTGTTTGGCTTCTTTCTTAACAGCCGCCGCTTTCTTCTTTGGCTCGGCATCAGCCGCCATTGTTTCAGCTTTTTCGACCGGAGCCTGCAGTGCTTCAACCGGTGCGGCTTCGACGACTTCTATTTCGTTCTCAACCACCGCGGCTTCCTTCGCCTTTTTGGTCGGAGCCTTTCTTGCGTCACCTTCATCCTTTTTCTTTTCCGGGGCAGCTTTCTTCTCGGCTATCTTGGCCTTTTTCGGAATGAAGATGGTGAACATTTGATAGCCTTCCATCTTCGGATAAACCTCGACATCGGCCAGATCTGCCAGATCGACCGTCAATTTTTTCAATATCTTTGCACCAAGCTCTCTGTGCGTCATTTCGCGACCGCGGAATGCAATCGCCGCCCGCACTTTGTCGCCCTCGCCCAGCCACTGACGGGCGTGCTCCATTCGATAGTTATAATCGTGGTCGTCCGTACCGGGCCGAAACTTGATCTCCTTGACCTGCACCGTGACCTGTTTTTTCTTGGCTTCGTGGGCCTTTTTCTTTTGTTCGTACAAAAGCTTTCCGTAATCGATAATCTTGCAAACCGGCGGTTTCGCCGTCGGTGCAATCTCAACCAGGTCAAGTCCCATTTCACGCGCCTTTGCAATCGCATCACGCGTGTCCATTACGCCAAAAGCTTCCCCGTCCTCCGTTACTACCCGCACCGACGGCACTCTAATCCGCTCATTCGTCCGATGCAGCGGCTCGCGAAAACGCGGGCGATTTCTATTTCCACCAAATCTTCTTGCGATACTAGCCTCCTTTTGCTATTTGCCAACTAGAGACTCCGCAGCAATTTCTGCTGCTGGATCATCTCTGTAAATTCATCGAGCGGCATCGCGCCGATGTCGCCTTGCTTGCGTTCCCGAACTGCGACGGTGCCTTCTTCAAGTTCCTTGTCGCCTAAAACTAACATATACGGCACTTTCTGCAACTGTGCGTCTCGTATTTTCGCGCCGATTTTATCAGATTTCGTATTCGATTCAACGCGGAAACCCGCACTTCGCAACTCACCTGCGATTTTATCCGCATATTCGTTAATGCGATCGGTGATCGGCAGCACCGCTACTTGCACGGGAGCCAGCCACAGCGGGAACGCACCCGCGTAATGTTCGATCAGAACGCCAAAAAATCTTTCGATCGAGCCAAACAGCGCCCGGTGAATCATAAACGGTCGATGCTTCAGATTATCTTCGCCGGTATATTCCAATTGGAAACGCTCCGGTAGATTAAAATCCAACTGGATCGTGCCCAATTGCCACACGCGTCCGATTGCGTCCTCGATTTTTATATCGATCTTAGGCCCGTAAAAAGCCGCTTCGCCCTCGATGCGTTCGTATGAAATGTTGCGTTCACGCAAAGCATTCGCCAGCGATTCTTCCGCGCTTGCCCAGTCTTCATCGGCACCGAGATAGCCTTTATTCTCCGCCGCACCACGCACTGAAAGCTCAAACTTCACGTTATCGAAACCGTAAGTTTCGAAAACCTTGATCGCAAAATCGAGACAGTCCGAAACCTCAACGCTGACCTGATCGGGCCGCACAAAAAGATGAGCATCGTCGACCGAAAACCCTCGAACACGCATCAGGCCGTGAAGCGTGCCAGAAAGCTCGGCACGATAAACAGTACCCATTTCGGAATACCGCTGCGGCAAATCGCGATAGGAACGCGGCGACGATTTGTAGATGCCGATATGGAACGGGCAGTTCATCGGCTTGAGACGATATTCTTCGTCCTCGATGCTCGTCGGAGCGTACATTCCGTCAGCGTAATTTTCTTCATGGCCGCTGATACGCCAAAGCTCACGTTTAGCGATATGCGGCGTGAAAACAAAACTGTATCCGCGCTGTTCAAGCTCCTCACGCAGTAGCCGCTCCATTTCCATGCGGACGATGCCGCCTTTCGGATGCCAAAGGATCAGGCCCTGGCCGTAATCATCCGAGATCGAGAACAGATCGAGCTCTTTGCCTAACCGACGGTGATCGCGTTTCTCGGCTTCTTCACGCTGTTTTACCCACGCGTCAAGTTCTTCTTGCTTTGCAAACGCGGTTCCGTAAATCCGTTGCATCTGCTGGTTCTCGGCGTCACCTTTCCAATACGCACCGGACAGAGCAAGAAGCTTGAAAGCCTGCAATTTACCTGTGTGCGGAACATGCGGCCCAAGACAAAAATCGATGAAAGATGAGTTGTCGATATAATAAACACTTGCCGTATTTGCAACCTTTTCGTCGATCAGCTCACGCTTCAGCGGCTCTTCACGCTGCTCGAAAATGTCGAGTATCTTTGCCTTTTCGATATCTTCGCGACGATAGACAAGATTCTGCTTCGCCATCGCTTTCATCTTTTTCTCGATGACGGGCAGATCTTCTTCGGTCAGATTTCGTGGAGCGATAACGTCATAAAAGAACCCATATCGCAGGATCCTCCATCAACGCCGGGCCGATGCCGAGCTTCGTTCCCGGAAACAGATCAAGCACAGCAGCAGCAAGCAGGTGAGCGGTAGAATGGCGAATAACTTCAAGCCCGTCGCGAGTATCGGCGGTGATCGGCTCGATCGACAGAACTTCATCCGTCGCGGACAGTTCTTTGTTCAGATCGACTTCTTCGCCATTGACCTTAGCGGCCAGCGACTTTTTCAGCACATCGCGGTCAAAGGCCTTCAGCGCATCCGCAACCGTCGCGGGCGCAGGGATAGTGCGTTCATGCCCGCCATATTTTAAGTTTAGTTCGCTCATAACATTCGTAAATCGCTGTTCGTGAATCGTAAATCGGATTCCGATCTGCGACGCACGTATCGTCAAAAGATAAGGGAAGCAAGTTGCCCTATCGATTCACGATTTACTATTTACGATTCACTACTACTAAATAGATTTGATCCGATAAGAGCGACTTTGCTTTGCAATGTCCGAAAACACTGCGATTGTCACGCCATTAGAAGCGTGTCGTAGTAGTTATAAAAAACAGCAAAGTTCTTCGTAAGCATCTTAACGAAACTATGAACGGTGAGATGTGAGTGGTGAGCGAATCAGAAAGACTCACCGTTCACCATTAATCACTCACCATTAAAACTGGTAGTCTCTAGCAGACTCGAACTGCTGACCCCTACCTTGTCAAGGTAATGCTCTACCAACTGAGCTAAGAGACTACACTCTCGCAATTTCAAGAGAAAAGCGAGCCTTAAGAATGACAAACATGGTGAAAACTGTCAAGTTTACACCGTGTTTATTGACTTCGCCGCAAAAACGTACCGATTGGCGTATGCAGATGATACAATCACTTCGTTACGATCAATGTCTCAAGCCGTTTCACAGCTAAATATAAGCGTCTAATTCATTACGCCGCATTTGCACGACTTTTGATCGGATTTCAAAGCGATCATGCTTTGGTCGAGACGAACAAGGGAGGAAAAGATGATTTCACTACTAATTTGGTTGGTGCTTGGTTTTCTGGCGGGCTATCTCGCAAAACTCGTTCTTCCCGGCTCTGATGGAGGCGGTGTAATTCTCACCACGATCCTCGGAATTGTCGGAGCGGTTGTAGGCGGGTTTATAGGAACTTTTGTCGGATTTCCAATGGTCAGCAATTTCAACAATATCGGCGGCTCAATTCCGAGCTTTATATCATCGATCATCGGCGCGATTGCCGTGCTCATCGTCTTTAGGCTTGTTTCCGGACGAAGGGTGACGTAGATAACAAGCAGTTTTTCAAAAAAGGCCGGCAATTCTACAAGTGCCGGCCTTATTTATTGCACCAAAAGAGCTTTTCACCCGCCTCAACAATAAGTTAAGGCCTTGCCGCAATATTACCTCCAAGCCTCCAAAACAATAGCCGAGAGTTATGGCAGGCAGATCGTTCAAATAGATTCGCAACTAACCTTTCCGTTTTAGCGCCTTGTCTTTTCGGCAAGCCGACAAAGGTTTTGCGTACGTGCTTTTGATCTCGATCACCTTCATGTCCCGTCGGTTTACCTTCGCGTTTATGCATGCACAGCCGTAACCGTAGTGCCCGTTGGTCTCAACCCATTGTTTTGCTGAAAACTCGGGCCAGTCGCCCTCAGCCTGGTAGCCACCCTGAATACTTATGGTCCACTCGCCGAATTTGTCTGTGAGCCAGGTGTTTGAGGGAGTTGGATTGTCGAACCATCCGCAATGGAGTTCGAAGCGGTCTTGGGCCTCGGCCGTCGGGCTTTGGATACCACCGATGGAGAGCAGCAAAACGGCTATAATTGAAAATACAAATTTTGAACGATAAAAACGACTGGCGGCCATATTTTCTTCTCCTTTCTAAGCTACGTTTGAGCAAAACCGATGCATCCCGATCGCAACGAGCTTTGTCGTCCGGTTATCGGCGTCATATTTCGGGTTGACCTCACTAAACTCTATGACCTTGGTATTCGCGAGGGAGGCGGCATATTTTACTAGCGTGATAAATTCGCCCGCACGCAGTCCGAGCGGCGACGGTGCCGAAGTTCCCGGGGCGTCGGCGGAGCGGACAGCGTCCATGTCGAAGCCGAAAAAAGTATTGAGCGAGGTGCTGTGATTTATGAACTTTAGCCGTATTTTTTCCTTTAGTTCGATGTCCGCTTCTTCACGCGAGCGCAATATTTCGAGACTTATGCGGTTTACACCCAGATCGCGAATGTAAGCGTAATAGACCGGCGAGCAGAAATGCGTTTGATACGCGACTTCATAAAAATAAGTCGGTCGCAAAAGCCCTTCTTCTAAAAGCTGCCGGTACGGCGTACCGCTATTTGGCCTGTCGGCGATCCGCACATCGAGATGAGCGTCAATGTTGATGCCGATCCATTTTTCGACGCCGAACACTTCAGCCATCGCCTTGCCGTCCGGATACGAAATGTCATTTCCGCCGCCGAGCACGATTATTCGCTTGCCGTCACGCAAAACCTGTGAAACGACCTCAAAATGAGTCTCATGCGTTTCCTCCAAACTCGCTCCGATCTTTACATTACCCAGATCGAAGATTCTTCGCTTGATGTTAAAAGGCGTGAGTTTGTAAAACTGTTCGCGGATCGCCTCTGGCGCCAAAGCCGCACCCTCGCGACCGTTATTCCGCCGCACGCCTTCGTCTTGCGGGCAGCCCAAAATCACAATATCCGCCGCAGCGTAATCTTCTTTCTCGCTTCCGACAACTTCTCCCAAACGCGGGTCGTTTCTGTCATTTCTGGTGAAAAAAAGGTCGAAATTCGGCCGGGAAGTGTTGTTGAAGATGTCGTTCATATTGTCAGGGCACCGGCATTAGAGGAAAGAAATTGCGGACTATCGTGCCGACTTTCCACAAGTATTTTCCAATAATTGTCCGAAGTCAATTTCCACGGAACAAAACCGAAATACTCAATTACGCGGAGGAATCGCGCCACCCCTCACACTGATTCAATATGTCTTGAAAACGTACACTTTTCGTACCGGTATCCCATATCGGGTCAAGGGGTGGGTAGTGATTCTGGAGAGTGATGAAGGCGGCAAGCGTAGATAAACCATGCGTTTTCAGTGTTTTCAGCTTGCCCGATCAAAAATCGCAACGTCTTGGCACCTAGATTGCCTCAATTTACTCTGTAATCTCCCAAAAGAAGTCTGGAGGAACAAAATGAAAAGGTATTTATTTGCATTCATAATGATGTCGCTGTTCGCGTTTGGCATGACGCTGTTGTTGCCAACCAACACAGAGGCACAGAAAGTATACGTTAAACGCGTGATCGGCCGCGATGGCCGTTATCATTATGTCCGTGTCGCGAAACCGAGTTACTACAGGCGGCATCGCAACAGGATAAATTTGGCGCTGGGAACCGGGGGCGGAGCGCTAATCGGTGGTTTATTAGGTGGCGGAAAGGGAGCCTTGATCGGAGCAGGCGTCGGTGCCGGCAGTTCGGCCTTGTACACCTACAAACTTAATCCGAAGACAAGGAAATACTACAAGGTCAGACGATATCGTCGTCCGTAATTGTCGGATTTTGACTGAAGCGAAGAGCCATGAGGGATCGATTTCTCCTGGCTTTTTCCTTTTTGATCCGAAGGAATCTGGTCCGAATGCATAGGAACCAGCAAACTGGTTACAACCACAATGTATTTCTTTTGTAACACTTCTCTGAATCTCTTGCCGACGGGTAACGAGAGTACTAATCTTAAAGGATTATGAAAGTACTGCTTGTTTATCCGGTTTTTCCCGATACTTATTGGAGTTTTCGGCATGCGCTGAAGTTTGAAGGAAAGCAGGCCGCTTTCCCGCCGCTTGGCCTGCTTACCGTTTCCACGATGCTTCCGAAACAATGGGAACGCAAACTCGTGGATATGAATGTCGAAACGCTTTGGCCCGATGATATTGAATGGGCCGATCTTGTTTTCATCAGCGCGATGATCGTACAGAACGAATCACTTGAACAGGTGGTCGAGCTTTGCCGATCGATGGGCAAAAAGGTCGTTGTCGGCGGACCGTATGTCTCGACCAGCTCCGAGCGTCTGCCCGATGCCGATCATATCTTCATCGGCGAAGCCGAAACGACGCTGCCCGAATTCATAAATGACCTCGAACTCGGCATTGCACGTAAAATATACAAAGCCGACGAGCGGCCGTCGTTGCTGAACACACCGGTGCCGGACTTCGGCCTCGTCGATATGAAACATTACAGCGCTATGAATGTGCAGTATTCACGCGGCTGCCCGTTTAACTGCGAATTCTGCGACATCATCGAGATTTATGGCCGCGTTCCGCGTACCAAATCGAACGATCAGATGCTTGCCGAGCTTGATGCTCTCAATCAAGCGGGCTGGCGCGGACTGGTTTTCATCGTTGACGACAATTTTATCGGCAACAAGAAAAATGTTCGGCTGCTATTGCCCGATCTGATCGCGTGGTCACGCCGGAACAGATTTCCGTTTTCGTTCATCACAGAAGCAAGCATAAATTTGGCCGAGGATGATGCTCTGCTTCAAATGATGGAAGATGCCGGATTCCGCAGGGTATTTCTAGGCATCGAAACGCCGGTCGAGGAAAGCCTGAAGGCAGCCCAGAAAGGCCAGAACACACGCCGCGATCTTTTGGAATCAATCCACAAGATCCAGAGCTATGGCATGGAAGTGATGGCTGGATTCATCGTCGGCTTTGACAGCGATCCGGACGACATTTTCGATCGTCAGATGAATTTTATCCGCGAAAGCGGTATTCCGCTGGCAATGGTCGGTTTGTTGGCTGCCCTGCCCGATACGCAGCTTTGGCGTCGGCTCGAGAAAGAGGGAAGACTGCTCGACATAAGCACCGGCAACAACACGGATTGCTCGCTCAATTTTATTCCGAAGATGGACATGACGAGCCTGATCGAAGGCTACAAAACCATCTTACGCAATATTTACAGCCCGAAAGAGTATTATCTGCGTGCTCTCGATTGTCTTTCGCGATTTCATCAAAACCGCGTCGAACCGCGTCAGATCAATTTGATGGACGATCTTCGGGCATTCTTCAATATCATATTAACCCTCGGCATCCGCGACCGTTCGCGCACCCAGTTCTGGAGCTATTTCTACAAATTGTTGCGATTTCACCCCCGCGATTTCGCTCACGGATTGACTCTCGCCGCGATGGGATATCACTTCAGACAGGTTACTGAAAAGTACTGCGACTGAAGAAGGGTGAATATGAAGGATGAGGGATGAATCGCGAAAATTATGTTACCGGTTCTCATTTATGGAACACGATCCTTTGCAGCGTGCTACGGTAAATCCTTATATCTGTTAACGCCAACTTTGCGGGGCTTGCAACGGTGCGAATGTCTTTTCCAAGATTATCCAAATTTCGGCTCAAACTGTCTGCGGTTTGCGGTATTCAACATTCTGCAAGGTTGCGGTTTGTGCGTGGCGGAGCGGAATTGTGAGATAATACGCTTATTTGCCGAACTTCGTGTATAAATCCAAAAACGACGGAACAGACAAACTGAAGAGATCAACTAAAAAATGTGCGAAAATCATCCAGCGTAAACTGTTTGTTTTTTTTATAAACGACCGCCCAAATTACGCCCATCACAAATGTTGAAATTAAGATTTCAACCCCACTCAACAATTCCGAATTTACTCCAAATATTGCGTGATTTCCTGCAAAAAGAAGACTTGTAACTATTACCGAAATCCAACTATTCAATTCTTTTGTATTATCCAACAAAAGCCCACGCCAATAAAATTCTTCAATCCATGGATTAATGAGTGCCAATAGAATCCACGGAAGCCATATTTCCCAAGGTTTTAATAAACCGTAATGCATCAGGAAAATCGGCAGCGGTATAATTCCCATCATTAAGGCAAGAATTATCCAACCAACATTCCGCAAAGGCTTTTTTAACCAATCTTTTATCGAATCCGTCCCGCCAAATCGCAAAACGAAAAACATAAATAAGCACCAGTCAATTAAGATAATCGGGATGAATGCCCATTTGCCGACGATATTTCCGAAGATTACCGCGACTGCATAATTTACTAGGATTATTAAAAACGGCGAACCTACTTCGCCCCAGATAGCGTATAAAAGATATTATCCGATAGCTTGAACAGAAGGAGCTGGAGATATGTCCTCTATACAATATGTAAAGGGCCATGCGGTTTCGCTTGGTTTGGTCTTTGTGTTTCTCGCGGCAAGCGCTTTTGTCGCGTGGTATAGCATGAAAAACCAGCCGCCGAGAGAAATCAGCTTTGCGCTGCCAAAGCGGGAACCTTACCAAACCGAATACGGCGAAACCGTAATAACAGAAGACAAGACCTGGGCCGAACTGAAACTGACGGGCGTAAAGCTGGACGCGGCGAAAAAGCGGATGACCGGAGAGGCGGAGATTTCTCTTACCCCTAATGAGTTTGCTGATGAATCCAAGCCAGGTTTCAGCATCTCGCCCGAACAGCTTCATAAATCCCTAGTGACGCTGGCCGCGCTGAGAAAGGTCGAAACGGTGATCATCTTTCTTTCTCATGCTGAACCCGACGTCAGAGACGCTATGTACCCTTATGTAGATCTGGGTGGAACCGAAAAGCCTATTCAAATGTCCAATTATGAAAAGAACCCGAGTCTGATGAAAGGAAAAGGGCCGCTCACGTGGACGGCTGAACCGCTAACCGATTCTTTTTGGTATCCCTTTGACTCATACAAGCTTTATGTAAACCCTCAGATACTTGTGCGAATTCCCGTGACCGATGTGGATGAGTACTTCAAGGGCGGTGCGGACAAAATGTCGCTGGAATTTGCCGGGGCGAATCTTGTTGCCGACCTCACGGCCAAGGAATACGACGATCCGAAACTTAAAGAAATCGGCGACCCGTTTGAGATCAACCTTTACCGTCCTTTTCTGGCGCGGGCGTACACGGTTTTCGTGATTGGGCTGATGGCGTTTGGACTGGTTTATCTTTACTTTTTCAAAGACATCGAAGGCTCGGCAGGAGACCTGCTTGGATTTTTTGTGGCCGCGCTGGGCACGCGCGCGATCTTGCTGACGGGCGTTGATTTTTCGCCCGTGCTGCTCGATTATGTTGTCGTCTTCTTTTCGATTCTGGCGACAGGAGTGGTCTTTGGGCGATGGATCGACAAGCGCCTACAGCCGGATAATAGCATTGCCTGCCCTCACTGCACCGGCAGAATATCGCCTGCGGCCACGCGCTGCCCGCATTGTACCAGCACGTTGCCACCTAATGGCACGGTCAATGCGGAAGACAATCCGCCGCAATAATTATTTTGGCACGATGTTGTAAGACGATTTTAGTTCGGTGAGGATTTGTTCGGTGTCGCTGCGATTTGGGTCGTTTGCGTCGGCGAGAGTGAGGAAAGCTTTCGACGCGTCGGCTGATTTTTGCAGCATCGGATTGTCACTGGTTAGCGTGCCGATGTAAAAGAAGACGTAACTGATCTTTTGAAAAATTTCCTTTTGCACCTTAATGATCGGAGCAGTTTTGTCAGGGACGTAGTTGTTTGTCTTAGCCGACATGAGTGCACGCTTGCACATCTCTTCAGCATCGAGCAGGTCGGTTTTGCTTGCCGTCATCATCGCTTCGTCACCAGCTTTTAAGCCCGCGTTAAATGTTTCGACGCCGCGCTGTAACTTTACTGCCGCGATATTCTTAAGCAGAGTCGGCGCCGCCGGATGCGTCGAGTCGGCGCTATATGCTTTTTGAAAAATATCGAGCGCACCGGCGTAATCTTTCTTAGCATATGCAGCCGCACCGTCATTCAGTGCCTTTTGCATCGCAGCATTCTGCACCTCGATCTGCTTGTTCTGATCAGCGGCAGTCTGCCCACTCTGCGCCGCCAAAACGCCGCAGCCAATGATTGAGAGAACAATCGCAAGGAAAAAGTTTTTATAATTCATAGTTTCGAAAAAAAGTATCGACACATTATAGCGTGACAGATGAAATTATCAACGCATGAATTTCCGCCAAATTGCCAACGCCAACAACGCCGCTTGCTTGCTTGCTGAAGAATATCTTTTCCAAGATTATCCAAATTTCGACCAGACTGTCAGCTCGAATTTAACCAGCGGCAGCGGAAATCAGATATTTCTCAACTATCTTGTCAATTTGTCTGTGCATATAGGGTTTATTAAATGCGGTTGCGGTTATAACGATTACAATCGGCACGTCTTTGAAAACAAATATTTTGTTGCCGCCGTTTCCGCTGCAATAGAACGCTTCGTAATCTTTACCGTTGACTTTGTAGGTTTTGTTCCACCAAAGATAGCCGTAATTTGAATTGTCATCTGGAATATTAAAATGGTTTGTGAATGATTCTTTTATCCAACTTTCTGGAATTATTTGCTTGCCATTCCACTTGCCTTTATTTTGATAAAGCTGACCGAATTTGGCGTAATCCAAGGCTGACATTTGCAGTCCACCGGCTGTGTTGACAACTTTTTGCGGCGTATATTGCCACTTGTAATTTTTGATTCCAAGCGGTTTGAACAATTTTTTATCAGCATATTTTTCCAAACCGTTCGGCACTTTTTTGTTTAGAATATCGCCTAACAAAACAACTCCCGCCGTAAAATATGCCCATTCTTCGCCGACTTTTCTATCCGCCATTGGCAAATTTAGCGTCCAATTTACCCAATCGGCTTGCGGATACATATTTTCTTCATTGCCGACAGAACTTTCGTCAAAATCAAAACCTTCAAACCCCGAACTCATTGTCAATAAACTTTTTATTGTTACGCCGTCCTTTTTCTTATTGTAGTTTTCGTAATCTTTCAGATTGTAAAATTCGCCCAAAGTTTGATCAACACTTTTCAGATAACCATCTTTCAGAGCAATTCCCGCCAACGCCGAAGCAAACGTCTTGCTGACTGAGCGTGTGTCGTGCAAAGTGTTTCTGTTAGCTCCGTTAAAATATTCTTCTATCAGCAGCTTGCCGTTTTTGATGACGACAATGCTCGTAATGTCTTTGAACGAATTTTCAGCTATTTTTTGATTAAGTTCGCGGATTTTCTTTTGGTCAAAAACTTCTTTAGAAATCTGCCAGCCGCTGTTTGGCTTGATTGTTTGAATTTTAGTTTGGGTTTCTTCGACTTTAGGGTTGGTAATCGTGATTTCGATTTGCCCTTGTGCAATTACGTCGCCAACTCTTACAGAATCGGTTTTAATAAAGGGACGAATTTCCATTTTTAGAGAGTGTTTTACGCCGGAAAAAGCATCTTCGCCACCACTTGCCATAAACCGATTCCACAAAAATCTGCCCCAAGAATCTTCGTTTGTTGTGCTAAGAAGAGGAACCCGAAAAACTGTTCGTAGCTTTTTATTCTCAGAACTTCCCGCACGAACATTGAGGTTTTCCGTATAAACTAAATTGTCATCCACAAAAAAACTAAACTGATAATTGCCGATTTTATTTAGCTCATCCGCATTCATCTCAGGGGCTAAATTGTGCAAATAATTGGTCAGCGATTTACCTATAAAGACTCTGATGTTAAGGTCAGAATCTTCACGCAATTCAAAGGTTTTCAGAAAGTCCGATTCCTTGTAATCCTCAATCGGAATCGACTTTGCCATAAACGTAATTTTGCCGACATTCGCTCGATGCAAAGCACTTGTAATTCCATCATCTTTAATAAAATCGGCACTTTGCCCCGAAAAGTTTTGGACGGCAATTAAGACGCAAATTATCAGAATTAAGTGTTTCATTTTGCTATAAGAATTATTTTGATCAATGAAGAAACACCGCAAACTGTAACTTTATGACAACAAAGCTGGATAAATATCAATTTGCGGCTGCACTTACCGTATAAACTTCCGCCTATTCGCCAACGCCAACAATGCTGCCTGCAACGGTGCGAATATCTTTTCCAAGATTATCCAAAGTTCACCCCTAGCTGTCAGCGGTTTGCGGTATTCAACATTCTGCAAGGTCGCGGTTGTCAAACCTAGAGTAATTTTGAAATAGAAATTAGTTAGACAATGTTATAGCAACTTCTAATAGGTCTTCATAAGGAATTTCAGACAAACTCATAACCTTAAAATACCTTTTTCCTAAATCTTTCAATACAATATCTGCCGGACTTACAGTGTCATAGCCATCTAGTAAAAGATAATTCTTTTCGTTTGTTATATACGCACCCGTAATCTCATCAGAATTTTTTGACTCAACCAATAGCTGTGCAACTAGCCCAAGATTATAAAGCTGAAATATTTCCTGTAGTAATGATATGTCCTTTATTATTGAATTATCTTCATCGTCATCTTTAGTTAAATCCTTTGTAGCCAAACTGATGCCATCGATCTCAGCTTTTCTTTCAAATAATGCAAGTAAACACATTTGCCGATAGGTCATATTTTCAGCAACTTGTAAGACGTGGTTTGCTTCGCTTGAACTTATCTCAAGGTGAAATGTTATATTTGAGAAAATATTAGCTATGAATCTTATCTTTTTTTCCTCGTGTTCATTCTTGCTTTTTAGTAAAGTTCCCTCAAAAAGTTCATCTGCATCAGATCGAGAATATTGGTTTTCTCGATTAAAGAAACCATCTTTACGCGGCGTTTCTCCAGAGTTCAATCTTGCTTGAATCTTCGTAACCGCAAAATATGCCGATGTTCCAATTCTGATTTCTTCTCGTTTTGATAGTCGCCTATTCGCAACATCGAAAAAAACTTGCTTTATGACTCCTGTTAGTGAAGCACCGATAGCTCCGCCAAGGGCTGCTCCTGGTGCATCGGCTAGAATAAAACCTAAAGTATTGCCAACGGCAGCTCCTACAACATTACTGCTCGAATCAATAACTTGCTTTACTCTTTCGATTTTTTCATCTGCCATCAATATAAACCTCGTTACAATTTCCTTCCGTCTCTCTATTTCTTGCTCATCGGAATCTTCACATCATTATCTTTCAGCAAATTCAATCGCCTTATCATAACCCACGTCAACGTGCCTGACCACGCCCATTCCGGGGTCTGTGGTCAATACTCTTTCGATGCGTTTGGCGGCTTCGGGTGTGCCGTCGGCGACGATTACTTGTCCGGCGTGGAGCGAATAGCCGATGCCGATTCTGCACCTCGACGTGATTAGGAAGAATCATTCTGTTTTTACAAAGTTTTCCGGCACGATAAATTATTCCTTCTTCTTGAAATCGGCGTCCATCAGAATCCACATATCGGGGTCGAGGACTACTTTTTCAGGTTCGGCAGCTAACTCTGATCGAGAATATGTTAGCTCTGGCATCGGCCTGGACTGTTTGGATCTGCGGCTTGGCTTGGCCGGGATAATAGACGGCGAATTGGACTGGCATTTTGAAAAAGATGCCGTCGGTCTGGACTTGATCGAGTTTTATCGCGACTTGCTTTGTATTTGCGTCGTAGCTCCAGTTTCCTTTGTATTTCAGCGTTCCGGGTTTGTAGAGCCATTGTTCAAAAAAGCCTGATAGATCTTTGCCTGAAACCTCCTCCATCACACGGCGAAAGTCGGCGACGGTCGCGTGTGAATCGCGGTATTTGTGGTAATAGAGCTTAATTCCTTTCCAGAAATTTTCGGTACCGACAACGCCGCGTAGCATATGGAGCGTCCAGCTTCCTTTTTGATAAATTTGGCTGGTTGTCACGTCTTTCATGTCCTTGAGATTGTCGTGGACAAGCCGGTAATTAGGATTTTTGAGATAAAACGCATCGACCGATTTTTTGCTGGAACGCAGGCCCTCGACAAACTCGTCGCGACCGTATTGATGCTCGATAAAGAGCAGAGTGAAATACGTCGCGAAACCTTCGCTCAGCCAAATTTCGTCCCAGTCCTTTTCGGTCACCGAGTTGCCAAACCACTGATGTGCGATCTCATGAATAACTACATTTCGCCAACGCACGTTCCTGTCGCCCACAACCGAATTTTCGCTGTAAAGAATGGCCGATGCCGCCTCCATGCCACCGCTCACGCTGTTCGACTGGATATTCGCGAGCTTTTCGTAAGGGAACGGACCAACAGCGTCGCTGTAGAACGCGAGCGCCTTTTTTGTAACCACATCGAAATCGTAAAACCCGGCATCACGATCCTGATGATAGACCCAGGTCTGGATCGATTTACCTTCGAATTCGTCAACATACTGAACAGCAAAACGGGCGACGCCGAGTACGTACAGCCAAGACGCGATCGGCACGGATTGTTTCCAATGCGTGCGGCGTTTGTTGCCCGGAAGGTCTGTTTCTTCTATTTTTAGACCATTGGAAACGACTTGGGAATGATTCGGAGCAGTGACGATAAACTCACACATTGCCTTGTCCGAAGGATGATCTACCGTAGGCAGCCAGTTACGGCCCTTGTCCGGCCAGTTATCGCTGAAAAAGGTTCGATCGCCGTATTTGTTATTGGCGATCTTGAGGCCCGTTGCCGGTATGCCTTTGTAGAAGATCGTAAACTTCTCGCGTTGGTTCGCCTTGGAAGCAGTCGGCAATTTGATAAGCAGCACATTATTTTCGTGACGATATTCAACCGCCTTTCCATCACCAGTTACGCGGCTGACGCTCATTCCTTTGCCGCTCAGATCTTTTGACGCATTGGTCAGATCGAGCCTGACTTCCTGAATTCCGTCAACAAGAAACCTGACGTCGATCGTCGCCTCGCCGATTATTTCATCCGTAGTGTCCGACAGGTCGAGCCTGAAGATGTAGTTGATAACATCGATGTTTGGATTCTTAGGGTAAGTATCGAAAAACGCTTCGGCACAGGTCGGCGAGCCGATAGCGAGGAACACGCCGATCACCGCGATGCGGAATAAATGTTTCATAATCATGTAAACGACCGTGTTTTAAAGGTTACCTCTTCAATGGCAGTGTGGCCGCAGGACGAAATTGGATCAACCCTTTCTCCGTCATTGTCCGCTCAATATCCTCTATCGTTGATGGAACAAACGCACTGAGGTTTTCAGCCCCGTCCGCTGTGACGACAACAACGTCTTCGATACGAACATAAATTTCTCTTCGTGAATCCAGATCATCGGGTCGATCGTGAAGACCATCCCCGGTTCGAGTTTCACACCGCGAACCTGACCGACGTCGTGAACAGCCATGCCGACAGGATGCTGAAAATGGCCGCGAAACTTCAAACCTTCTTTGACCGCTTTCAAATGAGCCGAATTTTCGAACGTCTTACCGACCAAATACTGCTCCATGTCTTTTGCTGCGGAGTCGAGCACGAAATCCGATGTCACGCCCGGACGAATATGCCTAAAGAGCGCGTCGCGATAAGTCAGAATATACTCCGTCAACGCACGTTGGCCTTTGGTGTATTTGCCGTTTACCGGCCACATCCGGGTAACGTCACTGGTGTAGTATCGGTAATCCGGTGCGTAATCCATCAACACCAGATCGCCGTCCTTTAATTTGTCTGTTTTGCGAAAATAATGGCCCAGATACGCGTTCGTACCGCCGCCGACTATCGAAGCGTATCCGTCACCGCGGCTCCCGTGCATGTAGAAAACATATTTTGCAGCAGCGTCGAGTTGGTACTCATAAACACCGGGTTCGGTCGAACGCATCGCCTCAATAATCGCTAGGCCAGCGATCTCAGTAGCCTTGCGAATCACCTCGATCTCCCGCTTTGACTTGATGTTACGGAGCCCGTCTAACACGGGCGAAAGATCGCGAATTTCAAATTGAGGCGCCCGCAAATTCAATAACTCTCTAAAACCTGCTTCACGTGAAGGCGCTCCGTCCCAGGGATTTGCCGAGACGCGAGCCTGTTCATTCAGCAGCTCATCGCGGCTGTCTGTGCCGGTTTCCGCTGGGCTGAGCGGCGTGTAAAGTACCGGCGGCGGTGGGCGAAGTAGTCCCTTGCCCACAAGATCGAGCGATAGCTGTTCAACGCTGCGGACTTGATCAATACCGGTTAGTTCTTTTATCAGGTCGCCGTCTTCCGCTGAGAGGATCTTTCCCTCATTCCGCTCGCGATCCGCATCGCGATGGGGCAGGTAAACGGTCGTTCTCTGATTTCGACCGTCAAGGACGAGATACGCGTGGGGAGTTTCGACGCCTGTCAGATAATAAAATTCATTTGACTGCCGAAAAACATTAAAGTCTGCAGTGCCCTTGGCGCCCTGAACAACGGCAATCGCGTTCTTGCCGATCTTTTCAAATACTTTCGCCCGTCGCTCGGCAAATTCTTCCTTTGGGAAATCGGTTTGGTAATAATGCTTTTCCTGACCGGACGTGCAAACAGAGGCCATCAAAACTAACAATACCGACCGTGTAACGATAATAATAAGTTTCATTTATTTACGCCCCTTAAAATTGTTGTGGAAACTAGAAATGTAACACAGATTACGCATAAACTTCCGCCGAATCGCCAACGCCAACAACGCCGCTTGCAACGGTGCGAATTTCTTTTCTAAGATTATCCAAAGTTCGCCCCAAACTGTCAGCGGTTTGCGGTATTCAACATTCTGCAAGGTCGCGGTTGTCAAATTTTGCTACCCGCCAATTCGCCTATTTTCTAACTCTTCAAAAAATTGTTCTTTTGTTATGCCTTTTGCCGCAAGCGGAATTAACCCTTGTATGCTTAACCAAGTATTCCACATAAACTTTTTCAAAATTTGTTCATCTTTAATATCAACTTTCTTCCCATGATGAATAAATGAAGAACGAAGAGCATAAGTGTCCTTAATATTTGTTATTATTTCTTTTCTTTGTTCAATTCCTACAGGGTGCATAAAAGCCATTCTTAAACTTATGTTGTCTTGAAGTGGCTCTGTCTGATTTTTCACAAATACTGTTTCAAGTGCAACCAACGTATAAATCAACCTGTCTGAAATTTCCTTTGCTAAAGATGCTTTTGAATACAGAAAAAGTGCTTCAAGAAGTTTCTGTTGAAAGTCTGTCAAAGTATCGGTCACTAGTAGTTTGCTTAGTGTATCAAGACCCGTTTTCTTAAACTCAATCAAGTCTTTTTTTCTTAAAACCCAAGGTTTAAAAGACTTGTCAGTAGTTCCTGAAACGTCGTGCAAAACCTTTCCATCTTTAATAACAAAAATAAACATCTCCGTCTAAGTGCTGTTTTTCTATCGGAGCTGAATAACAGGTTTGAGTTGGATAAAGATTTGTTAGTGAGAAAAATCGAAGAATACTCATTGCCCTCTCAGTTTCTTCATTAGCAATGTCGTAGGCATGATCCTTTTCGGCTTCAACTTTTACTATGGCAACAGCTCTATTTTGAATTTCACTTCGCTTCCGCTCAAACATAGATTCCATTGCTTTAATACCTTCGGGATCAGTTAATTGAGACTTTATGGCGGTTTCGTATTCGTCCATAAAGTTTTTTGTAATTACTCTGAAAGTAACATTACCTAATTTGAATGGAGCTTCTAAATGTAAATTCGCTATCGGAATCCATATTTCTACATCATCAATTTGCTTTTCACATTCTGACAAAACGAATTCAGACATCGGAGGCATTTCAACACCTTTGTATTTTTGTTTAATCCACTCAAAAATCAACTCCGATATAAGTTCAACTCCAACAATATTATTAGGGTTCGATTTTTTTTGAATGTCTTCGGCAATTTGAGTTAAGTTTTTGTAGTCATCATCAAATAAGCCAATAAGTTTTCCTCTAACATAAAAACCTCTCGCAGCCATATTTCCACTGGAGTCTCGCCAAAAGGGTTTTAATTCGCCGATCATATTTGTGTTATCAAAATGTCCAGAAACGTGAACATTAGGATTTTCAACTTTAACAGTCCTTTTAGGCTGAATTTTAAATCGTAATTGCTCAATTAACTTTGTAGCTTTTTGGTCATAATTTTCAATCGCTTTGGGGTGAATTTCTATTTTCATCTTTTTTCCCTTATTTCCTCATCCGCACTTTCACACCATTCCCCCTCGCAAATTCAATCGCCGTATCATAGCCGGCATCGGCATGGCGGATGATGCCGATTTGATTTGCCGGTGATAAAGCTGAATTCACTTGCGAAATATATGCTAAACTCGACACGATATGCAAAGCAATTTGCACGGGAGCTACACTGACCTCTATGACTAAACTAAAAATCATTATCGAAAAACATAGTGACGGTTACGTTTCATATCCATTAGGTCTGAAAGGCGTTGTTGTCGGACAGGGCGACACATACGAAGAAGCTGTCGCCGATGTCGAGTCTGCAATTAATTTCCATGTTGAGACGTTTGGGAATGATACTTTTGAGACAGATTCGCCGGTGCTCGAAGCATTTCTCGACGATGCGAAACTCGCAGCATAATGGCAAAATTTCCCGTCGATCCACCAAAGGCGAAAGTCGTGCGTGCGCTAGAGCGGCTTGGATTTGAAATAGTTCGTGAACGCGAGCACATTGCGATGTTGAGGCAAAACAAAGACGGAACGCGCACACCACTTACAATGCCAAATCACTCGACGATTAAATCTTCCACGCTGCGCACGATCTGCACACAATCCGGCATTAGCCGCGACGATTTTCTCAAAGCTTTTTACAAATAGCCTTACTTCGCCATCGGCACTTTCACATCATTCTTCTCAGCAAATTCAATCGCTTCCGTGTAACCGGCGTCAGCGTGTCTGACTACGCCCATTCCGGGGTCGGTCGTCAAAACTCGTTCAATTCTCCGAGCAGCTTCGAGCGTGCCGTCTGCCACGATTACTTGTCCGGCGTGTAAGCTGTAACCAATCCCGACTCCGCCGCCGTGATGGAGCGAAACCCACGTTGCACCGCCGACGCAGTTGATCATTGCATTGAGATAAACCCAATCGGCGATTGCGTCCGAGCCGTCTTTCATCGCTTCGGTTTCGCGATTGGGCGAGGCAACCGAACCGCAATCGAGATGGTCTCTGCCAATCACAATCGGTGCTTTGAGCGTTCCGTTACCGACCAATTCGTTCAATTTCAAACCTGCTTTTGCACGGTCGCCGTAGCCGAGCCAGCAAATCCGTGCGGGCAAACCTTGAAACTCAACTTGCTCTTGTGCCATCGTCAGCCACTTGCACAAATGGTCGTTGTCGGGAAACAAATCCATCATCGCTTGATCGGTTTTGTAGATGTCTTCCTTGTCGCCTGAAAGTGCGACCCAACGAAACGGACCTTTGCCTTCGCAAAAGAGCGGACGAATATACGCCGGCACAAAACCGGGATAATCGAACGCATTTTCCACGCCGTTATCCTTCGCCCGTTGACGCAGATTATTGCCGTAATCAAAGACGATTGCACCGCGTTTTTGATATTCGAGCATTGCTTCAACGTGCCGTGCCATTGAATCCATCGCACGTTTTTCGTATATCGGTTTGATTAGATTTGCGGAGTTCGTTTGCCTGTTCGATTGAAATACCGCGCGGAATATAACCGAATAAAACATCGTGTGCGGAAGTCTGATCAGTAACGACATCGGGCAGAATGTTACGTTCGAGAATCTGCCAATGAACATCCGCCGCGTTGCCCAAAAGTGCGATTGATTTCGCCTCTTTTTTGTCGGTAAATTCTTTGACCAGACGCAAAGCATCGTCCAAATCTTTCGCTTCAATATCAACTTGTTTAAGCTGTAAACGCCGTTCAATCCGCCACGGATCAACATCAACCAGCAAACCGACACCGCCGTTAAACGTAATCGCCTGAGCCTGAGCTCCGCCCATTTCGCCAAGTCCTGCCGTCAAAACAAACTTTCCCGCCAGACTTCCCCAACCGTTTTGCCGTCGCGAGTGAACCGAATGTTTCGTAAGTTCCCTGCAAAATTCCCTGCGTGCCGATGTAAATCCAACTTCCGGCGGTCATTTGTCCATACATCATCAGCCCGTCGCGTTCGTATTGGTCAAATTGCTCCTGCGTCGCCCAATGCGGCACGATGTTTGAATTGGCGATTAAAACCTTCGGTGCGTCCGTGTGCGATTTAAAAACCGCGACAGGTTTGCCCGATTGAACAAGCAAAGTTTCGTCTTCCTCAAGATTCTTTAAACTTTCCAAAATCGCGTCGAAACATTCCCAGTTTCGCGCCGCTTTTCCTCGACCGCCATAGACGATCAAATTATCCGGGTCAAATGCAACTTCTGCGTCTAAGTTGTTTTGAATCATTCGATAAGCGGCTTCGATGAGCCAGTTTTTACAGGTTAAAGTCGTGCCTGTTGGTGCTTTTATAGTTCTAGACATAATTATGTTTTTCGTTTGATCAATACATAAGCTACAATCAGCCCAATCGTTTGGCAAATTAGCAGCTTTGGCGATTTTACCTGTTACCGTTCCCACAACTTTATGACCGATCTCGATCTCAAAATTGCAGAGCTGGAAACGCGGCTGGATAGGCTTGTACGCACGCAGATCGATTTTCAAACTGAGGTTACCAGGATCAGGAGCGAACTTGCCGGTCTTCGTGCAGGCAACCGAATCGGGGAATATCCACAACGCACTGTAGACGCGGACTTGCCGCCTGAGCCTGTCCGTGCGTCTGAGCCGGCGCGACCGAGACCCGAGCCGAGACCTTATCCCCAACCTGAGCGTCCGGTTTCGCCACCGTCATTTGGTACATCCGGCGACAGATCCGACACCGGTTCATCGGCAGGCTCGGAAAGCGCGTTCTCGCGTTACGTCTCGTCTTACACGGAATCGGCCCGGGCCGATCTTGAAAAATTCATCGGCGAAAATTTAATCAGCAAGATCGGAATCGTCGTTCTAGTTCTTGGTGTCGGCATCGGTGCAAAGTATGCGATTGACAACAATCTGATCAGCCCGTTGGCTCGGATAATCATCGGTTATATTTTTGGATTTGGACTTGTCGGACTCGCGATCAAACTCAAGCCAAAGTATCTCAATTTCAGCTCAGTGCTCATCAGCGGCGGAATGGCGATTATGTACTTCGTTACATACTTTGCCTATGCCTCGTATGCACTGATGCCGCAATCCGCCGCGTTTGCATTAATGGTGATGTTCACCATTTTCATCGTCGCCGCGGCTTTGTTATATAACCGTCAAGTGATCGCGCATATCGGGCTTGTCGGTGCATACGCCGTTCCGTTTTTGCTCAGTGATGGCTCCGGTAACTATCTCGTTCTTTTTGCTTACATGGCGATAATAAACGCCGGCATTCTCGCGATCTCAGTCAAAAAATACTGGAAGCCGCTGTTCTATACGTCATCCGGATTTACGTGGCTGATATTCCTAGGCTGGTTTTCGACGAAGTATTCGGCGGCGGAACATTTCTATCTTGCGTTAATATTTCTGGCAATTTTCTTTGCGATCTTTTACGCGACAAAGCTCGTCCACGGCGTGCTGCACGCTGAGAGTGGCGATTCGGAAAATCTGATCTCGATTTTCGTTACTGCGTTTATTTTTTACGGTTTTTGTTTTGCGATCAGCGATGTAAAGGCTGATATCCGCGATTACACGGCGTTTTTCAGTTATTTAGCCGTCATTTCGCTGGCAATTTTGATCACGTCTTACCGATTTTATGGCCGGGTGCTCGTCTATCTTTCTTATCCATTCACGTGGCTGATATTCGGCGGATGGCTGCTGAGCAACTACCGTGTCGAGGAACACTTCTACCTTGCCGCGATATTCGCCGTCGTGTTCTTTGCCGTCTTTTACGGAGCGACGATCATTTACCGTCTTATAACAGATGAAGTTCAGCTAATCGAAAACTCCGGGCTTTTGCTGACGAACTCATTCATATTCTACGGTGTCGGCTACGGTCTGATCGACAGCCGCGAAAGTTTGCACGGCTTTGCGGGAATATTCACTGCTGCCCATGCGGCAATGCATTTCGTCGTAGCTCAAATTGTGATCAGGCTAAGGTCGTCTGCCGTCGATGTGGTGCAAGTATTGACCATCCTGATTCTCACGTTCGCGACGATCACGATCCCGGTCCAGTTCGATGGCAATTATGTCACGCTGATATGGTCGGTCGAGGCTGCATTACTTTTTTGGTTCGGACGGGTGAAGCAGATTTGGCTGTTCGAGTATTTCTCGTATCCGATCATGCTTCTCGCCACCGGTAGCCTAGTTGCCGATTGGGCCACTGCTTATGGCGACCGAACTTCGTACGCGAGCGAACTCAACCGTCAACCGCTCGCAAACGGCGATCTTATTACCGCTCTCGTATTCGTCGGGGCATTTGTCTTTATTTTCATTACCAACCGCGATGAACGTTTTGAACCGGCAATCGACAGAGATCTCGTCCGGCCGTTCGGCATTGGACTTGCCGCTGTGAGCTTGTTCGTTTTGTACAACACGTTTCGCATCGAGATCAGCAATTACTATCACATCCATAAGGCCGCGCTCGTCGTATCCGGGATTTATAACAGCGTTGAATTCGCAGCGGAAACTGATCTCCTTCGAAGTGCCGATCTCGGCCGATTCAATATCGTTTGGCAGATAAATTACTCGATTTTCTTTCTTATCGCGATGTGCCTGGTTAACCTGCGGAAGTTTAGGTCCAAAAGTCTTGCTGTAGTGAACCTGGGCTTAGGAGTATTATGTCTCGTCGTTCTTTCAACTGTCGGCATGTTACTGTTTCACGAACTGCGTGAGAGCTACATGTCTAGCGACTTGGACCTGATTGTCATTCAGCGGACCATGTACCTTGCAATCCGTTACATCTCCTATGTGTTTGCACTTGGGCTGCTTTACTCGCTTTATCTATACAGCCGCGACGAACTTCTGGCGGAATGGCTGTCGCGTAAAACCCGAGTTGTCGCTTTCGACGCGCTTCTTTCGTTGTTTATTCTGATTGTATCGAGCAGTGAGTTGATCAATCTGATGGGCCAGTTTCAAATCCCCGACGCTTACAAGCTTGGCCTTAGCGTACTTTGGGGAATTTACGCGCTGGTTCTGATCGTTCTTGGCATTGCCTGGAACAAGAAACACATACGCATCGGCGCGATCGTCTTGCTGGCCGTAACATTGGCAAAATTGTTTTTGTACGATATCGCCGATCTCGACACGATCCCGAAAACGATCTTGTTTATGACGCTGGGCATTACGATGCTGGTCGTATCGTTTCTGTATAACAAATATAAGGCCGTCATTTTCCCGATACGAGACGAAACGGAGGATTGAATCCAAAACATTTTTCGAGGGAATTACATTTTAGTATTCTATAAATAATTTGCCGAGGAGCTTTTATGAAAGTAATAAATAGATTTTTTTTCGGAACCGTAGTTTTAATTGCGACAAGTCTTATTTGTGTTGCCCAAACTGTTGAGAATACAAAACCCACGAAGTTCGATGCTGAACTTGCAAAGAAACTCGGTGCGGATGAATATGGCATGAAGAATTACGTTTTTGTGATTCTGAAAACCGGTCCGAATGACGCCAAATATCAAGGTGAGGAACGCAAACAGATGTTTGCCGGGCATTTCTCAAACATGGGGAAAATGGCTGAGGATGGCAAACTGGTCGTCGCTGGCCCGTTTAACAAAAACGACCGCAATTATCGAGGGATATTTATTCTGACTGTTACAACAATCGAAGAAGCCGAAAAGCTGGTGGCGAACGATCCGACCGTCAAAGCGGGAATCCTGGTTGCCGAGATGACGCCTTGGTATGGCTCGGCCTCGCTGATAGCAACGCCCGAAATTCACAAAAAGATCGCAAAATCCAATCCGTAAATGCAGCGAGTTGATTTGATAATTCATAATGCCGGACAGCTTGTAACCTGTGCATCGGGTGGCAGGCCGAAACGCGGCGCGGACATGCTTGATGTCGGAATTATTGAGAACGGAGCGATCGCCGTTACTGACGGCAAGATAGTTGGCATTGCGCTTTCGGCGGACATACTTCGCGATTTCAGTTCGGACGATGGCTTTGACGCCGGTGGCCGTGTCGTTTGTCCCGGTTTTGTCGATCCGCACACGCACATTGTTTTTGCCGGTGATCGCCTTAACGAGTTCGAGCTGAAGATCAAAGGTGCGGATTACCTTGAGATTCTTGAGAATGGCGGCGGAATAATTTCGACTGTAAAACACACGCGTGAAGCCACGCTTGAGCAACTAGTCGTGCAAAGCCTCGAACGCTTGAACAAGATGCTCGCCTGCGGAACTACAACCGCCGAGGTGAAAACTGGTTACGGACTCGATGTGGAAACGGAATTGAAGATGCTTCAAGCCATCGCCGAGCTTGATAGCAGCCACTTGGTCGATCTCGTCCCGACCTTTCTCGGTGCACACGCTGTACCTATTGAGTATCGTGAAAATACAGAGGCTTACGTCGATATGATTTGCGGCGAGATGCTTCCCAAAGCGTGGGATTGGTATGTGACCACGAATTTCCAGGCAAAGAAAACACCTTTTTTTGCCGATGTGTTTTGCGAGAAAAACGCGTTCGACCTCGATCAATCCGAGCGTATTCTTCGAACTGCAAAAGCATTGTGGTTTGGACTAAAAGCGCACGTCGATGAATTCACAAATCTTGGCGGTTCGCGGCTGGCGATAGAAATGGGAGCGTGTTCAATTGATCATCTGGACGCAATTTCCGACGAAGAGATCGCGTTATTGGCCGCTTCCGAAACTATCGGCATCGTCACGCCGACCGTCAATTTTAATTTCGGCAGTTCAGATTTTGCCAACGCAAGAAAGCTCATAGACTCAGGCTGTGCCATCGCCCTTTCGACCGATTACAACCCCGGTTCTGCACCATGCCCGTCACAGCCGATGGCGATGGCAATTGCATGCCGCTATCAAAAACTATTACCGTCGGAAGCTATGAACGCGGCGACGATAAATGCGGCGTATGCGATCGGGTTGGGCGATTTGGTCGGCTCGATCGAAGTCGGGAAGCAGGCAGATCTTCTGCTATTGGACACGGAAGATTACCGCCAGTGTGCGTATGAATTTGGCGGTAATGTTGTTCAGTGGGTTATTAAATGTGGTGTATTGATGAATAGATGAGAGAGATCGTTCTTGATGGCGAGAGCCTGACATTTGAAGAGGTAATTGCCGTTGCATACGGAAAGCCTAATGGGCCGCGCGTTGTTTTGTCCGATATTGCGAAACAGAACGTCAATCGTTCATCGCGAGCGGTGGAGATTTTGCTCGAACGCGGCGAGATCGCTTACGGGATAACGACTGGTTTTGGCGCGTTTAAAGACAAAATAATCAGCCGCGAAGAAGTGCGGCAGCTTCAGCGTAATATTGTTGTCAGCCACGCTGTCGGCGTCGGCAAGCCGTTTGATATTCCCGCTGTGCGTGCCATTATGCTGATTCGTGCGAACACGCTGGCTCGTGGCTATTCTGGCATTAGGCTTGAAACGCTTGAGCTAATTCTCGAATTGCTTAATCGCGGAGTGCATCCCGAAATCCCAGAAAAGGGAAGTCTTGGTGCCAGCGGCGACCTTGCTCCGCTCGCACATTTTGCGTGCGTTTTGATTGGCGAGGGGAAGGCTGAATTTAACGGCGAGATTTTGATCGGACAAGACGTCTTGACTAAAGCCGGTTTGGCTCCAATCACTCTCGCGGCAAAGGAAGGGCTTGCTTTAACAAACGGAACTACCGTAATGACTGCCGTCGGCTTGCTCGAAACAGCTAAAGCGATCCGGCTGGCGGAAATGGCTGACATCGCAGGATGTTTGAGCCTTGAGGCTTTGCACGGAACGGTGCTCGCGTTCGACGAACGCATTCATGCTTTGCGTCCGCATCCGCGGCAGATGGAATGTGCGGCCAACCTGCGGAGCATTCTTACTGAAAGCGATTTTGTGCGGGACTTCGATCCGACAAATGTTCAGGACGCTTACACGTTGCGATGCATGCCGCAGGTCCACGGCGCCTGCCGTGACGCAGTTGCGTATGCGGAATGGCTGCTGAAACTTGAGCTTAATTCAGTTACGGACAACCCGCTTATCTTCTTTTCAGAACCGCCTGTGGTAACGGGCGGGTCGCTTGATGAGGATAATCCACCCGAAACATCGGGCGGTTCAGACATGAAGATCGATGTCATAAGCGGCGGCAACTTCCACGGCGAGCCGCTTGCTCTGGCCTTCGATTATCTGACCATCGCGCTGACCGAGCTCGGAAACATCTCCGAGCGGCGCATTATGCGTCTAACGGATGAAGCGTCGAATGCACACGTTTTGCCGGCGTTTTTAACAGAGAACGGCGGACTGAACTCAGGTTTTATGATCGTCCAATACACGGCTGCATCGCTCTGTACTGAGAACAAGATCCTCTCGCATCCCGCGAGCGTCGATACGATCCCAAGCTCGGCAAATGTCGAGGATCACGTTTCGATGGGTGCAACAGCCGCGATAAAATTGAGGCAGGTGGCGGCAAATCTGTCGGATATTTTGTCGATCGAGCTTTTCTGTGCAGCCCAGGGCGTTGATTTCCGTCGAAAGCAAATCGGTATGGATAAAAAACTTGGCGTCGGCACACGGGCGATCTATGATGAGATACGTCGGCAGGTTCCATTCATCGAACGTGACGAATATATGAAAACCCACATGGACGCCATCGCCGAGATCGTAATTAGGTTTAGCCTCTCCATCTCGGAAAAAAGCTGACCATGTGAAACATGACTATTAGGATATTGATAATTTCACTTTCGTTAATCGTCTCTTTGACCTCGTTCGTCGAGGCTCAGCCAAACTCATCAAATGTCTTTCTAAAAAAACTGCAAGTGCGATTTTCTAAACCGGACGTATGCATGAGTTCGGCATGCATCTGTTCAATTTCTGATGAACCCGTAGCTCTTCGTTTGGTATCAGAGTATGGATCGATGTTCGCCGCTGTCGATAAAGTCCGGTTGCCGAGCCGCTGTATATTTGAAAATGAAACGCAGGTCACGGAGTTTCATCGTGGAGCAAAATCAAGTGTCGAAACTATCGGCGGCGTTATGATCGAGCTACAAGAAGCGGCAATGACTGCACTTCTATCTGCTCAGAACGAGGCGGCAAAGAAAGGCTTGCGAATCTCTCCGCTTGATGGTTCTATCGCCGGCAAGCGTTCCTATTCAGATACAATTCGAATATGGAATTCGCGTTATCTAAAGGCTCTCGATCATTGGGTCAGACGCGGAAAAGTCTCACCCGAAGAAGCGGAAATCGCTCGTCAGGACAAAGTGCTGACTCAGGTACGCAAGGTGATGGATTGGGAAAAAATTGGTCTGAATTTCGGCACAAATATTAAAGGCTCTATCTTTTCGTCAACCGCGCCGCCGGGCACATCACAGCATCTTTCGATGCTTGCATTCGATGTCGTTCAGTATTCAAATCGAAGCGTCCGCGCGTTAATGAACAAGCACGGATGGTTTCAAACTGTTGCCAACGATCCGCCGCATTTCACGTACTTAGGTGTTGACGAAAACGAACTGCCATCACGCGGATTGAAAGCAATAACAAAAGGCGGCTACAAGTTTTGGGTGCCCGCAATTTGAGAGTATGAAACTTCACAGAAAGTCCGCTTTATTCATTGTCGCTACCTCATTCACTGGCTGCTGGACCAGTACATCGAACACCTATAAGAGCGTCAATGCCGTTAATTATTCTTCAAATCGCTCAAACACATCGACAAAAGTAAATAGTAATTCTTCCAATTCAAATATGTCCGAATCGAATACCACAACGACGGGAAGCAAGATCGGGTTCATGTCAAATCTGCCGGAGAATTTCCAGAAACCTACTGATGAAGCCGGAAGGATTCTCTTTAAAGAATACGGAGCAGTGTTTGTCGCCAAAGGCGGCGTAACTCCACCAAAAAAAGTTGTCTTCAAAGATTCGTCTGAGGTCTCGAGCTTTCAAGCCTCGCTCGCCAAGTCTTCTGAAACTATCGGTGGATTTACTTTGGAGTTGCAGGCAGCGGCGATGACAGCGTTGAAGGCGGCTATTGAAGATGCCAAACCCCAGAGCTTATCCATCAGCCCGCGTGACAAGGACTCCGCCAAACGCTCGTACGACGAAACGATAGAACTCTGGGCAAGCCGTGTCGATCCGGCGCTGAAACATTGGACAGGACTCGGAAAAATAACACAGGCAGAGGCAGATAGGATAAAATCGCTTTCACCCTACGAACAGGTGCCGGAAGTTTTCAAACTTGAAGCTAAAGGCCTCTGGTTCGCCAAGGATCTTTCGAAATCCATCATCTACTCAGTCGCACCGCCGGGAACATCGCAGCATCTTTCAATGCTCGCTTTTGACGTAAAGGAGTATAACGACGAAAAGGTCCGCTCGATACTCGCTAAGCACGGCTGGTTTCAGACCGTTGAATCTGACCTGCCTCATTTCACATTTTTGGGTGTTAAGGAAAATGAACTACCTGATCTAGGGTTAAAGAAAGTAACTGACGACGGGCGGACGTTTTGGATCCCCGATATTTAGGCCAGAAAATCCTGTAATTTATTCGATTCTGGCTAGTTGCTGGCGCGAACACCGCAATCCTAAAGCGAATGGTACACCCGGCAAGATTCGAACTTGCGACCCTCTGATTCGAAGTCTGTAGCAACTGTTTTTTCCAGTTTGCTTTGGTGGTTCTTCGTTCTCCTCTTTTCTGATTCCGCATAGCCGAAACTGCCTCTAGGTTTTCTTCAGTTTGGCTGTGATCAGATTGTTTTGGGCAAGTTTGTTGCACCAATGTTGCACCGGCCGTGTGCTCGTTGCTCGCCGATGAACCGCGAGGTGGTTACGCCAGCGCCCCAGGAAATGGCTAAAAACAGTGGCTCCCAACTATCAATTGAGGTGTTTGCTCATTAAAGAAATCTTGACTTTGCATGCGGTCGTTATGCAGTTCGCGTTAAACGGACGGTGCAATCGTCAAGAGTTTTTACGGAGACCTTCGTGCCGTAGCGGTGAGCCATTTGATAAAAATAGTGCTGAAACTTTCCACTCGTTCGGGGTCTCGGAATGTCGATCGATTCGCCCACCTGCAAGTTACCAATTTCAGGGTATTTGATTTTCGCCCCGCGTCTCCGGCTTTTGACGTTATAGATTCTGAGCCAGTTGTACACGTTGCGCGGTGTGACCTTGAGCCGCTCGCCGATTTGAAGAGCGCTTAGTTTCTGATCGACGTAAAGGGCGTGAATCAAGTCTTTACTTACAGGTGGAGCAGGCCGACCCGTGGGCCGAATGGTGACGCCGGAACGTTTCAATCTATAGTGTACTCCCTGCCGTGTGGTACTGAATCGCCTGGCGATATTCTCCATGCTCAAGCCTTCGACCTCGTAAAGTCGGATCAATTCAGAATTTATCGCTAAAAGGTGTGCCATCGTATTATTGACGGATCACGATCGGTGATCGAATGTGGCCGATTCGATTATAGGCACACAACAGCATTATTGAGCAATTAGTGCATCGGTTACTTCCGGAGGTAGTGTCCTAAATCCTGTGGTGCTAGGGTATTCCATCGGATTCCCGAAAATGTTAATCTGGTGTCGTGCCTAAGTCTACCAAAAAAAGACCGTGACGAGATCACTGTAGCTAAGAGCATCTTTGACGAGATCGTGGAATTCTCAGAGCACGAAGAAACCCCGAAAGAAAAGCGAGCCAAGTTTGGGGGCAAGGCTCGATCAGAAAAACTCACTCCAGAACAACGATCATCGAGTGCCAAGAGCGGCGGGTTTCGTGCACGGGTCGCCCTTTTCGGCCACGGCACTCAGCAAATTAGTAGCAACTTCACGTCTAGCTTGTGACTAAGGAGAGCGGATATGGCCGGATTCGAAGAAAATTACAATATCTTCCTCGTACCACAAATTCATAAGGGGAATCCGAACGACCCCAATCCTGCCCCTGATGTCGGCTGGGAGAAGGCCGCCCGGAACGACTTGGAGTCGATTAGAAAATCGAAGGTTGGGGAGGCGTTGCTCAGCTCCATTAAGTGGCACGGCATTCCAGTAACCATTCAGCCGCTTCCACCAGGAGCTTGCAGCGACCTTACATGGCCGATCGACGACTACATACCTCCAGGACAGAAGTCGAACATATCGAGCGGCCCGAGCATTTGGTATTCGCCGGAGACGCACGCCGCTCACCCACAATTGCGAGGCAAAATATAAAGTTTTTGGTCAGATCCACATAGAAAGCCATGAGGTACTTCTGCACGAGTTGGTCCATGCTCTCCGGCTGATATCGTACAAATTTAACGAGCTTCGCACGAGCAAGGGTTTTGCGTTCCACAATACAACCGAAGAGGTCTACGCAGTCCTAGTTCAAGGTATATACGCCTCAGAACTCGGAAAAGGCATCAGGGCGTCACACACCAGGCACTTTCCTATCGACAAGGAGCTGGAAGGATCCTTCGCATTCTTCCAAACCGGCACTGACGCGTTCAAATACGTAAAGGACTTCTGCACCCAAAATCAGGGCTTTACCCGGATGATCGCCAGGGTGTATACACCTTTCAATCCCATTCGGGCCTATTACTTCGACCCGGCGCGAGCCTTGCGGATGTCGCAATCGAAGCTAGCGAAACAACGGGACGTGCTCCAACCCATAAAAAGGGACATTTACTGGCTTCTAAAGAAAGCATTCACCGGCGCTACACCATAGAACTTCTAAACCGATCGAATGCTCACCAGGATCGGATAGATCAAATCCCGTACTATGGGAGAAACCGCTACGCTCAAGATACAACCGACCGATTCGACGCTTGAGTTGATACGGCTTGGTCTACGCATACCGTTTCCAGAGCACGAGGTGGCCAAGCTCGCATGAAGAGGTGGCCTAACCGTGCGCTCCAGCGAACCCGGCCATTGCGTTCTGGTTGCAATCGTGGCGTCTCGTGGGCCGGGTCGCTGAGCTTGGGTAGTTAGGCGCTTAGATGACTACCTTTCGACTCGCATTTAGTCTCCTATCGGGAGCGTCCCGGAACTTGACCCGCTCGTTCGCGTGCTCTTTAGCGATTTCCGAGCGTTCGTTGGAATGCCGCTGAAGAAGCGTTTCCCGCTCGATCCGGTTCGCCTCTATGATGTCACGGCGGACTTTACCTTTCGAACCGGATAGCTCCGCCTGTTGGATCTTTATCACCACATTAAGCTCAGATTGATGCCGGTTGTAGAGAGATGCCCTTTCCCGGGCCTGCATGGCCTTTAGTTCGTTCCAGGACTGATCGCGGCCCTGTGCATGGGCCAGTACGCCGCAAACCAGTAAAAGTGTCAGAGTCACGATGCCGTCCGCTAATTGTTTAAGCAACTGCTTCTGCCAACTCTGTTGAGATGGCACGAAGCTGGTCGCGGTCTGTGACATGGCGTTTTACGATACTAGCAAGAAGAGCGATGATTGACATCGCCTTTTCAACGGAAATGTTTTGCCCAAGGTCTTTGAGCCGTTTGCTTTCGCTTTCCACAAGCTTACGACGCTGTTCTAGCATTGGTTGAAGTTGTTCAAAAACGGTAAAAAGCTCGTAGCCTCGCCTAATATCGTCTTTAAGGTTTTCCAAGTGCGTTTCCGCAATAGGTAAATTGGCCGACAACGCTTTCTCGTATGAGGTCAGTTTGTGAGCAAGAGCCTTCCAAAGATCCTCTGATTCGCCAGAATAAATCCTTTCAAGCCGTTCGTTAAGGTAGGTGTCAACTAAAGCGATTTCTTCACGCAGGCTAATAAGGTCGGCGTCGTTCGAAGCAGCCGTATACTTTTGAGCTAGACCTCCCGGCAAATATTTTGAGTATTTCCCTGTAGTAAAATTGGGATTAGCAATGCCCTTCGGCGTCGGTCCTCCGTGTAAACGACACCGCCCATTCAACATCGGAGCACCGCGACACGATCGTCCTGATCTCGTTTTTGCACCACAAAGCGATTTCAACTCTATAGGGTTTCCATTGGTATATAGGGTTTGTCCTTCGGGGTGAGCGGTCGTCGATTTTGTTTTAGCTCCCATAAATAGCAAAGTTAGCACAAACAAAGCAAAAAACACGAAACTGTTATGAATTCGAGGAGGAAGGAATTGAATAGGGACGGCGGCAACCGTCCCTAAAATGAACTCATATCACTTGGAACCTATGGCAGGATGCCTCCGATCGCGTAGCGGCTCGTCCACGCATTAGGAAACCTAGTCTAGTTTTGGCCTAACCTATAGGGCGGGGTGTCAAAAAAGCCCTCCGAAAGCCGTCCTCTTGGGTCCGCGAAATCAGGACGTTTGGCATATCAAGCTTTTGTATGTCAGAAAACTAATGTTTTCTGACACAGAGATGCGGGCACTTCTTCTCGACGAAGCCTTCGCCGGCATCGACCCGCTCGCCATCGACGACATCCGCGAGAAAATTCTTTATCTAAAACAGCAGGGTATCGGCATCTTCATCACCGACCGCGCCTACATCATGGCCGAAGGCAAGATCCTCCGCAGCGGCCAGCCCAACGAACTCGTCCAAGACGAAGACGTCCGGCGACTTTATTTGGGAAAGCGGTTTAGACTGTAGCGTCGAATATCGCAAATCGCACGCCTGACCCGCTCCTCCACTCCGTCGAATCCCGGTCATTGTGTTACCTCCTTAACAAATCTACGCCTAAGCAGTGTTTCCAGTGGCACTGGAGTCCTGTGCGTCCCAAAGCCGAAGTTTCCGAATGCCGGTGCGACAGGTCGAGATTGAACCTCAAACGGCTTCACTATTTCAAAAGTCCTTAGAGGTTGATTCAAGGTTCCTGTCGGAGAGATCGAGCTCCGGTCTTATTTCGGCACCATTCTTCCCTAATTCCAAATGATATTTCCGTTCGAAAGATATCCTACCTCCACCGCACCAGTGCCGTAATCAAAAACAAATGAGAAGCGTGGGCTTAGCGTAGCGACAATTGCGTCGAATGTTTTGCTGTTCGCTTTAAGGAAATCAAACGTGTCTTTTCCCCGGTTAAGATGACCCTTTGCATTTTCTTCCCCCAGGCGATGCGCCGATTCAACCAGTATTCTAATTTCGATAACCCGATTCTCACGATTAATCCATAACTCTACGTTCTTGAACACTATTGCTCGACCATCATTGAGCAAATCGATAGCTAATTTGAAACGTGGGTCATCAACTCTGTCAACATGCATTTTTATTGAATCCTCCTGAAGGCATTATTCGGAATCGGCGAATCAAAGATGAATTCCATACCGCCCCCGGCTCGATTATTCACATTTCCAGTTACTCTACCGAACCGAGAAGGCGTAAATCTTAGAAGGCTTGTATCAACCTGGAAGATCGCATTGGCAGTATTCGTTTGTGGTAGAGCCAATTCTATCTGAGCCTGAATGGGTGTTAGGTTGCTATTGCTCGTCAAGAAAACCGGACGACCAGACAGACCTATCTGCCCACTATGTTGAATTAATGGCGCTGTTTCAGTATTTGTATAATGGTAAAGAAACCTAGGTGTAGTGGTAGCTACCTCAGCACTTTGAGTACCAGGAACAACAGAAAGCGAGGAACTACCAGCAAATACTCCACCTGCTACGGAAGGTGCAACGGTGAGTCCGAATTGGAATGCCGTTCCCCACTTTGCTTGCGTCAAGCTATCATAATTATACCTCTCAATCGCGAACGGATTCGGCACCGACATAGGTAGGGCGCTGCCAAAATGGCCACGGAAGGCCATGTCTGAAAGGCCGTTTGCTGCGTCGATAAACGTGTTGCCAATTCCTTTTGCCGACCCGCTTTTTACGTCTTCATACCCCTGCCTGAAGCCCATTACGAAGTCTAGGCTCGGGTTGTGTTCAGCTATCGACTGGACAGGATCGATATGGCTCCATTTCGAGCTATTGGCATCAAGCTGGACTGTTCGATTGTCTTTTCCTGTATATTGCCAGTTGTCCGGCGTGAATGAGGTAAAGCCCTTCCCTAGATTTTTGGCGAACCATCTGACTCGCCCATCATCCGCTCTTCCCCAGATTAAGCCATTCTTATCTACAAAGAACAGCGGATTGTTGCCTACATAGGTGAAACGATTAAAGGATTGTGGAATAGCCGATTTGCCGCTTGCGAGTAATGGATCGACGGCGGTGAAGCGACCGTGCCGGTTCTCATACATTCGTGCCTCGGCAAAATCGAGGCTGGTTTCTCTGTCTTTCTGATAGCCGGTGAATTTTTGGCGGACTTCGTCGGTGTTGCAGCTGTATTCTGCGTTTGCGGAGCGGGCACTTCCGGTGTTGAAGAGTTCTTCGCCGAAGGGCATGAAGTCGCGGCGGGCTTTTACCTGGCCGAGTTCGTTGGTTATTATGCGCGGCGTGCCGAGGTGGTCGGTGGTTGTGTAGTTTGTCGAAGGCTGTGCCGCAAGCTGCGTCGAATATTCCGCGATCAGCTTTCCGGCGGAATAGACAAAGACGGTCGTTTCGGCTCCCGCGACCTTTTTGACACGCTTGCCTTCGCCGTCGTAGAAGTAGCGCCCGATCGGTATGCCGTTTCGAAGGACCTCGATCTGTTTGTTATCGCCATTAAAGGCAAATTGGCGGGTTTGCTGGGTTATCGGATCGAGATCGCTGATAACATTGCCATTGTTGTCGTAGTCAAAGTCCGTGCTCGTGAACCTGTTTTTGCTGTCCACGGCGGGCGTGGTGCTATGAGTTGTCACACCGCCAATGGTTTGAGAGAACGAAGTACGATTTCCAAAACGGTCATAGTCGAACGTCTGACTCCAATTTGGGGTAGCTCCACCGCTCGGTTCGACAGCTTCTCTTAACCGGTAAAGCGAATCGTATTTGTAGTTCTGAACAAATGTCGCGCCGGGAATAGTAAGGGTCTGTTTAGCAATGTTGCCGGTGTTCTGTGCAGTGTCAACCAATCCGTTCGATTGCAGTTCTCCGTATTCGTAGTTGACCTTCCAAAGGCTCGCATTTGTCGCCGAGTTTCCTAAACCGAGCTCATACACCTGCAACCGTGAATTAAACTTCGCCGTTTCCCATTTGCCATTGCCAAGCCGCATCTGAGAGATCCCGCCCGCGGCCGTGTACGAGAAATTCGAAACATAGGGCGTGTAAATCTGCGAACCGGCTTTCTTGCTCGTGACGCGCAGAAGATCGCCATCGGGTTCGAATTCGTTCACGACCTTTCTCCCGCTCGGGTATTCTTCTTCGATCAATGCACCGGAGAAGTTGTATGTGTATTTGGATTCGCGGACAGGCGCATTATTGAATGTTTCCTCACCAACCGGCGTGGTCTGCTCCATTTTCTCGAGGCGGCCGAAATTGTCGAATTTTGTATAACGCGTCTGCGAGAAATCGTTTTTAACTTTTGTCAGCTTGCCTTTTGCAAAGTTATGCGGCGTTTGCAGTGTGTCAAGGCCTTTGCCGTCGTAGAAGTTCTGGACTGTGGATGTGTCGATGCTGCGATCAGCGGTTGGGATATGGCTGCACAGAACGACGGTCGGCGCCAATGTAACGTCCGGCTTGGTGTAACAACGCTTCGTTACGCGACCGGCCTTGTCATATTCGTTGATGATATTGCCGCCGTTGGCGTCCGTTGCACGGATACCATTGCCAAGAATGTCGTAGACAAACCCAGCCGTCCAGTCACCCTCCGTATTGAACGAATCGGACATGTCCAACGACTGGTTGATCTCCTGTTCCGGCTGCCGGACACGGAGTAGACGCCCAAGCGAGTCGTATTTGAACCAACGCTTCTGCGCTCCCTGCGTCACCTCGACCATTTTGCCGTAATGATCGTACTTGTAAGTGGTCTTTTGTAGCGGCGTGTCCAGCGGGCCAAGATCGGCATCAGCGTCGGAGCTAATTCCTTGCGGTTCGTCAACGCGAAGAAGCTGGCCGAGAGCATTGGTGACCGAACGTCCTTTCCGCAGCGAGGCGTCCCTTGTCATGACGACCGTGCCTACAAAACCGCTGACGGTTGAGATGTCGAAAGAAGTCACGCCGAGGCTTGTTAAGTTGGCGTTAATCTGCCCAGGGATCTCAGAAGTCGCAATCTCGGCGCCGGTAGCCGGTGCATATGTTTCTACCGCCCGGCCCGCCGCGTCGTATCTTGTCTTCGACCAGTAGACCGTCTCGTTCGTACGATAAGGATTGGTCACGCGGTCAACCCTGCCAAACTCATCGTAGTGTGTCTCGACAAACACATCACCCTGCGAATCCTTCGCCTGCGTCTTGATCGTCCGCCCAAGCCCGTCGAACCACGTCGTCGCCTCATCCCAATTCGTTGCGTCTATTTGCTTGCGGACTTTCACAAATCGCTGACCGGCCGTAAACTGTCCGCTCGTGTCAGGAACACCGTAAATCGTCTGAGATTCGGGCGCGGTGAAGTTATTCCCAAAGATCGCGCCACGGTCGTAGATTCCCGTCATACGCGGTCGCTGTTATCTGTCCAAAATCGTCCTGTACCGTTAGAGGCAGCCCGGTCGCAGGGTCGTACGTAGTCTCCGCTGTAGAAGTTTGATTTGTGCCGGTCGTGTTTGTCGGGTCTGGCGCTTGTCGCAATTACCCTTGTCGGAAACGCGTATTTATTATCGTCGGAGAATTCCGTTGTCACTTCGTTTCCAATTGGGTCTATTGCCTTAACCGCGTTTCCAAACTTGTCATACTGCGTATGCGTCTCGATCCAGGTATTCGTTTCCATTACCCAGGTTCGACTGGTTGTCGGCAACGCCCTATGACAGTTCGCAATATTGTTTACGCACTCCCGTAAGGTGAAAGGATTTGTCCATTCTGTTACTGTTCCCGGATCAGTTAAAGGGTACGCAGCTTCATCGTACGCTATCTCCGTTATTGCAAGAGGAGTAGCAGTCGGACTCGGGTTTACCGGATCAAGCATCTTGGTCCGAATCGCGAGGGATGGAATGCCCCGGGCTTTGTAATTTGCATCGTAAAGATAGTCGGTTTCAGAAACAGTCGCCGGCTCAGCGTTCGCAATCAGGGCTTCGATCGTTTCAAAGTTTCCTGTCCTCGCGGTATTTAGATCTGTTATTTGCTTATAATGAGAGGTTGTTGTTCTCTTCGGATTTAAGTGTGCAAAATAAGAAATGTCGGCATGCTCGTCATACTCCGTTGAACTCACCGAAGCCAGGGCTTTATTATTTTCGATTATCACCGAAATAACTTTACCCGGTTTCGGATCACGCTCGGCGTAATCATTCCCGCTTCCGGGCAATGCTCCCATTATTTCCCAACTTGTGAGTTTTCTGGAACGCATTTCTCCCGCGGCGTCATAAACGCGCTCGTCAAACGTCATTCCTTCCAGCGGATTTGTGAAATCGTAGAACGCCGGGCCAGTCGTATAAATATATCGCTCCGACTTGCTTCCGTCAGGAGCGTCGATAGTGACAATATACGCTCCCGCCGCCTGAGCATTATAAGACCAATGCTCCTCAAGCGTATTCTCGTCCGAATACACCCAACGCTCCTTTACTCCACGATTGGAAACCTCAAAATGAGAGTCCATCTCGTATCCCATTGGAGCGACCGTGTCATAACGGAACTTCTCTATCGAGCCTGTCGGATATATTATTTTGGTAATCTCACCGTAAATGTTGTATCGGAACGAGTACTTTTGCCCATCCGGCAATAACACTTCCTTCAAAACGACGGGATTAAATCGCACGGACGTTTCGTTTGTGTAGTTTCCGCAAGCACGCCGCTTAGAATTGGTCGTAATATTTGCAGGTCCCTGGGACGTAGATTCTGCTCCCGAGAAAAGCGCAGGCAGGTTTACGTTAGATTCCGTCCACAGACCGCCGCAATTCTCCGTTCCAATAAATTTTAGTTCTTGCACTGCATCATCAAGAACACTTTCACCGCATGTTAGTGTCGTACTCGATTCACAGCCGGGCGCCTTTAGATGCTTCCATACCATTTGTGCCTGACGGTTTGTAGCGGGCAGACTTGGAAGCGTGACGAGTTGGGTCTGTTCGACGGCCGGATTGGACACAGAGCCATTCGGCAGCGGAGAAGGATCTTGTACGGTTCGGCCAAGTGTATCGGTCCACATACGCTGCGCGGCGTTAAATTCCGTTCTGTTTCCGTGAATATCAATAAACTCCGTCGCCTGATTGCTCACACCAGGAACTGAACTTACCGTTTGAAAAACATACCGGCTTCCGTTTGGAAGGTACAGAACGTGCCGCTTGCTGAGGTCGGCCTGTACCTCATTGCGTTCGAATCGCATTCGCGAGCCATCGACGGACAAATACGAACCGTCCATGTCGTCAAGGCATGACGCCATATTGATATTGCAATGGTTTATCGAGTCGTCTTTTCGAAATTCGACCGTCGAACCATCGGGCATCTGAATCTTTACTCTTTTGATACGAGTGGATACGGTGTTCGGACCCAATGGAGGTGTTCCACCCGGCGACACATGCGGATAAATCGGATTTTCGCAGTCCCCACAGTCCGCGTATTCGGTTTCGCACTCTGTCGGCTGGCCCTCAACGCTGACGCATACAGTCGTTCGACATGCGTTATGACCGTTCACAGATGTCGTGATGGAACAACTTCTCAAACCTGAATCGTATGAATTCCGCATTGCGTCATCCGATTCCGCCATCGCAAACGAGTTAAACAAGCCCAGCCCGCTGGTGGGGTGTTCGAAAAACCAGTTGTTTATAAGAAGAATTCTGGGTGGCTGCAAGCTGCTGCTCCACCCGGCCATATTGTCACGAGCAAAAGAAAATTTCGCGAGCATATAGTCTCGCCGTGTCTGGGACGGTGGCGTGCTGGTGACACTAAAATCCGATTTCGTTATTCGAGCTGCCCAGAGTTTCGAGGAATATGTAAAGCCTATTGGGATGGAGTTACCGCTTCTACCGGGGAATACCCCAAGCGGTAGTGAGAATTCCATTGCCAGGGTGGAAGGATTTATCCGCACGCTAGACTTCAAAGTCTGGTCGGATTTGCTTGAGCTCTCCGTCGTCTGTTGCCCGTTCGAGACACCTGCAACTGCTAAAAGTAAGCAAATACCTATCGCTCTCTTGATCTGTAACAACGCCACGCTCCTGAATTTATCGATCACTTTCATTTTTACCTCGCAAATTCCCCAAACTTCTGTTGTCTAATATATAATCACGTCAACCCAAAAAATCTACCTTCTATAAAAGGCCGGGACGGGGGTGTCGTCGGCTTGGCCCCAGTTGACGTTTCGTTCGGTTGGGGTGACGGAACTGTTTTTGATGTGCCAGCGGCCTACGTTTGTGCCTGATGGTGTCCAGACGGCGTAGTCTACTTTGCCGTCGCCGTCGTAGTCGTTTTGGACGGCGGTGTCGCCGGACGCTCCCCATTGGACTGGGTTTGTCGGAAATGTTCCGGTAATGCTGGAACGTATATACCAATTGGCGGTGCTTTTGTCGTAGACGCCGTAGTCGGCCTTGCCGTCGCCATCGTAATCGCCGCTCACCGTCGTCCACGGATAAGTGCCGGACGCGATGCCGCTAGAAACATTTGCGATATTGCTGTTCGAACTTTGGATGGAATAGAATGTGCGGTTGCTTGCCCGCCAGATACCGATGTCCGCTTTACCGTCGCCGTCGTAGTCCGCCGACGCGGGCAGGTCATCGGCTTCGCCCCAAGTTACGGTGTAATAACCAATCGAAGTTCCCTGAATATGCCACACGCCGTAGGTTGCGCCGCCTGTAGGTGGGCGGTAGATTGCCGGATCGGTTTTGCCGTCACCGTCGTAGTCGGCTTGGGCTGGGAGGTCGGTACTTATTGCGTATGAGAAGTTGGTGTTGCCGCCGCTGCTATAGATGATGTACCAGGTGGCGTACGGAGTGCTCGGCCTGAAGACCGAAAAATCTGTTGTGCCGTCGCCGTCGTAGTCGCCCGGAATTGGAATGTCTCCCGTCGTGCCCAAGTCCACGGTTGTCCATGTTGAGCCGGTTGCAGGGTTCTGCACCCACCACACGCCCTGAGCACCTGGACGCCATATAGCAAGATCGGTCGGCGGAGCTGCGCTGGCATTAGCATCTTCGACCGCCAACAACCTCGATCCGGCGTAAATATATTCTTTGCTCAACTGTGGTGTCGGTTCAGGTGGAATGAATGGATTAACCGAACTGATCAAGGAGCGGTCATTTGCGGCAAGTTTCTTTTCAGTCTTGGCGTTTTCATCAAGATACTTCAGCCCGGCACCGAAAGCACCGATCGACAGAAAAGCGATTATTCCCACGAGGAGCCACCGGTTATTTTTGGTAAGACCGCTCCACCATGACTCTTCTTTATCCGCCATACCTCTCACTCCAGGATGCCCGGTTTCAGCGGCACCCATTAACTTGTTTTTCGATCTATCAGTTCTCTTTCTTGCCATGTGATTAGTTCCGTTCCCAAATTCAAAAACGCCACGGAGGACCCACCCCGAGTAGGTCTCCGCAGCGCATTTAATGCGTAAATATGTCAGTCCGTGTGTGGAAGATAACAGTATACTTCGACTGGTATAATAAACTTTAATGCCCTATCAAAACAAACTTTGAAGTTAGCGAATCAAGAAATTTCTGTCAACCGGTCTGAGGTGAATTTTTATTACAACTCTCCATGGTTACCTTCAAAAAGCGGCTACACTTCCTATCGCGGCTGTCAGAAAACTGTAGTTATATGACACGACGGTTCAAAATACTTGGGACCTGTAGATCGGGGTGTCAGAAATTATTTTCCAGGGTTTTTTGACACCTGCACCTTGGCGATCGCTGCATTTCACCTTACAAGCTCGATGTACTTAATAGCGGGACTTTTTTGCACTAGCTCGTGATCGCCGAATCGTCGTCGCCTCTCTACTTAACCAAAATGCGATGCAATTTGAGCGCGGCCGGATCGCCGACCCCGTACCGGCTTGCCGTTAGCCCAAGACTACCGGACTGCGCCCAATCTTCGATCATCTCAGCTATAATGCCCGAATGTGGAAACTTCGGGCCGTAAATGATGAGTTGGTTCGCTTGTACGAAGTAGACGGACTGAGCATGCTGCAACTCGCCCGAAGGTTTGGCGTTACACGACAAGGAATCCACGACAGACTCAAGCGGCAGGGCATTTGTATCCGACCGCAGGGACGGCCAAGACCTAAGATCGATGAACTCGCCCTTCGTTCATTATACCTGGATCAAAAATTGAGCGGCCGAGAGATCGCCATACGTTTCAATGTTAAACAAAGCGCAGTTTACTACTGGCTGAAAGCTTTTAACATCAAAAGCCGAGGACCTGGCTGCTATCGAAAATACCCTGAGCTTGCAAACCTTCAAGTTGGCGAATCAATGACAGTGCCGAGACCAAAAAAGCAGGGGCGATTTCAGCATTACTTCTATCCGATGGCACAGAAACACGGAATTAAGGTCTCGGTAAAAACCCTGAATGGTGACACAGTACTCCTGACCCGCGTCGAATAAAAGGAATTCCAGTGAAAAAACTACTCGTATTTACCACTCTCATCCTTTCAACGTGCTTGCTTTCAAATGCTCAATGCGGTGAGAAATGTGGCGTGGTTCGATGGCCGGTCAAAAGTCTTTCCGACACTACCGTTACCAATATCAATTTCACGCCGAAACGGAAAACTGTTCGATGGCTCGTTAATACTACGCCGCCTGGCAAAAAACCGTCAAAAACCCGCATCAACGGCCTGGAATGGATAAACTTTCGAGTCAAGGCGGTTTTAGTTGGCTATAAGAAATCGCCGGATGACAACGATTTTCACGTTGTAATCAAGGACCTACAAACAAGCGAGACAATGATTGTCGAATTCAAGGACCCCGCATGCTCTGGTGTCTGCGACTCGCGATTCATAACCGACATGCAGAAAGGCCGCGACGACTTTCTGAATTCTGCACCTGTTCAGGAGCGTGGGCGTCCAACCTCAAGTTTTAAGAGATTAAGCAAACGCGTCATTGTCGAGCTAATTGGCATAGGCTTTTGGGATCACATTCATGGTCAAATAGGCGTTGCAAGGAACGGCATCGAGCTTCATCCCGTCATAGATTTTAAGGTCGTACCGTAGCCGTGTATAATCTTTCCGATGATTGCCGACCTAACCAAACATGCCGCTGAGATCGCCAAACGCCTCAAGAAGCTCTATCCAGTGCCGGTTGTCGAACTTGACTACACAACTCCGTTCGAGTTGATGGTCGCCTCACTTCTCGCAGCCCAGAATCGAGATACCACGATCAATAAGATCACGCCGAACATTTTTCGTAAGTATCATGGACCCGCCGACTATGTTGCGGTCGATTCGGCAGAACTTGAGCAGGATATTCACCTCTCAGGATTCTTCCGGCAAAAGACTAAGGCTATTAAAGCTCTTTCTCAAAAACTTTTGGACGATTTCAATGGGGAAGTGCCTCGGACGATGGCTGAATTGCTAACGCTGCCGGGGATTGGACGCAAAACGGCAAACGTGATCATGAGTTTCGCGATTGGGATCCCGGCAGGAATAGTTGTCGATACGCACCACATCCGGCTTTCCGAGCGTTTGGGTCTATCGGTTCAGAAGACCGCAGATAAAATTGAGAAAGAGTTAGTCGAGATTCTGCCTAAAAAAGATTGGATCATCTGGTCTAGTATGATTACGCTTCACGGGCGGCGAATCTGCAAAGCAAAGACGCCACTTTGCGGAGACTGCGTGTTGAAAGATATTTGCCCTTCCGCCTTTAAGGTTTAAGGTGGCTGGATAGCACTTCAATGCTGTGAATGATCTCGTTTTCCGGCCAGCCGTCGATCGTAAAACTACCCGGCCCGGTGATCTTGATCACGCTATCGAATTCGTGGTTTACCCGCACGTCGTCGCCGTTGCGAAGCTCGTTCCCGTCATCGTCGTAAAGATCCGCTTTATCAAAATCGTCGTTCTTTTCCATCGGTCGGCTTGAGACCTAATGTTATCTCGTTTCCCAATTCAATTTAGTTTAATATTTACGACATGTGCAACCGTTACCAGACCGCAAAAGACATCGAACGCCTCAGAACTCTATTTGGCAATGCCCCGGATGAATGGTTTGAAAATACGGATAAAAAATATGACACCGTATATCCTAAGAGCAACGTCCCTGTTTATTTGCGAGTAAGTGGCGACGAATTATTCAGCAATTTTCAATGGGGAGTAGTACCGAAATGGGCTAAGAATCAAAGCACAATCTTGACGAATACCAAGTCCGAGGAAGTTCTTAACAAACCGACTTGGAAAAATTCATTTCGCACCCGCCGATGTCTTATGCCAGCCGTAGCATTTTACGAACCGGCGACAGTTGATGGCAAGAAATTTCAGGTCAAGTTTGAGTTAGACAGCGGCGAACCGTTCTCATTTGCCGCCTTGTGGCAGAAAACAGATATGTTTGGTCCGCCTCGGAATTGTTGTTCGTTATTGACATGCGAGCCTAACAAGATCGTAGGCCAAATACACGGTAGAATGCCTGTTATCCTAAAACCAGAGCATTATGATACCTACTTAAATACACCTCCCGAACAGGTCGACGACCTTGTTGACATTCTTCTACCGTATGAGTCAGACGAAATGCACGGGAATTTTGATCCAGCATCGACCTAAAAGAATCGAAAGTTTGCAAATAGGAATACGTTTCACATATGATACAGTGTGTTACGTTATGAGATTGTTCCAGCCCTTCGAAAACCCGCCCCCGCAAAAGCTGCTATTTTTCCCGATTAGTGTTCCGGCGGGATTTCCTTCACCTGCACAGGACTACATTGCGAAACGGATCGATCTTAATGAGTTGCTAGTAAAACAACCGGGTTCGACGTTTTACGTTCGCGCGGAAGGTGATTCGATGACACCCGCAATTAACGATGGTGATCTCCTTGTAATTGATCGGAATGCCGACGTTGTTAATGGCTCGACTGTCCTTGCGTGTTTGAATGACGAATTCTGTATTAAGCAGTTTTATCGACACAAAGATGGTTCAATTGAACTCCGCTCGACGAATCCTGAATACAACTCGGTCAATTTACCGGATGACTGCACGTTCGACGTTTGGGGAAAAGTGACGGCGGCAATAAAGACAGATCCTTTCAAATAACATGGAAGCCGTTGCACTCATCGACGCGAACAATTTTTATGTCTCGTGCGAGAGGCTTTTTCAGCCTAAACTCAATGGCCGCCCCGTTGTCGTGCTTTCGAATAACGATGGATGCGTAGTATCGCGTTCCAACGAAGCGAAGGCTCTCGGTATCGGAATGGGTGTTCCCTTATTCCAAATCAAAAAAGAAATTGAAGAGCATAGAATCGCTGTCTATTCATCCAACTACACCCTTTATGGCGATATGAGTTCTCGCCTACATGAAGCGATAGGCAGGTTTTCCGGTGAAGTTGAAAACTATTCCATTGACGAGGCTTTTGCGACTCTCGAAGTCAATCGATTCTCGAAACCATTGTTTGCTACTGGCGTTGAAATACGCGAATCCGTTAAGCGTAGGACCGGGATTCCTACGTCTATCGGTATTGCTCCGACGAAGACATTAGCCAAAATTGCAGGCGACATCGCAAAGAAATCGCCGCACGGTGTTTTCGACATCTGTGATCCAACGTTGCGAGAAAAGGTATTAGACCAAACGGACATTATTGACATTTGGGGAATTAATCACCGAACGGCGAAGAGACTCCATAAACACGGCATTCATTCCGCTAGTGAACTGCGGGACATGGATTTGCGAACGGCCCGAAAGGAACTAACGGTTATCGGGGCACGGCTGATCGAGGAGCTTCGCGGAAATTCATGCTTACCGGTCGAAATGGTCGAGCCGGTTAAGAAAACAATTTGTTGTTCGCGGTCGTTTGCTGGTGAAGTAAAGACCAAAAGCGAACTAACCGAATCGGTCATCAATTACCTTTCGACTGCCGCCGAAAAGATGCGAAAGCAACGGTTAGTTACGAATGCGGTGAGCCTGTTCATTGAAACAAATCTCTTTAAGGAAAAAGGCTTGTATTCCAATTCTGTGACACTCAAAGTCAATCCGACTGACTCAACACGGGAATTGATCGCCGTTGTAATGCGAATGCTCGATGCTATTTATAAGCCTGGATTCGGCTACCGGAAATCAGGTGTCATCCTTCTCGGCCTTCAACCAGCAACCAGCGGAACAAAACGGCTGTTTGATGAGGGCCGCTATCTAAAAGATAAAGGGCTGATGGCAACTTTGGACGCTCTAAACCAAAAGTATGGCCGCAGTACGGTTAGGTTTGGGATGGCGTCGAAGCATCACAAGAGCTGGCAGATGGCCCGAAATCACCTCTCACCCGAATACACGACCGACATTGGGCAAATCCTCCGAGTGCGCGTATGATTAGTTATGAAATTCGGAGCCGTAACGTCACTTGAAGGAATCGATCTAAGCCTTCCTCACGGGGATCTCAAACTCAAAGCAAAACCCAAAAGTAAGGTGGCATTTGTGGCTCGGGTCGGCCTTCCTAAATGGAATCGAAACGACGTCAAAAGTTTCTATCCGCCCGGGGTCCGAGACGAGTTGCCATACTATTCGACGCAGTTCAACTCCATCGAGCTGAATGCCACGTTTTTCCAAATCTTTCCCAAAGCAACTTTTAAGAAGTGGTACGATGCGACACCGCCGGACTTCATTTTCTTTCCCAAGATTGGCAGTGAGATCTCTCACGCCCGGCGACTACGGGACTTTGAAGAAATCGTCGATGAAACGGTGACCGCCTATGCCAACTTAAAAGAAAAACTGGGCATCGCTTTTTTACAGATGCACGACAAATATCGTCCCGTTGCCGAAGACAGCGCGAATGAGTTTCTGGATCGTCTGGCTGGTTTTATTGAATACTGGACGGCCAAGAGCGATATTTCATTGGCCGTCGAAGCTCGAAACACGGAGTGGCATATCGATCCGTATTCAAAGCCATACTACGACCTACTTGAGAAGCATAAGGTCACAAACATCATAACCGACAGCCCAGGCCGCCGAGACGTATTGCACATGCGCCCAACCACGCCGACCGCTTACGTTCGATTCGTCGGTGCGAACCATCCTACCGACTACTCCCGCCTAGATGAATGGGTCGAACAGATAGCAACCTGGAAGGACCAAGGATTACAGGAGCTGGATTTCATTATCCACGAGTTCAAGCCGCAATCGGCCGTCGAACTATCCCGCCACTTTATCGAAAAGCTAAACAGCCGGACGGGAACCGATTTGCCTGTTCCAAAATTAGTTGCCGCTCGGATACGCGAAGACGGTGCATTGTTCGGTTAGAGACGGGGAATCCACCGATCGGCTTCTGGAATTTTCTTACCGGGCCAAGCGATCAGAAAATTCCGCTTTGACGGGTTGTCGGTGATCCGATTGCCAGCCGGAATGCACCTACTACAATGCCGCCCGGGCTGACCGTTAAGCGTTTTGTCCTGTAGTCGTAGTCGAGTTGAGCCCCGACATTGAAAGAGACATCGCCAAATCGCGATCTCGAGTCCGGCAGGGCAGCTACATCGGCAACGACATTCATATTCGGCCAATCCAGAATCGTGAACTTCTCCCGCCGCGATGTACCCGTTCCGACAAACGATATGTTCTTTACCCGGCAATATTTGGAAAGAGGGATAATCGCCCCATATTGGCATAGCTTTGTTGCTTCTCAGTGCGATTTACATAAGCTCACAGGATAGTCTCGATGATGATTCGATCCTGCATGAAGACTCAAGGCATTGAAGCACATGCTTTCGCTTCCATGATAAGAAGACTTTCAATCGCTTCCATTAACGTCCTATGACGCTCTGATTTGAATGCCTCAAAGTCATCAACTGTTCAACTCTTGTCTTCTGACATTGAGTGAAATCTTTCATAAAGCTTTGCCCGGAGCCAATCGGCAACGTCTGTCTTAAAGTCAGCGTCGCCCATGATTTTCTCAAATATCTCTTGGTTTGAGTCCATACGGTCGATTAGCTTGTTAACGAATACTTCGTTGAATGGAAACTTAAAAGCATCGGAAGGATTGGCTAGCGCCCATTCTTTGAGCTTCACATCAAGGAAAAGCTCTTCTTCTAACTGATCGAAGAAAAGTTTATCGGCTTCATTAAACTCAGTTCCGAATTTGTCGTTCAAAACGTTGATGATATTCGACAGTTTTTCTTTTTCATCCCCAGAACGTTTGATGCCGGCCTCGGTTGTTGGACGCAAAGATGCCTCACCTTGTATCTGCAAGACAAGATCGCCATCGTTCATTTTCTGGAGTCGATAGTATTGAAGGTCAACTTCGCTGTCGAGCTTTAGCCGTTCAGAGATGTCCGTCTTCGGCAATCGCGTTAGCAGAAAGCGGCCGTAGGAATAAAGCTTTTCAAGGTCTACGTCCTGGAACGGCATTATCTGGGCTAGAAAAGCATAGAGATTGACGAAGGCCGTCAAAGAATTTTTGAATTCGTCCTGATTCTCTTCGTCCTTGTGTTTATAGCGATCAATCGCGGCGTCGAGGAAGTTGTAAAGTTTGCCTTGATCTTTGGTGTAGCTTCCAGTCCGGCCAGGTTTATAAAAAATCCTCGCAAAATCGTCTATCTCAGATTGATGATAAATATCCGCAGCATCCAATTTGTTCTTTAGATCATAAAGATGATTGGGATCCGCCGTTTCGTCCATCGTGGTCATTTCATAGTAAGGCTGAAATGATTTAACAATGTCCTCGCGGTCATTCGTGAAGTCGAGAACGAAAGTGTCTTCCTTTCCGGCATGAATTCTATTCAAACGCGAAAGTGTCTGAACCACCCGAACGCCCGATAGCTTCTTATCTACATACATCGTATGCAGAAGCGGTTGATCAAAGCCCGTTTGGTATTTATCGGCGACCAGGAGCAATTGAAATTCGCTCGTACCAAATTTGTCCGGCAATTCTTTTTCACCAAAACCGTTGAGCATCGTTTCCGTTACACCATCGGGAAAGTCGTCGTCAATAACTTTGCCTGAAAAGGCGACCAGCGGCTTAATATCGCCGTAGCCTTTTTCGGCGAGGTAGTTTTTGAAAGCAAAGTAATATCGGACGGCGTGTTTTCGCGATGAAGTAACAACCATCGCCTTGCCTTTGCCGCCGATCTTTCTTTTGGTCACTTGTCGAAAGTGCTCGATCATTACTTCGGTCTTTTGTGCGATGTTGTAAGGATGGATCGAAACAAATCTTCCGATGGCTTTGACTGCCTTCTTTTTACTGAATTCCGGGTCGTCCTCGATCGTCTTTGAAAGTTGATAGAACAACTTATAGGAAACGTAGTTCTTCAATACGTCGAGAATAAATCCTTCCTCGATTGCCTGACGCATTGAGTAAAGATGAAACTCTCTTGGTTTGCCGTATTTATCTTTTCTGCCAAAAACCTCGAGCGTTTTCGTTTTTGGTGTCGCGGTAAATGCAAATGAGCTTACATTTGGTTGTTTGCCCTGTTTGCGGATCGTCTCGCGTATAAAGTCTTCGCCGTCGTCCTCGCCTGCTTCAAACTTCGCTTCGATCTCGGCTGCTCCTTCCGGCGTTACGTTCTTTTCCGCCAAAGCCTCGTTCATTTTGCGACTCGCATTGCCGCCCTGCGAAGAGTGAGCTTCATCTATGATGACAGCGTACTTACGTTCTGGAATGTCAGATAGATGTTTTAGAGCAAAAGGAAACTTTTGCAAAGTGGTAATGATGATGTTTGTGCCGTGAGTGATCGCTTTGGCAAGCTGCTCTGAGTCTTCGTCTATCTTCTGGACAACGCCCTGCTTGTGGTCGAATTGATAAATTGTATTCTGCAATTGCGAGTCCAAGACGGTTCGATCCGTAACGACGATCACGGAATCAAAGATGCGATTGTTCTCGTCGTTATAGAGACTACTAAGCCTATAAGCGAGCCAAGCGATTGTGTTGCTCTTACCGCTGCCTGCGGAATGTTGGATCAAATAACTGTTGCCCGCACCGAAAAGCTTTGCATCAAATGATAGTTCCCGCACAGCATCGAGTTGGTGATATCGCGGGAAGATCATCGCTTCTTTTGTATATTTCTTTCCCTCGATCTTAAATTCCTCTACCTGAAGATGCAGAAAGCGTCCGACTATCTCAAGGAAACTATCGGCTTGCAAAATATTCTCCCAAAAGTAGCTTGTCCGATAACTTCCATCTTTATTTGTCGGGTTTCCGGCCCCGTTCCTGTTGCCTTTGTTAAAGGGAAAGAAACGAGTCTTTTCCGCATCGAGTTTTGTCGTGAAATAAACCTCGTCCGAATCGACGGCGAAATGAACAACGGCTCGTTTCTTGAATTGAAACAACGGAGCGTTCGGGTCACGGTCAAATCTGTATTGCTTTATCGCGTCCGCGACTCGTTGACCGGTGAGATGATTCTTTAGTTCGAGCGTAGCAAACGGTAAACCGTTCAAGGAAAGAAGTAGATCGATGCTTTGATTTGAGTCTTTTTGGAATCTAACCTGTCGGGTCGCATATAGGTTGTTTGTTTTATAGAGAGCAATCGTTTCAGGATTAAGGCCGCTGTCCGGCTTGAAATAAGCAAGCTGAAACTTAATACCGCTGTCGTCGATGCCGTGACGAATAACTTCTAGCATCCCGCGAAGCTCTAGTTCCTTGCCTAGTCGGTAGATAAATTGCTTCTCGGCATCGGTTTTGTAGAATTCAAGGAACTTCCTCCACTTTGCGGGTTGCGATTCTTTGACGAAATCAATTACCGCCGATTTGTCGAGAGCGGTTTCGGCGTCGAAATTATCCTTGTCGCCCAACGTCCAGCCATTCGCGGTCAAGTGATTTATGATCGCGTCTTCAAATGTTCCTTCCTGATGAATTTGAAAATCTGGCATTGTCTAACCGTCTTTTTTCTTGTCCGTATCCATGTATCTTTCCTTAAAAAAGATTCCCTTCTCTTTTATATCAGTTCGGGACTTGGTCGAGTCATCCTCACGGGTTGTCTCAGCAAATCGCTTCTTAAAGATAATTCCTTCTTCTTGGTTTTCTGTGCGATGAGTTCTTTTATCGTCCTTATTGTAGGTGTCTGCCGTTCGCTTTTGAAAGATGAATCCTCGCGAACCGTCCTTGGTACGGGAAATCTCTTTATTCGTTTTAGGATCGTAAGCTTTCGCGAACCTTTCAGTGAAGAAAATGCCCTTTTCGTCCATCTTAACTTCCGCCACGACCTCGCCTGTCTTTTTTGAACGCACAATGGCTACCTTATCCGTGAAAATGAAGCCGCGTTTTTCGATCGTTGTCGTTAGAGCAAATGGAAATTCATTGCGTAAGGCTCCGATAGCACCTTTTATCAGGGACGCGTCATGCTTGCATTCCTGACAACGAGAAGGCAAATCCCAGCTTTTCTCGCGACACTTTAGTTGTGTACCTGTTGAAATAGTAAAAGAACTTCCGCAGTCTCTACATGAAATATCCTTCGGCGCGAATTTCTCGCGGCATTCGCGATGTGAACGTGGTTCGTGCTGCAAGGATCTGCTGACACGCATAGAACTTCTGCATATATCGCAGGACTTTTCGTAAAACTGGCACTCTGGATGATAGTCAGGTATTCGTTCCCAATCGTCGTTGTATCGAAGCAAATTGCCACAATGCTTACAACTCTTCTCATGCCACTTTGCCGCCCGGCGATCTACGCATGATTTGCAATAATCGGGTATTTTGTTCCAGTCTTCGTTATACCTTATCGATGTGCAGCATTGTTTGCACGACTTTTCATGCCACTTCGCCTTTTGCCGTGCCTGGCACGATTTGCAGTGATCAGGTATTTTGTCCCAGTCTTCGTGATACTTTATGGATGAACCGCAGATGCTGCACGACTTTTCGTGCCATTTTGCGGCCATCCGATTCTTACAGTCTTTGCAGTAGTCGGGAATTCGGTCCCAATCCTCATGGTATTTGATCGTCGTTCCGCAATGCCCGCAAGATTTCTCGTGCCATTTTGCATTGCGATCCGCTTTACACTCTTTACAGTATTCGGGAGCTCTATCCCAATCTTCGTGTACCGAGATAGAACTTCCGCAATCGCCACATGTGACTTCATACCATTGAGACATATGCCTTTCTACATAACTTTAACCTTTCCAGTTACCACTTCTGAGATCAATGCGGTTCGGTATTCGTTTAGTAGGCCGATCTCTTTTTCGACCTTTTCGACTGTTGCGTCGATCTTTTGGGTTTTGACTTTAGTTTCCCTAACGATTTGTTTCTGCTCGGAAACCGGCGGAACCGGAACGTGGAAGCCCTTAATTTGTTCGAAATTTAAGCCTTGACGATTCGCTCCGCCCTGACAGAAATCAATCGATGTTATGCCGATTCCCGAGACAAGGAATAGATGCAAAAACTCTGTAGTCACCTTCGACTGAATCGGTCGAACAATACAAACGTGCTGATTAACATTAGCCCTTCCGAATCCTTTAGGCACGTAGAAACATCGGCCAATTGAAGCTCCAGTGATATTAAGCAAAACATCCATTTCTTTAGTCCTGCTGTTGCTCATGGATTCGTCTATTTCTTCCGAAATATAGGCCACGTCGTCCATCTCCAGGCGATTCGAATAAATGTTCTGACTTCGAAGTAAAGGAATACCTTCAGTTAAGTAAACTTCAGCGCCGCCTGATGGCGTTACTCCGCTCCCAACCTTCTCGACTAAATACCTCAATGGCTTTACATCCCAATGTTCTGGAATATCGCCGAGCCATTCGATGTTGGAGGGTTTTAGTTTTGCAGTTGGGTCGAGGCCGCGGGTGACGGCATGGTTGATGATCGCGAGGCTCTCTTCCTTTAACAACTCGATCAGCCGTTTCTTTTTCCCAACAACCTCATCGATCCTCGCCGTTTCCTTGTCCAAATAATCAGCAATCGCGGTTTGTTCGGCGATTGGTGGAATCCACAAATAGAAGTTTCGAATGTCACCTGAATCTACGGCCGGATAACTGACACCCTTTGAAACCGCACAAATCTCATCTACAAACGGTTCCGATCGACAAACAAAATACAAAAACTTAGAATCAAACAAATCTCGATCGGGGGTAATGACGGCAAAGCCTGTCGAACAAATCAAGTTGGGCTTCTGCGGTTCGATAAAGGCAATTGCCTTTAGGTATGTTCTGACGGTTGAGATAATCGTATCGCCTGAATTGACGATTCGTCTCGCTCTTGACGGAGCATCGATGAATCTATGGTTTTCAACACTTAGAACACGTCCGCTACTGTCAACGGAACCAATGTCTATATATTCAAGTTCAAACTCATCGTCGGTTTTCTCCGACAAAGCACTCTTATTGCAGGAAGTCGAGTACTTCACTTTTTTAATGTTCCAATGCGCCGGAATATTCCCGATCCAATGAACTCCTGACGGTTTGTATTTCTCGTAGGTTTTCATTTTCCCGCCACCTTTTTGATCATTCCATCGGTTTCTTTTTCGAGAGCGAGAATATCTTTCTGGATCTCCGCAAGGCTTCGCAGCGGTTTGTATTTATAGAAATACTTAGTGAAATTGATCTCGTAGCCGACCTTTGTCTTTTCCCAATCTATCCACGCATCGGGAACGTGCGGGATCACTTCGCGGTCGAAATATTTATTGATTGTATCCTCGTCTTGAATATCTTCGCCGTTACTATCTTTCATGGGAATAAACGCCAGCGGTATATTCTCATAATCGCGAAGCTCAGGATCAGGCTCCGGTTCGCCATTAGGCAAATAGCAGATCTCAGCCGTTGGGTCGCGTTCTGACAATAGCTGAATAATTGGCTTTTTCTGTCGGGTGGTCGGATGATAATCAGCCTTACGATAAGCGGCCTTTAGGTCGTCGAGAAATATCTCCCGATCTTTGTACAGCTTGTCTTCGTCCAGATTTGCGAGAGCAGCTTTTAACTCCTCGATCTCATCTGGCGAGAAGGTTCGTTTTCTTGCGTATTCTAAGCGGGCGAGATTATCTATGGTCTGGCGAGCGTTTTCGTCGTCAATATTCTCAACAGCACGTTTATAGTCCGCAAAGGCTTTATCATGAACCGCCTCAATTTTTGCAATTCGTTCCTTGCTCGCCTGAAAGTTAAGCCGCAAAGGGCGCTCGACCGTGATTCGCCAATAACCGAATTCGTGATTATCAAATATTTTGCAGAATTTACCTGTTTTGTTCTCAAAGAACAGGTTGGTAATGTCCGCTATCTGATCTCGCGTCGTCTCTTCGCCATCCCCGATCTTCTTTCGCTTCTTACCAAGACTGCGGGACAGCATTGTATAAAACGGATTGCCTTTGTCGTCGTGATCCGCACCGGTGCAGTTTACAAGCTGTATCTTTCCCCGACGATGCTCTTCCTTATTGTTTGAGAGAACCCAAATATATGTTGAAATGCCCGTTCGATAAAACAATTGATCCGGCAAAGCGATGATCGCCTCAAGCCAATCGTTCTCAATTATCCAACGCCGAATATTACTCGGCCCGCTCGCCGCCCCGCCCGCGAATAACGGCGAACCACTATAAACGATCGCAATCCGGCTCCCGCCTTTCTTAGCGGGGTTCATCTTCGACAACATGTGCTGAAGAAAAAGAAAGGCTCCGTCATCTATTGACGGCAGACCGGCCTCGAATCGGCCGTTTTTTCCCGCGCCGTAATGTTCGGCTTCAATGAAATCCTTTTGAACCTTCCAGTCAACCCCGAAAGGCGGATTGCAGAGAAAATAATCAAAGTTCTCATTCTCAAGTTGATCCTGAAGAAACGTGTCGCCGAATTTCATGTTGGCGACGGCTTCGCCTTTGATCAACATGTCGGATTTACACATCGCGTAAGATTCGGGGTTCATTTCCTGCCCGAACACCTCGAGCCGCGCATCAGGATTCAATTGGTGAAGATATTCCTCCGCAACCGAAAGCATTCCGCCAGTTCCGCAGGCTGGATCGTAAAGCTTTTTAATGATGTTCTTTTTTACAAGTTCATTGCGGTCTTCTGTAAAGAGAAGATTGACCATCAGCTTGATAACTTCGCGTGGCGTGAAGTGATCGCCTGCGGTTGCGTTTCCCGATTCGGCAAACTTACGGATCAATTCTTCGAAAATGTAACCCATTTCGATTGAGCTGACGTTTTGGAAGAGATCGCGTTTCTTGTTGAATGAGGTAATGACATCATAAAGCAGGTCAAACTTCTCCAGCTTTTGAATTTGCTCTTCGAACTTGAAATGCTCAACGAAAATGTCTTTCGCGTCGGTCGAAAAACCGTGAATATAGTTCCGAAGATTTGCGCCAATTCCATTGTAATCCTGAGCAAGTTTCTTAAAGTCGTATTGGCTCCGATTGTGGAACGTCTTCATGCCCGAAGCCTGATTCAGTATCGGTTCAAGAATCTCAGGCTTCTGATGGCGATGATTCTTATAAGCTTCGAGAACTTTCTCTTTTGTTGGTTCAAGAACGATGTCCAATCGTCGCAAAACAGTTAACGGTAGAATCACATTTCCGTAATCCGACGGACGATATCGACCGCGAAGAAGATCCGCGATTTCCCAAATATGATTGGCTTTGTCTCTGAAATTAGACACTAGTGTTTCCCTCGGTATGGATGAGATTGTGCATTTGAACCATATTAGAACTGCCAAACGGTCCGCAGGGGCGATTCCATGAACTTTTCGGACGTGCTACTTGCACATTTGTAAAACAGCAGTCTTCGTGAAGCTCCATTTTAATTCTGGGCGTTGTCGGCATGCTCCATTTCCGCTTATTGATTGACGCAGCCCGCATCTGTTCAGAAAGCGGTGGGGTTCATCCGACGAGTATTGCGATCCCGATCAGCTTGAATAATACGGCTAAAATCGTTTTCGTCCAAACGGATTCGTTTTAGGCAGTGTATGGGCTTGTTTCGTTGCAATCTGTGATTGTTTTAGTTTGATTGGACTGTTGCATGTTTGGTAGAATGTTGCGTGTATGGATAGGTAGGAGCCGTGAGCGGAAGGGTTGAGACAAGACTCATTTCGTAATATTAAGACCTTGTTCTTCTTTTCCATGTATCGGCTTCTAGTTTCGAAGAATCGGAAATGACCAGGCTGTTAGAATAGGAGTATCAAATGAAACTTGGTAACTGCGAATTGGAGCCGATGGGTTCCACAGTATCGGCCTCAACCTTGAATGCGAGAGTTATCTTCATGGAGCTTGTTGGGAACATAAATCGCGACACCGTTGCTGACCTTTTGAGGATATGCAATTTCAACGAATTTCCGATTGAATGGAGGATGGCGGAGAATAAACAGCTCGGAATAAATGTTTTCCTATTCCAATTGAAAAACCCTGAATTGCTTGATTTGGATCTCAGCGACATCGGTTTTAGTTCAAGCTTGCGCGATACACCAATAGTGCATTTCTGCCGGTTCCTTCGCGAAAACGGTGCTATCTTAAATGACCAGGTCGCGAAAAGCCGAGAAGAAGGGGCAACGCAGTCGCCGAACCCTGAAGAACACCTAATCCAACGGACGGCTTTAGATCGTTTGGTACCAAACTGGGCGAAACTTGAAGAATATGACAACTCAGAAGACCTTCGACGCTCACTTCTTGCGTGGGCTGACAATTCGCACCTAAAAGACGAATGGTGTCTGGACTTCGCGATCAACGCACTAAAAGCGTTCAAATTTGAATGCATCGATCAGAACCAACTTGATAGAAAGCAGCTTCTCGACGCGACGCTCGTTTGGATGTACGAATGGCACATTTCCGATTGGACGTGGAAAGCGTGGTCGGAAGCGATTTATGAGTTTAATCATGAGCGTTTTCAGGCTTTGTTCCGGGCGTTGGTCAGTCAACCCGAATCAAAGCGATTCACTTATAAATGGCGAGGAGCTGTCGCAAAAGATAAGCCCCCTTTTGAGATTGATGACTATTTCGCACCGTACACGATGACAGAGACCGATCTTGTAGAACGCGTCGAACGTAAGTTCTGGGAAACGTTCTTTTTGTGTTTCGGCAAATGGCCTGGCGAGTTGGTCGGGCAAACCGAAAAAGTTCTCGATAATATCAAGAGATTCCGCGTCAAGCTCCAGGAATACACAAAGGAATGCATAGAGCGACAGAAGGGTTTTGGAACACCCGTCGTCAAAAAAAGTACCGGGGACAAACACTTTAGATGGCTCGCGGAATACCAACTCAGTGGCTCGGGTTATCAGTCGATAGCGAGCAGAGAGGGAGTCGCTCGCTCGACCGTAATCGACGGAGTTAAAGACGCGAGCCGAATAGTCGGTCTAACCTTACGGAAGCCGAAGAAAACGGGGCGGCCTCGCGGCGTGAGAGAATTGCATAAGCGTTTGATTCTCGGTCGCTGAGCGTCATGTCAAGAAATCGGCAGAAAGGTAGTCGGACGACCGCCAAATTTTCTTATACGTCCGACTTATTTTAAGCCTTTAATTTAGTGTCCAATAGATCGTGTGGGATTTTCCCAGGCGATCTTTGTGTTTATGGGAGCCTAAATTATGGAACAGAAGATTCTAGTTGCGGATGAGGTTGCTGAGTTGTTGCGAGTTGATAAACAGCGCGTGTACGAGCTTGTAAGAACTAAGCAGATCCCGTTTATTAAGTTGGGCGAGAGGCAGTATCGGTTTTCGGCAGACGCCGTTCGCCGGTGGTTGGAAGGCGGCGGGTCGCAGAAGCGGGAGGAAGAAGATGCTAAGTAAGGCTAAGCAACCCGTTTCACAAGTAAATTGTTATACGCAGGCAGTTCGCGAACCTGTATTCCGTCCGTATCCGAATCCTACGTTTGAATGGGCTGCACATCATCTGGATCGAGGATACGCGGTAGTGCCAGTTCCTTTCCGAAAGAAACGTCCAATGCTTAAAGGATGGCAGAAGCTCGAAATCGCGGCGGAAACTTTGAAGGACTATTTCAAGGCTCCAAAGCAAAATATTGGCGTCATTCTCGGCGAACAATCAGGTTGGCTTGTTGATGTAGATCTGGATTCGCCGGAAGCGGTGAAATTGGCTGATTTCTTTCTACCGCAAACGGCCTCAAAATTCGGTCGGAAGAGCAAACCGTCGAGTCATCGGCTGTTCCTGTGCAAAGACGCCAAATATGTGAAGTTCACTGATCCGGTAATGCTGGCGTCAAAGAATGAGGATGAACGAAAAGGCTCTTGCATCGTTGAAATCAGGACCGGTAACGGCAAGCAAACCATTTTTCCACCTTCTGTTCACGTCTCGGGGGAAACTATTGGGTGGGTGAGTGCCGGTGCGGCAGCAGAGGTTTCATTCGCGGAACTTGATACGTCTGCGGGGCGCCTCGCGGCGGCATCTTTGCTGCTCAAATACTGGCGAAAGGGTATTCAACATGATCTAGCTCTTGCTATGGCCGGGATGCTTCTGCGTCATGGATGGAACACGGATGATACGAAATCCTTTATCAGGGGTATATGCCTGGCAGCTCACGACGACGAGCTTGATGATCGTTTGACGGCGGTTGATTCAACCGCGAAGGCGATCGCTGACGGGCAGAACGTTACGGGGATTCCCACACTCATTGAATTAACTGATCAAAAGGTCGTTAATCGTATTTGCAAATGGCTTGGCATTATACCCGGAAAAAACGGTGCTGCAGCAGCAGCCAATCGTAGTCGCGAAGATACCCAAACTAAGGTGGATCATCCGCACTCGGCGACTCTATTTGATGGAGCGTTAACGCTCGAAGTCGTGCAGGATGGGAAAAAGGACCGAGTGACCGCTCGCACCGGAAATACCGTTATCGGAATGGACGTTTTTAATTTGGCTGAGAGCGTTAGGCGGACCAAATTTGTAAAGACTTTGGCAGGGGATTTTGACGACGACCAAAAGACAGAGATCCTGCGGGCACTCCTAAGTCTTGCAGACGAACCGCAACCGAATTTGCCGGGGCAAACCGAAGCTTCCACATACCTTCAAACATCATTCAAGGAATTAAGCGATGGCCGGATAATAGAGCAGATATGCGCGGGATTTGCGGTTTATGATCCGGCAACCGGAGATTACTCGATCGAGCCGTCAGTAACCGATATGGAAACTGTATATGAACCCGTTGATGATGATCTGCTGAAAAAGGGCGGGGGAATCTATATGGCCGAAGGATTGGAAGAATATGGGACGGAAGCGGAACTCGACGCTGAGATCGAAAAGTATGTTTCGGAATATCTGGACCTCAAACCGCTCCAACTCAAGTTGACAGCCAAATACATTCGATTCACATACATCTTTGATAAATCGTTGGAATTGTCCTATTTAAATCCTACGGGTGACATGGGCAGCGGTAAAAGCCGATATGGACTTACCAGCTGCCTGGCTTCGCGACGAGGATTACCGTTAGTTAATCCAAGCGCAGCGAGCCTGTTTCGGATCGTCAATCAGTATCATCCGACACTATTTATCGATGAGGCGAATTTCGCCGCAAATACCGATGATACCTCGGCAATAATTCAGGTTCTGAATGCCGGATTTCAAGTAACAGGGAAAATACCTCGGCAAAAGGCGACGAGTGACGGCGGTTTCGTCACTGAGATGTTCGACCCATTTTGTCCGAAGATCATCGGATCTCTAAAGAAAAGTGCTTCAACGGCGTTGAATTCGCGTTGTATTGAGATCCAGATGGAAGCGACGCGGCGAAACGACATTCCGTTAAGATTGGCCCCGAAACTACTCAAAGACGCCGCTCGGATAAGGAATATGTTGACCTTATGGCGACTAAGAAATCTTTCCACCGATTTCGAAGCGAAATTTGAAAGGGCGGAAAAAGAACTTCGCACCGAATTGCTTCCCCCTCGAACAATTCAAATTAGCATCCCTCTTTATGCTTTGATCGATGATACGGAAGTTAAGAGAGATTTTATCGAACTATTGAAGGGAAGGGATGAGATCCTAAATGAGGAAAGGCGAAGCTCGTTTGATGGGGAACTTATTCAGGCCATTCACACCATTTTATTCGATACTGATGAGAACGGGGTCATCACGTGGCAAATTGAACGACCAAGTGATCTTGAAGTATGCGAAGAACTTCGGACCGAACAGCTTGCATCGATGCTAAGCAGTGAACGGTCGGGAAAGAATGAGATCAATACCAGCTATCTTGGAAGGAGAATCAATGGCATCGGGCTCAGGTCAAAACAAATTCTAAGGCGGTCGTCGGATTACCGCAAGAAAACCGCCGTTGTCTTTGACCCGCTCCGGCTTAGGACACTTTTTCAAAATAACGGATTACCAGTTCCAAAAGATCTGTCCTCGGACCACTTGGACCAGGAATGCAAGTCGAATACCGATAATGATTTAGGGCGGTCTAAGCAAGATCCCGCGACAACGCGCGCAAAAACCTACTCAGACCATGGCAACTCCAATGATTTCAATAATAACGGTGGTTGGTCCGAGCGGCCTGAGCATATTTCCAGGCTAATAGGTGAATCTGAGGACGAGAGAGACACTCGTGAGGAGCGCAAAGCTATTCAGAACGAACATCTCGACTACCCATTGAGCGAAAGTAAAACGGTCGGCGATTAGTAAAAAAATGGAAGGAAATAGAAAGAAATGGAAAGTTCTGGCGAGTTATCTACGAAACAGCAAAAGTTGATCGCACTGTTACTGACGGAGCGAACCATAGACGAAGCTTGTAAAAAAGCGAACGTCGCGGTCACGACGTATTGGCGATGGATGCAGGACCAACAATTTCTGGCTCAATATAGGAGTGTCCGGCGCGGAATCCTAGAGAATACAATCGCAAAACTACAAGCGATCGTTTTTGCCGCGATCGAAACGCTGGAACGGAACCTTAATTGTGAAAATCCAGCCGTCGAAATACGGTGCGCCGCAATCATCCTCGAACAATCGATCAAGGGGGTGGAGATGCTGGAAATTGAGAATCGGTTGGAGATGCTAGAAGTATTGGTAAAGCATAAGGAGAGGCAGGATGGGTAAATTCGACAATCGAATAAATTCACTGATCAAGAAAACCCACGGGTTTCTTTCTCACGAAGATCTTTGTGCGATCCGCGATTACTTTCAAGAGAGTTTTGAAATAGTACCAAAGTCCGACGTATTTGATCATAGGGCTCGGGAACTCGAATCGTTGCAGGAAGAATTGCGCAAAAAGAGTGATCCGAATATCCTCGGTCGATTTCGAGAAGTTCTAAGCTCGGAACCCGCTATATGGCTAAAGGCGGTGATCCCAGATTTTGTTAGCTATTGCGAGACACGTCCGAATGGACTCTGGATGAGGGATGACCTTGCGACCGCATACCAAGGATATGCTAAAAAAGCAAGGAAGTACTTTGCAGGTAAAAAAGAAAATCCTGGGTAGGAATTGCTAGGAGCGCGTTCGCTCATCGTGGTCAAATCATCGGGCTGACCTGAAATTTATGTTTTTTGAGTCTTGGTTGGCGGTCGCGTGATTCAAGCGAGCTTCACGATTTGGTATGTTCGCAGGGGGTTCAATCCTTCGACTGTGAGCGTCCCGGAGGCCGACCTGGCTTGCGATCTTGAATCTTCAGCAAATCTGATTTCTTGATTACATACTGAAAGCCAAGTTTCACGGCCGGGAGTCTTCCAGCCTTAATCAGTTGATGTATGCGTCCAATTGTAACTTGAAGTGCCTCAGCTGCATCTTTCACGGTAACCAAATCCATAGGCGGAATGGTATCAGAATAGATCAAACAACTCTATAGAGATCAATAGGGTTTCCCTTGCATAACACTACAAGACCTTGTATAGTTATCGTATCGAATTGAAGAAGCAAATATGGCGGGAACAATACAAAAGAAAGGTGAGAATATCTGGTTAGTTAGAATATATCTCGGACGAGATGCTGCCGGACGCATTAAACATTTTAACAAGACGATCCATGGGTCAAAAAAAGACGCTCAAACATTCTTGACCGCTAAACTTCGGGAAAAGGACTTAGGCAGTTTTGTTGAACCGGCTTCAAGCTCGATCGCTCATTTTCTGGATGACTGGCTCGAAAACGTTGCACGTTCGAGGGTTAGGGAAGCGACGCTCGACGGCTACAGGTGGATCATTGCAAGTTATGTAATACCCGCGCTTGGTTCAGAAAGATTGTGTGATCTGCGGCCAGATAAAATACAGCGATGTTATGGAAATCTTCAGCGCAAAGGACTTTCAGCCCGGACCGTTCGGTATGTTCACGGCGTTCTGTCGTCGGCCCTGAACCATGCCGAAATGCAAGGCATGATCTTCCAGAATCCATGCAAAAAATGTCAACTGCCGAAGAAACACAAAACGGAAATGAAATACTTCTCACCCGAGCAGGTTCGGCAATTTCTAACGGTTGCAAAGGACTCAAAGCAATTCGCACTCTTCGTGCTCGCGATCGAAACCGGTATGAGGCCCGGCGAGTACCTTGCGTTGCAATGGAAGGATATAGATTTTGAAAACGAATCTCTTTCAGTTCGGAGAACAGTAAAGATTAGGAAAGGCGGTGGATTTTATTTCTCGACGCCAAAGACCGCGAAAAGCAATAGGCCAATTACTTTATCAGCAGATTTGATCGAAGCATTAAAGGCGCACAGAGTTGCGGTCCTTAAAACGAAAATGCAGATTCGCGACGTTTACCGCGATCACGATCTTGTATTCCCAAACGAAATAGGCGATCCACTGTTGATAGGAAATGTCGGGAAAAGATTCTTCGATCGCATAGTCGCTAAGGCCGGACTGCCGAAGATCAGACTGTACGATCTAAGACACACCTCGGCAACTATGCTGCTTTCCGAAGGGGAACATCCGAAAGTCGTTGCAGAACGTCTTGGGCACGCCTCGACGAACTTAACACTGGACACCTATTCTCACGTCCTACCAAGCATGCAAAAGCAAGCTACTAACAAGATGGCTAAATTGATGTTTGGAAGGTGATCTTCGGTATTTGTTGCACCTATGTTGCACTTGAGAGAAAAGGCACCATCGATGGCTTTGCCTTGTATTTCATACGCCGCTGTATTTATTAGGCAAAAGCTGGTACACCCGGCAAGATTCGAACTTGCGACCCTCTGATTCGAAGTCAGATACTCTATCCAGCTGAGCTACGGGTGCTTAACCTAACAAAAGTTTAGTTTGCGGAGTTCTGAAAAGCAAACCACCTTTATTACGAGGCCGGTTTATTTGACGCAGGTTCCGGTATTTTCTGAATTCCACCTCTCACATACCGCACGACTTCGCGTATTTCGGCTTCGTTCAACTTGTCCTTGAACGACGGCATTCCTTCGTCCTCGATTCCTTTGTAAATATAACCGATGATCTTGTCGTCTGAGAAAGCTTTGATCTTTGCCGTCGTCAGATCATCCGGATTGATCGATTTACCTTCTATTTCGATCTTTCCGCCGGTGCCGTTTTCTTTGTGGCAAGCAGCACAATTATCCATAAAAAGCTTTTTCCCCTGAGCAAGAGCGTCCGCAACGGGCGAAGCCTGAGCAACCGGCGGCTTTGTTATATTTATGTTATTTGTCGCATTATTTGGAGCCGGTGCGGACGAACATGCCCACACGAGAACAGCGGCCGAAAAAAGTATTGAAATCTTCACAAACTTCGTCATAAGAATTGTTTTTTACAAGATCGAAAATAAGACTTAAAGAAGTTTAACCTACCGCAGCCAAATCCCGCAACGAGGGAGCTTGCCGTCCGACAGCAAATAATTTATCGTTTCTTTCATGAAGCGAATACTTATCTACTCTTTAATTCTGTGCGTCTTTTCAATCTCGAATTATTCTCAAACTGCAACTGCTGTCTCTGGTATTTCAAGCCCGGTGACTGTCCGTCGCGATGCCCGCGGCATTCCGTACATCGAAGCGAAGAACGACGCTGATCTTTATTTTGTGCAGGGATACACGATGGCAAGCGACCGTCTGTGGCAGATGGACCTGATGCGGCGACTTGCACGCGGTGAAACGGCGGAGATATTCGGCAAAGCCGTGCTCGAAGAAGATAAACGTTGGCGGAGATTTAATTTTGTGAAGATCTCCGAGGAGAATCTGCAATTTCTCACGCCGGAATTGAGATCAGCCCTGGACAATTATTCAAAAGGCGTCAATGCCTACATCGCTTCGCTTGATGCGAACACGATGCCCGTCGAATTTAAAATCTTGCAATACAAACCGCGCGACTGGAAGGCTGCGGATACTATCGTCGTCGGCAAGATATTGTCCGACGCTTTGAGTTCGACGTGGCGGAACGATCTGCTGCGAGCATCGCTTCAAAACCTGCCGACGGACAAACTCGCAGACCTTACGAATCCAGTCACGCCTTATGATGTGATCTTATTTGGCACTGACGCAAAGTCAGAACCGGGAGCGGTAGCGACTGGTCTCCTCGTCGGAAACCGAAAAACAAGCGAGCAGGCAACTGCACTTTTGGGCAAAGCAGAAATCGACGAGCAGCTTCGAAAAACCTCACTCGAACGCGTTGGGCTTTACGCAGAGGAACTCGCTGCCAGCAACAATTGGGTTATCTCCGGCAAAAGAACGGCAGACGGGAAGCCGCTGCTTGCAAACGATCCGCATCTGGCCTCGACTGCCCCCGGCATTTGGTATCTGGCACATCTTTCAACGCCAGACATGCGTGTCTCCGGCGTAACTTTTCCCGGCGTTCCAGGCATAATTCTTGGGCATAATGCGGACATCGCATGGGGAGCGACGAATGTCGGCCCTGATGTGCAGGACCTTTATATCGAGACCTTTAACGAGAAAGGCGAATACAAAACGCCGACTGGCTGGCAGGCGGGGACGATCCGCAAGGAAACGATAAATGTCCGTGCCAATCCGCTTAAACCCGATACGGAACCTGTAACGATCGACGTGATCGAAACTCGCAACGGCCCCGTCATTTTTGAAGAAGGCGGTAAGAAATACGCTCTCAAATGGACGGCCTTAGATCCGCGTAACACCGAGTTCGAGACATTCTACCAATGGAACCGCTCAAAAAATTGGGATGATTTCAAGGCGGCGTTAAAGAGGTACGGCGGTGCGGCCCAGAATTTTATTTTCGCTGACGTCAAAGGCAATATTGGCTGGTACGCCGCTAGCCGAATTCCGATCCGACGTACCGGAGATGGCTCGTTGCCTTATGACGGGGCGACAAACGATGGCGATTGGGTTGGCACTATTCCGTTTGAAGAACTGCCGAACCTCTACAATCCGCCGTCTGGACTGATTATCACGGCCAATCAACGCATTGTGGGCATGTCTTACAAATACACGCAGATGTCACGCGACGCCGCCACGCCTTGGCGTGCACGTCGCATCGTGGATGTTCTGGAACCGAAATCAAAGATAACGATGGACGATGTTCGCGACGCGCAGCATGACGCCTTTAACATTCCCGTGGCAAGGCTTTCGAAAAAAATCGTCGAGTTGAACGCCGCTTCGCCTGAAACTCTCGCCGTGCTGAAAGCCTGGGACGGCCGCATGACCGCCGATTCGCGCGGAGCTTTGCTCGCCAACGAGATACGCGGCTGTGTCGCCAATAAGATCGCGGAAGCAAATAAACCCGCTCCGCCATATCTCATCCGCGAACGCATCCTCGATATGGCTGTCACAAACAACGTTGCACGCTGGCTTCCAAGCGGTTTTGCCAGCTACGCCGAGCTTTTGAAAGCATGTGACGCGAGTTCGCGGGTCAGTCTGGCCGACCCGAAACGCCTCGGCCCGGACGATACAAAATGGACTTGGGGCCGAACGTGGTCCGCCAGATTTCCTCATCCGCTCGCCGCCGCACCTCTGATCGGGGCGCAATTCGCCACGCCAAATGTGCCGATCGACGGGAGCGGCCAGACGCCGAATGTCGGCTCATACGTCTCAATGCGGCACATCGCTAGCCCCGGCAATTGGGACGCAACGCGTCATGTTATTCCGCTTGGCCAAAGTGGTGATCCGAAGTCTCCATTTTTTAAGGACCAATTCGAGGCGTGGCGGACGGGAACTCCGGCGGTATTTCCATTCACAAAAGCAGCGGTTGAAAAAGCGGCATTGAGCGTTACGGTATTCCAGCCGAAATGATTTTTTCTTTTCTTTGTTCATTATTTTCCTTCCGGTTCTGTGGTTAAAGATCTGGAACCATGGAAAAAAGACGAACAAGAAGGAATAAGAGGAATAAGAAAAGAGAAAACCTAGCGTCTACTCCTGTCAAGAAAGTCGGACAGTATGATCGCCGCAGCCTCGCTGTCGACGTGCTGCTTGGTTGATTTCAAATCGACTCCGCGTTCCCATAGCCGACGTTTGGCTTCGTAGCTTGTCGCTCGCTCGTCCTGCAAAAACACTGGGATTTCAAGTGATAGCCAAAAGCTTCGTGCAAGCCGACGGGCCTCACCTGACATCTCACTTTCAGTCCCGTCAAAGTTACATGGCAAACCAATTACGAGCGCGACTGCATCGAACTCGCTTAGAATATCTTTGACAAGTAAAAGCGTCTTTTTCCAGCTTGTCCGGGTAATTGTGCGGACCGGCCGGGTTAGCATCTGAAGCTCGTCCGAAACGGCTACTCCGATCCATTTTGTTCCAAGGTCGAGCGATACTATCCGGCCCGTCGTCGGCAGGGAAGCGAAGTCTGTAAATTCGCTGGAATTAGATGTTTCTTTATCTTGCACGTAAAATTTATTAAACTTGAGTTGCGGACAGCCGTTTCTTAAACATTTTGCATCGAATTCACGTAAACTAGGATCTAGTAGTTATCATAAGAGGTAAATTATGTCATTTCGCGGAAAGCTTTCAATTTTGATGGTGTCGGCGGCGATCGCCATGTACGCCGTTGTTGGTGGAATGCTCAGCCCATGGACGCGTGCTCAGCAGCCGATAAACGACGCCGGTGCGCAGATCCGTATTTTCGAATCGGTGCTTCAGCATATTCAGAACGATTATGTCGACGAGCCGAATCTTGAAAAGGTCCGCTTTGGTGCATTGCGCGGCCTTGTCGGCGGCCTCGACCCGTATTCATCATACCTGACCTCTCAGCAGGTTGCAGATTTTAACGCGAGTAAAACAACCAAGAAGGTTGGCATCGGTGCCGAGTTTTCACAGGTTTCGCTTTACCTCTATGTAGTTTCCGTAATTAAGGATTCCGATGCCGACAAGTCTGGTCTGAAAGCGGGCGATGTTGTTGAGTACATCGAAAATAAAGCGACACGAGACATTTCGCTCTACGATGCCCGACAGATGATCCTTGGCGATGCCGGAACGGCTGTTAACCTTCGAGTTCTTCGTGCTGGTGCGAAACCGCAGACTTTGAAGGTCACGCGCGGCGCATACAAGGTTCCTGCTCCCGAGTCTCGCATTGAAGCTAATAAGACCGGCGTAATCAAGGTTTTCACGCTCGACAATGGCGAGGCCGGTCAGATCAAAACGCAGATCCAGAATCTTTCTAAACAGGGCGTTCAAAAGATCGTTCTCGACCTTCGCGGCGTTGCGACCGGCGGCATAGATGAAGCTGTTGCGGTTGCGAACCTATTCATCAGGGACGGTGAACTTGCAAAGGTCATTGGCCGCGATAACAAGGTCGTGAAAACTTTTGCGTCCGATCCAGCAAAGACCGTGTTTGACGGCAAAGTTGCTGTATTGATCGATCTCGGTTCGGCGGGTGCCGCCGAGGTTGTCGCGTCAGCCTTTCTTGATCGCAAACGCGGCGAGGTTGTTGGCGAACGGAGTTTCGGGTCTGGAACCGAGCAGCAGTTATTCACGCTTCGCGGCGGTGACGGTCTCCTCTTAACGACGGCAAAATGGGCATCGGCTTCTGGTGTTCCGTTTCTTGGTGAAGATCGAGCGACGATGGGTGTTAAGCCTTCCGTTGAGGTAAAACGCCCTGACACGCCTGAGCCAATTGAAGTTGAAGAGCTTATTGATCGGCAAGAAGATCAAAATCAGAACCCGCAGCCTTCGCCTTCTCCGGCAGTAGTTAAACCGGAAGAGCCCAAGAAGACCGTCGAGGATCTACAGCTTAAAAAGGCGATCGAGGTGCTTCAGGACAAGTCGCAGGCGGCAAAAGCCGCGGGCAGCGAATAGCATATCCAGCAATTTGATTACTTAAGCCGGGCCGCTCGAGTCCGGCTTTTTTGTTGTTGAGAGTGCCGAAGACTGCTAGAATCTTTTCTATCGGTTGTCCGGTGCATCTATGAAAAGCGGCCTTGTTCTTACAATTTTTACATTGTCCGTACTGCTTTGCGGTAATCATACGTTTGCCCAGTCGACTAGCCAGAATTTTCCCACGCCGGTAACGACAAATGAAATCAATGGTTCGATTAAGGCCCGTGATATTGGCGATTCGCGGCTAACGACTTATTTCTACACCTTTAGCGGTGATCAGGGCGACCTATTCATCAATATCGTTACAAGGAATTTTACCGGCGATCTCGATGTTTTTACCACCGCCGGGCTTCGCCCGATCACCAAGATCGTCATTTACGCAAACGATTCTGAAAACGAGACTGGCAGGGCAGTTTACTTTAGAAAGACTGAAAAGCTGCTTCTTCGCGTCCAGGGCAGATCGCCGAACGATGACCCGGCGTCTTTCAGAATAAAGTTTGCTGGGAGCTTTGTTGCCGCGAATGAGTCGGACACTTTAGCCGAGCCTGAGTTGCCGAAGATAACTACTGCAAATGCCACAGGAATTCGCGTGAATTCGGTCGGGACGATTATTCCCGCGCCGCCTAAACCGGTTATCGCGAAAACGGAACCAGTCGCACCTATCGAAACTTCCGAAACCGTCGTGAGTGGCGAGCAGCCTAAAATTGAAACAGTGCCGGCCAGTGAGCAGCCAAAAGCTGAAACCGTGCCGACCGCCGAACAACCCAAAACTGAAACTGTACCGACCGTTGAGGATGTGAAAACTGAAGCTGAGAAACCAAAAGGCGTCGAGCTAGTTGTGACCGACAATCTACCGAAAAATGAGGAGGCCATCGCTGCAAAGCCCGTCAGCCGGAAACCAACTTCGCGACGAAGACGAACACCTGCAAAACCTATTGCAAGGAAGTCGACGCCCGATGCTGCCGAGACGAAAACCACCGAAACATTACTTTCTGATATAGTCGCGGAAACAAAAAGTGTTGAAAGCACGCCAATCAAAAAAGTTCCATCAAAACGCGCGGCAAGAAAAGCAATGAAACCAACGGAAGCCACACCCGATCCGCTCGCATCCATCAGGCTTGTTGTGGCCTTTAAAGACGGCAAAATACTCGAAAAGCAAATGAACGAGGTTTTCAAATTCAGCGTGGATAAGGGAATTTTGACAGTTATTCTGAAAGACGGGTCTATCTCGCGTTACCCGATTGTCGATGTTGCAAAAGTGACTATCGAATAGTCCTACTGCACCGACATATTCTGCTTCAGTCGAGCTATAAGTTCACTTGTCGGATTGGTCTTTTCAAGCTCAGCCAGCACGGCGTTCGCGTTCTGCCTGTCACCTTTCCGAAAATATGCTATGCCAAGATAATAGAGGGTTGGTTCGTGCTTCGGCTCGATTTCGAGGGCGGCTCGAAACTCGTTTATCGCTCGCTCAAAATCAGGGTTTTGCCGCTCGACAAAGGTCGTTCCAAAGTCCGTCCGTGCGTTAACGTTGTCGGGTTTGACCGCCAAAGCCTTTTCATAATACTTAGCGGCATCTTCAAACTTCCGCGAATCGAAATAAGCGTTTGCCAGCACTACGTTTGCCTGAAAATCGCTTGGCTTCAGCACTATCCCGCGATTGTAATACTCGATTGCCTTGTCGAACTTTCCGATCTGAGCGTACATATCGCCCGTTCGCATCTGGACCGCAAAATTCTGCGGTTCGGCGTCGGCTTTGGCAATTGTTTCGGCCACATCCGCCTGCATACCGCCTTGAGGAACAGATGTAGAATTTCCAGACGGAGCGGTGGGTTGAAGTGGGGAAAGATTTGCTTGTGGCAACGCTTCGCGATTGATCGAGTTCGCCCCGAAAAATCCGATCGCAAGTCCGAGGATCAATCCGCTTAGTCCAAATAGAATATGTTTAGGCATTAAAAATGAATCGCCGCAAGAAAGCACAAACAGCTCGAAATCCTTTTGTTCTCTTGCGGCTAATTTCTTACGCGTAGCTATGCAGTCCAGGCAATAAATAACTGACGCCAAGATACGTGAAAATGACTAGCAGAAAGCCCAGGACGGCGAAATATGCCGAGCTGCGACCGGACCAGCCGCGCGATATCCGCGTGTGAAGAAACGCCGCATACGTCAGCCACGCCACCAATGCGCCCGTTTCCTTCGAATCAAATCCCCACGGCCTGCCCCAGGACTCATTTGCCCAGATCGCACCCGTAATCAAAAGCATAGCGAGGCCGGCGAATGCCAGACATGCGGTCTTATACATCAGGCCGTCAAGCGATTCGAGGCTCGGTAGCCTTTCACGAAGATTGTCCGTTCTGAATGCAAAGAGAAGTACAAAAAAAGTCCCGGCAAGCCCCGTTACAAGGCCGGCCAGTTCGACGGGATTTGTATTGAGGCTGAGGAACATCTTGTCGCCATTTGCCTGCACGTACGAGCGGCCCATTTGCTCGAACTGTGTCGGCGTTATCGCGGCAAATTCCTTGACCGAGAGTTGCTGCCTCTCCGCCATCGCTCGCCCGGCGGTTATATATTGTGTAGGCTGTGCAGTCAGTTGATTTTGCAGTCCCTGCTGTACGTTCGTGGAGCCCTTTATTCCGGAAACGAGCATCGCGATTGCTACGACCTGAGCAACTAATGCCAATTTAAGCAGTAAATGGCCAGCCGAGCGTGCCTTCTCGTTTTCCTGGTACAGATAAAGCAGGAACGACACGATCACACCTAAGAGGAGCACACCGGTGATGACCAAGGCCAGTCCGACATAAGGAATTTCTAACCTGAAAGGAGATGAAAACGGCTTACCGCCATCAGTATTTGGTACAAACAGGCCCGCTCGATAAACGAAATCGGTAAACACCGAAAATTTACTAACTGACGCGATAACGCCAAGCACGAATACGCTCGACCAAATCGCCATTGCTTCAACCTTTACTTTATCTTTAAGCAGGTAAATTACTGCAATAGCAAAACATACGAGAGCTACGCCATAGCTCAAAGATGCGACACCAACGTGGATCGGTCGCCAATACGAATCGAGAACCGGCGGCAGATCAATAAATTCATCGCCTATAAATCTGGCAAGTGTGAGAATCAAAGCCGCAAGCGGAAGCGTAAACGCGCTCAACACCTGAAAGTTTCTTCGCCGAGCAAGCAAAAGCGTCGCGATACCCGCACCGAATGCAAAGGCAAGACTCAGATCGTACAGATTCGCAAACGGCACATAGCGGAATATCCACGGGTTTTCCATGTTTCCCGCCAGCCGCATTTCAGCGATCTCTTGGTCATAGGCGGCGACCCATCGAACAAGCCAGCTTGAGAGATTAAAAAATACACCCAATGTTGCCGTCCAAAGGCCAATCTTTCTAGCCATCTCGGATGGTGCATAAAGATTCGTCAACTGGAACAACGCCGCAAATATGTAGCACGCCAGAGCAACCATCATCAAAGCGCCATCGCTAATAAATCCTGCGCCGATCTGCACGCGCAGACCAACCATCAGCAGTGCTCCGCCGATGGCAAAGATCGCAGGAATGTATGACGTCCATGAATTATTTATCTTTGCGTTATATACCTCGTTTGCGGTTAAAACTTGCGACATAAATACCTCTTTGACTTGTTATCTGTCCGTCGAAGAAATTCTCTTTCTTGTTCCTCTTATTCTGTGGTGGTATCTAAATCTGAACCACGAACAAGCGAATAAGAAAAAAGAAGATGAAAAACTATGTTCCGTCCATTTAGCTAAAGCCCGGCTTTTTCACGCAATCGGTTTACGATCCGGTTGAATTTATCCTCGAATCCCGCGGGATTGCGGTTTGTGTTTCCGCCAAGAATAACTTCCGTTGTGCCTGTATCGGACTGCTTTATCAATGCCCACACTCGCTTGTGCGAAAAGAAAAACACGAAAATCAATGCGCCGATCAAGCCGAAACCGCCGATGTACCAGGCGATAAAAGCACCGCTGTAGGGGTCGTATTTGATCGATAGAACATGAGCAAAAGGAGACTTTTCGTATTCGGCAAGCCGCCATTTGTAACCTAGCTTCGGTGCACCGACCGGAATATTATCCGCGAGCTTGGACGCAAATGCGAAAACTTTCGTCCTCGCTCCCTGTGGCGGCGTAACGTTCAGAACGGCTACCGGATTGTTATATTCGCCCGACTGCGTGTCGGGCTTTCCCTCTGAATTGAACGAAAAATCCGGAAGAAACTCGTCATACTCGATAAATGTTCCGTCGGCAAGAGTTGTCGATCCCATCCGCGGAATATCTGCAACAACTGGTCGATCCGCCAGCCTGCGGCGTTAGCTCAAGCTTGATCGTCCGGGCATTGCCGACGGGTATAGTCTGTGCTTGAAAAAAACGATAGCCGCGATAGCTGAACGGCTTGTTCATGCTGATGTCGGCGATCATCGAGCCATATTCAGGGTCGTCGACTTTCAACTGAGTTCGCCAATCAAGCGTGTTTGTAACGTCGATCGAACCACGCGGATCGATCAGCTTTTGCTGAATATCCGTGCATGTCATCGTGAACGGAAGCTGCACGTCGAACTTTTCCTTTTTGTCCACGTCAAACTGGATCATCTGGATTTTGTCAGTGCCGTCACCTGGGATCATCCGAACATCGGCGTCGAATCCAGTTTGCAATGCAACGAAATGACCAAGGAATAAGGTGAGCAGGAAGACATGAACGATGTAAGCTCCAAGCCGGTTGATACGGCCACTTTCCCCGAAAACATAAATATTCTTTGACTTTACCGTCTCGTTGAAGAGCTTTTTACCATCGGCATCGACCGCGTACGAGATCGTTTCGTTTTCGGAAACTCTGGGTGTTTAAGCCGTTAGCTTTAAATATCGCTTTAACATCGTCCGCGATTCGGCCGGAATCCGTTCCCGGAACTACTACTAAGGCATTGTCCTTTTGATTTAGGAGGAAGTCTGGCGTGGCCGTTGCCTTCGGAGATTTAATATAGCTCCATGCCGAAGGGAAGCGATCTATCGATGCGAGCACTATATTTAGCGAAAGGGAAAGGAGCAACAGGTTGAAATACCAACTGTGATAAATATCAAAGAATCCGAGCGATCCGTAGACCTGTTTTTCAGCCGGTGTCAGCGATGCAAAATACGTCTCAAAGCCCTGAACATTCTGCTGAACGATCAGCATTCCGATCATCGACAGCACAACCAACGCACACAACTGCGCAACGCCGAATCTGACTGAGCTAATGAAGTTGATCGCCCGATCGAAAAGCGGAAGCGCCGCAGATCTCGGTACTTGTTTAGCTTTGATTGTTTCTTCTACAGCGGACATTTCTAATGATGAAAATCATAACTTAACAGAGGTTGTTTGTCACCATCGAAAAAAATTAGAAAAACTTTATATGAATAGAAGCCTCGGTCAGTTCCTTCGATTTGGTAAAACTGCGGCAAAAACGCTATTCTTACTAATAATTTGACCAATATTGACGAACCTGATGAATGTAACTACCGCGGAAATCAATGAACCAAAAGTGGCCAGAGTGCGCGAGCGCATCGCCGCATTCGTCGAACTGACGAAACCTCGCATCGCGTTCATGCTTGTGCTAACGTCGGCTGCCGGATTCTATATCGGTACCAAGGGCAGTTTTGACGCCGCACTTTTCGTCAATTCAATGATCGGCATTCTCCTGCTGGCATTTGGCGTGTCGACATTGAACCAATACATCGAACGCGACACGGACGCCTTAATGGACCGGACCGCCAAACGCCCTATCCCGACGTCACGGATAACCGCAAACGAGGCTCTTGTTTTTGGAATCCTTCAATGTGCTGTTAGCGAGATCTATTTATATTTTTTGGTAAATCCGCTGACGGCGGTTCTTGGTTTGACGGTCATCGTAGGTTATGTCTTTTTATACACGCCGCTAAAAACTAGAACGTCCGCTTCAACTGCTATTGGAGCGATTCCCGGGGCGATGCCGCCGCTTATGGGCTGGACGGCCGCTGCGAACGAAATCACGATCGGGGCCTGGGCGTTATTCGCTCTTCTATTTCTTATGGCAGTTTCCGCATTTTCTGGCGATCGCATGGATGTACAAAGAGCAATATGCAAAGGCGGGAATCAAAATGCTGCCAGTCGTCGAACCCGACGGTAGAATTACGGCTCGGCAGATCGTCCTGTTCGCGATTATGATGGTGCCGATTAGTCTCGCACCCTTCTTTCTCGGATTTGCCGGGCTGATCTATCTGATCGGTGCAACGATTCTCGGCGTCTGGTTTTTATTCGAAAGTGTCCAAACCGCCCGGGCCAAAACAGTCGAGCGGGCACGACGGCTTTTAATGGTTTCCGTGCTTTATTTACCGCTGATATTCGGCTTGCTCGTCATTGATCATCGCTAAAGATATGGAAGTGGGAACCGCAGAACCAGTTGTTGAACCTGAAAGCCTTCGCAAGATACGGTCGCGCTTGATGAGTTCAGCCTCTTCAGGATCGTCGAGCGGAAACGGTGGCAGCAATGGAGGCAGCGATAACGGTGACGAACGCCAATTTGGCGAGCAAAATTTAGGCGCGTCCGATACCGATAATGGCGACAAGGCAAAAGTTGTTACATGGTTTTTGCTTCTGGTCGTGGGAATGACATTTGCGGGTCTGATCGGGGCATACGTAATGGTATCGACGAACAAGGCCGCCGAGTGGAAGCCGTTCGACCTGCCGATCCAACTTTGGATAAGCACGATTTTGATGCTAATTAGCAGCATTTCGTACCACATCGCAAAAAGATCTATTGATGCAGATGCGATTGACGCCGGCCGTAAATGGCTTCTTGTGACAACCGTTCTCGGTGCCGCATTTATTTCGTCGCAATTACTCGCATGGCTAGAGCTTTCCAGACGCGGCTTGTACCTACATGGCAACCCATACGCCGGTTTCTTTTATATTTTGACGGCGGTTCACGTGGCTCATGTGCTCGGGGGAATAGTTGCTTTGAGTACTATCGTCCTTAACTGCTGGAATGGCGGCGGAAGTGAAAGTGACAGGCTCAGGCGGCGAAAGCTTGCTCGTGCAGTTGGCTGGTACTGGCATTTCATGGGTGCGATCTGGCTCGTTTTGTTTGTTTTGCTGGGTTTCTGGCGATAATGGACCTGCTTCACATCTTTCCGCACTTGAATGCAACGCTGAACGCCACAAGCGGCGTTCTTTTACTATTCGGGCTGTATTTCATTCTGACAAAACAAGTCGCGCGACATCGGGCCTGCATGATTACGGCAAGCTCCGTATCTGCATTGTTCCTCGTTTGCTACGTCACCCATCACATAATTCGTACTTCTATGTACGGGCTTGGCCCGACAAAATTTACCGGCGAAGGTCTTGCCCGCCCGCTGTATTTTACGATTCTGACCTCGCACACTATCCTCGCCACACTCGTCACGCCCTTTGTTCTTATGACGCTTTGGAAAGGACTGAAAGGCAAATACGACTCTCATAAACGCCTTGCACGCATCGTTTATCCGGTTTGGTTATACGTATCGATCACCGGCGTCGTTGTTTACCTGATGCTTTATCAACTTTTTCCCGCCCGATAATGAAAAAACTGCATTTTTTCCTTGAAAACGACAAATTTCTGTGGTAATTTACAAATTGTTGAAAAGTCGATCACCGAAGTCTTTCGGACGATACGAAAGACGCGGGGGACCCAAAAGTTTCACTTAGTTGAAGAAGCCTGCACGTAAGTAAAGGCGTAAGTTTGTGAAACAGGGGCGAAGCGGCAGACAGCCGCAGGGATAATCTTTCGTTCCTAGCCCGTCAGCTAACCTCGTAGGTGTTGCAAAGAAGTTACTGCTATTTTGTGATTCGGTCGCGATTTTGTGTGTGCTTCGCGCTTCTGCTTTCTCAACATTTCAAGCAGACATCCGGTCTTCTCAAAGGGAAAAAGTTCCGCGCTTCTCACGCGGAACTTTTTTTGTCTTGTTTTATTGAATTTCTAAGTGAAGAGTTGACTTGTCGTTGGAATGGGTATAGCTTGATCTCGTTCAAATCTATAAACGGCAGACGGGCTTTCTCCGGCATTACCAAAGCCCGTCTTTAACAAAAAGCCTTTTTTTCAGCTACTCCCAGTAGCAAGGAGCACAGCCTGTGACTAACGCTCTCTCCGTGTCCTTGTCGTTTTCTCTTCGAATCACCGCGCTTACAATTATTTTCGCCATGCTCGTTCCGGCGATTTTCATCGACGATCTTTGGGGCGATCTTGGACCGGTAAAGATCAAGGCGGCAACGAGCGTGCCCGCGCCTGTTTCAGCTCCGCCGGAGCATTTTCTGGTTCAAAGTTCAAAGTTCAAGGTTCAAAGTTTGCTGGCGTTTGGCAAAGCGGCACTGACAGAGAGGCTCGCGTCGGGCGTGGCGACGGGCATTAAAAACGCTTTTGTCCGCCCTGTGCTTTCCGTTCACAGCCTATTGAGTTACGCCCTTGCTGACACGCGGGCTTCTGCATCGGAGCCGCAGTCCGTGTCTCACAGCTCTCCACTCTTAACGCCACCGCCGCCGGCGGGAAGCGTGAGATTCGATTTCGATGGCGATCTAAAGGCGGACATCGGACGTTGGCACGCTACGACGACGGAGTTCAAGGTAAAGAACAGCGGAAACGGCACTTTTACGACAACAATACCGATCGGGACAACCACCGGTAAGTCGTGTCCGGCCGATTTCGACGCCGACGGCAAAACGGACCCGGCTGTTTTTAGCGCCGGGACTTGGAAGATAAAGAAAAGCTCGAACTCGCAGATTCAAACGATCACGGGTTTCGGTCTGGCGGGCGACATACCACTGCCGGGAAACTATCGAGGCAGCACGGCCATCGACGCGGCGGTTTTCAGGCCGTCGAACAACACATGGTATTTTCGGGACGGAGCGACTGGGGCTATTACGTCACAGGTTTGGGGAGCGGCGGGCGATATTCCAGTGCCTGGCAATTATAACGGCGACGCACTGACGGACGTCGCGGTTTACCGTCCCGCGACCGGCGTCTGGCACATAGTTCTCAATGGCGGCGGCAATCTAACGTACACATGGGGAATCAGCACGGATATTCCGGTCCCGGCCGATTACGACGGCGACAACAAAACGGATGTCGCGGTTTATCGAAGAACGACCGGAACGTGGTATGTGATCAGCAGCCTGAACGGATCGTTTATCACTCAGGGATGGGGCAACTACGGCGACCAACCGACGCCGGCCGATTATGACGGCGACAACAAGGCCGACTTTTCGATCTGGCGTCCGACGACCGGAAAGTTTCACACGCTGAAGAGCTCGAATCTTTCATTCGATGTCCAGACGCTTGGCGTGGCGGGCGACACGGCGGTGCCTTCGTCATACGTCAAACAGATCGGCGGGACGGTCTCGGCTTATCAGCTTGCTCAAAACCGTCTTTCGCCAAAGAACGCGACCGGCGTGACCGATCTTTATTCGCGGAACTTCGCCTGGGGAACATCGCTTGTCGGTCTGCCGGGCCGGGCCGGGATGAACGCCGGTTTCGGCATCGGCTACAACTCGCTGGTCTGGACAAAAAGCGGCAGCGAGATATATTTCGACACCGACGCGGGCAATGTCAGCCCCGGTTTTCGCATCGGCTTCCCGACGATCGAACCGGCGTATTACGACAGTGCAAAAGGTGCGTTTGCGTATCTGATGGTGACGCCGTCGGGCGGACGGGTCGAATTCCGGCAAGTGGCGGCAACCGGTATCTACGAAACGGTGGATTCGAGCTATGCACAGCTAAAGACAAGCGGTGCCGCGAACCCGAACGATCCGGTCGAGAACATAACCATAACGGTGACATCGACCGACGGGACGCAAATGCTTTACCTTTGGAAGGGCGGTGCGTTCAGATGCACGGAGATAAAAGATCGCAACGGAAACTACATAACGCTCGCTTATGACGACTACGGCTTGCTGCAGACGATGACCGACACGCTCGGACGGGTCGTGACCGTCGTTTACGACACGGGCCTTTATCCGATAACGGTAAAACAGTCGTGGCAGAGCGGCGATCACAACTACGCGACGTTTGCTTACACGAATGTTTCGATCAACACGAACTTTACGACACCGATCACAAGCGTCGTCGGCCCGCCGAACGGCACGGTGATCAAGGCTCTCGAAAAGATCACCTACGCGGACCTCAGCTATACGAAGTTCACGTACAATGGATACGGACAGGTCTGGAAGGTGCAGAACTTTGCCGCCGACAATCATGAGCTGAACTACGTCAGGACAAATCTCGAATCAATATCCGGTGTGCAAACCGATTGCCCCAGATTGGGGCAGTCGATAAGCAAGGTAGAAAACTTCAACGGCGGAAACGAAACCACAGTTACGAACACGCTCACCGCGGGTCAGCCGTATTCCGTCGGCGGATTGACGGGAACTGGAACTAGGATCGACGTGACGATGACGGGTCATCCGGACGGGCTTTATTCGCGGACGTTTGTCGGCGAAACGGGTTGGAAGGAAGGCTTGCCGCTCGCGACCGAGGACTGCATCGGGGCGAACTGCGCCGACCGCAAACGCTGGACGTGGACGGACTACACACAGGACAACATCGCTCTTTCGTACATCGCAAACCCGCGCGTCAAGGAGACTCGCGTTGGTGATTCGGCGAACGTAAAGAAGACGGCGGTCGAATATCATCCTGTCAGCACTGGTTCGCCGGTCGCACTTTACGGGCTTGTGAAGAAGGTCGAGGTGTTCGATACCGGACTGAGCAACGTCATCAAACGGGTCGAGACGGACTACAATCTGACAAAACCGTACACCGACCGATACATCATCGGCCTGCCGTCGGAGACGCGGGCCTGGGGAAAGAACGATATCACGCAGTCGCTCGAACAGGTCTCGCGGGTGACTTACGGTTATGACGAAGGGACTTTTTCGCAGGAGCCGAACCAGATCATTAGTCCCGGTCCCGTCAACCACGACACGGCGAATTACGGCTCGGCGTTTACAAAGCGTGGCAACCCGACCTCGACGACGCGACATGATGTTCTCGGCCAGACCGCGGCGGTCACATCGCAGGTCAGATACGACATCGCCGGTTCGGTCGTCGCCCAGATCGATCCGCTGAATCGCAAGGTGAGGATCGGTTACACAGACAGTTGGAACACGACCGGAAACCCGACGACCTTTGCGTATCCGACCGTCATCACCGACCCGGCGGGGAGTTCTCTCGGCGATAACTTACATTCCTCGACGGTGAAGTATCGCTACGACATCGGAGCGAATGTCGAGGCCAACAGCCCGGCACCGGCGGGAAACACTCTCGGCAAAAAAACGACGCGGCTGTTCGATTCGGTCGGCAGGTTGCAGCAGGAAACGATTGTAAACAGCGGAGCCTACACGCGTTACGAATACCCGACCAACGGCATCCAATCGAAAGTGTTCTCGACGATCATCGACACAAACAATAACGGTGCCGACGCGCTCGACGAAGTAATGAGCGAGAGTTGGAGCGACGGAGCGGGCAGAGTGCGAAGATCGCGAACCGAGCATCCGGGCAGCATCGGCGGCTGGTCGGCGACGATCGCGGAATACGATATCTTAGGCCGAGCGAAACGCCAATCCGTCCCGACCGAAGTCTCCGTCCCGAACGCAAACGATCCCGACTCATGGACACCGGCAGGCGACGATACAGCGTTTCTTTGGACATACCAGAAATACGACTGGAAAGGCCGCGTCATCCGAAAGATAAACACCGACGGCATCGACTCGCCTGTCCTCAACGACTCCGACGTACTCATATCTTATGAAGGCTGCGGCTGCGCCGGCGGCCAGGTGACGACGATCCAAAGCGAGAACATCGTCGAAACAGACTGGCAGGGTGCCAATCCGAACACGCTTGGACGGAGAAAGCAGAAGGTCTATGAAGATATTCTCGGACGGCAATGGAAAACCGAAACCCTTAACTGGAACGGCAGCGTTTATTCGACGAACACGGTTCAATTCAATGGCCGCGATCAAGCTTTGTCCGCGACACAAACTGAGCAATCCACTTCCGTAAGTCAGGTAACTTCGATGACCTACGACGGGCATGGGCGTTTGAATACCCAGCATCGTCCCGAACAAAATTCAGGCACGGCCACGACCTACAACTACAACACGGACGACAGCATCTCAAACGTTACGGACGCGAGAGGTGCAACGGTGACATACAGCTATAACAATCAAAAGCTTCCGGTATTTGTTCAATACAGTGTTCCGCAAGGCTCGTCCGTCGAAATTCCGAGCAATGTAGTTTTCACACATGATGCTCTCGGTAACAGGACTCAAATGACCGATGAAACCGGGACGGTTGACTATCAATACAACCAGCTTTCTCAATTAACATCCGAAACAAAACATTTCACAGGCCTTACCAACGGCTTTACGCTTGCGTATTCGTACGCTCTTTCAGGACAGTTGAAATCAATTACTAACCCGGACGGCACAATAGTTAGCTACGCGACCGACAGGATTGGCAGGCTTACCGCCGTGAATGGACAAGGATTTGAGCATAGAGTCGTGACGTGGCAAAGTGGCGGTACTCCGACGTACACTACTTATAATATCAACCAAATAGCTCACTCTATTCAGTATCGAGCGTGGGGAGCTATCAAACACGGCGAATTTCAAGACGGACGGCAATACGACATTACTTACAACAATAAATTGCTGCCTTACGAATACGTCATGCCAGACAAAATGTCCAAACGGTACTCATATTATGCGGACGGAAATCTGACTTTCGCTCGTGACCTACTGGACAATCGCAACGACCGGTCTTTTTCATTTGACCAAGTCGGCCGAATGACAAAGAATTTTGGGGGTTACATTGGGAGGGGCGAGCAACCTAATTATAGCAGCTCAAACTGGTTCGATCTATATGTGCCTGTTAAGAATGATTACGTTTATAACGGTTTTAGCAATCCGACGAGCAGAAAAGAAGCGAATTCCAGAATGTTCAGAACAGACATTCAAGTCGGCCAAATGTTTGATGTTGATGAGGTGAAAAACTACACAAACAATCGGGCGCAGAAGGTACGCGTATGGGATGCGGATTGGGTCTATGATTCGGACGGGAGATTTGCCGAGGAAATTGATGGCAACGGAACGTCTCGAAATAAGATTGATTACGATGCCGCTGGTCAACCGAAAAAGGCGACCGTGACCGATGGAGCGGCTCTCGACAGAAAAACCTCTTCCTTCGATGGAAACGGAATGCCCATAAAGGACTCGATGTTTGTAAGCTCGCCGCAATACGATGAAAACGGAAACCCGTTACCACCGTTTGAATCAACGACTGACAGACGTTATCTCAGATCTGAGCGCCCTCGGCGGGGCTGTAGTCAGTCTGATTTATGAGGATGGTGGCATCGGGCAGACGAATGTATACGCGGGCGGGCGGAAAATAGCCACTTACTTTCCCAACGTCGGTAGTTATGCCAAATTTCATTGGGAACACAGCGATCCTCACGGCATTTCCGGCTATGGATCGTCATACGATAGCAATCAATATTGGCCAGGAGCTCCGAACGATGATTTAACAGTGCCGGGCAAAAAGGAGTATGAACCGAATGGCATGGAAATCGGGCGGTTACCAAATCAATCCGATCTTGTCTCAACCGGCGGCGGTGGAGGTGGCTGGTCGCCCGGAGAAATAGGCGGTGGTTGGGAATCGATGAACTGCGTCTGGGACGGCGTTAATGTTCCATGCGGTTGGTTGCAGCATTACCAGAATCAGGGTGGCGGCGGACCGGTTGTCGAAGCTCCGCCCGATACGACAGTTGCAATCTGGAGCAACAGTTTACGGAGATTCGTCGGGTTAGCGGTCTGGAATCTTGAAGCGCATGAGCGAGGTCTGGCTTTTCTCGGTCGCGGCAGTCAGGGCTACTTACCGACAAACGTGAGCTACACGCCCGGATCGGGTCTAAGCGGAGAAAATGTCTATCAGTGGTTCGGCGGATTTCCGGGCGGCAGACTCGGCAGTTCTGACGGCAATCCAAACTTTATCTCTGAAACATCTGTACAGCTTCATTCGATGGCGCAAGGAATTGCTTTGAACGGTGCTAATTTTCAATCTCCACAGCAGACTCAGCAGCAAACTCTGTTCCCGTATCATCCCTCCATAGAGAAAAGGCAGCTAACCAAGGATGAAGTCGCGGCCCTTCGCAGTAGAGTGGAAGCGATGCTCGACGCTAACGATGGAAAATGCAAGAGGTATATTGAGAAACTGTTAGATAAGACAAGTGAACTTTTTCCGAATGGAGAAGATGGTAATACAATCGACGTAGGCTCTGGCCTAAAAACCCATTTAGTGCTTGACGTGTTTGATATTGTAAGCGAACAGGGCAACTTCCATTTTGCCTATGGAAATACCGTCAACATGTTCAGAAACAAACCTGAATTCAATGGCGCCAGAGTTTGGTTGGGAGGTAACGCTGGTTTGGATCCTCAGAGACGATCCTCGGCGAACCTTACCGCGTTTCAGTTAAGTCAGGCTCATGTCCTTGATTCATTGCTAACTGTCACGGCAATACACGAGTTGATTCACTACAATTACAATGATAACCAACTTGCTTATGCAACGGCTGCGTTAAAGGGGGAACGTTATACTGGTACTGGCTTCTTTGGAACTAGTAATTATTGGGGCGACGAACTCAAAAGGAATTGTGATCCGAACTGGATTGAGCCAAAAAAGAAGTAAATAGGAGTTAAAAATAGAATGAGCCTTACCACTGAAATAAAGTTAGTCATTGGCCTTATATTGCTTATCTTGCTCAACCCGATAAATGGACAGGATAGGCAGCCAATCACCACAATCAGGGAATCAATATTTCCTCTGGTTTCGACGATGCGGCAAGTCGAGAAACGCCTCGGCTCCCCGATATCTAGGAACAATTACATACACGTATACGACATCACTGACGCAAGGATAACTATATGGTACGGTGGTGTTAATCCTGGTGAAAATGGGTGCAAGCTCGATGTTTCGAATGATACTGTTATTGATATTTTGGTTAGCCCGAAGAAGAGGCCTCTTCTTTCAAATCTCGAATTTGACCTGAGACGCTTCAAGAAAGAACAGACGCTGGACGACGATGTTTGGAATTATGTCGATGAAGAGCTTGGGATTCTTTTAAATACTTATGAATCTTCTTCGGCTGAAAAGTACGTCATTTTTGCAAAATTCTCTCCAAAAGCAAAAGATGAAAAGAAAAAATGCGTTCGGATAAAGAACTAGGGAGTCACCAACAAAATCTTGCTTGACGTATGGGAGTTGGGGTCATGGGAGTTGGGTCAGGCTTGCGATCCTGCGATTTTCTCGCAATTGATTTAGAATTTCGCGGGTATGGCCAGAATGCGGCGAGTCGACTGTCCGCGGTTCTCGGAAACACACAGTTAGGTCGAGAACTTCAACAGCGGAGCCGAAACCGTCGTTACAAACACGCTGACCGCAGGTCAGCCGTACAACGTCGGCGGATTAACGGGGACAGGGACGCGGATCGATGTGACGATGTCGAATCATCCCGACGGGCTTTATTCGAGGACGTTTGTCGGCGAAACGGGCTGGAAGGAAGGCCTGCCGCTCGCGACCGAGGACTGCATCGGGACAAACTCCGCCGACCGGAAACGGTGGACGTGGACGGATTACACACAGGACAACACGGCTCTCACGTACATCGCAAACCCGCGCGTCAAGGAGACTCGCATCGGGGACGCGGCTAATGTAAAGAAAACGGCGGTCGAATATCATCTGGTTGGCGGCTCGACGACGGTCGCGCTTTACGGGCTTGTGAAGAAGGTCGAGGTGTTCGACACCGGTCTGAGCAACGTCATCAAACGGGTCGAGACGGACTACAATCTGACAAAACCGTACACCGACCGGAACATCATCGGGCTGCCGTCGGAGACGCGTGCGTGGGAAAGAACGACATCGCGCTTGGAGGTTATTGTCCTGTAACCAAAGGCCTTATTTTTACTGTTTTTAACGGTATCTTTTCATTTTTGTCGAAGCGAAGCCTTGTCGGTTTGCCGTCTGTTTTGAAGCTGAAGGTAGCCAGCCGCTTTGTTATATCCAACTTTTGCACGGTAGTTCCTTTATCGGTCACGATATCCAGGTCCATCGGCAGTCGATAAGCCGCGGGAGTAAATTTGTCGATCTTCTGTGTTTGGGCAATCGTCAAAGTAAGCGTTTTTTTCCTTTGATTGTAAGTTTGCTTAACATCCAATTTCGGGCTGCCGATCCCATAAACCCATTGATCGAAAAACCAGTCGAGCTTTTTGCCCGATGCGGCTTCCATTGCTGCTCGCAGGTCGGTCGATTCGACATTCGCGAATTTGTATCTATTCAGGTAATCGTTAACGCCTTTCCAAAATGCCTGGTCGCCGATCTCTTCGCGGAGAGTGTGCAGAACGGCACCGCCTTTGTTATAGGTCGTTGCCGGACGGTCGAAAAGAGCATTGACGTTGTCGGCGTTCCGGTTAAATAGGCCGTTGCGTTTTTGGTTTATAGCGTCGTCGGCAAGAAAGGTCTCAGCATCGGACACGACTTTCGCCATGTACGCCGAACGTCCGTACATTTTTTCAAGATATGCCGCTTCCATAAAGGTCGCAAATCCCTCGTTTAGCCACAGTTCCGCCCAATTCCTGCATGTTACAAGATTGCCGAACCATGAATGGGCCGCTTCGTGCGAAACCAGATTCTCGACCGCACTTTGGCCAAACGGATAATTGGCAAGGAATATCTCGGTGTCGGCCATTGTCGTAGCCGTTATGTTTTCCATTCCGCCGAATGTGAAGCCCGAGACAATCGTTTGGTCGTATTTTGTGTATGGAAACGCGATCCCAGTTAGCTCCTCAAAAATGCGAAGCACGTCTCGCGTCTTCCCAAAAGCCTTCGGAACGATTGCCTCCTTGCCGGGATAAACGTAGTATCCAAGCGGAATGTCCTTGAATTTACCGCTCGCTTTTGCATATTCGCCGATCACGAACGATACAAGGTACGTTGAATGAGGAGCCGCCATTTTGAAATGATGTGTTACCGTTCCATCCTGATTCTCTTTTTCCTCGACAAAGTCTCCATTGCCGACAACGGTCTCGCCTTTTTCTGCGGTGATAAATTGTTCGGTCGTCGCCTTATCGCTGGGGAAATCGAATGACGGGAACCAATGCCGGGCTTCGTCCGGCTCGCCCTGTGTCCAAATTTGCGAAGAATGGACTTTTGTATTGTCGGGTTGCCGCTCTTCCGGAATGAAATAAATTCCTTTCTTTGGCGTTGCCGAATATTGAAACCGGATAGTGACCGTTTCGTTGGCCGTGTACGAGCGATCAAGCGTAACAACGATCTTATCGCGTTCAGTTTTGTATTTGAGCGCGGCTCCACCAGGGTCAAGCGTCACTGATATGTAGGATATGTCAACCGAATCGAGGACAACCTCGCGCAAACCATCCTTCAGAGGCTTTAGCTGGACGGTCGTGTCGCCGTTAACTTTCTTTTTTTCGCGGTCAAAGCTGACTCGCAACACATAATGCTGCACGTCATAGGTCGAAGCCCGGTTGAAGTCTGGCCGCGTCGTTTGGGCCTCAACAGTAAAAGCGAAAAATGTGACAACGAACAGGTGAAGGAATTTAGATTTCATAAGAGGAAAGTTGTTCGTCCTTGTTCCTTATAATTCATCTCGTTTCGTGGTAAAGACTTAAATCCGACCACGGAACAAGAGGAATTAAAACGAACAAGAGAAGCCGGAATCAAATTCGAGTTGCTGATTTTGCCGAGCTTAGATCACGAATTTATTTCAGATATTTATCGAGCCAGTTGATAACATTGCTGTACCAAAATTCCGAGTTTTGCGGCTTTAATATCCAGTGGCCTTCGTCCGGAAATATGATCAGCTTGGAATCGATACCTTTCAGTTGCAGCGTCGTAAACAACTGCAAACTTTGATCGACCGGAACACGAAAATCCAGTTCACCGGCCGTCACGAGTGTCGGAGTGTTGAATCGATTGGCGAATTTATGCGGCGACCATTTCTGGTAATTCACCGGATTTTCCCAGGGCATTCCCTTGAATTCCCAGTTTACGAACCAAATTTCCTCTGTCGCCGTTGCCATGCTTTCGAGATTGTAAACGCTTGCGTGAGATACAAGTGTTTTGAACTTGAATCGCGGATCGTTATTGTGGCCGAGAATCCAATCGACCATATAACCGCCATAACTAGCACCGGCGGCACCTATCCGAGTTTTATCGATAAACGGCCGCTTTATCACTTCCGCAACACCGTTCTTGATATCGACAAAAGCCTTGCCGCCCCAATCCGCTGACACTTCATCAACAAATTTCTGCCCGTAACCGGTTGAGCCGCGCTGATTTGGAAGAAATACAACATAACCGGCGTTGGCAAACATCTGCGCATTCCAGCGGTAGCCCCAATTATCGCTCCAGGCTCCCTGTGGCCCGCCGTGGATTAGCACGAGCAGTGGGTATTTCTTCTTTGCGTCGAAATTTGTCGGTTTTAGCAAGAAGCCGTGAACAGGCGTCTGCAAGCCGCCTTTCCATTCGAGTTCTTCGGGTGCGGACAATGTAAAACCAGGCCGACTGCGGCTAAGTGCTGTGATCGAAACTCTCTGCGTACCAGCGGCAAAGATCTCCGTCGGCGTTGCCATCGAGCTCGATGCAAATACTAATGTTTTGCCGTCCGGCAGAGATGTTGAGGCTGTTGATGAAAGGAAATACGGCAGGTAAGAGCACCTTCGACAGGTTTAACATGTGTCGCGATCCGCAATTTAAACATCCGGCTCGACAGGGACTGTAAAAACCTTCGATTTACCGCGAACGCCCGAGGCGAAATAAATCGTCTTGCTGTCCGAAGTGACCGTCATTTCATCAACGTTGTCGTCATAACCCTTTGTCAGCTCAACGGTCTGGCCGCTGTTCCTGTCATAACGCATTATCCGCCAGCGGTCGGCCTCGAAAGTGGCCTTTGCCTGCGACCGGAACAGGATGTATTTACCATCGTTCGTGTATACCGGAGAGGCGTCGTATCCTTTATTCGCGGCTGTGATGTTACGCGGCGAGCCGCCATTGATCGGCATGGTGAAAACGTCGCTGTTCGTCGAGATCGCCTCAATTTTGTCGAGGTTTCGCAGGAAAGCGATCTCTTTTCCGTCAGGCGAAAAGGCATAATCAACTCCGCTCGCGGCCCCGTAAGGAGGTGAATCAAAATCGCCCGGCGTGAGATCGCGTGCGATGCCGCCGTCCTTCGAGATCACGAACACATGCGAACGTTTGCGGTCTCGCCACTCGTTCCAATGCTTGAACAAAAGCCGTTCGGCAACCTTTGCCTTCATTTTGGTATTTTCAGCCTTGTCCTCTTCGGTCTTGTTACATTCTTCCGACGTGCATTCCGGATAAACATCCGAGTTGAATGCGATCCATTCACCATCCGGCGACCAAACGGGATTTCCAGCTCCGGTAGAGATCTTTGTCACCTGCTCTTTATCATCGCCGTCATTCTCCATCGTCCAGATCTGGCCTCCGGAAGCGTAAGCAATGTGTTTTCCGTCGGGCGACCATCGCGGCGAGCTGTGCGATGTTGTGCCACTGGTCAGTTGCTTTTGATCCGAACCGTCAGTTTTCACGATATAGATATGTGTGACCGTCCGGTTCTCGGCTTTGTTTACAATGCCGACCGTGTAGGCAACCCATTTCCCGTCAGGGGAAAGCTGCGGATCGCTGACACGCTTGGTATTAACAAGATCTTCAAACGAAAACGGTGCCTGCGAACGGACGCCGGCAAATGCAGATGCACAAACGAATATTAGGGTTAGAATGCGTTTCATTATTTTTGTCCTACTAGTTCAGGGATGAGATATCTGGACGATTATCTCATAGAACTTTGGAAGATCGCACGTCTCGGCTGCTAGTCCAAAGTATAAAGTCCAAAGTTGGGAGAAGTTTTCGCAGCATCTGTTGCAATCGTGTCTACGAGTTGCAGATAGCTGATGCAATTGTTACGCTGTATTTACAATCTCTAATTTGCACATTGGACTCCGTATGAACAGACCGCCGCCATACTTTCCTCAAAACCAATTGTCGCCGCCGTCGGACAAAAGATATCGCCGTTTCAAAATCCTCGTCGGATTTGGGATTGCAGTCCTCATAGCTGCTCTCATTGGCGCTGGCGTTGGTATTTTCTATCTCGTCCGCTGGATGTTCTAAACAAAAAGCCGCAACCATTTTCAGGTCGCGGCCTTTTATAGATCTATCTGACACAAAGCGATTATTTATTCGAAGACCGGAGCCTCGTGGCATTCGCTTTGGCTTTTGCACCGTCGATGGCAAGTTGTCTGGCCTCTGGTATAAGCTCGATCGCTTTCATCAATTGGTTGTCATATTCATTCGATACCTGCAACGATGTCTGCGAACCATAGGCAGCCGACACCAATTCCGACCGAAGAATACGTTCGACAAACTCGCGCTCTTTATCGACCTGTGCGGGCGTGTACTTGTACTTCTCGACAGCAAAAGCCTTAAAAGTTTGATACAAGGTGTCAGTAACAGCATAATCCTTCGCCGTGATGTCATACTCAAACATGATCGGCCGGTCAACCTTATACGTTTCAAAGCCCTTCACCTTTCCGTACGCAAGGTCCATAGCGAAAGCAAATATAGGATTATTGAGCTTTGTTTGGTATCTGGCACGCTCTAAAGTTATTGTGTCCGGCTTGATAGCCACATCCGGGTTGATGCCGCCGCCGCTATAAACAGTACGTCCGGCATCGGTTTTCGATTCAGCCCCTTTCGGAACGACAGAGGGCTGCGAGTCATCGGAACCAACGCCGCCGTTTGTGTAATAGTTGTAGAGATTTCCGTCAGAATAATCGCGTTGGATCAACCGGCCCGAAGGTGTCTCGTATTTAGCAATCGTCAACAGCAGCATTGAACCATATTCCAGCACGAACGGATTTTGCACCAAACCCTTTCCGAAAGTTGTTTCGCCGACGATCAAGGCCCGGTCATGGTCCTGCAACGCTCCGGCAAGTATCTCGGACGCCGAGGCGGAATTGCGATTGACCAGCACAACGACGGGCATTGTTTCCGGATTAGGATTCTCTGCCTTGTAAGGCTCGGTAGTTCCTTCGAGGCGGCCTTTCTGTGTAAATACAGTCTGTCCGGACGAGAGAAAAGTATTTGCTACGCGATATGCCTGTCCGACGAGGCCTCCTCCGTTATTCTTTAGATCAAGCACCAACTGCTTCATACCCTTTGCCTTCAATTCCTTCATTGCCTGGGCAAATTCGGTATAGGTTGTCTGATTGAAATCCGCCGGTCATCGCGATGTAGCCGACGCCAGGGCGGATCAGATAAGCTTCGGAAATCGATGGCTGTGACACCGCATCACGAATTATGTCAACGTTTTCGCGTTTACCGGTTGAGTAGCGTTCAATTAAAAGTTTTGCCGGTGTGCCGCGCGGGCCGCGAAGAAAGTTGCGCACGTCCGAAAACGGTTTGCCGAGCATCGAGGTGCCATTGACCTCAATTATCTTATCGCCGTACCGCAGACCGGCACGATGGGCCGGAGCGTTATCGAAGGTCGCACGAATGTAGGTCGCAATAACGTTGCCCTTTTCATCGCTAAGGTCGCCGATCGTTGCTCCAATACCGTAATATCTTGAGCTTTGATCTGTCCTGAACTGCTCAAATTCCTTTGCGTCGAAGTAATTCGAATGTGGATCGAGCGTATGAAGCATGCCGTCGATCGAGGACTTGAAAACCTCGTTGTAGTTCATCTTCTTGCCGACTACATGATTGCTTTCAATAATTGACAGTGCTTCCGCGACATCTTGTTCTATGTTTTCAGTTGTAACGGCCTTGACCGATTTTGGGGCACTTGCGCCACCTTTCGGAAGGACCTTAGATACGCTTTGGCTTTGCGAAAAAGAGTACGTGGAAACAAAGAATGTAAGGAAAAGAGCAAAAAGAAAGTTAAACCGTTTATTCACTATTAATGGTCTCCTTGAAAAAACTGCGGACAAGGCCAAAAAACTCAAAAGATGATAACATCCATTGGAAGAAAAAGCGACGGAAATAGTTGCTTCAACAAATGTTAGGCGTTGAGAATTGCATACTTTTCACATCTTTATATTTAAGTTAATATCGTCTGGTTCCGCTTTTTTACTGCCAGTTCCTGAATAAGAATGGGCCATCTGCTCGAAATTACAAATCTCAAGACAGAATTTCCTACCCGGGCCGGGTTGGTGAAAGCTGTAGACGATCTAAGTCTTTTTATAGACGAGAGCGAGTTTGTTGGGCTTGTTGGCGAATCGGGCTGTGGAAAATCAATCACCGCTCTCTCGATAATGCGGTTGATATATCCGCCCGGAAAGATCGCGTCGGGAAAGATCAGTTTCAAAGGCGAAGAATTGACCTCGGCCAGCGAAGATCGAATGCGCGAGATTCGCGGTAACGATATTGCGATGATCTTTCAAGACCCGATGACTTCACTGAATCCAGTTTTTACAGTTGGAGAACAGATCGCCGAGGCATTGCGGCTGCATCGCAAACTTGATAAAAAGGCTGCCTGGGCTGCCGCGATCGATGCCATGAAGGAAGTTTCGATTCCAGGTGCCGAGCGGCGGGCTGATGATTACCCGCATCAGCTATCCGGCGGAATGCGTCAGCGCGTAATGATTGCGATGGCTTTGGCATGTGATCCTGAGCTTTTGATAGCCGATGAGCCGACGACGGCGCTCGACGTGACAATTCAGGCCCAAATACTTGAACTTCTCGACGAATTGCGAAAATGCCGTAAACTAGCCGTTTTGCTCATTACGCACGATCTTGGCGTAGTCGCCGAAACAGCGGACCGCGTTTGCGTCATGTACACGGGAAAGATCGTCGAAGAATCGGGCGTTGGTGAATTATTCGAGGACCCTAAACATCCATACACACGCGGTTTAATCCGCTCGGTCCCGAAATTAACGGCAAATTCGATCGCGAGATCGCCGCGGTTGCAAACGATCGAAGGAACTGTGCCGAGCCCGACCGATCTTCCCCGAGGCTGTCATTTTGCTCCGCGCTGTGAGCACCGGATGGATATTTGTACGCAAAACGACATTCCGCTTTTTGAACTCGTAAATAATGTGAAGGTTCGATGCGTGCTCTATAATAAGGCCCAAAAGTTTGAGATCGCACGGGAAAAGGTGCTCTCCGCCGAAATCTGAGAATGGAATCCGCCGCACAAACAATTAAAAAAAGCGAGGTTGTCCAAGTCCGGCAACTCGTCAAGCATTTCGCTATCGAAAACAGCGACGATGTCGTTCAGGCTGTAGACGACGTTTCGTTCGACATTATCTCTGGCGAAACTCTCGGCCTTGTCGGTGAGTCCGGTTGTGGCAAATCAACTGTGGGCCGTTGTATGCTGCGTCTGCACGAACCGACGAGCGGGGAAATTCTGTTTGAAGGCAAAAACATAGTTGGGCTTTCGAATAACGAGATGCAGGGCCTTCGCCGCGAAATGCAGATCATTTTTCAGGACCCGTACGCGAGCCTCAACCCGCGAATGAGCATTCTGTCGATAGTGTCCGAACCACTCAAGATTCATCGCATTTCGAATAAACGCGAGCAAAAAGAACGCGTTGCGGACCTGTTGACAAAGGTCGGACTCGATCCAAAATATATGTCTCGTTACCCGCACGAATTCTCCGGCGGCCAACGGCAGCGTATCGGCATTGCGAGGGCACTCGCGTTAAATCCAAAACTGATCATTTGCGATGAACCGGTTTCGGCTCTGGACGTATCAGTTCAGGCTCAGGTAGTGAATTTATTGCAGGATTTGCAGGCTGAGTTTGGGCTGACGTATCTATTTATTTCGCACGGTTTGGCGATTGTCGAGCACATATCGAATCGAGTCGCTGTGATGTATTTGGGCAAGATTGTTGAAATCGCCGATTCAGTTGAGCTATATAAAAATCCTATGCATCCTTACACAAAAGCGCTTCTTTCTGCCATACCTGTGCCCGATCCAAAGCGAAAACGAGAGCGTATCGTTTTGAAAGGCGATGTCCCGACACCGATAAATCCGCCGTCAGGCTGCCGGTTCAGAACGAGATGCCCGATTGCCATCGACGAGTGTTCAAGAGTCGAACCTGAGCTGCGCGAAATTGCCGACGGTCATTTTGCGGCATGTATTCGGATTTAAAGCCCGCTATCAGCAAACAAGCTGAAACAAACTTCTCGTAAAAGTCGTAAATTCAGTTGATCTAAACACCTAACTCAAATTAGTCGAGAAAAAATATGAATCGTTTGGCTGGTATCATCGTGGCGGTTGTCGGATTGCTTGTTGCGGTATTGGGTATCTTGAAAGTCGTTCCGGGTATGACCCAACCCGGTGTCGTGATGATTCTTTTGGGCGGTTTGATTATAGGACTGAGTTTTGTCGATAAACCCGACACGGAAGGGGCTGAACGGATGTCAACGGGTGCGAGCCTTCTAAACATATTTGTTTCGCCGTCGGAGGTTTTTCAGAACCTACGCCGCCATCCGCGCTGGCTGGTTGCAGCGCTTGTAATGTCCGTGCTCTCTACAACCTTTATGAACTTGTTCTTGTACAGGTTGACCCCAGAGCGCGTAACGAACTACGCAATAGACAAGACTCTAGAAATGTCGTTTTTGGATGAAAATGCTCGTAAGCAGATTGAATCCGGCAGAGCGGATGCTATTGCGGATAATAAGAACCCCGTAATGAAGGCCGGACAAGCAATTTCATCATTCACGGTATCTGTCTTTTTGTTTGCTTTCCTGGGAGGCGTTTTCTTTTTGTTTGCTCTCGCAATGGGCGGAAAAATGAATTACTGGCAGGCATTTTCAGCCGCAGTGTACGCGTCGTTTCCTGTTTCGGTTATTCGATACATATTGAGTACGATAATCCTGTTCACAAAAGATCCGACGGATATACACCCCATCACCGGGCAAACATCACTGGTACAGGACAACCTGAGCTTTCTCGTTGTGCCCGCGGAACATCCCGTTCTTTATACGCTGCTCGGAGCTTTCAGCCTGCTTTGGTTTTATTGGGTATGGCTTAATGCAACGGGAATAAAAGATGCAGGCGAAAAAGTAACGCCATCGATTGGGTGGACAGCGGCAGTGAGCGTATTTTTAGTTTTGGTTGCTCTCGGCGTTGTCATGGCTCTCTTATTCCCAAGCTTCATAAGCTGATACGGAATCTATTCATATCTAAGCGATTCGATCGGATCAAGTCGGGCAGCCTTCCACGCCGGCCAAAGCCCGAAGATTATTCCAATAATGACGCTTGCGCCAAAGCCCATCGGCGGAGCCCACCAGGGAACGTACGACGGAAAGAAAAGTCCGACGAGAAATGTAAGTGCGTAACCAATAATTAGACCAAGCAGCCCGCCGAAGCCTGTTAGCGTTGCTGCTTCGATTAGAAACTGGAGAAGAATATCGCTCTGGCGTGCCCCGATCGCTTTGCGAATACCGATCTCGCGTGTTCGTTCGGTGACGGAAACCAGCATAATATTCATCACACCAATACCACCGATCATCAAACCAACGGACGAAATGACGAACATCGCTGCGAATGTTGCGGCCGAGATTGAGCGAAACTGGTCAAGAATACTCGCAGCGGTTTCCATCGCAAAGTTATTTTTTTCGCCATATTTAACGTCGCGGCGAATTCTTAAAAGATCGGCTACTTCGTCCTTTGCTTTGTCGAGAAACCCTTCGCGAGCAACGACCAGAATAAATATGTCGTCAGCGAACGGCTTCAATCGCAGGGCCGCCCCAATCGGCATATAAATGATATTACTCTGATCGTTGTTACCGCCGCCGCCGCCAAAAAGCTGTTCGCGTTTTTGCAAAAGACCTATAATCAGAAATTCGCGGCCGCCCACTTCAAGCGTCTGGCCTATCGGTGATTCGAACGGAAAGTACGTTTCTTTGACAGTATCGCCAATAAGGCAGACATCCTTTTTGAAATCACTTTCGGTCTCGGTAAACCATCTTCCTTCGACAAGAATCTCCGTATTCGACTTTTCCAGGTCCGGCAGCGTCCCATTCATCTGGATCGCGGACGAAGTTTTGCCGTTTTTCCCAGTAACAAGTATTTTTTGTCCGAAAAAATTATTCGATACATCGAGAAAAGGCACGGCAGCTTCTACGGTTGGCAATGCTCGCAAGGCTTCCGCGTCCTCGATTGTAAGAGGCTTTCGCATGCGCTCTTCGCGAGTCGGAGCGGAGGTTCGCACACCAATATCGAACTTGTAAAGGAAAATAGATCGTGTACCAAATGACTCAATTTCCTTCTTAAATGCAGTATCGATACCGCTTATTATTGAAGAGATCAGCATCACCGTAACAACACCGACAAGAACACCGACGATCGTCAAAAACGAACGGAGTTTGTTTGACTTCAGCGTATCGAACGCCATCTTGAAGTTCTCAAATAAAGAACTGCCAAGTAACTTCATATTATTAGTCCGCCCTCAGTGCTTCAATCGGATCGAGCCGGGCTGCCTGCCATGCCGGGAACAACCCTGCGAGGATTCCGATACCGCCGGATACCCCAATTGCAAATAGGCCAGAGAGTAAAGATATTCGGGTCTCGATTACATAAATTGAAATTATGAAACCAAGCAGATAGGCAAGCGTCAGGCCAACTGCACCGCCGATAATGGAAAGTGTTGCCGATTCATACAAGAACTGTTTAAGAATATCGTTCTGCCGAGCACCCAAACTTTTTCTAATGCCGATCTCCTTTGTTCTTTCGGTTACCGAAACGAGCATGATATTCATGATTACAATCGCTCCAACGAACAACGCGATGGTTGGAACGGCAAGAATGACGGCTCCAATCGCTCCGAAAATGCTGTCTTTGAAGCCGCTGATCGCGTCGGGCGTCAATATGCCGAAATTGTCCTTCTCGCCAAACTCAAGCTTGCGTTTGATACGCAATAAAGTCCTAACTTCTTCAACCGCGTCCGCCATCTTCTTTTCGTTTCGGGCCGATACAGAAAAGTAAAGTCCGCGACTTCCGCGAAGTCCGCCGAAATTGGCTCCGTAAGTTTTTATTGGGAACTGAACAAAATTATCTTGCGGCATTCCGAAAACTGTACCTTTCGCAGTCTGAATACCGATAATTCTGTATGGAATCCCTTGTATTGTTATTTCTCCACCGACCGCTCCACCCTGGGGGAAAAGCTTCGTCGCCACATCCATACCGACATAACAAACCCGCATCGAATTGCTGTTTTCAGTCTCGGTAAAATAACGGCCTTCGGCAATATCAAGTTTGTCGATTTCAGCGATGATCGGTTCGGCACCATCGATTCGGACATCGCGAAGTGTTTCGCTTCCGCGTTTGACTTCGCGGGAATTGGGCAATGCGCGAGCCCCGATTTTGTAGATAAGCTGCGCTCTTTCTTCGATAAACTTTAGCTCGTCAAATGAAAGTTCCTTGTTTCGCCGTTGAGCCTCGGCTATGGTGTCCGTGTCCTTGAAATCCTCAAAATTAAAGCGTCGGATCGTGAAAGAGTTAGAGCCAACACCTGCGATCTTTTCGTCGACGTAAGAGCTAAAACCTTGCAGCAGCGAAAGCACGACCATAAAGGCCGTGACGCCTATGATCATTCCCAGCAATGTCAAAAATGAACGCAGTTTATGAGACCATATCGCTGACAATGCGAGTTTTAGGGTTTCGGCAAAATTCATCGCTTCTCGGATGTTAGAAAATCCTTCGTGTAATACGCAAGCCGTAAATAAAGGTTCATTTGGTCGTTCCGGTTACGAGTTTGTAAAGCGATGCAAAATGACAAAAGAAAACTATAGGAACAACAACGGTTGGAAGCCATGAAAAAGGAAAATAGAGTACGCCTAGGTTGGGCTGGTCGAAAGCCAATTGCTGGATCGGTGACGGAAGGCAAAGTATTGCAGTGATGACTATGTTGAAAACGAGTAGGAGCGCCGCGATATTCCACCCCACAAGAAGCGGTTTATTAACCGAGCCGCCGCGAAACGCTAGATAATAAACGACCGGTGCAGTGATACCCGACAGAATATCGAAGTTCGTTCCGTGAAATGTCATTATCCGCGGCACCATTCCGCCGTCGTAGAGCCATGAAAGTGTCAGCTCGACAGGGATTCTAATGACGTGGATTATGGTAAGGACCTTTATCGGCAAATTCGCGACTAAATTCTGGCGTGCAAATAAAAAACAAAGCAGTATCAGTAATAAAGCGGGACCGACGCCGAAAATGAATAACCTTGGAGGTAAGGCATCGGTATTCTGAAAAAATCCACCTAGGGAAACGACAGCCTGAAAAATCATCCAGAAAGGAATGACGAAAATGAGGATCTTTGCCAGTGTCGAATTGAAGCCGGTTTTGCGAACCGCGTAAAGAAATATGCCGACCGTAATGAACGTCGTGATTAAAAAGACGACGGACACGTGAGCCGGCAGATGCTCCATTATCTTATCTTCTCATCCTTCTCGATCTGGCCGTCGCGGATCGTTAAAATGCGATGGGCCCGTTCAGCGACGTCGTGTTCGTGAGTAACTACAATAATCGTATTACCTTCTTCATGGAGTTTTTCGAACAACGCCATGATCTCGACACTCGTCTTCGAATCTAGTGCTCCTGTCGGTTCGTCAGCCAGAAGTATCGACGGATGATTTACGAGCGCTCGTGCGATTGCAACACGCTGGCGCTGACCGCCGGAAAGTTCGTTAGGCTTGTGTAAAACACGATCGCCGAGTTCTACAGACGCCAATGCTGCCTGGGCTTTCTCGTTGCGTTCACCAGCCCTCATGCCTGCATAAATAAGAGGAAGTTCGACGTTGTGCAGCGCAGTCGCTCGAGCGAGAAGATTAAACGTTTGAAAAACAAACCCGATCTCCTTGTTTCGTATTCGGGCCAACTCATCGTCGGTCATATCCGAAACAAGATTTCCATTGATCCAGTATTCGCCTTTTGACGGCGAATCAAGACAGCCGATAAGGTTCATCAAAGTCGATTTGCCTGATCCCGACGGTCCGATAATTGCGAGGTATTCGCCCTTTTCGACTTGAAAGGAAACGTCCCGCAAGGCATGCAGTTCTTCGACGCCCATCTGGTAGGTTTTCCAGATGTTGTGCATCGATATGAGAGTTTTAGTGCCCTCGGTACTACCGTTTGTCGCAACTCCGTGATCGCCGTTTTCGTTTTCCATGAATCTGTACATCGACTTTACCAACTTAGGGCTTTACGGTTTCGCCTTCCTTTTTCTCTTGTCTTTTGACGACAGTGTCTTCCTTCAGGGTGTTCAGGATACGACTTGGGCCTGTTATCACTTCTTCACCTTCGGAAAGTCCGGAGATTATCTGAATATCCGATTCACCGGTGATGCCAGTTTCAACGGGTTTAAATTTAACTTTGTTGCCTTCGAGAACATACACGCCTTTTATTGGCTTGGGCTTGTCCGATGGCGCTGGAGCGTTCGGCGGAGTCGGCGACTCGTTCGAGCCTTCAGGTTTCTTCTCGATGACCGCCTGCAAGGGAACAGCAACGACATTCTGTGCGGTTTTTGTCGTGATCACGGCTGTCGCACTCATGCCAGGACGCAAACTTTTCTGCATATCTTCGGTTAAATTAACCAGGTGGATAACGACGCGAAACTCCTTCGCTTCCTGAACATTTATGTTTGTCGAAAGCCCGCCGCTCGTTTGCGACTTGCCGACAGCCAATGGCGTCTTCTGCAAAACCTCGCCTTCTATTTCTTTATCACCGAACGCATCTACCTTGATCTTTGCTTTTTGGCCGACCGCTACCTTGTCGATCTCCGTTTCATCGACTTTGACTTCGACGTTGATCGAAGACATATCGGCAATTGTCATAAGAGCCGTTGTGGAAAGTCCGGCAACAGCGAACGTGCCGACTTTGGATGGAATCTCGGCGATGACGCCGTTGATTGGAGCGACAACCACCGTCTTGTCGCGCTGGTTGTTTTGTCCGCGGAGAACGGCGGACTGCTGGTTTGCCCTCGACTGGCTTGAGCTAACACTGATATTTGCAGTATCAACCGCACGTCGGGCGTCCTTTACCGCAACCTGCTGTTGGCTGACACGGGCCTGCGCGTCCTTGATTTGGATCCGTTGCGATTCAAGACGGGCCTTGGCCGTGTCAAGTCCGACGCGGGCATTTTCAACGCGATCTTTCGCGGAATCGAAATCCTGTTTAGAAATAACGCCGCTTTCCAGAAGTTGCTCATTACGACGAAACTCCCGCTCGGCGGCATTCACCTCAACTTGAGCCCGGTCAACTTCTGTCTGAGCGGTTATGACGCCTTGTCGAGCGTTGTCAACCGCGACTTGGGCCACGTTCAACCCTTGTTGAGCTTGCGATAAGTTATTCTGTGCTCCAGATACCTGTGATTGTGACGAACGCACATCGTCCTGAGCAGTCTGGAATGCGGCAAGCTGGGCGTCGGCATTCGATGAAAGCTGGTCGGGATCGAGTCGTACAAGGATTTCGCCTTTTTCAACCGGATCACCTTCTTTCTTGGTGATCTCTTCGATTTTCCCCTGGACCTCACTTGTGAGATTCACAAACTGGATCGGACGGACCTCGCCGGATGAAGTGACGGTCGATCGCAATTCCGGACGCGTCTCAACCTTTACGACCGTTACTTCCGGTGTGTCTTTGCGGGTCGCGAAAATGCTGGTGATGACGACGATCAACAAAAGTGCGGCGATCGAAGCTCCTATAATTATCTTTTTCTTACGGCTCAATGCCATGTTGCTTTTATCCCCTATTAACCAGAATTTTTTTTAGTGATGGCAAGAATGTCTGCAAATCCAACAAAAATAAAGCGTCAAGCCGTTATTACGACAAGATTCTTTTGAGAGTTTCAAAAAAGTGAACGATAATAAGGATCATACAACAGAAGCAGATATAGCCTAGCGGTTTGACGTTTTGCAACCTTCGACTTAGGATTTACGAAAAATGAATAAACAGGTAAAATAATCTTGCCCTATTTTGTTTCTGTTTCGTAGCTAATTTGGTCGCGGCGTGGGATAGATAAATGATACGATGCCAATCTTGCGGAACTGAGAATCTCGACGCGTCACGTTACTGTGACGAATGTGGTACAAGGCTTCCAGCACCCGTTATTTCCGGAAATGATAACGGCCGCAGTGAGTTCGAGGTTAGCCCGGTTATTTCTGGAGCGCCCGTTTCGCGGCCGGTTCAGGTTACGTCGGTGGGCATTCCGCCGATCATCGAAAAACCTTTTGAGATCGAAAGCCCGGCGGTAGCGGTCGAGCCAAAGGATGGCAGAAGATCTCACGGGAAATTGATTATCGAACGCGGCGAATCGGTCGATACCGAGTTTCAGCTAACAGCGGAAGAGTCTTACATCGGCAGATGGGACGCGGATAATGGAATTTTTCCGGATATCGATCTCGATATTCATGATCAGGACGCCAAAGTTTCGAGGCGGCATGCTCGGATCACATATCGCGGGAATATACACATGATCGAAGATTTAGGTTCGACCAACGGCACTTTTGTAAATCGCGGCCGCCGATTGTTGCCCGGCAGTCCGCAAGTTCTGGCTGACGGTGACGAAATCATTGTCGGTAAAACATTTCTTAGATTTCGGATAAGTAAATAACGGCGGTCGTCGAAGCATACTGAGTACGGATAAAACAATGACATGTCATGAATGCGGATCCGATATCGCGGAAATAGATGTCTTCTGCCCTTTTTGCGGGATCAGTTTGGAACCGGTCGCAATTCCGGATGTTCAAGTTGATGATTCGATGGAAAGTACGATTATGATGCCGCAACCTCCGGCAGAAGATCTTGCTAAATCGGAGCCAGCCGAGAATACCATCGAGGCTGATGACGTGTTGATCGATGACATTCCCGTACCGGCTATCTTGAGTGATGCAAAGACCGTTGATAACATCGCCGCATCTTCGACTTCTGAATATCATTTGCTGACCCAAGACGTTGTGAAAATTGAAGATCAAGCGGCAGATCTTCAGCAAACGACATCAGAGCCTGCCATTGAGCATAGTGAAGCTGAATTGGCCGCCAACTCCGAACATGAAGAATCGCAGCCATTGGAGTCAGAAGCCATTGAAGTACAAGAGGCCGCTTTAACATCGTCCGATCAGGTAGATGAAGAAATCCCCGAGGTAGCAGTCAGTTTGGATGACATAATTGCGGAGGAAGCCGACTCCGCTTCGTTGGCGGCAATTCATGACTCACGTCCTCCAACCAGCGGAAGTTTGTATGAGGAGAGGATTCCATCAAATTTTGAGGGTATCGCAAAACCGTCTGAGGAGTTTGAATCCGCTGATAGCTATGCTTCAAACTCGACCTTCGATTCGGTAAGGATAATGGAAAATAGGCCGCCCAGCCTGCCCGACAATATCAACACAAGAATTCAGCCGGAAGGAGGCCAATCATCCAAGCCCGCATCTAACGCTGCCGCTGATGTTGAAAATCCGGGTGCATCTGCTGGTCAGGCGGCAATCTCTTCTACATCCCATGGCATCGGTGTCGGTGACACTGATGGAAAGAAAAGTGCGAAGCTTAAACCGCTGACCGAAGGAACAATTCTTAATGGCCGGTATGAAATAGTGCGTAAGATCGGCGGCGGCGGTATGGGTGCCGTTTATCTGGCCAGCGATAATAATCTCGGCGGAGTTCTTCGGGCCGTTAAAGAGATGGTTCAGGCTCACATCGAAGAAGAACAGCAGGAAAAAGCGATCAATGATTTTAAGCGCGAATCGATGATCCTTTCGTCGTTGGACCATGTTTCGATCCCGACCATTTACGACTATTTTTACGACGATAAGGAAAGCCGTTTCTACCTTGTGATGAAATACATATCGGGCGGCGACCTTTCGTCTCGCCTCCGATCCGCACAGGAAGGTAAGATCGACGAAAAGAGCGTGTGTGAGTGGGCGGTTCAGATAATTGACGTCCTCGATTATCTTCACAATCAGCCGTCGACAATAGTCTACCGCGACTTAAAGCCTTCCAATATTATGATCGACGGCAACTCCGGGCGGGCGATGCTGATAGATTTTGGAATTGCGAGGTCGATCAACAAAAAAGAAGAAAAGGGTGTGACCGCGGTCGGGACCATGGGTTATGCTCCGCCGGAATTATTTAGCGGCAATGTTGAGCCACGATCTGATATTTACAGCCTTGGTTCGACTATGTTCCATTTGCTTACAGGTGCCGATCCGCAAAGCAATCCGCTGCTGATCTTTGATTTTCAGAAGAATCCGCGGCCAAGACAGATCAACCCGCAGCTTTCTGACCAGGTCGAACGGATCTTGATGAAGTCGGTTGAGTACAATGCCGATTCGCGTTTTGCATCGGCGGCGGAAATGCGCGAGGTTCTCGAAGAGCATCTGATAAAATTAAAGAACGGCATTGTTACATATGGAGTTACCGAGATTCCCGCGTCCGTTAGTTTGGCGAATCAAAGTGTGTTTTGTGGCTTCTGCGGTCAGCGAATTGTTGCTACCGACCTATTCTGTGCGTTTTGCGGAGCGAAACAGCCGATCGCGCAGCAAGGTGTCCATTCCGAAATATATGCGCAAGGCTCGTGGACCGCAAAACTTGTGATCGAAGGTACAAGCGAGCTTGCCGCTCCGGCCTTTTCTCTTCAGAAGGACGATAATTTGCTTGGCCGTCGCGATCCAATGTCGAATATTTTTCCTGAGGTAGATCTGTCAAAATACGATCCGCAGACCAAAATCTCCCGTAAACATGCCAGAATATGGCGCGAAGGCAATAATTTTATGGTTGAGGACCTTGGCTCCTCAAACGGAACTATACTTGCTCGATCCGCGAATGACACATTCCGGCTGGTTCCGAATCAACCACATGTTTTGACGGCGGGTGATAAGATCCGGGTCGGCGACGCAACGCTTCATTTCGTGATCGGATAAACTTAAAGAACTATGAGTGCAACTGTTGGTGGGGTCACGAATCGGCCATCGCGAAATATCGAATTGGTTGTGGATTTCGACCCGCACAAGGTTAAGGCACCATTTTTATTGCGTTGCGGAGCCTTATTGACGGATTATATCGTCGTGATTGCGATCCCTGTAATCGGATTGCTGCTTAGCCGCTATATGGGTAATGACGGAGCGCGGCTTATCGGCGGAAGTCTTAATGATACTAGCTGGCTGATCGCAACCCTTGTCGGCTTTACAAATTTCATCGTTCTACCTATTTTTAGCGGACAAACTATCGGTAAAATGCTTACCGGGCTGCGGATCGTAAAGTTGGACGGGCGGGCTGCGTCTACCGGTTCTATTTTGCTGCGACAGACTTTCGGCTATCTTTTGACGCTGGGTAGTGCGGGAATTGGTTTTATTCTTTCGGTTCTCAGCAGCAAGGGACGAGCATTGCATGATTACATCGCCGGTACGGTTGTCATCTATGCAGATCGCCGAATTCGCTAACAGGCGATAAAATTGTTATGCCTCAATTGATCTTCAAAAATACGGAACGCACTGCCGAGATCGTTCAGCTTTCAAGGCTAAGAACGACGATCGGTCGTTCGGCCCGCAGTGATGTTTGTATTCCGGATGCATTTGCGTCGCGGCTGCACGCCGAGGTGCGCAAAGAGGGAGACAGTTTTTGGCTTCAGGATTTGGGTTCGGCGAATGGCACACGCTACAACGGAGCACCGGTCAAAACTTCGGTCCCGTTGTTCTCCGGCGGTGAGATACAAATCGGAGAAACGACCATAGTTTTTGACGATCAGAAAGCAAGCGGTGTTTCAGGCTCAACGCTTATTTCCGATCATACGGAAGCGCTCGATCCTTCGAAAACGATCTCGTTCCAGCATCGAAAGATACCGACCACCGAACTTCTAAAAGGACAATTCTCATCGCGCAACGACCTTCTAGGTCTCATCAGTAAGGTAGGCGTCGCACTGCTTTCCGCCAGTGGCCTCGACGAAACATTGAATCAGGTAGCATCGCTCGTGTTCGAAGCCGTTCCGGCCGAACGCTGCGTAATCATGCTTCGCGACGAAGAAAATGAAGGCGCGATGAAGATCAAGGTCGCGCGTATACGCGGCAAAGAGGACGTGATCGAAGAAGTCCGCGTTAGCAGGACCGTGATGGAGGAAGTTCTCAAAAACGGCAAATCCGTGCTGACCGCCGATGCCCAGCACGATCCGAGATTTGCAAGCCAGACGATGGCTCTTTCAGGAATCCGGTCTGTCCTTGCTGTTCCATTGAGCGTGGATGAGCGAGACGTTTTCGGGCTAATCTATGCCGATTCGCCAACCTACGAAGCTACATTTTCCGAAGAGCATTTGAATATATTGACGACACTCGCGTCCGTCGCGTCGATCCGTGTCGAGAACGCGACACTTCTTGAGTCCCGAATCGAGCGTGAGCGAATGGAGCACGAGCTTGGTCTGGCGACGGAGATCCAGCAGCGTTTTCAACCTTCGGGCCCGCCGCTGGTCCCTGGTTATGAATTTCAGGGCATTTCGTTTTCGTGCTACGAAATCGGTGGCGATTATTACGACTTTATTGAGCGTCACGATGGCAAGATGCTGATAGCTCTCGGTGACGTTTCGGGAAAGGGAACTGCCGCCGCTCTGCTCATGTCGAGCGTTCACGCGGCGATCCATGCCCAGGTTTCGGCGAAAAGCTCACTTGATCAAACGATAAGCTCGGTCAATAAATATCTGGCTGAAAACACACCGGCCAACCGTTTCGTCACTATGTTCGCGGCCGAGCTCGATCCCGCTACCGGCGCTCTGAAATATATCAATGCCGGGCACAATCCGCCCCTGATCGGACGTGTGGACGGAACAATAGTGCAGCTTTCATCGGGCGGCTTTCCGCTCGGAATAATGCCCGCGGCGGAGTTTGAGATGGGCGAGACCATTCTCAATCCCGGCGAATCTCTTGTTGTTTACTCCGACGGCGTTTCCGAAGCAAATAATATTAAAGATGAAGAATTCGGCATGGAAAGATTGTCGGCTGTAATTCAAAATAACCTGAGTTCTTCGGCTTCGGGAATGCGTGACAAGGTCGAATCGGCACTTTCCGCGTTTACGCTGACCGCACCGGCAAATGACGACATAACGCTTGTTATCGTAAAACGCATCTAGCCGCGAGCGATCCGAATAAAGCCAAGCCGCTCGCCATTGACGACATCCGCGAGATAATTCTCTATCTAAAAGAACAAGGAATCGGAATCTTCATCACCGACCACAACGTCCGCGAAACCCTTGGCATCACCGACCGCGCCTACATCATGGCCGAAGGTAAAATCTTGCGCGCGGGCCAGCCGGATGAATTGGTTAAGGATGAAGATGTCCGACGACTTTATCTCAGTGAAGGTTTACGCTGTAGGAGGGTTGCTTTCTTCAAACGGAAACTCTACTTTTGATTGGTACTATTTTACGGGATGTTTACACATGCGTATAAAACTACTTTCTTTCGAGAGTTTCAGACACTTTTTTTACCGGTGGGATGGTGGCCCCGGCTTAAAGTTATGGCATCCCTAACTTTTCAAAAAGAATGGATTCAATCTCGTTTGTTGCCTTTGCTAACTGTGTTACATCTCCGCCTTGTTCCAAAACCCGTTCGTCCTGCCAACTCATAAATCGCGGGATAAACCATAACAGAGTTACCAATCGTCTGTTTATTTGATCGCCTTGAATTTCAATAGAACGCAATAAATTAATCACATTGTCGTACCGCTCGACATGATAAACTCCTTCGCGCAAGCCTCCAAAAAAACCGTCAGGAATATCCCATTCTTTTTCTAATTGGTTAATTATTTCGTTCATTTTCATGGTAATCTCGCAATTGCTTTAGGAGGAATGTAATTTTTAATCAAAATCTCTTTATCGGCTTTTGCGTAATTTGAGAATCTTCCACCATTTGGAATGCCATTTGTTAAGTCAACAATCTCGTTATTGACCTCATTCAAGTCTATTCTAACAACGCCGAATCCCTTATCGTACTTCCCTCGGGCAATATTTTCATCTGCTGTCGTAGATATCCATTGAGACGCTTTTTGCCCTGCTACATGGGATATAGGTGCATTTCCTTCATCAGGAGAACGTGCAAAAAGGCCATTGTCTGGATTATCTGTTTCAGCTAATCCCCTGTAGACATAATCACCTTCGTCTTCGTCATCGCTTTCCCAGCAGCTTGTTTGCCAACAAACATTTCCAATAAAGTATAGTAATTGAGCCGCCGTAACCTTCCAGTCACCACTAGAACCGGCTTCAATATCACCCCCGCCGACATCCGGTTCTCCCCCGGCATCAGGACCTCCTATCGGTTCTAGTGGCCCACCGCCTGGATCTCCGCCAGTCGGAAGTTCAATTGTCGGTGCGTCTGTTGTCGGCCCAGAAGAAAATCCTATCGTTGATGTTATTTCACTAACAGTTGTTTGAACTATTTCGATAGCTGCGTCTACAACTTCCACGGCTTCGTTGATTACCGGATTACCGCTTTCATTCGACTCAATTGTTATACTTCTATCTTTGTTAAAAGTAACCTTTGTTCCGCTGCGGACACATCCCGCTACCTTATCACAGCCCCCACCTAAAAGGATCGTTTGACCAGTTACGTCTTCTCTCCCATTAAGGGCTTCATTATCATCAATCCAATAAATCTCATTATTTGCGTCGCTCACCCATCTCAAACCACTAGGATCTGTGTAATTGATTGGGTTATTCCCTGTGTGCGTATAGCGATTAAAAGTCTGCGGATTTACAGGGCTTGCGGATGCCATCAATGGATCAACCGTGGTAAATCGTCCGTGTTGATTCTCATACATTCTTGCCTGTGCGAAATCGAGATCAGTTTCCGTGTCTTTTTCGTAGCCGGTAAATCGTTTCCTAATATTGTCCGCACCGACCGTGGAATACTTGAGCGAAGTTGTTCTACTACCGACGCCAGCATAAATTTCTTCGCCGAATGGCATGAAATCCCTGCGCGAAATAACTCCGCCCATTTTGTCGGTGATTACTCGGGGACTCCCTAGATGATAGGCTGTTAGATAGCTTGTGGTTGGCTCCGCAGATTGATGAGTGGAATACTCAGCTGCTAACTTACCTCCTGCATCATAGACAAATATTGTGGTTTCCGTATTCGCCACTTTTTTGACTCTCGCCCCTGAACCGTCATACGAATAAGTTCCGATAATAGTCTGAGTGGCGTCTTTAACCTGAGTTTGCTTATCGTCTCCATTGAAGGTGAACGTTCGCCCGTGAGAATCTACTATCAAATTACCATTAAAGTCATAGGCATAACCTTGACCGGTTACAAACCGATTTGTCTCCGGGTCAATGTTCGGCAATGTCAGGTTGTTAATCGGCAAAACATCGTTGCCAACTTTCTGATACCTGCTGGTTCGATTCCCGAAACGGTCATAACCAAAATCTTGCTTCCAATTCTGAGTTCCGCTTGCACCTGTCTCCTTTGCCTCAGTCAAGCGGTTCAAAGCATCATATCTATAACTCTGGACAAAACTTGTAGTTGGTATGGTTGTTGTTTGCCGGGCAATGTTGCCAACATTTTTTACGGCATCAACAGTATTGCCGTCTGCATTCAGTTCACCATATTCATAATCAACTTTCCATAAACTTTGATCAGTCGGGGAATTTCCCAAACCGATTTGAGTTAGTTGAAAACGCTCATTAAACTGAGCGGTCTCCCAACGTCCGTTGCCGAGCATCATTTTCCGGACGCTGCCCGTTGCCGAATAGTCAAAACTGGTGGCCAGGGTCTTGACGAGTCCGGTTGCCGCTTTGCTACTGACTGTAGCTAAACCGCCATCAGAATCAAGAAAGTTTTTCACGATGCGGCCACTCGGATAAGTTTCCTCAATCAAACCACCAGAAAGATTGTATTTGTAAGCAAAATCGTAGGTTTGTCCATCGGTAATTTGCTGGCTCGCCAACAATCTGCCGTTATTATCAAAGCTTGTGTAACGGTTTTCAGAAACCGCACTTGTTACTTTGGTCAATGCACCTCGTGAAAACTGCGGCACTTGTGGTAAACCTTCTCCGTCATAATAGTAATCGACCTGTGGCGTGTCTAAACTAACTTGTGACTGAGATAATTGGGTGCAATGAGTGGCGGTTGTTTGAGTATCCGGTTTCGTATAACAACGCGAAGTTGGTCGACCGCCTTTATCATATTCAATAATGATGTTAATGCCTTTTGCATCAGTGAACTTGATTAAATTACCAAGTAGGTCGTACGTATAAGCAGCCGTCCATTGATTGTTTTCTGGGTTTCCTGATGTCACTAGATTTGAGTTAGGTGTTTGTTCTGGCTGTCTAACTCGAGTAACCCGGCCAAAAGAGTCATACATAAAATAACGGATTTGGATAGGCTGCCCTGTCTGACTTGGGTTTCCTTGCGTTATTTTTGTTAATTCCCCCTTCATGTTGCGAGTATAAAAAGTAGGTTGGTGAGGATTTTCGATCGTACCTAGATCAGCGTCTACCGTACCTCCAACATTAGCAGGTTCATCGACCCTTGCGATCCCGTAAATATTTGAGATCATTCTGGATTTCCTGCCAGATGCGTCCGTGGATACAATGTATGGTCCAACAAAGTTAGATAGTGTTGAGATTCCAAATTTTACAGTTCCGACACTTGCCCCTTGTTGTCCATCGAGAGCTGGAGCGTAAAGTTCCAGAACCCGCCCCAAATCGTCATATCTCGATTTCGACCAGAATATTTGCTCTCCTTGTCGATACGGATTCGATCTCTTTTCAACCCTTCCAAGACTGTCGTATTTCACTTCGGTGACAACATCGCCCTGCAAATCTTTGGTTTTAGTTTTATAGGGTCGAGCTAGTTTGTCGAAAAAGGTTGTTTGTTCGGCCCAATTATTCCCATCAATTTGTTGACGAGTCTTTATCCAAATATTATTTACGTCGTCGTTGTATATTGTTTCGGAAGTGCTTCCTCCGGCAGCGGGAGTTACTTTTTTTGGCCTAAGAAGGCTGTCATATTCGATAGTTGCGATTTGTCCGTTTGCGTCCGTAATCGATTGAACTAAACCCGTTGTGAAGTCGAACACCTTGACGATTTCCGATCCCGTCGTCATTCCGTGAATGCCGGTCGGATCAGGCGGAGGTGCTTTTACTTTTGTCGGATATGCAAATTTGTATAGAGGATCATAGTCAGTTTCAATGTATCTGGTTTGATCCCCAGTCGTATCCCATACCTTCCGGACATTACCAAAGTTATCGAATTGTGTATGGGTTACAATCCAGGTATTTGTGTCCTTGTTCCAAGTTCTCTTGGTTGTCGGGTGACCTCGCAAATTGGCAAATGTCCCAGTAGGAGCCTCATATCCTGTGGTTGGACCATAGTCAACCATTGAGTAATATTGACCTTGCTCGTCGTAAAGAGCTTCGCTCTTTGAAAGTATGTCGGCCGGATTTGAAGGGTTTAATGTTCTTGTTTGAATCGGCAAACCTATAATACCGCGCTGCTTATAGTTGGCGTCATACAAATAATCGATCTGACTGAGAGCCGAAACGTGACCCGACTGATAAAATAGGTTCTTAATAGTATTGATGTCAGCAGTCTTCGCGGTCGTTAAGGCGACTGGAAGCAGATCGTATGTTTTGGTTTGCTTCAGATTGAGGTGTGCGAAATAATCAGGGTCGGTTGGGATTCCATTTTGCCCTGGTACCTCGTACTCCATTTCTGTCAGAGTGGCGAGAGCTGAGGATGATTCGTTTTCAAATACCAAACTAATTTCGCGGATTTTTCGCGGTTCAACATTGCCACTGAACGTACTCCTAAGAATGTAGTCATAAAGACTTCGGCGGAATAAATTGTTGTTCGAATTGAAGAGTTTTTCCTCTAATAGAGAACCGGCAGCTTTATCTTCGAAGCCATAGCCCGGATAGGAACTCACGGTCTTATAGACTCTCTCTGATCGGTTCCCATCTGGTGAGGTAGTCTGAACATTGCCTGGTAGCGGACTGCTGTACTGCCAGAGTATTTCAGTTGAGGAACTTCCGTCCTTGCTCAACCATTTCTTTAACACACCTCGGTTCGTCTGGTTATAGGGATCACCTACCCAGGAGGTTCCGAAAATTTGACCGTATTCAAACCTTTCGTAAGCCCCGGTCGGGTATAAAATCTTATCAATTTCTCCGTAAACGTTGTAAGTGAACTTATAAGAGGTGCCATTTGGAAGGACTATTTCGCTGATAAGAACAGGATTGAATATATCGTTAACGCAAATATTACCGTTTTGCCAATCTCCAAAAAAGAGGCTCGGCGAAACTGCTGGCACGCCGTTCACCCCACAATTTCCTGGATATCGTAGCGGCTGGCTTATTGTCAGTATGTCTTCGAGCTTTTTCCACTTAAAAACAAAACTCCGCGTCTGACTATCGAATGACGGAATGGTATAACTTATATCTTGGGGCGAAGCGGGTGCATGTTCTAATGTTGGACGAGAGATCTGCCTTCCCATTGTGTCGACGATAGAACCGGCCCATCCCAAGCTAACCTTGTTGCCATCTTGATCGATAAATGTGTCGAATCCGGTCACACCGCTTGGATGCGTATAACGAGTTCCGTCGGGTAAGTAGAGAGTTGCATCCTCAATGTTGTATCTTAGTGCAGAGCCATCGTTCGAAAAAAAATCTCCAGTCCACAAATTGGGGTTATTGGGGAACCCGTAATGAAACTCTCTCGCTCCTGCCCCAAAATCTTTGAGAAATTCATGCGACGAGCCGTTAGGCATCCTAATATTCAAACGTGCTACTTTCCAATAGCTGTCCCCGTATTCCCAGTCTCTGAAGTTCCACAGGTCTACCGCAGAGCCGTACTCGTTGTACGCCGTATTAGAGAACTCGATCCAGGGTGGATATAAACTACTAGCCCATCCAGTTTTATGGACCGGTTGTATGTCCGAAATATTCCAGCTTCTATTTGGGTCCCAGTAAGAACCCGAGAATTCGAGATTCCACACTTTTGACGAATATCGAAGTAAAACCGGAACATTACCCTGCCGTCCAGGAAAATTGCCCAAATTCACGTTAAAGCTTAAACCCAGTGTACCGGGATCAACTCTCGTATGAAGAGAAACATCAGAATTAGAGTTGTTTTTAGTGTCTTGGATGTTTTGTGAATAACTCGTATTCCCTGTAAATATCAACACTAAAAATCCCAAAGTCCACACAAAAAATAGTTTTTTCTTGGTCATAATTTTCCCACCAATAATATTTTCATTAACGAATTTAGACTTTATCTTTAACTTGTGTGCTACCTCCGATAAAACGCAGGGACGGGTATGTCGCCGGTCGTTCCCCATTGGACTTGTCTTAACGATCCGTTCGTTGCACTTTGGCGGATGTACCAATTGCCGAGCGTGCCCGCTGGAGAATTGGTCGGGCGCCCTTAACGAGCCGTTGGTGGCACTTTGGCGGATGAACCAGTTGCCGAGCGTGCCCGCCGGACTGTCGGTCGGACGCCAGACGGCGATGTCGACTTTGCCGTCGCCGTCGTAGTCGTTCGGGACGGGCGTGTCGGTGGCGAGTTGCCAGGGGATAGTTACAGGAGTTGCAGGAGTTGCGGAGTGCCGGATGATCCAGTTGGCTCCGCTTCTGATGGCGAAGTCGGCTTTGCCGTCGCCGTCGTAGTCGCCGCAGACGGGCTGCGTGCTGGATTGGGTAAATACGATTGTCTGGATGTTGCCGTTGCTGCTGTTGACGGAATAGAAGGTTTTGTTCGAGGCTCGCCAGACGGCGATGTCGGCTCGGCCGTCGCCGTCGAAATCGGCCGAGACGGGGACGTCGTTTGCTTGGCCCCAGGTGCTGTAATAGAAGCCGTTTGTCGAGCCGAGGACGTACCAGTTGTTATCCGACGGGCGGAAAACAGCGGCGTCGGTTCGGCCGTCACCGTCGTAATCGGCCTGGGCGGGTTTGTCGCCCGACACACCGAAGGCGTAGTTCGAGATCACGTTGTTGCTACTCAATACGATGTACCACTGGCTGTTCGACGGCCTGAATATCGAGAAATCCGTCTTGCCGTCGCCGTCGTAATCGCCCGGAACCGGAGTGTCGCCGTTCTGTCCCCCACGAAGCGGTCGTTGTGACGACGCCGGGCCCGCCGATCACCCACCACGTCCCGTTGATGGCCGCCAGACCGCCAGATCCGCAGGCGGTGCCGCGTTTGCATTTGCGTCCTCGACCGCCAAAAGCCGCGAGCCTGCGTAAATGTACTCCTTACTTAACTGAGGCGTCGGCGGCGGAGGCGGTGCGGTGACGAATGGATTCACGCTGTCGAGCAAGCCCTTACTTACGTGCGGGCTACTGACACGCCGGCGTCTTCTTCGAGATACTTCAGCCCGGCCCCGAGTGCTCCGATCGACAAAAACGCAATCACGCCGACAACCAGCCATCTGCCGTTTCCGCTCAGGCCTCGCCACCAATTTGTCTCGGTCTCGAAAGCTTGTGGCACTGTCGTCTCCGCCGATCGTCGGCAACGCTCAAGACGCTTCTGGCTTTTTGGCCGTTTCTCTTTTTAGACATATTTTTGTGGTATCAAAATCAAAAAAACGCCGACGATGTTTAGCCTCTAAAGGCCAAATCGTCCAGCGTTTCTGAACTCAAAAACTGATTTGCTGTGGGAAATTACAGTCATATCGTGACTGAAACAAACAAACTTTTTATCTAGTTTTCGAAATTGGGAAAATCCTAATCTCCTATTTATTAAAAGTCAAATCAAAATGAAGCCTTTTGACCTTTTCTTTTGTCGTCCGGCTTTTAAATCTTAACCACTGATCAAGATGAACAAGAAAGAAAAAGAAGAAGAGAAGAACAAAGAAAACAAAGAAAACAAAGAAAGAAGAGGCCGGTCGCTACCGCTTCCGGTTCTGACTAAAGAACCACCCGTCCCCGAAACGCCTGCCACCTCCTAAAACAGGAGGGGAGCTAAAGCTCGCGGTTATGACTCAACCTATTTTCCATTTATGCTCAAAACCACGTATAATTTAGCTGGCAAGCAAATTGTATTTTCCTATTGGATAATAACTCCTAACTTCTGAAGCCAAGTATGTCTTCATTAAGACTCACAACAAGTCTCCAGCAAAAAATGATCCTGACGCCGCAGTTGCGGCAGAGGATCGAGATGCTGCAAATGACTTCGGTCGAGCTCGACGAGCTTATCGAACAGGAGCTTGTCGCAAATCCCGTATTAGAAGAAGTACAGCCCGGTGATGAGGTGCAGGAGATCTCGTCCAGCATCCTCGATCAGAACGCGGACGGCCACGACGAAGGTTTCGAGAACGGAGCTTCGGAAGCTTTGCCTGCGGGAAATGATTTTGCGGAGTTTACTCAGTCGGCTGAACCGATCGTTGCCGAAAACCCTTCTGAAAATGGATTCGAAGAAGGCAATTCATCGGATTTTGAGTCGGGCGATGAAACGGCGCAGGAGCGGTCGGACGCATTCGAAGAGATCGATTACGGAAGGGAATTTCAAGATTATCTCGATCCCGGCTATAAGACGCAGGAAATCGAATATAAAGAAGACGCACCGAGCTTCGAACAATTTCTGTCGCACACGCCTTCGCTGAGTGAGCATCTGGAATGGCAGTTAAATATGCAGCAGATCAGCGAAACGCTTGAGGACGTTGCGGTCTTTATTATAGGCAATCTGGATGGTGACGGGCGGCTGACCGCATCCTTGGATGACGTCGCGGAAATGTGCGGGTGTTCGCTTGAAGCCGTAGATCAGGCCCGCAAGATTGTGATGGCGCTTGACCCGGTCGGTTGCGGAGCTATCGAGGTTAAGGAATGTCTGCTCGCACAACTGGAAGCCAACGGACACGCGGACAGCCTAGCGGCAGAATTGGTCCAAAATCATTTAGAAGATCTACAGCCTCATCGTTTGCAGCATCTGGCAAAAGACACGGGGCGGGACATTCACGAGCTTGACGATGAAATCAATAAAATCCGCGTCCTCGATCCTTATCCCGGAAGGCGATTTTCAACGGAAGATTCGATTTTTGTTGCGCCTGAAGTCTATGTTGAAAAAATAGATGAGGAATATGTAATCTATTTCACCGACGATGGCAGCCCGCGGCTTAGGATCAGCCCGACATATCACCAGCTTCTGGATCAAACCGAAACTTCTAAGGAAGCGAAAGACTTTATCAAGGAAAAAGTCCGCTCGGCGGTCGATCTGCTGCGTAATATCGAGCACCGGCGTCAGACGATCTACAGGGTTGTCGAATGCATCGTAGATCGGCAGAGAGATTTTCTCGATAACGGCGTTGAATATATTAAACCGATGATGCTGAAGGACGTCGCCGAGGATATCGGCATGCATCTTTCGACAATATCGCGCGTCGTTAACAGAAAATATGCCCACACGCCGCAGGGCGTTATCGAACTGAGGCGTTTCTTTAGCGAGGGCATGATGAACGAGGACGGGGAAGAGGTTTCGACCCGCATTCTAAAGCTTCGGATCAAGAAAATGGTCGAAGAAGAGGATACCAAAAAACCTCTAACCGATGAGCAGATTGCAAAGGTTTTGAGTAAGGAGGGCGTCAAACTTTCGCGAAGAACGGTCGCAAAATATCGCGATCAGATGAGCATTCCCGGTTCCCGCGAAAGAAAAACTGTTGTTTGAGACATAAATTAAGGTAAATAGGACATGGATTCTAAAATCGTAAAAATGGGGGCACGAATGATTTTCGAATATACAGGACGACATATCGACGTAACGCCTGCATTACGCACACATGCAGAAGAACATTTCAGCAGGATCGATCATCTTTTTAACGGCAAACCAGCGAAGGCCCATATTATTCTCGAAGTTGAACGAGGCCGACATCGTGCCGAGATAATTGTGAAATGGCGAAACGATATACTGACAGCGACCACGAACCTCGCCGATATGTATCAGTCGTTGTCGCAGTCGATAGATAAGATCGAAAAGCAGGCACTTAAATTAAAAAATAAGGTCATTGATAAATCCCACCGGGCGACGAGAGCGAGTTCGATCGTTCAAAAGAATACCGAGGTCGATCCGGCCCCGGTCGCCGCCAAGATCGTCAATGCGACTGGATATGAAGTAAAACCGGTAACGGCTGACGAAGCCGCGATGCTTCTCGACGAACAAAAAGAGAGTTTTCTTGTTTTCAGAAATGCGGACAATCAGCGGGTATCCGTGATCTATAAAAGAGAGGACGGTGACTATGGGTTGATCGAACCATAATTGTCGATAAATACCGGAGCCAGCGTTTTAGGCCTTATTACCGAGGGCCGGATTTATTTTGACGGCTTTGTGGTTGTGTTCCCGATTGCTTGCCCATATGTCAGACACTTCTAAAGAGACCGCGCATCTCCCTGGTTTTGTGATCATTACCGGTTTGAGCGGTTCTGGAATGAGTTCGGCAACTAACGCATTCGAGGACCTGGGCTATTTTTGTGTCGATAATCTGCCTTTGACGATGCTGTCTACATTCGGACGTCTTCTCGTTCCAAATGATGAAGATGTCGCGGCGATCGAAAAAGCAGCACTGGTTATTAACATCCGCGAACGCCATTTCCTTTCGGAATTTCCAAACGAATTAAAAAAGGCCGCTAAGAAAAAGCTCAAACCGTATGTAGTGTTTTTTGAAGCGTCCGATGATGTGTTGCGGCGACGTTTTTCCGAGACTCGACGGCCGCATCCGGCGGATTCGGGCAAAGGTCTGCTGCACGCCATCCGTGCGGAAAAAAAGGCGATGCAGAATATTCGCGGGCTGGCCGACCTGATTATCGACACATCCACCCATACTGTTCACACGCTGCGGCGGCTGATTGTTCAAAAATTCAGTCACTCGAATGAGGCTTCGCCGCTAAAGGTCCAGATTGTAAGTTTTGGGCATAAATTTGGCAATCCGCTCGATCTTGATCTTCTTTTTGATGTTCGGCATCTTCCTAATCCATATTTCGACAGCTCTTTGCGGGAATTTACAGGTGAGAATCCGAAGATCGTCAAGTTTCTCGAAAAACAGCCGGATGTTCGTGAAACGATCGAACGTTTCTCTGACATGATCAGTTATTTACTTCCGTTTTATCGAAAAGAAGGAAAGTCTTATCTGACGATCGGAATCGGATGCACCGGCGGGCGGCACCGGTCTGTAATGGTGGCGAATAAGCTGCGTGATTCGCTCAAGAAAGCAGATTACAAGGTTTCTGTTGTTCACCGTGATATGCAAAAATAAGATTATCGCGAGTTTTGACGAATATGAATAAGATAGGCGGCGTGATCGTTTCGCACGGTCAATTAGCAAACGAGCTTCTGGCGGCGGCGGAGACGGTGATCGGTAATCTCAGCCACATTGTTGCCGTTTCGATCGGCTGGCATGATGACGTGGACGCGGCGAAGGACGAGATAGCACGCGCCATCAAAAATGTTTCGCAGGGAGCAGGCGTACTTCTTATGACGGACATGTTTGGGGGTACGCCGACCAATATTTCCGCCATGTTTCTCGAGGAAGGAAAAATTGAGATCGTTACCGGTGTAAATCTTCCGATGGTCATCAAATTTGCCACAAGTTCCGAAGAAACCACGCTTCGAGAGCTTGCGAAGGAAGTCGAAGAACAAGGAAAGCAGTCGATTTATCGAACGGCGGCATTACTCGAACCGAGCAGTTTGAAAAAGGATGCTTGAAGGAAAAGTTAAGGTGATAAACCCGCTCGGACTTCACGCTCGTGCCGCTGCTCAGGTCGTTAAGCTGGCCAGCGGCTACAAGAGCCAAATTACTATCACGAGACCAGATAACTCAGCCTCGGCGGACGCAAAATCGATGTTGAGCGTGTTAACGCTTGCGGCGTCAATAAATACGATGCTGGAGCTGACAGTTACTGGAGACGACGAAAAAACAGCCTTCGACGCCGTAAACGATCTGTTCAATCGTGGTTTTGGGGAAATATAAAGCAAGGTCTAAATGGAACTCAACGATAAACCAGGCATTGGGAAAAAAGTCGCGGTGATCGGAATACCTCTCGGATTTGGTGCCGGCCAAACCGGAAGCGAGCTTGGTGTCGAAGCAATGCGGCTATCGTCGATGCGTGGTAAACGCCTAGTCGATCATATACGCGATCTTGGCTACGAAGTGTCGGACAGCGGTAACGTTGAAATTGTTAAACCGGACCGTGCCGCGTCGGAAAACGAAAACCCGAAGTTTCTGGCTGAAATGCTCGCTTCATGCCGAAACATGGCCGCCTCGCTCAAAACTATCTTGAATGATGATGCGATGCCCGTGATTCTTGGAGGAGATCATTCAATCGCGATCGGCACGCTCTCCGGCATTTCATCTTTTCTTCGCGAAAAGAACGAAGAACTTGGATTGATCTGGTTCGACGCTCACGCCGACATCAACTCTCCTGAAACATCTTCATCCGGTAATATTCACGGCATGCCGTTGGCAACGCTGCTTGGATATGGCAATGAAGAACTCGTCGGTCTGGAAGGATTTTCGCCAAAACTGAATCCGAAATTCTGCGCGCACGTAGGAGCCAGGGATTTGGACGCAGGCGAGAGACGAATGGTCCACGAGTTGGGTTTGCGAGATAATTTTTTCACCATGAGCGACATCGACAAACGTGGGATGTTGTCATGCGTGAACGACGCTATTAGTATTGCGTCGCAGGCTTCCGGCGGTTTTGCCGTTACTTTTGATGTCGATATGATCGATCCGCGATTCGCTCCTGGCTCCGGCACGCTGGTCCGCGGCGGAGCGACGTACAGGGAAGCCCATCTTGCTTTGGAAATAATCGCGGAGCATGGCGGCATGCGGTCATTCGAAATAGTTGAGGTAAACCCTATGCTTGATCAAAGTAATATCACCGTTGAGCTTGCCTGTGAACTCATTCTGTCGGCGCTTGGAAAGACGATCTTGTAGATATTTACATTTGTCGCCTTGAATCCATCGAAGAAATATCTTAATTTGCTTACGAAGTGTCTCACTTCACTTTCTTGGTAACACATTCGTGTTTGACCCGATCATATGAAAACTAACATTGGTGTAATTTTTGGTGGACGCACTGGCGAACACGACATATCGGTTCGCTCGGCAAATACAGTTATTCAAAATATCGATACGGAGCGGTATGAGATCGTGCCCGTAGCGATATCTAAAGACGGAGCGTGGTTGAATCCTTTCGAGTCCGCTGCATTATTGAGCGATGACGCAAGGTCTGTTTTGTCAAATGATTTTAGTGAATTCGAGAGTTCACAAATCGCTTTAACAGGTGACACGCAACCCAAAGGATTTGTTGATCTTAAAAGCTCGGCAATTTCAAAATTGGATGTTGTTTTTCCGATTCTGCACGGGACATTCGGTGAGGACGGAACGATTCAGGGGCTTCTCGAAATGGCCGACATTCCATACATCGGCGGCGGTGTTCTTGCGTCTTCATGCGGAATGGACAAGGTTGTAATGAAGACGCTGTTCAAAGAAGCTGGGCTGCCGATTTGCAAACATGTCTGGTTCCTGAGGCGTGATTGGGAAAACAGCAGCGAACGTGTCATTCAGCTTGTTGAAAACTCGATCGGTTATCCGTGTTTTGTAAAGCCCGCGAATCTGGGTTCGTCGGTCGGTGTTTCCCGGGCCGAGGACGCGGAAGCCTTAAAGTCATCAATTGCGTTGGCGGCAGAATACGACCGTAAAATCATCGTCGAAGAAGCCCTCAATATGCGTGAGATTGAGTGCGCAGTTATCGGCAACGACGAGCCTGAAGCAAGCTTGCCTGGTGAGTATTTGATTCGGGATAAAACCAAGACATTTCTCGATTATACGGAGAAATATTCGGGTACGGGAAACAACGAATTCGTCGTGCCAGCACCAGTTTCCGAAGAATTGTCGAAGAAGATCCGTCAGATGGCAATCACGGCTTTTCAGGCGATTGACGGGTCGGGATTGGCTCGTGTGGATTTCTTTTTACGGAATGACACTGGTACGCTTTTAGTGAGTGAGATCAACACCATGCCCGGACTGACGGACGCATCCGGCTTTCCCAAAATGTGGGCAGGCAGCGGGATGAGCTTCTCGGCGGTGATCGATCGCTTGGTCGAACTCGCCCTTGAACGTCATAAAGACAAAGCTCGAAACAAAACGAGTCTTAGCGATAAGTAAATTTACCTGGAGATTAAGATAATGTCAGTAGCAAAAAATATCGAGATTACTTCGACTTCTGAGATCAGCTTCGAAGACGCAATAAAATCCGGCATTGAGCGAGCTTCGCGCACCATCAATAATATTCGAGGCGCCTGGATCAAGGACCAAAAGTTGGCCGTTTCCGGCGGAGACATCACCGAATATCACGTCAATATGGTTCTCACCTTTGTTTTAAAAGACGAAGAATAGGTAAATCAAAAAGCGTAGATTATTTGTTTGCCGTGTAGCCTTTGCGTGTGCGGATGGTAAGGTTTGGGCGTGAAACCAGAAGTTCTATTGAACGCCACTTGCCGTCTTTTTTTAAGTTTGACGGCTCGTAGGAGATTGTGTACTGGACTCCGAGTTCCTCGACAATGCCCTTGAACGCTTGCCGCATTGCCGCTCCGCCCGGAGTAGAAATAAATCTGCCGCCGGTCTTTTCGGCGAAATTCTTTAACGCAGCCTGATTCTGCATTCTTTCCTTGCCGTTGCTGTTCATCGCGGACATGTCGATCGTATAGATAGACGCGTCGGCTTCCATAGCAGCCTTTAGAGCTTTGGCCGACGAGACTCCACTGAATGTATCTGCCCCGTCAGAAAGGACAACGATCGCTCGCCTTTTTTCCGCACGCTTAGCTAATTCCACCGATGCCTTATAGATTGAGTCGTTCAACGCGGTCATGCCGTCTGCTTTGATATCGTATATTTTCTCGTCGATATCGCGGCTTCCCGAAAATTGCTGGACCAAAAATACTTTTGAATCAAAACGGTAGATTGCCGCGCTATCGTTGGCCCGAAGACCGTCGAGGAAATTGATCGCAGCGGCCCTGGCCATGCTGACACGCTCCTCCATACTTCCCGAGGTGTCGATCAGGATCACTGCCGCAAAAGGAGTTTCTTCGGCGGAGAAAAAATTGATCACCTGCTGAGAGCCATCCTCAAGCACCTTGAATTGCTCCTGCTTCAATCCGCCAACGGGCTTGCCGCTCTTGTCTAGAATCGTTGCGTTGAGAAGCACTACGGACGAGTCTACCTTTAGAATAGTATTTTCATCTTGCGCAAAAATGATCACGGGAAAGGTCGAAAATATTGATAAAAGCAGTAAAATGCGAACAGATTTCATGGTCACGACAAAAAGAAGATGCGCCACCCGGATGAATTATTTTCGAAGCCGCAGAAATCGAACCAGTTTCAGTACATTATTTGAACTTTGAATCGCGAGAGCGGAGACAGTGAACCGCGAGCCTTTTTTCAGCTCGTCAACGAGTTTAAAGGTTGTCGATTTCAAACTATTGAATGCTTCCTGCAGAGTGGTTGGTTTCTGTTTTACCTCAACCGTTTCCTCGCCATCGTCATCATCGCCGCCAAGCTCTTTTCTGATCTTAACGACGATCTTTTCAAGCGTTTCGAGTTTTTGCTTGTCTTTTGACGTTAGAGTGTTGGTCTGCTCGAAAGTATTCTCAAGTTGTTCGGTTAGCTGAACAGCCTCGTCACCGCGTTTCAGAAGTTCTTCGTGGTCCTTTTTCTCGCGTTCGACACGCTGTTTGGACAGCATTTCCCTAAAGTTGCGGGGTTGATCGTCTTTTGAATCAGGACGTCCGGAGGCTGGTAAAACACCGCTCTCACTTTGTGCTGAAATGCCTGCGGCCGCACTTAAAAGTAGTACCGACAGGAACAAATATTTTGTGCAAGATTTCAACATAACGCAAGAAAATTGGTGCTACTGATCGACCTGTGGGTCGTCGGGCGATTTTCCAGTGACAGTTTCAACAAGCTTTGTCAAAAATTCTTCCTCCGCCAATCCCGAACTCTGAATCGTCGTCCACTCCGACGTCAGGCCGCTTCCGGCCCGTCCTTCGACCTTGGCGTTTACCGACACATTATTCTGAACGCCATCAATTGACTGCACCTCGATCGTCAAAGTGTACTGGCCGCGGGACCATGCATTGTCGGCAAACTGAAGTATGCCATAGCGTTTTAGTTCGTTTTGAGTAATGACCGGGCCTTTCGCGAAGATGAACGGCTGAGTGATGATGATTCCGTCGCCCAAACGGGACGAGGCTTCGTCGATCAAAATCTTCTTTTCCTTCAAAACGCCGGCGATCGTTTCGAGAAGAACGTTGCGGCGCGAGTTCATTTTGTAAGGATTCGGCAAGCGTTCGCGGACACGCGTTTTGCCTTTGCCCCAATCGAATGAGCGGGTCAGCATCGCTTTCACGCGATGTCGTTTTATTCGTATCGTCCTTGATCTTCTGCGTCTGTGTGTCGATGCCTTTTTGCGCGTGAAGTACAGCGGGCGAAACCGCTATTAGAAATAATGTGAGGAGAAAGAGTTTCATATTCCAAGTCTACCTGAAACCTATAAAAGTTCAATTGAAATATATCGCAGAAAGAAAAGATTTCCGAAATGTATGATGTGAAAAACGCGGCGATGGTTGTAGTTGTCGGCGATCTCAGTTGTTGGGTTTCTCGGCCTTTTGCAGCTCCCATAAAATAATATGCTTTAGGAATGCATGATGGGCGGCGAATTTGGCAATTACAAAGCCTGGCAGACCATCGAGAAATCCGGCCTTCAGGAAATAAGTTTCGGATGAATGCTGACGGGCCTGCGATAGCGATCTTTAGCGGGGAAGTGCGTCGGCCGTTATCAAACATTTGTTTCGCGGCCAGCGGAGCGTATCTTTCGCCGATCATTCGATGATGATACTCAGCATTTTCAACACTGTAATGCATTATATCGCCCGCCAAGCTACCAGTTTGAGCTCCGTCGTTCATCTTGAAAGATTCGTGTATAAGCACATCTTTCCAGCGGCCTTTTTTGCGGTTGAAAAGCCGTAGTTGCCGGTCTGGATACCAGCCGCCGTGACGAATGGGACGGCCCATGTAAATGGAAAGCCGAGGAGTTTTGTATCCATCAGCCAAAAAGCCTGAGTCTTTTAGTGCGAGAATTTGTTCTCGTAATTGCGGTGACACGCGTTCATCGGCATCGAGGCTGAAAACCCAATCGTTCTCGGCTTGATCGACTGCAAATTGCTTTTGGGACGCAAAGCCTTCCCATTTACGGGTCAGGACTTTTGCTCCTGAGGCAGTCGCGATCTCTCGGGTTTGGTCTGAACTTTCCGAATCGACGACGATTATCTCATCCGCCCAGGCGACGCTTTCGATAGCGTCAGCGATATTCTTTTCCTCATTAAAAGTGATAATTACTGCCGAAATATTCACGCAGAAGATTGTCGCAGACTTAACAAAAAACTTAAAGTGTCGTATTCCAGACAATTTAAGTTTTTGATTACATCTTGACCCGTAAACTATTGTCGAGACGTTACTTCTGCTCGGTCGGTGTCTCGACGGTAATGTTGTTGAGCTGAAGCGTTGTCGATGTTGCTTTTTGCAGATCTGCGAGAGCTTTGTTGTAGTCCGTTTCAGCGCGTATCTCTGAGTTTCTGGCAGCCGTCAGTGAGTTCTCTCGTTGGAAAAGAAGAAACGTGGTCGATTTGCCGGCATCAAAAAGCTTTCTTTCGCCTTCGAGCTGTTTCTCGGCATTTTCGCGGGCGCGGCGGGCGGTAAGGACGCGCTGGCGGGCAGTCTCGACGTACTGGACGGCATTGCGGACCTCGACGATCACCACCTGTTCCTGAGCGCGAAGCTGTGTGGCGATTTGGTTTTGCGTGATCTGAGCACCGACAAGATTGGCCTTTGCGGCTCGGTTGCGGAAAGGGAATGAGAAGGTAACGCCGACCGAATAATTCGGAGCGTCAGAGCGGAAAATATTCGCCAGCGAACGGTTGAAGCCGCCGAATAAAAAGCTTGGTTGCGCGGGAACTATGACCGTATCATTATTCAACAGCGGCAAGGCCGGATTGTTTAGAAATGCACGCGTTGTGTTAATTCCATTAAATAAAATGAGGTCGCCTGTCGAAGTGAATAGATTTGTCCGAAACTCTTGACTCGTCCCTCCTCTTGCTAAACCGTCGAGTGAAAATGTCGTGTTCAGATCGATCTGCGGTTTTGTCTGATTTTTGAAGTATGCGATGTCGATTTTGTTAATGTCGTCGGCCAACTTCAAACGCCGCAGTTCGTAACGATTGTCCATCGCGTCCTTGATCGCGTTATCGAGATTTAATACGTCAAGGCTAAACGCGGGCTTATCGGTCGGGACATAGCTTTGCGTCCATTCATTCGATAAGGCATCGCGCAGGATGAGTTGTTTCAGGTTATTTTCCGTAATGGAAACCTGCTGTGTCGCTTGAAGCAATTCACCCTCGCGGTTGGCAAGCTCAGTAGCAACTTCGGCACGGGCCAGCGGGGCTGCCGCGCCAGCGGAAATACGAGCCTCGATCTGGCGAAGGCTCTCCTGGGCAAGGTTTACGTTAGCGACTCGGTTCTGCTGATCTCGCAACGCAAAAACGAGGTCCCAATATGTCCGCTGGACAACAGCGATCGTTTCGATCGTCGTGCGGCGAAAATCCGCATCGGTTTGCTGAAGCAGACGACGGGCGATCTTGATATTTCGACGCGTGTTGTCGATGCCGAAGTTGCGGAATAACGGCTGTGTATAACGAATGCCTGTGCTGGAAGAATAGATCGCACTAGTGCCGCTGCTTCCCAGCGAACCCGAGCTGACCTGTGCCTGTGCGAATGCATTCTCCGTGCGCGTGTTATTGAAAAATACCTGGTAGTTACCGCCGCCCTGACGGATGAAGTTGGTCATTCCGCTATTGACGTTAAAATCGCGAGTTGATGACGAACCCGTCGTGCTGTTCACTGTGAAGTTCGGCGTAACGGTAAAAACCGGATCGTAGAAGCCGAGAAGCGAGCGGATCCGAGTTTCCTGAAGCCGGACATCGTCGCGCGTGATCTCGATCGAATTGTTGCTGGCGAGCGCCTTGCGGATCGCATCGTCTAGGGACAGTGGAAGCGGTGACGCAGTCTGAACACCGACGCGCGTCACGTTTGATCGGATCGGAAGGTCGGGGGGCGTTTCGCTTTTTTCGTCGCGAGCTGGTTTGGCATTGATTATCAAATCCTTGTTAGGTTCAAATGCGGCCTTAGCTATCTGCTCGGTCTGAGCCATTGACGAATCAGTGGCCAATACAAAGCACCACGTAAAAATAGTGAATACTGCAAGTGAAAGGCGACGACGACTTTTCATTATGAATAGCTCCAGGCTCCGATCGGCCAATTTATAGAAGGCTAAAAACTCAAACGGTTACTACGTCTTTGAAAATCGGATAGTTTCAACAATTTACGGTGCCGGACTTGCGACAAAGACGGTTTTCACATTATGAGGCAGCTTTGATGTTTATCCAAAATTACGATATCTTATGGGTTTTAATGTAATGTTTTTAGCGGAGGAATTCTATCTAAAATGGCTATCAAAGTTGGAATTAACGGATTTGGACGCATCGGTCGGAACGTAATGCGGACTTGCCTCGGCACGGATGACATCGATTTTGTCGCGGTCAACGACCTGACCGACACGAAAACGCTCGCGCATCTTTTGAAATATGATTCGGTGATGGGAAATCTACATCAGGAAATAACAGCAGAGGGCGACACGATCAGCGTCGAAGGCGATTCGTTCAAGGTTTTCAGCGAGAAAGACCCTGCGAAGATCGACTGGGCGTCGGTCGGAGCGGAAATCGTTATCGAATCGACCGGACGCTTTACCAATGCGGAAGACGCAGCTAAACATCTGGGCTCGACGGTGAAGAAAGTTATAATCTCAGCTCCGGCAAAGGGCGAAGACGTGACGATCGTGCTTGGTGTAAACGACGATATGTACGACGCGGCGAAGCACAACATTATTTCTAACGCTTCCTGCACAACCAATTGTCTGGCACCTGTTGCAAAGGTAATTCACGAGACGTTTGGCATAAAAAACGCGCTCATGAACACGATCCACAGCTATACGAACGACCAGCAGCTTCTTGACCTGCCGCACAAGGACTTGCGTCGAGCACGCGCCGCGGCTTTGTCGATGATCCCAACCTCGACCGGTGCCGCAAAAGCGGTTGCCCTTGTTATACCGGAATTAAAAGGCAAATTTGACGGCATCTCAGTCCGCGTTCCGACTCCGAATGTCTCTCTGGTCGATGTGGTTATGAACGTCGAAAAGGAAACTTCGACCGAAGAAGTCAACCGGGTATTGAAGAACGCCGCCAATGAAGAGCTAAAGGGAATTTTAGCTTTCTCTGAAGAGCCGCTTGTTTCGATCGATTTCAAGGGAAATTCGAATTCGTCGATCGTCGACGCCGAAAATACGAAGGTCATTGGCGGAACCTGCGTCAAAATTCTTGCCTGGTATGACAACGAATGGGGTTATTCTTGCCGCGTTCGCGATCTGGTCAAGTTTATTGCGGAAAAAGGCCTTTAATCTGAGTTTTGCAGTTGCGTATGCATTTGAAAAACCTCCTGCATTTTTCGCTCGTTCTGGGTTTCGCTTTGAGCGCGTGCCTACCTGTGTTCGCTCAACGAAAGAAATCACCTCCCACGGTTTTTGGTTCGCCCGTATCTAAGCGCCACACCTTCAAGGCTTTAACTCCCGAAGGCCAACGCCGCTCAGATACTTTTCTGAAGGTATGGCAGGTCATCAATGATTACTATTTCGATCCGACGTTTAATAATCTCAATTGGACAACGATCAAAACGGAATACGAACCGCGTGTAAAGGCCGCGAAAACCGATTCGGAGCTTCATAGGCTTTTGCACGAGATGATCAACCGTCTCGGCCGTTCGCATCTTGCCATTATTCCGCCAGAAGTTTATCAGGAAATTGAAAGGGCGAAATTAGAAGCAAAGACCCGCAAAAATAAGCAGCAGAGTCTGTTGTCAAATGGCAAAAGCGAAGAAGAACTTGAAGACGAAGCAAACTTCGACGATGCTTTGGCCCAATATGGAATTGGCGTCGATCTGCGGGTGATGAACGGCCAATTTGTTATCACGCGAATGAATAAGAACGCGGCGGCCGAGTACGCCGGGCTGAAAACGGGCTTCGTGATCGAGAAGATAAACGACGTTTCGCTGGCCGACATGCTACTGAGGATTTCGGTTTACTACGCGGGTTCGCGGGACATAATACGGCAGTTACCGGGAGAACTGATTTATAGCTTTTTGAACGGCGTAAAGGACAGCACGGTCGATGTTACATTTCTCGACGATGCCGATCAGCGAAAGCAGGTAACGGTTCGGCGTGAACTGGTAAAAAGCGAGACAATATCTATCGGCAAGAATTTTCCAGACCAACAGCTTGAATTCGAAACAAAGCCGCTTAATGACGATGTCGGCTATATTCGCTTTAATCAATTTGCGCTGCCGGTCATCGAGAAGTTTTGCTCCGCTGTTAGCCAGTTTAAGGATAAGAAGGCCTTAGTGATTGATCTTCGCGGCAATACTGGCGGTGTTATCGCATCGCTGGTCGGGCTTGGCGGAATGCTCTCCGAGTCCACTGTCGATTTTGGGACGTCGATCTACAAATCGCGGGAAGAGAAGCTAACCGCGGCACCAAAGGCGAAGCATTTTAAGGGCAGGCTCATATTTCTCGTTGATGAAACGACCGCCTCCGCAGCCGAGATGTTTGCCGTCTCGTTTCAGGAAAACGGTCGGGCATTGGTTGTCGGCGAAAAGACAGCCGGTGCGACTCTGCCATCGATGGTGGTCGAGCTGCCGACCGGTGCCGTCATGCAGTATCCGATAGCCAATTACCGCTCTAGCAAAGGCGCATTCCTGGAAGGAAATGGCGTCACTCCAAACTTTCCAGTTGCACTCGATAGAAAAACGCTGGCTGCGGGAAGCGACGTTCAACTTGAAAAAGCGTTAAGTTTGATCAAGGAAAACAAGGAGTTCGCGGATACCAAGAAGGCGGTCGAGCTTAAAGCTCCGTTATCCTTTAGTGCGGCACCGCCGCCACCGCCACCGCCTCCCAAAAAGACGCCGAAAGTGCTTGCCGAGGTGACGGTAAAAGCTCCGCCGCCAGTGGCGGTGAAAGAAGCTCCGAAGGTTAAGGATCCGGCAGCCGTCAAGGTAATCAACGATTTTATTGCAGGCATCGGCGGCCGCGAGAAAATTGAGAAACTGCAATCGTATGAAATTAAAGGGAATGCCGAGCTGATAATTCGCGGTTCCGCCTTCGATTTTGAGTACAAAATCTATAGACATTCGCCCGACAAGTATGCCGAGATCATGTCGTCACCGTCGGCCGGCGAGATCCGCGAGGTCTATAATGGAAAGAAATATTTCACACAGGCCGATTATGGGTTTGTCCGCGATGTATCGATACCTGGGGACACGTCGGACATCGATATTTTGTCGCCGATCAGGGCGTTGGCAAAACCGGATTCGTTTACATCACTCAATTATGCGGGCACCTACGAGCGAGACGGCCGAAAGGTCAACCTGATAGACGCCGAGTTGAAAGAAGGAGCATCGGTGGCATTCGCGTTCGATGTAGAGACCAAAATGCTCTCTTATTTTACCGGGCCGGCCTATGGTGTGATCTTTGGCGATTATAGAAAGGTCGGCGAAACGATGCTTCCGTTCCGAATCGAACGCGAGAACTTGATGCGGTTGCAATTTGATGAAATTAGAATTAATGTGCCGGTGGACGAAAGCAAGTTTGTGAAAAAGATCAATTGCTACGATTTGCCCAGTTAATAAAAAGCGTTCGGGCTTGATAATATGAAAAATTCGCTCAATTTGGCTACCGTAATTCTGTTCCTGGTTATATTGGGATGTTCGTGTCCGAAGCTGGATGGACTGAAAGGCGATAAAGCCACGCCGAGCAGTACGCCAACTACTGTAAATACCTCGAGTACACCTGAAAAAAGAACTTCGCCATCTGAGTCAACCGCGTCGTTGACGATGGCGAAGTACAATCAGCTAAAGATCAATATGCCCAAAGACGACGTAGATCGCATCCTGGGCGGACCAAGAACCGAGATCAGCACATCGTCGGGAGGCGGCGTGACATTCTCGGTATATAAATGGTCTGGCGAAAATTTCACATCGATAATTCTTTCGTTCAAGAACGATAAGATAATGTCCAAATCGCAAGTCGGATTGAAATAAGGACTGGGCTATTTCATTGACTTGGTCCTTCGATTAGTTTTCCGTTTTGTCGTGACACGCTTTTTCTTGGCTTTGGCCTTCTTTTTCATTACGGTGGTTTTCTTCATCATTGAGGATGTTTTCATCATCGAATCCTGCTTTTTCATTGTCGGTTCCTGCTTTTTCATCATCGTTTCCTGATGGGCCGACACAGTTACTGAAAATGATAGAGCAGCGCAGAGTGCGAATAGCATTATTTTAGTTTTCATATTATTTCTCCTATTGGTATTTGAATCGGGACAACCGCTTTGTTCCGAACAAGTACATATTCGTTATACTAAGCGTATTGGATTTTATTCCGCCAAACCAATAATTGTATGAGCAAGAAAACGATCAAAGATATCGATATAGCGGGTAAGTGCGTGTTTATCCGCGTCGATTTTAACGTCCCGATAAAAAATGGCGTTATCGAGGACGACACGCGAATCCAGGGTGCATTGCCGACGATTGAATACGCAATCGCACAAGGAGCTAAAGTAATTCTCGCGTCGCACCTCGGACGTCCGTTGAAGGATAGAAAGAAGGCCCAGGAGAAGGGAAATCCTTACGATGCCGCGAAGTACAGCCTGCGGCCTATTTACCAGTATCTTCTGCAAATACCGACATTGCAGCATGTTTCTGGCAAAGCGGATGAGCCAGCTCAGATGAGCGACGAAGGCACCGCCGTTGGAAAGGCGGAGATCAAAAATGACCGTGTGTTTTTTGCTGCCGATTGCGTTGGTGCGGATGTGACCGAGAGGGTTAATGGTCTAAAGGAAGGTGAAGTGCTTCTGCTCGAAAATCTGCGGCTACACGCCGAAGAAGAGAAGAATGACGAGGCTTTCGCGAAACAATTGGCAGAGCTTTGCGATGTTTATGTCAACGACGCATTCGGCACAGCACATCGCGCACACGCCTCAACCGAGGGCATGACGCATTTTGTTGACGATTGCGTGGCCGGCCTTTTGATGGAAAAGGAGCTGAATTTTCTCGGCAAAGCCTTGCACGATCCGGAGCGCCCATTTGTCGCGATTCTCGGCGGTGCAAAAGTTTCGGACAAGATCCCCGTGATCGAATCGTTAATAAAACGAAAGGTCGATAAATTGCTGATCGGCGGCGCGATGGCATACACGTTTTTCAAGGCTCAGGGCTATACCATCGGCAAATCGCTCGTTGAAGACGAAATGATGCCGAAGGCTTTGGAGATCGAACAATTGGCAAAGGACACGGGCGTTGAACTAATTCTGCCGACCGATCATCAGGTCGTCGATTCATACGAGCCGCTGACTTCGCGCAAGACGATTCCAGTCGCGTTCACTAACACAGGACTTGTTGGCCTCGATATCGGCGTCGAAACAATTGAAATCTTCAAACAAGCATTACAAGGCGCAAAGACAATCGTATGGAACGGCCCGATGGGAATGTTCGAGGAAAAACCATTTGACGAAGGAACGATTGCTATCGCGAAAGCTGTGGCCGAAGCGACTGAGAAAGGTGCCGTGTCAATAGTCGGCGGCGGCGATTCAGTTTCAGCCGTAAACGAAGCAGGCCTCGCTGATAAGATCTCGCACATCTCAACCGGCGGCGGAGCAACGCTTGAATTTCTTGCCGGCGACGAACTGCCTGGTGTCGCGGCTCTTGATGACTTAGTAATTTAGAGAGTGAAGACCTTTCTTACAGAACTAAAGAATGCCAGCTTGATTACAATAGGTATTTTTTCAGCAGCGTTTGGCCTCAAGGGATTCTTGCTTTCAAGCCGCTTTATAGACGGCGGCGTGACGGGGATTTCTATGCTCGTTTCGGAAGTAATGGGGGTTCCTCTCGCTCTTTTGATTCTACTGATAAATCTTCCGTTTGTTGCCATCGGCTACCGGCAGATCGGTCCAAAATTCGCTGTTAAAAGTGCTTTTGCTATCGCCGGGTTGTCATTGTGCCTGTTTCTGGTAAATTTTCCGGACGTAACTCCGGACAAGCTTTTGACCGCTGTTTTTGGAGGGCTTTTTATCGGAGCGGGAATAGGACTCGCAATCCGCGGCGGCGCAGTCCTTGACGGCACCGAGATCGCAGCATTGCTCGTCAGCCGAAACAGCCATCTGCTTCGTGTTGGCGATGTCATCCTGATATTGAATATTTTTATCTTTCTGGCAGCTGCGTTTTTCCTCGGTGTCGAGTCTGCAATGTACTCGATCCTGACTTACGTAGCGGCGTCGAAGACGATAGATTTTCTGCTCCACGGTGTCGAAGAATACACGGCGATAACGATAGTATCGAGCAAAAGCGAAGATATAAAAATGGCGATCATCGGTAGACTAAATCGAGGTGTTACGGTATTTGACGGACGAGGCGGCATGGGAAGTACGGGTTTTATCGACACCAATCAGCCGATACTTTATTGTGTTGTAACGCGGCTTGAAATCGGAAGTATAAAGTCGCTGGTCGACGAGATCGATCCGCAGGCTTTTGTTACCACTCACTCGTTGACCGACGTTCAGGGCGGGCTAATAAAAAGGCCTATATTGCACTAACAAGCTGTGGCTGTTTCTGTATCGTTCCGTGAATTGCTAACCTTTGAGTTTTTGTTAACTTTATTTTTATGAGAAAACCCGTAATCGCAGGAAACTGGAAAATGTACAAACTGCTCGGCGAAGCAGTCGGGACGGCGCAGACTTTGAAAGCTCTTGTTGCCAATGCAAATCACTGCGAGGTCGTTATCGCTCCGGTGTTTACTGCATTGAAGACGGTGGCTGACCGGGTCGAGGGCTCGAATGTTAAGATCGCGGCGCAGAATTGCGCGATGCAGAATGAATTCGGGGCGCATACGGGCGAGATCGCACCGGTGATGCTGAACGATATCGGGTGCTCGCATGTGATAGTCGGTCACTCGGAGCGGAGACAGTTTTACGGTGAAACCGATAAATCGGTAAACAAAAAAACAAAAGCAACCCTCGCGGCCGGGTTGACAGCGATTGTTTGCGTAGGCGAAATGCTTGCCGAACGTGAGGGTGGAAATGCAGAATCTGTCGTGAAAATGCAGCTCGTCAATAGTCTGGAAGGATTGACAGTTTCGGACATGGAACGTATTATTATCGCTTACGAGCCTGTTTGGGCAATCGGAACGGGTAAAACCGCGACGCCCGAACAGGCTCAAGAAATGCACGGCCACATCCGCCGGACCATTGCCGAAACGCACGGAAACGATGTCGCGAACGCGATGCGGATTCTTTACGGCGGTTCGGTAAAACCTGACAACATCAAGGAATTGATGAGTCAGGACGACGTGGACGGAGCGTTGGTCGGCGGTGCAAGTCTGGACGCGGAAAGCTTTGCCCAGATCGTAAATTACAAATAGTTGGACGGTTAAAGAATTGCTTTACATTTTATACGCTTTATTTTTTATCTCGTGCGTCGTGCTGATCGGCTCGGTTTTGCTGCAGCCTGGTAAAACTGACGCCGGTGCATTGTTCACCAGCAATGTTTCTAGCACGGCTTTTTCGCCTCGCGGAACGGCGTCGGTGCTTTCGAAATTTACGATCGGCGCAGCAGCTTTGTTCATGATCTCGGCACTGATGATATCTATGCCAGCTTTGAGCGGCAACGTTTCGGTTTTGCAGGGAAGCGCTGAAGATGCACCTGCCGAGGTTACCGCCCCAACACCTGCGGCTGACGCTCCGGTTGCAACTACCGAGGCAAATGTTGAGCCGGGTGAAACGCAGAAGATAATTATTCCGGCTGATTCGAACAACACTACGACTGTCGTTAATCCCCCAGCGGCAAAACCGACAGCGGTGCCCGGTTCTAAGACAACGGCAGTTCCGGTCCAACCGAATCCGCCCGCTAACAAATAGCTCTTTCGAAAACTTGCTCAGGTGGCGTAATTGGTAGCCGCGCACGTTTGAGGGGCGTGTGGAGTAATCCGTGCGGGTTCGAGTCCCGCCCTGAGCACCACCTCATTGTAAAGAGGCTGCCTGAAAAACGGAATTTTCAGGCAGCCTTTTTTTATTAGGTTAAACAGACTAAGTGGTTTTACAAAGCCACGATCATCGTTCCGGTTCCTTCGTCGGTAAATACTTCCGAAAGCAGAGCATTTCGATTTGTACCACTGATAATATGCGCGGAGCGGACACCGCGATCGAGCAGGGAAACGAGGCTTTGGAGCTTTGGGATCATACCTCCGGTGGCTTGGCCTTCGGAGATAAGACGGGCCGCTTCGACTCCCGTCAGACGAGATATTTTCGTGGTTTCGTCACTCGCATCCAGATAAATTCCGTTAACATCCGACAGTAATATCAGCTTTTCAGCTTTAAGGCTGACAGCGATCTCTGCGGCGACTGTATCGGCATTTATGTTATAGATCTTGCCGTCGTCGTCCGCGCCAAGCGACGAAATGATCGGCATGTAATCGTTTTCAAGAAGAATATTGATCAACCGTGAGTTTACCTTGACGATATCCCCCACGTGGCCGAAATCGATCGTGGCAGTTTCGCCGGTAGCACTGTCGGTAACGTCTTTTGGCGGTCTCCGCACCGCGCTGACAACGCCGCCGTCTATTCCGGATAGTCCGACCGCTTCAATACCGCGGCGGCGAAGCTCAGCAAGAATCTCGGTGTTGATCTTGCCGCGAAAGATCATTTTCGCCAGATCAAGCGTGTCGTCATCCGTCACCCGTCGGCCTTCGATCACGGTCTGAACGACGCCAAGCTTTTTCGCCAGTTCCGATAGCTGCTTGCCACCGCCGTGAATTACGCAAACGCGAATTCCAACCTGGTGCATAAGTGCGAGTTCTTCTGCAAGAGACGCTAAATTATCACGGTCTTCGGTTACTTTTCCTGAAAATTTAACGACGAACGTCTTGCCCTTAAACCTCTGGATGTAAGGAAGCGATTCGCGCAAAAGATCTAAATTTTCCTGCTTCATAAATAAGAGATAAAATTTAGCAGTTTCAACCGCAAACCGCTATTAAAAACCATAGTGAATATAATTATAAATTCTTGTTATCCAACCTATAAGAAAATTACTTTTGCGAATTCAATATATATGCTATAAGGTAACTACTCAAATTTGCGGAGTGGAAATGTTTCTAAAGATCGACAGCATTATTATTATTTTGATTTGATGATGGAAAGTGGCCTAACTTTCTCTAATGCTTATGGTTTATACGATCCGCAATTTGAACACGACTCTTGCGGCGTAGGTCTCATTGCGGACATTCATGGCCGAAAATCCCACCGGATAGTTCAAGATTCCCTTAAAATTCTCTGCCGAATGAACCATCGAGGAGCGCGCGGTGCCGAGGAAAATACCGGCGATGGTGCCGGCGTCCTGACACAGGTACCCCATACATTCTTTGTCCATGAATGCGAGAAGCTCGATATTTATTTGCCGGAACCAGGCGAATATGCGGTTGGAATGCTTTTTCTTCCGACCGATGACGAGAAACGCGCATTTTGCGAACAGACACTGCTAAGAACAATCGAGGAAGAGGGACAGAGATTTCTCGGCTGGCGAGATGTTCCAACGGAAAACATCTCGTTGGGCGAATCCGCAAAAAGATCGCAGCCATTCATAAAACAAATTTTCATCGGCAAAGGCGAGAACATTGGCGATAACGCTCATTTTGAACGCAAATTGTTCGTCATTCGACGATGGGCAAAAGAGCTGATCACACGTTCGGATGAGAATCTCGCCGAACAATTCTACGCCGCCAGCCTTTCATCAAAAACAATAGTATACAAGGGAATGCTGACCACCGAACAGGTCGGCTTGTTCTATCCAGATCTGTCAGACGCGGCCTTCGAAAGCGGCCTTGCTTTGGTGCATTCACGTTTCAGCACAAATACTTTCCCGAGTTGGAACCGTGCACAGCCGCTGCGTTACATTGCTCACAACGGCGAGATTAATACGCTTCGAGGCAATGTCAATTGGATGCACGCGCGGGAAAAGAGAATGCATTCGACCCTGCTTGGCGACGATCTGACAAAGGTTTTGCACGTGATCGACGACGACGCGAGCGATTCAGGTGCTTTTGACAACTCGTTGGAGTTTCTGATGCTTGCCGGCCGCGAACTTCCGCACGCGATGATGATGATGATCCCCGAACCAATGTTCGAGGGTGACGGAATGAGTGACGAGAAACGGGCGTTCTACGAGTTTCATTCATGCCTGATGGAACCGTGGGACGGTCCGGCTTCGATCACCTTCACCGACGGCGAGATCGTCGGCGGCGTGCTCGACCGAAACGGGCTGCGGCCTTCGAGATATTGCGTAACGAAGGATGGGCTCGTCGTGATGGCTTCAGAAACAGGCGTGCTTGCCATCGATCCGGTCGACATCGTCAAAAAGGGCCGCCTGCAGCCCGGCAAGATGTTCCTGATCGACACGCGCGCCGGGCGAATAATTGACGACGCAGAGATCAAAGACCGGATCTGCTCAGCCGAACCATATCGTCAATGGCTTGACGACAATCTAATCAGTATCAACGACATTCCACAGCCTCCGTTTGTCTACACGCCGGATCACGAAACGGTACTGGCCCGCCAGCGTGCTTTCGGCTACACGGACGAGGAATTAAGGATGCTGCTCTCTCCGATGTTTGAAACTGGTGCGGAGGCCATTGGCTCGATGGGTAACGACACGCCGCTTGCCGTGCTGTCCAAAAAGCCGCAGCTTATTTACAACTATTTCAAACAGCTTTTCGCACAGGTCACCAATCCGCCGATCGATGCGATCCGGGAAGAAATCGTGACATCTACCGACACCATGATCGGGCCTGAGGATAATCTTTTGGAACCGGTTCCCACCTGCGCACGCCAGATAAAACTAAACTCATTTGTCGTCAGCAATACCGAACTTGAAAAGTTGAGATTGTTGGGCGATTCAGAAAGCGAATTCGGCAAATTCGGATTCAGGTCGATCACGCTTCCGATGCTGTTCGACCGCGAACACGGAGCACAGGGATTGGAATGGGCCCTCGACGGTCTTTGCCATCTGGCAAGCAAAGCGATCGCCGACGGCTATGACATTCTTATCTTGTCGGACCGGCAGATGAGCGAATATCGCGTGCCGATCCCGGCCCTGCTTGCGGTGTCCGCCGTCCATCATCATCTGATCCGTGAAGGCACGCGGACGCACGCGGGTTTTGTACTTGAAAGCGGCGAACCGCGCGAGGTGCATCATTTTGCGTTGCTGCTTGGTTACGGAGCTACGGCGATCAATCCTTATCTGGCGTTCGAGACTATCCACGATCAAATACTGAGCGGTGAGATGGAAATCGATCCCGCAAAAGCCGAGAAGAACTACACCAAAGCGGTCAATAAGGGTGTCGTCAAGATACTGTCGAAGATGGGCATTTCAACGATCCAGAGCTATCTCGGCGCGCAGGTTTTTGAGATCCTCGGACTGAATAAGACATTCGTCAAAAAGTACTTTACGCGGACGCCATCGAGGATCGGCGGAATCGGGCTGGATGAGATTGCAAATGAATCGCTGGCGCGTCACAAACGAGCTTTCTTCCCAGACCTCAATAGCGACACTTTGGAGATCGGCGGTAACTATCAGTGGCGGCAATCAGGCGAAGATCATCGTCTACAGTCCGCAATCGATACATCTGTTGCAGAAGTCTTGCAGGTCGGGTGACTACGAGATATTCAAGAAATACAGCGGTTTGCTCAATGACCAGACCCAGCAACAAGGAACGCTGCGGGGTTTAATGAAATTTAAAGAAGTCTCGCGGGCGATTGCAATCGATGAGGTAGAACCGGTCGAAGAAATTTTGAAACGATTCAAAACGGGTGCAATGTCATACGGCTCGATCAGCGCCGAGGCCCATGAATCACTCGCGATCGCAATGAATCGCATCGGCGGCCGCAGCAACACCGGCGAAGGCGGCGAAGACGCCGAGCGTTACGAAACGCTGCCGAACGGCGACCGCAAAGTCAGCAAAATAAAACAGGTGGCGTCGGGAAGGTTTGGCGTAACAAGCCATTATCTTGTCAACGCCGAAGAGCTTCAAATAAAGATCGCACAGGGAGCAAAGCCTGGCGAAGGCGGGCAGCTTCCGGGAAACAAAGTTTATCCGTGGATCGCAAAAACGCGTTATTCGACGCCCGGAGTCGGGCTGATCTCGCCCCCGCCGCATCACGATATTTATTCAATCGAAGATCTTGCACAGCTTATCTTCGATCTGAAGAACGCTAATGAAAACGCACGCATCAGCGTCAAGCTCGTCGCTGAAGCAGGCGTTGGAACGGTCGCCGCCGGCGTTGCGAAGGCAAAGGCTGAGGTCATTTTGATAAGTGGGTACGATGGCGGAACCGGAGCGTCGCCGCAAACGAGCATTAAACACGCCGGTGTCCCGTGGGAGATCGGCCTGGCGGAAACGCATCAAACTTTGCTGCTGAATAATCTGCGCGGCCGCGTCCGGCTGGAAACCGACGGACAGCTGATGACAGGACGTGATGTCGTGATTGCGGCGTTGCTCGGAGCAGAAGAATATGGTTTTTCGACCGCGCCTCTCGTCACTCTTGGATGTGTGATGATGAGGGTTTGTCATCTGAATACGTGTCCCGTCGGCGTCGCGACTCAAAATCCGCAGTTACGAGAGAAATTCTCCGGCGATCCGCAAAATGTCGTTAATTTCATGCAGTTTGTCGCCGAAGAAATGCGCGAGATCATGGCCGAGCTTGGTTTTAGGACCGTTAATGAAATGATCGGCCGTTCCGATCTGCTTGAAGGCGAGTCCGGTCATCGCGGGCTTGACCTGTCCAACGTTTTGTACAGATGCGAGTTGGCGAGGGATCGTGACCAGTTTCAACAAACTAAGCAGGATCATGCACTCGATAATACATTGGATAAGACAAAGCTTCTCGAGATATGCCGTCCGGCGTTGGAAAGGCGGGAGAGCGTTTCAGCGGAATTAAATATTGAAAATACGGATCGTGCCGTCGGAACTATTTTGGGCAGCGAAATGTCGCGAAAATTCGGAGCGAGCGGGTTGCCGGACGATACGATAAGACTGAAGTTCAAAGGCTCAGCCGGGCAGAGTTTTGGAGCTTTTGTGCCGAAAGGAATGACGTTGACGCTCGAAGGCGACGCGAATGACTATCTCGGCAAAGGCCTTTCGGGCGGCAAGATCGTTGTCTTTCCGCCGAAAGCGGCACGATTTGCTTCGCACGAAAATATAATTATCGGCAACACTGCTTTTTACGGAGCAACGAGCGGCGAAGCATTCGTTTCGGGGGTCAGCGGTGAACGGTTCGCTGTTCGTAACAGCGGTGTAAATGCTGTGATCGAGGGTGTTGGCGACCATGCATGTGAATACATGACCGGTGGAACGGTGATTGTTTTGGGTCGGACGGGAAAGAATTTTGCGGCGGGGATGTCGGGCGGCATTGCATATGTTTTCAATGAACTTGGCTCGTTTGCATCGCTTTGCAACCGCGATATGGTTGAACTTACAGAGATCGACAATGAGACCGAGATCGACTTCGTCAAAGACCAGATATTCCAACATATCGAGGCAACCGGAAGCCAAATCGCATCCCGTATTCTGCTCGATTGGGAAAATAGTGTTTCGAAATTCGTGCGCGTGATACCAACGGATTACCGGCAGATGCGCGATGCACAAGAACAAATGATGGCGGGAGGATTGTCCAAAGACGACGCAGAAATGGCGGCGTTCGAGAAGATCGCTGCGTAACAGTTATGGGAAAGAAAACAGGATTCATGGAGTTCACGCGGAGCTTGCCGATATTGAGCGACCCTAAGCAAAGGATCGCTAATTGGGATGAATTCCATGCGCCTTTTCCGGTCGATGAACTGCAAAATCAGGGAGCACGGTGCATGAACTGCGGCGTTCCGTTTTGTCACGTTGGCACCATCAACGAAGGCTGGACAACCGGCTGTCCGCTGCACAACCTTATCCCGGAATGGAACGACCTGGTCTATCGGGGCAAATGGCACGAGGCCTACCGGCTGCTTTCGCTGACCAATAATTTCCCTGAGTTTACCGGCCGCGTCTGCCCTGCTCCTTGCGAATCTTCGTGTGTACTGGGAATTAACGAAGAGCCCGTGATGATCAAGGAGATCGAGGTTTCGATAATCGACCGGGCTTTTGAAGAGGGTTGGGTTGTGCCGCGGATTCCGCAAAATCGTACGGGCAAGCGAGTCGCGATTATTGGTTCGGGACCGGCCGGGTTGGCTTGTGCGGACTATCTCAATCAGGGAGGACACAACGTCACCGTTTTCGAACGCGACGACCGCATCGGCGGGCTGCTCATGTACGGCATTCCGAATATGAAGCTCGACAAGAGCATTGTCGAACGACGTGTAAATCTTTTAACGGAAGAAGGAATCGAGTTTCGAACGAATGTGAGCGTCGGCAAGGATATTTCGGCGGACGATCTAAGCCGATATTTCGATGCCATCGTGCTGTGCTGCGGCGCTCCAAAACCGCGAGACTTGCTTATCGATGGACGACATCTGGGCAGCATCTATTTTGCGATGGAGTTTCTCACGCAGTCCACTAAACTATTGCTCGATCCGACTTTTACGCCGGTTTCAAACATCGATGTGAAGGACAGAAATGTGATCGTAATCGGCGGCGGCGATACGGGAACGGACTGCGTGGCGACATCGATCCGACAGGGATGCAAAAGCCTCGTGCAGTTTGAGGTAATGCCCAAACCGGCTGACAAAACGCTCAACCACGACGGATGGCTAAGCAAGGTCCGCACCTACCAGATCGATTACGGGCAATACGAAGCGGCCGCATTATTCGGTTCCGACCCGCGTGAATACTCGGTTTTGACTAAGAAATTCAAAGGCGATGAAGCAGGGAATTTGGACGGACTCGAAACAATAGAAGTGTTATGGGAAAACGGCTGGATGCTCGAGATTGAAGGCACTCAAAAACTTTGGCAGGCCGATGTGGTCTTTCTCGCGATGGGTTTTGTGGGTGGCGAGGATAACGCATTGTTTGACGAACTTGGCATAACGATTACTGATCGCAACACCATCGCCGTCAATGAAAACAAGCAGACCAGCGTAGAGAAAGTATTTGCCGCGGGTGATTGCGAACGCGGCCAGTCGCTTATAGTTTGGGCCATCGCGGATGGCCGTGACGCGGCGGCTGGCGTACACAAATTTCTACTTGAACAGCCTAAGCCCGCGCTTATTTTATCAGCTCAGTCATGATCGCTTTCTGAACATGCAACCGATTTTCGGCTTCGTCCACCACGACCGAATTTGGTGAATCGATCACCGCGTCGGTGACGATAACATTGCGTCGGACAGGCAGGCAGTGCATGAATATTGCCTCGTTCGTTCTGGACATTTTTGCCTGATCGACTATCCAGTCTTTTCTCAAACCGATGCGGAATGCAATATCTTTGTCGATGTCTCCGTAACAGTCCTTACTCCCCCAGCTTTTTGCGTAAACAACATCGACGCCGTCGCACGCCGCATCTGCTTCGTTGACAAATTCAACTGTGCCGCCGTTTGCCGTCGCCTGGCTTTTTATTTGATTAACCAGTTCGGCGTCGAGTTCGTAGCCATCCGGATGAGCGATACGCAGGTCGTGACCAAACTGAGCAGAGGCAAGGGCAAAGCTGTTCGGAACTGCCATCGGCAGCGGTTTCGGATGCCACGCCCACGTTAGCAAGACTTTTTTCCTCTTACCACCAAGCTTTTCGCGGATCGTCATCATGTCAGCCATCGCCTGACACGGATGATGCATCGCCGATTCGAGGTTGATGATTGGCTTTGTCGAATACTCGGCAAACGCATTCAAAATTGGATCGGTCCGCTCGGTCTCCCAATCCTTCATCTCGGCAAATGAGCGAACGCCAATTGCCGAAACATAACGCTCAAGCACGCGGACGAATTCCTTTAGGTGCTCCGTCTGGTTGCCGTCCATGACAACGCCTTCGCGGTGTTCGAGCGTCCACGACGAGCCGCCTGGTTCGAGAATCACAACGTTGCCACCGAGTTCATATATCCCGACCTGCATCGAGGCACGCGTTCGAAGTGATGGGTTGAAAAATACAAGCGCAATGGATTTGCCCGCGAGCGGTTTTTCGGACGAATCTCCGGTTTTGATATTTACTGCCGCATCGATCAAAGTGTCGAGCTGCTGGCGTGAAAAATCAGATGTTTTTAAGAAGTTCTTCAATTTGAAATCACCTCGACCAGCATATCTATTTCGTTGACACTAACGCAGAGAGGCGGCAGGAGCCGTAGCACATTCGGATCGCTCGACGTACCCGTAATTATTTTATTCTCAAGTAATTTTGCATGAATAGGAGCACTTGCTCCATCGAATTCGATGCCTAGCAGGCAGCCCTTGCCTTTGATCGAAAAAACGCCGTGAACACCGGCGAGGGCATTCCTTAAATAATTCTCGACTCTCTTTGCATTGGCTATCATATCGTCATTTTCGATAGCTTCGAGCGTCGCCAGGACAGCAGCCATCGCGAGCATTCCGCCGCCGAATGTGGTGCCAAGGTCGTTTATCTTGATGTTTGCAGACACTTTTTCATTCACCAGACAAGCACCGACAGGAACGCCGCTACCGAGGCTTTTGGCTAGCGAAATGATGTCTGGCTCTACACCTTCTGCAAGATCGCTGCCGCCAAAGAACCAGTTTCCTGTACGGCCGATACCCGTTTGGACCTCGTCGAAAATGAGCATGATACCGCATTCGTCGCACAGATCACGAAGCTGTCGAAAAAAGTGCGGCTCGGCTTCAGTTAACGCCGGCCATAGACTGGATCGGTTCGAGCATTATCGCCGCGGTTTCGCTGTCAGCGACTGCCTTAACACTCTCTATGAATCCCAAATTCTGCCGAGACGTGTCCGGGAACATTCGGTTTTCCTATCTCCCGATATTTGCCGAGGAAAGTTGCGCTGATCGAATCGGCCGTGCGGCCGTGAAATCCGCCGGTAAACGTGACGATCTTCTCGCGGCCCGTCGCAATCCGAGCCATTCGCATGGCGTTCTCGTTGGCCTCGGTTCCAGAGTTGCAAAAAAAGGCTTTTGTCAGGTTTTTCGGAGCAATGGAGACCAGCTTTTCCGCCGCTTTCGCACGAATCTCCGAATAAACAAGATTTGAATAGAACAACACGTTCGCAGCTTGTTCCTGAATGGCTTTCACAACGTGCGGATGTGAATGCCCGGTTGCGCAGACGGCGTGCCCGCCATACAGGTCAAGATACTTCTCGCCCTCACTTGTCCATACCCACGAACCCTCGCCGCACTCGACCGACATCGGCATCTTTTTGTAGGTTTCGACCTGAAAGTCGTCTTCGAGTTGTTGAATCTTTGCGAAGTTCATAGAGAGTACGGCAGGCTGCCTTACGCTTACGGATTACTACCCGTGAAAACCAAACCGGTTTTTTCGTCAAGGCCGAACATCAAATTCATATTCTGCACAGCCTGCCCCGCTGCGCCTTTTAACAAGGTTATCGATCGCAGAAAAAACGACGATCTGCTTACCGTTAGAATGCGTTGCGATGTCGCAGAAATTTGTGTTCTTTACCCAATTGATATCCGGTGAACCTTCGACATTTCGGACAAAGAATGCGTCTTTGTAAAAATCGCGATACAAATTGTCCAGGTCTTCGTTGGTAATATTCACCTTCGTTTCCATATAGCACGATGCAAAAATTCCGCGCGAAACAGGTAGGCTGTGCGTCATGAAAACCAATTCGTTGGAGAAATCGCCGACGGTTCTCAGACACTGCTCGATCTCCGGCAAATGCTGATGCTGAAACGGCTTATACGCGTAAAACGAATTCATCCGCTGCGGATGATGCGTGTTCGCGGCGGCCTTTGCACCGGACCCGGACGAGCCGGTCTTTGCATCGACAATTATCTTTCCTGTCAGCAAGCCGCTCTTCACCGCCGGTGCAAGAGCAAGCAGCGTCGCCGTCGCAAAACAGCCGGGATTCGCGATATATTGGGCCGAGCAAATAGCCTCGCGATTAGTTTCAGTGAGGCCGTAAACGAAATCCTTCTGCGCTTTACCGGCATGGTCGAGTTTGTAAAACTGCTTGAAAACATCCGCATCGTCGATCCGAAAATCCCCCGACAAGTCGATCGCTTTCACGCTTTTCGGCAGACCCGGAATTAGATTCAATGCCTGCCCATGCGGCAACGCGAAAAAAGCAAGATCGATATCCGCAACGCCGAAAGATCGTCCGGAGCTTTATCGAAACGAAGCTCAGTCAATCCGTTCAGATTTTTATGAACCTCACCGACAGCTTTCCCGGCGTGTTCGTTCGCCGTTACCAAAACGATCTCCGCGTTCGGATGAAAAAGCAGTATCCGCAAAAGCTCGCTCCCGCCGTAACCAGAACCGCCGAAGATGGCGACACGTATGCTCATTATTTTTGCTTCAACTCCTGAATTACTGTCCGTCAAACTTGATTTGCCTTTCCATATTGCCTCGACCTCGACCAAAGCAGCCAACGTGTTAGGCTCCAACCACACTTCAAATACAGAATACTTATGGCTTGTCCATGACGATATGTTTTGCGAACTCTCGATAAAACCTATAGTGATTAAACCTTTTACATCCTCCGTGCCTTCGAAAAGTCATCCGTCTTCAGAAACAGAAAAACACGGCCGCCGGTCTGATTACCGATCCGGCTTCTTTGCTCGTCGCCGACGCCTTTTGCAAGCAGCAGAGCTACAAACTGCCGTCACCTTTTGGAGCGACAAGACCCATCCGCTTCGTTTCGCTCTGCAGGCGTGTCGTCGAGCAGCGTAAAGTCCAGCTTCTCCGTGTAAAACTTTATTAGCATCGTCGTAGTCGTTCCACGACCAGAGCGATCAGTGTCACTTTGATCTCTGTTATGCAAACACGGCATCAATTGAGCTGGACATTCGGCTTTTTGTGTCAAGCTCAAAAAGCCGGAGTACCATTCACGCCGGGCGTTTCCTGCTTCGATTCCAAAATGCTCTTGCACAAAATCTTCGCCCATCTGCGAATCGGTCACTGACCCGGCGATAACGTCAATATCAATTCCCAGATCCTTCAACACCGCGATGCCGCCGATGACACCGACGTAATCGGACGCACAGAAGACGAATGACGAGATGGCGGCCTTGATCTCGGCGTCTTTCAAGACCGAATCAACAGCATAACCGCCGACGATGCCGTCGCCAAGTTCGACGACGATCAGGTCCGGTTTGAAGGTGTTCAGGTGATTCAAAATTCCTTTTGCGACCGGCGAAAGATCGCCGTAATCGACCGTGGACGGTAGACCGCAGTCAAGAAAGCTGGCCGTGGCAATCGCTCCGTGATCCTGCATGTGCAGCGTGTCGCGGAGACATGCGATGCCCGAAAGCTTTGCACCCGCAACGCGGAGGCCGTGATTTGCGGCCTGGCGAATTATCTCGGTGGCGGCGACGGTCTTGCCGGAGTTCATACAAGTTCCGGCTATCATCACGATCGGAGCAGACGGCAATAGGGAATCCGCAGCCTCGAGAGCGTTGTCGGAAATGTTCAAAACAGTTCCGTCCGTATCGCAGGCGATGCCAACAACCTCGACCTCGATCGCATCCGAAAAAGATGAATGATGTCCCTTGCAAACGCCGATAACTCCACCCATGTTTAGCAGATGCAGGCGGTCGCCGGACTTCACCGAATCCGGCACGTCGCCGACAAAGCCTTTCAGCGCACGTCGCTTGCCGAGAACGCCGAGCAAAATATCGTTGCGGTTGATCTTTGCGAGACGGCCACTTGGAAGTTCGAGATTGCCGTAGGTTACGCTTTCGGACAGTGCCCGAACGACAACAACGTCGCCCGCGACTGGGAAACTCGTGGCGGTCAATCGATGTTGACCTGTCTTCGGCATATCGAGCGGCGATGTCGCCGAACCTGTTTTGTCTATTTCTATCTTTTTCATTCCATTATCTTCTACCTGTCGAACATCTCCCAGAGCTTTTTGACCACTGTCTTCTGAGCTTTCGCGTCTTTGACCGCAATGAATATTGTGTCGTCACCAGCGATTGTGCCGACGATTTCGGCTATGCGTGCAGCGTCAATCCTGACGGCGGCGGCGGATGCGAGGCCCGAATCGCATTTTGCGACGATCAAGCTTTCACCGGCAGTTTCGAGGCTTGACAGGCCAAAAGTTGTGGCACCGCTGGTTTTCTTCGGCAGCGTGTAAATTCCGGCTGCTTTGATTATTCCGAGTTCGTCCAGATCACGTGAAATGCTGGCCTGCGTCACGTCGAAATTACGTGAGCGAAGCCGCTTCGCCAGATCGGTCTGGCTTGCGATCCGTTCCGCTGATATCAGATTTAATAGTGCATCTTGCCGACGATTTTTTTGCATATATATAAATTATTATGCATGATAAATGCATAATTATTGTATAGATGCATATTACATTTATGCAAGTTGCAAAATTAATCTGACTTCTTAACTAAAACAAGCTGAGTTTTATACGGAGATATTTTTTAGGGTTTTGGCGAAAATCGTAGATGAGTTTCGAGCCTTCGCTTGAAAGCTGATTTACGTTTGAGGCGGTCTGGTTGATGCTGTTATAAAGCGTTTCGTCAGTGACGAGCTTGCCGATCGTGCCTTTGCCCGCCTGGGCGTCGGCGAGGATTTGCTCTATACGCGTAGCTGTTGAATTAAATCTTGCGAGCGTGTCTTTTGCATCGTCGTAGAGTTTTTCGTCTTTGAGGAATTTTCCGGCTGAGCCTTTACCGGCCGACAGATCCGAAGAGATAAGCTTAAAATCGTCGGCTATGCCGTTGATCTTTGCCGCCGATGTGCGAAGGTCGGTAATGGCAGCTTTAGCTTCGTTGTAAAGTGCGTCGTCGGTGATAAATTTACCAGCGGTTCCGCGTCCGGCTTTAATGTCCGCGGAGATTCCTTCGAGTTGAGCGACGGTGCGATTCAAATTGTTGTAAAGCTCCGGATCGTTCAGTAATTTTCCGGCGGAGCCATCGCCGCTGTTGACTTTTTCAAGCGTCGTCTGGAGCTTTGCCATCGTCAGCTTGGTTTCGGAAACAGTGGCGTCAAGATTCCGGTAAAGCGATGGATCGTTGACGATGCTGCCGAGCGTTCCTTCGCCTTGATTCGCTTTATTGAGTATCTCGTTCGCGGGAATGGCGATCTTATTGATCTGGCCGAGAAGCTCGTTTCCGGTTTGGGTCAATTGATTGATCGAGATTGCGACGCGTGAGTCGAGTATTGCATTCTCGGAAACAGGCGAGCCCTTCGATGTCCCGGGCGAAATATTGATGCTTTTGTCATTAGCAAGAAGCGAGGTGGCAATCAGCTGGGCGTTTGAATCGGTCCTGATGCGTTCGGTGATCGGACGTCCGCTGAGTTCGTTGTCAACGATCATGATCGCTTCGACTTTGAATTCTTCCGGGCTGTCCGGTGGGAGAAACTCGACCTTCTCAACCTTACCGATCCGAACACCGGCAAGTTGAACCTCAGAACCCTCGCGCAGGCCGTCTGCCGCCGCAAAGCGGGCTTTTAATCTGAGTTTCTTTTCGAACGGGTTGAAATCACCGGTCGAATTGAGAATAAGGAAAGCAAGCACGGCGAGTCCAAACAACACGAATATACCGACTCGGACTTTGCTGAACGTCAATGTTTTCTTCGTTTCAACCATTTCAAGATCTTAATTATTTTCCGTGGATGAACCTCTGAATATAAGGGTCGGGGCTCGAATGCAATTGTTCGTCAGAGCCACTGAAAATAATCTTTCCGTCTCGCAACATTATCACTTCCGTGTTGATCAAACAAAGCTTTTGCCCCTCTTTTTCGAACAGTACATGGCCGTCTTCGTCAACAATCGCGTATTCGGATGATAAATATTGGATATTGTTCATTTCGTGCGTAACGAAAATGGACGAGACGTCCTGAAGGTCGCGGAGCTTGATCGCAAGCTCGCAGATCGTGCGAGCGGTTGGCGGGTCGAGCCCGGCCGTCGGCTCATCGAACAGGACGATTTGGGGATCGCCGATAAGTGCCCGGGCAACGCCGACGCGCCGACGCATGCCGCCCGACAGCTCGATGGGCATTTTATCGATGGCGTCTTCAAGATCGACAAATTGCAGCATTCGACGGACTTCCTGTTCGATCTCTTCTTCATCGACGGACTGCTCATTGAGCCTGTACGCGACGTTTTCATAAACCGACAGCGAATCGAACAGAGCGCCTTCCTGAAAAACCATGCCGATCTTCTGCCGGACGTCCATCATTGCGTGCTCGTCATAGGCAGTTATCTCTTCACCGTCGATAAATATTCGCCCTGTGTCGGGCTTTAAGAGGCCGAGCACAAGTCTGATTATGGTGGATTTGCCGCCGCCGCTGCGGCCAAGAATTACCTTTGTCTCGCCGCGGCGGACAGTGAAACTGATCCCATCGAGTATGGTCTTATCGTCAAAGGCAAGATGAACATCGCGAAATTCTATTGCGGGAACCACGCGGTCCGGCTCGTTGACGGCATCTTCAAGATCACGCAGTTCGAGGTCTTTTTCTAGTACAAGATTATTTTCGCCGCCATCCACAGAGAACATAAGATTTCGATTAGGTTAAGTCTATATCGTGCCGACACCCAGTATTGACTGGATCGCTTTTGCCAGGAAAAAATCGAAAATAATCACCCAAATTGACGAAAGTACGACCGCGTTGATCGTCGAGCGTCCAACGCCGACCGTTCCGCCGGTGGTGCTCAAACCCTTGTGGCATGAGATGCCGCCGATGATCAATCCGAAAAAGAACGGTTTTATGATGCCGCCAATCAAATCGTTTGAAGTAATGCCGTTACGCACAGAAGCAATGAAAACATTGTAATTCTGATCGAAAATGTAGTTTGCGACCGAACCGCCGCCGATTATTCCAAAGATATCCGCAGCAACGGTCAAAAGAGGAAGCATGAACACCAGCGCGATAACACGGGGTGCCACAAGTTTTTTGACCGGGTCAGTACCGAGAGCACGCATTGCGTCGATCTGCTGCGAAACGACCATTGAACCAAGTTCCGCCGAGATCGCCGATCCTATTCGCCCGGAAACCATCAACGCGGTCAATACCGGACCAAGCTCTCTAATCAGCGAAACCGCGACGGAACGGCCGGCCTCGTTGTGAATCCCGTAATACTCAAGAGTCGGGAAAGTTTGTAACACCAAAACACCGCCAGTGAAGAATCCAGTCAAAAGAACGATCGGCAGCGAACCGACGCCGATGATGTCCATTTGGCCGATAAGCTCCGGGAAATATCGAGGTTTTCGGAACACGCCGGAGATCACGCTCCAAATGAGCAGGCTTATTTCCTGAAGCTCGAAAAGAAATTTTGTAAGCGGATTCATTAAGAAACAAACGATTGGCCGACGAAAAACTCAATTTGAAAAAGGTTACAACGAACGCGTTAAATCGACAAACAAAGAAAGCCGACCATCCCAGATGATCGGCTTACATTCACGTCAATTCATTGCGTGTAGCTAGTTTATTGGGGGCGGTTGATTCCCGCGTTTGAGGCGGCGAAGTCCGGGACGCCCAAGCCGAGTGCCTCCACGCTTTTCATTGTTTTCGCGAGCTTCAGCAAATCTTTGCCTCAGTGTCCGAAACTTATTAAGCTGGTCAGGAGTTAAGACCCGGCGGACGGCTAACTCGTTCGTAAATTTAATCCGAGCAAGATCGGCCTGGGCGGCCTGAAACTCTTTTAGACGAGCCTGAACGTTCTCATCGCTTGGGTTATCGGCGTAGATCGCCATATTTAGATCGCGATTTGCATCCTGAAAGCGGCGGCGAGCTTCCTGCTCGATCGGCTTGCGTTCGGCATTCAACCTGCGGATCGCCTGAATCTGCTCGCGGGAAAGGCCAAGTTCGAGAAATAAATTAGGTTTCGGCTCATTCGGCGGACCAGCCTGGACGTCGGGCGGTGGCATCGGTGGACGCTGGTCCTGAGCTAATGCCACGAGTGGCAAGCAAAAAAACAATGCGAGAAAAATTGAAAGCCTGGGGTGTTTCAATGTTCGAATCATAAGACCTCGTAATTAATCCTTTGTATCAACATCGGCGAGCAAATCGCCAAGACGAAGCGTATTGTCGTCTTCGTCTTCAAAATCATTAAGTCGTGGAGCGTTTTTAACCGGCTGGTTTATACTGCGCTGCGGAGTTTTCACCGGTCGTCGAATCACGGCCTTAGTAGGAACCGGGTTTTTTCCAGCCGTAGAAACTTTAATAACTGAAGGATCGCCCTCAGACTTGGTCGGATCGCTCGTTACTTTATCATTCGCTGGTGTGGGAACTACCGGCGGATTTACGGGCTTAACTTTGTTAGCAGCAATGTTCTCCGTTTTTGGCAAAGACGCCACATCAACGTTTCTATTCATCGACGCAATAAACACGGCCCCAAAAACTACAGCCACCAACGCAAACGCCCCTCCAACCGCCAATCGGCCATGCAAAGCGAAAAACGCCCGCACACTATCCATCCATGATGCCTTTGCTTCTGCGTAAGGAATCACAAAACGCGGTGTTTCCATAACGGTGAACTCGTCTCGGTGCCATTCATACACATCGAGACGTGCAAAAGAAAGCTCGGCGAACTCGTCGGTACAAGTGTCGCAATCTGCAAGATGGGTTTCGCACAAGCTCCGTTCGACCGGATTCAACTCGTCGTAAAGATAGGCAACCAGATCAGCCGATGACGAGCATGGTTCGATTTTTATGTCTTTTAAGTTTGTCATGCCATTTATCACGCTATTTCAAGCGGCACGTGCTCCAACTTCATTCTTAACTGTTTCAACGCCGTGTAAAGGCGGCTTTTGACGGTACTCAGCGGAACTTCGAGAGTTTCCGAAATCTCCTGAAACGTCATTTCCTCAAATTCCTTCATCACAATTACCTGCCGGAGATCCGACGGCAACGACGTGACGGCCTGCCGAACCAGCGTCAGTCTCTCGTTCGCCTCGATCGTCCGCGCAGGCGAAGCTTTTTCAGGTGCGACGAAGTATCGCTCTTCTTCGTGCTTTTCTTCGTCGATAAAATCTTCGGAGCGGGTTTTCGCTCGACGTTTTGTCGTCAAACACTGGTTTACCGCAATTCTGTGCAGCCATGATGAAACTTTGGCCTCGCCGCGAAACTTCGACAAATTTCTGTACGCCGCAATAAACGTCTCCTGGGCCGCATCGCGAGCTTCGTCCTCACGTGCGAGCATACCGAAACACAGGGCAAAAATCTTTCGCTCCCATCTCTTGACGATTTCACCGAACGCTTCGGAATCTTTTGAAACCGCAAGTTCGACAAGCTGTTCATCCGACAAATTGATAAACATTCAATCGCGTAATTACCGACCCAAACACGAAAATAATACCGCAAAAAAGTCTAAAACTGTGAAACCTCTTTGTTTCACATAAATTAGACGGTGTAAGAACCCTGAAAGTCTAAATTATTCTCGTGATGTTCCGAGATTATGTTACGACCTTTTTGAACCGTCGGCCATTTTTCGTTTTCAAATGCTGTGCACTACAGAACTGAAAAAACATTTCAACAATTTTAGAATTTTATATTTCGTAAAAATGGCCTGATGAGGATAATATTGTTCTGTCCAATAAATTCATTTCCAAGAGGTGTATAAAAATGGCAATTGTGGTAGGAATCGATGGAACAGGTAGTGCTTTTTTGCCCGGTTCAGGGCGCGACCGGGAATACGACGTATCTTTTGCTAACAGCTTTATTAGCCGAATCTGCAAGAACGGCGGGCCGAATAAAGCATATTTTCGCGGTCCGGTTGCTCTCGGCGGTGGTTTGCTGGAAGCGATCAATGGCGGCTTACAGTTCATCCGAAATCGCAGGGCAGCTCGAGTAATGGAACCGATCGTTCTGACCGGTTACAGTCGCGGTGCGGCGGGCGTCGTATCTCTTGCCGCCAGACTGCAGCGTGAACGAATCGACGTTCGGGCAATAATGCTCTTTGATTGCGTAGACCGCCATTTAGCCATCGATGCCGACGTCATTCCCAATAATGTAGGGTTTGTTTATCACGTAATTCGCGATGCTCGTTCGGGTTCACGCGAGAGTTTCGGCAATGATGGTATGAGATACAACCGGCCGACCGTTTTCCCAAACGCTTATTCATTTATGTGTACGCACGGCGGTATGGGCGGCTGCCCCTGGACTCCGGAACCAGGCCAAAGGATGTCCGACCTAATCGACGAAGGCGGAACCGACGGAATGACCAATATTACTTTCGCCAATGACGCTGCGGTCTCACAGCAGGTTTGGTCGCACAGCGAGTCGTTCATGCGCACTCACGGGTTTATTTGATTTAGGAAAGCACTTAATAAGCCCGCGCAAAGACAACGCGTTTCGCCGATTCTTTGCCTGAATACACGCATTTTCCAGCTTCTTCCGTTGAATTGAACGGAATGCAGCGGATCGTGGCTTTGGTTTCATCCTTGATCTTTTCCTCGGTTTCGGATGTGCCGTCCCAGTGGGCCATGATGAAGCCGCCTTTTTCAATCTGTGATTTGAAATCGTCCCAGGTATCGACTACGTATGTGTTTTCTTCTCGAAAAGCGTGAGCTCGAGAGAAAAGGTTTAGCTGGATGTCGTCAAGGAGTATCTTCAGGTGGTCGGTTAATCCCTCGATCGCAACCGATTCCTTTGTCAGCAGGTCACGACGAGCGACCTCGACAGTGCCGTTATCGAGATCGCGCATTCCGAAACCAAGGCGAATGGGCACGCCACGGAGTTCGTACTCCGCAAACTTCCAACCCGATCGTTGATGTTCGCTGTCGTCATATTTGACCGAAATTCCAGCGGCCTTTAGTTCTTCAAAAATTGGATTGACCCTTGCACTGATTGTAGCTAGGTCCTCTGGTGTTTTGTAGATCGGTATGATAACGACCTGAACTGGAGCGAGTTTTGGTGGCAGAACAAGGCCGAGATCGTCTGAGTGCGCCATGATCAGCGCGCCCATAAGTCGAGTCGAAACACCCCAGCTTGTAGCCCAGGCAAATTCGAGTTGATTTTCCTTATTGACGAATTTCACATCAAAAGCTTTAGCAAAATTCTGTCCGAGAAAATGCGAGGTGCCACATTGTAGTGCCTTGCCATCCTGCATCATTCCTTCGATGCAGTAAGTTTCGATGGCTCCGGCGAACCGTTCGTTTGGTGTTTTGACACCCTGAACTACGGGCAGTGCCATCCAATTTTCGGCAAATGAAGCATAGACGCCGAGCATTTGTTCAGTTTCAGCTACGGCTTCCTGTTCCGTCGCATGAGCGGTGTGACCCTCTTGCCACAAGAATTCGGCTGTCCGCAAGAAAATACGCGTTCGCATCTCCCATCGAACGATGTTGCACCATTGATTAATGAGCAGCGGCAGATCACGCCACGACTGGATCCAGCCTTTATATGCGTTCCAGATCACGGTTTCTGAAGTCGGCCGAATTATTAGCTCTTCTTCAAGCTTGGCGGTTGGATCAACGACCAGGCCTTTTCCGTCAGGATTCGCTTTCAGGCGATAGTGCGTAACAACCGCACATTCTTTGGCAAAACCTTCGGCGTGCTCCTCTTCCTTTTCAAGAAAGGATTTCGGCACAAAAAGCGGGAAATATGCGTTCTGATGGCCAGTGTCCTTGAACATGTCATCCAATGCACGCTGTATCTTTTCCCAGATCGCGTAACCATATGGCTTGATGACCATGCAGCCGCGAACTGCGGAATTTTCGGCTAGATCGGCACGTTTGACAATCTCGTTATACCACTCTGAATAGTTTTCAGATCTTTTCGGAAGTCCTTTGCTCATAATTCAATTAACCACGGAGGCACGGAGGCCAGAGGTAAAACAGAGATAATAAGGCAATTGTCGCCAAGACACAATTTGCCGAAAACCTTTCTTTGCCTTACTCTGTGTCTTTGAGCCTCTGTGGTAAAATTCCACTTTTATGAGCGAATTCAAACTGGACTTTCAGGACACCGCAACTGCATTTGCCGATAAATCCAACTCTCAACTAAAGGAAAAGTATCGCATTTTTAAATTACTGAATTCGCCGTTATTGAACGCGATCGGTACGAGGTCGGCGACATTCGCGCTTTCGCTCGGCTTGCCTGTCGAAGGCCTTATAAAAAGTACGATATTCGAGCAATTCTGTGGCGGTGAAACGATCGAAGAGTGCGAGCCGACCGTAAATAAGCTTGCAGCCGCGGGAATCGGCGCGATCCTTGATTACTCCATCGAAGGCAAATCGACCGAGGACGACTTTGACCGCACCAAGGACGAGATAATACGCACGATCAAACGAGGGAAGGATGATCCGAACATTCCGTTCGGGGTTTTTAAGGTAACGGGGATCGCTCCGCTTGGCACGTTGGAAAGATTGAGCGGGAAGAAGAAACTTGACGCCAAGAGTCAGATGAAATGCGAGCATATAAATGCACGCATTCGTGAGATCTGTGCATGCGCATATTCGATTGGGCAGCCGGTCTTTATCGACGCCGAAGAAACGTGGATTCAGGAAGCGATCGACCGACTCGCCATCGAAATGATGGAGAAATACAATTTGGAAGGCCCAGTCATTTTCACGACGCTGCAGATGTACCGGACCGATCGATTGCAATATTTGAGGGAAGCCCGGCGGCAGGCAAAAAACGATGGCTATGTACTGGCAGTCAAGCTCGTTCGCGGTGCGTATATGGAAAAAGAACGTGAGCGTGCGGAGGAATTGGGCTATCCTTCGCCGATACACGCGAATAAGCAGGCAACTGACCGCGATTACGACGCGGCAGTCGACTACTGCCTCGAGCATCTGGACGATCTCGCATTCGTTGCCGGAACGCACAATGAAAAAAGCACGCTGCTGCTTGCCAGAAAAATGCACGAACGCGGTATCCCGCACGATCATCCGCACATTTTCTATTCGCAGCTTTATGGCATGAGTGACAACCTGTCGTACATTCTTGGAAAAAACGGCTACAACGTTTCTAAATACGTTCCATACGGACCGGTGAAGGACACGATTCCCTATCTTGTGAGAAGAGCCGAGGAGAACAGCTCGGCGGCGGGACAGATAAGCCGGGAACTTGACCTTATCAGCCGTGAACTAAAGCGGCGAAAATTAGACTGAACTTCAACGCAATCCAAGCAGTAGCCGCACCGAGCGGTCGGAGACTTCGCTTAGATTATACTTACCGTATCTTATCGGCCGGGCAGAAGAAAATTCGTCTGCCCGCCGGAAAGGCCAGCCGCGAACTCGAAATGATCGGACGAGAACTAAAACGTCGAAAGCTATAAAATGCGAACGTTAGCATCATTTTAGCTCCGGTCCGTCACCCACACACGATTTACTTGATAGGGAAGTTGAACGCAGTTTTTGCATTTTTGAAACAAAAAAGCACATCATAGGTTCTCAACACGTATGTTCCGAATCGATTTTAGATGAAAAGTCGTTCTCAGACCGTTGCCGAGCGCCGAATTGCATTTCCAGTAGAATGGCTGGCGTCCTTCGCTCTCCTTATATTCATTCCGCTAAATTTATTTGGCGAAGTCTTTCCGGTTAAAACCTACACGACCGCCGATGGTTTGCTTCGTGATGAGGCTACCGAAATCAAACAAGATTCGCGCGGGTTTTTGTGGTTTTGTACGCCGGGCGGACTCTCGCTCTTTGACGGCTACGCTTTTACGAACTATACAATGAATGACGGACTTCCTGCACCACCTGCCTACGATTTAATCGAAACTAGCGACGGCACAATTTGGATTTCAAATAATGAAGGTTTAATAAAATTTAATCCAAGTGGATTGCGACAAAAATTCGATAAAAATAACCCTGCTAATCCCGATTCGATGTTTCAGGTTTTTGCTCCGAGTGAAGAAAAAAACGATAAATGGCTCGGAGAATTGATCGAAGATGAAAATAAAATTATTTGGGCAGCGACGCAAAGCGGACTTTTAAGAATTGAAGTAAAGGACTGTCAGCCGATTTTCAGCAAAACCGAAATCACATTTCCAGTTCTTTCGCTAAATAAAGACAGCAAGGGCAATTTGTGGATTGGAAGTTGGGAAAAAGGATTATTTTTGAAATCGCCTGACGGAAAATTTCATCAATTTACCGATGAACACGGATTGCCGCATGTCAGCGGCAAATATCCAATGACAGTTACTTCAATTTTCGAAGATAAAGTAGGGAGGATTTGGATTGGCGGACGTGCAATTTCCAACGGAATTTGCCGATTGGTAGAAAACCCGAAACCAAACGAAAAAATTGTCGAAAATTGCTACACAGAAAAAGATGGCTTATCGAGCGATTGGATTACCTCTCTATTTCAATCTTCTGATGGAACGATTTGGATTGGCACGGTTACAAAACTAACGCAACTGACTAATTTTGATGAAAAAGGAAAGCCGATTTTTCGCATTTTAGACAGCGAAAACGGATTTAATGATTCTGCTGTGAATGATGTTTTGGAAGACCGCGACGGTAATATTTGGATGGCTGCGACAAACGGCATCCAAAAATTATCAAAGCAAGGTTTTACACAATACGGCGTAATTGACGGTCTATCCTCAACCACGAATATCAGCTCGATTTTACAAACAACTAACAGTGAATTAATCGTTACCGACCATCCGAACGAACGAAATATCAGTGTTTTTCGCAACGGCAAATTTACTGCAATCAAGCCGAATTACCCAAACGAAATTGATTATTGGGGCTGGGGCGGAAAGCACACAGTTTTGCAAACCCGCGACGGCGAATGGTGGGTGACTACCGGCAGTTCTCAAGAGTTTCAAAAAAAATATGGCTTGAAAGCGAATAATGCTCCGATTTTAATTCGTTTTCCAAAGGTCGAAAACATCGAGGACCTCGCAAATGTCTCGCCGAAAAAGATTTATCATACCTCCGATGCGCCGAATCTCAGAGAAACATTTCAAATTTATGAAGACCGTAATCGTGATATTTGGATGATGGGTTTCGGTGAGTTTGGCTTTCTGTATCGTTGGGACAGGAAGACCGATAAATTTATTGATTGTTCTGAAAAGATTGATCTTCGTTTTGAGTATTTTCAAACATTTGCCGAAGATAGTTCGGGTAATCTTTGGATTGGCGGTTCAGTTTCTAAAAAATCAAATCCGAATGAAAGAATCCAACTCGTGCGTTACAAAGACGGCGTTTTTCAGGTAATTGAACTTCAAGAAAATTTTACGGGAACGATTTATGACTTATTTGTTGACAGCAAAAGTCGGCTTTGGGCGGCAACTTCGCGTAACGGATTGGCAATGCTCGAAGATGTTACTGCTGAAAAGCCGAAATTTGTTTTTTACGGAACTGCCGAAGGTCTTTCCGATAATACGATTCTGACTGTAACGGAAGATAAATTTGGACGAATCTATGCCGGTTCGGGGCGCGGCGTTGACCAAATAAATCTTAAAGCAGGCAAAATCATTCATTTCACGACGAATGACGGTCTGCCAAGCGGAGAGATTAATCTTTCCAAAACCGACAAAACAGGCTCGGTTTGGTTTGCTTCCGCGACTGGCGTTGCCAGTTTTATTCCCGAAGTCGACAAACCTCGTCAAACTCCGAATATTTACATTTCAGGTTTGCGCGTCGCAGGCGTTTCGCAAAAAATCTCAGAACTCGGCGAAACCGATTTGCCAAACTCGGAATTTACCGCGGATAAAAATAATTTGACGATTGAATATCTCGGTTTGGGCGCGAGTTTGGGAGAGAATTTGAAGTATCAATACCAACTCGGCGATGAAAATTCGGAATGGATGACAACCAATGAGCGAAGTTTGAATTTTGCCAATCTTTCTGCGGGCGATTATCAATTTGCAGTTCGCGCCGTTTCTTCCGATGGTTTGATGAGTCCGAATCCGGCGACTTTTTCCTTTCAAATCCTGCGTCCTATTTATCTGCGTTGGTGGTTTTTGACTCTGGCGGCTTTACTGATTGGTTTAGCGATTCGTCAAATTTACCGTCTCCGCGTTGGAAGATTGCTCGAAATCGAACGCACGCGGACGCGCATCGCCACCGATTTGCACGATGATATTGGTTCTGACCTCTCAAAAATCTCGCTTCTTTCTGAAGTCGTTAAAATGCAGATGCAAAACGGCAGCGAAGAAAACAATCGCCTTCTAACAACGATTGCCGAAACTTCACGGAAATCGGTTGATTCGATGCGTGACATCGTTTGGGCAATCAATCCTTCACGCGATTCGTTTAATGATTTAGTCAAAAAAATGCGTCAATTTGCCGAAGAAACTTTGGTCGAGAAGAATATCAAAATCAATTTCAACGCTCCAGCCGACAATCAAAAACTCAAACTTTCGATGAACATGCACCGCGAACTTTATCTGATTTTCAAAGAAGCCGTCAGCAACGCCGCCAAATATTCAAAGTGCTCAAAGGTTGAAATAGATTTTGCCATAATCGGCAAAGAAATCAGTCTGCAAATAAAAGATGACGGCAAAGGTTTTGATGTCTCTCAAGACTTTGATGGAAACGGTTTAAAAAATATGAAACGCCGGTGCGAAAATCTGAAAGGTAAATTTGAAATCACTTCAAGCCAGGAACACGGCACAAATACTTCTGCGAAATTTCTGCAAGGTTAGTCAATTTTTTATCGCAACCTGTCTAAATACATAGTTACTACATTTAATTGTAATTTAATAAAGTTGAAAAACTTGCTATTGGAGTAGAAATTCAACATAGGAGAAATATTTATGAGTAGAAAGATTTGGAGTGTAAAACCTATTGCGCTTGAGTTAGTGCTGTACAAATTTAATGAAATTCAATCAGGGGATGCTTTTTTGCAAGGAGCTGATGATGAAGTTTTTATCAATGGTGTTGCTTTTGATACATCAGAGCTAACTCCACAGCACACGCTACCGACCCACCCCATTAATCTTCCTGCCGGAGACGTGTCTGATCCAGCAGTAAGTACATCGTGGATATCAGACACAAACCCATACGTGGTTTACCGTTTCGATTTAAGAATTAGCACAGTGTTTCCTCGAACTTGTACAGTGCAACTCCAGGTTGTCGAGGAAGACAGTGAAGATGTTAACGAAACATTTAAGAAACTAGACGAAAAATACCGTGCCAAACTTACCGGGGAAATTGCAAACCTTGGGGCAAAGGCTGTAGCAAAATTGGGGGGTGCTGTTGCTCCAGGTTCTGAACCAGTGATTGAAGAGGTTTCTAAATTAATACTCGACGCAGTTGTCCCGATTGCCTTCGGTGCTTTAGCGGATGCAATAGGTGAGGGGCTTGGAAACGACGTGTTTATGGCTGATCCTTTCCGGATGATAATTCCTCATAAAAACTATGACTTCAACGATGCCAATCCATCAAATAGAATTTATGCAGAGGAGCCGCCTGCATGGTGCTGGACTCCCCTGTTAAGCAGCCATATAAATACTGGTAGTGAGCATTATGAGTTTGTGTATTATTGGAAGCTTCAACGTGAAGTCTCTTCGGTTGATAGGTTAGATGATGTCATCTACGACATTCCTGGTGGAAGACAAAGCGTACCGATAAGACTTCCCCATTTTGGACGTAACCCATAGTGTTGAAATTTAAAGCTGTAAGGCGGTTTCGCTGACAGGCAAGCCGCCATAAACTAAATACATCGAAAGATGTGTGGATTTCCCCTTGTTGTATTTAAGATCGTGCTAGAAATTGTTTTACCTAACGTTCAATTTTACTACGAGGTTACTTTACGGTACACCAAGGAACAAGGTAATTCTTTTGTTATCAATGCTTCGCAGATTTAGCCTGAGCTAATAACACTCTGATAATTTATACAATTTATAATAAATATAAATGTCGGACTCAGAAAAAATAGAGGTTTCAATTATCGAAGACGAACGCGATCTGCGTGAAGGTTTACGTTCGCTGATAAATTTTACGCCGAATTTTAAGTGCATTGGCGATTTTCGTTCGATGGAAGAGGCTTTGCGGCAAATTATGCTCTCACCGCCGGATTTGGTTTTGACCGATATCGGGCTACCCAATATGAACGGTATTGAAGGAACTCGAATTTTGCGTGAAAAGTTTCCTGAATTGCCGATAATTGTCCTTACAGTTCACGACGAAGACGACAAAATTTTTCAAGCCTTGTGCGCCGGAGCAAACGGTTATCTGCTCAAAAATACTCCGCCGGATACGATAATTAATGCAATCAACGAAGTTATTAGCGGCGGTTCGCCGATGTCGCCCAATGTTGCCCGCAGCGTGGTAAACCTTTTTCGACAGTTTGCTCCACCCGAAAAATCTGATGTCTACCTAACCGATCAGGAAAAGAAAATTCTGAAAATGCTGACCGACGGGCATCATTACAAAACCGCCGCCCACGACCTCGGTATTTCCGTTAGCACGGTCTCGTTCCATATTCACAACATCTACGACAAACTCCAGGTTCATTCAAAATCCGAAGCCGTTGCCAAGGCGATCGCGAAAGCTTGGTATAGCTCCTCAATACCTTTCTAAATACACCGTTAGATCCGCCTTTATAACTGATACTAGTGACATGGATGTATTAAGACAAAATCTATTCCAGTCGGCGAAAACCCTTGAATTGCTGCCGGAAATGGACCAGAGCGATCAAGTTCCGCCAAGCATTACTGAACAAACCTCTAAGCATCTGGGCGGGAAGGTGCGGAGCTAATTATCGAAGCCCAAGCAATAATCTAACAGAGCGGTCGGAGACCTCTCGATGTCGTCGTCCCGTTTCCATTTATTGAAAGCTTCGAATTATCGCTCTCAGTTAGCGAAACATTCCGCATTCGAGCGACCTGCGTGCTTTCGAATGCACGATTTGTTAATGCAAGATGCTCGTGGCTGATATTGAGAGACGTACCAGAATCAAGTGCGGCGTCTGCCATTTCAACGTCGAGAAATAGGTCGCTGTATGCCGCCAGATGCCAGATAGTATCGTCCGGCCGCTCGTCTATCGCCAAAATACGCAATAATCCGTAACCGCTCTCGATCTGAAATATTAGGAAATCACCCGGCTGAAAATTCTGCGACATATTCGTAAGATTAGCATATGGTCTGATGTGCGGCTAAAATCGATGTCGCTATGAATTACAACTTAATGCTTGAGATCGCGATCCAAGAAGCTCGCATCGGCCTGGCCGAAGGCGGTATTCCTATCGGCGCTGCGTTATTCGACGGTGAAGCCAACCTGCTCGGCCGTGGACATAACCGTCGCGTGCAGGAAAACGACCCGTCGATCCACGGCGAGACAGATGCTTTCCGTAAGGCCGGCCGGCAGCGAAGCTATCGCGACACGATCATGGTAACGACACTTGCTCCTTGCTGGTATTGCAGCGGTCTTGTCCGGCAATTCGGCATCGGAACCGTGGTTGTTGGCGAATCGGTGAATTTCGAGGGCGGTATCGATTGGCTAAAGGAAAATGGAGTGACGGTTATCGATCTGAACTCACAGGAGTGCATTGAGATGCTGCGTGACTACATCGCCTCAAATCCTGAGGTTTGGAATGAGGATATTGGAGAAGAGTAACCCGGCTGTCGTCAATGTAACAGATGTTTATTCTTTTCAACCTACTTGCATTGTATGTGATTGAACATTTTCTCGTTTTGATTCACGAGTTTGGTCATGCCGCCGTAGCTGCAATCCTAAGATTTAAGATTTTTTCCATTCAAATCGGTTATGGAAAGCGTTTGGCGAACTCGAAATTATTAGACGTCCCGATTTCCTTTCACACTATTCCCTTCATCGGATTGACACGCGCTCTGCCTAAATCAAAAAGTTGGATTCGCCTGCGATTGTGGCTTTACGCATCAGGCGGTCTGATGACTCACTTCTTCTTTCTCAGCATTAGTATTCTAATTTTTCCGGAGATTCTGGATCCTCGAACCACCATCTATAAGCTTACCCATGAATTCGCCCCAATGGAAACGTTCGTCGTCGCTAATCTTCTTCTCGTGTTAACAAACATTATCCCTCGCAAGTTGAAGAATCCAACCGGGACATATAATACGGACGGCTATTCACTGTTGACGCTGCCTTTCATGAAAGAATCCGTGATTGAAGAGTTGTGCAAAGCTCTGCCCCGAGTCGAAGCCGTTGATTTGCTGCAACGCGGCGAATACGAGAAAGCACGGGAAATCTACGAAAGTGAGCTGGCAAAAACCCCTAATGACAACTTGTTAATACACGATCTTGCGATAATCGATCTGAATACCGGAGCTTACGAGCGATCTCGTGAACTTTTCATCTCACTGCTGGTTGCGGATGAGTTTCAAAAATCTGAGGTTAATATTCTTCTGATGAATAACATCGCGTGGACGGCTGCGGTAATCGGAAAAGAAGAGTATTTACAGCAAGCTGACGAATTTTCACAAAAGGCCTACGATTCAGCTCCGACCTTTGCCAATTTTATCGGCACGCGCGGAACGGTTTTGATCCGTCTGAATAGAAATCGTGAGGGTATTGAACTCTTAAAGAAGTCTTATAAATATCAATCGACCCCAGAGGCAAGGGCAGCCGAAGCTTGCTTTATCGCGATCGGGGAAGCAAAGGAGAACAACTTCAAAGATGCGGATAAATGGCTCAAAAAAGCTAATGATGAAAGTCCGAACCTGGAACTGATCGAACTTGCTAAACGTGAAGTCGAGGAAATTCGAATCCGCCACGAGGGCCCACTTGACACTCCAAGTAGCGAGTGAAAAACTAGTTGATTCGGAATCAACCACTACTAGAGGGAATTCATAATGTCAGTGATTAAGGAAACAGTAATTATTAGCGCGGCAAGAACGCCAACGGGGAGATTTCAGGGAGCTTTAAAAGGTTTTACAGCACCGGAGCTTGGGGCGATCGCGATTAAGGAAGCAGTGAAGCGTGCAGGAGTCGATCCGGCAAAGGTCGACGAGGTTATTATGGGCTGCGTCGTGCAGGCCGGGATAGGTCAGGCACCGGCACGGCAGGCGGCATTGAAGGCCGGGTTGCCGCCGGAAGTTTCGGCCCTCACGGTGAACATGGTTTGCGGTTCGGGTTTGCGGGCGGTCGCGTTGGCTTCGCAATCCATTCAGCTTGGCGATGCCGAATTTGTCGTCGCGGGCGGAATGGAATCGATGTCGAATATTCCTTACGCTCTGCAAACCGCTCGTGAAGGCTTTCGCATGGGCAATCAGATCGCGACCGACCTTATGATCCACGACGGCCTCTGGTGTCCGTTCGAGAACTGGCACATGGGCAATACCGGCGAGATCGTTGCCGACAAACACCAAATAACTCGCGAGACTCAGGACGATTACGCATACAATTCGCACCGCAAGGCTGCGGAAGCCCAAGCCGAAGGACGATTCAAAGACGAGATCATTTCGATCGAAATACCGCAGAAAAAAGGTGATCCGCTCATTTTGGATTATGACGAGCCGGTCCGGCCAGATACGACGGTCGAGGCTCTTGGTAAGCTGAAGCCGGCGTTCAAAAAGGATGGAGGAACTGTGACGGCAGGAAATGCTCCGGGCGTCAATGATGGTGCGTCAGCTTTGGTCGTTACATCGGCGGTGAATGCAGCGGCGCTTGGTGCTGAAACGCTTGGGCGTGTTGTTTCGTACGCAGTGTCAGGCATCGAGCCAAAATACATTATGCTCGCTCCGGTTGAAGGCATCCGCCGTGCGGTTAAAAAGGCCGGTTGGGAGCTTTCGGATGTCGATCTTTTCGAATTGAACGAAGCATTCTCCGTCCAGGCCCTCGGCGTGATGAAGGAGCTCGGCATTGACTCCGAACGCGTAAACGTAAACGGTGGAGCCGTAGCGATGGGACACGCAATTGGCAATTCCGGCAGTCGCGTGCTGACCACGCTTCTTTACGAAATGAAGCGTCGCGGCGTGAAACGTGGCGTCGCGGGCCTTTGTCTGGGCGGCGGAAATTCCGTCGCGATGGCTGTGGAGCGGATTTAAGAAGCTTCTTTTTCGCAACAAATACGTCTATTCGTCGTCTTAATCAAGAGGAGTTGATGATTTTATGACAGGACGAGATCACGCAAAGCTTTTAGGTTTGTTGTTTTGGATTCTGACGGCATTTCAGTTGGTAATAGTTGGGCTGATCGGGATCTTTTATATTTTCTTCTTTGGGATTATGTTTTCCCAAATGCCACAAGGTAGGGATGACCCGCCGCCGGAAATAATTCTTCCGATTATAATTGTCGTGGTTGCGTTTATTTTATTGACGACGGTTGCGTTTGCAATACCGAAAGTTGTGGCTGGGTACGGCTTGCGCAAGGAAAAAAGTTGGGCAAAAGTATGGGCAATCATTGCATGCTGTATGGCGGTAATGAATGTGCCTTTGGGAACTGCTGTTGGCGTTTACGGGCTGGTGTTTCTGTTCGGTGAAAATGGGAAGGCTTACTTCGACGACCCGAATTACGGACGATTGGCCGGCTCAACCGATACGAGGGTTGCTGCTCCGCTTCCGAATAGTTGGCAATAAGCGGTTAGGATATAGATTTTTCTGGGCGATGAGACTAAATTGTCTCGTCGCCCGTTTGTTTTGTTTTGGTTGCGTGGTTTATTTTATAGTTACGAATCTTTTTCGAAGGACTAAATTTAATAAATGAGTGAAATTATTGGTGTCGTCGGCGCTGGAACGATGGGTAACGGAATTGCTCAAACCGCTGCGAATGCAGGGTTTGAAGTGGTGATGTGTGATGTGAACGCTGAGTTTGTCGAAAAGGGAATTCAAAACATTGGCAAGAGTCTTGATCGTTTCGTGAAGAAGGAAACGATGACCGAAGCGGAAAAGGCTGTCGTTCTCGGAAGAATTACTACGACAACCTCTCTCGACGATTTGAAGGATTGTTCGCTGATCGTCGAAGCAGCGACCGAGAATTTTGAAATCAAGAAGCAGATCTTCGAGAAACTCGATTCGATCACTTCGGCAGACGCGATTCTTTCGTCCAACACGTCATCAATCTCGATAACAAAGATCGCGGCGACGACAAAACGTCCCGACAAGGTTATCGGAATGCACTTTTTCAACCCGGTTCCGCTTATGAAACTGGTTGAGGTTATCCGTGGAATCGCAACTAGTGATGAGACTTACGCAAAAGTTAAGGCATTGTCCGAACAGCTTGGCAAGGTGCCGGTGGAGTGCAATGATTCCCCTGGATTTGTTTCGAACCGCGTACTAATGCCGATGATAAACGAGGCGGTATTTGCCCTGCACGAAGGCGTCGCGACTAAGGAATCCATCGACGAAATCATGAAACTCGGCATGAATCATCCGATGGGCCCGCTCACACTCGCTGATTTTATCGGGTTGGACGTGTGCCTCGCGATACTTAACGTGCTGCACGAAGGTTTGGGCGATCCGAAGTATCGTCCGTCGCCGCTATTGAAAAAATACGTCGCTGCCGGCTGGCTAGGACGTAAAAGCGGTAAAGGATTCTACGATTATCAATAATTTCAAAAGAGTTTTCTTTTCGTTGCTTTTCCTGTTCCTCTTATTCTGTGGTGAAAAATTCGAACCACGGAACAAGACGAATAAACAGATTAAGAGAAATAAAACCAAGCTGTCTCTTTTCACGTACTATCTACAAAAATTTCTCCAAGGAATTAAAAACATGCGAAAACTTATTGCATTTCTTATAGCTGCGGTTAGTGCCATGTCCGCGACTTTGGCACTTGGTCAGGTAAAAGTAACGCCGCTTGCTATAAAAGAGCGAGCCCTTGCGAATGGCTTGCGGGTGGTGTCGGTGCAGGACAGCACGAGTCCAACCGTGTCCCTGCACGTCTGGTATGACGTCGGCGGAAAGAACGATCCGCCGGGCAAATCAGGTTTTGCTCACATGTTCGAGCACATGATGTTCAAGGCGACGAAGAACATGCCGGACGAAAAATTGGATCGGCTGACCGAGGATGTCGGCGGTTTTAATAATGCTTCGACGTGGCCTGATTACACGAATTATTACGAGGTCGTTCCCTCGAACCATCTGGAAACGCTGCTTTGGGCCGAGTCCGACCGCATGGTCAATCTGAACGTCGATGAAAAGAATTTTGCCTCGGAACGCGAGGTCGTGAAGGAAGAGTATCGACAGGGCGTGCTTGCTCCGCCATACGGTAAGTTTTTCTGGCTGCTCGACGACATCACGTTCCAAAAGCATCCATACCGACGCGGCGTGATCGGTGATCTGAATCAGCTTAGTGCGGCGACGCGAGCCGATGCGGAGAAGTTTTATAAAGATTTTTACCGACCGGACAACGCGGTTTTGATAGTCGTCGGCGATTTCGATCAGAAACAGTTCGACACTTGGGTAAACAAGTATTTCGGCCGGATCGCAAATCCGAGCGGTGCCATTTCGCGGGTTACCGAGGTCGAACCGGAATGGACAACCGAGCGGCGGTTTAGCGAAACCGGGCCAAGGGTTCCGTTTCCGGCGACGGGCATCGTATACCGCGCTCCACGAACTAACAGCCCGGACATTCCTGTGTTGCGCATAGCTGCTTCGATACTTTCGGGCGGCGAAAGTTCTCGGCTGTATCAAAGCCTTATTCGAAACTTGAAGATCGCCCAGCAGGCCAACCTTGATCTCGAACTAAACACCGAAGGCGGTCGCTTGTCGCTGATCGGAATCGGTTCAGCGGAAGGCACGTCGGAAAATCTGGAAAAAGCATTGCTCGCCGAGCTAAAGAAAGTGCAGGATGGCGGCGTTACGGCCAAGGAACTTGAAAAAGCGAAGAATCAGCTTATCGCCGCTGCAATCGGCCAGCGTGAAACCAATGACGGCAAAGCGATCGCAATCGAACGTTCGGTAGCCTATCTCGGCGATCCGAAGGCCGTAAATACAGAAGTGCAAAAACTACAGGCGGTAACAGCGGCCGATGTACAGCGTGTGATGCGGAAATATTTTAAGGATAACAACCGCGTGGTCATTTATTACAACCAGGCGAAAACGGCGGAGGGAGCGAAATGAAAAAACAAATGCGGATTGCGGATTGCGGATTGCGGATTTTTCGCCCATTAGGCTGTTTATCGGTTGTCGCCGTGCTTCTTTTTTCCTTTGGTCGTGTTGCCGCGCAGGAAACGATCCCCGCACCCGGTCCGCCTCGCTCAATCACGATACCTGCCGTCAAAGAGATCAAACTTAAGAACGGGCTGACCGTTGCAGTGGTTGAACGAAGAAGTGTTCCGTTTGTCACGGTTCAACTGCTCGTAAAGAATGGAGCTGATTCTGAAACTTACGATAAGGCGGGATTGGCAAATCTTACGGCTTCGATGCTCACGAAAGGCACAAAGACGAAATCGGCAACTCAGATCGCTGAAGAGATCGAATTCCTCGGCGGCTCGATATTTTCGTTTGCCGGATGGCTCAATTCGGCTGTCGGAATGTCGATCACATCGGACAAGTTCGATGCCGCGATGGCGATCATGGCCGACGTGTCGCTGAACCCAGCTTTTGCCAAAGACGAACTCGATTTGGCAAAGTCGCAGACCTTGGACGAGCTGCAAAGCAGCCTTAGCCAGCCTGGCTTCCTAGCCAACTATGTTGCCAGCCGCTACAGCTTTGGTGAGCATCCGACCGGTGGAACACCTGCAAGCATCGAGTCAATTACAATGGCTGATGTTTCGGATTTTTACTCCAATAACTATCACCCTGACGAAGCAGTTCTAATCTTTGTCGGTGATATTTCGCCGGAAAAAGCGGCCACTTCAGCCGAGAAGTATTTCAGCGGATGGGCTAAAGCAAGTCGCAGATCAGGATCAGGTAGTGGTACGGGTGGATCAACCGCTCGCACGAAACCGATCGTGAGCAGGCTGCTTGTTGTCGATCTTCCGAACTCCGGCCAGGCTTCCGTTAATTTCATGAAGCCGGTCCGAGCTATCGGCCGTCGAAGTAAAGAATATTACTCGGCGTCTGTTATGAATTCATTGTTGGGCGGCGGATATTCATCGCGGCTTAAATCAGGAGATCAGAATCAAACGCGGGCTGAGTTACGGTGCCGGCAGCAATTTCGCTTGGCGGAGCTGGAATAGCGAACTTCGGTGCCCGAACCCAGACCAAAAACGAATCGGCGGCTGAGGTTGCGGAATTGATAATTGCCGAGATCAAACGCCTAATTGAGACAGATCCGACCGACTCCGAACTCACACCACGAAAGTCCGTTTTAACTGGCGGCTTTGGACGTAGTCTTGAAACGACGCAGGGACTTGCTGGAGCTCTCGGTGATCTTTACAGTTTCGGCATCCCAACGAGCGAACTCAATGCATACATGCCAAGCGTGAATGGAGTTAAGAGTTCGGACCTCAAATCGTTTGCGGCAGCGAATCTTTTTGAAGGCGATATTATCATCGTCGGCGATTACGCCAAGTTCAAGGACGATCTGGCGAAGCGTTTTCCGAGTATGAAGGTTGATGTCATCAAAGCCGATGAACTCGATCTGAGCAAAGATAATCTGCGTAAGTAGATTAGCGGAATTGATTGCCCGCGAAATACGTGAAAGACACGAAAACTGTTAAATTAGCCTTTGACCTTTTCGTAAACTTCGCGTGTTTCGGGGGCACATCTGCTTTTATGGACAAGAATCTTCGGACATTTATTGATTCGCTTAGGCGCGAAGACGAGATAGTTGAGATCAACGCCGAGGTCGATCCGTACCTTGAGATCGCCGAGATACATCGGCGCGTTATCGATGAGCAAGGCAAAGCTCTGTTGTTTCGAGATGTCAAAGGCTCGCAATTCCCGGTTGTAACAAATCTTTTTGGCACAAATAAACGCATCGACCTTGCGTTCGGCGGCAGACCGCTGGAGTTTGTCCGCCGTGCGGTTGAAATAGTTGATATTCTCATTCCGCCAAAACCGCGAAAGCTATGGGGATATCGCGACATGGCTATGACGGCCTTGAAGCTTGGAACGAAGAAGGTCGGTCGTGCGCCTGTTCTGGAATCGCGGCAAAAAGAGGTCGATCTTGAAAAGATTCCCTTGCTCCAACTATGGCACGAAGACGGCGGACATTTTATTACCTTGCCACTTGTTTACACGGAAAGCCCTGTGTCCGGCAAATCGAATCTCGGCATGTACCGGATTCAACGGTACGACAAAACTTCGACCGGAATGCACTGGCAGATCGGCAAGGGCGGCGGTTTTCACTATTTCGAAGCCGAGCAGCAAAACAAACCGCTGCCCGTGACTGTGTTTCTCGGCGGGCCACCGGCGTTGATACTGTCGGCGATCGCACCACTGCCCGAAGATGTGCCGGAGCTGATGCTCGCGTCTCTGCTTACCGGTTCGAAGATCGCGACGGTCGATAATCCCGTCGAGGACGGACATCGACTGATCGCGGAGGCCGAGTTTGCGATATGCGGCACTGTCGCCCCGCATGTTCGAAGACCGGAAGGACCGTTCGGCGATCATTACGGATATTATTCGCTTACACATGATTACCCTGTCTTTAAGGCAGACGCAGTTTATCATCGAAATGACGCGATCTATCCTGCGACGGTGGTCGGGAAGCCTCGGCAGGAAGACTATTTCATCGGCGATTATTTGCAGGAGCTTCTGTCGCCACTGTTTCCGCTTGTGATGCCAGCGGTTCGCGATCTTTGGAGCTATGGCGAAACTGGCTTTCATTCTCTGGCGGCTGCGGTCGTGCGTGAGCGCTATGGCCGCGAGGCTTTGTCTGCTGGTTTCCGGATATTGGGCGAGGGGCAGTTGACGCTGACAAAGTTTCTGCTTCTGACCGACACGCCGCAAGACCTTCGCGATTTCAAAACTCTATTCGAACACATCCTCGCACGCGTCGAATGGCAGCGTGATCTTTTCATTTTCAGCCAGACCGCGTTCGATACGCTCGATTACGCCAGCGGTAAAGTAAATCACGGCAGCAAGGCGATCATCATGGGGCTGGGCGATGCAAAAAGAGAATTGGCACGCGAGTTCAGCGGCGAATTGCCGACCGGTATCAAAAAGGCCCTGCCGTTTTGCGGCGGATGTTTGGTCGTCGAAGGTACGTCGTATGAGGAAGATGAACAGCTTGCTGAACGCATCGCTAAATCGGGCAGCTTTGACAAATGGCAAGTTGTGGTTCTGCATGACGACGTTGAGTTTGCCAGATCCACCGAGACAGTTTCTTATGGGCGACATGGACGCGGATAAATCCGTCAACTGACATTTACGCGAAAGAAGTAACGTTAAAAAATAATCACATCGGCTACGAAGCCCCGATCATTATCGACGCACGGATGAAGCCGTGGTATCCGAAAGAGGTCGAGGCGCGCGAAGATATCGTGAAGCTTGTGAGAAAGGTGGGTGAATATTTTCCGAAAGACAGGAAAGTTAGCCGCAGATTCACGCGGATAAGCGCGGATAAAACTCGTTGATTCTTATTCTGACATCCGCGTAACCCGTGACCGTCTGCGGCTAAATTTCCTAAACGATAAACTATGAAAAAATGGCTTAAACGAATTGGTTTGGCTATCGGAGTATTTGCGATCTTGCTTGCACTTTTCCTTTCGTACTCATATTTCATCGGCCCGCGGCTTTTGTTGTGGTCGAAGAGACGGTTGCTGTGCCGAATTGGAGTCCAAAGCTCGACGGTTTTCGTGTCGTCGCGATCTCGGACATCCACGCCGGATCTAATTACGCACCCGAAGAGCGTATCCGCTACATGGTCGAGCAAACGAACGCCCAAAACGCGGACATTGTCGTCCTGCTTGGCGATTACGTCAGCGAGTCGAAGTTTGACCGTAACGCCCGCAGCAAACCCTATGGCACGGACCGGACGGAGCTTCGCATGCCAGTCGCGACGATAGCCGATATTCTCGGCGGATTGAAGACGAAACACGGCGTTTATTCCGTCATCGGCAATCACGACGAGTATCACAACGCGCCGAAGATAACCCGCGAGTTCGAACGCGTTGGGATCAAAGCACTCGAGAATCAAGTCGCGGTGATTGAGGTCAACGGCGAGAAAATAAACCTGTGGGGCATTGAAGATCTTTGGAAAAACCACAAAGTGCCGGTTGAGGCTTTCGACGCGATCGCCGATAAGCAAAATGTTATTGCTCTAACGCACAATCCCGATTCGCTTTTGAGAACTGCCGAAGGGCATCTCGCTGATGTTTGCCGGACATTCGCACGGCGGACAGCTCAACTGGCCGATTTTCGGGCCGATTGCGGCAGTAAACGACAAACGCTTTATGGACGGCCACGCGATTGTCGATGGAAAGCACGTGTATGTCACGAGCGGTGTCGGCACAAGCGTAATTCCGTTTCGCTTTCGCGTGCCGCCGGAGATCGCGGTGGTGACAATGCGCTCGGAATGAAGATTTAACCACAAAGACACTGAGAGAAAGTTTACAGAATAGACAGGATATTCAGGACGAGAAGTTTATGGAGAAGATCGGTATAAAAAATCATGTTCATCCCGCCTATCTTGTAAAAATCCTTCTCTTTGTGTCTTTGGTAACAGGGCTATGCCTCGCCTATGCGTATTTCATCGAGCCGCGCCGTCTTGTCGTCAATCAATACGAGCTAAAAATTAAGAACTGGAACCGTGCGTTTGATGGATTGCGTGTCGCGCTGATCTCGGACATCCATGCGGGATCGAACGGCGTTGACGAAGAGAAGCTGCAAGAGATAGTTTCGCGAACGAACGAGCAAGACGTAGACGCAGTTTTTCTGCTGGGCGATTATGTATCTCAGCATCGGGCTAACGATCCTACCCAGAGGAGCATCGTGAGAATAGAGCCCTCAGTGATCGGCGAAAATCTCAAGGGCCTGCAGGCCCGATTCGGAGTATTTGTGGTTCTCGGCAACCACGATGAATGGTCCGACGCGTCCGGCATTACCTCAGAATTTAAACGCGTCGGTTACAACGTTGTTAACGGCGAGCTTGCCGAGATCAAGTTAACCAGCGGTCAAAAGCTGCGGATACTTGGGCTGAAAGATCACACGAATATAGGAATCTGGAAGCTGTTTTCGGATGATGCAAAAAGTCTGTTGGCGTCCACAGAAGGAACCGGCGATGTCATCATCTTGCAGCACAGCCCGGATGTCGTGCCGATTATTACCGGCGATCTGCAAATATCCAAAGACATGAAAATTATGTTCGCCGGACACACGCATGGCGGTCAGGTTTGGCTGCCGGTGATCGGTGCTCCCATCGTGCCGTCATCTTATGGACAAAAGTACTCACGGGGGCTGTGAAGGACGCGGGCATAGACGTGTTTGTGACAAGCGGTGTCGGCACAAGCATACTGCCATTCAGATTTATGGTCACGCCGGAGATAGCGGTGGTGACTATTCACTCCGAATGAAGAATTAAACGCAGAGACGCGGAGACGACCGAGTTTTTTTTGAACAGATACGCATGATAATTCAAAATCGCTTGCTCGGATAATGCAGATATCGGCGATACACAATTCTGTCCATTCTTCGATTCTGTAAATTTTTCTCTCTCCGCCTCCGCGTCTCTGCGTTGAATTCCTACCTCAACATACCTCGGACGCGAAGCAGGCTTCCGTCATTCTTCGCCGGCTTTAGTCCAAGGATCTTGCACATCAATTCATAAACATGAATATTGTCGAAGGCCTCGACGACCTTTTTCTTCTTAAACGCCTTGCCGTGGCCGACGAAAATTGCACGCATCGACTCATATTTATTGTCATAACCGTGAGCGCCTTTTAACCGTTCAAAGTCCGCACGTTTTTTCTGCGCTTCGTAGCGTTCGCGGCTGGTCATAAACCAACCCTCGTCGGCCGAACACACAATCGGAGCGATCCGCAGGCTGTTTTGATAGTGCAAACGCTCCGGTATCTCGCTCTTGCGCCAGCAAACCGCATGTTGTATCGGCTTCAAACCGGCCATTATCTGGTCTTCCAAACCAGCTTTCGGAAAAATCTGCCATATCTCGCCCGTCGTCAGCACGCGTTCAGTTTTATCGTTGTCCAAATAATCGTCCATGACGACCGCGTTCTTCTGATCGACAGTCGCCATGCCGTGATCGGATACGATTATGACGTTAATCTTCTTGTCGATCTTTCGCGCACGCAGTCCGTCCATCAAACGCCGGACGTTTTCGTCCACCGTCAGCACAGCTTTCTTAGTTTCTTCGGAATCCGGCGAATAACCGTGGCCGGCGTCATCGACATCGCTAAAATAAAGCGTGTACATCCGTGGGCGTTCGACCTCGCGGCAGATCGAGCCACGTTAAAATTTGATCGACGCGGTCGTTATTTGGAATCTTGCCGTCGTACTGCTTCCAAAATGTCGGGCGCTTGCCGGCAATTTCCGCCTCGGTTCCCGGAAAAAAGAATGCACCGGCACGCAGTCCTTGTTTTTCAGCTGTAACCCAGATCGGTTCGCCGAGCCACCAACGTGAATTCTGAACCTCTTCGCGTTTGCCGAGCCCAAACGTCACGCCGAAATCCCAGATGTTGTTCTCAATAATGCCGTGATGCTCAGGATAAAGCCCGGTCGCGACCGTGTAATGATTCGGAAAAGTTTTGGTCGGGAACGAAGGGATCATCCATTTCGCCCGAACGCCATCCTTCGCAAGCTGATTTAATGTCGGCGGCGAGTATTTATCAAGATAATCGTAACGAAAACCGTCTAGTGAGATCAGGATTACGGTCGGTTTAAGGTCGCGAACCAGGCTCTGCGAGAAAGCATAAAACTGCAAAAGAACGGTCACCAGGCACAGTTGAATAGTGGTTTGAAAGGCGTTCCGAAATCTTTTCATATACGACGTATTTCCTGATTTGTCTTACTACCGAACTTGCCGATATTATATCGACGAACACATCTCCTGCCTAAGACCGAGCTGGAAAATCTTTGTAAAATGAGCTGCTATGGCTGTATATGTAGACAACCTGCGGGATTACGGATGGCGGCATGGGCCGTCATGCCACCTCATTGCCGACTCGATTGACGAGTTGGTCGAGTTTGCCGTTTCAATAGGACTGCGTCCCGAATGGTTCCAGCCGAAAAGCTCTCCGCACTTCGATCTTACCGCCGAGGCTGCGTGCAGTAGCCGTTCAGAATGGTGCGGTTGAAATAAATCAAAGGGAGTTGGTAATAAAGCTGCGTGAGTTTCGAGAAAAGCGTTTACAATTAACCATTGAGTTTCCGGACCAGAAACGGATGGAAACAAATCCTTCGTGATCTTACGAGTCTTATCGTTAGCTTAACTTTGATATGAAGAACCTTGGATTGTACATCACACTTGTTATCTTTTCGTTCGTTGCGGCTTGCGATGTTCAGAGCGGGATCACAAAGAAAAGTGTCGAGAAATATGCTCCCTCTCCGACTCCCGAATGGAAGGTCGTCGTGGAAGAACCGATCGACCCTGCCGACATCATCACTGTTGAAACTAGCGTTCAGGGACCGATGATCTCGATCAACAAAGCCGAGGAGGCGAAGAAGATCGTTAAATGCGATAAGTACAACCGCGTCATGGTAAACGGCGATGCAAAGGAGGTCAAGATAATAGGTGTGTGCAGCCAGTTAATGATCAACGGAAGCAGAAGCAAAGTAACCGCTGTCGCCTCGTCCGAAATTATAGTGAACGGTCGCGAGAATAGCGTTCAATATTCAAAATATGCCAACGGGAAGAAACCG
>CAVXVF010000002.1:0-969341 GCA_963765045.1 Blastocatellia bacterium | reverse complement strand
CGATGCCGTTGATCTGGGTCGCGACGGAATAAACGCCGAGATCGCTGGTCGATAAAAACTTCGATAAAAAAATTGCGTCAACGTAGCTGCCCGAAAAATATCCGACTAGCGAAAACGGCAAAAGCGGCAGCGAATAGGTGAACGAACTTCTTAACAAATGCCCGATCGACCGAAAAGCGTGACCAGATGTATCTTCTCAACTGGAAAATCCCCAAAATCATTGCGGCCGCCGGTGCCGCGATATAACAGATCATCGCCCACGAAGGCGTAAGCCACGCCGATGCTGTCAGAGCAAAAAGCCCGGCAAAAATCATGAGCCGCTCGATCATCTGCAAAAAGCCCTGGACGCGCGGCATTTTTAGCGCCCTGCAGGCTCATCTGCACATGAATCCAAAGCGCGGTCACGGTAAAATGCGTCATGACAAGCCAAAAGCTTTCCGGCCTTAGTTTTAGCCAGTCGGCAAGCGGCGGAAACCAGAAAGATGAAAGGGCGGCAACGATAATCAAATTTGCGGCGAGTACAAGAAATATTAGCCAAAAGGTCCGGGCTATCTTCTCAGTCTCGATAAATTCGTCTACTCCAAAGCGGACGACGGCCACGCTCGTCCAATTGACCAGAATCTGTGCAACCTGCGAAGCAGCGATTATCGCGATGATGCCGCCGTATCCTTCAGAGCCGAGATGACGTGTTATAAGCCATACAGCACCAAACGAAAACAGCGCACTCCCAACCTGAAACAGCACCAGCGAAATATAATTTCGCGGCGCATTCCGAATGTCCCAGCTTGAGTCGCGCCGCTTTGATGCGTCCGACACCACTGGTGGAGTGTTTAAGTCTGGTGTCACGTTGTGCAGTGTATTTTTGGGCAATGGCTATATCAACTGAAGTTATTTGGACTGAAGCGACTAATGTTAGTTCTCGTCCAGGTGCGAAACATGATGGCCGATCGCGAGCCGCAGTTCGTCGATACTGACTATAGTCGTGCCAACCTTTTCTACCGCCAATCCAGCACCGATGTTCGCGAACTCAATCGCCGAATGAATGTCTGCGGAAGCTCCAAGCGCGGCCGCCAGTAACGCAACGACCGTATCGCCCGCTCCCGTTACATCGAAAACCTGCCGGGCCATCGACGGAAAATGTACCGGCTCCTCGCCTTTCCGAAACAGCTTCATTCCATGTTCGCCAAGCGTTATTAGCAGCGATTCGACGGACGTTTCCGCCAGGATCTTTTTCGCGGCGATATCAGCCATTTCCTCACCGCCGTTTTCGATGCCAGCGGCATTCAGAGCCTCTGTAAGATTTGGCGTCAGCAGCGTCGCTCCGCTGTATTTAGTGAGGTCGCGGCTTTTCGGGTCAACCAGCACCGTCTTTCCATTTCGTTTCGCCTCGGCTATCACGGAGGCAACCAATGTCCGCGTCAAACATCCCTTTTGCATAATCCGAAAGCACTACCGCGTCAACCTCCGCGATCACATCCTTGACTCGGCCGAGGACAGCTTCTTCTTCCGCGTTGGAAAGCGGATCGTCGGTTTCTTCATCGACTCGCGCAATCTGCTGGTTATGCACAAGCACTCGCGTTTTTGTCGTCGTCGGTCGCGTCTCGGACGAAATGAGAAGATCGGGCGAGATGTTATGACCCAACAGAGATGCCCGCAAAAACGTCCCGGCATCGTCCGATCCGATTAGTCCGGTTAACATGACGGTCGCCCCGAGACCAGCAATATTCGCCGCCACATTCGCCGCGCCGCCAGGAATATTCGAAACCGTTTTCAACGCCACGACCGGCACGGGAGCCTCCGGCGAAAGGCGCGAGGCATTTCCCCACCAGTAACGGTCGAGCATGACATCGCCGACGACTAGAATCTTGATCTGTGAAATGCGGTCTAAGACCGGCAAAAGTCCGGAACCTTTCATTACCTGAATTTTATTATTTCTCAACTGGCCGAGTGTTGCGTAGCGTTGTATATCAAAACAGCCAAGAGGCCATTATCGCAGAATGTGCGAGAAATGCGAGGAAGGCCGGAGATGCTCTCCGCCATTTTCACTGCAAAACCTATCTCAGCCCAACGTCTTACAAAAGCGTTCGGTAATCGCGAGGAGATAATTTATGGCAGATTGTGCCCATATGCTTGATGACGGCGGCTGTAAGATCGAGCCGGACCGGCGTCCGACAAACCAGCAGTTTGACCCCAAGCGGCCCGAGGGCGACATAGTTATAGTAAAAGCGGTCGGCGCGGGCGGCAGTAATATTTACGACGACGTTTTTAACATCCAGTACGGCCTTAATCAGGTAGCGCCGATAGACGGCGGACCTAGCCCGCAGCTTGTAATCGACGGCCTATGCGGCCCGAAAACGATCGGGGCAATCCGTGAATTTCAGAAAAAACATTTTGGATATGCAGGCTGTGACGGACGGATCGATCCCGGCAAACAAACGCTTGCAAAACTCAACGAAAAGCGGAACCGCAACGTTTTTCCAACCATCCCGCTCAGCCTTAACACCGACGGCTGGCTGCTTACAGGCATGCTCCAGCATGTGCCGCATGTCCGAGCTTGTGTTCACGCGGCGATGACGAATATCTCGCTTGCGATGAACGTCGCAGATTCATCAATGCCTGGCCTGTTGGGAGCGAGCCGCGAAGAACGCATGAAGCTGCTAAACAAGCATTTCCGCATAGATAATTTCAAGCAGCGACGCCCCGTTTTGCAAAGAATGCACAATACGTACAGCTTTATGCTAAACGTGCTCGACCGCCCCGAAGCTTTCACGACTCTCGATACGACGAACGAGGGCGAGACGATCAGCACTGTCGCATTCGCCCGCCTCGGCGGTTTTCACCAGAAGAACGACCTCACCGGCAAGATCACTTTCCGCCGCGGCGTGCTGTTCGCCACCGGCATTCCCGATTTCGCCGCGTTCATTTTTATCCACGAACTGCGGCATTATGTCGATCAGGACGGAGCCAACGGCCATTTTGCAAAAGGCTGGGTGACTGATCCCGGAATGCTGGCACTTAAAGAAGACAAAACCATTCTGAATTGCGACACCTTTGCCGGCTTCGCCCTCGAGGCACGGAACGGCGAAATGGAGCGTCCGCCGTGGGTTAAAACTACTGTTTTCAGATAGAGGTAAGAGTTACGCGTTTATGCATAAGCTCATCGTGGCCGTAAGCCAACATAGTTCAAGCGTAAACGCTTAACTCTTACGAAATCAATGGTCGTGCTTCACACCTTCTGGCAGATTACCGTGATAAATCTCGCTTCCCGTAGCAACAAATTCCTTCGCGTTTGCAGTCAATCCAACAGTTACTTGACATAGTTAGGATTCCTCACTATCTTTAAATTGACGATTCCGTCAAATAATTTATTTAGGAGAAAAAAGAATGAGTAAATCAGTTTTCTATCATGCGGGATGTCCTGTTTGCGTTAGTGCGGAACACGATGTTATTAACTTGGTTGGTGCAGACAAGGTGGAAATCGTTCACTTTGGCGAAGATATGTCGAGATTTGAAGAAGCGGAAAAAGCAGGCGTGAAGTCCGTTCCGGCTTTGGTTACGCCAAACGGCAATGTGCTTCACATCAATTTCGGTGCATCTATGGCTGATGTCAAAGGTTAAATGAGTTTGCCCTATTGAGTTGCGTTGATATTCAACTCAATAGAGCTTTCGATTTTTTAGGGAATTGAAAAATTATGCAAGTAGCAGTTTGGGATACATACGTTACAAAAAAAGACGGACGCATTATGCATTTTGACATTATTGCCCTGCGGAGATAAAAGATAGCAGCGTGATTTACAATTACGGTTTGGAATATCTGCGGGAAAAAGGTCAGGAAAATCAACTTTTAGCTTCCAAAGAATGTAATTTTTGCCACGTTGAAAACGTCCGAACGCAATGGGCGGAAGCAATTAAGCAGAAAGGCTATTTTATTCTTGAGATGGAAAATTGCAACTAATGAAAAGAACCCCGTTTGATTTAAACAATCAAAATAAAGGTATCGAAAGCAAAATTGTCGCTTCATTGGAAAGAGTGTCGCAGGCGTTTCGAGTTTTGCTTTGGAACGAAAGCAAAGTGTTTTCGCTCAGTCCGATTCAAGTTCAAGTGCTGATATTTCTACTTCACCATTCGAGCGAAAAACGAAAGGTAAGTTATTTAGCCAATGAATTTAATATGACCAAAGCAACCATCAGCGATTGCGTTAAAACTCTTGAACAAAAACAGTTTATTAGAAAGGAATACGAACCGCACGATACCCGAAGTTACATTATTTATTTAACCGAATCTGGCGAAGACATCGCAAAAAAGACATCATTTTTCGCCAATCAAATCCAAATTCCGATTGATAAATTGTCTTCATCCGTCAAAGAAAATTTACTTTCAGGTTTGTTGGAAATCATCCGGCATTTGAACCAAACGGGAATCATCTCGATCCAAAGAATGTGTTCAACCTGCCAATTTTACAATTCAGACAACGGACATTTTTGCCAACTTCTCAATCAAAAACTTGCCGACGGGGAACTGCGAATTGACTGTGCGGAATATTTTCCGTCTGTCAAAACACAAAATTCCTAAACTCAGAAAGCCGCAACGCGACTGAAGTTGAATAACGAAGCCGAAACCTCGTCCAATCAAAACATAAATTGAGAGAAGTTTCTAATGATGCTCTTTCGCTCCATCAGGCAAATTCCCTTGATAAATCTCGCTTCCGGTTGCGACAAATTCCTTTGCCCACAGGTCCGGTGAATTGTCAGCCATTCTGCCTTTTTCAAAGAAGCCGCTTGAAATAAACAATTTCGCAGGTCGTCTTCGTCTAGGTTGTGAATCACTCCGCTCAAGGCGTAGCCGAGTTTTGCAAGCAATGATTGCATCGGCAAATTTGCAAGGTTTGTGGAAGTGAACAACTTCGGAGTTTGGTAAAGCGTCTCGATATGCTGCACCAACTCCGCACCCGCACCGCTTCGCCGATAGTCGAGGCGGATGTAAAGCATTTCAACAAAGCCGCTGTGATAAAAACTGTAGTTGAAGACGGCGTAACCGATAAGCTCTTCGTCCGCAACGGCGACATAACATTAGCCCGAAGTTACCGCCCGCCGAATAACTCCCGCCGTTCATTTTCACGCTGTGCGATCAAGTCAAAAGAGCAAATTGCCTCTTTGTCATTTTCAACGGCTGGTCGAATTGAAAGCATATTTCACACAAAAATTCGATACAGGTTAAAACACAAACATCATAAAAGAAATGCCGCACCCGCACCGCTTCGCCGATAGTCGAGGCGGATGTAAAGAATTTCAATAAAGCCGCTGTGATAAAAACTGTAGTTGAATATGGCGTAACCGATAACTTTTTCATCCCCAACAGCGAAAAAGCATTCGCCTGAAGTTACGACACGCCGAATAAACTCCCGACGTTCATTTTCACGCCGTGCGATTAAGTCAACAGAGCAAATTGCCTCTTTGCCATTTTCACCGGCTGGACGAATTGAGATGTTCTTTCGCCGAAATTCGTAATCGGCTAGCTTCTACCTGTCATTTCTGCTTTCAAAGCTTCCCAGAGTGACTGAAATGAAAATTTCGTCTCTCATTTAATTAAAAACTTCGAGGTATTTCTAATCAAGGTCTAAACCTTTGTGCAAATTTTCTGAGATTTTGCAATACGATTTTTCTTTCGACGAATTTTTCTCGAGTGCGGTTTGTTGAAAATCTTGATTTTTTCTGCCCCGACAGAAATAAGCCCAATTGAATGTCTTTTTAATAAATCAATATCAACTCTGTGAATTTAATGTTGTGGATACGCCAAATATGATTTTTGCGAAGGCAACCGATAACGATGTTTGGTAAATTATTTTCAGTCTTTTTGTTTTCTTCAATCGTATAGGTTCGGAGTATGTGAGACATAATTTCTTTTCCGAACAAAATCTTCACCATCCGACCAGATGAATTCAGCATTTTCAAGAAAATTTAACAACTTATTTAGGCTAGCTGAATCGTTACAATTCTTAAAGAGTTCAGTCTTGTTCAGTCGCCTTTTTCCTCTAAAATGTTTAACAAACAGGGACATTAAAACCGTTCATTAAACGCAAGTCGTCTTGTCTGATTTCAGTCGGAAAAACAAAGTCGGCAAATTGGTGTTATCTCTGTTGCAAAGTATGAAGTATTATAAAGTTTTGAAAGCGAGTCCTTCAAAACCGTATTATGTCTTTTTCTGCTGACATCTTGCTCGCTTCCCCGCGTGAAGCCATCTTGTCCAAATTAAATTTTGCAATCATCTTTCGTGAAAACTCTTCCCAACTTTCGCTAGTTCGCCATTGCGAAATTTCAACTCGTTCTTAAATAGGCTTTTTCATCGCTCATCGATTGAATTTTTCAACTTCATCGTGAATGCAATGTAAAACACGTTATTTGTTATTTTGAGCGACAACGACGATCTTGGGCTGATTTTCCAACGCAATAAATAAACTACATACACCCAAAACACTGGTAATCAAATTTAATTTTGTCGGTAATCTTCTCTCAATAGGAATCGTCCCCAATAGTTGGGGGAAATAATATCTTTCGTAAAGGTTGTATCCTGCGGATGATTCTTTATGCAAATCTTCCGAAAAACTTTCGAATCTTGCTGCCCCAGATGAATACCCTGCTAGCCCAAGAGAAAGCAACCCTAAACCCAAGCCGTTCACTCTTCCCGCGATAACAGGCTTCTCCGTGAATCTCTGTAATTTCAACAAGGTATCAATGTAATGATACAAATTAATACTGGTTGTGGTTTTATCAATACCATCAGCGTAAAAGAAATAGCCGTCGCATTCTTGGGCAGAGTAATAATTTAGAAGATCATTCTTATAGGTTTCATTCGTCAGACCACTACTGTTGATTGAAATGCCGGCATATAATTTTTTGTCGGCATATTCAGGAATTGAATTCTTGTAATCAATTGTCTCCTTAAGAAGTTTCATGTCTAAATCAAACCATTGCTCAACCGGGTTGTGTTTGTATGTTGGAGGCACTGTTGTATTGTGAGCGTAATGATACGGAGAAATAAATATATCTGCACCAAGCCTCGCTTCTTCATCGATTACTTTTTTGACGTATTCTTATTGCTTTGTATAGGAATTAAGATATGCTGGCGTAATTACCTCAAAATTACTCGGGCAATATGGAAGTTTCTTAAGTCCAACCCTATCAGTATAGGTATCGTAAGCAAATTTTACCGTTTCATTGTCAATAATTTTCTCAAACGTATTTCTCTGAATTAGTTCTAAAAGTTTCTTTTGTCGAAACTGATGAATTGCAGGGAAATCAACATTAATCGGATTGTTGTGGTCTTTAAGATATATTTCCAACATTCCGCCATCTTCATAAGTCTAGGACAAATCTTGGAGTAAGTTCATAATTATTATCTTTGGTCGCTGCATTTGAACTAAAGGCTTCAATCAAATTATCAATGTTTGCGAATCTTTGGTAAGGCGTTTTTTCTAGCAATCTAAAGATAATATTTTCATATTTATTCGTGATTCCAGAATTATATTTTCTTGGAGGGATTGGACTCTCATTAGTGATTTTGTTAATAAGTTCTGCACGGTTTGTATATTCATAAGGAATTTTCGATGTGAGCATCTCATAAAGAATTACTCCTAAAGTATAAAGATCGCTTCGCTTATCAATATGCTTACTATCAGTTATTTGCTCAGGCGAGGAGTAAAGAAGTGAGCCTAAAAATTGTCCAGTGCTGGTTAGTGAAGTATAGTCAATAACTTTTGATAGTCCGTAATCCAATATTTTCACTGAATCCTCGCTAACCATAATATTTTCGGGCTTTAGGTCTCGATGAATAATTCCTTTTTCCTCATTCGTCCCACGAATCTGATCTAATGCTTTAATCCCTTCAAGAATTTTTTGGAACGTTGATATTTTTTCAAGCTCGTCAACCAATAACTTATTTTCAATGGTTTCTTAAGCGTTGTTCCGTCCGCAAACTCCATTACTAAAAAATAGAATGAAACATCTAACTCAGTTCCTTTGAAATCGTCAACGTAACGGATCAGAAATGGGTGATTTGCCGATTTCATAATATCGATTTCTCGCTGAATTCGGTTATTTTCCCCCTTCTGTCGAAATTCATTCAGAACGTAGTCTTCCCTGAAGACTTTTATGGCGAATGTCTCGCCACCTTTTTCTGCCTTGTAAACCGAGCCGAAACTACCAGAGCCGATGAAATCCGTGAACGTATAGCCATTAATTTGTTGACCAATTAGAGCCATATTTCTATCCCCTACGAAATCGTTTTAACAATAGTAAAAAACAATCATATTATAGCTCATTCATTTTCCTTGAGATCAAACATCTCGTTACTCGGTCTCAAGGGTCTCTCCAAACCAAAGAATCCCGTCAATCCATCCGGTCCCGGAGCAGGTCATGTCATTGCCAGCAATTTTTTGTAAATCGCAAAGGATTTTTCCGTGTCCACGAAAACATCGCTGTATTCGTCGGTGGCGTGGACGGGGAAAGTCATTATTTCAAATGCTGAGCGTCAAACGATTTCGCTTGACGCTACGCTACTTCTTAATGATGCTCCTTCTCCCCGGCAGGCAAATTCCCGTGATAAATCTCGCTTCCAGTTGCTTTAAACTCCGCAGCCTTTTCAGCCATTCCGAATGTTAAGAATTTACTTAGTAAGAGTTCTTATTTCCCGTTAGTTTACCACCAAAATCCAGTAATATTTTAAGTTGATGAAGTTGATTTCTGTTGCAATGCCAGATAGTTTTTCAAACAAAAAATCCTTTGTCGGAAAAATTTTTAATACCAAATGAGACGAGCCATTTTGGAGTTTTCTCATCTGATAGGTATTGCCGTATTCGTCAGTCTTAGCAATATTTTTAAGATCTGAGATTAGTTACTAAGCGGATTTCCACCAATAATAAAGACTGTTGCGTTTGGTTTTAGAAAACTTTTGACCTTTTCGAGAAATTTGGCGAAAGTCTTGCAGTAAGATATGACTTCATATAAAACCTGCGAAAATCCCTTCGAACTTCTCGTCTTAGCCAGATTAAACATATCAGCAACGCCAAATGCCATATTCTCCGTTTGTCGTTGCTTGGCTATTTCGATCATGCTTTCGTTAATATCCGTACCAAGAATCGAGGTTGCAGTTTTGGCAATTCGCTCTGTCCAATAACCCGTGCCGCAGGCGATTTCTAAAACCGTTTTTTGAGCAAACAAATCCTGGAAGATTTTGGTTGCTTCAAGCAAATCTTCCTGTTCGTCAGGATTCAGATATACATCTTGGTACTCTTTGGCACTTTCAGTAAAATATGAGACCAGATCTTGGTTCAATGTTCATTGCAAAGCTCGTTCGCCCCATCCGGCAAATTCCCGTGATAAATCTCGCTTCCCGTTGCCTTAAACTCCGCAGCCTTTTCCGCCATTCCGACTGCTAATGCTTTTTCGGCTTCGACGTTTTGTTCCTTCGCGTATTCCCTTACGTCTTGCGTGATTTTCATTGAGCAGAAATGTGGTCCGCACATTGAGCAGAAATGGGCGAGTTTCGCACCTGTCGCGAGCAGGGTTTCGTCGTGATATTCGCGGGCGATGATCGGGTCGAGTGCGAGGTTGAATTGGTCTTCCCAGCGGAATTCAAAACGGGCTTTTGAGACGGCGTTGTCGCGGATTTGTGCCGAAGATGACTTTTCACCAAATGATTGAGCCGTATTCGATGCGGGTATCGCGGAAATATTTACCATCCTTTGGTTCGGTAAAAAGACTAAATTTTCCTCACACGCGACGCAAAATTTTATTTCGTAAAATTTCCAGTTTATCAGCATCATGCTTTATAAGCAATTCGAACTGATTTGAATCGCCTCAAGTTTTTTTACGCCATTTCGTTTTAGGAATCTTCGTGATAAGGTCGTGGCGGTTCGTTTGTTGCCGCCCAGCCACGGATGATTTTTTATCAAACCAAATAAAAGTGTGGCAGATTGGCGGATAATATCCGCGTTTGCGTAAACTGCGGAATTTTGCGGGCGAGCTAAGGCAGACTCGACTAAATCTCGGTGATCAACTCCGTAACGAACTACGAAAACGCATTAGGAAAAAGAACAATAAGCTTTTCATATTTATGTAAACGGTTTCAGTCGCCAAGTGTTTTATCTTTCAAAATACTCGTTTTCTTTTAACTTTGCTACATCTTCATCTTCTTTAGGTTTGAGATAAACGCCGGAGATTGAATCGTTTTTTAGCGTCAAACTAATCAACGTGCCGTCGGCAAAACCTTCATTTTTGCAAACTTCGGGCGGAACTTCCAAAATCCAAGTATCTTTTTGAACAGCTAAAGTTTTTAATTCGTTGGTTTTTTCCACTGTTTCTAACATAATTTACCCTCAAACGTAGTTTAACCTAATTAATTTTATCGGACAAAATTTTATTCATATGGTTTCAGGTTGCTGACTTTTTGTGCGAAATTTTCCGAGACGTTTTCTGAGTCATTTCTATCAAACTCTTAATTGTATTCGGACTAAAATCTTCTCCATTTAGCCAACTGGCTGTCCCATATTCGATATATGAGTTGAGATCAGTTTTCACACTAAAATCAATGATGCTCCTTCGCCCCATCAGGCAAATTCCCGTGATAAATCTCGCTTCCTGTTGCCTTAAACTCCGCAGCCTTTTCCGCCATTCCGACTGCTAATGCTTTTTCTGCTTCGACATTCTGTTCTTTCGCATATTCCCTAACGTCTTGCGTGATTTTCATTGAGCAGAAATGCGGTCCGCACATTGAGCAGAAATGGGCGAGTTTGGCACCTGTCGCGGGCAGGGTTTCGTCGTGATATTCGCGGGCGATGATTGGGTCGAAGGCGAGGTTGAATTGGTCTTCCCAACGGAATTCAAAACGTGCTTTGGAGACGGCGTTATCGCGGATTTGGGCGGCGGGATGTCCTTTGGCGAGGTCTGCCGCGTGGGCGGCGAGTTTGTAGGTGATTACGCCGTCTTTGACATCTTTTTTATTCGGCAAACCGAGGTGTTCTTTCGGCGTAACGTAGCAAAGCATCGCCGTGCCGAACCAGCCGATCATTGCCGCACCGATTGCCGATGTGATGTGGTCAAAACCGGGAGCGATGTCGGTCGTCAGCGGTCCGAGCGTGTAAAAAGGAGCTTCGCCGCAAACCGCTAACTGCTTGTCCATGTTCTCTTTAATGAGGTGCATCGGGACGTGTCCGGGACCTTCGATCATCGTTTGGCAATCCATTTCCCACGCGATTTTGGTCAATTCGCCGAGCGTGTCGAGTTCGGCAAACTGGGCTTCGTCGTTCGCATCGGCAATCGAACCGGGACGCAAACCGTCGCCCAAACTGAACGCGACATCATACGTTTGCATAATCTCGCAAATTTCCCGAAAACGCGTGTAGAGAAAACTTTCTTCGTGATGTGCGAGACACCATTTCGCCATAATCGAGCCGCCGCGTGAAACGATTCCGGTCGTGCGTTTCGCCGTCATCGGAATATACGGCAGACGAACTCCCGCGTGAATCGTAAAATAATCAACGCCTTGTTCGGCTTGCTCGATGAGCGTGTCGCGGTAGATTTCCCAAGTCAAATCTTCGGCTTTTCCGTTCACTTTTTCGAGTGCCTGATAAATCGGAACTGTGCCAATCGGCACAGGCGAATTCCGCAAAATCCATTCGCGTGTGGCGTGAATATTTTTGCCCGTGGAAAGATCCATCACCGTATCCGCACCCCACAGAGTTGACCAACGCATCTTTTCGACTTCTTCTTCAATCGAACTCGTAATCGCACTGTTTCCAATATTTGCGTTGATTTTGACAAGGAAATTTCGCCCGATAATCATCGGTTCGGATTCGGGATGATTGATGTTATTCGGAATAATCGCCCGACCGCGTGCGACTTCATCGCGGACAAATTCAGGCGTTACAAACTTCGGAATCGCCGCTCCAAAACGACTCGCCTTTGTGCTGATGGAAAGAAGAATCACGCTCATTCTCCTGTCCGTTTGCCAAAGTTTCAAACGCGATTTTGCGTCCGAGATTTTCACGAATCGCCACATATTCCATCTCCGGCGTGATGATTCCTTGCCGTGCGTAGTGCATCTGCGTCACAATTTTTCCGCTTTTGCCTCTCAACGGCGGACGCTTCAACGCAGGAAATTCTTCGAGTTTTGTTTGCTCTTTTAACTTCGCAACGTCTTCCGCACCTTTGGTCAAATAACCGTTATCCTGCGGCAAAATCTCGCGTCCGACATATTCCTCAACATCGCCGCGAGCAACAATCCAATCACGCCGCAAAGTCGGCAAACCTTCGCGGACATCGCATTTCACCCGCTCATCCGTATAAACGCCGCTCGTATCATACACACGCACGGGCTGATTTTCCTCAAGCTCGTCCTGCATATTGCGAGTCGGACTCAAAGCAATCTCACGAAACGGCACATTCAGCTCGACCTTCGCATCATTGCGAGTATCGCCGTTGGTCGTCACATAAATCTTGGTTGAATTAGGAAATTTAATTTCGTCGGTGGTTAGTTCTTTGGTAGTTGATTCTTTATTTTCGTTCATTGTTTTTCTCCCTTCGTCGGTATTATCCGCATCAGGTTTTTAGGGTAATGTTCAATTTGAACAACTCTCAGCTAAAGAATAGCTCCCCTGAAAACTTGTCTCTTCAGTTTATCAATTGATCGTCAAAGACGCGACTTCTTGAACCGCGCGTATTTTTGCTCAATCCTCAAAAATAATCCACCCGATTTTTCCGTCTTTATTCATTCGGAAATGGTAATAAACCGTCTTGTTTGCCAACGTCATTTTGTAGCGAAAAAATTCCGCAGCCGCCGGGTCGAGCATAAAATGATTTTCGCCAATTTTTTCGTTGCCGAAGTATGCGAAAGACTTCATTTGTTTGAGGTTTTCACCGAGTTGTTTGCGGAAAGTTTCGCTGACTTTCGAGGCAAAATTTGCCGAGAATGTTTCGGGAGTTTTGTTGTCGGCGATTTCTTTGAGAATTCGCAGAGCCTTTTGCGTTTGCTTCGCGTCAACAACTTCTTTCATTCCGCTCGAAAATGCTCCCGGAATGTAAAAATCGGCGACTCGTTTGGCAGATATATTCTGCGCCAAAACCGCCGTCTTCAAGGTTGCCGATAACCGCCACCGTGATTTTTTCTTTTGGAAATATTTAACAATGCTGCCGAAATCCGCCGACTGTTGAGCCGAAATGCTGAAACATATTTTTATGTCCGTTGAAATGAGTTGATAAAAAACGCGAAACCGTGGGCGAAACGTTTCTGCCGTCGTTTATTTTGGCGGGCTTGAGCATTTCTTCCAAACTCGTCTGTTTGACCACGCGACCTTGCAGAACGGCTTCCCACCATCTCGCTAAATCGACCGCACTCGCCAAAATTCCGCCGCTTGGAGCAATGATTTTTGGACGAAAAGGCTCGCCGTTTTTCCACGCATCGTTTCGCAATACATAACCTGTCGCACGATTTTGGACGATATCTTCCTGATGTTTGAAACGGATTGTCGGGAAATTCAAAGGCTTGATTATTCGCTCCATGACGAAATCTTCAAACGGTTTTCCGCTCGCTTTTTCAACAATTATGCCTATTAAAGGCAAGTTTGTATTTGAGTAAAGCCAATTATCGTTCGGCTGAAATGTCAGCGGAAATGGCTTGACCAAATCAATAAATTCTTCCGCCGAATACTCGCGGCGATAGGAAAATTCTTTGATTTCCGTCCAATCCTTCAAACCCGAAGTGTGATTGAGCAAATTTCTGACCGTGATTTTTTGCCAAATTTCGGGAGCATTTGCGGGTAAGTATTTTTTAATCGAATCATCAAGGTTTAGTTTGCCATCTTCAACCAACAGCATCACCGCTTCCGCAGCAAACTGCTTGGAAATCGAACCGATTTCATAAACCGTATCTTTGGTCGCGGGAGTTTGCAGTTCGAGATTCGCAAAGCCGTAACCGGCTTGCTCTAATCACTTTTCCATCTCGAATAACGGCAATCGAAAGCCCTGGAATCTTCCGCAGTTTGATTTGCTGATAGACAAACTCATCTACCGAATCAGCCCGCGTCGCTACAAACGTCCCAAAGAGGAGCAAAAAGATAACAGAAATATTAAAGGCGTTCTTCATACTGCTTTCGCCGGTATTATGAGCATTAGGTTCCAGAAGTCGCGTCATTAAACGCCTCTCAGCCCAAAGGGCACCTCCTGAAAACTTTTGCTTAGCTGAATCTTACAAATTGCAATCTCTATAGAACAAATAAACTTCCCGCAAAAAGATATTCGGCGTGTTGAATTACCCGAACTCTTTCGATTTCTTTATCCCAATACATTACAGAAATTTTTCCATCTTGCGAGGCAACAATACCAAGAGCCTTTTCCTTTTGGTCGAAAATGAATTGCGCGGCTGATTGGTGTCGCATTCCACCCAACTCGGATAAATCTTTAGATACCCATTGACTTTCTTCAAAAGGCTCTGATACTTCAATAGTTTCGTTATTAGGATTTTTATCAACATCGGGTTTGATCTTTGCTCCAAAACCTAGAATCTCAAAATCCGTGTTGATTATTGTGGCTCCATCAATGGCCGTTAGCTGACTTAGCAGCTTTATGATTCCTTCCTTAACGTAAACTTCCATGTCATATTCACGACTGTTTAATATTTCTTCTAATTCAGTCCTAGATAATTCTTCTGGATTTTCGGGTGAAAAATTATGTCGTTCAAGCGCACAACTTAAAGCCTTATAAGCCGTCTTCGGAGCGTATGGGTTATCTAATGACTTTTCAAGAATCAGAAGTTCATATTCATTCATTTCATCGATTTCTTTTCCGTTATTGACTATCAATAAAGTTCCTCCGTGTCGATGATTCCTCATTGAGTTTGCGATACGCTTCAATAAGCTTTCAGACTTAGATTTATTCTGACCAAAGAAATTCGAAAACACATTAACTTTTTCAATAGATTCAATCTTCGATCCAGTAAGAATCGCAGTAGACGGATAAGGGAAAGCGAAATAAAGTATCAATTCTCCCGCAGAAACAGTCGTTATTCTGAAATTGGAACTTTCAATCCGACGAAAGCCATGAATATATGGCTGGTCACCTTTGTTACACCAAACACAAAACGATCCTGTATTTTCTAAAGCAGGAGACAATTTGGCTAGTTTATTAACTTCAAGATGTTCCTTGAAATGATACTGAGAATACGCTGGAATACAAGCCAGATAAATTCTTGGCTCCTCTACCCTAATAGAAAAGTTATGAAATTTACCCTCCTCTTGGATAAGACTCGCCCAAAACGCATGTTCGATAAGGCATCCGAATTCCTCAATGCCAAGAATCGGTCTTTCGTCCAAGCTATACGAGAAATCTTCCTTAATTGCTGCTTCATATTTTTTATGCAGGCAACTTATAGCTTCGTGGTTTATTGAAAACGTCTTTTCCATACTTAGAAGTCTCCATTTATCATTCTTCTGGCATTATAATTCTAGCCTTTGTATTCGTGTGATGTTCAAGCAAGTACAACATTCCGGCGCCGTCGATTAACTCAATGGGTTTATCCTTAACGAATTCATATGTGGCACTGCCATAATGCGAGGTAGTGATCAAGATACCTTTGCTTGCTCCTTCGTTTATCATGGTTCCGTATAAATCTCTGGCTGCTGCGATCCCGACGGTGTTCTTATATCGTTTTGCTTGAATAACCACTTTCCCTCCGAAAATCGGCCTCGTATCAAAGGCTATAACATCGACACCGCCGTCCCGAGAAGTTTGTGTTTGTCGCGTATCGAGCCCCATTTGCATAAACAGGTTTCCAACGAGATTTTCGAACTCAAACGGGTTTAAGTCCATCAAGTTCGGTCGGGCATCAAGTTCAGCAAGAACATCGCTGCCTTCGACGAACCGCCGGTCAAACATATCAAAATTAACTATAGGCTTTATTGCGACACATTCGAATGGCGCCGGGGAAACCTGTGCGCCCAAGCTTCGAAGGCAAGCCCTTTTTTCAATTCTTGCTAAGTCAATTTCTAAAAAACTCTTTGCAGTAACACGGGCGCTAATTAAACAAGGTCTTATATCACGACCCGTAGCTCGATCAACGGTCTGAACAAACCCATTAATGCTCACGACTGAAATGTGGTTGCCTTGATCAGCTTCTAAAACTTCGTGAATAGTTCGCAAACAAACCGATGCCACAATGTCTTGGTATGTTGACTTAATTTCGGTTGCTTTACGTGGCTTTACTTGAATCTCATCTCTAGCCTTAACGAATTTATGCTCCGCTTCAGCGGGAACAATATCGGCGTTTGGCAGTTCGTATTCGATTACAAGCTCTTTCGATTCTGGTGAATATGCAACGCGAAACTCTTGCGGAAAGTCTTCCGGGTATTGAGAGAGCTCTAGAACCATGACGTTGTACGTAACTACTGCCTCGGGGTCGCCATCTTTGTAAGCTTTTTCAAGCTCTTCAACTTCCGCGTTGCGCTGAGTCATTTTCGCAACAAAGCTTCTTTTAGATTCTTCATATTCAATTTTGAACTTTTCCAGCTTTGTAATTCTTCCCGCTTCGACTTTTTGCCACGCGCTTTTCTCAGTCTGATATGCCTTTTCCCACCTGTCAGCTCGATTTTGTTCGAAATCAAGAATTCGGTTGTTCTTCCCGTGTTCGCCGTGAAATAGTTTTTCGATAAAGCCAACCCTTTCGGCAACTGTTTTCGGTTCAAAATCGGCCCTTCGAGGTTCTCTGGTCGAAGTTATTAATTCCGACGGAGGTTGAATAGGAGCAAAATCATCCTTTATTCGCAATGAATCAAAGGCAACACTATCGTTTACAGAAAGCGTGTGTTCCAGTATCGATTTTAGACTATTAACCCGATCGTTAAGTTCGGAATTCATTTCGCCGACTTCTTCTTGCCGGTTTTCAAAATACTGTTGTCGTGCCTCTTTTTGGAAGTGCATTTGGTTTCGAATGAGTTGTTTCTCAAAACGCGATTGAGCGCGGAGTTGGCGGTTATATTCCGCAGCCGCCTGCCGCTGAGATCGCGCCTGATCCCGAGCAATCTGATTAATTAGTCCCCCAAAACCAGAACGTCTTCCCATCTTCCCGTCCTCCTAAAAACGGCGATCAAAAAAGCTGGCACATATAAACTCTAAGATTAGTTGGTGCTCAATGTTGTCGCCCGCACCGATCAATCCCCATTTAAGAACCTTCATAGTTTTTGAACCGTCATATTCGTGGTACGATTCTACCCCAAACGCTTTTAACGCGAAACAAAAGTGCGGCCCCAACCGTCTAATCTCATACAACAAGCTGAGGGAAAACATGAAACTAATCGCCATGATGATCTTATTATCGTTCGCAACAACGTTCGGCTGCGCTAACGCTCCGCCGACTGGCGGCATTGAGAACGTCGTTTTCGAAACGCAGGACAAAACAAAATTTCGGGTCGAGACTGTCGCGAGCGGTTTAGAGGTTCCGTGGGGATTTGCGTTTCTGCCGAATAAGAATCTGCTGTTTACCGAACGGCCGGGTCGAGTTCGAATCATCGAAAATGGCAAACTGCGGCCTGAACCTGTTTACATCGTGCCAGACGTCGAGCCGTCAAGCGAGAGCGGTTTGATGGATATTTCATTACATCCGGATTTCGCGTCGAACGGCTTTATGTATCTGGCTTATGCCTATAACAAAGACGGCAAGCGCGTGAAGGTCGTCCGGTACAAATATTCGGGTGGTAAAATGGCCGAACCCAAAAACATTGTCGAAGATATTCCGGCTGCGCCGAATCACGCAGGGACGCGTGCGCGATTCGGCCCCGACGGAAAACTTTATGTCACGACGGGTGATTCGACCGACTGGAACCTTGCGCAAAAGACCGATTCTTTGGCCGGGAAAACCTTGCGGCTAAATGATGACGGCACGATTCCAAAAGACAATCCGTTTGTCGGCCAAGCGGCGTATCGATCTGAAATATGGACTACCGGACACCGCAATGCACAGGGTTTGGCGTGGCAGCCGGGAACGGGTTTGATGTTTCAGACCGAGCACGGCCCGAGCGGTTTCGAAGGCAAGGGCGGCGGTGCAGATGAAGTAAACATCGTCGAACGCGGTAAAAATTACGGCTGGCCAACCATCTATGGCAAAACGACGGCGCCTGGAATGGAATCACCGCTGCTCGAATATTCGCCTGCGTGCGCACCCGCGAGCGGAGCGTTTTACAACGGCGACAAGTTTCCCGCATTTAAGGGCAATTTCTTTCTCGGCTGCCTTCGTGCGGCAAAGATCATCCGCGTCGTGCTCGACGGCCGCAAAGTTGTCAGCCAGGAAAATCTTCTTGAAGGCAATCTCGGCCGCATACGCGAGATCGCCGAAGGACCAGATGGCTATATCTATTTCTCAACCTCAAACCGCGACGGTCGCGGCTCACCGGCAAAGGACGACGACAGGATACTGCGTCTTGTGCCCATGAAATAAAGGCAATTTTGTAAATCTTTTCAAATTGATAGTCATATACATTGGACAGGTTGGCAGTTGATTTGCGACATTTAATGAAAATCGCCGCAGAACGTGTTTGTGAATTAGCCGATGAAGCTCAATGTAATTATCGTTGACTATGGAACGGGAAATCTGAATTCCGTTAAACGGAGTTTGGATATATTGGGTATTAGCTCCGTAGTTTCATCAGACCCAAAAGATATCGCTAATGCCGAGAAAATCATTCTTCCCGGAGTAGGTCATTTTGGAAAGGCAATGTCTAATTTGAAGCGACTGAATTTGCTGGACCCGCTGCATGACGCGGTTTTGGTTAAACGAAAACCTATCCTCGGGATTTGTCTGGGAATGGAGTTGATGGCCGAAAAAAGCGAAGAAGGAAATGCGAATGGCCTGGGTTGGTTCGAGGCTGAAATAATACAATTTAATGTTTCAAACAAAAAAAAATACAAGGTGCCTCATATGGGCTGGAATCAGATATGTATCAAAAAGAACAGCTCGCTTATGAAAAATGTGCCTGAATTTTCAGAGTTTTACTTTGTCCACTCTTACCATCTAAAAATTAAGAACCAGGCCGATTTGTTAAATGAAACTGAATATGAGGTTACGTTCCCATCGGCAATCGAGAAAGATAATATATTCGGTGTACAATATCATCCCGAAAAGAGCCATGATGCCGGACTTCAATTATTAAAGAATTTTATTGAACTGTAATGTTTCGACCCAGAATCATACCTGTTTTACTACTAAAAAATAGGGTCTTAGTAAAATCAGTTGGATTTAGAAACCATAAATACATTGGCGATCCAATTAATGCCGTAAGAATTTTTAATGATCTTAGAGCGGATGAATTGGTGTTTTTGGACATCGAGGCTTCAAAGGAAAAACGGTTGATTTCTCTCGATTTTGTAAAAAATGTGGGCGAAGAGGCTCGCATGCCGTTTGCTGTTGGCGGAGGAGTTAAATCGCTGGACGATATTAGAGCAATAATTAAAGCGGGCGCCGAAAAAGTAGTGATAAATACCTACGCCGGTCAAAAGCCCGATTTTATTAAAGAGGCTTCAGAAACTTTTGGCTCGACGACCATTGTTGTATGCATCGATGTAAAAAAGAAGCTCTTCAAAGGTCAACGAACCTGGATTTTGGGCGGCACCAGATCGACTAGCATTGACCCCAATTGCGTTTGCTCAACTTATGGAAAAAAACGGCGCCGGGGAATTAATAATTCAATCCATTGATAAGGACGGAACAATGGAAGGATATGATATTGATTTAATCAAATCCGTATCAACGTCGGTCAACATTCCGGTGGTGGCATTAGGCGGGGCCGGCAAAAAAGAACATTTGAAAGAAGCTTATCAGAGCGGACATGCAAACGGATTGGCAGCCGGCAGCTTCTTTGTTTATCAAGGGAAAACCCGCGGCGTTCTAATTAATTACCCCGATAAAAAAGAATTGACTTTCGGTTAGCTCACTTTTCTTTAGGACTATAAACTGGCAATATAGTCTAGACTCCCTTACTAAAAGCTCACTAAATCAAGCAAAGCACTCCTTCCAATTGCTAAGCAGTAGGACGAATATCCCTGTCTTAGAAAGATTATATGCAGACAAAAAGCTATCGACAATGTAGCCGTTGCGTGATGGACACAACGGACCTACAGATAACTTTCGATAAAAACGGTCATTGCAATCATTGCATTGAATTCCTGGACAAACGGGCGAAATATAAGTACCACGGTAAAGAAAGTGATGAATCGTTAGACCGTATTGTAGAAGCCATAAAACGTGCCGGAAAAGGTAATGATTATTACTGCATTATTGGAGTGAGCGGAGGGACCGATAGTAGTTATCTTGCGTATGTTGCTCAACAAAAGGGGCTGCGTCCATTGGCTGTACATATGGATAACGGTTGGAACTCCGAGAAAGCAGTACAGAATATTAAAAGCATTACGAAGAAGCTGGGAATTGATTACGAAAGCTATGTTCTGGATTGGGAGGCCTTCAGGGAAGTACAGCTTTCATTTCTGCGAGCTTCGGTTCCGGAAGCTGAGACACCAACCGATGTAGCAATTCCCGCAGCGCTACATTATTTTGCGGCTAAGCATAATGTTAAATACATAATCAGCGGCGGGAATTTGGCAACAGAAGGCATTCTTCCAAAAAGCTGGCATTATAACGCCAAGGATTTCAAGTACTTTAATCATATCCACAAAACTTTCGGAAAGGGGAGCATAAGAAATTTTCCAACTTTTGGATACAAGAAAGAAATGTACTACAAGTTGGTAAAAGGAATAAGAATAATCTATCCGCTTAATTTTGTGCCTTATGTTAAAGAGGAAACAGTCGAAATTCTAAAAGAGAACTTCGATTGGAAATCTTACGAAGGCAAACATTATGAGTCGAGGTACACAAGGTTTATTCAGTCGTATTACTTATACGAGAAGTTTGGAATTGACTACCGGCGGGCTGGTTTGGCCACACAAATCTGTGCCGGTGAAATCAGTCGCGATGATGCGGTTGAACAATTGAAATGTAAACCCTATGATGCACAGAAAATAGAAGAAGATAAGCAATATATTGCGAAAAAACTGAGCATCTCGACAGATGAACTTGAAAGAATTATTAATTTGCCGGCAAAATGGTATTGGGATTATCCGAATGATGATAAGAAACTTGGCTTCATCTATGACGCCTATCGAAAGATTTTCAAAAAGGAAAAGTTGGGTTCGTTTTGATTCAGCGATCAAAAGATTTGACACTACCATTGCAAAAGAAAAATAGTCGTCTTCTTCTTTATCCTTTTGAGCTTTTTTGCGGCTAACTTTCTTATGCCCGTTTTTACCCGTGACAATTTACGTGAGCAGCTAAAACGCCTCGAGATCGCGCCTGTTTATGTGCTATTCGGCGCCGAGACCTATCTTCGCGACAAGGCCGCCAAGTACATCGCCGACCTTTGTTTTAACGAAGGCGAGATGCGCGATTTTAATGAGACAGAATTCAGCCTCGATGTTTCGGACAACATAAAATCCGCCTTCTCTGCTGCAGAGCAGCTTCCGATGATGGCTGCCAAACGAGTTGTCCGCATCACCGACGTCCGCGTTTCGACATCCGCGATGAAGGACACGCTAAAGGAAGACGCCGAGCAGATCGTCGCCGAATATCTGAAACGCCCATCGCAAAGCAGCGTCGTAATTTTCGTCGCCGACGAATTGAACGGTACGCGCAAGCTTGCAAAATTGCTTACAGGCAATTCGATCGCCGTCGAATTCAAACGCCTTGATGATCAGGGCCTGCGAAAATGGGCAAGCGATCATATACGCGACGCGGGTTCCGAAGCTGACGAGCAAACAATTCAGCAGCTGGTCAATATGGCTGGCGACGATGTTCGCCGGTTAACTAACGAGATCGAAAAACTCTCGGCTGCTGCTCTTCCCGGCAAACTGATCACCAAAGGGCTTGTCGATTCGCTCGTACCGAATTCCCGCGAGCTTTCGAATTTCGGCTTGACAGACAATCTTGTCGCCGGCCGCAATTCTGAAGCGATCCGCGTTTTGCAAAAGATACTCGACGACGGCACCGAGCCGCTCGCTCTGCTCGGTCTCATCTCGTCGAACTACCGCCGGTTATTTATCGCGAAAGAAATGTTCGCACACGGATCCGTCACGCAGTGACGTCATCTCCGCATCCAAGGCCTATCGGCAGCGGGCAGGACGCATTCCTGTCGCTCGCACGCCGCGTAGAAACTGCAAAACTCGTCAGCGCCATCGACCGCATCGCCAAAACCGACCTCGCCATCAAAACCTCCGTTGGCGGCAGCGGTCCGACCGGCTCACGGCTCCAACTCGAAATGCTCGTCTGCGAACTCGCATTGCTATAGCCTTGCGAAGCGAATAGCGAAGTCTGTATTCTGTCCAGCCCGGGACATTGCTCGAAACCGGCGAAACTTGGTGGTTACGCCGGCTTTGAAGTGATTGGAAAAAAGTGAAATTGTAGGGGCAGCATACCGGCTGCCCGCTAATCGGTTGCCTGGGAAAGGCAGATCGGCGGGGACAAGCCCTGCCCCTACAAAGTTTGCGGCAAGCATTCAAAACTGCCGCATATGAGAAAAAGTTTGGATTTAGATAGGCTCAACGCCCATGCCTCTATTCATATAATGATAGAGGTCGTTGAAATCGAGGACCGCTCGATTCAGGATCAGCGGAAGCTGAGGTAGATCGTTTGTGTTGACGATCAGGTTAAGATTTCTGAGGAAGGCGTCGTGGGCATTCATGGTCGTCCCGCCGTCTTCGAGCGAAACTAGAAATAAGCGGCGTCGCTCCGAGGAATACATCGCGTTTGCCTTTTGCTGTAATATCGCCGCACCGCCAAATTCGGCCGCAAAATCCGGAGAAAAAATAACAAGCTCGGTCTTGCCTTCACGAAGGCGTTCATTGGCCTGAGCCGGTGTTTGAGCGATGTAGACCTTGTAGCCGCTATTCGTTAAGAGCTTGGCAACTTCTTCCTTTTTGTCTCCCAGGCAAAGAAGAACGCGTCGTGGCTTATCGCTTTTCTCGTCGTTCGCATCCAGAGCAGTGGTGCCGGATTGCAGTGCCGAAAGCAGCGACCGAAGAGCATTGTTGATCTGAAAGTCCGATTCCTTCTCAGTAAACGCTGCTGATCCGGAATCGGCTGCTGGTGCGGGCTTATTTTCCGCAAGCTGTTGAGCCGTCGCCGAGCCGCGACCCGCATGGTCCTTATTGGCGCGCAGCATGTTCTGGCAACGCGGACAGCGTACCGTGAAGTTTCCGCTGGGGATCTTCGATTCGTCTAATTGTAGAGAAACAGAGCAGTTATCACAGCGTATTATCATAAAAGTAAATAGTTAATCGTGAGTTGTGAATCGTGAATCGTGAAAGGCCTTTCTATTTACCATTCACAATTAACCATTCACTTTTCTTTACTCCATCATGTCCAGCACTGATGAAGTTGTAGGAGCGGTTGGCGGTGGGGGCGCCATAGGTGCAGGAACTTTTGACTGCGTCTGCGGATTTGCATAATCCTCTGTCGACGATAGGCCCTTGAGCTGAAGCAGCAGATTGTTCTGATTCGTCGCGTATGAGAGGCCATCCTCCAGCGAAATCACTTTCGATTCGATCATCTTTCGGATAACAGAATCAAAGTCTTGCATTCCGTCGATTTCTCCGTCGCGGATAGCATCGAGCAGCGTCTTTCCTTCGCTCTCGCCTTTTTCGATATATTCGCGCGTTCGGGGATTCGATCTGAGAATCTCGACTGCCGCGAGGCGGCCGCTGCCATCGATTTTTGGAATAAGGCGTTGTGAAACAATGTATCGAAATGTCTGGGCAAGACGAGTGCGAATAATTCGCTCTTCGTTTTTCGGGTAAAGGCCGATGATACGGTCGATTGTCTTGGAAGCGTCGATCGTATGAAGTGTGGATAAAACAAGATGACCCGTTTCCGCGGCTTCCAATGCGATCTCGGCCGTTTCAAGGTCACGCATCTCACCAACCAGGATGACTTTAGGTGCTTGTCGCAGTGCGGCTCTAAGGGCAGATGCAAAGTCCTTTGTATCGGCACCGACCTCGCGTTGATTGATGGTGCTCTTTTTATGATTGTGCAGAAACTCGATCGGGTCTTCGATCGTTACGATGTGATAGCTTTTTGTCTCATTGATGCGGTCAATGATGGCCGCGAGAGTCGAGCTTTTACCCGATCCGGTCGGCCCAGTGAGCAAAACGACGCCATTTCTGATCTCGCAGATTTCCGCAAGCTGTGGTGGAACACCAAGCGATTCAAAGCTCGGAACTTCGTGCGGAATCACGCGCATGACGATCGAGTAAGAATTTCTCTGCTGAAAGATATTGACACGAAATCTGCATTTACCCGGCAGTGCATAACTCAAATCGGCCGTGCGATACTTCGCCAACTGCACCGCCGCCTCGGCATTATCGCGAAGGATCGACATTGCGATCATCTCGGTTTGAAACGAAGTTAATCGGCCCAGTCCCAGCGGTGTCGCAGAGTGAAGCGTACCGTTAATTTCGACCTGCGGTTTCTGTCCGCAAGAAAAATTGAGATCGCTTACATTGTCGGATGTGAGCAGCATTTGCTCAATAATGGGTGCTACGTCAAGCAAACTCATCTGGTGGATAACTCCTGGAAAAGTCTAGAAAGAAAAGGCGGGTAAAAATTTTGAGCTGTGGAAAGCGGCTAGAGGTCAACCGTTTTACTACCGTCATTATGACCTATCCGTTGAAAGAATTGCAAGCACTTTTTAACTAAGATAAACAACATTAGACGTTGCGGGATTGAATATCGAGGATCGTCCGCATCTTTTCCGTGATTTGATCGGCGTCTGAAATGAGGTCGCTAATGATCGCCGCTGAATCGGCTCCGGCATCCAGCACTTGCTGGACGTTCGATGCGGTAATGCCGCCAATCGCAACGAGCGGAAAATCACCAATCATGCTACTGATTCTGCTAAGGCCTTCCAAACCAACTATTTCATCTGGATCAGTTTTAGTCGAAGTCGGGAAAATGGGTCCGAAGGCAATGTAATCGATTGGTAAAAAAAGAGCGGCTTTTGCTTGTTCAGGCGTATGTGTTGAAAGCCCGATGATCGCTTGCTCACCCAAAATTCGCCTTGCATGTTCACACGGCAGATCATCCTGACCAAGGTGAACGCCATCGGCTTTCAAAGCGAGAGCAATGTCTACGCGGTCGTTGATGATTATCCGCGCTCCTTTTGAACGGGCAATGGCGATAGCCTTAGCTGCCGCCTCGTAAAATTGGCTTGAAGCCGCATGTTTTTCTCTAAGTTGGATAAAAGTCGCTCCGCCCGCGATAAGACGTTCTACCTGGTCGGGTGTTGGGATTCCGGAGATTCGCTCGTCCGTGATCGGGTAAATTTTGGGCAGTACAATTTTTATGGCGATTTGCTGAATGTCTTGATCAGATGAGTGATTTCATCATGAGAAAGCCGTCTTCACCGTTGTTGTAATAGTGCGCGATCCGCTGAGTGATCGAAAAGCCGCATCGTATGTAGAGATTCTGCGCGGCTATGTTGCCGACGCGAACCTCGAGTACCACGGCACCAATTTTCTTGGCCTTTAGTGAATTTTCGAGATGAGACAATAGTTGTTCGGCAAGGCCCCGGCGCCGATGCTCAGGTGCGACGCCGATCGTCGTAACATGAGCAGCACCATCTTCGCCGACCAGCGCGCAAACAAAGCCGACCATCTGTCCCTCAGCCGTAATTAGTTGATAACTCAACGCGTTCGGCTCGTTAAGAAGGTACGCGAAAGTATGTTTCGTATAATTTTCACCGTTCTTGAAGCAACGTAAGTTCAACCGCAGCAATTCTTCCAGATTCTTATCGACGAGGGGCCGTGCGGCGTAAGTCGTAGGTGGTGCGGGGATTACGATCGCGGCTTCGGGCTCCGCAAATGGTATCAACAAATTTCGAATCGCCTGTAATACGGCCATAAAAAGCGAAAGTTACAATGGTTTACCTAGACAATAAGCATGCAGTCTCCGTAGCTGTAAAAACGGTATCTTGCACTCACCGCATGACGGTATGCATCCATTATAAGTTCGTGCCCGCCAAAAGTTGAAACCAGAACAAGCAAAGAGCTTTGAGGCAAATGAAAATTGGTCAAAAGGCCGTCAACCGCGCGGAATTCATGTCCCGGCAGGATCGTCAGGTCCGCAGAATGTTGCCCGGCTACGAACTGTCCGTGGTTGGCGAATGAACTCTCAAGAGCCCGCGTTGTTGTCGTTCCTATTGCGATAATCCGCTGTCCTTCGCTTTTAGCGTTATTGAGCAGCTTTGCCGTATCGTCTGATATCTCATAGCGTTCAGATGCTACCTTGTGATTCGAAAGTTCGTTTACCCGGACCGGCTCAAAAGTTCCGTAACCGACATGGAGAGTTATCTCGGCGATAGAGGCGCCTATACTTTTGATCCGGTCTAAAACCTGTGACGTAAAATGAAGCCCCGCGGTTGGAGCCGCGATCGCTCCGCTTTTACTAGCATAAACGGTCTGGTAACGTTCGCGGTCCGCATCGATTCCCGCTTCATTGCGTTTTATATACGGAGGCAGAGGCGTTTTGCCAATCTCCTGCAACACGGTTTCGAGCGGCTCAATTGCCGCAAAATGCACTACCACCTTTCCATCAGTGGTTTTTTCTCTAATTTCGCATGTCAGATTTCCCTCGAAAAAGATTTTTTTCCCAACTTTCAGCCTCTTTGCTGGGCGAGCCAGCGTCAGCCAGGTCATTGGGCTGATCTCCTCAATAAGAAAGATCTCAATGCTCGCGCCGGTCTCTGATTTGCCCAAAAGCCGCGCCGGGAAGACCATTGTGTTGTTCAGTACGACGAGGTCACCTTTTCTTAAAAAACTGGCAAAATCCGTAAATTGTCGGTTTGCAAAAGACGCAGAGCTGCGATCCACAATCAGCATTCGAGAATCTTCACGGTTTTCAAGCGGCTGCTGCGCGATCAAATCTTCTGGCAGATCAAATGTATATTCCGAAAGCAACATAGAGGCGCCTGTTGTATCTACAACAGTTATCTAATATAATTCGATTATCGCAGACTCATAACCCTTTTTGTATTCGTTTTTAGTAACATCTTTTTTTAATCTTGAAGAATCTGATAATGCTGGGGATACACTTCATAGCAAGTTATCTTTCAAAAAAGAAACGGACTGAACATTTCAAAGGAGCAAGGAACATTATGAACATCAGGGGAACCATTTCGGCGTCTATTTCAATAGTCTTTATCGCAACGTTCGTACTCGTTGGTTACAACTCGGCCAGCAGTCAGGGCCGTTATACAGCCAGGTATTCAAAACGTGACGTAAGCGGAACAATCTCGAAGCTCGAACAAAGCAGTAACAAGTTCCGGAGTGATTTCGACAGGGCAATGGACAAAAGTAATCTGAACGGAACTCCGAGCGAGGATCGGTTCAATAACCTTGTGCGGGATTTTGAAAATTCGGTCGATCGGCTCCGACGTGAGTTCGACAGCGGAGATGTGTGGTGGGAGAGCCGCAATCTGGTCGAAAATATGATCCGCGATGCGAGGCCGGTAAACACGATGATGACAACGCTTCCGTTCCGCCGGAGCCTTGAACGTCGTTGGAATCAGTTGCGTAAAGACGTCAATACACTGGCTGACACTTACGATCTTGCTGGCTTGGATGGCGGCGGCTGGAAACGGTGGAGGCGGTGGTGGCGGAAATACAAGCACTCCTCCAAGTTGGGCGCGAGGCACGTTTTATTCGACAAATGGCTCCGGTACGACTTTGACGATAAACCAGAACGGGACCGTGTCGGTTTTTGCTAACGGTCAGACATACTACGGAACTTATTACCGAAACGAGTTGACCCTCAACAATGATGTCTCTACGATCAGCCGGGACGGTGACGGAATAAGAACTTACAACCGGAATACCGGACAGACGACGAATTATTCTCGTCAGCTAACAATGGTGTTGGGATTCGACCGGTGGAAATATATAACACGACGCTTACAGTCAATGGAGCAATCTCTGTTGTAAAACGAAGGGGACGAGGTATTCGTACCGAAAGCACTAACACCAATGAGCGGATTGACTATAACCGCGAGTCTGACAGCTATGATGCGGGAGACGGCGGATGGACGGGCAGCGGTGTTCCGAGTTGGGCTGTGGGGACATTTTACGGCCGTAACCCTCAAACCGGCAGCACTATCACTTTAATAGTCGGCAACAGCGGAACGAGCACACCTCCGAAATGGGCACGCGGCACGTTTTATTCGACAAATGGCTCCGGTACGACTTTGACGATAAACCAGAACGGGACCGTGTCGGTTTTTGCTAACGGTCAGACATACTACGGAACTTATTACCGAAACGAGTTGACCCTCAACAATGATGTCTCTACGATCAGCCGGGACGGTGATGGAATAAGAACTTACAACCGGAATACCGGACAGACGACAAATTATTCTCGTACTAATAGTGGTGGGAATTCGACCGGTGGAAATACCAGTACACCTCCGAAATGGGCACGCGGCACGTTTTACTCGACTAATGGAAGCAACATTCAATTGACGATAAACTCAGACGGCTCGGTAACTGCCAACGTCGGCGGACAAACTTACAATGGAACCTATAACGAGGGTTCGATTACGCTGAACAACGATACTTCGACTGTCAGCCGGGACGGTGATGGAATAAGAACGTACAATCGCAACACTGGACAAACTACAAACTATCGCCGAAATTAGCTTCTCGAGTTCTTTTATCCCAAAATAAAAAGCAGCGTAACCTGAAGAGGAAACGCTGCTTTTCTTTATCAACATTCGGATCTTGCGATCCACTTAGATTTTACTGTCTCCAGTTTTATTATTTATCATAATATCACCCCCAGTGAAATTATGATGCCACAACTTCAGGATAAATTACCAGCTTTATTATTGAAATGCCTGGGGTTAGTAAATCGTTACGAGATTATCGATGGTGCCGGAGGTCGGAATCGAACCGACATGGGCGTTAAGCCCGCTAGATTTTGAGTCTAGTGCGTATACCAATTTCGCCACTCCGGCGGAACTTAGAATGATACGATTACTGCTGTGCAAGGTCAAGACCATCTTGGTCGCCGACGAATCGCTCACTAAACCGGATTAAGTACTACTACTTCGACCCGCCTTTTTGCATCATCTAGAAAGGCCTCGATATTCACAACAACTTTAGCCTCCGTCAGAAGATTGCTTATCTCGGCCCGTTTTTCATCGAGGGTCGGCATAAGCACGCCGGGAAATCTTCGGCGGAAATTCGGAACGAACGTGTCGTTGTAATATTTCGTCTCTTCCTCCGGAGTATTGACAACGAAAGAGCGGAATCGAAAATCGAGATACTTTTCGATAGCAATTCGCTGCGAGATCAGCCTTTCAAAATTGCTGTCTTTTACGGAATCAAAACCAACGACGCGCAAACGTCTTTCAAACTCCGCAGTCGACGGGAATTGGGCCAAAACACGTCCTATCTCCGCTTCTATCTCTTTGTCTGTCGGCGCAGCCCGCGGCAGACGTTCCGCTTCAAGGGCGAAGATTCGCTGATTTATCAGCAACTGCAACGCACTGTTAAGATCTTCAGAGCTCGGCGGCGATATCACGACGTTACGCTGCAACGCCAACTGCCATTTTAGGTCGGAATAAGTAATGAGTTCGGTTCTGATGCCGTCACTGACCGTCGCAACTGTCTTATCGACCACGTTTTGGGCCCATATATTCACTGCGGAACCGATAAAAATCGCCGTAAAAATAAGGGTGTGGGCCGCTTTTCCAGATATTGTAAATCTACCTAACGTCATAATCGCTTACTTTGATTCTTACGTGAAAGACAACTTCCGTCAAACCCAATCTCAGGTCGTTAAAACAATTGACAAAATGTTTAAAAACGTTTCTAATTACATAGGAAGCCCTCACGCATCCCGTATTTTTCAATCAATATATCTCACCGACAGTAAACTATTGAAAATAGTAATCAAACGGCTTCTTACAAATCTGGATGACATTCCCATCTGCCGAAAAAAAACAGAGCAGGTTATTCTCGCCTATAAATGACGGGGCTGACCCGTCGCAAGAATTAAGATTCATTTCCGATCTGGGACGAAGCCTGCTTTTTACGGTTCACCCAAAGAAGGTAGCAAGCCGGGTCGCGAGTGCTATTCAGAAAAGCGTTCAGGCCGAGATCTGTGCGTTCGTCGTGGAATTGGAGAACATCGGCATCGTAAGCTGTGCATTCGACGAAAAGGGTGAGATCGTCTCGAGGATTTTTTCGAAGTCGAAGTTTGTAAAGTGGCTTGAATTTTTGCCGCCGCAGATTGGTTACAAAGAAGAAAACGAAGCAGCCTTTTTACTAAAAGGAAACAGCCACAAGCTTGAATATGTTTCCCCGGTTCACATAAACGGCGAAATCAAAGGAGCTATAGTTGCTGGATTTGCTTCAAAGGGCGACTTTAACGATTCAAAGGGGAGTCTAATAGAAGCGGCTACACAAATGGCGGCGATGAGCGTGAACCTTTCGGCCCATTATGAGGCAGCGATCAATAGTTCGATCAGCCAGGCAAAAGAAGAGCACCGGCGTTTCACGGAAGCGATTCTAGACGCTCTCCCCGTTTCACTTTACGTTGTTGATCGTGATTTTCGGATCGTCACGTGGAATCGGCACCGGGAGATCGGTGTGCAAGGAATACCGCGCGATTCGGCACTTGGCCGAAATGTATTTAATGTTTTGGCCAGATATCCCGAGGGCCGCGTCCGCGAGGAATTTGAACGGGCGTTTCGTACCGGAAAGATTGAGCGGATCGAGCAGCAGACAGCCGCCGAGGACGGTTCTACAAAACACTGGATGGTAAGCAAAGTTCCGATGAAGGAACCGGAAACCGGGGAGGTTACGCATGTGATCACGGTTGGCGAGGACGTCACCGCACGTGTTGATGCCATTCACGCTGTTGGCCGGGCGGAAAAACTGGCAGCGGTTGGAAGACTCGCCGCCGGTGTCGTTCACGAAATAAATAATCCGCTGGCAACTATCGCCGCATGTGCGGAAGCACTTGAGAAACGTGCGGAAGAAGGTGCATTTGAAGCATCAGAGGCATCGGAAGATTTGAACGAATATCTCGGCCTGATCAAAAGCGAAGCTTTTCGCTGCAAGTCCATTACGACCGGGCTTCTGGATTTCAGCCGGCTTCGGACTGGCGACAGACATCCGCTCGACGTTTCCGAAATTCTGAAGTCTTCAGCAAGGCTTATTTCGCATCAGAAACGCGGTGAGAACATCGAAATAAGAATTGAATCGAGCGAAGATCTGCCATTGGTCAATGCCGATGGCGGACAGTTGCAGCAGGCGATCATCGCTCTTGGAACAAACGCTATCGACGCGATGCCGAAAGGCGGTATCCTGACCCTTCGAGCGACCTGTCAGCCTCATCGCGTCACGATCGAGATTGAAGACACGGGAATTGGCATTCCGCACGATGACCTGTCGAAGATATTCGAGCCTTTCTTTACTACTAAAGAGGTCGGCGAAGGCACCGGCCTGGGCCTCGCGGTCTGTTACGGAATCATAACCGATCACGGCGGTCGTCTCAGTGTTCGCTCAAACGTCGGTAAAGGCACGAAGTTCACAATTAATCTCCCGCTTACCGCCCGGTAGAATTCCCCTGACCAAATCCTCGCGAACCTCCACTATTTTATGGCAAAACTACTTGTTGTTGACGATGAAAAAAACCTCCGTCTTGTTGTGCAGAAAGAACTCAGCCGACAGGGCCACGAGGTCGAAACCGCAGCGGACGGCGAAGAGGCGTGGGAAGCTCTTGAGTGCCGGGATTTCGACGTGCTTCTTTGCGATATCAATATGCCGCGGCTGGACGGCATAGGTTTGCTCAGACGCCTTCGTGAAAAAAGCCAGACGCCACCCGAGGTGATAATGCTGACCGGTCAGGCTACTGTCGAGACAGCCATCGAAGCGATGAAACTCGGCGCGTATGACTATCTTACAAAACCTTATCGTCTTAACGAGCTCGCCGCTCTGGTTAAACAAGCGGACGAAAAACAGCAATTAAAGCTCGATAATCAGAGGCTTCGGGCCCAGATCGAACGAACCACGAGTAAGAACATGCCGGAGATCGTTGCCGAATCTCCGCAAATGAAGGAAGTGCTTCGGCTTGTCCGTCGTGTCGCTCCTTCTGATACATCTGTCCTGATAACCGGTGAATCAGGCGTCGGCAAGGAACTTATTGCACAGGCAATTCACCGCTTGAGTCCGAGAAGCGAAAAAACATTTATTGATCTGAACTGCGCGGCGTTGCAGGACAGTTTGCTTGAATCCGAGCTTTTTGGCCACGAAGCCGGGGCCTTTTCGGGTGCAAGGGCAAGAAAGCTTGGCCTTTTCGAGCTTGCTCACGGCGGAACATTGTTTCTGGATGAAATAATGGAGATGCCTTCTCAGCTTCAGTCTAAATTGCTCCGCGCGCTCGAAACCCGATCATTCTTCCGGGTCGGCGGCGTGAAAAAGGTCGAGGTCGATGTTCGCCTTGTCGCGGCGACAAACAGGGACACTGACCGGGCGATTACCGACGGCGTATTTCGAGCCGATCTCCTTTACCGTATTAACAGTTTCGAGGTAAACATACCGCCGCTAAGAGAGCGTTTCGAAGACATCGAACCGCTTGCACGATATCTTTTACAGATGATAGCCGGGAACAATGCGCCCGAGCTAACGCAGCCGGCAATCGATGCCTTGAGCGGATTTGCATGGACCGGAAACGTGCGGCAGCTTCGCAATTGTCTGGAGCGGGCCGTTCTGCTCGCCGACAATAACAAGATCACGATCAAGGAACTTCCACCGGAAGTGGTATACCGGATCGAGAAGACCAATGTCTCAGTCAGCTACAACGCGCCGCATCAGAATGGGACAACTACTTTTCACAATGTAGCGCCGACAAATCTTCGCGATGCGGAACGCCAGCAGATCCTCACTGCCCTGGAAAAGACCGGTTGGCACAGAGGTAAAACCGCCGAGCTGCTCGGCATCTCGCCTTCGACGCTTTACCGTCGTCTGCGCGAATACGATCTAGAAATTCGATAAAGAGATTTTTGTTATGAAAAACTTACGTCAAGTACTATTTGTTGCGTTGATCCTAATGCTTGTCGGATCGGGCTATTCACAGTCAACGATGTCGGGCAAGGTGGTCGAGGTTATCGATGGCAAAACGGTTGTCATCGAGATCTCAAGCGGAAAGCTTACGGCCGAGCTTCGTTACATTGAGATTCCCGAACGCGAGCAACCGCTTTACTGGACTGTTCGTGACCATCTCGAAAAACTTGTGCTGGGCAAGAGAGTCGAGTTTCACCCGAAAGGTATTATGTTCGCGAAAACAGTCGGGCAGCTTTATGTTGACGGGCTGGATATCGCACAGCAAATGCTTCGTGACGGAGCGGCGTGGCACATAACCGCCGACAAAAGTGGCCAAAAGACAGAGGAAAGTTCGGTTTATCAGTACAATCAGGAGCAGGCAAAGAGCGAAAAACGCGGTGTCTGGGGTGTTGAGAATCTGAAACCAGCTTGGGAATTTCGAGCAGAGAAAAAAGAGATCGCCCAGAAACGTGAAGCCGAGCAGTCCAACGTTCCGTCCACCGCCACCGTTGGAGTAAAGACAGCATACGAAAAGCCCGTCAATCGAAGGCCCGGAGCATGGCCGGACAAGAATCCGAACTTGAAAAACGTTGGAGCGCTCCTTAATGGTTACAATGCCCAAACGAAGTCCGGCTATATTGGCACGTCTCTTTTAGGCGTTGCGGAGCTGAACAAAGAGATTGTGAACAGCCAGCAAAAGACAGCGGTCGACATTACCTATTACTACAAAGAGGACGATAAAAAGGGTAGAAAAGGCGTATTTGTGGTAAATGTTGTATCAATATCAAACGAATGGCGGTTTCTCAAATTCAATGATTTGATCGTCATAGCTGACGATAAAAGCACTGTTATTGGCAAGGCTAAACGGACGACAAATAAAGACGCCGATATGGTCGGAGAGAAACTTACATACGAAGTCAGCCGAAGCGCTATCGAAAAGATCGTCAATGGCGGAGACGTGATTGTAAAAGTTGGCGAGTACATGATCCGCCCAAATCACGGACTTCAGTTATTGCTATATAATATGCTACAGGTTTCGGAATGACAGCTCTGGATTAAAGATGAAGAATTTAAGTCCATTACTCCTTATTGCCTTTATTCTAACGCTAACCGTGTCGGGATTTTCCCAGCGTATGTTCATCGGCCGCGTGGTTGAGGTAATTGATGGCAAAACCTTTGTGCTTGAGGTCGATAGCGGCAAATTAACCGGTACGCTTCAGTTCATCGAAGTCCCCGAACCCGAGCAGCCATTAAGCCGCGTAGTTCGTGATCATCTGCAAAAACTTGTGTTTGGCAAGACGGTAGAGTTTGTTCCGAGCGGCCTAACGTCGAAAGCGGCGGTCGGAAAGATGTACCTAAACGGTGTCGATATGGGCCAACAGTTGGTGCGCGATGGCGCCGCGTGGCATTTACCAATCGATCGAAGCGGACAGGAAACAGCGGAGAGCAATGTATACGATAACAACCAGACGTTGGCAAAGGCTGAAAAACGCGGCATCTGGTCAATCGCTAATCTCACGCCCGCTTGGGAATTCAGAGCAGAGAGAGACAGATCTTACGGCACTTCAGAATTTGTAAGCACGGCGACGATCGCCGTCAAAGAAAGTAAGAACTATCGATACACGAAAAATGACCCGGACATGTGGATAGACGTCGGCGGCGAAGCTCTCGCTCAAAAGAATCCAATAGGACTGATGTTTTACGGTTATGATCCAAATAGAAAGATCAGGAATATTTCAACGCCGAGCATTGCACAAACTATAGCAAGCGGAGAAAAAAGGCTTGAGGTAGAGCTGCGTATTGTTTACTTTCAGGGCGAACAGCTTTCGCGAGTGCCCAATAACGCCTTTGTGCTTGGTATTCTCGCCACTTCAAGGGAACACAATTTCGCAAAGGAAAACACGATTAAGTTCGTGGCTGATGGACAGGAGATCGTTATCGATGGCGGCCAGCTCTTTTGGCGGGAGAGCGCGGCGTCCGTTCAGGAGCTTGTTCAATATAAGGTCAGCCGAAGCGCGCTGATGAAGATCGCGAATGCAAAATATCTGACCGTAAAGATCGGTCGATATAACGGCACGGTCAGCCCCGAAGTTCGCGACACTGTATTAAAGTTGATCGAAGTCGCCAGCTGAATGAATACTCGGGCGTATTTGGTTAAGGCAAACTAAAAAGAGGCTGGCTGAAAAGGCGGCCTTTTTTTGATTTAAGAAAGCGTCTGGAATCGATTGAGTGTGTGGATTTCCACGTAAAGACGCCCGCGAAACAACGGTTTTTTCATCTGCTATCATAGGCTTGTGAGTCAGCAATCAACCGACTTGCTATAATCGTCACGTTTCACAAATTCTTTTCTCAACAATATTGTTAGTCAGCCACTAAAATGCCGATCCTCATCGCCGAAGATAATGATGCACAACGCCACTATCTAGGCGCGCTTTTGTCTAAAGAATTTCCAGCTCACATGCCGCTTATCGAGGCTCCAGACGGCGAAGCGGCGGTAAACCTTGCAATTGAGCAGCGACCGATACTTTCGATTTTAGATATCCAGATGCCAAAGCTCTCCGGCGTTAAGGCGGCCCGGACGATATGGCGTTCGTTCCCGGAAGCCCGTGTGATTTTTTGGACGCAATTTCCTCACGAGATTTATATCAATGAGATACGCAAGATCGTCCGTTCGATAAAGCCGCAGCCGACATACGGTTTTATACACAAAAACAATCCGGAAGAACGATTATTACGATTTGTTGCCGCTGTTTTGGAGGACGGCGCAGACATGATCGATCCGGCGTTCAAAGATTCGTTCCAACGCCCTCTTTTGACGGAATTTGAAACTGAGGCTTTGCGATACCTCGCGCTCGGTCTTTCAAATTGGGCGATCGCACGCAAATGCAGCCTCAGCCTACGCGGGGTCGAAAGCCGGCTCGCAACTTTGTACGAAAAGCTATTTCCGGAGAGTTCAGCCGGGACGGAAAACGAGGCGTACGACAAGTTGGCGTACAACACTCGAACTCGTGCTTTTTTCGAGGCCCTGCGACGCGGCCTGATAAACAGCGACGAACTTGAAAAGGACGAGGCGGAGCTTGGGGACTGGATCGATCGTGACCGCGAGCGATTTCGTGAATCGCCCAAATAAACAGCATGCTTTTCTCTGGGTACACAAAGATATCTTCGGCCCTGGTCGCATGCCTTTTACTATTTGTTCCCGTATTCACCAATTTTCTCGGTCAGAACACCCAACCCTCGCCGACACCGACGCAATCACCACAGCCGAGCCCGACCGCAACCGGAAAACCATTGCGGAAACCAACACCCACGCCGGTGCCGGGTGCTCAGAATTTTCACCAATGGGGTTCGATCACGCTCTTCAACGGACTTCCTTCGGATAGCGTCCGTACGATTGCTCAGACGCTCGACGGCGTAATGTGGTTTGGAACGGATAATGGCCTTGCCCGGTTTGACGGTCGTCAGATTCAAAATTTTTCATTCGGAGAGGCGGACGCAAATCGCGTATTGGCCCTGAAAACCGGACCGACCGGACAACTTTGGATCGGAACACAAAAAGGAGCATTCGTTTATTATGAGAGCCGTTTTCAACCGATCGAAGGTACGGAAGGTGCTGGCGTAATGGCCATTTTGTTAGACGGTGAAAATTTTCTCGCAACGGACAGCGGCTTCGTCCTGCGGGTCACGGCGAACGCAAGCGGAGTGTTGATGGCCGAAAACATTTTTCCAAACCCTGTGTTAAATGCTGAAGGCCATTCGCTTAGCATTACAAGCCTGATCAAAAAAGACGGCAAGCTTTTGGCGGGAACGTCCGGCCGCGGAGTTTTGACCGTGCAGGACGGAAGCGTTTCGGAACTTCAGACGACACCACGCGACGTATTTGTAAATTCTCTCGCGACGAACGCGAACGGAAAACTGTGGTTTGGAACCGACGCATCGAAAGGAGTAAGCGGAATTTATTCTGTCGAAAACGGATCGCGCGCGACGCGCATTCCAGCTCCGACTGCAAATGTTCTCGCGCTTGAGGCAAATGAAAGCGGCCTATGGGCGGGAACCGAGAGATACGGGCTTTTTCACCTGACAGAGTCCAAGCTGACAATGTCCTACACGTTTGAAAATACTTCCGGCGGGTTGCGATCCAATACCATCTTTGCGCTTTTCACTGACCGCGAAGGCGTCGTCTGGATCGGCACCAACCGCGGCGTGAGCCGCTTTGACCGAGGTGGGCCGTTTCAGCAAACTGTCTCGGACATTCCGAACAGCAATTTTATTCGCACTTTGTTTCGAGCCGAGAATGGGCAAATCTACGCAGGATCGAACCGCGGCCTTTTTGTACAAAACGGCGAAAAATGGATGCCCGTTGCTGCCTATGCGAATAAACCGATCTATGCGGTAAGTGAAGACAAATCGGGGAAACTGCTTGTCGGCACGACCGAGAAAATCACATATTCGCAAAACAAAGTGAAAGAAGACGCCGACACGCGTTCATTCGCTGATTTCAGGGGTGGAAAATATGCGGCGGTGTCCGGACTCGGTTTGGTGCAAATAGGCCCAGGTGGCGATATGGTATGGCACTCCGATGAGTCGGTAAACACGCTCTGTGCGGCCGGTGACAAGCTTTGGATCGGCACCGTCGGCAAAGGCCTTTTCAGTTTCGATGGCCGCAGCGTAAAAATTGAAGTGTCGTCGGATACTCTAAAAAGCGGTGCTATCTGGCGCATTTTCGAGAGCGACGACAACAGTATTTGGATTGCGAGCGAGCATGGAGTTTTCCGCGTGCGGAATGGGCAGCCGGAAAGGATCATCTACGCTGAGGATGTGCGTGACGTGTTCGTCAATCGCGAACACGTCTGGGCGGCCACGACGACGCGTGGTCTTCTGCATGCCCGTCACGACGGGCAATTCGGTTGGCTTGTTTCGTCGGTCGGTTTCGAGCAGGGGCTGCCGTCCGAGAAAGCGTTCTCGATATTGCCTGTAAGCGACGGCCTGTTGATTGCAACCAATCGCGGGGTGGTCACCTACCGACCCGGCTCGATTGCGCCCAAGTTGATCCCGACGCGCATTTTGAGCCAGCGTATGCACGATCTCGGCGAAATAAAGTCGACGATCGAACTTGATTACCCGCAAAATTCGCTTCTTGTCGAAGTAGCCGGCCTGAGCAGCCGTACATTTCCTGAAGAATTTCAGTATTCATTTCTGCTCAAAAATTCTCGCGGCGACGTCATTGACAGTAGATTTTCAAACGACCCTCAATATGCACCGACGGATCTTTCATCGGGTGACTATAGCGTCGAGTCGGTCGCTTATAATCGTGACCTGCTTTCATCGGAATCTCTCACCGTTCGGTTTTCAATTGCGCGGGCCCCATTTCCATGGACTGCCTCAGCTCTCGGCATATTGCTGGTCATCGCTCTGATCGCATTGATCTGGGCAATGATCGAGCGTCGGCGGATAGCTTTCAGGAATAGCGAACTCGCTGCAGCCCGTTTCGATCTGGCGAACGAAGCCGAACGCGAACGAAGCCGCATCGCCCGGGACTTGCACGACCAAACGCTCGCCGATCTGCGTAACCTGATGATGATGAGCGACCAGCTCACGCCCGGTAATCCGGAGTTTCGCTTGGAGATCGAGTCCGTTTCGACTGAGATTCGTCGTATTTGCGAAGACCTTAGCCCATCCGTCCTGGAAAATGTCGGACTAGTTTCCGCTCTCGAGTTCCTGCTCAGTCGCTCGGTGAAAAATCACCGGTTTTCAACCAACGAGGACGCCAACGAGCTAGTAAAGTTTCCGGTTATCGTACAGCTCCACATCTATCGTATCGCTCAAGAGGTCATCACAAACATAACCAGTCATTCGGATGCAAGCCTTGTTGAAATGAGCGTCGAAGTATCTGCAAACGAACGATTTATCTTAACGATTGGCGACGACGGGTCGTCCTTCCAACCCGACGATTCGATTAGCAAAGGACGTGGGATTTCGAACATCAGATCGCGGGCCAGCATAATAAACGCCGAGATCGCCTGGAATGATCGGCCCGGCGGCGGCAACTTGTTTTCGCTGGAAATAGCCGGGAAGAGCGGGAGTTGAATGTCCCGGCTATTGAGGTGTTTCGTCAAGATCACGGCGAAGCTTAATGCCATCTTCGGACGCGCAGTAAGGAACGCCGATCATTGAAGAAACTTAGAGAGGCGAGGACAAGCAGCAGCAGTGGCGGGATAAGCAAAACGAAAAGTGAATGCTCCCAAAAATCAGATGTTGCCGATCCGCCACGATACAGACCGTTAGCTAGCGGCACACCTAAGGTCGTCGCGTAATAGATCAGCAGCGGCAGTAAAGATCTTTTGAGCAGGCCTGCCGTTGCTTTCGGACTTGCGTCGTTCTGTGAACCGATCTTTTCGCTCACAACGAAAAGCAGCAGCAGAAATCCAAAATAGACGACGATCCCTTCGAATCGGTGAAATTGATCCGGGTTCAACCAGATTAGCTCCGGGTCCAAACGTCGAATTTGTAGTGCGGTGGAAATTCGGAAAGTATTGGCAAGGATGGTCGTAAGATAAGCCGCCAGCATGGAAAGCGGTATGAATATCCAACTGATGATCTGAGTCCGGCATTTCCAAAGCCTTCCGAGCGAAAGCATAAGGAAGGCGGTGATAAGAAAATTGACGCCGGAACATGAAGCAGCGATCAGGAACGAATGGTCGCTGCTCATGTATCCCGCGTTAGACTCGAACGCGAATCCCACGCCGGTTATCAACTCAACAAGTAAGGTTGTCGGCGCCAGTATCCATAGCAAATCGTTGACGCTTGCCGTTGAGTAGTAGAGCTTGATCGCCATGGCACAGGCCAATACGACGATCAATTGTGCAATTCGGGTCTGCCTGAGATTCGGGTTCATATCGACCTCATTTCGCCGGTCCGCGAAATTCAAAACGCGGGACGCCACTCCATCGGCGCCGAACGATCAGGAACGTTGCGACCAATGCCAGCCCGGCGAACAGCCAGACAAGTTCCGGTTCGCTTCCGACCGCAAAATCGCTTACGCCTATCGGCAAGGGCAGCGGCTGGTTAACCTCGTCGGCACCGCCGTTTGGATTTCGGACCACCTCGCGAACCGCTATGAACGATGTGTAACGGGTCAATAGATTGTATTTCAACCCAAGGTCGGTGATTTCCCTTACCCGGTCCGCTGAGATATTGTCGGACCCGTAATCTGACAGTTCGGCGATCCGCGAGCGTGCCCACAAATAACGAAGAGCGAGATTGCCGCTGTCCGGCTGTACGCTTGCCACATCAAAGTTGCTCGCATAATCGCCCTGCCCGGTTTTCCCGCTCAGTTCGAGGCTTCCAGTCACGGGACCGCGCCATTTTCCAAAGACGATCACTGGACGGCCAGCGAGCAGGTCCGGAATGTGGGCGGGAAACACGTCATAAATATCAAAACCGTTAGACCGGAACTTGATATCGGTCAGAACAGGGCTCTGAATATACTCGCGAAATTTGGCTGCGATCTCCCCAGCTTTCGATTGGTCTTCGATGATAAAAGGCTCGCCCATTCCGGCCTTCGCCACGCCTTCGATCAGATAACGATTTACCGACGATCCGATACCAAAAGCGAAGACGTTACACGCATCGAGATTTGTGCGAATGTGGTCAAAGGTGTCCTCCTCGGCCGAGATGTAACCGTCCGTCACAAGCACGATGCTCCGCGACACGCCATGTTCGCGTGGAAGTCTCATCGCTTGCTTCATCGCCGCCAGCAACTCGGTCCCGCCCATGCCGCGTTGTTGATTCATCAGGTCGATCGCACGGTCTATGTTCTCCTGATTTGCCTGAAGCGGTTTTTCCGAAAGAGCTGTCGAGTCGCCGGAAAAAAGAATGACATTGAAAAAATCCGTCGGACGCATATTCCCGATTAAGTCTTGCAGCAGCTCTTTCGCGGTATTGAGCGGAAATCCTTCCATCGATCCGGAAACGTCCACCACAAAAATGTACTCGCGTGGCGGTATATCCTCGATCTTGACGCGGCTTGGCGGCTGGGCCATGTAAAGAAAGAAATTTTCACTTTCACCTTGATATAGGATCAGTCCCGTATTGATCTGATTTCCGGCTAAACGATAGCGCAGGACAAAGTCGCGATTTCCCTGAAACGGGTTCGCGTCGTCCAACGTCAGGTTTGCCACCGATGGCCCTTGCCATTCGGGTGCGATCTGGTGTGACGTACAACTCAACTCCGCAATCGGGACGCCGGCCGCGATCCTCGTCGAGATATGCAATGTGCTGCTAGGGCTTTGCCCCTCGTGAAAATAAGGACCGTTTACCTGTCGATTCCCTTTTGCCGGTTCGTTCCCAGAGGTATAACGCGGCCCGACGACTGTCGGATAGACCACCTCATAAACCCCGTCGGTCGGCACCAGCAGTTCGGTGTACCGCAGTTCGATCTCGATCTGGTCTTGCGGCATGATGTTGGCGAGCTTCATCGAAAATACGTTTGGCCGGTTTTCCTCAAGCAGTGACGCGCTTTTTCCTTCTTTTTTCGCCTTTTCGAATTCCTCTTTTGCCGCCTCTTGTTCCTTGATCTTCGCAATGATGATCTGATTGCCGATCCGCATCCTCATTGAGTAAACGGCCGCACGCGTCGATGCCGGAAAGATATATGTCGCGTTGATGGGACGTGTGCCTTCGTTTCGGTAGGTCTGCATGACCTTGACGTCCGCGATGACGCCTGAAACGGCTATCTCGACCCGCGTATCCTTGAGAGGTAATTGATCTACCTTAGGGTCGCCGTTTACAAAGAAATATGGTGAAAGTGTTTTGTCTTCCTGAGTCTGCGCAAAGACTGAAAATGAAAAAGTTGCTATCGCAACCAGCAGCAGGCAGAGACACCTGAAATTGTGTTTGGTTATGTGGTCTGTCATTGAATCAGCTCCAGTTAATAGGTATTTGGCAAAGGCCCTTTCCTTAACTGTGCGATCCTATGATCTTTGCGAGATTGAAGTAATGTTCTCCGCCACATGGCTTAACCGTGCCAACCACAGTCGCTCGTCCGGATAATACGTTCATGGTCTGGAGACTAACAGAAATCGCTGCTCAGACATGGGCATCAACTTTGCGTCGAACGTCAGCCCTTGTTTTTGCAAAGCTTTGCGCAGATTGTCTCCGCCGAAGAGAAGTAATCTCCGTTTCTTCGACCACTTTAATAACCGCGGCAGCTTTTCGGTAAATTTATCCAGCGCCCGGCAAGTCACGAATTCACAACTCCCCGGTTGGGCTTCTTCAAACTGACGATTCACGATCGATACACGATTTGATAATCCGAGTGGTTCCACTGCGGACTCAAGAAACTTTGTTTTCTTTTCCTTCGATTCGATCAAAACAGCTTTTAGATCGTCACGAACCAGGAGACATGGTATTGACGGTAATCCTGCACCGGTTCCAACATCGGCAAACTTTGCTTTTTGCGGAAAATATTCGAGCAGCGTCAGCGATTCGAGAATATGCCTGATCGCGAACTCTTCCGGCGAGCACGGACCGACGAGGTGAAGGAGCGGGTTGTGTTCTTGTACAAGCTCGTAGTAATCGGCGAGACGCTTGATCGCGTCGTCCGCTAGATCGAGACCAAACGCGACTTGGTGAGTCGTTATCGCAGTGATGAATTGGTTACGCACAACAAGAAGTTTCACGAAAGTTACCAGCGAAAGCAAAGAAATCGAGAGCCGAAAGATTTGCTCTCGACTCCCGACTCTTCACTCTCGACTAATTTGTGGTGCGGACGAATGGAATCGAACCATCACGGGATTGCTCCCACGGGCTTCTGAGACCCGCGCGTCTACCAGTTCCGCCACGTCCGCACAGGGCGAACATTGAGAATACTAATTCGGACGGCGAAATTCAAGAAAGCAATGTGCGATGAACTGCTAGTCCGTCGTCGGTTTTGCTATATTGGTTTGGTGGAATCGCAATTGGAAAAAAATCTGGCCGCTGTTCAGGCGAGAATCGAACAAACCGCTCTCCGATCTGGCCGAAACGCCAATGAAGTAAAGCTTGTTGCCGTCAGCAAAACACATCCGGCAACGGTTCTGACGGAAGCGATCGCGGCGGGCATCAAAACTTTTGGCGAAAACAAGGTTCAAGAAGCTCATGATAAGATCCCCGAAGTTGGTCGCGAGAAAGCCGAGTGGCATCTGATCGGTCATCTGCAATCGAACAAGGCTCGCAAGGCCGTGCAGCTCTTTGATGTAATCGAATCGCTAGATTCGCTTGAACTTGCCGAGCGGCTTGAGCGTATTTGTTTAGAAGAAGGGCGTGAAAGCCTCTCCGTTTTTGTGCAGGTCGATCTTGCGAACGAAGAGACAAAGTCTGGTGTTACCGAAAACGAGCTGTCGGAGCTTCTAGAGTTCTTGCAAGGTTGTAAGGTATTGAAATTAGACGGCTTGATGATTGTGCCGCCGTATTTCGACGACATCGAAAGCGTTCGTCCATACTTTCAACGGTTGCGATTGATCCGCGATAAATTATTGCCGAACGGCGGGCTTTCGATGGGAATGAGCCACGACTTTGAGATCGCTATCGAGGAAGGCGCGACCGTTGTCCGCGTCGGCACGGCGATCTTTGGACAAAGAGGAGTTAGCCACGGATGAACACAGATAAAAGCGTTCGGAAATTATCCGTGTGTACCGGTGTTTGTCTCTCGTAAAAAAATTTATGCTTACTGGATTAGTTTATCCTTGGGTCAGTCTGGTCGTCTGGATCGCGTTTCTCGTATTCCTTTCGTTTCTGGTACTGCGGTTGATATTTAACTATGCCGATCCAAACCCATTTGGTGCGGTTGGACGATTCGGCTTCAAAATTCGGAAGACAACTGAAAAGTTCGTCTATCCGGCAGCCCGCTTCCTCGCGACTTTCCGTGTTGATACGCGTCTAGCGCCTATCGTAACTGCATTGATCGCTCTGGTGCTGACGTATTTTGGATTGCAGATAATAGGCAACACATTTTTCGTAATCGACGGTCTGTCTATCGGGATCGCGTCGGGCAAACCGAAAGTCGTGATCGGCTTTGTACTTTACGGCCTGCTCAGCGTTCTCGTACTGTTCATTTTTATACGATTTCTGTCGTCGTGGTTCGTGTTTACGCGTAACACATTTCTCGGCTTCGTGAAAAAGGTCACCGATCCGATAATGCTGCCGGTTCAAAAGTTGATCCCGCCGATGGGAATGTTCGATCTTTCCGGGATGCTGGTGCTGATCTTTATTTGGCTGCTGCAATCGATAGTGATGCGAACATTGATCAACTCTTGATAAATTTTATCGAAAAAGACGGAGCCGTAATTTTTACAATCCGCGTTGTTCCGCGTGCTTCGAAAAGCGAGATCGTTGGCGAAGTTGAAGGGAATTTGAAGATCAGAATATCGGCGCCGCCGGTGGATGGTGCGGCCAACGACGAAGTAGTTCGCGTATTGGCAAAAGCGTTCGGCGTTGCGAAGTCGAACGTCGTGATCGTCGCAGGCCAAACTTCTAAGACCAAACGGATACGAATAACCGGCGTAACGGCTGCACAATTGCAAAAAATTCTCGGCGGTTAGCCGGCCTCTTTTGCCGCCGGTAGTTTTTGCGAAAGACCGCTACCGCAAGCCAGACTAAAAGCAATGCCGAGACGATCTGTCCTAACATTGCCGATACGATTAATTTCCAGCTCAGATCGCTACGCATTTCCAGCGTCTGCCTGAATGCCAGCAGGTCCGCTACGATAAACAATCCGCACAAGGTCAAAACTGTCGTGTTTCTTCTCATACGGATTTCATTTAATATCTACAGCGTAAACTTGTTGTGACCGAAATCTCAACAAGTTGTAAACCTTGCCTGTTTGGCGAAACAAAAATCGCCGTGATATATTTGCAACTTCGGAAAACACAGGCAGAAACACGACCGTTAGAGAGTGTGTTCATGTCAGAACCGTAGCGGTAGAGTCCGGGTAAAATCACAACATAGGAAGTTATCAACTCACATGTCAGGACATTCCAAGTGGCACACAATCAAGCACAAAAAAGGTGCGACGGACGCTAAACGCGGCAAGATTTTTACCAAGCTGATCAAGGAGATCACCGTTGCGGCAAGAACAGGCGGGGGCGATCCGGACGCAAATGCCCGTCTGCGTAAAGGCATTTTGGACGCGAAGGCCGCGAACATGCCGAACGACACGATCGACCGCGCCGTAAAACGTGGCAGCGGCGACCTTGACGGCGTGAATTACGACGAGATCACCTACGAGGGCTACGGCATCGGCGGTGTTGCGGTGCTGGTCGAGACAATGACCGACAACCGCAATCGCACGGTCGCAGAGCTTCGACACATATTCTCCAAGAACGGTGGCAATCTGGGCGAAGCCGGTTCGGTCGCGTGGATGTTTGATAAAAAGGGCTACATCGTCGTCGATAAGGCCGCCAAGAGCGAAGACGAGCTTTTCGACATCGTCATCGAAGCCGGTGCCGACGACATTCAGGACGAAGGCGACGTTTTCGAGATCTACACCACACCCGACGCATTCGAAGCCGTGACCGACGCGCTAAAAGCCGCCGGTATCGAACCTCAGGCCGCCGAAGTCTCGATGATCCCCCAAACCTACGTCAAACTCGAAGGAGCGGACGCCCAGAAAATGCTCAAACTATACGATGTCATCGAAGACAATGACGACGTCCAAAAGGTCTATGCGAACTTCGATATAGACGAGAGTGAGATGGAATAAAAAGTTGCCCGCCTTAACGGGCAACTAGGTGGCGCGAGCCAGTTCTCATTCTCCAGCGGGCCGACTTCCGAATCCATTCTTTCCGCTAACCATCAAAGCGCGTCGAGACACTCGTGGCACAACCGCTTCCAATGACATTTCCGCCCGCGTCAAGGACGTCATTTGTTGCGGTTGACGTGTAATGATTACCAGTCTCGTCCAGCGTGAGGGCGACCCTTACGACTCCGCTTCCGACAAACACGCCGGCCGTATCGTACCGCATGAACCGAAAGGCAGAGGAATACTCGTTCCAGCCGTGCTCGCGTTTCCAAATCCCGTTACCGGCACTTCGGAGAGTACTCGGGCCGATAGTTTCTAACATTGTGCCGCCTTCTGCGAATGTAGCCTGATTTTGAGTGGTGGCACCTATCGGTACGCCGGTGGCACAGTTTCTACGAGTGACTTGCGTGATCCATACGCCTTCAATACTTCGCTTAGGGACATGTTCACTTTGTGCCGATATGGTTTGAATGCCGCCGGCTATCATTAGTAATGTCAACGCTGTCCCAACAATTGATTTTAAGAATGTGTTTTTCATGTTTTCTCCTTTTTTTGTTTTTCGTGTTTCAGCACAAATTTATGCAAAAATTGCGCTGACGTGTGTAATAATCATGGAAACTCATTCTAAAAATCTTTCCGTTTTGCCTGAAATTTATGACTTTTTCTGAACGTGATGTTATCCTCCACCGAATCAATAATTTACGAGTTCGACAGTTTTCGCCTTGATGCGGGGAAGCGATTAGTTTGGAACGGAGGAGGCGAACCGATCTCCCTTACGCCAAAGATCTTTGACACGCTTTTGTATCTAGTCAGCCACAATGGGACAGTGCTTGAAAAAGACGAATTGATGTCTGCGATCTGGCCGGACACGATAGTCGAAGAAAATAACCTCAACAAAACCATCTCGGTTCTGCGCCACGTTTTGGGCGAGAGCCCGGGAGCACAACGATTCATTGTCACGGTTCCGGGAACGGGATATAAGTTTGTGGCCTCGGTTCAAGTTTCAAGGTCGGTAGAATCCAAAATTGAACATTTGAAATTACACAATGAACCTGAAAATAATAACGAACCAGAAACCGACCCAGACCTGAGACCAAAGACCAAAGACCAAATCCGCAATTTTAAGATTCCGCTTTTCGCCGTCTTGGTTTTATTGACTGCTACGGGTTTTGCTGTTTACTTTTGGCGGCAAACTCCGGCAAAAACACCGGTTAAAACCATTGCCGTCCTGCCGTTCAAACCGCTCGTCGCCGAAAATGGGGATGAAGCTTTGGAAATGGGAATGGCGGATACTTTGATAGCACGGCTTAGCAATAATCGGGAAATTATCGTGCGTCCTTTGAGCTCGGTTCGCAAGTACGGCAATTTGGAACAGGATGCTTTAACCGCCGGGCGCACCCTCGATGTCGAATCGGTTTTGGACGGCAGCATTCAGCGTTGGGGCGACAAAATTCGCGTCAATGTGCAACTCATTAAGGTCGCTGACGGCACTTTGCTCTGGACGGAAACTTTTGACGAAAAATTCACCGATATTTTTGTCGTGCAGGACGCAATTTCGCAGCGAATGGCAACGGCGTTAGCGTTGCAGTTGGGCAGTGACGACCAGAAGCGTTTGACCAAACGTTACACGGAAAACGTCGAAGCCTATCAGTTTTACGTGCGGGGACGTTTCTATTGGAACAAGCGGACGTCTCAGGATCTGTGGAAATCAATCGAAAATTTTGAGCAGGCAATCGCGCTCGACCCGAACTATGCACTTGCCTTTACCGGACTTGCCGATGCCTACGCGCTGTTGGCTAATGCCGGAAGTCCAGCGCACGAAATGATGCCCAAAGCGCGTGAAGCCGCGCTCAAAGCCTTACTCCTCGACGACAACTTAGCTGAAGCGCATACCGCACTCGGTCAGATTCTCGTCTACTACGATTATGATTATCCCGGAGCGGAACGTGAATATAAACGTGCCATCGAATTAAACCCGCACTACGCGCCGGCTCATCAGTGGTATAACGAAATTCTCTCAGCTCTCGGCAGACACGAAGAAGCGTTAGCCGAAATCCGCCGGGCGTTGGAAATTGATCCGCTTTCGCCCATTTTCAACCGTCAATACGGTGTAATTCTGCTCTTCGCACGGCAATATGACGCCGGGCTGGAGCAATCGAAAAAGACGGTTGAACTGGATACTAATTTTGCTGTCGGGCATAGCACTCTCAGTCTGGCTTACCGGATGAAAGGCAGCTATGCCGAGAGCGTCGAAGAACTTGCCAAATTTCAGGAGCTAATCGGCGGTTAACAAACTGCGGCGTTGATGCGTGAGAGTTTTGCCAAGGGCGGTTGGCAAGAATTTTTGCGAGCGATGACCGACGGACGCCGACCGGCTAATTTATCGTCGTACAATGTAGCAACCTTTCACGCGGAGCTTGGTGAGAAAGACAAGGCATTCGCCGAACTGAACAAGGCTTATCAAAACCGCGAAGGCATTCTTGGTCTCCTCAAAGTTGACCCGCGCTTCGATTCTCTGCACGACGACCCGCGCTTTGTTGAAATCATCAAACAAATCAATCTTGAGTAGAGCGGAAAAGTGATTACAAATATGAATGTTCAGCCGCCCGCTTTCGTTAAATTCTCTATCATTTCGCTAACGGCATTTTTCAAGGCAGGAATGTCACGCTCGACGATCGTCCAAATCAACTCAAGGTCAATTCCCAAATAATTATGAACAAGAATATTTCTAAAAGCTCCGATTAGCTCCCACTGAATTTCTGGTCGGGTCGATTTCATTTCGTCGGACAAGCGTTGTGTGGCTTCGCTCATCGTTTGCAGATTTCGGAGAGTTGCGTCCTGAGCGGTTTCCGAAGCTAAAAATGCATCAAGGCCGATTGCGACATTTTTCTCGATTCGCCGAAGACATTCGGCGATGTGCCGAAGATAAACGGAGTCGTCTTTCATACGGGAACGGCTTCGCGCAGGACTTTTTCGCGGATGTCTTTGTTTAAGGCTCGCTCAGTGACTATCTCGACACGCCGCCCAAGCAGTTTTTCAAGATCCTGAATCAGACCGACAGGAAACCATGGGCTTGTCTCGGCCGTAACGTCGATCAGAAAGTCAACATCGCTCTCAGATTTAGCTTCGCCGCGAACAACGGAACCGAATAAGCGAATATTTGACGCACCATGACGCTCGGCAATCTGCCGAATTTCGCTACTCTTTATCTTTATCGTTTCTTCAACTTTCATTTCGGCCACCACAAAGAATCATTGTAACACCAAAAGCGAGCCCCCGTGACGATGACAAGACTATCCGCCTCGCCTCATTACAAAGACGACAGAAACATTCCGAAATTTCGATTTTTCTAGAAATAACCAAACAGCCAATGTCCGCTTCGGCGCTTCAGATTGCCGTACCAGAGGCAGAGCGGATATAGAAGAATCAATCCGGTGATCCACACGGCATAGACGACCAAAAGCGAAAAACCGTGTCCGGGCGGGACGGCCTGGCTCATTTTGAACGGATCAAGAAAAAGATAACCGACATCGTTTCTGCCAGGTAAGCGAGCAGCACGCCGGAGCCATGGGCGAAGAGCCATTGCAGAATGTAAAAGAACATCGGCACGCGGCCGAACGTGATGCATACGCGCTGCCATATTGCCTTGCCGTCTATGCGGTCAGTCACAGCAAGCACGAGGAATGCCGGGCCGAGCGTCATCAATAGAAATAGAAGCGACGGTGGATATTTGGTCGTGTTAAAAAAGAAAGGACCGTGGCGACCGGTGTTTCTAAATACCGCCACGGCACCGGGTCGCCGTAGGCGTTTATCAGGCGAACAATAACAAACAGAACGGTACCGGCCAGGCCGAGTTTGTACAGCAGTTTACGCCGTTCCTCACTCGCTTTATCGTAAACCGCGCCGAGCACGTATCCTGTCATCATCTCGCTCATTTGCGGATTAGCTTCCCCCAGCCTTGCGTAAGGCATCGGCGACCTTTTGCTTTGTTTCGGACAATGGAACATCCTGCTGTTCCCACCATTCAAGCGTGCCAGGTTCGATCTTTGCACCCGCCCCGATTAACACTGCGATTATGTCGGCATGACTTTCCTTATGTTCGTTTACAGCCGACCAAAAGGCTTGCCCAAGCATAGTGCCGCCGTATTTATTCTCGACCTCAAGCGGAATCTTCTTTTCGAGCAGCATTTGCACCGTATCAAGGTGACCGCTGCTGACCGCGTAATGCGGCCCGGAGAGCCACGTTTTCATCCCGGCGTAAGGATCGACTCCGTGTTCGATCAAATAACGCGCCGTCGCAGTCCGGCCGAGCATACACGCACAAGAAAGTGCCTCTGCAAGCATCTCCGGCTCAGCGTCGAAACTGCCGTTTTCGTACCACTCTACGATCTGCCGATCAAATCCTGCTGGCCCGCCGAGCATTGTCTCAAGTCGCGAAAAGTCTCCGCGGTCGAGAGCTTTCAGCACATTTTGAAAATGTTCGTCGCCCGTCATAACGCTTCAGGCCTCGCATTGAAAGCAAATATTGTATCCGTCCGGGTCGTGAACATACAGCTGCTTCATTCCGTATGGCGCGATCTTTGGCGAATCAAGTTCGACGCCTTTTGATTTCAAATAATCGTATGCGGCGTCTGGGTTGGGGCAACCGAAATAAAGGCAAGTGTCGCCGTGCCATTTTGTGCGCTCCGCAGGCGGCAGCATCGGGTTCACGCCCAGGCTCGTACTGGTCATTGAGCATCAGATCGACGCCATTCAGCCGCAGCCAGATCCAACTCGATTCATCGCCATTACCGGAATCGCTCACGACCTCAAATCCGAGGATGTCGCGATAGAACGCCAACGCCCTTGGCATATCGAATACTTGAATAAGCGGCGCCATGCCCTCTATTTCAATCGACATAATATTTTCCGATTAAAACGCTCCTGGAATAATCTCCGCCGTAAAGTATGGTTCCTGGCGGATTGGCGCTCCGGCAATTCGCCGCAGTAATACAATCTGACCCACGTGCGTGAGGGCATCGCCGATCGGCCCCTGAATAAATTTCTCAACCGGATGGGCAAGCGGAGTATCGGTTGCTAGGAACACGTCAAGCTCCTTTACTGCGTTAAGAAACCTTGCCGTTTCGTCATTCCAGGGAAGCGGTTTTGATACTAGCTCTACGAAGTCTCCTTTTAACAGAATATCCGACCCGACGAGCAGATCGCCGATGTGAGCTAATATTTCGACAGGCGAGCGTACACTCTCGCCGACCCGAAAATCCGCGAAACCTTCCGGCGTATCGTTGATCGCAATGCGCCCGCGAAACCAGACCGTGGCGACCATGTGCCTCAATAACTCACGTTTAGGATCTATACTCATTGATCTTAGGTTTCAATCAGGCAGTTTTATCAGCTCAAAAGACGAGATCAGTTGTGCCCATGAGAGAGAATTTGTTGCTTATCCATAATAATTTGGCCGCAGATTATCACAAAAAACACAGATTTTTAATTCTTATCTGCGTTTATCCGCGTTCATCTGCGGCTAATTATTTCTGAACCTGACAGCCGAACGCTCCTTTGCACGTGCAGCTTCGACCTCGCGATCACGCGGCGGAGCGTTTGTCGACAAGTGAATTCAGCATCTCCTGCGCGGCAGCCGACACCCGCTCGAACGCGAGGTTGAAAGCCTCTTCGTTCGCCTTCGACGGTTTGTTAAAGCCCGACAGCTTACGCACAAACTGCAACGCCGACGCATTCACCTCATCGGTCGTCGCCGGCGGCTCGAAATTAAATAGCGTTTTGATGTTTCTGCACATACAATAATCATTAATGCAGAAGCCCGCACGTGAGTAAGGGCGTAACACGCAACTCGCCGAACTCAACCGCCCTAACCCGTTCACCCGATCAACCCATTCCCTAACGCACACGCGAGCCATCTCGGCAAAGACATCTTCGTTTGAAGCACGTGTCTTTCTTGAGAATCTTGTAACTGTGATCGGCGGTGTCGAGCAGGTGAAGCGTTACCTGCTTGCCGAGCTTCTTCACCACCGGTTCGAGCAGATTGAGTTCCGCAAGAGCATCGCGAGTACCGCTCAAGAAAAGCATCGGAATGTCGATTTGTTTTAGATGCTCGGCGCGTTTTGTGTCAGGCCGACCGGCGAGATGCAGCGGAAACGAAAAGAGAACGAGTCCTTTCACATCATCGAGCGGCTGCTCAGACTGCGCCGTTGTCGTCATTCTGCCGCCAAACGAATGTCCGCCGGCAAGCAGCGTGAGCTTCGACTCGAGTTTCTTCGCCTCCGCGACGGCCGCCCGCACCGTCGCCATCGCCACCTTTGGGGTGTCGACACCGCCGCGGCCGTACTCTTTGAAGGGAAAGTTATAACGAAAAGTTGCGATTCCGCGCTCGACAAGTGCCTCAGCGATATTCTGCATCGACGACGAACGCATATCGGCCCCGGCTCCGTGACCGAGAACAAGCAAATGCGCCGCACCTTTCGGGCGCACCAAAATCGCGGAAACGTCGCCTTTTTCGGGGGTGGCAAGGAATCTCAATTCTTTTGATTCGTAAACCATACAAAGATAAACGGATGCGTATTCAAGAAACGGGAACGGATACCCCATATTTCTTGAACATCCCTTCAAAAAACTTTGATACTGCGTCGAGCGCCGAATCATTCTGAAGTTCATCTGCTCCGAAGCGGAAAACCTCGTAGCCAGCCAACTTTAATTCTCGATCTGCTGCAGTCATTTTTGCGTACCGAGCACAATCGGCTCGTCCATCATCGAAAGCATAATGCTGCTTCCCGTCTACCTCAACTACAACGCGAACACCTACTGGTAATAAAAGTAGGAAGTCCATCCTATACCTAAGAAGAGCATCTGGCCCGCGTTCTCGCACTGTTTTGTGATCCCAGTGAAGCCACACCTCGGGGAGCAACGCCGGCAGCATCGGAATGGCTTTACCGAAGGCACCGTAGTAAGACTCGAAAAACAACTTCTGAGGCGGTGAATTTATCGGCAGACTGCTCAACAAACGCCGGTACAGAGATTTTTTTGCGTCGTCATCGTTTGCCACTTTCGTAAGATCACTCCACCAAGTCTGTAAATCGTTCCACAGAAGACCATCTTTGCTAATTGGTCGGTCGTAAACAAGCACCCTATCAGCGTTTGTCACAATCTCAACATCGTTATTTAGTGCATCTCGGAATCGAAGGTCAGGCTTAACATCAGATGCGAATATGATGTTTTTCGGGCGCCCTGACGTTGTTGATCTTGTTGAAAAAAGAGAAAACACTGGATAACCGCTTTCAATGTCACTCTCGGTTAATTCCACCCCGCATTTACTGAGTTGAGTATTTACTTTTGCTACGAATTTGCGTTGTGCCGTTTCGTCGGGAATAACGTCAGCGGAAGCTAATCCTTCAATAAAAAGAGCAAAACGACGATCCGTAGAATCGAAGGCACCAAGTCTGTCGAACAAATACTCCGTAGACCAGTCACCTGGATTTCGGTGAACGTGACGCTCTATTTCATTTCGCAGAGAACGGTCATTATTATCGAAAAATGACATGGGATTATCATCTATTACCCATAGTCGTTCTAGAAGAACATCAAATCGTGAAGCATCCAAGTAAAGGTCCTCTGGAGACAACTCGCGAGCTAACTCGTGTCGGAACTTTTTCGGAATCTCAGGGCTGCGTAAATCGATCCATAGAAGATCTTGAATTTCATTGCGAAGGAGCGGCGCAGGTGGATGGAATTTTAGAAAAAGCTCTGCGACTTTTGGCAATTCCGAATCGACAAGCGAATCAAAGCTACTGCTCATCCTTTCGCGTTTCGTGCCTTCATCGACCGGAACAGGTAAACCCAAATTTTCACAGATATTTGGAAGCATCTCGTGAGTTCCAGCATCTTTTAATGCAAGAATTTCTCGACGAAGAATATTGCGCAAATAAACCAAATCCATCTATTTCTATCAATGTTTCTATGAAAAACGATTCTTTAACCTCTGCCAAACCTCAAAAAATACTCGTGCTGGAGTTGCGAGGTTTCCATAGCAGAGCGTCACCATCAAACATGTTTGCCTTTTTCCCGAGCTTTGAGAAAATCCGCGTATGAATAATCGTTACCGAGGGCTGCACCAACATAAAAAGCGGCATCCTCGCCGATGGCTTCGATCAAGTTCGATTCAATCCGTTTTCTGTCAACCAAACCTTCTTCCTGCAACAGCCATGTGAGGTCGATCTTGTCTTTGGCGCGAGGCGAAAAATGTTTCATAACAACGAGCCACTCCGGTGAAACGATTTTGATCCCTAAATCGGTTATTTTCGCATCAGCTAAAGCAGCCTGATATATTTTTGACAACTTGTCATCGCGGACGATGACATCGAGGGGCACATTCCTGTCGTCAACTTTTATGTCATAGCCCTCACCGCCAAAATCGATCTGCCGTTTAACCTCAAGTGGCAAAATTGTCTGTGCCAGCATATCGACATCGGTCGTCGCACGCGTAAATCCGTAGATGTGCATCGCGATGCCGCCGGCGAGCGCAATGGCAATGTTGTTCTCGTCAGCTATTCGAGAAACGATCTCGGCGGCCTTGATGCCGACCTCGGTGGGAATCGAATCACCTAGTGTCGAAGTATTTATTTTCGAGTTATCAGACATTGCGATTACCTACGTTTAGGTTGACGGACATGTTGCAACCTAAACTCACTTTGCTACTGCGGCGTAAAGTTTTTCTTCAGCCCCTGCCACACGTCGCCGTAATCTTTCTGCAGCTGCGGGCATTCCATCGCAAAGCGCGTCGGGCGGAATATGTAGCGCGATTCGAACATAAAGGCCTTTGTGCCTTTGAGTTTAGCAGTCAACGTACCTACAAGATTGTGCCTAACTTCACGGAGTTCGCCTTTTTAAGCCCTTCGTTTGATAGTTTCCGGTTTGGGTATCGTTTAAGAGCTCGACGAAACGCGGTGGCGGCCTCTGTTTTGCGTCCCGATGTCAGCAGCGTTTGATAGTTTCCGATTCGGATATCGTTTAAGGACGCGACGAAACGCATCGGCAGCCTCTATTTTGCGTCCCGATGCCAGCAGCAATTCACCGGCGGCTTCCCAAGCCGGTTTGACGGTCGCCGGAGGCCCGTACTCGAATACCAGCTTATCTTCGGCCTCGCTGGCGGCTGTGATCATGCGGATCGCAATATCGTGTTCGCCTTCCGCATATTTAATTGCCGCGTCGAGGATCTGTTCCGTCACGGACGCGATATCGAGGTCCGATTGCGAAACCGTAGAGTACCGGCTCATAATATCGCCCGTGCTTTTTGTCACGGTTTTTCCGGCCGCTATTCGCCCGCGCAGACTTTGGAGGGCCAGCCGAGCCGCTGGGATGTCCTTTCTTTGAATGGATGCAAGCCCGATTGCCATATCGTGTCCGGCGAATACGTCGACCGAATTAATACCCGTTGAATCGACGCTCTGCAGCATCGTTGCGGGTCCCGAACCTCTTGTCTCCACAAGCCAGGTTGCTCGCGTCATTGCCAGATGCGTCCGGGCATACGCTGACGGATTTTTCTGCGTGTCGGCCTCAACTATGGCAACAAGTTTTGCCGCTTCATCGTCGCGTCCCGTTTGAAGATACGAATGTTCGAGCCAATGCAGCGGATGATAACCGCCCGTTCCTGCATCACGAGCGGTTTTCATCGACGCGGTATTTGCCGCTATCGAGTCGTCCCACATGCCGAGAGCAAAGAAAATATGTGACGGCATGTGCTGGGCGTGTGATGCTCCGCGGGCTACTGTGCCATAAAGCCGGGCGGCACGAAGGCCGAGCGGGGCGTGCGCGGGGTCGTCATAAGCATGAATAAGGTAATGAAGAGCTCCCGGATGCTTCCTGTTCGCCTCGAACACTTCTTCGGCAACCGCTGCGGCGCGCATGTAATTTTCCGTGTCCCGCACGTCGCCCGTCAGTCCGAGCAACGACAACGCGTAAAAAGCACGGGCCTCGAGATCGTCGGGAAAACGCCGGGCCAATTCGCCCATAGCGTTGCTGTATGCCGCGTATACTTGCTTTTGGTCACCGTCGGCGTAAAGAAGTTCGACGGCGGCAAGGTAGAGCTTTTCACGCTCGGTCGGCGCCGCAGCCTGACGCTCGGACGGTGTTGCTCCGAGCCTTGCAAGCGCGGCAAGTGCGGCCCCGCGGTCCTGTTCGCCCCATATCGCCTGGTTGTGCGTCATCGCCTCGCCCCAATACGCCATCGCAAATTTCGGTGCCGCTGTCCTCGCTTCAATAAACGCCCGCCTCGCACGTTCAAATTCGAAACTATGCAGCAGCAAAACCCCGCGAATAAAATGCGCTTGCGCATCGGCCGGTCCCGATGTCGGAAAGCGAATTTCACCAAGATCGACTATGCCCGTTGGCTCTTTGGCCGACTGCACATGATGCTGTGCCTGAGCCGTGATTGCGGATAAGATAAAAAGAATTATTAATCGGCCCGTAATAAGTTGCATTTCATTCACCTCGTTTCAACATTGCATCCATTCAACCCGTTTATATCAAATCAAAAATTAAACGAGTACGTCTATGACGGGAAGTTTTTCTTCAACCTTTGCCCCACCTCAAATACTAATGCTGTAGCTGCGACGTTTCCATAGCAAACTTTGTCGGCCGGACGATGTAGCGCGATTCGAACATCGTTTCAGACATCAATCGGCACACCGGTTCTTTTGAACAAGGAGATAACTGCAAGCAGTATCTTGTCCAGTTTTTCGTCTTTCAGATCGCCGACAGCTTTCGTCATTATGCCGGTGTTTGCGGTGAACAATTTGGTAGGACGGGCATAGCTTGTTTTGAGGAGAGAGCCAGTTACAAAATCCCCGTCGACGATCTTGATGGCGGACGTGTCCGTGTATTGTTGACTTGTGATCTGACACAAGATCCAGTCGTCTCGACCGGCGTCTGCCAACACGACGGCCGGACGAAGTTTAGAATCAGTCAGATCGCTAAACGGAAATCGAACTAAAACTACTGTTCCGATTGAAGGTGTGACCAAGCCTTGTCCTCCTCGTCTCGGAGCCAATCTGTCGCGAGTGACTCTTCACTCAGAAGCGTTACTTCGGAGACGGCGGTATCAGGCTTTTCATCGAGAACAGTAACGAGAGCACGATGGCCGCTCGGCAAACGCAAGTCATTCAACACTTTAACCTTGCCGCTATCGTCAATTATCGCTTCGACAGTCTGAATCATAATAGAGATATTTTGCTTATATTCACTGTAAAGAGCAAGCAAATTCTGTGTATCAATTCTTAAAATTCTTCTTCAACCTCTGCCAAACCTCAAAATAGTCGTTCTGCAACTGTGATGTTTCCATCGCAAATTTTGTCGGGCGGATTATGTAGCGTGATTCGAACATGAACGCCATCGTACCTTCGAGCTTTTGCGGTTTTAGCTCTGCGTTCGATGCTTTTTCGAAGGCGTCGAGGTCGGGGCCGTGGGCGGACATTTGGTTGTGGAGCGAGCCGCCGCCGGGCACAAAGCCTTCTTCCTTGGCGTCGTACTGGCCGTAGATCAGGCCCATGTATTCGCTCATCGTATTGCGGTGATACCACGGCGGGCGGAACGTGTTTTCGGCGACGAGCCAGCGGTCGGGGAAGATAACGAAGTCGCAATTTGCAACGCCCGCTTCGCCCGACGGCGAAGTCAGCACGGTGAAAATTGACGGATCAGGATGATCGAACGAGATAGAGCCGATGGTGTTAAAGCGACGAAGATCGTATCTGTAAGGCGCGTAGTTGCCGTGCCACGCGACGACATCTAGCGGCGAATGGTCGACACTACATGACCACAGATTGCCTCCAAATTTCGCGACAAGCTCGAACTCGCCTTCTGTGTCCTCGTACCACGCGACCGGCGTCTCAAAATCACGCGGATTGGCTAATCCATTTGCTCCTATCGGCCCGAGATCGGGCAGACGAAACTGCTGGCCGTAATTCTCACAAATATATCCGCGAAGCTCTTTGTCGTCAGGATGCGGCTCAATCTTGAATTTCAGTCCTCGTGGAATGCAGACGACTTCGCCCGGCCCGGCTTGCAGACAGCCAAGCTCAGTCAAAAATCCGATGCGGCCTTTTTCCTGAACGAACAGCATCTCGCCGTCGGCGTTGTAAAAGTAGCGGTCGCCCATGCCTTTGTTAAAAGCGTAGATGTGGATCGCGATGCCGGTCTGGGCAAACAGGTCACCGTTACCGGCAATAGTCGTGATGCCTTCAATAAAATCCGTCGGCACTGTCGGTATCGGCAACGCATCCCAGCGAAGCTGATTCGGCGTGACATCAATATCGTCAGGTTTACTCAGCCAGCGACCGTTATCGCGTCGCTCGAACGGTTTGTGCGTTACCGACGGCCTGATGCGATATGTCCAAGTTCGCCGATTGCGATCTCGAGGCACCGTAAACGCCGTCCCCGAAAGTTGCTCAGCATATAGCCCAAGCGGAGCTTTTTGCGGCGAATTCTGCCCAACCGGCAATGCTCCCGCAACTGCCTCAGTCGCAAATTCATTTCCAAAACCTGTTTGGTATTTCAGATCCATAAAGAAATTTTGCCCGCGAATCACGCTAATGTCCTTAGCTAATCCAAATGCCTGCTGTTTCTTTGACGACCCAACCGTTCTCCCCATTCTCTACTAGGATATATGTCCCGGTCCCACAGAGCGGCCCGCACCAATTGACGAAATATACGAGTGCGTGATGGCCTGTCTTGTCATAACCAACCCTCGAGAAGGAATTGTAGCCTGCCGAACCCGGATGGAGTTTGTAAAAAGCGTTCCATTGTTCAGATGACTTATCGTAATCGTTCTTATTCGGGAAAATTTCGGCGAGCTGCTTGTCGCTCATCAACGAATACTTGAATGGAATGTCAAGCTTTGCCTTAAGCTCACACTCACTCTTTCGAGCCGATTCATAGCCGGCGATAGTCTCATCGGTAAGCGCGCGTATTTGGATCTTCACTTGTTCCCAGTTCTCTCGATGCGATCCGGAAGCGTATGCGGAATGAGTTCGATCTCGGATGATGATCTTGTCGACCTTAGCGTTCATGTCGAAGCGAGTGATACCGTCTCGGAACATATGCCGTATGACAGCGTCATAAACCTTGTAGTCGTCGGCAGTCTGCCCGAGCAGGTTCGCTGCCGACGCTACGGTTATCGCAAGGACCAGTATCCAGTGTTTTGGCTTAAGCTGTTTCACCACGGTAGTTAGAGATTACCACGCCTTCTTTGTTCCTCTTCAATCGAGACGAACAACGCTTTAAAGTTGCCCTTCCCAAATCCTTTACACCCTTTGCGTTGGAGAATTTCGTAGAAGACTGTCGGGCGGTCCTCGACCGGTTTGGTAAAAATTTGCAGCAGATAGCCTTCGTCGTCGCGGTCGACGAGGATGCCGAGTTTCTTGAGCGACTCGATGTCTTCGTCGATCGGACCGACGCGGTCGAAAAGATCGTCGTAATAGGTATCGGGAATCGTCAAAAATTCGACGCCGTTATCCATCAGTTTCGCAACGGTTGAGCGGATATCGCGGCAGAGCAGAGCGATGTGCTGAGCACCGGCTGAGCGGTAAAAATCGATGTATTCCTGTATCTGCGATTTGCCGCCTTTGCCCGTCGCGGGTTCGTTTATCGGGAATTTAATGTTGTGCTGGCCGTCCGACATAACGATCGACATCAGCGCGCTATATTCGGTCGAGATGTCCTTGTCGTCAAATGTGATGTAGCGGAAAAAGCCCAAAACATCGCGGTAAAAATCACACCAACGCGTCATCTGACCAAGCTCGACGTTGCCGACGATGTGATCGACGAGCATGATGCCGACGCCGTCACCTTCGACTTTTTGTTCGACAAAGCCCGGCAGAAAAACGCCGTTGTATTCATAGCTCCCCTCCTTACGAAGGAGGGGTGGCGGTGCTTCGTCGGCGGGGTGGTTCTCTCCGCTGCCATTGCCGCTCACACCCTTACTGCCGTGCGGGTTTCCGCCATACGAGATGAACGAGTGGATCGTATCGCCGTAAGTCGCGATCGCCGCGTGGCGGACCGATCCGTGCTCGTCCACGAGGTCGTGCGGCTCGGTAACGGGCGTTGCCCCGCGTTTCACCGCTTCGTTAAACGCGTGATCTGCGTCCTCGACATAAAACGCTATATCGCGCACACCGTCGCCGTGCTGCTTGATATGCTCTGCCGCCGGATGCTCCGGCGAAAGCGGCGTCGTCAGCACAAAATTGATATTCGTCTGCCGCATCAGGTAGCTCGTCGTCTCGCGATTCCCCGTCTCAAGCCCCGAATACCCGGCCCGCGAAAACCCAAACGCCTTGCGATAATAAAACTCCGCCTGCTTAGCATTGCCAACGTAAAACTCAACGTGATGTATTTTTTTTAGTCCTAATGGATTTTGTGTAGTCATGATCTATCTCAAAAACTCTCAATGTACTTCCGCGTAATTTCCTTCAAATAGTCGTACGACGGAATTACATAAAGAACCGGCTGGAGGTCCGAGTAGGTGAAATCGTGGTTGATGACTTCTTCGAAATCGAACGGGCGGCGCTCGACTTCGTCGCCGAAGGCGTGCTCCAATTCACCGACGCTCGACAGCAGGCCGGCACCGTATGCCTTGATTTCGCCGTCCTCTTCCTTCAAACCAAATTCGACGGTGAACCAATACAAGCGGCCGAGTTCTTCGAGCTGGCGGTCGTTGGCGATGCGGGCGCCGTGGCCGATGAACTGCGAGTAATCGGCAAAATTCTTGTTCGTAAATGTCGGGATGTGTCCGATGGCTTCGTGGACGATGTCTGGTTCGGGCGTGTATTCGGGCTTTGAATGATGGCGGATATATTGCGTCGATAGCATCGTGCGGAATGACAGCCAACTTAGAAAAGCACGCGTTTCGACAAGGCCTTCGATCGGAGCAAGGCGAAAGCCGGTCAATTCCTTCAGTCGGCGGTTCATGTCCGTAAGTTGCGGAATGCGGTCGTTCGAAAAGCCGAGGTCGCGTTTTGCGTCGAGATAAAACTGGCTCGCACGCTGCTGGTGAAGCTCTTCCAACTGTCCCGCAACCTTTCGCCAAACGCCTTGCTCTTCTTCTGTGTAATCTACATCGGTAATTTCGCCGGTATCGCGGAATTTCTTCGCCAGGCTCGCGATGTAATTCCGCCGCTCACGATAAGCCGGGTCGTTCGCTCCGGGATGGTCGAGGTGAAGCTGATTGATATTCTCGAACTTCATGTCGCGGAATGCGGGAAGGTCTTCGTCAGCTATGAGGAAATTGCTCAGCGTTACGGCAGGTGTGTCGATTGTGGCGATTTCGGTTAACATGGCGGCTCCTTACTTGTGGTCGATGGTTCACGATTATTTATGAATACCCTATTTTAGTCGAACACAAAGGTATTTAGAATGAGCAAGATTAGTTATCAGTTCGCTCTTGCCTTATATTATTAGTTTATTTTGTGACATGACCTTATAATATTTGTTGAACATAATATGATCGACGAAATCGACCGGAAAATACTAAAGGCGCTACAGGAAGATGCCAGGACAAGCTACGCAGAACTGGGCCGCCGCGTTGGCCTGACAACGCCCGCCGTCATCGAACGTGTCCGCAAGCTAGAGGATGCAGAGATAATAACCGGCTATCGTGCTGACATCGACACCGCAAAGGTCGGGCTGCCGATCATGGCGTTTATCCGCATGAGCATCACCGGCGTCGACTACAGTCATATCATCGAGGTCGTGCAGGGGTCGAGCGAAGTCCTCGAATGCCATCGCGGAACGGGCGGTGACTCTTTTATAATGAAGGTGGCGGTTGCGTCGGTCGAGCATCTACAGGAAGTGATCGACCGATTGGTGCCTTATGGGATTACGACGACAACGATCGTGCTGTCTTCGCCGGTGAAAAGAAGGGTGATCGAAGTTTGATACAGAACGCTCATCGGCGGGATCTTCGCTTCGCTGCCTGTGCAAAATTTAGACCCTTAGCGAGCCGCGGAATGCTCTGGCGGCGTAGTAAGATTCGGCACCGTTGTGAAACACAAAAATGGTGTTGTAGCGGCGATCACAAAATAGCGCACCGCCAAGTTTGCGGATATCGGCAGGCGTGCTCACCCAGCTCGAAGTTTTTAGATCGAACTCGCCAAGCTGCTGCAGCTCGCGATATTCTTCTTCCGTTAAAAGCTCAATGCCCATGGCGGCTGCCATATCAATAGCGCTGTTTTCCGGTTTATGTTCCTTCCTTGACTCCCACGCTTGACGGTCGTAACAGAGACTGCGGCGGCCTTTAGGGCTTTCCGCTGAACAATCATAAAAAATGTATTCGCCGGTCGTTTTATCAAACCCGACAACATCCGGTTCACCGCCGGTTCTTTCCATTTCACTGAGCGACCACAGTTTTTCAGCATCAGCCTCCAGCTTTGCCTGCACTTTGGCCCATTCAAGACCTTTATGGCGGTCCATGTTTTTCTCAAAACGCGGCTTTTAATTCTGCCGAGCAGTTCTTCACGGTCTGCGGGTAACAATTCTTTTTTATTGCTGTTCATACTTTTATTGTCTCGGTTGAATCCGTGTGCCGGAAAATGTTTATTTCTTTATTCGATCTTTTGACCTTTCATAACTTCATACAACGTGTTGTCGTTTTGATGGACAATCACATCCGTAACTGCTCCGTTTACATCTTTGACAAACTTAATTTGCACGTCCTACGTTTTAAGAAAGAAATCGGTTTCCGATTCGGCAAACATCTCATCTTTCGGAGAGGAGAGTTATAGAGGTTTAACGTGGAATGATCGCCGCTAAGGAGCAGGGCTTTGTGCAGGTGTAGCATTAGCATTCCCTCCGCCCACAACTGCTGCTGATAAAATTACTTAGTTGAAGTTACGAACTAAAGTTGAAAGTTGTTTGTCCTGCCCGAACCACAGCTTGGATTTGCAATTGGCTGATGTTTGTTTGTCAAGCCACACTTCCACAAAACCCAGTGTTGTGCGTAGCCATTCTAGGTATCAGTTTGTAGTTCTTGATTAACGTAAGGCAAACCACAAATATCTATTCTTCCAACGTGTCCTCTTTTGTGCATTTGTTTGCACCGAGGGCAAGTAATTGTCTCGTCATAACACTTATAGTATAACCCTGTTTTTATGACCCAAGTAGATAAATTTGGAGAGAAATAACAGTATTCCTTTTTGTCACTGTCAACACAATGGTCTTTCTCACAAGTGCAAAACCCTTCACGGGCAATACTGTCACGATAGACCCAATACCCACCAGATAAGATTATTAAATCTTTTGGAACGAATTGAATATTTTCTTTTTCGCTTAGTGGTTTAATAAAGTCTATTAAGTCGTCAAATGAAATAGTTTCAACTTCTAAAGCCTCCAATAGAGATAGGAAAACTTTATCCTTATTCCTGTCTTTTGATAGCTTTGCAACAGTTTGCTTTACATTCTCAGTCGTCGAAATAAGTTTTTCTAGTATGAAAGCGTTTCCAGGAATGAACTTTGTTATTTTTGTTGACTTTTTTTGATTACAGATTCCATGGCTTGGGAGCCAGTTTTCAAATCCATTAATTTTAAAAGTCTCATCAGTAAGTCCATATTCTGTGAATATGCTTTTCCTTTTTTTGTCGTCTAATAAAAGTTCTTCGGGAAAAAAATGGTCGATAGTTGTATATCTATAACTTAACGGTTCAGTGCACAACCAGCATCGTTCTTCGTGCCATTTCCAAATCGCATATCTTTCAAATGGAGTAAACTTTCTTTTGTTCATTTCAAGGATGTAAGCTGGTTGATATGGTTACGCACAACGAGCAGGGCTTTGTGTCAGGTGTGGAATTAGAATTCCGTCCGCCCACAACCGCTGCTGATTGAAAATATATTGTTGAAGTTAAGAACTAAAGCCCAAAGGTGTTTGTCCAGCCCGAACCACAGCTTGGATTTGCAATTTGCTGATGTTTGTTTGTCAAACCACGCTTGCACAAAACCCAGTGTTAGCGGTTTGTTATTGTCAGTTTATATTTTTCGGGTTTGGTTTTAGTCCGTTCAATTAATTTCCTTGCTTCCAAATCAAGTTTGACTGTTTCTCCATACCATTGCACTCCTCCTTCAAAATCATCTTTTACTCTTGCATACAATTCTTCCATAAGCTCAGTATGAGTGAGTTCAACCTTCTTTAAAATCGTCAATATATTTTCTCTTATGAAACTGTATTTTTCCAAAGAAATTTTTTTATTTGTCTTGCCAGCTTGTGGATGCAATGTTTGAATTAATTCTGATTTCATAATAATTATCGTCTTTGCCATTGTGCGAGCCAGGTTCATAATTTACGTCCTGATCCGGCATTGCTTACCTTAGAACGAGATTATTTTATATATTCCAAACAATCTGACTACGCAGCCGCAGTATTGATCTTTCCTTCCCCAACGTCTCAAAAACCGACAGCATCGACGGGCCGACGGCGACGCCGGTTAGAAGCGTTCTCGCACCGTTCATGATGACGCCTAGTTTTGTACCTTTTTCTTCCGTAAAAGCCTTTACGACTTCTTCGATATCAGGTTCGGTGAATGAGTCCATCGGCTCGAAGCGGTCGGCGAGTTCAGGCAGCCATGTTTTGAGATCTGGGAATTTCGCGAGATTTTTTTCAATAGCTGCCGCGTCGAAATCGTAATCTTCGCTAAAATACGCACGGCCCTGCGAAGAGAAATCCTTGAGCGTGAAAAATCGTTGGCGAATGAGGTCGGTGGTTTTCTCGAACCAAAGCTTGTCGTTTGGCTCAGGTTCGGGTTTCGCCCTTGCTGCCGCGCGGGCTTCTGCATCTTTGTCTTCGTATTCGTCCCGCCAGAGTTTCGCGGCCTTCAGTTCGGCTTTGACGAGCGGCAGCAGTTCGGCGAGCGGCATGGTGCGGATATACTCGGCGTTCATCCAGATCGCTTTGTCATCGGTCCAATGACGAGGATCGTTTTCGTGAAAATTAAAAACAGCGTTCGAACGGTGGACGCCTTCGAGTGAGAATTTTTCTATCAGCTCTTCAAGTGAATATATCTCCTTTTCCTCGCCGGCGGACCAGCCTAGCAACGCGAGAAAATTGCGAAAAGCGGCAGCGAGAAAGCCGGCATCGCGATACGTCGTCATCGAAACGACCTCACCGTGTTTTCGTTTTGACAGCTTGCCTTTATTCGGCGCCATGATCAGGGGCAAGTGGGCAAATGTCGGCGGCGTAACTCCGAGAGCTTCGTAAATCAATATCTGCTTGTGAGTATTTGTAAGATGATCCTGCCCGCGGATTGCATGCGTGATCCGCATTTCGATGTCATCGCAAACCACCGCGAGATTGTAAAGCGGATGGCCATCGGAACGGAGCAGAACAAGGTCTTCGGTGTCGGCATAATTACGCTCCTGAATTCCATAAACCGCATCGTCAAAAGCGGTACGGCCCTCCATCGCAACCTTCAAGCGGATCGCAAACGGCTCGCCATTCGTTGCCCGCGTGTCGCTTTCGACTTCAGAAATGTCGCGATACGGATTATCGCGCATGTTCTTTATGCCTTGTCCGGCACGGGCACGGTCCTTGATCGCATCCTTTACGTTTGCGTCCGACGGTTCGGCTTTGGGCGTGAAATCTCGATAAGCTTTGCCCTCTTCGAGCAATTTGAACGCCGCCGTACGATGTTTGTCGGCGTTATTCGATTGAAAAACGATTTCTTCGTCGTGGTCGAGTTCGAGCCAGGCGAGACCGTCGAGGATAGAGCGGGTCGATTCCTCGGTCGAGCGTGCAATGTCGGTGTCCTCGATACGAAGCAGAAACTTGCCACCAGTGTGGCGTGCGTAAAGATAATTAAACAAAGCGGTTCGGGCGGAACCGATGTGCAGATAGCCTGTGGGAGACGGCGCAAAACGAACGCGTGTAATCATAGACTTTGATTTTCACGCAAACGCCCGTAGAACGCAAAGCACGTGTTAGTGGCTGCCTTTGATGTCAACAGGGCTCCCAAAGTTCAATCTTGTTGCCGTCGGGGTCCATGATCCAGGCGAATTTTCCGTTTTCTTCGGCGTCCGGGCCTTTGAGGATTTCGACGCCGTTTTGTTTTAGCTGGGCGAGGAGTTCGTCGAGGTTATCGACGCGGTAGTTGATCATGAAGGATGATTCGCTCGGCGAAAACCATTTGGAGTCGGCGTTCGCCGTGCTCCAAACCGTGAGGCCGCCATCGACTACCTTATCGTCGGTCCATTTCAATATCGCACCGCCCCAGCTCTCAAGCTTGAGGCCGAGATTCTTCTCATACCACGCCGCGAGGTCCGAGCCCTTGCCCGCCTCTTAAAAAATACCCCGCCGATGCCTGTTACTTTTGCCATATATTTTTCTCCTATATTGCTCCATTAGTTTTTAACTGTCATAAATGACGCATTTCCGGACCGATTTTGGTGCAATTAACATCAAAGACCGCTAACATCAATATAAGCCAGTCTTAACTTCCGCCTTAAGCTCGGCAAATAGTCGACAGATTTCCGTCCATCGCTCTAATTGCTGCATCTTCGACGAACTTAGAGTCTCACGAATCTTATTGGGATCTTTTTCATGCTCGATAAGCTCAGCTGCGCTTGAGGAAGGCGTATCCCAAGCGGAGACCGGGCCGCGTGTTTCCATCGTCTCTATTTGCCCGTCGATGCGCCAGGCGATAAGCGACGACTCTGGATAAAGAAAGTATGCAAGAACGCCGTACAAAAAGCGCTTTTCTTCACTTGAAAAATCCTTTTGAATTACTGCGGCAGCTAAAGCGCGGATTTGTATCCGTTGCGCCTCGAAACTCTCCCGCCCTTCAACAAGTTCTCGCTTTGCCTTGGCGACTTCGATCGTGAACTCGGGTTTAAGACGATCAAGCGGTTCAAAGTCATAGTTAAACCAACCCTGCTCTTCAATCTCCACTGGCAAGCGTTTCAGCGTCGAGTTGAAAAGTCCCAAATAATCATTGTGAATAAGCAATAATTGATCGAACATAGGCGTCATTATCTCGTCAAAGATTAGCCGACGCTTACCTAAGTAGCTCCCAAGGGGTCGCGCCGCTACCTCGATTAACTTAGAAATCGGTGATATAAGTTCAAGCATAGCCTTACTGTTCTCGCTCATTACTTTTCGTGCTATTCCGTCTCACGATATGATCTCGATGCCGATACCTGTTACCTTCGCAATATTCTTTCTCCTGAATTTATTCACTACGGAGACACAGAGAACACAGAGATGTCTATGAGATTTTATTATATTACGAAACGAGGCAGATATGCTCCTAGCTCATATCTGCCTCCGTGTACTCCGTGCCTCTGTGGTGAATTTCCTATTGCTTCGGCGGCTTCGCATCGAGAAAGTCGTTAATCATCGGGACGATCGTCGTCATGCGGTTCATCAAGGTAACGTGGGTCGTGTCAGGCAAGATGGCGAGTCTCGATTCGGGGTGCGGGCGCATGTCGCCGTGGAGTTCGCCGCCTTTGAGGCGGTACATTTCGGCGATGTGGTCGAGCCGCACGCCGTCAGCGTCGCCGTGGATGAAGAACATCGGAGCCTTTGTCGCTTTGAATTTGTCGGCGCCGAAGTCGTACGGTTTCGAGGCCATCGCAATGACGTGCTTCACGAAGTCCGGGAATTCGTTTGGCGTCGGACTCAGTCTTTTGTACTCGGCTTCGATGGGCGAGCCTTTGAAGACTTCCGCCGTGAGGTTGGAGAGTGCGTCGACGCCTTCTTTGACCCAGCCGTCGCGGCGGAAGACGGCCGAAATGCTGACGACCTTTCGCACTTTTTCCGGATTGCGGATCGCACACTGCATAGCGACGCCGCCGCCCAGGCTGTAGCCGACGATATCCGCGCTCGGGATTTTCAGGTGATCGAGCAGCGCGGCCACATCGTCGGCGAGGCTTTCATAGCTGAAGTCGCGTTTGATGTCGGCCGTGCGCCCGTGGCCCTGCATTTCGACGGCAATCACCTTCCGCGTTTTGGCGAGTTCGTTGATCCAATCATTCCAGTCACCCGAAATTGCCATGAACGCTCCGTGCAGCAACACCACAGGCTCACCGCTCCCGTGAATTTCGTAGTACATTTTGAGACCGTTAACCGGAGCATAGCCCGTAGTCGGTTTTTGTTGCCCCGACACGACACCCGACAGGAGCATTGTCATAAGCATCGAAAGGAAAAAAGCTGTCGTCTTCATATTTAGATTCTTATTCAAAATTTTTCTCACTGTTTTATCTCCTAAGCTACTTCTATCCGTTGTTTGCTGGGTCAAAGTTCACCATCCATTCAATCCCGTATTTGTCTCTAAAACAACCAAAATATGAACCCCAGGGACTGTCTCCAATTGGTCCTTCGATTTGTCCACCAGATGAAAGTCCGTTGAATAATTTGTTGGCCTCATCACGGCTTTCTGCATTAATAAATATTTTGGACCTGTTTTCGTTTTCGTTTGTTCGTCCCAGAATTTCCGGAACGTCGTTGGCCATTAAAACGTTTTTGCCGATAGGCAAAGCAATGTGCATTATTTTATTTGCTTCATGTTCTGCCACCGGAAATTCAGGGCCTGACAGGTCTTTGAAACGAATGATCTTTTCGAACTCTCCGCCAAACACCGATCTGTAAAATGTAAATGCTTCTTCGGCATTTCCGTTGAAGTTAATGTGAGGGTTAATTTGTGCCATGATTTTTCTGTCGTCTCCTTTCTTAAATTTCATCCAAAGTCTTTGAACACGAAGATCATTTTTGCGATAACTTCGCAAGCAGTTCTTCAAGATAGTTCAATGTCATAGTAAATCCTTCTTTAAAACCCATTTCGACCATCCGCTCTAAGCGTTCCAGAGACTCGTTATAGATCAAGATACTAACCGTGGTCGTTCCGTCTTGTTCGCTGAAATTCAGGTCCCAATCGGATCCGGGCAATTCTAGGTTTTCGTCCGCGTCCGAGAAAGCGCTGAAGAACTTGAAATTGGTTTTTGGCGTAATGGACGTATATTTTTGAACCGCCCAACGCTCCGCCCCCTCTGGGCTGACCATCGCATAAAACCTGCGGCCGCCTTCTCTGAATTCCATAACCTTAGTGCGTGATGCAAACGGTTTCGGCGCCCACCACTGGTCGAGGAGTTCAGGTTTTGTGTAGGCGTCCCAGACCAGGTCGCGAGTCGCGTTAAATTCTTTGGTGATCGAAACTGTCTTAGTCTCTTTGTTTACAATAAAGTCCATGTTCATTCCTCACTCTTTTGGTTTTTCATAACCTCAAGCACCTCACTGAGCTGCTCGAACCGCGTCTCCCAGATCTGCCTGTACTGCTCCAGCCACTCGTCGATCTCTTTCATTTTTTCTATTTCGAGCTGGTAATAGATCTCTCGCCCTTTCTGTTCTTGTTTGATAAGTTCACACTCCGTCAAAATGCGTAGATGTTTTGAGACCGCTTGCCGGCTAGTGTCGAAATGCTCGGCAATAGCGTTCGGCGTCATCGCCTGCAACGCGATCAACGCAATGATTGCCCGCCTCGTCGGGTCAGCAACGGCTTGGAAAATGTCTCGTTTCATAACTACAAACAGGAGTATGCAACCAAACGGTTGCGGGTGTCAACTGCAACCGAACGGTTTCGTGATTCAAACGAAAAAAGAACTGTCGAGACTGGATTTTGAAAGGGAGTAATAAGTTGCTTTGGTTATCCTTCGTTTATCAAACGAGTAATAATCAGCGCGCATAGTTCTGCTTCTTCCGGTACGGACAGGCGTATGATTACAGGTTTCTGCCTCGTGGTCACAGAATAATTAAGCCCGTCAGCAAATACATGCAAATCAACAAGATTTTGAATCGGTGTAGTCACAGACTTTCTATCGCCCGAAAAAACTAACCGCTTGTTCGTGATGACAAAATAGCCATCGCTAATTGGAACAATTCCCGATTGCGAAACCATCTGTCCGGCTTGTTGTCCAACCCTGAACGACACGCCCTTAACTAAACGAAGGTTGACGCCACGCGAACCGCCTTGCCAATTGCGTGAAACAACTCTTTCCTCAACCAAGATTGCCGGAAGGTTGAGGTGACAAACCTCACCTCTCTGCAGTATCAACCCGCTGGCCGAACCTGTTGGAAGCGGAGCACCCGACTCAATCAGAGCAAAGAGCGTATAGTATTGCATTTGCCTCTCCGCCCATGCCTTAATTTCTGGGGATATTTCCAGACGATCAATCAGATGATTGATTGAGCTTAATTCACTTTGAACTACACGCCTGTCGACAATCGCCTGTTGAACAACCTGAATGAATATTTCAGTACGAAGTTTGTCGAAATCTTCTTGGCTTAACTCGCTTTCAATGTAAAAGCTGGTTATATATTGGAGCTCTTGATCGGTTATTTGTCCGTCGGATAGTGCGTTCCAAATACTTTCACGAAGGCGCTCAATCTGCTCCTTTTTCAATTTGCCCGATGAGAAAGATGATCTTAGCGAGTCGAAGATACCCATTTTTTCTCCTATTCCGTCCCTAATAAAACATCGGGAAATGTGAACGTCCGTTGATAAACGCCAAGCTGCTGCTTTTCCGTATTTCACCACTCTTGAATAATAACGCCGACTTGTCCATCCATTAATGCGAATTCTTTAGCACCCCATGGGCGAAGGGTGATTTTCTTGAGGTTTGGATGAAGAAATTCAGGATGAGATATGGAAACCTTGTCGTAAACTTCTTCGATATTTTTAGTCACTAACCTAAACTCAGGATTGTGTTCTTTGGCAAGTTCTGCATTTTCAAAAAGATTTATCCGCAGGCCGTCTTTTTCTAATACACAAAATGGCTGGCGGGATTTTATTTCGTCATATCCAATAGTAAAACCCAGACAATCGACAAAAAATTTCAAGCCATCGGCGATATCGATGTAGAAGATGTTTGGAACTAGTTTTTCGAAATTCATTGTTTAAATTCTTGGCTTTATTCGTGCATTAGTGGCTAAGACTGTTGCCACGAATGCACGAATTAGGAGTTTTCCAAAGAACCCTTCAAATAACTTCTTTTTCCTACGTGGTCATGCACTCGTTGTCTTTGACGGTTCGTAGTATAGGAATACTGCGCCGCAGCCAAATGTTTTTGTTTTTAAGAGTTTAAGATCGATTCTATCCGTGATGTTTTTGAATAACTGCAAGCCGCCGCCAACAACAGTCGGCTGGACGCCAAGCTGGTATTCTTCAATTAAGCCAAGCTGGGTTAAGGCGACTATTAAACTTGGGCTGCCGACTAAAATGTCTTTGCCCGCTTGCTGCCTGAGTTCTAAAACTTCTTCTTTAAGGTCTCGCGTTGCGAGTCTTGCGGTTTTCCAGTCAACGTCTTTCAGGGTGCGGGAAAAAACGATCTTTGAAATACCGTCAATGGCCACAGCAAAATCATCCATCGACTTGTTACCTGTCGGATTCTCTACGACTGATCTCCAATACTCCATAAGTTGGAAGGTTATCCGTCCATAGATAACCGTGTCGCCACTTCTTAATAGATCAGTGTAATGGTCATGTATTTCATCATCCGCGATCATCGCCGTGTGGTCGCAATACCCGTCAAGTGTCATATTCATCGCGGCAATTACCCTTGCCATAAACTTTTCTCCAATTTTAATTAGTAGTGGTTATCAATTCAATTTACCGCCCAAGATCGTCATTGGGAGCAGGATCGCCGTAAAGATAACGTGATACCACATGGGAACATACGGCCAGGACATAACCACCTTCACTAAACCAATGGCCACCAGCAGCAGAACGCCGACGGCCAGCGGTGCGCGTGAGTTTTCACCGGCGATCAACGCAGCCAGATATCCGGCTATCACCGAGACTATTGAACCGATGACAACATGCGAAATAAGAAGTCTCGTTTCCGCCGTGAACTGGCCGCCGCCTTTCTCCACAGCCTCTTGAAACGCGAGTTGAGGAGCTCCGTACCACTCCGGCAAAACTGCGATGAGTATCTTCTCGATCCCGACCCACACTACCACCCAGCCAATAAATCCGACAATAACGCCCAAAACGATTCGTAACATAGATTTCTCCTGTTTATTTCTTTGAAATGTACTTCACCTGAACTCCATCCAGAAGCAGACTTACGACAAGGCGCGAAATTCAGGCCTTCATTCGGCCAAAACTTCCTTTTTCCTCAATATTGCCGCGCTCAGCAATGTCACTATGATCCCGACAGGCAGGATCTCCATCAGGGTCATTCCGAAACGGATGATCGGATTGTTATACATCTCCTTCATCGCCGCCATCTCGGTTACGGTCTTATCAATTTCTTCTTGCGGAGTTCCTTTTTCTTTGAGCTTGCCGATGTAGTGTTCGGTGTATTTGTCGAAGAAAGTATTTTCCGGGTTAGCCTGCATATATACTTCCCAACCGGCAGCATATACAAAAGACGCCAGCAGGCTGATAAGAATCCCGACCTGGGCACCCTTCCAAAATCCGATCGACTTTCCGTTTTGATTATCACGGAACGATTTGATCCCGAAAAATACCATCGAGAGTGCCACCAGCATCGAGCCATAGCCAAAATACTCGCCGTTGTCGAAGTTAATGATTCCCTTTGACCAAAGGTACATCGAAAGCAAAAACAGGCACGTGATGATCGCTCCCGAAATAAGCCCATAAGTGATAACAACTTTTCGCATATTTTTTCCTCCAGTTTTTCGAGAATATTACGCGACATTAGCCGAAATACAATTGGCCAAAAGTATGAATTCACGGGATCGGGCCCAAAATCATACTAAAGTGCTAGGGAATTATTTGCAGTTCTTTTGCTCTTTGCAGAGCCTGGGTTCGGCGGCTGGCATCTAACTTTAGAAAAAGATTCGATGTGTGAGTTTTGATAGTGCTGGTCGAGACGAAGAGGCGGTCGGCGATCTCCTTGTTGGATAGGCCTTGTGCGATCAGACCCAACACTTCGTATTCGCGCTTGGTGATGCCGAGTCTTTTCATCTCAGCGTCGTCAACCGTGAATTCGGACTTGGCATTAATTACCTTTACACGCGTCAGGCGCCTGCCGACCCAAACACCTAGAACGATAAAAAGTATAGCGACCAACCCAAGATAAAACTCAAGCGAAAGGTCCCGGACAAAGAAGCGGTATTCGACGAACTTCAAAAAGCCCATCAAAACCGCCATCGCGACGCCGTAGAGAATAATGCTTCTGCGTAGTGTCATCGTCGTAACAATAAAGGAAACAATAGCGCAAAAACACGAAAAGCTATCAAACTCAGTAGTTGATAGCCTTTTGTTAAAAATGGCGGAGACGACAGGATTCGAACCTGTGGTACCCTTTTGAGGTACAACGATTTAGCAAACCGCCGCTTTCAGCCGCTCAGCCACGTCTCCGAAATCTGCTTAGTAAGCGGAATCCATATTCCATAGAAAGCAGGGTATAATTCTAGCCTAAGGGCAAACTTTGTCAAGTAGCGTGCATCTCACCGCCTAAGGTCAGCTCTAACTGTTTGCTTGACACGGTTGCATTTTATCTGGAAAATATCAGAGTCGCTTGGAAAAGGTAAATTTTGTCCGATAGTTATTGGGTTTCACGCTTTCACAAGCATAATAGTCGGCTTGTTGTTCAGAGCCGTTCTTATCGAATGGGTTTTCGCACACAAATAAAAAACGTTCTCGCCGCCCTGATAGTTTTAGGTGTTGCGGGTTTGACTGCTTTAGCTGCACCGTCGCCAATCGAATTACCGGTCGGGACGGCGAAAGGCGGAAATTTAGGCGTGATCAAAGGCATTGTCCGTGATAATGCCGGAAGCCCGATCGCCGATGCGACCGTGGCGATATTCCGTGTTGGGACGTCCAAGCTTTTGAAACAAGTTCAGTCGGCTTCGGACGGCAGTTTTCTTGCGAAAGTTTTACCGGGCACGTACACGGTTTTGGCTGTAGCCGAAGGATTCAATCCGGTTACGCTGGCTTCAATCGAAGTTAACCGAGCATCGCAATTGAGCTACGGATTTAAGCTTGAGCGATCCGGCAGCGGAAACACCTTGCCGGAAAAACGCCGCGACCGCAATAATCCGAAATGGAACGTTAGAGCGGCGGCGCTTAGCCGATCGGTCTATCAGAACAGCGAGGGAACGGGAGCGGTTGACGCGGATGAGGTCGATAACGCCGGTTGAAACCGCTGATGATGTTGCTGAAAGTTCTAATCGACAAGGACAAACTGTTGTAGAAAGCTATTTTGCCGGGTCGGATTCAGGTGTTAACGCGGGCTTTAATGTAGCGACGCTTTTGCCTGTTGCCGATAATGCAGAGATCGTATTTGCCGGACAAGTCGGCGTTGGTAAACATGCACCGCAGCGTTTTGAGACTCAGATCAAATACAGGCCTTCGGACACCCATCAGCTTCGTCTTAATACTTCATTTGGCACTTTAGGCTCATTTAGCACTGGAAATGAGGAAAAAACTCTTTCGCAATTTTCAGCACAAGCGACCGATGAATGGAAAGTGCGCGAAGGAGTAATTCTCGTATTTGGAGTTGATTATTCGCGGTTCGTTGGTGCCGGCGGCGACTTTTCATTAAGTCCACGATTAGGGCTGCAATACGATATCGATTCTAAAACTCGCTTTCGTGCGGCTTATACATCACAGACTGAAGAGCGTACATGGTCCCGTGCAATCGAACTTGAAGATGCTCAGGTCCTGTTTCGTGATCCGGCGGTAATGCAGGATTTTGTCGTCGAAGGCGGAAAGCCGCAGATGAACAAGAGCCGCAGGTTTGAATTCGGCGTCGAACGCGTGCTTGATAATCGTTCCACCGTTGAAGCGAACGTCTTTTTTGACACGACATTCAATCGTGGCATTGGTTTGACTAGCTTGCCCTTCGATTCGTTGGATCAGGCCGGCTTCCAGGAATTCACGGCGAATCAGCAGGGCAATGCGCAAGGGTTGCGTGTAGTTTATTCAAGGCGTTTGAGCGGACGCTTTAGTGCGGCTGCCGGTTATAGCTTTGGTGTCGGACAGAAGCTCTCGGAAGAAGGCATTTCTAATCCGGCGGAGCTTTTTCAGAGCGATGTGTTTCAGACTTTTTTCGGACAATTTGAGGCCGATCTCAGAACCGGGACCAACGTAAAAACTGTTTTCCGCTTGTCGCCTCAGGCCACGGTTTTTGCCATCGATCCATTCCAGGGCCGGCTTGCGATCTATGACCCGAGCCTCAGCGTTCTTGTTACGCAAAATCTGCCGACGCTTGGTCTTCCCTTCCGTGCGGAAGCCATTGTGGATGCCCGAAACCTGTTTGGATTTAATACCGGAGCTATCGGCGAAGAAGGAATATTGCGGATGAATCATCAACGCAGAGCATTGCGTGGCGGGATACTGGTGCGGTTTTGATTTGCATCAATTTGGCTGCAAACCTTTTTTCTTGGGCTAATTAGCCACGTCAGAGATATTCTCCAAATTCTCGGATTATCGAGCAAAAAACTGAATTACCGGCTACCGGCAAGAAAACCGCCCATCGCCCCTGTTTCCGCCTTCTTCAAGCATTAATCGAACCAATAAAAAAGGTCGCTCCGCTTCTCTAGACTGGAACAAATCTTGCATCTAAAATTGTTGGAGTAGTTCGCCCAAACTGCATGAAAGCAAAAGTGCTTACAAGTTGGAGTTTGATATGGCTGGTTGTAACGGTTTTGTTCGTTGCGGGCGGGGCTCTCAATCTTTTCCAACGGGCAACGGGTGAGCTGGCCCCGACCGATGGCGTGCTGTGGGTGCAAAAGGCGGACGGGATTTATGCCGAAAAGGTTCTGCCGGGCCTTGCCGCCTCGCGCCAGGGAATTTCGCCGGGTGATAAGCTCATCAACGTCAGCGTAGACGGCGAGACTTTTGAGGAAGTTACGTCTATCGCCGACATCCCGATGTATCTCGACGCGGCCGGTGTTGGCGGCAGTCTGACTTATTTTTACCAGAAGCCTTCCTACTCATTTGCAAACAATTTTTATTACGCTGATCTCAAGAACATCGACACGCTTCCTCGCTGGACGGCGTCGATTGTTTTCCTCACGATCGTTGGTATTATCTGGCTTGGCATCGGGATTTTTGTTCTATTCAAACAAGGCAGCCGATCTCCATTCGTTCTACATTTTGCGACGATCTGTCTTGCAGCATTTGTATTTCACGTATATCGTTCGCTGAATATCGGGCAGGATTTCGATCTTGCGGTCAATCTTTTAGACGACATAGCTTTTGCCTTTTTTGCACCACTTTTCCTTCATTTTTGTTTACGTTATCCGGTAAGAAGCGAAGTTTTTGACGAATCGCGTTGGAAGACGTTCGCGCTTTACGTGCCCGCATCTTTGATCACGTTCGCAATCCTTTTCTTTTCGCTCGGACAGCTGATTCCGGTCGAATCGTTTGCGGGCGGATTGCGTGATTTTATAGCAAATAACAGGGTCTTCCCGATTTCGAATCAGACGCTGCTTATTCATTTTGTTATCGGTATCACTTCCGGTGCAAGCGTTTTGATCTGGCGTTTTCTTAACGTCAAGCAGACTCTGGTTAGGCAGCGGTTGAAATGGGCAATGTGGGGCACGATCGCTTCGGTCATACCGATTCTGACCTTTCAGATCGCCAAACGCTTTATCTATTTGCCTGAAGACACATTGACCACAGCTCTGACTACGCTGCCTCTTGCGTTCATTCCGCTTAGTTTTGGCCATTCCGTGGTGCGATACCGTCTGATGGACGTCGATGTTGTCGTCAGGCGTGCTCTTGTTTATGCAATGACGACTGTCGCCATAGCGATGATGATCGGAGCGGTCGCCCTGGGCCTTGTATTTCTTGCGGTCGGCGACAACCTTTCGAGAACCGAAATAACGCTCAGGGCATTGATCGCGGTGATCGCGATGGCAGCTATCGTCATGCTCAGCGAGCCTTTGAAGAATTTTCTGCAGGAACGTGCCGACCGTTTCTTTTACGGAAAGCGTTATGACCTGCGCAATGGATTGCTCGATTTTGGACGAACGCTTTCCGCCTCAACCGCGATGGAGCCTTTGCTTGAGGCTTTGACAGAAAGACTAAAGCAGGTGCTTGATGTCGAAAAGGTTGCCGTTTTTGTCGAAGATGAAAAATCTACAGGGCATTACAAGATCGTGAAGTCCGCCGGGCTTAGCGAAACCTACAACATTCCGTCGGATTTCAGGCAGATGATCCGGGAAAAATCCGCCGATAAGGGAATTGTTCGAGCTGATGAATTGGACATACACGAATCCGATCCCGGCGAAACGAACGGCAACGGAAAAAAACCGGTTCGCCAGGAACTTCACTATTTTGTGCCTTGTGTCGTGCGATCGAAAATGGTTGCGGTTATCGGGTTAGGCCGCGGCAGCGATGGTTCGCTGCTTTCATCGGAAGATCTTGAGATCTTGCGAACAGTTTCCGGCTATATTGCCGTAGCGATCGAGAACAGCAGGCTTTATCAAGAGCAGCGGGCTCATACCGACGAGCTTGCGCTTTTGAAGGAGTTTAACGAATCAATCGTCGAATCGGTTAACGTCGGCCTTCTCGCGGTTGACGAAAACGGACGAATTACCCGTTGTAACTCGACGTTTGAAGAGTTGATCGGGCTTCGTCGTGAACAGACCGTCGGAAAGCTGGTTGAGGAGATCTTCGACGAAGGTTTTGCGTTAAACCTTTCGAATATCCTCGGCAAATCGCGCTGGCACCTGACCGAAATTCGCAATGCCTACAAGCTTAACACAGTCGATTTCAACGGCCGCTCGCTGATCCTGAATGTGGCGGTTGCACCGCTAAGATCGGTTTCGAACGCTCAAACGGGCGCGATTGTCGTACTTGAGAATGTTTCGTCTCGCGTAAAACTTGAAGAATCGCTCCAGCAAAGCGAAAAGCTGTCAAGTATCGGTCTGTTGGCGGCCGGCGTTGCTCACGAGGTGAACACGCCTCTTACCGGCGTTTCTAGTTACACGCAGATGCTGCTTGGCATGATTCCTGAAACCGATCCAAAGCATGCATTGTTGCAGAAAATGCAGCGGCAAACCGATCGTGCGTCGAATATCGTCGGTAATCTTCTGAACTTCTCACGCACTGGCAATGCTATCGAATCGAGCGAACTGGACATCAATAAACTTCTCGATGACACGCTTCAGTTGCTGGAACCTCAGCTAAGAAAATCTAACGTCGGCATCAACAAGGACTACACGAAAACGCCGTCGATGATCTTTGGCAATAGCGGAAAGCTTCAGCAGGTATTTACCAATCTTATCCTTAATGCACGCGATGCGATGTTCGACGGCGGAACGATCACGCTCTCGACCCGAATGAATGGCGCTGGCGAAATACATATCGATGTTGTCGACACGGGCGAAGGCATCTCACCGGAAAACCTGAATAAGATATTCGATCCGTTTTTTACCACAAAGGGAGTTGGTAATGGCACTGGTTTGGGACTTGCGGTGTCTTACGGAATAGTTCAGGAACATTCGGGCACTATCGAAGTGCGTAGTGAAAACGGTATCGGTACAACCTTTAGCCTTGTGTTCCCCGCAGCCGGTAAGCAGCGTCAGCGAGCGGTCAGCTAGGCATTCACTTGATTTCGCATAATTCTCATAGTGTAAATTGCAGTTAAAAACGCCGTAAGCATTATCACGGACGCCGTCCAGAACGTGCGATAAAGGGTAATGTCGTCCAGTTTATTGACGGCATTGTTAAGCAAAACGCCGCCGAACACGGGGCCGATCGCCCTGGCAAGACTTGCAAAAGACTGCATAATCCCCAAAGAGCTGCCTTGTTCTTCTTCTTTAGAAATCTTCGAAACCAGACTCGTCAGGGCAGGCGACGCTAATGCATTTCCGAACGTCAGTAGAACGCATGCAAAAAGCAGCAACGCCAGGCCGCCAAACTCACGCCCGATATACGGAATTAAGAAGAAGCTGATCGCCATTAACAAACAGCCAAGGGCCGTCAAAAGTTTTTCCCCAAACCTCTTAACCAGAATTCCAAACAGCAGGCCCTGACAGATCACGGATACTAACCCGATAAACGCAAAAAGATAACCGTTCTGTTCGGCGTTGTACCCGAATCTGTACGCCGTGAAGAGAACGAAAGCGTAGGTCATTATCGAGAATGACGTTACTAGAAGAAAATAAATTAAATTGACGAACGCGAATTCATGCTGTTTGAGCGATTCGAGAACGAACTGTAGCTTACCTTTTCGAGGTGTGTCGTCCGTCTGTGATTCGCGATTTGGAGACTCAGGCAGAAAAAAATAAACCGCCAATGCGCTTGTTAGCGATAAAATGGCGGCAAAGAAAAATGGAACGTGAACGCCGTATTTACTTAACACTCCCGCGATTGCCGGACCAAGTATAAAACCGAGCCCGAATGCGGCACCAAAAAGGCCCATGCCTTTGGCGCGGTTTTCTTTTGTTGTGACGTCGGCAATATATGCCTGCGCGGTTGAAATGTTCGCGCCCGTTATGCCGCTGATTATTCGCCCAAGGAAAACAAGCGGAAGCGTCCCGGCGAAACCGATCACCAAATAGCCGATCGCCGATCCAAGCAGGCTGATAAATAATATCGGGCGGCGGCCGTATTTATCCGAGAGTCTTCCGAGTACCGGCGAAAAGAAAAACTGCATCCACGAATAGATAGAAAAAAGCACTCCTATCTCAAACGGTGTGGCGTTGAATGGAGATTGGTTGGCGTAAAACGGAAGTATCGGAATAACCATTCCGAAGCCGATCAGGTCAATAAAAACCGTAACGAATATGATTGCGAGCGGCGTGGTGAAAAACTTCTCATTCTTTGCTTCCGCCGAGTTTTTTGTTGTCTGATTGGCTTTCATTTGAATCTAAAAGTTCTGATCAAAGTGGCCAAAGCGTCCACTTATAGTAAGATATGAAAAAGCTAAACAATACCACCCTGACGGAGTTTGCAAAAGGAATGCCGAGAAATTTCAACCCAACGATTCTACTTCTGTTAGCTATCACAACGATCTTTTCTATGTATCAGGAAACACCGGCTCAGAGAAAGCGGGCCGCAGAACCAAAATCACAGCTTTCACCAACACAAAATGACGTACCGGAAATTGCCTATACGGTTTCGATGACAAAGCCGTGGACTCATTTGATCGAGGTCGAAATGCGTTTGAAGTGGGCCGGAGCACCGGATCGCGTCGAACTAAAAATGCCTGTGTGGACTCCGGGCAGTTATCTGGTCCGCGAATATGCCCGGCATCTACAGGACTTTGCGGTCAAAACAGCGTCGGGCAGTTCGCTTGCCTGGAGCAAAACGAACAAAAACACCTGGCAGATCGATCGAAAAGGCGCGAGCGAGATTGTCGTGTCATATCGCGTCTATTCTAACGAGCTTACCGTAAGAACAAACGAGCTTAATGACGAACACGCTTTCTGGAACAACTCAGCACTATTACTTTTCCCAAAAGATCATTTGCGTGTTCCGTCGACGGTTACTGTGAAGCCTTATGGTAATTGGAAGACGGCCACCGGGCTGGCGAAAGTTGCCGGACAGGCGAACACTTTCCGTGCCGAAAATTTCGACGTGCTGTATGATTCACCTTTTGAGGTCAGTAATTTTAAGGAATTAACTTTCGATGTGAAAGGCAAGCCGCATCGTCTGGTAATAACCGGCGAAGGCAATTATGATCTGCGCAAAATAGCCCAGGATACCGCAAAGATCGCCGAGGAAGGATACAAGATCTTTGGCGAACTCCCTTTCGATGATTATACGTTCATCGTCAATCTGCGCGGCGGCGGCGGCCTCGAGCATTTGAATTCAACGGCACTGCAATGGAATAGGTTTGGTTTCCAGCCACAATCGCGCTACATCGGATTTCTCAATCTGGTCGCACACGAATATTTCCATCTCTGGAACGTCAAACGTATACGTCCCGATGCTCTCGGTCCATTCGATTACGAGAATGAAAATTACACCAAACTTCTCTGGGTAGCCGAAGGCATGACCGCATATTACGAAGGGCTGCTGTTAAGAAGAGCGGGGTTGACAACCGACAAAGAGTTTCTTGACGGCAAAGCGTCGATGATCGAGCAGTTGCAGGCGCGTCCGGGCCGGTTCGAAACTAGTCTCGAAGAAGCGAGCATGGACGCCTGGATCAAGTATTACCGGCAGGATGAGAACGCGATCAATAATCAGATCTCTTACTACGACAAAGGCGAGATCGTCAGCATGATGCTTGATATTTCCATCCGCAAAGCTTCGAACGGAGCGAAGTCGCTTGATGATGTTTTACGGCACCTATATACCGAGCATTTCAAAAAGAACAAGAATTTCACGCCCGAGGATTTTCAGAAAACTGCTGAATTGATGGCCGGTACAAGTCTGGACGATTTCTTTGCGAAATATGTCCGCGGCGAGGCAGAGATCGATTTCAATTCCATCGTCAGCGGCATCGGTCTTAACCTCTCAGTTGGTGAGCCTAACAAATCGCGTGCCTACATCGGTGCCGATATGGCCGAGGAAAATGGCAGGTTGACCATTCGGTCGATATCCGCCAACACGCCGGCATACGAACAGGGACTGAACACCGGTGACCAGATTGTTGCGATCGACGGCTATCGGGCAAGCCAGTCGTTCGTGCAATCTTATATCGCCGAGAAAAAGCCGAACGATAAAGTGAAATTAACGATCTTCCGATTCGACAAAATGCGAGAAGTCGCTTTTGTGCTTGGCAGCGATATGCGAAAAGACTACAGCTTCTCGGCGGTCGATAATCCAACGGCTGATCAAGGGCGTCTTTATAAAGGCTATCTCAACGAGGATCTTCAGTAAGTAGAATTCCGTTTTGAAGTGAAACATGCGGGCTAAAAAAATAGCGTATTTAATACTGACGGTAAGCATTTTGGCGGTTTTGAGCTGTCGAAACGAGCCGAACCAACCTCAAGGCCAGACGATCTCGAGCTTGAAAGAAGTTCCGGCCGCACGGCTAAATTACCGTTATGAGCCGGACGTTCCCGCTCCGGGCGAAACCAACCGTGCGGCTAATGATGATCGTAACGCCGCCGTCCAGGCTGATTTTGACCAAAATCGAACGCAGGAGCTTCTTGATAAAACGGTTCTTTCGCCCGATGGAAGGCGGATATTGGCGGTTTATCACAAGGCGACGGACCTGCAGTCCGAATTCCGGCTTGATATGTATTCGCAGGACGGCAAGCTTCTGCGCAAAATCACTGCGGACATGATGGCGGTTCATTTTCCGGATACAATTTTGTGGTCGCCGGATTCATCGACCGTGGCCTTTGTGGCAATTCTCCGCGGAGCATCTACGGAACCGGGCGAAACTCCCATCGGTGATAATGCTGTCGAACCAACTCCTAATCCGGAAGTAAAGCCGGCTCAGGACGCAAATACAAACGCAAACCCTGAAAGCCCGGAGACAAACCCTGAGGCCAACGCAAACACCGCGACGGTTGTTCCAACTCCAGTGCCGCCCGCGAACGTTCTTACATTCCGTACGGAACAGATATATATGTGCAACGCTGACGGTGACGGCATTAAAGCCTTGACCCAAAACGAGGGCCTCATCTATTTTTATTACGTTTGGTCGCCGGACAGTTCGATGCTTGCCGCGCTGGCCGCGACCGGCCGCGAGTGGCAATATCTACAATATCGGGCTGACGAAAAGGGCGAGATATTTGTACCGGTCGGACGACCGAGATTGGTCGAAAAAACTGGCCGCGAACGCCGTCTTGATGATGCATTGACGCCGGTTCAGCCTGTCTGGTCGCCGGATTCAGCGAAGGTAGCTTGTGCGTTCGACAAGCAGGTCAGGATATACGACGCAGACGGCAATGCTCCGACGCAAGCCGCTATTCCGTTGCGCAATAACCTGCTGCTTTCGTCGAAGGTTTTTGACGATGAGCAGCAGACGAAGCTAAACGCGGCGAATGCTGCTCCCGATGCGAACACGCAAGTGAATTCTCCCAGCAACACCGCACCTACGACACTGCCCGATGAAAATACGCTCGTTTCGTTTAACCCTATCGTTGCGCTGAATTGGCCTTCGGAGGAACAGCTTTATTTTCAAACGGCTTATGTAAAACGCATGAAGAATGAGGCTGACAGCGTGACGAGTTTCCCGCGTTGGCATCGCCTGATCTTGACGCCGCAAGCAACTGTACTGAACAAATAACAATATGAGCCAACAAACAATTGCAGAGTTATTCGCTTCAAATGACCGAATTCGCGAAAAGTTCAAAGGAACGCTCGCCGAACTGACCGAAAGCCAGCTTTCGACTTTGCCCGACGGTGAAAAATGGACGATCGCTCAGATCGTCGAACATGTTTCGATCGTCGAAAATGGCATTACGCGGATATGTTCCAAGCTGTTGTCGAGCGCAAAGGCCGAGGGCCAGCTTTCGGACGGCACCGTGAAGATGTCGAATACATTTACCGAAAAGAGCACGGCGGCCACGGACGTCAAGCTGGAAGCCCCCGAAATGGTTCATCCGTCGCACGGTATGACAATTACACAGTCGTTGGCGGCGATTGATGAGGCCCACGACAAGCTAAATGAATTGAGGCCTCTTTTCGAGGAATATGACTGCAATACCGGCAAATTTCCGCATCCTTATTTCGGCGATATGTCTGCGGCAGAATGGCTTTTGCTGGTTGGTGGCCACGAAGCGAGGCATCTGAAGCAGATTAAAAATTTGGCCGAAAAAATAAGTTAAGTTAGTAGGTTTTTCGACAAATTGTCAGACATCACTCGTCGTCTGATTCGCTGTCCTGTGATAAGGTTTTCTTTTGGCATCTATAAGCAAAAGTTGAACTGTAAATCTTAGCAGGAATTAATATGGATAAGTTTTTGATTCGTGGCGGTGCGGCGCTTAAAGGAAAGATCGAGATAAGCGGTGCGAAAAACTCCGCCTTGCCGTGCCTGGCTGCAACGCTTTTAACGCCCGAAACCGTAACGCTGCACAACGTTCCTTACGTAAAAGATCTCATCACGCAGCGGCGGTTGCTCGAAGATTTGGGTGCAACGGTTCTAACGCCTGAGCTTCGCACGCACAAGGTAATGGCAAAGAACATAGAAACATTCGAAGCGCCATACGAACTTGTAAAAACAATGCGGGCAAGCGTTCTGGCTCTCGGGCCGCTTCTCGCACGTTTCGGACAGGCAAAGGTCAGCCTGCCGGGCGGCTGCGCGATCGGAACGAGGCCGATCGATCTGCACCTAAAAGCTTTCGAGCAGCTTGGTGCGGTAGTTTCACTTGAATCCGGCGATGTGGTTGCTCGTGCTTCACGCGGAAGATTGGTTGGTGCGGAGATCGCTTTTGAAAAAGTCACGGTCACCGGAACCGAAAACGTAATGATGGCCGCCGCGCTTGCCGAGGGCAAAACGGTTATTCGCAATGCGGCATGTGAGCCGGAGATCGAAGATCTCGCCGAACTTTTGAACCGAATGGGTGCGCGGATCAAGGGAGCGGGTACTCCGACAATGGAGATCGACGGCGTCGAAGGCCTCGGCGGTGCCGAACACACGATCATCCCCGACAGGATCGAGACGGGCACATTTATCGTGGCCGCGGCAATAACGCAGGGCGAGATTGAAATAAAACGTTGTAATCCTGAACATCTCAGGGCTGTCATAGCCAAATTACGCGAGGCCGGCGTTGAGATCGAAGAATTAAATCAAAGCACTCTTGCGGTCAGGCAATCATCCGGCGGCCTAACGGCAAAGGACGTAACTACCGAGCCGCATCCGCTTTTCCCGACCGACATGCAGGCCCAGTACATGGCACTCATGACACAGGCCGAAGGAGATTCAGTTGTCACGGAAACGATCTTCGAAAATCGATTCATGCATGCATCCGAGCTGGTTCGGATGGGAGCCAATATTCAAATTTCGGGCAACAAAGCGACCGTTCACGGAAAAACACCGCTGACCGGTGCGAGAATTCTTGCATCCGACCTTCGTGCTTCCGCATCTCTTGTTCTTGCGGCATTGTGCGCCTCGGGCGAAACTCTGATAGATCGTGTTTATCACATAGATCGCGGCTACGAAACTATCGTTAAAAAGCTGAGTTCCGTTGGTGCAAACATTGAAAGGATAACCGAAGACTTGGCCGCAGGCGTCGAAGGTTAATTTGCGTCCTGGTTAACAATCCGCATCTTCTGTGATTTAATGAATTCATAGCAATATGAGTGATGAAAACTGTATTTTTTGCAGGATAGCTGCGGGCGAGATTCCGTCGAGCCGGGTTTTCGAAGACGACGTTTGCGTCGCGTTCAACGATATTTCGCCGCAGGCTCCGACGCATGTTTTGATCATTCCTCGCGAACATTTCGATTCGCTGGATGCAGCAAAACCCTCGCATAAAGAAACGCTCGGACATTTGCTATTGACCGCGGCCGACATAGCTCGAAATAAAGGCATCGCGGACGATGGCTATCGTGTCGTGATCAATACCAATGCAGACGGCGGACAGACCGTCTTTCACACACATGTCCATCTTCTCGGCGGTCGCCCGTTTATCTTCCCTCCGGGTTAGTCGCGAGCTTAGCAATAATTTGACGGTTACTATGAGAACGTTCTTCTATTTAATTGTGTGTTCAGCACTGCTTCTGCAGGTTGGCTGTTCTGGCAGCGAGCCTGCACCCGATTCTAATGCTGTTCAGGTTCAGAATATTGAAACCATTAGCTCGCCAACGGTTGATGCGGGACCGGTCGTATTTACGTCCGCTACGGAGGCATTGGCGGAAGGAAACAGGCTCTTTGACGACGGCGATACGGAAAAAGCAATCGACGTGCTTTTGCAGGCCGTGAAACTCGATCCCGATCTGGCCGAAGCACATTTCAAACTCGGCATTGCTTACTCACTGGTCGAAGCTCAGGATGACACCGTTACCGAACCGGCCGAAACACTGTCTCCGAAAAATAAGAAACCTAAGGAAGTAAAAGCCAATTCCGTAAAGGCGTTCGAAAACGCCGTGAAAGCTTACAAAAAAATTCTCGCGTCCAGTAAGAACGACGACAACGCCCATTTTAACCTCGGGCTGGCCTACAATAAGCTGAACGAAGACGAGGACGCAGCCAAATCTCTCAAAGAAGCCGTAAAGCTTAAACCGGACGATACACTATATCAGACCGAACTCGGTTCGATCCTTATCAAGCTCGCAAAGTATCATGAGGCCGTTACTGCTCTGAAAAAAGCGATCGAACTTGACGCAACAAACACCAAGGCCGAAGAGCTTCTGGAAAAGGCCGAGGCCGGCCGTAAGCGAATCGATTTCACGACGGTAAAGAAGGACGACAAAAAGGCCGGCAATTCGAATAGCAGCGTGAAAAAGGAAGCCGAAGATCCCGAATCGAATACATCGACAAAGTCCGCTAACACAAAGGAAACTAAAACCACGAAGCCTGCAAATACAAAGGAGATAAAAGCACCGAAACCTGCAAAATCTCCGAAATAGCAATTACATGATCTGAATCGTAATAACACAGGCTGCTTGCTATGTGTGTCAACTTGACATTCCTACGCCAGCGCTTCAAATTAAGCTTTGCAGCCGATTGTTATGAAGATCGAACTCGAAGCATCCCAAACTCTATCACTTGAACGCAAGATCAAAATGCATGAGGCCCGTGAGGCGATCATCGATCGACTGGCGCGTGATCTGCCGACGAATATCGATCTCGAGCGATTTTTGAACGTCGTTGTGTCCGAGATCGGCAGGATGTTGGAAGCAGACCGCTGCGACGTTCTGCAATTGGTTGAGGGAAAGGAGCTGCGGATCAGTCACGAATGGCGCAAAGACGAATCAATACCGTCCAGCCAGGGCACAACTATTCCGATCGACCCGAAAAAGCTGGGCGAGCGGTTCGATATTACCCAGCCGATTCAGATCAACGATACGGCAAAGCATAAAGATCCGACACTAAAGTTTTTTACAAAAGCGCTCGAGACGCGTTCTCTGCTGATTCTTCCTATTATGTTGAGCGGCAATGTTCTTGGGCTGCTCGGCCTTCACGATACGAAAAAGGCCCGCGAATGGTTGGACGAAGAGGTCACGTTTTTACAATCGATCGCCCGCCAACTTGCGATCGGCTATCAGTATACGAGCCTCTACGTTGCCCAGGAGCATGAAACGCGGCGGACGAACGCTCTGCTTGAGATCGCCAATAAACTCAATTCACATTCGAATTTTAACGAGGTTTCCGCCAGTGTTCTCGAAAGGGCGATAACGCTTGTCGGTGCTGATTACAGTGCTCTGGGCGTGCTCGATCAGACGGCAAAAAAGATCTCCCTCGTGTCTTTCAAGGCGGCCGAAGGGATAAAGCCGAGCCGCGTCCTAAAACTTGTCGAGCAGCACGGCAAATCGCTCAATGTCGATACATTTCCCGCGATCAGCGATATGCTGCGCGAGGGAAAATCCGTTCAGCTTAACGATTCGCAACTCCCTTTTACGATACGGCTTATTTTCAACACGCAGCTAGGCGGCAAGGCCGCGCTTGTAACTCCCGTTCGTGTCGGCGGCCAAGTATTCGGTTTGTTGGGCTTTGTCTGGAGCACGGAAAAGACCTTCGAAGACCACGACACGGCACTTGTCGAAGGCATCGCGGACCAGATCGGCACCGCGCTCGAACGCGACCAGCTTTCCGCCGAGGTCATGCGTTTGAAGACCGAGCTTTCTCAGCGAAGCAGCGAGATCATCGGCCAGGCCCCGTCGATAAGGCGTTCCATCGAATTGGCGCTGACCGTGGCGAACGCCAACACGACCGTTCTGATCCAGGGCGAATCCGGCACCGGTAAAGAGCTGCTCGCGAATTTGATTCATTTCAATTCGGGCCGCGAGAACAAGCCTTACATAAAGATAAACTGTGGTGCGATCCCTGAAACCTTGCTCGAGTCCGAGCTGTTCGGCCACGAGAAAGGAGCGTTTACTGATGCCCGTGCACAGCGACGCGGCCGCTTCGAAGAGGCTGACGGCGGCACGCTTTTCCTCGACGAGATCGGCGAAATGTCTTTGCAGGCACAGGTCAAGCTGCTCCGCGTGCTGCAGGATGGCGAGTTTACACGCATCGGCGGCAGCGATGTGATCAAGTCGGACGTGCGGGTGCTGGCGGCGAGCAATGTCGATCTCGAACAAGCGATCGAAGAAGGAAAGTTCCGCCTCGATCTTTACTACCGTTTGTCCGTTTTCCCGATCACGCTGCCCTCGATGCGTGAGCGGATCGAAGACATCCACCCGCTCGTATTTCATTTCCTTGAGCGATTTAAAGAGAAGACCGGCCGCTTCGTTTCGGGCATATCGAAGGACGCCCTGCGTGCCCTCGTCAACTACGAATGGCCCGGCAATGTCCGTGAGCTTGAGAACGCCATCGAACGGGCAGTTATCATCGCCTCCGGCCGCCAGATAGAGCTTGACGACCTGCCCGAAACGATCAGCAAACGCTCGCTCGAAGCCACCATGCAGGTCCGCCACGAGCGTGCCAAAGCATCCGGCGAAGGCCGCTCCATCGGCGTAAACATCGAGCTTCCCGCGTCCATGGACGAGATCGAACGATTGGTCATCGACGCCACGCTCGACTACACCGAAGGCGACAAATCCCGCGCCTCGAGATTGTTAAACATCGGCCGAAAAACCCTTTACCGCAAGCTTGAACAGATGGAGAACGGCGACGGGTAACATACCTTTTTCATACCGATCTAGGCACGAACGAATTATGTAATTATTAGTTTTTCGGAATTTTAGGGTTAACCGGCAGTGACGGAAATGTCATCACTATCGATGCGGATTAGAAATCGCTCAATATACACTTGTCCGATGAAGAACTAGCCGAACGCCGTGCGAACTGGACGCCGCCGAAGGCGTGGTATTAGAACGGCGTGATCGCGAAGGATGCGAAGCTTGTTTCCTCGAGCAGCATCGGGGCGATCACTGATAGGTTTTAGTCTCAAGTGCAAGTTCCGGGTCAGCACACATCTATTCGTTTGTTTTCACTGCAACAGATTGCTATTATAAAGGTCTTGACATGGGTTCAATCGCACCTGTCGCTATCCGCATAACCTGGCGGAATCTTTCACTCCTCCGCATGCACTTAAAATAAATTAAATTTAGAGGTACCCAAATGAAAATTTCCCCACCTTCTCAGAGGTTTAATGAGTTCTTTTCGCGACCTGTTCGTTACGGCTCGCTTTTATCCGTCATGCTTTTGTTGATCTTAATGACTATAAGTCTTGTTCAGGGAGGCGGGCGTATCGTCAAAGCCGATACGGGCATTGGCAATGTCGCGGCTGGCGTTCAGCCCAGTGCCGTTGCGGTCAATTCGGTGACGAATAAAGTATATGTAGCTAATGGGAGCAGTGCGAACGTAACGGTGATCAACGGGACAAATAACTCGACAGCAACCGTTAATACCGGTTCAGGTCCCTATGCCGTTGCAGTCAATCCGGTGACGAATAAGATTTATGTCGCTAATGGCGACAGCATGAATGTGACGGTGATTGACGGCGACGATAACTCGACGGTGACGGTTCCTGCTGGCTCATTTCCATTCGCAATTGCCGTCAATTCACTGACGAATAAGATCTACATCTCAAATTCAAACAGCGGTAATGTGACCGTGATCGATGGAACGAACAATTCGACCGCCACTATTTCCACTGGAAACCTCCCATCCGGTATTGCTGTCAATCCAGTGACAAACAAGATCTATGTCGCTAATCAGGGCGACGGCGGCACTGTTACAGTGATCGATGGGACAAACAACTCGACGACAACCGTTGCAGCGGGTACAAATGCCTCTGCTGTCACGGTCAATCCAGTTACAAATAAGATTTATGTAGCTAATATTTTGGACGCCAGCGTAACCGTGATTGACGGCACTAATAATTCAACGGCAACAATCGCGGTCGGAACAACGCCCCGATCAATAGTCGTGAATCCTGTGACTAATCAGATCTATGTCGCCAATTGTGGCTGTGCCGGCGGAATCAGCCCGGGACATGTTACCGTAATTGATGGAACAAGTAACACGACAACAACCGTCTCTGCAGGCATAAACCCAGTTGCCGTCGCGGTCAATCCGCTGACGAATAAAATATACGTCGCTAATAATAACAGCGCTAATACGACGGTGATTGACGGGACGAACAATTCGACAACGACTATCGCTGCTGGTACGAATCCCGTTGCGGTCGCGGTTAATCCGTTGACAAACAAAATATATGTCGCTAATGCCGGCAGCGCAAACGTAACAGAGATTGACGGCTCGTACAATACGACAGCAACAGTCGCGGCCGGATCGTCCCCAGAAGATATTGCGATCAATACTGTGACGAATAAGATATATGTAGCCAATAACGGTAGTAATAACGTAACGGTAATTGAAGGGACTGATAACTCCGCGACAACAGTCGCGGTCGGCACATTTCCCATTGATGTCGAGGTCAATCCGATAACGAATAAGATCTATGTGGCAAATCAAAACAGCGCGAACGTCACCGTAATTGACGGGTCAAACAACTCGACGACAACGGTCGCGGTCGGCACAACCCCTTATCGCATCGCTATCAATCCGGTGACGAATAAGATCTATGTCATTAATTACAACAGCCACAATTTAACCGTAATCGACGGCACTGAAATTCGACGACAACCATTGCGGCCGGCACAAATCCTACAGGCATTGCGGTCAATACGGTGACAAATAAGATCTATATCATTGATTTCACCAGCAGCAACAACGTCAGGGTGATTGATGGAACAAACAATTCGACTCTGACCGTGTCGGCTGGTCCCTTTCCCAATGCAATTGCAATCAATCCAGTGACGAATAAGATCTATGTCGCCAATCAACAAAACAAAAACATAACGGTAGTTGACGGAACGAATAACTCGACGACAACTGTCGCGGATGGTTCAACACCCCGTGCCGTCGCGATCAATCCGGTGACAAATAAGATCTATATTGCTCATCAAAATAGCGCGAACGTAATGATTATTGACGGGACGAACAACTCAACTACAACCGTCGCGGCCAGCACATTTCCCCAAACCGTCGCGGTCAATCCAGCGACAAATAAGATATATGTGGCCTCTTTCGCCAGCTCGAACGTAACGATAATCGACGGGACGAACAACTTCACAACAACGGTCGCGGCAGGCTCAAATCTCGGACCTGTCGCAGTCAATCCGGTGACGGGTAAGACCTATATTGCGAATAATACCAGCGCAAACGTGACGGTAATCACACCAGCCCCGACCAATGCCATCCCCCTTAATACTGCTGTTACCCCACTTGCCGGCAATACTACAACGAGCGCCGTTCCGACGTTTACGCTCACTGCAACCTCAACCTATTCGCCGACCATGCCGCCACCACAGAATATTTATTTCCAGATGGACACCACCAATGGAACATGGACGAGAGCGACAAATACCGGCAACACAGCTACGACGCTTACTGCAACCGCTTCTCCGACGATTTGCAGCGCGGCGTGCATATTATATATTTCTTTGCGACCGACGGTTCGGACGCAACTTCTATCAATCCAAGTCCAAGTAATCCTCGATTAAAGATTGGAAGTTTCTCATCCGATGCGTTGGCTCCCGAGTCGTCGCCGGTGATCGGCGGCATCAACGCCTACTTGTTCCGTGTAAAGACTGCACCGCACACACCCTTCGACTACGACGGTGACGGGAGGGCGGACCTGTCCGTACGGCGGCCGTCGGATAATATTTGGTACATCCTTCGCGGGACGGCCGGGTATTTTAACATCGAATTCGGCGTGCCGGGCGATTTGATCGCTCCGGCGGATTATGATGGGGATGGGAAGACGGATGTTGCTGTGTTCAGGCCGTCGAACGGGACTTGGTACATATTTAGTTCGGCTTCGCAGAGTTTTTCGACTGTTGGCTGGGGTGCGGATGGCGATCTGCCCGTTCCGGCCGATCATGACGGTGACGGGCGTGCCGATCTGTTAGTGTTCAGGCCTTCGACAAATACCTGGTACACGAGGTTTGCTAACGGGACGTTCTCGACGACGGTCTTCGGGGTTGCCGGTGATAAGCCTGTGGTCGGCGATTTTGATGGTGACGGGAAGGCCGATATCGGTCTGTACAGACCGTCGGACGGCAACTGGTACATTCTGAAGACCGGCTTCGGGTTCTTTGTCCAGACGTGGGGCGTGGCGGGTGACATTCCAGTCCCGGCGGACTATGACGGCGACGGGAAGACGGATGTTTCGGTGTTCAGGCCATCGACCGGACAGTGGTTCAGGATACAGAGCACGGCCGGATTCGACACCGTCAACTGGGGAGCGAACGGCGATAAGCCCATCCCCGCTGACTATGACGGCGACGGCAAAGCCGATGTCGCGGTGTTCAGACCTTCTAACTCGACATGGTATATCGTCGGCTCAACAGCGGGACAACTGATCCAGAACTACGGTGTGGCCGGTGATCTGCCTACGCAAGGCGCGTTTATTTACTAGGGAAGTTTCGACAAAACAATCCGTCACTGAAAGGTGACGAGTACAATAGCGGAGCGCAAACTCTACGCTCAGACTGACAAAGTGATCCGTCTGAACAGGACGTACAGTTTCATTGATTGTTCGACACTTTCATCGTCTGGTACTTCTTTGCCCATAAAATCTGGACTTTCATACGCGATGCCCTTTCCAGCCCGTGCTTTAGTATTTGTAACCTTTTGGCGACTGAAAGCAAGGCGAGAGTTTTAGGAATCCGGTCGTTACCGCTTCCGGTTCCGACCTGCGGGAGCGCGAAGAATTTGCTTCGGCGAATCAGCGGAAGTTTTGGTATAATTGGTGCCAGTCAATTTTTATCGGAGTTTTAAGAACCGTGCTCAAAATACTTTTTCTCACAATATTTCTGACCGTAATTTTGGGTTTTGCGATCGAGGTAGCCGGACAGATTCCACAGCCTTCGCCGACTCCGCCTACGGATGACGTGACGGTGAAGATCACCACGTCGCTTATCCAATTGGACGTTGTCGTTCGGGACAAAGACGGAAAGCAGATCACTGATCTAAAACCCGGCGATTTTGTGGTTTATCAGGACGGCAAAGCTCAGAGCATCACCAGCCTTTCCTATGTTGATTCAGTCACGGCGCAGAAAAAGGAGATCGGTGGACCAAAAATCAAATCTGACAAGCGGGAGCCGCTTTCGCCGCCCGCCAACGTTCGATCAAGACAGGGGCGTATATTAACCTTTGTGATCGACGATGGAAACTGCCTGGCGACTGCCGATGGCACGGCGAGTATCCGGGATGCGATGCGGAAATTCGTTAGCGAGCAGATGCTTGCCGACGATAGGGTTGCGATATACCGAACTAGGGGCGGAAGCAGCCTTTTGCAGATGTATACGTCGAACCGTGACGTTCTCAATAAAAAGATCGACAAGATAAGTTTGATACCGACGGGTAATTGCGGAAGCGCGTTCGAGCCAGTGCGCGATAAATCCACGATAAAGATTACGGGTTCAGGTGCGGACTCTTTCGAAAGTGAGGCTGACAAGCTGGCCCGAAAGGATATAGAAAACAGGGAGCGCGACAATCAGGTGATCGGCACGGTCGCGGTAATGAGGTTTGTGGTAGACCGTTTGAAAAATGTGCCGCAGCGGAAGATCGTGTTTCTACTGTCCGAAGGTATTCTTGCCGGATTCGACACTAGGGCGGGTGATGCTTTGCGGGAATTGGCCGACAAAGCGAGCCGTGCATCCGTAGTGATAAACACGATGAGCGCGAAGGGTGTTACGATTCCTGGGATGATGCAGGCTCAGGATGAGGTACTGCCAGGCATCATAAATGGAGCTGATCAGAGCATTCAAGCCGTACAAGGGCGCCTTGACGAGGAAGCTGCATTGAATCAGGGGCTGTTATATCTTGCTTACTCGACTGGCGGGAAATTTGTCCGAAATCAAAATTTTCTAGACGGTTCGCTTAAGAAGATACTAGAAGCGGAAACTGGGTATTATCTGATCGGTTATGAACCGGACGACGAGACTTTTCGCGGGAAGCAATTTCACCGTATCGAGATCAAGGTAAACCGGCTGGACCTGTCAGTTACATCACGCAAAGGATTTTATGGCCGAACAGACAAAGAATCGCAGCCGGCTTACAAGACAGCGGACAGCCCGCTTTTTCAGGCGATCAGTTCGCCTTTTGAAGAGTCGGGAATGGATATTCGCCTTACGACGCTATTTGGCAACACTGCTTCGGGTGGAAATTACCTGCGCGCACTTTTTCATATAGATGGGAATGACCTGAGGCTGACGGATGAAGGCAATGGTGACAAGAAGGCAGTGCTGGATGTAGTTGCCGTTGTTTTGGACGAAAAAGGTGCGGTCATTGACGAATTTAATCGCACGTATCCGATCCGCATTCCAAAGCAGGGAGTTGCGACGGTCCAGCAATATGGTTTGGATTTCTCGACCGATATTCCTTTCAAAAAACCAGGCGTCTACACGTTTCGTTTAGCGGTTCGGGACAACAACTCGAAACGGTTAGGCTCGGCCGGCGATTTCATCGAAATACCGGAAGTGAAGAAGAACAAATTTGTAGTTTCAGGGTTAGTCGCATATGGCACAGATCAGGCTGGAAATTCGCTCATTCCGAAACATCGGCCGGTTGACGCTTCGTTTGCACCAGTCTTCTCCGAATCGGTGCCTTCATTAAGACGGTTTTCTCAAAATTCGACACTTTCGTACAATTACGCGATCTATAATGCGAAGCTAGATGCGTCCGGCAAGCCGAACTTAACCCGTGAGATTCGCCTTTATCGTGACGGAAAGTTGTTAGCGTCTTTTCCGGAAGTACCACTAAAATTGGCATTGGCGGCTGACTCGGTAAGGATCGAAGATCGAGGAAATGTAACGATCGGGAGTTCCATCGAAATTGGCGAATATGTGTTGCAACTTATTGTGAGAGACAAGGTCGGCAACAAAGTTGGGTCGCAGTGGTTAGACTTTGAAGTGGTTCAATAGATGACGGGCGATTTGCGAATGAACGCGGACGTTTTGTATTCTAGAGACGGATCGAGAATCATGGATGTCACATTATGAGTATTGCAGCCGTAGAAGTTCAACCGCTTGCCGTGGATGTTGCTTGCAGCCATGAAGGGCTGAGTGTCGATTTGGCCGACGGGCGGAAGATTTCGGTTCCGCTCCATTGGTTTCCGCGGCTCGAAGGAGCTTCGCACGGCGACCGGAAAAGCTGGGAGCTGATTGGCGGTGGACTCGGCATTCGGTGGGATGCTCTCGATGAGGATATTTCGGTCGAGAGTCTGCTTCGCCTGCGTTAATTAGACCGCACTCGCAAACATTTTTCCCGATACCTACCCGTACTTTTCATTTACATAATATAGTTTGGAGCTATGAACATCATCGTCGGCACAGCGGGCCACATCGATCACGGCAAGACGGCACTGATCAAGGCTCTGACCGGCACCGACACCGACCGTCTGCCCGAAGAAAAGAAGCGCGGGATCACGATTGATCTTGGTTTTGCGGAGCTTGAACTGGGTGGACATCGGATAGGCTTTGTCGATGTGCCCGGGCACGAGCGGTTTGTAAAGAACATGCTCGCCGGTGCAAGCGGCATTGATCTCGTCTTGCTGATAATCGCGGCGGACGAAGGCGTAATGCCGCAGACGCGCGAGCATTTCGATATCTGTCGGCTGCTCGGCGTTCAGAATGGATTGATCGTTCTGACGAAAAGCGATCTTGTCGATGACGAGTTGCTCGATCTGGTAAGGCTTGAAGCGGCGGAGTTGGTGGAAGGTTCGTTTCTTGAAGCAACGTCTGTGATCGCCGTTAGTTCGAAAACCGGTGAAGGAATCGATGAGCTAAAACGCGGGATTATCGACGCAGCCGGTGCGATCAGCGGACGACGCGACGATCTTGTAACACGGCTGCCGATCGACCGCTGCTTTGCTATCAAGGGCTTTGGCACTGTCGTGACCGGAACGCTGGCTAGCGGCACAATTCGCGAGGCGGACGAAATGGTGCTGATGCCCGCCGGGAAAAAAGTTCGCGTCCGCGGGCTGCAAACGCATGGAGAGCAAGAGAAATCGGCAACTACAGGACAGCGAGTTGCCGTAAATCTCGCAAGCGTCGATCTGGATGAGATCGAACGCGGAATGGTGCTGTGCGAAAACGGCACGCTGCGACCGGTGAGTATGTTTGACGCGCGGATCGAGGTTTTGACGAGCGCGAGTAAGCCTCTGCGGTCGCGGCAGCGTGTACGCATGCATATCGGCACAGCCGAGGTTTTGGCGCGTGTTCATGTCATCAACGGGACTGGCGAAATTATTCAGGGCGAGACCGACCTCGTGCAGTTTCGGCTGGAGATGCCGGTCGTCGCGATTCCGGGCGAGCGGTTTATCGTCCGCAGTTATTCTCCGCAAATCACAATCGCGGGCGGAACGATACTTGATAATTATCCGAAGAAACACCGTAAGCGTGACACGAAAGAGGCGCGAGATTTGCTGAACGCTCTTATCGAGGCGGGCGATGATCGGCGAAAGACAGTGAGCCTGATAATCGAAGCGTTCGGCGAGAATGGTTTGCGGCTGGATGATCTTCTGGCTCGTACAGGTTGGAAAAATAGCGTGATTGAAAAAGCAATCGATGCAGCGAGGGTCATCAATGCAGGTGGAGTTTACCTTGGGTCCAAACAGTTTGACGCGTTGAAGAATAAGACTCTGCACGAGATCGGCGAACACCACAAATGCGATCCGCTTTCGGACGGCCCGGCGCGCGAAACGCTGCGAGATAAATTGTTTGCTTACAAACCCGCCGAGATTTTCAAAGCGGCGATCGCCGGGCTTGAAGCCGAGCGGCTGATTATTGTCGACAACGATCTGGTCAAATCTGCTTCGCATTCGCAAAAATTTACAGACGAAGAAGCGCGGGTTATTGCCGCACTAAGGGACATTTTTTTGAAAGCGGAGCTTGAAGTGCCGAAGCTGGACGAGGCTTTGAACGCGGCGATCATCGGTACAAAATTGCGACAAGATCATGGCCGGAAGCTGGTTCAGATTTTGATACACGACGGCGAGATAATTAGGGTTACAAACGAGTTTTATTTCTCATCGGCTGCGATCAAACTGCTGATCGAAAAAGTGCGCACTTATGCCGATTCGGGCACAGACCGGTCGATAGATGTACGGAAATTTAAGGACATCTCCGGAGTTTCGCGGAAGTATGCTATACCATTGCTGGAGTATTTTGATAGCGCAAAAGTGACGGTGCGGTCTGGCGAGCGGCGGGTCGTTCTTTGATGAAAAAATTCCTTACGGCAAAATGGCATGATCTAATAATGGTGAACTACGCGGTCGAGCCGTCCTTGCTGGCGGATCGTGTTCCGACTGGCACTGAGATCGATCTGTATGAAGGGAAATGTTTTGTCAGCCTCGTCGGGTTTATGTTTCTCGACACGCGCGTGATGGGTTTTCTCGTGCCGTTTCATGTGAATTTCGAAGAAGTGAATCTGCGATTTTACGTCCGACACGAAAAGGATGACGAGGTTCGCCGCGGCGTTGTTTTTATCAAAGAGATCGTGCCGCGGTTTGCGATAGCGGCGGTCGCTAAAACCATCTACGGAGAGCCTTACGAGCGATGGGCGATGTCGAATGTTCGCGACGAAGAGCGAGTTCGATATAGCTGGGAAAAGGGCGGATGCGTGAGTACGCTCAGCGTCGAACGTGGTGAAAGCCTCGGCGTGCCGGACGCAGGTTCGGAAGGCGAATTTATCATCGAGCATTATTGGGGCTACACAAAACGAAGTGAGGGCCGGACCGACGAATACAAGGTCGAGCATCCAAAATGGGAGCTGTTTGCGACGGAAAAAGCACTAGTTGATGTAGACTTTGGTAAAACATACGGCGAGGAGTTTGGCTTTTTAGCAGACGAGGAACCACACTCGGTTTTGCTTGCGAAGGGCTCGGATATTGCGGTTTATAAGGGCGTGAGGTTAGTAGGTTGAAGATTGTTTCCCGCAAAGACGCAAAGGAGCAAAGAAGAGAAGGAAAAGTTTTTATAGCTTGTAGGCTTAACGTCTTCTTCGATCATATTTGGAAGTCTATTCTAATGAGTTTCTTTTTCAGCTATTTACTTCAATTCTTCAGCTTCTTCTTCGCTCCTTTGCGTCTTTGCGGGAGAATCTCTTTATGACAGAAAACGAAATTTCACGCATAATTGTCGATTCCGCGTTTAAGATTCACACTACGCTCGGCCCCGGACTTTTGGAATCTGTTTATGAAGCCGTACTTGGCTACGAACTAAAAAGCCGAGGATGCGAAGTGATTTCTCAACAGGCGATACCAGTGATTTACGAAGACGTGAAGCTTGATTTAGGTTTTCGCGCCGACCTGATCGTAAACCGAAAAGTTGTGATCGAGGTTAAGTCCATTGACGCGATTGCTCCGGTCCATGCAAAACAATTGCGGACTTATCTGCGGCTGATGGACCTTCGATTGGGTTTGCTGATTAATTTTAACGTAAATTTGATCAAGGATGGGATTACGCGGGTGGTCAATAATCTTTAGGAGAGTTTCCGGCAAAGACGCAAAGAAGAGAAACAAAGGCAGAGATTTATGATCATCGGCATCGTAGCGGTCGCAAAAAATAACGCCATCGGCAAGGACGGCAAATTGCCGTGGCACTATTCTGCCGACCTAAAGTTTTTTAAGGAAACTACGACTGGTCACGCGGTCGTGATGGGTTTCAACACGTGGCGAGCGATCGGAAAACCGCTGCCGAACCGGCTCAATATTGTTCTGAGCCGTTCGGCCCAGATCGAGAACGATGCGAATCTGCTTTTTCTGCGGAGCAAGGAGCAGGTCATAAAGCTTTCGGAGTTTTTGAAATGCGAGGTGTTCATCATTGGCGGTGCGAAGACCTATGCAGAATTTGCGGACGTTATCGATAGATGGATCGTGACGCAGGTGCCGGTTGATGTCGAGGAGGCGGACACATACATGCCAGCAGATTTTCTTGATGGATTCTCAGTCGTCGAGACCCTCGAACTTGCTGACGGATTGGTTGTCGAAATATTTCGTCGTGAGCAGGTTTTGGTATAGAATCTTCGCAAACAACTACAGGAGAAAAAGCATATGATGGGCGGAAGATCTTGGGACGATTGGATCGAAGAGTATGCCGAGGGACACCAGCATCCGATAAACCGTTTGACGCACAGCGTCGGGATTCCGATGATCGCCGTCGCCCTATTGCTTATCCCGGTATGCTTTTTTGTGACGGGATTTTGGCAAATTCCGCTCGGGCTTTTTGTCATTGGCTGGATACTACAATTTGTCGGGCACTATTTCGAAGGCAAGCCGCCGGAGTTTTTTAAAGATTACAGGTTTTTGTTCGTTGGCCTGCGATGGTGGTTTAAGAAGGTTGTCGGCGTAAAGTAGGTTCTTGTTACTTCTAAAAAGTAGCTAATAACTCCGTGTGCGACTTTTAGTAAGCAAACAGCTTTGCGAGCTGTAGCGGTGAAACGTGACGTGTTAGGTTGAGTTTTAGGCCGAGGGTATGGGCCAGGACCTTGCGGATGACGCGATTGGCCAGATGCCAGGTGTCGCGAGCCCAGACACGTTTGATGTTAAAGCGTTCTCTCAACTGTGAGAACACGGTTTCGATAAGTTGCCGGTGCCGGGAGATAATACGGCTTCTTTCGGGCATCGGGTCGGTGGACCGCATTCTAAACGGGGCACAGATCTCAAGCCCCTGATCCTTGAACTCGGTTTTCAGATCCGGCTGCCAGTAGTTGCGGTCGCCGAGACAGCAACCTTGTGTTTTTTCAACCAGTTGCGGCAGCATGGCCGTGTCCGAGACATTCGCCGGGGCGACCGCGAGCCGCCTTATCCAGCCCTCGCTTGAGATCCGCACGTGGAAGCGAAAGCCGAAGATCGTAGCTTTTCCGCCGTGGTCCTTTCCATAGGCCGCCAGAGAGTGGAAAAGACGTGCCGATGTGGCCCGGACAAAACGGCACACTGAAACCGGAAAGCTGTCCACTATCGAGAATGGCGAGGCCTGCTCCGGCGGCAGAAGCCTTTGCCACAGCCACTCTTTTATGCTCGAAAGATTCGCCGACTGTCGCACGAATGTCGTCCGGTGCATCTTCCGAAGGGCCGGGAACCATTCACTATAATGACGCCGAAAGTATTCAAATATCGATTTGTCCGTATCCAGACCGATCAACTCGCCGACCGTCTCGATAGTCACCGCTTCGGCGTCCGTCAACCCCGGAGCGAACCCGCGCCCACGAATTCTTCGCCCCAACTGCTTGAAAAGATCGTCAATCATGCAAAATATGCTTATAATTACCATGTCCAAGTTCATTTGCGTAACCCCCGTTAGAAAAGTTTCGTAGCTTATCTTCCGATGTTACCAAACCTTGGACTTTACTTTATCTACCCGCGATAAAAGTCGCACACGGGGTTATTAACCGTTTGCGAATTAATTAGACTTTATTCGATTATGAGGGATGATAAAAGTGGCAAATTTTATTTCGATAAGGGCGAGAAAATATTAATAAACGATCTGCATAATAGGCATCGAGGAAAATTCGACAGGTTAAACCCATTATCGAACTCTCAGATAATTTTGGTAGATCTAAATCGCATTGGATATGTGATCAAATTAGAAGATCAAAAATATATCAAGTCGGGTGAAGTTGAATACGAGCTAACCGAAGATGCGGTACTCAACAATCAAGTAGAAGAAGGTGACAAAGTGTTTTTCGGCCTTTACTCGCAGGGCGAAAAGCTGGTTGCGAATTATGTCGAACCTTTCTTTGAAACTATTGAAGATCTTGAATCACTCAAATAACCTAATCCAACATTTGAGAGGCGACCCCGCCAAGCAGCGGAGTCGCCTTGCCGCAAAAACTATATGAAAATCCTCCTAGCGGGTCCGGGCACGGGCAAGACGACAAATATTAAGTCAATTATTGCCAATGATTTTCATGCGGCGAAGCGAATAAAAGTCCTATCCTTTACTAATTTTACTGTGAATGACCTGTCGGGGAGTTTTGAAACGAATGAGTCCGTATCATGCGCTACTCTCCATAGTTATGCGTTCGGACTGAATCATCAAAAAGAGCTCTATGTTGCGACTGGTCCCGAACAAAAAATACTCGAAAAACTCGCAGAAAAGACAGAAATAGCTTTGGGGGACGTTTGCTCCCAGTTGTCCTGTATCACATTCGACGGAATGATCGCGGCGAGTGCGGGCTTCATCTCGGCCAACCCCGTATACGCTAAGGAAAAAATTGGCGACCTTGATCTTCTCTTAGTAGATGAGTTTCAAGATTTCAATCCCTCGGAACAATCGCTTGTATTGGCTGTGTCAGAATACGCGGCCGAAACGATAATTCTCGGCGATGATGATCAATCGATCTACGGATTTAAAGATGCTGACCCGGACGGAATTATTTCGATCTACAACAATGCGGCAGTCGAGAAAATACCGCACGAAAATATCTGCTATCGATGACCAGACGACGTCGTAGACTTGGGGACCAAGCTTCTCAGCAGTAATAAACGTCGGATTCCGAAAGAATGGAAGAAGAATGGAAACGCCGGTTCGGTTACATTTAGACAATTCAAAACAAGGGCGGAAGAAGACGATTACGTCAGCCGTAAAATCGCGGAAATTCGGGCTACCGAGCCGCAAGCGAGCATCTTGATTTTGAGCCCTCTCAGGCTAATTGTTGATGGCCTTCGGGAGAAATTTGGAGAGGAGAATCCCGAAGTCGTTGATTGTTGGGTGCAAGCCGATGTTGATCGACAGCAACGGATCTGGTGGCTATGTGCCATATTTTTAGAGGATAAACTTAAATTCGTACTCTTTCTGCTGGGCATGCGACGGCTTGCGCGAAACGATAAGTTGATTTCTATCTTAAAAGAGCACCTGGAGAAAGGAGGTAATTCTGCCGATACGGTTGCTGCAATATTGAAGTTGAAGGTCCTTCCAAAACCATTCACGAATTACCTAGAAACCGTACCCGAGTTAGATAAGTTTTTCACAGACCACCCCGAATTTGAAGATTTACGTGAACATCTAGATTGCCGAGAGACTCGAAAAGAGCCTTAAGGCACTTCCGCAGCAATTTAAGAACGATGTCCAGTTCGAAAAGAACAAAATCAATCTAATGTCCATTCACAAATCTAAGGGGCTTCAGGCCGACTACGCCTTCATCCTAGGATTGACTTCCGGCATTTTACCAAATGATGAACGTGGACTTGATACGATTGAAGCTCAACGACGACTACTGTTTGTAGGCATGACGCGAGCATTAAAAGGCCTATTCCTTTTATCCACGCTTGATTGGCAAGGGGCTGACCTAAAGCAAAATAGTGCAGACATGTCGCAATTCAAATTTCGGTTCATGACAAAGGACTATCGCGGCAAATCGTCACGATTTATCGAGGAAATGAAGTAGCTCAAATCTCTACGTTCCCCTAATCGGACGATGTAAAGCCGCTTCTACTTCCAGCCTTTCGGCTCACAGTTTCAGGAGAAAGCCGTTTCGGGTGATCGGCTTGATGCACGAGGTCTTGAGGCCGGCAGGCCCCGGCCAATGCTAAAGCCGTTGGCACACAAGACGTGCCAGTGTTGCGCGGGACACCCGCAACCGCTGCGATTTCCGCCCGCGAAAAAGGCCTCGTTCTTTTCTGAACGAAGCCTTTGATCTCATTATTGTAGAAACTTACGGCGTGTCGGTACGTTTGCCCGGGACGAGCTTTATCTGACGGAGCCTGTTGCCCGTCCATTCATAAAAGTAGTTGCCGCACTTGGCCCGTTGGTTATCGAGGCCGCCGCCGGGCAAGCCGATGAGGAGGATCATTCGGCTGTTGGTCTTGTGAAAGACGGGGCCTTCGCCCCCTTCGCCGGCCTCTGGCGGTGCGTCGGCGGGGATCGCTTTTCTCGGCAGCTCGCAATAGCCAGATCCGACACCCTCAAATTCCTTTGGAAAGAAGACGTTTCCGTTTCGTGCATCGATGATCGCCCATTGCGAGCAGTTAGTGCCGCAGCCCCAAACAGTCAGGATATAGTGGCCCGCAAAGTTTACGTCTTCCTTAGCGGCGGCGTCGCGAAGCCTGGTGCGAAACATCCGGGCATTCTTGTGGCTTTTTAGGTTGACGGTTACCTTCCCAAACTTCTCGATCCGGACCTTGTACCGGGAAAATGCCGGTATCTTTTGAGAAAAGGCTGAGGCGGACAGCGTCAATAATATGATTCCCGACAGGACCGAATATTCTTTGACCGAACGCATGGATAGATTAAACATCGTTTTTGCAGTATTGGTCAAGATAATCCGAGAACCCAAATAAAGACGCGGCGGCCAGGCGGTGGGCGGTCTACAAAATACTTAAGGATTCGATTTTGTGAGCGTGGTAGAATTTAGCCACTATGAACGACCTTGAGAACGAATATCCCGGCATTGGCAGGCTGCATTATTTTTTGGCGCATATCGGGATGATCGCCGCGGTGGTGTTTGTGGTGACGGTCTTCGGGCCGGAGAGCCGCATGATGAGCATAACCGGTTTGGTGCTGATGGTGGCAAGCTTTGTGCTGGATTCGATTCGGCTTAAGAATATAGGCGTGAGCCAGTGGTTCGCGTTTCTCAGGTACGCGCCGTTTGGAAAGACATTGCTGGGGTTCGGACTTTTGTGCGCCCAGACTGGTTGGATAGAGACCCGCCGCCTCGACAGCGCCGGCAAAAGTATTCTGATCGCCGAGCTGGTCCTGCTCGCACTGATTCTGTTTCTGTTCCTTCGGACGGGGATAACGGTCTTCGGGATACCCGATTCCGGATTCCAGATTTTTTAGCCCTCTGACATCACTTCATTTGAAAAGACAGCATTAAAAGAACCCCGCTACTGTCTTCTCCTATCAGAACGGTTACCTCGCGGGGCTTCTGCTTGTACGGGTGATGAATTAGTTTCCTGCCCTTTCGGCGAGTTCGGCCCAGCGGGTCATGTCGGCTTCGAGGCGGGCTTCGACGGTTTGCTGTTCAGTGAATAACTCGTGGACCTTTCCCGCATCGGTCGCGGCCATAGCAAGTTCCTTTTCGATGGCAGGAAGGCGGGCTTCGGCGGCGGCGATGCTTTTTTCGAGGTCTTCCAATTCCCGTGTTTCTTTAAAGTTGAGTTTTTTTGACTGCGGGCGATCTGCGGTAGTCGGTTCCGGGGCAGCTTTCGTCTTTGGCACCTCGGCAGCTTTTCGTTCCACTTCTTCGAGTTCGTTGACCTCGAGATACGCGCTGTAATCGCCGGCGAACTCGCGGACATTTCCGCCGGGTTCGAAGCGGAAAATGTTCTCGATCGTGCGGTCGAGGAAATAGCGGTCATGGCTGACGACGATTAGGGCACCGGCGAAATCGTCGAGATATTCTTCGAGCGCGATCAGCGTCGGGATATCGAGATCGTTGGTAGGTTCATCGAGCAGCAAAACGTTCGGAGAACCCATCAATATTCGCAGAAGATAGAGCCGCCTGCGTTCGCCGCCCGACAGATTTCCGATCACCGCGTATTGTGCTGCGGGCGTGAAAAGGAACCGCTCAAGCATCTTGCCCGCCGTTATCTGCACGCCTTCGTTGGTCGTTATGTATTCGGCCACATCGCGGATGTAGTCGATGACACGCTGTTCGTCATTCAACGCACGGCTTTCCTGGTCGTAATAGCCGATATGCACGGTCTGGCCGATGTCGATCTCGCCTCCATCGGGTGCGACGCGGCCGGTGATCATATCGAGCAGGGTAGTTTTTCCCGATCCGTTCGCTCCGATTATCCCGATTCGATCATCGCGCTTTAGCAGGTAGGTGAAATCTTTGATTAGAGTTGTTGTGCCGTAGGATTTGGATACGTTGTTGATTTCGACGACCTTGGAGCCGAGCCGCTTCGAACCGATAGCGATATCGACGTTCTCCTTCGTAGCTTCTTTCGGGATGGCCATCAGACTGTGGGCGGCCTCGATGCGGTGTTTCGATTTGCGAGTGCGTGCCTTCGCGCCACGGCGAAGCCACGCGAGTTCCTTTTTTATCAACTGTTCGCGCATGTGGCCTTCGACCTCACGAAGCTCGTCCTGCTCGGCTTTTTTCTCGACGTAATAAGCGTAATTGCCGTTGAAATTCTGCACTGTTCCGCGATCAACCTCAAAGATGCGGTCAGTCACGCGATCGAGAAAATATCGGTCATGCGTTACCAGCAAAAGCGTGCCGGTATAGCGGGCGAGGTATGATTCGAGCCATTCGATGGTGTCGGCGTCTAGGTGATTGGTCGGCTCGTCGAGGATCAGAATGTCGGGTTTGAAGATCAATTCGTGGGCGAGAGCGACGCGCTTTCGCTGCCCGCCCGACAGCTCTCCCATCTTCGCCGACGTGTCGGTAATATCAAGCTTTGTCAGAACCGCACGGGCGTTTGCCTCGATCTCCCAGCCGCCGTTTATCTCCAGATCGTGCTGTAGCTCGGACATTCGCGTCAAGAGATTTGCGTCGTGCATTCCGGCCGCTAGGTCGTGACACGCCGCCTCGTAGTCGCGGATCGTCTGCATCACGCCGCTGCTTGATGCAAAGATCGTTTCGAGCACAGTCAGGTTTTCGTCGTACGCGGGGTTTTGTGAGAGAAAGGCAAGTGTTTTTCCTTTTGCCCTAACGACACGTCCGGTATCAGGCTCTTCAATACCGGCAAGAATTCGCAAAAACGTCGTCTTTCCCGAACCGTTCGCGCCGATTATCCCTACCTTGTCACGGTTTTCGAGGCCGAGAGTCACATTCTCAAACAGCGGCCGAAAGCCATAGTTTTTTGAGACATTTTCCAGCGAAATGATATTCATAACGTTCTCTAAACGTTAGCAGAATAACGAAGATGCCGCTAATTGTTTGGTTTTGAGTTTCTAAAGATCGGATGTCGTTGAGGCAGTGTTAAATTTGATTGCGTGGCTTTTTCTCGAAGTCTTGTTGAAATACTTCCATGATCTCGCCTGATTGAATCTGAGATAAAGTTTCGCTAATATCATCAATCATTTGTAGGTGGGTTGTCAGTCGATTGTTAAATGCACGCAAGATAAGTATTGCTATCTTTCTATTCGCCAGATTCTGTTGGTTTTTGATATTCGCGTCAGCGGTAAGTAAAACCTCGAAACTATTTTCTTCCGCGAGATCCAGAAGTTTGCCGTTAATAACGTCGGCCCAACCTTGCTCTTGAGTCGTCGCAGTATTGTGATCCGGAAGATAAGACTTGAGCCTACGGTCTAAATTGTGGTCAAGCAGGATCTTCAATTCTTTGCCGTTTCCTTCAATAATGACCGTTTCGCGAGTTCAAGAACATCAATGGCCTGTTCGCGCGTCACCGGCGGAAATCCTTCCAGGAAATCTTCAAGCGTGTCTCCGCCTTCGATATAATCAAAGAGATTCTGGATCGGCACGCGTGTCCCCGCGAAAACTGGGGTGCCGCTTAATTTTTCAGGATTTACCTCAATTACGTTGCTCATCATTTCACAATTTTATCATAGATCAACTGGTCAATCGCCTGTAAATATTCGGCATTCGCTCGGGCAGGCTGAGCACGTCGTCTATGATGGTGTAGCCGACATCGCCGTAGAGGTCTTTTAGCTCGCTTTCGGATTCGCGGTCGACGGTGATGCAGAATGGAGTGATGCCGGTCATCTTCGCTTCGGTCAGGGCTTCGCGGACGTCTTCGCGGGCATAGCGGGCGTCGCCGTAGTCGTGGTCGTACGGGCGGCCGTCAGTCAGGATTATCAGCAGTTTTGTGCGCGATTCCTGCTTGAGCAATTTTGTCGCGGAATGCCGGATGGCGGCCCCGAGGCGGGTGTTATTCTGGAATGTAATTCCGCCGATTCGTTTTTCGATCTCTTCGGAATACTTCTCGTTAAAATCTTTTACAACATAGAATTTGACGTTGCGCCGCCCCTCGGACGTAAAGCCATTTATCGAATAAATATCGCCGACTGCTTCGAGCGCTTCGCTCATTAATACGAGGCCTTCCTTTTCGATTTCGATGATCCTGCGGCCTGGATAAGTATAGGGCTGCAATGGATTTCTGGTTATCGTCCGGGCGGTAGACGAGGATTGATCAAGCAGGATCGAGACGGCGACATCGCGTTGGCGACGCAAGCGTTTTGTATAGAGGCGGTCCGATTGGAGGCCGTCGGCCTTTCGATCGACAACATAGTCGATGACAGCGTTCAGATCGTAATCTTCGCCGTCGATCTCGCGGTTTATGCGGGTCAAGTTTTCGGGCTTCATCAACTGAAACTGGTGGCGGATCGAAGAGATCACGCCGCGATAACGCGAGCGGGCCAGCTCGACAAAATTACGGTCGCCCTGTTTCACCTTTTTCTCGATGACGCGGCTCCAGCCGACGCGGTAATCGTTCAACTCGCGATCCCATTCGTCATAAGAGAACGCTTCGTCACCCGGTTCGAGTGCCTGCTCCGGCATCTCGTTTTGCGACCATGCCTCGGCACCACCAAGGTCGTCGGGCTCGCCTTCGTCGTCAAGACTGTTCCAGGCGTTGAAAAGATCCTTGATGTCCTGAGATTTTTTGGGCCTGTCCTCGCGCTTCATCTGCTCGTCGGTTGCAGCTTCGCCTACATTCTTGTCCTCGAACTCATACTCGTGCTCCTCGTCGTTCTGGTCGGATTCGGCCTCCTGGTTGTCTTCGGCGGAGATATTCTGGAAGAGGTTGTAGACACGGCTTGTCGCCATTAGGGAATCGGCAACCGTTGGAATTGAGAATTGAGAATTGAAAATGGACAATTTGGAATCCGGATTTTCATTTTCCACTTTCCACTTTCCACTTACCATTTCTTTTCCCTGCGTCTCAGCGTCCCAAACGGCTTCTTTGTGTTGAGGAATAAGGTACTTGTCAACGATCGTTTCGATCTCGGAAACGATCTGCCCGTAAAATTGTTTTGCGTCGTCCGTCGCTCCGCCACAGAGAGTGATCTGAAACAGAAGCTCGAACGGCACCTGGTGCATCGGCACGTCAAAAATATAAGGACGCGTTTTGAGCAGAATCGATTTCATCAGATCAAGGTCCTTGCGAAGGCCACGGTACGAGTGGCGAAGGCGATTGTCGATACGGGCGTTCTCCATAGTGCCGAAGATCTTTTTTGCAAGACGAGGCTCGGGGAAAAGTTTTAAGACAGCCTTGTAGTCGGAATTTTTCGGCAGCTTTTGAATTTTCTTCTTCAATTCCCGGCTTGTTTCTTTTTCACTTAGTGCCGCTTCTCCGGTCTGTACGTCCTCGATATATCCGGCGAGCGAAAACGCGTCGATCTGATCGGCGGTTGCTTCGAACAAACCCGCAAGGTCGGAGTACGCCGCTTTAAGTTCAGTGGTGTCTTTTACAAATGTCTCGAATTCGATCTGACCCGCTCCATGTGCAGCAAGCACTTTGTAGAGCCGAAAGTTCATCTCCTCATCGTCAAATTCCGTCACTGATGACGGCAGGTAAATTGTCCGGCCGTCGCCGATCCGTGATTCCTGCGGCATTGCGGACAGCGGCGAAACTTCGACCTCTTTTCCGGTCAGTCCTTCGACGTAGATGCGAAGAACGCCTTGAATCGTTTCGAGCGGCAAACCCGTCCGGGTCTCATGCAGAAAGTTGTTCGATTCGCGCGTTTCGAGCGCAAAATAACTTCGACGGGCCTTGGCGGAATCGGCGTACTTTTCGCGCAGGCCGGTCTCGATCCATTCTTCAAATTGGTCAAGCGACACTTTTTTCAAAGCCGCCGTGCTCGAACGAAACGCCGCGAGCCCGCTCTCCGCATCCGATTCGGCGATCTCACCCGTAAGACGGAGAACTCTTTTGATCAGCGAAAGCGTTTCGGCATCGAGCGACGAGCCATGCCTTGCGGAATTGGCGAGTATCTGGCCGAAGAATTTCGGAGTTGCACGCAGGAATGCGATGAGAACAGCGTTGCCCTGATTGCCGATCTTGCTCAGAACGCCGCACCAATCGTCAAACGCTCCGTCGACACGCCTCAGCACATCGCTGCCCGACGATACATAATGAAGCGTCACGCTGGCCCCGTATTCGAGGATCGTTGCCGCACGCTGCATCAGGAGAATTGCGTTTTCAGCCGTCAGACCGTCGAGAGCCTTTGGAAGGTTTGTCCACAGATCTGCGGTCATGCCGCCGGTCCGAGTAGCGAAATGCGAGCCGAGATCGAACACGGCGTCAGCGACCTCAGTTTTGCGATCTTTGAAAGCGTTAAGTCCGCGGGCAACAGGCGGCGTGCCCTGCAAAAAATCGGCACTGTGTTTGGCGGAACGGTTGGCGATCTCGGCCGCTAGTTTCAGCGTTGCAATCAGAAGCTCATCGTCGTTGATTTCTCGGGCTAGTTTGGGAATGAACTCAAAGGTTTCGAGAGCTATCGAACTGGAGAGGACCAATTGGCGTGTGCTGATTCGAAAAACATCGGGCCTCGCTTTTTTGGGAATCTTACCGATACTGCTCACGCCTCGGGCAAAATACTGCACACCGGTTTCTGCATCGCCCATCGCAAGACGGCGGCCCATCTCGCCCCAGTTTCGAAGATCGTCAGCAGTTAGTATCCTCGCAGCTTTCGGCACCGCTTCGACAAAAGCGCGACTGACGCGTAGAGAAACACCGGCAAGCGCGGCGCTTATCTCGAGCGCTGCACGCCGCTTGTCAGCCGGGAGCCGTCCGAGCCGCGCGGCCAAACCTGTGAATGTCTGCTTTTTCGTTTCCTCTTCGGCCACGGTTCAAGTTTAAGTATTTGCCGGAAAGGACGCAAAGAGGGAAATAATTGAGATCGGCTGGAAAACAGGTTTTAGAATCACATCTTTGGCGGGTTGCCGTCGTTGTATATGAAGATGTGGAAACAGGCGTTCACTCCGTATTCGATAAGGGCGTCAAGCTTGCCATCGCGTTCCATTTCGGCGAGTTTGGCCATTACGAAATTTTGCTCTTCGGCTGGCATGTGTTTGCGTGCAAGGTCGAACGCACAGCCTGATGTGTGCGGCGGGAGCGAGCCTTCGCCACGGACCTTGAAGGAGTTTGCGTTGCCGGCATTTAGCAGAATTTGGTAATCCATCGAACGCGTCAGCGAGGTAACGCGCAGTGGGCGGGCAAATTTACCGAAGTACGCATCGGCTAATTCTTTTAAGATCGGCTTTGCCCGTGGCTGGAACATTCTAAGAAGCCGCATACGCATTTGCTTTCGGTCAGATGAGTTGTTCAAATCGTATTTTTTGCCCGCAAAATTTTCGGCGAGACGCGCAAGAGCACTGAATTTCGGATGGCCGTTTACGATCTCGCTTCTGCTATCGGGAAAGGCAAACGACGTAAACGGCGAATCCTGAGCTGAACCGCCGACATCCAGGTAAAAGCTGTTCGTTGCCATCGGCATCTCGAGCAAATCGCGACTCATACGTTTCGCGGCCAAATCTGCAAAATCCAACGGCTGCTGGTATCCAGTGGCATTCATATCGCGCAGCTTTGCTTTTTGTTTAATCACGCCATCGCCGAACAACTCCTTCGGCACAGCCAGTCCCTCTGGTCGAATACCCGTTTCGCCCGGTCGTGGCTCGAACGCCTTCCTTTGGCGGTCGGCAAGAAACGCGGTCGTGACGTTGAGGTCCGCGTCGTCTACATCAGTGGAAGTAACGGCTACGTCAGCCACATTTTCCGCCTTGATCTCTTCTTCGGCCGTTTCCCATGACGCGATTAGGTCGTCGAGGTCTTCTTCGTTCTCCCCGCCGAGAGGATCGATCACGCGAACGGGTATTCGCGAAGTGCTGACGGGCGGTGTTTTTGAACCGGGCGGTTTTTTGTCATCGTTATTTGAGACAATCCAAAAAGCGATCCCGCCAAATAGTATGATAGCGAGCGTCATTCCCACCGCCGCGATCAAGACGAGCGGCACTCCTCCCGGCTGATCGTTACCTGCAACATTAGGTTGTGTTGGAATAAATGGAGGCGTAATGACGGGCGGCTTAACGTTTGATGCAGATGGCAAGCTCTTGTCGATAGGAACGGCGGCCGCACGGTCGTCACCGATCTGAACCCGAATCGTCGTGTGGCTGCCGATTCTGATCGAATCGCCATCGCGCAGAATTCGAGGCCGCCCGCTTATCCGTTCATCATTGAGAAATGTTCCATTCGTCGAATTCTCATCGGTTAATAAAACTTCATCGCCTTCAACAAAAAAAGTTGTATTGATACGAGAAAGCCCTGAATCATCCAATACCAATTGAGCGGCCGGTGTCCGCCCTATTATGAGTTCTTCGCCAAGCTCAACTGTTTTAGATTCGTTGGCGTTTTCGATGAAAAGCTTTACTTTCACTTGTCAGTGATGATGATCTGAGTCAGCGACCTCTTTCAGCTTTGTAATATCCATCAGCCGCGCAAATTCGTCAAAATGGAACATCGTTTCGTCCTTGCAGTGGTCGCAGAAAAACGTGACGTCCTCGCCCAGATACATATCTTTTAAATGATATGCGATGAAGCAGCCATAACAACGCTGAATGCGCTTGCCGAATTCGTCCAAAACCTCGTCGTTATCGTTCATTACTTGAAAAATTTTAGCATAGAGTTTTGAGTTTCAGTATGCGGCTCATTTTCTTAAATAAATTCTTTCCTGTTCCTCATATTCATCTTATTCAGTGGTAAAAGTTTTGATCAAAATATTAACAGCCTTTCGGCTCGAGCGAGGAATCCACTGAATAAGATGAACAGGAAGGAACTGGAAAAAGAAAAGGCCGTCGCCGAATTTCTACTTTACAACGCCGCGTTTTGAGGATTCGATGAAATCGATTAACAGATCTACTTCGGCACAGCCGGATATTTCTTCCTTAATTCTTTCAACAGCCTGCGTCGTGTTCAACTTTGCCGAGAGCAATAGATGAAAAGCATGGTGGAGCTTTTCGATCGTGACCTTCGGATAACCGCGTCGTTTCATTCCGACCCGGTTCAAACCAAAGCATTTTGCATGATTTCCCTGTATTATCGCGAATGGCGGAGCGTCTTTTACAACCACAGAATAACCGCCGACAAAAGCTTCCAGTCCAATACGGCAAAATTGATGTACGCCGGAATATGCTCCGATATTGGCCCGGTCAGCTATCTCGACGTGGCCGGCAAGCGTCGCCGCGTTCGCCATTATGACGTCGTTACCGATCTGGCAATCATGTGCGACATGAGCCTGGGCCATAAGCAGATTGTTATCGCCGATCTTCGTCAAACCGCCGCCGCCCGCAGTTCCGCGATGAATGGTCACGAATTCCCGTATCTGATTATGTTTCCCGATCTCGGTTGCCGTCGGTTCACCACTGTATTTTAGGTCTTGGGGCGCAAGCCCGATGGAAACAAAAGGAAAAACGTGAGTTCCTTCACCTACGGTGGTCTTTCCATCGATTACGACGTGCGATTCGAGCCGAACATTGTCGCCCAGTACAACCTGTTCTCCGACGATCGAAAAAGCACCTATGTGGCAGTTTGAACCGATCAAAGCTTTAGGGCTCACCAAAGCCGTTTCGTGAATAAAAAGAGACATAATGGATCGGTTCGCTAAGAACCCGACGTGTCGTTACTATCGTCAGTATTATTTGACTTTGTACTTGAGGATTTGAAAATCAGCCAGGTAAAGACCGCGGCCAGCGGAATCGATAGAAAGATGCCCAACACAGCTCCGCCTACGATACACGCGATCAATCCGAAAAACGCATACTTTCTCTGATTTTTAATAAATCCGAAAGCCAGAGGAACTAAACCAAGCACAAATCCAATGACGGCATTTGCCAAAATTGTGTAAACGACGAATTCCTGAGTAGTTATCTGAATCGGCTCCATATGGTTATCATCCTTTCCGGTTTCGGTCGGCGATTATACACATTATCTCGGCTTCGGCGGTGACGTTGCCGTCGACCGTGGCGATGCCGCGCATTTTCTGTACTTTACTGCCAATCCGCAAAGCTATCACCTCCAGCATCAACGTATCTCCCGGAACGACAGGCCGCCGAAAGCGGGCGTGCTCAATTCCGCTGAAAAACGGGATCTTCTCTTCCCGATTTTCGAACTCGCGCAAAGCAAGAATAGCTCCGACCTGAGCCAGGGCCTCGATCTGCAAAACACCGGGCATTACCGGTGCCTCCGGAAAATGTCCGGCAAAGAAGTGCTCGTTTATCGTTACCTGTTTTACGCCGACGATCCTGATGCGCGGCTCAAGCTCGACGATCTTATCAACCAACAAAAACGGGTAGCGATGCGGCAGTATTTGCTGTATACCGAGCGAATCGTATATCGGAGTTGAACTGGGCATAAAATGTAAAAAGTCAGGAGCCAGCAGAAGAAAAACTTCGACCGACTACTGACTGTTCAGGAAACTGGTTGACGACTAATTGGGCTTAGCTACCGTTGCTGTTCCAGCGGGACGAGCATTGTAAAATACCACGAAATCTTTGGTTACGTCGTATTTATCGTCAAACCCCATCAGAATGCCTGACTCTTCAAGCTTCGCTCCGTCAAGAATAACGGCATAGCCCTTTTGCTTGGCATAATCGTTCAAAGCCTTGATTATGTCTCCAAAAACCGGGCCGACTACCTGCTGGTAGCGTCGTTCATACTTCGCCTTGCCATCTTCCTGCTTGCGCTTGATATTGATCTCAAGGTTTTGAGCTTCTTCAATCTTTGCAGCAAGGTTTGCCGGAGCGGATGCCGGAACACCTGCAGGCTTTGGCGCGTTGGCTACCCGAATTTCCTCCGCCAACGTCGTGTATCTTGTCTGCATCGTCTTCAGCTCATCGTTAATGACTTTGAATTCCGGCTCAAGGCTGTTTAGAGCATTTCTAAATTTCGTGATGCCAGCCTTGTCGTCGCCAAAAGCATTAACATTTACCAAACCGATCTTTCCGGTCGCGGTCGCCGCGGGTACTTGCCCAAACGCCGATATTGAGAAAACTGCCGTAAAAATAAAGCATGCGGCAATTAAACTAAATCTTTTCATTTTATGTACAACTCCTTAATCTTGCTAACAAATAATGTGAGATACCAGACTATATCTTTGAAACTAAATTCTCTTAAATTGTTGCCTGTCTCTGATAATAAATAGTGGAAAGCGACGACAATGTTATGTTATCGGTCAACTATTGTCAATTTTCCGCACCTTATTGCGAGTTTACGCTTCATCTTGTCTACGGGCGGAAACGCGACAGTTATGGAGCGTGCTACTTCAGGCCGTGAAATCGGCACGCTCGTTCACACTCGCGTTTCTGCCCGAAATGTTAAAACGTTCGTCCGACCGTAAATCTAAATCCGTTCCGCTTTCCGGGCAGGAAAATACCGGGAATTTCCTCGGTAAAGCCGAGCTTCGCATTCGGATTGTAGTAATAGATCAACCGAAAAGGAACATTCACTACCGGAACTTGCACGCGAAGCTCAAGCCCGACGCTGGCTTTGAAATCGCCGAGCTTGCCAAACGCACTGTCGTCTACACGCAATAGCGAATTCTGCTGGACTTCCCCGCGAACATAAAACTGCTGCACCTCAGGCGAAAGGCTGGTCGGACAGCCAAAGCGGTTGCCTCGACAAAATTCGTTGATAAAATCCGTTTCTGTAAGGACTCGGCCTTGATAATACAAAATGCTACCAAAGCTGTTTTCCAAAACTGGAGTGTTGATCAAGCCAAGTGCGGTCAATCGGCCGGCCCCGAGAAACGTATCGTCAGCAAGAAACTCCGTGTTAATCGTCTGAATGCCACTTTTACGCAGGTTGAACACGCTGCCGACGTCGGCGAACACGGCCATCGTTGCCGGTCCAAAAATAGGAATACGGTACTCAAAATTTCCAAGTATCTTGGTATCACCGCCGATAAACCGGAAGTTTCTCGTAAACAGTGCTGGATTTGCACCGCCGGAACCAGTCACCAGTCCAATCGCATTAGCTATTTCCTGAGATCGAGTCGGATCAGGCTGACCAGTAGCGGGATCTATGAACCCGTTATAGGGGACGGCTGTTCCTGACGCGTTCGTAGTCAAGACGACATTTCTGCTTGTGACGTAGGTATCGAACGGGGCAATAGGCCCGATACTGCGGGAGTTATATCCGCGAATATCGTTCTCGCTGCCCAGAAAATAACGCTCATACGCGGGTACGCCGCCAACGAACGCAATAGAATTTGCATTTCTGACCGTATCGGTTAAAGCGAATGCTCCAATCGTTCCCGCCTCGATTCGAAACGCGAATACTTCGGGATTTTTCGATTTCTTCCGGCGAACCGGGATAAATTTTGACAAGCTGAGATTGGGCTGATAGGCCCGGACATCGCCGCCCAGACCGGCCAACGCAAACGACGCGGTGATCTGCGTTCCGCTCAGAGTGTCGATGCCATTTGCCGCAGGCTGCCGCGTGTCATAGACGAATGAACCCGTGATCCGGCTTGTAAGAATATTCGGTTGAGCGTAAATGACCGGGATACGCGCGGCAGGATCAGCAGATTGATTAACCGGCGGATCCGTGATCGACGTCGCCGAAATCTGATACGTAAGACCGATTCGCGAAAACTGAGTGAATCTGCGTTTTTTTAAGAAAAGCTCCGACAGCGGTGCGGTAGCAAACAACGTCGCACCGTAAGTGCTTTGTGTAAAAAGGTTACTGGAATCGGTCGTGATCTGTCCGAGCGGATTGAAGAGGTCGTTGAGAACGTCGGTGTTCTGCGTCAGAGACGTGCCTTCGCCAAAAAACCTGTATCGCGACGCAAATAACGAGAAGCCGACAGAGATCGGCCTGTCCCGGAAATACGGTTCTTGATACGTAAATTGCAAACTTTGCTGCCGGTTTCCAGCTCCCAGCGAGAATGAGAGGATTTCACCGCGACCGGCGAGGTTGTTCGTCGAATACTCAAGTCCGAAGAACGAGCCGCCGATACCCGAAACACCGCCGTTAAAAGATATCTGCTGACGGCCTTTTTCTTTGATCTTAACGATCAGATCTACGTCGCCCTGTTCTTCGTCGGTGCGTATCTCAACGTCCTGTTCCTTGTCGATCGGGTCAAAATACTGTGTTTGATTTAAACGAGCGACGGAGATATCGAGGTAATTCTGATTATAGATATCGCCTTCGTTGATCAGAAATTCGCGGCGCATTACGCGGTCACGCGTGAAGGTATTTCCCGTAAATTCAAGCCGACGCAATGTGAATTGCTTTCCTTCGTCGATAATGATCTTGATATCGACAATTCCCTCTTTCGGATTTGCGGGATTGTCCTTGAATTCCGGCTCGTATTCCGCATTGAAAAGCACAAAGCCCTGGCCACCGTAGACCTTTTTCATGTCTTCGTAAACAGCGTCCTGAAGGCGTTTACCGTTGGCGATCTCGCCCGTTTTCAGTCCGATATAAGCAAGTATCTGCTGTTCCGAAAAGATCGAGTTCCCTTCGACCTTGAGTTCACCGACGCGAAAGATCCTACCCTCGGTCACGGGAACGATAATCTTCAGCGTGTCATCTTTTGACGAGAGCAATGGTAGCGGAAGTGTGATAAGCGGAATAAAATCAGTGCGTTTTACGCCAAGCCCGACGACTTCGGGCTCGCCTAGACGAGCCTGAAAGTAGCCTTTCGAGCGCATGTACGCCAAAACGTTTTTACCGAGGTCGTACTGTAGTTTTCGGAGGTCAAGTATGTCCTGGCCTTTAAATCGGGCGATAAGACCTGTTGCCTGAACCAGCGTTAACTGAGACCGAAGCTCGCTGTCCTTAAAATTCTCGTTGCCTTCAAAATCGATCTCGATGATGCGTGAACGATTACCCTGTTCCACCTCGAACGTAAGTGCGATCGAGGTCGCCGAAACCTCTTCTTCCTTAATATTTATCTTCGCGTTCGGGTATCCCTTTGAGGCCAGAAGCTCACGGAGAATTCGCACGCCGCCGCGGGCCTTTACTGGATCGTAAACCGATTCTTTTGAGATACCTACGCGTTCCTCGCGAAATTTCTTGAGAATATCGGATTCGGTTATCGCCTTCGAGCCGGTGAACTGCAAATCACGAATGATGGGCAGCTCGCGGACCTCGAAAATCACGTTGACGCCGCCGCGGACGCCTTCAGTTGTAATTACACGCGTGGCTGTTTTGTCGAAGAAGTTCAGCGAGAGCAATTCCTTCAGATCGCGTTCTAGAGCGGCCGGATCATAAACGTCGCCCGAACGCGTTTTGATGTAGTAAAGAAGGTCGTCGTCGCGAAGACGGCGATTGCCCTGAATGTCAACATTTTCAACGATTTGCTGCTGTAAAGCGGCTGAAGATTCACTCGCATTGGTGTCAGCTTTTGCAAATACCGGGGCTGTCCAAACGGCAATACTTACTAGGACAAGCCCGAATGCACGAAGATTAAACATAAAAGCGATTTTCCCTATTGCTGCGGTCTAAGCGGCTGCAAAGAACCCTAAATGCCGCCAAGTCTTATAATTACAAAGATATATTACTGAAAAACAGACGGCCGGTCGATGTCGGATTTGTACTCAACCTATGATTCTGCGAATCAATATGAGGTTGCCTTTTACGCCTGTCCCACAAACTTTCGAATTATACAGGCAAAAAAGCGAAAAGCGAAAAGCAGAGGCGGCTAAACGCAATAGAAAGTGCCCTGGATCATTTAAATGCAAGAGGTGACGCGGGCAAGTAGTCTTAAAAAAGCAGGCACAAGGCCTGCTATTTCTCCGAAAGTGCTTTTTCGAGTTCGTCGGTGATGAGCGTGCGGAAGGCTAGTTTCTCGCCTTCGCGGAAGATTTCGACGGTACTGTCTTCGTGGACTTCGCCCTGGATCAACGCCTCGGAGAGTTCGTCTTCGACGTATTTTTGCAGGGCACGTTTTAGTGGGCGGGCGCCGTAGCTGCGTTCGGCACGGGTTTTTTCGATCAGCCAGTCTCTTGCATCGTCGCTGAGGCTGATCTGCAAAGTGCGTTTTGCTACCAGTTCATTTAATTTGACGATCTGGAGGTCGATGATCTTCGAGAGGTCTTCGTCAAGCAGTTCGTCGAAAATGATTATCTCGTCGAGGCGGTTAACGAATTCCGGTGCAAAGGTCTGTTTTACCTGCGACAGAACCTGTTCTTCCATCTTTTCGCGGGAAGCATCGCGGTTGCCCTGAAAGCCGAGCGACGTGCGTTTCTGGATGAATTTCGCACCGATGTTCGAGGTCATGATGAAGATAGCGTGCTTGCAATCGACCGTGTTTCCCTGGGCATCGGTCAGCACGCCATCTTCGAAAACCTGTAGCAGGACATTGAACAGATCGGGGTGCGCCTTCTCAACTTCGTCGAAGAGAACGACCGAATACGGCGAGCGGCGAAGCTTTTCGGTAAGCTGTCCGCCCTCTTCAAAACCGACGTATCCCGGAGGCGAGCCGATGAATTTCGCAACGGCATGTTTCTCCATAAACTCGCTCATGTCAAAGCGGATGAGCGTTCGTTCAGAACCGAAAAGGTATTCGGCCAACGTGCGTGCGACCTCTGTTTTGCCGACGCCGGTAGGGCCGAGGAATAGAAATGAGCCAACGGGTTTGCTCGGATTTTTAAGCCCGGCACGCGAACGGCGGATTGCCCGTGCAAGTGCGGAGATAGCCGGACGCTGCGAAATTATGCGTTTGTGCAGCTCGGTTTCGATGCTGAGAAGCTTTGTCGCTTCTTCAAGCTTGATCGACGAAACTGGAACGCCTGTCCAGCGGGCGATTACCTCATCAACGTCGTCTTTTGTAACCTCGACGGAGAAGAACGAATCTTCGAGCGTTTTTAGCTCGAACGAGATGATCTGATCTTCATTCGCGGCGGCACGCTTCCAGTTATCCACGGTTTCCTTCCACGAAGGCTCGCCGCCATTTTCGGCCTGATGCCGCAGCTTGGCACGGGCACCGGCTTCGTCGAGAACGTCGATGGCCTTGTCCGGTAGAAAACGGTCCGGAATGTAGCGGCTCGATTGATATACGGCGGCCTCAAGCGCTTCTTTCGAATAACGGATCTGGTGGAAAGCTTCGTAGCGCTCGACGATTCCGTTGACGATCTGCAAAGATTCGACCTCGGTCGGCGGAACTACTTTTACGGCCTGAAATCTTCTCTCGAGAGCTCGGTCCTTTTCAATAGTCTTGCGAAATTCTGACGGTGTCGTCGCTCCAATGCACTGTATCTCGCCGCGTGAAAGCGCCGGTTTAAGGATGTTCGCTGCATCCAAAGTTCCCTCGGCGGAACCGGCCCCGACCAGCGTGTGAAGCTCGTCGATAAAAACGATGTGCTCGTCGTTTTCCCTGAGCTCAGTCATTATCTTTTTCAAACGCTCTTCGAATTGGCCGCGGTATTTTGTCCCGGCGACGATGAGCGAAAGATCGAGAGAAAGGATGCGTTTATTTTCGAGAAAGCTCGGGACGGAGCGGTCAACTATTTTTTGCGCAAGACCCTCAACGATCGCGGTTTTACCTACGCCCGATTCGCCGATCAATACAGGATTGTTTTTTGTCCGGCGGCAGAGAATTTCGATCAGCCGTTCGATTTCCGGCTCGCGGCCGATCAGTGGATCAAGCTTGCCCTGAGCAGCGTCCGCAGTCAGATCGCGTGTGAATTCGTGAAGGTTTGGAGTTTTCGAATTTTCGGCCGTCGCCGGCTGAACGTGCGGCATTCCGGACTGGCGTGCGATCTCGTCTCGAACTTCCTGAATGCGCAAACCGAACAGCAAGAGTATCTCGGCGGCGATGGAATTTTCTTCGCGGGCCATGCCAAGCAAGAGATGTTCGGGCCCGATGTGACGGTTTTTTAGATGGCGGCTTTCTTCGCTGGCGTAAAAAAGAATTCGCTTGGTTTCAGGTGCTAGATGAAGCTCGGCCGATTGCGGAATCCTGTCTCGGAGGACGATGCGTTCCTCGACTTCTCGCCGAACTGCGTCCACCGTTAAGGCCCGGCGGCCAGGAAAATACCTTGCGGCGATCGTTTTATCTTCGCGCATCAGGCCGAGCAATATGTGCTCGGGAGCAATGACGGGCGAGCCGTATTGAAGCGCTTCGTAGCGTGCGAAAAAAATAACACGGCGTGACCTTTCGGTGTAGCGTTCGAACATAATATCAGTGCATCACTATCGCTCAGGGTTAATTCTATTATAGCGAAAGTTCAGGGATATAATCCAAGCTATTCAAAATAGTAAATTGCGAACTTGGCTAGATATAGTCGCAAACAGGCGCAAAATCCAAAAAAGTCGTCAATCAATTCGTCATCGTCGAACGCGAATCTACTTTTATCTTTTCCGGTTTGTCGGGCTGAGGAATTTCTACCACCAGCGGTTCGCTGCTGTTCTTTATACCTTTTATGACGGCTGCGGCCGAGCCCAATTCGACCTTTGATGATAGAACGCGCGAAACGCGCTTCGGCAATAACATCGGGGCAATGCTCGCGATCGAATCGGCAAGCGATACAATGTCGCCGCCGCCGGACCAATGCTGGCGGACAACGGTAGCATCGGTTCGATTTACTAATCTCAGCAGCGTCAGCGCAACGACGTAAATATCATCGACCTGACCGATGAACGGGAAAAAATCGGGGATAAAATCGAGTGGAGAAATTACGTAAACTATTGCCGCGAGGAACAAGGCCTTTTCAGCGGTCGGCACGCGGGCATCCTTTAACATACGGCCGAGCAGCAAAACCATGTTCGGCAGGAACATCAAAAAATTTCCCATGCGGCCTTTGGCCTCACGTTTCACACTGCGGGTCGGCTTGCTTTTTACCTTGACGATGTCGGCCATAAGTCGTTTCCTCTTTTGCGATATCTAAAGTCTAGGGACAACGCGCGGTTTGTGCAAGTTTATCGGTTGATGGTTGTATGGTAAATTCGTTGAACAGATGATCCTTCAACAAATCCGCACACGAGCCGCCGCCGATCCGCAGCACATTATTTTGCCTGAGGGCGAAGATATACGTGTTGTTCAAGCCGCCGAAATATGTACGCGCGAGAAAATCGCTAAGATAACGATAATCGGCGATGAAACGAAGATCCGTGATGCGGCAGCACAGGCCGGTGTGAATCTAAACGGAGTTGAGGTTCTCGATCATCGCAAATCGGCGGATTTTGGCAAGGTTGCGACTTATTATAACGAGCTTCGCCGTACAAAAGGCGTCACGCTCGAAGAAGCCGAACAGACCGTAAAGGACCCGCTTTATTTTGGAAATCTGCTGGTGCGGCTCGGTAAAGCGGATGGCTCAGTTGCCGGAGCTACGAACACAACCGCTCATACAGTCGCAGCGGCGTTGCGTTGCATCGGTGTTCGCGAAGGTTTGAAGACCGTTTCGAGCTTTTTTCTGATGGTCGTACCCGATAAAAAATTCGGTGAGAAAGGTGCGATGATCTATGCTGACTGCGGCGTTGTCATCGACCCGGACTCCAGTGAACTTGCCGAAATCGCCATCGCATCTGCCGATTCGTGCCGCATTTTATTGAACGTCGAACCTCGTGTAGCAATGCTGTCGTTTTCGACCAAAGGAAGCGCCAACCACCAGTTAATCGAAAAAGTCGTAGAAGCAACAAAAACAGTCCGCGTTCGAATGCCGGAGCTAAACATCGACGGCGAACTCCAGGCCGACGCAGCTTTGCTCCCGTCCGTCGCCGAATCAAAAGCTCCGGGCTCACCCGTCGCAGGCAAGGCAAACGTATTGATTTTCCCCGACCTAAACGCTGGAAACATCGCCTACAAACTGACGGAAAGACTGACCGGCGGCACCGCAATCGGCCCGATCCTCCAAGGCCTCGACCGTCCGTGCAACGACCTCTCCCGCGGCTGCAAAGCCGAAGACATCGTTGATGCTATAGCAATCACGGCGGTGCAATCACAAGCAAGAAAGAATCGTTAAACCAAATCTATGCGTTGGCTTTGTCCCGTCTTAATTACTTTCACTTTCGGCTTTTCGCTGATTGGATGTGATAAGGCCGACGCGCCCGAGCAACAAGTGATTTTGGTCAGAATTCCGCCATACTTTGACCCAAAACTAACTTCAGGTGAAAACCATTGTGTCTTTTCATATTGGTGGCATCCGCCGACCTCTCAAATCGTGGATACAGCCAAATTGTGTAAGGGTGCAGGCTTGCCAAACGATGGCGTACCAGTAACTGTTAGTTTGAAAGAAGATGACTCAATATTAATCAATATGGAGGCAAACGGTAATTTGTCGGACGTAAGCCTCTTAGTCAAACGCTTGTCGAATATTTTCCAAGAACGACAAATCAACGGTGTTTATGAGGAAAGCTCGGAGAAAATCGAAAAAAGTGTTGGCCTTAGAATACCAGCTTCGACCAGATACGAGGATGCGTTCAAAATCGCAATTGCCGTAAAAGAAAGTGGTGCTGATCCGATTATTTTGCTCCTCGACGGGCATTTACCGCGACAGGTCATAACCTTACCTGCCAAATAATAAGGCACAAATTTTCCATCGCCAGTTTATGGACCGCAAAGACAACCCTATCAAACGCTTTCTTGATCGGCTCGGTCCCGGTTTGATAACTGGGGCGTCGGATGACGATCCGTCGGGGATCGGGACGTACTCGCAGGCGGGTGCGGCTCTCGGGTATGCGACCTTGTGGACAGCGATCGTGACGCTGCCGTTGATGGTCGTTGTACAGCACATCTGCGCAAAGATCGGGATGGTTTCGGGACGCGGCTTGGCCGGCGTGTTGCACCGCTATTATTCGAAAAAGCTGCTCTATCCGGTCGTGATCGGCCTTGTCATCGCTAATACGATCAACGCCGGTGCGGACATCGCGGCGATCGCAGCGGCGATAAATATGTTCGTGCCGATTCCGATCTCGGCAATGGTCGTTCCGATCGCGGTCGCCATCGTCGTCTTACAGGTTTGGGGCTCATATCGCCTGATCGTGAAGATCTTCAAATGGCTGACGCTGTCGCTCTTTGCGTATGTAATTGCGGCGTTTCTGGCACGGCCGGACTGGATTGCCGTCGCAAAAGCCACGTTCATCCCGCAGATATCTTTGACAAGGGAATACATTACGACGATCGTCGCCATCCTGGGTACGACGATCTCGCCGTATCTTTTCTTTTGGGAGGCAAGCGAGGAGGTCGAGGAAGAAAAGAGCGAGGGCCGCAAGAATATTACCGCCCGAAGAGGCGCGACCGACGCCGAGATAAAAAAAGAGAAGATCGACACGATCGTTGGGATGGTGTTTTGCAACGTCGTCTTTTATTTCGTGATATTGGCCGCTGGGGCGACGCTTCATGTTTCGGGAAAGACGGACATTCAATCGGCGACCGATGCGGCTCAGGCCCTGCGGCCGCTGGCAGGCGATCTGGCGACAGTGCTATTTGCGATCGGGTTGATCGGCGGCAGGTTTGCTTGCCGTTCCGGTGCTTACCGGCTCGGCGGCATATGCGGTGGCCGAGACGTTTGGCTGGCCCTCTGGCTTGGATGAAAAGCCAAAACACGCGAAGAAGTTTTATGGAGTGATCGCGGTCTCGACGCTTGTCGGAGTGGCGATAGATTTTCTCGGCATCAATCCGATCAGCGCCCTTTTCTGGACGGCGGTAATAAACGGCGTGGTCGCACCTCCGCTGCTTGTCGTCGTTATGCTGGTTGCGAACAACAAACGCGTGATGGGCAGCCGTACGAATGGGGTTTTTACGAATATCTTCGGCTGGCTGGCCGCAGCGATAATGTTCGCGGCCGCGATAGCGATGTTCGCGACCTGGAATAGCTAGGGATACTCTCCTCAATCAGAATTGTTTTAATCGCTTTCCCCTGAATCGCTTTCGTCCTCCTTTTCTGCAATCGATCCGTAAGCAAAATTTACAACGACGGAAGCCGCGCGGATCAGAATTAAGCCAATTGCGATCGAGCACCATCCGGCAATCAGATGGAAGCGAAAACTTGAATCCGGATTGCGAAAGTAATCAGCGTAAAAAAGCCACGCATAGACCAAATCCCAAAAGCCGTAAACAAGCACAACCACGCCAACAAGCCTAACTCCAATATCAAACCATTCTCTCTGGTTCATAAATAAAGCCCTCCTCATTCAGGTAAAATTCGATTGTAGATTTGTGACTTCCGCTTCTTCAGGTCAAATCGCTCACCAGCCTTAAGAACAAAGGTCCACAAAGCTTCTTTGCGCCGTGCTCCGTCTAATATCATCACAAGCGTTTTACCTACGACTTCAAGACGGCGGTTGTCTTCTATGAGGACAGCCGTGTCTTCGTCAATGCCGATGCCGAGCATTTTCGGGTTTACCATAATCAATCCAAAAAGGCGGTTGTGGCGTTGGCGGACGAGGAAGTGCTGGTCGAAGATGACGTTCGGAATTAGGCCGAGGCCTTTGCGCGTACCAACTTTGCTGCCGTCGAGAATTTTCAGATCGGCTTCGCCCGTCATCATCGGGTCGGACATAACGGCTGCTCCGGCGCTTGTTCCGCCAAACGGTGTGCCCCGAGCGTATTTTTCGCGGATGAGTTTGAGAAGTTCTTCATCGGCGAGCACGTCCATTATGCGGTTTTGGTCGCCGCCGGAGAAGAAAATGCTAGTCGCGGTTTTGAGCTGTTCAATGAACTTCGCACGCTTTTCGGCGTCAAGCGACCTCATCGGAGCATGTTCGATCAAACCAGGATTCTGCGGCGTAAAGTCTTTTTTCAATGCCTCAAAGCTTTCTTCGGGAACGCCGCTCGCCCACGTAATTATTAAAATTCTGGCCTTTGCTCCGCCGGACCATTCGACGAATTTTTTTACTGCATCGGGCGGGCGTTCACCGCCGCCGATAACCAAAAGCCGCTGCTGGCCGATCAGCATTTGGACAAATACGGCGACGAAAATAATCGCGATCGGTAATTTGGGCTTTGATCTCATCGGTTAGACGCTTTAGGTATGACTGGTGTGCATTGCCATTATTTTCCACGTGCCGCCGAAATTCACTAAGGTCAGTGTGTAAAAAACCGTGAACGGCTTTGGCTGTTCGGCGGCATCCGGAACCGCTGCACGTTGTCTTGGAGAGGTGCCGCGGACGATAGCCGTATCGCCGTAAACACTTATCACAACGCTATTTGTTTCGAGCTTTGAATACTTCAGCTTGCCGCTCGTCAATTCGCCGAGCATCTTCTCACGGTTGTCCTGTTGGCCGGTGGTGTGTGTCCAGATGAACGACGGATGCAAAAGCGATTCAAGCTTTTTGGTGTCTGACGCAAGGATGGCTCGTTGATATGCGGCTTCGGTCTCGGCAACCTGTTTGCGGCTGTCTTCTTCGACAGCGGGAATTTTTGTCGCCTGCCACCCCACAGCCTGCCATTTCCCTTTTCGCTTGACGAACGTACCCGTGTTGAGGAATTTCGAAACCGAGATGATGCCGCCGTTATCCGTGGTCCCGACTAGGCGAAATGCAACCACTGCAGTCCAACCGTATTGTTGTACGCGGATATCTTCAGCGGTGTAAACCGTTTTTGGGTCGTCCGGTTTCGGAGCGGGAGTTTCACGAACGCCTTTCATAATATCGGCCTTTCCGACGCGCTGGCCGGCTCCGCGCGTATATATCAGATCTTCGGCCCAGAAACGGTCATGCACAGCCGCGTCGTTGCGGCCGGCACCGGCGAGAAACTCGTTCAGCAGGCGCGTCAGCTCGGCGGTTTCGGGCGAAGATTGAGCCGTAACGGCGGCCGAAAATGTGAAAACAAGAATTAAGGTGATGATCGTATTCTTCATTTGATATTTATTCGCTTTCGGATGATCCTAAGTTTCTTTGCTTCCCTCGCGGGCTTCACGAAAAGTTTCCGTGGCGAACGTGCCAAGGCACCTCGGGCACAAGCAGCCGTCGAAAGCTTTTGCGATCGCGGCCGTGACCTCCTCGGACAAAGTTACCTCCGTACACCAACAGCCTTCGAGCTTCGCACCGCAGCCGAATGTCTCGCCGCACGAAGCGCAAACGGACGGTTCACGGGTTTTCGGTGAATCGGAACTCATAAATTTAAAGCTTCAGTTCGTCTCGTTTTTTGTTCCTTGTTCCGGCTTATTCTTCTTCGTCGGTGGTTAAATCTTTTTACCACGGATCAGGATGAACAAGAAGGAACAAGATGAAATGACGATTTATTTATGTATACAACTCCGGCTCGCCCGGCGGACGTGATTTCCAGCGTTTGTGTATCCAGAGCCATTGGTCGGGAAACTTGCGGATCAGCTTTTCGACTTCGGCCGTGAATTGGGCGGTCGTTTCGGCAACGTCGCGGTGACGGTCGCCGGTGTTGGACGGATAAACAATCCGGCCATGGACGCCGACGTAATGCTGCTTTTCTTCGTCCCACGCACCGCACATTGGAATGATCGCGGCATTCGTTCGCATCGCCAGCAGAGCGACGCCGGTGGACGTGCAGGCGGGAATGCCGAAGAACGGAACGAAAACGCCTTCCTTCGGGTGGGCGTTGACGTCGGCTAGAATGCCGAGAATTCCCCCTTCGCGGAGGATTTTCATCGCAGGGCTGACCGAGTTTGTTTTATTTATCGGCCGGTTGCCGAACTTGGTGCGTAGGCCGACGGTCAATGCCTCGATCTTCGGATTATCGAGCGGTCGCGCCAAGTAGCTGATCGACTCCTGAAGCGCGGACCAACCATAAACGAGAACCTCCCAATTACCGAGATGCGGGCTGACGATGATCACGCCTCGACCCTCGGCTTTCAAACTTTCGTATCCCGCGTACACATCTGGATCGATCTGAAACTCGATGGTTTTTGCCAGACTCTCGCGCGTCGCGGTTGGAAAATGGCTCATTGTGCCAAGCACGCGGCCGAGGTTTTTGAATGCTCCTTTGGCAAGCCGTTTGTGTTCCGATTCGCCCAGTTCTGGAAAGGCGATGTGCAGGTTTGTCATCGCGACGCGGCGAAGGCTGCCGAGCAAATAATAGCCTGTCATGGCAACGCATGTCGCAACGGAAACCGCAGCTTTTTCGGACAATACGGCGAGAAAACCAAGCAAACCCCGCACGGCCGCATATTCGAGCCAGATGAGAGGTTTGCTCTTTTTTGCCATGAGAGATTTTTACGCCTGCCAGCGTTTGAAAGCAAGCACGGCGTTGAGTCCGCCGAATGCGAATGAATTGGAAAGAGCGGCTTCGGGTTCGGCGGCGAGAGCTTCGTTTTTTATGACGTTGACGCCGCATTCAGGGTCGAGTTCGTTAAAATTTGCTGTTGGCGGAAGCAACCTGTGATGAAGGCCGAGGACGGTCGCGGCGGCTTCGAGCGCACCGGCGGCTCCGAGGGCGTGGCCGTGCATGGATTTTGTCGAGCTAACGCAAATATTGTCCACATGTTCGCCAAAAACGAGCCTGATCGCGTTCGATTCCATCACGTCATTGGCCTGCGTAGCGGTGCCATGGGCGTTGATGTAGCCGACCGTTTCGGGACGTGTATTTCCGTCTGACAATGCTCCGCGCATTGCCTTTGCGGCACCTTCGACGAGCGGCATGGTCAGGTGATGTGCGTCGGCGGACATGCCAAAGCCGGTGATCTCGGCGTATATTTTTGCACCGCGAGTGATTGCCGAATCGAGCGTTTCGATAACAAACATCGCGCCGCCTTCGCCGAGGATCATGCCGCTGCGGTCTTTCGAAAACGGACGACACGTGTCCTGCGAAACAACTCGCATTGATTCCCAAGCCTTCAAGTGTCCGAGCGTCAACGGAGCTTCACTGCCGCCGGTAATAGCAGCGTCGAGCGTTCCCTGCCGCACGAGCCAAAAGGCATGGCCAATGGCGTGATTGGCGGATGAACAAGCGGTCGAAATTGTAAAAGTTGCTCCTGTCAGGCCGTGTTCCATTGACACTTGGCTGGCGACGGCGTTGCTCATTACACGCGGAATAACTGTTGGCGGAAACCGGCCTTTCTTTGCTCCGTAAAGATCCGAGAAGAGATTGTCTTCGGTTTCCTTGCCGCCAAGACATGAGCCGGTAATCACACCAGAGCGATCGCGCAATTCGTCCGTAAATTGTATTTGCGAATCGGCGACGGCTTCGCGGGCGGCAACGATGCCAAAATGCGAAAATGGGTCGAGCCAAAGGAGGGATTTATCGTCGAAATGTTGCGAAGCGTCAAAGTCTCGAACCTCAGCGGCGTTCTTGAATCGAAGGTCTGTCGTATCAACTTTCGTGATCGGCCCGATTGCCGAACGCCCCGAACTGACGGCGATCCAGAAATCATTTGCGTTGTTGCCAAGGGCGGAAACGACGCCGATACCCGTTACGACAACTCTTCTCATTTATTAGGTGTTTAGGCGGCGGCAGGCTGAGTTGTTCCGGCATCGACAATGGATTCGATCCCAGCAATGACTTCGGAAACGGACCTCATCGATTGCACCTTGTCATCGGGCACAACGATGTCGAATTCTTCTTCCAGCTCGAAGATAAGATTCAGCCCGTCGAGCGAATCGAAGCCCAGTTCATCGAAGGTCGTCTCAGCTTTTATCTCGCCGGGTTCGACCTTCTTAAAATCCGCAAATACGCGAATTACTCTTTCAGATACCGATCCGTCTGCCATAAAAAACTCCTGCCCGACAATGTGCTAACTACAAGAAAAATTTATATTACTTGGTGTCAATAGTCAACGGAATCAGAATCGGAGCGGGCTTAGGCGGGTGAGTTTGTGCGGAGCCAATTTAACGCCCGCTCACTTTCCGAAAAGAATTTCACGTGGACGCCCCGGCTGGCGGCGATGGTCTTGAATAGCTCGCTCAATTCGTCCGGTTCAAAATCTTGAAGGCAGATTGCAAACCAAAGCCTCGGCACGGCCGCCGCACGCACCCCGGAGTTCACAATCTCGGAGGCCTTTAGTTCCTCTTTATTCGGAACATATCCCTCGAGAAGAACGCGGCGAGAATGATACACGGTACACGCTTCCTCTACCGCCGCCCAAAATTCTTCGGTATGCTCCGGCGTAACCTCGTAATCCGGGCCGAGCAAAACGAAGATATGATCACCGCGAAACTCGATCTCGAAGTTCTTTTCCATGATCTCAACAATCCATCGTGCCTAATGATATTTATGATATTTCGATCTGTCTGGAGCCGTTCGAACAGCGATGGAATCGTTATAGACCAATTCGCCTTTTTTTGCAAAAAAAAGCCAGTCGGCAAGTCTTACAAAACTCTTACAATTGCATGTCCCGAAAGCTGTTAGGCTTTTAATCAGGCACTGTGTGTGCACAAAGTTATTGATTGCTAGAGGGTTTGTTTATGCAAAATGTAGTCGAACTTCAGAAGGACTCGAACAAGATCAATTGGTCAACGGTGATCGGCGTCACAACGTTTCATTTGCTGGCTATTGGGGCTTTATTTACCTTTAGCTGGCAGAATTTGACCGCCGCATTCATACTGTGGTGGTTTGCCGGGAGTTTAGGCGTCGGCATTGGTTATCACCGCCTGTTGACGCATCGCGGGTTTAAAGCTCCGCTCTGGTTTGAGCGTACACTAAGCGTTATCGGAACGCTCGCCATGCAGTCCGGCCCGCTTACGTGGGTAACGACGCACAGGCTGCATCACGCATTTACCGAACAGGACGGCGATCCGCACAGCCCGCGTCATGGCACATACTGGTCGCACATGGGCTGGATATTTCGCGGAACGGCGCAGAACAATTCGTTCGCGACTATGCAGCGATATTCGCCGGACCTTGTGAAAGACCCGTTTCAGTTGGTTTTAAATAAATATTATTGGATCCCGACCGTGTTTGTCGCAGCCGGTTTGTTTGCGATCGGTGGTTTGTCGATGGTGCTGTGGGCTGTGTTTCTCAGAACGGTCGTCGGTTGGCATTTCACGTGGCTTGTAAATTCAGCAACGCATCTGTGGGGAACACGCCGTTTTGAAACACGCGACGATTCGCGAAACAACGGCTTGATCGCCGCGATAACATGGGGCGAAGGCTGGCACAACAACCATCATGCTCACCCGCGTTCGGCAAAGCATGGCCTTGCCTGGTACGAATTTGATGTCAACTGGGTCGAGATAAAGGTTATGGAAAAGCTCGGCTTGGCAAAAAGCGTTTACGCGTATAATTTTGAATCCAAGCAGACGGAACATGCCGGGTCGACAGAGTTGACGCCGGTTCAAGACGCTGCATAGCCTAAGTCAAAAGTAAAAAGGTTAAGGCAAAAGTAAATTCGGCTTTACTTTTGCCTTTTTACTTTTTACCTTTAGCTTGAAACTATGCGCAGGCAAAAAACAGCGATATTCTTTCTCGTTTTCGGGATAAGCCTGATAGTGCTGGCGGTTGCTCTGAATGTCGGTTGGATATTGCTGAACCTGCGCGAGGTTGCGCTGCTCGTGTTGGGAGCTATATTTTTTGCTCTGATAATTACCGGCCTGACTCTCAACACCATATTTCTCGTTCGCGAGATAAAGCGCAGCGAGCAGCACGACGCCTTTCTAAATTCGGTCACGCACGAACTGAAAACGCCTATCGCTTCGATCAAGCTCTACCTTGAAACGCTAAAAACGCGAAAAGTTTCGCAGGAAAAGCAGATGGAGTTTTATGACGTGATGCTGGCGGACAGCGACCGGCTGCTGAACACGGTCGAACAGGTTTTACAGGCAAGCAGCACGAAGGAGCGAAAGCGCCAGTTTAACGCGTCGGAGGTCGATGTCGGGAAGTTGATAAACGAATCGGTTGCGATTGTGCGGAAGCGGAGAAATCTGGACGAAGGCTCGATCAAATTTGCGGAACCGGCAGAACCACTAAAGGTAATGGGCGATGCGGCAGACCTTCAAACGGCTTTTATAAATCTTTTGGATAACGCTCTCAAATACTCGCCGGACGCGCCGAAGATTTCGATTCGCACAAAAAAAGCCGCGATGAACAAACGCGTCGATATCTTTATCAAAGACAATGGCATCGGCATTCCGTCCGCCGATCTAAAAAGAATTTTCAAGCGTTTTTACCGCGTCGTCAGCAAGTCGGGCCATGAAACAAAGGGCACCGGGCTTGGCCTATTTATCGTTAAATCGATCGTCGAACGCCACGGTGGAAAGGTCAGCGCCCAAAGCCGGGGCGAAGGCCTCGGGACAACGTTTTTAGTGCAATTGCCTATTTCGTAAATCGTCAATCGTTAATCGGTGTCTAAACTCTTAACGAATTACCATTCACGATTCACGATTCACGATTCTATGCGAATTCTCATTGTCGAAGACGAACAGCACATTGCCGACGGCCTGCGCTTTAATGTCGAGGCCGAAGGATATGAAGCAGAGATCGTCGACGACGGTGAAACTGCGTTGATAGCGACCGGTGAACGCGGATTCGATGCGATCGTTTTGGACGTAATGCTGCCGGGCATTGACGGTTTTGAGGTCGCAACAGCCTTGCGTGCCAGACAGGATTACACGCCGATATTGATGCTGACGGCACGCGGCCGGCCCGAAGATGTATTGAAAGGTTTTGAGGCCGGAACCGACGATTATCTGCCGAAGCCTTTCGATCTGGAGATCTTTCTCGCCCGTCTCAACGGTCTGCTGCGCCGTCGTGAATGGTCCCGGCGTGAGACGACAAAAGACCGGCTCGGCGACACGTTCGAGATAAACGGAAAGACGATAGACTTTGCCAACCTCGAACTCCGCAGCGGCGACGAGGTCATTCATATGACATTGATGGAGCTAAAACTCCTCCGCTACCTGATCGAAAACGAAGGCCAAACCGTATCGCGAAGGACCATTCTGGAAGATGTCTGGGACCTACAGGAAGACACTGACACGCGGGCGATAGATAATTTTATCGTCCGTTTAAGAAAGTACCTGGAAGACAAACCAAACGACCCGCAGATCGTAAGAACCGTGAGGGGGATAGGGTATAAATTCGTCAGCGGAAAGGAATAGCCAGAAAAAGAAACGTAAGAACAAATAAGGATGGCGCTTTTGATATTTAAGTGATACTGCGGCATCTGCAAATGCAAACGCTTAAGTTTATTATATGGAACCGTTTTAATATATGCGGTTATTATGCGGTATAATTTCACTCAATCATGCGTAAGTTTGTTCGACCTCTGAAACTTATGAGCGAAAATTGTAGCGAAGTTTACAAAAAGCTCGCACGTAGCTTTTTGTCTGCGTCAATTTTGATTTGTGGTTTTTCCATTGTTGGTTTTGCTCAAACGGTAGAATCTGAAGATACGTCTGTTGTTGTTCCGGAGCGAGCAATGGAGCAAGTTGTTCGGAGAGTTTTAATTTGGTCTTTCAAACCGAGAAACAAGCCGACGGTTATTTATCTTGCTGAACAAGAAATTAAACAGTCTTGGTTGCCGACAGTTAGAAACATTGAGTTTCGATTGCTATCTAATGAAGAAATTCAACAAAAAAGTTTAAAAGTTCACTTTTTTACAAAGCCTGAATTTTCGGAAAATGAATACAGTATTGGATTTGCATTTGGCAGTCCCGTTTGCGAATACAAAGGAGAATATTGGTGTTTTCGCATTTCAAACAAAAAGGTAAAACTTCAGTTGTGTGGCGCGGTTGGTGGTGACTGCAGTTCCTAACCGAGGCCGTAATCGACCAAAGGTATTAGACGTAAGAGTGAAATAGCGACGTTGTTTCTAGGTCAAACTGCATGTCTTTCGCGCCATGTCCGCAAAACTACAATCCATACGCCATGAGAGAAAGATAGCCGCTTTGACAGTTCTTGTGCTTTTCGCGCCTTCTTGCGGCTAATTTATTCTGCATAATTCTTCCTCGCGATCACCTTTATCTCTTCCCGCCAGTTTTCGTGGAGTTCGAAGCGCCAGAGTTCGACTTTTTTTGAAAGCATTTTTGCGAAATATTCGAAGTCGCGATGGAAACTTAGCGCCGGAGCAACGGCGTAGATGAGGGCGGGCATGTCGAGAATTTCGAGTTCGCCAAAGACCTTTGCGCGTTTAAGTTCGCCGCGGCGGCGGAGATGTTCGATCTTTCGCCAATAATCGGCGGCCTGGAACGGCATTTCGCGGTCGGGAGACGCTTTTATTTCGATGATGACGAGGCGGCCGTCCTTTCGCAGAGCGAGGAGATCGATCTTGTCGGCAAAGGTGCGGAACTGGTTGTAGATCGGGGCGAGGATCAAGTTTGAATCAAGCAGCTTTATGTTGCGGCGAAGGATCGATTCGAGCCACGATTCGGGTGAAAGACGGTAAAGCTCGTGGCGTTTCGAAGCCGTATCGAAGCTTCTGTAGTTGTCGATATTTTCGATCAACTGCTCGAATTCGGTTTGCGATGCGTCGTTCAGAGTTCGCTTGGTCCGATCAATTCCAAACCACGCATTTTCGCTGCCAGGCATTTTGCGAACACGGGCGAACGGCAGGCCGTGAAAACGCATGCTCTCGCCGTTTTTGGCGAACATTACATCGATTTTTTCGGGCGATATGGAAATGATCTTTTGCGCCGTTTCGCTCAGTTCTACCTCGGCGGGCAGAAGGAGTTTCTTCGGCTTATCACGCCAGAGATCGCTTAGATCGAGCGGCGGAAGATGCTTTAAGCTGGCTTTAGCGATCTCGAATACTTTGATCTGAGATTTTATCGGTCGCTCGAGCAACGCATGAAGTTTTCGCAGATTTCTTGCGATCTTCTTTTCGCCGACGATCCATATTTCGTCGATTGGATTTTTGCGGCGCAGTTGTAGTTTTGCGAGCAAGAGAATGGCAGTTGTCAGGAGCGTTTCGGGCGTTGTGCGTTCGGACACGTCGGACAAAACCGCTGTCTGAACGCCCGCACGATTTTTAACAATTATCTCGGCGAAGCGGCCGCTGCCTTTGTTCAAACCGACGCGGACTATCTTAATTCCCGCATCGTATTCGGAAATAATTGCGGCGATCTCGTTAGCTTTTTGCAGACGGGCAAGTTCGACGTTTGCGCTCAATTCGGCAGCGGAAACGCGCGGAACGAGGCGGATCCTTTCAGTTCGGCGAGCGAAATTTGCTTTAATATCGAGAGTAATTTCTCCCCCGTCAGTAGAAGCTTTTTCGACACGCACGGAGCGAAAGCCATTGTCATCCAGAAATCCAAAAAGCAGCTTGTTGTCATGATCCAGAAGCTCGATCTCGGTGCGGTTCAGTGGAAAGGTTTTGCCGTTTTCGCCGATGACGAGCCACTCGGCGTGGGCGTCGATCAGCGCAGGAAGATCAAAAGATTTAGCTGCGCTCACCATTTGTGCTTCCCGTCAAAAAATTTCATCATCGCTTCGGCCCAATCGGCGTAACCCTGTTCAGACGGGTGAATGCCGTCGGCAAAGAAGCCTTCAAGCTGCACATCGACAGGCTGCGGATAGTAAAAGATGCGCTCCATTTCGGCGGCCAGCTCCTTGATATTCGCGTCGTGCAGCTTTGAAAGTTCCCACAGAAGAAACCTGATCGGATGCGGCAGTGCGGGCGAATATTTGATCATCGGACAGTTTGAGAGAAAGAAGACGGCGTGCGGATTTCGGTCGCGGAAAATGCCGAGAAGCTCCGTCATGTCGCGGCGCCATTTTCGTGGACTGCTGAGCTTCATCACATCGTTGCCGCCGAGGCCGATGAGAATGTAATCGAATATTTCGTTTGGTATCTGCGGGACAAGCTCGTCGATCGTCCGTCGGGCAGTCACCCCATTTTTACCGATTACCCTCCACTTCACCTTTTTGCCGATGCGTGAACTCAACCGCTGCGCAAATTGCCCGGTGAGTGCAAATTCATGCGTGCGCGCTCCCAGCCCGGCAATTGTAGATTCGCCAATGACGAGAAGCTTTACCGTTTCGCTGCCTTCACCGACAGTTCCCGTCTTGGCTCCCGCCGCATCGGGAAGCAGGCCGACTTTTCGCCGCGTGTATTGGCCCTGCAAATAAAGGAACGGCGAAATCGGCAGAACGGCTGCAGCACCTGCGAGATAGATCGCCTGCCAGCGTAATAAATTTTTCGCACTCTTGTCCGCTCGTTCCATTATGTTAAAATTCAGATACCTGAATGTTTTTGTCAAATCCTGCTAAATCTCCTCTCGCGTGTATCTTACTATTGTTTTTCACCGCCGGATGCGGTTTCCTGCAAACCAATGAAAATAAGCCGCTGCCGCTCGTGCCGGAAACGAAAAGCCGCTTTCCGTTTGCTACGAAAGAGCCGGAAAATTTTCAGTGTGAGATAGTCGTGACTACTGGTGAGGTGACACGGCGGACAATGTTGGCAAGAAAGGGCGAACTGCGCCGCGTCGATTTTGACCCGGGCGAGAAAAACCATCGTGCGGTATTGCAGAATGAAAAAGAATATATGATCGCGTTCGAGCAAAAGATATATGCGGAAAACGTCGTGAAAACCGGCCCGATAACTGCCGACGCTCAGTTTAGCGAACTCACATCAGAGCTGCTGAATCGCGGCGAACACGCAGAATTTGAAGAGATCGAACGTGAACAATCGGTCGTCAAATACAAGGTCAGTTTCGCTGGCGGCGAGACGAATGAGATTATTATTTACTTTGACGAGACTATCGGCATAATTGTGAAGCAGGAGTTTTTTGCTGTCGACAGAACAGAAAAGACTTTACAATATTCGGTCGAGATCGTGAACTTTCGGACTGATGTTGATAAAGGGCTGTTTGCGATACCGTCCGGATTTCGTAAGGTTGCATTGAGCGAACTTTACGACTTAGCGGGTAAATAGTTCGAGTTATGAGCACGGAAACTGAGATCACGCCGGAACAGCGAAAGCGTGCGGAGGACACGCTGCACGGATTGCCGTTTGCACGATTGATGGGTATGCGGCTAGTCGATATGCGGCACAACGAGGCCGTTATCAAGATCAAGATGCGTGACGATCTGCGGCAGCCGGCGGGCGTTTTGCACGGCGGCGTGACGGCGACTCTGATCGATACGGCGATGGCCTTTGCCGTCATCACGCGCCTTGCCGAGGGCGAGCGGGCTTCGACGATAGATTTGACTGTGCATTATCTACGGCCTCATTTTGAAGGAACGTTCACCTGCACAGGAAAGGTCGTGCGGGCCGGAAAGAGAATTTTTACCGTCTCGGCTGATGTGGTCAATGCAGAAGGTAAGCTGATCGCAACCGCGATTTCAACGTATACGAAAGTTTAGAATAGTTTGCGGGAAGTTGCGGAGTTGCAGGAAGTTGCAGAGTCTAACTTCCTGAAACTATCTGCAACTTCCCGCAACTATCTGTAAACTTGAAGAAGATGGATCCGATCAAAAAATTTGCACGCTTTGTAAAGCCCTATAAATGGAAGATGGCTGTGGGAATCGGCTGTATTCTTGTTTCATTGCTGTTTGGGCTGTTCGTGCCGTATTTGATTGGGATGGCGGTGGACGATCTGACGGCCGGAATTACCTGGCCGAAGATCATTTACTACCCGCTTATTATTCTCGGCGTTAACGCAATGAGCGGCGTTTTTCTGTTTTTCCAGCGGCGGATATTGATCAACACATCGCGGCACATTGAGTTCGACATGCGCGAAGCCTTTTACGCGAGCCTGGTCGATCAGCCGCTCGAATTCTTTCACAACAACCGCGTCGGCGATCTGATGGCACGTGCGACGAACGACCTTGCGGCGATCAGGCAGATCGTCGGGCCGATGATCCTGTACAGCTTTCAGGCGATATTTGCGCTTTGCATCGTACTGCCGATTTTGCTGAATATTTCGGTAAAGCTGACGTTGCTGCTGTTGATCCCGATGCCGCTCGTTTCGCTGACCGTTCGATATTTGGGCGACCAAATACACAAACGGTTCGAGAAAATTCAAGGTTTCTTCTCTGACATCACAGCGCGGACACAGGAGAATTTGAGCGGCGTGCGAGTCGTTCGCGCATACGCACAGGAAGACGCCGAGATCGAGGAATTTCAAAAACTCAATCGCGAATACGCTGCGCAGAATCTGCGGCTAGTGAAGTTCGCGGCGGCGATGCGCCCGCTGCTTTTCTTTTTTATCGGGCTCGGATTTGTAATCATCGTCGCGGTCGGCGTGCCGATGGCCGTTCGCGGCGAGATCACGACCGGTAACTTTGCGTCGTTCATTTTGTACCTACAGCGGATGATTTGGTATCTGATCGCGCTCGGCTATGTAGTCAATCTTTACCAACGCGGCACGGCTTCGCTGAAGCGATTTAATGTCATTCTCGAAACCGAACCTTTGATAAAAGACGCTTCGGGTATCAGCGAGCAGCAACCGATCAAAGGCGAGATAGAGTTCCGCGATCTTTCTTTTGCATATAACGGAACGCCGGTTTTGAAGAATATCGATTTGACCATTGAACAAGGGAAAACGGTCGCGTTTGTCGGCAAAACCGGCAGTGGGAAATCAACGCTGATGAGTTTGATTCCGCGTCTTATCGAAGTGCCGGGAGGCAGCATTTTAGTAGATGGTGTCCCGGTCCGCGAGTTTCCGATCGAACAGCTTCGGCGGTCTATCGGGTTTGTGCCGCAAGAGACGTTTTTGTTCAGCAATACGCTGGCGGCGAATATAGCGTTTGGAGTTCAAAGTCCAGGGTCCAAGGTCCAAAGTCAGAAAGAAGTTAACGACGACGGCCTTGAACTTGGGACTTTGGACCTTGGACCACGCATCGAAAAAGCCGCCGAAATAGCCGGGCTTGCTGACGACATAAAAGATTTTCCGGGCAAATACGAGCAGCTTGTCGGCGAACGCGGAATCACACTTTCGGGCGGGCAGAAGCAGCGGACAGCCATTGCACGCGCCGTTATGCGCGACCCGCGAATACTGATTCTGGACGACTCGCTGTCGGCCGTCGATACATATACGGAAGAAAAAATTCTTCACAATCTACGCGACGTGCGGAGCGGCCGGACGACGCTCATAGTCTCGCACCGCATCTCGACTATTCGCGACGCCGACCTCATCTGCGTCCTGCACGATGGCCGTATCATCGAGCGCGGCACGCACGAAGAACTGCTCGAATTCGACGGCGAATATGCCGAGCTTTATCAGCGGCAGTTGCTTGAGGAAGAGTTGGAGGCGGCGGAATAAAACCATGTCCGTGGTGACGAACGGGAAGTTCGAATAATGGGGTGATTCTCCCGCATTTTCCGACAAAGTTGTACAATCTTAACGTGAACGGAACTAACAAACCCACCAATAAGGCGACGAAGGACCTGAGGCCAAATTATAAAGATGGTTATGATCCGGAAAGCGAAAATTCGTTGACCGATACATTAAATCCGTTCGTTATCCAGCCGTTCGAGACGAAACTCGCTGAGGGTATGACAATCGAGCGTTTGGAGGAAATGATCCGTGAGGTCTGAACAGATGAATAGCCAAAAACCCAACATCGAAGATCAGTATAAAACAATGCTCATCCTATGGGCCGCTTTGCTGATGTCGCAGTTTCTGTTCGTCCTTCTTCTTTTCCTGACGCGGACGAAGCTGTTTACGTTCGAATTTTCGCAGCCGATCACCGGCAACAGCGCGTCGATGACCCTAGGGTTTGCGGTTGCTGCGGTCACGGCGGTCCTTTTTTCGTTTGCATTTCGAAAGCGGCTGAACGAACGAGCCGTCGCGGCACAGGACACCGGGCAGGTCCAAAGCGGGCTAATTATTGCCCTGGCATTGTGCGAGGCGAGCTCGCTGTTCGGGCTGACGCTGGCCTTTGCGTTCGACTATCAATACTTCTTCTTATGGATCGGACTTGGCGTACTCGGCATGATCCTCCACTTTCCAAAACGCGATGAACTTCACGCCGCGAGTTACAAGAAGTAAGGTATCTGCCGCAAAGTCGCGAAGACGCGAAGAAGATTTCGCGAAATTTTTTTGTCGCGGGGAACCTTTTACCGAGTTGTGGTGTCTAACCTGAAAAACCTGCACAGTTTTTATCTAATTAAAGTTTAGACAACTGGAGACTCATTATGCGAAAAGCACTGTTTTTGCTGGCGATAGCCTTGCTCACAATTGGCACATTTGCTCAGGACACAACCCAGGGAACGCTTTATGCGGTAAACAAAAAGGGCGGCGAACTTGGCGCCTGTCCATTGAAAAACACGGTCGTAAAGGCTGATATCAGCGGCTTTCTGGCACGCGTTCGCGTCAAGCAGGAATTCGAAAACTCGTTCGCCGAGGCGATCGAGGCTGTCTATACATTTCCACTCTCGCAAAATGGTGCGGTTGATGATATGACGATGACCATTGGCTCGCGGGTCATTCGCGGCAAGATAATGAAACGCGAAGAAGCACGGCAAGTTTACGAAACGGCAAAGGCAGCCGGACAGACGGCGAGTTTGCTCGACCAGGAACGAGCGAATATTTTCACGCAGGCCGTCGCCAATATTATGCCGGGCGAAAAGGTTGTGATCGAGATCAGTTATGTCGAAACACTGAAGTACGAAGACGGCTCTTACGAATTTGTGTTCCCGATGACGGTCGGGCCGCGATACATTCCCGGTTCGGTGATGGACGCAAGCAAGATCAAACCGCCGGTTGCGGAAACGCGTGCCGGGCACGACATTTCTGTCGAGGTAAATCTAAATGCGGGCGTGCCGGTTGAGGAAGTGCGGTCAACGTCGCACCGAATCGAACAATTGAATTACACCCCGAGCAAAACGAAGGTCTCTTTGCAGGGCGAGAAAGTGATTCCGAACAAGGATTTTATTCTGCGATACGATGTGACCGGAAAGAAGATCGAGGACGCTATATTGGCGCATCGCGATAAACGCGGCGGGTTCTTTTCACTCGTTCTTCAGCCTCCCGACAAGTTTACAACCGAGGATATTACACCGAAGGAGATCGTTTTTGTCCTCGATACAAGTGGTTCGATGTCCGGTTTTCCGATCGAAAAAGCTAAAGAAGCGATGAAGCTCTCGCTCGAAGGCCTTAATCCGAACGATACGTTTAATCTGATCACGTTCGCCGGGGACACTCATGTTTTGTTTGAGGAACCCGTGCCTGCAACTCAAGCAAATCTCGAAAGAGCGCAGGCGTTTCTTGATTCGCGCGAGGGCGGCGGTGGCACAGAGATGATGAAGGCGATCAAGACGGCTCTCGATCCGTCTGATTCACAAACACATCTTCGCATCGTGTGTTTTATGACCGATGCATTTGTCGGAAACGACGACGAGATCATCGCCGAAATTCAAAAACATCCGAAGGCACGAGTGTTCTCATTCGGGATTGGCAGCTCTGTAAACCGGGCGTTGTTGGACAAAATGGCCGAAGCCGGAAATGGCGAGGTCGAATATGTCGGGTTAGAAGATGACGGTTCGAAGGCGGCGAAGAAATTCTACGAGCGCGTCCGCACGCCTTTGCTCACCGAGCTTTCCATCGATTGGAACGGAATGCCGGTGGCTGATGTCTATCCGAGCAAACTTACGGACCTATTTTCGGCAAAGCCCGTCATCGTCAACGGCCGCTACACCAAAGGTGCGAGCGGTATGATAAAACTGCGCGGCAAGGTCGCCGGACAGCCATACGAGCGCGAGATTAAGATCGATCTGCCCGACGCGCAGGCTGCAAACGACGTGCTCACGACACTGTGGGCACGCACGCGGATCGAAGAGCTTTCGAGCAACAAGCTGCGTGATGCTAATCCTAAAAAGACAGCCGAATACGATAAACAGATCACAAACCTCGGGCTGGAATTCCGCCTGCTGACAAATTTCACTTCCTTCGTCGCCGTCGAAGACCGCGTCGTCAACCAAAACGGCAAGCCGGTGACGATTCAGGTTCCGGTAGAGCAGCCGGAAGGAATGAAACGTGAAGAAGATAGCCCGTTTCGCCGAATGGAAGTGATGGCTAGTCTGCAAAGTCCTCCTTCGGCTACGTCAGGCAACAGAATGCGTGGTGGAGGAGGCGGAGGAACTGCAAATACAACCGTCACTGTAACTACTAAATCGGGAGGAAAGTCAAAATCACGGAGAGGTTCCGGCCAAAGCGGCGGACTCGGCAGCGGAGTTGGCTTTGGCAGTGGTTCCGGATCGGGAAGTGCCAACGCCAGTCCGCCACCGCGTGCAGCGAGGGCAGTTTCAGGAGGCGTACTTAACGGAAAAGCCGTTAGCTTGCCAAAACCTACCTATCCTGAGACTGCTCGTTCAGCAAATGCGCAAGGAAGCGTCTCGGTTCAAATAACTATTGATGAAGCAGGTAACGTCATATCCGCGACCCCTGTTTCGGAACATCCGCTTTTTCAGGCGGCGGCGACTGAGGCGGCAAAGCAAGCGAAATTTGCTCCGACGATGATGTCTGGCAAACCTGTAAGAGTTACTGGCGTGATCACGTACAATTTCGGCATCGCCGGAACGCAGACCGGTGGCGTGCAGTTAACCGAAGAGGAGACTGGTCAGTCAGTCGTTCTCGAGCCGACTCCAGAGATGCTTCGAGAAGCCCGGTTGAAAGAGAAGCTACATTCATGGCTCTACGCAGTTGTTGAGCGGCTTGCAAAGGGCGATGCAAAGCCGACGGGGAACGAAGCGATGTTCGTCCGCGATGGCAAGGCGTCGGTCCGGGTCGTGCTGAAGGAGAAATCGCCGGATGCGTTAGAACGGCTAAAGGCTCTTGGCTTCGAAGTGGAATCGGCTAAGGACGGTATTAATGTCTTTGGCCGGATAGCCATCGAGAAGCTGGCGGAGTTGGTTGAGGAGGATGCAGTGAAGTTCGTGCTGCCAAGGATGCAGTAATTGACAAGGCGTTAACGTTGATGCTTTTCGTTGCGATATTTTGTTCCGGTCAAACCTAAAAGACCGCGTCGATTGCTCGATGCGGTCTTTGGTATTTATATTTAGTTGTAAATTACTTGCCCAGCATACTAACGGTTACGTTTCGTCTGCCGAAGCGGCGTGCTTCGGAACAGCTTGCCATCCAGATATCGAGCCTGCGTCCCTTTATCATGCCACCGGTGTCGGAGACCAGATAATTGCCGCTGTATGCTCCTGCACCAAGATTGATACGGCTGCCGAGTCTCAGCACTCGTGGGTCAGCGGCTATGAGTCCCGAACGGACGCCGTGTCCCATTGCTGTCTTTCCTCTCAAACAATACGCTGTGGCTACAAACGAGCCTTTGCTTATTCCGGCCGCTTTCGATGAAACGGTCTTTTCTACTAACTTCTTATTATTATCCTGCTGTTCAATTACTGCTTCTGACTTATTATCCTCTTCAATATTATTCAATTGTATTCGCGAATCCTTCGCTGAACTGAGTGCGGTTTCCGTCTTGGCCTGTGCGTAAATAAACACTACGAACGTTCCAATAAGCGACAGAACGACGCCTCCTCTAACGAGATTTTTCATTGTCAAAGCTCCTATTTTTGGAGTCTTCCATCATGCGAAAAAATAGCGGTTAAGATCCTTTGTCACCTAACTGCTGCGAGCATTTAACGCATCGAATCAAAGACTGGTTCGGCAGAGGATGCTGCCTGTTTTTGCCCGATCGCGGACAGAACATTTTAGGATTCTAGCACTTTTGACCATCCGTGTCCAACCGGGCAATAACCGCAAGCCCTTATTCTATATGCAATTGCTGTATTTTCAGGTATTTAGACGTGAGAAATTGCTAGGCATTTGATAGACTTACCCGACGCATTTCGCGTATATTTCAAACGTCATAAGTGTCGGCTTTCGGAGCTTTTTCAAAGAGGATAAACAATATGCCAGAACGGCGTCATGGATCACGATATCCCGTCTCATTTCCTATTCGTGTCAAGTGGAAGGAAGATAGCGGGACGGAGATAGTAGAGGAAGGCCTGACGGAAAACGTCGGTCCGGCGGGAGCTTTAGTTTATTTGCCGAGAAAACTGCCAACGGTGGGGGCAAAAGTAGAGCTGACCATAACCGAGAACGCGGATGACGAGGTAAGCGTGTCCGCACAGGTCATTCGGCTCGAGCGAAACGCGGCGCACCCGCAAGTAGCATTAAACCTTCTCGATTCGATCCGGGTCTGGCGAAAGAAGGTCTGGGAATACGCCGGCGAGACCATCGCCGCGGAGAAGCCGGAAGAGCTTGACGACTGGTAAATCAGTCGAGAGTCTTGGGTAGTGAGTCTTGAGCAGGCATCTTCCGGTTTTGACTTATGGCTCAAGGCTCACGATTATTTCCTTAATTCAACAATGAAAATTCTTGTTCTTGGTGCCGGCCGCATGGGTCACGGCGCCGCTTATGATCTTGTTCACAATTCTCCGGGTGTTACGGACGTCACTGTCGCCGATTTCGATCTGAAGAAGGCCGAGAGCGTCGCGGAAGCGGTCGGCACATCGAAGATCGACGCACATCACATTGACGCGGCCAATCATTCCGATGTCGCGAGGCTGATGAACGGCCACGATTCGGCGATCTCGTGTGTCAACTACTGGTACAACGAATCGTTGTCTCGGGCGGCGATCGAAACGGGCACGAACTTCTGTGATCTTGGTGGTAATAACTATGTCGTCGATGAACAGCTTGCGCTAGATGACAAGGCGAAGGCTGCGGGAATCAACATTATTCCCGATTGCGGACTTGCTCCGGGAATGGTTTCAATCCTGGCGATGCACGGCGCGGCGAAGTTTGACGAAATCGAGGAGATCCACATCCGCGTTGGTGGTCTGCCGCAGCATCCGCAGCCGCCGCTGAATTATCAGTTGGTATTTTCGGTCGAGGGCTTGATCAACGAATATCTTGAAGTCGCCCGCGTCATTCGCGGCGGTGAGATCAAAGAGGTCGATTCGATGACCGAGATTGAGGAACTTTCGTTCGACGGCTTCCCGCCGCTCGAAGCGTTTCAAACATCGGGCGGAACATCGACGCTGCCGGACACGTTTCTCGGCAAGATTCGCGAGCTTGATTACAAAACTATCCGTTACGCCGGACACTGCGAGAAATTCAAGACGATTATCGATCTCGGGCTATGTTCGAGCGACGAGATCGTCGCAGACTTTGTAAAAGTTAAGCCGCGGAAACTGTTCGGTGAGCTTCTGCAGAAACATCTTCCCGCCGATGGCCCCGATTATGTACTGGTAAGGCTGGATTTTGTCGGCAAAACGGGCGGCGAAACTAAAAAGCTCCGTTACGACATCGTCGATAAGCAGGACGAAAAGACGGGCCTATCCGCAATGATGCGAACGACGGCTTTTCCAGCCTCGATTATCGCCCAGATGATGGCTAACGGCGATGTTCTGGAACGCGGAGCGACGCCGCAGGAAAAAGCGATCGATCCGTGAAGTTTGTTGCGGAATTGAAACGGCGACATATCGAAGATTTCAGTTTCCTTGGAATAGCTGAGAGCCGCCCGCTAATAGCTGAATCAATTTTATGGCAGCGAATCATCAGTATGAACCGGTGGATTTTTTATTTCTTCCCTTTGTGATACTTTGCTAAATCTTGCGGTTTGATCATAGCCCGAACGGCCAATGCTGGAACGGTAATTTTCCAATTCGCTTGCGATGTATAGGAATAGTTTCCAGCAAGATACCCGATCACGTAGACTCGGTTTTTTTCAACGAACAATGTTTCGATTGGGCCGGCAACATAAATCACTTTATTTCCCCAATCATCGAGAGCAATTCTGGCCTCTGTGATTCCGTCTTTCTCTGTTATCTCGAGTATCTTGCCGCTGAACGCCCACGGTTTTCCTGCGTGTTTATCCGCATTTTTCTTGAGGTGCTCGTACGTTATCGTTTTATCCATTTCTACCAGATTCCGCCTGATCTGTTCCTCGGCCAACCCCTCACTCGCGATGCGAACACTCTGTCCTATCAGATCTAGATCAAAAACCTTGGCTGAGCCAACGGTATTCGAGGTAGCTGTTTTATTTCCTTCGACAACCGCGCTTTTAACGGCTCCGCTGGAGAGCTACTCCTATTACTCGTGCAAACCGAGATTGCAATAAGAGCCGCTAGAAGTAATGTGACGCCAAAGATCTTCACGCCCAAAATAGTAATTCCGATCTGTGAGTAAGTCAACAGTCCCGCTGAGCCCTAAAACGAAGCGAAAACAAGAAAAGGCCCCCCGTTTTCGGGAAGCCCCCATGACATTTTACGAGACATTATGCACTCAGGCCGATAAGGCGCGGATTTGCTTTCTTCTTTAAAAGCTTACGCAGTTTAAGGCGAGCCTTATGAAGCTGCGATTTCGATGTTCCGACCGAGCAGCCGAGGATTCTGGCGACTTCTTCATGCTCGAAGCCTTCTACATCGTGGAGGACAAAAACGTTCTTGTAACCCGCCGGAAGCTGTTCGATCGCGTTTTCCAGAGCCATCTTATCGACGATCTGCATTTTGAATGGATTGTCGGTTCCGGCGACGATCTGTTCGGGCGTTTCGCCTTCTTCGGTCGTTTTTTCAAACTTCACATTCCTTTTGCGGAAATGCATCAGGACCTGATTGACCGTCAAACGGTGCAGCCATGTCGTAAAGGCCGAGTCGCCGCGAAAGCTGCCTACCTTTCGGTAAAGCTGGATAAACACGTCCTGCGTCAGGTCTTCAGCCTCAAACGCATTTTGCAGCATTCGCAGACAGATTGAATAAACTCGCCTGTGATGCCGCTGATAGATCTCTTCAAAGGCGGCCATGTTGCCCTTTGACGCGGCCTGAGTCAGGTCGAAATCTTTCGCCTTTGGAATATCAGTAACATTCACCAAGGCGATCGAAGCACTGTCAACAGCCTCGTTGCCAGATCCGCCCTGAAATATAGGAAAATTTAATGTTTCGGTTGTCATTCGCTTGTTCCCCCTGCTGCATGCTTTATCAATTGGTGTGCCAAACCGATACTTGCTGACATTAATAACGAAACTAGAAGTAATTTGTTGCGTTTTCGCGGGCATATTTTGATATTCGCTCTACATCCAAGCACAGATTCAAACCAAAGCGTGTAGCAGCCGATTGTCGGCGTATACGATTTGGTGTGTATGAAAACGTGTCACTATTGTCGCTCGATTTTGTTAGTGCTAGAATGATAATTCCAAGTTTGGCACTTATTATTCCGATGATCTCGCATGACTGAGATGGTTCGAAAAAAAGCTTTTATATCAGCGATCCTCATAAACCTATTCCTCTTTGGAATTTTCGCCGCCGCCCAAACACAGACTGCCCCTCAGATTAATAGCCAGGAAGTTTCGGACGTAGACGGCGTGCCGGTCTTGATCAAACATTTGCCGGACTGGGAAAACGTCCGCGGCAGCACAACGTTTACAAATAGATCTCAGGACCTGAAAACCGCACTCGGTGAAAGGCCGGTCATCGATTTGATAGATTTTTCGGGCGGGACGGAAGCAGTAACGGCGGCTTATCCGGCCGGGAAAGTTTTGATAGTGGAGTACACAAGCCCGCAAAGTTCGATCGACGCGGACGCAAAATTCCAGCAGCATCTAGAAAGCTTGCCGCAAACGCCGCCAGTCGTTTACCGTCGGATCGGGAACTACAATGCTTTTGTTTTCGACGCCCCAGACGAAACGGTCGCAAATACGCTATTGGACGAAATCAAGTATCAAAAAACGGTCCAGTGGCTCGGCGAAGACCCTTATCTGCTCAAAAGATTAGAAAAGTACTTTGTAAATACGACTCGCGACATCTTTGTTTCTACCGTGAAGTGGATCGTTGGCGGCCTTGGTATTTCAATTTTCGCCGGTATAGTCGCGGGCTTTATCTTTTTCCGCTTCCGTGAACAAAAGCGAGCGACGCGGACCGCATATTCCGACGCGGGCGGTCTGACGCGGCTGAATCTTGACGGGCTGAGCGAATAGCTTTTTTAAGGCAAGGCTTTTACCAGCCTCTCAATATCTTCCTTATTATTATAAAAATGCGGTGCGATACGAAGACGATCGTTACGCGGGCTAACGATAATGTTCTCGTTTTGCAGATGCTCGGCGATCTGATTGCAATGAACTCCGCCGCGGTGTTTGATGCAAACGATGGCCGACTTTTCGCCTTTTGTGCGGGAGCTGATAATGTCGTAATCCTTTTCTGCAACCCGGCTGCAAAGCTCATCAGTCAGTTCTTCCAAATAAGCATCGATTTTGTTTAAGCTGGTTTCGCTCAGCAGTTTCAGGCTCTGTTCGAGGCCGTAAAACAGCGCCGATGCACCTGTGCCGCTTTCCCATGCCAAAGCGTTTGGCTTGAAAGGCTGGGAGCGATCGGCAAAATCCCACGGCGTTTCGACGCTGATCCACCCGACAAACGTCGGTTCGACACGCTCTATTGCACGGTCCGATATGTACAAAATACCGCAGCCTTCAGGTGCGCAGAGCCATTTGTGGCTTGCTCCGGCCGCGATGTCCACAAATTGAGCGGGCAGATCGAAACCCATCGCTCCGAGGCCTTGAATTATATCGACGGCAAATAGAGCATCAGCGTTTCGCGCGGCTTGTCCTATGCGTTCAAGATCGGCTTTGAAGCCGGATGCGTACTGAACGGCGCTTATCGCAACGAGCTTTGTATTCGAATCGATCATCGATATAAGCTCGTCAGTATCGATTCGTCCGTTAATTTCCCGGCAAAGCCGAAGCTCGACGCCGAATCGGTCGCGCACCATCCGCCACGGATAAAAATTTGCCGGAAACTCGTGCTCGAAACTGACTATATTGTCTGTTTGTTTCCACTTAATTCCGTTGGCGACCGAGGCAAATCCATCGGATGTATTTCGCATAAAAGCGATCTGCTCGGATCGGACGCCGAGCATTTCGGCAACAAGGCCACGTGCCCTGTCTTTTGTGGCGACCCATTGCAAATAATTGCCTGAGCCGTTATTCGCGACATCCGTTAGCTGGGCATTGACGGCCTCAATAGCGGTCAGCGGGATCGGTGAAACGGCCGCGCTGTTTAAATATGTATATTTGCTGGCCGCCGGAAATAATGAGCGGATTTCGTTGTTCATAATTTTTTCAACGCAAAGACGCGTCTTCGCGTTAAAATTTCTTTGACAAACCGCGCCGGGAACGTTAATTTCTATGTTGGCGAGGCTTGTGCCGCAACCGTAGTTTTAAAGTGGCAACGGATAATTTTTGATTATGTTCGATTTTAAGAAGAAAAACCAAATCGATTTTGGCATGGTTTCGGCTGACGACGATCCGGATGTCGAGGTCGTGCGCATTAGCCGCGAATCGAGGCATGGTTTGTGGTCAGAGAGTTTGCGGTTGGTGCGGGACGTTTTTCTAATAATCGTGGTCTTTATTCTTTTTGGTGTGTTTGCCGTACAGCCGGTCGTTGTTGAAGGAACGTCGATGCTGCCGCAGCTTCACGATGGCGAACGGCTCCTTGTCAATAAGCTCGTTTATTACAAATTCAAAAGTATTAGCTGGGGACATCTGGAACGCGGCGACATCGTCGTATTCTGGTATCCGAGCGACCCAGATAAAAGCTATGTCAAACGGATCATCGGACTTCCGGGCGAAACCGTCGAGGTGCGAAACGGTAAGGTTTATATTGACGGCAAAGAGCTGAACGAACCGTATCTGGATACCATCCATAATCAGAACTTGCGTGACAACGTCATAAAAGCTGTGGACCAGCACTATTATTTTGTAATGGGCGACAACCGCGATAATTCGTCGGATTCACGGGTTTGGGGACTGGTTCCTGAGAAATATATTTACGGCAAGGCCTTTTTTAGATATTGGAAACCGAAGGATGTCGGATTTCTGGAGCATGGCGAATACGACCTGCCGGAGAAGCCGAAGATCGAAGACCTCAAGGCTAAGGACGAAGAGTAGGAATCTCACCACAAATGAACTTAGCGAAGAAAGCAATTTTGGTACTCGAAGACGGGCGCACCTTTTACGGTGCGTCTTTTGGCGCTGACGGCGAGACGTTTGGCGAGATGGTTTTTAACACGTCGATGTCGGGCTATCAAGAGATTTTGACCGACCCAAGCTACGCAGGGCAGATCGTCTGCATGACGTATCCACTGATCGGAAATTACGGCGTCAACGAAGAAGACACCGAATCGCGAAAGCCCTGGGCCGAAGGCCTTGTGGTACGCGAGGCAAGCCGAATCGCCTCGAACTGGCGTGCAACCGAAACGCTCGATTCTTATCTTGTGCGAAACAACATCGTCGGGCTTGAGCATATAGACACGCGTGCGCTTGTCCGACATATCCGCGACAAAGGAGCAATGCGCTCCGCTATTTCGACCGTCGATTTCGATGCGGCAAGCCTGTTGGCAAAGGTTCTGGAATCGCCCTCGATGAATAAACGCGAGCTGGCGAGCTTTGTCACGTCGGAGCAGACCTTCGATTATCCGGCGATCGACGAGCATGACTATCACGTCGTTTGCTACGACTTTGGAGTAAAGACGAATTCGCTTCGCGAATTCTCGAAAAGAGGCTGCCGCATAACGGTCATTCCTGCGGACACGTCTGCCGAAGATGCGATGGCATTGCGGCCGGACGGGATTTTCTTATCGAACGGCCCGGGCGATCCGGCGTCGATGACAAAAGTTGTCGATGAGATCCGTAAACTGACCGAAACGAGTGTGCCGATGTTCGGCATCTGTCTCGGCCATCAGCTTATCGGCCAGGTTTTCGGCGGCGAAACATACAAACTTAAATTCGGCCACCGCGGCGGCAATCAGCCGATCAAGGACCTGACGACCGGCAAGATCGAAATAACCGCTCACAACCACGGTTTCGCCGTCGATAAAGACTCGCTTCCCGCCGATGTAGAGGTCACCCACATCAATCTAAACGACCAAACCGTCGCCGGCCTGCGGCACAAGACCCTGCCCGTTTTTTCTGTGCAATACCATCCCGAATCAGCTCCCGGGCCGCATGATTCGGAGTATCTATTCGAACGGTTCATCGAACTGATGGAAAAATAAACCGGCGGCCTTTCGTCACAGCTGCTCGTCATGAAATCGCGACTTCAGATGCAGGATGTTGGATGTCAACCGCCGATCCCGGCAATATACGGTGCGATCACTAACGATACAATCGACATCAATTTGATAAGTATATTCATCGATGGGCCCGACGTGTCCTTGAACGGGTCGCCGACTGTATCGCCTGTCACCGATGCTTTATGCGGTTCGGATTTTTTGTAATGCATTTCGCCATTGATCTCAATCCCTTTTTCGAAAGACTTTTTAGCATTGTCCCACGCGCCACCCGCGTTTGATTGGAAAATTCCCATCAATACGCCGGACACGGTAACACCAGCCAGCAAGCCGCCTAAAACTTCGGGGCCGAATGTAAAACCAACGACGACCGGCGTGATCAGGGCAATAGCTCCCGGCATCATCATTTCGCGCAAGGATGCTTTTGTAGAGATAGCCACGCATTTATCGTATTCCGGTTTTGCCGTGTAATCCATGATCCCCGGAATTTCGCGGAACTGACGGCGAACTTCCTGCACCATGTCCATCGCGGCTTTACCGACCGCCTGAATGCACAATGCCGAGAAAATGAACGGGATCATGCCACCGACGAAGAGGCCCGCGAGGACGTTTGCTTTGTAGATGTCAATTCTGTCGATACCTGCCATTCCAACAAACGCGGCAAACAATGCTAATGCCGTTAAAGCTGCTGAGGCGATGGCAAAACCTTTTCCGGTTGCTGCGGTTGTGTTGCCAACGGCATCCAAATTATCAGTGCGTTCACGCACTTCGGGAGGCAACTGGCTCATCTCAGCGATTCCTCCGGCGTTATCGGCAATCGGGCCGAATGCGTCGATCGCAAGCTGCATAGCGGTTGTCGCCATCATGCCCGCCGCCGCAATCGCCACGCCATACAATCCCGCAAAGTAATAAGAAGCCATGATACCGCCGGCCAGCGTTAAAATGGGAATAACGGTCGATTTCATACCTACGGCTAAACCACCAATGATGTTGGTAGCGTGTCCCGTCGATGATTGCTGAACGATCGACAACACCGGCTTTTTGCCCATCGCCGTGTAATACTCGGTGACGATACTCATGATCGCGCCTACGACCGTTCCTACAACGATCGCCGCGAAAACCCCATTTTTATTGAAGGTGGTTGTACGCAGAGTGATCTGACCATCAGGCAGCATCCACATTACTACGAAATACGAAGCGAACACCGTCAGCAACATGGAAGCCCAGTTGCCTATGTTCAAAGCATTCTGTACGCTCGATTTGTCATCTTTAATGTTCACGAACCAGAACCCGACGATAGAGAAAACGATACCAAGGCCGCAGATCACCATTGGCAATAGAATGGCAGACATACCGCCAAAAGCGTCCGTAACCCTGATCTCTTGTCCCAGAACCATCGTTGCTAAAATGGTCGCCACGTATGAACCAAAAAGATCGGCGCCCATACCCGCCACATCGCCCACATTGTCGCCGACGTTATCCGCAATAGTCGCCGGATTACGGACATCATCTTCGGGGATTCCAGCTTCTACTTTGCCAACCAGATCGGCTCCGACGTCAGCCGCTTTTGTATAAATGCCGCCGCCGACACGTGCAAAAAGTGCGATTGACTCAGCTCCCAACGAGAAACCTGTTAACACTTCGATCGCAGTTTTCACCTGATTTACACCGAGATCAGCAAACATTGCGAGGAATGCAATAAACAAACCTCCCAACCCCAAAACCGCGAGGCCTGCGACGCCGAGTCCCATAACGGTTCCGCCGGTGAAAGAGACCTTCAGCGCTTGTTTTAGGCTTGTGCGAGCCGCCTGTGTCGTGCGAACGTTTGCCTTAGTCGCGACGCGCATCCCGATATATCCGGCCGTAGCAGAAAATACAGCTCCTATGATAAACGCTATAGAGATCACCCAGCTCGAGTGGATCTCTCTGCCGTTAACCTCATGGATTGTTCCTGAATAAGCCAATAAAGACGCGGTGAATAAAACGAATATGCTAAGTACCTTCCATTCGGCCTTCAAAAACGCCATCGCTCCGTCGGCAATATAGCCGGCAAGTTCCTGCATTTTCGGGTCTCCGGCATCCTGCTTGCTAACCCAAGCCGACTTAAAGGCCATTACCACCAACCCTAAAATCCCTAAAGCGGGCGCTAAATAAATTACGTAATCATTCATATTTGTTTCTATTCTTTGTTTCCGCCAATCTGCAGACGCAAACTTAATAACTTTCCTCGTTAAATTGGGGATCAAACTTAGATAAAGTCTAGTAGATATCCAAAACTCATAATTATCGAATACTTGGAACTATTTAACAAATTGGGCGGGGCAAAAATGTGGTCCGAAGATTCACTATAGAGGCACAGAGAGAAAGGAGTTTGATAAAAAACTCGCGACTTTACAACAATGTTATATCTTACTCTGTGTCCTCAGTGTCTCTTTGGTGGAAGCCTCTTAATCACACCGCCACTGGTTGTTTATTCGCTTGGCGAACGCTCCGTCGGTGTCGGCCTTGCCTTGTGTGCAAATCCCAACATTGGTTTTTTTACAGTCCTTGCAGTAAACGATCGCGCCATCCTTCACACGCGAACCTGTTTCGACGGCCGCCGCAAAAGCAGTTATGTCGCGGAATGTGATGTTCGGGTCGTATTGCATTAAAGCTCCACCGAGCTCGACGTCGTAACCGAAGAAATTCGGCTGGCGGTCTATCCGGTCTTTTCCTTGTCCCTCGGGCACGCGACCTGACCGGAACATTACCGTACCTCCATTAAATCCCGGTTTATTTACAATATTCCCGCCGCCCACGCGGTCGGTACAATGTCCGGGATAAATGAGCGGGTCGTGGCAAAATTTATCGCCTATCGAATTGACGGTAACTTGCGGGCCTACGCTCATGGTATAGCCATAATAAAAATTGCCCGTTGAATTGAAGTTCATGCGGCCGGTGAGCTCGATCTTGTCGTTAAATGTGCTGCCGATGACGGTCAGCATCTGTGACGTCGTTGCCCCGTAGGGAGCGGTATATATGCTCCTTTGGCTTCGTTCCGATGACGAATTTATCATTGTGGCCGAGCCGATCGAATCTATGTATAGGAATGTGCCGCCTATGTTCCTCTCGTAATCGTAGCCTCCGCCGAACGTATTTTCGATCAGCACCGATGCCCCGCGTTTGAGATGAATTCCTATACCTGGAGCGTTTGCGGCCATAAAATTGAACTGCGAATTTGCGATCGTCCAGTCAGAATTGCCCGAATCAACCACGATGCCGGTCTTATTGTTTAGAAAGACGCCGTGATCGACCCGGATGTTATCGATCTGCCAACTGTTGCATAGTTGATCCGCCGCGTTACAGTTTGCCTGATTTGCATTGTGAGCAAATATGCCGGTATCCAGATTTTGAAATGTGACATTCTCAAACCGGAAAAACTGGCTTTGGTTCATCGAATGCACTTTGGTTGCGGGATTTATCGCCCATTTGCCAACCGCTTCAACACCATAAGTACCTGTGGTGTCCCGAGGAGCTTCCCCGAACAATGCCGAATTTCCCAGCAATTCGATGTTGCGGACACTTACCGCGTTCGTGCAGCCTCCGATGCGGAATATCACCTGTTTATTGTTCCTGAGGCGAATACGCGTCGCTCCTTTTTGCGAAGGCATGTTGGTCGTAGGAATCGAATAATTGCTGCTTGCACCAACAATGGAAACGCCGGAGGGAACTGTTATCGCTTCATAACCGGCATCGCGGGTATTGCCGTCGGTCGTGCCGACAATGTAGTCGCCGTCTGGAAAATACAGCGTTCCGCCCTGGCGGCTGGCCATTATCATCATGGCGTTTCGAATTGCCTTGGTATAGTCGGCCGGTTCGCTGTAGGTGAATGTCGGCGTCGGGCCGGCAACACGCTTCATCGGTCGAAAATCCTTTATGTTGTAAAAACCAGTATTTCTGCCGACCATCGGCCATATATATGAATTGCCGTTGCTCAATTTGATCTCATAAATCTCTTCGGGACCTTGAAAGCACCATTTTTGATTTTCGGGGCTTGCGGAGATTTTATTAGCGGTTGAACGGCTAAGATCACAGCCGGTCAATCCGGTTGCGGGAGTTTGCAGATTGGTGCCGGCAAGGAATACCTCGATCGCGTTCTGTCCGCGCTCCTGGGGCAAAAAGCGGACGGGACAAGCACCGTCCTTGCCGGTGGAATCGGCATCCACGACAAGCGAATAACCGTCGAACCGATTCTGGCCCATGGCCGTCATGGCTAGAAGAAAGAGTAGAACTGTGCAAAATGGCCCAAAAATAAATCTATTCATTAAGTATCCCCCGTTTTTCTAAACTATTATGAGTCGAGTTTATCAATAATTCGTATGGCTGGCGTAACGCAGTCTGTTAACGCTTTGTAGGCTTTGGTATATTTGTAGCAAAACGGGTGTGGTTCGTTGGATATGAAAACATTGGACGTGATCTCTTCAAAACGCGAGGAGATGGTCGATATAACGCGTGATGTAGAAAAGATCGTCAGCGAAAACGCGGGAGACGTAGGCATTTGTGTGCTTTTTACGCAACATACAACGTGTGGACTAACGATAAACGAAAATGCCGATCCCGATGTAAAAAGCGATATGCTTGGGTTTTTGCGCAAATTGATCCCGCAGTATTATGAGGATTTTAAGCACTTTGAACACAATTCCGATGCTCACATAAAATCTTCGATCGTCGGGTCGAGCGTGGCGGTTCCATTTGCAAACGGCAAATTGCTGCTGGGCCGATGGCAAGGCATTTATCTGTGCGAATTTGACGGGCCGCGGACGAGACAGGTTTTGATGATGTTGAGGTAATTCGATGACCGTTGGATATTCCGGCACACCGCTGGTAAAAAAATTAGGAATCAAGGAAGGCTTTGTTGTCCTTGGCGTAAATCCGCCGGGCAATTTTCTCGAGTTGCTTGAGCCGTTGCCCGATGGTGTCGTAATTCTGGAATCGCCGCAAACTGAGATCGATGTGGTCCACTTTTTTACAAATAGGCGCGACGAATTGTTCAGCGAACTTGCCGACCAACGAAACTGGATCAAACAAAACGGTGCAATCTGGGTGTCGTGGTACAAAAAGGCCGCGAAGCTGCCGACCGAGATCACCGAAGACACGATCCGCGAGGCCGCTTTTCCACTCGGACTGGTCGATGTAAAGGTCTGCGCGGTGGATGAAAAATGGTCGGGTTTAAAGTTGGTGATTCGCAAAGAAAATCGGTTATAATCGCAGAACCGAAAATCTTAATTTTGCGATTTATTCGCAGGAGTGCGATATGCCGACAACCGATCCGCGAGTTGACGCTTATATAGAAAAATCCGCCGAGTTTGCGAAGCCGATCCTGAGTCACATTAGAAAACTCGTACACAAGGCATGCCCCGATATTACCGAGACGATGAAATGGAGCTTTCCGCATTTCGACCACAAGGGAACGATATGCAGCATGGCTTCGTTCAAACAGCATTGTGCGTTCGGATTTTGGAAGCAGTCGCTGATGGAAAAAGATGCGTTCCCGGCACAAAAAACCGCGATGGGAAGCTTTGGGCGGATCGCTTCGCTCGACGACCTGCCGGATGATAAGGTGATGATCGGACTGCTGAATCAGGCGATTGAACTAAACGAAAAGGGCGTAAAAGTTGCGAAGAAGCCGGTCGAGCGGAAAGAGTTGGTCGTGCCGGATGATATGGCCGAAGCTATCAAAAAAGACAAGAAGGCAAAAACGGTATTCGATGCATTCAGCTATAGCAATCAAAAGGAATACGTCGAATGGATAACTGAGGCAAAGACAGAAGCAACCAGAAATAAACGGCTGGCAACGACGATAGAGTGGCTGGCTGAAGGCAAATCACGAAATTGGAAATACGAAAAGTGTTAAAAGGAGAAAAAATTATGATCGGAGTAAATCCATATATAGCATTCAAGGGAAATTGTCAGGAAGCCATCGATTTTTACAAAGACGCTCTTGGGGCCGAGGTTCTTTTCTCGCAGCCTTATGGTGATTCACCGATGGCCGAAATGGGGCCGGCGGATGCGATCATGCATGCCACTATCAAGATCGGCGAATCGAACATTATGATGTGCGACGACATGCGGCCCGAAGCCGGGGACGCCGGTGGAAATATCGCGCTCGCCATTGGACTTAACGATGTGCAAAAAGCAAAGACGATGTTCGACAATCTGGCGGATGGAGGTAACGTGACGATGCCGCTCGATAAGACATTTTGGGCGGAAGCGTTCGGGATGCTAACAGACAAGTTCGGCATCAACTGGATGATCAATTGCGACGCACCGCAAACTGAAGAAAGCGAAAAAGCGGCTGCGAATTAGAGTCCCTTACAGTTATTGCCTGTAACGTGGTTCGGTTTTTTGGTTTCGTGTTATACCGTTTAAAACTGACAACGGAACAAGCAGAAGTGGAAAGAATAAGAGGAAAAAGAAGAAGATATTTTTTACATCGAAACGAACGATAGAAGGAAATCAGCTTATGACAGAACCGATTCTCGTAGCCAAAAAGGATGCGAATGAGTTTTTTTTATTGCCACAAATGGCGAATCGCCACGGCGTCATTACCGGTGCGACTGGTACTGGAAAAACCGTTACGCTGCAAAAGCTTGCCGAAGGGTTTAGCCAGCGCGGTGTGCCGGTTTTTATGGCGGATATCAAGGGCGACCTGACTGGCGTGACGCAGCCGGGCGGCGGCAACGCAAAGGTCGACGACCGCAATAAACTGCTTGGTATCGAACCTGTGTTCGAGAAGTTTCCGGCGACGGTCTGGGATGTTTTTGGCAAGCAGGGACATCCGCTGCGGGCGACGGTTTCTGAAATGGGACCGCTGCTTCTCTCGCGTCTGCTGCAGCTTAACGACACGCAGGAAGGCGTGCTTTCGATTGCTTTCAAATATGCGGACGAGAACGGGCTGCTGCTGCTCGATCTCAAGGATCTGCAGTCGCTGATGCAGTACGTCGGCTCGAATGCCGACCAATTGACACTGCAATACGGCAACGTTTCCACCGCCTCGGTCGGAGCGATCCAGCGTGGATTGTTACAGCTTGACGAACAAGGCGGCGATCAATTTTTTGGCGAACCGGCCGTAAAGCTCGATGATTTTATGCAGAGCGAAGGCGGAAAAGGCGTACTCAATCTGCTTGCCGCCGACCAGTTGATAAATCGCGCCAAAGCTTTACTCGACATTTTTGCTGTGGCTGCTTTCCGAGCTTTTTGAATCACTTCCTGAGGCGGGAGATCTCGAAAAACCGAAGCTCGTGTTCTTTTTCGACGAAGCCCACTTGCTGTTCTCTGACGCTCCGCAGGCGTTAGTCGACAAGGTCGAACAGGTCGTTCGGCTGATCCGTTCAAAGGGCGTCGGCGTTTATTTTGTAACGCAAAACCCAGCCGATATTCCTGAAAAGGTCCTCGCCCAGCTCGGCAACCGCGTCCAACACGCACTCCGTGCCTATACGCCTCAGGAGCAAAAGGGGGTTAAGGCCGCCGCGACATCGTTCCGCACGAATCCGAAACTCGACACCGAGACCGTGATCACCGAGCTCGGCGTCGGCGAAGTGTTGATCTCGACGCTGGATGAAAAAGGCGTGCCGACGATTGTCGACCGGGCCTTCGTTATCCCGCCGGTCGGCCACCTCGGTCCGATAACGCCGGAGCAGCGTCAGCAGTTGCTTGCAGATTCGCTCGTCGCGGGCGTCTACGAAAACGCTCTTGACCGGGAATCGGCCTTTGAGATCCTTAGTAAAAAGACCGAGGAAAAATTGGTCGCGGATGCTCAAGTAAAGGCTGCTGAAGAAGCGGCAAAGGAAGAGGCGGCAGCGGCTAAAGCCGACAAAGCTGCGGCACGAGCACCGGACACGTTGGTAGAATCGATCACAAAGAGCGTTGCGCGTTCGGCTAGTAGTTCGATAGGACGGCAGATCGGAACGACGATTGTCCGCGGCGTGCTGGGTAGCATTTTTGGCGGCGGAGCGAAAAAGAAAAGTAGTTGGTTCTGACGGAACACGGACACTCCTGTCCGCGATCTGGTATTTTGCGGACAAGAGTGTCCGCGTTCCGACAATGAAAAACGACTGGAGCCAGTTCACAAAACGCATCAACATCGATGCGACTACACGAGCGATCTATAACGCCTGGGCGATACCCGAACAGATCGAAAGCTGGTTCCTTTCGCGGGCAGATTATACTAGCCCGGACGGCACCGCGAAGTTCAAAACCGAACGCGTAAAGGCCGGCGATACATACACATGGCGTTGGTACGGCTTTCCTGACGGATCACCCGAAAGCGGCAAGGTGCTAGAGGCAAACGGTCATAATACATTTAGCTTTACGTTTGCGGATGACTGCATTGTCGAGGTAACGGTCGTCGCCGAAAAAGGCGAAAAGGTCGTCCAACTAACGCAAAAAAAGATCGGCCCGGACGAAAAACTCAGGCTGTACATTGGCTGCGGCGAAGGATGGACATTCTACCTCGCCAATCTAAAATCCATTCTCGAAGGCGGCATCGATCTGCGTAACAAGAACGACAAGATAAAAGGCGTCATTAACTCATAGTGTATGGCCAAAACGATTGGAAAATTATTGGTCGGAACCGCGAAGGGTGCATTCATTCTTGATCGAACGAACGGTAAATGGAACATCGATGGGCCGCATTTTGCTGGGCGGTCGGTTTACGCAATGATGCTCGACCAGCGCGCCGGACGAAACCGCATTTGGGCTGCAGCCCAGAGCATGCATTGGGGAGCTGAACTTGTCTGGAGCGATGACGGCGGAAAGACCTGGGATATGCCCGAGGAAATGCGTATGAAGTTTCCCGAAGACACAGAAAAATCGCTTGAAAATATTTGGCAGATTGCGGCGGGCGTAGATGACGACACGCTCTATTGCGGCGTCGCACCGGCTGCGATATTCGAATCGAAAGATGCAGGTGCAACGTGGTCGCTGAATCGCGGGCTGTGGGACCACCCGCATCGCGAACAGTGGACGCCCGGTTTTGGCGGGCTTGCCGTTCATACGATCGTCACCGACAAGGACGATCCGAACTCGCTGAAGATCGCCATTTCAACCGGCGGTGTTTATCAATCCTCGGACTGCGGAGCGAGCTGGAATGTAACAAACACCGGCGTCAAAGCCTATTTTCTGCCGGACAACTATCCGGAATTTGGCCAGTGCGTGCACAAGATCGCACGGCATCCAGCAAAAAAGGACACGCTCTTTTTGCAGAATCATCACGGAGTTTACCGCAGCCGCGACGGCGGGAATACGTGGCAGGAGATCGAATACGGGCTACCTTCGAATTTCGGTTTTGGCATCACGGTGACAGACTGCGGAAATGTCTTTATCATTCCGCTCGACGCCGACGAACGGCGCTACACCTGCGAAGGAAAACTCCGTGTTTACCGCAGCAAGGACGAAGGCGATTCGTGGGAAGCATTGACCAACGGGCTGCCGCAGGAAAATGCCTACGAGGTGATTCTTCGCGATGCCCTTACGTCGGTCGGCGACGAGGTTTATTTCGGAACAAAGAACGGCAAGCTGTTCGGCTCGACCGACAACGGCGATTCGTGGGAAATGATCCAGGGCTCCTTGCCCGAGATCAATTGCGTGAAGGCGTATTGAAGGAGCTACGGTTTTGCTTGGCGACTTTGCTCCCTTGCGGGAAATCTTCTCCCGCCAAGACGCTAAGTAAAAGCAGAAACTATGTCTTACAAAATTTATTTGAGCGGACATTTGAAAGGCTTTAGCGACGGGCTGACCGAGATCGGTGTGTCCGGAAGCCACAAAACGGTCGGCGATCTGCTCACCTCGCTGTGGCGGCAGCACCTCTCGCTTCGCGACCGCATCCTCACCGAACAGGGAGACATCCGCAAACACGTCAACATCTATTACCAGGGTCAGGACATTCGTCGCCTCGGCGGCCTGCAAACCCACATCGACGCGGGAAGCGAACTGCATATTTTTAATGCAGTGAGCGGTGGGTGACAGACCGCAAAGCAAAGGCCCTAGGCTAACCAAAAGCCCCAGCTGGGATATCGTTTTTCGCTTCGGGGAGAGAAGGACAAGATGCTCGCGGCAATGCGCCAAGCAACATAGTAAACTACCCTTAATGAAAGTACTTCTCACCGGTGCCAATGGTTACATTGGAAAGCGCCTATTGCCATTTTTTATCGAGCAGGACTATGAGGTTGTCTGTGCAGTCAGGGACAAGGACAGATTCCCACGCGACGGATTTTATGGACACCCAAACGTCAAAGTCCTCGAAATTGACTTCTTAGAGGACGTTTCGATAAACGAAGCATTAAAGGATATCGACGCCGCATACTACCTGATCCATTCGATGAGCGACGACGACTCGGCCAGTTTCGAAAAACTCGAGAAAACCGCCGCGTCGAACTTTGTTGAGTTGATAAACCAAACATCGGCAAAACAGATCATCTATCTTGGCGGGATCACCAACAAGGACAAACTCTCGAAACACCTGGCGTCAAGGAAAAAAGTAGACGAGATATTGCGTACGAGCAAAGTGCCGGTTACGTCGCTCAAGGCCGCGATAATCGTCGGTTCGGGCAGTTCGTCGTTTGAGATCATTCGCGATCTGGCCGAAAAACTGCCGATCATGATCACGCCGAAATGGCTGAATACAAAGACGCAACCGATCGCGATCCGTAATGTCCTTGAGTATCTCACCGGGGTTCTACTGCGCGAGGAAACCTACGGCCAGTCCTTCGACATCGGCGGCCCCGACATAATGACCTACAAGGAAATGCTGCTTCAATTTGCCGAGGTTCGCGGATTGAAACGGTATATTTTTACGGTTCCGATAATGACGCCAAAGCTTTCGTCCTACTGGCTATATTTTGTAACAAGCACGTCTTATCGGCTCGCCGTTAATCTGGTCAACAGTATGAAGGTCGAGGTCATCGCAGAACCAACCGATCTTGGTAAACGGCTCGGCATTCAGCCGATGACATACAGAGAGGCGGTGAAGCTCGCTTTTCAGAAGATCGGGCAGAACAGCGTGGTTTCAAGCTGGAAGGATTCACTTGTCTCGAGCTATAAGGACAGTTCCTTGCGCGAGCATTTGGAGGTACCTGTCAACGGGTGCCTTGTTGACGAGCGATTTGTGCCGATCACGACGGACGCCGATCAGGTGCTGGACAATATCTGGTCGATCGGCGGCGACCGTGGCTGGTACTACACCAACTGGCTGTGGTCGATCAGAGGTTTGATCGACAAGATGTTTGGCGGTGTCGGGCTGCGTCGCGGCCGGACCAATCTCAACGCAATAAACGCGGGCGACACGCTCGATTTCTGGCGTGTTCTGGTTGCCGACAAGTCGAAAAAGAGACTTTTGCTTTACGCCGAAATGAAGCTGCCCGGCGAAGCCTGGCTTGAATTTATGATCGTTAGTAAAGACGGGCAGGATCATTTTAAGCAAACAGCCACGTTCCGCCCCAAGGGTCTGCTCGGCCGCCTATACTGGTACTCGGTCCTGCCGTTCCACTATTTCGTATTCCACGGGATGGCAGAAAATATCATCAATTTCAAACGGTCATAAGTCCTATCAATAAAGCAAATACGGCTTTCTTACTTCACGGAACGCCGATAATCCCTCCGCCCAATCCGCTTCGATTTCGTGTAAAGCTGTGCCGCCTTCGATCTGCTTCCTTATCTTGTCGGTGCCGCACACAACATCGAACGGATTTTTGTCGAAGACGTATTCATACGCCGTTTGCTTCCACTGAAAGTGCTCGGCGTAAAGGTCGTGGGCCATTTTTATCATCGCGATGCCGACGATGACGGGTGTGAAAGCGTCGCGGTCAGTGACGTGCATCTGGACGCCGCCGCAGGTTTGGTCGGCCCATTTTTGAAAGGTGGGGCGGAAGAATGAGTGGCGGAAGGCGACGCCTGTGAAGTTATACTTTTCGAGCTCGGCGACCCACGCATAGGGGTCGATAAACGGCGCGCCGTTTAGCTCGAACGGCTTCGTCGTGCCTCGGCCTTCGCTTAGTTCGGTGCCTTCGATGTGGACGGTCGCGGGGAATACGACGCATGTATCGACGGTCGGAATATTTGGCGATGGCAGTATCCACGGCAAACGCGTCTCTTCGAACCACATCTCGCGGCTCCAACCTTCCATCGCGACGACCTCAAGCTCGCACCCGATGCCGAAATGTTCGTTGAAAAGGTGTGCAAGCTCCCCACAGGTCATTCCGTGCCGCGTCGGTATCTCGAACTGGCCGACGAATGACGTGAATTCGGTTTCGGTGACGTTGCCCTCGACGGCAACGCCGTTGATCGGATTCGGGCGGTCGCAGACAATCACTTTTTTGCCGAACTTTTTCGCCGCGCGCATACAGTTCGCCATAGTGTAAACGAACGTGTAGATGCGGCAGCCGACGTCCTGCATGTCGAAAACGATCACGTCCAGGTTTGTCAGCATTTCTTCGGTCGGTTCGCGCGTTTCACTGTAGAGCGAATAAACCGGAACGCCGGTTCGCTCGTCGATCGTGTGCGGCGTTTCGATCATATTGTCCTGAACGTCGCCGCGAATGCCGTGCTGCGGACCGAAAAGCGTAGTCAGTTTAAAATCTGTTTGCTCACCGAACACGTCGGCGACATGACGCAGATCGGGCGTTACGGATGCCTGATTACAGACAAGGCCGACGCGAACTCCGCGTATGAGGTCGATTTTATTATCCAGCAGCACCTCGACACCGAGGCGGGTTCTAACGCTTTTCATCTATTTTGTTTAAAGATAAAGCCCAAGCTAACGCGAGGGCTCTCGTCGGGTTTGTTAATAATATTGGTTCTACATCAATACTTATGCAGTCGCGTCCGCAATGGCGGCATCCGGCGCGTTGGTTTTGACGGAAGCGATGCCGTTTTCCATCGCGGCTGAGGTGGTATACATTTCGCTTCGTCCGATCTCCTGACCATTTGCCGCTTTTAGGATAAAATACGGGTCGCCTTTGGCCGAAGTCCTGCGTTCGTAACGAGCGTCGTCAGCTGCATTTTTCTTTACGGATTCAATGCCGTTCTCGGCTGCGGGCCGCGTTTCGTACATTTCGCTCGATAAGATGATCTGACCGTTAGACGCTTTCAAATTAAAATGAAACTTGCTGTTCGCGGATGTTTTTAGTTCAAATTTGCCTGCCATACATGCTCTCCTTAGACGTTTAGTTTTGATTGCCTAAAACTTTGGGGAATTACAGTTTTATGAGCAAATAATAGCATATGGAAAATCAAAAAGAAACAAATCGTGCCGGGCGCTTATTCGATAAAATCGCTGTGCGTTTCAAGCGGTTCGAGCTTGTTGCGGTTTATGACACGGGCACAGCCGTTCCAACGCAAAATCGCGTCGTCATTTCCGGCCGGACGCATGCCCTCGGCCTTTTCAAAACAGTCCATCGCCTGCCGGAACAATTCGTATGCGCCGACGCCATTCGTGATCAAAACGGCCTTCGCACGCCGTTCGTAAGTAATCCCAGAATAATAGGCTCTCTCGTAATCGCTTCTGATACGCGTCAGATATTCCGTGATTCGGGCGTCACCGACGGCGTATTCCTTTCCAAATCGGTCGCTCATCGCAAGAACTATATTGACGAGAGCTTCCTGATTGTCAGGCTCGATCTCCAGAATATCGAGACAGATGCTCTCGGTCGCTCCAGGCTCATTGAGCAGACGGTAATGTTTTGCTTTTTCGAGTGCCGCCGCGACGGCCTCTTTATGTAATGGCTTTAGTTTGAACATAATCTTCTTTATCCAAGCTCAGCTTTATTTTGTGAAGCAATGTAAGCATTCTCGTTACGTCGCCAGTTCAGAAATCCGACCACCAATCCGAACAGTGTCGCGTGAAAAAAGAACGTCATCCACGTCCGCGAAGAACTGAAATATTGGCCGAACGATTGTCCCTCATCGCGAAGGAGAAAAAATCCAACGACCTGCATAACGACCGCGAACGGGCCGCCGGATATAAGAATTCCGTCAAAGAACAAATATCTTGTTAGCCCGGCCTTTCGTTTTTCAGCCCAAACTTCGTCTGAATATTTCATATTCTTCAGTGTCAGTAGCCTGCACGTAAGTAAAGCTCTTCTTGCTCACGATTCAAGCCCATTACGTGCGGGCTACTGACACGTTGCTATTTCTTCCTAAACAATTTTACTAGTTTTTTCAGCGGATCGTAAAACTCATCCACGACGCGTTCTTTGAGCGGAATGATCGCATTGTCGGTGATAGTAATATTTTCCGGGCAAACTTTAGTACAGCATTTTGTAATGTTGCAATAACCGATGCCGTGCATGTCCTTTAATTCCTCAAGCCGGTCTTCGGTATCGAGCGGGTGCATTTCAAGCGCGGCGCTATAGACCAAAAATCTTGGGCCGATAAACTCCTCATGCTTTGCGTGATCGCGGAGGACGTGGCAAACGTCCTGGCAAAGAAAACACTCAATGCACTTGCGAAATTCCTGTACGCGGTCGATGTCTTCCTGCTGCATTCGCCAAGTGCCGTCCTCGGCATCCGGCGGTCGCGGCTTGAATTTTTTGATCCGCTTTTTGACCTCGTAGTTCCACGAAACGTCCGCGATAAGATCTTTTACCGGCGGAAACGCTCGCATCGGTTCGATCGTCACTGGTTGTGTTATGTCAATCGTGTCGAGCCGCGTCATACATAGCAGCTTTGGCATGCCATTGATCTCAGCCGAGCATGAGCCGCATTTTCCGGCCCTGCAGTTCCAACGGCAGGCAAGATCGCTAGCCGATTCGGCCTGGATCTGATGCACGGCGTCGAGCACGACCATACCTTCGGAGACCTCAGTCTGGTAATCGACCATCTCCCCGCCCTCGCGACCGCCGCGTCTTATGCTGAATGTTGCTTTCATATGGAACGCGGACACTCCTGTCCGCAAAGCCGCTCGCGGCTGAATTTCGGTTCGTGCATCTCACTAATTGCGGACAGTGTGTCCGCGTTCCGTTAACCCATCTCCTCGATGACTTCTTTTAAATAATCCGGCATTTCCGGCAGCGGTATCTTGGCGATCTCCATGCCACCATCGCCTGTCTTTTTGAGCGAAAAATTGAACTTCGCATACTCCGGATCCTTCGCCGGATAATCGTCGCGATATTGTCCACCGCGGCTTTCTTTTCGTTCGATGGCGGCACGGGTGATGGCCTCCGAAACGGTAAGCAGATTGTGCAAATCGAGCGCCGTGTGCCAGCCGGGGTTGAAATCAATGTTCCCGGGAACAAAGGTGTTTGCCGCGCGCTGTTTTAATTTCTCGATGCCTTCGAGCGCCTGAACCATTTCCTCTTCGGTGCGGACGATGCCGACAAGTTCCTGCATCATCTCCTGAAGATCGTGCTGGATCGTGTACGGATTCTCCCCGCCTTCGCGTTCGAAAGGTTCGAGCGTAGCCTTTGTAAGCCGTTCGATCTCTGCGTTGTCGATCGTGCCGTGCCCGTTTTCCTGCGCAAAGATCGCGGCGTATTCACCGGCCCGTTTGCCAAAAACGATCAAAGTCGGAAAGCGAATTTCCACCGAGACGATTAGCACCGTTGATACCTGCTGCACATTCACCGGCAGCAAAAAGTCCCGGCACGGTCGAGGCCTGCGTATCCGCATCAACGCGGACACCGCCCATGACATAATGTGTCGTCGGCCCGACTTCCATCGGCGTGGTCGTGATGTCAAGATTGGCGAGCTGCTTGAACTGGTGATACATCGACGGCAGCTTCTTCTTAATATGCTCCGGCGCGTTTTGAATCTTTTCCTTGATCCACGCAATGTCGAGAAACACGCCGCCGTGCGGCGAGCCGCGTCCGGCCTTGACCTCGCGGACGATGCAGCGGGCAACGTGATCACGCGTCAGCAATTCAGGCGGGCGGCGGGCGTTTTTATCGCCGGTCACATATCGCCAGCCTTCTTCTTCGGTGTCGGAAGTCTGATCTTTGTAGTTGTCCGGAATGTCGTCAAACATAAAGCGCTTGCCTTCGCTGTTACGCAAAATGCCGCCTTCGCCGCGAACGCCTTCTGTCACCAAAATGCCGCGAACGCTCGGCGGCCAGACCATACCGGTCGGATGGAACTGTATAAATTCCATATCGATCAGCTCTGCTCCCGGCGTCGTATGCGAGAGCGTGGCCGTCGCCCGTCCCTTCCCAACTGTTTGCACGTGATCTTGTAAGCCCGGCCCACGCCGCCGGTCGCAAGAATCACGGCCTTTGCCTTGAAAATGCGAAATCGTCCATGCTCGCGTTCGTAAGCAAGACAGCCGATGACGCGATCGCCGTCTTTCAAAAGCGAAACGACCGTCACCTCCATATAAACTTCGATGCCCTGATGGATGCCGTGATCCTGCAGCGTTCTGAATCAATTCCAATACCAGTGCGGTCGCCGACGTGGGCAAGACGCGGATAGCGATGGCCGCCAAAATTTCGTTGCAGAATTTTGCCGTCTTTTGTGCGGTCGAAAACTGCTCCCCAGGCTTCGAGTTCTCGGACTCGGTCCGGTGCCTCTTTTGCGTGAAGCTCCGCCATCCGCCAGTTGTTTACGTACTGTCCGCCGCGCATTGTGTCGGAAAAATGGACCTTCCAATTATCGCGGTCATCGACGTTCGCCATCGCCGCCGCCATTCCGCCCTCGGCCATAACGGTGTGAGCCTTGCCGAGCAAATGATTTGCAGACAAGCCCGACCGAAACGCCCGCCGTCGACGCCTCGATCGCAGCACGCAGCCCGGCTCCGCCGGCACCGATGACGAGAACGTCATGTTCGTATGTTGTGTAATCGACTCATTATTCTACGATCTTACACTTCTCGGCAATAACATCATGATCAACGTGCCCTGGAACAAGACCGGTGATTCCATTGCCCAAAATCACTCCGGTTATCGCGATGACCGTCTGATCTTCCTTGAACTTTGCTACAAGGCTAGCTTGTGACGCCGGAATATCCCTACAATATACGGTGAAAAAGCTGTCGTGGCCGGTCAAGGATATTTTGAATTTGCCGTTGTCCCCTTTTTCAAACGTGTATACCGTTCCGTGGAAAGTTACCCGTTTGTGCCGCCACTTCCCAACTGCGGCCTTTAGATCACTCCGCTTGTCGTCAAAATCTAGAGTGATTTGAACTGCCGGCACTGAGTCAGCCGGAATCCTGAATGTTGATTCAGCTGCTTGGTTTGATACCGACTTCAAGTTCGCATTCTGGTTCGTCGCACTAATTGCTTGCGTGTTAATGCCATAATTTGCGTTGGTAGCGTATTCTGCGTTGTTCCTTTGGTTCGTGGTCGCGACCGAATTTGTCGTCCTTTGATTGAAACACGCGAGTCCAACCAAAAGTAACAAGCCGCTCACAAGAGGAATGTGTACAATGCATCTCACCGCAGAACTCCAGCACTTATAACAATCGATAGTCCGTCCACACGCCCATCGAGCACCAAGCCGCACGTAGACGTCCGCAAATCCGACGACAAACAGGCTGAGCCACGCAAAAAGCATGTGCCGCTTGTTCAGCCGCTGACACATCCGTAAGCTGCTTTTCGAATCGGTTTATTCGACAGCACATCGTAAACACCGCCGATCAGGTGCCGCAAACTGTGACAGCTAAATGTGTAAAGCCCGAGGCAAACGACATTCGCCGTCAATACAATCGTGCCGACGCCGATGCCAAAATGTTCTTTGCCGTCCGTGCCCAGAAACCACATCGCTTTCCACGCGTCGTGCGCGAGAAAGAAAATAAAAATAATTGCGAGATAGAGAAAATATCGGTGAATGTTCTGCAAAATCAGTGGAAACCAATTTTCCCCGCGATAGCCTGAACGAGGCTCGCCAACGGCACACGCGGGCGGATCGGCCCACATCGATTTGTAATATGCACCGCGATAGTAATAGCAGGTGAATCGAAATCCGCCCGGAGCCCACAGTATTAATAGTGCAGGCGAGAAAGGCAGCCACGCCGGTATCCAACGATGGCTTTGGCCCGAACATCGCGTGCGGCGAACTGCCGAAAAGCTCAGGCGAATAAAAGGGTGACAGGTAATTGCCGAAGCTGTAATGCTCGCCCTGAAACGCGGCCCACGTCGAATAAACAACGAACGCGCCAAGGCCGATAAAGGTCAAGAGCGGAGCTATCCACCACGCGTCTTTTCGCATTGTCTGACCAAACGGACGACGTGTTATGGAAACCAGATTCGAAGCCATTAAGCTTTGCGGTGCCTCCCAAGTTCCAATTGCGAAAAAAAGTCCCGGCGTTTTGCAGGGGCTAAGATCGAATTACCAAGATAGATTCTGTAACCGTAAACTTGTAATGTTTTACGCCAATTGGACAGGCAAGTCAAGCAAATCGTTTTTCTGCACGCACGCTAATTGCCGGCGAAAAATGGAAACAATGTTGCCTGCACGTTCTTACGTTTTGGCTTGTCCGACACGCGGAAAAACTCGCCCTGGCCGTCGTTTGTGCGGAGCATTCGCATCATTTCGTCAAAGGTAAACGGACGTGCGCCTCGACGGCCAAAGACGGCGATCTGGTTGCCGCTTTCATCGACTGCCCGGTCGCGATCGAGGCCTTTTGAGATCGAAAGTGCTTCGCCTTTTGTTTTGAACGACGCGATCAGTTTAGGCTGCGGCCGAGGGCTGAAACCGGCATAATTCGGCATCGTTTCCGGATCGGTAAGCTGCAAAATTTTCAAGCCGTTTTTGCCGTCGGCGACGTAGGCATAAACGCTGGCGTTCGTCATTGCGACTTTTACGGAATGCGTATCGTTCATCCGGCCTTCGTCGTTGAATATTTGTGTCAGCTTCGGGCTTTCGGGTCGTTCGATGTCGATGATGGCGAGTCCTTCGGAACCGTTTGCCACGTATGCATAGGTTCGCGCAAGGTAAATGTCCTTTGCGTCTTTCAGCGAAACGAATGCGGCATCGATGATGCGAGCCTCACCTTTTGCCTGTAGGGATTTGATATCGAGCACCTTCAATCCATCGGCATCAACGACGAATGCGTACATGAATTGAACCGCGACGGCCTTGGGTTTATTCAAAGCCATCTGACCGATGATGGTCGGTTGAAGCGGCGTGGAAAGATCGACGACTACGAGTTCTTTTTCGGTGGTGATGTAAGCGTAGTTTCCTGCGATTGTAATGTTCCCGGCACCGGTCAAAGCTCCGTCGGGATTGTATGTGAGCGCTCGACTCAGAAAGTTGTTACGCGGGTCGCCATCCAGTAATGTCGCGGCGTTTACAAGTATCAGCCCTTCGAATTTGTCGACGACGTAGAGATACGCATAGAGCGGATGGATCGGCTGCTCTTCGTTTATTGCCGGGCTTGGCTTGCCTGCTTTTGCGGCTTCTTCGTTTAACTTTTCGGCTTCGTCCGGCGGAACTTGCGTCAGCGTGCCGTCATCTTTTCGCACCGTTCGCCATCTTGCCGGATCAACCGCAAGCGTCGATGGAGCAGCGACGGCCGTCGCGTACTGGCTCGGCACGTAGAATTTCTGGCCAAGCGGCGAAACCGGAGCCGTGACAATGCGTTCCGAAAAACCTTTATGATCGATCTGCGCAATGTCGTAAACGCGCAAGCCGCCTTTGCCCGCAGCAACGTAAGCGTATTCGCCACGCACCTGAACGCTCAGCACTTCGGGTCGGCCTTTGTTTTCGTGATATTCCTTTAGCTCGCGTCCGCCGTTGACGAACTTGTCGAAATTATCTTTGTAAGCAAGCTTGTGCAGATTGCTGCCGTAAACGGCCTGCGGCTCGGTGTGTTCGGTGACGGCGACGGCTTCGAGCGTATCGCTCGCGGCGACGAAAACATATCGGCCCATGAAGTTTACGAAATTCGTCCCCTGAAGCATCACTTGAGCGAGCCAGGCGTTGTTGTCCTTTTGATTTGAAACGTGGCAATCGGAGCACGACTGCGTTTCCTTTCCGCGAACGGTGTGCGGCACGTGCGTATTAAATGCCTGTCCCGAAAAGCCTTCGGCGGAAACGGTCTGCTGCTGGTGATAGATCCATTCGCGGTTCTGATTGCGTGAGCTGACGAGAACCGCCGAACTCGAACGCACGGGTGCGACCTTGTGGCCGGTGACTGTGCCGTCCTTGCCGAGCATGAAAATATCGTCGCGAATGACCTGATAATTATAAGACGTGAAGTTGCGCGAATCGCCGCCTTCGTTATGGCGATTTGGCATCTTGCGGTTTGCCTCCATTCCGAGATGGCAGCCAAAACAGCTCGTCACCCACGAAGTGTGGCAGGCATAACACGTCATGCTGCTGTCGCGGTGAGCCAGTTTATTCTCACCCACATTCACGTCGCCCCACGTTTCGTTGTCCTTCTGCATCGTCTTGGCGTAAGCGGACTTTTCGTTGTAGTCGGGATTGCCGGGCGTGACGGTATCGGCGGTCTGCTTCACCTTCCACCAACGGCCGGGTTCGACAATCGAATTCTGTACGATGTCGCCTTTTTTCAATTCTATCTCATTACCGGCGATGTCTTTTCGTTTAACGTCACGTGCGATCACTTCCATAACCGGCAGGCGTTTTCCGTCAGGCGAGCGGAAACGCAGGCGTGTCAGGTCGCGGCCGATGAGCGGTTTTTTCGCACGTTCACGGAGCGTGATCTCGTTCTTATTCTCGGGCGGCATTGCGGCCGGGCCGCTGGTTATTCCGTTCGCTTTGTTGTTGAGCGAGCCGTGACAATCGATGCAGCCGATCTCGACCGCCGCGCGCGGCTCGTTATAAAGAATGCCTGTTCCGTGGCTGTCCTGTTTGAAATGACAATCGGCGCAGTGCATTCCCTTTTCGAGATGAATGTCCTGTAGATGGACTGCCTTTCGGAATTTTTCAGGGTCTTCGGGTGCAACGACTTTATCATCGACGTCAAGCAAATTCCCCTTTCGATCTTTCTTATAGACTTTCTTGAACATCCATCCGTGACCGTGCGAATCGGCAAACTGGACGTTCTTTAATTTGCTGTTGAAATCGGCCGTTCCGGTATTTTGTAAAAAAACTGAATCGGACCAGAGGCCGCGAACCGAGGAACCTTCGGGATTTTTATCGAGCTTTTCTACTTCTTCGGACTGCGATGGGATTGATCTGGTGATTCGCCGGATACATTGCCTTGCCGTCCGATTCGTTGTCCCACCATGTCTGGCCTAGGTATGTCGCGACCATGTTCGTTCCCGGATGCATGTGACAGGTCATGCACTGCGTGGTCGGAATTTGCGAGGTGAATTGATGTTTGATCGGATGGCCTGAGACACTTTTCGGAATGCTCTTATCGGCGGACTGCGACATTCCCTGATTTCCGGCCTTTGCGTATTGAGCGGCGGCTGTGACGCTTGTATCGTTGGCGTAAATGACGTGACAGGCCGTGCATCCGGCGGAGCGGTAATCTCCGGCGTGATCGTTGGTGCCGAGAAAGTTTAGCGTCGGGTCCATCAGACGCGTTTTTTGAATGCCGAGAAACACCGGATCGGTGCGATTATTCGTTCCGAACCCGCGTGGGCTCAAACCTTTGTCGGGCTTGCCGCCTTCTTCTTCCTTGTCGGGTAGGCCGACCTCAAGACGGCGCTTTCCGCCGCGTTCGAATACTCGCAGAACATTACCGGGCTGCGATATTTCCCATCGCGGCAACGGATTGAGGAAACCGAGATGTCCTTTGAACATCTCATCTTCGCGGCTCGGTTTTGGCAATTGAAACAAGGCCTGCGCGTTTCCGTTCTCGTCGTAGCTTTCGCCAAAGCGGGCATCTTTTATTGGGAACGAACCGTTGTTATAAAGCGCGGCACCCCAAAGCATCGCTCCGTGCGCCATCATGCTTCGTGAGTTCTTCTGGTTTTCGTCGGTGTGACATTCGCCGCAGGCTTGGGTCGCAACGCGAAAATCGCCGGGATTTACGAAGCGAACAAATTCCGGCCTTTCGCGATTCAGCAGAGTGTTCGAGCGTTCGGGATTGCGGCTCGAACAGTCTCCGATCTTACAGCCCCATTCTTTTGGAAACTTTGGCTGAACGTGAGCGTCCTTTTGGGTCTTCGCAGCCGGATTTCCACCGTGACACGCCGTACACGTTAAGCCTTGTGCATCTCTTCCTTCATCAAGTTTGTCGAACACATCACCGCGAGCGTTGTACCTGTGCATCGGCTCGATATTGTTGTGGCATTCGACGCAGCCTTCCAGTTTTGGCCCCTGTGTTTTTGCGGGTGCCGAAGCACTTTCGGAAGCGGGCGATGCGTCGTTTGTAGTCTGAGTGTTACTGTTTTGAGCAAGAGAAATATCCTTCCAATACGCAGCCGTCAGGAAACACGCAAACATTATCAGTACGATCGATTTGAGTCGGTTTTGTTTGTTTGTTTTCGCGGACATCTTTTACTTTCTCCGGAGTAATTGAAAAATCGGAGCTTCGTTAAAATATCAATTTCATCTGGCTAAACAGCGAATATTGCGGCTTGCTCGGATTCGGTATATCGCCGGTGCAAAAGCTCGGGATCGGACAATTTCGCGAGCGGTCAGTGTAAACATCCTTAAATCCTTTGCCGGCCAAAAACATACTTCCCCCAAATGTGAATGTCACGTTATTAATAAGAAACGGCCGGTAGACGACTCCGAGACTCACGTCGCCGCCGATCTCGTGCCGGACGCGCGGTTGGAACAGAACATATTCCAATGATTCAGTCCGGTCGAACCGCAAATAATTTGCGTTGAAAATCGCCTTTACCGTTTGCGTCAATTCGGCATCGACTCCGGCGTTGAATATCGTGATGCCCGGATTTACAAAATTTGCGTTGCCCTCGGTCTTGCTTGAACGCAAGGCTTGGCAAAAGGCTGTTCGGCTGAACAAGGCCGATCTCGGTCGACACAAGCCGAATGCCCTGGCGGTTCCAATACGAAAACTGTCCGCCGGCAAAATTCGGGTCGTCAAATATCGCGTCGAAACCGGTTGCTCGATCGTCGGTCGGGTCTTTGTCACCCGACGCATAAAATATCGAGGAGCGGTAGCGAAGCCAATCGCGGTCGATCGACGCTTCAATAGCGGCCATGTGCGAGCGGATCTGCGTTTTGCGTCCGGCAATCGGATTAAACTCGTCTTCGCCAAATGCGAAATAATATGAATTTGAAAGATTCAGCCAGCCGATGTGACCGTCGCCGTTTACGCCGATATAGCCCGCTTTTATTGAATGCGGCCTGGCATTGCCGACAAGTGCCGGACGCACCAGAAATCCATTGGTATCGTAATGAATGTCGGCACGGTCGTCATTGAAAGCGGCGACGCCCTGAATCGTATAACCCTTAAAAAGAAAATCCTGCCGGAAGAAATTTGCGATGTAAACGTTCTGATTTCGCGGTTCTTCAAGCGCATTCAGATTGCTGTTCGTGTCCTTTTCAAGCTGGCGGAAATAGGCAAAATTGAATTGCGATTTGTTGTTCGAAAACGCGCCAAAAACGCGAACGCCGAGATTGTTGTCTGAATATAAAAAGCCACGAAAATCCGCCGTGAACGGTTGAATCCCGGCGCGAACAGAAACCGAATCGAAGTTATCGTTAGTGTCGAAAAGCTTTACCTCGGCAAAGGCTTCTTCGAGCGAAACGTGATAATCGGTGCGGTTGGTTCCGCGGCGGACGTCGATGTTTACAATTCCGTTTTCACGTGCGTTCAGATAATTTGGCACACTGAATGTCGGCGAGATTTTTATCGCCCAGGAGCGCGGTTTGAACACTGTCTGGCCTTTGAAAAACTCGAACGAAAGCTGGATTGTCTGGTTGAAAGAAAGGCTCTCCGGGCGACCAAAAAAATTGTTGCTGTCCGGCTCGGCCGAGCTGACGTTATTGCCCGAAGGCGTGCGGCGGATCTCAATGCCGCTCGTGCTGGCACCGGAAAGAACAATAAAGTAATCGTCGCCGAAAATCGGTCGGTCGCCCTTCAGCACATTTTGATCGTACGGGTTGTACCAGCGGCTTTTCTTAAACGGAACATCGCGGCCGCGTGCTCCTTTGTCACCGTACCGGTCGTATTCCGGAAAGCCTATGCGCCAGCGATCGCGGAGCTCGCGGCGGTCGGGCTCAGGCACGGCAGCCTTAGGATCTGCTTTTGCATCTGTCTCAGGCTGTACTGCAACAAACTCGATTTTCGGATCAGCCGAACCATCGATAATAATGTTCTCCAAAATCGGGCAAAGCTTTTTAGATTCGTCACAAATAACATTTGAAAACGGCCCATATTCGTCCGTTTTGCCGCGTTCGAAGCGGGCTTCGAAAGGTTTCTCGACACTTATCTTGTAGGCTCCCGCGTCAAGACGAAACGAAAACGTGCCGTCAGCTTCGGTTTGCTGGCTTTTAATTTCAGAATTTGTTTGATTGGTTACTAGAACAGTGACGTTTGTGAGTGGTTTTGCATCCTTATCAACTACTTTGCCCGTCAATCGACCACCGGTTTTCTGCGCCCAAACAAGTGCCGATCCGGTTAAGATCAGGAGGAGAAAAAGTATTTTCAGCTTGATGTGTTGAACCGGCATCGATGCAAATTTATCGGACCGACTAAATGAAAAGCTGACAGTGCTTTTATCATATTGCAGCGACGATGACAAACTTTTCGAAATTGCTTTGACTATCAGTCGATATCGTATAAAATTCAACACGATCATGAGCCGTTCTCGCAGAATTAAAAAAAATTGTGAGATTTTTGCCGGTTTTCTGATTTTCTTCCTTTTAGTTTTAACGGCTAAATCTCAATCATTAACAGTTTCCGATGTTCAAACGATCATCGCTCAAGCGGTTTCGTCCGCCGCCGCTCTCAATCAGCGCGTCACTGTTTCTGTCACCGATAAAGAAGGTAATTTGCTTGGCACATTTGTGATGACCGGTGCCGCGCCGAACACGCTGATCCGAAGCGTAGGCACTTCCGGACAAGGGCTAGAAAATTTTAGCGTGCAGTCAGCGGCGGCTTCACATTCCAAAGCAGGAACGGCTGGATTATTCTCAACATCGGGAAACGCATTTTCGACGCGCACCGCATCGTTTATTATTCAGGAGCATTTCCCGCCGGGCATTGACAACCGTCCGGGCGGGCCGCTTTACGGCGTTCAGTTTTCGACGCTGCCGTGCTCGGATATTGCGATTGCGGGACTGCCTTTGGGATTGTCGGGCGACGCGGGCGGGCTGCCGCTTTACAAGAACGGTTCCGCAGTCGGCGGTGTTGGGATCGAGGGCGACGGGCTTTATTCCGTTGACCGAAACCCGAACGATAACGACCAGCCGTTTGAGGAAACTATCGCTGTCGCGGCAACGCGTGGATTCGAATCGCCGACACTTATTCGCGGCGATAATATTTTGGTTGAGGGAATCCGGCTGCCTTTTTCAAACGTGGCTTCCGTCGCGGTTGTTCCGACGATTCCGTTTGGAAGCCTGCCTGGTACGGTTACATCGCCCGTCGTCGCGACACCGGTAAGCGACTTTGTGCCCGTGACATTAGGCGGCGTACCGGGACAGGCAAGTTCTCGCTTTCCGACCATCGGCGGCGTGGGACTCACCGCAGCCGAGACGCAGCAAATTCTATCGGCGGCGGCGCAGATCGCAAATATTACGAGAGCGGGCATTCGTCAGCCGATTGGAAGCAATGCACGCGTGACGGTTGCCGTGGTCGATGGTAACGGCACGGTCGCGGGAATTTTTCGGCAGCTCGATGCTCCGGTTTTCGGCCTTGATGTGTCTGTGCAAAAGGCCCGGACAGCGATGTTCTTTACGCGTGCGGACGCCGCTACGAAACTGCAAACTGCTGGTTTTGGTTCTTACGTGACGCGGGCGAGTGCGGATGGAATAGCCCTTAACGGAGCTGTCGCTTATTCAGATCGTGCTATCGGCTTTATGCACCGGCCTTTTTTTCCGGATGGCATTAACGCTTCAAACGCTGGGCCTTTCAGCACGGCATTGACCGATTGGAGTCCGTTCAACGTCGGTTTGCAGCTTGATTTGATACGAACAGCGCTGACTTCGCCGCCTATGATGTGCCGGACATCGGCGAGATTGAAACGCACCGTTCTTCCGCCATGTCCGTGTACATCTATTCCTGAAATTCCAAACGGCATTCAGATATTTGCCGGGGCATTGCCGATCTATAGAAATGGCGCTGTGATCGGTGCGATCGGCGTAAGCGGTGACGGTATCGATCAGGACGATTTTATCGCTGCGGCCGGTGCGAATAATTTTGCTCCGCCAGCAAGTTTACGCTCAGACAACATCTTTGTTCGCGGCGTTCGCTTGCCGTTTCTCAAGTTCCCGGCCCGGCCAACCTTACCCTGATCCATGCGTGCCTTTCGCCTACTCAACATCGCGTTATTGATAGTTCTGCTATTTCAAATGGCAGAAGCTCAAGGTCCGGCTGATCTCGGCTCGCTCGAAGTTTCAGGCCGCGTGAAGATCGGAGGCAAGCAGGAAAAACTTACTCGTAAGCGGTTCTATCTTTTGCCGGGTGGTTTAACAGAAAATAGCGGGCTGATAGAACGCATAAGAAGCGCTGAGATAACTTCGCGCGATTGTTATTACAGCCAGGCAAAGGCGAGCCTTGAATTTATCTGCTGGCTGCAGGCTGAAGATTGCGAATCGCCTTTCTGCCGAACGGCATCTGCGGAAGAAATTCAGCTCGTACCCGAATTCAAAGCTGCGTATCAAAAGGGTATGACGCAGTTTCGTGGAAAAACGAACGTTGCAAAAGATTGGCTTGTAACAAACCTGGCTCCAACTTTTGTCAGTGGTTTTTACATGCAAAAGCGGTCTCTGACCGAAAAACTTTTGGCTGGTCTGAAGCCGCTTCAATCAGCGATGACAGACACTGTGTCGGTCAAATCGATCTTTATCGATATTCCGGTGGGCAGCTCGCGTAAGTTTACAGTCTCGAACATTCTGCCGATCGAGATCGGAAGTAAAAGTTATGTTTGGTCGTGCGAGGTGAATATCGATCTGGTCAAGACGGCAAAGCTGAATTTGCAGGTGCCGGAGGCAGGTAAGACGGTCAAGAATTGCGAGGTCGTTGTAAAGGATTTAAAGGTTTGTACGACTGGAAAGTGTGAGTAGAAATGAAGATCCGCGTTCGGATAATTCTAATACTTTTAGTAGCGATGCTCTTCGGCGCAAGTTTTCACAATGTGTCCACGGCGCAGCGGCGAAAGGATAGTTTTTTGCACGCTTCGAAGTCGCATGTGAAGATCAATTGCGCTTCATGTCATAAAAACCCGACAGCGAATTGGGTAACGGCAAGAGGTTATCCGGACGTTGCCGATTATCCCGGTCATGCATCATGTATCGGCTGCCATCGGGCGGATTTTTTTGCGGGAAACCGTCCGGCGATATGTGCCGGGTGTCATACGAATCCAGGCCCGCGAGGCGCGGCCCGTTTTCCGTTTCCGGTGCGGACGCGTTCGCAGGAGTTCACGACAATTTTTCCGCACGACGTTCATCAAAATTTGATCGCATCGAACAGCCCGAAGAACGACGTCGCTGTCGCGCATTTTGTAAACGCTAGTTTCGGCCCGTTGGATGACCCGAAAAAGCCCGATTTCAATAGTTGTGCGGTTTGCCATGAAACGGCTGCGACCCTGCCGAAATTTGGGCCGCGAAGCTGCAATTGCTAAAACCGCTGGCGGACGCAGCGATTGACAGCTTTGCGCCGAAGGCGGCTTTCTTCAAAGCTTCGCCCAACTCGCACGCATCGTGTTTTACGTGTCATTATCAAAATCAGAAACCAGCCCGCACCGATTGTGCAGGTTGTCATTCGCTTACGAAGCCCTACATCGAATCTAACGAGATCGCCCGTTATTCGTTAAAGTTTGATCACCTGAGCAAGAATCACGCGAACAAAGACTGCACAACGTGCCATGTTCGAATAACGCAAAATTCGGATCTAAAAACGATGACAAACGCCGACGTGCCGATCCAGACGTGCAGCACAAGTTCGTGTCACGGCCCGGCGATTCAGGAAGAGATCGGCAAACGTGAGGCTGCAATAGCAGCAAAGCAGTCGGTTTTTCAATGCAATTACTGTCACACGCCGGAGATCGGGCGGTTCCCGGTTCCTGCGAGCCATCAGAACAGATAATTTAGTTGATGAAAAGAGCGACGCGTTCAAACATCTTAATAAAAGCAATATTTGTTTTGATCGCGTTCACGATCTTTGCGGCTAGCTGTTTTCAAAAAGCGGAGCGCATTAACCCGACGATCACGTCATCCGAAACACCGGTTCCACCGGCGACGAAGATTTCGGATACGACCTTTGAAGCTTTCTCGCACAAAGTTCCCGAACACAAGCAGTTCGAATGTAACTCTTGCCATCAGCGCGAAGGCGGCTCGCTGAAGATGGAGTTTGCCGGTCATGATTCGTGCATCGGCTGTCATTTGAACCAGTTTACAAACCCGCAGCGCTCCATGTGCGCGATCTGTCACGAAGACCTGCAATCGGTTCCGCCATCGAAGCGGAAGTTCCCGACGAAATTCAGAGAAGGCTTTAATATGAAATTCGACCACGCGATCCACGCGCGGGAATGCTCGTCCGGCCGAGGGTTGTGTTTCATGCCATTCGCCGTCTGGAGCGGGAAAATCAATCCCGGCCGGTTTCAATGCACATTCAAATTGCTACACATGCCACACGGCTGAAAGCAAGATCGGATCGTGCAACGTCTGCCACGAACTAGCTCCGTATCGCCGAACACCGCAATCACGATATGTATTCAAAGCGGTATTTAGCCACAATGAACATTCGGGCGTTGACTGCAACGAATGTCACTCGGTCGTCGCCGGAGCGGGCCAAGGAAGGCAGGTGACAAATATCGAGGCGCAGGAACACAAAGGAGCCGGAAACAACTGTGCGTCCTGCCACAATGGATCGCGTGCCTTCGGCGGCAACGGAGCCAACGATTTTGCAAACTGCGCACGTTGTCACACAGGTTCGGGCTTCGATATGCTGCCCGGCAGCCCGCCTTAAAAAAATCGACACATGGCCCTAAAGCCGCCGGCGCGGTCACTTTATGGCGCCGAGCGTTTCGTCAAACCATGCGTTCAGCACCGGCACGTAAAATTCGGCAGTCGGAATATGACCGCCGTCGTAGATGACGACTTTTTTGGGGTCGCGTAGGAGTACAAAAAGCGGTTTTGCGTCGGTGTTGTAAGGGAAGGTTTCGTCGTATCGCCCATTGATAAAGAGTTTCCGCGTTCGTATCTCCGAAGCAAAGTTTATCGGGTTGGTTTCCGCGATGCGCTGGCGAAATGCGCGCTCAAGCCCAGCGCTGACAAATCCGAGACTCTTATAGCGAGTCTCTATCGCCGTCAGCACCAGACCGAGGTTTGCGCCGTTTGAAATTCCCAAAAAACCGAGTTTGTTTTTATCAAGATCGTCGCGGGTTTCGAGATAATCGGCGCCACGACGCAGATCGGTTATCCAGTTTGTCATCTGTCTGCGAAACTCGACGCTTGCCGGTTCTGGCGGGTTGTAATTCGACACAAACGGACGCTCGACATAGCCTTTTAAGACCACGCCAAAAACCGCTCGTCCCGATTTCACAAAAGGCGCGGCAAACATCTCGATAGAGTCGGGCAGACTGCGATTGCCCCGTACAACATCGCCCGGCGGCACATAATGAATGATCTGGAGGGGCGCGCGAAATTTTTCGGCAGATAAAGATAACCTATCGCTTGCTCGCCGCCGTCTCCGTTGAAAATAATGCGCTCCCTGATCCAGGCTTCGGTTTCGACCGCCTCGGTAACGAACGGATTCAGTGGCTTTTTGTCGTATTCGTAATGTGTCAGCCAAACCTTGAAATCGGCGTCGCTCGACGCGGCATATTCGGGCGTCTCTGCCCGGCGGCAGCTTTTTCGCACCCTGATCGCCTTTGGCTTCCGAAGTGTTCAACGCGCAGCGAAAACCGATTCGATTCGATGTGTAAAGTCCTGGATATTCACCATAATCACCGAATGAGTACACGAGATCGTTCCATGCCGCCGCCGCTGGTCACAAAGCCGTCCGGACTTTCATTTAGGTTCCATTCCGAAACATTTCCAGCCATGTTGTACGCGCCATAAGGGCTCATGCCGAATTCATTCGCAGCGACGGGAAGTGTTCCGGTTCCACGAAAATTAACGCGGTTGTTGGTCGTCTCGCCCTGCCGGATAAAGCCCCAAGGCATTGCGTTAAAACGCGGATCGAAAGAGCCGTCGCGAGCTGCCTTTTCCCATTGAAAAACTGTTGGCAGCTTTTTGCCGCGAAACACCGCGTAAGCCGCCGCCTCGTACCAGTTGATGTCCGTTACCGGTTGATCGCCGCTGCCATCCGGGTAATTTTGGTTTGTCCAGCCGCGCGGTCCGGGCAGGCCCGTTTTGTCCTTAAAATCGGAGATAGCCTCGCTCATCGGTATAACCTTGCCGTTTTTGTTTACCGACACCGGCCAGTATTCTACCTTTACATATCCGCCAGCAGTTATAAACTCTTTGTACTCCGCGTTTGTGACCTCGTATTTATCAATAAAAAATCCGTCGAGCTGCACTTTTGTTTCGGTCGGGCGCGACCAATTTACAAGATTATATTCGCCCTCGGGCACGTAAACCATGCGTTCGGGCAGACGGCCGTTTTCGAGCAGTTTTGTTTTGATCTCGAGCGGCGGCGTTTCGATAAAGCTGCCGCCGATGCGCGGGATCGTGCCGGAGATCGTTCGTTCAAACAGCGCGTAGCCGTCTTTTTCGATCTGCAAAATATATTGTCCGCGAGCGATGCTAAGTTGGCTTATTGGTGTTTCGCCGATCATAGTTCTATCTGGCGAGACGCCCTGCTTGTCAGGGTCAAATCGACGCAGATAGACGCGGGCGCCGCTCGGTTCGCTCCCGACCGTAAGCGTGTCTGAGATCGTCGGCATTATCCGCTTTAGGGTTTCATCGCCGGGCAGCCGCTGGTTGGATGTCGAGCGCGAGATCATAAGCTGCAAAATTACGTTCGGCTTTAGCAAGCTCCTCAACTTTTTTCAGATTTTCCCTCGCCCGATTCAAACTTATCGTCTGCCAGCCGAACCATCCGGCGACGAGCAAGAGCAATGTCGCAACTCCGGCAACCGCGATTCGTTTCCAGCTAAACACACCTTTTCTCTCGCGGTGATTTTTTTCAAAAAAAGTTTGTCGGCCGCAGTGGTTTTCGACAAAAGATTTCGCGTTATAGGTCAAACACGGAATTATCCAAATCAATTTTGAGTTGAAAACGATGAACGCAACTATAGCCCAAAACCAACCAAACAGACGAATCGTGGCATGTAATGAGGCAATCATGAACAGCAAAATAAATAATTCATTCGCTCCCGATACTGAAGACTTTTCAACTGCATTCAGTGTGTTTATACGTTATTCATACCGCACGCTGGTGAGACTCTTTCTTGTGCTGGTTTTTCTTTACGCTGCGTTGGCGTCGCGGGCGTTATCGCAAAACCTCGCGCAAAGACAGATTTCCGGCACGGTCGCTACGGCGAACGGTGAGGTCGTCCCCGGCGTTACGCTGGAAATCAAATCTGGCTCGGCCGCGCAGACGGTCATATCTGACGAAACTGGAAATTTCAAAGGACAGATCGTATTAAGCGACGTAACCATCAGTCTTGGCGGCAAGAATATCCGGCCTGCAAGCTACAACTACAAACAAGGCGACAACACGGAAAATCTCAGCCTACTGATCGAATACATTATTCCGCCCATCTATGCCGAACTCGTGATCAACGCTTCGCAGCTTGAACCAAACATCGAGCGCCGCAACGACCAGATTTACAAGGACACGCTCTTTTCACGCGACGACCAGATTTTCCAGACGCTCGATTCGGGCATCACCGCTGGACAGCATGAGGGCGGCGGCAAGTCATTGGAAATACGCCGTTTCGGTTTTAATCTTGATCATGGCGGCGTCAACGGCGGTCTGAAAGTCCTGACCGACAACGTTCAGCAAAACCAAGGCACACAAGGTCACGGCCAGGGTTATCTCGGCGCACTCAAATCGCTTTCGCCCGAGTTGGTCGAAGCGGTGGACATTGTCAACGGTCCTTTCAGCGCGGAATATGGTGATTTCAGCGGCCTCGGCGTGGTACACATCCGCACGCGTCAATCGCTGCCGCATCAATTCACAGTTAGACTGCAGGGCGGCCGATTCAACACCGGGCGCGTGTTTTTTGCCTACAGCCCGCCGATCAAAGACGCTGCTTTCATCGCCTTTGAACATTCGCAGACGGACGGCCCTTTTCTGCAACCGTTGAAGTACAAACGCGACAATGTGACCGGCAATTACACATTCAAAATATCCGACCGCCGCACTTTTGGAGTAAAACTGAATTTCAGCCGCAATGATTTTCGCTCTTCGGGCCAGATTCCCTTAGACGAAGTTGCTGCCGGGGTGACGGCGCCACAGGCAACGACAAGCCATTCCTCAATCGTTTCCCGTATCTGGCTCCGCCGCAAGCGGGCAATTCGGCAAATTAATAATGCCGGACATCATTTAACCGGGCGGGGCTAATTGCCCTGCCCGCCTTTTTACTACAAGAGGTGACAATATGCTTCATAAAATCTTTATCACATTCATAATAGCTGCAATCGCAATCTCAACTTTATTCAATACGGGCTGTGTTAGTGAAAAAGCCAATAGTTCGGGCGACGTGCTGGCGGCCTCAAAAGACACGCTTTCGCCGGCTGACATCAGCATTAAAAAGGCCTCCGAAACTGCTGCGGAGTTTCCTGATCTCGCCGTTAGCCATGTAAATCTGGCGGCAGCGATTTTGGCGAAGGTTCGCGAAACTGGCGACTATTCGCTCAATCGCAAAGCCGAAGAATCGATCAAAAAGGCGCTGGGAATTGACCCCGAAAACTTTGCCGCGCAGATTTTGCAGACACAAATTTACCTGTCCGAGCACAAGTTTCGCGAAGGGCTCGATCTGGCGCAAAAACTCGCTAAAAACAACCCGAACGATCAGTCGGTGCTCGCCGCGATCACTGATGCGCAGACCGAACTCGGTCTCTATGACGACGCGGTAAAATCGGCGCAGAAATTTGTGGATACGCACCCTAAGGCTTCTTCATACACGCGTGTGGCTCACATACGCTCGCTGCACGGCGACGTAGCCGGCGCAATCGAAGCCCGTAAGCTCGCCGTCCGCATCGCCGATCCACTCGACAAGGAAGGCCTCGCGTGGTTCAATTCCGAACTCGGCAAAGAATACTGGAATGCCGGAAATTTTGCCGAAGCGGAAAAAGCCTTTGACCGCGCGCTCGAAATTTTTCCGGATTATCACTGGGCGGCTCGCAGGCAAGGGAAAAATTCTTGCTGGGCGAGGCGAAAACGAAAAAGCCGTTGAGATATTTGAAAAGCTAAATTCGCGTGTGCCGCAAACCGACCGCACGATCTTTCTGGGCGATCTTTACAAGATCATCGGAAAAAACGAAGCCGCGCAGAAAACTTATGAAGAGGCCGTACGCCGCGAACGCGAATCCGCCGCGAGCGACATGCACCGCATCGCGCTTCTTTGGGCCGATCACGACACAAATCTGGACGAAGCTCTCGAGATAGCTCGCAAAGACCGCGAAGTAAACAGCAATCTGGCCGCCAGCGACACGCTTGCTTGGTGCTATTTCAAAAAAGGGAAATTCGTTGAAGCAAAAAAATCGGTGACGGAAGCGTTGCGTCTGAAAACAAAGAACTCGTTGTTCTATTTTCATGCCGCAATGATCGAAAACGCAATGGGCAACAAACCCGCGGCGATAAAATATTTTCAACTCGCGCTCGAAACAAACCCGGCTTTTGACCTGATCCATGCAGAAAAGGCAAAGCAAGTACTGGCAGAATTGACTAGTAAATAAATGCTAACCCTGCCGTTAAAATGACCTACCGATACGGCGCGAAAATGCCCTCCGCGCCAATCAATCAAAAAACCCGATTCAACGGCAACGACGTTCTCAACATGTCGAGCTTCGCACTTTGCCACACAGGTTCGGGCTTCGATATGCTTCCTAATTAATACAAGTATAGTCTTCTGTCGCACTGGTTGAACGGCGTGACCGCTTCCAAAAAATATTGACATGATTCCCAAAAACCGTTTTAATTTATTGGGATTATTGGGATTATTATGTTGAAAATATTAAAGATGTTTATTATCGGTGTTGTCGCTGTTACAGCGGGAATAATGTGCATCGGCGACTTTGGCCTTTCACGAATCGGGCCTTCCGCATCTGCCCAAAGCAAGCCGACACCGACACCCGCCCCCGCAAACACAGCACTCGCACCAACTCCAGTAAAATCCACAACAAGCGACAAAACGATCACGAAAGAGTTTACGCTTGGCAAAGACAGCCTGTCGGAGTATGGCGAAGCGGCTTTTAATCACGATACTCACGCCTTCAAGCCGTACAGCCCTGACGGTAAATCTGTCGTCGGATGCACCGAATGCCATCACACCGACCAGCCAAAATCGGCCCTCAAACCGCCGCTTGCAACCTCGGAACGCGATGTTACGTTAACGCTCGATACGTGGAAGGCTTCTGCTCAAAAAGTGAACGAATGCCGCTTTTGTCATTTTCAGGATGGCAACGTCGCCGACGGTAAAACCATGCCGACCGCTACATATACCGAAGGCGGGAAATCGACGACCAAAGACCTGAATAACGAGCTTGCCTATCACATCAATTGCAACACTGCCATGACGCGGCAGTCGAACTCCGCCCCGAACTGAAAAAAAAGGCTGGATTCGCGACGACAAAGGACTGCACGATCTGCCACAAAACAAATTAGTTTCAATGAGCCTCAAGAAATGTTTTAAATGTGAGGAAATGGTCGACGAGGCCAAAGCGTTTTGTCCTGGTTGCGGCAGCTCGTTTGAGGACGAAAAAGAGCGTCAAGCCGATTCGGAATTCGAGCTTTCCGGCGGCACGGTACAGTTCAGCAAATCAGCCTTCAATTTGCTGCTTTCGGACATGGGGCTGAATATTTCTCAATCCTCTGACAAACCGGATCAGCTAACAGAAACCAAAGCAACGGATCTGCCGCCGCTTCCTCAACCTGAAAAAGTTAAGCCACAGAAATCGGGTTCTTCAAAAAAGACAGTTATCGTGATCGCATCCGTGGTTACGGTCCTGCTGACCGTAGCGCTTATTGCGGTCGCGGGTATTCTGTTAATCGTTTACCGAAATTATATTTAATGTCATAATCGCGTCTGGTCGTCCCAACATCGATGTCACGCGAAATCGTAAATCACGAGCTGATAATCGAGGCATTTCGAAATGTAGATATCGTTTCCGAGCTGGTTGAAAAACTGCCGAACGGCGAGTTTCGAAACGAGCTCGAAATGGACATCATTTTGTTTGGCCGCTCATACCGCGCTCATAAACTCGGGCCGTATGCCAGGCTTCTTGAATTCTCACCCGGCGAAACCATCGTTCACGAAAACACATGGGAAAGCAGCATCTTTTACATCCTTGTCAAAGGCAAACTCGAAGCCTCGGTAACAGAACCAAATAGCCAGCGAAAAATTGTCGGCGAGATACCCGAAGGCAATTCATTTGGCGAGATGGCCCTGTTGTCCGGTACACCGAGAAACGCGACGGTTTCTGTTGCTACGGACGGCGATTCGGCATTGGTCCTTGAGTTGATGCGGCCCGCTTTGCGACTTTTTCGAAAATTGCCGAAATTCGGCAAAGCTCTTGATCGCAATTACAGATCTTATGGCTTGTCATTGACGCTAAACGAGCTAAAGGATTTCACGAACGTACCGCTCGACGCCGAAGTGTTGAAACGCTTGAACGATGCTGCCCGGTTTGCCGTTTATGAAAAAGACCACGTCCTATTTCGCGAAGGCGACCCGATAAACCGCGTCGTGTTTGTGCGAAACGGCTGGGTCCAGCGTGTGAGCGGCGCAGAGTTCAACCCGTTGGCCGCCGATCTTCTGCTCGATCTGGACATCTCGGTCGGACTTGATTTTTTGGGTGCGGGAAGCTGTCTCGGACTTGAGGCAATTGATGGAACAAGCGATTGGGATTATACCGCCACGGCTCGCGGACGCACGGAGGTTCTGGAGATTGCTGTATCGCGTCTACGCGAGGAAACGCAGATGAGCGCGGCGGTTGTCACGATCCTGAAAGGCTCTTCGGACTCTGACAATTCAAAAAAGCCGGAGCCGCCCCGCGACAGGCGTGTGCTGACCGCGACCAGCAAAGAGATCGAGACCGGTATTGTTGACGGCATTAACCTGCTCGTCATGGACATGGCAAAATGCATCCGCTGCGGAAACTGCTCGCTTGCTTGTCATAAGGTCCACGGCCATTCGCGACTCGTCCGCCGCGGCATTCATATCGAGCGGCCCGTTAAACCGAACAGCTCCGCGACGCAAAGCGTTCTCGCTCCGTCCGTCTGCATGCACTGCCAGGACCCGGAATGTCTGACCGGCTGCCCGACCAGGTGCCATCGCACGGTTTCCAAACGGCGAGATCGATATCGAGCCATCGACGTGCATTGGCTGCGGCGACTGCGCGACGCAGTGTCCGTATAACGCGATCTCGATGATCCCGGTCGGAAGCGACGCACTGAGCAAGTCGAAGTTCCGATTCGCAAATTTGTTCTCAGTTTTTTCGCTTGGTGAAAAAAAGATCCCGCCGCCGGTGACGCAAACGGAAGATCTGCTCGCCGTGAAATGCAATCTCTGCAAGGACACCGGACTGAACCCGCCCGGAGCGAAGCGGACAGCATATTCGTGCGAAGAAAATTGTCCGACCGGTGCTCTGGTCCGCGTTAACCCGCACGAGTATTTTGACGAGATAACGAACACAATCGGCCTCACCCAGAAAAGCAAAACGCACGCGCTCGGCGAAAACATTCACAAGTTCGATCTTTGGTCGTGGATATGGAACATCGCCGGTACGATCATCGTGCTCATCGGCGGCGGGCTTGCGATTTGGGCGACGTACAAGTTTTCTCAGGACATCGCGTTCAGTCCAAATACATGGCTGACGATGCGGTGGGTAACGGGGCTGACGGGCCTTGTGGGCATCGTGTGGGTGATGCTGTATCCGATCCGTAAGCAAATATACCGGCGACGGGCCGGAGCTTTGCGTTATTGGATGCTGTCACATATTTATCTCGGCATTCTTGCGACCGTGCTTATCCTCGTTCACGGCGGAACAAGTTCGGGCGGGCTGCTGACATCAATACTGATGATCTCGTTCGACCTGACAATTGCGACCGGTTTGTTCGGCGCGGCATGTTACATGATCATCCCGCGTTTTATGACGCGCATCGAACGCGAACCGCTTCTTCTGGAAGACTTGCAAATGCGTCGTCAGGAACTTCGGTCGCAGTTGATAAGAGCGAGTGAGGACGCCGAAGATGAAAATCTAAAAAAAACCATTCGCAAAGATATACGCGGCCGCTTTTTAGGCCTCGGATATTTGCTCCGGCAATACATTCGCAAGGACGACCTGAACACGATGCTAGCCGACGCCCGACGGCAATTCCGCACCGCCGCCGAGAGCATGTCGCGGGTGGATGAAGCACGGCTGATGGACGCGGTCGAAAGCGCGGCAACGCTGCGGCGGATTGACGCACTTATTCACCTCCACCAATTGCTGAAGGTCTGGCTTGCTCCGCACGTTTTGTTTACGTCGCTGATGTTGGTGTTCTTGATACTGCATATCGCTCAGGTTATATATTTCACAGGCCGGTAGTTAAGTTTGATGAATCAACCGACGGGAAAATTTACGATCTTACGCACCGATGCCGGATCTAACGAGCTTCGGATCGAAAAAGAAGCCATCTTTATCGGACGGCTTAAAAGCTCGGATGTTTTTCTCGATCACACGGCCGTTTCCCGCGTACATGCCGGAATCAACTTTCTTGATTCCACGTATTTTCTTATCAATCTTTCAACGTCGAATGTCCTGACGCTGAACGGGCGGCCGCTGGCTCCGCAAAATACTGACGTTCTGTCGGACGGTGACATGATTCAAATCGGCCCCTTTGTGATCGAAGTTGCCCAGTCGAAGGATGATCTGAGATTAAATATTCAACCTCAGCTAGCCGACAAGATACCGACTCTTTCGCCCGAAGAATTCAGATCAAAATCCGCTGTTTCTGACCGGATCAAGCCGGAGATCGACAATGTTCTGAAAGTGTTTTGGGAGAAACGCACTCGCGACAAGGACGATTGGGGAACGCGGCTGAGACCAACCGTAAAACCACAGCCCGGCAAGGCCGCGATAAATTGGAAGCCGACGCACGATCTGCGGCAGCCGTGGCGGTTCGGTTTGTTTATCTGGACGTTTATAATTATTGGGGCATTGAGCGTTTTTGCATTCATGCTTTATCCGCAGGCGTATGCCGGCAAGCCGCTTGCCAACCCGCACGTTGAGAAGATCGAGAACAGCTCGATCGCCGTAATGCCCAACGGAAATTCCTGCACGACATGTCACACGCCGAATGAGCCGATCGAAAACGCTTGCATAAGGTGCCATGAGGCTCCTCAATTTCATGCTTCGAATACGCGTGCACACGAGGAAGCGGGTGTTACCTGCACGGTTTGCCACAAGCAGCACGAGGGACCGGATTTCAAAATGACGGCGTCGGCGATTCAAAGCTGTGCGACATGCCACAGCGACACGAACTCGAAAACTTACAACGGAAAAGCTGTTAGGACGGCCCATGGCGGCTCATACGGTTATCCGGCCGAGAACGGCATATGGAAATGGAAAGGTGTTTATCGCGAGGTTGCGGATGCGATTCCTGAAATCAACGGCTCGGCGACTGGCGACGCGGACGATCAGGCGACGGATCAGCAGGCATTTCCATTCGGTGCATGTCGCACGCCTGAAAACGCCCGATGGAATGAAGGGTGATTCGCGCGGGCTGATATCGTGTTCGAGTTGCCACGCGAGCTTCGATCCGGTAGACCGGACGACGCCAAAGCAGACGTGTTCCGTTTGTCACACTACTCAGGCTGATTCTGCGGGCCGCGACAGCAGATTTGCGGGCGGGACGGCGAACTGTATCTCGTGCCACGTTCAGCATCCGTATAGCGGTAATCGTTGGAGTGAATTTCTAACCGACAGCGCAATTAAACGTAGAAAGGACGCGGTCGCCGGACAGATGAAAACGTTAGACGGCCAATGAAAGCTTTTCACATCATCATTTGTCTCGCACTTGCGGTCCTGCTCATCTGGCTGAACCAGACATTTGTGCCCGATGGCGCGGCGACGCTCGGCGGCTTATCATGGTACGGCTGGCTCAGCATTGCTTTGGTTATTTTTTTTGTCGGTTTCGTAGCTGTTTTGAACGACTCGGCACAGACGTTTGGATTTTTTAGAGCAGATCGAAATGCTGCGGTCGGAGCTGCCGGCGGTTCGTGTGCTACAACCTGCGGAACTTGCCGAACTCAAAATTTCAAAGTATCGAGGCCCGGCGTATCCACACCCTGTAATTTTTATCGACAGATGCATCGGCTGTCAGGCTTGTGTCGATGCATGTCCGCACGACGTGCTTGCAATTATCGACGGTCACGCAGTTTCGGTCGCACCTGATCTGTGCATGGAAGATACCGCGTGCCAGGCCGAATGTCCCGTCAACCCGAAGGCGTGCATTGTCATCAATACGACCAAACCGATAGTCTCTCGTCCATCGCCGACACGCAACGGCGCGACATATCAATCGAACGTGCCGGGCTGTTACATCATCGGCGACATCTCCGGCGTACCGCTGATCAAGAACGCTGTTAAAGAAGGAGCGGAAGTTATCTCTCATGTGGCCGCTGATCTGAAATCGACACCGGCCTGAAGCGAAGGCAGAATATGATGTTGCGATAATTGGGATTGGTCCCGGTGGAGCTTCGGCAGCGGCTTCCGCTCAGAAACTTGGGTTGCGATATGTCGCCATCGAGCAGGATCAGGTACTCGCCAGCATCGAAAACTATCCAAAGGGCAAGTACATTTATTTCAAGCCTGATACAAAAGACTGGGAAGGCGGCCTGCCGGATTTGGGCGCCGGTGATCAGCGCGAAAAAATACTGGAAGCTTGGAACAAAAGCCTCAGCGGTAATGGCGTCAGAATCAACGAATACGAATCCTGCAAGGCTGTAGACAAAGCCAATGATGGCGACTATTTTGTCATTAAAACCGAACGCACGGCGGATAAATCTCAGCACGTTTATAACGCACGCAGGGTTGTGCTTGCGATCGGTTTGCGCGGTGCACCGAACAAGCTCAGACTTCCGAATGAGGATATGCTGATCCGCGTTGCTGGGCGCGAAGAGCCAAAGGTTTTGTACAGCCTTTCAAATCCGTCGGATTTTCGAGGCCGGAATATTGTCGTGGTCGGCGGCGGAAATGTCGCTGTCGAAGCCGCGGTCGACCTCGTTGCAAATCGTAAAGACAACGAAATAACTCCACGTTCACCTGCGGAAATGAATCATGTTATTCTGCTGGTTCGCACGTATCTGGCACCGACCGTAAAGTTCAGCAACAAGGTTCAATTGTACCAATGTTTTGACGACGGAATTGTCGATTTGCGGTTCGGTGTCGGTATAAAAGAAATGCGTTGGAATGAGTTGGTTCTTGAGGACGTACGCACTGGTAAAATTATTGAAACGGTGCCGAACGATTATGTGTTTGCGCTGATCGGCGGTGAAAGGCCGGACAGGTTTTTAGAATCGATCGGCATCGAAATCGCGTAAGAAATGGGAAAGGACAAAATAATTTTTGGAATCGGCGGTATTGTGATCGGGATCGTGATCGGATTTCTGTTTGCCAACAGTCTGAACAGATCATCGTCCATAACTCAGGTTACATCCGCACCTTCGAATTCAAACGCCGCTGCAAATTTGAATCTGCCGCCGGACCATCCGCCACTTGGCCAAACCAGTGATCAAACAGCTACCGCGCCGCTTCCGCAAGTGATGGAAGCGATCGAAAAGGCAAAGCAAAAGCCAACCAGCTTTGAGGCCCAAATGACGGCAGCCGACCTGTATTACCAGATCCAGCGTTACGAAGACGCAGCGAAACTATACGAGAAGGCCAATCAGCTAAAACCGAATGAGCTGGAGCCCATAGTCAAGATTGGAAATTCCTACTTCGATGCGGAGCAGTACGAAACGGCGGAAAAATGGTACCTCGGGGCGTTGAAAAAATCGCCCAATGACGTAAATGTACGAACCGATCTTGGCCTGACTTTTTTTCTTCGAACTCCGCGTGATATCAACCGCGCAATAAAAGAATATCAAGCTGCCCTGGCGTTAGCGCCGGACAATGAGATCGCCCTGCAAAATCTTGCTCTTGCATATATCGAAAACGGCGACAAACAAAATTTGCAGGTTGCGGTCGAAAAACTTCGAAAGGTCAATCCGAGTAATCCAGTCGTTCTCAAAAGCGATTTGAAATAGTTTAATGTCGGCGTTCATCCAGCGTCGATAAGACGGCATCGAGCGTGACGTCCTTCGCCCGCAAGAGAACCAAAAAATGAAACAGCAGATCGGCGGCTTCGGATTTGAAAGCTTCGATATTTTCGTCTTTGGCTTCGATGACAAGTTCGACGGCTTCTTCGCCGACCTTTTGGGCGATCTTGTTCATGCCCTTTGCGAAGAGCGATGACGTGTAAGAATCTTCTGCCGGATTCCGTTGCCGCTGCTCGATTATTTTCTCTAGCTCGAACAGCGTGTTTTTAATTGGCCGCTCGTTGTTAAAACATGTGCGCGAACCTGTGTGGCATGTTGGGCCATCGGGCATTGCTTTTATCAGGAGCGTGTCGTTGTCGCAATCAGCAAATATTTCTTTGACGTGCAGGAAGTTCCCGCTCGTTTCGCCTTTCGTCCAAACGGTATTGCGGGAACGAGAATAGAAAGTGACAAGGCCTGTTTCAACCGATTTTTCCAATGACGCTTCGCTCATAAATCCGAGCATCAGCACTTGATCTGTGGCCGCGTCCTGCACGATCGCAGGCACCAGGCCATCGGAATATTTTTCAAACTGCGGTTTCACATTCATCTCAGATTCTCACCTCAATTCCGTTTGCTTTCAAGTAATTTTTTAGATCGCCAATCGATATTTGCCCGTAATGAAAAACGCTGGCGGCCAAAGCGGCATCCGCTTTGGCTTCGGCAAAAACAGTTTCGAAATCATGCATCGTTCCGGCACCGCCAGACGCGATAACAGGCACAGCGACAGTGGTTGAAACCGCACGCGTCAGTTCAAGATCGAAGCCGGCTTTTGTTCCATCGGCGTTTATCGACGTAAGCAATATCTCGCCCGCTCCGAGCTCGACGCCGCGTTTTGCCCATTCCAAAGCATCAAGTTTGGTGGCGTTTCTGCCTCCGTTCAGATACACCGTCCATACATCGTTTTTGCGTTTTGCGTCGATTGAAAGCACGATGCATTGCGAACCGAAATTCCGCGCCGCATCGCTAAGTATTTTCACATCACGGACGGCAGCCGTGTTTATCGAAACTTTGTCTGCACCGGATTCGAGCAGACGGCCAATGTCCGCGACCGTGCTAATTCCGCCGCCGACCGTGAACGGAATGTTAATCGCGGCAGCAACTTTGCGTACGAGATCGGTAAGTGTTTTTCGGCCTTCATTCGTGGCTGATATATCAAGCAATGTCAGCTCGTCAGCTCCTTCTTTACAATACCGCGAGGCAAGCTCGACCGGGTCGCCCGCGTCGCGAAGGCCGACGAAATTTGTACCTTTTACCGTTCGTCCGTCACGTAACGTCGAGGCAAGGGATTATGCGTTTTGCGAGCATGAATATTTTGATAACTCTTCGAGTGTCGATGAGGCCTTCATAGATCGCTTTGCCGACGATCACGCCGCCGCACCCGATCTTTTCAAGTTGGTCGATATCGTTCAGAGAACTGACACCGCCGCTGGCGATTATTTTCAGATCGGAAATTTCGTTAATAATCTCTCCATAAAGTTCGAAGGCCGGGCCTTGCAACGCTCCGTCCTTGCCAATGTCGGTGACGAATGCCTGTTCGACACCGTGGCTGTAATATTTGCGAAGGAACGTAAGTATTTCAAAATCGGTGTCAGTCTGCCAGCCGTTTATCGCCAGCATCCCGTCACGCACATCGGCGCCGAGCAGAATGCTTTCGCTGCCGTAAGCGGCAATCCATTCGAAAAACAGTTCGGGTTCTTTAACGGCGACGCTGCCGATATTTACGAACTCGGCCCCAGCATCAAACATCGATTTGATGTCGTCGTTTGTTTTGATACCGCCGCCGTGATCGATCCGCAATCGGGTCGCTTTTGCAACCTTCTCAAGAACATGCAGATTTGCTGGAATTCCGCTTTTGGCGCCATCGAGGTCAACGATATGCAGCCGCGTTAATCCGGCATCCTCGAATGTTTTTGCAACTTCAACCGGATCGTCTGCATAAGTCCGCCGCCGAGCAAAATCGCCCTGCGTCAGCCGCACGCATTTGCCGTCCATCAGGTCTATCGCGGGAATTATCTCAATCATAGATTTAGAAAATTCTCCAAAATTCGCTCGCCAACCGCTCCTGATTTTTCCGGGTGGAACTGAATGGCGTAAAAATTTTCATGCTGGATCGCAGCCGCAAAACCTATTCCGTATTTGCACATCGCGGTCGATTCGCCTGACGTTTCGACGTAATAGCCGTGAACAAAATAGACATACGAGTTTTCGTCTACACTGGCAAACATTGTCTGCTGCAAATTCGAAATAGTGTTCCAACCCATGTGCGGAATTTTGAGATCATCACTTACAAACCGCCGTACTTTATTCGGAAAAATGCCGAGGCAATCGGTATCATTCTCTTCGGAATGCGAACAAAGAAGCTGCATGCCGAGGCAGATACCGAGTACCGGTTGTGTTAGCGATTTGATCGCGGTATCAAGGCCGCGTTCCCGCAGATATTGCATCGCGGTTGAGGCTTCGCCGACGCCGGGAAAGATTACCTTGTCGGAGCGGCTCAAAACATCCGGGTCGTCGGTAACCTCTGTTGAGACATTGAGACGGCCGAGTGCGTTTTGCACGGATGCAATGTTGCCGGCGTTGTATTTTACGATTGCAACCTTCATCGCTCTACAAAACTCCTTTTGTCGAAGGCAGCGTATTCCGCAACGCATCCCGGCGTATTGCCATTTTTATTGATTTGGCAAATGCTTTGAAAATCGCTTCGATCTTGTGGTGTTCGTTTGTGCCCGTCGCGATGATGTTCAAGTTGCACAAAGCCTTGTCCGAAAATGATTTAAAGAAATGAAAGAACATCTCGGTCGGCATCTCACCGATCATTTCGCGTTTGAACTCGGCATCCCAAACGATCCAATTGCGTCCACCAAAATCGACCGCAACTTGAGCAAGACAATCGTCCATAGGTAAAACAAAACCGTATCGCTCCATTCCGGTCTTGTCGGTCAACGCGATAGTAAAAGCCTCGCCGAGCGTGATCGCGACATCTTCAATAGTGTGATGTTGGTCGATGTGCAGATCGCCGACGGCTTCAAGTTTTAGATCTACGAATGAATGTTTCGCAAGCTGTTCAAGCATATGGTCGAAGAAGGCGATGCCGGTTGCGATCTCGGCCCGTCCATTGCCGTCGAGATTTAGTTCGACAAGGATGTCAGTTTCATTTGTCTTGCGGCGATGCGAAGTTCTCCTTTCGGGCAAGCGAAGTATTTGGTATATCTCGTTCCAGTTACTCACTTCGGTAGCGATAGAAAGCAGATGTGCGTTCAATTCGCAGTTCTTATTCTTAATGAAGATCGCCTTTGCTCCAAGGTTCCGAGCGAGTTCGTCGTCTGTCGGCCTATCGCCGATGACGTATGAATTCGCAAGGTCGTATTCACCGGTCAAGTATTTGGTAAGCATGCCGATTCCCGGCTTTCTCGTTGGTGCGTTTTCTTCCGGCATGGTCCTGTCAACGAATACGTCGGCAAAGCGGACACCTTCATCCTCGAGTGTTTGAAGAACAAAGTTCTGAGCCGGCCAGAAATTTTCTTCAGGAAAGCTTTTGGTGCCGAGGCCGTCTTGGTTCGTTACCATGACAAGGTCGAAGTCGAGCTCTGCGGCAATCTTTGCCAAGTTTGTGATCGCACCAGGTACGAACCGCAACTTTGAAAACAGGTCGACCTGAAAATCTAGCGGCTCCCTTATTATCGTTCCGTCACGGTCGATGAATAAAACTTTCTTCATTTATAATTTCCTTTTGAGAGAGGTGCGGAAAGCACGCTGACCTCGAATTTCTTTAATGCCTCGATGAGCTGTTTATTCTCGTCCGGCGTGCCGATGGTTATCCGCAAACAGCCTTCGCAGAGGGTGACATTGCTACGATCGCGTACGACAATTTTCTCGTCGAGGAGAAATTTGTAAACCGCAGCGGCATCGGCGACTTTAACCAGAACGAAATTTGCGTCTGACCGATAGACTTCTTCCACACGTTCTAATTGTTTCAGCTCATTGGTTAGCTTAGTTCGCAGTGCCGTTATCAGTCCGATCCATTCATTCACCTGTGTCTCATTTTTCATCGCCTCCAAAACCGCATGCTGCCGCTAAGGAACTAACGTTATAAGGCGGCTTTGTGCGATTGAAAAGCTTGATGATACTTTCAACAGCAACCGCCATGCCGACGCGTGCGGCGGCAAGGCCCCAGGCTTTTGAAAAAGTTTGAAGCACTACTAAATTTGGATGATCGCCGATCTCGTTTATCAGCGAACTTTCAGACGAAAAATCAATGTATGCTTCGTCAACAACAACGAGACCGGAAAATCTGTCTGCTAATTTAAGAATGTCCTCACGCTGCATCGAATTGCCAGTCGGATTATTCGGCGAGCATATAAAAATAAGTTTCGTTGATAGCACTATGTTCTTTTCTGTGCCCGGAACATCAAGCTGGAAATCCGCGGTCAGTGGAATTTCTTTTACAGCAACGTCGTTGATATCCGCGGCAACCTTGTACATTCCATATGTTGGCGGGCAGATAATGCATGTGTCACGGCCCGGTTCGCAAAAGATACGAAACAAAAGATCTATTGCCTCGTCGCTGCCGTTACCGAGGAATATCTGCTCAGATTTTATGCCTTTGGATGCAGCGATCTTTTCTTTTACGGCTGTTTGCAAAGGATCCGGATACCGATTGATTTGCTGGTCAATCGGCGAACCAAACGCATTTTCGTTTGCGTCAAGATAGACCTCTGCCGATCCGGTAAATTCGTCGCGTGCCGATGAATAAGGCTTTAGCCGCCTGATGTTTTCGCGGACTAAGCGTTCAGGATCGAACATTATTTGCCTCCTCGATTTCAGCCAGTCGGATCGAAACCGCTCGCTCATGAGCGTTCAGGCCTTCGGCACGTGCCATTATTTCGATTGTCGGCCCGAGGTTTTGAATGCCTTCCCGCGTTAGTTTTTGAAACGTAATCTTTTTTGTAAAACTCTCGACCGAAACACCGCTGAACGCGCGTGCAAAACCATTTGTAGGCAGTGTGTGGTTGGCTCCCGAAGCGTAATCACCCGCACTTTCGCAGGAGTAATTGCCGATAAAAACCGAACCTGCGTTTATTATTTTGCGTGCATACGCATCGGGATTTTGCGTTGCGATTACTAAATGTTCCGGCGCGTATTCGTTTATCAGCTCAATGCCGGTTTGCATATCTTCCACCAAAATTGCTCTCGAATTTTTCAAGGAAGTTTCGGCGACTTGAGCACGAGGCAAGGTCGCAATCTGTGTTGCCAGCTCAGAAAGTGCCTCATTGATGATCGATTCGCTCGTTGTAACAAGTAAAACCTGACTGTCCGGCCCGTGTTCGGCCTGCGACAAAAGATCGGACGCAACGAACGCTGGAATCGCCGTTTCGCCGGCCAGCACCGCAACTTCTGAAGGTCCGGCCGGCATGTCAATGGCAACGCCAGCTCTGGATATTTGGTGTTTCGCCTCAGTCACATATTGATTGCCAGGACCGAAGATTTTGTAAACATTTGGCACGGACTCGGTTCCATAACCCATCGCTGCGATTGCCTGTGCTCCGCCAATCTTGAAGATTCGCGTTACGCCACAGAGTTTGGCTGTGTAAAGCGTTACGGCGTTTACTTTCCCACTATCATCGCATGGCGAACACATGATAATCTCTTTGCATTCAGCAAGTTTTGCGGGGATTGCAAGCATCAGCACCGTCGAAAAAAGTGGAGCGGTTCCGGCCGGTACATATAGTCCGACTTTTTCGATTGGCCGCGTTTCCCGCCAGCAGAAAACACCTGTTGTCGTTTCAATTACTTCTGGCTCTTCGCTGCCGATCGTGTGAAATTTTTCGATGTTCGCCTTTGCCGTTGCAATTGCGGTTTTCAGTTCGTCGGAGACTAGAAGCTCGGCATCGGCGAATTCACTCTCTGAAACTTCAAGATCGCTGAGTTCGACATTATCGAAACGCTTGGCATATTCCCGCAAAGCAGCGTCACCATTGTCGCGGACATCGGCGATAATTTCGGCAACCACTTTTTCCAGCGACTGTGTGTCTTGAACCGGACGCTTTACGATATCTTTCCACGTATTTTTTGGCGGATATTTAATTACTTTCATAATAATTTAACCAATCATCTGATCTATCGAAAGCACAAGAATTCCCTCTGCCCCGGCCCGTTTGAGACTGTCGACAACTTCCCAAAAATCGCTCTCACCGATTACGGAATGAATCGAAACCCAGCCCGGCTCAGCAAGCGGCATCAGCGTCGGACTCTTTATTCCCGGCAGAATACGCGAGATCTCTTCAGCTTTTTCCGTACGTGCGTTCAGCAAAATATATTTGTTCTGCCGGGCTGCGTTAACACTGCGGATGCGGAAAAGTAGCTGGTCAAGAATCGTTTGCAGATTCTCCGCAAGATTGGGGCGTGCGATCAAAACAGCCTCAGACTGCATGACCGTTTCAACCTCACGTAGGCCGTTCGAAAAAAGCGTGCTGCCCGATCCGACAAGGTCGCAGACGGCGTCCGCAAGGCCGATCGACGGAGCGATTTCGACAGAGCCGCTGATCTCGTGAATTTCAACATCGATCTTTTTTGCATCGAAAAAGTTTTGCAGAATTCGCGGGTAGCTGGTGGCAATGCGTTTGTCTTTAATGTCTGAAACCGAGTTGTAATCAAAGGTCTTTGGAACCGCAAGCGACAAGCGGCATTTTCCGAAGCCAAGCTTTTCTATTGTCTCGACCATCTGCGGCGATTCGGCCAGAATGTTTTCTCCTACAATTCCCGCGTCAGCCACGCCGTCGGCAACATAGTTCGGGATGTCGTCATCGCGTAAAAAATATATTTCGAGCGGAAAATCCTCTGCTTCGGACTTTAATTTGCCGAAGCCATTAGCGAATCCTATTCCACACTTTTTTAGTAACGCCGCCGAGCCTTCGCTCAACCGGCCTTGTTTCTGTATAGCAATTTTTAATTTTTGAACTGTGTTCATTTCTTTTGGAAAACGGCAAAACTCCGCCCTTAAAACTTTTTTAAGTTCGCGCGTAGTAGATAAAACTAGATTTCGGTTTGTTTTAGAAAACGATATCAGCCCGCGGGATGGATATGCGCGTGGAGATGGTGGACGTGAAGAACGTAAGCGATCATCAGTATCTTTATTGAAAACTATTGGACTCGGTTTTGCAAGCAGTCCTGTAGCAAAATTAGCTTGCCTCTGGTTTCGAGACCGCTCCGCCCTCCGTTGTCGGAAACAGGCCAAGCCGGTCGCTGATCGCGCCTTGTTAACCGTCAAGTCTCTTTTCGGCGTTCCGCTCTAACAGTTTGTCGGATTTAAAACAGGACCATAACAACGGCCTCGCCTTTGACGAGCGTTTCGCCATTCTGATTTGTACAGATTGTCTCGAGCGTAACGATACCTTTGTCTTTTCGGATATTGGTGACGGTCGCGGCGGCCGTGACGGTATCGCCGAGATAGACCGGAGCAGTAAATTTCATCGTCTGCGAAAGATAGACGATCTTCCGCTCTTTGAATTCGTGACCGAGCACGGCCGAGATAAATGCCCCGCTCAGCATTCCATGGGCGATGCGTTTGCCGAATCGAGTGGTTTTAGCAAATTCGTCGTCCAAATGAATCGGATTGTAGTCGCCGGACACTTCGGCAAATTTACGAATCAGCTCGTCCGTTACGTGCCGCTCGGTTGAAAATTTGTCTCCTATCTGTAAATCCATATTTCAGGTGTTAATCGTCATAGCCGTTTGAGTTAGCTTGATGCCACGACCAGGCCGACTCGATAATCGTTTCAAGGTCGGCAAACTGCGGATTCCAACCTAGAACTTCCCTGGCTTTGGTTGAATCCGCGATTAGGCTCGACGGATCTCCGGCTCGGCGCGGCTTGATGACGAACTCAATCGGTCTGTTAGTTATTTTCCGTGCGGCTTCGATGACTTCCAAAACCGAAAAACCCTTTCCATTACCGAGATTGACGAATTCCGAACTGCCGCCGTTTTGCAAATGCTTTAAGGCCAGAAGATGGGCCTGACTCAAATCCAGCACATGAATGTAATCTCTAACGGCGGTGCCGTCTGGTGTCGGATAATCGTCACCGAAAACCGAAATATCGGGACGTTTTCCGGCGGCCGCTTCCAAAATGAGCGGTATCAGATGCGTTTCCGGATCATGATGCTCGCCGTGCAAATCGGTCGCCCCGCAGGCGTTGAAATAGCGGAGGGCAACAAATTTCAAGCCGTAAGCCGCGTCGTAATCTTTTAATATTTGCTCAACAAAAAACTTCGACCAGCCATAAGGATTTGCCGGCTTCTGAGCATGCTTTTCATCAATCGGCACATACTGCGGCTCGCCATACGTCGCGCAAGTTGAAGAAAAAACGAACTGCTTGACCCCGCACGCAATAAGCTCGTCCAACAGCCGAAGCGTTTGCATTGTGTTGTTGTGATAATAAATAGATGGGTTTTCAACCGATTCGCCGACGTAAGCAAAAGCCGAAAAATGCATCACGGCTTCGATCTCATTTTCGGTGCAAATCCGCCGGACCAGATCGTCGTCGCCAATATCACCCTCATAGAATTTGACTTCGGAAGCGACCGCCCCGCGATGTCCTCGAGACAGATTATCTAAAACTACGATGTCTGTACCGTTTGCCCGCAGATCTTCTACAACCACGCTCCCAATGTATCCCGCCCCGCCTGTTACTAGAATCGCCATATTCTCTTGATCAAGCCCAAATCAGTTTAGCTAAATTTCCTCAAAGCCTCTAACGCCTCTAAAGAGCAAACAAAAAACGGACCCAGTGACAGCGTCCGTTTTATCGATCTAATTGGCTCCGCAGGTAAGACTCGAACTTACAACCCTTCGGTTAACAGCCGAATGCTCTGCCATTGAGCTACTGCGGAATATGGCACGCCTCGGAGGCGAACTTTAAGATTAGGAATTTCGCCCGCAGTTGTCAAGTTTATCTGAATATCTTTCAATCACGTCAAAACTCAGCTAGAATTGAGCGAATAATGGCAAAAGCAGAACTCAAAACCAAGCTTAATGATGCAAGCGTTGAGGGCGTTTTTGAATGGTGTCGCGGACAAGTGTTCTCGAAATTTTCAAAAAAGCCACCGGCGAAGAGCCAAAAATGTGGGGCCCGGCGATCATCGGCTTCGGCCACCGTGTCCTAAAATACGACTCCGGCCGCGAACTCGACTGGATGCTCACCGGATTTTCGCCGCGAAAAGGCAATCTCACGTTCTACATCATGAGCGGCTTTGTCCGGTACGACGAGCTGATGGCCAAGCTCGGCAAACACAAGACCGGCAAATCGTGCCTGCACATAAAACGCCTGTCGGATATTGATGAGAGCATTTTAACGGAATTAATCGCTGCATCTATCGGTCATATTAATAACCCTCGACAGAGAATGACCTAAAATAGGCCTACAATATACGAATGGACTTTGACGAACGTCACACAAAGAGTTCTTGAATATTAGGAAAACGAATATGGAAATAAATCTGAGCGAACAAGATTTTGACGGAATTTGTGAGAACGCCTTTCGAGATTATTTGATTGTGGAACCCACACTTGCTGATTCATCAAACCTTTGGTACCGAATTCTAGTTTCAACAAACCAATTTTTTGGTAGGGAAACTTTTAATGAGTTGGACCTCGATCCATCAGAAGAAACATGGAAGCGCTATTTAAGACAAGTCGTAAAGAGTTGGGGTGGTGCAGATTTCGATCCCATACAACTTGCTACAAAATACGTCGATAAGATGATGACGGACGGACACCTATAGATTAATCTAAGGTTTGATCGCCGTAGATTTTCTAAACAAAATGCACCATGAACTTATCATCATCCTCGATTTTGGCTCGCAGTACACGCAGTTGATCGCACGGCGTGTGCGGGAGCAGGGCGTTTATTGCGAGATACATCCATTTCATCTTTCGGCGGACGAGATCGCCGCGAAGCGTCCGAAGGGCGTGATCCTTTCGGGCGGGCCCTCGAGCGTGACGGACGAGGACGCTCCGCGTGTGGCGGCGGATTTTTACGAAAAGGTTGGGGCTCCGATACTTGGAATTTGTTACGGCATGCAGCTCGTTGCGGTCGATCTCGGCGGTGCGAGCGAGCCGGCGGCGCGGCGTGAATACGGCCATGCTCAGTTAAAAGTACTAAGCGGCAAGACGGCGTTATTCAACGAACTTCCTTTCGAACTAGACGTCTGGATGAGCCATGGCGACCACGTCACGCGGCTGCCCGACGGCTTTCAAACAACCGCGACGACCGGAGATGTTGTGACCGCAATCGAAAATCCGAAGCCGTTCGATCTATTGCGTGCAGTTTCACCCCGAGGTTTCGCATACGCCGCTTGGCAAGGAGATTCTTCGCAACTTCCTTTTCAATATCTGTTCCTGCAAAGGCGACTGGACGCCGTCGCAATTTATCAAGGAAGAGATCGATAAGATACGCGAGATTGTTGGGCCAACGGATAATGTCGTCTGCGGATTGTCGGGAGGCGTTGATTCGACCGTCGCGGCGGTACTCGTTCACGAGGCAATCGGCAACCGGCAGACCTGTATTTTCGTCAATAACGGCCTGCTGCGTTTTTGCGAATTTGAAGACACGCTCAAGGTTTATGAAGATAACCTGCATCTTAATGTAAGCGGTGTCGATGCTTCGGAAGAGTTTTACACTGCGCTGAGAGATGTTGCCGATCCCGAACTCAAACGCAAAGCCATCGGCGGCAAGTTCATCGACGTATTTCAAGCCGAGGCCGACAAGATCGGCGATGTGAAATGGCTCGTTCAGGGCACGCTCTACCCGGACGTGATCGAGTCCGTCTCGCTTCGCGGCTCGTCCGTGACCATCAAATCACACCACAACGTCGGCGGCCTGCCGGAGAAGATGAACCTGAAACTTATCGAACCGCTCCGTGAACTTTTCAAAGACGAAGTGAGGCTAATCGGTAAGGATCTCGGTATTCCCGACGAAATTCTCCAGCGTCATCCTTTCCCCGGGCCAGGCCTCGGCGTCCGCATTCTCGGCGACATTACACCCGAAAAAGTCGAACTGCTGCAAAAGGCCGACAAAATATTTATCGAAGAGCTACACAATTTCGGCATCTACAAAGACGTCTGGCAAGCCTTCGCCGTCCTTCTGCCTATCCAATCGGTCGGCGTTATGGGCGATTTCCGCACCTACGAAAAGACGGTTGCTCTCCGTGCCGTCACAAGCACCGACGGCATGACCGCCGATTGGGCGCGGTTGCCGCACGATTTCCTCGCCGCGGTCTCGTCCCGCATCACCAGCGAAGTCCGCGGCGTTAACCGCGTCGTTTACGACATCTCATCAAAACCGCCAAGCACTATCGAATGGGAATAGTCCAATACTGAAGTTGTAGTTGGACAGAACAGCAAGTCGCGAATAGTATTGGAAGAACGCTTTTCAAGCTCTAAAACTTTTTTCGACACTGAAATGACGAACTTCAACTGGCTTCTGGACGGGAGCATCGTCGGGCTTTATCTGCTAGTCACAATGGCTGCGGGTTTGTCCGTGCGAAAGTACGTTGGAAAGGTGGACGATTTTCTGGTCGCTGGCCGCGAGATGAACGTCTATCTCGGCATCGCATCGCTTGCGGCGACCGAGTTCGGCATCGTCACCTGCATGTACACGGCTGAAGCGGGGTATAAGTACGGGTTTGCCGGAGCCACACCTGGCATCGCGATGGCGCTGTCGATGCTCGTGATCGGTTACACGGGATTTTGCATTAAGCCGCTGCGCGATTCGGGTGTGATCACGATACCGCAACTAATCGAGAAGCAGTTCGGGCCACGGGTTCGATGGGCGGCGGGCGTTGTGATCGTGCTTGGCGGATTGCTGAACATGGGCGTGTTCCTGCGTATCGGCGGCCAGTTTTTGGTGAAGATCGTAGGGCTGCAAGTGACTTCATTCGAGCTGGTTGGTTTCCAGATCGGCTATCTCGAAGTGATGATGACCGTGCTGCTAATCGGCGTTGCGACCTACACGATACTCGGCGGAATGCTGTCGGTATTGATCACGGATTTCTTTCAGTTCGTTGTGATGAGCGTCGGACTTATCGCCGTAACGATACTGATACTCGTGTACGTCGGCTGGGACAAGATCGTGGCCACGGTCGAGACAAATTACGGAGCGGGCGGTTTTAATCCGTTCGTACATCCAGACCTCGGCTGGCAATATGTCGTCTTTCAAGTTCTGTTGAATTTTGCCGCGGTACTGACGTGGCAGACTACCATTGCGCGCGTACTTGCAGCAAAGGACTCGGCAACCGGACAAAGCATTTACGTACGAACAAGTTTCTTTTTCGTCTGCCGTTTTCTAATTCCGGGAATTTGGGGAATCGCCGCTCTCGCCACGCTCGGCCAGGTCACGAATTCGCTCGACGCGATGCCGACATTTCTTTCGACGTTCGTACCCGTCGGCCTAATGGGGCTTTGCATCGCCGCGATGCTGGCGGCTGATATGTCCACCGATTCGAGCTATATGCTGACGTGGGGAAGCGTGATCTATAACGACATCATGGCGCCGTTTCGAAAGACGCCGTGGTCGGAAAAGAAGGGGATCTTTGTAAACCGTACCATCATTGCATTGATCGGCGTATTTCTGCTTTTCTACGGATTATGGTATCCGCTCGAGGGCGACGTCTGGACATATCTCGGCATTACGGGAACCATTTACCTTGCGAGTATTTCGGTCCTGCTGATCGCGTGTTGTTATTGGAAACAGGCGAATAATTGGGGAGCGATCGGCTCGATCATTTTTTCGGCGGCGATACCCGTCCTGTTTCTCGTGCTCGAAAAAACGCCTGCGACCAGAGATTTTGCAAAGCAGATCGGCCCGTATTATTCAGGCATCGCGGCGTACGTCTGCTCGGCGTTGGCGATGATCGTATTCTCGCTGCTCAAACCAAAAGGAGGTCATGAATCATGAAATACTTTTGGCTCATTCTGACGATTGCTGCGGTCGGCTGGTACATATTTGTCACGATTTACGTGTCGTTCAAAGGCGTTACGGACATCAAGGAAATGCTAAAACGGCTGGCTGGGAAAGACTGATCCGGTCAGCGATGATTGCGACGGCCGGGTGATGAAAAACTCGCTACTTTCGCGGTGCTGCGGAAAGTTCTTCACGTAACGTCGCCGCCATTCAGACATGAAATGCTCCGCGTCAGAACTACGCACAATTGTATAAACGCTGCCGCCAAAACCCGCGCCAAAAGCCGAAGCCGCAATCGCACCGATCTCTCTCGCTCGGCGTTGAAGAAACGCCGTCTCCTCAATTTGATTGCCCAAAAACCGCTCCGCATTTTGTTGCGACAGATCAATGAGGTCTCCAATTTTGTCGATCTCTCCCGCTGCAAGCAACTCGCTGACGGCGGGAATTATCTCAAAATTCTCGACTCGAAATTGTTCGACGCGGTCGAGCAATTCGCCGTTCGGAAAGCTGAACTGCCCATTACGTATTACGCTCCGCAATTCATCGATTCCAGTCTCATCAATTGTTTGGGCGAGAGTTTTGCCATAGCAGATCGATTCAGTGATTTCGGACACCATTCGCGAAACACGATTGTAACGCTCGCGCGCCGCGCCGGTTTTTTCGGCCGCAACTCCGCTCGACGCAATGACGAACGCAAACTCCTCTGGAAACACAAAGTCAGACTCGTGCGTTAGCGGCGAAAATGAGAAGCGGCTCAAGACCCCAGCACGACCCAAAAGGATCGCCGCGTGATCCTGACTTCCGCCAAATGTTCCTACACCAGATGAACCTGCGAGTCCGCGACAGCTTTGGCCGTTTTCGATGCAGCCGAGATATTCTGCCAGTTCGAGATCGTTACTTATGTTTGCCTGAAATGTGTTTGTTCGGCGAAGTTCGCTCACCGACTCAAGCGCCGCGAAAACCATTATCATCAACGCGCTCGAACTGGAAAGCCCGGCGGCTTTTGGTAGATCGCTTTGAAAACGGATCGTGGCGCCATTGAGATGGTGATTAGCGAAATTCTTTGCCAGCCGCCGTCCGACTTCAGCGGCGTAATTGACCCAGTGTCCGGCTGGAGCCATCGAATTCGCTACGAGGTCAAACGAAACGGTTTCGCCCGAATCGGTGTTTTCGAGCACAACCATCGAATCGACACGCGGTTCGACGTGAACTCGAAAACCGCGATCTATCGCGCACACAATGCTTCGTCCACCGCAGTAATCGGTGTGTTTTCCGAGAATTTCGATTCGACCGGGAATGAACATTTATTTGGCTTTCAGAAACTTGCTCACGCCCTCGATGTCCGACCGGCTGGAAAGATCGAGCACACCCTCATCGGTTTTTACCGCAACAAATTCTTCGCCTTGTTTATCGATCGCGTATTGAACGGCGGCCGTGATCTCATATTCGCCGCGTTCCGAAGGCCCGATGGCGCGACAGGCGGGGAATATCGACGGCGAAAAGAGCCACGCATTCATTGAAACAAACGAACCGGGAACAACTCGCTCAGGCTTTTCGATTATTTGCCGAAGCATCTCGTGCGCGTCGATCTCGACGGTCGCAAATTTCGCTATTCGCTCCGCCGGGATATTGCTGTGAGCTATCAGAGCCTCGCGCTCGAACGCCAGCATCGCCGACCGGTTCGTTTCGCGCAAACGACGCAGGCTTTCGACCGGATACAAGTTGTCAGAGTTGACCACAAGAAAAAGTTCGTCCTCGGCAACGCAGCCTTCGGCGGCTAGTACAGCGTCGGCGGTTCCAAGCGGTTTGTCCTGAACCGCAAACCGGACATCAAGTTCCTTCGACGAGCAAAAATCACGTATCGCGTCGTGCTCTGGGCCGATCACGAGACAAACCTCACTAAATCCAGCTGACGTGAGATTTTCGAGGATCAATTCGAGCAACGTTCTGCCGCCCGCGACCGGGATCAGAGCCTTGATGCCTTCACCGGAAAATCGTTGCTGTTCGGGCGTGAGCGCTACCTCAGCAAGCCCGTCACGCATTCGTGTTCCGAGCCCGCGTGCGAGTATGACAGCCTTTTGCGAAAGTTTGATCAAGAGTTTACGATTAACCGATAGCCCGTTCCGTGACCTAAAGTTCAATTATCGCGCCAATTGTAAGTAAACCAAACGTCTGGAAAACGCTGTAAGATATATTCGGATTTACCAAACAAAACTCGTAGGCTTGCCCGCCGTCAATATGGACAAAAACATCAATCCGATCGTTGAATTTCGAAACGTCCGCTACGAAATTGGAGGCGCAAGAATACTCGACGATCTGAAGTTTTCGCTCGACCTCGGAGAGATACTTATCCTGCTAGGCGAATCGGGCTGCGGCAAGACGACGACACTCAAGCTTATCAATGGACTGATCGTTCCGACCAGCGGCTATGTTTTGGTCGAAGGCACGGCGACGACCGATTGGGATCTGATCAAACTGCGGCGGCGGATAGGCTACGTTTTGCAGGACGGCGGGCTGTTTCCGCATTTTACGGTCAAAGAAAATATCGCTCTCACGCCAAAGCTTGCGAATTGGAACGCAGAAAAAATAGATGGACGCGCTCTAGAAATGCTCAGCCTCGTCGGGCTAAACGCGGACAAATTCGCCAACCGATTCCCGCACGAACTCTCTGGCGGACAGCGCCAGCGCGTCGGAGTTGCGCGTGCTCTAGCCGCCGATCCTGACCTTTTGCTATTGGACGAACCCTTTGGAGCACTCGACGCAATAACACGAACAAACCTGCAAAAGGAATTCGCAAAGCTAGTCCGCGAACTCTGCAAAACCGCCGTCTTCGTCACCCACGACCTGCACGAAGCAATGATACTGGGAACGCGAATCGCTTTGATGGATAAGGGAAAGATCGTGCTGCTGGACAAACCAGACAATTTCGCCGCCTCTGAACTGCCTCTAGCTCGTGCGTACTTAGAAACGGTGACAATGTGAATTTCTGGAATTTTCTAAAAAATAACTGGCCGGAACTGCTCACTCTGACTCGCGAGCATATCTTTATTGTTTTTATTTCGACAGGCCTCGCGGTTCTTATCGGACTTCCGCTGGGCATTTTGCTGACGCGGATAAAATCTCTACAAACACCGGTTTTGGGTTTCGCAAATATAATGCAGACAGTGCCGAGCCTTGCGCTTTTCGGCTTGCTCATTCCGATTCCCGTTTATTGGCGGGATCGGAGCAAAAACGGCGGTCATCGCTTTGGCACTTTATGCTTTGCTGCCGGTTATCCGAAATACGGTAACCGGCATCCTCGGTATCGACCCGAAAGTACGCGAGGCGGCGACCGCGATGGGCATGACGAACGGTCAGATTCTGCGGATGGTCGAACTGCCGCTGGCAATGCCGGTAATACTGACTGGAATTCGTGTGGCGGTTGTCATTTCAGTTGGAGTTGCAACAGTAGCGGCCGCTGTCGGCGCTGGCGGGCTTGGCACCTATATCTTTCGGGGCTTGCGGCAAAACGATAACAATCTGTTACTCGCGGGTGCGATAGCCTCGGCATTACTGGCGTTGCTGTGCGATTTTGCGTTGGGACAAATTGAAAAGTCGTATGCGATCGGCGAGCGTGTGAATTCCGGCCGACGCAAGGTCGTTGGTTTTGCAGTTGCCGCGATCCTTGCTGCTGTGGTCGGATTGAGCTTTGTCTCAAACTCGCCATCCGTGAATACAAACCCGCTTAACGCCGATGGGCGAAAGATCGTCGTCGGTTCGAAAGACTTTACCGAATCGGTGATCTTGGCCGAGATTCTCGCTCAAATACTTGAAAAACAAGGTATTGCGGTCGAACGGCGGTTCGAGCTTGGCGGCAACATCCCACACGAATCGCTTCTGTCCGGGCAGATCGACGTTTATCCCGAATACACCGGCACGGCCTTCACAGCCATTCTCAAAAAGAAGTCGATCACCGATCCGCAGGCGGTTTACGACCAGACCAAAACAGAATACGCCGCCCAATTTAACTTGGCCTTAAGTCCGCCGCTTGGTTTTGCAAACGATTTTGCGATCCTCGTACGAGGCGATGTCGCCCGGCAGAACAACCTGAAAACGATCTCCGACGCCGTGCCGCTCGCCAAAAACTGGCAGGCCGGATTCGGTCAGGATTTCATGTCGCGGACCGACGGCTACCCCGGATTTTCAAAGGCATACGGCTTCAACTTCACCAAACAGCCGCGTGAAATGGACCTCTCGTTCACCTACCGTGCATTGCAGTCCGGCGAACTCGATATCATCGCAGGCAACTCGACCGACGGCCTTATCTCCGCCCTCGACCTGTTCCAATTGGCCGACGACAAACGCTACTTCCCGCCCTATCAAGCTGTGTTTATTGCTCGCCAGGATGCAAGCAAGGTCTTGACCGACGTATTTGCAAAGCTGAACAACGCGGTCTCGACCGAAGAAATGCGGAGGCTGAATTATGAGGTTGACGGAAATAAGCGGACGCCGAAAGACGTTGCTTTTTTTTATTTTACATTTCGAATGTCTGAAGATCTCATAGCCTTTTGGAGCACGGGACGGGCCGCGTGCTGCCGTCCTATCGCCGATATAGCCTTCGTTGACCATTGCGTCGAGTATGGCGGCGGCGCGGCCATAGCCGATGCGTAGATGCCGTTGCAGCAGCGATGTCGACGCGCGTTTGGCGGGACGACGCACTTGAGCGCATCCCAAAACAGCGGGTCGCTTCTTGCCGGGCAGATCGCCGCTGTCGTCCAGTCTCTTCGGTCTTGTGATCGTCGTGTCGATTCGGGTCGCCCTGGCTTTCACATGCTCGACGATGCGGGCGATCTCCTTTTCATCGACGAACGCACCGTGCACGCGAGCACCTGCGAGCTGCAGGCGGCAGAAGAGCATATCGCCTGGCCGAGAAGGCTCTCCGCACCGTTGAATCGATGATCGTCCGCGAATCCACTTGACTGAAACGCTGAATGAAATGCGCGCCGGGAAGTTCGCCTTGATCAAACCAGTAATAACATCGACCGAGGCCGCTGCGTCGCAAGCACAAGATGTATACCCACCGCTGCGGCCATCTGAGCCAGGCGGGTGAACGAATCTTCAACATCTTTGCCAGCACCATCATCAAATCTGCGAGTCGTCGATGATGATCACGATGAACGCAGCGGCGGATGCGGTTCGCCGTTGTCGTCCCACATCTCGACTCGTTGCGGCGTTTTGCCTCGGCATTGTAGCCGTCGATGTTCCGCACGCCGTAACCAGCAAGGTCCTTGTAACGCCGTTCCATCTCGTGAACTGCCCAACTCAGCGCAACGCGGCACGCTTCGGATCGGTGATGATCGGCGTCGCAAGGTGCGGAATGTCGGCATAAAGGCCGAGCTCAAGCCGCTTCGGATCGACCATGATGAACTTCACCTCGATCCGGCGAGCTTTATACAGGATCGAAACGACGAGCGAATTCACGCCGACCGATTACCTGCTCCCGTGGCACCAGCGATCAAAAGATGCGGCATATTTGCAAAGTCGGCAACGTAATTCAAACCGTCTATCGTCTGCCCAACTCGAAATGGCTACTACGTCCTCTGCGACCTCCAACCATACCGCCGTCAAGGCCATGACATCGACTTTTGCAGACACCCTTTTACGAACAAAGTCTGCTATCGACTCCGAGATTCGTTCCTATCGATATCACGCCGATCTTGACCGGCTCATGTCGCTGTTCCAAAGGCACGGAGAGTTCCTAGTTAGGTCAGCCTGCTATGTGCTCGGATATATCGACGTCCTAAACAAACCAATTGAAGTGCTGTCAGCCGATGCTGCAGAAGCGCTTACTGACTCGTATTTCGAGAATACTTGGCTTGCTGTCCAAGAGACCCTAAGAGAAATGTATCTGCGATATCCAAAACATTGGAAGGATTTGACAGTATATGACGGATTAGCTCATGCAATTGAAGAATATTACGACATGATGAGTTTGGTTCTATCAACTACCGACGACGGACGCGGCATACTTATCCCTTCCCTTTCGGCCGGGAACAATCTAATGCACTCTTTACCTCACTTATCCGGGGTTGCTCAAATAGCTTGCAACTGTCCTGTAAATGTTGTAGTCTAATCACTTGATAATTCCGTATCTCATTCACCGACGGTAAACTCGCCTCTATGTTGCGGCGAAATGGATAGTTCGAGAGACGGTTCGTTTATAACTGTTAGAAGAAGCTCAAATAAGTTTTTGAGCCCTCGAGCGCTGTTCCTTCCTTGCAACCGTTACACTGAAGATCACTCCGCGAACGTAACTTCTTATTAAATCCTGAAGAACTGTTTAGAGTTCAATTTTTGGTTTGTATATTTGTACACGCTGAAATAGAACTGCGAATATGTTAATGTTCGTCCCATTCAGGGACGGGAGCCGATTGGTCATGCACCTGGGGTTTCGCTCATTACATTCGCGCACCCCCAGGCTATTATCTTTGTCGCTTTCAGCGACGGGAAACGCCATAAGGATTACGCGGTTTTTTGGTTGAGAGAAAGAGATATTATATACAAATGACTTTTAATGAATTAGGCTTGCAGTCCTTTTTGACGGACAAATGCAAGTCATTGGGTTTTAATGAGCCTACACCCATCCAACAGCAGGCTATTCCTTTAATTTTAGACGGCAAGAATGTAATTGCCACGGCAGAGACCGGAACCGGTAAAACCGCCGCTTTTCTGTTTCCAATTCTTCAGAATCTGGGCAAAAAACAGCAAAAGGGCACGACTGTGCTTGTTCTGTCGCCTACGCGCGAGCTCGCCAATCAGACCGACGCGGCTTGCCGTGAGTTTGCTCCGAAACACATCCGGTGTGCATCGATCATCGGCGGTGCCGGTTATCGTAATCAGATCGACGCGATAAGGCGAGGCGCTAACATCATAATCGCCACACCGGGCCGCTTGATGGACTTTATGGAACAGGGCATGATGGACCTTTCGAAGGTCGATACGCTCGTTCTGGATGAAGCCGACCGCATGCTCGACATGGGCTTTTTGCCCGCGATCAAGCGGATCGTAAAGGTGCTTCCGGCCAAACGGCAGACGCTTTTCTTCTCGGCGACGCTCTCGTACGATATCGAAAAGATCGCTCTTTCGATCATGGAAGATCCCCATTATGTCGAGATCAGCAAACGCGGTACGGCCGCGGTGACGATCGAGCAGATGGCTTATCCGGTCGCACATCAGTTCAAAATGCCACTCCTACTCGATCTGTTGGACAAGGAAGATTTCGACCGCGTGCTTGTTTTTACGCGTACAAAACGCGGTGCCGACAGGCTTTCGCACATTCTCGAGGCTCGTTCGCATAAATCGAATCGCATTCACGGCGACCGTTCTCAGTCGCAGCGTGAAGCCGCTTTGCGGAGCTTTAAGAACGGAAAAACAACCGTTTTGGTCGCCACTGACGTTGCTGCCCGCGGGATCGATATAGATTCCGTATCACATGTGATAAACTATGATATACCGGAGGCGCCTGAGGATTACGTTCACCGCATTGGCCGAACGGGCCGTGCAGGTAACAAGGGACGCGCGATCACTCTCTTTACCACCGCTGAAGAACATTCGATGCGGGCGATCGAGAAGCTGACGGGCCAGCCTGTTGAACGCGTCCTGCTGCCGGATTTCGGTGGTGTAATGACGAATATGGCGTCATCCGTAAGTAAAGCGTCACCGGCAAGAAAGAGCTTTCGCTCATTTCGGCCGAGACGCGGAAGATAAACGAGGTAAATTAAAGTTATGGCAGCAGCAAAAGTAGAAAAATATTCTATCGGTGAATCAATTGTGATGATGTGTTCGGCGTGCGACGTCGAACAGACACATCTGGTGCAGACAGCTACAAAGCAGGGCAAGATAACTTGTGCGGTATGTGAAGTTTGCGCGACGTCCAGCACGTTCAGCCGCGGTGTAAAAACTTCGGTTGCAATGGGCAAATCGAAAACGGCGTCGCCTTATGACAGAACTCGCAAATATCGAAAAGGCCAGGCAATGATGCATACGCATTTTGGGCAGGGCGAGGTAACGGCGGTCATTGAATTTCAGAAGATCGACGTATTGTTTGGCGACCGGACACGCAGACTGATCCACGCTCAAGAATAATTTCTGCTCTAACTCAGAACAAATTAAAAGGCGGCCCGAATCAAGGCCGCCTTTTTCTGTCTTCCGTTTGAAACTTAACTAACTATCTCCTGCCCTTGAGAAGAAATCCAATTACGAGTCCGATCGCTGCTGAGATTAGGATCGTCTGGCCAGGTTTCTGCCTTGCAAATTCCTTTGCATCCTCAACCAGTTCCTTCGGGTCCTTATTCTGAAGCTCCTTGAACTTATCGCCAGCCTGAGCGAATTTCTCGCCCGCAAAATCCTTTGCCTTGTTGGCCGCGTCCTGAATCTTTTGTCCGTATTCCTGTGCCTGCATCTTCAAATCTCCTAAAAATTCGTCGTCTAAAATATTGGCATTGCTCGCCGGGTTTACCGGAACCAGGCTCTGCTCCAATTCCTTTCCCGCCTTCTTTACTTCTGCTTCAAATTCTGACATTCGCGTACGCTCCTAATTATGAAAAATATGACAAACCCCGTTCGCTCGTTACAGGCTTTTCCTGTTTTGAGCGAGTCGTTCGGATGAAGCCGACCGCTAATAAGTTGTAACGAATTGCGAACGAAAAAAGTTCGTTAATTTTAATGTCCGGAGTCTTCTGGTTTGTGTTGACGTGATACTGGTCCAAAGAATCATGGCAAAGCATTCAAGTTAAATTTTTGTAAACCGTTTGACAGCCTGTTAGATGAAATGAGAATCTATCAAAAACATAAGTAAGTAAGCACTTACTATCATGTATTAGGAGAAGCTATTGATAAACGAGTTCTTAATTTGTGACCACGTTGGACGCATGACTGGAGACAAGCGACGCGAGCAGATATTACAGACTGCCGTCAATTTGTTTTCGCATCGTGGGTTTAGCGGCACGACTACGAAGGAAATTGCCCGTGCGTCCGGTGTTTCGGAGGCAATGGTCTTTCGGCATTTTTCAACCAAAGACGCTTTGTACGGAGCGATTCTGGAAAGCAAGAAATGTCAGGATGGGCTGCACCAATTTCCGTGGGAAGTTAACCCGGAGATTCAAAAAGCTATTAAGGAAAAAAACGACTTTGATTTTTTTTACAATTTCGGACTTCAGGCGCTGGACAAACATCAGGCTGATGTTGGCTTTATGCGTCTGCTGTTCTACTCCGCGCTTGAGGAACATGAGCTCGCCGAACGTTTTTTTGGTGAGTTTGTAGCACAGATTTACGACTATATCAGTCAGTACATAGATACCCGACAGAAGGACGGAGCGATGCGCGAGATAAATCCGCGGATCGTCGTCCGGTCGTTTCTCGGGATGTTGATACATCATTCTTTGAACAATATTCTTTGGGATAAGAACCATCGTCTGCTCCGAATAACAAACGAAGAAGCTGCGAGCAACTTTGCAAACATTTTATTAACCGGAGTTTTGAAGTAACCGTTTTACAGAAGAATTTTTAATGCGATGAGAAATCATAAACTTTTCATAACCGCTATTTTGGCAACGTGCTTATGCGTGCTGATTGCCAGTGGCTGCGGGTCGAACGCAAATTCCGCGACCACCGGCAATACCAACAATCAGCCGCAGATCATCGACGTTACAACCTCGCAGGCGATCATCCAGCCAATTCCTTCTTATATCGAGGCGACCGGTAATCTTGTTAGCGACGCACAAACGGATGTGGCCCCGGCGGTTGGCGGTAAGATCGTCGAGGTGAATTTCGATATCGGAAGTTTTGTCCAAAAGGGCGACGTGCTTGTAAGGCTCGATCCAAGGGACGCAAATATTCGCCTTGAGCAGGCAAAGGCACAGGTCGAACAGCAGCGTCAGGCCGTTCAGCAGGCGGAATCGAACGTCGAGCAGGCGATTGCTAATTTGCGGCAAACGCAGGCGAGGCTTGGTGTTAAAGACGGCGAAACGTTTCAGATAAAGGATTTTTCGCAGGTAAAGACCTTCACCGCTCAATTGGAGCTTGCCGAGAAAGAACTGCGGCGTACCGAGAAGCTGCTTGAGAGTGGAGACGTTTCAAAATCGGCATACGACCAGCGTAAATCTCAGCGGGATGCTCTCCTCGGCAACCTTGACGAAGCTCGATCGAATGCCGCAGTTGCGATACGGGCGATAAATACTGCCCAAGCTGCTGTCGGGACGGCCAAGTCGGCTGTTTCAAGCGCTCAGGCCGCGGTAGCAACGGCGCAGACGCAGGTGACTCAGGCACAAAAGGCGGCCTCCGACACAAACGTGCTCGCACCGATCAGCGGCTTCGTGTCGGAAAGGATCGCGGACGTAGGCGAGTTCGTAACGCCGAACACGCCGAACTCGAAGGTAGCAACGATCGTTCGTACATCTACCTTGCGGATGAAGATCGATGTCCCGGAACAATCGATTGGAAAAGTGGCCACAGGCCAGGGCATTTCGCTTCAAACGACCGCCCATCCTGATAGGAATTTTGCCGGGACCATCGTCCGTATCTCGCCGAGCTTGAATACGTCGGCACGTACTTTGTCGGTCGAAGCCGAAGTGCAGAACACGGAAGGATTGTTGAAACCGGGCCAGTTCGCAACCGTGCGCATCACGCAGTCCAAGCCGGAACCTGCGGTCATGATTCCTGCAAAAGCTGTGCGGACGGTCGGAAACACGAATTCGGTTTTCGTGGTAAAGGATGGAGCTGCCCGCGAACAGTTTGTCCAGCTCGGTCTTTTGGAAAACGACATGATCCAGGTAAAACAGGGCGTTATCGAAGGCGATCTCGTTGCTGTAACTAATGTAAACCAGCTTAGTGATGGAATATTGGTGAGACAGTAGATGCGATTTGGGGTATTTAATTTAAGGGGTTTTGATCTATGCAGTGGTTAGCAGAAGTCTGTGTTAAGCGTCCTGTTTTTGCGACGATGTTGATCCTTTCGCTCGTCGTGGTTGGTGCTTTTTCGTTTTTGAGCCTCGGCGTCGATCTTTTCCCGAAGATCGACTTTCCGACGATCACGATCACGGTTCGTAATCCCGGTGCTTCGCCCGAAGAGATTGAAACCGAGATCACGGAAAAGATCGAGGAGGCCGCGAACACCATCAGCGGAATCGATGAAATGCGGTCGTCGTCAATCGAAGGTATTTCGCAGATTTTCGTGCAATTTGTTCTTGAAAAAGACGTAAACGTTGCCGCACAGGAAGTTGAAAACCGCGTTCAAACCGTAATCCCGAATCTTCCGGAAACAGCCGAACAGCCGACCGTTCAGAAACTGGACACGGACGCGACACCCGTGTTGCGTATAACAGTTTCCGCCCCGACCTCCTTGAGAGAGGTGACGGAGATTGCGAAGAATCGAATAAAAGAGCGTATCGAGTCGGTCAACGGCGTCGGCCAGATCTCCATAATCGGCGGTCAGGAACGGCAAATAAATGTTTGGGTCGATCCGGACAAGATGCGTGCATATAACGTCACGCCCGCCGAGGTTTCGAATGCTCTTCGGATTCAAAACATAGAATTTCCGAGCGGCCGGCTTGACGAAGGCCAAACGGAAACAGCCGTTCGCACCGTTGGCAAAATTAAGAAGCCTGAAGAATTCGACAATGTCGTGATCGCCATGCGCGGCGATTACGCGGTTAAAGTCAAAGATCTTGGCTACACGGAAGACGGTGCCGAAGAGATACGGTCACAGGCACGGTTGAACGGCCAGCCCGCCGTGACGTTGGTCGTTTCAAAACAATCCGGCCAGAACACGGTCGCGGTCGCAAAGGAAATCAAAGATCGTTTGAAAGAGATCGAGCCGACATTACCGAAGAACTTTCAGATGCGGATTATCGGCGACAACTCGATCTTTATCGAGAATTCACTTAGTGCCATCGAGGAACATTTAGTCGTGGGTTCATTCCTCGCGGCGATCGTGGTTTTCCTGTTTCTTTGGAGTTTCCGTTCGACGTTTATTGCTGCATTGGCCATACCGACCTCGATCATATCGACCTTTGCTTTGATGTACGCGATGGGCTATACGCTCAATTCGATCACGATGCTGTCGCTTACATTGATGGTCGGTATCGTGATCGACGACGCGATCGTTGTACTCGAAAACATATTTAGATTTATCGAAGAAAAGGGAATGGACCCGTTCGAGGCAGCGATCGAAGGCACGCGTGAGATCGGCCCCGCGGTTATGGCGACCACGATCTCGCTGATGGCCGTGTTTGTCCCAATCGGTTTTATGCAGGGCATCGTCGGCCGATTTATGTCGAGCTTCGGCCTCACGGCGTCGTTCGCCGTTGCCGTGTCTCTGATCGTTTCATTTACGCTGACGCCGATGCTTGCCGCACGGTTGATCAAGCGTAAGAGGACGGAGACAACTGAACAAGCTTTGGAGTCCGACATTCTTGATGACGAATTGATGGAAGCAGGCGAGGAACGTCACCCAAGACACGAAGAAAAATTGTCGAAGGAAGCGGGATGGTTTCGGCATGTCGATGGAATTTACACTTGGCTTCTCAATTTTTCGATGGCGCATCGGTGGGTGATCGTTACGCTTTGCGGTCTTGTGTTTCTGTCAATCGTTCCGCTTTTTATGTTCGTCGGGAAGAACTTTTTGCCGGTCGACGATCAATCGCAATTTGAGGTTTCCGTCCGAGCACCCGAAGGCTACAGCCTTGGGGCAACTGCGCAAACAATGGAGCGGATTGCATCGGAAATTCGAAAGATGCCGGGCGTAACGGATACGCTTGTGACGGTCGGCGGCGGACAGCAGCAGGTCGTTAACGCGGGTTCGATCTACGTCAAATTATCTGATATTAAAGACCGGCCGAAGTCGCAGGAAGAAATGATGAGCGACGCCCGCGAGCTTTTGAAGACATTCCCCCCGGAACTTCGAACAGCCGCTCAACAGGTGGCCGCATTCTCCGGCGGCGGTTTCCGAAATGCCAACGTGCAGTATTTGATCGCCGGCCCCGACCTGAAAAAGCTTGAAGAGTATTCGTCGAAATTGCTTGAGAAAATGAAGTCGATCCCGGATGCGGTCGATGTCGATTCAACACTTATCAGCGGCAAGCCTGAAGTCCGTCTTGAAGTAGACAGGGCAACGGCGGCCGATCTCGGCGTGCGGGTCGGCGACGTGTCACAGGCTTTGAACACGCTTGTCGCCGGACAGGAAGCGACGACATTCAACGAAGGAAACGATCAGTATGAAGTAAAGGTGCGTGCGATAAACAGCTACCGGACGGATATCGAAGGGCTGAAGCGGCTTATTGTTCCGTCTACAAAGCTTGGCTGGGTTTCGCTCGACAGGCTCGTCAAAACGTCCGAAGGCACCGGGCCGAGTTCAATCGAGCGAACTAATCGTCAGCGTCAGGTAACGCTTTTGGCAAACACAAAACCTGGCGGTTCGGCGACGAGCATTACAGCGGATATTGATAAGTTTGTAAAGGAGCTGAACCTGCCTCCAGGTTATACGACCGGCTACGTCGGCCAATCAAAAGAGCTTGGCAAGTCTCTGTATTACTTTGCGTTAGCGATCACGCTTTCGTTTATTTTCATGTATATCGTGCTTGCCGCGCAGTTCGAATCGTTTATCCATCCGGTAACGATTTTGCTAACGCTGCCGCTCTCGATCCCGTTCGGAATCGTCAGCCTGCTTGTTATGGGACAAACGGTCAACATCTTTTCGGGTTTGGGATTGCTGCTGCTTTTCGGCGTGGTGAAAAAGAACGCAATTTTGCAGATCGACCACACAAATAATCTTCGCTCGCAAGGCATGAACCGTTTTGAGGCGATCATCCAGGCAAACCGCGACCGCTTGCGTCCGATTTTAATGACGACGATCGCGTTGGTTGCCGGCATGTTGCCACTTGTGTTTTCAAGCGGAGCGGGATCGGGCACGAATCGTTCTATCGGCGTGCTCGTCGTTGGCGGTCAGACGCTCTGTTTGCTGCTCACTCTGCTTGCGGTCCCGGTTTTCTATTCGATATTCGACGATTTGAGCGAGATGCGGCTTTTTCAGAATGTCACCAGGTTTTCGGATTGGTTATTCGGCGGAATAAGGCGTCGATTCGCGACCGTAACGAGTTCGCTGTTCGGCAAACAATAAGCCTGAGCGATGTGGGTGTAACAAGGGCGGCAAGACAGATAGCCGCAGGGTAATTAAAATATGTTTTCGCGATCATACAAAGCAGTTTTATTCGCATTGATCCTAGGTGTCGTCCCGGTTTTTACTCAAAATCGGGTGCCAACGCCGTCTCCAACGCCTGTTGTCAACGACAAACAGAACGTTGCGCCGGAAAAGCTTCAGGGCGTGCCGGTGATCGATCCGAATTACCGGTCGGACGACCGAAGCATGCCCGATCTTGGCCGCGTCGGTGTCAACATGACGGACCAAAAATCGTTGACGCTGGCCGAAGCGATCTCGCTTGCGCTTGAGAACAATAAAGACATTGAGGTAACGCGGAAGAACGTCAAAATAGCCGAGTTTGATCTGAAAGCAGCACGCGGAGCCTACGAACCGAGATTTACCGGACAGTCGTATTACGACCGCTCGACGGTGCCGAACGTAAGCATCTTTAGCTCGAACCGGACGACGACGCAAGGCTCGTTTGTCGGCAACGCCGGACTTCAGGGTTATGTGCCGAGATTTGGAACGGTCCTGAATGCGACCTTCAATAATCAGCGTCTGACATCCGATAATCCGATTTCGATCCTCAGCCCGCAGCTAAATTCAAGCCTGTCATTCAGCGTCACGCAGCCGCTTTTTCGCGGACGCAAATTCGATCAGCCTCGCCGGGCGATCGAGGTCGCCAAACGCAATTTGTCGCTGACCGACACGCAGTTTCGACAGCGAACGATAGACATTATTGCAAACGTCCAGCGTGCATATTGGGACCTGACGTACGCGTTGCGAAATCTACAAGTTCAGCGTGACGGTGTCAGAGATGCGAAGGACCAGCTTGAACACAACCGAAGGCTGGTGAACGAAGGTCAGCTCGCGCCAATCGATGTCCTCGCGGCGGAAACGCAGGTCGCAAATTTTGAGCTGTCTGTCTACGACGCACTGAATGTTGTCGGTGTGGCTGAAAACAATCTGAAGAATATGATCTCGCAGAACCGAAACGATGCTTTGTGGGGCAAGTCCATCACGCCGGTCGATTCGGTCGATCTTGATCCGCCGATCACCACGCTCTCGCAGGCATTGGACGCCGCAATGGCGAACCGGCCCGAGCTTGAAATAAATCAGGCACAGAAGGACATAAATGCGTTGGATCAGCGATATTACAAGGAACAGAAAAAACCGCAGATCGATCTGGTCGCGAGTTATAGTTCTGCTGGAATTGGCGGAACGCAGAACCCAAATTTTAGAAGCCCGTTTGCCCGTGAGTGCGCCGCCAACGACACGGCATGTCTCGATCAGCAGCTTCAACAGCAGTTGGCGACGCAGAACCTGCTCAATTCGATCGGCGGCGGCTCGTCGAGCGTAACGGATATTTTCTCGAACAAATACCCAACATTTCGCGTCGGCGTTCAATTCAACTTGCCGCTTTTTGGCGATAAGACTTCGCGTGCACAGTACGGTCGGTCGCTGGTCGAAAGTGAGCGCTTGGATACGCAGCGTGAACAGCTTGAACAGAACATTCAGGTCGATGTGCGAAATGCATTACAGTCTCTGCGGACAGCCGAAGCACGCCTCCGAGCGGCCGCTATCGCACGTGAGAACTCGGTAAAACAATACGATTCCGAACAGCGAAAGCTCGACGCAGGGCAGTCGGACATATACAAAGTGCTCGAACGGCAAACAGCGTTGACGACTGCACGCAGCAACGAGCTTCGTGCCCAAACCGAGCTGAATAAATCGATCGCGGAGCTACAGAGAGCAACAGGTAATTCATTAAAAGCTAACAACGTCGAAGCGAGACTGAGGAAATAGTTTCAGGTTTCAAGTTCCACGTTTCAGGTTTCAAATAATCCTGAAACCTGACCGCTTGGAACGGATTTTTGTGAAAGCGGTTTACATAAAAACATTCGGCGGGCCGGAAAATCTCGAGATCAGAGAGGTCGCAGATCCGCCAAAGCCTACGGGCAAAAAGGTTCTGGTTTGCGTAAAAGCAGCCGGGCTCAATCGTGCCGATCTGCTTCAGCGTCGTGGGCTGTATCCGCCGCCGGCTGGTTATTCACCGAACATTCCAGGCCTCGAATTTGCGGGTCAGATCGTCGAGACAGGCGAAAATGTCGCCGAATGGAAAACAGGCGACCGTGTTTTCGGCATCACGGCTGGCGAGGCTCAGGCGGAATTGCTGCTCATAGAATCGAGCCTTTTGGCACCCATCCCTGACAATCTTAGTTTCACGGAAGCCGCGGCAATACCGGAAGCGTTCATCACGGCGCACGATGCTGTTTTTACGCAAGGCGAACTCAAAAGCGGTGAAACGCTGCTTGTTCACGCCGTCGGGTCGGGCGTCGGGCTTGCCGCAATTCAGCTTGCGAAGGCGAACGGAGCTAAAACCGTCGGCACTTCGCGGACGGCGGACAAACTTGAACGGTCGATAGAGTTCGGGCTTGATGAGGCGATACTGACAGGCGAAAGTCCCGAATTCGCTAAAATCTTGAAGACAAAGAATTCCGGCCACGGCGTCGATGTAATACTTGATCTGGTCGGGGCGGCGTATTTTTCTGATAATCTCGCCAGCCTTGCCGTCAAAGGGCGGCTGATGCTTGTCGGGCTGACGTCCGGTAAACTGGCGGACATCGATCTTTCCGTCATTCTGTCAAAACGGCTGCGGATCATCGGAACAATCCTGCGAGGCCGGTCACTCGAAGAAAAAGCAGAGGCGATGCGGAAATTTGCGGAACAGGTCGTACCGCTGCTCGCAAGCGGAAAGTTGCGACCAAATATCGACAAGATCTATCCAGCCGAACGCGTCGGCGAGGCACATGAATATCTTGAATCGAATAAAAGCTTTGGGAAAGTGGTGTTGGAATTTTAGCTGCTTAGGCGGGCGGCGGCCTCGTCGGTGACGATGCAAAGCCCGGCGATCCGTTGATGTTCAAGCTCTGCCATTTTCTGAATCGCCTCTGCATACGTCATGCTGGACGCTTCGCATGTATCAAAAGAAATGACGGACCAACGCTTTGATAAAAGCTCGCTGGTCGTATCTAGTTCGGTTTGAGTCGTTTCCATCATTAGCTAAACCGAATCTTACAATACGTTTTCCACATGTGCAAAAGTTTTTTCGCATCCGGTGTAGTGTTTTGGCTTAGCGAACTTTGCGAAAAACTTCGCGTCCTTTGCGGTTGAAAAGAATTTTAACGCAAAGGTCGCAAAGCAAATGCTCGTCGCTTCGGCAAGCTGTTAGAATATTGAGAACACACCGGATATGAGTTTTAGCAAGACAATTTTTATGACGGGTTTCCCTGGCTTCATCGCCGAAAGGCTCGTCGCGCGCCTTGCCCGGGCGGATTTGCAGTTTTTTCTGCTCGTCCAGCCGCAGTTCGTTGAAAAATCGATGAAATCGATTGACGAAATTGCCAGCCGCACAAATACCCCGCCGGAAAATTTCGCTCTGATCGAAGGCGATATTACACAAGCCGATCTCGGAATGTCTCCCGAGGACATCGAAGCCGTCCGCGAAACACACAACCGATGTTTTCCATTTGGCTGCGATGTACGATCTGGCAGTTTCGAAAGACGCGGCATACAACGTCAATCTCGAAGGCACGAAGAATGTAAACAGATTAGTCAGATCACTGCCGCATTTGGCGCGATATAGCTATATTTCGACCTGCTACGTCGCCGGGAACCGGAAGGTAAGATACTCGAAACCGAGCTTGAACATGACGCAGGGTTTCGCAATTTTTACGAAGAATCGAAGTATCTGGCCGAGATGGAGGTCGAAAAGCTCAAGGCCGATCTGCCGGTGACGATATTCCGCCCTTCGGTCGTTGTCGGTGATTCGCATACAGGCGAAACGGTCAAATACGACGGCATTTATTATCTTATTCAGTATCTGCAAAAAGCCCCGAACATTTTGCGGCTTGTTAATGTTGGGAATAAGAATGTTACGTTGAATCTGGTGCCGGTTGATTTCGTAGTTGATGGGATCGCCAAGTTGGCTTTTGATGAAAAGGCGTTGGGAAAGACGATCGCACTGGCTGACCCGAAACCGCTAACGACCGAAGAGCTTTTCGATGTTATTGCCGAGAACCTGACCGGGAAACGATCCGCGATTTCACCGCCGTCGATGATCGTAGAAAAATTTCTTTTGTCACCGATCTCACCGCCCGTGACGGGTCTGCCGCATTCCGGCGTTCCATACTTTTTTCTGTCGCAAACCTACGACACGAGCATTGCGGACCAATTGTTGAAAGACCATCAGATCAGCTGTCCGAGCTTTCGCGATTATGCCGCCAATCTTTTGAAATTTGTCGAGAAGCATCCGCAGTTGTGATTCCATCATCATAAGTTTTGATCACAGAAAAGGACATTTTATGCTTCGCAAACGTTTTGATCGTCTTACCGTTATACTTGCCGCAGCGTTCTGCTTTACGACCGTCGCATAATGCTCAGAGCGGCCGCGTTCAGCCAACACCCACGCCTGAAAAAGAAGATCCCGTCAAGGTAATTACCGAAGAGGTGAAACTTAACGTCATCGCATTTGACGAAGAAGGAAAGTTCGTAGCGGACGTGACCGAAAAAGACCTTGTAATCACTGAAAATAATATCCTTCATCAGGCCACGAGCGTCCGTCGGCTTCCGGCAAATGTTTTGATCGTTATGGATACGGGCGGCGAACTGCGTTGGGTGAAAAATCTTGACCAGACGCGAAAGGTTGCTCGAGGCGTTGTCAACGGTCTGAAACCAAGCGATTCAATTGCGCTTCTACAGTACAGCGACAAGGCCGAGATCGTCGCCGAGTGGACGACGGAAAAGGCGGACGTTCTGGCCGCGATCGGCAAAACTAAATTCGGAAAGCGGTCGGCGTTTGTAGAAGCTTTGGGTTTAGCGACAGACTTTCTGAGCAAGAATCCGATCGAAAACAAACATTTGGTCCTGATCACGGACGGCACGGACAGCTTAGGCAATCACACTGCGAAAACCCAGGCGATGCGAAATCTGCTCGGCACTGACATAAGCGTCCACGTGATCAGCTACTCGCACATGGAAGCGACCGACATAACCCCGCGGACAAAAATGATCTCGAATACGCCGCCGCCCAAAGCAATGCCGGATGAGGTCGTTGCCGCAACTGCCGAATGGCGTCCGCCAAGCCAGACAGGCTCCAAAGATCGGCCCGACCATAAATCTCGACCGCAGGCTGCTAAAAACCCTCAAGGCACGCAAGGCCGACCTGGAAATTAGCGAAGAACAACTCACCGAACTTGCCAAGAATACCAACGGCGAAATGATAATTCCCGTGACGCCGGAAGAAATGATCGAAAAATCCTCACTGGTCGCAAAAATGATCGATTCTTCTTACGTCGTTACCTACACTCCGAAGATTGCCCTGAACGAAAGCACGGCTGAACGGGACATTATCGTTACCTCGAAACGCCCGGGACTCGTAGTCGATGCACGCCGAAAACTTATCCTGAATAGCGAGCGCCCATAAATTCATTCCTGCATTTTTTGTGGCCACGCTCAAACTTTCTGCGGCTGTCTCACGTAAATCTCATCACGCGCGTTAAAAAAAACTTTGTAACTCTTTTGCATGGCGGAACGTCTTCCCGTTCAACGACCATTAAAAAATACGATGGGGCGAATGAGCATTTATCCAACGGCTTTGCAAAACGAAAACTTAATTCACCGTGCCAAAGACGAGGCCCAGGATGCAGGTGTGCTTGCGGTGCGGACTGACGCGCAGCTTGTCGAGCTTATCCTCGCTGGTGACGAAACGGCTTTTGAAAGCTTGTTCGACCGGCATAAGCGGCTTGTTGGTTCGATTGCCGCGCGGTACTTTCGGCAGCCGGAACAGATCGAGGAGATTCTGCAGATTGCGTTTGCAAAGGCCTATGTCGAGCTTGCGAAGTTTCGTGGAGTTTACGACCTGTCGTTTCCGAGTTGGATCGGCCGGATCGCGGCAAACGCCTGTCTCGATATTCTTAGAAATCAAAAACGCCGGCCCGAAGATCTTGTGGATAACATCGAGGCGTCCGAGACACTGATCCGCGATGCTTTGATTCACCGAAGCGATGAAGAATGTGTGAGCGACCGCGATCTTGCGGACAAGCTTTTATCACATCTAGCGGCGGATGACAGAGCGTTGCTACAGATGCTTTATGCCGAAGACATGAGCGTCGCCGACGCGGCCGAACAAATGGGATGGTCGGTGTCGAAAATCAAAGTGCGAGCCTGGCGGGCGAAACACAGCCTTCGGCGGATATTGAAAAGATACATGTAACTTTGACGCGTTACACAGCGTCTTTTGTGGGTGAAGACATGCATAAGCGAAAGATACAAAATAGCGAACTCGATGCGATCGGAGCAAAGCTGATAAGAGCGGGAAGGCTCAGCGGCGATGAGCTAGATCGAATAGTTTCCGCTCCAAAACTTTTTGACGGAGTTCGTGAAAGGATCGCGACACAGGAAAGACAGCAAGTCGCACAACGCGGCTGGCTTGTGTGGAAACTCACTGCCGCCTCGATGGCGGCCGCTGGCGCACTTACGATCTCGCTTGGATATTTTGGATATTTTAACGGATCGGAAACTGTAGAGGTAACGAGACCGAAAGATCTACCACCGGTTTTGAACGTCAAGAAGGACACAGCAAAAAGAGAGTTCGAATCTGTAGTAACTTATCAGACTCGGTCCGTGGCTTCTCGTCCAAAGGTCATAAAGGCGTTGCATCGAGAGAATATTCGGCCCGTTCAGCCGAAATCGCGGCCGGCCCCGATAACGAGCGAGGGCGAATTTTATGCCCTCAACTTTGCCGGAAATGTCGAAGACGAAGTACATGACGGGCACATTGTCCGTGTAGACATGCCGCGTTCGTCGCTGTTTGCAATGGGCGTCGATCTGCCGCTTGAGAATGATGTGAAGTTTATAAAGACCGATGTGCTTGTGGGCTCAGATGGAGTTCCACGCGGGATCAGATTTGTTGAATAAAGATTAGGAGAAGGAAATGAGGATCATATCTGGACTTTTATTGTTTGTATTATTTGGCGTCGCGGCCAATGGCCAGCAAGCCAGCAGCCCTAAGGTAATTGCCGAGATCACTGCGAGCTCGGACAAAGTTGTAAAAGGCTCACCTTTTTCGGCTGAGGCAGTCAGCGAAAGCGTGCAAGTTTTGGCGGATGGCAACCGCATTGTTCGCAGTTCTACCAGCAAGCTCTACCGCAATAGCGAAGGGCGTTTCAGGCGCGAGATGTCGGGCGGCACCGGCGACTATCTGGGATCGATGTACGCCTACGGACACGGAATCTCGATCCTAGATCCGGTGATTGGCCATCGATATCTGCTCGATTCGCACTTGAAAACGGCTCGGGTGCTGGAACTAAAATCTCTCTCGGGCTTGACGACCACCACCACAGCGAAAACGTCTGACACTCTAAAAAAGGATGCCGAGAATAAGGCTATCGTAGCGGAAAAGATGGCGGCTGTTGCGAAATCGGGTACGCTTATAGTCTCAAGCGGACAAAATGTAGGCGGGTTTACCGGGACCATTACTTCGACAGCAGGTGGACAGGGTTTCGCGTATTCAACCGGTGGGCATTCGAAATATGAGACCAAAACCGAGCAGCTCGGTACGCAGAACGTCGAAGGCGTCAATGCAGAGGGCACGCGGACCGTTACGACGATCCCGGCCGGTGCGATCGGAAACGAGCGGCCGATCGAAATGGTCTATGAAAAATGGTACTCCAATGAATTGCAGCTTGTCGTGATGTCCAAACACAGCGATCCACGTTTCGGCGAGCAAACATACCGCCTGACGAACATCGTCCGCAGCGAGCCCGATTCATCGTTGTTCACGCTTCCGATGGGATACAAAGTGCTGTCCGAACCGGCATCAGTTTACCGCCTTAGCACAACTAAAACTGAGGGCCAAAACGTCGTGTATGCCAAACCCGTGTCGGCCAGCACCGTGGTGAAGGCCACGACTACCGTCCAAAGAACCAAACCATAGGAAGCTTACAATTTTTCGTACGTCAGTGTGCTCCTCCAAGAGAACAAGACGCGAAAAAGAAGCCCGCTGGTGAACCCGGCGGGTTTTTCCATTCCTCGAAACGGCTTTTCGCCACTTGAAACCGGCGTTTTCAAATATGAATATCTGAACGCCCTGAAAACGTCAGCCTGTTCGACAGTCAGCCTTTCTGTTCCATGTTCCACCCCAGAACAGGTGGAAGAGGCAGATAAGTCTAAAAATATCTTTCTTTTCACAGTCGTGTGCGGTAAATTGTCAGAAAGTGAAAAAGCTTTCTTTCATTGGTGTTTTCGTTTTGGCTTCATGTCTTTCGTCATTTGCGCAGACGAGTCCGGATCCGTCGTGCCCATCAATACAGGTTTTCGGCCCGGCAGGAATTGTCCAACCGAACGATATTGCTCGTTACACGGCAAAGGTCGACGCGAAAGGGCAAAAATTAGATCTGACGTATTTATGGAGTGTGTCTGCCGGTAAAGTAATCAGCGGACAAGGAATATTGGGCATTGAAGTTAGATGGCCGAAACGCGACAGTATTACCGTAACCATCGAAGTAAAGGGCGTACCCGACGGCTGTCCAATCCGAGCAAGCGAAACTGCATCGATCGATTTTCCACCGGAACCTATTAAACTCGCTCAGTTCAACGGAGCGACGTTTGTCGGCGACAAGCTTGAGTTAAATAAGATCGTTCGGACAATGAATGATAATCCGAACAATCAGCTTTATGTTTATTTCGCTTACAAACAGGAACCTGCTGGAAAACCTGCACAGGAGCGTGAGCGTCATGCCGTTGATTACCTCGCGGCCGCAACAGGTGACCTGAGCCGCATCACTGTCGTACGGATTTTTGACGGTGTAAACCTCGTCCAATTTTGGCGCGTCCCACCCGGCGCGGACAACCCGATATGCAGGGAATGCGACGAGTCTGTCTGTCCAGTGATCTCGGTGACGGGGCCATCTGGAATATGGGTGCCGGGCGAAATAATTCAGTTTGCAGTCTCATTGGAAGGAAACGTTCCTCCGAATGTTGCTTATCAATGGAGCATAAGCGAGGGCGAAATTGCTGATGGGCAAGGTACCGCCAATATTGCGATTCGCACCAAACCGTCTCAGAGCAGTCTGACTGCAACGATCGAAATAAAAGGACTGCCGAAGGAGTGTCCAAACGTCGCGTCTGAGACGGGGGGGGTTACACGATCGAACCTGTCGCACTCCTTGTCGATGAGTCGTCAGTTGCGTTGGATCGCATTAATAAACGGGGCTTGGACAAACTGGTTGAAGAGTTAAAGCGTAAGAGTACCTCCTTCGGGTATATCATTGAATACGTGCCGCCAGACACCTCTCAAAAGACCATCAACAGGAAGATCAAATTGCTCAGCGATTACCTCGGCAAGACCCGAGGAATTGACCGGGAGAGATTCAAGATCATTTTCGTAGAGTTCGCTTCGGCCGAACGTTCAGCGCAGAATCGGACCAAGCTGTATGCAATTCCGCCCGGTGCTGATTTCCCCGCGCCTTAGATCCACAAAAAGTGTCTGCCACTTGCTCAAATTGAAAAGGCCGCTTTTGCGCGGTAATCTAGAGGAGCAATACAAAACTCTATGATAGGAGACAATTAATGTTACAAGTTGGAGACATGGCCCCTGATTTTGAGCTAAAGAGCCATCTGGACAAGGACCGGACGGTAAGGCTCTCGGACCTGCGGGGGCAGAATGTGGTTATCGCCTTTTATGCATTTGACTGGACGGGTGTCTGAGGGATGCAGATGCCGTCGTACGAAGCGGACAAACAACGCTTCGCAGACGCAGATGCCCAGGTCCTGGGCATATCAGTTGACAGTATTCCGTGCCACGTCGCGTGGGCAAAATCGCTTGGCGGCATCTCGTACCATCTTCTCTCGGACTTTCATCCGAAAGGAGACGTATGCAGGATGTATGGTTCCTGGCGTGAGGATGGCGGGTTTTCCAGTCGTGACCTCTTTATAATCGACAAGGAGGGAAAGATAGCCTATATCGACCGGCATGAGCTGCTTGACCAGCCGAACAACGAGGAGTTGTTCGGCGTTCTGAGCAAGATGTAGTGCGATAAAGACAGAAACACGAGCGGGGGGTGCGTTCACCTATTGAAGCCGGCACACAGCTACAACTCGTGTTTCCGCCTTTAGACCAACGGTCTGCTCGTGAATATCCAATATAAGATCAATCCGCTGACGAAGATCGAACCGATCAAAAGCAGTATCAGAAAGCCGATAATTCCGAAAACAAATAGATAGTCGCTGGTTGTTCCCTTACCTATGCCAGTCGCTCGTGCGCGGATAAGGTCCATATTTTGTTTGTTCGATTTCCAGATAAAATCGAACGCGTCGCCGATAAACGGGACCGTGCCGACGACGTAATCGAGGCCTATGTTGAAAGCCATCCGCAGCAGTGTGATCTTCGGCACGCCATAGCGGACACCGGCGAGAAGTATGTAAAACGAGGCAAACGACGTGATTGTGTCGCCGACGTTCGGTATCAGCCCGATCAGTGAATCAAGCCCGAACCGCCAGCCAGTGCCAGGAATTCGGAAAAGGCCGTCGAGGTAATGCGATAGATTATCGAGGCCTTCTTCGATCTCGACCTGGGTATGCTCTTTTCTCGACATTCCGAGGATGCCGCGTTTTTCGATCTCTTCCATATTTTTAACCACAGAGAGCACAGAGGAAACAGAGGTTGAAAGAAAGGTGCTGAATGCCTATCGGCTTTTTCTCGGAGATCTCTGTGTCCTCTGTGGCAAACTTCCCTCGACGATCCTCACAGAGATGATCTTATCTCCCCGCACGATGTTATCTACGACTTTCATATCTTTTTCGTCCACTCTGCCAAACACAGTGTAGCCGCCGTCGAGGTGCGGTTGGGGTGAGTGCGTCACGAACCATTGCGAACCGCCGGTGTCTTTGCCGGACAGGGCCATGCCGACGGCACCGCGGTCGTATGGCAGCATATTCACTTCGCACCGGATGGACCAGCCTGGGCCGCCGTTGCCGTCGCCACGCGGATCGCCATCCTGCATTACAAAATTCGGTACGACGCGGTGGACCTCGATGCCGTTGAAATAGCGTGACTTTGCGAGCTTGACGAAATTATCGACGGTCAACGGAGCGTCTTCGGGCAAAAGGTCAATTGTGAAAGTGCCTTTTTGCGTAGTGAACACCGCTTTTACCGTGCCGTTCTTTCGCATGGCCGCACGGCGGTAATCGGCGTCCGTGTTCAACACCTGGCCAAGCTTTGTGCCGAAGGCGGGTTCGTATGGCAGAACCTGATTTTTTTGTTTCATACGTGCGTTCGCAAGCGACGTAGCAATACCCGGAAAATCTTTTTGCAATATCTTGTATCTGCCAACAGTTCGAACGCCCTTTTTGCGGAACCAAGGATTAATCTCGCGGTTGAGCGGACAAGATAATCGGGAGCTAGGCGTCGAGTAGCGTTCCGACGGATTCTTTCTTGTCGAGTTTTACTAACGCGTCAAGAATGCCAAGCTGGGCGTCGTTATAGACCTTGTCCTTGACGAGAGAAAAGCTAAACGCCGTTTTCAGGGCATCGGTATTTGCCTTCGATACGGGCAGATCAGCAAGCAGTTCGGCTGCAGTTGCTCGAACGAATTCATCATCATTGTCGAGAATACCTCCGAAGAATAATCGAAGACCGATCAGCCTTCGCCGGTTTAAATTGCGAGGTGGCTTTCGACAAGATCCACTGGGAACGGCCTTCATCATTTCGCCGTTCGAATTCTGATCGTAATTTTTGAGAATCCTACCAATTCGTATCCGCAAGGATTGATGTAGCCTTTTCTTTCGCAGCATTGCTGTTAGAATTGGCAATTTCCCCGAGACCATTAGCTGTAGCGGCTACAACACGCCAAGCATCATATTCCCTATAGTTGAGACCAATTTGTTCACTATATTGATCGGGTGCAACTCGGGCAAAGGCTATCTCGGTTTCAGGCGGAACGAAATTTATCAGCCTGCCGCAACTCCTGAAGAAATCGCACCGTTCGGCTGTCATTTGTATTCGGTACAAGTCGGCCGAGCACCATGCGGCGATCTCAAGCAATTCGCTCTTTTCGGCCGGATGCGAAGTTGAATCTCTTCAACCTTTTGAATGCCACCAGCAATTTCTCACCATGTTCCAGCAGCTTCTCGACGGCATAAGGATCTTTTAAGCTGGCTAACGAGCGGATGGCGGAGACGCGGACGCGGGAATCGTCGTCTTCGGTGGCTGCGTCGATCAGTATGTTCAATGATTCCTTGTCTTCGGCGGCTCCGAGGGCACGGACGGCATTCGCACGCGCGACCGGATCGTCATCGCTCATCACAATAGCTCGAAGCGCCGTGTTTGCGCTTTTGGTGCGGAGACGGGCTAGGGTGTTTGCGGCATCTGCCCTGATATGCGAGTCAAGATTTGTCAGAAACTTCATCACGACGAGATCAGCGTCTTCGGGCCGGGCACGCAATGCGGCGGTCAGGGCGAGACGTACTACATCGCGATCCTGCTTATCGCCCTTGTTGTCTTCGGCTTCGAGCGTGTCGAGTATCACCTCGCCAAGCTCTTTTGCATTCGCGTCCTTTGCATTAGCGGCGGCGATCTTTCCGGCGGCTTCGACCACACGGGCACGAACCGCAGTGACCGTTTTTGGATCCTTGAGCACCTTTAGTATCGCGTCTGCGGCATTGACCGATTCGATCTCGCCGAGAGCAAAAGCTGCCATCTCGCGAACCTTGACCGAACCGCTTTCCAGCATCGACGCAAGCCGGGGAATCGCCTTTTCGTCACCGATCCGGCCCGCCGCCAGGATCGCGCGTACTCGAATGCGTTCGTCCGGTTGGTCGATCAGGTCTTCGAGCTTCTTGTCATAACGGCGGGCGTCCTCGGCTTTCAAGATTTGAATGTTAATTGCAGTCGGAATTTGTGCGAATGCGTTCGCAATTGAAAGCAGAAGTAAGGCAATTGAAAATAGTGGACACTTCATATTCTGGATGTTAGCTTTTTAGGCCACCCGCTACCGCAGGTGGTACTGACAGATCGGAGCCCTCCCTCACCGTTGGGCTACTGACACATCGACGATCTCATAGCTCGTCGTTATCTCCGCAGTTGGGCGGACAGTCGCGGCGACAGAGCAATATTTTGTATCGGAAATCTCAACAGCATCCGCAACGGCCTTGTCCGAAACGCTACGTCCATGCACGATATGGTGAACGTGAAACTTCAGGAATTTACGCGGATGTTCCTCGGCCCGTTCGCCGGTAATTTCGACGCGGTAATCCGTCACATCCTGCCGTTTTTTCAGCAGAATCGATATCACATCCGCCGCCGTGCAGCCGGCAACGGCAACGAGCAGCATTTCGACCGGTGTCGGTGCGGCGTGTCTATCGCCTTTTGTATCAATGACTTGAGCATGGCCGCTTGGCGGCGTGGCGATAAAAAATTCGTCGCCTGCGTATCGGACGGTCGCGGTGTAGGTGTTGCCTGACATCGTAAAATTACCTCGGATTCGATCAGAATTTTGAACCGTAGTTTAGCACAAACCTCGCGGCCAAAACGTCCGAACAACTTTTGGTACGAAAAATGCTTCATACCGATTGGCAGACGTGTGCCTATCGCTATTAAAGTTTGGAGATCATATTATGAAACGCATTGCATCAATGTTTTCGGTTTTTGCGGTTGTGGGAATGGTATTTTTGGGCCTTGCGGGACAGGCTGACGCACAGAAGCGGAACGAACGCGAAACTCGCGACATTGTCCGAAGCCTGAACTCGAAAGTGGATGATTTCAAGTACAATCTGGATTATCAGCTAAAGAGCGCGTCGATGGACCAAGACTCGGTGACCGACGTTTCGACCGATCTTCGCGATCTGAAGGACAAGATCAAAATATTCGAAACCAATCTGAACGCACGACGCGAAAACCGCGATGACGTCTCTGACATTGTTCAAGCTGCCAATAATATTGACGATTTTCTCGAAACAAATCAGCAAAGCCGGAAGCTCCAGAATGATTGGATGGCCATTCGTGGTCTGCTTGATCGTCTTGCAAACAGTTACGGCGTCTCGGCCGACCAGGGCAGCTCTAACTCGAATTACCCGTCCACGAACCGCGACCCGGATAATTACCCTGCTCCGACGCGCACGGCTTCGAACAATTTTAATAACGGCTTGACGGGCACATACCAGCTCGACACGGCTCGCAGCGAGAATATTGCGGATATTCTGTCAAACAGCAACGTTGCAGGCGGCAATAAACAAGACCTCGAATCGAAGCTCGAAGCTCCTGAGCAGGTTGCTATCAGTATTCGCGGCAATCAGGTGACGCTTGCATCGACAAAGGCGGCTCCGATCACGATCACGGCCGACGGTCGTGAAAAGACCGAGAATAGCGGCGGCAAAACTGTTCGTGTTCGTGCCACGCTTCGCGGTGATCAACTTACGGTATCGAGCCTTGGCGGCGAAACCGATTACACCATCACCTTTATGACCGCCGATAACGGCAAAACTCTAAAAGTAACGCGGCGAATTACGACCGATTACCTGCGGGAGACTATCTTTGCGGAAAGCGTCTACAACAAGACAGACGCAGTTGCCCAACTTGGCATCGACGACGATTCCGTGGACACGGGCGGCGCATATTCCAGCAATGATCCAAATGACGTTAATAATCCGAATCCCGGAAGCCCGTCAATCGTCACACCACGGATCGGCGAGTTTATCGTCCCGAACGGAACGGTCATCTCCGGAGTTCTCGAAAACCCTATAGACACAAAAGTTTCGCAGAACAACGACCGCTTTCGCCTTACGGTACAATCACCGGACGAGTTTCGTGGCGCGATTGTCGAAGGATATATTTCGGGTGTCGGGCGCTCGGGCCAGATATCGGGCCGCTCGAACATTACCTTCAATTTTCAGAAGATCACGCTGCGCGATGGCAAGGCTTACGATTTCGCGGGTTCGGTTCAAGGCATTAAGGACACTTTTGGCAAGGATGTAAAGGTCGATACCGAAGGTACGGCTAAAGGTGACAGCCAGACGAAGGAGACCGCTAAACGCGGAGGTGATCGGTGCCGGAATCGGAGCTTTGATCGGTGCGATCGCCGGCGGCGGCAAAGGCGCGGTGATCGGAGCGATCATCGGCGGTGGTGCCGGTGCCGGGTCAGTTGCGATGCAGGGCCGCGATGATATTCAGCTGCAAAAAGGCTCGGTGATTACCGTTACCTCGTCGTCTCCGATCCGAAACAGTCAGCAAAGTAAGATAAATTAGCCGCAGATTAATGCGGATCTTCGCAGATAAGACAACTTGGTCACATTTGGCTCGGTGAGTGATTAGATAATTGCTCGCCGTTTTATTTTTGTCTATCATCATTTTATTTTTCTTATCCGCGTTATCCGTGTTCATCCGTGGCTAATATTCTTTATGAGAGAACTTCCCGAAGAGATCGAACAATACCGCGACCGCAAATGGCACCGCGAAGAATCGCTGCGGGTTGAAACCGCCGCCGATGTCGAGGCAATGGTCGAAGATCTCGGCTTCTGTCTTGGCCTGACCGATGTGCGAAAAGACCTGCCGTCCGTTTACATCGCCGTCTGCGGCCGCCGCGACGCACACATGCCACGAAATGTGCAAAAAGATTACGAGGCAAGCAAGGCCTGGGTTCTGAAGGACGAGGTTGTCGCTCGCGGAAAGGTTTATTATGGCAAGCTGGTAAAGGGAAACTCGATGTTCCTCGCACCGAGGATGATCCCGGTTTTCAGCGCGATCTGGGGCATTTCGAAAAAGGCCGAGAAAGACGAACTGTCGGAAAATGCCCGCAAAGTGCTGAAAGTACTGCGAAAAGAATGGGACATGGCGACCAGCGATCTGCGTGATGCTTGCGGATTCGAAATCAAAACCGACCTGACTAAGGCCATAGACGAACTCCAAAAAAAGATGAAGGTCGTGCCGCAGGAAGTGCTTTACGTTCCTAAATTTACATACATTTGGACACTCGCTGAGGCTCGATTTCCAGAAGAATTATCTGTAAAAATGCCGCGTGATGAAGCCGTGCGGAAACTCGCCCGCTGCTATCTGCAGATGTGCGGAATGACGCTGCTTGGTGATATGTCACGCAAGTTTGGGTTTTACCGCTGGGAATCGGGTAGAGCGAATCATCAGTTGGTGGACGAGGGGTTCGCTGACCGGCTGGCAACCGGCGTCTACAAGGTCGCCGAAATCGTCTGAAGACGATCTCGACCGGGCATGAAAGGAACTCGGGTATGACCAATCGCCGTCGAGCGGTACCTATCTGGAAACTGTCTAGCTAGAAGACGAGCGACTTACCTGTATTGTAATAGTCAGGAATAATCTCAGTTGAATCGGCTGAGTATTTTAACTGGATTTTTGTTTAACACCTATGGTACCGTAAGGCAGCAGGAAACGCTCCTCCCAGGGCGCCGTCGAAGCAGCATTCGCCAAGTCTTTGCAGTACATAGGCCTTCTTTCTGGAACAAACAATGTGGAGTCAAATGAGAGAAAACCTTACGAACAGCGTAGAAAGAATCAGGAAAAATGGGAGTGACATTGCACAAGCGAAATTTCTGTATTTAGCATTTTCTTTGCTCATTTTTTCAGGAATATCACAAGCCCAGAGTTCCCTTGAGATGTTTGCTAACAGTTATCCCGGCGTGCCGCCGAATGGGCCTGCGTCGGCCCAAACGGTCCAGTTGCTGGCGGATCCCGCTCCAGGCGCTCCGCCAGCCACGGTCATAAATGTCACGGCGACGCTTTCAAATCAGCAGTTCACAGGTGTGGGTACCGGACCGGGAAACCCTGTCGTCCTGTTTGGGGGACGCCGGGCCGATGGGACGACGACGATCAACACCACCCCGATCTTTGATGAAATGAATTCGATCGCGGCGCCGGTCGATACACAGTTCTCCAGTCTTTCAAACGGAGCTCCGTTGGGTATTTCTGTAACCGACAACCACGCATTTGCAATTTACAGTTCCATCCAGCATTGGGAAGGACTCAGTGTTCCGGCAACAAACAGTAAAACCTACGTTGCCGACCTGACGCTTACGTTCAGCGCTCCCGTATCGAATCCGCATCTTCATCTTGTGGGAATGGGAGGGTTTGTCGGCTTGCTCGGTTATGCAAGCGAACTTACATTGACCACGCCGGGTCTGACGCTTACAAGGCTGCAGGGAAACGCGACATTGGTTGTTTCAGGCAACGATATCAACAACGCGAACGCGACCGGGATCGCAACAAATTGCGATAACGAAACCGCTGGCTGCGGTACCGTCAGAGTAAACGGTACGAACATAACGACCCTCACGTTCCAGATCTTCATCCGCGGCGACGGCGGTACTCCCACGTGGAGCTCGCCTGCCCGAAATGAAGGAGATTTCTGGATGCTGGGTGTTTCACTGCCGTCGGCCCCAACCGCCGCCGACGTGTCACTTGGCGGCAGAGTGACAACGGCAAATGGACGCGGCGTGAATAGTGCCCGTTTAACGTTGATCGACGGTTTCGGCCATACTTTTACGGGCATCACAAACCCGTTCGGGTATTATCGCTTTGATGGAATCGGCGCCGGACAGACCGTGGTGGTCAGCATTTCGTCGAAGAGATACAGGTTCTCAAATCTTGTACAAGTGATCAGCCTTGTCGACAATGCATTTGACGTGAATTTTGTATCCAATAACTGAAGCTAGTTTTAGATCAGATGTAGAAACGGTGTGAGAATGGTTAAACCCGCTCACACTATTTTTTGCGTCAATATCTCATCAATTCCTGAACAGCTTTCTCGACATCTTCCGACTGAGGAAGGATGAAATCTTCCAATTGTGGAGCGTAGCCGACGAATGTATCGGTTGCTCCGACGCGGCGGACGGGTGCGTCGAGGTATTCGAAAAGCTCGTCGGAGATGCGGGCGGCGATCTCGGCTCCGTAGCCGTACGAAATCGGGTCTTCGTGGGCGACGATGGCTCGGCCTGTCTTTTTGACGGACTCAGCGACGGCTTCCCAATCGTAGGGCACGAGCGTTCGGAGGTCGATGATCTCGACCGAGATTCCCTGTTGTTCAAGGCGTTTTGCGGCCTGATTCGAGCGTTCGACCAAGCGCGCCGTAAGTGACGATCGTTACGTCACGTGCCTTCACGGACGGTCTTTGCCTTGCCGAACGGGATGAGGAAATCCTTCGACGGATATTGCGATTTGTTGTAGACCTGACGATATAAATGTTTGTGTTCGAGGAACATAACCGGATCGTCGCAACGGATTGCAGTCCGCAACAATCCGTTTGCGTCGAGAGCCGTTGATGGATAGGCGATCATCAGTCCCGGCGTGTGCGAAAAGAGCGTCGTGCCGGATTGCGAGTGATAAACGGCACCGCCCTTCAGATAGCCGCCGACGGGAACACGCATCACCATCGGGCATTTCGTGTCGCCGTCCGAACGCCATCGCATCACTGCGACCTCGTTACGGATCTGGTGCATCGCCGGGAAAATGTAATCGAAAAATTGAATTTCGACGACGGGTTTCAGATTCCGCATCGCCATGCCGACTGCACGGCCGATGATGTTTGCTTCCGCCAGCGGAGAATTAAAGACACGAGTAGATCCGAACTTTCGCTGCAGATTGGCGGTTACCTTGAACACGCCGCCCTTGCCTTTGACCTGATCGAGATATTCCTCGCGGGAGCAATCGGCAACGTCCTCGCCAAAGACGACTATGCGTGTGTCACGCTCCATCTCTTCATGCATGCATCGGTTTATGAGATCGACCATAGTGCCGGCGTTGCCGGAAAGCTCGGCGCCTTCTTCGGTGTCGAAAAGCTGGCGGTCCGTCGGGTCGATGTCGGGCGAAAACACGTTGCGAAGGGCGGTTTCGGGAGCAGGCTGCGGAGTTTCGATGGCGATGTCTGCGGCTTTAGTTACCTCATCATCTACCTCTTTGCGCAGCTTTTCGAGAGCTTCGGTCGAGGCAATTCCCTCCGTTATCAAAAACTCGGCGTAAGTTTTGATCGGGTCGATCGCAGCGTCGGCCTGAAGTTCTTCGGTGGTGCGATATAATTTTTCGTCGTCGGAAAGCGAGTGAGAATACGGCCGGACAACCTTGGCGTGGATAAACGCAGGGCCTTTACGCTCTCGGCAATACTCGACCGCTTTTTTGAACGCACCGTACGATTCAAGCGGATCGGTGCCGTCGATCTTTTGAATTAACAGATCGGGAAAACCCGCAACAAGCTTCGAAATATCGCCGCCGGCGGTGCCAACCTCGACCGGCGTAGATATCGCATAGCCGTTATCCTCAACCAAAAAGATCACGGGAAGTTTCAGGTTGCAGGCTGAGTTTAACGCTTCCCACCATTCGCCTTCGCTCGTCGTGCCGTCGCCAACCGACATATAGACGACCTCGTCGCCCCTGAATCCGGTGATCTTGTCCTGCAATTCCTTTACAATTGCCGCACGAGTCCCCGTTTCGGCGGCCCCAACCGCGTGCAAAGCCTGCGAGCCGGTGCATGACGACTGTGAAGGGACATTCAGCCTAGTACAGCCCCAGTGTGAAGGCATCTGCCGCCCGTGCGAATTTGGGTCCGGCTCTGCTCCGACCGACGACCAAAGCATCTCCTGCGCCGTCATTCCAAGCCCGATCATCAACGCGCGGTCCCGATAATAGGGGAAAAACCAGTCGTAACCTGGCTTCATTGCAAGAGCGGCACCGGCAAGTACGCCCTCGTGGCCGGCACCCGATATCTGAAAAAATATTTTGTTCTGGCCCTTTAGCTGGATCTCCTTGTCGTCGATGCGGCGCGACATGTACATCGTTCGATACAATCCGACAAGCGTTTTTGTGTCGAGGCCGTGCGTTTTGTCGATGCTAATTGCGGCGTCTTTAGTCGCCTTTACGGGTTTCTCCGCCGCCGTTCCTTTTGCGGTCTTGTGCGTTTTCGCATCCTCGACATAGCCGTCGCCGACGGTCGTATCCGGCGCTTCCGTCACGGTCAACCCGCCGTTTGTTCTCCCGGCCTTCTTATTTTCTATCGTATCGATATTTTCTGCTGGTGTCGCCATTCTATAAATCCTGTTTATAACAATTATTAATGGATGGGTAACTTATTAAGATACCAAAATTGGCAAAATCGGGCAATTTGAGTATTGGGGTGACTAGTCGTATGTTCAGCAGGGAACAGCGGAGCGGGGTGGAACATGTAAAAACTATAGCCAGCGGTATTTTTCCAGTACTATTTGTGCATTTTCTCGTACCCACTGCGCGTCTTCGTCGTGTGTTTCCTGATTTACTAATTTCTCCAGATCACTTCGAAAGTGTGTCGCCAAAAGCGGCGATTCTCCGATGATTCGCGATATTATCCACGCCTTCCAAATTTCATCATCGGTTTCAAATATGACTTTCAAATGAGGTATGAGCGGCTTACTAATAGACGCAAGGAATGGTGCCAGTGTTTGAGCGACCGGCCAATTCATATCCTGAAGCCACTCAAGCAATTGTGGCAACGAGGATTCAACCGCTGGATAACCAGCAGCAATTGCTCGTTCAGCCGCTTCATGGTCGTGCTTATCTATAGGCACAAGCCCCACAAGCTTGGAAGTAACTTCGATTTTCCTCATCTATAGCGCCTTTAATACCCAGCCTTTCGGATCGACGACCGGTGCAGTGCCGGTGAAACTCACCGTCGCTTTGCCGTCCTTCATTTCGACGCGTTGGGTTTTGCCGTTTACTTGGATATCGACCGGCATTGGGAAGGGCATGTTGTTTGGGGTTTCCCAGCGGAGCGATACGGAACTGCCTGTTGTTTCCGTCACCAATTTCGGTAGTTTGGGCTGGCGGAGATAGAGTTCGAAAAACCAGTCGAGCTTCATTTTGGATTCCTGTTCAGCGATAGTCAGGAAGTCGTCGGTATTGACCAGTCTGGTTTGGCGGCCGTCGGTGACAGCTTCCATTTCCTTTGTCGGGTAGCACATCCTTCGCAACGCACGAAAGAACGCTTCGTCGCCGATCAGGTATCTCAAACTATGCAATATGACCGAGCCTTTGCCGTAGATGTCGCCATCGCTTTTTAGATAATCGGGTTCGGCCATGTAGACCTGATAGGAAATTTTGGGTTCACGCGGGGCGACGGGCTGCATGTTGCGAGTCGCTTTGGCTCGGCCTCGCATCGCTTCCATATAAGCGTCTTTGCCTTTGATCTCCTCCAGATAGAGCGCGTCCATAAACGACTGAAATCCTTCGTGTATCCAGAAATCACGCCAATCGCTCGCCGTGACGAGATTAGACCACCATTCGTGGCCGAATTCGTGCAGCATCAGCCAGTCGAAACCATCCGCGTTGTAATTGAATTTATTGCCGTAGGCAATGTGCGTCGAATGCTCCATGCCGAGATGCGGAGTTTCGACAATGCCGAGTTTCTGCGAACGAAACGGGAACGGGCCTAAATATTTCTCAAAAAAAGCATTGTATTTCTTAGTTTCTTCGATCAATTTCGGGCCTTTTTCAAAGCTTTCGGGCAGGATGTAAAACTCCATCGGGATCATCTCGCCGGTTATGCTTTTAACTCTGTCCTTTATGACGCGATACGGCGCGGCGTCGAACAATATAGAATAATTCGGGATCGGGTTTGTCATTCGCCAAACGTATGTCGATGTGCCGTCGTTATTTTTGATCGTGCTCTCGAGTTTGCCGGGACCGACCGCGACAAGCGGATCTGGAACCGTGATGCGCATTGTCGCTGTAGACGCCTTGTCCGACGGGTGATCTTTTACAGGAAACAGCAGGTCGACGCCATCGTTCTGAAGCGCAACCGAAACCCAATCGGCGCCGTTCGGCGTCTTTTCCCACATAAATCCACCAATCCAGGGCGCTCGCGGTGCGACGCGCGGCGTCCCGGAATAGGTAATTATCGTCTCGAACATCTCGCCCACTTGCTTTGTCATCGGAAAGTAGATCCAAATTTTGCCTTCTCTCCGTTCATATTTGAGCGCGGCCTGCCGCTCACGCGCCTCGCTGTAAATTCGATCGATGGTGTACGGCGTGTCCAGATCGATCACAATAACGTTGGTCGGAATGACGATCTTCGCCGTCATAACCGTCGTGCCGGAGATCGACTTTGTCTTTGGATCGACCTTTAACGCGACGTCGTAAGCTTGGACATCATATGCCGCCTGCTCATACATCAGCGGGCCGCCGGTTTCCGTTGGGCGAACGCCGAGTTCGCGTTGGGCAAAAGTGACGAGAACAAAGGTGAGAATGACGGCGAGTATTGAGATTTGTTTCATGATTCGATTTGGGTTCAAACCACCCGTTAACACAGGTGGTGCCGAGAAGATTGGATTTATGCTAAAAACACTTTACACGCGAATCGGTTTATCTGAAAATGTAAATTAAATGTTGAAGTATGCGAGCTTAATTTTAGGTTTGATCGGCGCGTTAGCAGCGGGCGGAATTGCGCAGCAAATGACGCCTGAAAAACGTACTCCAATCAAGACAAATACGCGACCGACGCCGAAGCCAGAGGTTGTAAAAGGCGAGCCTTTCGACAAGGCCGATGTTAAAACGATGGCGGTGCAATGCGTGACGTTTGACACTGAGGCCGGCAACATCGAACTTGAACTGTTTCCCGAAAGCGCTCCCGAATCGGTGCGAAATTTCCTTAATCTGGCTGCGACGGGTTTGTTCGACACAACGACGTTCAGCCGCGTCGTGACGGGCTTTGTTATTCAAGGCGGAAATATCTGGACGCGCGAAAAAATGACCGCTCAGATGGATCAGCGTGCCCGCCGTACTATTCCCGACGAACCAAATAAAATCCTCCACGAACGCGGTATTCTCTCGATGGCACGAGCCCCGGAACCGAACACGGCAACAACAAACTTTTTTATTCTTGTCGATTCCGCACCGACGCTAGACGGCACTTTTGCCGCATTCGGACGAGTGACAAAAGGCATGGAAGTCGTCGATGCGATCAACAAAGCACAGGTCGAGGCTGAGAAACCAGAAAAGCCGGTGAAGATAAAAAAGGCAAGTGTCGCGGTGTGCGCGAAGGCGGAACCGCCAGTGTAAGCAGGCGGCCGGGCCGTTGACACGCTACAAAAATCGAGGTTTCACAACCTGCTTACGCAGGCGGTTCTGCCTCCAGGTTCATCCGGTATTCATTTGCCATCGACGGATGGCCATGTGCCATGGCGACGTCAATGCCTTTTTTGTAGATCTCGGCAGCCTTAACGCGGTCGCCAGATAGCTCGTAGGCTTTTGCGAGAGTGCCGTAGGCGTTGCCTTCGTCGTCAGCTTTGGCTAGATATGTTTCGAGGATGGCGATCACATCGGCATGCTTCTCCGCCTTCTCGTATTCCTTGGCGAGGCCGAACATTACCATCGTGTTGTCCGGGTCGGCCTCGAGCATTTGTTTGAAAACTTCGATTCTGCTTGTCATAAGGTCAACTTAACATCGGGCGACATCGATTACAAAAACAAAAAGACGCCGCTATCTAAACGGCGCCTTAAATAACATATAGATCAGCAGTTATTTAACATAATCCGCGACCGTTTCAGAGAATTTTCTCAGCGTTGCCGGAGCCTCGGACGAAGGCAGCGGCGTGCTTCCGAGTATCTGTGCCGCTGATTTTTCATAAACGGCCTGGTTCATATCCTGGTCCTGCGATATAACGACGCCTTTTAGAGCAATCCCTGCAAAAAGTCCTTTGCTGCGCGAATATGAAAGAATCTCGGCGTCTAGCGTAACATTCGTTGATGCCGCAGCCGTGCGACCGACCGGCCCGGCAGATACGCTGCCTTCGCCACCGATCTCGAATTTGTCCTGTAGCAAGTTCGAAATGCCCTTATCATTCATAATAAGCAAAACGTAATCGGTTTTCTGCCCGCCAATCTGAGCGCCAAAGCTTCCGCCAGCCATATTCAGAAATGCCGGAGCGCTCCAGCCGCTTTCCGTTCGGCGGATCGCAACGCCCGTCCCGCCTTGGCCGCCAACGATAAACGCCGCCTTCAATGTACCGGGAAATACGACGATCGCCTTCGCCTTTTTCAGAAGATCGCGAGGGATGGATTTCTCGGCAACCTTCATGACCTCGTCGATAACGTCCGACGCCTTGTCCACGCGGTCTACTGCCGCTTTTAATTCTTTTCCCTTATTTTTGTCCTTGTTCTGGGCGAAGCCGTGCACCCCAAGTGCAGCGATTGCGATTGACAGTAGTAATGCATTAATAATTTTCGATCTCATTCTAACCTCCGTGAATTATATTGGCCGGAAAGCTCATGGTTTCTCGCGGAACTCGCGCCTCTCAAAAAAGAGTTTGCTGGACTGGCGGTGTTTTTACAATCGCCTCGACCGGAGTCTCATGCTGTCTGAATCCAAGCCGCCGGGCGTGAAAATCGAAAAGCTTTTTTGTCACTTCCCACTGCTCGGTCTTGCCTGTGCTGCGTTCCTTGTAAGTTCGATGCCGCAAAGTGCCGCCGCGTTCGCGCTTCATTGTGTTGATGATTTTTGTGACGCGTGTCGGCGGCAGGCGTTCGTGCATCTTTTCTACAAAATACGCCTCGATCGAGTCTGTGTCGAGATGCAGCATCGACATAAACGCCCGAGTCGCTCCGCAATCTCTCGCTCTTTCTAACAAACCCGGAATGTCGGATTCGTTATAACCGGGAATCACAGGAGCGACGCCGATACCGACCGGAATACCGGCGTCGGCGACTGTTTTCATCGCACGAAAGCGGGCTTCGGGCACAGGTGTGTATGGCTCGAAAGGATTTGATTTTTCTTTTGTGAGAAACGGCAGCGAAAAGAATACGGAGACTTTGTGTAGTTTTTTCAGGACATCGATATCGCGAGTAACAAGCGGCGATTTTGTAATCACACCGATTGGAACCTGAAATTCCGCACAGACTTCGAGGCATTTGCGGGTGAGTTGATATTCGGCCTCGAGCGGCAGATACGGGTCAGTCGCGAACGAAAAATCGAGATGCGGCATCTTGTCGCGGGTTTTCTTTAGCTCTTGCCGGAGCAGCGTCGGCGTATTCGGTTTAACTACGATCTTTGTTTCGAAATCGGTCCCGGCACCGTAGCCGAGATATTCGTGATATTGTCGTGCAAAGCAATATGTGCATCCGTGAATGCAGCCGCGATAGCAATTTACCGTGTAACGCCAACCGCCTTCCCAATCGACCCGCAAACGCTTTTGTGATGACCTTTTTTGTTGCGGTCTCTTCGAAGATCTCAAGCTTTGTCGGCGGCGGTTCGCCTACATATTCGGCGGAATAGCGGTTGTAGGGATTGGGTGGGTTCTTGATTTGTCGCATAGACGCAACGATAGGTCATCTGCGGCAAAAAAGCAATGATGATTCACCACTGAGTACACTGAGAACACAGAGTGGCTTAATGAAAGTTTTCCTATTCTCTGTGTTCTCTGTGACTCTGTGGTGAAAGATTCTTTTGCATTAACATATCGGTCTGAGGATCGTTACCGAGTTGGAAGGTATGGCTGCCGACGATGCGAAAGCCATTTTTTTCGTAAAACCTTTGCGCACGCGGGTTGTATTCCCAAACACCTAGCCACATCACGTCGCGGTTGTCGCTTTCTGCTCGTTCGAAGCACGCGTCCATCAGCGTCTGGCCGACACCTTTGCCAAGGAATTTCTGCTGCGAATAAAGCCGCGAAAGCTCGACGGGTCGCATCGCGGTGACGCCGGGTTCTATGTTATCGAGAATTAGTTTTGAATAACCGGCAAGCTCGCCTTCGATCTCGGCCATGAGGAAAATGTTCTTTTCATCGACAAGCTCGGCAGTGATCTGTTCGACACTGAACGCCTGCCGCATGTAGTGATTCAGATCGTCCGGCGCGTTTTTTGGATGGGCGGAAAATGCATCCCAGAATGTCGTGTAAGCGAGATCGGTCAGGATTTCGCGTCATCGGGCGAAGCCTGGCGGATGAGAATCAGAGCAAGTCCACTCCATAAGCAGTAAAATCGTGATCCGTGCTCGTTAGCGGGATGTTTTCTATGCATTGCTCTACCGATGATCATGCCGGTCAAATGGATCTTTATGATGGAAAGGAAGTTTACTCGAAACTTGTAAAGTATGGTCGGGCTCAATCAGTTAGAATTGTACTACTTGAGCGATCAATCATCAACAACATAATCTTCGATATGATTTTGCGAGCGATAATTTTCCCCTGCTCGATTTGCTTCGCTAGAGTTTCCCAAAAGTATGGCAATCGCGGATCAAAACTCGGAGCTTATGGAGGATCGACTAAACCGATATTCCGGCGAGCAATTGATAACTGAAAATCGCCATTGTGGCATGAATATGGATGTTCGTATGCGGATCAGGAGGATCGCATTACAACGCAAATCCCAAACAACCAAGAGAGCCAACCATAATCCATCGGCGAAATGGTCGTAGGTTCCGCCTATGCCGCCCGAAAAACGAATCGCAGCCTCATAGCCGTATTTCTGTTTGAAACTCTTCAAGTTCTTTTTCGCCATATCGTCAATCTCCTCAGCCAAACCATAGGACCTGTATGAAATTGCGAACGACATTAAGAACCCGATCACTGCAAGTGTGACCGACATCTTAGTTAAATAATCGATCCAAACTTTCATTTGTCGCATATAGAACGCAAGACTACTTCATTATCAGCTTCGCAATAGTTTGAAGCTGCATGTTCGACGTGCCTTCGTAGATGGAGCCGATCTTCGAGTCGCGCCAGTATTTTTCGACCGGATAATCTTTTACATAGCCGTAGCCGCCGTAAAGCTCGATCGCTACGGACGACACGCGTTCTGCGCAGCGTGAAGAATAGAGTTTCGCGATTGCGGCTTCTTTCAAAAAAGATTTGCCGGCATCTTTCAAACGCGCGGCGTTGTAAACGAGCAAACGCGTCGCTTCGATCTCGACGGCCATCTCGGCAAGCTGGAATTGCACGGCCTGAAAGCTGCCGATCGTTTGACCGAACTGTTCGCGTTCCTGCGTGTATTTGAGCGCGGCTTCGTATGCGCCCTGTGCGATGCCGAGCATCTGCGCGCCGATGCCGATGCGGCCCTCGTTGAGAGTTTCGATAGAGACTTTATAGCCTTTGCCGACTTCGCCAAGGACGTTTTCTTTAGGGACTTTACAGTTATCTAAGATCAATTCGGTTGTTGACGAAGCTCGGATGCCGAGCTTGTCTTCTTTCTTACCAACGCTAAAACCTTCGAACTGTTTTTCGACGATGAACGCAGTGATTCCCTTGTAGCCTGCTTCGGGATCGATGGTTGCAAAGACGATAAAAATCTCGGCCTCGTTGCCGTTTGTGATCCAAAGTTTTTGACCGGTCAATTCGTAATGATCGCCTTTATCGACGGCACGTGTCTTCAACGCGAATGCGTCAGAGCCAGACGCAGCTTCACTGAGTGCGTACGCGCCGACGCGGCCGCTCGCGAGCTGCGGCATGTATTTTTTCTTTTGCTCGTCACTGCCCCAACGCATAAAGGCGTTTGTCACGAGCGTGTTGTGAACATCGACAAAAACCGACACGCTCGCATCGACGCGTGCGAGTTCTTCGATCGCAAGAATCGCGTTGAAGATCGTCGAACCCGCTCCGCCGTATTCTTCAGGCGACTCGATTGCCATCAAGCCCAGTTCAAAGCATTGTTTGATTAATTCCGGGTCGAGTTTTGAAGCGTGTTCCATTGCCTCGACACGCGGGCGCACCTCGCCTTCGGCAAATTCGCGTACAGATGCTCGAAACAATTCTTCTTCTTCCGACAAAACGGTCAATCCGGCGTTTGATAGTGCGGTTCCTGCGGCAGTGCTCATAATTAAATTCCTATACTACTTTGTATTTATAGACAGATAAAATACCATCATAATCAAGCCGCAGGGCAAAGGCAAAGCAGTGAGTTTGGAACCAACCGTCGAAAACACAGGCATAAAACCCCAAAAAATATCGACAAAACACTTTAACCGGCTAAAGGTTTTGGGCACCGTTTTGACGCTTGGCGGCGTCGCACTATTTTCGTATTTTGTTTACTCGGTCGGCGTGACGGAAATTCTCAAAAACATCGAAAAGTTCGGCGTCGCCGGTTTTGCTGTTATTTTGCTGATCTATTTTGCCCGCATCGTTACGCGAGCGTCGGCGTGGAAGCTATCGGTATATGAGCCATACAAGCTAAGTCTCCGAGATACGATCCCTGCAGTCATCATCGGCGAGGCGATGAGCAGCATTCTGCCGCTAGGCATTTTGATTAGCGGCACGTCAAAGGCAGTTGCGGTTCGAAAACGCGTGCCGCTGATTGTCGGGCTTTCGTCGATTGCAACGGAGAATCTTTTTTACAGTTTTACGACGAGTATTTTTCTAATGCTCGGTGCGTTTACCTTTTTACGAAACTTTCCGTTGGACGACGGTTGGGTGGTGACGATCGACGTGCTCATCGTCACGCTTTTGGTGCTACTTGTTTTGGGACTTGTGATGGTCGTCCGGCAGTGGCATTTCGCAAGTGAGGTTTGCGAATGGCTATATCGAAAAGGAATATCGAAACAATGGCTCGAACACGGCCGATCGGAGGTACGACTTTTTGAGAATCTGATATACGGGTTTTATCGTCGGTACCCGCAGCGTTTTCTTCCGATCTGTTTGATCGAGGCCGCGTTTCATATGCTTGGCGTATTTGAGGTCTGGTTTATACTTAACCGAATTAGTGAAAATGCATCGCTGCTGAACGCATTTTTGCTTGAATCGGTGAGCCGGCTTATCACGATCGTTTTCAAGCTCGTGCCTTTTCTCATAGGCGTGGACGAAGCCGGAGCTCAATTTGTAGCGGAAACTGTCGCAGCCGGTGTCGGCATAGGCGTTACTTTGGCGATCATCCGAAAGGGCAGAATTCTCTTTTGGACGTTGATCGGATTGATCCTGATCATAAAACGCGGTCTTTCACTTCGTGAGATAAACAGGTTGGGTAAGTCCTAGAATGGCCAGAAGATCGGGACCAGGACTATCGCGACCGCAAAAACGATTATCGTTAAAATAGTACCGATCTTTACAAAATCCATAAACCGATAACGCCCCGGCGTGTACACCAGAACACAAGCCGGCTCCAGCGGAGTGATGAATGAAAACGAAGCGGCGTAAGTAATAGCGACAATAAATGTACGCGGGTTAAGCCCCAACGCGACGGCTGTTTTTACCGCTACCGGAAGCACTACGAGGGCCGCGGCCTGATTGGACATCGGCTGGGTAAGGATGACGGTCAGCAAGAAGAAGCCCGCGAGGATATACATCGGCCCGTAGTCGAAGTAAGTTTGGATAAGGCTCGCAAGGTAAATATCCGTCCCGGTTTTTTCCATCGCGACGCCAAAGCTCATCATGCATGCGATAAGAACAAGCAGGCGAAAATCGATCAGCGAATACATCTCCGTGTAACGCACAGTTTTGGTTGCGAGCAGAAGCAGCACACCCGACAAAACGCAGATCGCGAGCGGAATATCAACACCAACCACAATTTTGGAGAGTGAGAGCGAGAGAAAGAGTATAAACGCAGCGATCGCCCATTTGCGTTTATCTATCCGCATACTGTTTGCCGATACATCTTCCAAGAGAATCATTTCGCGATCGACAACGAGCGGTTCGATCTCTTCTCGCGTTCCCTGCACCAGCAGAACGTCACCGAACTTGAGCGAGACATCGCTGAGCTTATTGATAAATGTCTCCCCGTGGCGATTGATCGCTAAAACGGTCAGGTCATAATCCTGTCGGAAGCGGAGGCTTTTGAGTGTTTGCCCGACAAGCTGCGAGTCGCGCATCACCATTACTTCAAAAAGTTCTACGTTTCCGCTTTCCAGCACGCCGTCATTAAGCTTGAAATCCGGCTTGATCTCCAGACCGACCTCTTCCTTCACACGCAGAATGTCGTCAATCTTGCCTTCGACGATCAAAAGATCGTTTGCCTCAATCCGCTCATTAGCACGCGGAGCTATCAGCTTCTGATCGCCGCGTATGATTCCCAGAATATTTAGCTCAAGTTCGGTGTTGATGTTCGATTCGCCGAGCGTCTTGCCGATAAGACGCGAGTTTTGCAGGACGACCAATTCGGATACATATTCGCGAATGCTGTAATTATCGGTCAGCGAAGTACCGGAGCCGCGTGCCGGCAACATCCACCTGCCGACGAAAAGCATGTAGAGCATCCCAACAGCGAAAACAATTATCCCTACGGATGTCAGCTCGAACATCGAAAAGGGCTCAAGTCCGTAGCGGACAATTGCACCGCTGACCGCTAGATTGGTTGATGTTCCGATTAGTGTGCAGCTTCCGCCGAGGATCGCGCCAAACGCCAGCGGCATAAGCAATTTTGACGGAGCGATCTTTGCTTTTGCCGCAAGCCCGATGATGACCGGTAAAAACATCGCGGTCGTCGTAGTGTTTTTTAATACCGATGCCGATATGGCGGCCGCAATCATGATAAGCGCCGTCAAAACAAATACGTTGTCACCCGCCAATCGATGAAGGCGGCGGCCGACGAGGTCCACAATCCCGGTCTTGATCAATCCGCCGACGAGAATGAACAACCCGCCGATCGTAATAATAATGTCATTCCCAAAACCCGCAACGCCTTCCTGCACAGTCAACACCTGCGTCATGATAAGCGCCATAACAAGCAGTATCCCGACGACGTCAACGGGTATTTTTTCAGTGGCAAACAATACAATTGCTACTGCCAGAAGAATAAGTGTTAAGAAGATCGGGGACATTGTTGCTAAGAATACAAGAAGAAGATGCTGTTTGGAAAGATGTTCTTTTCACGGATGTGCGATGAACTGCTAATTACACGTAAAAAAGGACATTCGCGTTCGAACGTCCCTTTGGTTTTGTCGATCATTCCCGTGCTTTTTCCTCGGACAATTTAATTGATCTGCTTTGGCCCGACGTTGTTTTTCTTTTTCGCCAGGTCCGCGAGGAGCGACGCCGTACAAATGTAGACACGGCCTCGATCAGTCAAATGTATGCCAGCCGTTATTTTTCAGAAAACGGCCGATATTGATCTCACCGATATCGAATATGCGGGCTGCGTCCTTTGAGCAGACAAAATCGGCCTCCTGCGAACAATCGATGCAAAACATCTGATGTGTTCGAGCACGCTTCTTCTCCAGCAGAATCCGTTCGACTTCGACAACGATCTCTCTGATTTTATTCACGCTCATAAACGCGGACTTATCTGGATCTTGCCGCAGAATCCCATGGATTCAATGAAATGTGCAGATCATGTGAAAATGTATCCTGCGGCAGCGTGTCATGCAAATCGTTCGCATACCGTTCGCGATCCGATACGGTTTGACGAACACGGTTAATGAAATCCGCTGGAAACGGGCTGGCCCTGCGTGTTTTTCGGTCCAGATGAACTCCGGTCAAAGTAGTGAGCGCAGCGATTTCGCCTGTCTCGTCATTTCTCATTTCGTGAAAGAAATGAATGACTTTTTCCCTGATCTTGAGGACGCTGGACCGTATAGTGACTATATCCCCTGGGCGCAGCTCCTTTTTGTAAGCTGTATCCTGCTGCACGGCGGCCAATAAGCCGCTTTGCTCTCTCATGTATATGCGCGTTAGTCCGAACCTGGCAAGCAATTGCCATGACGCTTCGTCAAACTTTCCCGTGTACCACATCACGTTCATATGACCCATGTGATCGCACTGCCAGGGATAGATCATCCCGCGATATGTAAGTATTAATTCGTTCATAAAACTCCAGCAAATATTATTGCGAGGCGGCCGTAATACATATCTGCTCGCCCCGCTAATCGGTAAAAGTACCGCCGCCAAAACGAGTAATGACATTTATTCTTTCAGCGTCCTGACGTAGTCTGCTATCGCCTGAATTTCTTCAGTCTTTAGTTTTTTGCCGAAAGACGGCATTATGAAGCCTCCGTTGGTGATCTTTTTAATGATCTTTGCGTCCGATTCTTTCCATTTCGCCTGTTTCTTTGCGCTCGCCAAATTCGGACCTTTACCGCCCGTACCGTCCGATCCGTGACAACGGGCGCAATTGTTTTCAAACAATTCCGAGCCCGAAACCTCGCTCGGCACATTTACGGCGTTTCCCTTCACTTTTGGCGTGAATAGATTTGCCGCGAAAATCGCCGTTAAAGCAATGAACCCAAAAATTACTGCCGCTTTGACTTTTCTTAACGGCCTCGCGGTCTTATTAGTGACCTTATCTTCAATTTTTAGATATATTTTCTCTGTCATTTTTTTTACCTCCTGATTTTCCATTTGCTCGAACAAAAACGTAAAAATATCGGCGGACTCTTCATTTCGCTGAAGTGCCGCTTCATGACCGGAGCTTCCGGTGGCGCAAGATTTTGCGAGCTGGCGGCAAGAGCCGCGGTTAGAATGCCGATAAGTATGATAATGCTCCAAATAAAGAGCGACTGTCGTTTGTAATTCATTGATTTGTACTTCCTTTCAGCTCGAGTAACTAAGGAAAGGACAGCTGTTGAGACGCTGTCCTTTACCCTTTGAGCTTTGTAAGAGGGTTCTATTGAGCCCCGGCTAATAGAGGGATGTCTCCACTCACGCCGAAGTTCGAAACTCGGAAAGACTCGTCCTTACTGCCGATAAAGAAGTAAGTTCCGGTGGATGGCCGCCAGACGGCTATATCCGTTTTCCCGTCTTTGTCGTAGTCGCCCGCAACAGGTTTGTCGCCATTGACGCCAAACTGATTGACCTGGAATCCGCCAACCGAACTGGACGATCTGAACCAGGTTCCGGTTGACGGACGGAAGACGGTGAAATCGGTACGGCTGTCACCATCGAAGTCACCATCGATCGGAATATCACCGTATTGGCCGAAATTGACGGAAGTGAACGTGGTGTTACCGCTGTTGATGTAGAACCATGTTCCCGTATCCGGACGAAACACCGAAAAATCAGATGTGCCGTCGCCGTCGAAATCAGCTGCATGATACTGTGCCGCGCGCGGTTCGCCGTAGATAAAATCATCCATTACCGTGACGTCAATTCCGTTCGTACCATCCACGTTGCCGGCGGCAATTTTGTTTTTGCCGCTTTCGATAACGACCCTAGCGATTCGGGTACCATCATTGAATGATGCTCCGACAAACGACAACCCGTTGCTTGCTGCGGGAGCATCCAGAGCAAGGAGCTGCGAACCATCAGGCGCAAAAAACTTGACGGACGCATTCTGCGTGCTGTCAACGTCGGTAAAGATGACGCCAAAACCATTGACTGTCGCCGGAATCTTCGTTCCGGGAATAAAAAAAACAGTTTCCATCAGCGTTCCATTCTGCATCATGAATAAACGCTGCGGGCTGAATGTCTGAAAAAGATTCAAGTAAGAAGGATCGATCGAACTGAACCGGACGGCCGTATTGGTCGGGTTGCTGCTATCGGCGCTGACAAGAAATCTATTTGTCGAGCCTCCCAAATCAAACGCATTGAATACGGCGCCACGCGGGCTGTTTACGTTGAAAAAGTCATTCGGAAAGATATTCGGGTCCGAAAAATTATCCGGAACGCCATCCCAGTTGATTTCACGCCGGCCGTTCGTAAAGGACTGTCCGTTATTCGGATTTAATGCACCCAGGTCAGCTCGGAATTGATCGACCTCGGCCTGAATTGCAGCGGCGTTTGCACCTGAAGCCGATCTGATTGCCGGAGCTGCTTGAGCTGTGTTGATTAATAAAAATGTTGCAAAAATGCCTAGCGAAACGCGCAGCATTATATTGATGTACTTCATATTTTTTACTTCCCTTGTTTTTGATTTATGCGATTCGATTGGTCGCCTAACTTGCATAACCGCTATATCCGGCGGCGGACATGGCCGCCGTGAAATGTGAATCCAGCAGACGTGTTCTACGGCTTTCGAAACAGTCAAATAAAGATATGCTGCAAATCATCACACTGGCCCGTTGGCTGTGTAGCCGGTGAAGATCGCCGCGTTTTGCGAGAATCTCTATGTCCTGCCTGTCGGTATTGAATGTTTCCGCAGCTTCTTCGTAATTTAGAAGCTCCACGACTTTGCCGCACCTTGGACAGAAAGCCAATCCAGAGCGACGAAGACATATCCTTTCAGAACTTGTCATCCCATTTTCCGTTTTCATAACCACCTTGAACGTAGTGTTCCGAATCCCCTTTTCGTGATCGCGGCTTATGCGTTAAACTCGTAATCGGTCGCAAGTACAGTTTTACAAGCTTGAACGTGCAAATTCTTTAGGAAGTTATGAAAGTTTTCTGAAGAATTTCTGAAGAAAAAATGGCGGACTCTATTTCCGGGACAATATACAGATTCGGCGATTTTGAGCTTGACGTATCGGAACGCACGCTGACGAGAGGCGATACACCGATCCAACTTGCTCCGCGCGTATTCGACACGCTACGAATGCTGGTTGAAAATGGAGGACACGTCCTGAGCAAGGAACGGATGCTGGCAGAGGTGTGGGAAGACAGCTTTGTCGAGGAAAACAATCTTGCCCAGAATATTTCCATGCTTCGCAAGATACTGGCGGGAACCGGCGATTTAAAATTTATCGAAACCGTGCCCAAATTCGGTTATCGATTCGTTGCTCACGTCGAAACTGCAGGCGATAACCCGGAAACGACTGAAATCGTGTCAGCACGGGTGATGATCCGCGATATTGACGAGCACGATGGAGCGGCTACCGGTATCGCTCTGTCAGGTACAGTCAACGCTGTGTCCGGACACGCTCTTGCGGCCTTTAAGCCTCAAACCCATTATGTTCAAAACGGCGATGTGAACATCGCGTATCAGGTGGTCGGCGGCGGCGATCTTGACATCGTGTTTGTGATGGGTTGGGTGTCGCATCTCGAATATTTCTGGGAAGAACCGCATTTTGCCACGTTTCTGAATCGTCTCGCTTCATTCTCACGGTTGATTTTGTTCGATAAGCGCGGAACCGGCTTGTCCGACCGCGTTCCCATAAATCAGTTGCCGACGCTTGAGCAGCGAATGGAGGACCTTCACGCCGTTATGGACGCCGTTGGTTCCGAGCGTGCCGTACTGATCGGCGTTTCGGAGGGCGGCCCTATGTGCTCACTCTTTGCGGCGACATATCCGGAACGGACGGTCGCGCTTGTGATGATCGGAACATACGCGAAGCGAATTCGCGATGAAGATTACCCGTGGGGCGTTTCGCCCGAAGACCGCGATGCTTTTTTTGAGATGATGCAGCGTGATTGGGGAAAGCCGGTCGGCGTCGAAGAAAGGGCCCCGTCGCTTGCGGCCGATGAGGATTTTCGCGATTGGTGGGCGACGTATTTGCGTATGGGAGCAAGTCCGGGAGCTGCGGTCGCACTGACGAAAATGAACGCCGAGATCGACGTCCGCAACGTGCTGCCATCGGTTCGCGTGCCGACGCTTGTCATTCACCGCAGCGGCGATCTTTGCTTGAAGGTTGAAGAAGGTCGCTATGTCGCGTCGCAAATTCCGGGCAGCAAGTACATCGAGCTTGGCGGCATCGACCACTTACCGTTTGTCGGCGAACAGGACGAGATACTCGACCCGATCGAAGACTTTCTAACCGGACTGCGGCAGACGAAAGAGTACGACCGCGTGCTCGCCACGGTTTTGAGCGTCAAAATAGTTGACGACACGGACGACCGGACATTAGCTCGTGCACAGGCTCACATCCGCCGGCAGCTAGAACTCTTTAAGGGGCGTGAGGTTCCATTCGAAGACGGTGGTGTTTTGGCTACGTTCGACGGCCCGGCCCGCGCCATTCGCTGTGCCGCCGCGATCATGGGTTCAGCCGAGCGGCTGAATGTGACGTTGAAAACTGGCCTCCACACAGGCGAGTGTGATGTCATCGACCAAAAATACGGCGGGTTTGCTGTGGAGCTTGCACAAAAGATTGCCGATATGTCAGAGCCGGGCACTACATTGGTGTCGCGTACCGTAAAAGATCTTGTCGCCGGTTCGGGCCTCGTCTTTGAAGAGTTTGGGAACAGGTCGTTTGACGGCATCGAGGGCAAATGGCGGCTGTTTAATGTCATCCATTGATTATTGCTATGCAGGACAAGAGCGATACTTTTCTGATAATTGGTGCCGGGCCGTGCGGCCTTTCGCACGCCAAAGCACTGAAAGATGCGGGAATTCTCTACGAACAAGTCGAGGCCGACGATGAGGTCGGCGGCAATTGGTACCACGGCACCTATCGCACCGCACACATAATTTCCTCAAAAAAGACGACCGAATTTGCCGATTTTCCGATGCCGTCCGATTACCCTGACTTTCCAAGCCAGCGGCAGATGGGCGACTATTACAAGCTTTATGCTGATACGTTCGAACTAAGACAACACATCGAATTCAAGACGAAAGTGGCCGCCGTGCGGCCGCGTTCGGACAAGCTTTGGGATATAGAACTGGCAAGCGGCGAGCAACGCCTCTACAAAGGCGTGCTTGTCTGCAACGGCCACCATTGGGACAAGCGTTTTCCGAATTATCCCGGCGAGTTTGCGGGCGAATATATTCACTCAAAAGATTTCAAATCGCCCGAGCAGCTTGCCGGAAAACGCGTGCTCGTCATCGGCGGCGGCAATTCGGCCTGTGACGTCGTCTCGGAAGCGGCACGGGTTTCGAAAACTGCCCATCTAAGCCTGCGTCGCGGCTACTGGATGACGCCAAAGACTGTGTTCGGCAAGCCGATGATCGAATCGCCGCTGATGCAACTTCCGGTGTCGATCCAAAGACTTTTGATGCGTGTAATTCTAAGAGTCGTAGTCGGAAAATATCAGGATTACGGGCTGCCTATACCCGACCACAAAATATTCGAAAAGCACCCGACGATAAGCACCGAGATTTTTCATTACCTAAAACACGGGCGTATCAAGCCGCGGCCGGACATCAAGCGATTTGATGGCAACACGGTTCATTTTACCGACGGGACGAGCGATGAATTCGACATGATCGCCGCCGCTACAGGCTTTTATTTGAGCTTTCCGTTTTTGCCCGACGGCATGGTGCCGATGAAAAACGAGCAGCTCGCGCTTGTCTATGGCGGCTGCGTGCTGCCTGAATACAAGCACTTTTACCTGATCGGAACGCAGCAAGTTCGTTATGGCGTCGGGCCGCTGCTCACGCCTGCGGCAAAGCTGGTGGCGAAAATGATCAAGCTACAGGATCAGATGGAATTGCCGATCGGCCTCGTGCTAAAGGAATCCGGTTCGCCATTGCCTGACACACATCTCGTCGATCCGATCCGATCGCTCCGGCAAATGAAGATAGCGAATTACACATTGCCGCTCCTCGTGAGAAAGGAGAAAAGATTGCGGAAAAAGATAAAGGCACAAACACCGGTACTCGCTAAGTTCAGCCCGGATCCGAATGCACAAATCTATTGAAAACACTTTTCAGTTTTGCCCGTATACTTAAAACATTATGAAGAAAGTAACTGGTCTACTCGCAATTCTTTTCGTCTTTCAGCTCTTTGTCTACAGCCAAACGCTCGACGAAAAGCTGAAAGAGATCGATGATTACGCAAACAGCGTGGCGAATACCTGGAAGGGTCCGGGAATGGCCATCGCGATCGTCAAGGATGACAAAGTCGTGTTTGCAAAAGGCTACGGCTCGCGTGAGTTGAACAAAAGTGATCTTGTCGATGCAAACACGGTGTTCGCCATCGCTTCGAATTCAAAAGCGTTCACGACCGCGAGCCTGGCAATTCTTGTCGACGAAAAAAAGCTTTCGTGGGACGACAAGGTTTCCAAATATCTGCCCGATTTCAAAATGTACGACCCGTGGGTCACTAGCGAATTAACCATTCGCGATCTGGTAACACACCGCGTCGGGCTGGATACATTCAGCGGCGATTTGCTTTGGTACGAAACCGATTTTACGCCGGACGAGATACTTGCGAGAGTTCGTCATCTTAAACCGGTTTCCAGTTTTCGAACTCGTTACGGCTATCAGAATTTGATGTTCATAGCGGCCGGCAAAGTGGTTGAAAAAGCATCGGAAAAACCTTGGTGTGATTTTGTCACCGAACGGATATTGTCGCCGCTTGGAATGAACCGGACGACGTGCAGTATTAAGAATTTGCCCGACAACTCTGCCTTTCCGCATAATGAGTCGGGCGGAACTCTGCGCGTTTTACCGCGCGGAAATGTGGATGGCGGATACTCTGCCGCTGCTCTTAATTCGTCGGTAACCGATCTGTCGAAATGGGTAAGAACGCAGCTCGGGAAAGGCAAATTCGAAGGAAAAACGATTTTCAGCGAGGCACAGGCATGGCAGATGCATCAGCCTTTTTTGGCGCAGCAGATATCGGAACCGGCGTGGAAAGGCAATCCTACGCGTCATTTTACGGGCGTTGCTTCGGGCTGGTTCGTCTACGATTATCACGGCCGGAAGATCATTAACCATAGCGGCGGATTGGACGGAATGCTGTCATACACGGTGCTGATACCGGAAGAAAACGTCGGCTTTGTCGTGCTCACAAATTCCGAGTTTCCGCCGTTTGCCGTAATGATGAGCAAGATCCGAGACATTTTTGTAAACGCTCCGAAACGCGACTGGAACGCGGAAGCCGTAGAGCAAATGAAGCGAAACAAAGCGGTCGCCGACGAAGAAGTTAAAAAGGCCGATGCGGCCCGCGTCGCGAATACAAAGCCGACACTGGCTCTTTCAAACTATCCCGGAACATATTCTGACGATCTTTACGGTGCAATCACGATCGCGGAGGAAGGCGGCCGTCTTGTAATGCGGTTTTCACGGTCGCCAAACTTTGTCGCCGACCTCGAACATTGGCATTACGACACGTTTCAGATCAAATGGCGGCCATCAGTTGCGTATAATTTTCCGCGAGGATTTGTGACCTTCACAATCGACAAAGACGGCAAGACTGACGAGCTGAAAATCGACCAGCCGAATAACGATTTTTGGTTCTATGAGCTGCATCCGAAACGTGTTAAAGAGCGCAATTAGCTCGACAGAATCGCGTGTTTTATGGCATAATCCAAGATTGGTCAACACAATTCACTTAAGAAAGTTAAGGAGACTGCATTAAATGTCGAACGAAGCAACAAAAGAAGCTGAAGAGACCGAAGCCAAACCAACGATTACGGTAGCAGAGAAAAATTCGGGCACTACGAACTCGTCAACCTCGAAGGAGACCATCACGGTCGCCGAAAAATCAGACAAGCCGGAGTAGTTGCCAAATTATTTAGGAGAGATTGAAGTTAATGTCAGAAGAAGCAGCAAAAGCCGCCGAAGCGGTTGAAGAAACTACAGAAGCCGCGCCGACCATAACGGTCGCCGAAGCACCAGCGCTTGAAACTCCGGCCGAACCGGAAGACGTTCATTACCAAGCCGTCGAAAAAGAAGGTACGGTAACGGCATTGTGGGAAATGCAGGGCCAAAAGCACCTTCGGACCATCGACCCGCGTTCGATCGAAGGCAAGCAGATCCTCGCGCTGTTCGAAACCGCAGCTTAAAGTTTTTCGCTCAAGAATGAACACGAACGTGCTCCGTCGGTGTGTGCGTTCGTGTTTTTGTGTGTGCTCAGATGGGTTTTGGAACGATGTCGAGTATTCTGTGCGGCTGTCTTTGCATTGCCCTTCCAGCAAACTCGGCAACCTGTACAACGCCGATCCCGGCCGATGTGAGAAAGACATCGTCGGCTGAATTCAGATCGTCGATTGTCGCTTCAACCTCAACACAATCGAGGCTTTCAAGAATATGTTCCCGCGTAGTTCCGGGCAGACAGCCGGTTTTCAGGCTCGGCGTATGCAGCCTTTCGTCCTTTAACCAAAAGACATTCGCCATGCATGCCGAAGCAACTTGGCCGCGTTCGTTAAGCCTGATCGCCTCGTCAAACCCGCGTGCATTAGCCTCGTCAAACGCCATCAGGTGCTCAAGGTAATTGCAGGATTTGATGCCTGCAAGCGGCGATGTCGTGTTGGTGCGATGCGGCGAAACTGTCAACCGAAAATTGTTCGCGATCTTGCGATTGTCGGCGGTTGTTATCAACAGACTCGACTTTCGTCCGGTCTCGAACGACCAGATATTGCTTGGAGATTCATCAAAAAAAGTGATGCGAGCACGGCCGTTTGCGACATTGTTTTTTGCGATTATTTCATCAAGAGCGTTTAGGATTGCTTCGTCGGAAAATTCAGAAATATCGATACCGAGCCGTTCCGCATTCGTCGTCAACCGGGGCCAATGCTTTTCCCATAGGAATGGTTTTGCTTCGTTGATCGCAATTGTTGTGAAGACGCCCTTGCCGAAAAGACTTGAGGAAGAACGTGCGCAAATCGACGCGTTTCCGGCTAAGACAAGTTCGTGATTGAAAGATTCGTAGACTTGCGCCATCTTAACGGAGAATTGATAAATCTACTTCTTCAGTCACATCGGTTGCCCGATCGATGAACAAACTCTTCGCAAATATCGCTAAAAGAGGAAGCTGGCCGACCAGATAAACTACTACCATGAAGTAAATATTGCTTGGGTACTTGCTCCACGTTCTTGCGTTGTCAGCCGCAATGTCTCCGTCTGCAAAAATCGTCAGCAGTGCAAAAACGGAATAATGGCAGATCAAGAGCGAACCAAAGATTACTTTGGACACAAATGGTCTAAGGTCAGTAGCCAAGAATCCCAAAACGGAAAAAAACACTAAAGGACCGATGAATGGAATAATGTAAATAAACAACCAAATGAAGTTTCCATGACCACCACCAGTCGCCATTACAGCGAGAAAAGTATAGATAAGGCCATAGACTATACCCACTAGTAAACCGGTTACTCTTCGCCAAATGCTCATCTGAAAACAAACTTACCTATACTTCTAACCTCATTTCCTCAGTGTCTTTCGCTTCCATTCGGCCTTTTTTGTCCCGGCAGAATTCGGTGACCAAATCGCTGACGAGTTCGCTTTTTTCTTCAGCTGGGACGTGGCCGCAATTTTTTAGGATGACGAAGCGCGAGTTGAGTATCGAATCGTGCAGGCTGTAGCCGTTGTGGATGCCGATGACGGTATCCTCTTCGCCCCAAATAATAAGCGTCGGCTGGTTTATCATGTGAGCGTCCTGCTCAATGCGGTTTGCGCTCCAATTGCGCGAGGTTGCGAGGACGGCGTGATGCCCGTCGGCGGCGGTTAGCGGCCTTAGGACATTCGAAATCCGTTCGCCCGTGATCAAATGATGATTTGCCGGAGAAAGCGTCCCGCGCATTCGGAAACGCATCATTGCACGGGAATCGACAAGAAACGGTGTTATCACTTCGCCAATGCCGGGAACCGATGCCAGACGAAGGATCGGATGAGTTAACACCTCGTCGTTGCAAACTGCGTCGAGCAGGACCAGTTTTTCGACGTATTCGGGATAATCGAGACACAGCGTCATTGCAACCGCTCCGCCATAGGAACTGCCGACAAGAGTTGCCCGACCGATGCCAAGACGGTTCATAAACCGCGACACCATTCTCGCCTGCGATTGAATCGAATAATCGAACCAGCGCGGTTTTTCCGAGTAACCAAACCCGACAAGATCGACCGCGACGACATGAAAACCTGCATCCGCCAACTGCGGAGCTACCTTGTTCCAAACAAAAAGCGATGCAGTATAGCCGTGAAGCAGAACAAGCGTCGGGTTCGATCGCTCGCCGAATTCCTGGTAATGCAGGCGGGCGCCGTCGACATTTATGAAATGCGAATGATCGGAATGCGGAACATAATCGGCAACCTCATCCCAAACAACGGTTTTGGCCCGAGTCAGCAGTTTCACCGCAACGGCTGCTGCGATCCCGCCGACGATCGCAATTGCAAGATTCCTTTTCTTCATGTCTTTACGCTCCGCGTACTTTATGGTTTTGCTTCGTGCTCTTTGGGTTGTGACATTTTTTAACACTAAGGACACAAAGTTTTTTCACAAAGAGCACAATGGATTCCTCGGTTATTCTAACCCAAAACAACCTTTAGTTGAACAGTTTTCTCTTCGGCATTGTAAACACCGATAGCGATCAAATCTGCGTCCGCGTTAACCATCCGAATGGTGTCGCCGTCGGCAAATTCGACATCCGGAAATCGCGATGAGAGCCCGTTCTTGGTTTTTGCAACGCGGTCTTCATTGAGGATGACCTCGGGCAGATGAGTAACCGCCTCGGTCATCGGAATGAGGCTTGAAACCGGATCGGCCATCTGTTCAAGATCAGACAATGTTACGGCTCTCGTAATATTGAATCTCCCAGCCCGAGTCCGCCGCAATTCGGCGAGATGAGCCCCGACACCAACAGAGCGCCCGATGTCCTCAGCCAGCGTGCGGATGTAAGTTCCGGCGGAGCAAACCACGCGAATGCGGATTGTGGATTGCGGAGTGCAGAGTTCGGCGTCGCTAATTACTTCAAGTTCGTAAATGCTTACAGCTATTGCTTTGCGTTCGATCTCAACACCCTTGCGGGCAAGTTCATACAGCTTTTTGCCTTCTACTTTTTTTGCCGAGTACATTGGCGGAACCTGCTCGATGAGGCCCCGAAAACGCGGAAGAACACGTTCGATATCTTCAACATTTATCGACTTTGGACTTTGGACTTTGGACTTTGGACTGCCGGTGCAGTCGCCCGTGTCGGTCTCGAAACCAAATTGCACAAGGGCCTCGTATTCCTTCTGGTCTTTATCGAAAAACTGCGCAAGCCGCGTCGCCTGTCCCACCAATATCACCATGACGCCCGTTGCAAAAGGATCGAGCGTGCCGGTGTGACCGACGCGTTTTGTTTTCAGAATACGGCGCACGCGAGCAACTACGTCATGCGAGGTCAATCCGGCAGGTTTGTCTATGATCAAAAGACCGTTCATCGGCTAATTCTAAATTATTAATTCATCTTTGGAGAAATGCTGATTTGCGGGTGATCGATTTAGAATTGAGAATGTAGAATTAAGAAGCGATTATGCGAAGGCGAATGCAGAAAATAAATGACGACGAGCGAGTCATAACGGACCCGGAAAGATCCCGTGAACGGACGATGAACCGTGCTGTTAAACTACTTGCCGCAAAACCGCGTTCGGTCGGCGAACTGCGTGAACGTCTGTTGGAAAAGAATTGGACAAACGCGGAGATCGTCGATCGAGTGGTGGATAAGCTAAAGGAATACAGCTATCTTGACGATACAAAATTTGCCGGCGACTTCGCATTGTCAAAACTTCGGCAAAAACCGCAAGGCAAGCGGCGCTTGCAGCAATCGCTATCGCAAAAAAAGCTGAGCAAAGAAGATGTACAAGCGGCGATAGTTTCGGCATTTGAAAAGATGCCCGAAATGGAATTGATCGACGCCGCAATTGCCAAACGGCTGCGGTTAAAAGGCAAGCCCGAAACCCGCGACGACACAAAGAAATTCTACGACCATCTGATGCGGCAGGGTTTTGACTTTGACCTAATCCGCTCAAAAATGAATGACGTTGCGAAGCGAGAGATAATTGACGAGACGTTGGAGTGAGCCGTGGATTTCAACTACGACAGCAAAAAGTTTAGATCTATTGAAAATTCTGCAAGCGGTGAAGTCGGTTCGGAAACGGTTTTTCACTATCACCAGAATGGCGATCTTGTTCGGGCGGAATACGTCGGGGGCGATATCGTTTATGGAACGTTGATCGCAAAATGCGCCGACGACGGCAAGCTCGATATGCGTTATCAGCATTTGAACCGTAGCGGTGAACTTATGACTGGAGAGTGTATTTCGATGCCGGAGACTTTAGCAGACGGACGAATTAGGCTTCACGAAACATGGCGATGGACGTGCGGCGACCTATCATCTGGCAGATCTGTGATCGAGGAGATCATTGATCAATAGCCGCTTTGAGCTTTTCTGAAAGATCATTCATCGCCGACTCGGCCGCTCTGAATTCGGAATCGGAAGACGCAAGCTGTTTCTTATCCTCAATTACCCTGATCGCTTTCGCACCACTGTAATAAACCCGTGTTTCAATAATCTTTCGGATCTTCGGCGGTGGTTTCATGCCGATTTGGGTGTCGTAACGTTGAAGTCGCTGGTAAGCAAAGATAAGCTCTTCGCCCGAATAAAATAGCTCGGCCGTCGCCCGAAACGTTTCGCCATACATCTTTGCGGTTATCTTCTTCAAGCCGCGGCCAGATGTGAAATAGGTCGCCTCAGTTCCCTCGAGCGATATTCCTTCAACTAATTTTGTTCTCTTATCGTATTTCGCGGCACTTTTGTTTATCAAATTAACTTCGCTGCGTGTCGCTTTGATCTGTTTTTCAGTCTGCGCAAAGGCCGACACTGCCGCAATCATCAAAATCAATATGCTGAACGTTATAAATTTCATACAGGTGATTGACTTATTTTGTTCCGATTCTAATTGTGCTCAAGTTCGATTCGATGAACGATCTTATCGCCCAAGCCCTTTACGACTGTCTGTTGATTTGCGTCGTCCTTTAGTATATCGAGTTTGAAATTCTTATTCCGCTCAATAAAGTGTTTTATTTTTTTAACCTCATCCTCGCTTCGAACAATGCCGTCATTTTCCAGAGCAGAGCGTCGCGCCGATTCCAGATCATCCTGATTTCCCGCCGTCCAAACCAACCAGACGATCTCCGGATTGCTCGATTCGTTTAGATTGCCAGGCCTCGTTTTGACAGCTTGGTTAGGTTCGATATGCGCCGAACCGCCGTTCAATTTTGCGAGCGGATAAAGAACGTTGTAAACCGTTCGGCCATTTTCCTCAACCACTTCGCTAAAGACGTAAGCGTTGCCGCCCGAATCAGCCTCAAAAATCATTTTGTACTCGCGGCTGGTTGCGAAGGCAGTTTGAAGTAGAGACTGAGGCGGCTTTGATGCGAAGTTATTTACATTCTGACCCTCAATTGCGTATTTAAGCTCACGTGGCACCGGGCTGCCGACAGGTTTATCTACAATACTGCTCACCGCTTCAGTTTTTCGCTCGTCGACGAAAAAGGACTTGAAGATCGGCATCGACAACGCTCCGGCCAGCAACAAAACGACAAGCGACCAAATAATCGCACGGTCCGGCACAACTGAAGGTGCATTTTGAGCAACTACCCGCTTGCGTTCGACCCGCCGCTTGTCGGCTTCCGGTGGAATTATTAATTGGCTGACCGACTCCGTCGAAACTTGAGCCGGAACTTCAACGTTAACCTGTATAGCTGAATAAAGCTGTTCGCCTTTACGAAGCTCTTCAGCCAAATCGCGGCCGAACGAACGCGCGTCGCGCGGACGCATTGCCGACTTGTATTGAAGAGCGGATAAAATCATAGCTTCGGCGTCGCGTGAAAGATCAGTCCGTGAATTCGATGGCGTAGCACACACGCCTCTCGCTATCAATTCGACCATTTCCTCACGAGCCGAGGCTTGGAACGGTGCCGAACCCGTCAGCATTCGATAAGCGACAGCGGCAAGCGAATAAATATCGGAAGCCGTGGTCGCGCGGCCGCCTTCCAGCATCAGTTCGGGTGCGGCGTAGAAAAGCGAATCCGGATGTACATCAGCAAAACGATCGAGGCCCGGATCAGCGGGCCACGCGGTTCCAAAGCTAACCAGCCGCACTCTTTCAGTCTCGCCCTGCCGCGCCGTAATAACGATATTCGCTGGCGTCACGTCGCCATGAATTATCTTCAGCGAATGTGCGGCGCCAAGAGTATACCCAACCGATTCAACAATGTGCGCTACGCGATCAAGTATCAACCGGCTGTTCTGATGCAGTGTGTGATTAAGCGAGACGCCGGACTCATAAGCAGCTACGGCATAAGGCCGATTGTCGAAAAGTCGGCCGGTTTCCAGTATTTGTTCGATATTCGGATGATTGAACCGCATCAGTGTGTCGCAAATTTCCTGAAATGTGTTTGACCGTCGAGTGTGTTCAGTTAGCGGAATCGTCCGAAGAATAACCTTTACGCAAAAATTTCTCAGATCTTTGGCCAGATAGCTCAAGCATTTGCCGTCTGGTTCGGACACTTCCTGCTCAATCAAAAAGCGCTCATACAGAACGCGGCCAACAAGTGTGTCCGTCGGTGTCAATTGAGATTTTTCGCGGTTGCCCTCTTGCGGCGCAACCTGGTCTGGAATCATTAGTTACTTATACACTCAATAATCTGTTTATTTTCAGCGTTGAGCGAAACAAAAAATTGTGCCCGATCGCCGTCTACGCGTTTTGCGCTAATACGGCGAGTCTTAAAGGCTCGTAACGGTTTTAGAACTGTAACTAGGGTGCAAAGAACACTAGTATTATGCGATTTTCTTTTTTTGGCAACTGTTTATGAGCCCGGCCAGCTCTTCATAACAAAAAGAGGCCGAAGTAGCAGCGTTTGACGGTGCATTTCTTTTCCCGCAATATGATAATGTGGCGAGCCGAAAGTGATCGCCTATACATACTTTATGACTGGTAACGAGATCCGCCGCAAATTTTTGGAGTATTTTGAAAAGAATGGCCACAAGCTAGTTCATTCTTCGCCGCTGCTTCCGGCGAACGACCCGACGCTTTTGTTTACTAACGCCGGGATGAACCAGTTCAAGGACGTTTTTCTGGGTGATGAAAAGCGTGACTACAGCCGCGCCGCTTCGTCGCAGAAATGCATTCGGGCGGGCGGGAAACACAACGATCTTGACGAAGTCGGCAAAACGGCGAGACATCACACGTTTTTCGAGATGCTCGGTAATTTTTCGTTTGGCGATTACTTCAAGGAAGACGCAATCCGCTTCGCGTGGGACCTGCTTGTAAACGAATTAAAACTCGAAGAATCCCGGCTTTGGTTCTCCGTCTTCGAAGGCGACGACGAGGTCGGGCCGGACGACGAGGCCCGCGATCTGTGGATAAAGGCCGGAGCAAAGCCCGAACGCGTATTGGGCTTTGGCCGTAAAGACAACTTCTGGCAAATGGGCGACACCGGGCCGTGCGGGCCGTGCTCGGAGATCCACTATTACATGGGCGACGATCCCGAGAACCCTGATCTTAACCATCGGAAATGGGTCAACGGCGAAGGCGACACGACAATGGAGATTTGGAACCTCGTCTTTATGCAGTACAACCGCACGCAGGAACCGGGCGGCTCGTTCAAGCTAACACCGCTGCCCGCACCGTCGGTCGATACGGGCATGGGACTGGAACGCATAACCGCCGTATTACAAGGCGTAAAGACGAACTACGACACCGACCTGATCCGCCCGATCGTGGAATTTACGGCGTCCCTGCGTTCCCAGCCGTGACTTATGAATGGTTCGATCCGAATCCTGCTAATCGAAAACCAACCGCTCACTCGCATCGGCGTGCGGACCGTGATCGCGAACGAGACGGACATGGAGATAATTGGCGAACAGGATAATGCTGCTGGCGGGTTTAACAGTTTCCGCGAGATCAACCCCGACGTCACAATTCTCGGTCTCCGACTTCCTGATTCCTGCTCGATCGACGACCTCGACAATTATTTCATTGCGGACCCGAAAGCAAAGATCATCGTTCTCGCCGAACACGCTGGTGACGCGGAGATAACAAAGGCCTTGAAAAAAGGAGCGCTCGGCTACATCTGCAAAGACGTTTCGCCGGAAGATTTGGTTAGAGCGATAAGAACTGTGAGATCCGGCCGCAAGTTTATTCCCAGCGAGATCGCCGTTATACTAAGTGAAAACATCGGCCAGGAAGAACTGACTCCCGCCGAATCGAATGTACTGCGGATGATAGTCGGCGGAATGTCGAACAAAGAGATCGCGTTCGCGTTGGACATTTCCGAGAACACGGTAAAATCGCATGTTCAGAACATTTTTGGAAAGATCGGCGTGTCCGACCGTACTTCGGCCGCGACGACAGCGATCAAACGCGGTCTGGTGAGGGCAGATTTATGAACGAAAACTGGATCAAATACGCGGAAGATTTCACGTCGGGCGAAAGCAAGGTTTTGCGCGAGCTTCGCGAACACTGTTACGCCCATTTTGAGGACAAGGCTATGCTGTCAGGTTTCGTCCAGGGGCGCATCTTGTCGATGTTCTCAAGGATGATCCGGCCGAAGGTTGTGCTCGAGATCGGCACGTATCTTGGCTATTCAGCTCTGTGTTTTGCCGAGGGTCTTGTGGACGAAGGTAAGGTAATTACATTAGACATACAGGAAGATACGAACAAAGTTGCCCGGTCCTTTGTCGAAAGATCGGCCTTCGCGGACAAGATCGAATTCCACCTTGGTTTTGCAACCGAAATCATCCCGACGCTAAACGAAACCTTAGATTTGGTTTTCATCGACGCCGATAAACCTAATTATTCGAACTACTACAATCTCGTATTCGACAAAGTCCGCACCGGTGGCTTCATCATTGCCGACAATGTCCTGTGGAGCGGCAAGGTACTCGATGACGAAAAAGACGAGAACACCCAGGCTCTGCACGATTTCAACCAAATGGTATTGGCAGATGATCGCGTGTCGAATGTGCTGCTGCCTGTTAGGGATGGGTTAATGGCGGTATGTAAGTCGTGACGCGCAAACTTTCGTATTCAATCCGTATCCTATATGATACACTTCTAAATGATTGAGGTTCGACAAACTGAGCAATACGCAAAGTGGTTCAAATCTCTAAAGGATCACAACGCTCGAATGCGAGTAAACATTCGTGTTCGCCGCCTTTCGCTTGGTAATCCGGGTGACGTAAAGCCGGTAGGCGAAGGAATCTCGGAGCTTCGGGTAGACTATGGTCCGGGCTACCGAGTTTATTTTCTGAGAAAGGAAACGGAACTTATCTTGTTGCTGATCGGTGGCGATAAATCGTCGCAGCAAAATGACATTGCCAAAGCAAAGGCGTTAGCAAGGGAATTGTAAAATTAGGAATGTATATGGCAAAGACAAAAACACTTCTCTGGGATCCGGCGGAACATCTGAACTCGGAAGAAGAAATGACAGCATATCTTGAGGCTGCTTTAGAAGAAGGCGAGCCTTCGCTCGTGGCGGCCGCCCTAGGCGATATTGCCCGGGCTCGGGGGATGACACAGCTCGCCCGCGATACTGGCCTCGGACGCGAGAGTCTTTACAAGGCATTGTCTCCGAATGGTAATCCGGAGTTTTCAACCATATTAAAGGTAGTTCAGGCTCTAGGACTTCGCTTGCACGCTTCCTCTACGAAATGAGACAAGGTGGTGCTTGCGGATGACCTCGTGTCGCACATTTCACCGCCGGTTCGCGAAGGTTTGATAGCGGTTTTTAAGAACTGACCAAATGAAACTTCTGATGAGTGTAATTCTCTCGCTTCTTGCTTTTTTTGGATTCGGTTGCTCGGCGCAGCAGAAAGATCAGCAGCCGAGATTGGAGTGTATAGATCCAGCTGACCTGAAACCAAATGCGATCCAGCATGAACAGTTGACGGAAGAACGATTACGCCGAATCAAGAAATTGCACGAAACATTTGCTGAAGTTGATAAGTCCTCTTTAGAGACCTGGATGGATAATTTCAAGCGCGATATGAACCCCGACAAAGAGATAGCGGCTTGGGAACGTATTGCGAGAGCTTATTCAAATTATACGTCGAAGAAAGACTTGCCATTGGAAGTTAAGGATGATGCATTCCGAACGCTCTTGATGTGTTCAATGTCCTCGAGTGAAGAAACAATCAGGTCGCTGAAGTTAAAAGTTCTGTCGTACGATGAAGCGAAAAAACTTTGCGATGAGTATTAGATTCGCGTCCATCCTAATAACTTCACCCGAAAGTATTAGCTTTTGCCCGCCGCAATTGATGGTTACATTTCCTTGCTGAATCGATAAACTTTGTATTGCTTTGCGGTCTTGGCGAGCTCTGCGTGAAACCATTTCTTTCACGCAGAGCTCGCCAAGACCGCAAAGGAAAACAAGGAGAACGAAATGACAGCACAGACCAAGAAAGCAACGCGGGTGAAAAAAGTAGAGAAGATCATCGCCCCGCCGCCTCGCCATTGGGTTGGGGATGGGTTTAACGTACACGGATTTTTTCCGCATGGGCCGCTGACGGGTGAGAGGATGAGCCCGTTCTTTTTGCTCGACTACAACGCGCTGACAAATTTTCCGCCGCGCGAAGAGCCGTTCGGTGTTGGGCCGCATCCGCACCGGGGGTTTGAGACGGTGACCATCGCTTACAAGGGCAAGGTCGAGCACCACGACAGCCGCGGAGGCGGCGGGATCATCGGCGAAGGCGACGTGCAATGGATGACCGCCGGAAGCGGTTTGCTGCACAAGGAGTTTCACGAGCAGGAATCAAATCGGATAGGCGGGCCGTTCCAGATGGTCCAGCTATGGGTAAACCTGCCGGCGAAGGACAAGATGACCGAGCCGAAATATCAGGCAATCACAAACGCCGAGATGGGCCGCGTCAAACTGCCGCTCGGCGGCGAGGTGGAGATCATCACGGGTGAATTCAAAGGGGTAAAAAGCCCGACTACAACATTCACGCCGGTACACCTCTATAACCTGAGAATGAAGCAAGGCGAGACGGTCAATCTCTCATTCCCGTCGGGCTACACTACGGCGTTGCTCGCCATCGAGGGCTCGGCACTCGTGAATAGCAGTGAAAAATTGCCGACCAACAACCTCGCTCTGTTCGAACGCGAAGGCGAAGAACTTAGGATCGCGGCTCTTAAAGGTGGTGTATTTCTGTTAATGAGCGGCGAACCGCTGAATGAGCCTATCGCTCAATACGGCCCGTTCCTGATGAACACGAAGGCGGAGATCGCTCAGGCTATCGACGATTGCCAGCAAGGAAAGTTTGGTGTTCTAAACTGAAGATCGTCCACGATAAGAAAAAAGCTAATAACTCCGTGTGCGACTTTTAGTAAGCAAACAGCTTTGCGAGCTGTAGCGGTGAAACGTGACGTGTTAGGTTGAGTTTTAGGCCGAGGGTATGGGCCAGGACCTTGCGGATGACGCGATTGGCCAGATGCCAGGTGTCGCGAGCCCAGACACGTTTGATGTTAAAGCGTTCTCTCAACTGTGAGAACACGGTTTCGATAAGTTGCCGGTGCCGGGAGATAATACGGCTTCTTTCGGGCATCGGGTCGGTGGACCGCATTCTAAACGGGGCACAGATCTCAAGCCCCTGATCCTTGAACTCGGTTTTCAGATCCGGCTGCCAGTAGTTGCGGTCGCCGAGACAGCAACCTTGTGTTTTTTCAACCAGTTGCGGCAGCATGGCCGTGTCCGAGACATTCGCCGGGGCGACCGCGAGCCGCCTTATCCAGCCCTCGCTTGAGATCCGCACGTGGAAGCGAAAGCCGAAGATCGTAGCTTTTCCGCCGTGGTCCTTTCCATAGGCCGCCAGAGAGTGGAAAAGACGTGCCGATGTGGCCCGGACAAAACGGCACACTGAAACCGGAAAGCTGTCCACTATCGAGAATGGCGAGGCCTGCTCCGGCGGCAGAAGCCTTTGCCACAGCCACTCTTTTATGCTCGAAAGATTCGCCGACTGTCGCACGAATGTCGTCCGGTGCATCTTCCGAAGGGCCGGGAACCATTCACTATAATGACGCCGAAAGTATTCAAATATCGATTTGTCCGTATCCAGACCGATCAACTCGCCGACCGTCTCGATAGTCACCGCTTCGGCGTCCGTCAACCCCGGAGCGAACCCGCGCCCACGAATTCTTCGCCCCAACTGCTTGAAAAGATCGTCAATCATGCAAAATATGCTTATAATTACCATGTCCAAGTTCATTTGCGTAACCCCCGTTAGAAAAGTTTCGTAGCTTATCTTCCGATGTTACCAAACCTTGGACTTTACTTTATCTACCCGCGATAAAAGTCGCACACGGGGTTAATAGCTGTTCACTGACATCTGTTAGCTTTCCTTTTTAACTAGCGACACTGCCCGGCAAGTCAACCTTGGATGGTTGCCATTACCTTGCCGACAAACTCATTTATCTTTCCGTTCTCGATCCAACGGGCGACGATAACCAGATCGTTTTCCGGATCGATATAAACGATGTTCGTACCATTCCCGACATGGACAAATGCGGAGGCCGGGGCGTTCGGGTAAAATTTGCGGTCGGTGTTGAGGTGCCAGTTCATAAAGCCGTAAGTCGGCTGGGGAACGGTCGGTGTTTTTGCCTGGCGGATGAATTCGGCGGAAAGAATTTGCTTGCTGCCCCATTTGCCGTTGCGGGCGGTCAATAAACCGAAACGTGCCATGTCGTAGGCGTTGATGAACATGCCGCCGCCCCAATGCCCGCCGCCGCTGACAGATTGCACGATCTGGCCGTCGATGAGAACGAAAGAGTTTTCGTAACCAAACCAACGCCAGGTGTTCGATGCTCCTATCTCGTCCATCACGTTTTCTTTCAGCACCTGCGGCAGCGGTTTTCGCCAGACATTCAATGCGGCAAGCGCGAGGGCGTTTACTCGAACGTCGTTGTATTCATATACCGAGCCGGGATCGTTGCGTTTGCGGGTCAGCCACGTGGTTGCATCGCGGTCGGGACGATCGGCCCAGTCGGGTTTGCCCCACAGCGTGCCTTCCCAATCACTCGTTTGCCGAAGCAGATGTTCCCACGTTATCTTCCGGTTGTGCTCGGTAACGAAGAGGTCGATGAAAGATGATTTGCCGAAATTCTCGGCATGGTCAAACTTTGTGCCGGGTTTATACGGAGCTGTCAGGGCGGAATAGTCGACAACCTTGTCCTGTAAACTGCGAATCAGCCTCCGGTCAAAAGCCAAACCGACTGTTGTCGAGAGAAAACTTTTGGTCACGCTGAACGTCATATCGACGCGGTTCGGTTCGCCCCATTCGGCGACGATGTAGCCGTTACGAACTATCATACCGCTCGGATCGCCGCGTTCCTTGAATTGTCCAACTGCTTCGCCAAATGGTTCGCGGCCGAATGTTTGGTAATGCGCGAGTTCCAGATTACGCGGAGCCTTTGATTCGTTAGCAACGGCAAAGTCTATAGCTTCTTTAAGTTTTACAGGATCGAGCTTTGCCTGCTCTGGCGTTCGGCGTTCCCAACTGCCTGAAGGCGGGTAGTAATTACTTTGGGCATACGCAAAGTTTATTGACGCGAAAAGAACGATGGCGGCTAGAAATCGCTTTGCTTTATACATATTTTTCGAGAACGAAACCCGATCGCTACCGCTCCCGGTTCTGACTTTAGGATCGTGCCGCCCGGATAATATCGGCAAAAACACCGGCGGCGGTTACGTCTGCTCCGGCTCCCGCACCTTTAATAACCAGCGGCTGTTCGGAATATCGATTGGTATAGAAAAGCACGGCGTTGTCCTTACCGGAAAGGTTCGCGAAATTATGGTCTGGCCCGATGCTCTGCAAGTCCGACGGCGGCTCTCCCATTGTCGAACGAGGCAATGTATTTGAGCTTTAAGCCCTGAGCGTCGGCATCGTAAAGCAATTTGCGGAAATGAGTTTCGTGCTTATCCATCTCAGTCGTAGAAATCTTCGACGCTTCCCTTTGTACACGATTCCGGCAAAAACGAGGTGTTCTCAATATCGCTTAACTCCAGTTTGTAACCCGCTTCGCGTGCAAGTATGAGAATCTTTCGGGCTACATCGGTTCCGCTTAGATCGAGCCGCGGGTCAGGTTCGGTATAGCCCTCGGCCTGAGCCTGACGGACAACATCAGCAAACTTTCGCGTACCGTCGTAATTGTTAAAAACAAAATTCAAGGTGCCCGAAAGCACCGCTTCAATGCGGTTTACGCGATCGCCGCTGCGCATCAGGTCGTTGAGCGTATTGATGACCGGCAGGCCGGCACCGACATTTGTTTCGAACAGGAAATTGGCGTTGTACTCGCGAGCCAGATTTTTCAGGTTTAGATATTTTTCATAATCGGACGAGCATGCGATCTTGTTGCAGGCGATTACCGAAACGCTTTTTCGCAAAAGCTGCGGGTACATTTCTACGACCGCCGGATCAGCGGTGACGTCGACGAAGATCGAATTTCGAAGGTTCTTTTCGACGATCACATCCGCTGTTTCGGCTGATTTCGGAGAGTCTAAATTATTGCTACTGAGCCGCTCCTTCCAATCTGTAAGCTTAATTCCCTCTTCGTGAAAAAACAGCCGCTTGCTGTTCGCAAGGCCGACGACACGAACGTTGAGCCGCATGTTTTCGAGCAGATATTCATTCTGCTGACTGAGCTGGCCGATCAATTTGCTGCCGACCGTGCCGACGCCGACGATGATAAAGATTTATCTGCTTACGGCCATCCGAGAAAAACTCTTCGTGCAGCGTATTGACGGCTTTTCGCACATCCTTCGAGCTTATGATCGCCGAAATATTGCGTTCCGAAGATCCTTGTGCAATTGCATGTATGTTGATGCCGTTATGCCCGAGCGTCGTGAACATTTTTCCACTGACGCCGGTGTGCTCCTTCATCCTATCGCCGACCAAGGCGAGAATCGAGAAGCCGCTCTCGACTTTCAACGGGTCGATCTTGCCGATATTTATCTCATACTCGAACTCGCGATCGACAACCCTTTTGGCAAGATTGGCGGATTTCTCATCTATCGCAACGCAAATCGAATGCTCGGACGAGCTTTGCGTAATAAGGATTACGTTGATCTCCGCACGTGAAAGAGCATCGAAAGAGCCGCTTGGAAAAACCGGGAATGCCGACCATTCCGCTTCCTTCTAAACTCAGCACGCTGATCTTGTCGATGCTCGTTATACCGCGAACCATATCACCGCTATCCGGCGTTTCGGCTTCGATCAATGTTCCTTCATCGTCGGGCGCAAACGTGTTTTTTATTAATACCGGAATGCCCTTCGCCATCACGGGTTGGATCGTCGGCGGGTAAATTACCTTTGCTCCGAAGTGCGAAAGCTCCATCGCCTCGCGGTAATTGATCCTCGGAATTTGCCGCACGTTGCGGACGAATCGCGGATCGGCGGTCATCATTCCGCTTACGTCTGTCCAAATTTCGAGTATCTCAGCGTCGAGAGCGGCGGCAAATATCGCGGCAGTATAATCCGAACCGCCGCGACCGAGCGTCGTTGTATATCCGCCGCTGTCAGCCGCGATGAAACCCGGCACGATATGAAGACGCGACGATGAGTTTGCAATCTGTTCTTTGATCCTCGCGTTTGTTTCGGCAAAATCGACGGCGGCGAAACCGTGGTTCGAATCGGTGCGAATCAGAAGGCGGCTGTCATTCCATTCATTGTCGAGGCCGTCCGCTGCAAGCCTTGCGGACACGATCTTCGATGACGCGATCTCGCCGAAGCTCAAAAGCCGGTCGAGCGTCTTTGGCGACAACTCGCGAACGCGCAGCACACCTTCGGTTATGCTCTCAAGCTCTTTTATCGTCGAGTCCACAAAATCCGCGATCGCGGTATTTTGCCCGTTCTTAAAGAGCGTTTTGATCGCTGCGGAATGGCGTTGGGCAATATCGCCGAGACGTTCGAAGAAAACGTCGTCACCGCGTTCGGCGGTCCGACCCGCTTCGATCAACGCGTCCGTTGTGCCCTGCATCGCGGATAGAACGACGACGCAATCATCAGTGGCGTTGGCATCGCGGATGATATCTATAACCTTCTCAATATTTTCGGCATTGGCGACCGACGAGCCGCCAAACTTTATAACTTTCATTTTGATCTTTCCAATAAGATTTCCTTTAGGGCTTCGTATTCGGGCTCAATCTCAATGCTTACCTTTTCGCAAGAAAACAGATTCTTGATCGAGTCGGGAACGGCAACCTGCTCTCCAATAATATCTTTTACCGAATCGAATTTAACCGGATGCGCCGTTTCGAGAATGATCCCGTTTTGGCTCGGATGTTTCTCCAGGTAATCGGATAGTGCCGCGATATGCGACGGCTCCGTGCGGGTCGAGAACGTAATCATATTCATTTTTGACGCTGCGCATCGTTTCGGCTGTCTGCTCGTCCGAGATACTCACAGCTTCGAGATTCGTTTTGAGATCTGTCAAATTCTGATCGAAGATTTCTAGTATCCTAACAAAATTACTCGGATCGCCGACGTCCATTGCGTTCGACAATGTCGAAACGGAAGGCTTTGGCTTGTATTCGCCACTTTCAAAAAATTGCGGCACCACGTCATTTGCGTTGCATGCGGCGATGAACCGGGCAACGGGCAAGCCCGAAATATTTGCCAAGAACGCCAGACAGCAAGATTGCCAAAATTTCCGCTCGGCACAGATATTACCGGCGGCTCGCCCTGCCATTGCTTCAGCGCATAAAAGTAATAAAATTGCTGCGGCAGCCAGCGGGCGACATTTATCGAATTCGCCGATGTGATGAACACTTCTTTCTGAAGATCGGCATCTGCAATTGCTCGTTTTGCAAGAGCCTGGCAATCGTCAAAAGTGCCGTGTAATTCCAATGTAGTTACATTTCCACCAAGCGTTGTGAGTTGCAATTCCTGAACCTTGCTCACCTTATCTTTCGGATAAAGGATGACGACCTCGACACCTTCGACGCCAAAGAAACCATTCGCCACGGCTCCGCCCGTATCGCCGGATGTGGCGACGAGCACGATCGTTTTCTCCGACCGGTCAAGCGAAAAATGCTGTAGGCAGCGACTCATGAACCGCGCGCCGACATCCTTAAACGCAAGTGTCGGCCCGTGAAATAATTCGAGATGCCGAGATCCTCTCCGATATCGCGACGAGCGGAAAGGAGAAGTTGACGGTCTCGGCACAAATTTCAAACAGCCGTTCGTTGGGGATCGAATCGCCCACATACGGCCCGATCACGTCATAAGCGATCTCTTCGTTGGAGCTTTCGTGAAGATCGGCGAAGAACTCGTTCGAAAGCTTTGGTATCGATTCGGGAAAATAGAGTCCTTTGTCGTCCGGTTGGCCGCGCAGAACCGCTTCTTTGAATGTCGCATGAGGCGACTTCCGGTTTGTGCTAAAGTATTGCATCTATGGGCGAGACATTAGTGCAGAATCTCGAACGCTAATGATAATACGTTTCTGACCGATATTGAAGTATGCAGGAAGTCCGCGTTTTAGCCCCCGCCACTGTAGCGAACGTTGTGTGCGGCTTTGATTGTCTCGGTTTTGCCCTAGAAAATCCGTTTGACGAGATGACCGTGCGCCGGATAGATGAAAAAACGATCCGCATCATCAACCGCGACGATTTCGGACTGCCAACCGATCCGGCAAAGAATGTGGCCGGTGTAGCTTTGACCGCGATGCTCGCAGAAGCGGGGGCCAATTTCGGTATCGAGGTCGAAGTAACAAAACATATAAAACCAGGCAGCGGCATTGGCTCAAGCGCGGCCAGTTCAAGCGGAGCCGTCGTTGCGGCTAATAGGCTGTTGGGCGACCGCTTTTCCAAACTCGAGCTTGTCGAATTCGCGATGGAAGGCGAAAAGGTTGCCTCCGGCGCGCGACATGCGGACAACGTCGCACCGTGTATCTTCGGCGGCTTTACACTTGTGCGTTCGACTGATCCGCTCGATATTGTTTCGCTTGATTTCCCGCTGCTGTTCGCAACCGTCATTCACCCGCAAATCGAAATAAAAACTGCCGAGGCACGCGCAATTCTGCCAAAAGAAGTGCAGCTGAAAACTGCGATCCGGCAATGGGGAAATCTCGGCTCGCTCGTCGCCGCATTGGCGCGGAGCGATTACGGCCTTATCTCGCGTTCGATGGAAGATTTCATCGTCGAACCGGTGAGAAAGTCATTAATACCCAAATTTGATGAAATTAGAGCGGCAAGCCTCGAAGCGAGAGCACTCGGTGGCGGCATCTCAGGCTCGGGTCCGTCAATATTTATGCTGAGCAAAACACGTGCGACGGCAAAAGCTGTCGAAACCGCAATGCGGCAGGTTTATTCGGAAACGCAGGTCGGATTCAACACGTACGTTTCAGAGATAAGTCGCGACGGTGTGCAATTTTTATGAGGCAACGCTCGACACGATATAGAAATCGCACAAAACTGCTAAACTATATTTGCGATGCTAACCAGAGAATTAGAAGAAACTTTAAGCTTTGCAGTAGACCAGGCCGTTAAATTCAAGCACGAGTTCGTCACGCTTGAGCATTTACTGTTTGCGTTGATTGAAGACAGCTCGGCGCGGGATATTTTGTTCAATTGCGGGGCCCGGCTCGATGAGCTTGGTATTTCGCTGGAAGATTATTTCCGCGACGTGCTTGAGAGAGTGCCCGAATCGGCAAAGCACCCACCGGAACTGACAACGACGTTTCAATCGACGATTCAATACGCCGTGCTTCAGGCGGAAGGCAGCGGCCAGAGCGCGGTGAACGGCGGCAATATTCTCGCGGCGATCTATCAGGCCGAGCAATCGTATGCCGTGTATCTTCTTTTGCAGCAAGGCGTTACACGCCTCGATATTCTAAATTATATCTCGCACGGCATTTCAAAGATCGACGCGGGCGATCAGCTACCCGATTTTGACGATGACGAATTTGCTGGTCTCGGCGCTCCCGAGCGGAAGAAACCGCTTGAGAGTTTTACGGTCGAATTGGTCGAAAAGGCGGCAAACGGTGAGATTGATCCAATAGTCGGGCGTGCCGCCGAGATCGAGCGGACGATACAGGTCCTGTGCCGCCGCAAGAAAAATAATCCGCTTTATGTCGGCGAGCCGGGCGTCGGAAAAACGGCTTTGGCCGAAGGGCTTGCGCTAAAGATAAGCGAAGGAAATGTGCCGGAAGTTTTGCAGGGAGCAAAGGTGTTTGCGCTCGATATGGGTGCGGTTTTGGCAGGGACACGTTATCGCGGCGATTTTGAGCAGCGGTTCAAGGCGATCATCAACGACCTGAAAAAAGAGCCGAACGCAATACTATTTATCGACGAGATTCACACTATTGTCGGTGCCGGCTCGGTTTCGGGCGGTTCGATGGATGCTTCGAACATTCTCAAACCGGCTCTTGCCGGAGGCGAACTGCGATGCATCGGCTCAACAACATTCGCGGAATACAAAGCTGCATTTGACCGCGATCGCGCACTGGCCCGCCGCTTTCAGAAGATCGACATCGACGAACCGACGGTCGACGAAACATTTCAGATCCTAAAAGGTTTGAAAAAGTTTTACGAGCATCATCACGGCGTGACTTACAGCGACGATGCTTTGCATACGGCCGCTGAACTAGCCGGAAAATATATAAACGACCGCTTTCTACCGGATAAAGCTATTGACGTTATCGACGAGGTCGGGGCGTCCGTGAAGCTTTTGCCGGCTAGCAGAAGGCCAAAGAGGGTAACGGTGCAAATGGTCGAGAACACCATTGCCCGAATGGCAAAAATTCCGCCAAAAACCGTTGTCGGAGACGAGAAGCAGCGGCTCAAAACGCTGCGCGAAGATATTAAGAAAACCATTTTCGGGCAGGACGAAGCTATTGACAGAATCGCCGACGCCATTCAAATCTCGCGTGCTGGCCTCGGCCATGCGACCAAACCTGTAGGTTCATTCCTGTTTTCGGGCCCAACCGGCGTCGGTAAAACTGAGGTTTCAAAACAGCTTGCCGAGATTCTGGGCGTTGAGTTCATTCGCTTCGACATGAGCGAATATGCCGAACCGCACACCGTCTCACGGCTTATCGGCGCACCGCCCGGATACGTGGGTTTCGATCAGGGCGGCCTGCTTACCGAGGCGATAATGAAAACGCCGCATGCCGTGCTCGTTCTGGACGAGATAGAGAAAGCTCATCCCAATCTCTTCAATCTGCTGCTGCAGGTGATGGATTCGGCCACGCTAACTGATAACAACGGCAAAAAGGCCGATTTCCGCAACGTCATCCTGATCATGACGACCAACGCTGGTGCCCGTGAGCTGTCTTCCGGCGGCGTCGGCTTCCGCAATAGTTCCGATACAAAAGGCAATGCCAAAGGCGTCATCGAACGCACCTTCACGCCCGAATTTCGCAACCGCCTCGACGCCTGGGTGCCATTCCGTCCGCTCGATTTAGAGAACATAAAACTCATCGTCGATAAATTTATCAACGAACTAAACGGCCAACTCGCCGAAAAACGCGTACTCGTAAAGCTAACAGAAGAAGCCCGCGAATGGCTGGCAACGCGCGGCTTCGACGCCCGCTACGGCGCCCGCCCGATGGCCCGCCTGATTCACGACAAGATCAAACAACCGCTGGCCAACGAGATTCTTTTTGGCAAGCTTGCAGATGGCGGCAGCGTTTCTGTTGAAACGACTGAGGGCGAACTTCGGCTGGAATGGGACAAATCCCAACCGCTGCAAAAAGTCTAGGACTAGCGATGAACCCTGAAGTTCTAATCGTCGGTGCAGGCCCAACCGGGCTTGCTCTTGCCTGCCAGTTGATCCGGTACGGAGTCGATTTTGTCATCATCGACAAAAACGAAACGACCACACCGCACTCCAAAGCGATAGGCGTACAGGCCCGTACGCTTGAGATCTACGAGCAGATCGGGCTTGCCGAAAAATTGATCGCCGAAGGAACGCTTGCCGAAGCGGCCCGGATGATCGTCGGCGGAAAAATCCGCGGTGAGATCTCGTTCAGGGATTTCGGAAAAGGAATGAGTCCATACCCATTTGTCCTCTTCGTCGAGCAAGGTGTCCACGAGAGCATTCTTTACGATTTTATTAAGGCTCACGGCAAAGATGTGCGTTGGCAAACTGAGGTCAAGGGTTTTACGCAGGACACCGTAGGAGTTACGGCACAGATCAAAAGCCATTCCGGCGAAATCGAGACAATACAAGCAAAATATCTGATCGGCTGTGACGGAGCAAAGAGCCTGACGAGGCACTCGCTCGGGCTTGAATTTTCAGGTGGGACATTTGAGCGGCTGTTTTATGTTGCCGATGTGCAGATCGATTGGGAATTTCGCCACGGCGCATTTTATGTTTGCCTTGCAAAAACCAACGTAACCGCGTTTTTCCCGATGCACGGAGCCGAAAACAATTACCGGATAGTCGGCACTTTTCCCGAGGGCCACGATAAAGACGAGGCTGAAATTCTTTATGAAGAGGTAGAGCGTCAGATCGTTGCCGACACCGAACTTGATCTTGATATCACTGGCGTAAACTGGTTCTCGGTGTACAAAGTTCATTCGCGAAGCGTAAGCAGATTCTCTAACGGACGCTGCTTCCTCGCTGGCGACTCTGCGCACATTCACACTCCGGCGGGCGCGCAGGGAATGAATACCGGAATTCAGGACGGCTATAACCTGGCGTGGAAACTTGCATTGGCATTGAAACAGAAAGCGTCGCCCAGAATTCTGGAAACTTATAATGAAGAGCGGCTGCCCAACGCAAAGCGGCTCGTACAGACGACCGACCGATTTTTCCTTCTGGGAGCGAGCAAAAACATATTCGCCTCGTTTGTTCGCACTCGTGTCGCTCCTTATCTTGCAAATTTCGTGTTTAGTTTGAACTTTCTTAGAAAAAGGCTTTTTCCGCTGGTTTCGCAGATCGGGATCAATTATCGGAAAAGCTCGTTGAGCGTAAATGACGGTAATTTCAAAGTGAAAGCCGGTGATCGAATGCCGTATTTTGAGGTCGAAGGTTCCAGTATTTACGACCGGCTACGCGAACCGACGTTCCATCTGCTTTTGTTTTCCGACGGCAGCATGCCAGTTAATGCAGCGATTGACGATCTTCTAGAACTTGTCGATGTGCATTCATTTCCGCTTTATACCGAATATTGCCAAGATCTTTGGCAGCGACGAGTCTTTTACGCTACTTCTCAGACCTGATAATTACATCGGCTTGATTTCGGAAGTAATTTCTCCGAAGGTTGTCCAAAACTATCTCGCACAAACCATGGGTCAGTAATGCCGCTGTCTTGCTCATTCTCTTCTGTTCGGTTTTCGTTCTCTAGTTCCGTGGTTTGATTTATATCTTAACCACGGAATAAAAGTAACAGGAATGAACGAGAAGAAGGACTTGGTTCTATTTCTTCTTTCGCAATTTGACGAGTATTGCGTCGCTAACCTTTCGTTCGCCCTCTTTGTCCGAAGGCTTGTTAACGACCTTGCCGTCGAGGAACATCGTCGTCGAACCGCCGCCGTCGAGATTCATTGCATCGACCGCACCCAAGCCGAGCAAATATTCGGCAAGCTCGTTCAAATTCATCCCGACACTCACGCCCGGCTGACGGCCATCGACCGTTATCATCAGAAACTTCCCGTCCTTTAGCTTCGCGACCGCAGTGCGCGGGTGCCGCGTTTCGACAAAGGATTTGCTCGCTTTTTCCTTCTCCCAAGTGATGTCGATCTTGCTGTTCCTGATCAACAGCGGAATGCCGTTAGTGATATCGACCGTCTTGTCGACGGTGAATGCGCCACCATCCAGTAGGATCGGATTGATAATGCGTATTTTGATATCCTTGCTGCCTGGTTTGCCCAGTCTTTCCAACCGGCTGCGTACTACGTCGTCAGGGCTGGAAAATTCCGGCCCGAAGGAAATGACCAGACCGTCCCGCGGGATCACCGCGTTACCCGAGCCATCCTTCCTGTCAGTCCGCCTGCACACTATATCGCGAAAACTTCCCCTGAGTTTACCGTCCTTGCACCGGCGGAGGGATATCTCGGTTCCCCTCGCTTCGGTCCGAGTCGACGCACCGAAGAACGGCGTGAACAAGATCGCCTCGTTGTCCTTTCGCTCACGATTTACGCCGGATAGGTCGAAGTGATGAAAACCATTATCGCCGTCGCCGATGTGAACGTCGCCGTACGCTCTGACGCGATTGAAGAAAACAGAGGTGTAGCGTTTGCTATTTTGGATGACCACGGCTATGCGGTCGTTTGTGCTTTCGCTCAAAAGTACTCCGTCAATCATCAGTACTCCAGCAGCCTCGCCTGCGAATTTGCTATTGTCCAATCGAAAGAAGCCCCCGTTGATCGCAGCAACCGCACCTTTTCGGATGGCTATGGATGATGTTTTTTCAGTTCCGATGGCGGCGTCCATGGCGTGTTGGACGTCTAGGCGGACTTTCTTTAGATCAAGCCGAAGGAGATTTATCTTTACGGGATCATCGCCGAGCTTGCGGATTCCCTCCGCGTATTCGACGCCGTCGTGGATGGTTTTGAAATCCTGCGCGTGAAGATTCACCGTGGAGGCGCAGAGAACACAGAGTAAAGAAACCAAAAGAGCAAACTTAACGAATGATTTATTAAAATAGGTGGGCACAATTTCTAAATTTACTTCGTGAACTCCGTGTCTCTGTGGTGAATTCCTTTGCATAAACTCAGTGACCTCCGTGTCTCTGTGGTGAATTCCTCTATAATAACCAACAAAATGCGAATCAACGAAAGAGTCGTCCAGCTAAACGATAAACCTGTCAACGCGAACGCAAAATACGTCTTGTATTGGATGCAGATGTTCAAGCGCGTCGATAACAATCACGCGCTTATTTATGCGATCAGAAAAGCGAACGAATTGAGGCTGTCGCTGGTTGTTTACGAAGGGCTGAAATATTACTACCCGTGGGCGAGCGACCGGATTCATACGTTTATTCTGGAAGGCGTCGAAGAAAAGAAGAAGGCGTTTGAGAAGCTTGGCATTCGATATGTTTTTTTTCTGCAAAAAGATAAATCATCGCCGACGCAGACTGTCGCGAAGCTTGCCAAGGAAGCGGCGTTGATTGTCACGGACGATTTTCCGTGCTTTATCATTCCGCAGCATAACGAACGAATTTCGAGCAAAACTCAGGTTTCTGTGTTCGCCGTCGATTCGAACGGAATTATTCCGATGTCGAAATTCGATAAGGAAGAATACGGAGCCTATACGATCAGACCGAAGATAAAAAAGCTGCTGGACAATTATCTGAAACCGCTCGCCGATGAAAAAGTTGAGATAAAAAGCGTCGGTCTTAAGGTCGATTGCCCTGAAACTGCTGTAACTTCTGAAACTATCTCGAAACTTGTTTCGGAATGTGACATCGATCACAGCGTTATACCTTCGGAGCATTATCACGGCGGGACGGCGAATGGGCGGAAGCGTTTGAAAAAATTTGTCGAAGAGATCTTGCCGGAATACGAAACAGCCCGAAATAAACCGAACGTGGACGGGTCGTCGCGGCTTTCGTCGTATCTGCATTTTGGATTTCTTTCGGCGCTTGAGATCGCATTGGCGGTAAAGAGCTCGGGCGCTCCGCAGAAATCGAAGGATGCATATCTTGAAGAGCTGATCGTCCGCCGCGAGCTTTCTTATAATTTCACACGGCACAACGCAAAGTATGATTCACTCGAATCTCTGCCAGCGTGGGTCCATAAAACGATGCGGGCACATGTTGATGACGAGCGACTATTTTTATACACGCTTGAAGAATTGGAGAACGGGGAGACGCATGACGAGCTCTGGAACGCGGCCCAACGCGAGATGGTCGTGACGGGCGAGATGCATAATTATGTGCGGATGCTGTGGGGCAAAAACATCATCGCGTGGTCGCGCTCATATGAAGAAGCATTCGAAACGCTCGTCCATCTCAACAACAAATACTGCCTTGACGGACGCAATCCAAACTCGTACGCGGGTATCCTTTGGTGCTTCGGCAAACACGACCGCCCGTGGATGGAGCGGCCTGTGTTTGGAATGATGCGTTATATGACGAGCGGGAGCACGGGGAAGAAATTCGATTCGAAGAAGTATATTGAGTGGACGAAGGGATTGGTTTGAAAAATCCCTCCAGGACAAAGATCGTTCGTTATCTCCGTTTTGACGTTCGCCGAACTGGCTCAGGCATCCTATTCTCCATAACGCCAACTTCATACCCGTAGCCTTTGTTAAACTGCTTACTATTGGAATCCCCCGGCGAAATACCGCCCTGAATTGCCGGATAGGTAACGTCGCCCATTGTCTCGACCTGCATAACCCCCACTGTCGGCTCTGTTTGACGAGCTAAAAAATTAAATCCCAAAACGCCCGTAAACAAACCGGCGAATACTGAAAACGCCGCAGTCGCGACTCTCGAAACGCGGCGTTTGATGGCCTGCCAACCGACCGGGCAGTTTTTTGTCAAAACAGTACCGTCGGCACGACGAAAGAACCTGACGCACAAACGGCCCTCTGAGTTTAGTAGCAGATTTTCGGCTTCCTGGCGGGTCATGTCCGAGAGGTTATAGACGTTCAGCTTGCAGTCGCCGCAAAAGCGTTTGCGTTCGTTGCCGTACATTTCGTTCCAGTTTGCGGGGCATGGCGATGCGACGTGAATATTGTCTAGCGGGTTTGTGAATTTTCTCATTGGGCCTCCGGGTTATTAGACGCCTTGCGTCTCTCTTTGTTCCCGAAAGAACGCATGAAAAATTTATTCTTGCATTGGGATCTGTGGACTCAAATGTTCCCAAGTTCCGTTCCAGTCAAACCCTTCCGTTCCGCGAAAGCGTTTTTTGTAATCGTAAAACGATTCGCCACTGTAGCAATAGCCTTGATAATAAAACTCTTTGCCGCCGGCAATCGCAAATTCTATTTCTTTCAGCATCGTGAATATGCCGAGGCTACGGTGTGATTCGTTCGGGTCGAAAACGGCATAGACGCCTGATAGCGCCGATCTGCCTGCATCAAAAAAGCTCGTTGCCACTAATCTGTCGTGATCATAAACGGCGAGTTCGAGGCCTTCGCACGGAGTCTTCGCTGGTTCGGGTGAGAGAAATGTGTGTAAGGAATCGGGTGGGTGCTGTTTGAATCGCAGCCTGTGGCGTTCGAACAATTCCTCGACCTCCGTGGTTATCTTAATCGGCCTGATCTCGCATCGCAGATCGGCGTTTTTGCGCAGAACGCGCGACTGGCTTTTTGACAGAGAAAACTCCGCAAGGCGAATCCGGAGTGGAATCACACGGCGGATCTCGTCGTTGAAAATACCGAGATTGTATCGAAAAAAGTGAGTGCCGAAATGCCGCCAGCCATTTGCCATATAGTCGTCCAACTCAGTCGGTGACACGGCGTCAGCCACGAATTTTTCGTTTATGAATATCTGCGCTAGATCGGACATCGAAAGGTCTACGGACAGTTTTAATGCCCAGAATACCAGTCATAACCCTGTTCTGCCCAATAATCCTTTGGCCGGTCGGCGGTAAATTCTATCCGGCCGATACGCTTGATCTGTTTGATGCCGTATTTCGTCGGCGAAGCCAGCCGGAGCGGCGCTCCGTGTTCGGGCAGCAGCGGCTCGCCATTCATTTCATACGCAAGCAGCGTTTGAGGGTGCAAAATGCTTGGCATGTCCCATCCAACGTAGTATGCGTCGTCGGGCGTGGTCAGCGACACGTAAGGCACGAGCTTTTCCGGGTGATTAAAAATGTCCGGCACGCTTCCGTCAAGTGTTTTGGGAAGATAGGCTGCTGCAAAGTCTGAAAACCGCACACCCGCCCAATTTACAATTATGCTCCAGCCTTCGACGCATTTTAACTCGGTCGTCATTTCGGTTCGCGGCAATTTTTTGATGTCGGCAAGGCTCAGGACAAGGTCTCCGGTCCTGCCAGAGAGACCGCCAATGCTGAGGTTCCAAGTTGCCGCATCGAACCCTCCTTCCATACCGGCCATTCCGTTCACGCGACGCGGCGATACGCTCGTCAGGGGAAATTCCGGAGACAGACGCGACGGGCTGTAGAATAGCTGGCTGACACGTTCGTTAAAGCGGAACGTTTTGGTCAAAAGAGCATGTTTCGTTTCGTCCGGCATCCACTTCCAGCCAACAACTCCAGCTAAAGCAGCGACACCGCCGATCAAAAAATTTCGGCGCGAACGCTGCGACATCTGCTTTCTGGCAGCTTCCGGCGTCAACGGCTCGCTGAGATGGCGCTTCTCTTTCAAAATCGTCGCTGTGTTGTCGATTGCAACGGCTTCAGCAGCGGCTATTTCACGCTTTTGCTGCTCGATCTCGCGTACTTTTTCGAGCAAAACCTCTTCGTTTTCTGGGTTCATATCTTTGCTCCTTCGTCGATGGCTACCTTTGGTTTTGCCTCACCCGCATCGACTATCTCATAGCCCGTAATTATCGAGCGAAAATTGCTCCACCCGGCCAAAATCACTTGAAAAACATGGACAAGAAAAAACAGCACGAAAAATATCGTCAGCCAAAAATGCAGCCACCGCGCCCATGCGTAACCGCCGAGCAGCGTCGTTAGCCAGGCAAGTTGAAGCGGTTTATAGATCGCAAAACCTGTGATGACCGAACCGGCCCCCATCAAAATAACGCTTGTGTATGCGATCCGCTGTGCATCGTTATACTTCCCTTGCGGCGGCAGTTTTTTGACGATGTGCGCGTCGTGCAGAGCAACAAACAAAGCCCGTTTGAACGATCCGGGAACTGGCAAAATCGCCCGCCATTCGCCTGAAACCACGGTGTAAATAACATAGATCACACCATTAACGGCAAAAAGCCACATGAAAAAGAAATGAAGTTGAATGCCTTCGGCGAGGCGAAACGGAATGCCAAGCGTTTCGTTAAACCACGCAGGGAAAAAAGCAAACAGCTCGTAACCGAATAGTCTGATCCCATAAGCGGGATTTGCCCAATAGATCAACAGTCCGCTCCATATCATCATTGTTAGAAGCGGGAAATTTACCCAATGCAGCCAACGCACGGCCAGCGGATGCTTTTTCTCGAGTTGTTTCTCCATACGGTTTGGCTACCTTTCTTATACTACTTCGCCGCTCACATCGCCACGAAAATTTATGACTAATTCTTTTATCTTTTTCCGGCCAAAATATATTCCATTAGGCGAACAATTATTAATTTCGCTTCGCATTTGAGATCGGAGTCACGATTTTTTCTTGAATCCGAAGTTTGCTCAATAACGAAAGCTTACCTGTAGGCTAAACAAGCCGATAACTCGATAAATTAGAAATCAAACAAGGAAGGAAATAAAATGAAAAAATTCACATTATCATTAATGTTTGCGGTAGGAATGTTGGTTGTAGGTAACATTGCGGTTTCGGCTCAGGACAAAATGATGAAGTCGGACAACCCGATGGTAGGCGGAGCGGCGATGTACAAAACAAAGGACATCATCGACAACGCCGTAAACTCGGCTGATCACACAACTTTGGTTGCTGCTGTTAAAGCAGCCGGCTTGGTTGACACACTCAAGGGCAAAGGCCCGTTCACCGTTTTCGCACCGGTAAACTCGGCATTCGCCGCACTTCCGGCAGGAACGGTCGAAACACTTCTCAAGCCTGAGAATAAAGCTACGCTGACGAAGATCCTTACGTATCATGTCGTTTCAGGCAACTTAGATTCGAAAGCGATCGCAAAAGCCATCAAGAAAGGTAACGGAACGGCGACGGTAACGACTGTTTCGGGAGGAATTTTGAAGGCGTCGATGAGCGGTTCGGACCTGATCCTGACCGACGAGAAAGGCGGCACCTCGAAGGTCACCATTGCTGACGTTAGACAATCAAACGGCGTCATTCACGTGGTTGACACTATCGTATTGCCCAACTAATTACTGCTTCTTGTCTTCTCAATGAGCCCTCTCAAGATTCGCGTCACACGACCTGATCGGCGGAGGGCTTTCCATTGTGTCTTGAGCAAAAGTCAGGAATAATCAGAGTGCTTTCTGTCATTGTTATTATGTGGATTGGCGTTAACCAGAACTTCGCCAACGGAGGTTAAATTATGAAAATCAGAATAGGTATTACATTTGCAATAATCTCGCTTATTTCGATCGTCGGGTTTGCGCTCGGCTGTGGACAATCGTCCGCTTCGAAGAATGATGCCAGTACCGCCGTCGCACCTGAAGTGTCGGCAACACCATCGAAAATGTCTTCGACGATGACATCTTCGGACGATATTTTTAATGGAGAAAAGATTGAGAAAACCGAGGAGGAATGGCGCAAACAATTGACCAAAGAGCAGTTTTACGTTCTCCGCGAAGAAGGTACGGAACAGCCGTATACGGGCGAGTACGACAAAAACAAGGCAGCAGGTGACTATTATTGTGCGGCCTGCCAACTGAAGATTTTTAGCTCAAAGACGAAGTTCGAATCAGGTACCGGCTGGCCAAGCTTTTACCAGACGATCAACGCTAAAAACGTGACCGAAAAGGTCGACAAAACTCTTGGTGAAACCCGTACCGAGGTCGAATGCGCTCGCTGCGGATCGCATCTCGGACATGTATTCGACGACGGCCCGAAACCGACTGGTTTGCGGTATTGCATTAACTCGGTTGCTTTGAAGTTTGAGAAAGCGGCCAAGTAATGGAAAATTAAAAAATGCAGAATGGAGAATTTCGGAACGATTCCTTAATTTTCCACTCTCAATTTTCCACTTTCAATTAGCTTGCTACCAATTAACCTTACCTTCCTGCGAAGTATCGATCTGTTCAAGTTCCACGCCTTCGTTATAGAAAAAGATATTCATATTGTCGAATAGGAACTGGTGCGAATCGGGGTTCGATACGTCCAAACCGAAGTGATTGATAAGCTGTTTTTGCTTCTGCTGCCACTCGGCCCAGCAGTCCTTGCACATTTCTGCACCGACCTTTTGCCCGAGTTCCGTCGGAATTGGAGCAAAGCCGATCGGCTCGTTTGCCAGCCCGCAGCGTCCGCATTTGAATTTGTCACTTGAAAATAAAGCCATAAACGGATTTTACCACAGTGTATCGCGGAAAATATTAACAGGATGTGCAGGATGGACAAGATATTAGCTCGTTATACAGTTTTACACATTGATAAATAATGATCCTGAATATCCTGCTCATCCTGTAAAAAAAGCAGTTTTCTAATTTAATTTCATTGCGTATTTCGGATTGCAGCCAAAACATCTTTGTCGCTCGGCTTAAATAAGCTAACTGCTTCTGCTTTCGAGTAAGCGATCTTGCCTTCCTTGTCGATGACGACAACGCCGCGTGCCGAACGACCGGGCAGCCACGATTTCATGTTGTACATTTCCGACACTTTCCGGTCAGGATCGGAAAGAAGCCGCAAAGGCAGTTCGTTTTTCTCCGCAAAGCCTTTGTGCGATTCGACCGTGTCGGTCGAAATGCCGACGACCTCTGCTCCCGTCTCCTGATACTCCGACCAATGGTCGCGTACTGAACAAAGCTGCGCCGTGCAGACCGGCGTGTTGTCGCCCGGATAAAACAGCAGCACGACGGTTTTACTTTTGCGATCGCTAAGCGTCCAATCGTTGCCGTCGCCGTCTTTAAGTGTAAAATCAGGTGCGTTGTCGCCTTTGTTCATAGCTTCTACCTTAATCCGTAATGTAGGCTCTAACAACTCGACCATCGGAATATTCAACGTGCAGATAGTGTATCCACGGACCATTATTTGCACCGCCAAGCCAGGTCCCGGGATCTGTTTTATATTCAAACGAGCCAGCGTTGTCAATATTTTCTGGTTCGCCCAGAACTTCCAATACTTCTTGATTCAACTTGCCGGCAAGGTAATCTCTGGACAAAAGATCCTTTGTCATCTGCCCTCGTGCTCTCAGGTCACAGGTTTTCCATTTCACCGAGTCGAATTGTAGATTGTTTGCCTTAAAGTCTCGCGTGCAACTGAAAGCCAAAAAACAACAGAAAGTAAGCAATGTGCATCGAACTACAAAATTCATTGAAAATCCCTAATATCCCGAAACGGTTTCTCCGCATCTGTAAAATCGGGCCGGTAATAGAGCGACGCCGATTCGAATTCCTGCATAAAGCCTTCTTCCATTCCGAGTTCTTCCAGAAGTGAAACGGCCTGAAACCATTCGCCTTCGGAGATGCGGCGTGAGAGCAGAATGTAACGGTTGTCGGCGGCGGCTTTGTTGGTGGCGTAATATTGGGCCATTAGGGAGATTGCAGTTTTGGGCGAAAGCTCGTCGCGTATCCAACGCAGGTTTTCTTCGATCCCGCCGATGTCGTTTGGTAACACAAGCAGGCGTATCATCAGCCCCTGTTTCAATAATCCGTTCTCGTCAAAAATAAGGTCGTCGCCCATTTGCCGGTGCATCTCGATTATCGCGGCCCGGGCGTATTCTTTATAATCATGCACTTTCGAATATTGAAAACCCGCGTCGGAATCAGCGTACTTTAGATCGGGCAGGTAAACGTCAACAATGCCGTCGAGCAGTTTCAAAACCTCAACCGAATCGTATGCGTTGGTGTTGTAAACGATAGGCAGCCGCAAGCCTTTTTCGGCGGCGATCAATATTGCACGGGCCATCTGCGGAGCAAAATGCGTTGGCGAAACAAAGCCAATGTTGTGACAGCCACGATCCTGCAATTCGAGCATTATTTCGGCCAGCCGCTCGTGGGTTATCTCATTTTTTTTCTGCTCTTTCCAGGTTTGCGAAATCTGATAGTTCTGACAGTAAACGCAGCGGAGATTGCAGTTGCCGAAGAAGATATTTCCGGCGCCGTTTGTGCCTGACAAACAGGGCTCTTCGCCAAAATGCGCGGTGTAGGACGAGACGATCGGCAAACGGCCGGAATAGCACGCGGAGATCTCGTCATTAATGCGGTCGTTTCCACAATCCTTCGGGCAGACGGTACACGAGCGCAACATTGCCTCAAGCCGTTCGACGCGTTCTTCGAGTCTATTCTCCGCCCAAAGTGTTAGATACCTTGGGCTTAATTTTGAATTCGCCGGTTTCAATTTTTTTGTATTTGCTGGCGATATTTTTTGGTGCAACACGCCGGGCCAATTCCCACGTAAAATCCATTTCGCTATTTATGGTCGCCGTCGCCATCCATGTTTCCCTGATCATCAAAATCGCGCCGTAAAGAAGAAACAATATGCCAATGACGCCAATCGGGATCGGCAGCCAGCGATAGATATTGAACAATCCGGCAACGGCGATCGTGACGCTGGTCAAAATGAAAAAGCCAAGCCCGTAGTAAAATGCCGCCATCGCCCGCTGAAGAATGCGCGAGCGGCTTGTGACTTTATCGAGAAGATCGATAATTACCTCAACGCGTTTTTCGTAGAGCGGGACGTCTTCATTGTTTTCGACATAGATAAGTTCGCCGAGCCGCACCTCAAGTGCTCGAACTCGATCAACCACTCGGCCAAGCCGTGTCGATGTCGATAACACAAGCGAACCGGTCGCTGAGATCAACAGCGTAGGCGTGACCATTGCGGTTAGAAACTCAATGGTAGAATTGAGCGCGGCCGGATTTACGTTTACAAGATCGCTTGCCATTTTTGATTTCGGATTGGAGATTTGGGATTTGCGATTTCGCTTGTCATCGCCATTTCTCTTTCTTTGATTCCTTTGCGTTCTTCGCAACTTTGCGTGAAACTTGTCTTTGCTTAGATCAATAATTGTATTCTATCAGCAAGCGACCAAATACCAGTAATCAATGACCCAAACCGAACATGTTCAAGGAACGATAAAGTGTCTTCGGCACGAGAGCGAAATTCTGCTTGGTAATCCGCTTGGCGATCCGCATGTTCGCGATCTTTTCGTATATCTGCCGCCGGGTTACGACGAAAGCGGCGAAAATTATCCGAGCGTATATTGCTTGTCCGGCTTCACCGGTCGCGGCAAGATGCTGCTAAATGACGCCGCATTCACGCCGAATTTGGCCGAGCGAATGGACAAACTAATCGCATCAGGCAAAATCAGACCGATGATCGTCGTCATGCCGAACTGTTTTACATATTACGGCGGTTCGCAGTACATCAATTCGACGGCTACCGGAAATTACGAAGATTATTTGACCGACGAGATCGTTGCGTTTGTTGAAGAAAATTTCCGTACGTTAAATAACCGCGATTCGCGCGCCGTCATGGGAATTTCATCGGGCGGGTATGGCTCGATGATGATGGGTTTGCGCCATGCCGACATTTTTGGGTTGGCCTGTTCGATCAGCGGTGACGCCTATTTCGAGTACTGCTATCTGTCAGACATGCCAAAAGGCTTCCGGGCAATCAAGGGTGATCCGACGGGTTTTATGAAGCGTTTTTGGGAGATCGAAAAAAAGGGTAAAAATGATTTTCCGGGCCTGAATATTATCGGCATGAGCGCCTGTTATTCGCCGAACGGAATCTCTTTCGATCTGCCGTTCGATCTCGATACAGCGGAGATTCGTGAAGATATCTGGCACAAATGGCTCGAACACGACCCCGTAAGGCTTGTGGAAAAGCATATGGAAAACCTTAAATCGTTGAAACTATTCTTTCTCGATGCCGGAACAAAAGATGAGTTTGCTCTGGATATTGGAGCGAGGATTTTATCGAAAAAACTAAGCGAATTCGATATTCCGCACATTCATGAAGAGTTCGATGACGGGCATTTCAGCATTGGTTATCGCTATGATCGGTCGCTTGAGTTGATCTCGGAAAAGATTTTGCACCACGGAGACACAGAGGACACTGAGATTTAGATCGGGCTAACTGAGTAAAAAACTATTTTCCGTAACTTTGTGCTCTCTGTGTCTCTGTGGTGAAATTTCTTCCTTTTACCCGCACGACCTCGCGGCCCATTCTTCCTGTGACCATGTACCACATCATCTTAAAATCGCTGATAAAAGACCAAAACGGATATTTAAAGCTGGCGGGTTTGTTCTTTTCTACGACGAAATGCGCGAACCAAGCGAAGCCGTAACCAACGACAAAAAAGACCGGGAAAAAATACCACTGACCGCGAGCGATGAAGAAGACGAGCAAAATAATGCCGAGCGACGTGCCGATAAAATGCAGCAGCCGCGTCAAAGGCTTGCTGTGCTCCTGCACATAAAAATTCCAGAATTCAGCGTAGTCCTGCGGGTCGTTCGTCATTATTGCACCCCGATACCTGAAATACTATTACTTTACGCAGCCTGATTCAATTCTACGACGACCGGTTTGAAATCGGGCAACTTGATCTGCTTTGCCCAGCCGAGCTTTTCGAAAATGCGGATCGCGATCCAGTTCATGTCGAATTGATACCATTGCAGCCCGTGCCGTGCCGATGTGGGAAAAGCGTGGTGATTATTGTGCCAGCCCTCGCCGAACGTGAGCAGTGCGACAAACCAATTATTGGTCGAATAGTCTGTTGTCTCATGCGGCCGAGAGCCGTAGATATGCGATAGCGAATTTACGAACCACGTCGTGTGCCAACCGAAAACGACGCGGGCCGCAACGCCCCAGACAACCATCGTCCAGCCGCCGATCGCGAACAGAATAAAGGCGGAAACAATTATCGGCACATAATAAAAACGCGAGATCAGAACGTGGCCTTTGTCTTTCAAAAGGTCGGGAACATAGCGTTTCATCGTCGCCTGATCGTGGTCCTGTGCCGTTCCCCAGACAACCCAGCCGATCTGTGCCCACCAGAATCCGGACCGTGTCGAATGCGGATCCTTTTCGGTTTCAACAAACGCGTGATGTATGCGGTGCGTAGCGATCCATTTGTCCGGTGCGTCCTGCATCGACATTGTCGCGAAGATCGACAGAACATATTCGAGCCACTTCGGCGCCTTAAAGCTGCGGTGCGTCAGCAATCGATGCCAGCCAAGGCCGACGCCCAGGCTGCCGACGATCCAGTTACCGATCAGCAACGCGGCCAGATTCTGCCAGCTAAATGTAAAAAAAATAGGAAGTGCGAGTAAGTGAAAGGATATGACGAACGCGACATTTTTCCAATTGATCGTTTGGCGGACCTGCTCAAAAGTGAGGATGTTTTGCATTAAGATTCCCGATGATCGCTAGAATAAGACCATCTTAGGGTAACAGGTTGGCGAGAACAGGATTGTAATAGTTGGGTAAGAATTATTAAGCGTGTTGCTTTATTCGGAACTTCACGATCCGCGTTATCAGGTCATACGGGATCGGTTTGTCCAGAGGAAATTGCACCGTGCCCTTGCCGCCTTTGTAGGCTGACAGTTCGGGTTCGAATTCGTCAACACCGCGCGGTGCGGGATAAAGCCCGATGTGATTTTTGAACGCGGCAAAATGGATGAAGTTCTTGCCGTTCAGCTTGAACGTAGGTATTTGATAACTGATTGCCTCCGTCGCATCCGGCTCCGCTTTTCTTATCGTCTGCCTGATCAAATGCAAAATCTTCTGAACGTGGGCCGGAAATCCCGCGATGTATTCGTCGATGTCTTTTGCCGGCGGTTGTTCTGATCTCATCGTGCGTGTTGTCCTCTCATTTCCAAAGCAATTTTAGACCATCCTTCTTAAAAAGTTTGAACTCGGGATCGCCGCTAACCAGTATCAATTTTCGCGATATCGCTTGCCAGATCAGCATTCGGTCGAACGGATCGTTGTGAGTGGATTCTTTGAGTCTATCGTAAGTAATTGCTTCGATTGGAATCAATGGCAGTGTTGCGATGCCCATTTCGCCTGCCAATGGGATAAGGTCATCGGTTGAGACTCCGCCAAGATCCATTTTCCCGATACGGGTTTTTATAGAGATTTCCCAAAGGCTGACCGCGCTGATAAATATCTCGTTATCTGGGTTTTCCGTTTCCACGAGCACTTTTGCCGGAATTCTCTCCGAGTTCGCGACCTTCCAAAGAAAAACGTGGGTATCAAGCAAATATCTCATTTGAGATTGATGAATTCTTCTTCGGTCATCTTGAAGTCGTCCGCGAACACAATCTTCACTTTTCCATCAAGAATTCCAAACTTTCGCTTCTTCTTAACAGGTCGCTCCTTTGGAGGATTGATCTCGGCAACGAGTTTTTTACCCTTGCCGTAGGTAATGCCAAAGCTCTCGCCTTGCTGAACCTTTTCGAGCACTTCAGAAAAATGGGCCTTAAACTCTCCGACGGGTAGGCTTTTCATAACAGTTATTGTACACGGTTCTTGTCAAGTTGACAAGAACATGCCAGTTTGCTTGTTCTAATTGACCAGCCTGAGGTATTTCGCCACGGCAAGGTCGCCAATCTGTTTGCCCATGGCTGTGCCGACTTCCGTTGAGTTGCGGTAATGCACGCCGTCGTAGATGCGGCCGTTCGCTACCTCCTGCATGAAGTCGTCGATCTTCGTCCAGTCGCGAGCGGCGCCGTTGGCGGTGGAACTTGTCGTGGTTAGCGTCGGCATTTTGCCCGTGCCGATCTCAGTCTGCAGTACAGTGCCGATGGCACCCGAGACGATGCAATGAGCGCACGGGTATTCCGGGTGCATCGGGGTTTCGATGAAGGGCCGCCACGCCGGATCGCGTTCCGTGACGTCATTGCCGTCGATGTCGCCGTTGCGGATCGCGGTGATGGGCCGCCAGAAATTATAGTGATATTTCGCATCGAAGACGGCGATCATTGCATCGTCCACAGCCTGAGTCACGGCCATGAACAGTCGGGCGTTCTTGGTGATCTCACGTCCGGGCAAGTCGGCGACAGAGCGTACGACGCCGTGGTAAATTGCAGGCCCTGTTGCCTCCCAAAAGCGGGCAATTTCTGTCTGCTCTGCTGTGCGGAGCGTGCTGTTTTTGCCGCCGAGATTCTTGACCTCGTTGAAGTCGCGTGCCCAGACTTCGCTCGTAAGTTTTGGCGGCGGAACGGGACGAAACTGTGCGGGGCCTGTCATCAACCAGGGCTTGCGTTGCGGCCACTGCGGAACAGCAGGTACGGCCGTCGGTACGTAGACACCTGCGATCGCGTACGGCCGGTACGTTTCGACGAGGCCGGCGCCATCATCCGCGCGCAATGATAGGATCGCCTCCGCGGCCTTTTTGCCCACCGCAATTCCATCGGTCTTCGGCCGGCCGTCAGCGATCTTAGCCAGGGCCGCCCGGTAGGCGGATTCGATCGCCGCCTGTTGCGACGGTACGAGTTTCAGCAAGGTCACGTGGTTAGCGGCCGCAACGGCCGCATCGACCGATGCACCCTGAGCCGCTTCTATCCGCAGGCCACCGGCTGGATACTTCCCAGTGATAGCGTTCGCGGCTTCGTAAACCGCCGTATGGACAATCGCGAGCACGCGGTTCGCCGGTGGGGTTACCAACCCCGCCTCGCTCACTATTTCGCAGGCCTTTACGTTCCAGTCATTGACCGCATCGGCGCTAACGACCGGAGCGGAAATCGTGAAGGCAATAAGAACCAATAATGTTATCAGCGGACTCTTGCTGGAGAGACTCATGATCGTTTCTCCTCCCACACTTTTTCTTAAAGTACTCCCCTGAAAGCTGTCTTGCAATGGACTTGCTTGCAAAATAGTCTTGGTTTCACTTCAAAAGTAATTTCAGACCGTCTTTGCTTGAGCGTTTGAAATTAGAGTCTTTACTGATGAGGACCATCTTCCGCCTGATAGCCTGCCAGATCATCATTCGGTCCGGTTAATCCGCAAACGCCACGCTGAGTTGTTTTAGCTTCAATTTCAATGAGTCGCTCTTATCGACGTCGTCGACGCCGTCACGGGTTACGTAATTGTAAAGAATGTCGCGCTGCTGCGGGCGGTAGCCGGCTTCGCGGATCTGATAACGGAGGTCGCGTTCGTTTGCGTCCGTGTTTGCGCCGGCAGCGGAGACGACGTTTTCCTCTATCATGATCGAGCCCATGTCGTCGGCGCCGAATCTCAAAGCTGTTTGGCCGAGTTTCAGCCCCTGCGTAAGCCACGAGGCCTGAATGTGCTGGATGTTATCGAGAAAGAGGCGCGAGACGGCGAGCATTTGCAGATAATCGATGCCGGTCGGTTCGTCGGTAATTTTGCGCCCTAACGCGGTGTTCTCCCGCTGAAACGTCCACGGAATAAAGGCCGTGAAGCCACCAGTTTCGTCCTGCACGTCGCGCACGCGTTGCAGATGTCGAACGCGATGCACAACCGAATCTCCGATGCCGAACATCATCGTCGCGGTCGATCTCAAACCAACCTTGTGCACGGCCCGCATCACGTCGAGCCATTCCTGAGTGTTGCATTTGGTCGATACGCGTGCGCGAACTTCGTCGTCGAGAATCTCGCCGCCGCCGCCGGGCAGAGAATTTAGTCCGGCGTCTTTCAAACGCTGCATGATCGTGACGTAATCGAGTTTCGAGATGAGATGGATGTTGTGAATCTCTGGTGGTGAAAAACAATGCAGTTGAAACTTCGGATACTTTGCGTGCAGAGTTCGTAGCAGATCTTCGTACCATTCGATATTAAAATCCGGATGCAGGCCGCCTTGCATTAGCACGCCGGTGCCGCCGAGAGCGATCGTCTCATCGATGCGTTTGCAGATCTCGTCGATCGAATGCACATAAGTATCCGGCTTTCCCGGCCGTCGATAAAAGGCGCAAAATGTGCAGACGACGTTGCAGACGTTTGTATAATTGATGTTGCGGTCGATGATGTAAGTTACGACATCGCCAGGATTCTTTTGCTGGCGAATCTCGTCAGCCGCGAGGCCAATGCGGACAAAATCGCGTGATTCGAGCAGGACGGTTGCGTCTTCGGACGTCAATCTCTCGCCTGCAATCGCTTTGTCGAGAATTGGTTGGATCATTGTTTCCATTTCAACTTCATTCTAACAAAACGGGGAGGGAATTAACCACAGAGGACACAGAGAGCGTAGAGAAGACAAATCAACCAAAAAAATTTTATTCTTTGCCTCTGTGCACTCAGTGCCCTCTGTGGTGAAATAGTCTTAATGGCCAAGACCGTGAAATTCAAAACAAAGTTGACGCAATCGCCGGCCGATTCGGGCTGGCATTTTCTGATAGTTGAGAAAAAAATCGAACGCAAGTTTGGCTTTGAGGGCAAATTCAAGCGTGTAGTCTGCTCAATCAACGGCGGCGAGGCTTTTCAATGTGCTCTTTTGCCGTCAGGCGATCTGTTTTACATTATCGTCAACAAGCAAAAGCGTGACGCCATAGGCATCGTCGCTGGCGACACGGTCAAGGTCGAGCTTGTGAAAGACGAAAGCAAATACGGCCTGCCGATGCCGGAGGAGTTTGCGGAAGTTTTGCATCAGGACGCGGATGGCGACCGCATGTTTCACGCACTTTCGCCAGGTAAGCAGCGGAGCCTGATCTATCTGGTCAGCAACGTTTCGAATATCGATAAACGGATTCACGTTGCCCTGCTGGTTGTCGAACATCTAAAAGAGAACGGCGGAAAGGTCATCGGCGAACAGCTCTATCAAGAGATTAAACGCCCTATTTTTTGATCCGCATTTACGCAAAACCATCCATTTCCACCGTCTTTAAAACCAGAAGGGCTTTACAAACGAATTCTTAATTGAAAAATATTTTCCGCGTAAGTGATACTTTTTAGAGAATTTTCACGCGATTATAGATGTAGATATAATGGGTAGGATGGTTCAGAAAATGCAAAGTCGCCAACAACAATTAGGAACAACCGACATCGGGCTGCTGGTCTTCGTGATCGTCGCCGGTTGGCTGCTCCTCTTCCAATCCGGGATCTTTCAATAGATCACGCCGCGAATACGAGCGGCTTGTTTCGCTCGATCAGCCCGCTTTTGAACGCCAGTTCGAAATAAAGCTCAAGACCTTTCTGCATCGGCTCGTCTATCGAGTAAGAAATATTCGTCGTCAGATACCGCCTCAATTCCTCGCTTGTCAAAGCAATATCCTTCACATAATTAGCCGTAATCTCATCAATATGCTCGAACCCCTCATCTCTAACAGCAGCGAAATCGACCGGACTGACATCGGCCCGAGTCATCCACATAGCGAAAACAAAACCGAAGCCAGTGAAGCCACGCCAGAGCTCCGCAAGGTCGAACGTCCGAAATGGCGTGTCGGCCGCCGAGCCAGACGGCGTCGATAAACGAAGCGCCGGGTCGCCGATCAGCAGCGCGCAGTCTGACTCCGCCAGCATTGCGTCAAGATCGGGCAGTGAATCTTTCCATTCCGGTTCGAAACCCAAAAATTCGCGAAAAATAATTTTGGTAAGGACGACCGATGTTTTTGACGAAACGTCGAGCGAAACGGACTGCACCTGTTCGAGCGGCATGCCGCGTGTGACTAGACAAACGCTTCGGACCTTTTCCCGTGCGCCGACACAAACTCCCGGCACGAGGCGAACATCTTCCAACATTTGATAGGCGATGACAGGCGTGAGGGCCACATCGACGCGGTTTTGCGCGAGCAGTTCGACGGATCGCGCCGGAGCGTTGTCCAATATTAGCTCAACGCGGCCGTGATGCGACCCATAAAGAAAACTCCAAACCAGCGGTGCCGTGTTGGAGTAACTCGATGCGGAAATTCTCAATGGCTTTGAGTCCATGGAATGACGTTCAGGCCAGTACATCATGATATGCAGGCGTGGCGTCGATCACTCCTCTAGCATACGGGCAAAGCGGTTTGATCTTCATGCTGTTTTCACGTGCAAACGCCACCGCGGCGTCAACCAGATCTTTTCCGATATGTTTATCGAGAAATTCCGGATCAACCTCGGTGTGGTCTATAACCATTGTGTTTTCGCCCGTTCGCTGATAAGTCAGCTCCGCGACCCATTCGCCGTCTTCTTCAATAAAAAATGCGCCCTTTCGACCGTGTTCTTGTCTTTGAATATCCATTATCTTTCTAGCCTACAAACAAACCAACCGCCAATGCAAATGTTGTAGGATAAACGCATTTGGATTATGCTTTTCGATTATGAGAACAAAAACATTCTTCGGCGTGCTGTTTGCGTGTTTGTTTATAAGTTCGGCGGCCTTTGCACAGGCTCCGGTCGTTATTTACGACCCGCTGCGGGCAGCTGCTGAGAAAAATTTTACGGACGCGGACGAACAGTTCGTAAAGACAAAGGTTTTGCCGAAGATCAGCACTAAATGGAACGATGACAGCAGTTGCGACGGCAGCAATCTGAGCGTCATCGGCGCGGTTGATGGTTCTTTCACAAAAAAAGCGGCTGCCCAGCGGGCCGTTCTTTACGAAATGTGCCAGACCGGAAATGGGTTTGCCAATAATGGCATCGCGATCGTCGAGAATGGAAATGTGGTTGCAAATTTCGTCGCCGAAGGCGGTTGGAACCTCGATATTGTCCGTATCGCCGACATCGACAAAAACGGATTTGACGAACTTTCTGTCGAAACCGGCGGCGGAATGCATCAGGGATATTCGGGCAGCAGCTCGAATCTGATCGAGATTTCCTCGACATCCGTCAAGAGTTATGGAACTTTTCTCGTGTATTCAAACGAATGCGAAAGCCTGAAGGCCGGAGAATATTGCGACCGGAGCTACAAGATTACCGCCAGACCGGGCACGAAACCTGCTTTCTCAAGTCAGAAATACATTAACAAGGGCAGCGATGAAAAACCGAAATGGGTTGTCAGCGGCAAGCCGCAAGTCGCTAAAACAATTGCCGGAGTAGACACAAAATATACGCTTGTAAAATAATGATTTACGATATCACCGTTCCTATCAGCGAAACCGTTCCTATCTACTCGGGCGATCCGACCGTCAGTCTGGCCGTTGCTAAATCAATTGCCAAAGGCGACACGGCAAATGTCTCACAGATTAGCTTTGGCGTTCACACCGGCACGCACGTCGATGCACCGAATCATTTTATCGACGGAGCAAAGCGCGTCCATGAGATCGACCCGGAAAAGCTAGTTGGCCCGTGTCGCGTGATCGAGGTGCCGGAAACCGTCGTCGCGATTGAGCCGGAGCATGTTGGCGACATCACGGGCTTTTCCCGCGTCCTATTCAAAACGCAAAACTCGGCATTTTGGAACGAGCCGGAGCGCGGTTTTCGGAGAGATTTTACATATATTACGCCAGATACGGCCCGAATGCTGGTTGATAACGGCGTCGTCCTCGTCGGCATAGATTATCTTTCCATCGAAAAAAGCGGCTCGCCCGGCCATCCAGTGCACATAACACTGCTTGAAAAGGAAGTTGTCATTCTGGAAGGCATCGATCTGCGAGGGGTGCCCGCCGGCGATTATGGAATAATCTGCATGCCGCTGAAATATATAGGTGCAGGTGGCGACGGCTCTCCGGCCCGGACAATGCTTTGGGAAAATTAATATCAATTATGAAATTACTAATCTGTTTTGGCTTCATGATTCTTTCGCTGTCGACCTCGGCGACCGGACAAGCGCAGAAGGTTGAGACCGCAAACCCACCACCGCCGGAAGCAATGAAGCAAACTTCTTCACAGATGATCAAATTGGGCGAGGACGATGTAATACGCGAAATTGTCTTTCGCCTGGTCTTGAGGCCCTGGGTTCTGGATTCCGAAACCAGTTCGAAGCGGTATTATCTGGCGATTGACGGTGACAAAGATCCAAGCGAGAGCCTACTTAAGAAATTAAGCGACATCAAAGCTTCGTTAAAAAAAGTCTCAGAGTCCTTCATTTCCGCCCCGGATGGCGACATCGTGTTAGATAAGAAAACAAAAGAACGTGGCGATCGGTTTTCGATTTCAAAGTTGAAATGGATCAATAAAGACAAAGTGCAAGTTACGGCTGGTAGTTACAGTGGAAATATGGGCAGTGATGATTGTTTATACACTCTCGCGAAAGAAAATGGAATTTGGGAAATCGCAGCAAAAGAAGTGTGTGTTGTTTCCTGAGTTGGAATGATTGTAAACGACAAAAACTACCGCGAGCGTGTTTACGAGATCGTCCGTCAAATACCAGTTGGCAAAGTAATGACGTACGGCCAGATCGCCATTATTTTGGGTGAAGGCTATACAGCAAGAACAGTCGGCTACGTCATGCACGGTGCCGATTCGGAAAGCGTTCCGTGGCAACGTGTGATCAATTCGCAGGGAAAATGCTCTACCGGACGGCTGACTATACCGTTGAATTTACAGCAGGAATTGCTTGAGGCAGAGGGAATCGAGTTCAATGCTTCGGGAAAATGCGATTTAAGAAAATTCCAATGGTTTCCCGAGGGTTTCGAACCGGAAGATGACGGTCAGACGAGTTTGTTTGAGGAAAATTAACTACAGAGGCACAGAGACAACGAGTGAAGAATTCTACTGGACACAGATAAAAACAAAGGATTCACTAGCACTTTTGCAAATCTTTCTCCGCGTCTCTGTGCCTCTGTGGTAAATTCTTCACCGTCCCCATTTCAATTTATTTCTCAAAACATCGAAATAGTTCCTGTTCGGGGGCTGGACGAGGTTGAAAGTGGTCCGGCTTTTGCGGATAAGCACGCGGTCGTTCGCCCGCATTGGATATCCGATCTGGCCGTCCAGCGTAAGCACCACACCTTCGTTTTCGTTAATAAGCTTTAGCTCGATGTCAGCCGTGTCCGGAACGACGATCGGCCTATTTGTAAGCGTGAACGGGCAGATCGGCGTCAGCACGACAGCATTCATCGAAGGGTAGATTATCGGTCCGCCGGCTGAGAGATTGTACGCGGTCGAACCGGTCGGCGTCGAAACTATAAGGCCGTCGGCACGAAACGAATTGACGAAAAGGCCGTTGAGCGTTACGTCGATCTCGATGATTCTTGCGAGAGCGGCCTTGTTGATAACGACGTCATTGAGCACACGACCTGTCGCCAAGAAGCTCTTCGCCGCGCCAATGGTCGGCATGGAGCATTACGCGGCGGTCTATTTCGTATTCGCCTCCGAGTATTGCTTCGAGAGCGGGAAACATCTCCTCGATCCTAAACTCGGTCAGATAGCCCAAACTGCCGTAATTTATCCCCAGCACCAAAACTTCGCGGTCCGCGATAACACGCGAGGTTGAGATCATCGTCCCGTCGCCGCCGAGGACGATTATCAGATCGGCGGCGAACTTGTCGTTCTCGTAGCGTTTCAATATCGCAAAGAGCGCTGTCCGGTTTTCCGATCTCGGCATATGGCTTGCCGATCACAGCCACGCCGCGTTTTTCCAGCCACTCGGACAATTCACAAGCGGTTTGCCATGCTTCGGCGTGATTCGGCTTTACAACTACCCCGACTGTTTTTATCTGTTTATTGTTCATAAACGGCGGCTTCGATTGGTTAATGATTGAACAAATGAAACAAACTGCAAGCGTTTTATGCTTGGAGAACATTGAAGCTTTCTTCGTGACCTTCGTGGGTTTCGCTTGGTGATCTTTGTGATAAATCTCTTTTTGAAAACACAAATTTTTTACAAGCTGTATTTAAAGTCTTTCGGAGATTCGCCTTTTTTCGTTCTATTAGTAAATTAACGTAAACTGGGCGAATCGTGCATCAAATCCTCAAGGAATAACGGAAAGGCATTGGCGCACGGACGCTTTTTTGTTAGAATCGCAGTTTGTTCGTGCTGACAATATATTTCAATTTGTACAGGTAATAACAGATGTTAAAGTTTTTCACACGTTTGGAAAAGACGCGTAATTTCGTTCTTATGCTCTTCGCCGTGATCATGGTGGCGAGTCTTGTTTTGTTTTACAAACCTTCCGATCCGGCACTCGGAGCCAACTTAGCGCTCAGCGAGGAAACCGCCGCTAAGGTTTCCGGTGAATACATTACCGTTGGCGAGGTCGTCCGGCAAAAAGAGAATTTCAGCCGCGGCAGCCAGGGAGCCCCGACATTTCCCACGAAAACCATACTGAGTTCGCTGATCAGCGCCCGTATTGCCCGTGTTGAGGCCGATCGTTTGGGACTAAGGGCTTCTGACGCGGAAGTTGCGGCCGATATCCGCAAACAATTCAAGAACGCGGACGGCAAGCCGTTTGACCAGAAAGTTTACGAACAAAATGCGGCTGATCAGGCCGGCAGCGTCTCAGCCTTCGAAGAAACGATCCGCGACAGCCTGAGTGCTAACAAATTGCGAGCCTTTTTGTCTTCGGGCGTTACCGTCTCCGAAGAAGAGTTGCTCAAGGATTATCAGAGAAAGAATGCTAAATTCGATCTTTCGTACGTATCTGTAAGCAGCACGGAGCTTGCCCAGACGATTACGCCTTCGGACCAGGAACTTCGCGATTATTTTGAGAAGAACAAGGCCACTTATTTTATCAGCTCGCCACAGAAGAAGATCCGATATGTTTTCGTAAACACGGCGAAGATCGGCGAAAAGCTCAGTATCACCGATGCTGATCTGCGTGCCGAATACGACAAGCTTCCAGATGACAAGAAGATCGCCGGCGTTATCGGTCAGGAGATCGTGCTGCGTGTGCCGAAGCCGGATCAGGACCCTGAAATTTTCGGAAAGGCTTCCACGATACATGAACGTCTGACGAGAAATGGACAGTTTGTTACCGAAACGGAATTTGCCGATATCGCAAAAGGACAATCCGAAAATCCCGCGACGGCGGCAAGCGGCGGTAAGCTGAAAGGCCCCGTTCGCGAAAACCCGAACAATCCGACCGATCCGTACCAGCGTCTTATCAAAATGAAGCCGGGTTCGGTTACCGAACCGATCAGCTACCAGGGCAGATATTTTATTCTCCGCCGCGGCGAGGATGTCCCGAAATCGTTTGACGAGGCGAAGAAGGAGCTTGAGGTCAGCCTAAGAAATCGCAAGGCTTACGGCGTCGCTGCCGAGCTTGCACAGAAGGTTTCCGATTCGCTGAAGCAAAGCAAAGATGTGCAGAAAACGGCCGGTGACTTTGCAGCCGAAGCGAACATGAGTGTTGCGGACATGGTCCGCGAAACAGGTTATGTTAAACCGGGCGACGATGTGCCAAACGTCGGAACGTCGCCGCAGTTCGAAGAAGGTATTGCATTGCTCGTAAATCCGAATGATGTAGGCGACAAGATCCCGGTGCAAAACGGTTTCGCGATTCCGCTGCTTGTGGACAAAAAGGAGCCGCGCGATGCAGAATTTGACGAAGTCAAAGCCCAGATCACCGAATCGGTAAAGCTTGAGAAAGCCCGTACACAGGTCGAAGAGATCGCAAAGCAGATCGCTGCCGGTGCTGCTTCGGTTTCGGGTCTAGCGAGCGCCGCTCAGGGCAAGAATCTGAAAGTTCTGGAAGCAAAGAGCTTTATCCTCGGTTCGCCGCTTGGAACCGGCCCGTCGGCTTCTACAAACCAGGCGCTCGATGATGCCATTTTTGCGATGAAGGACGGCGAAGTTATGAAAACACCGGTAAACATTGGCGATAGTTGGATGATCGTCGGCGTTAACAAACGTACGGAAGCCAACATGGATGAATTCGCCAAAGACCGCGATCGATTGATGGACGAAAAGCTCGACCAGAAACGCGGCGAGGTCTTCTCAGACTATTTGGCCTCGACCCGGCAGAAGCTTGAAACGGCAGGCAGCATCAAGATATATGAAGATGCACTCGCGAAGGTCGATGCACCTCCTGTTGGACTGCCGGCTGGTTTGCCGGAAATGCCCACCCAGTAATTTGCGAAGCGGGTGATTGAGAGACGCGGTGACACGGGAAAATCCTCGTCGCCGCGTCTCTGTTTTCGCGGTGTACCCGTGTCGCTAAATCCTACCACCAACCCAAAAGTTTCCACCAAATCGGCCCGACGGTCGCCCAGATCAGGATATTTATCACCGATGCGATCAGCCCGATCGTCCACCAACGTTTTTGCGTGACGTAGCCGAGCCCGAAATAGACCGGTGCAGGCGTGGTTCCGTAATGCGTCAGCCCGGCACTGAGATTCGCGAAATAGGTGAGCAGCAAAACGGTCAGCCCGGCCGGTGCTCCAACGGCCACCGTTACCGCGAGAAATGGAATGAACATAGCCGTTACATGGGCCGTTATCGAGGCGAATGTGTAATGTGCGTAAAAGAAAACGAGGGCTAGTATGGCAAGGGCAAGCGGCCAACTCCAGCCGGTGGTTATCGACGAAACACTTCCGGCAAACAGCGTCGGTATATTCGTTTCACCAAGAGCGGTGGCCATCATCACAAGCCCGCCGTACCAAATGAAGACTTCCCATGCGTGAGTTTCGTCGATCAGATCACGCCATGAAAGCACGGTTGTCACCAGCAAAGCAGAAATTCCCAACAACGCAATAACCGTCGAATCGATGCCGTGAAGCTTTGCCGTTATCCATAAAATTACTACGGCGATAAAAACGACAAGGAGTATTTTTTCGTTCTTTTTAAGCGGCCCGAGCTTTTTTAGTTCTTCGTGCGCGAAGCTGACAGCATTAGGCGTTTCTTTTACCTCGGGTGGAAACAGCCAGTAGATCATCAGCGGGACGGCGGCGAGCGAAATCAGCGAAGGAACGATCGCCGAAATGAACCAAATCGAATAGTTGAGATCGATGTTCGCCTGCTTGGCGGCAAAACCGGCGATGATAACGTTCGACGCCTGGCCGGTAAGAAATGTCGCACACAGTATCACTTCGCACTGATAAAGCATCGACATCAAAAACGTGCCGAGCCGTCCTTCGGTGCCGTCTTCAGGCCGCGAATCGTATGTTTCGGTAACGCTGCGGGCAATGGGCAAGATGATGCCGCCCGAACGCGCTCCGGTTGATGGAATAAACGACGCGAGTATGAAGTCAGTAAAAACCAGCGAATAACCGAGGCCCAGCGTTTTCCGGCCGATCAGCCGAACGAATATCAGCGCGATGCGATGGCCCAACCCGGTTTTGATCATCGCCCGCGAAATGAAAAACGCCGCAAGCACAAGCCATACAAATTTATCGGCATAACCGCTGAGAGCCTTTTCGATTGGAAGTGCCCGAAACAGCGCAAGGGCAACAACCCCAAGCAGCACCATCGCGCTTCCGGTCAATGGCTGGACTATCGAGCCGACGATGGTCGCGATAAATATCGCCAGCAGCGTCCACGCCTCTCGCGTAACGCCTTCAGGCGGCGGTATGATCGCGATGCCGAACCCGCAGCCGAGGACGATCAGCCATTTAAGCCATGTTTTTCTGCATACAAAGAATCACAGAGTTCACAAAGAATCAGGCGGATGAAACTCTGCCTGATCTCTGTGGCAAAATCGATTCAAATTATTTCTACTTGATGAATCATACTTGAAATAATAAAAGTGATACCTGCCCATATCGTCAGATTAGCCGCCGACACAGCAAGACCAAGTTTCTTGTTTTCGGATCTCGCCCGGCAGCTCGGTCGCCCTTGCCGTACATTAAGAGCCAACAATAATACCGGTTACGATCCAGGCAAAAAGCCGGATGGCGAGATTTAACGGAACTGTACTATCTGGAATGCCTCATTTGGTTCATTAGTTTGAGGAATTCTGCTAAAGTCGATCAAATAAATCACCTGAATGACTGTAAGTATCACCACGATGCCTATGCCGACCATCGCGGCCATTGGCGGTGTGTATGCGTGCCGGATACTTCCGCATTCGCGTCCTCGTACCGGATTCGTCGCCAAAATGGCTGTTGTTGTAGCTGTAGGCAAAGTAAATGACCAGTCCGATAGCCATCCAGTCGATCAGGCGGATCCAAGTGTCGAGCGGAAGACTGTTCATCAAATAGGCAGCCGAAACGACTGTCGCAATCGGAATGAACGGGCGAAAGCGGCACCTTGAATGGGCGATGCAATGCCGGGTTTGACGACCGCAGAATGATTATACCCGTGCCCACGATGACGAACGCAAATAAAGTTCCGATACTGACCAATTCGCCAAGAAACCGATCGGCACGAATCCGGCCAGGATCGCGACGATCGTTCCGGTTATAGCAGTTGTGATGTGCGGCGTTTGATATTTCGGATGAACCTTTGCGGCCCATGATCGGGAAGCAAACCGTCCTTTGACATCGAATAAAAAACACGCGGCTGACCCATTGTCATTACCACCATTGTTGAGCTCAGGCCAAGAACCGCACCCAAATTGATGATAGTCGGGAAAACAAAAAGGATCGAACCCATTGTCGTACCTTCTGCCTGGGCCAAGGCGGCGTCAATAGCAACGCGCTATCGGGGCGGCGCGCATTAGCAAGCAACTTGTAATCTACAAGGCCCGACCATGATGCCCGGCCACCAAAATATAAAGAACGGTACAGATCGCCAGGCTGAACCCATAATGCCGATCGGCATATCACGCTGCGGATTTTTTGCTTCCTGAGAGGCAGTTGAAACCGCATCAAAACCTATATAAGCAAAGAAGATAACTGCCGCACCAGTAACGACTCCACTAAATCCAAACGGCATAAATTCGGCACACCCTGGTATCTCAGACGGTGCATCCGATACCGATGTTACTCGGATTGACATACCCGATGCCGGCAACGATGAATAATACGACCACCACAATCTTGACCATGACAATTATCGAGTTAAAGCTGGCCGATTCCTTTATTCCGCGAATCAGAAGCAACGTAACGGCAACCGCTATTAGAGCCGCAGGGAGATTGAATATGCCTGTCACGATTACTGTCCGGTCGCGGCATCTTATCTCCAGTCCCAGGCGGCAGCGCTGAACGCTAGCGGGAAATTGAATATCCAGAGTGTCCGCTAAACAGGCTTACGATCATAACCCTGACCAACCAACAGCAACCGTCGCAGCACCGAAAGCATATTCGAGGATCAGGTCCCAACCGATTATCCACGCGACGAATTCGCCGAGCGTCCCGTAGCCGTAGGCGTAGGCGGAACCGGAGATCGGAACGCTGGCCGCAAATTCCGAATAGCAAAGAGCCGCAAAGGCGCTGACGATACCGGCGATGACCATCGAGATGATCACGGCGGGACCAGCCGTGTTTCCCGGCAGCCTGACCTGTTAGAACGAAGATACCGGTACCGATAATGGCACCGATACCGAGCATTGTAAGATCAAGCGCGGTTAGGGTTTTCTTGAATGTGTGTGTGCCGGTTTCCTCGGCCTCGGCGATGATCGCGGAAATTGGTTTAGTCGCGAAAAGTGACATCAAAACCTCCTACAAAGTGAAATATCATGATTGCCCAGCTTCATACTTTTTAGCGGACAAGCTTCTCCAAATAAAGTAAACCGGCACACCGGTGAGAACTATCAACAGGCCCGGCCATGTTGCGGTTGTCTGATAAACAAAGAGAACGACGAGAATTACGGATGCTCCGATGACGTACAAAGCCGGAACGATCGGGTATCCAAATGCTTTATACGGACGTTCGGCATCAGGTTGTTTCGCCCGAAGCACGAAAATTCCGATTATCGTCAGAATATAAAAGATCAGCGCGGCCGAAATTACGTATGTCAGCAGATCACCGTAAAGATTGCCGTATGATATTTTTCCGTCCGCGGCAGTTTTTACCGTCTTTGGCAAAACATAAAATGCGGCCCAGATGCCCTGAATGACCAAACCCCACGCCGGAACGTGATTCGTATTCAATTCGCCGGCTGATTTGAAGAACAAGCCGTCCTTTGCCATTGCGTAATACGCACGGGCACCGGCGAGGATCAGTCCGTTATTACAGCCAAATGTCGAAATAATTATCGCGACCGCCATGATCACGGCACCGGCTCCCGGAAAGATCACGTCGGCCGTCGCCGTTGCAACACGGTCGGATGCGACGTTTTGTATCGCTTCGAACTTAAGTGTGACCAGATAGGCGATATTTGCGAGTAGATAAAGCGTGATAACCAAGCCTGTTCCGAGTGCCAGCGAGAGCGGAATGTTGCGCTTGGGGTCCTTGACCTCACCGGCGGTAAAAGTAATGTTATTCCACGCATCGGCCGAAAACAGCGAATTGGTTTGTGCCACACAAATACCGACAAACAATCCAAACACGACAGCCGCCGTCAAGCCTCCGCCGACATCTTGCAAAGTTCCGCGGACCGTCCACAGATCGCCAAAATTCGCCGCAGCGATTTCAGGATACGAGTACAGCCCGACGACGAGGCCGAGCACGATCAACGATATAAGCGACCCCGTTTTGGCGAATGTAAATGTATTCTGGATCAGTTTGCCGAGCTTGATGCCCCGCGTGTTCATCCACGTCAGCAGGGCGATCATCATAATGCCGACGATCTGCGCGGTCGAAAGTGAGAATGCGTAGCTCGATGAGCCGAGCCGAATCGGCTCAATCAGATAGTTCGATTCGGAAACCTGTGGAAACAGTACCCCGATAAAACGCCCGAAGCCGACAGCAACAGCGGCTATCGTTGCCGTTTGGATGACAAGGAAAAGCGTCCACCCGTAGAGAAAGCCCCAAAAGGGAGAATATGCCTCACGAAGATAGACGTATTGGCCGCCCGCCTTTGGCATCATCGCGGCAAGCTCGCCGTAGCTGAGAGCGCCGATCATCGTCAAAAGCCCAGTTATTATCCAGACCACCAATAGCCATCCGGGAGAGCCGACCTGTCGCGAAATATCAGCCGAAACGATGAAAATTCCCGAACCGATCATCGATCCGGCAACGATCATCGTCGAATCGAGCAGCCCTAGCCCGCGAATAAATCCTTCTTTAGATTGTTGTTCCAGTTTCAGCAACGTCAGTTGCCATAAGCTTCCCCGTCTGAATAAAGAATGTGCTTTTCTTGGTAACCAAAACCGCCTTTGGAGAGCGAAAACCTTTAGTTCTAAGACGTTGGCGAGAAATTCGTAGATGTTATTATACTTTTATTACTAAAACTGTCGAGTGTTTATTTAACTTTTCCGTAATTCGCACGTTTTTGGAGGATCAAATGGCTGAACAGCAAACAGGTTTGGGCGACATGCCAGCCGAAGATTTCCGCCGTCACGGCTACGCAATCATAGATTTTATAGCCAACTATTTTGAGCGGATCGAGGAGTTTCCGGTGCTGTCGCAGATCGAGCCGGATTCGCTTAAAAACAGCCTGCCGCGCTCCGCTCCGGAACAGGGTGAGGATTTCGGTGACATCTTTGCCGATGTGGAAAAGCTCATTTTGCCGGCCGTTACCCATTGGAATCACCCAAGTTTTCACGGGCTTTTTTCGACTTCGACATCATCAGTCGGTGTTTTTGGCGAGATGATCACCGCGGCATTCGATATGAAGGCGATGCTTTGGCGGACATCGCCCGCGTCGACCGAGCTTGAAGATGTCGTGCTGGATTGGCTGCGGCAGATGATGGACCTGCCCGATAATTTCGAAGGCATTATCTACGACACGGCTTCTGTTTCGACGATGCACGCCATTGCCGCCGCTCGCGAAAAAGCAGGTTTGAATATCCGCGACGAAGGCATGAGCGGCCGCGACGATCTGCCGCTGCTCCGCGTTTACTGCTCGGAGCACGTTCATTCTTCGATTGACAAAGGCGTGATTACTCTTGGAATGGGACCGCAGTCTTTGCGAAAGATCGCCTGCAATGAACAATTTGAGATGATCCCGGAAACACTTGCCGAGGCGATCGATGAAGATATCGAGGCCGGTTATTTGCCGATCTGCGTGATCCCGACCATTGGTACGACATCTACATCGAGCGTCGATCCGGTCGATGCTGTCGCCGATATTTGCGAAAAATACGGCCTGTGGCTGCATGTCGATACGGCCTATGCCGGCTCGACCGCCATCGTGCCGGAGTTTCGCGAGTATTTCAAAGGCTGCGAGCGGGCCGATTCGATCGTCGTCAATCCGCACAAATGGCTGTTCACGCCGTTCGATCTTTCGGTGCTTTATTGCAAGGACCTGAATGTTTTGAAACAGGCGTTTTCACTCGTCGCCGAGTATCTGAAGACGAGCGATGAAAGCACCGTAAAAAACGGAATGGATTACGGCATCCAGCTTGGACGGCGATTCCGGGCTTTGAAGCTGTGGTTCGTCATCCGCTATTTTGGCCGTGAAGGTTTGATCGCCCGTCTGCGTGAACATTGCCGACTAGCACGGCTTTTCGCGTCTTGGGTCGAGGAATCGCCAGATTTCGAGATGCTGGCGCCCGTGCCGTTCGCTCTCGTCTGCTTCCGTGCATGCCCGCATGTCATCAACCCGCTGTCCGTAGCCCGCGTGTCCGTAGCCCGCACGTAAGTAACTCCGCTAGCGTCGAGGATCTGATACGTTGAACGAACGGATCATGAATGAGATCAACGCATCGGGTGATGCCTATCTTTCGCACACAAAACTCAACGGCAAATTTACGCTGCGGCTTTCGGTCGGAAGCATCCGCGTCGAGGAACGGCATCTGATAAGGTCTGGGAGTTGTTGAATCGAAAGCTCTGAATCTCGTCGCGACCTGTTTTTTAACAATTCGAGGCGTAGGATTCCGGAAGGTTGAGATACTTTGTCGTGTTATTTAAAGTGTAGATCTTACATTTTGTGCACATTTTTTACGTCACTTATGGCAGTCGAACCGATTCCAATCAAACAAAGATCAGCTTCACTCAAATCGTTTCTCAACGAGATGATGCTTGAAGTTCACAGACTCCGAAACACCCAGCTTAACGCGATTTCGACCTATCCTTTGACGCTCTATACACTTCTTTATCCATGGGTTATCGCTGACATGCAAGACCGATGATACCGAAGCGACGATAAACATCATCATCAATACTGGGTAGACGGTGAAGCTGTCAAACGAAGACTCAAAGCCTTTCTAGCTGAAGACTAATACTTGACCGAATGCTCGAGTAATACGCTTACATTCACGGGAATTCTGGAGTCTCTCTTTATCTGCGTCTTAGATGATGTCTATAACGCTCCGTAACGAGGCTTTCGACGCTAGATTCGATTACGCCGCATTTAATCTCTACGCAGAACCTTTCAAAGTTCTCACGTTCTCCTATATCTTCTACTTCTCTGCTTACTGAGATAAACTTGCCTTTGCGTCGATATACCTCGTCAGTATCCCCCCACGATATCTCGCTACCGTTCCTATAAACCGTCCATTTCTCACTGCTGCCTATACCGCAATCTGGGGGAGACTTTGTGGTTACTGAGGGCGATGTATTAAACACCATGATATGCTTTGTATGAAATATTCTCAGGTCACTGCTGTCTATCTTGCAAGAGTGTTCAAGTATCTATAAGGATAACTCGTGCATTTGAATTACAACGGAAACTTTTTCCGGCCATACTGGCTCGATAATTATCTAAGTACGAAAGCTATCTTGTAGAGAAAACTGCCCTCTCTCTGATCAGAATGGCGAAAAGCTGTTTGACATCAATGAAACCTAACATGAAGATCTTCGCACTTGGGCGAAAATATTTACCGGTCCGATATACAAGAGAAATTTATAGAAGAAAATAATAAGTTAAATAAAACTATTTACCTTACCTATATCTATTACTAATCAAGTCACACACACACTAAACCAACTCTACAATTGATAAACTTCTCATTGCTCTCTAAACAGGTTTCTCTCCGTTTAATGAAAGCCAAAACTATTTTCATTTTTTTTTGCTGGAGGCTCAGTTCGTCGGTACGATCTAGATGTGGTCTCGGAGATTTTTAATTTTGTGAGAGTGATTTACGATAAACGCCGTGAACTCTTACCCGTCAATACAAGGTCCTATGAAAAACACTTTATTGAAACAAAACAAATATAGAGACTCCGTTCTATCATACTATAAAAAAAAAAAAAAAAAAAAAAAAAAAAAAAAAAAAAAAAAAAAAAAAAAAAAAAAAAAAAAAAAAAAAAAAAAAAAAAAAAAAAAAAAAAAACCGCACTATACGTAAAAAGTCTAATAGCTGTTTTTGCTCTTATAATCCGATGCCCGTTAATGCATCAAAACCTCGCGAGAGCAATTATTTTACTCTTAAAATATTATCGTGCATACTTCTTAGATTACTCGCGGATTGCAAAAAAAAAAAAAAAAAAAAAAAAAAAAAAAAAAAAAAAAAAAAAAAAAAAAAAAAAAAACACATCACCATACAACCAATTACCATAACAACAAAAAATTATCAATTATCCCATCACAATTTATCAGTCTTCCAACAAGTAACGCTCTTCATGTGTGTCTCCATTCTGCACAAAAGCCCTTACTTACGTGCGGGCTACTGACACGTCAAGCTACGCCGTCTCACTTCTTCCCAAATCTTATGCCCGTGCGTCTCCTTTAAGAATATCGAACCGACGACGAGGGTTATTCCGGCGATTATCATCGGGTAATAAAGCCCGGCGTAGATGTTGCCGGTTTGGGCGATGATGGAGACGCCGATGAGCGGCAACAGGCCGCCGAAGACGCCGTTGCCGATGTGGTAGGGCAGCGAGAGAGCGGTGTAGCGTATCTTTGCCGGGAAAGCCTCGACCAAATATGCCGCGATCGGGCCATAGACCATTGTTACCCAAACTACCTGGATAAAAATCAGCAATATCAAAAACCACGCGGTCTGCTTAGAAACGAGATCGCTGAACGATCTGTACGGCAAAACTTTTGGCGACGTAACGAGTGCTCCGCTTTCGTTTATCGATTGCGGCGTAAGCTTAATGGCACCAGTCGCGGGATCTTTTTGCGAAGTTGCGGTGACAACACTAGATCCGGCAACCGACTGCATCGCTTTGTATATTGGCAGATAGGTCAGAAGCGCAAGCAGGCACCCCGCCATGATTATCCATTTTCGCCCTACACGGTCGCTCAACGCTCCGAATACTATGAATAGCGGCATACCGATCAGCAAGGCTATTGCGACTATATATTTCGCGGATGTCTGGTCAACGTTAAGTATTGATTCGAGGTAAAACAGCGCATAGAACTGGCCCGTGTACCAAACGACGCCCTGCCCGGCGGTTGCGCCTAAGAGCGAGATCAGTACGATCTTCAGATTTTTCCATTTAGTAAACGCCTCGACCAGCGGATTTGCCGATGTCATTCCGCTGCTTTTGATGTGCTGAAAGATCGGCGATTCCTTCATCCGCAGGCGTATGTAGAGGGAAATTCCGACCAGAAAGATCGAGATCAGGAACGGAATTCGCCATCCGCCTATGCCGTCGGCCTTGCCGCCGAACTGCTCTGCGCTCATCGTGTTTTGGACAATCAGAATTACCGCCAGCGAAAGGAAAAGGCCTAGCGTCGCAGTGATCTGAATGAACGAAGTGTAGAATCCGCGGCGGTTGTCGGGCACATGCTCGGCCACATAAACCGCCGCACCACCATATTCACCGCCGAGCGCCAGTCCCTGCAGAACTCGAATGAGCAACAAAATTATCGGCGCCGCGATTCCAATCTGCGAATACGTGGGCAAAATACCGATCACCGCGGTCGCCCCGCCCATGATCAAAAGGGTGACGAGAAACGCGTATTTGCGGCCGACAACGTCGCCTATACGCCCAAAAAACAAAGCACCGAATGGCCGCACGACGAATCCCACCGCGAAGGTCGCGAGATAGGCGATATAGGCAAACGTTTGATTCTCAGGCGGATAGAATAGAGGTGCGATGACTGTCGCAAGACTGCCGAAGATGTAGAAATCGTACCACTCGATCATTGTTCCAACCGATGACGCGCCGATCACCTGCCATATCTTCGTTTTCGAAACCTGCTCGTTATAAAACGCACCGAGATCCTTTGCGGATTCTGCCATTTAAATGTCTCCTGTGGTGTTTGCTGAAAGGATTTTCACTCAAAGTCGCAAAGAACGCAAAGGAAAGCCTATGGGATTGTTCAGTTTACAGTTTCGGTCGTAAGCCGCTAGTCGTTATGCTATCGTGTCAGGAATGAAGTTTGTTAAAGAAAGTGTGATCCATGCTTCGCCCGAACGCGTATTTGCGTTTCACGAGCTGCCCGATGCTTTTGAACGCCTGATCCCGCCGTGGGAAAACGCAAAGATCCTTCAAAAGGCTGATATTTCCAAGGTCGGATCGCGGGCGATCATCGAGCAGAAGATTTTGTGGTTCATCACGTCGCGATGGGTCGCTGAGCACACTGCGTACGATCCGCCGCGAATGTTTGAAGACGTGCAGATATCAGGCCCGTTCCGAAGCTGGAGGCACCGGCACATCGTCGAACCGCACGCGGACGGAGCGATCCTTCGCGACGAGATCGAGTACGAAATGCCGATCCCGATCTTCGGCCCCATGGCCGCACCGTTGGCTGTCACGCCAAAACTTGAGAAAATGTTCGAGTATCGCCACAAAGTTACTAAAGACTGGTGCGAAGAGAGTTTATAGAGTTCATGGAGTTCGTAGAGTTGGGAGTTTCATAACTCTCCAAACGTAATGAACTCTATAACCCTATAAACTCTAAGAACTCTATGATCACTCATATCGTTTGCTGGAAATATAAGTCCGACACTTCGCCCGAGCAGCGGGCCGACCATATCGCAAAGCTCCGAGCTTTGCCGGATATTATTCCGAATATCGAAAGTTTTTCGGTCGGAGCGGACATTCTGCATCTGGAGCGTTCGTTCGATATAGGTTTGGTGGCCGTCTATCCGGACATGGCGGCCTTGGACGTTTACACCGTTCATCCTGCGACATCAGGAAGTCGCGGCTCTTGGCAGGCAGATCGCGGAAAAGGTTGTGTCCGTGGATTTTGAGGCGGCTTAGCATTCGGCTGCTGAAGCCTGCGCGTAAGAAAGGGCGATATACGCACGTTGGATGTTAAGCCCTTACTAACCTGCGGGCTTCTGCATTTATGAAAGACTGGTGAAAAAAGCGTTAAAGAGAACTTTCCTTATCCTACTCGCCATTCTCGTGGCGATACAGGCTCCCTTTATCTACAGGCGTTACAAGGTTGGGAAACTTGCTGAAAAGATCGCAACTCTAAACGCGGAACGGACCGTGCGGACCAATGACAGGTTCAACGAATACACAGGCATAATCCACGCACATACTTCGCTCGGCGGGCACAGCACCGGCGGGTTTGAAGAGTTGATCGCCGCCGCAAATGCAAACGATCTCGATTTCGTACTGATGACCGAGCATTATTCGGATACATTAGACACAGCGGCATTGACGCTAAACGGTGTCTATGGCAAAACGCTTTTTGTCGGGGGCAACGAGATCGACACGGCCGATTCGGACCGCTTTTTGATGATTCCCGGTAGCGGAGCTGCAGCCGGTTTACGCAAAGTCCCGACTGCGGCGGTGATAGAAAAGCTGCATGCCGAAAACCGCCTTGCATTGGTCACATATCCTGAAAAATTAAAGTCATGGGACGCGAATTTTGACGGCATCGAGGTCTTCAGCCTGCACACAAATGCCAAGAAGATGAACCCGTTCACGGCGATCTTTGACGGAATTTGGTCGTTCCCGGCTTACCCGGAACTGATGCTTGCGTCCTATTTCAAAAGGCCGGATGAGAATCTAAGGAAATTTGACGAAATCTCCGCAAAGCGAAAGATCTCACTCTTCGCCGGAACCGACGCCCATTCGAACATCGGCTTTCACCTCTTCGGCGACGATGCAAGGAATAAGGGATTGAATATCAAGTTCGATGATTATGAGACGATCTTTCGCCTTGTTCGTCAGCATGTTTTGATAGAGAAAGATAAACCGCTGACTCGCGAGAATCTTATTGAAGCATTGAAGGCGGGTCGGTCGTTTATTGGCTTTGATGCTTTTGGTGATACGTCGGGATTTTCGTTCGAGTGTATTTGCGGTGATGATTTGATTCGTGTCGGACCTGAGTCTTCAACGATAACTTCGTTCAAGGGGTTGCTTAAAGGAAGTTTCCCAAGCCGGTCTAGGTTTGTTTTGCTCAAGGATGGGCAAATAGTATTGGAGAAACCTGATGCGTTAGATCTTACGTTTCCTGTTAAAGAAGCGGGCACGTACCGCGTCGAAGTTTATTTAGACCAACTCGGCCCGCCATTTGATAAAATGCCTTGGATCATATCGAATCCGATATACGTTCGGTGAAAACACGATCCGAAAAGCAAACGATTCCTGATTTCCAAACATCATAAGGAAGCATATTAAACAAGGTAAAGGCTTTCGCACACGACATGAAAAATTCCAAGCGGCTTCTTCTTCAAATCTCGGCACTCGTTATTACTCTTGCCGCGACAACATTTGCACAGCAGGTTCAGCGGACTCCGTTTGACGTAACTAATTATTTGATCGACGCCCAGCTGGCTCCTGGAGACAATAAACTAACTGCGACGGCCGATGTAAGTTTTGTACCGAAAGAAGATACGCGAACGGTTTCATTCGAATTGAACGGGTCGCTAAAGGTAGACAGCGTGACCCGCGTCGACCGCCAGCCTGCCGGGCCGCCGACCACGAAGGCAAAGCCCGTGAAAACAGCAGGGCCGCAGGGCGATATAACGTTTGTCCAGGACCAGGTCGGCGTATCGGACCTCGGCCCAAGCGTGCGTATCGACCTCGGCGACACTGTAACGAAAGGCACACCGATCACCCTGCGTTTCAAATATAGCGGCATCCTGAATACACCGAGCGGCGGGCCGCTTCTCACAAAAAGGCTTGCTTACGTTGGCGACGACCAGGGCTATTTGATGTATGCCGCACGCTGGTTCCCGTTTCACGATTACGCCGCCGACCCGGCAACCTCGGACATCAGCATTACCGCACCTTCCGGGCTTCAGGTAGTTGGTTACAGCGATGCTCCGGTCACGACGGCTGGTGGAAAATATCGCTTCGTGCAGTCAAAAGCGGGCCTCGTCGGTAACTTTGCTTACGGAAAATTTGTCAGTAAGACAATGCGGCTTGGCGATTATGAGCTGCAGTTTTACACGCGGCCGGGCTTCGACGCTCAGATCGCGGATTACGGCGAAACGCTCGGCAAGGCTCTCGAGTATTACACAAAGAAATTCGGCGCACCGGAAATGGGCAAACGGCTGATTGTCACCCAAATCGACGACGAAAGCCTTGAGTTTTACTCGTCGTTCGGCATGTTGTTTATCTCCAGCCGCCAGTTCGAACAGGCACGCGGCATTACGAATGACCGCCTGCAACGCGAAGCGGCATTTCAATGGTGGGGATTGACCGTCGGTTTGAAGTCATTTGACGATGCCTGGCTGTCGCAGGGACTTGCCGAATACAGCGCGTTCTCGCTGCGTGAAAGCACACTGAACGCACCGCAGGCTGAAGGTCTCCGGCGTGAACTGCTCGAAAAATCGCTGACTTTTGAGCAAACAGCCTCGCTTTTGCGTGTTCCCGCAAATCTGGACGACCAGTCCATCGCCTATCAATACATCATGTACGCCAAAGGTGCGTTCGTCTTTAAATTGTTACGCGACACGCTCGGCGCTCAAAAATTCGACCAGCTTCTTCGCACGTATTTGCAGGAAAATCGCAATAAGAATGTCTCGATCGACGAATTCGAGAAGCTCTCGTCGCGCGTCGCCGGTGATAATCTCCGATACTTTTTCGCCCGCTGGGTTGAGGGAACGGGCGTACCGGAATTTACTTCCGATTACCTGATTATCCGAACACGCGGCGGAAAGTTTGTCGCCCGCGGGACGATCAAACAGAATTACGACAATCTGCGGCTGCCGGTCGATATCCAGCTTCGCTCCGAAGGCGAGAACGGCCTAAAAACCGTGACCGTTAACGTTGATGAAGCAACGGCCGATTTCAATATCGAATCGGACGGCAAGCCGCTTGCGGTCGTTATCGATCCGACTTATAAGCTGCTTCGCATTTCGCCTGACCTGCGTGTTTCATCCATCGCGAGACGCGGCATCGAGCAGTTCAAAGAGGGAAATTATGTTGAGGCACAAGCCCAGTTCGAGGCCGCTCTAAAGCTTGACCGTTCGAATTCGTGGATATACTATCACCTCGGCCTGCTGTTTCTCGAACAGCGTAATTACGACGTTGCTATCGATAATTTCAAGGCTTCGTTAAGCGGTGATCTGAGCCCGACCTGGCTTACGGTCTGGTCGAATATCAAAATGGGTAATGCCTACGACGCCAAAGGCGACAGAACCCGGGCTGTTTCGGCCTACAAGCGTGCTGAAGGCGTCGGCGACAATTACGACAACGCTCAGGAAGCCGTAAAAAAATATCAGGCCACACCTTACGACCCGAAGGAAACCAAAGCTACGGCGGTAAAGTAGTTTGATAAGTGAAGGTGCGAATCATCGTGTTATGGGTGTCCTTCAAACCCACATCCAACAGGAACTGGCTGCGGCCGACGAAATGATCGTGCTACGCGATTATTCATCGGCCTTTAGTCATTTAGAACGTGCTCATGTCCTTGCTCAGGCGATAACCTACGACCACACGCGAATTCACTGGCGAATGCTAAAGCTCGGCTTTCTAACACGAAGCTTGCGCGAGATTTTCGGCCAGATCATCCGCATCGTCGGTGCCGCCACAAAAACTCCCTTTGGCATTTACCCGACCGGAAATACAGGCGGAGCAAATGTCTATTTCTTCAAGCCAATGCCCGTCCCATCCGACTTGCAACAAATTCTGGATAAAGCGAAAATAGGTTGAGGCGATTTACTTGTGAGAATTTTCTGCTTCATTTTCGTGATCTATATTTTGGTGCTTGTGGTTCAACCGTGCCAGGACGCCTTTGCGAGTGTCGACACGCAAGGGCACGAACGCATGGCCTCCGCGCATTTAGATAATTCCATACCAAGCGATCCGACAGCTGATGCCTGCTCTCCATTTTGCATCTGTTCTTGTTGCAGCCACCCGATTGTCACCCGTTTCTCCGCTCAAGGAGTTCCGAAAGAATTTGAACACGTTTCCATCACAAGTGCCGTAGCCAACTACACAAATCCCTACGCAAAGACCTTTCACGACTCAATCTGGCAGCCGCCAAAAGCCTAATCAGATAGTACAATTGCGCCTTTTAATCAGCGTCGTAAAACCCGCAAAGGTTTTGCATTGTTTCATATCTAGTCAGGCTTTTGAGGCTTATGTGTAGAGTAATTAGTTGTTTTGCCGCGATACTCATCGCAGCTCAAGCGGCATTTTCACAGACCGAGATAGACAAGAGTAATACTGGTCCGATAGCGTCTATCGCTGTAGTGGACAGGTCCGGCACGGACTCGCCGAAATCGATTGTCGTCTCAACGCTGTCGAAATATTATCATCCGCAAGACGGTGTCTCGATCAATGAATTGATTGAAAGAGCTTTGAGGTTAAATCTTGAGCTAACAGCCGCAAGACTTGAAATCGATAGGGCAAAGGCGCGTTTGACACAGGCGCGTTTACGGCCAAATCCGACTCTCGAATTCGAGCAGCAGTCCGGACGGCTTGTCGGTGACGGCGGCGACGGTCAAATATCCATCGGTGCTGCTTTGCCGATAGAAATTTACGGTCAGCGTAATGCGCGCGTCAATGTTGCTCAAATCCAGATCGAAGCAGCGAAGCTGAAGTGCGAAACCGCGAACGGGCATTGGCGGCAAATATTCTTACAAATTACGCCGAAGCTCTTGCTGCTTTGCGTGAGCTGGGCACGACCGAACGCCTGCTCGATCTGGACCTTCAAGCTACCAGGTTTGTGCAGGTTCGTGTTAACGAAGGCGAAACTCCGCCGCTAGAACTGAATTTGCTTCAGGCTGAAGTTGAACGGCTCCGTTCACGACGGCAGCTTGCCGAGGGGCGGCTTGAATCCTCTCTTACCCAACTAAAATCGATCGCCGGAATTCCGCTCGAAGAACCATTGCGGCTTCGTGAACAATTGGACTCGGCAATTTTGCCGACACTGCCCCAAACCCGCGAAGCGGCAGTGGAAATCGCATTGCGGACGCGACCGGATGTGCTGCTCGCTCGTATCGAAGAACAGGTCGCAATGGCCGGTTTGCGGCTTGTGCGGGCACAGAGCAAGCCTGACCTGACGCTTTACACGCGCTATACGTTTGGGCGTTCAAGATACGATGCGCCGGTTCCATTTTCACAGCGTGACCGCGACCTCGCCTTCGGAGTTGCGGTCGGCCTGCCAATTTTCAATAAAAATCAAGGAGCGAAGGCCGAAGCCGAGATTTCGATAAAGCAATCGCAGGCCCGGCGGGAGTTTGCTGAAAGCATGGTGAAGGGCGAGATTTTAGCGGCCTACCAGCGATTCGAGGCGGCGAGCCGAGCGGTCTCCACCTTGGAATCGGCCGCACTTCCACGCTCGATGCAAAACGTCGAAACTTTTCGCAGGGTGTATGAGATGGGCGAAATCAAAGTAACTGAATTGATCACCGAACAACGCCGCCTGCTCGATATAAATCGCGATCTGACCGATGCATTAACACAAAAGTATCGGGCCCAGGTCGATTTGAACATTGCTCTCGGTGCAAGCGGTCTCTTGCCCGACCAGAAATAGAAATCGTATGAGTGAAGAGAAAAAGAACGAAATGAACAACATCAACGAATCAACCGGCCAAAATGTCGATGGCCGTAATCACCACACTTCGGACGAAGCGGAACTTGATCGGCTCGAATCAAATTACGACGATCGCGAAACGGAAACCGATTATCCACAACTGCTAGGTAACAATTCTATGCGAGCGTGGCTCATAACTGCCGCTATCCTTGGGCTGATCGGCATCGTTGCGGCAGTGTGGATTATGAGCAATAGTTCGGCAGCGGGCAGCGAACCGGCGGAAAAGAAAGTCGAAAGCGAACACTCCGAAGGAGAAACCGGCGAAGAGGTCAAACTTGACTCGGAAACGCTAACTGCCGCAGGCATTCAAACCGAATCGGTCACTCAGCGTCCGGCAATTGCGAAACTGTATGTCACGGGAGCCGTCGAATTAAATCCCGAGACGACCGAAATGGCGACGCCGCTGGTCGGCGGACGGGTCGAAAAAGTTCTTTACGGCGTTGGCGACTATGTCGAGCGCGGTGCCGTCCTCGCGGTTATCTCGAGTCCGCAGTTAGCTCAAATGCACGGCAAGATGCATGAGGCAAAGACCAAACTGGAACTCGCCCGGCGCAATCTCGAACGCGTTCAGAGGTCTGAAAACCGCGTTGCCGTACTTCAGGCAAAGGCTAGACTTGATGAGGCCGAGACAACATTGAAGCGGACAAAACGCCTTATAGAACTTGGGGCCGGAGCGGGCAAGGACATGGTCGCGGCCGAGACAAATTACCGAACCGCGAAGGCTGAGTACGACTTTCAAAGTAATATCGGCTTGAACAAGGAAATTCAGGAAGCAAGGGCCGACGTTGAGACGTCGAGAGTCGATCTGCGGCACATCGAGGACGAAATGCGATCACTCGGCGTTCCAGTTGAATCGGGAAAGCCCGACGACCATAGCGGCGACACATCGCTCGTAATGCTTCGTTCTCCACTTTCCGGTGTTGTCACCGAACGCAAATTCAATGCGGGTGCCGGTATCGAAGCATCAATGCCGATTTTTTCGATTTCAAATCTGGGTACCGTTTATGTGATCGCCAATGTGCCGGAAGCAAACGTCAGTCGACTTTCGATCGGCTCGATCGCAGAGATTAAATCACCGTCGATTGGCACGCTCAGCGGGCGTATCAGCTATATCGACCCGAGCCTTGACGAAACGACACGTACGGCCCGCGTCCGTATTGAGGTGCCGAACCGTAACGGAAAGCTTCGGGCGGGCATGTTCACCGAGGTCGGATTTCAAACGGGAACTTCCGCTGCGAGCGGCGAGGAACTTGTCGTTTCCAGCGAGGCAATACAGCGAACGGGCGAAAAGACAATCGTTTTCGTACCGCGCGAAGACGAAGCGGGAGCATTTGAGGCACGTGCTGTCGAAGTCGGTGCGGATGTCGAAGGATACACAAAAATTATTAGCGGTTTGACCCTTGGCGAAAAGGTCGTTACGAAAGGTAGTTTTACATTAAAAACGCAGCTTGAAAAGGGAGCGATGGGCGACGACCACTGAGGTAATAAATGGGCGATTGTTGTGAAAAAGACGACGCGATAAATGCGTTGCGCGAGAAGCAGAGTTCGACCCTGAGGATCGTGCTCGTGATAAACGCGGTTATGTTTGCTGCCGGGATCGGCGCGGGCATCTACGCGGGATCGAGTGCGCTGTTGTCAGACTCGCTTGATAATCTTGGCGATGCTTTGACGTACGGGCTAAGCCTTTACGCGGTCTATCAAGCATCGCGTGCCAAGGCTCGTGTCGCTATGTTCAAGGGCAGCCTTATATTGTTAGCCGCGTTCATCGTTTTGGGTCAAGTCATTTACAAGCTGATGGTGCCGACCGTGCCTATCTTTGAAATCATGGGTGTTGTCAGTTTATTTTCGCTCGCAGCAAATTCGGTGTGTCTGCTTCTGCTAACCAGGCATCGTGAAGATGATGTGAACATGAGTTCGGTATGGGAGTGCTCTCGAAACGACATCGCGTCAAACATCTCCGTCTTTCTCGCCGCTGGTGCAGTGTGGTTTACGCAGTCAGGCTGGCCAGATATCATCATCGCTCTGGTCCTAGTAGCGCTTTTTCTGCGCTCCGCGTTCCGAGTCTTTACGAATGCGCAGCGTGAACTCAGGACAGTAAGCTAAGTACTTTTGCCGGAACATGTTCGGCGGAAATAGAATTTTATGATAAACGCACTTATTCGTTTTTCGATAGCTCAAAAACTAATTGTGCTTTTGCTCGTCGCGATCATGGCGGCGGCGGGAGCATACAGCCTCGTTAATTTACCTATCGACGCCGTGCCGGACGTGACGAATGTTCAGGTTCAGGTGTTGACGAATGCTCCTTCTCTCGCGCCGTTGGAGATCGAACGGCAGATCACGTTTCCAATCGAAGTTGCGATGTCGGGCATTCCAGGCGTCGAGGAAATTCGTTCCGTGTCAAAGTTCGGAATATCAAACGTGACCATCGTCTTCGAAGAATCGACCGATATTTATTTCGCACGTCAACTCATTCTTGAACGAATGGCGACGGCGAGAGAGAATATTCCGCCCGGTATCGGTTCACCGGAAATGGGGCCAATTGCAACGGGCCTTGGTGAGATCTACCAATACGAAGTTCGTGCCGAGCCGGGCAGCAATTACACAGCGACTGATCTGCGGACGATTCATGACTGGAATATTCGCCGTCAGTTGATGGGCGTTTCGGGCGTGACGGAGGTTAATTCGCATGGCGGTTACGGCAAGCAGTATGAGGTGCGTCTCTCACCGGAAAAGCTTCAATCGTTTGGATTGACGCTGGGCGACGTTCACGATGCCGTGATGGCAAATAACGGAACGGTCGGCGGCGGTTACATCGAGAAAGGTGCTGAACAATACCTTTTGCGTGGTGTCGGGCTGGTCGAGAAGATGGAAGACATTACCAACATCGTGGTCAAGACCGGCAAGGAAGGCGTTCCTGTTTTTGTCCGCGATCTTGGCGAGATTGTCGAGGGACAGAGCATTAGACAAGGTGCGGTTTCGACGAATGGCGAGGGTGAAATTGTCTCCGGCATGGCGATCATGCTGAAAGGTGAAAACTCTCGTGTAGTTGCCGAACGCGTGAAAGCAAAGGTCGAAGAGATACGGAAAACCCTGCCGAAAGGCGTGACGATAGAGCCATTTTACGACCGCACCGCACTTGTTCAACGGGCGATTGCGACGGTCGAAACAAACTTGCTTGAAGGTGCGGCGTTAGTGATCTTTGTATTGTTGCTGCTACTAGGAAATTGGCGCGGTGCATTGCTTGTTGCGACAATCATTCCGCTGTCGATGCTGTTTGCGGCGATCCTGATGCGTGCTTTCAATGTGTCGGGTAATCTGATGAGCCTCGGTGCGCTTGATTTTGGGCTGATCGTTGACGGAGCTGTGGTGATGGTCGAGAACGTGGTTCGCCGTCGCGCGGAGGCGCAGCACGAAAATTCTCGGGAACCGCCGGAAAGAACGATCTTAGAAGCGTGTTTGGAAGTCGCGCGTCCCGTGGTTTTCGCAGTGGCAATTATCGGTATCGTATATTTGCCGATCCTCAGCCTTCGCGGTATCGAGGGCAAGATGTTTGTGCCGATGGCTTTGACGGTGATCTTCGCCTTGCTCGGCTCACTGATCCTGTCCCTGACATACGTTCCCGCAATGCTTGCATTGATAATGCGCGGTAAGGTTTCCGAAAAGGAAAGTCTGATCATTCGTTGGTCGAAGATGATCTACAAACCTTCGCTCGCGTTCGTAATGAAGTTCCGCGCGCAAGTTCTGGCGATTGCCGTGACTACGGTTATCATTTCGGGCATTATTTTCCCGTACCTCGGCGGTGAGTTTATCCCGCGTCTTGATGAGGGCGATATTTTGGTTGAAGCGATTCTTTTGCCGAGCGTTTCGCTCAATCAATCAATGGTATTGACGACCGAGGTTGAAAAATCACTCAAGGTTTTCCCCGAAGTTAAGACCATCGTTTCCAAATGCGGCGCTCCGGCAGTTGCAACGGATTCGATGAGTCTGAATCAGTGCGATATTTTTGTGATGCTTAATCCGATCGACGAATGGAAGTCGGGTTGGTCAAAAGAAAAACTGATTGAGGAAATGTCGAAAAAGCTCGAAGCAGAAGTGCCCGGTGCAGCATCGTTCGGTTTCATGCAGCCAATTGAAATGCGCGTTAACGAACTTATAGCCGGAACGCGAGGTGATGTTGCTATCAAACTCTTCGGCGACGATCTTGGGGTTTTAGCCGAGAAAGGCGAAGAGATCGAGAAGGTTCTTGCAAAGATCAAAGGTGCTGAGGAAGCTAAGGTCGAGGTTACGACCGGTCTGCCGCAATTGCAGATCAAGCCTGACCGTGCGGCGATAGCTCGTTACGGTTTAAACGTCGAAGATGTAAATGAACTGGTCGAGGCGATATTTGCCGGAAAGAAAGCGGGCGAGGTTTTTGAGGGCGAGCAGCGTTTCGACATTGTTCTGCGTTTGAATGAGGACGCAAGCAAAACAGTCGAATCTGTTCGGGCATTGATGCTGACCGCTCCAAACGGTCAGCGAGTGCCGCTCGCTCAGGTTGCGGAAATTGCTCTAGTGGAAGGAGCCGCACAAATATCGCGTGAGGCGACGCGACGAAGAATAGTCGTATCGACCAACGTCCGCGACCGCGATATTGCGAGTTTTGTCGATGAGGCAAAACAAAAGATTACGTCCGGCGTAACCTTGCCGCCGGGATATTATCTCGAATGGGGCGGCACTTTTGAAAATCTCGAACGTGCAACCGGTCGTCTATTGATCGTTGTGCCGATAGCGTTGTTTTTGATCTTTGTCATGCTATTTTCAACATTCGGTTCCGCGAAGCAGGCATTGATGATCTACACCGGAATTCCCTTTGCCATCGTCGGAGGCGTTGTAGCCTTAGCGCTCAGAGGAATGCCGTTCTCGATCTCAGCGGGCGTCGGATTTATTGCCTTATTCGGCGTTGCGGTATTGAATGGCGTGGTGATGATAAGCTTTATCAATCATCTTCGCGAAGAAGGAAAGTCGGTGATCGATGCCGTCGACGAAGGCTCGATGACGCGCCTGCGTCCGGTTCTGATGACAGCATTGGTTGCGAGTCTCGGATTTATACCGATGGCTTTGGCGACGAGTGCCGGTGCCGAAGTTCAGCGCCCGCTCGCGACAGTTGTGATCGGCGGTCTGATGACATCAACGCTGCTCACGCTGTTGATACTGCCAACTCTTTATGCGTGGTTCGAGAAAGATGTTGATGGCGAGTTCACGGAGGAATAAACGATGAAACTAATAATCGCGATAGTGCTCCCCTTTACGGTCGAGAAGATCGTCAACGCTTTTGAGGACATCGAGGGCTTTCCCGGTATGACGATCACCGATTCCGAAGGTTTCGGTCAACGTGTAAGAACAACGAACGACGCGCTTGATCCGTTCAAGCCGAACAAGCGCATCGAGGTCGCGGCGAATGATGAGATGGCAGATAGTATCGTTGCCGCTATTCGCGAAAACGCTCACACTGGGAAAAAAGGCGATGGCATTGTTTTGGTTTTGCCGGTCGAGAAAGCGGTATTGATCTAGTATCGGGAACAATCGATTATGGGACACGGGCATACACATGTGATATCCGCGGCGGGCAGAAATAAAAAGCCGCTCGCAATCGTCTTTTGCATGACGTTCTTTTACCTGATCGTCGAGGTGATCGGCGGTTTTTGGACGGGCAGTTTGGCGTTGCTGGCGGATGCCGGACACATGTTGACGGACGTTGCGGGCGTTGGATTGGCCTTGCTTGCGATATGGTTTGCGGAGAAACCCGCTTCGCCCGAGAAGACGTACGGCTATTACCGCGTCGAGATACTCGCGGCCCTCACAAACGCCGTCGTTCTGATATTTATTTCGCTCTACATTCTGTATGAGGCTTACGAACGCTTCAAAAATCCGCCCGAAGTGCAGAGCGCGGCAATGATCGGTGTCGCGTCGATTGGTTTGGTAGTCAATATTGTGGGTATGTTCATCCTGCGTTCCGGCTCCAAGGAAAGTCTGAACATGAAGGGAGCGTATTATGAGGTTCTCTCGGACACGCTTACATCGGTCGGGGTGATAATCGCCGGAGTGATCATGCTGACGACAGGTTGGTACTACGCCGATCCGATAATTTCGGCGGGCATTGGATTATTTATCCTGCCGCGAACGTGGGCATTGTTAAAAGACGCGGTCGCCGTGCTTCTCGAAGGCACGCCGTCCGATGTAAACATCGCGAGCCTGCGTGAGACGCTGTCAAAACTCGAAGGTGTCGCCGAAGTTCACGATCTCCACGTTTGGTCGCTAACCTCAGGCGTAAATGCCGCTCAGCGTCCACACGGTTCTCGCGGACGGAGCCGAACACGACGACGTTCTAATTCGCGTTCACGATTGCTGTACGACGGAATTCAAGATCTCGCATGTCACCGCGCAGACCGAACGCGAAGGATTTGCGTGCCACGAGACGCATTTATGAACTATCGCTTGCCCTTCATAGTACCGACGGGTAAACTTAGGACAAAGTAGTGCGAAGTTTTAATCTAATATTCAAAGAGAAGCAGAGTTGGAGACGCATTCTTGCGGCTGTCTTCCTGATCTTTTTACTTGCCGAATGGGGATCGCACTCGGTGATCAAAGCTAATTCCTTATCCGCCGACGCTCCCTCGATCTCCGCCAACGATGTCCCACACGACGACCCGTGCGATACCCTCATGCTATGCAGCGATAGAGGCCGCAATGATCAACAGAGATCAAATCTCGGCCGCGAAGCGACGCAGCATAGTGCTCCGCTCGATTTGCTGTCAGACCTTTGCCACCGTATTCTTGTGAGAGACGAATCCCGATTTGAGTATTCTACCGCATACGGCCTTTATCGGAACATAAGTCCACCTTTTCATCCTCCCGAACTCTCTTAAAGCTAATCAAAAAGTCTAAAAAACCCATCTTTACCGCACTAGAAAGCGGTCGTTTTTGACATGCTTCGGCGATATGGCCGAGAGATTTTGAGGTTGAAATCATGAACAAAATCATATTTATTTCCGCGATCCTTCTTATAGTAACCTTTTCCAGTTTTGCGCAGAATACCGGCACGATCCGGGGGACGGTGCGACTTACTGGTGGAGACACGGTTCTGCACGATGCTTCGGTACTGGTTGTTGAACTTAAACGCACGACGGTGACTAACGATGACGGCCATTTCGAATTTACAAATGTTCCTTTTGGCACTTATACGATCAAGGTCCATCAAGAGGGTTTTAGCGATTTGAGCCGAAAGGTGACGGTTGCTGATTCACAGCCGGTGAAGGCTGATTTTTCGCTTCAACTTTCCGGGTTGAAAGAAGAAGTCACGGTCACGGCCAGCGGTTCGGAGCAAACGACGTTCGACGCCATCGAATCCGTCAGTACGATAAATTCGACACAGATAACCGAACGCGTGGCCGTCGGGTTAGGCGATGTTCTGAGCAATGAGGCGGGCGTGTCGAAACGTTCGTCGGGGCCCGGAACTTCGCGCCCGGTTATTCGCGGGTTTGACGGCGATCGGGTGCTGGTTTCGACCGACGGTGTGAGCGTTGGCTCGCTTGCTTCACAATCGGGTGACCATTCCGAGCCCGTTGACGCGCTCGCAGTCGAGCGTATCGAAGTCGTAAAGGGCCCGGCAACGCTCCTATACGGCAGCAATGCGATCGGCGGCGTCGTAAATGCGGTTAGCGGTCACGACGAAGGAGCTCATCCGGGCGTTCGCGGATATTTTTCAACTATCGGCGGAACAAATAACGGTCAGGGAGCGGTGAGCGGCGGTCTCGAATACGGTGTTAAGAACTGGATGTTCTGGGGTAACGCGAGCGGACAGCGGACGGGTGACTATGCTGCGGGCGGCAACTTCGGCAAGGTTGCAAATACATTTACTCGAAGCGCGTCCGGGAGCATCGGTGGCGGATATTTCGCAAAGAAGGCTTTCTTCAACACAACCTATAGCTACTACCAAAACCGCTATGGCATCCCAATCGATTTTCGCGAAGCCGATCCCGAAGTCCGCAGCCTGCGGATGCACCGCAACGATTTGAAGTTCAATTTCGGTTACATCGACACCGATTGGCTGATAACCGGAATGAAGTTCACGGTCGATATCAGCCGTTATCAGCATCAGGAGCTGGAAGCCGATGTAGTCGGCACGACGTTTAGGAACAATGTCTTATCGTATCGTGGGATATTCGAACAGAAAAAGGCGGGGAAGCTGAGCGGGCGGTTCGGTTTCAACGGCTTCAACCGAGACTATTCAACTGTCGGATTGGAAACGTTGGTCGATGGCCCGGTCAAACAGGATTCGTTCGCGGTGTTTGCACTTGAGGAATTAAAGTATGACCGCGTGACGCTGCAATTTGGCGGGCGTGTCGAGAATAATCGCTACGATCCGGTCAATCCGGCGCTCGTAAATCGTTACTTTACGGGCTTTTCCGGCGCGGTTGGAGTGCGTTTTGATCTGTGGAAAGGCGGAGCGTTTGTCGCCAATTACTCACACGGCTTTCGCGCTCCGGCGCTCGAAGAACTTTACAACAGTGGCCCGCACGATGGGACGCTTGCCTTTGAGATCGGCAACTCGACTCTGAAGCCTGAGGTTAGCAACGGCGTTGACATTTCGCTGCGGCAACAAAGTTCGATGATAAAGGCCGAGGCTAATTTCTATTACTACAGCTTTAAGGGTTTTGTTTTCCTTGCTCCGACCGGCGATGTCGATCCCGACAGTGGATTTCCGATCGCAAGATATTTGCAGGACGATAGCCGCTTTACTGGAAGTGAACTAAGCCTCGATGTGACCGCCAACAAATATCTGAACTTGCTGGCCGGTCTCGATTATGTCAACGCCGAACTAAAAGACGGGCGTGCGTTGCCGCGTATTGCGCCGCTTCGCGGTCGAATTGGCTTGGACGTGCATTTTAAGAATGTGAGCATCCGGCCCGAATTCGTTGCCGTCGGTAAACAGGACCGCATATTCGATAACGAAACACCGACCGCAGGATACGGCACAGCCAATCTCACCGCCTCGTACATTATTGCGCGTCAGCATTTCGCCAATATCTTTTCGGTGAGCGCCTACAACCTCAATAACAAGCTGTTTTTCAACCACATCTCGTTCATAAAGGACATCTCACCCGAGATCGGGCGGGGAATCCGTTTTAGCTATACGGTCCGATTTTTCTAAGCGATGTCTGGTCGCTGATCTTTGCGTGGTGAAACGTGCTGCGACGTGGGCGATTGTTATTGACATGAGCCAGACAGGGGGCATATAGTTTAGCTGATGCTAAAGCGGCTCACATTACTATTCTTACTTTTGTCTCTCTCAGGTGGCGTAGTGTCCGGGACACCGCTTCATTCGTCGAATGACAAGATGATGAAGTGTTGCGACAAGGCGAAAAGTAAGGAACAAACGCCTGCGGCTGACGCTACTCGTTTATGTTGTGCGGTCAATTGCTCTGAGTCGACACCCACTTCATCCAGCGCATCATTTAATTTCTCACCATCGAACATTACGGTTTCGAAGTCGATTTCTGAACAAATCGCTGAGTTGTTTCCAGCAGAAAGATCTCAAACTTCAACAGCGGTAACGTATTCGCGTAAGACACTGTCGCGAACATTCCAACCCAAATACATCCAACACAATTCGTTTTTGATCTAGTTCCGATGGTGTAGTGCGCCTTTTTTTGGTGAACTGCGCATATTCGACTATATCACCAGCGGGTCTCGCTGCGCCTTTAATCGGGAATAATCGAGACCGGAATTTAAATTCATATTTAGGAGATTCAAAGGATGAGAAAAACTATTTTCTTTGTTGGTTCATTAATGCTCGCAAGCGTATTTGTTTTTACTGCGGCTTGCGGTTCGACAAATGACAGCACATCCGCACCAGCAGCGGGAAAGACAATCGCAACCGGGCCAGCCGGAAACAATTTGACGGCAACGGTCTCGAACGCGGAGGGCGTGTTGCGAAAAGGCAAGCAGGAATTCACGCTGACCTTCGCGGACGCAGCCGGAAGACCGGTCGATGTCGGTGCCGTCGCCCTAAACTATCGCATGGCGGCGATGGGAAGCATGGCGGAGATGAACAGCGGGACGACGTTCACGACAACTGGAACTCCCGGCGTTTATAAAGGCAAGGCCGAGATCGATATGGCAGGTGAATGGCAAGCTCAGATCACCTACGAAGGCCCTGCGGGAAAGGGTTCGTTTTCGCTGCCGATCAATGCGAAGTAAAGTTGTATGATCCACAAGATAATCGAGTGGTCGCTAAAGAATCGCGGTATCGTCATAGTTTTCTACTTGGGTGTGGCTGTGGCGGGTTACTGGGCGCTTACTCGAACGCCGATAGATGCGATTCCCGACCTCTCTGATAATCAGGTAATTGTTTTTACCGATTGGACGGGACGCTCGCCGCAGGAAGTAGAAGACCAGGTGACTTATCCGCTTGTCACAAATCTTCAGGGGCTTCCCGGCGTGCGTGTCATCCGTGCAAATTCGGCATTCAGTTTCTCGATGATCAATATTATCTTCGAGGACAATATCGATCTCTACTGGGCTCGGACGCGGGTTTTGGAGCGGCTCAATCTCGTCACCAAACAATTACCTGAAGGAGTTACGCCGACGCTCGGCCCCGACGCAACCGGTGTGGGGCAGGTCTTTTGGTACACGCTCGAATCGGACGATATGAACCTGCGCGATCTGCGGACGGTTCAGGATTGGTTTGTTCGTTATCAGCTAAACTCCGTGCCGGGCGTTGCGGAAGTGGCTTCTGTTGGCGGTTATGTTCAGCAATACCAGATCGACATCGATCCGAATAAATTGCGTGGCGTCAATATTCCGATTTCGACCGTCGTCGAGGCTGTTCAACGTTCCAATAACAATGTCGGCGGCAACGTCGTCGAGCAAGGCGGTCAATGGGCCGTCGTCCGCGGCATCGGGTTAATCGGTTCGATGGAAGACGTTGAGAATATCATGATCGGCTCGTCGAACCGGCACACCGATCTATGTCAAAAACGTAGCGGAAGTAAAACTAGGCAACGCCTTTCGCACCGGAGCGCTCGACAAGAACGGCACGGAAGCGGTCGGCGGCGTGGTCATCGCTCGTTACGGTGTAAACACGCTCGAGGTCATCGATTCGATCAAACAGAAGATCGAAGCGCTCCAGGCCGGGCTGCCGTCGGGCGTTCGGATCGTCCCGTTTTACGACCGCACGCAGCTTATCAATCGAGCAATCGACACGCTCAAGTGGTCGCTTACCGAGCAACTTCTGCTCGTTACGCTCGCCCACATCATTTTTCTCGCGCATTTCCGCTCGATCCTGATCGTCACGGCTCCCCTTCCTCTCGCCGTGCTGATGTCGTTTATCTTCATGTATTTTACCGGCATCAGCTCGAATCTGATGTCGCTTGCGGGAATAGCCATCGCCATCGGCGTGCTTGTCGATGCTGGAATTGTCGTGACGGAGAATGCATTTCGCTTTATGGAGGTGCGCGCAGTCGATCCGAAGGACCGAAAGGCTGTTTGGGACATTGTCCTCGAATCGACAAAGCTAGTCGGGCGCCCGGTTTTCTTTTCGATGGCGATCATCATCCTTGCCTTCGTTCCTGTGTTCGCCTTGATCGGACAAGAGGGAAAGCTCTTTCACCCGCTTGCCTTTACAAAAACATTTGCAATGGCCGGGGCAACGATTATCGCCGTCACGCTCGTGCCCGTGCTTTGTACGTTTCTCATCGGCGGTAAGGTTCATTCCGAACAGGTCAATCCGGTGATGCGCTTTCTGCGCTGGCTTTATGAGCCGACGTTGATATTGGCGCTCAAACATCGTGTGATCGCGATTTGCGTAGCTCTTGCATTGTTTATAGGTGCGATTGTTTTGGCGATGGGAATCGGCAGCGAATTTATGCCGCCTCTAAACGAAGGCGATATGATGTTTATGCCGGTCACCGATCCGGCGATCTCGATCGACGAGGCTCTCAAGATCATGAGCAAACAGGGCGAGTTACTGAAATCTTTTCCCGAGGTCGAATGGGCAGTCGGCAAGGCTGGCCGGGCCGAAACCTCGACCGATCCGGCGCCGACGAATATGAATGAGACGCTCATCCATCTTAAACCGCAAGATGAGTGGCGGCCGGGCGTGAAGCGCGAAGATCTGATCACCGAAATGGATGAAAAGCTGCGTATGCCAGGCGTTACAAACATCTGGACACAGCCGATCATCAACCGCATTGAGATGCTTTCGACAGGAATACGAACACAGGTCGGCATCAAAATTTTCGGCAACGATCTTAAACAACTCGAAACCCTCTCGCGTCAGGTCGCCGATTCGGTCAAAAAAGTTCGCGGCGCCGTCGATGTCTATCCAGAACAAATCGGCGGCTCGCCGTACATCGACATCAAGATTGATCGTCCGGCGGCGGCGCGATACGGCATCGACGTTACCGTGATTCAGGACACGATAGAAAAAGGCATCGGCGAAACCAATCTCTCAGTCACGGTCGAAGGTCGGCGGCGATTTCCGGTCCGTGTGCGTTATGCAAAAGCCTTTCGCGATACGCCCGAAGCTCTCGGTCAGATACCTATCGCCATGTCAAACGGCGGCACGGTTCCGCTTTCACAGGTCGCGGATATTAAGTCCGTCGAGGGAGCGACAATGATCCAGAGCGAGAACGGCCTTCTTCGCGGCACGGTGCTTCTGAATGTTCGCGGGCGTGACGTTGGAAGCTTTGTCGATGAGGCGAAAGAGAAAATAAAAGAGGTTGAACTGCCGCCCGGTTATTACGTCGCGTGGAGTGGCCAATACGAAAATCAGCAACGTGCAAAGAGCCGTTTGCTCTTTGTCGTCCCAATTGTATTGCTGATTATTTTCGGGCTGCTTTATATGACATATCACTCGGTGATTGAGGCCGCGCATGTGTTGATGGCTGTGCCTTTCGCACTCACGGGCGGCGTTTATCTGGTTTGGTTTCTCGGTTACAACTTCTCGGTCGCTGTCTGGGTCGGCTTTATCGCTCTCTTTGGAACGGCAGTGCAAACTGCGGTTGTAATGGTTATCTACCTGAACGAATCAGTCCACAATAAGCGTGATGCGTTAGGTCGGCAGTTGACTAAAAAAGAACTGATGCAGGCCGTGATCGACGGTGCGTTATTGCGTCTGCGTCCAAAAGTGATGACGGTTTCGACAGTTGTCGCCGGACTATTGCCGATCATGTGGAGCACGAGTGCGGGTTCCGAGGTAATGAAGCCGCTTGCCGCTCCAGTTCTGGGTGGAATGGTTTCAAGCTTGCTTCATGTATTGATAATAACGCCGGTGATTTTTTACTGGCTGCGGGAACGCGAAATAGTCGGCGCAGCAAGAAAAATATGATGCTTCGAATCGTGCGCATGGAGAGTTTGATAATGAAAACTAGAAACATTAGTCGCGTGGGAATATTCGCGATACTGCTGTTCACAGTCTTTGCGGGAAGACTTTTAGCACACGGAAACAATAATCATCCATCGCCGACACCGCAAGCAGCAAACACAGCTATGCACACACCCGCCGCTCTGGTTGAAACAAAAACGGAGCAGGTGCCGATGAATATGGTGGAAGACTTTCCGAATTATCATCCGCTGATCGTGCATTTTCCAATTGTTCTTCTGATCTTCGCGGCATTGTTTCAGGTGCTTTCATTTTTCGTGTACAGAAAGGAATTTAGCTTTGCGGTGTTGATTTTGCTGCTCATCGGTACGATCTCGGTCTGGTTGGCGTCGAATATGTTTCATGCACACCCGATGAATCTGCCCGAACATGTCAGCGAGATGTACACGACTCACGAGCTAATGGCGAAATACACATGGTGGCTCGCTTTAGCGGCACTGGCGGCGAAGATCGTTTCGCATTTTTTTGTAAGCAGAAAATGGTGGAGCGAGGCAACCGTTTTGATCTTGCTCGTCGGAGCATCGATCACAGTTTCAATCGCCGGGCATCATGGAGCACAGTTAGTGCATATGGGCGGCGTCGGGCCGCAGGGCAATTTTCTGGAGTCGCATTAACATGACGAAAGTTGGGTTGGCGGTAACCAAATGTACATAGAACGTTACGGAGTAATTCTGGTTATTGCGCTGATATTTACGTTGGCGCAGAGCGCGAGGCATGTCTTTGGACAGACGCCAACACCAACGCCAGACAATATGTCTCGTTATCTCGATCAGGTGGCTGGAACAACTGCTGACCAGGCCGTAGCTTTGGCGCTAGAAAACAACGGAGAGTTGCAGGCCGTGCGGAAGGAGGTAGAGGCCGCGCGAGCCTTGGTCAAACAAGCCGGTCTGCGGCCAAACCCGACGTTGGCGGCGAGTGGAGCAAAACAGATCACCGGTGCGGATAATAACCAAATGGCCGAGTTAATGCTGCCGCTTGAACTTGGTGGGCGGCGCGCGGCACGGATCGCCGTCGCACAGCGTGAATTGGAAGCTCGTGAATTCGAGCTTGCCAATCGGGAACGGCTGCTCGCATCCGATGTGCGTCTAAAATTCGGCGAGGCCTTGGCTGCGATTAAAAAACTCGACGTTACCGAAAAGACATTGGCGGCGGCGAAACAGGGCTACGAGTTGGTTGCAGCGAGAGTCACCGAAGGCAAGATCGCGCCGCTCGAACAAAATATCTTCCTTGTCGAGGTCAACCGGCTACAGTCGATCCGCGAGACCGCCGAAGGCAAGGTCGAGACCGCGATGTTCGAGCTTCGAAATATGATCGGCATGAAGCCGGAAGATCCGCTGCGTCTTCGCGGTGATTTTGCCGGCCTGATCGCGCCGCTGCCTTCGATTGCCGCTTCGACCGAAAACGCATTGCGAGAGCGCCCCGATTTGCAGGGAGCACGCACGCTCGAACAGCTTGCGGTTGCACGCATTGAGATGGCGAAAGCCGGTGGCCGGATCGACGCAAACGTCAAGGCTGGTTATCAACGGATGAATTCGAGTTTTCCGGTAAGCGGTTTCGATGATCGCGGACTTTTGCGTCCCGTACAGGATGTCTTTCATTTTTTCACGTTTGGTGTCGAGATCGATCTGCCGGTCCGCAATCGAAATCAGGGAGCGGTCGAAGCCGCGACATTCGAAAGAGAAGCGGCGCGGCGGCGAATTGAGTTTGGCGAGCTGACAATCCGCCGTGAAGTCGCGACGGCCTTTGCCCGCTATAATCGCGCGGCTCGCTCGCTGTCAATCTTTCAGAATGGCGTTCGCGATCAGGCCAATGCGAATTTACAAGTAATCTGGCAAACCTACGAACTCGGTTCGCGAAGCCTGCTTGACTACATTGCCGAGGAACGGCGCTTTCTCGATGTCGAGAACGAATTGATCGACGCCAAGCTCGAAACTTACGCTGCGAACATCGAGATAATGCGGGCGATAAACGCAACCGAGCTAAAAAAGAAATGAGCAAAGAAAATAACGAAGAAAATATAGTCGACGATTTGGCTCCAGTTCCTGACCAAACTTCAAACCGCAAGCCGCTCTATATTGCGGGTGCGGCAATCGGCGTCGTGGTGGTGGGAGCATTGCTTTTCTGGTTTTTGCGCGGAAAACAGGAAGGAAACATCGTTCCCGCCCCGCGCACCGTTTCATTTGGCGATAACACGTCTTCGCAGTCCGAAACGTCCGGTGAACAGACGGTCACGATACAACCAGACCAGGTTGAAAAGATCGGCCTCAAGATCGAGACTGTCGGCGAGACGCTTTCGAGCGATGCGATGTCGGTTGCGGCGACCGGTGTCGTGCAGCCCGACGCCTATAAGGAAACTCCGCTCATTTCGCTGCTCGGCGGCATTTTGCGGAGCGTCAAGGGCGAACTCGGCCAGAACGTATCCAAAGGGCAAACACTTGCCGTTATTTTCAGCGACGAACTTGCGGCGTCGCAATCGCGGTATCTTGCATTGCAGACCGAGGCTCAGACCGCGCGGCAAAACTACGACCGAGCCGCGCGGTTAGTTAAGATCAGCCCCGCAAGCAATACGGAACTCGATCAGGCGTTGGCCGCGCTAAAAACTGCCGAGGCCGAACTGGTTGAACATCACAAGCATCACGTGCGAACCGAAAAACTGCTCGCTATCGGAGCGGTCAGTCGCGAAGAATTTGAACAAGCTACGACAAAACTGAAAACCGCCGAGGCCAACGTTGAAGAGACAAAGAGACGATACGACCGAGCAGTAAAAGTTGCGGAGATCAACCCGGTAAGCCGTGGCGAGTTCGAACAAGCAGCTGTAAAACGGCAGACCGCTGAATCCGATCTTGCAACCTCAAAACAAAGGCTATTGTTGCTTGGCTTGCCATCGCAAAGAGTAAATTCACTTCGCGTCCCATCGCAGATCACATCCGAGATCGCGCTGACGGCACCCGTCGCCGGAACGATCACAAAGCGTGATGCAAACCAGGGCGAGGTCGTCGAGGCAAATAAGGAATTGATGCGTGTGACAAATCTCGCCAGCGTCTGGGTGATCGCGCAGGTTTTTGAGAAGGACATCAGCCAGCTCCGCGAGGGCAGCGGCGCGAGCGTTACGACGAGTTCGTATCCGGACAAACTCTTCCGTGGCCGAGTGACTTACATAGACCCAAACCTCAATCAAGAGACGAGAACCGCGCAGGTTCGCGTCGAACTCGAAAATCCGGGGCAAGTTTTGAAGATCGGGATGTATGTAAATGTCGCCTTCGGCTCGATGGGAGCCGCAGAGAGGACAATGCCTGTAATTCCATCATCCGCGGTCCAGAATATGAACGACAAACAGGTGGTCTTTGTCGCCACAGACAAACCAAACGTCTTCGCGGTCAAACCGGTCCGCCTCGGCGCCGAAAGTAACGGACGCTTTACCGTCCTCGAAGGCCTCAACGTCGGCGACCGAATTGTAACGGACGGCAGCTTTCTCCTCCGCGCCGAATTGCTCAAGCAAAATCCGCAAAGTCCATGAATCGGAGTTTTGAGCGTCGACAGGCGAAAGGAAATCAATCCTCTCGCCTTTTCTTCCGGTCCGTCCCCTTGTTCGTTAAGCCGCGTTAGAATCTAAACTTCGCTCTGAACTGACCGACACGCGGCCCGCCGATAGTGTTCGTGATCACACCGAAATCGACCGTGTCCTGCAAATCGCTGTTCGGATTAGCAAAGTTAATTGTGTCGAACACGTTGAACAGATCGAAGCCAAGCTCAAAGCTCATACGCTCGTTAATCTTCGTGCTCTTGGCAAAACTGAGATCGAAGCGTTTCTGCACCGGCCCGCGGAACGTGTTGCGACCAAGATTGCCGAAACCGCCGAAAGCCGACGAGAAGCATCCGCCATTTATTACGTTTAGGTTATTTGTGCTGGCGACCGATACCGCTTCGGACGCAGTACAATTGATATTCGGCCGTCCAAAACCAGGCCGTACTAAACCGCCCGCACCGCGCGTGACGCTTGTGAATTGAGCCGCTGTCTGTAGTTCCGGCTCCGACGCAAACACCGTGAACGGCGTTCCCGATTGGGCCTGGAAGAATCCGGAGATTGACCAGCCTTTAACAAATGTGTTGTTCGATCCGCCGGTTGGAATGTCCCAAACAAAGTTTGTGCTGAAGCGGTGAGTGCGGTCAAAATCGGACAACGCTATATTGTTCTCGATATTTCTGGCGTCGCCTTGAGCTATAAAACCTGAGTTCGGAACATCGGGTTTGCCGCTGCCCGCCGTGCTGCCCGGATCGGTAGACATCACGTCTATCGATTTCGAGAACGTGTAGGCGACATTGAACTGGATGCCCTTCGAGAATCGTTTCGTCAAACTGAACTGTCCGCCGTGATAGTTCGAATAGCCTTGTGATTTAAGCAGAAGAGCTTCGGGAACATTAAAGCCGAGGATCGGAACGCGTGCTTCGAAGTTGATTACCGCTCCGGCCGCGCTCGACAAATTAAGGTCGGTCTGACCTGTTACGGTGTTTAGAAATCCGAATGCCCGTCCTGTTCCGCGTGCACGTGCTGTCGAACCGGTATTCAAAGCTCCATTCGGCGAACCCGCCGCGACGTAAGCCTGATTAAATCGTTCGTAAATGTGGTCCGGCGTATTTGGATCGTTAAGATCGAATCCCTGATTCAGCGCGGTTGCGACCAGCAAGTTCTTACCAGCCGTGCCGATATAACGCGCTTCGATCAAAAGGTCTTTGACGATCTCGTATTGAGCGCCGACGTTCCATTGATGAACATATGGCGTTCTCAGATTTCGATCTACGGCACGAAACTCAAACGTTTCGGCGATGTTTCCGCGAGTACAATTAACGCCGGTCAACGGAACGCAACCCGCTCCTTGCGGAGTTCCGCGTGAATCGACAAATACGGGCGTGTTGTCGCGAATCTGATACGCACCCGTTGCCCCTGATGCACGGACGATACGAAACGGAAGCCATTGGTTTAATGGAACATTTGTCGGAACGCCCGAAAAAGCCGTGGCGATCGCGACATTACCGTTTGGGACTGTGATCTCGACTTCTCTAAGAAAAGGATAGTTCGAAAAGACCGTGTTGATGAACGCAGCCGACGGTCGATCGTAAAATAAACCGTAGCCGCCGCGTAATACGAATTTGTCATTCACAGAATAAGCAAGGCCGATGCGCGGTGCAATGTTATTGTAATCCTGCCCGTTCAACGTGTGCTTATTGCCGACTTTTTGCGTCGCTCCGATAGCACTGTCAACTATCGAAATCCCGGTCGTGTTGACGTTGCTCGGAACGATGAAGCCAGCCGTCGGGTTGTCACAAAGCGCGTTTGTCCCGCTCGATGTGAAACACGATTCATACGGTGCCAGATCGAAGTTGCCGATGCGTCCGTTTTTCTCCGTCGGCCACATGAACAGTTCGTAACGCAATCCCAAATTGAGCGAAAGCTTGCGGTTTATCTTCCAATTGTCCGAAACATAAAAGCCGTAGTCCTGAAATCTAAAACTCTTGTCGGTGATGCCGTATTGCGTGTCAGCCTCGGTTGCGTTTCCAGTCAAAAGCTGTGTAAACGAATCGAACTTCTCAAATTCCGTCGCTTGTTCCTCCGGCAGATTCGTATCGTACTGATGCCGCTTATACTCGCCGCCAAATTTTATATTGTGATCTCCGAATGTCCAGTTCACGTTGTCGCCAATGCTGTACGTGATCTGCTTTCGCTTATTGAATGAATCGTTCGGGCCGCCGAATGAAAAGTTAGCGAGGTTGTTCCGGCCGATGTAATGGCCGAGACGGGTTGTCGCTACGCTTGTGTCAAAAGTCGAGGCGGGATTGGTAACGCCGATGGCCTGATTCGTAAACGCTCCGGTCGAGAAATCGTCAGTGAGCTTGCGTGAATTGTTCAGGTAAAAGTAGCCGAAGCGAATTTCGTTGATCCAGTTCGGTGTAAAAATATGTGTATCGCCGATCGAGAGTGTTCGGTTCCGATCGTCGCGGTCAAGCGTGAAAGGCGACGCCAAACTGTTAGGATCAGGGAACGAATCGAGACCCGGAAAATCTGAATAAAAGAATGTTCCCGAAAGTGTGTTGTTGCTGCTTAGTTGTCCGTCAAGCCGCGTCGTTACCTGGTGCTGCCTGAATTTCGATGGCTCGACGCTTACAACCTCAACCAACGGATTATTCCTTTGCAAGGTGCGCGACGTTATAGTTGGGAAACCGCCGAACTGATAGCTTCCGGTTCCCGTCTGATCGACAATGCCCAACGTACGGAAATTTGTGATCGACGGCAATACAAATCCGCCTGTAACAGGGTTTTGCAGATTGAAAATGTTGAATGCGACATCGCTGATATCGCTCGCCAAAAGACAAGTCGTACCGACCGTGCAGCCGTTAAACTGATTAAATGCCGCCGCGATCGCCGCTCGCGATCGGTCCGCTCCAAGCACGCTTAATGCGATCGGCAGAATTGTTCGTGTCCGGGCGGTCGGAACAAGCCCGGTGTTCGCATCCGTGTATTGATAGCCGCCGAAGAAAAAGAATTTGTCTTTCACGACCGGTCCGCCAATCGTAAAACCAGCTTCTGTTCGGTCGGCTTTTGGCTTCTCGTTGCCGCTTTCTTCTAGGAAAAATTCGTTCGAGTTTAAAGCTTTATTCTGAAGATAATAATAGGCCGAGCCGCTGAATTTATTTCCACCAGACTTGGTTACAAGCTGAAAATTGCCGCCGCCGCTACGGCCGGTGGACGCATCGTAAAGCGACGTTTGCAGTTTTACTTCCTGCAGCGTTTCCGGTGCGGGCGAGATGTTGTCGTTTAGCGAACCCTCGTTGCTCGTAATATTCGTCGCGTCCACACCGTTAAAGAACAAGCTGGTCGATGTTGTTCGTGTGCCGTTCACTGATGGCGAAACGTTACCATTCCCGTTTACACCAACCGGCGAAAGCTCAGAGGAAACTCCGGCTTCTGAAGAAAGCAAACCCGTAAAGCTTCGCGTAGAAGTAGGAACCCGCGTGATCTGTTCACCTGTGATCTGACGTGAAACCGTCGCCGATTCAGCCTGCACAAGCGGCTGATCGCTTGTGATATCGACAAACACATCCGCCGCACCTACTTCGAGAGCGACATCAACCGTGCGTGTTACCGACGCCTCGACCTGCGTGTTTTGGCTGATTGATTTCTTAAAGCCTTCCTTTTCATACGAAACGCTGTAGGTTCCGACCGGAAGCTGAGTTACCGTCCAACGCCCTTCGTCATTGGTTGTCGTGTTTCGCGTAAAGTTTGTTGCTGTGTTGGTGACTGTTATGTTCGTGCCCTGAACGACTGCTTCGTTTTGATCTTTGACGGTGCCGGTCAAACTTCCGGTAGCTTGTGCAAACGCAGCCGGAGCTAGTATCACGGCAAAAATCAATGTTAATAATCTCGCTATAAAATTCGATCTCATGGTTACTCCTCGATATAAAGAACTCGCGAAAATTGGATAAACGGCGGAGTTGTTACGACAACCGCCGCAATCCGCCTGATCTGAAAAAAATTGTCCTGTTTGTGGCTTGCAAAAATTAGGATAGGGACGCGAGGTTAACGAGGTGTGAAATGCCTGTTAAATAGATGTTAATTATCGCGGTATTAACAGCGGGCGGAGGTGACACTCTATTCTGAGTTAGCGGATCAGGCTCGCCGCGGCGGCCTCGCCAGTTTCGATGGCTCCTTCCATAAAGCCCTGCCAATCGGCAATGTGTTCGCCGGCGAAAAGGACTTTGCCATGTGGACGGGCCAGCACCGGCCGAATCCCGAACCATTGGCCAGGACGGTAAAGAGCGTATGCTCCTTTCGTATATTCGTCACGCTGCCAGGCGTATGACGCGATGCCTCTGGCAAGATTCGGGGCTGACCAGGTGAAGTCGATCAAGTCCCGTGCGACGATTGTCTGGCGTCTTGTGTCATCCTGTGAAGCGAGCACGTCGGCTTTGTCGCCGACCGCATAAGCCGTCAGAATGCCCTGTTTTCCGGGCTGATTCTGCGTGCTGTGAAAGTAGTAGTGCGATGTCGTGTCAGTAACCATCGAGAAGTTCTCGTCCTTCCAAAAGCGTTCGTCGAACAGAACGCTGTTTTTGATAATGCGTGCGTAGCCTAGTTTTTCGGCGGCATCGGCCTGAGCGGCGGGTAGCGGTGGGTTGAATTTGATCTTTCGCAAACTGGCAACAGGTGCCGTGCAAATGCACGCATCCGCTTTAAACGTTTCTTCGCCGGAGATCACCGTTATGATTCCCGCTTTTTGGTTTATCTCGTTGGCCGACTTGCCCAAACGGATATTTTCGGAGCCAACCCGCTGTGCCAGTTCCTGCACTAGCCGCGAGTTTCCGCCCGTCATCTTGTAATCCATCTCGTTGTTCGGGCTCGATTCTGCATATTCGGCCAGCGCGGCAAACGCGGAAACATTTCGGATCGATTCGCCGAAATCGGTGCTGTCCATCAGATCGCGGATGATCAGGTCGTCACGGTTGAAGCCGATCCGCTCAAGCTGCGTCCACCAATCAAGCTTGTCGAGATTCGCTTTTTGAAGCGCCGTGAGTTTTTCGTAACCGCCGATCAACTTTGCCAAGCCCTGCTTTGCAGGTTCCGAAAATCCCCAGGCGCGCGGCTGCGAAACCTTGCCGTTCTGCATCAGGCGGTCTTCGAACTGGTGTTTTTGGAGTGGAATTTTGAAGTCGCCGCACAGAGCGTGCAGCCGCTCATGGCTTTCGCCAACCCATTCGGCTCCGAGTTCGCAAATCAAGTCGGTGCCGGCAAAGTTGTGCGAGAAGACACGTCCGCCGATACGATTCCTCGCCTCAAGGATCGTTACTTCCCAACCGGCATTCTTCAATTTGAAACCCGCCGAAAGACCCGCCAGCCCGGAGCCGATGATCACACAGCTCTTGGCTTTGCGTTGAGCGAAAATGTTTTGTGACGAAAGAGCGGCGGCCGTCGTGGTCGCACCAAGGATCTTAAGAAACTCGCGGCGGTTTGTCATGTTCGGAGCCCTGAATTCAGGCGGCGGCCCGCCAGTCTGCTTTTTCATTCGAAACAATTATGCCAAACCTACCGCAAATCTACACTGCGGCATAATGCTTTCAGAGCGGCTTCGCCATCAGTTCAGTTCGCAACTGCATCCAGATCTCGTAATATTTCCACTCGGGCGGCGGATTTTCTTCGCCGTGGTGATCGGGTTTGAGGATGAGGTCGCCGGTGGCTAGGAGGATGCGTTTTACTTCAGCGTTCTGTTCGAGCTTGGCACGCATGGCGGCGAGGATGAGTTTGTAATGTTCGCCGGGTGTGGCGGAGCGGTATGAGAAACGCTTGCCTTCGAACGCACACCAATCGATGCCGAGCTTTTTCATGTTTTCCTCGGCAAGCGTTCCGGCGGATTTTGCTTCGAAGGCGGTCATCTGCGCGACCTGGTCGCGAGTGAATTTCCAAACGACGCTCTTATCTAGTACATCATGCTTGCGAGGGTCGTATTGGCCTTCGGGATAAAGCATCATCTGCCAGAAGCCCTCGACGCTCGCGTAGCGCTTGCCATAAAGCCCAAACGGCGTCGCCGCAAAGTTCGACAAAATGCCAAGCTCATTCCGCTTCGACAAAATAACCTCCCCCGCTTGTCGCTCCTGCGGCAATATCTCCCAGTCGGGTTTGTTCGGATCGTTGATCGGCGCGAACCAATGTGCGGGATAGGTGACGGCGCTTTTCTTAGTCTGTCCAAAGCACGAAACTCCAGCGATTAGCAAAAGGATGATGAGAAGTTGTCTGCGTATCTTCATTCGGGTTTGCTCACTCCCGAATGGTAATGGAGATACCAATTGCCATCAATCTTTCTGTAGGAAGGGTTTATCTGCGCATCGTCCAGCGACTTAACCAATGGCGACGGTTCTTTCAAGCTAAATACATAACCTTTTGATGTAACGACGGATTCATACGAGTCACTTGTGTCGTAAACCACGACTGAACCGGAAGCAATTTCAATAACATCGCCTTCTTTTGAAATGCGGTGGATGTATGGGCTTCCAAGCTGAGTGAAGAGTTCTTTGTATTCGTTCCATCGAGTGGTCGAAAATCCTTTTTGATCGTCCGTCCGCCATAAAGGAGTGTCAACTAACGCAACATGGTCTTCGTAGATCGATCGCACATTCGTATCCTCGTTCATCATACGAACGAGCTTTTCGAAGTTTGCTCGGTGGTCATTGAATCTCTTCACTAGCTCATCATCAGAGGTCAGCTTTCCTTGACATCCAAATAGCGTGATCAGCGAAAGGCAAAATCCAACTAGTAGTCTTCGCATCATTGACTAACCTCCACTCTCGGACTTCAACTCAGCCAGCATCTCGCCCAGCTTCTCCAGTTTATCGAGCGGGAGTTCGCGGAGGGTGGTTTGGATGTCGTTTTTCTGTTTGATGAGGGTGCGGAGGGCGTGGGTGTCGTGGACGACGGTTTTGCCGTCCTCGCGCCAGTCGAAAAGGTCGTTCGGCGTGCAGTTGAGCAGCAGACAGAGGCGTTTGATGTAGCCAAGCTGATAATTGAGCCACGAATGCACCGTCTGCGGCACAAAACCATTCGCCACCAACCAACTATTCGAGCCGAGGCATGTTCTACCGTACATAAGGCGTATTCTTATCTGCCATCCGGCCTTTGCGAGTGAAGGTTTTGTCGATCTTTAAGTCTTCGAGCTTTCCACCATTCCGGAGATGTTCATCAACAACTAGTTTCCAAGTTGCTGCCATCTTGCTCAAGGCTTTTGTTCTTTCGTTTCTTCTTTGTTCCTCATCATATAATCGTTGTCACGATCTCGCGGATGCTGCGTTGGAGTCTCGGGGTCGTTGTCAGGGATAATCGACCAATTTCAAACCGTCGATATATCGAAAGTCTTTTCGATTGATAGTCGCTAACTCGATGTCGGTAACTAATGCGGTAGCTGCGATGAGTGCATCGGGTAGCTTCAAACGGTGGCTAAGGTAGTATTTCTCTATTAGTGCCGGAGCCAGACGTGAGATCTCATCGTCGATATGTATGATCTCAAACTGGGAGAGAAACTTTCTTACTTCATTTAGGTGGGTCTTATCACGACTGCCGATGATCAACTCAATTTCGGTTATGACGCTTATCACGAGTGTTTCGTGATCGGATGTTTCATCGAGCCAGGCTGCTGCCGTGTCGTCGTAACGCGAATACTGGATCAAAATGTCAGAATCGACTATGACCATCTGTCGCTCCGATCCCATTGCTCTTTTCGGATCTTCCGCACCCAAGCCGCTCCGCCCTCTTTCATGTCTTCGCGGTCCTTCCATATTCCGAAGAAAGGGTCGTCCCTGAATGACTTTTTCTTTGCTCCCGATTCTACCTTTTTCTCGATAAATCGATTGCGAATCCTCGTAATTAGGCAGCGCAACAATTCGCTTGTCTTTGTCAGGCAGAGAACTATACTCTTTTAATAATTCCTCGTTAGTCATAACGTTTTTAGGATACTTTTAGCCAAAAGAATTTTCAAGATAAATTTCAAATGATCGTCGTCACGATCTCTCTGATACTCCGTTGTAGCTCTCGGTCGTCTGTGATGGGCGAGCAGATGGCGACCTCGGCGGCTTCGATCGGCGAAATTCCTTTCGCGATCATTTGGGCGGCGTAGATCAGCAATCTTGTGGAAACACCTTCTTCGAGACCATGTCCACGAAGATTTCGTACCTTTTGACCGATCATAACCAGATCTTTTGCCGTATTTTGATCGATTCCGCCCTCTTTCGCGACGATCTCGGCTTCGGCCCCGGCGTCCGGGTAATCGAATTCCATCGCAACGAAACGCTGCCGCGTCGATTGTTTCAGGTCCTTCAAAACCGATTGATAGCCCGGATTATATGAAACGACTAGCATAAATTCCGGCGGCGCCTCGATAACCGTTCCGCGCTTTTCTATCGGCAATCTTCGCCGGTCATCTGTCAGCGGATGGATGATAACGACCGTGTCCTTGCGAGCCTCGACAACCTCATCCAGATAGCAGATCGCTCCGGCACGTACAGCAGCAGTTAGCGGCCCGTCATGCCAAACCGTCTCTTCGCCCTCGAGCAAAAATCGGCCGACGAGATCCGTCGATGAAAGGTCTTCGTGGCAAGCCACCGTTATCAGCGGGCGGTTCATTCGGTAGGCCATGAACTCGACAAAGCGAGTTTTGCCACATCCGGTCGGGCCTTTCAGCATAACCGGCAGTTTTGCGGCATATGCCGCTTCGAATAGCTCGACTTCCTGTTTGACCGGAAGGTAGAATGGTTCGTTTGCAACCTTATATTTCTCAACCGCTGTTTCCATGTATTTGAGTATAAAAGAAAACGGGGCACAGTTGCATCGAGGCTGATGCATATTAAGAATCTAATTTTTGGATGATCGAGATCCTTCAAGCCGAAACCGCGGAGCAGATCGAAGATGTGCGCGCGATCTTCCGCGAATACGAAGCGTGGCTTGGGCTCGACCTTTGCTTTCAGGGTTTCGAAGACGAATTAAACCAGCTTCCCGGACGTTACGCATGTCCGGATGGCAGGCTTTTTCTCGCCTCGGTGGATGAAAAGTTGGCGGGCTGCATTGCATTGAGAAAACTTGAAGACGATATCTGCGAAATGAAACGACTCTATCTTCGCGAAGAATTTCGAGGCTTAGGTCTCGGCAACACGATGATTGAAAAGCTGATCGAAGAAGCTCAGGTCATTGGATATTCAAAGATGCGGCTCGATACATACCCGCCAAAAATGGGAAAGGCCGTGAAACTTTATGAATCTCACGGCTTCTCGGCGATCCCGCCTTATTATGACAATCCGCACGAAGGCGTACTGTTTATGGAATTGGTTCTCTGATCACATTCCTTGCGCGAAACCGCCGTGTTGATTCGGCGGCGGAACCGTTTGAAATGTCTGGTTAAGCAGCGGAAATACCTGCCTGTAAGCAAAAGCTTTCGCGGCAAACACAACGGGAAATACGAAGAACATTCCTATGCAAATTGCAAGAAAGCCGGCTATCACTATTAATCCTTCAATCAGCATGAGAACTATCAAACCGCCGATATTTGACCAACCTGCTCTCGCGCTCAGTTTTATCGCTTCAATCGGCCCTAGATTTTGCTCGATGACAAGCGGTATTGCGAATTCAAAGGTTATTGCCCAGGCGATGCTAAATATAATGATAAGTATCGCAACCACAATAGATATGGCGATCAAACCCGCTGTAATAGCGATCCCTGCTTCTTCGCTTTGGAAAAAATTGCCATTGCCGCGAGCTCCCCGCGATAATTGGGCCGCCAGTCTGCCCAGATCGAGCGCCCATTGCAAAGCTTGAAAGATCATCGACGGGATTGCCTGAATCACACCGACGACCAGAATCGGAACAAGATTCTCAAAGCCTTTGAACATCATCGAGAATTCGACCGGCTCACCGCGCATATCGCGCAGCAAAACATAGTAAATACCCGCCGTGAGCACTGCGCTTAAAGGGCCGACCAGTAATATATTTAGACAAGGAATACAGGAAAGAATGAGCGGTGAGAGGACGACCAGCACACCAATGCCGAAGTACATCCAGTAATTCGGTTTGATTAGATTCCAGCCGTTGCTGACACAGCCCGGAGCATCGATCACGCCTTTATAAAACTGAGTATTTTCCATCGCTTTGCGTAGTCTAATTCAAATGCAGTCCGAAAATAAAGAAAAACCTCAAGAAGTGATGTTTGCGGACAACACTCCTTGAGTTTTTGGTCCATTGTTCAACTAATTATCTAACGGCCTTTCGCGGCATTTTCTCGTCCATCATCGCTGTCTGATAAACGAATGCTGCCATGATCGTCGCAGCCTGTTTCATGTCGTCCGCCTGAATGCGGTCGTAATTGTCTTGGTTAGAATGGTGCGTCCGTGTGTCGTATTCGATCTCATCCTGGATGAACTGAAAGCCCGGAAGCCCGATGCGATCGTATGATAAGTGGTCTGTGCCGCCCGTATTTGAAAGCGTCAAGGTCTTTGCACCCATGTCCGCAAACGGCGCAAGCCACGTCTCAAAAATAGGACGCACGGCAGCATTGCCCTGCATGTATACTCCGCGGATCTTTCCCGTGCCGTTATCCAGATTGTAATACGCCGACAGCTTGTCGTAATTTACGGTCTTTGAAAGTTCGCCCGGCTGGCCCTGTGTTGCCGCTGGTTTCAGTTCGCCAAACTGCTGTTTCACGTATTCACGCGAGCCGTGCAGACCTTGCTCCTCACCGCTCCATAGAGCGACACGTATCGTCCTTCGCGGCTTCAAGCCCGAAGCGATCAGTATGCGTGCGGCTTCCATTGCGACGGCACATCCCGCGGCGTTGTCGGTTGCTCCTGTGCCGGCATGCCACGAATCGAGGTGGCCGCCAAGCATTACAAGCTCAGCCTTGAGCGTCGGATCGGTGCCGGGAATCTCCGCGACTGTGTTGTAACCCATCAGGTCTTCGTCATGATACTGCGTTTGGATATCGACTGACATTTTCGGCTTTACGCCTTGCTGGATCATGCGAACAAGACGGTTGTAATCCTCGGTCGCCATCGTCATTTGCGGTACCATTCGGGACTCCATGTCCTTGTTGTATGGCGCGATTGCGACCGCGGGCCGCAGGCCCGGCCGGTGCCGGAGTACCATTCGCGGGAGGAGGAGCAACGTTTGCCGAAGATACGAACAAAGTGCCCCCGCTGCCAACACGGCTGTTGTCGATAAGAACAGCCGCACCTTCGTCAAAAACAAAACCGCCGAATTTTTGAGCGACTTGCATCTGACGTATTCGCTCCTGCTGTTCGGGAGTCGGCTGTTGCGGGGTCTGCGGTTGGGCACGCGGAGCCGCCATCGGATCGGCAGCCATTTTTGCAAGCTCGTCATCCTTCAGGCGTGTTCCCATTGGCTCAAAATCAGCCTTGAGCGCTCGAATTCTCGAAACAAGTACAATCTTTCCGCGAAGTTGGCCTTTATATTTAGCAAAGTCATCGTCGGTGTTGATGTCGAGATAGACGACGTCGGCAGTTACGAGGCCATTCGTCGACGGCGACCATGCCTTTGGGTAGGCGATCAGCGGTATTGTCTGCGGATCGACGACCTGAGCCGAAAAGCTTTTCAGCGACCAACCGCGTCCGAACGGGCCCCACGCCTCAAGCTTTGCATTCTTCATGCCCCATTTCGCCATCGTATCGCGCGTCCATTCGTTCGCCCGTTTCATACTCGGCGAATTCGTCAGCCGTCCGCCGATCACGTCCGTCAGATAGCTCAAATGCTGCATCACTTGCGAGCGGTTCATGCCCTCGTCCTTGATCCTGTCAATATCCGCCCTAGGTGCTGAATAGACCTTCGCGGATGATACCGTCGAGGTTCCGACACCGTTCGTTTGGCCAAGTGCGAAACCGGGAACTAAAAATGCGTACATTAAAAACGCGCCCAATATCTTGCGTCGTAACATTTGTTTATTTCTCCTGAAAAACGAATTGAATCTGTGTGTAAGATTTAATCTAGTTTATACCACAGAAAGGCCGGAAAGGTTTCAACTCGGTAAGAGCAGACTAATCCGATTGTAATCGTGTAAGGCGTATATCAATCCGTCGACCAGGTAAGCGTATAAGCCGGGGGAACATTTTTGACGATCAGCGGGCTTTTCTTCGATTTGCCGTAGCGTGTGCGCATGAATTCGCGGAGCTTTATGGCGGAGGGGAAATAGTAGCCGTGGGCGTATTGAAACGTGCGGAAGGTGCAGCCTTGCTGCATGAACTTATCGACCTGCTGCATTATCTGTTCACCGACCTCGTTGGGCAGTGAAACGAACGGTAGACAGCAAATGACGTAACTAATTTTTCCGATGCCGGAGCGTTCGTGTATCGAGGCCGTGTCGACTGCGTTGCCGCGAACGATCTGCATATCGGGGAAATTTCGTCTCAAAAGGCGGACAAGATCGCGATCGAGTTCGATGCCAAGATATGATTTGTCGTCAGAAACGATATCTTGCAAAAACTTTGTGATCGCGCCGGTTCCCACGCCGAGCTCGAGAACGGCGTTGTTTTTATCGGGCGTTATGCCCTCGATCATTTTCTGTGCAAGCTCGGGCGAGCTCGGTTTAATGGAACCGACCTTGCCAGGATTCTTTAAAAACGCCTGCAGGAACTCGATGTTTTCGTTCATTCGCGCTTTACGCCGCCGGAACCGTCTCCGCTGCCGCGTCTGATGTTAAATCCGTATTACTGACAGCCATTTTATAATCACAATCTTCGTTTTTGCAATAGCGAACGGTTCCGTCCTTTTTCGTTGTCTTTTCAAGCAGTTGCGGTGCCGAGCATTTCGGACAGCTTTCTTTCACCGGCTTGTCGCAAAATACGCCATCGCATTTTGGACGGTTCGACCGTCCGAGCATTTCCATCATCTACCGTTCTTCTTCGCAGTTTTCTTGGGCTGCGCCCTTTTAGCTGCAGGCCTCGCCTTCTTTGCAAATGCTCCGGGTACTTCGGCTTCAATAAGTTTTTTTACCTGTTCAAGCGTTAGAACTACTGCCTCGTCCGTCGTGGAGCGCGTGCCATCGGCTTTCTTCGGAAGTGAGATGATCTTTTTGCCGAACTTGATTACTGGCCCCCAACGGGCATTCTCGATCGATATTTTTTCATCTTCCCACCGTTGTATGTAACGGTTTGCTTCTTTGCTGACCTTAGCTTCGATAAGTTCGTTCATTTCGGCCTGAGTGAGGTTCACAAGATCATATCGGCGTGGTACGTTGATGAACAAGCCGTCCCATTTAATAAAAGGCCCGAAACGTCCCGTTCCTTTTGTGATCGGTTTATTGTCGTACTCACCAACGGGAGCGTCCGCGATCTGTTTAGCTATAATAAATTCAATCGCCATATCTGTGTCCACCGTCGCAAGGTCGGTGCCGCGGGGTATGGATATGAACTCATCACCCCATTTCACATACGGCCCGAAGCGGCCAATGTTCACAGACAATTCTTTGCCGTCATAGCTGCCCATCGCGTCCTGCAATTTAAATAGGGCGAGAGCTTCTTCAAACGTTATGGTCTCGATGCTCTGTCCCGGCGGGACCTTGGCGAATCGCGGCTTCTCCTCTTCCGAGGCGCTGCCGATCTGGATGATCGGGCCGTAGCGGGCCATGCGGGCAACGACTGGTTTGCCGCTTTCGGGGTCGGTGCCGAGTATCCTTTCGCCCTTCACACGCTCTGCATTTTCGATGGTATTATCGACGTCTTTTTTAAAAGGGCCGTAAAACTCCTCGAGCATGTCGTTCCACTGTAGTTTCCCGTCGGCTACATCGTCGAACTCTTTCTCGATCTTGGCTGTGAAGCCATAATCCATGATCGCGTCAAAATATTGTTTAAGAAAATCCGTGACGACAAGTCCTAAGTCTGTCGGGAACAGTTTCGATTTTTCTGCACCGATATTCTCAGATTCTTCCCGTTTGGTGATGAGATCATCTTTTAATACCAATACGCGAAAAGCCCTCGGCTTACCTTCTTTATCTCTTTTTTCTACATACTCCCTTTTCTGGATCGTAGAAATTGTCGGTGCATAGGTGGACGGGCGGCCAATGCCGAGCTCTTCCAGTTTTTTAACCAATGACGCTTCGGTGTATCTCGGCTGAGCACGGCTGAACCGTTCCGTTGCCCGGAGTTCTGACAGCGGCAATGACTGTCCGACGGTCATCGGCGGCAACAGGCCTTCGGATGATTCTTCCTGTTCATCGTCATCTTTGTCTTCCTGATACACCTTCAGAAATCCATCGAATTTCAACACTTCTCCCGAAGCTGTTAATTCTTCTTTGTTTGTTGAAATTTCTATCTTGACCGTAGTTTTTTCTAACTCAGCATCGGCCATCTGTGAGGCCATCGTTCGCTTCCAGATCAGCTCATACAATCGCTGCCATTCCTCTTCCGGAATCGTTGTGGTACTCGTGTAGGTCGGACGAATAGCTTCGTGAGCTTCCTGGGCGGATTCGTTTTTGTTTTTGAATTTTCGGAACTGTTGATATCTATCGCCGTAAAGGCTGCTCACCGTCTGCGTGATATCGGCTAACGCTGTGGCACTCAGGCTTACGCTATCCGTTCGCATGTAGGTGATATGGCCGTTTTCATACAGCTTCTGCGCGATCTGCATCGTTCTGGCCACACCGTAGCCCAGTTTTCTTGATGCTTCCTGTTGCAGCGTTGAGGTGGTAAATGGCGGTGCAGGAGAACGTTTGCCTGGCTTTACCCGAATATCGGTGACCTTATAATCAGCGCCCGTACATCCCTTCAAAAACGTTTCCGCATCTTCAGCACTGTTCTGTTTTCTACCCTCGGCCTTGAATGTTACTTGCTTTCCGGTTATGTCATCCGCAAAAAATAATCCTTCAATTTTGAAATGACTTTCTTGTTGAAAAAAGTTTATCTCGCGTTCCCGGTCGGCAATAAGGCGGACTGCGACGCTCTGCACGCGGCCGGCACTCAAGTTCTTATTGCTCGTACTGATCTTACGCCATAACACGGGGCTTAATTCGAAACCGACTATGCGATCCAGCACCCGGCGCGCCTGCTGCGCCATTACCAGATTCATATTCACCGTGCGTGGGTTCTTTACAGCCGCCTCGATCGCAGGTTTAGTAATCTCATGAAAGACGATCCGTTTGGTTGTTATCGGGTCAAGACCCAGCACCTCACACAGGTGCCAACTTATGGCTTCTCCCTCACGGTCTTCGTCAGTTGCCAGCCATACTTCGTCTGACTTTTTTGCCAATGATCTCAGTTCACTAACGACCTTTTTCTTTTCATCAGGAACGATATACCGGGGTTCAAAATCGTTTTCGATGTCAATGCCCATGCTGGCTTTTTCAAGGTCGCGGATATGGCCATAGCAGCTATTAACCTGAAAATCCTTTCCAAGGATCTTTTCGATGGTCTTTGCTTTTGCAGGGCTTTCTACTATTAACAGATTCTTTGACATTTATATTTGTGCTAACCCGCCCGTCTCTGTTCGATCAATGCTTTTGCTTCATCCCACGTTAAGCCTTCGAGCTCGTGTTCATACCACGATTCCTGTGCCGGATCGTACGTGTGAATATCCTTAACTTCTCCATCACTCATGTGTGCGACGATTTTCAACGTCCTCACTTCTACAAGCTGCTTGCTTACGTCCGTCGCCGTGCGATCAAACATAACGCATGTGGAATCCAGCTTTATTTCAATTCCGCGGATCTTAACCTTTTCAGGAACTCCGCTCAGTTTATTCTCGGCTTCTGCCAATTCCGCGTCGCTCAGCGGAGGATCGATTCCGTACATTCGCCGGTAACCAAAGCACCGGTCGCTGCCGGCATCAAAGTCGCGGCAGATCTGCGGCCGGTCGGGATACACCTTGCAGCCAATTTCCTGTCCGACCACGCCGCCAAGATTTATGCAGCGGCCGTCATCTCCGCGTTCAAAAACCCTTTCAACAACCACATCTTCCGCCTCGTCGAGAGTGATCTCAAGATAACGCCGAAGCGGTTCCGGCTCACGCCTGTTGATCGGAATTACCAGTCCGTATATGCAGCACGCACCGCACGGAATACATTCAGGGATCGGAGCAGATTCATCGGTTATCACTCGCTCCGCAACGAGCTTCGAAAGCCTTGACAGCGGTATTTGTGACGGTACGGCGGGCGTTCTTTCGTAAAGCTCGAACACCGTCTCGTAAAACTCACTTTTCGGCAGCCGTGTAATCTGAACCGGAACTTCCATCTCACCGTCTCCGCGGCAATGTTAGAAAAAAATATGTCAGCGCCATGGTGCGTGCTGACATTCTGACTTCTAACACCTTGTTTGCCTGCGTGTCAATGGCGGAGTGGTATCGTCCGGGTTCTTTAGACGATAACACGCCATCTTCCGCTATATTCGTCTTGCGTAATTCTTACCCGGCAAAACGCGGATCAGATCGCGTATATCCAAGCCGACCAAAGCACCGTTCAGATCGCCGAATGACAGCCCGCTTTGCTCTAAAAGGCCGTCGATGTGGGCGGGCTCGTCCGGCGAGAGCAGCGTCCATATCTTCCGCTCGTTTTCGCTCAGATCGGCCGGTGCAAGTTCCTGCCTGTCCGATTCGCGCGTTCCGTTTGCCTTTTCGATCTTTGGCGGCAGAATCTCCGCCGCAATATCGCTTGGCAATTCCGCGACGACGTCCTGCCATTGCTGGACGAGCTTTGCACCGGACTTAATAAGGTAATTTGTTCCGACCGAATTTCGCGATGTTATGTTTCCCGGCACCGCCATTACTTCACGGTTCTGCTCCATCGCCAAACCGCGCGGTTATCAACGAACCGCTTTTTTCGGTCGCTTCAACCAACACAACACCCAAACTAAGCCCGCTTATGATTCGGTTTCGGTAGGGAAAGTTGTCCTTCAACGGCGGCGTGCCAAGCGGGAACTGCGAAACGACCGCGCCGCCCGCTTCAAGAATTTCACCGACAAGCCTTGTGTTTTCTTTCGGATAGAAGCCGTCGATGCCAGTCCCGAGCACAGCGATCGTCCTGCCGCCGCCGCGTATTGCACCACGATGTGCCGCCGTGTCGATCCCACGTGCAAGCCCCGAAATAATGCAAATTCCCCGCGAAGCAAGATCACGAGCAATCATCTCCGACGCATTCTCGCCATACGTCGAGCACATCCGCGAACCGATCACACCAACGCCCGGCTGATCGAAGCAGGCCTGCCAATCGCCGCGCACATATAAAGTAATCGGCGGATCGGCAATTTCGCGAAGCAACGCCGGATAGCTGCCGTCATCAAGTATCAAAACGTCACCGCCAATCGCCTTTACGCGATCAAGCTCTTCAACCGCCTTGTTCTCAAATTCACGCTTGATGATGCTCTCAATAGTTTCCGGCCGCAGGCGCAGCGACTCCAATTCCGTCCGCCGCTCATGAAACACCGCGTCAGCCGAACCGAACCGCTCAAGCAACTTCGTCGCCGCTCGTGGCCCAACACCCGGAGTCATATTAAGTGAAATCCAAGAGATCATGCTTCTGCCTTACTGAGAACTGACTACTGACCACCGACTACTGTTTTTTGGCGGAGACGTGTGGGAGTCGAACCCACCCGAGCTTGCTCTCGCAATCTCGCAACGGTTTTGAAGACCGCGCCCATCACCGGACAGGTTGCGCCTCCGAAATTTGTATTCTTCTTTTCCTCTTATTCGTTCTTGTTCGTCTTACTTCCGTGGTAGATTTTTTCAACCACAGAACAAGAAGAGTAAGAAAGAAACTAAGAAAGAGCTTCATCAATAAGTTACGCTTCTTGTAGAAACAACGTAACCAGCGTCGCCCGCTGCGCGATGTCGCTTATTAATAAATGTTCATGCAGCGTGTGGGCACCGTCGCCAGTAATTCCCAAACCATCGAGCACGGTAATGCCCAAAGCCGCGACGAAGTTTCCGTCCGAAGCACCGCCGACCTGCGTTTCGCCGAGTTCGTAATCGAACGAAGCAGCCAAGCCACGGGCTTTTTCGAATAGAGCAACTACGGCATCCGTCCGTTCCATCGGCGGCCGGTTGATACCGCCTGAGATTTCAAGTGATACGCGGCTATCGACCGCTTCCAGTCCACGAATCGCTGCATCGATTCTCGCCGCTTCTTCCATCGTCGAAAACCGAACATCGATCGAGCACTCGGCATGTTCCGGAATTACGTTCGTCGTCGTGCCGCCTTTTGCCGTGCAAACGTTTACGGTCGTCCCGGCAGTTACATTATTTAATGCGTGCAGCTTTTCGATCTGGCGGGAAATTTCGAGTATCGCACTCGCGCCTTTTTCAGGCTCCAGACCAGCGTGTGCCGGAATGCCGTGTGTCTTTACGGTAAACATTCCCGTGCCTTTTCGTCCAGTTTTTACACGGCCATCGGCGGATGGTTCGAAGACTCAGCACAGCGTTCGGCATTTGCTAGCTTCGCGTTCCACGAGTTCGCGGCCCGTGTAGCTCCCAACCTCTTCGTCGCACGAAAGCAGAATAGTGATCGGCCTCGACGGTTTCGAGCCGCTTTCGGCAAAATACCGCAGAGCTTCGAGCATCAGCACTATATTGGCCTTCATATCGAAGATGCCGCAACCGTAAAACTTGTCATTCTCGATACGCGTAGGGTTTGCGAGCTTTGTTCCGACCGGGTGAACCGTATCGGTATGCCCAAGCAAAAAAAATCGGCTTAGCGTTGCCCGCAAATGCGCGAATGATCAGATGCTCGCCGTATTCCTCAGCCGCGACCTTTTCGATCTCAAGATCAAGGCCGATTTTACGCGCCTCGTTCTCCACCCAAAGCACGACTGCCTTGCTGCGCTCGACATCGTACGAAGGCGATTCGATCTCAACGATCTCGCGGATCGATTCGATGATAGACGGCCTGCCGATTTTGAAAATATTCGAGAATTTCCGTTGAGTTCATTTGCAGCAAATTCTCTATTTCGCGGCCGGTGTTGTGGTTGTCGCCGGTGCCGAAAACGCTTCGTTGAATAACGCGGCCATTCGATAGCCGGCGAGAGCTATTCGCTCTTGAGCAGTTTCGAATGCCATTTTCTTATATTTGTCCGAGGGTTTTTCAAAGAATCTTATATCCTTGAAAACCTTTTTCTGTGAGATCTCGAGGCTTTCCTTCGCCCAGATATCAACCTTGTCAGGAGCAAGTGTGTCCTTCAACTTTTCGTATGGATACAGACGCATGATCTCCTGCGCGATCGGGTCGAGATAATCGGCATCGCAAAGGTCTCTCGTGTTCGGTTGATATGCAGCCAGAATCGAATCCCAAAACCAATGCAGATTCTCCTGTTTGTCGCGAGGAGTACCTTTCGGCGTCAACAGAAACAGATTTCCGCCCTGATCTCCTTTCGGGTTGAAATCTGAGACCTTGGCAGAAATATGAAGCGGCTGGTGTATATCGCCGATCAAGTGTTCGAGCCATGAGATAGCGATCGCCTTTTCAGCATCAGTAGCCGTGGAGCGGATCAATTTGCTGAAGTCGTCGATCTTTTGAAGTGCGAGCCCGGCTGGTTCGAGCCCTTCGACTGGAACAGGCGATCTATCCTTTATTGTCCAAAAAACATTGCTGTAATGCCATGTTCCGTTGTGATACTTCTTGAAGCGATTCTCAAACACTTTGTCGCGTACAATATCCGGCCAGTACGCCATGAGCATAAAATACTCTCGACGCCTGGTCTCAAGCGATCGCGATCCATATCCGGCAAAGAATGTTGTTATCTGTGAATCTTCGGGTGCCGCGAGCAGTATCTTGATCACTTTCTCGCGTACCTCCGGCGACATTCGCTGCCAGGCAATATAACCGGTGATCTTGTGACCGACATCATCCCAGCCCATTGCCGGAAGTGCCAGAAAGATCGTGATAACTCCAACAAAAACCGCCTTTTCCAAAATCTTGCGCATCTTACTCTCCTGAATCTTTTTGGAAGATTCTATCGAATACGAGTGATAAGAGAAAGCGGGAATTGATTTTCGATGTGTTTAGGCAAACCTTTTTTGCAAAACTTCATCATAAGTTATGCAAAACTTTCCCGGAATTCCGTTCCTAGTTACGTGCCCATCACTTTCGTAGGAACGTAAAGAGGTGAACAAGTATGCAATTGATCTTAGAACAGAGTTTATTGGCGGAAAATACAGTAAGGTGCGAACCCGATAATTTCGGAGGTAAGATCGGCCTCATCGCATCGCTATTTGGCTGTTGGCACAAACGCCTGACGCGGCCGATCACGAGTGATAAGAATTCGTATATGGCATGCCTCGAGTGCGGTGCCCGCCGAAAGTTTGACACACAGAATTTTAAAACATCGAGGGCGTTTTATTACCCTCCTTCGGTACCGCTCGACCGCAACAGAGCGATTCTATAACCCTGTCTTAATAACCTACCAAAGACAACCTACCGAGTGCGGTTTTCCAAAAAGCCGCACTCTTTCATTTTTATCGCGAGTCATTCAAAAGATGGTTAAGGCTCTTTGGTAATCCAAAGACTACCGTTTTCCACTGCCGAGCGTAACAGCCAGGAAAACTCCGCGTAGTCCTTTTCGGTGCCGATATCCAGCAAATAGCGGGATAAACGGGCGTCGCTCAGGTTCAAAGGCAAAAGGCTGCCCGTTGCGTTCGATCTTTGTAGTCATATTTTTGAAATCCTTTTCGGAGATATAAATCACTCTTTCATTTTCTTCATCAACCGCCCCAGGCGATTTCCCGAAACCGCTTGATGGCCAATCGCGTCTGTGGGAACAGATTCAGAATCTGACCGCGAATTTCACCATTAGGTTTAGCTGTGGTGTGAACATCGGCGTACCATTGACCCGCGAGCAATTGCTGAACCTGCTCCGACGTCACATTAAATGTCCTAATGTCAGAAGCACCGTAGTAACTTCTCCCAATTCTAATGATGTTAAGACTGCCCAGATCGAAGATAAGCGGAGCGTTTTGTCCGTTATTCGCCGGGCCATGGATATTGGCGGAAGTTGGTCGGCTCAAAAAAGGCCCGAAAACCGCAGTGACTGTAATGCGATTCTGGGTCGAATTTAAGGCTACTAAGGCCTGACCCACTCCGTTGGTCGTCACCGAAGGAACAACCTGAGCACCGTTCATGTCCGCAGCCAAAAGGCGGGCTCCAGGAGTCGGTGTCGGAGATGGCGTAGGTGTTGGCGTCGGTGTTGGAGTCGGAGTCGGCGTTGGAGTTGGAGTTGGAGTCGGCGTCGGCGTCGGTGTCGGTGTCGGTGTCGGAGTTGGAGTTGGAGTCGGCGTTGGAGTTGGAGTCGGAGTTGGCGTCGGTGTAGGAGTTGGCGTCGGTGTAGGAGTTGGCGTCGGTGTAGGAGTTGGCGTCGGAGTTGGACCTACAGATCCGGCAAAAGTCCACGGCGAGAATTGCGTGACATTGTTGTATTCCACCCAGTTCTGGGTGGTGTTTCGGTTGGAGACTCCCTGCGCGGTCCAGTTTGTACCGTTGTCTCTCCAAAGCTGTAGCGTCGATTCATTGTTGCCGTTTAGCTCTGAATCAAGGTAATGCAAACGCAAGGTCGCGGCATATCCGCTACCACCGGTCGGCGTGATGAGATATGTGCGATTGGCGGCGTTAGGGAACCCGGCAGGAGCCGTCAATCCGACGTTTACCGTGATATCCGTCGGCGGGGTGCCCGATGTAAATTGAATCGTGGTGAACGGATTACCGTAGGCAATAGCCGCTCCCGGACAAGCGGCAAGGTTGGTGCGACGGATGCTGCCTATAACATCGCCCGCGCCGCTCCACAGAACGGTGCATGGCAGACTGAGCGTAAATGTTCCTGTGTTGAGCCGACCCTCAACCCACAGATTCCCGCCATTATATGTAAAATCGTTCAGAAGCGTTGTTGTCGATAAAGAATCGATGAGCAGACGCGGGCTCCCGGCCCACGACCCAGTTCCGGCAAGATTCTGGACGAGCTGCGGGCCGAAGGATGGGCCAAAATTAACGAAAACATTGCCCGTAACGGAACCATTGTTCGTAAACGTGCCACCGTTAAAGGCAAACGACGGATTACCGCTAAACGCATTGATGGTGCCGTTGTTCAATAAATCACCGTTGGCGGTGACGCCGGTAAAGTTTAGGAGTGAAAGGGTCGATCCCGCATCCACAGTAAGTTTTCCGTTAGTGGTTATTCCGTTTGCCTTCACCGTTCCTGAAGCAATCTCAAGCTCCGGATCTATGGTCAGTGGGGAACCGAGCGTTGGTGTGCCACTCGCGGGCTGCATTTTGACAAGGCCAGTTCCGGTGATCTTGCCGCGAATATTGGTCGGCCCGGTCATCAACAGCGTCAGCCCCGCTCCGACATCGAGTGTCGCGTTGTTTCCGGTTGTAAGATCGTTAGTGGCAAAGGTGACACTATTGCCGAGACTTAGCCTCGTAGATGTGCCGGCACCGACATTAATATTGGTCGGTGACCACGAACCGGTGCCAGTGACAAGCTGAACCGCCGGGCCGGTGCCGTCGTTAAACGTAAAAAAGTCGATGTTGCCGACCGTGCCATTATTGGTAAACGTCTGTCCGTTGAACGCAAATTGCGGATTGAATCCGGTTTTGGTAAGACTGCCGTTGACGGTCACGTTATTATTCGCCTGAAGTGTTCCGCTCGTGTTCATCGCGAGCGTCGCTCCGGCGTCGATCGTCAGTGGCCCGCTGATTGTCCCGCCCGATTGATATTCAACCGTGCCCGAGGCAACCGTTACGGCCGGGCCATTCGCGTTAAAGACCGAAAAGCCACTTGCCGGAATAAAGCGGAGCGTGCCGGTACCTGCGGCCACGCCGCCGCCTTGAAAAGAAGTACCTTTAAAATTCAAAGTTTTATCGCTGAAATCTAAAGTGCCGCCATTGGAAACGTTCGCAATGTCAAAGGTTAAGTCGCTGCCGAGTTTTATGTTGTAGCCGAGCGGAATGCTAAACGCACTGAAATCCCATAAACCCGATCCCGAATAGGTTTTAACTAACGAGGCCGGAGCGGTCGTGGCTAGAAACACTCCCTTGAGTGAGCCGCCGTTATCAATATTTCCTTTTACGTTTACGCCTTGCCGTGATTGTATCAACCCCAAATTAGTGAGGTTGCCCCCGACGTTGAGCGTTGTCATAGTCGCCGTGGAACCGGTATTGGTTGCGAAATTGATCGAGTCGATGGTCTGACCTACTGCAATGACGCCGCTGCCGCTATTAACAATATCTCCGGTCGCCACGAGGTTGCCCAAAAGCACGATTTCGCCCTGATTGTTGAAGGTACTCGGATTTTTGTAATTGGTGATGTTGCGTCCACCAAGACTGGATGGACTTCCGTTCAAAGAACTAATTTGGCCTCGATTAAATATGTCATTAATTATACCCAGATCGTTTTCCAGAAAGAGAAGGGATGTAACCACCATGTTTTTCGCGACTGCATTCGCGGCGCGAACGGTAATCGGGCAACTGATTACAACGTCACTATCTGCGGTAGGAATGGTATTCGAGCTCCAACTGCACGGGCAATCCCACCTTCCGAAACACGTGCAGCCGGGTCCCGCTATACATAAAGGAAGACTGTAAATCGGTATACTCGTTTTGTAGAGGCCGCGCCCAAATGTGACGGCACCGAGATTGCCGTTTATCCATATAAGTTGATCGACAGCCACATTCGCCGGGCCGTTCTGCGGCAAGCCCCAAGTCGCCCCCGCATTTTCGGATGCAAAGATGCCGATCTCGGTCGCGGCGTATATGTTCGCAGGATTGCCGGGACTGATCGCAAGGTCGCGCACCGGAACATTTGGCAATCCGGTCGCACCGGCGCCTGTTATATCGGTCCAGGTCACTCCGAGATCGGTGCTTCGGTATATGTTATCCGCTGCGAAACCGCCGAGCGTTACATAAATCCAGTTCGGGCTGCGGGTTTCGTCAATTACAACGCGCGTTACAAAGCGTGCCGCCGGAATTCCTGCGTCGATGCGGCTCCATGTTGGAACGGCACTTGTCCCGTCGAACGTAAGATATAGCTGCCCGTCATTGTGTCCGACGATGACAAAATCCGAGTTATTGTCTGAAACTGCGATTGAACTGATTGCCGGGGTGGGCTTTGGAGTTGCAGGAGGAATAGGTGGCCGGGGAGCAACAGGTGTTTTGATCGCTGCCCATGTCGGCAGCCCGGCGGCCTTAATATCGTTGCTTCGCCAGAGGCTTAAACCACCCGCCAGCATGCGATTCGGTTCGCTGGGATCGAGTAAGAATGGCGCGATGAAGTTCGCGTTTACGGTGTCGAGGATACCGGTTCCTGTGCAAGGTCCACCATTGCCGCCGCTCGGTGCAGGATTGCAGTAGATGTAACCCGAAGTACTTCCTCCGTCAGTGCTGCGAACGATCTGCAGATTGGTGTATTCGCCGTAAAAATAGAGGTCATCTGTCGGATCGGCTTCCGAGTAACCGCCATCGCCGCCGAACATAGTTGTCCAAGCTTGGGCGTCGCCGGAATATCTCAGTGTGCCGTTATCCTGCGTCCCGCCGACAATGACACCGGCGCTGTTAACCGTCGCCCCGTAAAATTGAGTAATGCCTAGAAAGTTATTCAGCTTGGTCCAGCCGCTCGTGAGCGAGACGGTCGAGACATCGTCAGTTTTGTAAATGCCACCATCGTTGCTGAAATAAACTCTTTTATTGGTAGAATTGTTAAACCCTGGATCGGCGACGATCATGTGATGGTCCGCGTGGGCCGAGCCATTCTTGCCGTTGGCGATGCCGGTCCAGTTCAGTCCGCCGTCCGGGCTCACGTACATATTTATGCCGCCGACAATAAGAAAGTTTGGATCGTTTGGATTGACCCAAATTATATTGTCGTAATTGCCCTGAGCGCCAAGGAAAGTATTTCCAGGATTCGAAGCATTTACCAGTGTGAACGTCACACCGCCGTCAAGACTTTTGTAGATATCTCCCTGGGTTGTGGGGTTATAAGGAGCAGAGCCACAGGGCAATGGGGCCGGGCCTGGCCGGTTCTGATCAACTGAAGCGTAAACGATCATTGGATTGCTCGGCGCGTAAGCTAACTCGACGCGCCCGCTCGCGCAGTTAACGCTGATCGCGGGTGTGAATGTGGCGTTTTGCCAGCTTTGCCCGCCATTGACGGAAAATACGGACGGGAAAGCACCGATGCCCGACGCAACTGCCTTCGACGAATTGGTAGAGTCGAAATCAATATCGAGGTAGCCTCTCACTCTCATGCCGGAGGTCACTAAGGTCCAAATTGTGCCGCCGTCCGTTGAGCGATAAATGCCTCCGACGTTAGCCGCTAAAATTGTGCTGCCGTCCGGCGAAATGGACAGACGGTTGACATACGACCACTGGCAGGTCGGTCCCGCGACCGGGCAGACCATCCCATTGGCGGTGTTGGTGCTTGCCAATTGCGTCCACGTAGTCCCGCCGTCGGTTGATTTAAAAACACCATCGCCACGCGTTTCATGTGAGAGATTCCCTTCGCCTTCGGTCGCACTCAGATCTGCGGTAAATGATTCTCCCGTGCCCGCGTACATTATGCTTGGATTCGTCGGATTGATGACCATTGTCGAAACAGCCAGATTCGCCATAAAATCGTTGATGGGCGACCACGACACGCCGGCGTTTGTCGAACGCCAGATGCCGCCCGAAACACTGCCGACGAACATTTTATTCGTATTGGTCGGGTCGATCACAATCGAGCGGATGCGGCCGCCGATATTTCCTGGACCGAGCCAAGCCCATTGACCCGGATTGATACCGGCAATTTCGAGCCCCTCCGGTTTACCTGCGGCATTGGCTTTTTTCTGTTGACGGGCCTTCATTAGATCGACCTGTTCCCGAGCTTTTTGCAGGCCGTCGATCGGGATAAAGCCGTTGTCGTCCTGTAGCTGCATGTTACGGAACCGCTGTGCTTCCACGGGCTGATCTCCCCTGGCTTGCTTCTCTTCGCGGCCTTCTCCATTTTGCGGCTCTTCAGCTTCGTCTGCTAGTAAAGCTTGCGGTGGCTCGGTACTATTTGGAATTCCTGCAATAGTGCTCTGTTTCTTCAAATGCTTTTCTTCTGTCATCCACGCCGGGCGGCCACTATTCGAAGACGGCGTAAAGTTTAAGGGATTTATTTTTTGCGAACTTCCAGACATCACCTTTGCTGGAGATACAGGCGTTGGCGGATTGACCCGCTTTTCAGCTTCCACATCGCGCGACTCTGCCGGGACTTCAATCTCGCCAACTGGAAGCGGCGCGGTATTCACTGGCTCCAAAGCTGCCTTGTCATCCGGCCGCGGCTCGAAAGCTATGAAAGCGGCGGCGGCACAGACGAGTACGCCAAAAAGAGTAAAGCTTGCGATAGTCGTGCGGCTGAAGTTGAATTTCGGATGCATAAAAAACTCCTTAAAATCCCGGTTTATTTTGAACAAACCTTATTTATACAAAAGCGGATTGTTAATATAACTACTCTGATGTGTAGGCGGAAAATTAAACCAGATGTTCGCGGAGAGCTTTGGCGACGGCTTCGGTTTTGGAGTGGACTTGCAGCTTTTCGTAGATGTTTTTAAGGTGAAACGAAACGGTGTGGATTGAGATGTCCATCTCGCGGGCGGCGGTTTTTTTGTGATGTCCTTCGATAAGGAGTTTGAGGAGCGTGTTTTCCTGCGGAGTTAAATGATAATCAGCTCCTTCGTGCGGGCGGAACGTACGAAACAGATTGACAACGCGGGCAGCGATGCTTGGAGACATCGGCGAGCCGCCTTCGACGGCTTCCCGCAGGGCTTCGAGCAACCTTGCGGGCGGCGTATTTTTTAACAAATATCCGTTTGCTCCATTGCACAGCGCGTTGAAGATTTCGGTATCGTTGTCGTAAATTGTCAGCGCGATAATCGGCACATCCGGGAAAATTTCGCGCAGCCGCTTGATCCCTTCGATACCGCTCATTCCGGGCAAACCCAGATCGGTCAGAATCGCGTCAGGCTTCTCATTCTCGATACGTGACAACGCCGTTTCCATCATCCCGTAGCTCGCCACGCACTCGAAACCGCTTGTGCCGTTTATCAGCGCCGTCAAACCTTCACGTATCTCACGCAAATCCTCGATCAGAACGACCCGCATCGAGGGCAACACATTCGTCGTTGAATTTTCGGCTGTTGATATCACGGTGAGGTCTAGTCTATCGAAAAATATTGTGTCAGTGCCTACTCTGTTGAGTAGGGTAAAAATTTCGAATCACGATTATCGGCGGGACTCAAAACGAATTTTCGGCAAAGGTAATTTAAACTCAACGTTCGTTCCCGCGTCTTTTTGTGAATCTATAATCAATTCTCCGCCGAGGCCTTTTGAGCGGCGCACCATGCTTCGCAAGCCCTGACCGTCGCTCTCAAAATTTTCAGAATCAAAGCCTTTGCCATTGTCTTTGATCTTCAGCGTTAAAATTGAATTTTCACAGCGGAAATCAATTTGAACTTTTGAGCAGGCCGAATGCCGTGCAGCATTATTGACGGCTTCCTTAAAGATCAGCAAAACATCGCGCCTGACGCCGACGCTCAGTTTCAGATCGGTTTCGTCGGCGGGTGCGTTGAAATCCAGTTCGATATCGCGCATCTCAAAAATCTCTTCTGCATGTTGCCGCATTCTTCTCGTCAGATCGAGCAGGCGGTCGTGGTCGGGGCCGATCGCCCAGACAATGTCATTCATCGACGCAACACTCTCGCGGGCAATGTTGGCAATCGAACTCAACATATTGTCGTTCCCGTTGGTTGATTTTTGTTTCGCCACTTCGCTCAACAATGAAATGCGTGTCAGGTTCGCGCCTATGTCGTCATGAAGGTCGGTAGCAATGCGCGTCCGCATCCGTTCCAATTCCAAAAAACGGGCCAGACGATAGCGATAAAAAAAGTAAATCAGAAAAAGCGTTAATGCCAGAAGTCCGGCGATAAACCACCAGCGCTGCCAGAGCGGCGAGGCAATGCGAAACGAGAGGGTTGAAGGCTGGCTGTAAAGTCTATCTGCGGTTTGAGCGCGGACTTCAAATTGATATTTGCCAGAACCGAGATTCGCAAAATTGACGGTTCTTTCCGCCGTCGCAATCCAAGCGGACTCGCCAAACCGATATTCGTATTTCAATTTTTCGCCCAGAGACGCTCCCAAGCCGATGAAATCAACCGTAACTTGTCGCTGGTCGGAATCGAGTTCGAGCGGCGGAATTCCGCTTTCGCCCAAAATCGAAATGCTCTGCGATTCACCGTTGACGTGCAAAGCCGTAATGAAAGCGTTCGGCGGTTCGCGTTTTCTTTTCGGGTCGGGAATTAATCGGGCTAGTCCGTTTGTCGTCCCAAACCAGAGATCGTTTTTGCGGTCGCGGTAAGCGACTTCGATATTGCTATTTGGCAAACCGTCAGCAGTCGTAAAATTTTCTATTTGTCCGGTGTCGGGATTCAATCTGTCAAGTCCGCGTCCCGTGCCTATGTAAATTCGCCCGAATTTGTCTTCGGTTATACACGAAGCGGCAATACTCGATAAACCTTCGGCTGTCGTATAGTTTACAAAATTCAGCTTGTCGGCGTTCACGTCGTCGAGCCTCAGAACGCCGTTTGCACTGTTGGCAATCCAAAGTCTTCCTTTAGTATCAACATATAAATCGCGTATCCAACCCGCCAAAAGTTGATTTTCACTTTGCGGAAAAACTTTAAATTGCCCGTCGCGGTAACGAATAAGTGCCGCGTCGTCGCGGTCGCTGCCCGTGCCGATCCAAAGATTGCCCGCTTTATCTTCGACAAACGCCGAGCCGATGCGATACCTTCCGAAATTTACTTCTTGCGTCAAATCGTGCCAGAGGTTCTTCGCCCGTTCCCAACGCCACAGTTCAAAAGCTGTGCCGAGTGTCGTGATCCAAATATCGCGGCGTGAATCTTCAAACAGACGAAAAATTTCCGCCGGCTTTGTTCCGATTGTAATTTTTTGCGGTGCGGATGTGGAAAGATCTTCAAACCGCGCCGGATGCGAGAAACGATAAAGACCGGGAATCATCGGGAACCACCAGTCGTCTTTGCTATCCTGCCAAACCGTCTGCTTCCAGCCCCAACCAAAGCTCGTGTCCGGCGGAAAATTCGGTTTGACCAACGTAAATTTTTCGCCGTCAAAACGACTGACTGTGCGCGCCGTGCCGCTGTTGAAGCTGGCGAAAAGTTCGCCGTCCCGATTTTCAAAAATTGAATTGATGAGTGGAAGCCCCATGCCGTCGGCTTCCGAATAAGCTGTAAAACCGTAGCGAGTCCATTTTTTTGCGCCACATCTGGTTCCCATCCAAAGATTTTTGTCCTTGTCCTCAGTGATGGACCAAAACTCTTCGCCGCATAGATCATTTGCTTTCGTATAGATTTTACAAACTGATGTTTTGTTTTCGCCTTGCCATTCGCACAAACCGCGCGACGTGCCGATCCAGAATTTGCCATCGTTCGACTCGAACAGGTCCATGATCCAATCGGCGGGCAAGCCGTCCTTCTTCGTGTAATGATCTTCGACGATAGGGTGATTTTTGCGCGGTGCGTCAACCAACAAAACCAAACCGGCCACAAAATGCTGACGAAAGCCGGCCCAGATGCGACCGTTTTTATCTTCGTGCAGAATCGAAATGCTAACATCCGGCAAACCGTCTGCTTGGGTAAATTGCTCGACTTCGCCGTTCGGCAAAAGCCGAAATAGACCGCTGTTCTCCGTGCCAATCCATAACGCGCCGCGCAAGTCTTTGATGATTGTGTTGATTCGATTTACATCAACGCCGGTCTGCAGTTTGCCTAAATTAACTGTTTCAAGCTCTGATTTTTCGTTTAATTTATAAAGTCCGTCGCTCGTTCCGGTCCAAACTGTGCCGTTTTGATCCTCAAAGAGAACTTGAATGCTTTTTGCTTTTGGATTGTCGGGCAAAATCACGCTAAAAAGCGGATTATCTTTTGAATTGGCAAGACCTTTTGGATTTAGTCGTGCGAGTCCGGCATCAGTGGCAATGTAAATTGCGCCGTTTTTTGTTTCGAGAAAATCGTTGACGTGGCGTTCGGGCAATCCTTCGTTGACAGTAAAATTTGTAAAAGCGTAGCCGTCAAAACGCGAAACGCCATCCGCCGTGCAGAACCACAAAAAGCCACGTGAATCCTGCTTTATTTTAGAAACATTGTCGCGCAGCAACCCATCTGCAACGGTGTAGGTTTTGATTGGAAGGCGTTCGGCTTTTGAGATTATTGAAAAAATTAAAACAAGCCCCACGCAAATCAGTTGCGTAAATCGTTGAGCCGATAGCTGATTTTGATCCGCGATTGAAGGCACTGGTCCATTCTCGATTGACGGTTTAGAGTTGATTTAGAAATCATCGCACCTGAATTGATCTTTGACAAGAAATTTAGTCGCTGGCAATTGCATTTCTTGAGTGCAGCTTATTTCCCGGTCCAGTCGATTTACCGAACACCTAAACTTAGCGCCTAGAAAAATAATTAAAAAACAGTTTTGTTTACGCAAAACTTGTTTTCTGAAACGTCGCACTTTTTAGAGGATACAAACCCTGAGCTTTCGATTACCCCTCTTGTTGGAGGCCGGCGAACTTTCTTCCCAGGGTTCGGTCGCCGGCCGTTGTTTTACAGACCCAAGGAGTACCAAACGTATGAACACGAAATACGACGATAAGTTAAAGGCGCACGTTTCCGTGGACGACAAGAAAAAGGTCCGCCACATACGCCATAGTCAGGAGTATTGGGAAAGCGAAGAGAACATCCCGCGCGTTTCGGCCGAAAGTTACCTAAACGAAATGTCCGGAACTTTCCAGATACCCCAGGAACAGCTTCAAAATCTACATAAACAGGTTTCATTTTACGACCCACGCGAGCAAGGTATCGAATACCAACTGGACGAAGAGAAACAAATGTTCGATTCGACCACGGTGGGTTATTACCAGACTTATTTGAATACGCCAGTCTGGCGAAAAGGCCTTTCGGTAAAGATCAAACAGAATCCGGACCGCGTAGTCGGTTCTACGAATAACAGCGAAGACGATCTTAAAGGCTCGCTGCCAGACAAAAAGGCTATTGAAAACTATAAAGCCCTTTTTAGACAGATCGTCGCCCGCAAGTCACCCATCGATCCGGCTCTTGGTGAAGCTGAAGATGATGGCGAAGACGAAGCCGAGGCCGTGGTACGCAAATCGCTGAATATCACTGCTGCAAAAGCCGCGCGTGGCAAGTCAGATCAGCGGGATGACCGTCTGCGTCTGCTCAACGGTAAGTTTTTTATCTACAAATACGATCCGAAAAAACGTTACGCAGGCTCTCCTTCTCCGCCCGACAAGAAGGCTCTCGGCGAAGTGGGCGAAGAACGTGAAATACCGCTTCTCGACTTACCTTCTGTAAATGACAAGATCAAATCAGGCAGAGCGTACCTGGTCGCGGAATTGATTTTCAAATACGACCCGCCCGGCTTTAGTGGACTTGTATGGTTGATTCTGGTCGAAGTAGAAACGGGCTCGATTCTTTACATCGAATGCATGACGTGCGGCGTGAACGGCCTTGTCTTCAAGCGCGATCCGGTTAACAAAACAGGCGATCTGACAATCACTTCGGACGACAGCAACGCGATCTTGAATCCGCATCGCGACGACGTCACGCTTACTAATCTGAGCGCTCCTGTGGCTGGTGTTCAAAGTCTGACGGGAACTTACGTAACCATAAGCAACGAAGAAACCCCGAACACGGCCGCTCCCACGGAACCGACAGGAACTGATTTCGATTACGACGTTCGGACCAATAATTTCGGCGCCGTTAACGCCTATTATCACCAGACGAACCTGATCAAAACAATTGAGAGTCTGGGCTTTCCGCGAGCTAGCTATTTTGACGGAACTACTTTCCCGATACCCGTGGATCATCGGGGAATGGGAGCATCGGGGAACACGATCAACGCCCATTGGTCGCCAAACGGCGTGGGCGGAACCGATCATATGTGCTACGCGCTCTGCGACACAACCGATATCGTAAATCCAGTTTGCCGGGCGGTCGATCCGTACGTTCACTGGCACGAAATGGGTGGTCACGGGACCTTAGGAGATCATGTCGGCGGCGGCACTCTGGGTTTTGCGCACAGTGCGGGCGATGGCCTTGCTGCGATCCAGATGGATCCGGAGTCTGCCTTGCGGGCAGTTGCCGAACGGTTTCGATATGCGCCGTTTCGCCCGTTTACGACCGAAAGACGATTCGATCGTCCGGTCGGGACTTGGGCATGGAACGGCGGAGCAAATGATGACAATGGTTACGGGAGCGAGCAAATCCTTGCAACGTGCCATTTCAGGATTTATCGCTCGCTCGGCGGCGACGCTAACGACGTTAATCGCCGAAAATTCGCATCACGCGCCACGTCTTATCTTATTCTTCGAACGATCGGAGGCCTAACTCCGGCAACTAATCCAAACGACCCTGAAGTATGGTGCGAGGCAATGCAGGATGCCGATCTGCTCAACTGGATTTCCGAAGGTCTGGATGGCGGAGCTTATAACAAAGTAATTCGCTGGGCATTCGAGAAGCAGGGCAGCTATCAGCCGGCCGGTGCTCCCACGCCTGTTACAACACCGGGTGCCCCGCCTGCGGTCGACGTTTATATCGACGACGGCCGGGCAGGCGAGTATCAGTACATTCACGCTCACTGGCATAACCAATCGATGTGGAACCGCAACGCGGCAGACGGACTGGCCGGCCACCAGAACGGCATCGATGAACAAACGAACTATATGTACGCAAAGGTCAAAAATCGCGGCACTTCCGTTGCCAATAATGTGACCGTGCGGGCGTATCACACTAAGCCCGGAGCCGGGTTGACCTGGCCATATGATTTTGTCGAGATGAATCCAGTCGGCGGTCTGCCGATCGCCAGCATTCCGGCAAACAACGGCGGTGATGTGCAAGTAGGACCTTTTCAATGGGAACCGAATATCAACGCTTACGGTCACGACTGCGTTCTGATGATCGCATCCGTCGCCGGTGATCCGAGCAACATCGATAACTTCACCGGTACCGAATCGATTCAGGAATGGCGGCTCGTTCCGCATGACAACAACGTCGGCCAACGTAATGTTTCCGTTGTTCCCGGGGCAGGCGGTATGGAAGCCTTGATGTTGGCGCTGAACGGCGCGTTTTTCATGGCTGGCAACAACCTGAACAGGCGGGCCGGTATGGAACTGCGTGTCGAGATGCCGAAAGTGCTTGCCGAAAAAGGCTGGCTTTTGCAGTTCGACGGTATTGCCGACAACAAGTTTCCGCTAAAGGCCGGCGAGAAACGCGAAGTCCGGTTAAAGCTCAAACAGGGTTCACAATTCACAAAGGCGGACATCGAGGGAGCTACCGACAGGATGATAAACGTGAACCTGCTTGCGAACGGCATCCTGCTCGGTGGAATGTCCTATTACGTCGATCCCGACCTGAAAAAGCCTTCGGGCGGAAAACAGCCGGGCGGCAAGGACTGTGACGGAGCCGCGCAGAAATTACTCGATTGCCTGAAGATCTCGGGCGACAAAAAGGTCAAGAAGGTCTGCGTCAAGAAGATATCGGTCGACATCGAACTCGATAACGACTGTTGCTGAGAACAATTGAAACGGTAACAAAATACCCGGCCGGTTATCACCGATCGCTGGCCGGGTAAAGTCCGAAGGAGGGACACACCATGAGCACGAATTTTCACCTTGCTCCACCTTCAAAGACCGTTGACGGATTGCTCTCCGTTCCTATCGATATCGAATCGATAAATGCGGTCTTTACTTTCGACGGCGCGGCGCAAACCGCCGTTGCCGATGCAACGATAACCTACACGGTCGGCCCGACGGCGGGAAACCCAATCTTCGATCTGCGGCAGAATATAACTGCGGCTTGGGTCGACGGAGTGGTTTTCCCGGTCGCGCAGCTTGCCCATCACGATTTCGGCGTCAGTACTTTCACAAACCTGCGCGTGATCGAGGCGGTACAAGCGGCCGGTTCGGTACATACTCTGCGTGTTCAATACAGCCTAGCTCTGCCAGATTCGCAGCTCGGCGGAAGTTACTTGCCGGCCCTCGATTGGCTGGCTGGCCCGAAACTGCGCTTTGTTTTCGGGCTTTCAGACCTGAACAAAGCTCGATACGCCGAAGCCTGGCTGCCCGCCAATCTGATTTTCGATCAATACAGCATTAATCTTGAAATTCAGATAACCGGCACGATGGCGGCCCATTCCTTGATAACGAATGGCGCCGTCACAAACATTGGAACAAACCACTGGAGCATCGCTTTTCCATCAAGATTTACGGCGCTGTCGCCGATGCTTGAAGTCCGTTCGTCGGACACACTGATTCAACAAACGGATTCGGTCGTGCTTCCGGTTTCGGGCAACACGGTAACAATCGAGGCGTGGAAACCATCGACGAGCGCCGTAAATCTGACGACCGAGATAAACAATATCAAGACGTTTTTAGCCGATAACGAGAACGCCTATGGAGCATATGTTCACGGCAATCGCTTCGTAGCATTCATTAACGGCAGCGGCGGGATGGAGTACGAGGGCGGAACAACGACTTCAACCTCCGCTCTGCTCCACGAAACGTTTCATAGCTGGTATGCCAGAGGAATCAAACCTGCATCGCAGTCCGACGGATGGTGGGACGAAGGATTCACTAAGTTTCACGACGACGGCGCGAACGATGCGATCCCATTAGATTTTAACGATCCGCCGATCCTGCTTTGTTCGCGCGATCCGTGGCAACGAAGCACGCCGGGCAATTCGTACACGGACGGCAACAATTTCTGGAAAGGAATCGCCTCGATGATTGGCGTCGGGACGTTTAATAACCTGATGCGCGATCTTTATGTTGCGAACAAGGGAAATCCGGTTTCAACACAGATGATTGAGGAATTTCTGCTGTGCAAGAGCGGAAACGAAAGTATCGTCGATGCGTTTCACAGGTTTGTTTACGGTTTCGCAAACCCGTCACCCGCGCCGGATCTTTGGCTGCGGGACGACGTGGGCGATCCGGGAGCCGATAAATGGGGCGGCACGTTTTGGGATTCGCCCGATTTGTGGATTCGAAATAACAACGACGGCGTTGTCGCGCACCAGTCGCCCGAATTCGGACAGGATAATTGGTTTCACGCTCGCGTTCGTAATAAGCCCGGAGCAGGGAACGCCCAGCATTTTGTCGTCACGTTCCATTCGAAGGGATTTGCCGGAACGCAGTTCGAATATCCTGGCGATTTCCTTCCGTGTATAGCGGCCAAAGCTGATTTCGATCTTGCGGCGGGCGGTACGCGAATCGTCAAGGCCAAATGGCCGCGGACGCTGATCCCGCCGAAAGATACGCATACCTGTCTGCTTGCTTCCGTAATAACGCGAAGCGATCATCCGGTCGCGGGTCGCCACGTCTGGGAGCACAACAATCTGGCGCAGAAAAACCTGATAGTCGTCGATCTTGCGCCAAACGAAATGTTCCTAGTGCTGCCGATTGTCATTCGCAATTGGAAGCTGCGTTTCGATCCGCTTTTCGAGCTCGAGGTCTGGAAACCGAAAACGGCCGAGGGTTTGAATGTGAGCATAATTCACAGATCGAAGGAGTTTTTCAAAGCTTCCAAAGCTGACGTAACGCGCTTCAAGCCCGAATTTACTGGAACTAATTCGAGGCAACAGATCGTCCGCCTCGAATGCGGTTCCGAGGTGCCGACGTCGAACGCAGGTGACGGCAGCAGGCGTTTATCGTCAGCCACGCCTGAGCTTTTGCTTCGGCGATTTCCCGATTCGTGGGAAGCTGCCTTCGCGGAGAGCGGCAAAACTTGCTGTAAATATTCCGCCGTTCACGCAAAGTGTCGTCGGTTTGAAATTAGAAGTTTCGGAAAAATTCAAGCCGAAAAGGCCTGTGAAGCTGCATTTTGTGCAGCGAAATGTAAAGACCAAACAGATCGTCGGCGGAGTAGCAGTTCAATTGAGCCGGGGCGGAAACGGTGCGGGTGAAGACGAGTAAAAGACTTTTGTGTTCCCGCGTTTTCAACATAAAACAATTTCAGTCGGCGGCTTACGAAGTCAATCGCGAGCCGCCGGCATAAGGAGAAAGCATCATGGCAAGAGAAAAAGATACAGGACTATTGACGGTTGCGGCCGTTCGCCAAACTAAAGGCGGAGATGAAATTCTGTTTAACGAGCGTCAGCAGATATTTACGCTCGGTGCCAAGTTAAAGTCGCCGAAAGAAACTTCAACCCGTCTTTATGAAGCCGTAGGAAAAAAGACGCCTCTACGGGCCGTGCTCGATTCGAAACGGGCCATCGTCGAAAGGATCGACATGCCCACGCCGGACGAGTTAAAAGAATTTCGCAAGACATTCATTTTGGAAAAGAAGCCTTCAAAAGCGATAAAGATCGACGTTAAAAGAATCGATCCGACCATTTTCAATGTGGTTGATTTCAAGCTGAAATGGCCGATATTCAGGCTTTGCACCAAGGTAGTGCCCAGCTATGCCAAGGCAAAAGAAATATTCGATTTCTGCGCGGAACAGTCGTGCCACCTTGCTCCGCCGTACGATATTTCGCCGTGCATACCGTTTCAATACGTCAGAGACGGCTGTTACGCACGAGCCCACAAAATGCGCCGGATCATCACGACCAAGTACGGATATTGCTGTGAGAAAGTATTCAGCTTCGCAAATCAGGGTCAGGACAGGCTGGCCGTAAAGGCTGATAAATGGGGCGGTTGCTGCGTTACATGGTGGTATCACGTCGCGCCATTGATCCGGGTAAAAGTAAAAATTTTCAATTGCAACTTCGTACTCGCCATGGTCATCGATCCAGGAATGTTCAATAATCCGGTACTGTTGAGCACGTGGCTTTCGGCCCAGGAGAATACGACTTGCAATTCGAATGCAAACCTATCGATGTATTCGATACAGCCCGGATCGGCATATGCTCCCGCAAATTATGCGGGGACAGCGTTCAGTACCGATCCGGCATACACGGCTACCGACGCAACGCTTATAAACTACAGCGGATTGACCACGTGCTGATGAGCGTCACCGCGGCCGTGAATCGTTTGAGTTAATAGATAAATGCCGGAGTCTTTTAAGTATGAGTGAAAGTGAACAATACACGCGCAATATGACAGCCGTTCGCTTGATCGATTCCGACGGTACGGACAGCGTCGAGGTAATTTTTCTCGAATCGGCACAGTTTTACAGGCTGCCGAGAAAGAATCCGGAATTTGATTCGCTCGTCGCGGTGCTGCACGACGCGATCGAAAAAGGAGCAGCAGTCAAAGTGAGAACGGCCTCTATTGCAAGCGACGTCATCGAGGACATTGGACCGGCGCGGTGATCTGACAGGCAAACCGCCGCCGGAGTTTTTTGCAGGAGGTAAATCAAATGGCAAACGGAAACGGTTGGAAGGCTCTCACAATTGCATCCCTTTCGCTGTCGGCATTGCTGGTGACGGCAGTCATAATAGTCTACTGGTGGAGCTCGACAACGGTGATTCTGCTTGTTCGTCACGCCGAGCGCGATGACACGATGTCCTGCACGCCACCGACAAGCAATCCGCCTTTGACCACGGCAGGTCAAACGCGTGCCGGCGAGCTTGCCCACGTCGGCGAAGATACCGGTCTGCAAGCGGTCTACGCCAGCGAATTTTGCCGGACACAGCAAACCGTACAGCCGATCGCAACTCAGGAAGGCCTGACGGTAAATGTCGTGAATCAATATTCCGCAACAGGCTCGCCCGATATTCTCCCGCTCGTCAATCAAGTGAAAACCACGAATGAAGGCCAAAAAATCCTCATCGCCGGTCACTCCGACACCGTGCCGCTGATTATTCAGGAACTCGGCGGCGGTACGGTCGATCCGATTGGCGGCACAGAATTCGACAATCTGTATGTCGTGACGATCTTGAAATGGTGGTTTCTAAAACGAACGAGAGTCGTCCGCCTAAAATACGGAGTTCCTTCATAAACGTCGAAGACAGGTTTTTGCAAAAAAACGGTAAATGGCGGAAAATACGAGATCGGAATAAAATTACGTCGGTGCATGAGATTGGGCTGGTTTTTGATTGCATTCGTTGTCCGCTCGGGACTATTGAAACGTAACCTCACTTTAGATGTCCGATCTCTAAAAGTAAAAACTTAATGAAGTCTTATTTATTTGTTTTCCTGTGCATTCTCCAGTGCTTGTTGCCGTTAAGCGCCATCGATTTTGTTTCGAACGAAGATGCGTATCGAGCCAACAATTTGGGCGTCGCCCTTTTGGAGCAGTACAAGCATGAAGAAGCGGTCGAGCGGTTTAAAAAAGCGTTGGAGTTAAGACCCGATTTTCCGCTGGCGAAGATCAACCTGGCAATCGCGCTTTACAACGCACAGAAGCTTGTCGAATCCAAACAGATCGTTGTTGCCTCACTAATCGAAACACCACAATCGCTACAGGCAAATTACATTCTGGGACTAATATGGCGGACGGAAAACGATCAGCAAGAATCGCTGGCGGCGTTCCGAAGGGTCGTTGCGATTGATCCAAAAGATGTCGGAGCAAACGTTAACATCGGGCAGATTTTTGCGCAGCAGCGGCGCTACGACGAGGCGATCAGGCATTTTCAGATTGCCTACGACGCCGAGCCGTACAACACGACCGCTATTTATAATCTGGCTACGGCGCTCCAACGCACTGGTGAGCGCGAACAGGCGGCCGAACTTCTGAAAACCTTTCAAATACTGCGCGAAAATGGAGCCGGAACTTCGATCGGCTTGAATTATCTCGAACAAGGACGATACGCAGAAGCTGCGGCTTCGACCGGAGCAGAAAGCGAATTGGTTGATAATGCCGAGCCAAAGATTATTTTTCAGGAGGCGAATATCGGTTTGCCGCCTGCTCGGCCAACCCGGTCGCCGGTGTCTAGCGGCGCAGTTTTATTCGACATGGACGGCGACCAGGACCTGGATTTAGCTCTTACTAATCCGGCCAGGATTTTTCGGAATGACAAAGGTAAGTTTATCAACGCGACCGCCGTCTCTGGCGACTACGCAAAGCTAAACCGCGATGCAGCGACGCGCATTATTGCCGGCGATTTTGATAGCGACAATTTGACCGATTTATTTCTGGTGCGTGGCAAGAGCTATTCTCTCTATAAAAACGTGGGAAAAGGAAAATTCAGCGACGTTACAGCCAAAGCTAAAATTCCCGCCAAGCAGGACCTGGTTCCCTCATTGACTTGCGCATTCGTTGATGTTGATCACGATGGCGATCTGGATATCTTCGTTGGCGGCACCGGCAAATCGGGCAACAGGCTTTTTCGCAACAACGGCGATTCAACATTCAAGGATTATTCGGCCGAGTCGAGATTAAGTCGCGAAACATTAGCAGTCAGCGTCGTGCCGACCGATTTCGACAATCGCCGCGATATTGATTTGATGGTTTTGGCGGCCGGTGAACCGCCGGGTCTTTACCGCAATTTGCGTGACACAACCTTTCGCGATGTCGCCGGCGAAGTCGGGTTAAATCAAAAATCCGCATGGACCTGTGCCGCCGCTGGCGATTTTAACAAAGACACATTCGTCGATTTCTTTTTCGGAGTCGCGGGCGGGCGTGGAGTTTTTGCCATTTCGGACGGTCGTGGAAAATTTGAAATAGAAGACGCTCCGCCGGGAACTGAAAGTTCGTCAACCGCGCAATTCCTTGATTACGACAACGACGGATTGCTCGATTTGATCGCCATCACGCCAAAAGGCTTTGTAGTTTCAAGAAACCTCGGTAATCGCTGGACGGACGCGAGCAATAAAATATTCAACGCAACTGCCGATGTCGCTAATTCAAGTCAGATGCTGTCGGCGGACATTGACGGCGACGGTGACGTTGACCTGATGACCTTCGACAAGAGAGGTTCGTTTCGTTTTTTCCGAAACGACGGCGGAAACGCGAACAATGCCGAAATTTTGCGTTTGCAAGGGCGCGTTTCCAACAAGACTGCGTTTGGAGCGAAGATTGATATGCGTTCCGGCAGCCTTGCGCAAAAGCTGGAATCTTATTCGGCCAGTCCCGCACCTGCACCGTCGCAAACAATTTTCGGCCTCGGTAAGCGCGTTAAGCCGGACGCAGTTCGCGTCATTTGGACGTCTGGAATCGTCCAATCCGAAATCGATTTCCCCTCAACGGTCGCAAAAAATAACACGCCGTTTAAGATTGAGGAACTAGACCGCAAACCTTCGTCGTGTCCTTATCTTTATACGTGGAACGGCGAACAGTTTGAGTTCATTACCGATTTTCTCGGCGGCGGCGAGATGGGTAATTGGGCTTCTGCGGGAGTTTATCATCAGCCCGATTCGGACGAATTTGTGCGAATCACTTCCGACCAATTGAAACCGCGAAACGGACGTTACGAAATTCGAGTGACGAATGAGCTCGAGGAAGTTTTATTTCTCGATACTGTGAAGCTAGTCGCCGTCGAACACGATGCAGACTCGGAAGTTTATCCGAATGAAGGTTTGGGAATTCCGACTTCCGGCAAGCAGATTTTATACACGGCAAAAAAAGCCGAATCGCCGCTTTCGGCGATGAGCAGCGACGGCAAAAGCGTTTTGCCGAAAATTGAAAAACTCGACCGCAATTTTTACGATAGTTTCAAATCTTTGCCGATTCGCGGATACGCAGAACAGCACGAATTGACTCTCAATCTGGACGATAAAAAAAATTACAAAGGCAGAACTTTGCTCCTTTTAACGGGTTGGACGGATTATGCTTTTTCGTCGGATAACCTGGCAGCCGCGCAAAGCGGGAAATCGCTTTTCATGCCATATTTACAGGTGAAAAATACGAAAGGCGAATGGCAAACCGTAATCGAAAGCATCGGCATTTCCGTTGGTCGCCCACAAACTGTTGTCGTGGATCTTACAGGTAAATTTGTGACTGGTGGCCGCGAAGTCCGCATCGTAACCAACTTCAAAACGTATTGGGACAAAATCGAAGTCGATACTTCTCTGCCGAATTCAAACTTCAAACAAATCGAAATGCTGCCCATGCAAGCAGGTTTACGCGAACGAGGATTTTCAGAAGAGGTTATTACAAACGGGATGATTTCGGCGAACTACAACAAGGTTTTGAACGACGGACGATGGAAATATTTTGCTGGAAGATTTACGCGGTTTGGTGACGTCAAACCATTGCTGAGTTCGATTGACGACACTTTTGTCATCTCCAAAACCGGCGACGAGATTATCTTGAGTTTTGCCGCCATATCCGAACCGCCTACGGGACGAAAATATACCTTCCTGCTTTATGCCGACGGTTACAGTAAAGAAATGGACATCAACTCCGGCTCGCCCGAAGCGGTTTTTCCAATGCCGTTTAAGGCAATGAAGAACTATCCCTACGGCTTGAACGAAAAGTATCCTATGGGCAGGGAAAAAGAAAACATTTTCGACCTGTACAACACGCGACTAGTTCGTGGCGGTTTGCCTAAAATCGAAGCAATTTTAATCAAGTAGCTTTACTTAAGTAAAAAGTAGACTTTGGCGATAAAAGGTGATAATTGTATTTCGTCTATCTTTGTTGCGAGTCCAAACAAATAATTTAACCGAACGAAATATGGCACATGCCGGTTTCGTTCGGCTTTTTTGAAGTTTGCCGGCGGTTAATTTCCAACCGCTAATCACTGCGTTCATTTATCCCTTCGTTAAGTTCTGACAGCCCGTTTAGTTTTTATGGAACATATTCGATATTCAGCCGCCGCGATTCAAACCGATTTTGCCAATCCGACAAATCGCGTTGATATGCGAAAAAATACTGACCGCATTTTGAGTCTGATTGATTCGGCTGTGATCGGTGCGATTCCGTTTTTGCCTGTCAAATTGGTTGTGTTTCCGGAATTTGCACATTCGGCACCGGTTTTTCCAACGGTCAAAGACTTGCACGAAAAACTTGCGGTTGAAATTCCAAATGAACACACAGATCGGTTGCAAGCGAAAGCTAAAGAACACGGAATTTTTATCCAAAGCGGTTCGATGCTTGAGATTGATAAAAAATATCCGAATCACGTTTTTAATACGACTTGTTTGATTTCCGGCGACGGCATTTTATACAAATATCGCAAGGTAAATCCGTGGATTCCGTTTGAAGTTCATTCGTCGCCGCACGATATTGAAGGTTACGAAGAAGAACTTTTCCCCGTTGCCAAAACCGAGATCGGCAACATTGGAACAGCGATTTGCTACGACTGGATTTTCCCCGAAGCGACCCGTCAACTGGCGATGAATGGTGCGGAAATCCTCGTCCGCGTGTCTGCCTATATGGATCCGTATAATGCGACAGAACCGATGGATTGGTGGACGGTGGTTAATCGTTGTCGGGCGTTGGAAAATATGTGCTATGTGGTTGCTTCAAACCAAGCTGCGAGTCTGAAACATTATCCGCCGTATTCTTGGTCGGGCGGTTCGATGGTCGTTGATTTTGACGGGCGAATTTTGGCAAAAGCGAGTGAAGGACACGGCGAAAAAATTGTGGTTGCTCCGATTGATATTTCTGCTTTGCGGCACGAAAAATCCGTGCGGACGGGACACAATATGCTTGCTCATCTGCGAACTGAGGCGTATCCGGCGTATCAAAAACATATTTATCCGCCAAAGTTTTTGGGCGAAGGCGAAACGCTTTCTTATGAGGGCAATAACCAATTGATTGAAACTGCTAAGAAAAGTTTGTTTGAGGAGAATAAATAATGTCTAAACGTCTAATAATTGCTTTATTTTCAGTATTTTTACTACTTTCGGCTTGCAAAAGTTCGGGAACTGGCACGAGTCAAACTAATACGAATCAAACTTCAACTGTTTCAAGTGAAATTCCCGACCGCAAATGGTGGAAAGAGGCGGTTGTTTATCAAATTTATCCGCGTTCGTTTAAGGATTCAAACGGCGATGGGATCGGCGATTTACGAGGAATTATCGAGAAATTGGATTACATAAAATCGCTCGGCGTGGATGTGATTTGGCTCAATCCGATTTTCAGTTCGCCCAATGATGACAACGGTTACGACGTTTCTGATTACCGAAATATTATGAAAGATTTCGGGACGATGGCGGATTTTGATGAACTCGTTAAAGGCTTAAAGTCACGCAATATCAAGCTCGTGATGGATGTCGTCGTCAATCATTCGTCCGATGAACACGAATGGTTTAAGCAGTCGAGAAGTTCACGCGATAATCCGTATCGGGACTATTACTATTGGTGGAACGCCGATAAAGGCAAGCCGCCGGCACGTTACAGTTTGTTTGATGTAAACCATGATGCTTGGAAATACGACAAACAATCGGACGCTTATTATCTGCATATTTTCTCGCAAAAACAGCCAGATTTGAATTGGTCGAATCCAAAATTACGCCAAGAAGTTTACGACATTATGAAGTTTTGGGCAGAAAAAGGAACGGACGGTTTTCGGCTCGATGCGTTTCAATTTGTTGCCAAAGATCCGAAGTTTCCCGAGTTTCCCGCCGGAACTGAACCGAGTTTGATGAATTACTCAATGGGCGAAGGAATTCACGATTATTTGAAGGAAATGAACCGCGAAGTTTTCAGCAAATATGATGTGTTTAGCGTTGCCGAAGGTGCGGGGCGAAATATGCAGGACGCACACGATTTGGTTGATGCTGATCGCAACGAATTGAGTATGGCGTATGCTTTTGAGCCTGCCGATTTGGGCAGATACGGCGGTTACAAACTAACGAAATTCAAAGAAGTTTTTTCCAAATGGGATAAGGAATTTGCTGAAAAAGGTTGGCTTTCAATCTTTTTGGCGAACCACGATAAGGCTCGCCTTGTTTCGCTTTGGGGCAACGATAAACCTGAATTCCGCGATTATTCGTCAAAGATGCTTTCCACATTTCTAATGACGATGCGTGGCACAACCTATTATTACAACGGCGATGAACTCGGTATGACCAATGCGGGATTTTATAAAATCGACGAAATCCGCGATATGGCATTGCTCAATGAATATCAGTATCAAAAAAATAAAGGTGCGGATTTGAATGAGTTTATGAAAAGAATCGCTTTTGAAGGTCGTGATAATTCCCGCACGCCGTTTCAATGGAATGCCACCGATAACGCAGGTTTTACCACCGGCAAACCTTGGATAAAAATCGCCACGAATTATAAGGAAATCAACGCCGAAGCACAGGAAAAAGACGCGAATTCGCCGCTCAATTATTTTAGAAAATTAACCAAATTGCGGAAAGAAAATCTAGTTTTGGTTTATGGCAAATATACTTTGCTTGATGAACCGAATGAAAGCATTTACGCATACACGCGAGAGTTGAACGGAAAGAAAATGTTGATTTTGTTGAACTTTAACGACAAGGAATCAACGGCAAATACGGGTATTGATATGTCGAAAGCGAAAGTCGTGTTGGGCAATTACGCCACGCCTTCGAGCAGTGGAAAGTTGAAACCGTATGAAGCGGTTGTTTATGAATTGGGAAATTAGATCAAATTTTATTTTAGGTCGCGTAGCGACGAAATGAATTTAGCCGTGGGTTGAAACCCACGGAAAGCGAATCAATTGATTATGTCGCGTCAGCGACAATTGAATATCAATGGCAAACACATATTCATCCATTTTTTATCACATCGTTTTCAGCACGAAAAATCGTGAAGAATGGATTGATGTGAAGATTGAAAATCGCGTTTGGGCGTATATCGGCGGAATTGCCCGAAAACATAATTGCACCGCGATTCAAATTGGTGGAGTTGAAAATCATATACACGCCTTGATTTTATCTCAACCAAAATTTTCACCGAGTGAGATTGCTAAATTTTTGAAAGGCGAATCGTCAAAATGGATTCACGAAGAGTTTCCGGAAATGGCGAAATTTGGTTGGCAAGACGGATATTCAGTATTCTCTACCAGCAAATTAATTGTGCCAAAAGTAGTGGAATACATCAAAAATCAACGTGAAAAGCATTGCGGTAAAACATTTGAAGAAGAATATTTGGAATTGTTGAAATTACACGAGATAGACATCGTTGACGAAAAATATTTGTATGGCTGATTCAGTTGTCGCTGACGCGACATAAATTGATTTTCAAGCGTTCCGTGGGTTGAAACCCACGGCTAAATTCATCTTGTCGCTATGCGACAGTTAAGGAAGATTTTTACTGATTGTGCGGGTCGAGACCGCATCGTTAAATTAAGATTATCGCTACGCGGTATGTAAGGGATGAAAAAATTATGTTTCAAAAGACCATTATCCTTTTATTAATTTTGCTGGCAATTTCGGCTTGTCAAAATTCAACCAATCAAACTAATCAAACAAACGTGAATTCAAATAAATCTACAACCGCTTCAAACGAAATCCCCAATCGAAAATGGTGGAAAGAAGCGGTCGTTTATCAGATTTATCCACGCTCGTTCAAAGACACAAACGGCGACGGAATTGGTGATTTGAAGGGGATTACGGAAAAGCTCGATTATATCAAATCGCTCGGAATTGATGCGGTTTGGCTCAATCCGATTTTCAGTTCGCCTAATGACGATATGGGTTACGACGTTTCCGATTACTCCAACATTATGAAGGAATTCGGGACGATGGAGGATTTTGATGTGATGCTCAAAGGCTTTAAGGATCGCAAGATCAAAGTCGTCTTGGATTTAGTCGCCAATCATTCTTCGGACGAACATAAATGGTTTCAGGAGGCGAAAAAATCCCGTGATAATCCGTATCGAAATTATTATCACTGGTGGAATGAAGAAGACGGCAAACCGCCCAAACGAGTCAGCTTTTTTGACCCCGAAGGCGACGGCTGGCAGTATGAGCCGAACACAAAATCGTATTACCTGCATTATTTTTCCGATAAGCAGCCCGATTTGAATTGGGAAAACCCGAAAGTTCGTCAGGAGATGTATTCGATGATGAAATTCTGGTTTGACAAAGGCGTTGACGGCTTCCGAATGGACGTTATCCATTTTATTTCCAAAGACTTACCGTTCAAAGAAATTCCGACTGAATACAAAGACGATTACGGAAAATATTACGGAAGCGGTCCGAAACGCCACGAATATGTGCAGGAAATGAACCGCGAAGTTTTGTCGAAATACGATGTAATGACGCTCGGCGAAGCGGGTGCAACTCAGGAAGATGCACATAATTACGTTGACGACGATCGCAAAGAATTGAATATGATTTACCACTACGAGGGCGTAAATCTTGGCTATTTGCCGAATTCTAAAAAGTTGATTGATCCGAAAGGCTGGAAATTGACCGACTTCAAAGATGTCTATACTCGCTGGGATAAAAACTTCGCCGAAAAAGGTTGGAACACGGTTTATTTAGGCAATCACGATCAGCCAAGAATCGTTACGCGTTGGGGCAATGATGCTCCTGAATTCCGCGAACTATCGTCTAAAATGTTGTCAACATTCCTTTTAACGCAACGAGCCACGCCGTATTATTTCCAAGGCGATGAACTTGGAATGACCAATATTAAATTCGATAACATTTCAGATTACCGCGACATCGAAACGATAAATTGGTATAAACAGGTCAAAGCCGAAGGCGGTGATGTGCAGCAATTACTCGATTCGCACAAGATTTCCGCCCGCGACAATTCACGAACGCCGATTCAATGGGACAATACTGCAAACGGCGGATTTACAACCGGAACGCCGTGGCTCAAAGTCAATCAAAATCACCAAACCATCAACGCGGCGGCACAAGAAAAAGACGAAAATTCTACGCTCAATTATTTCCGCAAACTGACCGAATTGCGAAAAAAAGAATTGACATTAGTTTACGGCAAATACGTGGTGGTTGACGAAAAGAACGAAAATGTTTATGCCTATACGCGAGAATTGAACGGCAAGAAGTTGTTGATTTTATTGAACTTTAAGGCAACTGAATCAACCGTCAATACAGGCTTGGATTTAATAAAGGCAAAAGTTTTATTAGGAAATTACAAAGAGTTTTCGACCGACGGAAAGTTAAAACCATATCAGGCAGTAATCTTGGAATTATAAGTTCGGAGTCCACGCTTCAGCGTGCAAACTCGTTACATTTCGGAATTTCAGCCTGAAGGCTGGACTCCAAACTAAGAGGAGCATTCAAAATTTATGAACACACAACCAAAACCAAATCTATCATTTTGGCAGATTTGGAATATGAGCTTCGGCTTTTTAGGCATTCAATACGGATTCGGCTTGCAACAGGCGAATTTGAGTCCGATTTTCCGATATTTGGACGCGGATGAATCAAAACTGGCTATTCTGTGGCTTGCGGGTCCGGTCACAGGTTTGCTCATTCAGCCAATTATCGGGGCGATCAGCGACGGGACTTGGACGCGATTTGGCAGGCGAAAACCATTTTTCTTAATCGGAGCGTTGGTTGGAAGCGTTGCGGTTTTGCTGATGCCATATTCGCCTGTTTTGTGGATGGCTGTCGGGTTATTTTGGATTTTGGATGCTTCGATGAATACGGCGATGGAGCCGTATCGGGCAATGGTTGGCGATAAACTCAACGACAAACAAAGAACTTTAGGATTTACCGTCCAAACTTTTATGATTGCATTTGGACAAATTTTAGCCGGTTTAATGCCGCTTTTGCTTTTGTCATTAGGCATTTCATCAGACACACAAGGCGGTAAACATATTCCTGATATTGTTAAATATTCCTTTGTTATCGGCGTAGTGGCGATGCTCGTTTCGATGGCTTGGACAAACTTTACAACCGACGAATATCCACCCGATAATTTGGAAGAATTTCGTGCAGAACAAGCCGCGAAAGGCGGATTTTTCGGCAAGATCGGACATGCTTTTAAAGATATTTGGGATGCTGTTGTCGAAATGCCAAAGGGGTTGCGGATGATTTGGTGGGTAAAATTTTTTACTTGGTATGGCTTGCCTATGATGTGGCAATATCTTTCACTTTCGATCGCCAGACATTCGTTTAATGCTCCAACGCCCGATTCGTCGAATTTTGCCGAAGGATCATCATGGGGCGGTCCGGCATTTGTTGTGATGAATATAACGACGGTCGTGATGGCGTTTCTGATTCCGTCAATCGTCAAAGCTATCGGCACGCGGATGACTTACGCGGTGCTTTTGGTCTTCGGCGGAGTCGGCTTTATTTCGATGCTTTTGTTCACGAATATTTATGCAGTTTTGGCGTGTATGGTCGGTGTCGGCATCGCTTGGTCGGCGATTATCACGATTCCGTTTATTATGACGACTTCGATTGTTTCGCCGAAACGAATTGGCGTTTATATGGGCTTGCTCAATGCTTTTATCTGCATTCCGCAGATTCTGGAAATGCTGACGATCGGGTTTTATTATGATAAATTGCTTGGCGGCGATGCTCGAAACGCTCTGGTGTTATGCGGGATTTGTCTAATTCTCGGAGCAGTCGCGTGCTTTTTTATTCCGAAAGATGTCGAACCGAAATACGTTACTGAGGGCGATGTTTTGGAAGCCGAAGCACGCGGAATGACGATGAGCGAAACTTAATAATTTAGTTGCCCGCTAATAAACGCGAATCAACGCTAATTTTTTATTTATTCGCGTCGATTGGCGAAAATTCGCGGGCAAATTTCCTTGAAATATAATGAGTGAATTACAGAAAAAATGGTGGAAGGAAGCGGTAGTTTATCAAATCTATCCGCGGTCTTTCAATGATAGCAATGGCGATGGTATCGGAGATCTTCGCGGAATTATCGAAAAGCTCGATTACATCAAATCTTTAGGCGTTGATGTCGTCTGGCTCAATCCGATTTTCAGTTCGCCGAATGATGATAACGGCTATGATGTCAGCGATTATCGCGGCATTATGGAAGATTTCGGCAATATGGCGGATTTTGACGAAATGCTCGCCGGATTTCACGAACGAGGCATCAAAGTCGTGCTTGATTTGGTTGCGAATCATTCTTCGGACGAACATTTTTGGTTTCAAGAATCCCGAAAAATCCGCGATAATCCGTATCGAAATTACTATCATTGGTGGGATGCAGAAAATGGTATGCCGCCGAAACGTTGGAGTTTTTTTGACGAAGAAGCAAACGCTTGGAAGTATGACGAAACGACAAATTCGTATTATCTGCATTGCTTTTCCGTCAAACAACCCGATTTGAATTGGGAAAATCCGAAACTCCGTCAAGAGATTTATGATGCAGTTCGATTTTGGTTTGAGAAAGGCGTTGACGGTTTCCGAATGGATGTTATCACCTTTATTTCCAAAGATTTGCCGTTCAAAGATTTGCCCGAAAAATACAACGGAAATTTTGTTCAATACTACGCCGAAGGTCCGAAACTGCACGAATATTTGCAGGAATTTAACCGCGAAGTTTTGAGCAAATACGACATTATGACCGTTGCCGAAGGTCCGGGAACGAATACCGAAAACGTCCTCGATTTTGTGAACGAAGACCGCAACGAACTGAATATGTCTTACCATTTCGACATCAGCAATCTTGGGCATAAAGATTTGGCGAAAAAACTGATGGATGAAAACGGCTGGAGTTTTAAGGAATTCAAAGAAATTTTCGTCAAATGGGATAATGTTTTTGCCGAAAAAGGTTGGGGAACGGTTTATCTCGGCAACCACGATTTTCCGCGAATGGTTTCGCGTTGGGGAAATGATTCGGCAGAATTCCGCGAAATTTCATCGAAAATGTTGACGACATTTTTAATGACGATGCGTGGAACGCCGTATTATTATTTCGGCGATGAACTCGGAATGACGAACATTCGTTTCGATAATATCGAAGATTACCGCGACATTATGACCATCAATTTGCACAAGCTGATTTCATCGGAAGGCGGCGATTTGATGAGTTTATGGAGTCGCAAAAAATCATCGGACGCGATAACGGACGCACTCCGTTTCAATGGAATGATTCGGAAAATGCAGGTTTTACAACCGGAAAACCGTGGTTAAAAATCAATCCGAATTACAAAGAAATCAACGCCGAAGACGCAAGACAAAGACGAAAATTCGCCGCTAAATTATTTCCGAAATCTTATCAAATTCCGCAAAGAAAATCTGGAATTGATTTACGGGAAATCTGAATATTACGATCTGGAAAATGAAAGAGTTTTTGCTTATTCGCGAGAATTAGACGGACGTAAGTTATTGATTTTAGTTAATTTCAAAGAAAATGAAGCAACGGTAAATGTGGAATTTGATTTAGAAAGTGCGAAAGTTTTGTTTGGAAATTACGATGAATTTGATGGGACTTTGAAACCGTATCAAGCCGTAATTTTGGAAGTTCATAGGAACGATCCCTTGTGGTTGCCCGATGATGGCGTAAATTCAACTTGAACGGAATGAAGACAATTTTCGTTCGCGTCCTTTAGCGTATTTAACGGGCAAATTTGTTGTTATGAAAATTCTATTCGTTATTTCTACTTTTCGCAATCACGTATTTTCGCCCAATACGATGAACCGCATCGTCCGCAGTTTCATTTTTCGCCGCCTGCGAACTGGATGAATGACCCGAACGGAATGGTCTATCACAACGGCGAATATCATCTTTTTTATCAATATTATCCGAATGATACCGTGTGGGGACCGATGCACTGGGGACACGCGGTTTCCAAAGATTTGGTGCATTGGGAAAATCTGCCGATTGCACTTTATCCTGATAAATTGGGCTATATTTTTTCGGGAAGTGCGGTGATTGATAAACAAAATTCATCGGGTTTTGGCACAAAAAATAATCCGCCGATGGTCGCAATGTTCACTTATCATTTGATGGAAGGCGAAAAAGCCGGACGGACAGATTTTCAATATCAAGGCATTGCTTATTCAAACGATAACGGCAGAAATTGGACGAAATACGACAAAAATCCAGTCATTCCAAACACCGAAAATATCAAAGATTTCCGCGACACAAAAGTTTTTTGGAATGAACAAACTAAAATCATGGATTGGTCGTTTTAGCGGTTGGAAATCACGTTCGGTTTTATAGTTCGGCAATTTAAAAGATTGGAAATTGATCAGGCGAGTTTGGTAAAAATGACGGCACACACGGCGGAGTTTGGGAATGTCCTGATATTTTTCCGCTCAAAATAAACGGTAAAACGAAATGGGTTTTACTCGTCAGCATTAATCCGGGCGGAGCAAATGGCGGTTCGGCAACGCAATATTTTATTGGCGATTTCGACGGAATAACTTTTAAAAACGATAATAAATCCGACGAAGTTTTATGGCTTGATTACGGACGCGACAATTATGCCGGCGTAACTTGGTCAAACGCTCCGAATAATCGTCGAATATTTTCTCGGCTGGATGAGCAATTGGGATTACGCACAAAAAGTTCCGACCGAAAAATGGCGAAGTGCGATGACTTTGCCGACGTGAATTGAGTTTGAGGCAGACTGAAAAAGGTTTGCGATTGATTCAAACGCCAGTAAAAGAAACTGCAAAATTGCGAAACAGACAATTTTTAGGCGTCAAAAATGAGGAAATTGACAAAGAATTAAGTATTGGCGGAGAGAAATCTTCATTAGTTGAAATGGATTTGGGAATTGATTTATCCAAAACTACTGCCACAGATTTTGGTGTTGAACTGAGCAATGCCAAAGGCGAAATTTACAAAATTGGCTACGATATTGCTACTAAAAAATTCTATTCAGACCGCACAAATTCAGGCAAAAAAGATTTTACCGAGAATTTTGCGGTCAAGCAACATTTCGCTAATCGGCTGAGTAATAACAACTTATTGAAACTTCATTTGATTTTCGATAAGGCTTCAGTTGAAATGTTCGCGGATAATGGCGAAATTGTGATGACCGATATTTTCTTTCCAACCGAAGATTTTACAAGGTTCGTAATTTTCAGTAACAATGGAAAAACCACACTTCTTCAGGCAAAAGCGTGGAATTTGAAATCAATCTGGAAATAATTATTACTCGTTTTTCGGACGTTTATCAGCCGGAATATTCGCAAAAATATCTTCATATTTCTGGTAGCCGTCCTTCACGATTTCCATCAAGTTGGATTTATCAATCACCTTCGGCTGGATAAACACAAAAGGAATTTCCTTGTTGACCGCTTTGATGGTTTTGCCGGTTTCAAGCTTTTCGCCCTTAGCAAGTTTCACGGCGGCATCCACGGCGGCGTATGCAAGCGGCTGAATGGGTTTATAAACCGTCATCGATTGCTCGCCTTGAGCAATTCGCTGGAGAGCATCGATCTGTGCATCCATTCCCGTCACGACAACCTTGCCGTCTAAACCTTGCTTTTTCAAAGCTTGAATAACTCCACCGGCCGTCCCGTCATTTGAACAAACAAATGCTGCAATCTCGTTTTTATTTTGGGTCAAAGCGTTTTCGGCAATTTTCAAGGCTTCTTCCGGCGACCAATCTTTCGCATGTTGATTTGCTACTATCTTGATATCGCTTTTTTCAATAGCTGTGTTGAGAACTTCGTTTTGAGAGTCCCTCATAATTAACGCATTGTTGTCAGTAGGAGCACCATAAACCAGCACATAATTACCTTTTGGAGCATTTTTCAAAGCATATTCGGCTTGCATTTGCCCCGCTGTGGAATGCAGGTGCGAAACCAAAACATCAACATCATCATTCAAAATTAAACGGTCATAACTAACTACCGGAACGCCCTGCTTTTTTGCTTTTTCGACCGCTGTCGCCATCACCAACCCATTGTGCGGAGCAATAATCAAAACATCAACACCCTTGGTTAAAAAGTCTTCAACCTGTTTAAGCTGGCGTTCGTCAACGCTTTCGGCAACGCTGACCATTACCTCGGCGCCAAGTTCAGCGGCGCGTTTTTCAATCAGCTCTTTGTCTTTCGTCCAATGCTCTTTCAGCGTATCCATCGAAAAACCGATGCGGATTTTTTTAGGACTGTTTTGAGAAACCGCGTTATTTTGACCTGTCTGGGAGTTGGTGCAGGCAGCCGAAAAAAGAGCGGCAATGATAGACGCGAATAGAAGAAATTTTTTCATACAAGTTACTCCAAAACCGATGATGAATACATGTGCCTAAAGCGGCCTGACGCGCGGGTTTAATTCCGCAGCTTTTCGATACGCGGCGGCTGACTCAATTTTTTTGCCTTTTGCTTTCAAGGCTTTTGCCAAATTGTAATATGCTTCGGAATTTTCGGGTGTTAATTTTACCGCGTTCTGAAACTGCGAGATCGCGTCGTCAATTCTCCCTGCTTTGAGATTTGCGATGCCGGTATTGACGGCGAACGTTGCGGCTTGGCGGTTGGTCTTTAATTTATTAAGCCGTGCGGCTTCCTGTAATTCTATTCTGGCTGCTTCAATGTCACCTTTTTGTCTGAGAGCCGTACCAAGCGTGTTGTGAATTTCGGGCGCGTCGGGCAAAAATTTGAGAGCGGCTCGGAAGAGTTCGATCGCTTCGTCGATTTTGTTTTGCTGTTGGCGAACGGTGCCGAGCGTGTAAATCGCTTCGCCATAATCGGGTTTGATTTCGCGCGCCTTTTGAAATGCGGCAGCGGATTCATCCAGCTTTGATTGCTGCAAAAGAATTACGCCGAGCGTGTAATAAATTTCGGGCAGCTTGTCCGGCTGCAATTCGGTTGCGCGTTTCAGTGCGGCAAGTGCCTCACTAAATTTGTCTTGTTGTTTCAGGGCCAACGCAAGATTGTAATAAGCGACGGCATCGTCCGGCGTTAGCTCAATCAATTTGCGGTATTCGGCAACTGCGGCAACAAAGTCGCTTTTTTGAATCAGCGCCATTCCCAGATTGTTGCGCGCGATGGTGTTGTTCGGTTCGATCTCCAAACCTTTGCGAAATGCCGCAATCGCGCCATCCGGATCGCGCTTCTCAACCAGAACTAAACCTAAATCATTGTAGCCTTGTACAAAATCGGGCTTCAATTTAACTACCATGCGAAATTCTTCGGCCGCCGCGTCCAGATCCGCGTCAGCCATATATGCCTGTGCCATGGCTTGCCGAGCTTCGAGCATTTTAGGAGCCAGTTTGACCGCTGTCCTGAGCGACGAAATCGCAGACGGCAGATCGCCGGTCTTTTCAAATGCCAACCCGAGATAAAAATGAGCGTCGGTATTCGACGGCATCAATCTAGCTGCTTGCCCTAAAGCCTTTACCGCACCCGCCGGATCATCAGAAAAATAACGAGCGGTGCCGAGATAATAATGAGCCTGAGCAAGCGTCGGTTTCAGCTTAACAGCGTTTTCAAATGCCGAGATCGCTTCGGCCAGGCGATTCGTCGCGGCGAGTACAAACCCGAGTGCGGAATATGCATCCGCCGATCTTGGACTAAGTTTTATCGCTTCCCTAAATTCAGCAATCGCACCGTCGGCGTCGTTGGCCCGCTGCAAAAGACCGCCGAGGAGCATATGAGGTTCGGCTGCATTGGGACGAATGATAATTGCTCTTCTAAATGCGTCAGCCGCCTCGGAATCTCTTTGCGAATTTTGGAACGCTAAACCTAATGTGAAATAAGCCTCGTAGTATTTTGGGTTTGCCTCAACGGCTTTCTGCAGCTTTCCAATTGCGTTGGCGTAATCACCTTTTTTTGCAAGGGCCACGCCTTGTTGAAATAACAAAATAGCGTTAGTCTGGCCGCGCTTTTGCGCTAAGGCAGTACCGGAAACAAAAAGTGCGGATAAAAGAAAAGCCAAAAATAATTTTGTGAAAAAATTGGATGACATTCTACTTTTTGCCAGTCAAACCGTTTCCTTCTTTTAAAGTAATAATCTGATTGGCCGCCAGATCGTTGAGCGTATCAACCTGACCGCTTGGCCAGCGAACCTCGACGGATTTGATTTTCACAGCCTTACCAACGCCGAAGTTTACGCGCATATCGTTCTGCGAATAATAGCTACTGCCGCTTCGCACTTCTTCGATCTGAGCGCCGTCTTCGGTCGTAAGTTTTATTCTCGCACCGATGCCGCCGCGGTTAGATTTTACGCCAACGAGTTTGATTTTCAACCAATTGTTGCCTGATTTCGAATCGTTGCGAATCAATTCGGGCGCGGCGTTTACGTTGTTGATGACGATATCAATGTCACCGTCATTGTCGAAATCGCCGAATGCCGCGCCGCGGGCCGGAGAATTCTCCATCACCGCGCCGCCAACCTGAATGGAGACATCGGCGAATTTTCCGTTTTTCAAATTTTGATACAAAACTTTCCGCTGGGCATAACCGGCTTCGGTCGTTAATTTTTCGACCTCCGGATAAACGTGGCCGTTGACGAGAAAAACATCGAGCCAGCCGTCGTTGTCGAAATCCGCGAAGCTCGTACCCCAACCAAGCCAGCGGGTATTCAGCCCCATTCCGGCGGCGAAAGTAATGTCATCGAACACAGCTTTGCCCGCGTTGCGATAAAGCGTCGACGTGTCGCCCGCGAAATTCGTTTTGAAAATATCGAACCAGCCGTCGCGATCGTAATCGCCAGCGGAAACACCCATTCCCGCCTGCGGTTTTCCATCAACCGAATAGGCGCAGCCCGCTTCGAGCGCGATGTCGGTGAAAGTCCCGTTCTTATTGTTACGGTAAAGAATCGCGGGCGACGAATCGTTGGCGACATAAATGTCCACAAAGCCGTCGTTGTCATAGTCGGCTACCGCCACGCCTAGACCATAAGTTCCGTCGGTTTTCCTAATGCCGGATTTTTCGGAAACATCGGTAAAAGTACCTTTGCCGTTATTTTGCCAGAGCATATTGACACCGCCCTTTAAACCCGGCGGACCACACGCAACCATCACGCCTTTGTAAACACATGGCCCTGTTTCGGGGAGCGGAGCGGTTTTCAGATCCAAATCGATGTAGCTCGCCGCAAATAAATCGAGATCGCCATCCTTGTCGTAATCCAAAAACGAGCTCCCCGCTCCCCACCGCGATTGATTATTAGCGACCCCGGCTTTCTCCGCTACGTCGGTAAAAGTTCCGTTGCCGATATTTTTGTAAAGCGCGTTTTTGCCGAAGGCGGTGATGAATAGATCCTCGTTGCCATCGTTGTCATAATCGCCGACCGAAACACTTTGTCCCCAATTGATCCGAGTCAAGCCTGCTTTCAACGTAACGTCTTCAAACGTGCCGTTACCTTTGTTACGAAACAGACGGTTGGTCGGCGGTGCAACTCCTTTTGGTAACACATCGAGACGTGTGCCGTTGACGAAAAATAAATCCTGCCAGCCGTCGTTATCGTAATCGATAAAGCCAACGCCCGCACCCGTCGTTTCGAGCAAATAACGGTTTTTCTTTTCGTCACCGTAAATAGTAATAAAATTTAGACCCGCCTGTTTGGCGATGTTGGTAAGCGAAACGGGATATGAGTTTGGCTCCGGCGGAGCCTGCGCGAAAACAGGTAAACCGAAGAAAAAAAGAATCATTAAATTTTTGAAAACTAACTTCATTTTACGATTCCGCTTCCTTCTTTAACTCTGACGATCTGATTTGCCGATACATTATTTAGAGCTTCCGTTTGTCCGTTTGGCCAACGAATTTCAATTGAATCCGCCTTCTTGTTTTCTCCCAGACCGAAATGTAGCCGCAAATCGTTGTGTGAATAATAGCTCGTTTGGCTCGTAACCTCCTGCAGCTGAGTGTGTGCTCCATTTTTAATCGTAACGCGCGATCCGATTGCTGACCGATTGGATTTTGTGCCGACGAGCTTTACCGTCAACCAGTTATTTGACGATTTCAAATCGTTCCGCAGCAGCGACGGCGGTTCGTTCATATTCATTATCAGAACATCGGTGTCACCATCGTTGTCAAAGTCACCAAACGCCGCGCCGCGGCTCGATTTCGGCTCGGAAATTCCGGCTCCCGTGTTTGATGAAACATCACGGAAACGTCCGTTACCCAAATTTTGATAAACCAGGCGAGGGCTGCGATGAGGATACTGCTTGAAAAACTTTTCGATTTCGGGATATACATTCCCCGTTACGGTCAAGATATCCACCCATCCGTCATTGTCGAAATCGGCAAACCCGGTTCCCCATTGCACATATCGCGTGTGGTCAAATCCCGCCAGCCGCGAAGCATCTTCAAAAAAATCGCGTCCACCGTTGCGGTATAAAATTGGCAAATCGTCGGCGAAATGTGTTTTGAAAATGTCCGGCAAGCCGTCCGAGTTGTAATCGCCGATGGTTACGCCCATTCCCGCTTGTGAGTTGCCGTCCTCATTGTACGCAGTTCCGCTTTCGAGACTGACATCGGTAAAAGTTCCGTCCTTGTTGTTTCGGTAAAGGGTTGAGGCAGTTGAGTCGCAAGCAATATAGATGTCCGCCCAACCGTCGTTGTTGTAGTCGGTGACAATCGCCGTCATCGAATAGCGCCCGGTGACGCTTGCCACGCCCGATTTCACAGAGACGTCGGTAAAAGTGCCATCACCGTTATTTTGATAAAACAAGTTGGTGTCAGTCGGCAGACCTTTCGGACCGCAATTGACGGGAACTCCCTTCCACGCACAGTTTGCTCCTTTGCCCATTTCGGGAACCTTTGCCAAATCGAATATTAAGTAATTTGCGACAAACAGATCGAGATCGCCGTCACGGTCGTAATCAATAAATGTTGTGCCCGAACCCCAGCGGGTTTCATTCGTTTTAAGTTTTGATTTCTCGGTCGTGTCCGAAAAACTGCCGTCTCCGTTATTGCGGTAAAGCGCGTTTTGTCCCCAATAGGTTAGAAATAAATCATCAAACCCATCGTTGTCATAGTCGCCAACAGCCAAGCCCGAGGCCCAACCCGTCCGTCTCAAATTTGCTTTATCGGTAACGTCGTTGAAAGTCCCGTTCCGGTTGTTACGATAAAGACGGTTTGTTGGCTCCTTGCCTTTTGGAAAAGGTTCGAGACGCTTTCCAGACATTATGAAAACGTCGGTCCAGCCGTCATTGTCAAAATCGAAAAAAGCCACGCCGCACCCGTTCGTTTCAATAATGTACTTCTTCGAGTTCAGGCCGCCGTAAACCGTCGTCTCTTTTAGCCCTGACTGAGCGGCGATATCAGTAAACGTTACTGTAAAAGGCTTCGCGGGCTCAACGGCCTGCGCGGCGATTAATGATCGGCAGGCGACGTATATGATAAAAACGAAAAGCAGTTTTTTCATGTTTGAAATCGGTTATGGAAGGATCGTCTGAGGTTCTTTCTCGGAGCTGCCGCGAAGCTTTTCCGCCAATGCAAATTCGGTTTTTGCCTCGTCGATCTTTCCGTTTTGCTGAAGAGTTTGTGCCAAAAGATGATGTGCCCCAAAATTATTCGGATCCATCGCGATGGCCCGACGAAGAATGTTTTCCGCGTTACCCAAGCCGCCTTTTTTTAAATAAACTTTGCCTAAAACGATGTAAGGCCCGCTGAAAAACGGATTGAGCCAGATCGATTTTTGCAGCGGCGGGATCGCATCGTCCCATTTCAACTGCCGCGTCAATGCTTCGCCCAGACGATAGAATGCCATTCCATTTGAAGGGTTGAGCGCGATTTCTTTATTCAGGTACTCAATGCCCTTATCAATTTCGGCCCGATAGATCGCTAATTCACCAAGAACAAAATTAGCCTGCGGCAATTTTGCATCGAGCTTGAGAGCTTGAATTAATTCGATTTCCGCCGTTTCCTCAAATCTCTGCCGAACGTGCATCTGAGCATTAAGCAAATAAGATGCCGCCGAATTTGCCGCAACGCCAAACAAACGCGCATATACTTCACGTGACTTTGCCGGCTGCCTGGTTTGAATATAACTGATGCCGAGCGCGTAATTTATTTCGTTATTTTCTGGCGACCATTTTACGATTTGCTCGAAATATGGAATCGATTCAGCTAAATGGCCTAGAACATAATGCGAAAGTCCCAGCATCTGCACCGCATCTTTGTAATCGGCTGTTGTTTTTTCGAGTTTTGGCAGGCTTACGGTCAATTTACCGATCGCTTCCTGATATTTGCCCTGCTGGTAAAACACCTTTCCCATCCAAAATTTCAAAGCAGCGTCATTCGGAGTTTTGACTTCCCACTCCTGCAAAAATTTTACTGCCTCATCAGGTTTACCTTGTTTTATTAGCTGCTTGACTTGTGAGATACGGACATCTACCAACGCTTCACCCGATTGTCCTTCCACAAAAAAGTTCGAAAAAAGAAGCAGAAAGACAAAGACGTAAATTATGGATACAAAACCAGTGCCGCTCGCTGTTGATAACAGAGCGTTTCCAAAGCCTTTACCAAAATCGCTTGTAAACATCCAATTAAATTCCTTCAATCCTGCAAAAAGCTCAAAAAAATAAACGATTGTGTTAACTTTTACCAGATTATAACTTTAAGTTGAAAAATATTTAAATTGAGAGTATCACTATGTTTGTTCTTACAACAAAGTAAGCTCTTTCGGGTCAATGAAAAGAATTTATTTGCAAAAAGCAAGAAACCAGATCGCCCGTCCTAATACAATTCGGGATATCAACCGGCAAATAGTTTTGAGCTATATAAGGGAACGCACGCCTATTTCCCGGGCTGATATTGCGCGTGAAACCAATCTTCAGCGGTCTTCAGTTTCGTCGATCGTGGACAGTTTGCAAATGGCCGGATTAATCGAGGAAATCGGCTCCGGCAAATCGAGCGGCGGCCGAAAACCGACCTTACTGAAACTCAAAAGCGGAACGCCCGTCGCTCTCGGCGTGGATATTACTCCGCGAAACATAACCATTGCCATTAGTGATTTGACGGGTAAAGTTTTGGATAAAGAGGTCTTACCAATTTCACCTGATGTTGATTTTATAACCGGTCAGATTTTGCACGAGATTTCTAAAATAATCGACAGACACCCTGAAGTAACCGATGAATTGGAGGTCGGAATCAGCATTCCCGGGATCACAGACCAAACCAGAAGCAAATCGCTTTATATTCCATATTTTCAATGGAGCAATTGGGATATTTCCAGTCAAATTACAAATAAGTTTGGTTTGCCCGTGACCATTGACAACGATGCAAACGCAATCGCTTTGGCGGAATTATGGTTTGGGCATGAAAAGATAAGAAAATACAGTAATTTTATCACGGTACTGATCGGCGAAGGCGTTGGAACGGGAATGATTTTCGATGGTCAGGTTTATCGCGGCGATCACGGAGCGGCAGGCGAATTCGGACATATGACCGTCGGCGTTAACGGTCCGGTTCAATGCTCTTGTGGTAGTTACGACTGCTGGGAAGCTCACGCTTCGGAGAAAGCAATTATTGCCCGTTATCACAAATTGCACAGTGGACACGTAACAAATGCGGCGGGCACGAACATCTCTCAATTAGTTGAGTTAGCCAATATTGGTGAGGAAAGCGCATTGGGGGCGTTGAGGGAAACGGCTCGATATTTGGGTGTGGGACTGTCGAATTTGATCGTCGGCCTTAGTCCGCAGGCAATTGTTGTAAGCGGCGCAATAACAAAAGCGTGGGATTTAATTTGTGATGAAGTTCAGTCCGTCGCCGAAAGAAGCATCCGGCACGATTTGCCAAAAACAGTACTGATGCCGTCTTCTTTGGGCGAAAACCCAACGTTGATAGGTGCCCTGAGTCTTGTTTTAGCAAGAAAATTTGCCTCCGCGAATTATAATTAACAAATTCTCTAAAACGTGGAAATAATTCAAAATTTTGCAAAATTATTCAAATTAACATATGGGCTAAATGTTTTATTAACGCTAAATCTCATATTAGTAACACTTAGTTTGTCCTTAGATTGTGGCATAATTCTTGTCTCAAATATGTTGCCCCCATAAGAGAGTAGTAAAGCAGCAACAGATTAAAATCTGAGAAGATTAACAAAAGTCATGATTTTCCCTTGACTTTTGAAAAAGAAACCTATTAAATCTTTGTTTGGCATCACAACAAATCTAAAGTTGCTGTTATTTATACAATTTTGAATTCCTAACGGAACCTTTCAAGTGGGTGTAATTCCATTCGGGATTTTCCAGAACAATCTGTTTTGGGCTTCTTACTTTCTTAATACTGGCCATAAATACATCAAAGCTTTTTAGGAGGTCAAATGACTAGAAACAAAACAGCAGTTCTCCTGTTAGGAATATTGACGGTAATTTGTTTTTCCGTCGTTACCACATCGGCTCAGGCGGTGTACGGAAGTGTCTCAGGCTCCGTAACCGACTCGGCGGGAGCGGCTATTCCCGACGCAACCGTAACCATTACCAGTGTTGATAGACAAACTGTTGATACGGTTACCACAAATTCCAACGGTTTTTATTCAAAAGACCGCCTACTTCCGGGCCTCTACAACAAATCACCAGCGTCGAAAGACAAACCGTTGATACGGTTACCACCAATTCTAACGGTTTTTACACAAAGGACCGCCTACTGCCGGGCCTTACAACATCAAAGTTGAGAAACAAGGTTTCAAATCTGGGGTTAATGAAAAAGTAACGATCAGCCTGGATACGCAGACGAAAATCGATGCTACGCTTGAAGCAGGGCAAGTGAGCGAGGTCGTTACAATTCTAAGCGAGGGCGAGTTGCTCAAAACCGACCGGGCCGATGTTGCGACAACTTTTTCGACCCGCGAAGTTGCGGAACTGCCAATCCTCGACCGTAACTTTACAAAACTGATTCTGCTTACCCCTGGAACTCAGCAGCAGCTCTGGAACCACGCCGCCAGCGAAAATCCACAAGGCTCGACCCAAACGATTGTTAACGGCCAAACCTTTAGCGGCACTGGCTATCAACTAGACGGAACGGACAACCGCGACGTTATTCTTGGGCATTATCGTTATTAACCCGACATTCGATTCTGTTGGTGAAACAAAAATCACTTCGTATAACTACGACGCTGAATTCGGACAGGCCATTGCTGGTGTCGCTTCCGTTCAAACCAAAAGCGGCACGAACCGCTTTCGCGGCAGTGTTTTCGAATACCTTCAGCGTGACCGTTTCCAGGCGCGGAATCCGTTTTCGCAAGCATCGCTGAATCCATTAACCGGTAAATTCATCCCAGACACAAAAAGGGATCAATTCGGCGGCTCAATTGGTGGACCAATCATTAGAGAACGTTTTTTCTTTTTTGGTGATTATCAGGGAACAAGAGCAACTCAAGGCGGTTCTAGGCTTCTAACAGTCCCGACGGCGCTGGCGAGAACCGGGAATTTAAGTGAGTACGGAATCCCTATCTATAACCCGGCAACCGGTTTGCATATGCGGGGAACATATCATTCCGGCTTGCGGTCCTGGACAAACGTCGGCGGCGAACGGTTGTTTATCAACGCAGGCCTTGAATGTTTTGAGGTTGATTCCAGCCCCAACTGGTGCCGGCATTGTCGACAATTTCGTCGCGGGCGGCAGCGAGACTTTCAACAACGATATTTTCAATATTCGCCTCGACGGCAGGCTCTCCGACAAGTTCAATCTGTTTGGACGTTTCAGTCGGGCCAAGTTTCGATCTGACCGGACCTGCGGCGTTTGGCGAAGGCGGCGGCGCAGAGCTTGTTTCACTTGGGGGTTCGTCAAAAACCAAAAATCTCAGCTTAGCGACTGGTTTCGATTATACGCTTAGCTCAACGACTATACTTGATGTACGCTTCGGCTATTTCAATTACAAGGTTAATGTTCTACCATTTGACTTTCAGACGACTCCGGCGACGACAGCAGGTATACCTGGATTGAATTTTGACGATTTCAGTTCTGGCCTATTTGCGGGCTTTGTTGAATTCAATACGGGAACTACCAGCCGCGATTTCAACTTCGGTTCCGGTTTAGGAGTTAATCGCTGTAACTGTCCGCTCGACCAGGACGAAAAACAGTATCAAGTGGTAACCAACTTGACGAAGATTGTCAGGCAATCACACCCTTAAATTTGGAGTTGACTTGCGACGTGCTTTCAACTTGCGAGTTCCTAGCGATTCTCACCGTTCAGGCGAGCTAAGTTTCTCCCGCAACCGTACGGCGCAAGTTGTTGGAGGTAATCCGGTTCAAAACACAGGTAGCGGTCTCGCGACGTTTTTAGTTGGAGATGTGACTGGCTTTACACGCTACGTTAGTACCTCAACGGATGCAAGTGAAAGCCAGTGGAGACATTTCTATTATGGCCAGGATACTTGGAAGGCAACCCCAAAATTGACACTTGCGTTAGGATTCGAGAGCCGATGTTTTCAATCCGCAGAAGTTAAACGCACCAGGCAATGGTGGATTTCCGAATCTTGAAACCGGCCAAATAGATGTTGCCGGAGTTGGGGACTTCAACCTGCAAGGTAATATTAAGAACAAAGTCAATTTCGCCCCGCGTATCGGTGTAGCTTATCAGATCAACGATACGATGGTTATTCGTGGCGGCTTTGGACGGAGTTTTGATACTGGTGTGTTCGGAACGATTTTCGGACACACCGTAACCCAAAACCTTCCGGTTTTGCACGTCAAAACCTTAACGCTCCGACTCAATATTTCTCGGGTCTTTACCTTAGCAAGTGGACCGCCAGCTCCAAGCGGGTTTTTTGGTATAACAACCCGAGCAAACGCTTGTCCTGTCGGCGGGTGTGTAAACAATACATCAATTCCTTCAAGCGGAAGCTTCTTCATTCCTGATGGAATTTCGGTTCGGGCTTTGGCCGACAAGCAAATAGTACCTCAGGTTGATGCTTACAATATTACTTTTCAGTGGCAATTGATGAAAAACTACTCGTTCGAGGCGGCCTATGTTGGCAACCGCGGAACCAATGTATTTGTCGGCGATAATCCAGACTTGAACGTGAATCAACCGACCTTAGTCGGCTTTGGAACACTTTCAACCAACCAGCGTCGGCCGTTTTTTAACCAATTCGGATGGTCTCAGGACATTTTGCTCTATCAGGGGTACGGAGCAAAGAACAATTACAATTCGATGCAGTTAAAATTGACGAAACGTTTTACCAACGGTTTCTCGTTTCTGACTCACTACACTCTGCAAAGAGCGAAAAATCATAGCGGCAGCTATTTCAATATTGATCCGGAAGTCAACTACGGAAGAGCGGATTTTGAAAGAACACACAACTTTGTTTTATCCCAACTTTTTGAACTTCCGATAGGCAAAGGCAAGAAATTCCTTGGTGGTATTGGTAGAGTGGCAAATGCTTTCGTCGGCGGTTGGCAGATCAATTCCAACACTACCATTCAAAGTGGCTTCCACTTCAATGTTGAATACAATAGTGGATATGACACTGGACATTGTCGCCCCGATGTTAACGGAAACATCGGCTACACTCCGGGCGTTAATGGCACAATTGACACAAGTGTGTTTACCCCGGCCCCAGCGGCAACTTTCGGAAACTTGCCACGTAATTTCTTGGATGGTCCCGGTTACTGGAGGACAGATGCTTCTTTACTTAAGAAGTTCCTTATCAACGAAACGATGAATATTGAATTCCGGCTTGAGGTTGTTAATCTTTTCAATACGGTCAATCTAGGAAATCCTGATTCCGGTTTAGGAAGCTTTAACCCAGTCACACGTACTTGGAGTAACGCCGCAAATATTGGTAAGAGCAATTCAACGGCGTTCTTTGGCAATGACCTTCAGCGCAACCTTCAATTTGCCTTTAGATTTACTTTCTAAATAGGCAAGTTGGGATAATTTAACCGGAGCGAGATTCGAATCCTCAGTTCCGCCGTAAAAGGAGAAATTTCCAACCGGAGTTTCTCCTTTTTTTTGACAATACAATTGATGTGTCGCCAGAGATCGTTTCGGGTGATTTGGAAACGGAGAGGACTTATGAGAAAAGTTTTAACAATAATTGCGGTTTATTGTATTTTGGCAATAGTCGGATTAGGTCAAAATTCGAATCCGTATCAACCAATACCTTACGTCAAAATCAAACATCCCGAATGGGCGAAGAAGGCCGTGATGTATCAGATCAACACGCGGCATTTTACTAAAGAAGGTACGTTCAAAGCGGCGGAAAAACATCTGCCACGGATCAAGGAACTCGGCGCCGATATTATTTGGCTAATGCCGATTCATGAAATCGGCGTGAAGAACCGCAAGGGCACTCTCGGCAGTCCGTATTCAGTTAAGGATTATTACAGCGTCAATCCCGAATTCGGCACGCTCGCAGATCTCAAACATTTTGTTAGCGAGGCCCATAAAATCGGAATGTACGTGATCCTGGATTGGGTGGCGAATCATACGGCTTGGGACAATAAGCTTCAAAGCGAGCATCCCGATTGGTACGAAAAGGACTGGAAGGGAGATTTTCGCCCGACTCCATGGTGGGATTGGTCAGACATCATCAATCTAAATTACAACAGCCCTGAGCTTCGCCGGTATATGACAGAGGCGATGAAATATTGGGTCCGCGAAGCCGATATCGACGGATATCGTTGTGATGTCGCTGGATTCGTGCCGGTCGATTTCTGGAACAATTTACGAAAAGAGTTGGACCAGATCAAACCCGTCTTCATGCTGGCCGAATGGGAATCACGCGATCTGCACGAATATGCTTTTGATATGACCTACGCTTGGACCTGGCACGAAAAAATGCAGGCAATTGCACAAGGTAAGGCGAAAGATCTGGGCGGACTTTTCGTTTATTATTCATGGAACGAAAGCAGTTTTCCCAAAGACGGAATCAGAATGGTTGGGGTCACAAATCACGACCAAAACGCTTGGGAAGGGACGGAGTTTGAAATTTTTGGAAAAGCCTTACCCGCCGCAATGGTGCTAACAATCGTTGGCGAAGGAATGCCGATGATTTATAACGGACAGGAAGCCGGTAACATGAAGCGGCTTAAATTTTTTGAGAAAGACGAAATTGTCTGGAAGCAGCATCCGAACGGCGAACTGTACAAAAAGCTCTTTGCACTGAAAAAGAAAAACTCAACTTTGTTGAATTGGGGACATGAAGCTACGATGACCCTTGTGCCGAATTCAAAACCTGAGAAAGTTTTTAGCTTTGTCCGTCAAAACGAAAAGGACAAGATTTTCGCGGTCATGAATTTCTCGGCGTTGCCGCATACTGTAACTTTTAAGGAAACTTTGTATCACGGCAAATATACCGAATTTTTCAGTGGAAAACAGTTTGATTTAGACGCCGCCGCAAAAATGGTTTTGCCGCCCTGGAGTTACCGGGTTTTTATTAAATGAGCGAAAAGCGATTTAACATCGCTGGTCTTGGCGAACTGTTATGGGATGTTTTGCCAACGGGCAAACAACCCGGCGGAGCACCCGCGAATTTTGCATACATCTCATCGCAACTCGGCGATTGCGGCATAGTCGCCAGCCGCGTCGGGAACGATTCGAACGGGCGAGAAATTATCGACATATTAAACCTAGCGGGTTTGAAAACCGACAGCATTCAGATTGATGAAAATCTTAATACCGGAACAGTCGACGTCGAATTAAAAAACGGGCAGCCAAGCTATACGATTAATGAAGGCGTAGCCTGGGATTTTCTGGAGCTAACCGCAAATTGGCGCAAATTGGCTTTGAATTGCGATGCGGTTTGTTTCGGCTCCCTCGCCCAGCGAAATCCAGTTTCGCGAAACACTATTCACGAATTTTTATCGCTGACAAATAGATCTGCCGAACGAGTTTTCGACGTAAATCTTCGTCAGGACTACTTTTCTCAAGACGTTTTGCAAGACTCCCTTAGTGCCGCAACCATCGCTAAACTCAATCATGAGGAATTGCCGATTGTCGCGGAAATGTTTAAAATTAGAGGTCTAACTGAAGCTGAACGAATTAAAAATATCCGCGAAAAGTTTGATTTGAAACTTGTCTGTATTACACGCGGAGCAAACGGCAGTTTGCTGGTCTCGGAAAACGCGATTTCCGAACACGCGGGAATCAGGGTCGAGATTGCAGACACGATCGGTGCGGGTGATGCTTTCACGGCGGCCATGATTCATGGGGTTTTGCGCGGTTGGAATTTGGACGAAATTAATCGAAAAGCAAATCGCGTTGCTGCGTTTGTGGCGTCTCAACGAGGAGCAATGCCCGAGATTCGAATCGCGGAAACCAATTTAAAGTCGGAGTAAAATTATGAGTTTTACAGTTTCATACAGCCATTGCACTTTAAGGGCTTTGTTGATTGTCCTCACTTTTACGGTTCTGGTTGGGATTATTCCCGATAAGGCCTGGGCTCAAGATAGCAGCTCCCGATTGGAAGTGATCGAAGATTTGTCCGAATCGCTGGCAAACGATCTTCTACAGCTTTCGATTGCCACTCGTGATGGCGATTTTCAAATGACCGCGCAATACTTTCCTGCCCGCTTTACGGCATCGCCGTTTCCATCCCGACCGACGTCCGGCAAAACACAGGTCAAGTGGATTCGCTCGCACGCCTGGGAAACCGAAGGCGCGATCCCGTCAAACGGCTTGGGCAAAACAACGAATGCGGAATTTTTGAAAAACTGGAAAGTGTTCCTCGAACATTTTTCTGAAATCGAGGACGTTCGATTCAAGGTAAAAGAGGCAAATTTCGACGAGAAGGCAAAGGCCGTTGTGGGAGCGGAACAGCCGACGGCCGTTGTCGGGGCAAGCGGAAGATCAAGAATCGCCTTTTATGTAATCGGACGCGACATAAACGGCAAACGCGAATGGGCTCGCGGCACTTTGAATGCAAACGTGCGGTTTGATGCAAACAAACATTGGCAGTTCGATTCGTTCGAGCTTTTAAGTCTCGACTCAATGGTCGCTGAAACCGATTTGTTTTCCGAGGTTGCGGTTCCCGCCGGAGTTAGCTCGAGTTTGCCCGCTTACGGTGAGCCGGACAACAGCGGTTTTGTATGGCATGGCGCGGCGGCGGGCGATTTTGATAATGACGGCTGGATCGATCTTTTCGTTACATCGGGTGCCCGCAATTTTCTTTACCTGAACGACCGCAAGGGAGCATTCCGCGATGCTTCCGAAGAAGCCGGCGTTAAAACAATCGCAACCGGCACGGCACCGCTTGTTTTAGATTTTGACAATGACGGCGATGAAGATGTTTTTATCTCATCGGTCGGAGAGCAGATTTTGCTCGAAAACACATTCAAGCAAACTGGCAAACTCGGATTTGCCGACATTTCGGTCGAGTCCGGCGTTAACAAAGGATCGATAGGTTTTTCCGCCGTGGCCGGCGATGTCAACAGCGACGGGTTTCTGGACATTTACGTTACTTCCTACAACCGCTACGGGCAAATCACACCCGATTCCTGGTTTCGGGCAACGAACGGTACGCCAAATCTTTTGTTTATCAATCGGGGCGACGGGACCTTTCTTGAAAAAGCCGCGGAGTGGGGCGTTGACGACAGGCGTTGGAGTTATGCCGCGGAATTCGCCGATATCAACAACGATGGAAAAATCGATTTGTATGTTGCAAACGATTTTGGCGAAAAGGCAATGTTCATTAATCAGGGAAACAGGTTTGTCGACGAGGCCAAGGAGCGTGGCGTTCTTGATCCCGCTAACGGAATGGGCGTTTCGTTTGGCGATTACAACAACGACGGCTTGCTCGACCTTCACGCAACGAATATGAGTTCCACGGCGGGAAACCGTATTTTGACGCGGCTTTTTCCGAACTCAAGTGCAAAGGACAATGTCTTGAAAAAGCTGGCGGCGGGCAATAACCTTTACGAAAATACTAGGCGACGGAAAGTTTAAGGACGTGACGGCGGAAGTTGGCGGATTTTCGGGCGGCTGGGCGTGGGGCGGCGGTTTCATTGATCTAGACAATGACGGCTGGGAGGACATCTACACGCCCAATGGATTTATTTCCGGCAAGTCCATGAAAGACACCTGAAGCCAGTTTTGGCGGCAAGTTGTGTCGCAGTCAAACGAACAGAAAAAAGACAAAGGCGTGTTGCGGACCGACCAGAATACACTGATGTTCGGCCAGGGATTTTCCTTTAGCGGCTACGAACGCGATCCGCTTTATTTGAATCTGGGCACGAAAAAATTCACCGATATATCCGGTGTTTCCGGCATCGACTCGATAACGGACGGCAGGGCTGGAGTCTTTGCCGATTTCGATAACGACGGTGATTTGGACGTCTTCTCGACGACGATTCAAAATCAGGCGCATCTGCTTTTTAGAAATAACGTCGGGCAGGACAATAATTTTTTGCGAATCATGCTTGAAGGCGGCAAAAGCGGACGCAATGCTTTCGGCTCGGTCGTTCGCGTAAAAACATCTGCCGGTACGCTGACGAAAGATCAAATCAGGCGGTTCGGGTTTCATTTCTCAGCACGACCCGCGCTTGCTTTTTGGGCTTGGCAAGGACACTCGTGTCGAATGGATAGAAGTGACGTGGGCAAACGGAACAATCGAAAAGTTTACAGGCGAAGCGGCGGCAAATTCGACCGTGCTTTTAAAAGAAGGATCGGGTAAAACGCAACCCGTTTCGCTTGGCAAAACGCAGTTGCGAGACCCATTGACGAAAGCCGAAATTTTTGCCCGCAGTTTGAAAATTGAAATTGGACGGCCATTGCCCGATTTCGCATTGAAAACGGCGAGTGGCGCTAAAAGCTCGATGCGTAAGCAATTCAAATCGGGACGGCAAACGCTCATCAACATTTGGGCGACCTGGTGTGTTCCTTGTGCGACCGAAATGCCGGAATTGCAGAAAATGCAGACGCGGCTCGCAGCTCGTGGAATTGACTTGATCGGTATTAACGTTGATACCGAACCAAACGTCAAGATAAAAAACTACTTGCTGGAAAAACGGATTGGCTATCGAAACCTGGTTGGCGGAGTAGCGGCAATAGAGCAAATTTACGCAACCGACGAGCTTTCTGTTCCGCTTTCTATTTTGGTTGATGATAAAGGCGTGGTGCGCGACTTGATTCCAGGCTGGTCGTCGGAAACTCGTCGCAAATTCACCATGCTTGCCGGAGAAGCGAAGACTGCTGGCTCGACTCCGGTAAACTCTACTAATAAACAAAAATAAGTCTGCCTTTGGTTTAGGCGGCTGCATAGAATTCTTAGGCATTCAGTCATATGGCGTTTGGCGGCCTCGCATTACTCGACGCTTTTTAACACAGGTGCAACAATAAATTCCGATTGTTTTGACCTAGAGGGAAAATCGTATGAAAAAACTCGCGTTGGTTCTTTTTGCATTGCTGCTATTGGCGATGACAGGTTTTTCACAAAGCATCCAGTCGCCGAATGGAAACTTGTCGCTTTTGTTCAAATTAAACGACGCGGGCGAACCGGTTTATCAACTCTCTTACAAAGGAAAAGCTGTCATCAAAGAAAGCAAAATGGGGTTTGAAATCAAAGACCAACCTGCTTTACTTAAAGGCTTTAGCGTAGTCGATACAAAAACGGCGGAGAAGAATGAAACTTGGAATCCGGTTTGGGGCGAAGTCAAAACAATCCGCAATCAATACAAAGAAATAGCCATAACTTTGCAACAGATCGTCGCTGCCGCTACGAGCGATTCGCAAACGAAAAAAATTACGCGACAGATCGTCATCCGGTTTCGATTATTTGACGACGGGCTTGGTTTTCGCTACGAGTTCCCGGTTCAGAACGAACTCAAATATTTTACCGTCGCTGACGAGAAAACCGAATTCAATCTGACGGGCGATCATAAGACGTTTTGGATTCCGGGCGATTACGACACCAACGAATATGTTTACACGACATCGAGGTTGAGCGAAATTAACGCAGCGGTTAACAAGTCGATAAACGATATCGCGTTTCGGACGCCATTCGCGGATAACGCCGTGCAGACGCCGCTGATGATGAAATCGAGCGACGGAATCTATATCAACGTTCACGAAGCCTCGCTCGTCGATTATCCGGCGATGTATATGATGGTCAATCGGCAGACGTTCGGCCTGACGGCGCATCTGGCACGGAACGTCGTCGGCAGTGCCGCGTTTTTGCAAACACCAGCGAAAACGCCGTGGCGGACAATTATCGTGAGCGAAAACGCCGCCGATATTCTTGCCTCAAAATTGATCCTTAATTTGAACGAGCCGACAAAGATCAAAGATACGAGTTGGATAAAACCGCAAAAAATGGTCGGCGTCTGGTGGGAATTACACGCCGCCAAAACCAGTTGGAATTACACCGACGCTAATAACATCAAAATTGACGAAACCGATTGGAAAAGTTTTAAGCCAAATGGCAAACACGGCGCGAATACCGCCAACGTCAAACGCTATATTGATTTTGCCGCCGCGAATAAAATTGACGGCGTGCTCGTCGAAGGTTGGAATGTCGGCTGGGAAGATTGGTTTGGGAATTGGAAGGAAAACGTTTTTGATTTCGTCACGCCGTACCCGGATTTCGATGTAAAAGAATTGCATAAATACGCCGCCACGAAAGGCGTAAAATTGATAATGCACCACGAAACCTCCGGTTCGGCAAGTAATTACGAACGCCGCTTGGACGAGGCGTTTCGGTTTATGAAAGCTAACGGCTACGACGCGGTGAAAACCGGTTACGTCGGAAAAATCGTCCCGCGTGGCGAGTTTCACGATGGGCAGACGATGGTCAATCACTACAACCACGTCGTTAATACAGCTGCAAAATACAAAATCATGGTCGATTCGCACGAGCCTGTCCGTCCGACCGGCTTGCATCGTACTTATCCGAATTGGCTCGCTTCCGAAGCTGCTCGCGGCAATGAATTTAACGCATGGAGCTCTGGTAATCCGCCTGAACATGAAACGATTTTGCCATTTACGCGTCTAATGGGCGGCCCGATGGATTACACGCCGGGAATCTTTGAAATAAAAATGAGCCATTACGATGCGAACAAAAAAGAGCAGGTTCACACGACGCTCGCGAAGCAACTCGCGCTTTATATAACGATGTATTCACCGCTGCAAATGGCGGCGGATTTGCCGGAAAATTACGCAAAACGCATGGACGCTTTTCAGTTTATCCGCGATGTCGCTGTCGATTGGGACGATACGAAAATTCTCGAAGCCGAGCCGGGCGATTTTGTTACGATTGCTCGTAAGGCCAAAAATAAAGAAGAGTGGTTTGTCGGGGCAATCACCGACGAAAATGCACGCACGGCAAATGTTTTATTGAGTTTTCTTGCCCCGCATCGTAAGTATGCGGCAACGATTTATTCCGACGCTAAAGACGCCGATTGGCAAAAAAATCCGATGGCTTACGAGATAAAAAGCTATTTAGTCGATAACCAGACGGCGTTGAAAATTGCTCTTGCAAACGGCGGCGGTGCGGCGGTGAGCATACGAACGGCCACGGCAATGGATTTGAAAAAACTTAAAACTTATTCGAACTAACAAAACGATATGAAAAAGTTTGCGGTACTTGCTCAGTTTCTGCTCATTTTCTGCGTTTTGCTTTTGAATGATTTTAGTGTCGCCGCGCAGACGAAGTTTATTTCGAAAAAAAGCCTTCCCCAAAGCCGTCTGGAACTTTCGCGGCGTTCGCAGAGCGGGTCGTTTTACGATGTCATCGGACGCAAATCCGCAGCGTTCGGCTATGAACATCGCAACATGGAAGCATGGGTCTATCCCATGAAAATCGTTGACGATCTCGAGTTTTATTTCAAAATCGAAGGATACAATCTTGCTTTTCGTGGTTCCGATCTTTTAACGAATATTACTGTCCGCCCGGAAGCCACGACATTTACATATTCGCACGCCGCTTTTACCGTCAACCAAATTGTCTATGCGCCGGTTGACGAACAAGGTTTGATAATCCTGCTCGACATTGACACGCGTTTGCCTATGACGGTCGATGTTTCTTTTCGCCCAAAACTTTCGCTGGCATGGCCCGGAAATTTGATGACCGGCTTTTACGGGCAAGACGAAAAGGACAAATACTATTTTATCGGCGAGGAAACGCAGAAATTTTTCGGCATCGTCGGCACGCCCGATGCGAAGGACGTTTCACTAATGCCGTATCAGGAAGAGCCCCGCGATGTTCCTGTTCGCTACCAAATACAGGTTTCGCCCGATGAAGCAGCTAGAAATTTCATTCCTGTCGTGATCGCCGGAAGCACCGAAGGCAGACCGAAGGCGGTAGAAAATTACAACAAACTTCTCAACAACGCGCTTCCGCTGTATGAAAGTAATGTTAAGTATTACGAAAGTTTTCTGGAAAATACCACGCAGGTCACAACGCCTGACGAACGGCTCAACACCGCGTTTGCCTGGGCGAAAATTGGCGTCGAAAAAGGTGTGGCGACCAATCCATTTTTAGGAACCGGTCTGCTTGCCGGCTTCAGAACATCGGGCGATTCGGAGCGTCCGGGATTCGCGTGGTATTTCGGCCGTGATTCGATGTGGACAGCGTTGGCAACGAATTCTTACGGCGATTTTCTAACGACCAAAAACGCTCTCGATTTCTTAAAAAAATATCAGCGAGATGACGGCAAAATTCCGCACGAAATCTCGCAAAGCGCAACGCTAACTGATTGGTGGAAAGGCTATCCCTATGCATGGAATTCGACCGACGCGACGCCGCTCTACGTCATCGTGCAGGCCGATCTTTACCGGACAACGGGCGATCTCGAATTTTTGAAACAGAGCTGGGACTCGATAAGCAAAGCCTACAAGTATGAAGAAGCCACCGATACCGACGGCAACGGCCTGATTGAAAACACAAAGTTCGGTCACGGCTGGGTTGAAGGCGGCGCGCTATATCCGCCGCACGAAGAGATTTATTTGCAAGGCGTTTGGATTGAAGCCTCGAAAACTTTTGCCGAAATGGCGGAAGTAATGGGAGACAAAACGACTGCTGCACGAGCCCTTGCGAATGCCGAGCGAACACGTGTGGCAATGGAAAAAACTTACTGGCTCGAAGATAAGGGTTTCTACGCGTACGCAACGCAGATTCCGCCGAAAGAACCAATCAAAGCCGAACCGGGACCGAATCGTGAACGCCGACAGGAACGGCTGAATCAATTGGCCAAACAGACAATTTATGACGAAGACACGGTTTTGCCCGCCGTGCCGATGTGGTGGCGGACGATGGAAAATAGCGAGCGGGCTCAGAAACAAATCGACCGAATCGGCAGTGCGAAAATCGCCACGGATTGGGGAGCGAGAATCCTTGCGAACGACAGCCGGTTGTATGACCCGCTTTCGTATCATTACGGCTCGGTCTGGGGTTTATTTACGGGCTGGCAATCTGTCGCGGCTTATAATTATGGCCGCCCGCACGTCGGTTATCAGGCATTGATAGCGAATTCACTACTGACATATACAAACGCTCTCGGCTACGTTACCGAGCTGCTTTCGGGCGATTTCAACGCGCCCTTCGGCCGCTCGTCACATCACCAAGTTTGGTCGGAGGCTATGGTCATTTCGCCCGTCATGCGCGGCATGCTCGGCGTTGAAGTTAGCGATGGCGGAAAGACTATAAAGTTCGCGCCGCAAATTCCGATAAATTGGGACATATTGGACGTCCGCGGAATACGCGGAGGAAACTCCTCGTTTGATTTCAAACTCTCTAAAACCAAAGGAAAAATGACGATATCCGTCGAGCAACGCGGTCAAAATACCGCCGTGCAAAAGAAGCTGATTTTATCTCCCGCATTTCCACTTGATGCGCGGATCAAAATGGTGACAGTCGCGGGTAGAAAGGCAGAGTTTCAGATAAAACGAATTGGCGACGTTCAACAGTGCGAAACACGGGTTGATCTGACCACTCAAAAAACCGAAATTGTCTTCACTCTTGACGAAGGAACAGATGCTTTCTACACTCCGCCGCCGCTCGTCGCCGGAGCGGCAAGCTCGGGTTTGCGAATAATCAAATCACAGGCACGAGAGAACGGACTTTATCTGTGGTTGGAAGGATTGAGCGGGCAAAACTATCAAATCCGTGTCAAATCGCCGCGCAGTTTACAAACAAGCGAAGGCGTTTCGATCAAGCGGATCAGCCCGGACGAATATCAATTGGATCTGTCGTTTCAAGGCTCATCCGCCGGATATTTAAAACGTGAATTATTGATTCCGTATCGAACCGGCAATTGAAAAAGAGCCCGCAGGTATTCTCAGTTACCGTTTCGAAGGAATGTCTTTCACTTTCGGAGTACGCTTGTGTTGAATATTGTCCAGCATCCGATTCTGTTCTAAGAGCCTTGTATCAATCGCATCAATTGATTTGTCCAAATCCTGCCGGGAACTATCGAAAGCATCTCGTGTCTTAATCTGCTCTTCAACGACACGTGCAAGGTCAGAAGAAATAGAGTCTCGCAAGTTGGAAACCGAATCCTCTATCGCACTTCCTAAGTTGTAAATTGCATTGTTGAGTGTTGTAAAGCCTGCAACTATTTCTCGCCGGGTGCTGCGATGCTCCCAAATATTTGCAAAGTGGAAATTCGTTTGACCTAGCCGTGTTATACGGCGCAACTCACTAATTACGAACGTTGCGTCGGGTAAACTCTGGATGCTTACTGGAAAAACTGGAAACGTATGAGCGCAGCCGTCCAATTCCTTATAATAGTAGTGAGCTTTCCCTGAAATTTCCTTAACCTTGTAGTTATAATCGCCCAACCAGATTGCTGCTTGCTCTACTGCATCCCAAAAAGGAGCAAAAGCATTAGCTCTATATTCTCTTTCCGCTGTTTGCAACCAACCGGACGCATTATGAAGACACTCTGGAACTTCCGCTGCAAGCGTTAATGAAGATCTGAGGTAGCTTTTGACATGAGCTGTCTTAGTTTCGGCCTCTTTAAGAACTTTTCGTTGTTCGGCTTCATTCGCATCTTTGGTACGATCGTTTTCGATTCCAGAAGCTCTTGAACCTTTAATACTCCGAGAAATCACAATTACGGTAACTGTCGCCACCACAATCCCGATAACCATTCCAACACCTTCTCCGAAAATGTTAATTCCGAACAAGGCCGCAATCCCATAAACGCCGAGCCAAAGCAATACTCCGACGACCCAATGCAACCCTTTAATTTTACTTTTCTCTCCGTCAGATATCGTGACAGTTTTAGAGACAGGCCCACGAGGAAATACTTTGTATTCGAAATTTTGGCTCACATATCACCTCAGTTTTATAGTGCGGCTAAGTCAGCATTTCTGTAATTGTCGAACGCTTTTTTGCATGGATTGTAGGTTAAACCGAACTAGTCTGCAAGTCGAAACTTTTCAAAATCATCGCCGAATTCTTCGAGCCAAACCCAATGCAATTACAAAGTGCTGCGTTAACTTTCCCGTCTCGCGATTTATTCGGCACATAGTACAGATCGCAAACAGGATCGGGTTCGTCGAGGTTTATCGTCGGCGGCAGGACACTTTCGTTTAATGCAAGCAGAGCCGCGCCGATCCCGGCTGCTCCGGTTGCTCCTTGCGGGTGGCCAATCTGTGATTTCGTGCCGGACATCGGAATGTTGTATGCGTGTTCGCCGAACGCAAGTTTTACGGCCTGAGTTTCTATGCGGTCATTCAGTTGCGTAGATGTGCCATGCAAATTTACGTAATCGATGTCTTCCGGTGAAAGTCCGGCGTCCTCGATCGCAAGGGACATTGCGCGTGACGGTTCGACGCCGTTTTCTTCGAGCCGGACGCGGTGATATGCGTCGCACGTGACGCCGTAACCGGCGATCTCAGCATAAATTCGTACACCGCGAGCCTCTGCACTCTCCAGCGATTCCAACACAAAAACCCATGAGCCTTCGCCGATCACAATCCCCGAACGGTCTTTCGAAAAAGGGCGGCACGCGCGTTCAGGTTCGTCGTTCCAATCCTTTGTGCAGACCGTCATCACCTCGAAGCCTTTCAGATATTCCGGGCGAGATCGGCGAATCGACGCCGCCCGCCAGCATCAAGTCCTGACGCCCCAGAGCGATGTGCTGCGCGGCATAAAATATCGCGTCTGTCGAAGACGTGCAACCGGTCGATACAACGTGCGAAAGGCCATGCAGGCCAAAGACCATCGACAGTTCGGACGACAGCCCACCGTGCGTGGAAGCGGGAATCGTGTAGATGCTGCCCTTGCCTGCGTTTCCTGAAAACCAGTAGCCGAATTGTTTTTCGGTAAATGACAGCCCGCCGCCACCTGTTCCAAGTATCACTCCGAAACGGCGTTTATCTTCCAGATGAAAGTTCGTCTGTATTGATGGCTGAATCCGCGACGGCTTCGCGTGCGGCGGCCAGGGCGAGTGGAACTGTGCGCGGAACATGTTGCCGGTCTTTTGGGTTTAGCTCGGCCTTCCAATCGAATTCGGGTATCTCGGCCGCTATCTGCACGTTGAATTCCGACGCGTCAAAACTTTCGATCCGCCGGACACCGCTTTTGCCTGACTTCAATGACTCCCAATACTGCTCACGCCCGATGCCGATCGGCGTAACGCACCCGAAACCCGTAATAACAACCCGCCGAGGACTCGTAAAACCTGAAAGCATAATTTGTTATACAAGAGTAGCATTTCCAGCGAAAAACATGGGATGGTGCAGCTCTAATATTTTACGAACGCGTCAAATACCCAACCCGTCTGTCCGTTGTATGAGGCTGTGCACCATCGGCCGTAATTTTTGCCGCTTGGTCGTAATATATTGCCCGCAAGTTCCAATCAATATACGAGCGCCGTGAGGAATTTTCGTAATTCGCGTTCCGGTTTCTGCATTTGGCTGGCTTCGCAGAGCCAAAAATCCATCTTCAGGCGAGTTTGCGGTCGCGGTTGTTAATGGTGGTTGACCGGACGGCGGCGGTTGTGAGTTTACGTTGGTCTTTATTTTTTCTTCGAGTTTCTTTTGGATATTTGTAAGCTCGTCACGGAGTCTTTCTTTTTCAGCGTCAGGCGTTGCAGTTGTGGTCGGCGTTGGAGTCGGGCTTTTTGCGGTTATGTCTTTTTCTTTGTCGCCCGTCCCATAATAAAAAACCGCGCCGATCAATCCGACGGCACCTATCGCAAACAGACCCAAAATAACGACGCCCAACGCAATTTTTAACCATGTCCCTGAAGAACTGGTTGGTGCCGGATCTATGCGCGGCATTGCCTCCGTCGATGCGGCGGTCGACCCGATTTCGACCCGCACGGCATTTATACCCGCGGGTTTTATTACAGTCGGCTGCTCGTCCGTTGCCGAGTCCAAAACCGCTCCGTCTGCAAGACAAAACTTGAGACTATCGTCCGTATAACTTGTCCTGCAGGTGGGGCATTGCTTCATATCTTCCTATTTCGAAAGCTCTTCGTTGATCAATGTACGCAGGTCCTGTTGATTCAATCGGGCAAGCTTGCGGCCATTGACGAAAAAAGTTGGTGTTTGCTTGACATTGAGGCCGCTGACATCCTTCATATCGCGGTCGATTTTTGCTCCGTGCTTTGGATCTGTGACCGAGATCTTCAGTTGTTCGACGTTTAATCCGAGTTCCTTTGCATACTCCTCGAATTTTGCCGATGGTGATGCGGCGGCAGGCTGAGGACCGGCTCCGTGAACTTCGCCCCATTCCTTTTGTTTTTCAAACAGCTTTGCCTGCATCTCCCAATACTTTCCTTGTTCGCCAGCGGCTTCGGTATATATCGCTGCAATTCTCGCGTTTTTATGAAACGTAGCGTAGCGGGATACGAATCGTACCTTGCCGTCAAACTCTTTTAGAAGAGTTTTGACGATTGGGCCATAAGCCGCGCACGTTTCACATTCAGGATCGTAAAATTCAACCACGGTGACTTTTGCGTCCACCGGCCCAAGTCCCGGACTGTCAGGCCGCACAAGCTCAGCCGCGACCTTTGCCGGAGCTACGGGCACGCTCTGAACCGATTTGCGATAGTAATTTGCCCCAACAACACCGGCGATCACAACCAGCACAAGGACCGCCAACAATATTTTTACTTCTTTTTTCATATCTTTTTATAAGGCCTGTAGAAAATCAAGCACGCGCAAATGAAAACAAATCCCATCATTCCCATCAGCGGGATTGTGATAAAGCCTAGCCATTCGATTTGCCGTTCCGTACACGAAACTCCTTGCATGCACGGCGAGAGATTCTCTGGGATTATGCCGTAGTACAGCAGATTCTGATAGATCGAAACGGCAAGGCCGATCACTGCTAGCGGCAACGCGTATATCTTCCAACGCGACTCACGCGTAGCAATGCCGATACCGATAATAAGAACTAGCGGGTACATTGCGATCCGCTGGTACCAGCACAATACGCACGGCGGCAGCTCCATCACTTCACTGAAGAACAGGCTGCCGACCATTCCAATCAGCGCCGTCACCCACGCCGCGTAAGGCATCAGGTCGTTCAAGCCTCCGCTTGGCTCATCGGTGATTTGTTCCAAATTCTCCATCCTTAAATTAAAGCATTATATCCGTAGAATATCCGAATTGTCAGGCGGGGTTCGAATAAGACTTGTTTGGAAATTTCTGCTTGACACGGCTTGCTTGTCGTAGTATTTTACCATCTAGTTAATTAATCAATTGGTAAAATGCGAACATATTCAGACCAGCTTAGTTCTACATTCTCTGCGCTTGCCGACCCGACGCGGCGTGCGATCCTAGCGCGGCTTTCGTTTGGCGAGGCGTCCGTGCAGGACCTTGCAAAGCCTTTCAACATGACGCTTCCGGCGGTTTCAAAGCACTTGAAGGTGCTTGAAAAAGCGAACCTGATACGCCGCAGCCAAACGGCGCAGTGGCGGCCTTGCTGCCTTGAAGCGGCTCCATTAAAAGAAGCCTCTGATTGGGTCGAGCATTATCGCCAATTCTGGGAGCAGAGCTTTGAACGGTTGGATGCATGTCTGAAGGTCTTGCAGGCTAAAGAGAAAGAGAGTGCGAAGAAAAACAAGAAGAAGTAGTTGTAACGATCCAACTACAAACCAATAAATAAATAGGAGAAAATCATGGCTAACAAAACTGTAGTAACGGCAGAACCGGGCAAGCAGGAACTTTTTATCACGCGCGAGTTCGACGCTCCACGCGAGCTCGTTTTCAGGGCTCACACCGATCCTGAGATATATGTGAAATGGATCGGCCCGCACGGAATGACGATGACGATCGAGAAGTGGGAAATGCACGATGGCGGATCGTACAAATACACTCACGAACGCGGCGGCCACACATATGCTTTTTTTGGCGTTAACCACGAAGCACACGCACCTGAGCGGATCATAGGCACATTCGAATTTGACGGCTTGCCCGAGCGTGGCCACGTCATAATGGGCAGGACCTTGTTTGAGGAACTGCCGGGAAACCGAACCCGCCTCGTGCATCAATCCGTTTTCTTTTCGGTCGAGGATCGCGATGGAATGGTGCAATCCGGCATGGAACGCGGCGTCAGCGATGGATATGAGAAACTCGATGATCTTCTCGTCGGATTGAACAGCAAAGCACACACCAATTAGAATTGACCCAAGCGAGAGAGTTATGCAAAAAGTTACAACATTTCTGATGTTCAATAATCAGGCCGAAGAGGCGATGAATTTTTATACATCGATATTTAAGGATTCGAGCATCGTGAGCACGATGCCCGGACCGGACGGCGGCATTATGGGCGGCTCATTCGAGATCGCCGGACAGCGCTTCGATTGTTTTAACGGCGGGCCGACATTCAAATTCGCCCAGGGAATCTCTTTAATGGTCAGCGCCGAGACGCAGGATGAGATCGATCATCTCTACGAATCACTATCCGAAGGCGGTGAGCAGCAGCCGTGCTCTTGGCTGACTGACAAATTCGGCGTCTCGTGGCAGATCGTCCCGCCTATTTTGATGAAATTGCTAAGCGACCCGAATCAGGAAAAGGCAGGCCGTGTTGCTCAGGCGATGTTCAAGATGACGAAAATAATCATTGCCGATATCGAAGCTGCTGCCGCGTCGGAGTAAGGTTTAACTCTTTCTCTGTACCTTATGCCAAATCTCACCTCATCCGAATTCATTAACCGGCTGATGGAGTTGCGGTCTGACGCAGAACTACGCAAACACCGACGATATTTCAAGTTCGATCCCGATAATCAGCCGGAGGATAATTATTTCATCGGCGTTAGAATGGGCAGCATCTTCGAGCTCGGCAAAGAGTTCGGCGACATGCCCGTTGACGAGATCGAGAAGTTGATGGAAAGTCCGATTCACGAAGTGCGGGCCGGTGCAATGAGCATCATGGGCCAGTGCGCCAAGGGAAAAAAATGCTCCGTGGAACGTTTGAAGGAATTGTACGAACTTTATATTCGCCGACACGACCGCATAAACAACTGGGATTTGGTCGATCTGGCGGCGTACTATGTTGTCGGTCGTTATCTCGCCGACAAACCGCGCGATATTTTGTACAAGTTGGCACTCTCGAAAAACCTCTGGGAACGCCGCACCGCCATTGTCGCCACTGCCCATTTCATATTAAAGCTCAAAGAAGTTGACGACACTTTGTCGATTGCAGAGATACTTGTTAATGACCCTGAAGACCTCGTAAACAAAGGTACCGGCTGGATGCTCCGTGCCGCCGGTGATGTAGACCGGCCGAAACTTATGGCTTTTCTTAACAAATATGCCGCGACGATGCCCAGAGTTCTTTTGCGTTACTCGATCGAAAAACTCGACAAACCGCAGAGGGAAAAATACTTGAAAATGAAAGATGCTGCCAGATGATTTATTTCAGGCGTAGGCGTAAAATCAGAGAAACCGAAATTTACGAACGCCATAATGAAAAATCGCCTTACAAAAACCGCGTATCTTAGCTATTTGAAATGCCCGCAGGAGTTTTGGCTGGCCGTTCACCAGCCGCTGCTTATTGCCGAACCCAACACGCTCGAATACGAGCATCTTCGTCAGCAAGGTTATGCCGTCCAGCAGCTTGTCAAAAAGCTACAGCGGTTTCAACCACAGGATGGTTTCAATATTGATTCGGAGCGGCCATTTCAGACTGCCGATCTTTATGCTCGGTGCGATATTGTTATTACTGATAACGCGACGGGCGTCATCGACCTATATGAAACGAAATCGTCGTCATCGGTCAAAGATGAGCACATCGATGATGTCGCGTTTCAGAAACTGGTCGCCGAGCGAAGCGGCTCAGCGGTTGGCCGCTGTTATGTAATCACGACAAACGGCGAATACATCCGCCACGGCGAAGTCGATCCTGAACAGCTTTTTGTCGTCACCGATGTCACGGACCTCGTTAACGAAAAGATTCCTGCAACCGAACAGCAATCGAAGGACGCTATTGCTTATCTCGACAGCGTTCCGGTGCCTTCGCTGATGGATTATTGCGCTGCGAACAAGCTTGATTGCCGCTTTATTAAGCTCCATTTTCCGGGTTTGCCGGATTACACGATCTTTGATATTGCTTTTCTAAAGAACGAAAAACGCCGTGAACTTCTTGGCCAAAATATAGTCGCGATCGTTGATGTTCCGGACGACTTCCCGCTTTCGGCAAAGCAGCGAATACAGGTCGAGGCGGCGAAGTCTGGTACCATCGTTATCGACCACGAAGCTATCACGAAACGCATCGAGAGTTGGGAATACCCGTTGCATTTTCTTGATTACGAAACATTCGCCTACGCCATTCCGCAGTTCGAAGGCATTCGTCCGTTTCAGCAAATGTGCTTTCAGTATTCGCTGCATACGATAGATTCTCCGGGAGCAGAGCCAAGACATTCGTACTACTTGTCGCGCGGTGAGGACGAGCGTCCGCCGCATTTAATGGCTGAAAGCTTAAAACAATCAATGTCGGGCGGCATCGGAACGGTGTTTGTCTGGTACGAAGCGTTTGAAAAAACGCGCAACTCGGAGATGGCGGTGATGTTGCCGGAATATGCGCCATTTTTTGAGGAAGTAAATTCGAAAACTGTCGATCTGATGAAGATCTTCTCGGACAAGCTCTACATTCACCCGGAATTCAAGGGCCGCAGTTCGATCAAAAAAGTTTTGCCCGTGCTGAGACCTGATCTTTCGTATAAAGAACTCGGCATCGGTGACGGTTTAACGGCAACGATAAGCTGGTTCCGCGCCGTAAAATGGGACAGCATGGGCGACGCCGAGCGTCAGAAGATTTTCGAGGATTTGGAAAAATACTGTGAGTTGGATACGTGGGCGATGGTCGAGATATTTAACGAACTCGTCGCATTAACAAATGAGATCGAACCCGCTATCGGTGACCTTCTCAGCGTTATGACCGGAAAAGGACTCTGAATTCCGCGAAGCAGTGCTTATTTATCGGACTCGTCGTAACCGTCGGCTATTCATTTTTTTCTTGGAAGATTTTGTGACCACTACCGCAATGCAGTGTTTGAAAAAGGACGGATAACTCATCATTGCGTGCAAAATACAACGCCCGGCGTGAATCTCTGTATTCGAATCCTTGACAAAACTGCAGCATCTTACACAATCGTGACCGCGAAACAGCTTCACGTTGCTATTCTGCGAAGATGATTTCCGTATGGGCGGTTCAGATAGATTTTGCATGACAATCGCATGAAGGCTACGATACTGGGTTTAGGCTGCGAAATATAGTCGACAGTAGTTATTTGGCTTGGCTTGTCATTCGACTTTCTAGACTCGAAGTCTAAATAAACTTCGAGCAAGGAGTAAACCTGTTGCGGAGTTTCAAGAATAGCTCGACAGCCTCCTATATCTTGCATGCTCGAGAGACGAGTACTCTTGAGACGGAACAGCTTGTCTTGTATTGAAGGAAGTCGTTTCAACCTATAAGCGAAAATGGCCAATGGATCAATATTGCTTGCTCGCTTACTCAGTTCTTCACTGATTTCTTGAAGAGGACGTTTGTGTGATGCTCGCCATTTATTGATAATTTCGAGGGCGGTCGTATACTTCTCACTCGAAGGGATTTCGCTTATTAGTGCTTTGCCCGCTCGATTGATTTCGCCTTTGCTTACTTGCCATCTGATATCTGTCATTGCTTCACAGTTAAAGTCTGCGTAGGACTCCTGTATAATAAACAAAACAGGTCTACAGACCCTAGTGGCAACCGGGTAAAAGCACTTACTGAAAAACTCACTGGAGGATATCTATGGAAAACACGGCTACGGTCTCAAAAAAATTACTCTGGGCCGGATATATCGCCACAGCTCTACCGGTGCTGTTGCTGCTTTTTAGTGCGTCAGGTAAATTCTTTAAGCCGGACGGAATGGAGGCTAATATTGCTCATTTGGGATGGAGAATGGATCAGATGACATGGCTCGGAATTGTGGAACTGGCCTGCGTAATTATTTACCTCATTCCGAAAACCGCCGTGTTCGGAGCGGTTCTGCTTACGGCATATCTAGGCGGAGCGACGGCGACGCATGCTCGTCTCGGTGAGCCTTACTTCATCCCTATTATCGCCGGAATATTGGTTTGGGTGGGCATCTACCTCCGCGAACCACGTTTATGGACGCTGGCACCGTTACGTAAATAGATAATCAATTTAGGAGACAATTCAATGTCGAAATACGCAGATGTTTATTTGCTGCCAATTCCGGAAGAGAATATCCCGGCGTATAAAAAGCTGGCTACGGCGGCCGGAAAGCTTTTCATGAAAAATGGTGCCCTGAAATATCGCGAATACATCGCTTCCGATCTAAACACGGAAGACGTCATACCGTTTCCAAAGGTCGTCAAGCTCAAGCCGGGTGAGACGCTCGTCTATGCCTCGGTCGAGTTCAGTTCGGAAGCTCACCGAAACAAGGTGATGAAAAAGGTCATGGCCGACCCAGGAATGGAAGCGATGATGCCGAAAAAAGGCGAGAAACCACTCTTCGATTACAAACGTATGGTTTACGGCGGGTTCAAGGTGCTCGTCGATCTTTAATGGACGAAAGCATTCAACCGAATATCGCGGCGATCGATGACGAAATTCCGCCGCCCGTGCCCGCGAAGCCGAAATACGACCGCTCGATTATCGAAGGGCCGCTTTCGAGCGCCGTATGGAAGATCGCATGGCCGACGATGCTGACAAATGTCATCGCCGGAATGCAGGGTATTGTCGATCACGTGTTGGTCGGCAACCTCGTTGGCTTTAAGGCAAACGCCGCCATCGGCATCAGCTTTCAGATATTCCTCGTCGTTATCGTATTCATCTCGTCGCTTTTTACCGGAATGAGCGTGCTCGTCGCCCGATTTGCCGGTGCGCACGAGGTCGAAAAAGTAAACCGCACCGTCTATCAGGCGTTTCTGACTGCCGTTTTTATTGCTGTCGGGATAATGGCTCCGGTCGGATATTTTACCGCACCGTATCTGCTTGATTTCGTCAGTTCGGATGCCGGCGTCAAGGCCGAGGCATTGCCCTTTTTACGGATTACTTTTGTGTTTAGCTTTGGATTGCTCATATTTTTTATGACGAGCGGAGCTTTGCGCTCGGCGGGCGACGCGAAAACTCCGATGGTCCTCGGTATCGCAATGACCGTGCTCAATCTGGTTCTGAACATTGTTTTCATCAGCGGGCTTGGCCCGATTCCTGCGTTCGGCACAGCCGGTGCCGCAATCGGAACTAGCATCGCGACAGGCAGTGTGGGCTTATTCGCGATCTACAAAATGTGGAGTGGCGGCTGGGTTGTCGGCTTTCCGCGAGGACAGGGCTGGGGGCCGAATTGGAATGTCATTCGCTCGCTGTTTAAATTTGGGCTGCCGACCGGTATTCAGGGAATTGCGATGAATATCGGCGGTGTGCTGATGCTTTCGTTTATCGGATCACTGGCACAAAGCGCCGCTGCACAAGCGGCGTTCGCGGTGTCGTATACGCAACTCTTCTCACTCGTTACCTGGACATCGGTTGGTTTAATGGGAGCCGCTGCTGCGGTGGCCGGACAGAATTTAGGTGCAGGCAATCCTGATCGTGCGTTTGCGGCGGTAAATACTGCGGCGAGATTCGGTCTGATCGGTTCTGCTTTTTTAGGAATTTTCTTCTTTTTCTTCCCGATGCAGCTTCTTGCGATCTTCGGTATGACCGACCCGGACGCTGTTGCGATCGGCATTCAGCTTCTACGGGTTTTGGCTTTTTCGGGACTGTTTATCTCGGTTGCGTTGACCTACACGGGCGGCCTGCAAGGCACGGGCGACACGAAAAGCCCGCTTGTATATTTCGATCATCTCGCAAGTCCTGATCCCGCTCGGCATCTGCTTTGCTATCACGAAGTTCGGCACGCTCGAACCGCTCGACATCTGGCTCGCCATCCTCGCCGGGCACATCACCCGCTGCGTGTTAAGTCTGTTCAGATTCCTCCAGGGAAAATGGCGGACGATAGCAATCGATATCGAAGCCACCCACGGCTGATCCGAGTATTGACTGGAGCGCAAGCGTCCCGCTTGCAACACCGCGTCAGAACCTAGCTGCCTGCCTGAGCTGTGTCCGCAGCCTCTCCGAAAGACGCAACCGCGTCCGCTTCGTTCTCAAATACATCGAAAACGGTGAAGAGCTTGGTAATCGTCATCAATTCGGTAATTCGCGGAGACAGGTTTAGAAGCTTCAAACTTCCGCCGCTTCTTTCCAAAGACGCAAACCCGGCGACGAGTTCGCCCAGCCCGCTCGAATCGATGCCGGTAACATTGGCGAGATTTATCAGAACGTTCTTGTCGTCCGATTCTGCAAGCTGCCGCAGCGATTCGTGCAAGCTCCGATTCGTTTCGCCCAAAGCGATCTTGCCGTCCAGATCCAGAATGACAACATCGCCGACCCGGCGCTGCGTAATATTAAGACCACTCATAAATTTCTCCTTTTGATGGAAGCTGTAACCTTCAGAAGATTCGGTGAATTCCGGAAGATCTGACACCGAGAGCAAGCTGAACCCTGGATACCGCAAGCATACGCCTGATGTGCTTTTGATTCAAACATTCTCGAGTATTCGCTTGAGTCCGCCAGGAAGTATAGTCGGTTTAAAAGGTCAAAAGGCAAGATAGATCGCGAGGATGAGGACGAGGTGTGCCGACATGTGTGCGAGCATTGCGGCCTCAAGACCGCGTCGCCAGTAGAGAAAGCCGGCGACAATGCCGAAAATCGAGTTTCCCGCAATGACGTATATTACGAGCGTCAGCGTCAGTCCGCCGGACAGCATGGACGCGATAGGCAAGTGGCCCATTCCAAATATTACAGCCGAAAGAACGATCGCCCCGACGAAATAAATGGACTTTGGCTCTTCCTCGTCTTTTTGCAGCAGCCGCCACGCCACCCACACCAGAAAGGTCATGACACCCCACCGAAGAAGAAGTTCTTCGGTAACGCCGCCGTAGAGAAAACGCGTGATGTGCGGCATGAATTTATTGAATTCCTGCGCGCGTGTGACGAATTCCGCCGTGAGAAAGGGTTTGGCGACAACCCAGCTTAATACTATCGCGATGCCGGTCGCCAGGCCCGCGATGACGCCGGGAAGGATCTGCGGCTTTAAATTTGCGAGAAAGCCCCCGCCGTTCGCCAACGCTTCGGCCGCCGGGGCATGCAGGCCCACCCGCTCGGCGAGCCAGACTCCAACAAGCACGGCAAGGGTCGTAATAACGGTCGGTTGAATAACACTGATGAGTTTGAGCAGAGCGGGTGGCGGAAGCTCAACCGGCGGCTCGCCCGGCCGTTGCGGTATTGCCGTGATCAACGCGGACAGATCGACAAACAGGAACGACGCAACGCCCAAAATCCCGGCTGCCAATAATATCAAAAATAGTTTTGTTTTATTGCTCACCCTCACTTCTGCCCACTTTGCAATTGATCCAGGATTCGCTTGAGCTCGTCGAGTTTTTGGCCAGCTTCGCCGAGCTTTCCTTCTGCGGTGAGGCGTTGGTAATCGGCAAAGGTTTGGGCCGCGCGTTTGATCAGTTCGCTTGAAGCTTGTGGAGCGTCCGGTTCGGCTGCTTTGGGTGTATCTCCATCTTTGGCAGCCGTCTTTTGCGGTTGGCCTAATAGCTGGCTTAATGCGGCCTCGAAATTTGCTGCGTAAACAAGCCGCTCCTGTGTGGCGAGAACGACGAGACGAAGCTCCGGCATCGGGCTGCGGACGGCCTGTAGATAGATCGGTTCGACAAAAAGCAGTCCCGTCCCGATCGGCATTATGATTAGATTGCCGCGTTTGACCTTTGAGCCCTGCTGATTCCAGAGCGTTATCTGGCCCGACAGCTGTGCATCCTGATCGATGCGGGCCTCGATTTGCAGCGGGCCGTCGATCACGCGTGACGAAGGGAAATTATAAACGAGCAGTTTGCCATAGGCGTCGCCATCGGAGCGCCCGGCCATCCACGCGATCATATTGTTACGATTACCGGGCGTAAAGGGCAGGACCCGTGCGAATTCCGGCTCGGCACCCTCGCCGGGGAGCGGCATCAATACCTGATAGGGTTCAAGCGCGGCGGGCTCCTGCGGTCCCGCAGGTCTTGCCGCCCCGTCGGTGGCAGGCTGAGATTCGCGAGCGACACTCCAAACGTCTTCGCGGCCAAAGAACATCGCCGGGTTTGTCGTATGGTAAAGGCCGAAAACGTCACCCTGCGTCTTAAAAAGTGTTTTAGGATATCGAACATGATCGCGAAGACCGGTGGGCATTTCCGCGGCCGGCTGAAAAAGCTCGGGAAAAGCAGTTCGCCAGGCGGCGACGATCGGGTCCGATTCGTCAAAAACGTAATAATTTACCGCACCGGTATAGGCGTCGATTGTCACCTTTACGCTGTTGCGAACGTAGTTGACATTTTTTCCGTCGAGATTGAAATGACGCGAATACGGATATCGGCTTGCCTGTGTATAGGCATCAACTATCCACAACAGTCGGCCGTCAGAGTTGACGACGATGTACGGGTCGTCATCGTAGGTCAGAAACGGAGCGACGCGGGCGATGCGATCGTTTATATTGCGGTGCATCAGCACACGGCTTTCGCTCGTTACATCGTCGGAGAATGGCAGCTTTGCCAGATCGCCAGTCGTCCATGCGATACAAAACCGCCGAAGTCCGCTGCCGACGGCAAAGCCCCCGTCGCCCTCGTAAGTTGTATAGTTGTTATTTTCTCCCTGAGGGTAATCAAATTCCTGCTGCCTGGTTTTAACGTAAACATTGGTGTTGGTGCTCTCGCCAAAATAAATCTCAGGCCGCGTGACTTTCACGTCGCCGGTCGTTTCAAGCGGCATATTTGAGATAAGAAATCGCGGCTTTCCTTCATTCGTGAATTCATTGACCGGATTTATCGTTACGCCGTAGCCGTGTGTGTAGATGAGGCGTTCGTTGATCCAGTTCCGCGACTGCTCGGGCAGCTTGTTAACGTCCAGCTCGCGTGTGGCGATCATCACTTGCCGCAACTCGCCGCCCACACGATAGCGGTCAACGTCGACGTCGGGAAAGTCGTAGTAAGTGCGTATCTCCTGTATCTGGCGAAGTGTGTCCTGAAGCGCGGCCCAATCCCACAGGCGTATGTTAGCGAGCGTGGCTCGGTTAGCCGTAAGATTTAGCGAATCGGGTGTGATGTCGGCCGCATAGTTGCGAGTCTCTATATGGTCGATGTTAAAGCCGGTGCGAGTGCCGGCAATATTGTGCTCGATGTACGGGGTTTCGCGTCCTAGTTCATTGGGTTTGACAATAAAGCTCTGAACGTACGCGGGAATGATAATCGCTGCGACAACATACACGACTATCGGAATGCCGAGCGCGACAAAGAACAATCTGCCACCTTTTTTTGTAACAGCGTTAACGAACAGGATAATCGCGGCAACAATCAGAGCGTATGGCAACCGCCAGGAGACCCCGGCAGAAGGTAATTATCCTCGGTGTAAGTAACGCCGCTAAACGAGGCGTGATCTTTCAACAAATACTCATAGCGCGACAAAACCGTCCGGAAGGCGGCAATTATCAGCAAAACTCCAAGCGCAGCCGAAACCACGGCATATGCCCGCGTTCCGAAGCCGCTGAATATGGTTTCTTTTTCACTGTTTATCGACTGGTCCGGCACGGCGGATAAAACGGCGTAAGCAACTGGCTCCGGCCAGCAGAAGTAGAGCGAGAGTTGTCAGCCACGAAGAAAGTTCGTTGTATATGGGCAGCGTGAAAAGGTAGAACCCGAGCGAATTGCCGAAGATCGGGTCGGTCGTCGTTGTGACAGGTTGATGCAGATAGAGCATCCATGTTTGCCAATCGCGGCTGAGGCCCAGCCCGAAGCCGATTCCGAAAACGATCGCGACGATCCAGCTAACGGGCCGCAGGAAGCGAGCGAAATTAAGGTCGACCGGTTGTTTGTTAAGGACGATCCTGCGGGGCTTATCTATTTCAGAGCTAAAAAGGCGTTCGAGCAGGTAAAATCCGCCGCGCACGATGGCAAACGTCAAAAATCCGAAGACGGCGAAAAGAATCCAACCGAGATTGAACACGTACCAGAACCGCGACGCGAAACCGAGCGAACCAAACCACAGAGCTTCGGTATAGACGCTAAGACCGAGTCCCGCCACAACCAGGAGCAGCAATGCGGCTAGGACAAACCATTTGATCCGGCCGCCCTGCCGCTTCTGTTCTCGACGCTTCTGTTGAGGAGTAATGTCGATGATCTCGGCGTCGAGGTCGGAATAATCCAGTTTGTCCATATACGCCAATCATACACCCGCTGTATCACCGTTCAAAGCGTGCGACCTTGGGTGCAGCCTTGCTTGCTTCTTAGCAAAAGCATCTTTTCTTCTCATCTCGCATCAAAAGAAAAACAGTTTTGCAGGACAGGCGTATAATCTGCAACGGGACGTAAGTAAGGCCTTATTTAGGAATGTAGATCTTCGCTGTTAATTGTCGCCGGGAGTGTTTTGTTAGTGAGTTTCGCCCGCACATTAAAGGTTGCCGCTTTTGGGTTGTTATTGCTCGTAGGCCTTTTTGCGCGAATGGAAGCGGCGGAGAGTTGGACCGAGGTGCGGAGCAGGAACTTCTTTTTGATCGGCGATGCCGGTGAAAAGGAGCTTCGGCAGGCGGCGGGGCGGCTTGAGGAGTTTCGCGAAGCGTTCCGAATGCTGTTTCCGCAGGTCAGGCTGGACGGCGGGACGCGGACGAATGTGGTGGTGTTTAAGAATGCCGCGTCCTACGCTCCTTTCAAACTAAAGAGGGCGGATGGCAGCATCGACAGCGGAATCGTGGGCTATTTTCTGCGGGGCGAAGATGTCAATTACATCACGCTTTCCGCCAACGAAAAACCGGGTGCTTACGGAACGATCTTTCACGAATACGTTCATTTTTTGCTCGATACAAACATCGGACGCTCCGATATTCCGCCCTGGCTCGGCGAGGGGTTGGCCGAGTATTTCGAAACGCTTCAGTTTGTGGACGACCAACGTGTCTCGCTCGGTGCTCCTCCAAGCGGCTATCTGAGCCTGCTTCGTCAAAGCGAGATGATCCCATTCAAAACATTTTTCGCGACTGATAATTCTTCGCTTCACAAAAGCGGTGACGCGGCACGAGGCTTGTTTTATGCCCAGGCATGGGCTTTGACACATTATTTGCTTCATGCGGACTCGGCAAACGGGCGGTTAGAAGAACTTCTCGCTTTCATGAAAAAACCGGACTTGACCGAGAAGGAGTTTCAGCAGTTGTTTCGATCGGATTACGCCGGGGCGGAGAAGTCCCTACGAAAATATATCGATCAGCCTTTGCCGTCAAACAGAATCGTTTTGCTCCCGCAAAAATTAGGAGCGGATAGCGCGATGTCGGCGGCGCCGCTTTCAGAATCGCAGCGGCTCGCATATCTCGGCGACCTGCTTTACCACACCGGAGATCTGGCCGAGGCGGAAAGCCTTCTGCGAAAGGCTTTGAAGGCCGACGCCAATTCGACTATCGCTAATATGTCTTTCGGTTTGACTCTGGCCGCGAAGAAGAATTTTGCCGAAGCGAAAAAATATCTGGAAAAAGCCATCGCGTCCGACCGGACGAATCATCTTGCTTATTTCAATTACGCCTATGCCGTCAGCCGCGAGAGCATGGACGAGAGCGGAAATGTTTCGGAGTTTCCGCCCGAGGCTGAAAGCAAAATGCGAGATTCCCTTTTGCGGGCGATCGAACTCGCTCCGGATTTTGCGGAGAGTTATCGGCTGCTCGCTTTCGTGAACCTGGTCAACGATACCGACCTCGCCGGATCTGTCGATCTGTTGAATAAGGGCCTGGCGGTCCGGCCTGGCGACCAGGAACTTCGCCTTCTTCTCGCACAGGTGTTTCTGAGGCTAGAAAAATATGAAGAGGCGAGGTCGATCGCCGAGAAAATAGCGGCGACCGCGTCCGACGCCGAAACATGGTCCGGAGCTCAAATCGTTTTACAAACGGTCAATGAATATTTTGCCGAAAAAGCTGTGGAATCAAAAGGATTCGATAAAATGGCTGGTTTTGGGCGGCTGCCTCCCATTATTCTAAAGCGTTCGGAAATCTCGGATTCGGATATTGAGCGGTACGACGAGGACAGGCGTATAACAAATCTTAACCTCCTTATCGAAAGACCTGTTTTTGGCGAAAGACAGATCGTCGGATATGTTGACCGCATCACGTGTTCGAACGGCGATATTAACTTTGCGGTCAGATCGGGTGGAGACCTCTTTAATCTGAGCAGCCCCGCTTTTGCCGAGCTGAGGCTCCGCGTGCTTACGGATGGCGAAAGATCGTTCACGCTCGGCTGCGGTATAAGCCTTGGAAAACAACTTGCCGTCCTGACCTATAAACAGTCCGCCAACTCAAAATCAAATGTAAGAGGTCGCCTTCTGTCGATCGCCTTCGTCCCCGATTTCTTTCGACTAAAAACCGCGCAGGAAATGGCCAACACACGAACTGTCATTATCGAAGATGATAGAGTATTTAAGTCCCGCCCTTAGAAAGGCCTTGCGACCTGTGGATCGCATCATGCATCTGCACAAACCCTGCGAGAGCCTTGACGTTTTTGCTTGGGAGTATGTCGATGATCTCGGCATCAAGGTCTGTATATTCCAGCTTGTCCGTAGCGCCAAGCATATACCCGCTGTATCACCGGTCAAAGTGGGATGTTTTGGGTTCGGAGTGATGAATGTCTTTAGGCCCCGTGTCTCAGATGGAACAGGAACGGAACAGCCGCCCGCGGCCTTCGTTCACTGAAGATCAGGTGAATGCTCTAATTGCTCGGGTCGAGGGCTTTATTCTGTTCTTATTGAAGGTCGCAAACCCAGATATAGAGGTGTAAAGATCTTGTTTTCGTAACCCTGGGACGGTGGTGGAGGTTTATTGCAGTTGGGAGATTAATCATCACCGTCGGGACAAAAGTGTTGGAAAAAACTTAACAGCCCCACTTTCTACCGGCCGAGGAGGCTCTATTCTAAACGTTTCGGGCTTAACAGCTACCTTTACCGGTTCATCTAGATGGTGTGAAAAATTGAAATAACGATAGGGCACGGCGGTGCCAGGGTTATAAAAGTCCCATTCCGGATCAGCCTGTGGCTCGCAAGATTGCTTGAGCTCCGCGGAAAGGGTATGAAAAAGATTGTCTCCGATGCAGATTCCATTTGTTTCAGCCAAGGATTGCAGCTTGGACGCTCGGTTTGCGGCATCACCAACCGCAGTTAAGAAGGAATGGTTATTAATTCCTATCCTCGCGATCAACAATTCATCCATATCAATACCGATTCGGAAATCCAACGGTGGCAACCCCAAGCTGTCGAGGCTTGGCTTAATATCGTTCAGCATGACATATCGAATTGCCATCGCTGCCTCGATTGCGGGTTTCGCAATTTCTTCGCGGTAGCGAGTTTCTGTGCCGAATATTGCCATTATCCCGTCGCCGGTATTCTTTTCGATCTCACCACGCCAATGCCTAACTATATCCATAATTGACGGAATTATGAGATTGAGAGTGAATAACGTATTTTCCGGCGATAACGCAGACGTAGTTTTAGTGAATTTAGCAAGATCAAAGAAAAGAACCGCCGCCGTCATCGTTTTCGCTTCCCCTATTATGAGGCTCTTTAGATCAGGCATTGTCCGCCCCAACGAAATTTGCGGGCCTCTTTTTTGATAAATACGAACTTGCTTTTCGATTCTTGCCCGTATGCTCTTGTTATGAAAATCAGATGTCCACTTTCTGGGAACGTTAGTATTCATAAAACAATTTTCCTCCAATTACTGCGTTATTAACCTGAAAACAAATAAAAGCAAAATAAGCCCTAATTCAAAATAAACAGCAATAATACTGTTTTTCAACCATTTCATTTTAGCATTCAACCCTCGGGCTAAAATAACACCCTGATCGGTTATATCGGCCAGCATTTCATCCGTAGAAATCCTGCACACTTTATCGAAATAGTCCTCGCTTTTCACAGAAGCAACCGACCCGAAATAAAAAATACTGTTGTTTTCTGACGATTTATTGCTGCCCCGGAGAAAGGGGTAAATTACTTGGAAGGCCACTATATTAGAAATAGCTGCACAGATTCCGATACTTGCCAAAAAAATGCCGATAACTAACTGATGCTTTTGGGGATAGAGACCTAGGATATCGTTGAATTTTAGCAGGAGCGATCCTATTACGATTCCATTCCAAGCGAAAATTAATGAAGCTTTGGTATTTGTCGAGTTTATATAGAAGTCAAACCGACCAATAATCCGAAAAACTAAATCTGTTTTTTCCTTTCGGGTGTGTTTTTCAGTGTCATCCACTAATACCTCTCTTTCTTTGGACTTACTCTTGAGCATCTATTCAACCACTTCGCGGATATTTGTAATATGTCCCCCCCCTCATATCCGCAGGGGCATGACGATGTATTTGTAGTCGTAGGCGGTGTCGCCGGCGATCCGCATTTGGGTTTGGGCGTCGGCGTTCATATGTTAATTACCTTTCAATTTCTTTCCATCTTTCAACTCCTTCTTCGACTCGCTTTCCAGCTTTCGTTTAACCTTGCTTGCATCCTCTGCGGCCGGCAATCGCTCCGGCTTCACGCCTCTTTCGTCAAGCATCTTTCGAACCGCTCTGTTGTTATCAATATGTTCCTGTGAGATTATTCGGCCCTCTCCGTGCAAGTCTTTATCAATTACATTGTGGCTTGTTAACTCAGTTGCAAAATCCTTTGCTTTTATCGTGAGCGTGGGCAAGAAATCGGCTAATGGCCGCCCTTTCGGAACAGCCAGTTTCCGCTTCATGTCGTTCGTTGAAAAGCCGCCGAAAAGTGCCTGGTCGCCTTTACTTCGAATTACGGCAAACCCTCGATTATCAACGCCGCGTTCGTAAATAATTCCTGACAGCTTCTTTTCCGATTTTGAAAGCTTCTCGCGAGCCGTCACTCGGGCAACATCTAACAAGTGCTTGTTCAATTGTTCTCCTGTTTTCGAGTTTGGACGGCGAAATATGTTTGGGCGAAGGCAATCTCGGCCTTAGACGAATCACCATTTTGGGCTACTAAATAACACGCATAACGGGTAAGGGCAATATCTTCAATTCTCTGGTCGCATTATTCGCTAATTCTATCTCGTTCGTGTTACGTCTACGAAAATGATCATTGCAATTCTTCGCCAGCGTTTGAGCAAGCTTCTTTCGCTTTCTCGATCGCATTTTGAAAATTTGCCACTCCGAGCTAACCAAGTATTTCCTGAAGTTCCCGTGCACTCCAACATTCCATGCCATCAAATTCAGTCCGGGCTTTTTCAAATCTTGCAAGAAGTTCTGATATGAATTCTTTTTCATCCATTCTAGATATTTAGGTGTGTCAAAACGCAACATAATGTCGGCTATCAATAATATGTTCCACCACCTCAACTAAGGTCATATCCTCAGCGGCATGACGATGTATTTGTAGTCGTAGGCGGTTTCGCCGGCGATACGCATTTGGGTTTGGGCGTTGGAGTCTTTGAATTCGAATGAGATGCGGGTCGGGCTACTGGTTTCTTTTACGCGGACCTTGTCGCCGTCGGTTTCTTTGGTCTGGCTGTCGTCTGACGCCCTTACTGACGTGCGGGCTTCTGCATCGGAGTCGCCATCGATCCCGCCGGTCTGGACGGCGGAGACGACGTTGAGAAATTCCTGTAGATACTGCCAGTTGAAGCCGAGCTGCATTTCTTCGCCCTTGTAATCGGCCGGGACGACCTCGTTGCCTTCTCCTTCTTCGCTCGATTGGGCGGAGAGTTCGACCTCGCCTTCGCGGACGGTGAGGCGGATCGAGCGGTTGCGTTCGTCGGCCATCAGGGAAACGCGGCGGACGGCACCCTTCATTTCCTCAAGATCGAAGACGGCGGTCTTGTCGTTGTCCTTCGGCATTACCATTTCGTAATTCGGGAAGTTGCCGGAGAGTTTTCGGGTGATCAACAGTCGGCCTTCGAGTTCGAAATAGATGTGGTTCTGGTCCTCGCCGAAGGAAACATCTTCCTGTGAATCGCGTGAGATCTTGACCAGCTCGAGCAAAGCTTTTTTCGGAATAAGGGCGTCCATTGTGCCTTCGAGCGGTTCGTCCAAGCACCTTTTCGATATAGGCGAGGCGGTGGCCGTCGGTCGTGACCATCCGGGCCTTGCCGTCGGCCAGCATGAACTTTGCACCCGAGAGCGTAAAGCGCGACTGCTCATTCGTTATCGCAAATGCAGTGTGCTGGATAAAATAATTAAAAACTTCGGCCGGGAGTTTTAGCGGGGCCGATTTGAAGATCGGGATCTCGGGGAACGTCTCGCGGCTGACACCGGCGAGGCGGAACTTGCCGCGGCCGCAGGTGACGTTTACCCATTCGTTCTCTTCTTTTTTGAAGGTGACGTTCTCAGCCGACAAGAGGCGTGAAAGATCGAACAGCTTGCGGGCCTGGATGCACATCGCACCGGCCTTTTTGATCTCGGCCTCGGCATCGCAGCGGATCGTTACGTCAAGATCGGTACCGACAATGCGGATAGAATTTTCACCAAGACTCTCGATCAAAATATTCGACAAAACCGGGATCGTGCTTTTGCGTTCGACAACGCCCTGCACATAACCCAAAACTTCTTTCAACGCACTCTGCTTGATGACAAATTCCATTTCTTTCACTCCTGACTTTTCGTTTCAAATATTATAACCGATGCTTTTCGTTTCGCCCTTGCCTGATCTCTTTTTATGAACTAAGAATAAATTCTTTTTAAATCTAAATAGTAGTAGTAAGAGAGCCTGTGTAAATGTGTATAAGCAGCCTAATCTCTTATAAAATCGCTGTTTAGCCGTCCACAACAATTGTGGATAAGCTGTGGAAAATCTAAACGGCTTGCGGATAATTCCGATTTCTTTCCTTTTCCTCAATGTTCCACAGGTTCGATTCCCAACTGTTCGGTGGAAATGTGGAAAAGCTTTTGTCAAATACTGCAAATAAAGCGTTTAGATAAATCTAATAGATCTCTTGCATGTGGACAGATGTCTGCGTCCAATAAAGTTCAAAAACCTTTAATTAGCTGCAAAGATTATCAATTAGCTCACTCACCGTCCTGTGGAAATCACGATCTACCTTAACCAGTGCGTCGATCTTCTCAAACGAGTGCATTACGGTCGTGTGATGCTTGCCGCCGAACTCGCGGCCTACCTCCGGATAGCTATGTTTTGTCAGCCGTTTGCACAAATACATAGCGATTTGCCGCGGCACGGCGATCGCCCGCGAGTTGTTCTTTGACTTCAATTCCTCAACCGACATTTTGTAGTGTGCGGCGACAAGCCGCGCGATGCGGTCCATCGTCAAACCTTCGGGACGCTCGCTGTCGATGACGTTTTTCATCGCATCCTGGGCGAGCATCTTGGATATCGGAACGCCGCGCAAGGATGAGATGGCGACGAGACGAACGAGGGAACCTTCAAGTTCGCGGACGTTGCTGCGGATCTTATTAGCGATATAGATGGCGATGTCGTCCGGCAGGAAAATGCCATCGAGATCGGCCTTACGCTTTAAGATGGCGACCTTTGTTTCGAGATCGGGCGGTTCGATGTCGGCAATCAGTCCCCATTCGAAACGCGAATGAAGACGCTCCTGCAGCGTCGGGATGTCGCGCGGCGGGCAATCGCTGGATATGACGATCTGCTTCTGATCGTTGTGCAGCGTATTGAATGTATGGAAAAACTCTTCCTGTGTGCGTTCCTTGCCGGCCATGAACTGCACGTCGTCCATTAAGAGCACGTCGATCGAGCGGTACTTTTCGCGAAAGCTTTGTGTTTTATCGTAGCGGATCGCGTTGATCAGCTCGTTCATGAACTTCTCGGACGTTACGTAAGAAACACGCAGATGGCGATTGCTTTCTTTAATCGAATGGCCGATCGCATGCATCAGGTGCGTCTTGCCCAAGCCAACGCCGCCGTAAACGAACAACGGATTATACGTTTTGCCGGGCGTTTCCGCCGCAGCTAAAGAAGCCGCGTGGGCAAACTGGTTTGACGAGCCAACAACGAACTTGTCGAACGTGTATTTCGGATTAAGCGAATTCTCGATCGGGTCAGATTCGACAAAATTCGTTGAGACGTTTTTGACGAACGCGGGAATTGACTGCTGATCGGCCGTGTTTTGCTTTGGCGACGCAACATACGGCTTTTTTGTTTCGAAGAAAAAGTCAGCGTCCGGCTCTTGCGAGAAACGGTCCTCAGCGGTTTCACTTTCGTCGATGCTCCACTCGAATTTATGATCTGACAATTCCATCTCTTCGAGCGTTTTCTGGAGCAGATCGTAATAGTAGAGCATGACCCAGTCTTTTGTGACTTGTCCGGCACGCAGATGCAATGTGCCGCCGTCTGCGTCGTATCCTTCGAACCGGATTGGCCTGAACCAGGAATCGACAACATGCTTGTTCAATCGTTTTTCGACTGACAAAAGGATGTCGTTCCAAAGCTCGGTTTGTTGTAAAAGGGCGTTCAAGAAATGTCTCCGAAAATTAAAGTCTATCTGAAAAAAAATACGTTAAGCGTAAATTCGGTTCTGAAATAGATTAAGCAGAACAGAAGCGTCTCCGGCAACGTGCCGCAAGTCTTTTCGTTATCACGAGTTTTGCTATTTGAAAACGCCCGGGCTGAGGGGTTATCCACAAACTTTTCCACAACCGTGTGGAAATATGTATAAAACTTAAAGTATAACCTCAAGCTATTTATTTACAACGGTTTACAGGAGCCATCAAGTAACGAAACGGGTCACAGACTAACACAGGAAAGACGCAAGCGCAAGGAGAAATCCACAGAAAATTAAGGACGTGTTACGAAAGGATTAAACCCTTTTTTAGACAACGGTTTGGCATGTTTTTTCTTTCTGTTAGACTGGATGATCAGGGCAATTTTAGGAAAAAAAGAGCGAATTTTGAAGAAAAAATTTTGATAAGAAAAAAAAATAAAACTACGAAGAAAGAAAGTTTCGAGGAAGAACTCAAAAAGGCGTGCGAAGGGCTGTATTACGTCAGCGAAACCGATACCGAGATATTTCCTTTTTTTGGAGGCAAGGTGAAAGGCAGTCCGCTCGAAACTATCTCACTGAATCTTGGATTGAAGAAAGAAACCGCGGTCGAAGAAAGAAACTTTGTAGATTTTTTTACCCGCCTGACGAAAATTCAGGATTGGTTCACAGAAATCGAAACAAAAAACGCAAAGAGGTTTTTGGCACTTCAAAAGTTGCTTGAAGAAAAACTGGAAGATCTGATCGTGCTTCGAACCGGGCGAATTCAGATCGACATATATGTTGTCGGCATCGATGCGGCGGGCAATCTCGCGGGAATACAGACTAAAGCCGTCGAAACATAAAAAGGGCAAGGCCATCGCGACCCGCCCTCTCAAATCTCAAAAGATCGATAAAAACTACTTTTCGCGAACACTGCTCGCACCCGAAGATTTTTTCTCTATATTTTTCGGGCTCCCGGAGTAAACGATCTTGCTCGCTCCGCTTGCGTCAGATTTCAACTCGCCGGTCGCAAAGACGCTGACGTGGCTTGCACCGCAGGCATCTACATTAGCGTTCTCGGCTTTTAAATTTTCCGCATCGATCGAACTCGCACCGCTAACTTCGATCAATAGATTCACCGTTTCCCCGCTGATGTTGATCTTCGACGCTCCACTCGTATCGACCCGCAGTTCGTCATTCTTTACATTAGTGAGCGAAACCTTCGAAGCACCAGAAGCTTCAATATTTTCGATGTCTGGAGCAGAAATGCGTATCTTGAGCGGATTGCTTGTAGAGACTCTTTTCTCGGTTTCTATCCTGAGAACACCGCCGCGGACCTCCGTTTTGATCAAAGAAAGAAGATTGTCGTCTGCTTCGATCTCGATGGTAAAATCCTTCTGGGCTGTTATCTCAACCTGAAAGACGCCGCTGACATCCACGCCGCTAAAGCTGCCGACATCACGTGTTTCAGACGCGATATTGCCCGAGCCTTTAACACCCGACCCAAACGAGAACGTAAAAGCCTTTTCGGTGAGACGGCCAAACGAAAAGAAGCTGCTGACGAACACGCCCAGCAAAATTGCTACTGCAAAAATTATGATTCCGATTTTTTTCATATATTAAGTCCTCCGGGAAGTGCTGCTGTTGAGGGAAAACGAATCGGCGGGTGAAAAAGTTCAAAAGGATTTTGTACAAAAAGGGCGAGCCCGAAGACCCGCCCCATTTTTCAGCTATTTGCTGATGCGGAAATGTTATTTCCGGCAATAGCCTTCGCTGCCCTTGGTGATAACGACGCAGTTCTTTTCGCCTGCGAGCCACTTCATGCCCGTTTCCTCGGCGGTTGCGGCTTTGATCGTCTCCATCTTGTCCTTGCGCTTGAATTCGATCGTGTCGCCTTTGACAACACCCTCAAACGTGTCGGTTTTGCCTGATGCTTTGATCTCGATCGCATACTTATCGCTTTTTCTGATGATGTTCAACGAAGAGCCGTCCACTCCCGGCCACACGCCTTCGAGAGCGGGTAATTTAGCCGATGGAACTGCCGGAGCCTTCGGATCGATGGTCGGAAGGGCAGATGGTGACGCTACAGGCGAAGCTACCGGAGCTGCAGGGCCCGGCGCGACGTTAGGGACAGGTTTAACTTCCGGGGTGGTTGTACACGCACCCAACACGCCGACGGCGGCGACAAACAATACTGCAATTAATGATCTTCTCATTTTTTTGTTTTCCTTAATTCTAGTTGTATCGCGGTACTTTCCGGCCGGCTGACAACCCACACCACGGCCCCGCATTTCAAGCAAACACAGCCGGACTACACGCATTTGAACATTGCTTTTCCGACGCTCCAGAAACTGCCGAACATCGATCCGCTAATGTCATACGAGTAACGCTGCGTCCCAAAGAACGCGCGACCGCATAAAACTTGCAAAGAAATTTTGAGAAGCGAGAAAAATTTTTTTGGAGATGGAAATGCAGAGTCACCGAAAAGCAGCGAAGTCTGCAAATAAGAAACGACCTGACTGTCCGAAAAAAAATAACCGCGTTTAGCACATTAGCCACATTGTCGATATGCTAATGACCGTTCCGCCGCGAAACGTAAGGCTGGTGTTTCCCGGACCCTTCTCTTCGTCCATATCGTAAAACCATACATTTAAACCGTTCTCGGTTTGAACGGTGGCGGGCTTGCCCAAAAGCTTTCTTACGGCGGCGATGGTTTGTCCTACCTTTGTGCCGGACACATTCCATTTCGCTGACTTTACTTCAAACCAGCCGACCGTAAAATTTTTTGGATTATCGACATCGTCCCAAAGCCTGAGTTCGAGGCCTGGATATCGAAGCGTCATTTCCGTGCCGCCGACACACTCATCACCTTTGCGTTTTCTCTCGCTCGACGGCTTGCCGAGTTTGCGAACAACCTGTCGATAAGAATCGCCGAGAGCGACGCCGTTGACCTTCAAACCTTCTGCGGTAGAAACCTGCGAGAGAACGGTTCCAGTAACGGACAGCAATACGATTGCCAGAAATAACTTCATAATCTTTTGGACGGAAGTGGTTTAGATATTTTGCGAAATGAGCGGCCTACTTTGCAAACGCCCAATATGAAAGAAACGCTTGTACAATACCAATAATCAAACCGAAAAACGCTCCGAAAAGCTCGATCGTCCTTAAATGCTCTTTGGCGACAGACATAACGAGCGACTCCAGTTTTTCCGCCGGGTAATTGTTGATCTTTTCGCGGACGACGCTGCCGATATCGAACTCCTTTATGGCCTCGGGCAGTTTTTCGCGTATGGCCGCAATAATAGTGTCCGACAACGATTCGCTGCCGGCACGCAGCTTTTCTTCCGATATATTGTCGGACAGCTTGCCGATCGGCGTCGCCAAAAGCTTTTCGATCTGCTTGTTGAGTACCGACTTTACGATCTGCGAAGTTTCGTCCTGGGTGATAATACTCAGCAAACCTCGAGACAACATGCTTTTGAGCTTTTCTTCGGATTCCGGGTGCAGCGTCTGCATGATCGCGTCGATGCTATGCGGACGAAGCTTTTCGAGTGTTTCGCGGAGATAGAGCGAGATCGAAAACATCATTTCTTCGCCGCGCAAGAGCGACAGTATTGATTTTGTGATCTGCGCCTTTAAGCGGTCTAGCTGGCCCGGAGCTATCGTGCCGATGACTTCTGGCAACGGTCTAGCCATAGCGTCGTCGATGCTGGTGTTGATAAAATTGCGCGCCTCGTCGGCAAAGAAATCTCCTTTCAGTGTTTCTTCGATCCGTTTCGGCAGGCTTTCGTTTACAAGATCGTCGACCTCGCCGATCAGGTTTTCGCGCGAGACAAAGATCTTTTTGAAAAACGGCAGAGCCTCGTAATAATCGTGGACCTCGTGCTTTATCAACGCGCCGATCTGATTTCGCGTCTTTTCGGCGGCGGCTAGTTCGGTTAGGCGGTGAACAACCGGTTCGATCTGCTCGTTTGCCTTCTCCTTCAACAATTCAATTGCGTCATCTGTAAACAATTGTCCCAGCGGCGTTTCGGTGTTGGCAAGATCATTGACGCGGCGGCCAATAAACTCGCGGATCTTTTCTTCGAGGGTAGAGGCCTCAACGGCGGAACGGATGCGTTCTTCGAGAAAGGCAATAATTCTTTCAAACGTTTCGTCATCAACAACTTCGGAAACGCGTTTCGAGAGGAATTCATCGACACGGCGTTCTACAAAACCTCGGATCGTCTCAAGTGATTCTTCGCTTTTTAGAACGTCCTCGATATGTTTGGCGACCTTGAATTGCAACGACGTAATCGCATCCAGCACTGTCGAACGAAGATTTGCAGGCAAGGCTTCGATCAAGGATGGATAATCCTGCGAAACTAATTCGTTCGTATACGAATCGACCACGCCTCGGATCTTTCGGCGGAGGAAGTCCTTGCCGAGCAATTCTTCCATGATCGTTTCCTGCGAAACCAGCTCTTCGCCGACCGCTTTGCCGATCGCGTTTGCGAGCCGGTCGCGATGACGCGGAATCATCCCTTGCGGAAAAAGTGTGATGCCTAAGATTTTGAAAGGTTGGCGTGGGCGAAAGAGCATCCGGACCGCCAGCCACGCACCGACATAGCCGTGAACGGTCGCGAATAAGATCAAAAGGCCGATCTGAACCCAAAGGTTTTTGAAGATCGGCTCGATCGTGCGGAATAATTCGCTGACAGTTTCCATCACGGGAAAAATTTAGCCGCGGATTTATACGGATGAACGCGGATAAAGAAGGCTTTATTTGAGCGTTTTGTGCTTTTTCGCGGCCATTATCTACTAGAACACCTGAAAGCCTTTTGACTTCAAACAGAACTCCGCAAATTCCTTCAAATTCTCATGCGACGTACTGTAATTCTTCCACTGCTCGTCATCGTCGCGGTGAAGCTGCATGTCGTCCGGCGCATCGGTGATGCTGAGGTCGGCAAAGATCCGTTTGTTCGGTTCGAGCTTTGGCAATATCTTCTCGGTTATCTTTTGTCCGATAACGTGCGCGTCTTCGACATCAATCTTCACCCCCGTGGCGTTATAGGCCATCTGCCGCAGTTGGCCGTCGCTCAATATATCAAGGCTTTTAATCACCTCAAGCGTCGCCTTCCAATTCCATACGTTGGCGTTGAACTCATAGTTCTCTTCGCCCATGTCGTGCAATGTGAAACTCATATTTTTATGTACGATAGGCTGCAAAGCCTGTTGAATACCTTCAAGACTTGCGAACAGTTTTGGCAAACAGTTCTACTTAAAAAATGCTAAACGCCAGAGCAGGACAAGTCAATAAAGTTTTGGAGAAGTTTCGCTTTGCATGAAGGCACAGGTATAATTCTCGTTCACCGATTGGAAGGCTGTGCAGGAATGAACATAAGTGCGTATCTGTCCCGAATTGGCATCGAAGCAGATGATTTGGAACCGGGAGACGAGACACTGCGATTATTGCAGCGAAAGCACCTGTTGACGGTCCCGTTCGAAAATCTCGATATTCACTGGAAACGGCCGATCGTTTTGGATACGGACAAGTTTTACGCGAAAGTCGTCGAAGAAAAACGCGGCGGATTTTGTTATGAGCTGAACGGGCTGTTCAACGAATTGCTTTTATCGCTTGGTTTTACGACGCGTTTGATCTCGGCCCGGGTATTTAACGGAACCGAGCACGGGCCGGAATTCGACCACGCGGCGATCATTGTTACCATTGGCGACGACGAATATCTTGCGGATGTCGGGTTCGGAGATTTTACGGCTGAGCCGCTGCGGTTTGGGCTTGGCGCCGAACAGCAGGACGAAACCGGAATATTTGTCATCCGGCGTTTCGATGACGAGTATCTGGAAGTGGCGAAGCAGGAAGACGGAGTCTGGAAGAGCTTGTATATTTTCAAGGATATTGCCCACAAGCTATCGGAGTTTGTCGAGATGTGTGATTTTCAGCAGTTTTCTCCCGAGTCGCACTTTACAAAGGGAAAGGTTTGCTCGATCTTGACGGAGAATGGACGAAAGACGCTGACGGATAAGAAGTTTCTCGTTACGGCGGGCGGTGAGAAAGCGGAAACGGTAATTGAATCGGAAACGGAGTTCGATCAAATCTTGGCACGGGAGTTTCAGATCATTCACTCTTAGCGGCCTTTGCGAAAAACTTTGCGTACTTTGCGGTTAAGAAGTTTTTTGACGCGAAGGACGCAGAGGTCGGGACGCAAAAATCGCAAAGTTTAAGACAATCTAAATATGTCGCAATCAATTTCATATGCCGATGCTGGTGTTTCCATCGACAATGCCAACCGGGCGGTCGCGAAGATCCGCGACCTGGCACGGAGCACTTTTAACGAACAGACGCTGACGGAGATCGGGAGTTTTGGCGGGATGTTCTCGGGAATGTTTCCGGGAATGGCCGAGCCTATTCTGGTCGCCTCGGCGGACGGCGTTGGAACCAAGCTAAAGTTGGCGTTTGATACAGGTATTCACAACACGGTGGGTGCCGATCTGGTCAATCATTGCGTCAACGACATCTTGGTTCAGGGAGCGCGGCCGCTGTTTTTTCTTGATTATTTTGCGACAGGCAAGCTCGACCCCGAGGTGACAGCTTCGGTCGTTGAAGGCATGGCGCGAGCGTGCAAAGAAAACGGCTGTGTCCTGCTCGGCGGCGAGACGGCTGAAATGCCCGATTTTTATCCGCCAGGCGAATACGATCTCGCAGGATTTATCGTGGGCGTTGTGGATAAAGCGAAGGTGATCGACGGCAAATCGATCATACCCGGCGATGTCGTTCTCGGCGTCCCGTCGAACGGTCTGCAGACAAACGGCTATTCGCTCGCCCGAAAGCTGTTTTTCGAGGTCGGCGGCTATAAGGCCGATTCATACATCGATGAACTAGGCTCGACAGTTGGCGACGCACTTCTGCAAACGCACCAAAGCTTTCTCCGCCCGATCGAAGACTTGCTTGATAAAGGCGTGATCAAAGGCCTAGCCCACATCACCGGCGGCGGCTTCCTCGAAAACATCCCGCGAATCCTACCCGAAGGCGTCTCCGTCGAAATAAAACGCGGCACGTGGCCCGAACTCCCAATATTCGGCCTAATGCAGAGGCTCGGCAATGTCGATGAAAAAGAGATGTTTCGGACGTTTAATATGGGTATCGGGATGGTGGTGATCATTTCGCTGGAGTCACTTGAGCCGGTGATGCAACATTTGGGTATTGCTATGAAATTGGACGCGTTGAGGCCGGAAGCGGTCAGGTTATGATCGTTTGAATGGTTTTTATGTCAGCAGGAAGTTTGTTTGATTCAGACTCGGATAAAGCATCGAATCTAAAGATTTATGCGATCGCGTTGGCGGCATTTGCCGTGCTCGCCGGAGTTGGGTATGGGTTTTATTGGTATAGCTCGCCGGTTCCGGTAAGTGGAGAAGATGTCTTCGCTGCGGAAATACGCGAGAACACCGTTGTTCTGCTAGCTCAACCCACTTTTTCAGGTGACGAGTTTCGGCAGCAACTCTTGGGAAAAGGGCGGATCGTGAAATATGCTTGGCGTGAAAAGATCGTATATTTTACGTTTCCAGAAACGGGAGACGCTGAGTTTCAGGATTTTTTAACCACGTATATAAGTGATTCTTCAAAAATAGATTTTGGCAAACTTGAAAACGGCAGGATCGAGCTTGGCGAATACAAACTTACTATTTCGCCGGACGCACACAGATTTTTCCGAACTTCGACCGACAACATACGAATCAAGCCGAATCAAGATCTCAATTTTCAATTTAGCAGTGTGAACTATCGGGTCAGCCTTGAGGAGCTGAGAAACCTGACAAATAATTCACAGCTTTACGGCGGCAGACTCATAACGCGGGCCACAACACGAAGCAACGAACCGCAGATGGTCTTTGCCAACCATGGAATAATGGTCGCGAAGCCGGATGAGCCTTCGCTAAAACGTTTGAGCGACGAATTGCTGAAGGACGTTGGGGCCGACAGGGAATCGCGAATCCAAAGGCTGGTCGATTTTGTGTCGAACGAGATCGAATACAGCTACACCGAAGCCGTCGGGGCGACCGAGACATTGAAGCGGGCGAACGAAACCTTGATGACGCGCTCGGCCGATTGCAGCAACAAAACGATATTACTGGCCTCGCTGCTTGAGCAGATAAAGGAAGAATACATAATGCTTTATTGCCCGCAGCACATCACCGTCGCCATTCCACAGGGAAACTACGTAAACGAAAACGGGTTGGACTTTACCTGGAACCAAAAACCGTGGATGATAGCGGAAACGACGATGCCCGGATTTCAGATCGGCAAAAGCCGCGTTCAGAACGCCAACAAGCTTACCAAGATAAATTACGTTCAGGACCCAAAGAACGCAGACGTCATCTTTGATGCAAGCTCATACGCCGTCCTAAAATTCCTTTAATCACAGCAAAATAATGAAGATCGGAATTTTGATATCGGGCCGTGGGTCGAACATGGTCGCTCTGATTGATGCGGTAAAGAGCGGCGAGATACCGGACTCGAAGGTTGCGGTTGTTATCAGCGATAAGCCTGACGCCGCGGGCTTACAAAAGGCAGCCGAGCGAGGTGTTGAAACAGTTGTCATCGAAAGAAGCGGCCGGACGCGGGAAGAACATGATGCGGAAATCATCGCCGAATTGCGTAAAAGAGGCGTCGAGCTTGTTTGTCTCGCGGGTTACATGAGGTTGCTGTCGGCCAGTTTTATCCAGGCGTTTCCGAATCGAATAATAAATATTCATCCGAGCCTGCTGCCTTCGTTTCCCGGGTTGGACGCCCAAAAGCAGGCCATAGACCACGGAGTGAAAATCTCAGGCTGCACGGTTCATTTTGTAAACGAAGATCTCGATGCGGGGCCGATCATTTTGCAAAAAGCGGTCGAGGTTCGGGATGACGATACGGAAGAAACACCTTTCGGCGAGGATATTGAAAGAGGAACACTCAGCTTATGTTGAGGCAGTGAGACGGATTGCAGCCGGCAACCTAGTTTGTACTGCTTAAAAAATCCCTGCGTTAATGTCGGAGATCAGAACAGTTTTCCAACCGCCCTTGTGGTCACATTTTTAACTACGATGGCCGCGCGATAGACCGAATTTTTTGCTTTGCTCAAACTGCTCTGGTCGTTATCGCCGTCTTCGTCATCTTCGGCCGCTTGCAAGACTTCGCCGGTGATCGCGTCGATCTCGACATCCCAGATCTTCCCGCTGCTGTCACGAATATCGAAGGCATATTGAAGCCGCCCTTTTTCTTTTTCAAGCTCTTCCTCGACAACTGTTCCGGCAACTCGTCTTAGAGCAATAGCACGTGCTTCTTCAAGCGTAATCTTTGCTTTCTTTTTGTCACGGGAGCTTAGTTTTTCATCATCATCCTTGTCGTCGTCTTCCCGTTCCTGTTTCTTTTCTTTTTTATCTTTGTCGGTCTGGGCATTTGCGGTCTGCGGCAGGCTGAGAACACTAATTCCCAAACCTAAAGCCATCACAAAAAGCCAGATCATAGTCTTTAATTGTTCTCATTTCTATCTCCTCGCAGTGTGGGCCGACACTTGGCGGTCATAATGTAAATCGACAAATATAAACTAGACCTACTTGCCTCGTGCGTCAACAGAAAAATCGATAGGGAGACGCGAACCGGCCAGCCCACGTCTCCATCCAAAACCGTCTATTGGGTTTCAAAAAAGAGGCTCGTTAAAGTTTGGTTACCACTCACCTCAAGCGCCAACACCTCAAGTTCGTACCGCGTACCAGGCTCGAGAAATTCGCTTGGCACCGTCAGGCTCGTCTCCGAAGGCGGAACTCGAACATCGAACGTCGGCCGCGAGAAACCGTTCGGGTCATCCGGCACATCCTTGGTGACGATTACTTCGTAACCTGTCCTGTTGATGGGCTGTCCATCGATCGTCGTTGTGACATGATTCCACATCACCGCAAAACCCGACGATGAGGCTGTTCCGCCATCTTGCGGGAAGATGATTTCAGGTCCGGATGGGATTTTATGCGTAAAAAGGGCTGATCCGTTTAATCGCCTTCCATCCGCCGAACAGCCGCGGACCGAATAACGGCCCTCAGGGAACCGGCGGAGAATTTCTTCGATCGGAACCTCATTATTAGGCGGTTCGGCCGCTTCGAAAAAGATGCCGCTAATTGACTGCGTTCGAAGTTGCCGTTTTGGCTCGACCTCAAGAATCTGTCGTCCACGCGGATCATAGATCTCGAGCTTCGTCCAATCTTCGCCATCGAAGAGACCATGTACGCCGGTGTCTTCGTCGGTCGAATTGTGTTCGATAAAAAACTTAGTCGCAGGCAGCCGCACAGCCGGTCCCCTGCAATCGTCGTCATCGTCATCAAATCTGGCTTTTGTCGGCGCGGTGATCGCGACGAGACCGATCACCAGAATAACCATTCCCACAAATCCGAAAAACCAGCCACGGCCAAACTTTCGCAGCTTCTCATATGTTTTGAAGTACATTTTGCTCATCGATAAATCTCCTTTCAGCAATATGTTCAGAACCGGATTCAAACTCGGTCTGTCCGGTTCGCCGAATGCCACGCGGGGGGTATCTGCGGCGCGTAGTGCCTTAAACTACTTAAGGTTACGTTCAGTATGGAAAACCGAAGATGAACGAAGGATTAACGCAAATTTCTAAATCTGTTTTCCTAATAATTTCCGCTTAAAACTCAATGTCGAACTTGGCTTTAACTGAAACACCAAGGCTGTTGTAAAACTGACCGAAGTTCGGACTGGCCAAGTTGCTCTGAACATCGCGCGGGTTGAAATGATTGGTCAGGTTAAAGAGAGCGACGCCGATTCGGGCCTTCTTTTTATCAAAGAACGGCAGTTTGAACCCTTTGGTTACCTGTAAATCCATCGACATATACATCGGAAATCGTCCAGCCTGATTGCGTCCGCCAACGAAATTCAACGAAGCATCGTACTTTGAAAACGGGAAGCCGGAACGAAGTTCGAAAAGCGGCGCGATGCGGATGTCGTGCGGAAAATCGAGCTGACCGTAGATTAAAAAACGATGCCGGGCGTCAAATGCCAATGACGCATATTCATTCGGACGCAGCACAAAAGCCGGCGTGTCACCGTAAATTGCGTCCGCCGTGTTCAGGTCGCCGCGGGCGCGAGAAAAAACGTAAGACGCGTTCCATTGGCCGAAGCCGGGCTTATTGTAAGTCGTCACGAACTGAAATTCGTCGTAACGTGAGCGGCCGTTGCTACTCAGCAAAATCGCGCTGGTTTTGCCCGCATCGATCGACGGCTCGAACAACAAATCGTTTTTCACCGTGCGTCTCAGATAACCGAGGCGGACAGTCAGTTCTTTTGTGATTCCTTGATCGACCTGAAGACTCCAACGAATGCTTTGCGGCGTGCGAAGCGGCCCGGCGATTTGCGGAGCAAATAAACGCGAACCATCGCTAATCGTCGTTCCATTCACCGCGAAATTGGTTACGATCCGAACCGGTATCAGCATAAAATTCGGCGAGATATTGCTGATTTCATCGCTTATTTCCTGTTCGGTTGAGCCGCCAACTCCCGAAGTCCGGTCATAAAAAATGCCGATGCCGCCTCGAATAATGGTGCGCCCGCTTTTTGCCGGTGAATACAAAACTGAAAAACGCGGCGAAAAATTATTACGGCCGGTTATTCCGTCGCGGTCGAACCGAAAGCCGTAATCCAGGGTAAGTTTTGGGTTTACCGTCCAGCGGTCCTGCACGAATGCAGCGGTCTCCTGATACGAATATCGGAGCGGTAAACTGCTCTGAAAATCAATTCGCTGTGCAAGAGTGTTATCAACCCGCCGAATAAAAACCGGACTGTAATTCAGGGCCGCTCTAACCCGCGAGTTAAAAATCTCAACGCCGGTTTTGATCGAGTGCGAACCGTAAAACTTCAGCGGCCGCGGATAATAAACCTCACGCCACTGCCAACGCGAAGTCTGCCGCCGAGTGTCGGCGAAATAGCCGCCGCGATTTGCCTCAGGCGCAATCGTGAACGGCTGATTCGACTTGGCAAAAACGTCAACGTCGAAGGTTTTGTAGCTGATTTCGGACGAAAGAAACGAGGCGTCCTTGAAAACCGACTGCTCGGAAACTGAAACGAGTATTCCGCGTTGTTTGTAATTCGGACTAGTGCTGGGCGGATTGAATGTGTCCAGGTTGAGGTTTCGAATCCGGCTTGGAAAAATCGCAAAATTGAATTTCAGTGTGTTGCTTTTGTTAATCGTCCAATCAAGCTGCGAGAAAGCGTTGAATGCTTCGGTAGTCGTGTTGTTTTCAGGTTTCGCCAGGCTCGGCACAAGGTCGTTCCGAAGCCGATATTCAAAAGATTGCAGATAAAAAAGTCGTTTCTGAATAAGCGGCCCGCTGAATGTTAGCCGCGGGCGGAATGAATCGACTTTTGTGGACAAAACATTACGAAAAGTAGGAAAAAACCTGGCAGCGGAGATCTTGAACTTGTCGCCCCCGGCCTTCGTTTGCAAATTTGTTACTCCGCCGGTGAACTGCCCATATTCGGATGAGTAAGGGTTTTCCTCAACCTGAACTGTGGCCGAAGCCTCAAGCGGAATTTCGAAAGCGACTTTTCCGGTGACCGGGTCGGTAACGTCCGCGCCGTTGACCTTATAGTTGCTCTGACCGGCCCGCGTGCCTTTCAAATGATCGTTGCCGCTTGCGTCGCGCACCACGCCGGGCGTCAGCGCGATTGAGTTTTGAAAGTTGTCGTTGCGAAACGGCTCGGTGCTCAGAGTTTCGGAGCGGATGACATTTACGGTCGATGTTTCGGAAGTGCTGAGCAGGCCTTCTTCGACGCGGACCGTTACCGTTTCGCCAACCGTTACGTTCAAATCTATATCGAGAGTGAGAATCGCGCCCGAATCGAGTTTGATTTCGCGCATCGCGCTCGTTAGGCCAGCCGCTTCGACAATCAAGACGTAATTTCCCGCCGGAAGATTTCTGAAAACGAATTCGCCCGCTTCGTTGCTGATCGTAGTGTACGGCTGATCCGGCGCGGCTTTGCTCGCCAGCTTCAAAATCGCGTTTGCGACGACGGCCGATCTTCCGCTCGCCGAAGCCGTCACGTTTCCCTTTATAGTTCCGGCATCAACTGATAGTTCGGCGGACGCGTTCGTTGCATTAATAAGTAAAACAATGGTTAAAAGCACGATCGTTTTGATTTTCATTTTTAACTCCACTTTGATCTGAAACATCAAATTCGGCACGATAGCTGGAAGCGGTCATCCAGAAAATCTGAACAGAGTCGAAATCTTATGGATTGCGGTAGGCTGTTTGAGTATGAACAACGAAAAGTGAATAGAAGATTAACGAGGGAGTTCAACCTGAAAAACCGAACCGTCCGAATCGGATTTTAGTAAGGCGAGCGAGCCTTGATGTACTTCGGCGATCCAGAAGGCGATTGAAAGTCCGAGGCCGACGCCGTTTTTGCCGTCGGTATTGTCGCGGCTGCGTGATTTGTCCGTTCGGTAGAATCGGTCGAAGATTTTTGCCTGGTCTTCGACTGGAATTGCTTCGCCGGTGTTGGTGATTGTAACGCGGGAGTATTTACCTTCGCTTTGGTCGGTGATGGTGACGGTTCCGCCTTCGCGGTTATACTTGATAGCATTATCCAGCAAGTTCAAAAACAAACGATGAAGAAGCGTTTCGTCACCGATGAGAGGCATTTCGGCAGGCACCAAAAGGGCGATTTTAACGTTTCTTTTTTTCGCGAGAGTTCCGAGGACGTGGACGCACTCGACCAGAATTTCGTCGAGATAAACTTTCGCGAACTGTGGCTTTAGTTGTCCGCTGTCGGCACGAGCTAGGATAAAAAGGTCTTCGACGATCTTTGTAAGCCGAACACTTTCGTCATGTACGATGGAAAGTGATTCGCGATATTCAGCCGCGGAGCGATCTTCCTTTGATATAGCAACTTCCGATTCTCCGCGAACAATTGCGAGCGGTGTGCGGAGTTCGTGCGACGCATCCGCCATAAATTGCTTTTGCTGATCAAAAGATCGCTCAAGCCGCGAAAGCAGAGCGTTAAAAACCTTCGCCAGATTTCCAATCTCATCACGCTCATTTTTTACCGGAAGCCTTTCATTCAAATTTGCCGACCCAATCTTCTCGGCCTGGTTGCTCATTGAGGCGACCGGTGCAAGGCTTCGCCGGGCAAGAAAATAACCGCCCAAACCCGCGAGGAGGAGTGCGATCGGAACGGTAACGAAGAAAATACGACGTAAACCGGCAAGAAACTCGGTTTGCTCGCCGACCGACCGGGTAATGAGCAATCGAAAAGGCTTTTCGTCGAGACGGAGGGCCATTTGGTGGACGCGAAAAATTTCGTTCTCTCCCGGCAGATCAGCAAAAGAGATTTCGGGGGGCAGGTTTTTCAATCCGTTTTGGAGCTTTGCCTCGGCAACTGTTGACGCAACTTCATTCGTTCCCTGCTCAAAAATGACAAATCCATAATCACGTAGGCGCAAATCTTCGAGTTCCTCGGCAATCGCTTGTTCAATGCTTAACGGCGCCTCATCGGGCGCCTGAGCAGACTTTTTTTCATCTTCGTCTTCTTCGACCAGCAAGGGCAAAAGTCTCTCGGCCGCTATGTCGGCCTCCTCTTTACGCAGATCCGCTTCTACGCTTCGTCCGATCTCAGCCAGATTATTATCCAATGTTTGGCCCAGATTACGAGCTACAAGCAGGTAGATGACGGCGGCAAACGCGATGATTATCAAAGCCAGAACGCCAAGGTACCAAAGCGTTAGCCGTGTTCGCATGGAATTAAGCATCTATTCCGCAGTTGTTTCTAAAATATAACCTGCTCCTCGCCGGGTGTGAATAAGCCTGACCCCAAACCCGTCGTCGATTTTCGCTCGGAGCCGCTTTATATAAACTTCGATCAAATTCGAAAACGCGTCGAAGTTTTCATCCCAGACGTGTTCGGCGATCTCGGCCCGGCCGACAACTTTGTTTTGTTCACGCGCCAGATATTCGAGCAATGCAAACTCTTTTCCCGTGAGCGGTATTTCACGCCCGCCACGCCAAACCCGTTGCGCCGTCGTGTCAACTTCCAAATCGTCGATGACAATCTTCGGCGGACGAAAATCGCTATTTCGGCGCATCAACGCACGAAGCCTGGCTAGCAGTTCTTTGAAATCGAACGGCTTGACCAAATAATCGTCGGCTCCGCAATCAAGGCCGCTAATTCGGTCATCAATCGCGTCCCGTGCCGTCAACATCAAAATCGGCGTTTTCAAGCCTGAGCTTCTCAGCTCACCACAAACGGCAAAGCCATCCTTTTTTGGGATCATGACATCGAGGATTATTACGTCGTAATCGTTAACGGAGGCATGGAAAAGAGCTTCCTCGCCGTCCACCGCCACATCTACGGCGTACGAATTCTCACGAAGCCCTTTGGCGACGAAATTCGAAATCCGGACGTCATCTTCGACAATCAGTACTCGCACCGCGTGATTATAATACAGCGAAGATTAACGCGGGATAAATTCGACAGGTTGAGCAATTGGCCCGCCGAATGCCGCTGATTGCTTTGACAGAACGCCCGTATTTGCGTAAACTCAAAGTTTTCACTTTCGGGTGAAGTTAATGGAGAGTAATTATGCCGCAAAGAACATTTCAACCAAACAACCGCCGACGCGCGAAAAAGCACGGCTTCCGCGCGAGAATGGCGACCAAGAACGGCCGCGCCGTGATCAAGCGCCGCCGGGCAAAAGGACGCAAGCGATTAACGGTTCAGCATTATTAGAATTCTCGCTGCCGAAGGAAGCCAGGCTTCGCAAACGCGCCGAGTTTCTTCGTGTATATGAGAAAGGCAAGCGTATTGACGGCCGTTTTATGACGGTTTTCATCTTGCCGGGCGAAGGCGAACTGCACCGCGTAGGCATTACGGCCACAAAAAAGGCCATCGGCAAAGCTCACGACCGCAACCGCGGCAAAACGCCTTTTGCGGGAAACATTTAGGTTGAGCAAAAGCGAGCTGAATGAGATCTCTGATCAACTTTGATTGGGTGCTGAATGCAAAGCGAAGCATTCTGAAGACAAAGCTTGCCGAGCCGCTTGAAGATTTCAAGAAGATCGCGGCGAAGATCGCACGGTCTGAACAATTTTTAGCCACAGAGAACACAAGGTCGAAGTAAAAAGTAAAAAGGCAAAAGGTTGAATAGAAGAATCGACTTTTTTACTTTTGCCTTTTTACTTTCAGACTTGGGTGACCTCTGTGGCAAAATGTTTTTAGGGATGAAGTATTTGGTTATGGACATGCTGGCGCTTTACAAGGCGTTTTTATCGCCTTTTTTCCCGCCTGCGTGCCGCTTTGAGCCGACCTGTTCGCAATACGCGAGCGACGCCGTCGAAAAATACGGTGCGATTCGCGGAACATGGATGGGCCTTTGGCGTATTTTAAGATGCCAGCCTTTTTGTAAGGGTGGGCATGATCCCGTGAGATAGTCCAAAGTTGAAAGTCCAAGGTCCAAGGTCGAATCAGAGACCTGACTTTGGACGTTGGACTTGGGACCTTGGACTTATACTGATGGATAATAGCAATAATAAAAGCAGTCAATCACGTTTTTTGATAGCGGCCGTTTTGTCGATGGCCGTCCTTTTCGGCTGGTCGTATTTTTTTACTCCGACGAAACCGCCTGCTGACAACGCAAACACTGCGGCGAACGCGAATACATCTTCGACGGCGCAAGCGACGCCGGTTCCTGCCGCTACGCAACAGCCCGTTCCCGAAACGGCAGCAGTTACGCCGGACACAACTCCGAATCGGCAGATAACCATAAAATCGCCGCTTTACGAAGTTAAACTGGATTCAAAAGGAGCTTTGGCGACCAGTTGGATACTGTTAAAGAATAAATCGGAAAAGGCCGAATATCCGCTTTACGCTGACGGTTCGACCGCTTCGGACAAAAAGCCGTTGCAGTTGGTCTCCGAAGAAGCTCTGAAACAAATGCCGCGAGCTATTCCGTTTCGGTTATCGACCGACGACCCGGCTCTTACGAGTTTGATCAATGACCGAAATTATCAGGTCTCGGTTCCCGAAGAAACAATCACGCTTGCCGAAGGTCAGGAAAAGCAGATCGACTTTACGCTGACCGATGCGAGCGGCCTGGAAGTAAAAAAGACATTCGTTTTTAGAGCCGATAATTACGTTTCCGATCTTGCCGTGACCGTAAAGAAAAACGGGCAAACGGTGCCGAATACAAAGCTGCTGATTGGTGCCAGCATCGGCGACCACGCGATTAATCACCACACGTTTTACCAGATCGAATCGGAAACGGTAGCCGCTGTCGATGGCGACATCAAACGTCATCAGGGATATTATTCATTCACATATGACGCGAATAATCAGGCCGTGCTTTCGGACAACGGAATTGTGGATTGGGCTGGAGTCGGAGATGCCTACTTCGCTATGGCGGCCATTCCCGCTACACCGCAGCAGGGTTTGGAATACAGAGCTTCGAAATACGAAGTTCAGACTCAGCCATTTTTCGACAGCATTTTCAATTGGGTGATACGGAGCGCGAAGACGAGCGAAACCAGGCATTTGGTCACGGTCTCGATGCCGATACAGAGCGACGGATCGGTTACGAAGATATACACCGGAACCAAGGATTATTTCGCGTTAAAGGAATACAATAAGCTGCTTTCGTCTGCCGTAGGTCGTGAGATCGAAGTCGTCAATCTGATCAATTTCAGTAATTATAGCCTGATCCGGCCGATTACCACATATCTTTCGATTCCGATTCTTTACTCGCTGAATTTCTTCAATGGCATTTTGCATAACTACGGTATCGCGATCATTGTTTTCACGTTCCTGTTCTATTCGCTGCTGTTTCCGCTGAGATGGTCGCAGTCGCGTTCGTTCAAAAAAGCGGCCGGAAACGCGCCGAAGATGAAGGCAATTCAGGACCAAATAAAGGATTTGCAAAAGAAGGGCATACCGACGGATGATCCGCGAATGCGCGAGTTGCAGATGCAGCAACTACGAATGACGAAGGATGCGTTGCCGATCGGCGGATGCTTGCCGATGCTTCTCCAGTTTCCGCTGCTGATCGCTTTTTATACGGCGGTGACGGTTTCGGTAGAGGTTCGTCAGGCATCGTTTATGTGGCTCCCAGATCTCTCGGCTGCCGACCCGTGGCATCTTCTTGAGTTCGGCTTTGCGTTCTCGATGATACTTTCGATGAAGTTCACGCCGACAGCGGCGGTCGTTACGCCCGAACAACAGATGCAGCAAAAGATGATGACGTATCTGATGCCGGTGATGATGCTGTGGGTAATGTGGGCGGCTCCGGCCGGGCTGCTGCTTTACTGGTTCTTCGGGAACATTGTCAGTTTTGGCCAGCAGATGTTGATCAACAGAATGAATAAGACCAGCGAGCCGCCTTCGACGGTAGTTGTCGATTCGGTCCCGAAGAACGCGAAGAAGGTGAAGGCAAAGCCTGGAACGCAGGCTCCCATCCTGCCTTAGGGTCGCAACAAAATTTTTACGCCGAGAGGCGTTGCAGGCTGGGAGCCTGCGTTCCGACATATGAACGAAACATGCCAAAATGCCGAGAAATTTTTGTCCGAGCTAATCACTGATCTTGGCTTCAATCTAAATGTTTCCGCGACTTGGACTGACGAAGGTTGCGTGATGGACCTGCACGGCGAGGACACGCATTTTGCATTGGCCGAAAGCGGTGAGCTGCTTGATTCGTTCGAGACGCTGTTGTTTCAGGCATATGGCCGTGAGCTTGACCGCGACCACCGGTTTATCGTCGACGCCGAAGGCTATCGGCAAACGCGAAAAAAAGAGCTGCAGGCGATGGCCCGTTTTGCGGGTGACCAAGTAAGAAAGAACGGAATGCCATTCACGTTCGGCTTGTTGAACTCGACCGAGCGGCGTGTTATCCATACAGCTTTGCAAACCGAAACCGACCTGATGAGCGAATCCGTCGGCGATGGCCGCGAGAGACGGTTACAAGTCCGGCTTAAATAAGAATGACTCACCACAGAGACACCGAGGTGAGAAATACAATTTTACTAAGTTATTTCGGTCAAAGATTTCTTCCGCAGCCCAAAGTATTCTTCTAAATATTTCTCTGTTTGCCTCTGTGGTGAAAAGTTCTGATGGCAAACACGATAGTCGCATTGGCAACACCTTTCGGCCGAAGCGGTATCGGCGTCATTCGCCTTAGCGGCCAAGACGCCCTCGCATACGCGCTACGACTTTCCAGCGATTCAGAACTCGATCTTGAACCTCGCCTTGTCCGGTTAACTTCACTCCGCGTTCCCGAAACCGCCGAAGTAATCGACGAAGCCCTGCTCACCTATTTCAAAGCTCCGCATTCATTTACAGGCGAAGATGTCGTCGAAATTAGTTGCCATGGCTCACCGGTTTTGCTGAGGCAAGTGATCGATATCTGTCTAAGATTTGGCGCTCGGATGGCAGAGCCAGGTGAGTTTACATTGCGTGCCCTCGCAAATGGCCGTATGAATCTTGCCGAAGCAGAAGCGGTTCGCGATCTTATCGACGCACAAACGACTGCTTCTGCACGCCAAGCCGTCCGGCAACTCCGCGGGGAATTTTCGAACACGCTTCAGCCGATCAAAGACAAACTGCTTGATCTCATCGTTGTGCTCGAATCGGCACTCGAGTTTGTCGAAGACGACATACCGGAATTCCAAACTGAATCCGATCAAAAACACGACTGGCGGAGCTGATTGACGAGATCGGGAAATTGGCCGAAACGTTTCAGGCCGGAAAGTTGATCCGCGAAGGGTTGCGGGTTGCTTTGGTTGGCCGTCCCGAATGTCGGCAAGTCCAGCCTTTTCAACGCTTTGCTGGGCAGCGATCGGGCAATAGTAACCGAGATCGCCGGAACTACGCGCGATCAGATCCACGAAAAATTCACGATCAACAACATCCCGATCTCGCTGATGGATACAGCTGGTTTGCGCGAAACGACCGACACGGTTGAAAGCATCGGCGTTGAACGTTCCCGAATGGCGATGGCTGACGCGGACCTTGTAATTGTGATTTTTGATGGATCGGAGGAATTGTCGGATGAGGATAAAACAATTATTGCAAGCGTCGAAGGCCTCAACCATCTGATCGCGATAAATAAGATCGATAAATCAAATTCGGAAAAGATTCAAGACTTTGGTGACGAAGCACGATCGCAAATCGCAAATCGCAAATCGGATATCCTTGCCGTTTCTGCAAAAACCGGTGCTGGCCTAGAACAACTAAAACAAGCCATCGTGAGGCCTTTTGCACCTCAGGACATTTCGGATTCCGGCTTTCTTGTCACGGACGCCCGGCATTATGACTTGCTCGTGCGGTCAAAAGACGAGATCGCTTCGTCGCTCGCGTTGTTCGAACGGAAAACAAGCGAAGAGATCGTTCTTGTCGGTCTGCACAACGCCCTTCGCTACCTAGGCCAAATCACCGGCGAGACGACGACCGAAGACATACTTACAAAGATATTCGCGACGTTCTGTATCGGGAAATAAAAAGTATTAAAGCGTACTGAGATAATCCTCAACCGCAACTTCCAAAGCTCCGCCGATCGCCGAGCCCACAGGTTCGCCGGCCTCGACCGACCAGCCGTCGATCTTGCCTACGATACTTCGGCCGATAGCCTCGTAAAGCGGATCTTTTATGAAACTCCAGCCATATACAAGCCGTCCGCTGATGATGATGCGCGGGATGCCTATGCCCATGATGACGTTAGCGATTCCGATGCCGAGATAATCTCCTATCTTTTCAAGCGTCCGACGCGAGCGGTTGTCGCCGTTTTCAGCTTTGCTGACGATTTCGACAAAGCGGGGCACGCTTTCGCCTCTGCCCGGCGGACGGTCGCCGAGATAAAGTGATGCGGCGGATGCAGCGGACGCATATTTTTCCCAGCAGCCGCGGTTGCCGCATACGCAAGGTTTGCCGCCGGCGACTATTGTCATGTGCCCGAATTCACCGGCTATACCGCTGCCGCTGCCTGTTCCGCGATAAACTTCGCTCCCTATCACAAGCCCGACGCCGATACCTGTGCCCGAACGCACAAGTATGAAATTCGTCATCAACCCATCTTCCGAATTGCGAATCTTCATCCGTGCCTCGTACATCGCGGCGGCGGTCGAATCGTTCTCAACAATTACGCGTACGGAATCATTTATTTGTAACTCCTCCGCGACCAAGACGTTGCGCCAATTCAAGTTTGGCGCATACACAAGGTTTCGCCGGTGCGAGTCCGTCATGCCCGGAACGCTGACGCCGATCGTTCTCAAACGGCGGCTCGGATTAGCTTTGTAAAATGTCTCGATACGTTCGCGAGCCATTTTCAGAGCGGTTTTGGCATTGGACGGCGTTTCAAAATCAACCTCATCGGTGATCTCGCCTTTTAGCGTCGTCACGCCGACCTGCGAATGCCGTACACCGAGATTCACTCCGATAAAATAGTCTTGGTCGTCAACGAACGATAAAAAGCGAGGACGGCGGCCTTGACCTGTATTTTCAAGCGCTTCTTCGCGCAATATGCCGCTTGCGATCAGCGGTTTTGCGTTGTCGGTGACGGTGCTTTTGTCGATCTCCAGGCGGCGGGCGATCTCGGTTCGTGTTATTGGTTGAACCGCACGAATAAGGCGCAGCATCAGGCTTCGTTTATTGGCAAAATTCTGTGCGGGGCCGCTAAGTTCAGTTTGGAAAACTGATGAGTGGTTCATAATTGTTGGGAAACGTTAATTCTACAACGAAACGGCACGACTGCGAATGCGAATATTGACAATTCTCCGGTTTAGCAAGATAGTTTTGAGACAACAATAGTTTATCGCGGAGGATTATCGATATGTTCCCGTCCGATTCGGATCATGAGACAAAAGTGACTTTGGAAACAGAAAGAACAGGTGTAATAGACGAGCCACCGTTTCGAATTCTGATGCTTGGAGACTGGAGCGGCGACGCGGAGAAGGGCGAGCTTTACCGCCGTAATCCGCTGGAAATAGATCGCGACAATTTCGACGATATAATGAAAAAGCTTCGCGTTCGGCTGGAGCTTGAGGCCGATGGCGGCGGCCTGACTCTGGAATTTCAGGGACTCGATGATTTTCACCCCGATGAGCTGTTCAAACAGGTTCCGATGTTCGCCGACCTGCGCGACTTGCGGCGACGGCTTAATAACGAAAGTACTTTCAATTCAGCCGCGCGCGAAGTCCGCGAATGGTTTCCGCAAGCCGAAAGATCGAGTGAAGTAACTGAAGACAGCGCCCCGCCATCGTCGGCTCCTCCGGCAGACAATCTTCTTGACGCAATTCTTTCAAAACCTGATGGCGGAGCTACGCCTCCGAAACAAGCTGCTTCATCTGAGTTAAGTAAATTTATAGGCGATCTTGTTCGGCCGCATCTGGTGCTTGTCGATGAAAACGAGCAGGCGGGCTTGACCGCGGCCGTCGATAGAGCGACAAGCGATCTGATGCGAACGATTCTCCACAATCGGAAGTTTCAGCAGCTCGAGGCCGCATGGCGCGGACTGTATTTTTTGGTGCGACGAACCGAAACATCGACAGATCTGAAAATCTATTTGCTCGATATTTCCCAAGCAGAGTTGACCGATAACCTAAAGAATGCCAACAGTTTAGCGGAAACTGTTTTGTATCGTCATCTGATCAAAGACGCGATCGAAACGGGCGGCGATCCGTGGGCAGTTGTATGCGGGAATTATGCGTATGAGCCGAACGTTGACGATGTTGCGGCACTCATGCGTATTTCAAAGGTCGCTATGCCCGCGAACACACCTTTCGTTTCGCATATGCGGCCGGAGGTTCTTGGTATAACGTCGCTCAGCGATCATCCGGATCCGAAGGAATGGAATGTTGCAGGCGATACGAACGAAGCTAAGCTGTGGGCTGCGCTACGAAGTCAGACTGAGTCGCAGTATCTTGGGCTGACGATACCTCGATTTTCCGCAAGGCTGCCTTATGGCCAAAACACTGAGCCGTTGGAAACCTTTTCGTTTGAGGAGTTTACTGACACACCTTTTCATGACGGTTACGTATGGTCTAATTCGTGCTTTGCCGTTGCATTGCTTCTTGCACAAAGCTATAGCGAGTATGGCTGGGATATTAGCGACGCGTTTGTTCAGGACATCGACGGCCTGCCTATCCATATGCACGAAGAAAACGGCGAGACGATATTTAAGTCGTGTGCAGAAGTTCAATTGAGCCAGAACGCCTGCGAACAGCTCATGGAGTACGGGTTGATGCCTCTGGTTTCGTTCAAGAATACCGATCGTGCCCGACTCGCGAGATTTCAATCAATAACCGATCCTGTCCGCGTATTGAAGGGTCGTTGGAGCTAAATTTAATGGTGTTGAACTTTGAGCATCGATGTGACGTAAGGCTCTTTAATTATCATGTTTTGTCCATCTTGCGGAAAATCTGTAAATCCTGGCCTAAGCTTCTGCAACCACTGTGGAGCGAGAGTCGCGGTAAAGTCCGAGGACAGCGTGGGCCGAATTCCGGAATCATCATTCAATCTTCTGGTGATTGCACTGATTGGCGTTCCGATCGCAGGCATTGGCGTTATCATAGGTTTGCTAACCGTGATGAAGAAAGAACTTGGCTTTGGCGAAGAGATGATCGGCGTCATAGTTTTGATGAGTTTCATTTTGCTTTTGATAGCGGAACTCGGTCTAATTTGGCTCTTGCGCCACCACACAAAGATGTCCAAGCGATCTTACGAGCCGCAACAGCCGGCCTTGCCGCAAACGCCGGATGTCGTCGTAAAAGGCCTTCCTGAAGGCCAGATGCAGCCAATCCATCAGCCGATGCCGAGCGTAACCGAACACACCACAAGAACGCTTGATGCCGTGCCACGCGAACCCAGATCGTAAGCAACAACCGTTGCTGAACAGAATTCATTGGCAAACACAGTTTAATGATCTACAATAAAAAATTCGATAATCAACGGGAAATCCCGCTTTTCTTAGCTTTTCGGTAAATATGTTTGACGAGAGTTTTGATGTAATTGTGATCGGTGCGGGACACGCGGGCTGTGAAGCAGCGTCGGCCTCGGCGCGCCTAGGTGCGAAGACCGCGCTTGTCACGATAAATCTTGATCTGATCGGGCAAATGTCTTGTAACCCGGCTGTCGGCGGAATCGCTAAAGGCCATGTTGTCAGAGAGATAGATGCTCTGGGTGGCATTATGGGCCGCGTCATCGACCGCACAGGAATACAGTTTAGACTGCTTAACCGTTCACGAGGACCGGCGGTTCAGTCCCCGCGGGCGCAGGCCGACCGCAGCCTTTATCGCACCGAAATGCGCCGTGTTCTTGAAGCGACGCCAAATCTGCATCTGCGCCAGGGCTTTGTTGTTGACTTAATTGTTGAGAATAATAAAGTTATCGGTGTTGAGATGCAGGACACGCGGCGATTCCGGGCCAAATCGGTCGTCATTGCGACGGGCACTTTTTTGAACGGCACGATCCATACCGGCACACGGACGTTCTCGGCTGGCCGTGCCGGTGAACCTGCTTCTATCGAGCTTGCCGAAAGCCTGAAACGCCTTGGTTTCCCGGTTGGACGTCTGAAAACAGGAACACCGCCTCGACTGGATGGACGCACGATCGATTGGGATGCTTTTGAACCGCAGCCGCCGGATGAAAAGCCGGTCGCATTCTCTTTTTCTACCGATAAGATCGAGCAGCCGCAAATCCAATGTTTTATTGGATATACGAGCGATCGTCTGCACCAGACAATCCGCGATAATTTACACCAATCGCCGCTTTATTCAGGCAAGATCAAAGGAATCGGGCCTCGATATTGTCCATCGGTCGAGGACAAGGTCGTAAAATTTGCCGATAAGGACCGCCATCAGCTATTTCTTGAGCCTGAAGGACATAACACCAATGAAGTCTACTTAAACGGGTTCTCGACATCTCTTCCGTCGGAGCTTCAGTTGGAATTGCTTCGTATGGTTGACGGCTTCGAGTCCGTGCACATAATTCGGCCGGGTTATGCCATTGAATATGATTTTGTCGATCCGCGTGAGTTGCGGCCGACAATGGAATCAACGCGGCTTGAAGGCCTGTTCCTTGCAGGACAAATAAACGGTACGACCGGCTATGAAGAGGCGGCCTGCCAAGGGTTTTTGGCTGGGATAAATGCAGCATATGCAGTCCAAAAGCGTAAACCTTTCACTTTGCGGCGTGATGAGGCTTATATCGGGGTTCTGGCAGATGATTTAATCCAGCATGGCGTTGACGAGCCTTATCGATTGTTCACCTCGCGAGCTGAGGCACGGCTGACGCTAAGACACGACAATGCCGACCAACGCCTTTCGCCAAAAGGACGCGAAGCCGGGCTTGTAGGTGACACCGATTGGGAAAGGTTCAATAAAAAGCGTGATCGTATCGCGATGCTGCGAAACGCGCTCGATCTGACGCGGTTTAAGCGTTCATCGGTCGAATATGCCGGAATATCGCAGCTTTTAGGCTGTGATCTGGGCGATTCGATCACTTTATCGCAGCTTGCGATGCGTCAGGGCGTCACGTCCGAATTGATCGGCCGCGTTCTACCGGATGACGTTCGCGCGGCTGTCAATACGACAGAGCTTGAAACTGCACTCGCCGACTCGCTTTACACTGGTTATATAGCCAAACAGAACATAGCTGCCGAGCGGGTAAATCATCACGACGCCTTAAAAGTGCCTGAAAGCTTCCAATTCGCTCAGATTGGCGGCTTATCACACGAGATGGTTGAACGGCTTGAACGGGCACGACCACAGACCTTTGCCCAAGTGCGAAAGGTTGTCGGCCTTACGCCCGCAGCCGTCTCCAGCGTGCTTGTTTACCTGACTGCACACCGCCCGGAAACTCACAATCAAAACTAAAAATGTGGCACGTCCCACAAATTGCGTGAATAAATTGTGGCACGTCCCACAATTTTGATATGTCCGACGAAATAGCCCGATTATTCTTAATCCTTCCGCTGTGATAAATTAATAGTCGAATCATATAAAAGAAATGGGCAAAATAATCGCCGTTGCGAACCAAAAAGGCGGAGTAGGAAAAACAACGACGGCAATTAACCTTGCCGCGGCATTGGCCGTTGAGAAGAAAAAAGTCCTGATCGTTGATGCCGACCCACAGGGAAATGCAACCTCAGGCTGCGGCATCGAACGGCAAAAAGACCGTAAAAACCTATATCATGCTCTAATTTCAGGCGAATCTGTTAGAGATTTGGTGCTCCCGACCGAAATCCCTACGTTATGGTTGCTTCCGTCCGATAAGAATCTGGCCGGTGTAGAGATCGAGTTAAGCGAATTTCAGGACCGCGGCAAGGTATTGAAGGCCTTGCTTCTTGAGATAAAGGACTATTTTCATTACATCATTGTCGATTGTCCGCCTTCGCTCGGAATTCTTACTGTAAATGGGCTAACAGCGGCTGATTCGCTTCTGATTCCGGTCCAGTGCGAGTATTTTGCGCTGGAAGGCGTAACTGAGTTGTTTGAAACGCTCACTCGGCTAAAAAGGGAGTTGAATCCGACGTTATCGATAGAAGGCCTTTTATTGACGATGTATGACGAACGGACGAATCTTTCGGCGGCGGTTGCAAAAGATCTTCGCGATTTTTACGGTTCGCAGGTAATGAATACGGTCATACCGCGAAACGTTCGTTTGGCAGAAGCTCCGAGCTTTGGAAAGCCGATAATTCTTTATGATCCGAGGTCACGAGGTGCTGAAAGCTATTTTGAACTTGCAAAGGAGATTTTAAGTCATGGCTAGACAACCGCTGGGACGCGGACTAAGCGCTCTTTTGGGCGACGAATCGCCAAAGGACAATGTTCTTGAATTGGACATAGACCAAATCGAGCCTAATTCCGAGCAGCCTCGAACCCGATTTACCGACGCAGCACTTGAAGAGCTTGCTCAATCCATCAGGGCAAACGGAATTGTTCAGCCGATCATCGTTCGAAAAAATGGGTTGAGTTATCAGATCGTTGCAGGCGAAAGACGTTGGCGTGCCGCTCAACGGGCCGGTCTGCGGCGAATACCCGTCGTTGTCCGCGAGGTTTCTGACGACAAACTCCTTGAGCTTGCTCTCATAGAAAACATACAGCGCCAGGAATTGAACGCTGTCGAGGAGGCCCGTGCGTTTCGCAAACTTATTGATACAATTGGACTTACACAGGAAATGGTGTCTGAACGTATTGGGAAAGAACGATCGATGATCGCGACCTCGCTGCGACTCTTGAGGCTTCCGGCTGAAGTATTGAAGTACATAGAAGAGGAGAAATTTACCGCCGGACACGGCCGGGCGTTGCTACTGTCCAACGACCCGTCCGCCCAGCGACGAATTGCAAAATCCATTGTTGATCTTGCTCTTTCGGTGCGCGAAACGGAAAAGCTGGTGAGACGTTTGGGTAAGACTGATTCGCAAACAACTGATAAAACTACAGTTAAAGCAACGAAGGACGCCAATATAGTGTCGGCTGAGACAAAACTTCGCCGAAAGTTAGGGACGAATGTAAACATTTTGCCAGGTAAACGCGGTGGCAAGGTAGAGATCGAATATTACAGCATGGACGACCTCGACAGGATTTATCAGGTCATAATTCAAAGCAACGGCTAGAAAAAGGAGGAATATGAAACGGCTTACAGAAATGGTTTCGTGCGCGGGTTGAGTGGCCAAACTCGCACCGCGTGACCTTGCTCAAGTTTTGAGCAAACTGCCAGCACAGGATTCCAAGAATGTGATCGTTGGGTTCGAAACTTCCGACGACGCGGGAGTTTTTCGCCTAAATGACAGTACGGCGCTTGTGCAGACGGTCGATTTTTTTACGCCCGTCGCCGACGATCCAGAGACGTACGGCCAGATCGCCGCGATAAATGCCCTGAACGATGTTTACGCAATGGGCGGCACGCCATTGTCCGCCTTGTCTATTGTTTGTTATCCACAAAAGGGCGATTGGGATATTCTCGGTGAGATATTACTCGGCGGTCAAAAAGCTCTAAATGCTGAAGGTGTTGTAGTTATCGGCGGCCATTCGGTTGACGACGCCGAGATGAAATTCGGATATGCGGTCACCGGCACGATTCATCCCGACAAGGTTATTAGAAACTCCGGAGCTAAAGCGGGCGACATTTTGATCCTGACCAAACCGATAGGGACTGGAGCCATTAATACCGCAGTCAAACACGGCATCGCGAGTAAATCAACAGAAGCGGCGGCGATCAAGGCAATGACCACATCAGCCGCCCGTGCCTCTAAAGCTATGCAGAATATCGGAGCAAACGGCTGCACGGACGTTACAGGTTTTGGTCTTCTCGGTCACGCGTACGAAATGGCAAATGGCAGCCAGGTTACGATTGAGATCGAGTCTAGCAAAGTTCCGCTGCTGCCGGACGTTCTTGAGTTGATCGCGAAAGGAATGCTGACCCGCGGTGACAAGAACAATCGCGCTTATGTCGGCGAAACGGTTAAAATTCAAGATAGTGTTTCGCGTGAAATGCAGAGTGCTTTGTTCGATCCGCAAACCGCCGGCGGGCTGCTCATTAGTTTGACCGAGGAGAACGCATTGAGATTTTTGGATGAGGTGCCGGACGCAATTATCATCGGTCGTGTAGCAGCAAAAAAGGATTATTTGATCGAAGTAAGCTAAATGATTGCAACGATTAGAATCGCTTACACTATTCCGGGTAAAGTCGTAAGTTTGAGGTGAAAACTTTGTTTTTGTTTATATTTGAGTCGATTGGAACTTCTGAGTTGATCCTTATCGGGATCATTGCCCTGATCTTTCTGGGTCCGCGAAAGCTGCCGCAGATCGCCAAAACGATCGGCAAAACAATGGCTGATTTTCGCAATACGACAAATGAATTCAAATCGACATGGGAAAAAGAAGTAAATTTTGAGGAAGAAGAGAAAGCACTAAGAACTGGCGAGCTTTCCGACGCTTCAGTGCCCCGGATGGCACCCGACAGTATAGATGAGGGCAGCAGCGTCTCGTTGCCGGAGATTAAAGAGATCGACAAAGCTGCTTTTGACGATATTGTTGCCGAACAATCATCCGATCTGGAAGACGTCGCCAAATATCACGCTGTTCCCGAAGATGGAGCAGCCGAGAAGGAAGATCAGGAAAACGAACTCCTTTCGAATAAGCGCAGCTGGTTGTAACACGAGTCTTTTCGCAGCATCCCGATACTAAATGGACGAGTTAGAAACAAAGCAGCAGGAAGAACTAGAGTCGCAAATGTCATTTCTCGATCATTTGGACGAACTGCGCAAGCGGTTGGTAAAGTCTGTAATCATAATAGTTATCGCATTTGTTTTTTGCTTTAAATTTTCCGACACGATTTATCATTTTCTCGCAGTACCCATTGTACGTGCTCTTACTGAATCACAGCGGCGGGAAGTTCCGCTAAACGGTGTAACTGGCGACGAGAAAGTTCTGCCGTTGAGTAGCCTAAAGCCAGGTGACCGCGGGCGATACGTTTTCGACCGGGCGACAAAGCTCGGAACCGGGGTTGTTCAGCCCGGAACGTCGGTCGACTCCGTTGTCGCGAACGATGCCGAAGGCAAGATCGTTTTGTTCACGGACGAACCGATCTTTACTGTAAATTCCGTTATTCCTAAGGGTGCGAATCTACCAATCGAGCGTGATGGCGCAGCCACGGATTTAACCGTAGGAGATGAGCGCCTTATCGTCACAACGGCACAGGAAGCGTTCACGCTCTATGTGACTGTTTCATTATATTCGGCAATCGCTCTTTCGATCCCATTCCTGCTCATTCAAGTTTGGGGATTTATCTCGCCCGCTCTTTATAAACACGAAAGAGGATATGTAATCCCGTTTGTAATACTTTCGACCATCTCTTTCGTTGCCGGAGCGGCCTTTGCATACTATATTCTATTCCCGCCAGCCGTTCGTTTCCTGCTTGGAGTTGCCGAAGAGTTCCGTCCTCTGTTGCGGGCAACTGATTATTTTGACTTGATAACTATCATAATTCTTGCGATGGGTCTGATATTCCAGATGCCTGCGGTTAGCTATGTTCTCTCAAGAATCGGCATATTATCGGCTGCTTTGCTTGTCAAAAGCTGGAAGCTCGCCCTTGTTATCATTCTCATCCTTGCCGCCGTGGTTTCTCCAACCGGGGACATTACGAACATGATGCTGTTCGCTGCTCCGATGATGGTGCTTTACGTCTTTTCGATATTCATCGCATGGTTTTTTGGGAAGAAGCGGCAAACCGACGTGGAAGTTTAACGTCAGCTCGGAAATGCAACCTCAAACAGGCCTTTCCGCATCTTGTACAATTAGGGATTACTGTCTAAAATCACAAAAGCTTACAATTAAGTAATTCTGGGGAAGTTTCCGGGAATTAGATAAGCAGGAGTTTTACTGTTATGTACAAATTGAATTTGATCAGAAATGTTGTAGTTGCGATGATGGCTATCACCATCGGCAGTGCTTCGGTGTTTGCACAGAAGAAGGGTGAAGATCAACCGAGCCAGGATCCTTCGGGAAAAGTGCGCAAGGTTGGCGTCGAGTTAAAAGAAGCCTACAAAAAATGGCGCAATACCGACGTGGCGTACATCATCACGAAAGAAGAAAAGCGTGCGTTCGATGCATTGACGACCGATGAAGAGCGCGAGAATTTTATCGAAAACTTCTGGCGCCGACGCGATCCAAATCCCGATACCGAGGAGAACGAGTACCGCGAGGAATATTACGAACGGATCGCCTATGCCAACGAACACTATGCATCGGGAATTCCGGGATGGAAAACAGATCGCGGTCGTACCTACATTGCTTGGGGCAAGCCGGATTCGGTCGAATCGCACCCGTCGGGCGGATCTTACGATCGTCCGAGCTACGAGGGCGGCGGCTCTACAACAACTTACCCATTTGAAATTTGGTTCTACAGGCACCTTGATGGCGTGGGCGACGGCCTTGAGATCGAATTTGTCGATCCGACGGGCAGCGGCGAATATCGAATCGCCCGTAATGCGAACGAAAAAGACGCACTTTTGATGGTTCCCGGGGCCGGAATGACCACCGCAGAACAGCTTGGACTTTCAGACAAGGGCGACCGTATCTCAGGCATCGGCAGCGGTAATAATTTTCAGCGTGAACAGGATTCACCGTTTCGCCGGATGGAGATCATTACAAGTTTACAGCGTCCGCCCCAAGTCAAATTCAGCGATCTACAGGGAATTGCCGGCGGCGATTCGGGTGTTTTGTTGGACAAGGACCCGCTTCAGTTCGATATGCGGATAGATTTTTTCCGCCAATCGGATGATCGTGTGATCGTGACTTTTACGGTACAGACGGAAAATAAAGAGCTTTCGTTCAAGGACGAGGGCGGATTGCCTACGGCGAGAATGAACATTTTTGGACGTGTAACCGCTGTGTCCGGCAAGCGATCCGGGATTTTTGAAGACTCAGTGGTGACCAACGCGACATCGGCCGAACTCGCCGAGACGAAAGACCGTAAGTCTATTTATCAAAAGGCCGTTGCTCTTTCACCGGGCACATATAAGGTTGACGTTGTTGTGCGTGATGTCGTAACCGGTAACCGTGGAATCGTAAATCAAGGATTCACTGTCCCGCGCTATGACGAGAAAAAACTTTCGACTTCGACCATGATTCTAGCCTCGAAGCTTCGGTCGACGAACGAGCGTGATGTCGGCGCAATGTTTGTTATAGGCAGCTCAAAAGTAATTCCGAACCTTTCGGGCAGCTATAAACAAGGTCAGGAAGTCGGTGTTTACCTACAGGTTTACAATGCGGGAATTGACCAGACGACTCTGCGGCCCGCCGTCGATGTCGAATATATCCTGACAAAGAGCGGCAAGGAAGTGATGCGGCAGCCTGAGGACTGGAGCGGACTGAGTGATTCCGGCCAACGTCTGACGCTGGCGAGATTGCTTCAGACCAGCCAATTACCGCTTGGTGAATACGAGATAAAGGTCGTCACCAAGGATCGCGTAGGCGGTCAGGCGATCGAGAACAAGGGTAAATTTACGATTACACAGTAATCTGCTTTAATTCGATTGGATAAACCGTCGTCTGTTTCAGGGCGGCGGTTTTTCTTTGACTATTTTTGTCGGGCTTCAATGAGCGGGGCGAGTTTTCCTTCGCTCGTTGCGTAGATCGAAAGTCCGTCCGCCGCGTAGCCGATTGCCTCGCCTTGTTTGCGTTCTCCGAGTTCAACAACTATCGGCTTCTGCTTCCATATCTCGTCAAAACTACCGGAGCCAGCGAGTAAGGTAAATTCGTACGCCGCAAAATAGTCGCAGACGATCACACTCTTGCCGTCGGGAGCGATGTCGCCGCCCGTCAGGAATCCGTTCGGGATAGCGGGGACGGTAAGATCGGAGATCTTTATAGCCTTAACCACGGCGGCGTCAAAAACTGGTTTTAGCTTGTAGACACCTGCCGGGCTGCTTCGGTGTTTAGTAACAATATAGATCTCGCCGGAAACCGGATGAACCATTAGTGTCTCGGCATCCTGGCGGGCGTCAGGATAGCTGTACGCAAGAATCTCAGCAGGCTCGGTTTGGATCGGGTCTTTTCTAGTCGAGCCTGAATCTGATTCATTCACGGTCGGCTCCGGGATACGGTAAATCTTGTGCTCGGCCCATTCATTCTTATTAGTATTTCCAATCTCGCCGACGTACAAGTAACATTTTCCGTTGATATCCTTGTAGCCAGCCATGTCTTCCCAATCGACGTTTTTGGCATTAGGTACGCGCCACGTGCCAAGGGATTTTCCTTTCGAGTTCAATGCGAAAACAAATGCGCCGTCTTCCGAATCATTGTGCGTCCATATGACGTCCTGCTGACACTTCGAGACGGCAATACCGCTGCTTTCGGTTATCTCGGTAGATTCCATTTTGCCTATAACTTTCGGCTCGTCATAAGCCGATTTTGCACGGTCGAATGCCGGAGGTTCGCCGCCGCCCACGACATTGCTATGACACGCGGCCGTGCCCATCGCCGCGAACACGGTAAATATGACAAATAAGGAAAATTTGGTTATAGTTTTCTTCGGCATACTACTCTTAGATAAAGCATTATAACGCACCGCGTCCAGCGGAAGTTCAAAACATTCTGAAAGAATTGATCGTATTGCTTTTAGGTTAACCGGATGATTGTTGGAACTGAATGGCTGATCGAAGCCGAGGGTTGTGATCAGGAAAAGCTACGCGACGAATCGGTCCTTCGCGATGTTTTCGCGCGCATTATCGATGAGCTTGGTTTAAAGGCCATTGATTCGGTCTGGCACAAATTCGAGGGCGAAGGCGGCGTGACCGGAATGGTTGCCCTTACCGAGTCACACCTAACATGTCACACGTATCCCGAACACCAAACCGCCACATTTAACCTTTATTGCTGCCGCACACGGCCAGAATGGGACTGGGAGGCGAACTTGCGGAATGCAATCGGAGCACTTTCCGTTTCTGTGATTAAGATCGAGCGCGGAAGTAACGCTTTCCGAACTTCAAATCTGCAATCCCCAATCCGCAATCTAAAATCGAGATATGCCGGAGGTGACGCATGAGCGTTCTTCAGGCAAATTGTCCGTCTTGCGCGGCGCCGATCGAATTTAAAGCGGGTTCGACGGTCGTACTCGTCTGCCCGTTCTGCCGCTCGGCTATAGCGCGAACGGACAGAGCGCTACAGGATCTTGGCAAAGTCGCCGAGATCGCCGAATCGGAGTCACCGCTCAAACTTGGTTTGAAGGGCGTTTATAATGGCAACCGTTTTGAGTTGACCGGCCGTGCTCAGCTCAAGCATGAAATGGGCGGCGTCTGGGATGAGTGGTACGCTACGTTTTCTAATGGCTGGGTCGGATGGCTGGCGGAAGCGCAGGGCAAATTTTATCTGACGTTTTATCAACCGCTTCCCGAAGGCCGCGTTTTGCCATCGTTCGATCAATTACAAATCGGGCAGATCGTGCAGGAGATTCCCGCACCGAGCGCTCTTGTCGTCAACGAAAAAGGCACGGCGACATCGGTTGCCGCCGCCGGTGAAATTCCCTACAAACTCACTCCGAACGAGCGAAGCCAATACGCCGATCTTTCGGGCCGCGATAATGCATTCGGGACGATCGACTACAGCATGAATCCGCCGTGGGTTTTTCTCGGCAGCCAGGTTTCATTGGCCGAAATCGGGCTGGCTGATGCAAAACCAGCAGAAAGAGAAGCAAGACGAGTTAGTACCGCCGCGATGGGTTGTCCGAATTGCGGCGGGCCGCTCAAACTCGTCGCACCGGACAAGGCCGAGCGCGTTACGTGTCCCAACTGCAACTCGCTGCTCGATGTAAACCAGGGAAATCTATCCTATCTTAAAGCCTTAAATCCGACACAGGCGGATGTGAATTTTGTACTTCCCGTCGGAGCCGAGGGAACATTTTCGGGTGATGTAAAATTCAAAATAATCGGCGCGGTCGTACGAAGCGTGCAGATGGATGGTATTCACTATTATTGGCATGAATACCTGCTGTATAACCCGTCCATTGGTTTCCGCTGGCTTGTCCATTCGGATAATCACTGGAATTTTGTCGAGCCGGTAAATCCCGCCGAAGTCGAAGCGGCAATGGGAAGCACAATTTTTACATCGACGCCGACGATGGTGAAGTACAACGGCAAACGTTACAAGATTTTTCAGGACGCACCGGCCGTCGTCGAATATGTAAAAGGCGAATTTTACTGGCGTGTGGAACAGGGCGAAACCGTCCGGGCGATCGATTACATTGCGGCTCCCGTCATGCTCTCCCAGGAGGTCACGGCCAACGAAGTAAACTGGTCCGCCGGCGTTTATCTGACTAACGCTGACGTGGAAAAAGCGTTTGGCATTACCGATCTGCCGAAACCGTGGTCGGTCGGGCCGAATCAGCCTTTTACCGGCCAGTTTTATTACACCTGGGGTCTGCTGCCGCTGGCGTTGTTGTTTGTCGTGGCAATATTCATGATCCCGCTAAGCGGATTGAGCAGCACGGTTTTGAATCAGGAGATCGTTTTGCCGCCGATGGCAAACGCGACGACACCGCAGGTAGCTTTTAGCCAGGCTTTTGACGTTAAGAGTAACCGCAACATAAAGATCACAGCATCGGCTCCGGTAAATAATTCATTCGCCGATCTGGACGTCGATCTGATTAACGATCAAAGCCAGGAGCTTGAATCTGTAAATGTTCCGATCGAATATTATAGCGGCACGGACAGTGACGGAAGCTGGTCCGAAGGCGGGCAAACACAGGACGCGACATTGTCGTCGCTGCCGGCCGGCAAATACACTTTGCGCGTTGAGGGCACGTGGACCAACGCGGCCCAGGCGATGCCGATCTCGGTAAAGGTAGAGCAAAACGTAGTTCGGGGCGTGAACTTTATTTGTGCGTTGTTAATTTTGGCAATAGTTCCGATACTCGGTTTGATTCGAAAAATATCGTTCGAATCGAGCCGCTGGAAGGACAGCATGTTCAGCACAAGCTCGTCGGGTTCGTCGGATGATTCTGATGAGTAGAAGAGTATGTAGAGTTCAGAGAGTTAATGTGTTTGTAGAGTTGGTCGGGACTGCTACGCTTTTTTTAACGCAACCCTCTCTAAGAACTCTAAAGCTCTATCGACTCATAACTTAAGATTATGTTAAAGAAACTATACCTTATTTTTGGAATGGGAGTTTTGCTCCTATATTCGGCGGCGGCTTGGTTTGGCTGGGAGCTGGCCAATTCCGGAAGCAAATCGCGGCTTGGCGTGCCGTTCATATACACAGGATTTCGTGGAGGAAAATAATGCTGAATCTTTTAATTAAATCACCGATGTTCGGCATGATCGTCGAACTGGACAAACTGTTGCCGGTGTTGCTGACGACAGTTATCTTCGTCGCCATCGGCCTTGTAGTTTTTGCCGTTGCGTTCTTGATCGTCGTATTGGTCGCGCCCTTTTCAGTAAAAAAAGAGATCGAAGAAGACCATAATACGGCCCTGGCAGTCATTATCGGCGCGATTATCATCGGTATTGCGATGATTATCTCGGCGGCTATTCAAGGAAACTAGAAAAAGGGATGAGGGCGGAAGGATGAAGGATGAAAGCCTGGTTTTACTTCATCCCTCATCCTTCATTCCTCATCCTTTATGAAACGCACTCCTCTACTTTTCCTCAATGTCATAATCATCGCCACGTGCGGCCTGATCTATGAGCTGCTCGCCGGAACGCTCTCAAGCTACGTTCTCGGCGATTCGATCACACAATTTTCGCTGATCATAGGCATCTACCTTTTTGCGATGGGCGTCGGCTCTTATCTTTCGCGCTTCATCGATAAGAACGTTGCCGAAAAGTTTATCGACATTGAGCTTGCCGTCGCCGTTATCGGCGGATTCTCCGCGCCGCTGCTTTTTTTGACGTTTGCGTACATATCTTATTTCGGGATTATTCTCTACACAACGGTTTTTATAATCGGGACGCTCGTTGGTTTGGAAATACCGTTGCTGATGCGGATCTTGAAGGACGAGCTTGATTTCAAGGAACTGGTTTCGCGAGTTCTTGCCCTCGACTATGTCGGAGCTCTCGTGGCGTCGCTTTTATTTCCGCTTTTTCTGGTGCCAAAGCTCGGCCTTAACCGAACATCGCTGCTGTTCGGAATGCTCAACGCCGGCGTCGGTCTCTGGGCGACATGGCTACTTGAGCCGCTGATCGCCAACCGCAAACTCACGATCTTGCGTGTGAAAGGCTTTATAGTTCTGGTCCTGCTCGGCATTGCTTTGATAAAGGCCGACAGTCTGACCACGCTCGCCGAGGACCACCTTTTCACGGACAACATCGTCTATGCGAAAAGCTCGCCGTATCAGCGGATCGTCGTGACAAAGGGTAAGACAGGCCACGCATTGTTCCTGAACGGCAATCTGCAATTTAATTCGTTCGACGAATACCGCTATCACGAAGCTCTCGTGCATCCCGCGTTCGCGGCATACGGCGATGAACCGAAACGGGTTCTGGTTTTGGGCGGAGGCGACGGCCTCGCCCTGCGTGAAATTTTGAAATACAAATCGGTTGAATCAGTACAACTGGTCGATCTCGACCCAATGATGACAGGTCTTTCAAAAGCCTTTCCGACGCTGGCCGAACTTAACCAAAACGCCTACGAAGATCCGCGTGTGACCGTCACCAACGACGACGCCTTTGTCTGGCTCGACAACAAGGAAATCGAACCGTTCGATATCGCCATCATCGATTTTCCCGACCCAAACAATTTCGCACTCGGTAAACTGTACTCGACCCGCTTTTACAACTTGCTGAAGCAAAAGCTAAAGCCCGATTCGTCCGTCGTTATCCAATGCACGTCACCGCTTATCGCCCGGAAATCCTACTGGTCGATCGTAAAAACGCTTGAATCCGTTGGCTTTACCGTAAAGCCATTTCAAACAAGTGTCCCAAGCTTCGGCCTGTGGGGCTACGTGCTCGCTAAACTCCAGCCGTTCGAAACACCAAAAATTCCACCACCAGGCGTCGAGCTAAAATTTCTTAATGACAATTCATTCGCCGCAATGTTCGATTTTCCAAAAGACATGATGATGCCGGACGAGGAGATTGAAATAAATAGGCTTGATAACCAAGCTCTCGTTCGCTATTACGAAACGGAGTGGCGCAAATTTGAGTGAAACTTTGGTAAAATGCGACAGAGGTGAAAACAAATGCAGTCAAACATAAGCTTAATTTATCAGCAACACATTAGGCCGCTCTCGAAGGAAGACCAGTTGGAACTGCTTGCGGAAATGGCTAAAGGGCTAGCCAACGGAGTTGAAGTTTCAGAGCAGCCCAAGAAACGAAGTATTATGGAACTTCACGGCCTCGGTGCCGAAATTTGGGAAGGAATCGACCCCGACGAATATGTAAATCAGCTCAGGAATGAATGGGAGCATCGCCCATGATAAAAAGCTAAAACGCGTTGGCGAAATAAACGTCTCTTTACTGAGTGAACTGACGCTCTAGCTTACGTGCAAAAATTAACCCGACGGGAGATACTTGCAACTTTCCTCGGCGCACCGTTTGCAATGGCGGCGTGCCGGGATTCTAGTGCGCCTAAGCGATTTCCTGAAGGTGATATCATCGGGCAAAGCGCGTCGCTTGGACACATCTTACGAGAAAACAGAAATTTCGAAGTCCCGCCCGACAACTGGCAGAACGTAAAAATCGCGATAATCGGCGGCGGTGTTGCCGGGCTGTCGGCGGCGTGGAAAATTTCGAACAATAATTTCAACGATTACGTTTTGCTCGAATTAGAAAAAGAAATCGGCGGCACATCGCAGAGCGATTCGGGACAACCAGTTAGTTATCCGTGGGGAGCGCATTACCTGCCGGTTCCGTTTCGGGAAAACACCGAGCTGATATCGCTCTTGGCCGAAATGAATCTGCTCGATGGCCGCACGGAGAACGGTGATGTCGTCGTAAAAGAGCAGTATCTTTGCCGCGATCCGGAGGAGCGTGTCTTTTACAAAGGCCGATGGTACGACGGGCTTTACCTGCACGCAGGCGAAAGCGATGAAGACAAGCGGCAATATGCCGAATTTCAAAAACAGATCGATTATTGGGTCAATTGGAAAGACGCTAAAGGACGGCGTGCCTTCGTTGTGCCGTCCGCGTTTTGCTCGAATGATGCGGAGGTTACGTCGCTGGATAAGATCACTTTCGGCGAATGGCTGCGGCAAAAAGGGTTTACTTCAGAGCGGCTGACATGGTATTGCGACTACGCCTGCCGCGACGATTACGGATTGAAGCTCGATCAAACCTCCGCTTGGGCGGGACTGTTTTATTTCTGCTCGCGTGTCCGAAAAAGCGGCGATGAATCACAGCCGTTCATAACGTTTCCCGAAGGAAACGGCCGTTTCGTCAATTATCTTTTCGACAAGGTAAAAGACCGCGTTCGCAAAGATCATGCTGTCGTTTCGATCATACCGAACGACAAAGGCGTCGATGTAGTTTCACTCAACGGAAACGAGCTGCGCGGATTTCATTGCGAAAAAGTGATCTTTGCATCGCCGATCTTTACCCCGCCGTATGCGATCCGAGGCTTTGCCGAAAATGCTCCGTTTGCGGCAAACGAATTTCAGCACAACGCCTGGTTTGTCGCCAATCTTTTTCTCAAAGACAGACCGAAACCACGTTTTGCAAAAGATTTTCCGCTCGCATGGGACAATGTTTTGTACGAAAGCCCGTCGCTTGGCTACGTGAATGCAACGCACCAAAAAGGAATCGACTATGGCCCGGCGATCTGGACGTATTATTACCCGATGTGCCACGAAGAAAACGGCCGCACCAAACTTTTCAACTACGAATGGCGCGATCTCGCCGACGTTTGCCTGACCGACATGGCCCGTGCTCACCCGGAAATCTATGACGTGACGGAGAGAATCGATATAATGCGCTGGGGCCACGCAATGATCAGCCCGCGGCCAAACTTTATCTGGAGCGGCGTCCGCGAGAAAGCGATGCAGCCGTTTCGAAACATTCATTTCGCACACACGGACCTGAGCGGGATCGCGTTGTTCGAAGAGGCGTTCGATCATGGCCTTCGAGCAGCGGCGGAAATTTTTACCGCAGAGACGCGGAGACGCTGAGTTAAATGCAGAACTATTTGTCCAATTTGTCATCCGCTTCGTCCGCGTCTCTGCGTCTCGGCGGTGAAAGCTCTTGGCTGTTTTCGCGAAACACCGATCTCTCGGTCTTTCTCGGGAGTGCCGTCGTGTCTGTGCTGCTTCTCGCGGTCGGTTGGCGGTTCGGCATACTTAATGAAGAGTCGCCCGATTGGACATGGATCTCAGCGGTGCTGCTTATCGACGTCGCGCATGTTTGGTCGACGAGTTTTCGCGTGTATTTTGACACGGCGGAATTTAAGCGGCAGGTTTTGGCTTTATTTGCTCGTGCCTGTATTTGGTTACGCGGTCGGTGTTGCGTTGTATTCCGAGGGCGAACTCGTCTTCTGGAAGGCGTTGGCGATCGTGGCGGTATTTCATTTTGTCAGGCAGCAGTACGGCTGGGTCGCATTGTACCGAAGAAAGCTTGGCGAGACGGAAATCTGGACGTGGTGGATAGACGCGGCGGCGGTTTATCTTGCGACGGTTTACCCGCTTGCATTTTGGATGACGAGCCTGCCGCGAAATTTCAATTGGTTCGTCGCTAACGATTTTTTTGAACTGCCCGAATTTGTCGAAACGGTTCTGTTCCCGGTCTACGTTCTTGCCCTCACGGCGTTTTTCGCCAAATCGATTTATCTCTATTTCTCAAAAGGCTTTCTGAATATCGGCAAGGACATCGTCGTCGCGACGACTGCCGTTTGCTGGTACGTCGGCATTGTCTTTTTCAATTCGGACTACGCTTTCACGGTGACGAATGTCATCATTCACGGCGTTCCCTATTTCGCGTTGATTTGGTTCTACGCAAAGGTACGTCGAGAATCGACCGGTCGCGTTTACCGCACGCTTTCTCAGCATTGGCTAATTTTTCTCGCCTCGCTTTGGGTACTTGCGTATGTGGAAGAGTTGTTTTGGAACCGTGGTGTCTGGCATGAAAAGGCGTGGCTATTTGGTTCAAGCTGGGACTGGACCGAATGGAAAGTGTATCTCGTGCCGCTGCTCGCGGTGCCGCAATTGACACATTACATTCTGGACGGATTCATCTGGCGGCGGAAAAGCAATGCCAATTTTCGTATTGCAGGTTGATATCATCAATGCATGGAAATTGTGGTAAATTAAGGTTAGTGAGAGCAATTGTAATAAAACTGGGACGGGCACTGACGACGGCACTTGTGCTGTTTTGTATAGCTTTTCTGCTCTCATGCAAAAGCTCCGGCAGCATCGACATCCTCGGCCCAACGGACGAAACGGCTGAGGCGGCAAAGATCGTTCTCGAAGCCAATAAGAATTTGAAGGAAATCAAAGTCCTTTATGAAAAACATGAAGGCAAACGAGAAGAACTAGGACAGGCGATGAAGGCCCAGGATTCCGATGCGGTGCGTAAAATTTCGGATGAGGTAGTTTATTTAATTAATGACGGTGTGAAGTTTGGTACAACCGCTCTCGAAAACATCGATCAAGCTCGCGGGATGGAGATCAATTCCGATTACGAAGATTATCTTCGTCTGAAATCGGAGGCACTAAAAAAACAGCTTGAGGCTTTTGAACAATACCGGCAGGCGGCCATAAAACTACGTAACAATTATGATCCGAAAAATGATCAGATACGTGAAACGGTGACGCAGGATTTCAAGGAACGAAGCGAAAAGTTTCGGGAGTTGATGGAAAAGTCCCGCGATTACAGCAGCCAGGCAAATGAATTGGCTAAAGAAGCATTGAAAAAACCGCAAGAGTAAACTCATTACAGCTAAATGCTAAAAAAGGCAGGACCCGCTTTAACGATCCTGCCTTTACTATTTTCGATGCGGAGTATCGTTTAAATTACGCGTCCAGGCACAAGAAGCTGATTCAACGGCATAGGTGTAGGAGGAGCTGAGGGTGTGGCGAATTTGAATTTACCGGGAGCCGCCGGAGCGTCCGGTGAATCAGGAGCGTTCGGGAATTCAAAGAACGTGTTGAGGTCGCCCTTAACATCTTCGGGCGTTACCGAAATGGTTTGGCGATTGCCGCCGCGAACAATCGTCAGCGTTACGCTTCCTTCCTTTTTTTCGCCGATTGATCGGATCAGGTCAACGTCGCTTTTTATTTGTTTACCTTCGACCTCAACTATAATATCGCCGGCTTTCAATCCGGCTTTCGCACCAGCCGAATTCTCACGCACATTATTGACCATAACGCCTCCGTCGACGCCGTAATGATCACTCAATTGCTTAGTCAATCCGGTGACGCTGATGCCGATGCGACGGCCTCCAATACTTCGAAAAACAAATACATCTTGATCGTCTCCCGGATACGTTCGAAACAAAGGAGCTTCGGACATTGGCGGCATCGGAGACATCGGTGGAAATTCGAGCCTTCCTAAGCGGCCAGGACTCATCGGACGGAATCCTCCAACCTCAAATTTTGGCATCGGGCGTTTGCCGAGCGTTACTGTCAACTCGCGCTCGCTGCCGCCGCGAAGCACCGAGATACGAGCCTGATGGTCCGGCGCAACTTCGCCGATCATTCGAGTAAGCTTGCGGACGCTGGTTACGTCTTCGCCATTGAATTTCAGAATGACATCGCCGCTTTGCAATCCGGCAGTCTGTGCGGGCGACCCGTCCATCACTTTTTCGACCGCGACGCCGCGAACTTCACGCAGCCCAAACTTGCCGAAGTTCTCCTTCGTCACTTCAGTCGTTTCAACTCCGAGATAGCTGCCGCCGGCATTGAATTCAAATGCAAAAGCCTGCGGGGCCTTTTCCGCTCTCGGCTCAGGCGTTTGCGTATAAGCAGCGGAACCCGCCGTGATTCCGAACAAAATAAATGCGAATGATTTGCGAAACATAGAACCTCCAAATTGTCTGAGATTTGTGTGAACAGAGCCTATCTAAAAAGCTATTACGCTATAGATAAATAATTGGTTGCAGCGAAATGTGGAAAAGGTTGCATCAAGTCAGAACCGGGAGCGGTAGCGACTGGCCTCTTCAGCCAGACATCCCGGAGGCCGGTCGCTACCGCTCCCGGTTCTGACAGTTATCCACGTTTAAGTTTCTGAAGATTCTCCGCCGCCGCCTCAAGCGTCTCGTCCTTTTTGCAGAAACAAAATCGGACCATTTGCGATCCCATTGTTTTGTCGTGATAGAACGACGAACCCGGAACGACCGCGACGCCGATCTCGCGGATGAGATGTTTTGTAAACTCGATGTCGTTTGCGAATCCAAAATCGGAGATATCGCACATCACATAATACGCCCCGTCGGGAAAGTCGCATTTGAAACCGGCGTTTTGCAGAACCGGCACGATAAAGTCGCGCTTCTTTTGATATTCCTTTTGCAGTTCATCGTAATAGCTTGGCGGAAGTCCGAGCGCGTATGCACCTGCGTGCTGAAGCGGGTTTGCCGCGCCGACAGTAAGAAAATCGTGAACCTTGCGGATGGCTGACGAAATATCCGGCGGGGCGATGCAATAACCGACACGCCAACCGGTTACCGAATATGTCTTCGAAAGCGAATTCACAACCACTGTTCGCTCCCTCATTCCCGGAAGCGTGGCAATGCAAATATGTTCCGGACGGCCCTTCTTCAATCCAAAATCCGAAATCCCAAATCCAAAATCGTATAGGATGTGTTCGTAGATCTCGTCGGTAAACGCCATCGCGTCGAATTCTTTGCAAAGATCGGCGATGAATTGCAGTTCTTCGCGATTAAATACTTTGCCGGTCGGATTGTTCGGATTGCAGATAATAATTGCTTTTGTTCGCTCATTGAATGCGGCCCGCAGTTCTTCACGGTCGAAAATAAATCCGTTGTCCGTTCGATAAAGTGGCACGTGCCGCGGCGTTGCGTCCGAAAGAATCGCGTCGGGCGCGTAATTCTCATAAAACGGCTCGAACACGACAACTTCTTCGCCTTCATCCACAGTCGCCATCATCGCCGCGATCATCCCTTCGGTCGAACCGCATGTGACCGTGATCTCGGTTTCGGGATCGACGTCCATCCCGAGAAACCATTTCGTCTTCGCGGCAATCGCATCGCGAAAACTCTTTACGCCCCACGTGATCGCATATTGGTTATGATCCGCCGCGATCGCTTCCATCGCCTTCTGCTTGATGTCCTCGGGGGCCGCAAAATCAGGAAAGCCCTGGCCAAGATTGACCGCGCCATATTTGAGAGCCTCGCGGGTCATCTCGCGAATAACCGATTCGGTAAAACTAGCGGCCTTTCGTGAGATTCGGTTTTTAGAGCTTTTCGGCTGCATATTGTTTATTTTTCGGCAAGTCCTAATTTCGATGGATGGGGAAAACGCTTGTCCTCGTTCAGTAAAGTTTTAGGGATGAGGGTCGTTTCATCAACCGTAATTGAGGCTTCGGGAAGTATTTGATTGAACAGACGGCGAACCTGCTGCTCGTCGTTCAACGCAACGGCTTCTTGAAAATCGCCCAATATCTGTAGCACTTCTTCTTTCGGGTAGGTCGCGATCTTTCCGATAAAGATTTTTGGGTGATGTGTTTTCAAAAGGCTTTCGCCGGTAATTTCCAGTTCCTCAAACAGCTTTTCGCCCTTTCGCACACCAGTGAAAACGATATCGATGTCCTCGTAAGGCGTCAGGCCGGAGAGGCGGATCATGTCCTCTGCCAGATCGAGAATTTTGATCGGCTCGCCCATATCAAGGATGAATATCTCGCCGCCGCTTCCCAACGCACCGGCCTGCAGCACAAGCTGCGATGCTTCCGGAATGGTCATGAAGTAGCGCGTCATCTCCTTGTCGGTGACGGTGATAGCCTCGCCCTTCTGTATCTGTTCGCGGAAAATTGGAACGACCGAACCCGCCGAACCGAGTACGTTTCCGAATCTGACGGCCATGTAATTGGTTGGGTAAACCTGGTTCAGTTCCTGTACGACGATCTCGGCGATCCGCTTCGAAGCACCCATTATTGAAGTTGGGTTAACAGCCTTATCGGTCGATATCAGCACAAAATCATCAACGCCGAATTCACCCGCCAAATTGCCGAGTGAACGCGTAGCAAAGATATTATTCTTGATCGCCTCGCACGAATTCGTTTCCATCAACGGAACATGTTTATGAGCTGCAGCGTGAAAAATAACTTCCGGCTTGTATCGCTCAAAGATCTCGCGCATTCGCGGCTCGTCACACACGTCCGCAATCAGCGAAAAATAGGCAACGCCCGATGTGTCAGCCGACAGCTCGCGTGTGATATTGAACAAGAGAAATTCCGCACGCTCAACTAGCAAAAGCGATTTAGGCCGGTAACTGATAATTTGCCGGACCAGTTCAGAGCCGATCGAGCCACCCGCTCCTGTTACCATTACAGTTTTGTTGGTCAGGAAATCATGTAAATTCTCATCGTCAAGCTGGACGGGATCGCGTCCAAGGAGATCTTCGATCTGCACGTCGCGAATACGGCTCACTGAAACACGGCCGTGCGCGATCTCATTTAAACTTGGTACGATCTGTGCCCGGACCGGAATTGCGGTGCAAATATCGAGAATTCGGCGAATGTCTTTCCCCTGAGCCTGATCTATCGCGATAACGACCTGTTTGATATCCATTTCAGAGACCAGATGCCGAAGATCTTGCGTTGTGCCGAGAACCTTAATGCCGCTGACGCTGCCACCCTTTTTTCGCGCGTCGTCATCGACGAAGCCGCGAATATCAAACTCGGCGTCGGCACGCCCGCTCATTTCCTTTACAAGCGTTGCTCCCATTCGCCCGGCACCAACAAGTAGGGCAGCCTTTCGTTTAATTCGTCGTTTTGTTCCGAATGTCCTGTTTTTATCACCTATTTCATAAAAGAACCGGCGCAGAACCCGAAGCCCCAAAAGTGCGCCGAAACCCAACACGGTGTCGATCATGATTACCGAGATCGGCACCTGCCATAGGTTAAAGTCGGTAAACATCAGCAGAAATCTGAGAGCGATGAGTACGGCACCTGACAGAAACGCTGCTGTCAAAAAAAGCTTTAGGTCCTCGATGCTGACGTATCGCCAAAGAATCGAATACGTTCCAACCAGAAAAAGGGCCGAAAACTGGATGAGAATTACAAAAGGAAGCTGTCTGAGTGCGATGTCCAGATAGAAATCACCAAGCTGAACGTTGATAGCAGGCAAGTAGGCGAGAAAAAAAGCTATGGAAAGAACGGCAATGTCCAACAAAAATTGTGTCGGCCGCCGCAAAAACCAAAGTTGCTCCGATAATGGTTTTATATCGTCCACGCTATTAGATATTTAAAGAGGAAATACGCTCCATATTTCGAAATTACAGCGCCCAAAGCAATAGTGTCAATAACAAATCATTGATATACAAAGGATTTGCCGATTTGGCAGTGCCGGACAACGCGCCGAATAAAAGTTTGAATCAAAGGCGTTTGTGGGTTATTCTCTTTGTCGGTATTTCGCTTCAAAGTTTTATGGCGTATTTAAGAATTCTATTGATTTTGGTCGTTGCGGTTTGTTTCTCGCAGGCCTTGTTTGCGCAAGCTGTTCCGGCCGAAGCCGATGCTCAAAAGGGATATCTGATCGGTCCGGGCGATGTGATCAGCATAAAGGCTCTCGGCGAGCCTTCGTTCGACGTTGAGGCCATGACCGTTGATGAAGACGGCATGATTCAAATACCGTATTCAGACTTTCCGCTCACCGCAAAATGTAAAACGGAGCGCGGGCTTCAGGCCGAAGTAGTTCAGGCCTGGTCGAAATACCTTCGCAAACCGCAGATAAACCTGCGTGTAACGCAGCGTAACAGCCGTCCGCCCGTCAGCATCTACGGCGAGGTTCGGCAGCAGCAGCAGGTCACGCTTACTCGAAAGGCTCATTTGCTCGAACTGATTTCCTTTGCCGGCGGCGAGACGGAGAAAAACGGCGGGATTGTACAAGTCTTTCGGACACGTCCTCCGATGTGCGGTGATGCTAATGTTGCCGCAAACTGGAAATCGAGCGGCGATGGTGTTTTAGACGTGCCTTCGCGGATGTATAGTCTTGCCAACTTGCGGCAAGGGCGCGACGAGGCAAACCCCGAAATATTCGCTGGCGACATCATCGTCGTTCAAAAAGCTGCTCCGATATATGTGACAGGCGAAGTAATGAAGCCGGGCGAGATGAGCATTCCCGAGGGCGGACTTCCTTTGACCCAGGCAATCGCGATGGCCAGCGGGATCACTCGTGAAGCAAAAACCAACAACGTGAAGATCTATCGGCGAAAAGTCGGCTCACCGCAGCCGGAGGTAATCGCGATCAACCTCGATCAGATCAAAAAAGCAACACAAAAAGATGTAATGCTCGAACCTTTCGACATTGTCGAGGTGGATAAGGCAAGCAAAAAATTTACAGACTATCTTCTGGATTTTGTGGTTGGAGTTCCGAATCGTATCCCGATAAGGCCTTTCTAAAAGCCGACGTTATTTCTCCGCGTCCGCGTAGATCTTGTCGATCACGTCCTTGTACTTATCGTTCACGACCCTGCGTTTGATCTTAAGCGTCGGCGTCAATTCACCGCTCTCAACAGTTAACTCATTTTCAAGCAGCACAATTTTCTTGACCGTCTCGTACTTAGCGAGCTTCGTGGTTGCAGCGGCAATTTGGCGCTCCATCAAATCGATGATACGCGGGCTTTCACAGAATTCTTTTGTCGTCGATAACTCCAGGCCTTTGATATGTGCGTACGATTCGAGCTGCTCGAAATTAGGTACGATCAACGCGGCGGCGAATTTGCGTTCGTTCCCGACGAGCACTACTTGATTAACAAACCGCGACGAACGGATCATCTGTTCGATCGGCGATGGAGCGATATATTTGCCAGCCGAAGTTTTGAAAAGCTCCTTCTTACGGTCAGTGATATAAAGAAAGCCGTCATCGTCGAGCCGTCCGATATCACCGGTCCTAAACCATCCGTCATCAGTAAAAGCCTCTTTGTTTGCTTCATCCTTTTTGTAATAGCCGAGCATCACTCCGGGCCCGAACGCCTCAACCTCACCGTCCTCGGCGATTCGCACCTTCGTGTTGCGGATAGGCTTGCCGACCGAACCAAGCCGCACATCAACCGGATTGTTCGACGTGATTACGGGTGATGTTTCAGTCAATCCGTAGCCCTGCATGATCGAAATTCCCGCCCCGGTAAACACGAGGTAGATATCATCCGGCAAAGCGGCACCACCCGTAATGCACGAACGCAAGTTTCCGCCAAAAAATTGCCGGAGCTTTGAGAAAACCAACCTGTCCGCAAGCTCGTGTTTTATTGTGAGGGCCGAGGACACCGGCTCGCCCGACGCGGTTGCCAGCGCGTATTCCTTCGCTTTTCCCATCGCCCAATCGAATATCTTTTCCTTCAACCCGCCTGTCTGGGCAGCTTTGAGCTTTGCTTTTGCATAGACTTTTTCAAAGATGCGCGGAACGCCGACGAATATAGTTGGCTTCACCTCGCGAAGATTGTCGGGCACTTTCTCGACCGATTCGGCGTAATGCACCGCCATTCCGTTCAAAATATAAAGGTACATGGCCGATCGCTCGAAAACATGCGACAACGGGAGAACCGACAGCGGAACGTCGTCGGCCGAAAAGTCGTATTTCTCGCCGGAGTCGATGACATTTGAAATGATGTTGTTATGCGTCAGCATCACGCCCTTTGGCTCGCCTGTTGTTCCGCTTGTGTAGATCAGAGTTGCAATGTCGGTAGGCAGAATTGAGCTTCTTAATTCGTCGAGCAGATCAGAAGTTTGCTGTTGGCGACCCATCTGATCAAGATCGGCCAGCGAAAGTGAGTTCTCAAGATCAACGCCTGACGAGTCAAAGAAAACGAGTTTTTCGAGTGAAGGGCATTCGGGTATTATCTCCGAGATTCGGTCGTAGGCCGCTTTGTTCTCAAGGAAAAATACTTTGGTGCTCGAATCGTTGATTATGTAGCAGACGGAATCCGGCGAAAGCGTTGTGTAGATCGGAACATCGGTCACCCCGGCAAACTGGCAGCCGGCGTCTACGAGCGTCCAGTCAGGTGAATTTGCCGCAAGGATCGCTGCCTTATCGCCTTTGCGAAGTCCGAGCGAGTATAACCCAAGGGCTATCGCCCCAGCCTGTCCGATCATTTCGTCTGACGTTATCGCTCGCCACTCACCGTCTTTTTTATAATTTAATGCGTTCGGGCGGTCGTGTTTCTTTGCAGCATATACGAAAAGTTCGGCAAGGGTTTGCGGCTCATCGGGAAAGAGCGGCGTGCCGCGACCGACCGATTCACGTGAAATTGTGCCGGTGACGGATGTCATTTTTGCAGCACGCCTCCGAAGAAGATTTTCAATACTTCGCCGGCCATTGGTACAAGCTCGTACGATTTGTTTGAAAGTATCCAGTTCGTCACCATTTCGTCGAGAGCGCCGTAAAGAATCTTGGCGCATACGATCGGTTTCAGATCGCCGCGAAACACTCCCAATTCCTGACCCTCGGCGATTGTTTTGCGTATGATGTCGAGGTATTCGGCAAACCCGGCAGCGGAAAATTCCTGCATGAACTTGGTCGAACCGCGCAACTCCACTTGAAAAACGATCGCCATGTCGCGGTCGGCCCCCAATTTCTCAAGATGAAGTTCCGCAATACGGTGCAGCTTTTCCGCCGGGTCAGTAATGTTCGCGATCTCACGCCGTCCCTCAGCAATAAACTCGGCCATCGCCCGATCGAATATCGAATGCAGTATCTCGTCCTTGCTCTTGAAATACAGATAAACCGTGCCGTCGGCGATGCCTGCCTCACCGGCAATGTCGGCCACCTTTGAATTAAAGTAACCCTTTCTTGCAAATACCTTTATCGCCGCGCGAAGGATCGCCTCGCGTTTATCGGCGATGACTGCACGCGTTGATGAGGTTGAGTTTTGAATACGCGACATTTTGATCACTGAATGACGATTCATTCAGTAGACTACACTACAAATGATTATCTGTTCAAGGAAAATGAAACAGTGACGTGAAATTTGGTAGGTGAAGCGAAAAATTAGACTCGAAAAAAATCCCAAATCAAAAAAAGTGGCGGAGAGAACAGGACTCGAACCTGCAAGCCCTTACGGGCGGTAGTTTTCAAGACTACTGCATTACCAATTATGCTATCTCTCCGCATTTTACTCGGCGAACAAAAAATATACCGCAATTACGACGGATAAACAACCCGTTTTTCACGCAAAAAAACCCGGCTGGGAGTTAATCAGCCGGGGACACAAGAGAGAGGAGCGAGATGATCGCTCATTCGGACGCTAACAACTGTGAAATCTGTGATTCGATCTTGGCGGCTTTGTCCCAGCCGTCGCTTCTGAGGGCGATGGAGCCTCGCTGATTAATCAAAAAATAGGCGGGGAAACCCATGTTGATGTTACCGCTCTTGTCGGTGTCCGCGTATTTGAGGAACACGCCAAAACTGTTCGGCAAAATATTGAAATCGAACGGGGTTTTTCGCAGATATGGCTCAACTTTGACCTGGTTTTCCATTGTCAGGGCCAGAAACACGACATTCTTGTCCTTATAACGCCTCGCGACCTCATTAAGCTTCGGAATCTCGCTGTGGCATATTGCACATTTTGTCGACCAAAATGTGAGCACAACAACATTTCCCTGAAGCTCGCTAAGGTTGTAAACACTGCCATCCAGCGACTCTCCGTTAAAATTCGGAGCCGCCGCACCGGGTTTCAGGCTTTGCTGAGCAAAAACCGAAACCGTGAGCATTAGTGTTAAGAGAAAAAGTTTGAGAAGTGTCATCTATTTGAGTGTAACAGAGTGTTTGTCTGTGTTCAATTGTGTTGAACACCTTATGTTTTAAACAAACTGTTAATGCGGGGTAAATCCAGAAAAACGTTTTGTCAGCTTAATTGACGTAATTTTGCCTGGCTTGTGCAAGCGTAACGCTCTAATCCAAATCGGACCACGTGTTAAACTTTCCCGATGCTTCTAGAATCAATTGAAATTGAGAATTTTCGAAATCTGGACGGCAGCGTGCATTGTGGGCACGGTCTGAATATCTTAGTCGGGTTTAACGGACAAGGCAAGACAAATTGGCTGGAAGCGATACATATTCTTGCTACGACACGTTCTTTTAAGACGGCAAAGCTTCAAGAAACGATACGGTTTGGCGAAGATACGGCCATTATTCGGGGCCGCGTTATGCAGTCCGAGGACATCCATCGTGATTTGCAGGCTGCATTACAAGGAAACACTAAGACCTTTCTCGTTAACGGCAAACGCGAGACGCTGCAGCGTTATCTCGGCCAGCTTCACGCCGTCGTGTTCAACGCAGACGAGCTTGAGATCGTTCGCGGCACGCCGGACGCTCGCCGTAAATTTCTTGACCGCGCAATAGTGTCGATCCATCCGCCGTATGTTCAAACGCTTACAGATTACAATCGAATCATTAAACAAAAGAATTCGCTGCTCCAGGCCGCAAACGACGAGCGAAATTCAATTGAAAAGACTGGCGATCTGCTCGAACCGTGGAATGAGCAGCTAGTTACGCACGCCACCCGAATTCACCGCTCGCGCGTTCGTTTTGTAGAAAGGTTGAACGAGGCTTTGGAAAAACGGCTGTTCGGCAGCGAGGAAATATCGATTCGCTACGTCTCGTCGCTCGAAGGCAAGGGTGATTTGTCTGATTACGAAGGCCTCATCGCCGAACGGCTAAAGCTCCGCGTTCAGGTTGAAATCGCCGCCGGCTACGCACTTGTCGGCACGCACCGCGACGATCTCGAAATTCTGCTAGACGGCCATGACATCCGAAAATACGGCTCCGCCGGCCAACAGCGAAGCGCTCTGCTGCTGCTTCAGCTTGCCAACCTCTCCGTTTATCACGCCCAGCAGCAGGAATATCCGCTCTTTCTACTTGACGACATCGACGCCGAACTCGACTACCAACGCATCGGCCAACTGCTCGAATTTCTCGACGGCAAAACGCAGACTTTTGTGACTACTTCAAAGGATAGTTTTGCTGAGCAATTTGGCCAAAATTCGACGGTCTTCAGAGTCAAGAGCGGCGCCGCAAAACTTATATAAAACACAGATATTTATTGCCTTTCCCGGCTGTTTGAATCCGCTAAAAAATGGTATAATTTTCTTTTGAATCATGGACGCTATTCATATGTTGTATGTCAGGGAAAGTGAATCCTAAAAAACTCAACCGAATTTTCGCCTATCGTGGCTTGCAAACCATTTCAGGCGTTTGTCTGGCCGTGGTTTTGACACTCTTTGCTGTTACGGTTTCTGCTCAGAATGCTATGTCATCGAACAGGTTAACGCCGCTAAGTAGTGGAAAACCGGACGCAATGGCAAAGATAGAAGTTTTTTATGACCTTCAATGTCCTTCGTGCGCAAACCTGCATTCCATTCTAATGGGTGTAGAAAAGAAGTTCGGGGTGGACATCTTCATCACTTTTCGTCACTTTCCTTTAAGGATTCCGGCCCATGATAAGGCCTTTACGGCGGCCAAAATGGTTGAAGCCGCACATGTTCAAGGCAAGGGTCGGAAAATGTTGGACTTGATTCTTACAAATCAAAAAAGCTGGACAGCGAATAAAAGAGCGAGGACGATATTTTTCGGCTACGCGACAGCGCTCAGGCTGAATATGCCGCAATTTCGAGAGGACTACGAAAATGAGGAAACGATTTACCGCATTGTCGATGATCTTTTCAAGGTGAAGGAATTGAAACTGAATTCAACTCCGACATTTTTTCTGAACGGGAAACAGCTCACATTTATTGAGGCGCTGGACATAGAAACAAAGATAAAAGAAATACTTAAATAAGAGGTTTTTTACAATTGGCTAAAGCAAAGAAGACAGAATACGGTGCGGACTCGATCACGGTTTTAGAGGGGCGCGACGCGGTGCGTAAGCGGCCGGCGATGTATATCGGCTCGACGAGCGAGATCGGCCTTCATCATTTGGTTTACGAGGTTGTCGACAACTCGGTTGACGAGGCGTTGGCGGGTTATTGCGACACGATTGAGGTGACGATACATATCGACAATTCGATCACTGTCATCGATAACGGCCGCGGCATCCCGACCGACATGCATAAGCAGGAAAAGCGTTCGGCGGCCGAGGTCGTGATGACGATCCTCCACGCGGGCGGCAAGTTCGACTCAAATTCCTACAAGGTTTCGGGTGGGCTGCACGGCGTCGGCGTCAGTTGCGTTAATTTTTTGAGCGAATATCTGCGGCTTGAGATATGGCGTGACGGCAAGACGCACGAGATGGAGTTTGCGGCCGGCATTCCGGTTGCTCCGCTTAAACACACAGGAACGACGACAAAACGAGGAACAAAGATCACCTTCCGCCCTGATTCAAGCATTTTCGAGACAACAGTTTACAGCTTTGACAAATTGTCGGAGCGGCTTCGCGAAAAGGCCTTTTTGAACAAGGGCATCCGCATTTTTATCAAGGACGAACGCGACGAAGGCGACAAATCGCACGAGTTTTATTACAAAGGCGGCATTGCCGAGTTCGTCAAGCATTTGAACAAAAACAAAAGCCCGCTGCATGACGAACCGCTTTATTTCGAGGTGGTTGACGACGATCTTTCGATCGAGATCTCGATGCAGTACAACGACAGCTACGACGAAAAGATATTTTCGTTTGCAAACAACATCAACACCGTCGATGGCGGAACGCATCTTTCGGGTTTTCGCGGAGCGATTACGCGAACGATCAACAACTACGCCGAAAGTTCGGGCATGACCAAAAACGCAAAAGTCGTGCTGACCGGCGACGACGTCCGCGAAGGCCTGGTCGCGATCATCAGCGTCAAGATCCCCCAGCCGCAATTCGAAGGGCAAACCAAGGGCAAGCTTAATTCACCTGTAAAAGGACCGGTCGAATCGTTTTTGAACGAAAAGCTTGGCGAGTTTTTCGAACAGCATCCGAATGTCGCCAAAAAGATCGTAGGAAAGGCGGTCGATGCCGCACGTGCACGCGAAGCGGCACGAAAGGCCCGCGAGATCGTCCGCAAAAGCGCTCTTGGCTCGTCAACACTTCCCGGCAAGCTTGCCGATTGTCAGGAAAAAGACCCGGCGCTGAGTGAAATTTATATCGTCGAGGGAGACTCCGCCGGCGGCTCGGCCAAACAAGGTCGCGACCGCAAGAATCAAGCCGTTCTCCCGCTCAAGGGTAAAATTCTGAACGTTGAAAAGGCGCGTTTTGACAAAATGCTGGGTCACGGCGAGATCAAGGCGCTTGATCACTGCTCTCGGCACCGGCATCGGCAAGGAAGATTTCGATGTCGCGAAGCTTCGCTATCACAAGATCTGCCTGATGACCGACGCCGACGTTGACGGCAGCCATATCCGAACGCTTTTGCTGACGTTCTTTTACCGCCAAATGCCCGAGCTGCTTGAAAACGGATATGTTTACATCGCCCAGCCGCCACTTTATAAGGTAAAACGCGGCAAAAAGGAAGAGTACATCAAGGATGAAAAGGCGATGGACCGCTACCTGATGCGGCAAGGCACGAACGATGTTGAGATCAAGACGGGCGATAAAACGATCACCGGTAGGGAGCTTGCGAAAGCCCTGGAGCAAACTATTGAGTTCAAGAGCTATTTCGAAAGGTTTGCACGTCGAATGGGCAACGACCCGAAATTGCTGAGCGTTATTGTCAATGCTTTTGCCGGTAAAGACGGAGTTTTGGTCAAGCACGACATAAAATTACGCAAGGTTTTTGAGCAGGAAGAGCTGATGGCCGAGGTCGAAGGAAAGATCGCCGCCGCTGGTTTTGACACCGAACTTGCTCACGACGAAGAACACGGCCTGTCCGAGATCGAGATCACAATGCCTAACAACCAGCGAATACTTTTCGATTGGAACATGGCAAGCTATGTCGAATTTCAAAAAGCCATCGAGCTGATGCGTTCACTCGATCAGGATTTTGCCGCACCGTTTGTCCTTGGCGAAAACGGCACGAGCGAGACGATAGCTTCGCGTGAAGATCTGCTGGAAAAAGTGACCGGTATGGCCAAAAAGGACCTGACAATTCAGCGATACAAAGGCTTGGGCGAGATGAACCCCGAACAGCTTTGGGAAACCACAATGGACCCCGAAAAACGCACGATGCTGCAAGTCCGCATCGAGGACGCAATCGAAACCGACGGCATCTTCACTGTCCTGATGGGCGACCAGGTCGAACCGCGGCGTAAGTTTATAGAGGACAACGCTTTGGATGTAAAGAATCTGGACGTGTAGACAAAGGCGTAGTACGCAGAAGACGCAGAAGACGCAGAGGAGAGATCTACTCCCCTGCGTTTTCTTTGCATCTTTGCAGCCTTGAGCGGCATTTCGCCCCATTACGCCGTGTGCGCTAGGAACATGGCGCTCTGCCACCGGGACATGGCCGGAGTGCGTGTGTCCAGACGAAATGGGCGACCTGGCCTCCCTGTCTCGAGCCAACTTCGTCGGCCGTGCGGAAGTGAATTCCCGAATAGACCCGAGCGTCGATTACCTCATCAAGCCCTTCGCTAAACGAATTCCACTGACGCGTGATGGTCCCGATTGTCGAGGTGATCGGAGCGCCTGGAGCGTCGCCGAATATGAGCTGCAGGATCGTGGCCATGGCCGTGCTGTTTGTTGTGTGTCCTGAGGTGTATTCAGGATGCCGCGGCGTCGGGAACAGTGGCCTCCACGTCGGATCAGGCGCGGTAGAGTCGTTTCCGTCTTCGGCACCGCGCCGAATGGCAGGCTCCGGCCGCCAGAAGTCGTATCTGTACTTTGCCTCCCAGCAGGCGATGCTTGAGTCAGCAGCAGCCAGATGCACGAGGGCAAAGGTTCGAGCCCGCGTCGAGAGGTCGAAGTTGGATGCCGCGACCAAGTTCCGAAGCGGTTGGTTCCAGATCGCAACCGGGGAGCCGAGCCAGAAGGTTGCTATCTGCGTTTGTTCGGCAGTTCGCGTCGAACTGTTCAGCGAGCCTATCTCTTTGATCTCGTTGTAGTCTCTTGCATATTGCTCGCTATCGAGCGGCGTAGGAGCCCCGGGGCGAAACTGCGAGGAGTTCACCAGAACCCAAGGTGTCACATCGCCCCATCCGGGCAAGAGGGCAGGAGCGCTCGTGAGCGGTACCCAGACACCAGGACTGCCCGCTCTTCGGGCGGTATAGTTGTACTGGGCTGCGGAAGAACCGTCGTTCGCACGGACCGCAAGAATAGCCGCGGCCGCCGATCGGCCATACTCTACGCCTGGATCATCGACCGACAGACCGTTCGCAGCCAGCGACGCCACAAACATGGCATCAAGCGACGCGGCCTGACTGGCAAATAGATTTCTCAACGTATGGTGGGCCGCCGCGATCGCTGCCGCTTCCGGCGAAGCTCCGCCGGGTGCCGGGCCGGGCGAAAGATAGGGCCTGTATTGGCGGGTGATTCCGTTCACGGCGTCATGGACCGACACTTGAACGATCGCCATCGTCCGGGTCTGCTGTACGGGTGCGAGGGCCGATGCCGGCAGCAGCGTAAGCCTTATTGCTTCCTGATTCCATTCATCAACCGGCGTCCCGGTTCCCTGAATTGCTTCAGTGCTCTTCAAATTCACCATATCGGCTGGGTACAGAGCGCAACACACTGCGTCTATGCCGAGAGCAGCCGATGCTGCCGATAAAACGCCGAGGATGACGATCCCCGCGCGAAGCTTAAATTTCTGTGTCATGTTTATTCTCCTCCTATGATGAACTTCTACTCCGTTGGCAAAGTTTTCACTTCTTATTGAGATTACCGAAACCGAAATCGGAAAAAACTGTTGTGCTGGACTGGTCCTCTGACTTTGCACCCTATCTGTAAAACCTCGCGGGATTATTTAAGAGCCCAGTTAAAAGTCTGTAAGTTTAGAACTTGTAATTCCACCGTACCTGCACTGAGGGCTAGAAGAGAAAACCAAGGTGGAAACGGAAATCCGTTCTTGTTTTGTCCGCGACTCCAGCTACTATGGACAAAACCAAAATCACCGTCTTTATTTCGTAGCCCGATAAAAAACTTTCCAACATACATCCATTCCCACTTGCCCTGGGTCAGCATGCCCATCCCGGACCATTCCCAGAAGAATCCGCTCGAGTTAGTACCGTTGCTTGCATGTATAGTCAGAATTGCTGCCTTTTGACCTTGATTGAACACGTCCAAAAAAAATGTTGACATTGGTTTTCCCCTTTACGAGTATCGCGTTGTCTCACGAATCTAGTTACCTTAACTTTTCATGATCGTAATGAAGTCTCGTTTTGGCATTTCTACTGTGCTCCGGCTCCGGCACGGTAAATCCCGCCAATGGATTCCCATAGAATGCGCCGTCAACCTAATGGTCGTCTTTCTGACCGAATGGCTTCTTTCTAGTTTTGAGCCGCGCGCAGTTTCTTTGCTGCTGCTTCATCTTTCGCCGCCAGCCTAGGTTTCCCTGTGAGACGGTGGTATCTCGCTCTCTCCTCTAGTGCTCCGGCGGCATTCGGGTCATGTTTCAGGAGTTGTGTCAGATCCACGATCGCTTTTGTATACTGCCGCATATTTCCGTAAACCTCGGCCCGGAACAGATACCCTCTCGGAAATTCGGGATGGTTTTTAATGATCGTCGTGTAATCTTTTATCGCCATCAGATAATTTCTTCGCTGCGTGAAAAACGACGCTCGCTTCTTAATGGATTCCAGATTGTCCGGTTCGAGAGCAACGGCTTTGCTGAAGTCCGCGAGGGATTTATCGAATCTTCTATTAAGCTCGTGGAATTCGCCGCGTTTCGAATAGAATTCTGCATTTTTCGGTTGAAGGGTGATGGCTTTATCGTAATCGGCCAGTGCTTTATTGTTATCCGCTTCCGCCTCGGCACGCAGGATATAAACGTCGGCATCATCCCGCTTTAGCTCGATCGCCCGCGTGAAATCCGCCACGGCATCCCAGGGATCTCTAACCACTCGCCCGCGTTCAATTAAATATTTGCGATTGTCGGGATCAAGCTCCAAAGCCTTGTCGAGTTCCTCAACGGCTTCGGCTCTCAAGCGGTGCCACTCAGATATGTTGAGAATTTTTTCGTCGGCTTCTTCGATGATTTCTAATGCCCGCGAAAAATGTTGTCCCGCAAGTTCTTTTCGATCAACCGTCTGAGAATAGACGGCGATGCACAAAAGCGGTATCGCGATAAACATCAGAGCTTTCAAATACAGATTAACTTTTGACATGACAATTCCTCCATTTTCTTCCCGATTGAACCTTCCACTATTGTCAAGCCTCGAGAGGTATAACGGCTGACGTGGCTTCCGAATCCGCCTCTATCACCTATTAGTCCGAAGTAGGTGAATGTGTGTTATCGCTTCCAAGTTTTCTTTCTCATTGGATTGGATCTTTTTCTAAAACAGCAAATTCAATTGACCCTGAAGCCGATCAACGGATTGGCATAAAACGCTTCCGTGCTCCATGCCGTCCGATCCCATGTGCCGTCCTGATCGCCGATTATTTGTACCGGCACGATGACGCGGTCGCGTCCGAGCTTGTTGGCTGCGGCTATGCCGTTGTCGAATTTGCCGTCCGCGCCGACGGTGAACTTGATAGACCTTGCCAAGCGATTGCCACGCAGCACCTTGACCTCGTATTCGCCGGGATTCGAGCTGATCTGAAAGGGAGGTCCGAACAAGCCAGTGTCACCACCGCTCTTGTCCCAACCAAGCACGCCGTAAAACTGGCAGCGAACCCGCACCCATGCTGCCTTATGCGGCACCGTTTCCGCCACGGAGTGCGATGTGCTGTTGTCCACCTCCGGATCGCAGCCGGGTTTGCCAACCTGGCGCCCTTCTAAATAAACTTTGCCAACCTCTTTACCCTGATAGAACAGGTGAGGCTCGAAATCGCCCTGATAGCCTCCGCGTACCCAGAACGCAACATCAAGCCTTGGGTTTTTCATGCCGTATACGTCGTTTGGCGTTAGGAAGACGTAGCCGATCGGCAGATTCCAGTCATGGTTCACGTAGTAAACGAATTGCTTGGCGGCTTTTGGGCCATGTCCGCTTGACGGCACTTTTTCGACTTTTGTTTTGCCGGTAAATAGCGCGACATCAGATCCCGCAAGCTCGTTTCGAATGCGGATCGCAAAACTAACTGGGCCCGTGTAGAGGCTGCTATGTTCCTCGGGCACCCTTGGGCCACCGCAAGAGGTCTTCCACACATAGCCTTGCTGTCTTTCCTCGGTCCTGCAATCGAACTTGACCTGCCCGGTCGGAAGCGTGAACTCAGCATAAAGCTGGTCGCCGCTCGCGATCGGCCCATTAACGCTGAACTCTATCCGGGGCGTCCAGCTCCAAATGTCGAAATTGCCGCGATAGCTGCCGAGTGTGTGAGGAGTCACCTGGACCGAGTCTTTAATAATTGTCGGCTGATCCGAGCCAATGCCTCTACCGAGAGGAGCGTCCGTCGTTTTTCCTTCCGCCTTCGGCTCCGATGGTTTGGGCTGATCGCGGTTCGGTTTCTCGATCTTCGGTATTTTGGGAATTCTTATCGTGAACTGCGCAGCCTCGGCCTGTGAGCCGAGCATGGATGCCCATATTATCGTAACGATCAACAATGTGTTTTTCATTGGTAACTCCTTCTTCTATACATGACGACGCATAATTAAATTCGCGGCCCGCTACAATGCGGGTCATCTGATCCAAAACGCAACATTTGGAAATCGGCGTGCGATCTCCTTCGTGTAGTCGCCTGCTCCATGCGCGTTCAACAAATCGTCGTGCATTCGCGTTATCGTCATCAATGGTTTGCGGCTCGACATTTTTCGATTTTCATATTTTGCGGGATGAATAGTTCCATCGATGCTAAGGACTTTATGGCCATATGTCCGCTGATACGCGAGTATTGCATCTATCGTCTTCCGGCCAATCATGCCATTCGGTTCGACTAATAGGTCGTACATAAAAGGCAATGTTCCCGTCCCATCTTTTGTCCAAAGTTCCCCAAGGTATCGGAACATCGCCTGGATGGTCATGACGTCGCCGTGACGGTTAGCTCCGCGCGCACCCACCGTGTCAAAAACATTCAATCCGTATTTCGTCTCGCCATCAAGCGTAATAAGATCTCTTCTTGGCATTTTTCCTCCTGATCGCAATTTGCGTCTCATATCTACGCCGTCCGATCTTCAGCACTTCCTTCTTTTCGTATCTATTCCCCATCGGGCTCCAGTCAGTTATAATATGCAGAGCCGTCCGACAAGATAGACCTTAACGACAGGGACCCCGGGAGTCCTTACGAAACGCCAACGTTTCGCCAAAAGACTTCCAAAGGATTTCCAGCAGCTTAGAAAAGCCTTATGGCAACACGAAACAGGCATATTTATGAATTCGGCCGCTTCCGGCTAAACGTTGAAGAGAAGCAGCTTGTGCTCGAAGGCCTGCCGGTGCCGCTTACACCGAAGGCATTCGATCTGCTGGTTGTTCTTGTGGAAAATGGCGGTCATCTGCTTGAAAAATCGGAGTTGCTAGATCGGGTCTGGCCGGACAGTTTTGTAGAGGAAGCTAACCTGTCGGTAAAGATGTCCGAGTTGCGACGCTCTCTCGGCGAGAACCCAAATGATCACCAATACATCGAAACGGTGCCGCGTCGCGGCTATAGATTTGTTGCGACCGTGACCGAATATTGCGATGAAGAGGCGGAACCTGATGTAAGCGCATCGAATGAAGAAGTTTCCGATAGCATGTCGAGCGAAGAAACCTCCGATAGCGGGTCGAACGGAGCGGAGCAATCGTTACTTCCGCCGCTAAAAGAAACCTCACGCCGAACCATGCTCATTCGCCGTTGGCCGATCATTGGAGCCGGGTCATTGCTTTTGTTAGCTTTGCTGATTGGGCTGAATCTTGGCAGGCTGAGGGAGCGGTTTTTGGACAATGCTGCTCCGATACATATCCAGTCGCTGGCGGTACTCCCTTTGAAAAATCTTTCGGGCGGCGAGACACAGGACTACTTTGCGGATGGCATGACCGAGGCCCTGATCACCGACCTGGCCAGGATCGGCGCCTTGCGAGTCATTTCAGGACATTCGGGCAGAAAGTATAAGGACACCCAGCGTACCGTGCCGGAGATCGGCCGCGAGCTGAACGCTGACGCTGTGCTAACCGGCTCGGTGGTCCGCGTCGGGGACCGCGTGAGGATAGCGGTGCAGTTGATCCACTCGGCAACAGACCAGAATCTGTGGGTGCACAGCTATGAGCGGGATCTTCAAAACGTTCTGGCACTTCAGCGGGAGGTTGCGCGGGATGTGGCAAGCGAGATAAGGATCAAGCTCACGCCGCAGGAGCAGATGCAGTTTGGATCGGCCGCCACCGTAAACCCGAAAGCTTACGATCAGTATCTTCGAGGCAAATTTTACCTTAACCGGCAGACGGCGGACGATAATGCGGCCGCGATTGCGTCGCTCGAGAGCGCGGTGGCCGCCGACCCGGAGTTTGCCGCGGCCCGCGCGGAGCTCGCCCAAGCGTATGTTTGGAGGTTCTTTCTATTCGACCCGAACAACAAGGCATTGGCCGAAAAGGCTTTTGTCGAGGTGGAAAAGGCCTTAGCTCTCGACCCTGATCTTGCAGTGGCTTATCTCGCACGCGGACGCCTCCTTTGGACGATATCCAATCGTTTTCCGCACGAGAAGGCTATACGCGAATACCGCCGCGCGCTTGAGTTAAACCCCAATCTGGATGAAGCTCGAAACCAACTGGCTCTTGTTTACAACCACATCGGCGCGTTTGATGAAGCTCTAAGGGAACTGGACCGGGCGCTCGCGGTTAATCCGCACAACAGCCTGGCCGAGTTTCGCGTCGCCGAAACGATTCTGTTTCAGGGTAAATACGAGCAGGCCCTTTCCGGCTTACACAAAATACCGGAGGACACCAATCGGGCGCTGGTCGGGCACCAGATCGTCTGGGCGCTTTTCAACCTCGAGAGAAAGGAAGAGGCCGTCGTCGAGCTCGAACGTTTTCTGAAAGATTTCCCCGACGACAATCGAGGCCTGTTCACCAGCCTGCAGGCCATGCTGGCGGCCTCGGCGGGCCAGGAACAAATTGCCGAGGAGAAGATCAGGATTGCCGTGGAAAACGGAAAAGGCTTCGGTCATTTTCACCACACGGCCTATTTTATCGCCTGCGCCTACGCGCTGATGAACAAGCCCGAACAGGCGGTAACATGGCTCGAGTCCGCCGCCGAGAACGGATTTCCGTGCTACCCGCTGTTCGAAAATGACGACAATCTGAACAAGATCAGACAGGACCCGCGCTTCGTCGCGTTCATGGCAAAGCTAAGGCCGCAGTGGGAATATTTTAAGACCATTTTGTGAACTCACTCGCTCTTTTCAGCTTGGACTAAAGCTCGGTTTCTAGACGTCCTGACGCGCAACACCGCTGATCTCGAGGACGAGATCGGCACCGTACGCTTTTGCAGGTGTTTGATAGCCGGGCGTGAAGTTTCCGTTGAGGATTTTCTCCGCGATATTTAACGCTGCAAGAGCCGTCAGCGAATAGCCTTCCGGCCCCTGCATTCGCGCTGCGACACGATTGCCATCCGCGTCGCTTGCTTCGCCCCAGAGAAGCGTTTTGCCTGCCGCGCGTTCTTCGTCGCTCGGGCCGCCTACCGGTATCTTTTTTTGCAAGTATTTCTGCACCGGCCCGATCGCTAGCAGCCAGCCGAGGTAACGGCTCACCTTCATCATCTTCAAAGCCGAAGGCGGAACGACGGTAAAAACCTCGATATTCGGGATGCCGGTCGAATAAAACGCCGTCGCGACATCGCCCCACGGGATTGTCACACCGGTCTTTGTGACCTCGCCAAAATCGATCTCGCGCGTTTTCCAGGCCGCCGGAACCGGCGTAATCACGCCATCTTTACGGATCGCACCGCCACGGCCGACGTTCATCGTCATTGTCGCCTGCGTCCCGTGCGAAATGCGCCCCATGCCGTAGAACGCGAGTGATAAACTCGTCGCCGTCGGCAGTCTATTTTTCAAATGCAGGGCGAGACAATCCGACGGCACGACGTCAAACCCGACGCCCGGCATCAGCATCACGCCCGCGTCCTTTGCCTGTTGGTCACGAGCGGCACACGCCTCAAAGACCGCGATCTCGCCCGTGATGTCGGTGTAATGCTTTTTATTACGGAGACACGCCTCGACCACCTTGCTGCTCGTTATCGAAAACGGTCCGGCGCAGTGCAGCACCATGTCAACTTCCTGCAGAGCGGCATCGAGTCTGTCCGTCTCGTCGAGCGAGAAGACGCGGTATTCAAGGTGATTTTTCTTAGCTAACGCCTCGATCGCGATTGCATTACGTCCCGCTAAGATAGGCTTCATCCCGCGCTCGGCCGCATATCGCGTGATCAACTCACCCGTGTAACCGTTGGCTCCGTAGATAAGAAAGTTATTAGGCATAAGCTAACCTTGGCATTTCGTCGTAGGTTCTACCTTCGAGCATACGCCCGGTTTTCTTTTTATTGAAACCGCCCCATTGCTTGAAAAAGAACGGAACGGCAGATTCCTCGCACTGGCGTCGAATATCCAGTACCCAGTCAATATCCATTGGTCGCGCACCGTAACCACTTTCGCCACCGACAATTGCCCAGTCGATGTTCTTGAGATTTAGATTTATTAACGGCCCGAGCAGCGGTTCAAGGGAGAGGAATTTCACCTTTGCACCGCTATTGCGAAGATTATCTATTCGCTCGACATACTTTTGGCTCTCTACCGAAACGCCCATCCAGATATTCGCTGACCAACTTAGTTGCGAAGTTACTTCTTCAAGCCGATCCGAGCGTTTGGTCAGTACTTGAAATCGGTGCCAGTGAGCGCGATTCATTACATCAAAGACTTGTTGAATATAGGTCAGCGGAACATCGACGTGAAACAAGTCGCTCATCGAATTTACAAAGATCGTCTGCGGCTTTTTCCACTTGAGCGGAAGTTCAAGCATCTGCGGCTGAAGCGTCAACTTGAACCCGTTGCGATAGTTCGGCTGTCCCATGGCTTTAAGCCGTTTTGAAAGCCGCTCTGCATAGCAGTTTTTACACCCCGGACTGATTTTCTTGCAACCCGTCACTGGATTCCAAGTCGATTCTGTCCATTCAATTGGAGATTTATGAGCCATAGAAACTTATTTTTTTGGGAAATATTTCAAAACATGAGTATCGTTAATACGGGTCTTTCCTGTTTCTTCTCTTAATGTTTTCTCGTCGATAAACCCTCTAACCACGGAATTGTATTCTTTACTATGAAAATAGCCAAAATTACTTATTAGGAGGTCCTGTTTAATTTGTTTTCGAGTTACCACTAAATGATCTTCGAGATATAGTTTTAGAAGAAATCGTAACTTATCCTGTCTAGCCTCCTTTTCCCTTGACAGAGATGCTTCATCCTGAAATAAAGGTAACCGATCTTCCACGTGTTCACCGTAAAGCAAATCTTCCTCTTCACGGATAAAATCGTTCATCAGAGCAATTCCGTCCCGATGCCTAGTGCAATAAATAAAATAGTACTCGGGATTCTTGTTTAACGATTCTCGAATTGGATATGCGACAACATCATATCCAAATCGCTGAAGATTATTCACATACTCGTTGAGAAGTATGGCCTGCCCTTCTTCCGTTGTTACTTCCAGTGTTTCTAGCTTTTGTCTCCAATTAGAGCTTCCCAGTATATCAGTAACATTTTGAGCATCTGTCTCGGCCGTTTTGGGATTTATTTTCTTCGAAAGTGCGGCACGTGTAATTCTATAGAGTCCATCCGTATCGAAGTTAACAATTAACTCCGTTATTCTGTTTTGACTTCTGGTCAAGAGAGGTTGCAAATGTGAAAAATAAACCTGTGTCGGACCGAGGGGATCGATAAAGAATAAGGCAGGTGAATTTCCAATTCGCGACAAAATGTCAGGCATCGCTGAATGAAATTCCTTTCTGATATTTTCAACAACACCCTTTTCTTTCCAAATCTGCGTAGCATCTTCTAACGACTCGAAGATGCCTTCGTTCTCCAGATCGGGTTCTACATTTATTAGTTTTAGAAAAACAGGATTAACCCATTTAGCACAATCATCAGAAAATCTCGCAATTAACAAAGGTGAGCCTTCGTTTCCATCGCCATATTTCGCTGCCCCCGCAAAAGCGTCCACGCAATAAATCTCTCTGTCTCGCGTCGTTGTGGCAACTTTTGCACTAAAAGGCGGCAAATATTTTCCCAAAAGCCGATGTTTTCGTTTCGACCATGGTTTTAACTTGTCAAAGAATTCTTTAGCATTCATAGGAGTAAGGTTCTCTCAATGGCGGTACAAAGCGTTGCAAGTATAGCACACAATCCCATAATTAATAATCTCTATCTCCATATAGTAGAAGGAATTTCAGTCCTCATTCAATTTTGATCGTGGAGAATTTCCTGAACGCGGCCGACCTGGCCGTCAGTCAGACGCACCTTTATTCCGTGTGGATGATTGGTGGAATTAGTCAGGAGATCCTCTACGACACCGACGGTCTGTTTGCCGGTTCGCTGGTCCTGCTTGAGTACGATAGCGACTTTTGTTCCCGGTGTGATATTTTTTCGTTCACGATGAGGCATTTCAAAGCAGATTGAATCTCAACGATTGCGTTTTTTTAAGTTTATCTAAAAACTCATCCCTGTCGATCTCCTTCGCCCCTAACGCTTCCAAATGCGGCGTCATCACCTGAGCGTCAAGCCATGCCGCTCCGCGTGCTTGCACATGATCGATCAAAAATAAAAGAGCTAGTTTGGATGCGTTCGGGGCCTTGTGAAACATGCTCTCGCCGCAGAAAACGCCGCCGGAATCGATGCCATAAAGCCCGCCGACAAGCTTGCCGTCGGCATTCCAAGCTTCGACGCTGTGGGCCATTCCTGCTTCATGCAGCTCGCAATAGACAGCGACGAACTCTTTTGTGATCCACGTGCCGCCCTGATCCGGCCGCTTGGCCTGGGCGCAGCTTTGGATGACCGATCGAAAATCCTTATCGATCGTGAATGTGAACGGAGCCTTTTGCTGTTCCCGTTTCAGGCTTCGGGGAATGTGCAGTTCGTCGAATTCAAGAATTGCCCGCCGCTCCGGGCAATGCCACGGCAGCGGAATACCTTTTGTGTACCATGGAAATATGCCCTTTCGATAAGCTTCCGCGACAGTCTCGACGTTGAGCGGCGTACCGAACGCGACAACATCCTTTGCGTAATAAAAGTACTCGCCGACGAGCACCCATTCAGGAAAATCGTGAGTTTGCGGATCGGGGAAATTCATCGGCGGAAATTGTGGAACAAATTCAAAGAATCTTTGTGTAACAAAAATAGTAGAACCGAACGCATATGAAAATCAAAGAGCACCTGCATTTCGCCTTTACAAATCCGGTTGGAAATCTTTTGGCCGTCGCAAATCTTGCAATGATGGCCCTCAGCCATAATTTGTTGCAATCCGTCCGCGGCTTCGGAAAGCTTGCGAACGATATGAGTTTTCCGGCAACACTGGCTTCTTATGTACTCGTCGGCAGTTCTGATTCAAGCCTTATCATTCCGCCACTTGTTTACCTTCAATGGATCTTCATCGGGTGGCTGGCGCACGTAATCGCACGCCAGGTCCATCCGATGTCTGATTAAACGACCTTCAACTTCCACTTTCCGCGTTTGAACAGCAAGGCAGCGGACACGGCCAGAAGCGAAAACGCGAGCGTTATTGCCCAAAAAACACCCTGCGGGCCCCAGCCGTAATAATTCGCCAGCACATACGCGAGCGGTATTTCGAACAGCCAAAAAACAATAAAGTTGAGATAGGTCGGCGTCCACGTGTCTCCGGCGCCGTTGAACGAACTTTCCATTACCATCCCAAGCCCGTAAAAAGCGTAACCGTAACCGACAATGCGAAGACAGTCGCGGCCATAGGCAGCAACCTCGGGGTCGGTCGTAAAAATGCTAATAACCAGATCGGGAAATATCACGAAGAATAATCCCGCTAGTCCAAGCAGTCCTGCATTCAAAAAACCGGCTGTCCACACGGAACGTTCCGCTCTTTCAGGCTTTCCGGCACCAAGGTTCTGCCCGACTAACGTGGCTGCCGCGTTTGCCAATCCGACCGCTGGGAGGATGACGAAGATGATCACGCGCAGCCCGATTTGATAACCTGCGAGGGCCATCGTACCGAAGCCGGCAAGGATCGTCACCAGGCCGCTCCAGCTCGCCGTTGACACAAGAAATTGAAGCACTGCCGTACCTGAAAGCCGGACAAGGCCTGTAAGCAATTTCGGATCGAAGCGCCAATGCTCAGCGCGCACACGCAGCCGCCCGTTCTTGCGTCCGAACAGCGCCCATGCGGCAAACACAACACCCGCTCCGCGACCGCAAACCGTTGCCACAGCCGCACCGGTAACGCCGAGTTCGGGGAACGGCCCGATACCGAAAATGAACATCGGACAGAACAATATGTTCAATCCGTTTGCAATGATCAGAACCCGCAGTGCAATCGCCGCGTCACCGGCACCGCGAAAGATTCCGTTCAGCAGAAACAGGAATACGATCACGATATTCGTTCCCAGCATGATCCGCATGAACGGTATGCCGAGCTCGATGACGCCCGGTTCGGCGCGAAGCAGGCCGAGAATATTCGGCGCGAAAATAACGCCCGCTGCGCCCATTACGAGCGATACGATCACGCCGAGATAAACGGCATGCGTCGCGGTTCGGGCCGCGCCGTCCATGTCCTTTTCACCGACGCGCCGGGCGACCGTCGCCGTTGCTCCAATACTCAGGCCGACACCGACCGCATAAATCAGAGCCAGTATCGATTCCGTCAAACCGACTACGGCGACCGCTTCGGCACCGAGCTTGGCGACAAAGAAAGTATCGACGATCGCGAACAGCGCCTCCATCGACATCTCAAGTATCATCGGGATCGCCAGAATGATTAGGCCGACAATGATGGAGCCCTCGGTAAAATCGCGCGTGGTCCCGACAAATGCTTCGCGCAGAACAGACGAAAATGAATTATCTACCGTCTCCGCCGACGGAGTTTCAATATCTATAGACATAAAATTTAGATTAATGCTGAAAACTCGGCACGAGCTGTGCCAAAGATATCGTCGTTCGCCAAGAATGGTGAATTACGGACGCTTCGGTGCGGATGAATTAGACAATTGCGGGTCGCATAATATGGTAAAAGTAGCACAACCCAAAGAGGTGTTGCAACGCCAGCAAGACATTTTGCCGTCAGCCTGCGTCTTGCAACTAAGCTAATTCGCCGTCACAATAGGTGTTTGTCTTATGAAGATAGCGGTGGCAATGAGCGGCGGTGTGGATTCTTCGACCGCCGCGGCAATATTAAAGGAACAGGGGCACGAGCTTGTCGGCTTTACGATGCAACTTTGGAATCAGCGTCGCGGTATCAGTGTAGACGAAAACGGCGATCCGCTTCCAAGCCGCTGCTGTTCTCTCGATGATGTTTACGACGCAAGGCGCGTTGCCGAATCGTTGGGCATTCCGTTTTACGTGCTTAATCTTGAAAAAGACTTTGAAGAATCGGTCGTCGAGCCTTTCGTTCAAAGCTATCTGGACGGCGAAACGCCGATTCCGTGCGTCGCCTGCAATTCGCGGCTGAAGTTTGCCTCGCTCGACAAAATGGCGGTTAGCATTGGCTGCGACAAAGTGGCGACCGGACATTTTGCCCGCGTTGAGTATGACGAAGCCGCAGATCGCTATCGTCTTTTCCGTGGCAGAAATCACTGGAAGGACCAGAGCTATTTTCTCTGGGAACTGACGCAGGACCAGCTTTCACGTTCATGGTTTCCGCTCGGCGAAATGCTAAAGAGCGAGGTCCGCGACATCGCCCGCGACGCAAATCTCTACGTTGCCGAAAAGCAGGAGTCGCAGGAGATATGCTTCGTCCCGGACGGGAAATACTCTGAATTTATCGACCGCTATCTCGATCACGAAGGCCGCGAGGCCGAGTTGCCCGCAGCGGGTGAAATCGTCAGCACTTCTGGTGAAACACTCGGCGAGCACACGGGAATTCACCGCTACACGATCGGACAGCGCCGTGGCCTCGGCATCGCGCATGAAAAACCACTTTACGTCGTGCAGATCGAACGTGCAAAAAATCAGATCATCGTCGGCGAGGCCGAGGAGCTGGATTCACTGGAGTTTGTTGCAAAAGGCGTGAACTGGGTCGCGTTCGACGAGCCTTCGGAACCGGTCCGAGCGGAAGTGAAGGTGAGATACCGCCACGAACCCGCACCGGCCACGATTTTTGCGTTGCCCGACAAACATGCCAGAATTGTTTTTGACGAGCCGCAGCGGGCCATAACACCTGGCCAGGCGACAATCTTCTATAACGGAGAAGAGGTTGTCGGCGGCGGGTGGATTGTGCGAAAATAAGCCATCGAGGCGGTAATTTATGTCAACAACAATAGAGACTCTCACTAAAATGCTCGAAGCGTTCCCGGAGTCGGTTCAGGATCGAGCTGTCGAACATTTACGCGAGTACCTTGCAGATATTACAGATGACTTGCGATGGGATGAAAGTTTTGAGCGGACTTCCGAAAAACTGGCTGAAACAGCTCAGCATGTAAGAGAACAGTTCAAGAACGGAAAGACAGAATCTTTTGATCTTGAAAGGTTATGAATTCGAATACTTCGCCTGAGTTTTGGAAAGAATATTCGAAACTTAATTCAAATCTGAAAAAGGCGGCCCAAAAAGCTTATTCTATCTGGCACGAAAATCATTTTCACCCCTCGCTGCAATTCAAATGTATAAATTCCTCCGCAAATATCTGGTCAGTTAGAATTTCGAGAGGTTATCGCGCACTTTGTGTAGTTGAGGAAAACACTGCGATTTGGTTTTGGATCGGCAAACACGAAGGTTACGAAAAATTCTATCGTTAGTTAACGTAATTGACCTTAAATAGCATATGCCAAAAGAGAAAAAAAGACTGAGCAAAAGTGCTAAAGCTGCGTTGAAAACACTGAACGAATCAAAACTGCTTGCCGCCTCCAAAGCCGCAAATGCCGGTGCGGGCGAGGAATTTAAATCGTCGGTCGTTACACCCAGAACAAATACGACCGCGATCAAGCCGCGGCCGAACAAAAAACGCGGATAGAGCTCGATCAGCCCTTTTTCGTTTTTCACTTTCAGTTATTCCGCAGGAGTTTTGCGATGACCAAGACCGAGCTTCGTAAAACTTACCTAGCCCGACAGAAAGCACTTTCTTCCACGGAAAGGGCTGAAAAGAGCAGCGTGATCGCGCTCCACTTTTTCGAATGCGTTGATCTGTCAAAGATCAAAATACTCCATTGTTTCATCCCGATCGAAAAATTCAATGAGGTTGACACGTTGATCATTCTACGTGCACTTCGCGAGAATTCGCCGAAGACACGGATCGCCGTTCCGCGCATAAATTTCGAAACGAGGGAACTCGAAAGCTTGATTTGTACTTACGAAACCAAACTTATCGAAAACGCGTGGGAAATTCGCGAACCGGCCGGCGGCGAACTGGTCGAACCCGAGGAAATCGATATGGTCCTGGTTCCCGGGCTCGCGTTTGATCAGGTTGGTCACCGCGTCGGATACGGCAAAGGTTTTTACGACAGGTTTTTGAAGACTTGCAGGAATGATTGCGTGAAGATAGGATTTAGCTATTTCGATCCGGTGGAAGAGATCGCCGACGTTCACGAAGGCGACACGGCTCTTAGTGCTTGCATCACTCCGGACGGAATCTTCACCGCCGAGACACGGAGACAAGAAGATCTAGCCACAGATAAACACGGATGAAGACAGATTGATCAAGGTCTTCAGCAATCCCTTTCTCCCTATCCGTGTGAATCTGTGGCTAAAATTCCTAAAGCTCTATTTCGTTTTAAGAAGATCGCGGATCTCGGCAAGCAATACTTCCTGCGGCGGCGGAGGTGTTTCAGCGGCGAGTTTTGTGAAATAGGCCATTGCCCATTTCGCCAGCATAAACATCACGAGCGCAACGATCAGAAACGTGATGATATCGCTGATCAACTGTCCGTAACGGACGAGCGGCGCTCCGCTTGTAACGGCTTCTTCGATCTGGGCCGCCGTCGCTCCGGAGCCAAGCTTCCCGCTCAGGTCCCAAAATTTCGTTTTGAAATCCATGCCGCCGGTTACGAGTCCGACAAACGGCATAACTATCCCTTCGGTAAAAGTCGTGACGATCTTGCCGAATGCGGCGCCCATGATGACACCGATAGCCAGATCGAGCACATTCCCACGCGCAATAAAAGCTTTGAAGTCGTTTAACATAAAAAACTTATCCTCCCAAAATTTCGTAAGTTGAGTTAAGTGGAGCAACTCAATCTAACTCACAAAGCGCGGGGAAGCAAGGCGACCGCAATTAAAACTGCGCAAAAAAGAGCGGAAAGATTCCGCCCTTTCTATAATCAAAAATGATATTCCAAAGCTGTCAGACAGTCGCCACTTCAGACTTATCCTCCGATTCTTCGTCCTCGTCGGCTTCGCTGCTTACAAGCAGATCTTCTTCGTCCTCGTCAGCATCCGCTGCTTCATAACTGGCAATTTCGGAAGCTTTATACTGCGACTCGGCCTCTTCAGTCACTTTTTTTTCGACGACCTCGCGTGCCTTCAGCATTGTGCAGCCGCCCTCGAGCACGGCGCCGTCTTCTATCGTAAGCCGAGGGGTTTGAATATTTCCAATAACCCTGGCCGTCCGTCCAAGCTGGATCTTTTCCGAAGCCGCAATATCGCCATTTACCGTTCCGTTTATTACAGCCGCAGAAACGTTGACATTCGCATCAACCCGCCCGTTCGTGCCGATAATCAGCGTTCCCGCTTCTGATGAAACGGTGCCGACAAGATGCCCGTCAACACGCAACATTGCTTCAAAAGCCGTCTCGCCGGTCAGCATCGTGCCATGACCGACAAATCCGCTCAATCGCCCTTCTTTAATGTCGCGGGCCATCGATTCACTGTCTGTAACCGCCTTGGATGTTGCGGGATTATCGCCCGTATACTGCTGGTAAATCGGGTTTGGATTCGGATTTGGATCCGAAATATGGCTTTCGTAGTTGTTCGGCTCGTTTGTCTGTTCCGATCTGGAACCTCTTCCCATTCTAATCATCGCTTTGAAACTCCTTTTGAAATATTCAAGTTAGGCGGCATTTATTCCAGGTGGGGACCTGTAAGGATCAATACTGAATCGATTGCCGGAGAACTAGTTGGTTTGTCTATTACCTAACCATAATAAACGAGTTTCGGGTAACCTGTCTAGTTTTTTCTTAAAAGTTGTTAAATCCCGCCTGCCGTGTCAGAATCAATGGTTTAGGGAGGCTGAGGATAAAATTGTTCGCGGAAAGTAAAACAAAGGCTAAACTGCTCAAAAAAATGGGCAATGCGATCGCCGATTTTTCGATGATCGAAGAGGGCGACAAGATCATGGTCTGCCTTTCGGGCGGAAAGGACAGCTATACGCTGCTCGATCTTCTGCTCGATGTTCAGCGGCGTTCACCGGTCAAATTCGAACTTTTTGCCGTAAATCTCGATCAAAAGCAGCCTGATTTTCCCGAAGAGGTTTTGCCGAATTATCTCCAAAGCGTCGGTGTTAACTACCGAATTGTTGAAGAAGACACGTATTCGATCGTCACCGCTCATATTCCCGAGGGCCAAACTTATTGTTCGCTTTGCTCACGTCTCCGCCGCGGAATACTTTACACCACGGCCTTGGCTGAAAACTGTACAAAGATCGCTCTCGGCCATCATGCCGACGATATTATCAATACGTTTCTGCTTAACTTATTCTACGTAGGCCAGTTAAAGGCAATGCCGCCAATTCTGCGAAACGATGCCGGGAACAACACGATCATCCGGCCGCTGGCGTATTGTCAGGAAAAAGAGATCGCCAAATACGCCGAGGAACGCCAGTTCCCGATCATCCCGTGCAATCTTTGCGGTTCGCAGCCGAACCTGAAGCGTGCCCGCGTAAAACGCCTTATAAACGAGCTTGAAAAAGAAACGCCGTTCATCCGCAGCTCGATAATGACGGCATTGACCAACGTTACAGGCTCGCATTTGCTCGACAACAAACTTTACGACTTTCGCAATTTCGAGCCGCTCGTAAAACACATCCCTGCCGGCCACGGCAGCGTAGAAAAAGAACTCGACGCCGTTTTTGATCACAGTGAGCCTGCCTTTGTTCCGAACTTTTTGGCGGCCGCTGGTTTGGAAACGGCGAATTAGAGGAGGCAACCACGATGAGAAAGGTGATATTCGGCGGGGCAAACAGTCTCGACAATTTCATTGCCCGCGAAGACGGCGCGGTCGATTGGCTGCTTTGGAGCGATGAAGTTACAGAAATAATGAACGATTTCTGGCCGCGGATCGATTGCATCATAATGGGCCGAAAAACCTATGACGTTGCGATGCAAGGCGCACCAAAAGGAAAGGGAAAAAAGCCGAAGAATCCGTACGGCGATATTAAAACCATCGTCTTTTCTCGGACTCTAAAACCGGGAGAACACGATGGCGTCGAGATCGTCGCGGAAGATCCCGGTAAATTCGTCCGTAGGCTGAAGAAACAGAAAGGCAAGGATATCTGCATCATGGGCGGCGGCGAACTGGCGCGTCCGCTGCTCGAAGCAGGCGTGATCGATGAGATCGGATTCAACATTCACCCTGTTCTGCTCGGTTCAGGCGTGCCACTTTTTCATAAAATGAAGCGGCGGATCGATCTCGAACTGCTTGAATGCCGGACGATGAAAACCGGCTGCGTGTATGTTTCGTACCGGATAAAGAATTAGGTTTTTACTGGCGACTGTGGTTGAGTGATCTTCACGCCCAAACCCATCAAAATAAAGAACACCATCGCCACCTCCTGATCGCCGAGGTTGTAATGCACGAGGCCGCTTGCGAAAAAGCCGATCGTGCCGCCAAGACATCCGAGCAAAATTCCGTGCGAACGCCAATTACCGCCTTCGTTATGCCTCAAACGCTTCCATAAAGTTCGGACATAAATTCCCAAAATGATCAGCCACAGGATCAATGCCGGCAGCCCGCGTTCCACCAAAAGCTGTACCGGAGTCGAATGAAAATGCCCCATCGGTTGATGTCCCTTGTCGAACAGGTCCCACTCTTGCCAGTGCTTTTGTATCGAATCCATTCCGACGCCGACGACAAAATGCCGCGGGCTTTCCGTCCAGATGCGAATGCCGTCACGCCACATTGTTTGGCGATATTTGATCGAGTCGTCCTTTGCGTCAAAAAATCCGACCTCGCGGCTTTGCTGCAAAAAAAGCAGGCCGATGATCGCGACCGGCACGCCAACCAATGCTGCTCGCCAGATCCATTTTCTCCCCAGCCCGAACATTATGATCGCAGTGGCTGAGATCATGAACGCAAGCTGCGACGCACGCGTAACGGTAAAGAGAAGCGCGAGGCAGATTGCTGCCAGGCAAAATGCTAAAATTGCAATCTCTCTCCGCCGTCGCGGCACTGCGGCAAAACCGGCCACAAGCAAACCGAATACAAGCGATGCAATTAACTGCAATACTTCGGCATATGTAGCGTAGTGCCCGTAAAATCCTTTCGAACGCCAGTTTCTGCTTTTCTTCCAGCTTTCGATACCGAGTTTTTCGAGCGCGTTCGAGCCGGGCAATATATCAGCTCGTTTTACATCGACCGTCAACTCGTAATCGGGCCGGTAAGCCTTTATCTTTGTAGTCTCATTTTGCTCGATCCGCGCAGCGAACTCTTCAAGACTATAAAATTTTATACCGTCGGCGGTCAGCAGCGTGTCACCTTCACGCAGCAGAGCTTTGGCCAGAGGGCTTTCAGGCCGGACTCCTTGGATCTCGACACCGCGGCCCATTAATCGTTGTACCGGCGTCAGCAGCACGTTCACCATGCATGAAAATATCAGTATGAACGCCGCAAAATAAACGGCACGGAGATTTCGCAGGTTGTAAATGATGAAGTAAAAGATCAGGAAAAGCGCGGTACCGCGCAGCTTGTCTATTGATGTTGCGGGTTCGTACGAAGCAACCGAAGAAACAACCGACCATGCGAAAAATCCCCAAAGTGCAAAATCCAATGCCCCGAACTTTAACTTCAGGCGCGGCCTGAAAAACAGCCTGACGACCCACACGAACATTCCCGTGATCCACGCCGTTTGTGTCGCCGCGATCGAATGCGGAGCCGAAACGAGCATCAAAATGAGGAACACGAATGCAATCCGCTCAAGCCATTTAACGGCGGGCTTCTCGTTTTCGATTCCCGCCAAATCGTCCAGTTTTTTTAGAAGACCTTCCATTAAACGAGAGGTTTTGACACGTTCACATCGACTAACGTAGTCTGACAAATACATTCTGCTTATGCAAAAACCGTCAAGAAAATTGCCCGAGGGTTTCAATTCGTTTGCGGAAGATCTTTTGAGGCAAGTCGAGAATGTCGAGGGCTATCTAGCCCCGAATGAAATGCGTTTTCTTGCTCTGCTCGCCGCTTGCCCGACGGCTGAAGGAGAAATTCTCGAAATAGGCTCCTTTAAGGGCAAATCGACCATTATTCTTGCAAAAGCCGCAGAGCTGTCGGGCAGTTCGACCGTGAACGCGGTCGATCCGATGACCGCGCCTTCGGAAACCGACCCCGATCTGCGCGGCGACGACAGCTCTTTCGCCGATTTCCAAAAGAATATCAAAGCACAAGATGTCGACGGCAAGATCCAATTTCACCAGATGTTTTCGTGTGAGTTGGCAAAAACGTGGGACAAGCCATTGCGGCTTTTATGGATCGATGGCGATCACACTTATGAAGGGACAAAGTTGGACTTCGACGGCTTCGCACCGCACCTGTCGGACAAAGCGATTGTCGCGATTCACGACGTTCTGCACGAATTCGAAGGCGGCATTCGCGTTTTTATGGAAGACATTTTGCTCTCTCCACATTTTGGTGCTTGCGGTTTTTGCGGCTCAATCGCCTGGGCGCAGCATATTTCGGATAACGGCGAAACCATGCAATATCGTGAGCAAAAACTTTCGCTTTACAAAAAGCTGGGCCGTCTGGTCCCGTTTATAGTTTTTAACAAGCAGCTCAAAGGTTTTGAAAAGAAAAAATACAAATTTTTCCGTTCCATGGTGCCGCATGGAGCGGTCGATCCGCAAAAATGGCTGGAGACGATTCGATAAAATTGCCCGAAATTGATCTGTCTGTGAAAGCGGAGATCAATCTTTATTACGACCTGTTCGTGCCAGACGGCGCGCGTGCGAACGCTCCTCTTCTCCTCGCTGTTCACGGCTATGGCGCTCATAAACGCTACATGATGCGCGAGGCTCGCGCCGTCGCACCCGAAGGCTGGGTGATTGGGTCTGTCCAGGCACCGCACCAGCATTTCACCAAGCTCGACGCAGGCTACCGCATCGGTTTCGGCTGGCTGACCGACCACAAACCCGAAGAGTCCGTCGCCCTGCACCACAAGTTTTTGCTTGACGTGATAGAGAAGCTTTCAAATGACGGGACGATCGACCGCGAGCAAGTTTATCTTTACGGTTTCTCACAGGCTTGCGCGCTCAATTTCCGCTTTGCCTTCACAAACCCGGACGCGATGCGTGGCATCGTTGGCGTTTGCGGCGGAATCCCCGGCGATCTCGATACAAACCCGGTTTACAAACCCTTCGACGCCGAGACCTTTTATCTCTACGGCGACGACGACGAGTTCTACACCCAGGAAAAATTCACCGCCTTTGATGAGAAACTAAGTTCGCGATTGCCGAACTATCGATCAAAGCAGTATGTCGCGAAGCATGAGATAACGGACGAAATGCGTGAGGACGTGAGAGCTTTTTTAGAAAAACATTAGGTTGAGTGAGAAATTGCCTTCGGTGTTCTTATTACGGCCGAAACTCTTTTTTCCGTCGTAAATTCTCTAGTTCTTTTTGTCGTTCGGACTCGTTGTATAGCTTTAAAGCTAATACCGGAAGATCTTTTTCGATCTTAGTATTTACCAAAGAAATAGACGCTGACCCAGCTATTATACTGGCATTTAAATACCAGTCCGGACATTGATATATCATTGTACTATCAAAAAGAGTTGCCTTCCAGTGTCCTCTTTGAAGGCCCAGATTAAGTGACAAACTCTCTACAAACTCCCCAACCCCAATCCACTTAGGGCTATCCCACAGGTCATAAAAAATCGCCAGACTGAAGAGCCTGTCTTCGAAAAACTTTGCATCCACGCTTCTAACATTCGCTAAGAATCGATGCGGTCTCTTTTGAGACGCTATCTTCTCAACCTTTAAAGAACTTTCTCCAGCAAGAACAAGGCGCTTTGAACGATCAAACTCTCGCCGTCGCCTGACAGACGCAGTGGATTTTGAAAACATGTCTGCGACAGACGGTAAAGGCGAGTAAATAACGTATCTATCTCCCTCTCTTTTCACCCAAATAATAGTGTGCTTGATTTGGGCAACATCATTAATTCCTATAATTCGAGTGACGGAATTCGAACTCATGCCCAACTTAAGTCTCCGAATCATCGGCGAATCCTCGAGTTCCGAGCCGCAAACTGTAGCTACTTGTCCAGACGAACGGATGGAGAACATTCCAAGGAGTGCGATTATAAAAAAAGGCCAAGCATTCATCAATGCTCAGCCTAAATCGTAACGGCAATAAAATCAATCTGATTGTTTCAACTTAGGCAACTTGCAGGTCAGGGCTATTCCTCCTCAGCCAGTCTCTTCCCGCCACGCGGTGAGTAGTTGATCCGTCTGAGTTCCTGTATCCGATCGCGGCCCACGTTTCCTTCGACGATCTCATATCCGAGTAAGGCAAACACTCTATTCTTAACGAACAGTGGGCGGGCGTTGCCGTACCAATCTACGCAGGATGCGCGGCAGCCGTCGTTGTTTGAGAAGTTTTTTGCTTCCATTTCGCCGATCTCGTCGAACGAAAGAGAATCGTTGCGAAGAAAGAGTATCGCGGCGGAGCCTTCCACCAGATGGCGATAACCGGCACGGCCTTCGCGGGCGATCGGCAGGCCAAGCAGACCGGAATCGCGTCCGTCTGCCTTGTAGAAAAAGCCGTGGCTGCGAAGCTCGCCTTGCGATGCATTCTTGCGTGCGTAGCTTTCCTTTACCTCAGGAGTTTCGGCCAAATGCACCGGCGAAAAGTATAGGTCGCGGCCGTTTGTGCCGACAACGACCGCGTCTTTGCCCATTTGCTCGATGCGGTCAACGCCGTGTTTGAGCCGCAGGTTATTGACCTCGCCGTTTGCCCAGTTTACAGCAAATAAATTCGCCGCGTCTTTCTTTTCCGGCCGGCCCCAACCGCTTCCCGTGCCATAGAGAAGATAATCGCCGACGAACCGGTTTTGGAAAGTATAGTCTTCGGGTTTCGGTAATTCGCGATAACGATAATACGGAGCAGCCTGGCTGCCGTCGGAAAAGCTGTCTATTGGAACACGGAACAACGCGACATCACCCGCTGCAAATTCCGAACCCCACATTTGCTCGCCATAGCCATCGGAACGCACCAGAACATTCAAATGATTGTCACCGCTTTCAAGAAACGAGAACTGATCGACCGGGCTGCCCGTCACTCCGAGAGCGCTCGGAGCCGAACCATCGAGCGGCATTTTGTAAAGCATCGAGCTTGCCTTCGCACGTTCGCCGCCGTACTGCCAATCCGTCGTCCAGACATAGACCGATTCCGGCGAGACATAGAAAACCCGCCCCGGCGAACCCAATGTCGCGGTCGCCGTGCATGAAAAATCACGACTCGCCAGGTCGCACACCGTCACCGTGTGCAACGCCAAACCGTAGCTAGATTCGACCGGTTTTTCGGCTCGATAAACGTTCGTCGGTTGGACGATCGTTTGAAATTCCTTATCGGTCACACCCTTACGCCATTTGCGGACGGCGGGAAATCGCTGCATCGGGTCGCCGCCATAGCCGATGTATTGCGGCGTATAAAATATCAGCTTGCTGCCAATCAGACGGCTCGCGTAATTGCGTGACGAATAGTAATCGTTCGAACGCAGATGATACGTCGAGCGGTAATCGAGATCGCCAGCCGCGTCGATGTCGAACAAGTTCACTTCCGTTCCGCCGCGTCCATAGCTGTAACCGATCACGACTACCGTATTGCCCGAAACGAGCATTTCGTCGTACCAATCGCTGCTCGGATTCACACCAGGAGCGAAAGCGTCAATCGATGCGACCGGCTTCAACGAGTTGTCGCCGATCCGCACAGTAAACAAACGTCCGCGACGCAGAATAACCAGATGTTCGCCGTGGAGTTTTACAATTCCGCCCTCGTCAACACCGGCATGCTGCGTGTTGGTGATTGATTCCTCGGCTTTTGATTCCTTGTCGGCAACGCCGTCAGCCGCCAATCCTGATGGAGATGAAGCGGGTGAAGTCGCATTTGAAGATGAGCCGGATTTACTTCGCTGACGTTCGGCATCACGCTTTTGCTTTTCGGCAAGCTCGCGGAAAAAATCTTTTAGCTCCTGATCAGATCGAAAAGCACGCATCGTTTTACGCGGCTTCATCTCAGCGACAACGATTTCGGGATCGGTGTTGTGCAGCGGTGATCGATCCATTGAATCTGCTGTTCGAGAAAACAAATGCCGCGGTTGCGACAACTAAGCTAACGGCTAATATCGAAAGAGTTTTTTTCATTGCTTTGCTCCGGCTCAGAGTTTATTTTGCATATCCAGGTGGATCTGCGAACGTGCCTATAAACCTTGAACGGACAAAGCCAGAGAAACTTGCAGGTAATTGAATTTTCTTAAAACGAAGGACGTGTATGCATTTGGCGGTGGATAGGTGTTCGTAACTGATTTCAAAGCGAAAACTGGATCGTCACGAAATACTGCTTGCATGTGAGCTGACCTTGCCAAAGGATGGGAAGTATTTGGGTAGGTTCTCGCACACAAGCGAAGGTTCGGGAGAATCGCTGATCTCGGCTCTCAAGATCCTCCAGATCCGCTTGTGAAGGTCGCCGGTCATGTAAAGTACGTCCAAGTCTTCGATAGTGTAGGCGACCCGCTTTTTAGCCATTTTTGCATGTATGAGCGCGACAGTATCAAAGAACTTGCAGGGTGTATGTGCGTTGTCGCACCATAGCGGTAACTTTGATCAGAAACTTGATCGTGCCGTCAATCAGCAAATGCTCTATGAGATATAATAACTGCACCGGCGGCATTCCGGCGTTTTGGATGAGAAGCGATCGAGGCCGCAAAACAAATTAAGTTTATACCAGCCGTAAAAGATGGCAACCCGATCTCGAGAGCTGTCCATCTTTAATACACTTTTGATATCTATTAGCGGTCGGGCTTTGGCTTTCTGATCTCGACTTTATCTTGTAGCGAGGCGGGCAGTGTAACTTGCGGCTTTTCTTCACCAGCATCATTTTTGACAAATTCCACTTGCAGGTCTTCGGCTTTCACGCCATCGAAAAGCGAGCGGCCACCGAATAGTACGACGGTCACTTTTCGTTTCGAGTCGTTTTTGGCCTGCACGACGAATGTCTTCTCGACTCGTTTTTCACCAATACGAAACGTTACATCGACCACCGTATCAAGCGGCGTTGCCTTCGGGTTAGAAACGTTTACAGAAACCTGTTTTGCCGTAAAGTCCGCACCTTTATTGGTCAAGTCAATCTTGTCGGTCGTCACAGACGTCAGCGATTTAATAAAGCTCGCCGGCCCGCGCACGCGGATCTTTTGCGGCGTGATCGTTTCGCTGTAGATCTCCATGCCATCGGGAACATTGCCCTCGGTCGCGGTATTGACCGGGATCTCTTTTTCTTCAACAGACTCAAGCTTTACGAAGATTCGTGGCGGCTGAACTTCGTCGAGTTTAATGCCGGTCGGGAGCGAGACTGAAACGTTGTCGGGCGTAAGCTGGATCACGCGGTCGCCCGGCGGAACATCGGTCAATCTAGCGACATAATGCAGGTCGTTTTTGTTTATCTGGTCGATCTTTCGTTTATCGCCGCTGATGACGATATCTACTTCCTGGTTCGGCGAATTTGTAACTTCGGTGTTGTTCGAGAACCGCAGTGTCAGCGGAATCCCGCTCATACGCTGCTGTGTCGGCTTGCTTAATCCTGTAACACCAATCCAAAGAGCGAATGTAATTACGAGCGCAACCAGCTTCATCAGCCAGTCTTCGAGAAAGACCTTGCGGAGAATGTTTTTGAAATACAGCTTGTATTGCTGTTTTTCGACATTGTTGTCAGCAGCAGACGGCATAAAAACTAACCCACCGTAATTTCGCTCTCCGTTTCCTTCATCGTTTTTGTCGGCTCGCGTTTTGTTTTCAGCATTGGTATCTCCATAGCTTCAAGAAGCAGTTTGCGAAGAAGCGTCGTATCGATATTTCGCTTTACCTCGCCGGCCTCGACATAAGTGATAAGCCCGGTTTCTTCCGACACGACAAGCGATATCGCATCCGTGCCCTCGGTTATGCCGATCGCCGCGCGATGCCGCGTTCCCATCTCGCGTGAAATGCTCGGGTTCTTCGTCAAAGGCAGGAATACCGACGCCGCCGCAAGCCTTTCGTTCTGAATAATTACCGCCCCGTCATGAAGCGGCGTTGATCGGATTGAATATAGTCACGAGCAGATCGTAACCAATTGCCGCATCAAGGTGAACGCCTGCGTCGATAAAATTCCGCAGACCCAACGTTTCTCTCGATCACGATCAACGCCCCAGTCTTTTCCGAAGCGAGCGTCGTCACCGCCAGCACGATCTCGTCATAAACGCTGCCGCCGAATTGCCCGCGTTGCCGCGTCAAAATCGGAAACCGCAGTCGGTTCGCAAAATAGATCAACGCCTGTCGAATCTCCGATTGAAACAGCACGATGATCGCGAATCCGACATAGACGACCGCGTACCGCAGCACGAATTCAAGCGTCGAAAACTCCTGTGAAATGGCGAGCCAATAAAGCAAAAACAGCAGCACGAGCCCGACGATCGTCGGCACAGCACGTGTTCCGCGAAGCAGCCGCAGCACGACGTACACAATGATAAACACGAGCGCGATGTCGATGACGTTTCGCACGCTGTTTATCGCTGGTATGTAGTCGGTAAACTGCATTTTTTATTTGTTTATTCCAAATTCCAGATTTCCGATTTCAAATTCACGCCAACGGTAGTGATTCCAAATCTGAAATTTGGAATTTGAAATCTGGAATATTAGCTTTCCTATCCGATATGCTCCGGATGCGGCTCTTTCGGTGCCGTGTCGGTAACGCTTGCCGCTTCTAAGAATATCATATCGACCTTTGGCTCGGCCTGCTTGATCTTTTCCTCTATCTCCGCAATGGTTTGTACGATTTCTGCCGCCGTTAGCTTGTCGTCAAGATTGACGTGAGCATTTACCAATATTTGCTTTGGCGCCATGTGCATCGTCAGCAGATCGACAACGCCTTTAACGTTTGGATGCGACAAAACGGCTTCGCGCATCGCATCGACCGATTTTGATATCGCCGCTTCGCCGAGCAATAGGCCGCGCGATATTTTCGCCAGTGCAAAAGCGACAATTGCCAGCACGACACCGATTGCCATTGACGCGACGCCGTCCCAAAACGCTCCGTAATGATCGGACAGATAAATGCCGATCGCTGCGAGCACGATGCCGATCAACGCCGCAGAGTCTTCGAAAATAACGGTTTTCGCCGTCGGGTCTTTTGATTCACGCAGATACTGCATGAACGAAAGCCCTTCGTGGTGAGCTTCGTTAACCTCTTGATAAAGCGCCAGGCAAATCGAGCCAGCTTCGAGAACGAACGAAATGCCAAGTATCCAATAAGCCCAGTTCAAATTCTCCGGAGCATGCGGATGCGTCAATTTTTGGAAGCCCTCGTACAGTGCAAAGGTTGCACCGACGCCGAAAATAAAGATCGCCGCGATGAACGACCAGAAAAATCGCTCCTTGCCGTAGCCGAAAGGATGCTTCTCGGACGGTGGCCGCTTAAAAAACCGCAGGCCCAAAAGCAAAAACACCTGGTTCGTCGTATCCGCAAGCGAGTGCAGCGTTTCCGCCATCATTCCCGACGAACCGGTCATGATCGCGCCGATCAGTTTCAATATCGTGATCAACCCATTTGCGATCAAGGCACCTAAGACAGCTAACATCTGTATCTCCTCTCTGCGGAAAACTCTTATCCTTTCTTCGCCATAAACCCTACCAGGTTCCCAGCCTCATCGATCACACCCAAAGCTCCGACACCGTTTGTTCGCATTAGCTCCCTCGCATCTAAAAGCGGCATTCCGGCCTCGACAAAATGCTCCGCCGCAATCGGCCGCATCACATCACGTACCGCTACTTTCCGCCAATCCTCACGCGGCACGTTCTTTACATCCTCAAGCAGCAGTATGCCGTAAAGCTGCCTATGATTCGCAACCGGGAAAGCCGCCTGCCGGTTCATCGGCAAAACTTGGTCGATGACATGCTGAATAAATGCCTCGGGTGCGATCGCGATGGGCAGCGTCATCACGTCGCCCACAAGCCGTTTTTCCAAAGACTGGACCTCGCCGATTATGCTTCGAGCCGAATCAAAAAGAAAGAAGCCGGACAGCATCGCCCAAAATCCGGTAAAAAACTGCCCGCGTGCGATAACAAAAAACGCACCCAACACGATCAGCCCGGCGGCGATCACCTGCCCGCACCTTCCCGTCAAAATGGTCGCTTCGTTCAGGTCCTTGCCGTTTCGCCAAAGGTAAGCCCGCAGCACGCGGCCGCCATCCAATGGATATCCGGGAAATAGATTAAAGACCGCGAGTAGAAAATTTGCGAGTGCGAGCAGAAAGAGCAGCGTCCACAAAATATCCATGCCCGCTGAGCTCGCCGCTGTCATCAGAAGCGCGAACAGAACGGCAAGCAAAAAGCTCGCTGCCGGCCCGGCGATCGCAATGCGAAACTCCGCCCTCGGCGTCTTCGGCTCATGAGCAAACCGCGTTAGCCCGCCAAACGGATGCAGCACGATCTCGACCACCTGCAGGTTCTCAAACCGCGCCAAAACCGCGTGTGCAAACTCGTGCAAAAATATTGAAACAAAGAAACCAATCGTCGTCAAAAACCCAAGCACAAGGCTCCCGACCAGGTTTTTGACCAACGGCTCGATACTCACCGCCGTGATCCCGGTCATCAAAAAAAGCACCAAAAACCACCGCACATCCGCCCGCACCGGTATTCCCGAAACGTGCCCCAAAACCATCTGCCGCTTGTAAAATTCCAATTCCCGCATCACACCCCGCGATGCCTTTCAGGTTAGCATAAGTCAGAACCGCGAGCCTTAGAGACCGGGGGGGCAATAAACTCCTGGGTAAAGGATGCGTGGCCGCGTTTCGCGGACGTGGAGGCAGACCTGTAATATACTTGTGTGTTGAATTTACCGACTACTGGCCGCTGCTCCACCTATGCCAAGAATTTGCGGAATCGACCTCGATAAGAACGAAGCCCGTTTCGTGGTGCTCGATGGTCACGCCGGGAGGTTTGAGCTGGTCCCAACCGGCGTCACGCGGCTTGTGCTCGCCGATCCCAAAAGCCAGAGCGAAGTTCGGAACTATCAGGCGGCCGTCCAGGCGTTCTTCGACGACAACGGCATCGAGCAAGTCGGTATAAGGGAGCGTCTTTCGAAGGGCCGTATGAAAGGCGGAACGATCACATTCAAGCTCGAAGGCCTTATCCAAACCTGCCGTCAGGATGTTGTCCTGATCCCGCCCGCCACCATCCGCAAGGCCGTTTCCGCCGCCAATATCGAATTCAGCGAACTACCGATCGCCAAATTCCAACACGAAGCCTACGGCGCGGCCTATTGCCTCCTCTGTCAGAACCGGGAGCAGTAGCACAATGATCCGGCAGTCATAAACGGCCTCCAACTTTATCCTTTATCCTTTCGCCTTTTTAGCAAGCCTGCCGTCACGCTCGCCGCAAACAACCCAAACGCCAGCGCCGTCTGAAACGCCCTAACAGATACCCGAAACCTCGTCATGCCAGAAAAGATGCGCTGATGATGACTTTGGATGCTTTGCTCACGCCAAATCAGTTATCGGGCTACGACCTCGTTGCGGAAATCGTGGCAAACTAGTTACATCGGCTCGCATTTACGCCCAAATTCATGCAAGAATATTGCGTTCTGTGACCGACTTCGGATAACTCGATATGGCGTCGATAATTGCACAACTTCTCAACTCGATAAAAGAAGACCCTTGGCGGAAGGAGATTGGATTTAGTGAGGACATTGTAGACGTCCACAATCGGATGTTCAGCCCAGATGCTTCCGACGGTGAAACCGCGGAAGCACTGGGGACTTGGTTGCAGCGATGGCAGCCATGTCTGTTCGGAAGAATTGCGGCAAAATTGGGACTTATTACCTTTTGCATCCTGTCGGAGGGCGACCTTAACGGTTCGGATGAGGCGATTCATGGGAAAATTCAGGACGCTCGGCTCGCGTGGACGAAACAGGCATATTCAGGAAAAAAAAGTGCTTTCGTTATTCTTGCGGCTTCGCCGCAAATTGCGTTTGCAGTGCCCGACGCGACGTTAATGAAACTTGCTGAACGACTTTGCTTTTTGTACCTCGAAGAGCCTATTGCTGTCGATACCATTCACTTAGATCAGTTATTTTTGGAAAAGCCAGATGCTGCACGAAACACCTGGCGGTTTTACACCGGTGTTAACTACTTCTCGTCTCAAGGAGACAAGAGGTGGTGGAATGATCATAGAATACCGGGAGGAATGGCCTTTTCGGTAAATTCGGTAGCACATTTGGTCAAGTCCGGCCAGATCGCAAATAACTTAGCCGACATTAAGAAAGAATTTGGTTTTTCGATGGACGATGAATGGATCGGTTCTTCAGTAGACTCCCTCGAAGATGCTCTTATCATGGCGATGAGAACCATTTCACTTGCTAGCGAAACGCCATCAGGAAAAGCAACCGAGCTTATCGGTCTGGCGGATTCAGATATAATCTTGCCAGAATGTCCAATAACCTTGCCACGGGGACTGTCAGAGAAAAACTATTGCGAGTATCGCGGCTACTACCACACGGACCATACCGTTCCGTCAATTTATTTTGATTCGTCAGTCGATCGACCTGCTGACCAATCAACATACTCACTAGACTTCACGTACCTTTTTCACGACGACCTTGGAAATCCAGATCACTTTACAATGGGACGTGGAAAACAGATACGAGATGATGGCGATCAAAGTGAACAAATTGCGGATGATTTAGATAAGGACAATTATCAGAAGGGCAAAGCAGAGGTTGTTCCGATTACATTTTATGAGGGGAGGATCGCTGATAAATAGTTGAGAAGAAGTTTGCTCAATTAATCCCGTCAATTATTATCGGGCAATCAACCAAATCTCGCGACAGGGTCTCAACGATGTAATTTGAAAAATCTAGGTCTTTAGTCTGACATATCAGCGCAAGATAGTTTGGGTTACGTTTGATGTTTGTTGTGTCGATAAGAATATCAAGGGACCCAAATGTATTATGATCAGTGAGATTCACAATACCTACGTAGCGGGATAGAAAAATTCTTTCATTAAACTCTTTCCATTTTGACTGTGAGAGCTTCGTTTCGCCAAAGAATAGCTTCTCCACATACTCCGATTGTTTCATTATTTTTGTTCTTAGCTGTACCTCGCTATTTAATGTAATGGGGGGCTCTGCCGCTGCGTAGGTGTTCCTGTACGAGTTGACTCTTTTAATTAGGTCAATTGCCATCTTGCGGATTTCTGCAAATGACAATCGAATCTTGCTATGCATCGGAATCAGGATATAGTCTAATTCCCAGACTTGTTTATCGGCGACTATCTCATTGTTATTATCGTCGAGAAAAACAAAATCAATCTTTTTATTTCTGTCTAGCGAACTTACGTTTACCTTGAAGTACGGACTGAAGCGGTCATCATTTACATACAAGTCACTTAGGTCGCCCGATACATCGTCGAATTTAATATCGGCGCTTAGCGAAATTATGTGGGGCGTGTGAGTTAGTGAACGTTTCATCCCGCTCACTGTTACTGCATGCCCACTATCACCACGCCTAATCATCAAAATCGGGGCGAATCCCGATAACACAGATGAAAATAGATATGATTTTGTTTCGTCGGATGCGGTCGCCTTTATCACGTATGGAGCAAGACCAACCGACTGGATCGCTTGACACATCTGTTCCAAAGACAAGCCCTCGGTTGCTGGAATTGCTCGACCTGACGCCGTGAGAAGGTATTGCGTGGCTCGCTTCGTGATTTCGGCAGGGGTGGGCGTTCGGATATCTTCAAAATCTTTTGTTTTGCTTAAGGACGTCCACAAAGCTGTCGTGGCGCAAGCGCTGACGGCCTGATCCTGTTGTTGAAAAACCAAACCGCAAACAGTGAGTTCCAAGCCAAACAGATGCACTTTGTAATGTCGAGTGCAATTGAATTTTCTTTTTCCATCAGGAGCGACTTCCTCATAGTGACGCAAAACAGTGCGCCCAACGGGCGATCCCTCTAGCGGTCGGATTGTGCAAAATCCTAGGTACGAATCACTACTAAAAGTTCGACACAAGGTTGAAAGATTCTCTCGGGCCTTCTTTTTGTCTCCATCACAGTCAACTTGATCCTGAGCCAGTTTGAAAAGCTCTCCGAGTTTCGGTTCCAACGCAGTTTCGTCAATCGAAAAAAAATGTATTCGGCGGCACCAATTCGGATAGGGTCGTATACTACTTCCATAAAACGTGGTGTAGTCATCCATAAAACCACGGTCTATGTAATGCTTCTCAATAAGCATTGACTTCGGAGGATTTGAATGGTTCCTAAGATGTCTCTCTATATAATCAATTTGCGAAAAATCTGAATTTGCAAACGGCGGTTGGATCAAAGTCAAAGCTTCTCTAATTGAGCTAAAAGCGCAGACTTCGAATCTGGGCACGAGGTCGCTGAGTTTTGTGAATGGTTGTGGATCCATGCGTTATTCTCCGCTTCGGTTTAGTTTCCCCGAAAAACGGCACATAGAATCAGGGGAGCACGAAGATTTATGTTCTAATGTTCGAGCTGTGTTTGCACTTAGGGGGCTAACACTCAATCGATAGTATTACAACGAAAGGCCATATCTTCCTTCGTTAAACGACGAGATTCATCAATTCGCTTGACCATTTCTTCAGAGCCTTCTTGCGCTTCAGCAAACTGCTTATCTGCAAATTGACGAGCGGCATCGGTTAGCACTCCGTTGACGTGAATTGATTTTCTCTCCATCTTACTTAATCCGCTACTCTTCTTGTTTTCGTCCGCCACGTAACATCTCCTTCTGAATCTGGTTGAATTACAGATCAGCCTCCGAGGACATAGGTCCTTGGCGAAATTATTCTCTAATCCTTTCAATAAGAAATAGAAATTATCAAACGACCTCGAATTCTCCAAACGAAAAACCTAATTAACTTCCAAATTCCATACTTTTCGCATTTTTATTATTTCTGTCCCCTTAACATGCCAGACCCGTTTCGCTCCACGCTGAATTCCATCGATATCCCCGGAGCGCAGTTTATTCTTTAGGGTGGCCTCGCGAATATCCAAGAATGGTGCCGCTTCGCTCGCAGAATACCATCTGCTTGGCTCTACCGGAGAATCCTCTTTTCTTTCCATCTACAATAATCCTCAACTACAGAGTACGCCGGTTTATGTTTAACATCAACCCTTAAGCATATTTGTTTACAATATTTATAGATATATAGAATGATATCAATATTATTATGGATATAAATAGATATACATACTACTGCATACAAAACCCGGTAAATCGATTGAAGATTGAGAACGTGTTGGCCGGGCGATCATGTGTTTATGTTTTAGAAGCCCGAAAGAAGCCAATCTAGCGTTTTCAATTAGCTAGAAGATTTTAGGCAAATGTGTTTTATTGAGTCGGAATCATCTTCCTACCGTTGAATTTAGCAATCGACGTACGCGGACGACTGCTTTCTGGTTTTGTTTTCAAATTTTTATCAGAAAGCGCACCATGGCTTTCGAATTTGCGGGGTCGCTTGATATGCGCGGTTTCGTCACGAGGCTTTCGATCATTGCTTGCGGGGCGGCCAGGGTTCCATTTTGTAGACCTTTTGGCCTGCGGGTTTGGAGTCGGTCGCGGGCCATTCAAGCGCGGCGTGCCATGTGCCGTTGGGCTGGTGTTCGAAGCGGAAAGTATTTCCTTTTCCGGGCACGGGCGGGACGAACCGGAGCTTTCTTCACGCCTGAAGGCGTTACTCATACTTAAGCCTCGAAGGGGATCTCGGCGTTTTGGAGGACGCTGAGTTCGTTGCGGGAGACGCGTTCGAGGAGCTTGGGGTCGTCGAACATTTTGACGAGGCCGTTGACGGTCGCGTAACGGGGTTCTTCAGCGACGACGACCGGGAGGTTGATGAAATTTCGAAGGTACTTATCGATGCCGTCGAGTAGTGCTCCGCCGCCGGTCAGGATCACGCCGCGGTCGTAGATATCAGCCGCAACTTCGGGGCGAAGCTCGGTCAGCGTGTCACGGACAGTTTCAGCGATCTTGCGAACGATGGCTTCCACGATCGGATAAAGTTCACCGGTCGTGATCTCGACGGCCGCAGGGCTTCCGGTCTGGACATCGCGGCCGCGCACGACGATTGACTTCGAAATATCGTCGGGCAAGAATGCGGAAGCAAAAGTCGTTTTAAGAAATTCGGTTGTCTCCTCGCCGACCTGAAGACCGCGGTGCCGACGCAGATGTGTTGCAAGCACTTCGTTTATGGAGCTGCTGCCGTAGCGTTCGGACATCGAATGGACGATGGTTCCTTTGGCGACGATCGCGATATTCGTAGTCGCCGCTCCGATATCGATGATCGCCGAAGCACGCCTATCAGTTGGCGAAACGCCCGCGCCAAAAGCCGCCGCGAGGCCCTCTTCCATCATGAAAACCTTGCCGATATGCGATTCTTCGGCGGCATTGAGAAGGGCACGCTGCTCGACGTGAGTTACGTCCGAGACCATGCTCATTACGGCCTGCAGCGAAACTTGCGAACCGCCCGTTTTGGCCTTTTTGACGAAGTGGGCGAGCATCTTTTTGGTGCGTTCAAAGTCGCCGACCACGCCGCCGATGAGTGGTGCACGGACGACGATATCGCGGCCTTCACGACCGGTCATATCGCCGGCTTCCTGACCAAACGCGACAATCTCTTCGGTAATCTCGTTGATTGCCACCAGCGACGGCTCGTCAAGAACGACACCACGGCCCTTGACCGCTATGATCGTGCTGGCCGTGCCGAGGTCGATCGCCATCGAATCGGTTACGAGTTTTTTCAGTGAAGAAATTCGCAGCATACTTTGTAAACTGAATGATTATATTCCTTTTGAACTGCGCCTGACAACAACTATTCTTGCGGGATTTTCGGGCCCTAAGCCCACCTTACTTCCAAAACATCTACAGGCTGAACGCGGTTTTTCACGGTCAATGGCTCCAGCTTATTTACCGGTATCAGATTGCCGCTGGCCGCAGCCGTCGCCTCGCTCATCAAGATCTGGCCGCCCTTGGCGTTCGATTCGAGCCGCGACGCCAGATTTACCGTATCGCCGATCGCCGTGTACTCAGATCGTTTGTCCGATCCGATATAGCCGATCGTCGCTTCACCGGTGTGCAGGCCGATGCCGACCGAGATCTGCCCGTAACCTTCCGCGCTCAATTCCGTATTCAACTGAACCAGGCGTTTCTGCATAGTCACAGCCGCTTTCACGGCGTTCAGAGCATCTTCTTCGGTAGCGTTCGGAGCTCCGAATATCGCCATCAAACCGTCGCCGATATATTTGTCCAGCGTTCCGCCGTGCTCGAAAATAATGTCGGTCATCACCGAAAAATAACGGTTTAGCAAACCGACGACCTTTTCCGGCTTTTCTTTTTCCGAGAAGGCGGTGAACCCGCGGATGTCCGCAAACAGCACTGTGACAAGCTGATTGACGCCGCCCAGCCGGAATGAATTTGGGTTTTCAAGCAACTGTTTTACAACATATTCCGGCATGAAACGGCTGTAATTTGCCCGAGCGACCTCTTCGCGGGCCAATCGTTTATGAGCTTTCACGGTCTCTACCGTGACGGCCGTTTGAGCTGCGACGGCGCTGATCATCTCAAGGTGGTCTGCCGAGAACGACGCAAACGGATCGAGACGGTCGGCATACAAGACGCCGTGCACGTTAGATTCGGTTATCAACGGTGCGCATATCGTCGACCGCACACCCTGCGAAACTATCGATTCAGCTCCCGAAAACTGTGCGTCTGTTTTTGCGTCCTGCGAAAGCAAAGCTACTTTCTCGCGCATCACCTTTTGCGTGATGGTTCGGCTGATCGTCAGATTCTCGGTCGATTTATCGGTATTCGAATCGCGAGTCCGAACAGCGATCGGAAACAGGCTGTAGTCAAGAATCTTGCCGTCGATCGTTTCATCCGCGATCAATGCGACGACGCGATCGGCCGGCGTTCCGCGAAAGATCAGATCGGTTGCTTTTTCAAATATTTCTTTTAAGTCAAAAACCGTGCCAATAGACTTGCTCATTTCGTAGAGAAGTTCGAGCATCTTGGCTTTTCGCCGCAGGTCCTTTATTTCTTCCGGCGTCGCAACTGTAGATTCTATCGACAGATGTGTTTGCCGGCCGATTATCTCATTTGCCGAAAGCTGGACCTGTGTGTGGCCGAGCGGTTTGTCGTCATAATTTACGTCCTCTGGAGATCCTTCAATAGTTTCGCCACTACGAGATCCGCTCGAAACAATACGTTCCACGATTTCAGGAAGCGTGTCGGGCAGGCTTGGTTGATCGGCGGCCTTAAACTCAAGCTTGCTCTCGCCAATTATGATCGCATCGCCGGATTCGAGCTGCTTTTCAAGCATCGGCGAGCCATTTACAAAGACGTGGTTGACGCTGCGGACGAGATTGCCGTTCTCAAGATATCCATCCACGATCGTAAAACGACTGCCATCGCTCGTAACGCGGGCATGCTTTCGCGAAACGCGGCGGTCATTCAGCACGATGTCATTTTCCTTGGCTCGGCCAATGGAATAAACAGTGCCAGGGACGAGATTTGTCTCCCAGATCCGACCATTCGGTTCAGTAATTTGCAGTAATGCACTCACGGTTAGCCTAATTGTAATGGGTAAATGTTAAATGGTAAATTGGGAAGCCGTCATTTTATAACATCCCGATGATTTACTTCGATAACAACGCCACTACGCAGGTCGCACCGGAAGTTTTGGATGCAATGCTGCCGTTTCTGAAAGCATCGTTCGGCAATCCATCCTCTGCGTATTCGCTCGGACGGCAGAATTCCGCGGCGATCGCCGTGGCTCGCAAATCTGTTGCCGACCTTATTGGTGCATCGGACGCAAACGAGATCGTGTTCACCTCATGTGGAACCGAGAGCGACAATTGGGCAATGCGCGGAGCGCTCGAAGCCGATCGGGAGCGGGACCAAATTGTCACGACGCGAGTGGAACACGAAGCGGTCTGTAAATTGTGCGAAAAGCTCGAGACGACGGGGCATAACGTCACTTGGCTTGATGTTAATGAACTTGGCGAATTGGATATCGATCAATTGCGTAACGCCTTGAACGAGCGCACCGCAATCGTTTCCGTCATGCACGCTAATAACGAAACGGGCGTCATATTTCCTGTCGAAGAAATTGCCGAGATAGTAAAGGAGCATTCAAACGCACTGTTTCATGTGGACGGCGTTAATGCTGTCGGTAAAATTCCCATCGATTTGAAGAACACGGCGATTGATCTTTATTCAATCTCAGGTCATAAATTTCATGCACCAAAGGGCATCGGAGCACTTTACGTGCGGAACGCATTTACCCTGCCGCCCTGGTTTACGGGCGGCGGACAGGAAAGCGGCAGACGGCCTGGCACCGAAGCCGTCCACCAGATCGTCGGACTTGGCGCGGCCGCATATTTAGTTAAAGATATGTCAGAGATTGAGCGAGTTCGTTCCATGCGTGACCGCCTGGAAAGCGAAATACTGGACAAAATTCCAAAATCTCGTTTGAACGGTACGTCCGATCCTGCAAACCGACTTCCCAACACATCGAACATCTCTTTCGAGAACACGAACGGCGAATCGATACTCGCCCGCCTCGACGATCTCGGCGTCTGCGTTTCGACGGGCTCGGCCTGTAATGCCACCGATCATTCCGTCTCACCGGTACTGCAAGCGATGAACATCCCGTTTATCCAAGCCATGGGATCCATTCGCTTCTCGCTCGGGCGATATAACACCAAAGAGGAAGTCGATTTTGTTTTGGAGAATGCGCGGAAAATCGTTGAGGAAATCCGTGCTGTGGCCGGATAGCATGACACTGTTATGTCAGGCCGCTTTCTCGATATGGTATCTTGATAATTTCATGTAGAGTCCGCGCCGAGTAACGCCGAGTTCGTTCGCGGCTCGCGAGATATTCCAGTTGTGCCGTGCCAGAGCACTTTTGATCATTTGCATTTCCAATTCGTTAACGGCTTCTTCGAGCGTTCCACCGGCAGGGTCGTTATTGAAAGAAGAGACGCTGTCATATGTGGTGATAGGCCTGACATTCGAACTTTCGCCGAAGTTCGTCAGCGGCTTTGCGCTTCGTTTAAGTTCGGGTGAGAGATGAGCAGGCGTTATCACTTCGTTGTCGACCGCGCGGGCAATGACCCGCTGCACTTCGTTGCACAATTGCCGAACGTTGCCTTCCCAATTGCAAATCATCAGCAGATCGATAGTTTGCGGCGTAAACGTGATGTCGTGCTTATTGAACCGCGATGAATAATGGTTGATGTAATAATTAATGATCGGCGGAATCTCCGATCGGCGTTCGCGCAATGGCGGCACACGCAGCCGTATAACGTTAAGCCGATAATATAGATCCTCGCGGAAACTACCGTCAGCAACTTTGTCTTCAAGCGGCATATTCGTCGCGGCAATAATGCGTACATCGACCTTAAATGGGCGCTTTTCGCCTATGGGCTGCACCTCACCTTCCTGCAAGAACCGGAGAATTTTTGGCTGAACGTCTATCGGCAGGTCGCCGATCTCGTCCAAAAACAGCGTACCGCCATCGGCCGCGCGGATCATGCCTGGCGAATCCGTAACGGCCCCGGTAAACGCACCTCTTCGATACCCGAACAGATGCCCTTCGGCAAGCTCCTTTGGCACCGCCGTACAGTTGAACGGCACGAACACCTTATCTTTCCGGTTCGAGATCGTATGGATCGCACGCGATACAAGCTCTTTACCCGTTCCCGATTCGCCCGTTACCAGCACAGTCACGTCCGAGGAACGTATTTTGTAAACTTCCTCGACGAGCAATGTCATCGCCGGTGACGAATGAATGAATCCCGGCATAAGGCTGTTCGATGTGTAAGGGTTTACTTCCTGTTCGATCGGCGTTGTTTTGTCGCGGGCGCGAAGCGAGACGACATCCATTCCCAGTTCGACCACGCGGAGCAAAGGCTGGAGCGAGCTGTTGTCATTTAACACGGCACCGTCTTGCGGCTGTATCAGTAAGAACGCCGGTTTTGCGCTGGATGCACGCAAGCGGAAAAACCGCCAGATTCTTTGTCCGGTTAAACGATTTTTCTTCCCCTTTTTGCTGCGCTCTATCGAATTTTGTAACTAGATCGGCACTATCTTCCGGGGAATATCCGTGGGCGATAAACGGCCATAATTTATTGTTCTCATTTTGCTCGGCTATGATGATTTTGCGAGCCTGACTTTCCTGTCGAAGCACCGCGACAAGCTCACGGAACAGCAGCTCCCGCGACGCTGTCGCCTCGGCAAGCCGCATCATTAATAGCTGAGAAACAACTGAATTCTGACGCAGATTCTCGCTTACCGGTTTTTTTTCAAGTTTCGGGTCTTTCAGTTCACGAATCTTGCCGGAGACGGAGTCCACGAATGACTGAATACCGAGTTTCTTAAATATCTCACCGGCCTTTGAGAGATGCTTGATCTGCCCTTGATGATTGCGAAGTCGTAAGGTGGTCACCGATAAGGAAGTGAACGAGAGCCGTGTGATAGAGGTCTTCGGCAGCTTCGAAAATAGTTAGGCTACGGTTGAAATGATGTACGGCAATTTGTTCATCGTCGTCTTCCAGCGCGGCCATTCCGCGTATTCGCTGAATATTTCCGAGCACGAAAAAGTCTGAGTTAGGATCGTTATCTTCAATCACTTTCAGACAATTCTCGCATTCGACCAGGCCGCCTTCGCTTAAATAGCTTTCGGCGAGAACGAGGCCGGCCATATTCGCGTAATGCTTATCGCCGATTGTTGCCGAAAGATCGATTGTGTCACGCGCGGTCGAGATTGCTTCTTTGAACTTGCCCTGGGCAAGAAAGCACCTCGCAAGGTTGCGAAGGGCCTGTGCTTCGTACCACTCACGTTTTCGCTCTCGCGCAAATGCAACTGCTCGGGTTAAGAGTTGCTCGGCCTCATCCAGTTCACCACGGAGTATTTTTAGTTCGCCTAAAGAATCCAGAATTCCAGCGAAATGCACGTGATTTGTTGGCCCGACAAGCTCAAGAGCTTTGTTGATCATTTCCTCTGCCCTCGGCCATTGACCTATGAGCATGAGATTTATACCGAGGTTATTGTAAGCAATGACAGAATTCAGAATGTGCTCGGTCCGGTCGAAAAATTCGATCGATTTCTCCAGACACTCAATGCCCTTCTGCGGCCGTCGAAGAAACCAATATGCACCTGACATCTCGGTGTAAAACTTTCCGAGCATAAACGGGGCCGACCGCTCACCGATGATCTTAATGCCTTGCTCGAAACACTCAAGCGCCTTTTCGCAGTTGCCTTCTTGTTGATGGCTAAGTGCGATTTCGCGGTAGGCTTCGGCCATTCCAAGCCAATTACCGATCTCTCTGAAATAAGTTAGAGATTTTTCGGCGTAATCGCGCGATATCGGGAATTCATTGAGTTTGCGGTAAACGCGCGCCAGGGCAATGTTGATGATTCCGGATAAATGGTCGAGATTGTTTTCTTTTGCCTGTTTCCGGATTTCCTTTAAAAGCGTGACTGCTTTCGGCTGGTCTCCAAGATTGTTGTATGCGATGGCGAGCTGTGTTGTAACCCTGATCTGCGTGTCCATACCCAGACGATTGAGCACTTCTTCGTCTTCAAAGGGCTTCAGAATGTCGAGTGACTCCTTGTACCGCCCGACGGTTTCGAGCGTAAACGACAGCAGCCTTTTTAGATTTGCAAAATTATCAGCCGAATGGTCGTAGCCTTCCAGGGTTTTAACGAGGATCTTTTCGGCTTCCTGCGATAAGCCTTCGCGCAGTTTGCGGCCAGCATCTGCAAATACTTCGTTTAGCTTGTCCCCCGATATCTTATGCGGATGTGCGGGCTTCCTAGACAGGAGCGGGCGGACGTTACCGGACTTCGACTTTGACCTGTTCGAAAGCGAATTCATAATACCTCAGTATGCTCGGGCTTAAACGTTCAATAAGCACCTTGTTTCAAAAACAATGTCTGCCCGGAATGGGTTAATATGTTGAATACCTAGTAAACAGCGTATCAGCAATCTATCAAAAAAAATCGTGCGCGTCTATAGTTATCTTTTGTATTACCCATAAGTACATGAATAACTCTTCGAATCCGTAACATGCTTATATCGATTTATGAAAAAAACTATTCTCAATGAAGTCGAAAAAAGGCTGCAACAAACAACCGAAAAAACCGCAGACTGGAAGCTCTGGGGGCCATACGTCAGCGAGCGGGCCTGGGGCACGGTTCGTGAAGATTACTCTACTGACGGAGCTGCTTGGGATTACTTTCCATTCGAAAGTTCTCATCTCAGAGCTTATCGTTGGAATGAAGATGGAATTGCCGGGATATGCGATCGTAATCAGAGCATCTGTTTCGCCTTATCGCTTTGGAATGAGAACGACCAGATCCTGAAGGAACGTTTGTTCGGACTTCCCGGTCCAAAAGGCAATCATGGCGAGGACGTAAAGGAATATTATTATTACCTCGATAATACTCCCTCGCACTGCTCAATGAAATATCTCTATAAGTATCCACAAGCGGCTTTCCCGTATTCGGATCTCTATCAGGAGAATGCCAAGCGCGATAAATCGCAGCGTGAATATGAGTTAATCGATACCGGTGTATTCAACGATCATAGGTATTTTGACATTTTTGTCGAGTACGCCAAGGCCGGGCCCGAAGATATCTGTATAAAGATCACTGCGGCAAATCGAGGTCCCGAAAATGCTCCGCTGCATGTCCTGCCGACAGTTTGGTTCCGAAATACGTGGTCATGGTCAAAAGACTCAGCAAAACCACGAGCGTCGAAAATCAATAAAGACGGCATTATTTCAATTGAGCTGAAAAAGGATCTACAAAGTAATTACACACTTCATTGCGAAGGTTCGCCTGAGATTTTGTTCTGCGAAAATGAAACAAATAATAGTCGGCTTTTTAATGCAGAAAATGCTTCGGCCCACACAAAAGATGGCATTGGCGATTATATAGTTAACCGAAACATCGATGCGATAAACACACAACCGACAGGAACAAAAGCCGCTGCGCATTACAGCTTTGATATCGGAGCTGGCGAGTCGAAGGAAGTTTACCTTCGATTAACCTCATCTCCGCTGCCGTCAGGCGATCTCACCGATGGCTGCAAAACTATATTCGATCAGCGCAAGAATGACGCCGATAACTTTTACGCGGACGTGATCCCGGCAAATCTCTCTGACGATGCAAAGAACGTGATGCGGCAGTCGCTCGCTGGCCTGCTGTGGTCGAAGCAGTATTACCATTATGAAGTGAAAAAATGGCTCGAAGGCGACGATACCGCTCCGCCGAAGCAGCGTCTCTCCGGACGCAATACGGAATGGAAGCACTTATATAACGACGACATTGTTTCAATGCCCGATAAATGGGAGTATCCGTGGTACGCGGCGTGGGACCTTGCGTTTCACTGCATCCCGCTTGCTCTTATCGATTCCGGATTCGCAAAACGTCAGCTAATATTGCTGCTCCGCGAATGGTACATGCATCCTAACGGGCAAATACCAGCTTACGAATGGGCGTTCAGCGATGTAAATCCGCCCGTTCATGCATGGGCCGCACTTCGCGTTTACCAGATTGAGGAAAAGAAAACAGGTGTTGGCGATCGTGCATTTTTAGAAAAAGTATTTCACAAACTTTTGCTCAATTTCACCTGGTGGGTTAATCGAAAAGACACTGAAGGAAATAACGTGTTCGAAGGCGGATTTTTGGGCCTCGACAACGTTGGTGTTTTCGACCGCAGCAAACCGCTGCCTGGCGGCGGCTTTCTCGAACAATCAGACGGCACAAGTTGGATGGCAATGTACTGCCTGAACATGCTGGCCGTCGCGCTCGAACTCGCCCGTGCTGACAAAGCATACGAAGACGTTGCGAGCAAATTCTTCGAGCATTTCGTTTTTATCTCCGACGCGATGAACAATCTCGGCAACGATGAAACCGAGCTATGGGATGAAAATGATGGTTTCTATTACGATGTTCTACATATGAACGGGAATCAGTTTCCGATCAAGTTGCGTTCGATGGTCGGGCTGATACCGCTATTTGCGGTCGAGACTATAGAAGCTGCGTGGATGAAAGATTTGCCTGATTTCCACCGCCGCACTCAGTGGTTTCTCGAAAACCGGCCCGACCTCACGGACGAGATCGCTTGTATGCAGCATCCGGGCCGTGACGGCCGCCGGTTGTTGGCGTTAGTCAACAAGGAAAGGCTCCAGCGGGTGCTGCAAACGATGCTTGACGAAGATGAATTTCTGTCGGATTACGGGATTCGTTCGCTGTCGCGGTTTCACAAGGATTGTCCGTATTTTCTTGAGATGGATCACACCGAATACCGTGTCGAATATGAACCGGCGGAGTCGCGCAGCGGAATGTTCGGCGGCAATTCGAATTGGCGCGGACCCATTTGGTTCCCTGTAAACTATCTGCTGATAGAGGCTTTGCAGAAATTCGACTATTATTATGGCGACGACTTCAAGGTTGAGTTTCCGACCGGCTCGGGCAAAATGATGACGCTTTGGCAGGTTTCGCAGCAGCTTGAGAAAAGGTTGTGTAGCCTTTTTCTGCGGGACCAAAATGTATCACGGCCGGCCGTTGGCGACGCAGAGACCTTTCAAACCAACGAGCATTGGCGCGATAATCTTCTTTTTCACGAATATTTTGACGGCGACTCCGGGCGTGGTTTGGGCGCCAATCACCAAACCGGCTGGACCGGCCTAATCGCTAAATTGCTCAAGCAAACCGCTGAGTATTCCGATTAAACTTTTTATGAAAGCAATTGCAGTAATACCAAAAAAAGAGAATAGCGTTCATCTGGTTGAGATGGACAAACCGGCGTTGAGTGATATCAAAAATGGTCGCGGCATTCTCGTTGAAATTCTGCGCGTTGGAGCGTGCGGGACCGACCGTGAGATCAATAACGGCGAATATGGAGTTGCGCCGAAGGGTTACGATTACCTCGTGTTAGGCCACGAAAATTTCGGTCGTGTTGTAGAGGTCGGCGAGAACGTCAAAGAATTTGAAGCTGGTAATTACGTTGTAGCTACAGTCCGGCGGCCTCGCGGATTGAGCATTTATGACAAAATAGGTGAGCAGGATTTCACGACCGATGATAAATATTTCGAACGCGGCATCTCACGTCTTCACGGCTATATGGCCGAATTCTACGCCGAAGACGCCGATTTTTTAGTTAGAATCCCGCCAGCTATTGCCGAGATCGCGGTATTGCTTGAGCCGCTTTCGATAATCGAAAAAGGCCTGAAACAGGCGAGCGATATTCAGGAACGACTGAAGATTTGGCACCCGAAAACGGCTGCCGTTTTAGGTACCGGCAACGTCGGATTGCTAACCGTAATGGCTCTGCGAATGCGCGGTTATGAGGTGCATAGTTTTGGTAAGCAGTTGCGGAACGACTATCTAAACGCTGAATTGTGCGAAGCTGTGGGAGCTACTTATGATTCGACCGACGAGCTTTCGCTTGTCGACAGCATAAACCAATACGGCGAGTACGACCTGGTCTTTGAATGCACCGGTTATTCCCCGATCATGTTCGACGCGATGCAATGTTTGAACGAAAACGGAATTTTGATCCTCGCGTCCGTCACCGGAGGCGAGCGGAAAACGGATCAGGTGCCTTCGGACAAGATTAATCAAATGTTCGTACTCGGCAACCGTGCGATGGTCGGCACCGTAAACGCTGGCCGCGAGCATTTCGAAATGGGCGTCAAGGACCTTGCTCTTTGCGAAGCGATGCACTCAGGCTGGCTCAGCCGCATGATGACGCACAAGATCGACGGACTGGAGAACTACGAAAAAGCCTTCGATATTCTGAACGACTCAGCAAAATACAAAGCGATCAAGACCTATTTTGAAGTCGCAAAGATCTAGCCACGGAGTTCACAGAGGTTTTCGACTTAAAGAATATTCTTTCTTCTATGTGTTCTCTGTGCGCTCTGTGGCAAGATTAGGGGGTATGCCCGAATTCCCAGACACTGAACGCGACGGCGACGTTTTGACCGAGCGCGAGACAAAGCTCGAAAAACCAAAGCTCTTCAAGGTGCTGCTGCACAACGACGATTTCACGACGATGGAATTCGTCGTCTTCGTGCTCGAATATGTCTTTATGCGTTCCGCACCTGAAGCATTCTCCATAATGCTTAAAGTTCATAACGAAGGCATGGGCCTCGCGGGAGTCTATCCGTATGAGATCGCGAACATGAAATCGGAGAAAGCTATGAACCTTGCGAAAGCCCGCGAGTATCCGCTGCTTTGCACGGTCGAGGAAGAATAGGGTGTTGAGGTTTTAGTGACAAATGCAAGTACGATTGCCCAGAAAAATATACCTGTTAATACTTGCTGTGATTGTACTCGCAGCAAATGGCGCGTACTTTTCATTTATCAAAGATGATCAACGTAGAATAGGTCTGACGAGCGAAGTAGAAGCTAGTGTGACAAATACGGAAGTTCGTCGTGGGGTCGAACCGGAATCGGGAAAGGAAGGTTCCGTCGATATAATTGTCAATTTCGAATATGAAATTGACGGACGAAAATATCAGCGAACAGTCAGAATGAGTAAAACAAAGGCCGTTCCATTTATTCCGTGGGGAAAAGCCAAAGTTTGCTATGACCCGACAAATCTCAAAACTATAGAAGAAGCTGAACTCTTTCCTGTTAGCTTCAGGTGCGGTGGAACGTAGCTTTTTTGACAAAGGACTTTGCTCCAGACAATCCGAGCCAAGTCGATAGTTGCTAGAACACGAGTCCCAAGCCCAACACGACAGGCTTTGGGGCTTTTTTGATTGTTGATTTGGGATCGCGGAATGCGGATTTCCATTGATAAATGTTAGAATTTCATACTTATTCATCGGCTGCAGCTGACTACTGATAGCTGACCGCTGACAACTATTTTATGACCGAACTTTTGGATTTGAAGAAGACCGTTAATTTACCCAAGACCGATTTTGCACAGAAGGCGAACCTCGGTCAGAGCGAGCCTGCGCGGCTGAAGAAATGGAAGGACATTGGGCTGTACTCTCAAATTGCCGAAGCACGCAAGGGCCGCGACAAATTCATCCTGCATGACGGCCCGCCGTATGCAAATGCCGACATTCACATCGGCACTGCCCTCAATAAAATTCTAAAAGACTTTGTTGTCAAAACGCGTTCGATGATGGGTTTTGACGCTCCTTATGTGCCGGGCTACGACTGCCACGGACTGCCGATTGAAACGCACGTCGAGAAAAAGCTCGCTGAAAAAGGCAAGAACAAGGCCGATATACCTGTCTCGACCTTTCGCCGAATCTGCCGCGAGCACGCCGCAAAGGCGATGGACGGCCAGACGCGTGATTTTTCGCGGCTCGGCGTCTTGGGCGAATGGGACACGCCGTACCTGACAATGTCTAACGAGTATGAGGCATCTACCGCACGGCTTTTCGGTAAGTTTCTTGAGCGCGGCTACGTCTACAAAGGCCTGCGCCCGGTTTATTGGTGCATCCACGATCAGACTGCTCTTGCCGAAGCCGAAGTCGAATACAAGGAGCACACATCGCCGTCAGTTTACGTCAAATTTCCACTCCGTTCCGACCCGGCCGTGATTGACCCCGCGCTTGAAGGCAAAATGGTTTCCGTCGTTATCTGGACGACAACACCGTGGACTCTGCCCGCAAATCTGGGAATTTCCGTTCATCCTGATTTCGATTATTCGGCGGTGGAAGTCGGAGAAAACGTTTATATTGTCGCATCGGAATTGTCAGCCGCCTTTGCCGAAACCTGCGGATTCCAAAACACAAAAGAACTCGCTCGTTTCAAAGGCTCAAAGCTCGACCGGCTCGAAGCACAGCACGCGTGGCTCGACCGCGTTTCGCTGGTTATGAATGGCGAGCACGTAACCTTTGGCGAAGCGGATGCAGAGGTCGAACTGGATGCCCGACACGAGAGCAAAGCTGCCAGTAAGTCAGGTACGGGCTGCGTTCATACCGCTCCCGGCCACGGAACGGACGACTTTTTAATCGGTAAAGCATATGACTTGGAAATCTACTGCCCCGTAGATAACGCGGGCCGCTTTACCTCGGATGTTGAAAAATTTGCCGGTGAGAATATATTCGCCGCAAACCCGAAAATCGTCGAACTGCTTCGCGAAAAAGGCGCGCTTCTGCACGTCGAGAATTACAATCATCGCTACCCCCACTGCTGGCGATGTAAGAATCCGGTCATTTATCGTGCAACGCCGCAGTGGTTTATCTCGATGGATGCTTCGGCAAAAACGGGCGAGGCGATATCGCTTCGCGACAACGCATTTGTCCACATCGATAAGGTGAAATGGCACCCGGCGTGGGGCCAGGACCGCATGAGGAACATGTTCAAGGGCCGCCCCGACTGGTGTGTTTCGCGGCAGCGTTCGTGGGGTGTACCGATACCTGTTTTCTACTGCCAGGCTTGCGACGAACCGGTCGCCGACTCGAAGGTGGTCGATCATGTTGCCGACATTTTTGCTAAGGAAACAGCCGATGCATGGTACAACCGTGTCGAAAGCGAGCTTCTTCCCGAAGGCTACGTTTGTACAAAATGCAACGGCGCTGATTTCCGAAAAGAGACCGACATTCTGGATGTTTGGTTCGACTCGGGTTCAAGCTGCGTTGCGGTTTTGGAGACGCGTGGCGACACGCTGCGGTTTCCCGCGGATGTTTATTTAGAAGGCGGCGACCAGTACCGCGGCTGGTTTAATTCGAGCCTGATGTGCGGTTTGGCAGCTCATGATACGGCTCCGTATAGACAAGTCGTTACACACGGCTGGGTCGTCGATGGCGAAGGCAAAAAACAAAGCAAATCGGTTGGCAACGTAACTGCTCCACAAGAAATAATCGACAAATCGGGTGCCGAAGTTTTGCGACTTTGGGCGGCGGCGGTCGATTACACTGAAGATGTCCGGTGCTCGGACGAGATACTTTCACGCATCGTCGATGCATACCGCAAGTTTAGAAATACTTTGCGTTACGCTCTCGGCAATCTCGATGGGTTCAATGTCCAAACCGATTCCGTCGCCGAGGGCGAAATGCTCGAGATCGACCGATGGGCGTTGGCTAATTTGGACGAAGTGTCCGCAAAAGTTCTGAAAGGGTATACGGATTTCGATTTTCAATCGGCCTATCACGCGCTCTATCATTTCTGTACAGTCACGCTTTCGGCGCGTTACTTCGACATCATTAAGGACCGGCTTTATATTTACGCACCGAGATCAGTGGAACGACGTTCAGCGCAGACCGCCTTGTATCAGGTAACCAAAACATTGTGCCGGCTGCTCGCCCCAGTTTTGGTGTTCACGTCGGATGAGGCATGGGAGAATCTGCCGGGCCAAAAGGTCGCGTCGGTGCATCTGGCCGAATTTCCGAAAGCATCTGAAAAAGTGAAGGGTGAATTGTTGAGTGACTGGGAACGCGTTTTCTCGATCCGGGACGAGGTTCTCAAAGCGCTCGAAGAAGCTCGAAACGCCAAGCAGATCGGCTCATCGCTCGAAGCGAAAGTCATTCTCACCGCCGATAAAGGAACGACGATGTTTCTCTTAAATTATTACGAAGACTTGCGTTACACCTTCATCGTGTCACAGGTCGAGGTCCACGAAGGCGACGCAATGAGCGTCCGTATCGAGAAGGCAGACGGCACGAAATGCGAGCGGTGCTGGAACTATTCGATCCGTGTCGGAGAGTTTTCTCAGTATCCAACGGTCTGCGAACGATGTAATGAAGCACTGAGCGACATAGAGAAAGCAGCCGGGGCCTAACGACCGGAATGCTAACAATAAACATGATGAGAAAGCTGACAATTTACGCGATGATGTTGCTCGTCTCCGCGATCGGCGTCGGGGCTCAATCGGCCCATACACCTGAAAAAGGTTCGCCCGAAAGAAAGGCGATCCTCGACGCTCTTCGCATTCTGGTCGAAAAGGAGCTGAAGCAAAAGATCGTATTCGTGACTGACAATTTTAAGGTACAAGGAACGTGGGCGTTTATCAGCGGCACGCCGCAGACACCCGACGGCAGCCGGCCTGATTACCGCAAGACGATATATTGGGAAGCCGTAAAGTCCGATGCATTCGACAACAACTTTTTCGCCTTGCTGCGAAGAACGACCGGTAAATGGCGGGTTGTTACAAAGGCGATCGGCTGTACCGATGTTTGCTACGCCGATTGGTGGCGGACACAGAAGGCACCGAAGGCAATTTTTCCATACACCGAGTAGAAGTTGATGAAACAGTCGGCTAGAGATTGACGTAACTTATCAAGTTATACTCAGTCTTTTTTGGAGGGAATTAACCGAGATGAAAAAATCATGTCTTTTATTTGCGTTTGTTTTTTAACTTGTACCATAGCGTCCAGTGCTCAGACGCCCGAAAAAGATGCAGTCAAAGTGCCGCTTGAAAATTACATCAAAGCTCATGCGACCGGCGACCCCGAATATGCGCGGAAAGCATTTCATACAGAGGGGAATATGATCTGGATCCGCGATGGGAAGTATTCAAGCGACACGTTCGATGCGTTCATAAAACGTGCTTTTACCGGCAAACCTGCAGCGGACGAAGAGAAGCGGAAGGATCACAGGCGGATTGAGGCGATAGACATTACAGGGAACGCAGCGGTTGCAAGGATCGTACTCGATTACCCAAGCGTGAAGTTCGTTGACTATATGACGCTGCTCAAGATAAACGGCGAATGGAAGATCGTTAACAAATCTTTCTACGCCGAGCCGAAGCCGAGCGCGGAAACTAAAAAGACGCAGTGAACAAAAAAGATATTCTTTGGAAAATAGCCTACCTCGTCATCGCTGGCGGGGTTTTTATGATTGACCAGGCCAGCAAGGCTTGGGCGGTTCGCAGGCTTCGTTTCGGCGAAGACATGCCGGTGATCTCGGGCTTTTTAAATTTTGCCTACGCTCAGAATACCGGCGTCGCATTTTCGATGCTTGACGATCACGGAGACACCGGCCGCTGGGGATTGTCGATAGTCGCGTTCATTGCCGGTGCACTGGTGCTCTATTTCTTTTGGCGGACACCCCGCAGCGACGACCGCATATTGGGCGCTCTTGCTCTTTTGCTAGCCGGTATCGCCGGAAACGTCACGGACCGCATTCGGCTCGGCTATGTGGTGGATTTTATCGATGTTCAGTTCGGTAGTTGGCATTACCCGACATTTAATGTAGCGGACATGGCAATCGTGACCGGAGCTGGATTGATGATCATCGATATGTTTTTCTCTAAGAGAAGCCAGAAGTTAGAAGTCAGCAGCCAGAAGGGAGAGGGTTGAGTTGCCCGCTAGGAGTTTTGAAGATGTGGAGATATGGAAGAAGGCTCATGCCCTTGTGCTTGAGGTTTATCGTCTATCAGAGAATTTTCCGAAGCACGAGCTTTATGGCCTAACATCGCAGCTTCGACGGGCGGCAGTATCAATTCCTGCTAACTTCGCGGAAGGATTTGGAAAGGCAACCAAGCCTGACAAACTTCGATTCTACACTATCTCCCAAGGGTCGTTGGAAGAATGTCGATACTATCTTATCCTCTCCATGGATTTAAATTACGGAGACACAAGGGCGTTAAGGACAATGCTCGAAGAGATTAGCAAAATGCTAGGAAGCTACATGTACAAGATCAGAAACGACCGATGAACTGCAAACTAATTTCTGGCCTCTTACTTCTGGCTTCTGGCTTCTGACTTCTAACAACCATGTACCCTGAAATTTTCCGCATCGGCAACTTCCCGATAACGACCTACGGCATTTTTCTTGCTGTCGGGATGCTGGTGGCGCTTTATGCTGCGTCGAGGCTGGCTGCGCGTGACGGACTTCCGCGCGAACGGATCTACGATCTAGGGCTTTGGACGCTGATCGGCGGGTTGCTTGGATCAAAGTTGCTGATGTTCCTGGTCGAGGACAATGTTCAGGTCTTCTCGCTCGATTTTCTGCGGTCCGGTGGAGTTTATTACGGTGGGCTGATCGGTGGATTTCTCGCCGTTGCAATACTTGTTTATTTTTACAAGCTGCCGTTCTGGAAGGTCGCCGATGCATTTGCGCCCGGCGTCGCGCTTGGGCAGGCGTTCGGACGCCAGGGCTGTTTCGCGGCGGGATGTTGCTGGGGCAAGCCGACCGATCTTTGGTGGGGCGTCCATTTTACCGAGCAGGGCCATGAATACACCGGTGTTCCGATGTACGGCCCCAGCGGCGGCGATCTATTTCTGCACCCTACACAGCTTATCGAATCTTTCACGATGCTCGCGGTCTTTGCCTTGCTCGTATGGCTGCACCGACGCAAAAAATTCGACGGACAAGTGCTGATCGCATACGGAATTATTTACTCGATCTTCCGCTTTTCGATAGAGTTTATACGCGACGATCCGCGCGGCGATCTATTTGGTTTAACAACGATGACCGGCCTTTCAACCTCGCAGCTTGTCAGTTTGGTCGTTGCGGGAAGCACGATCGTATTTATGGTGATGCGACTCAGAACCGCCGGTAAAAAGGAAATAATTGAACACAGCTAACACATCGCCGTCGCCCGACGAAAACCCGATACTAAATTTCGCAATTACCGGTCCCAACATCGGAAAGCGGCTTGACGCTTTTCTCGCCGAAAACATTGAAGGCTGGTCGCGTTCGCGGCTTCAGCGGCAGATCGAAGACGGCGACGTGCTCGTAAATCAAACGACCGCAAAGCCCTCGTACAAGCTCCGCGAAAACGATGATGTGGACGTGGATCTTACCGAAGCTCCCGCCGTGCGGTTCGAACCGGAAAACATACCGCTCGATATAGTTTTCGAAGACGAACATCTCGCCGTCATCAATAAGCCCGCTGGAATGGTAGTCCATCCTGGAACGGGCGTTAGTACTGGTACGTTGGCAAACGCGATCGCATATCACTTTGGCTGCGCGCCGGCGGGATCGATTCATATGCGGAAGCCCGCGCGTCAGCAAGGGGGTAATGATCAGCGTCCGGATTACACTCTTGCTCACGCGCAGGCCTCCGCAAATACAAGCCGCGTCGGGATTGTCCATCGTCTAGACAAACAAACCTCCGGCCTGATCGTCGTCGCCAAAAACGAAGAGATTCACGAAGCGATGTCCGAGCAGTTCCGTGCCCGCGAGGTTTATAAAAGCTACGTCGCCCTAGTCCATGGGAGCCCGCGTGACAACACCGGCATTATCGACCGCCCGATGGCCCGCGACCGCTGGCACCGGACGAAAATGACCGTCGCTGCAAACGGCCGCAACGCCCTTTCGCTTTGGAAGGTGCGGCAGCGTTTCGATAAATTCGCGCTTCTTGAGGTCGAAATCAAAACCGGCCGCACACACCAGATCCGCGTTCATCTTGCCTCGATCAATCACCCGGTAGTCGGCGACGAAACCTACAACGAAGGTCGCGACAACACCGTCGCTAACATCGACGTAAAAAATGCGATCCGCATAATGGGCCGCTTTTTCCTTCACGCCGAAAAACTGTCATTCACGCATCCTGTTACAAAAGAGCAAGTGGAATTCGTCCAGCCCTTGCCGGATGAATTAAAACGCTTTTTGGATATAATCGGTGAGTAATCATTACTACGGCCGTCGCGGAGCGTTTGTTCACAAAGATTCTGCCCGCGAATAACGCGAATAGGCGCGAATCGGAAAACAAGATGAGAAATAGGTCAGTCGTCAACGCCAACGGAAGTATCTTACCGATCTCCGCGTCTCTGCGTCTCTGCGGTTTAATTCTGCTCACCGCTTACTGTTCACTGCTCACAGCACAGACGCGCGACTACACTCGCTGGGTCAATCCATTCATCGGCACGGGCGGGCACGGACACACTTTTCCGGGCGCGACGTTACCCTTTGGAATGGTACAGCTTTCGCCCGACACGCGCACCGACAACTGGGACGGAAGCTCTGGTTATCACTATTCCGACGACGTCATCTACGGCTTTTCGCACACACACCTGAGCGGCACCGGCATCCCTGACGGGTGCGATATTTTGTTTATGCCGACGGTGGCGAGTCCGCAGTTTATTGCGAAGGAAGGCGATACAGTCGGTACAAATGGCTTGCCTCGAAATTTTCGCACGCGAACGAGAAAGCCGAGCCTGGATATTATTCGGTGAAGCCGATGAAGATGGTATTTCGACTGAGACTGACGGCAACAAAACGTGTTGGCTTGCATCAGTATACACTTTCCAAATCACGGATAAGCCAATGTCTTGCTTGATCTAAATGGCGTGACAAGTTCTTGATTCGAAGATTAGAATCGGTTGGAAACAATCGAATTGAGGGTTACGCGAACGTCTTCGTCATGGGCGAAGAACCAAACAGTATATTTTGTTGCTGAGTTTTCCAAAGCCGATTCGCCGAAGACGAATATTTATAGGAGATCGAAAATATAAACACCTGAGCTTCATTCCGTGGTTATCGAGCCAATCGATCAGGGCTCAATACGTTTTCAACATTAAACCGAATGATGAAGATTTTATTGAAAGTCGCGATCTCCAGCGTATCCATCGAAGGTGCGCGGAAGAATCTCGAAGCCGAGCTTCCCGGCTGGGATTTTGATAAAGTTCGGGCTGATGCAAAAGCGGCGTGGAACAAAGAGCTTTCGAAGATCGAAGTTTCGGGCGGGACGGACGATCAGACGACGACGTTTTACACTGCTCTCTATCACACGATGATCCAGCCGAACGTTTTTAATGACGTTGACGGACGCTATCGCGGGCTGGATGGGAAGACGCACAACTTGGGAAGTGGAGGAGTGGAGGAGAAGAGGAGTGGAGGAGCAAATCCAAAATCCAAAATCCAAAATCCAAAATCGGGAGATCAATACACCGTCTTCTCGCTTTGGGACACGTTCCGGGCGGCGCATCCGCTCTACACGATCATTGATCAGCGGCGGACGGTGGATTTTATCAATACGTTTATCCGCCAATATGAACAGGGCGGGCGGCTGCCGGTTTGGGAGCTTTGGGGCGAAGAGACCGACACGATGATCGGCTACCACGCCGTCTCGGTCATCGCCGACGCGATGGCAAAGGGCATCAAAGGCTTTGACTACGAAAAAGCCTACCGCGCCGCCAAACACTCCGCAGAACTCGACCACTTCGGCCTAGCCGCCTACAAAAAACGCGGCTACATATCAATGGAGGACGAGAACGAGTCGGTTTCGAAGACGCTTGAATATGCCTACAACGATTGGTGTCTGTCTCAAATCGTCACTTATGTGAGGCTTGAAAAAGCAGACAAGTACTACAAGCCTTTCGATAAGAACACGAAGGTAGATAAGCTCGCCGAGCGAAAATTTAGACTTAAGGATGAGGGTTTGAGGGATGACTACGAAGCCTTTCTAAAACGCGCTCGATATTTCGAAAACCTCTTCGATCCTAGAGTCGGCTTCTTCGTCCCAAAAAAGAACGGCGGATTCGTCAGGCCTTTTGCACCTAACGAAGTGACATTTAGCTTTACTGAGGGAAATTCCTGGCAGTACTCATTCTTCGTTCCGCATGACGTAACGCGGTTGATGGAACTGATGGGCGGCCGCGAGAAGTTTGCTGCAAAGCTCGACGAACTCTTCACAACCGATCAAAAACTTGCCGGTCGCGAACAGCCCGACATCACCGGCCTTATCGGCCAGTACGCACACGGCAATGAACCTTCTCATCACAGCGCATACCTTTACAATTATGCAGGCGAGCCGTGGAAAACTCAAAAATATGTTAGGCAGATTCTTGACGAATTTTATAAACCGACGCCCGACGGACTGATCGGCAACGAGGACTGTGGCCAGATGTCGGCTTGGTACATCCTGAGTGCTAGCGGCTTTTATCCGGTCGCTCCGGGCGATGGCGTCTACGCATTTGGCACGCCGCTGTTTCCCGAAATGACTTACAGGCTGGAAAACGGAAAGACATTCTCGATCCGTGCGAAAAATGTTTCCGATAGGAACTTTTACATCTCGAGCGCAACGCTTAACAGAACTCCGCTTCGCAGGGCATCGATAACACACGCCGACGTTATGAATGGAGGCATTCTAGAGTTCACAATGACCGATGCAACCGCTGCGACTGCCTTTGCTGAACTTCCGAAGGTCGGAAGTTCGACCGACTCAGTCGCGGTGCCCCGGATCGAACTTGGTCCTGGACACATCTTCATAAGAACAGCGACAAACGATTCGAGGGTATACTTCACAGTGGATGGAAGCGAGCCGACAAAAGCATCAGAGTTGTATGTCGTTCCGTTCAAAATCGGAATCAGGGCCGACCAGTCTTTTAGGATCGTTAAGGCCGTAGCCGTTGACACTAAAGGCAATCGAAGCAAAGTCGCCGAGTTTAGAGTCAATCGACGCCCGAATGACTGGACCGTGCGCGTGATTTCACCATACAGCACGCAATACACCGGCGGCGGTGACAACGCGATCATCGACGGCATTCGCGGGACGGTGAATTTTGCGAGCGGCGAATGGCAGGGTTATCAGGGGAAGACGTTCGAGGCCGTGATCGACCTACAGCGTAAGACCGAGATAAAAGAGGTCGGCGGCGGATTCCTGCAATCGGCGCGTTCATGGATATGGATGCCGGAGCGGATCGAATTTGAGGCTTCAAACGATGGTGCGAATTTTGTGAAGATCGCCGATTTCAAACCCGCGTTTTCGCAAACCGAGATGAATACTGTGACGAAGGACTTCATACAAAGCGTGACGCTTGTTAAAGCCCGCTTTGTCCGTGTAAGGGCGCACAATTTCGGAAAGATCCCGACATGGCATCCGGGAGCGGGCGGTGATCCGTGGATATTTGTTGACGAAATATTTATACGCTGACGCTTCTTTCGTGTTGACGGAGCCCTTACTGACGTGCGGGCTACGGACACATGGCTACTTCGCGTTTTCGTAGATATCTTTTTTGCTAAACCCGCTCTTTTTTACTTTTCTCACGAGCGTTCGCACTTCGCTGTCGACCTTTGTCACGAAGCGGCGGAACTTCTGCTCGGGTCGGGCCATGAAATATGTGACGTGCGTTGTCTCGTATCCGTTTGGCGAGTGCGGCGAAAAGTAGTAATTCGAGATGCAGCGGCGCGTGCCGTAGGCCCTGACCTCGTTGACCGAATGCCACGCCTTGTCGTTCGTTGACATCAGAACTAGACGATTAAAAAGACTCGGTATCTCAACCGGCTGTTTCACCTTTTCATCCCAAAGTTCCAGATTGCCGCCGTTTTCGGGTTTCCAATCGGGCGTTATGTAATAGAGCAAGTTCAGCACGCGATAATTTTTCTGCTCGCCGTCGTGCGAATTATCGATGTGCGGGTTCAGGAAATGCCCGCGTTCCATTGTGCTTATGCCGCCAGCATACAGGTGCGGGTCGCCAACCGCGTCTTTAATTCCGGTCAGTTCCGCGACCTTTTGAATGACGCGTTCGTCCTGAAACGCGAAAGTGATGTCGGCGATCAGCGGATGGAATTTATCCAATGATTTTGACGTAAACTTTTTCTCGCGAAAGCTGTCGAGCAGACGCATTTCGCCGGACGGCGGAAACGCCTCGCTGATGCGACGCGCGACTTCTTCGGGTAAAAGGTTGTCGATCGCACAGTATCGTGTCTTGACCGTTTTTTCCGCTCCAAAATCGTGCGCAATCGCGTCGGCGTCGCAGTTCAGCCGCTCAACGACAAGTTTTACAAGTTCTTCACGCATTTTTATTAATCTATAATGAACATTGTGTAAAAGCAAAAATAAAGGAGTCGCCGCAACAAGGAAGTTCCGGTTCCTTCTAAACGCTTACTGAACGCTTACTGAGATTTCGCAAACCAGAATGTTGACGTTTCAATTGCGGTAAACCACAATGAGGCTATAGGCGGACGAATCGTGAATATTCAGATGGCAAAGCTCATAATCCTCGGCGTAGCAATTGGGTTTGCGACTGGCATCGGCGTTTATACCTTCTGGTACGCAAAAGGCTACTCTTACATGAGCAACAACCCGATGGCCTGCGCGAACTGTCATGTGATGAACGAACAATACGACGGCTGGCAGAAATCAAGCCATCATGCGGTCGCGACGTGCAACGACTGCCACACGCCCCACGATGTTGTCGGCAAGTATTACACCAAAGCGTCCAACGGTTTTTGGCATTCCTACTACTTTACGACCGGAACTTTTCACGAACCTATCCAGATAACCGAGCGAAACCGGCAGATTACTGAAGAGTCATGCCGTTATTGCCACCAGGCTATGGTCGAATCGATCACGGCTTCGGTGCCGGCCTCGCATTTTGACGAGGTTTCCTGCATCCGGTGCCATCGCTCCGTAGGGCACATGCATTAGCACGATCGTATTTCCCTTTAGATAACGAGAGATAATATGGCTGAAAAAGAGAACACTGTCACTAATGAAAACACGGCGGACAAGCCCGAAGAGAGCAAAACGCGCCCAAAGCTTTACAGCGTAAAGATTGTCGCTCTAGTTGCGTTTGCCGCCTTTGCGGCCGCGATTGTCGGCACGGCGCTCCTGACCAACATTATGGAACGCAAGCAAGAAGCTAGAAATCCCTTTTTTCGTGTTGTAGAACTGACGGATGAAACGGACGATCCGGCGGTTTGGGGCAAAAATTTTCCACTCCAGTATGATGGCTATAAGCGAACTGTAGACCAGGTGCGCACCAGATATGGAGGCAGCGAGGCTCAGGCCCAAACGCCGGATAACGCGGATCCGCGATCTGTCGTGGCACAGTCGCGGCTGGAAGAAGACCCACGCCTGAAAACGATGTGGGACGGATACGCTTTCGCGGTCGATTTTCGCGAAGAACGCGGTCATGCATATATGCTGGACGACCAAACATTCACCGAGCGCCAGCAGGTCATTAAACAGCCCGGCACTTGTATTAATTGCCACGCATCGGCCTATACGGCTTATAAGCGGCTTGGCGGCGGCGATATTGTGCAGGGCTTTAATGCTCTAAACAAGTTGCCGTATTTCGAGGCCCGGAAAGAAATTAATCACCCGGTTGCTTGCATAGACTGCCATGATTCACAGACTATGCGGCTTCGGATAACGCGGCCGGCATTTATGGAAGGCATTCGTGTCGCAAAAGCCGCGCAAGGCGTACAGAACTTTGACGTCAATCGCGACGCTACGAGGCAGGAGATGCGGGCGTATGTGTGTGGCCAGTGCCACGTCGAATATTACTTTAAAGGGCCTGAAAAGACCCTTACTTATCCGTGGCAGAATGGGCTAAAGGTTGAGAATATAATCTCTTACTACGACGCGGTTCAACACAAAGATTGGACGCACGCTCAAACCGGAGCAAACGTCTTAAAGGCACAGCATCCCGAATTCGAAATGTACAATCAGGGAATCCACGCCCGTGCCGGCGTGTCCTGTGCCGACTGTCATATGCCATACACCCGCGAAGGTGCGATGAAGATAAGTGACCATCACGTCCGCACTCCGCTATTGAACATAAACATGTCATGCCAGACGTGTCACAAGGCGAGTGAGGAGGAGTTGAAATTCAGAGTCGAGACGATACAGGAAAGGACCTTTAAGCTCCGTAATCTCGCGATGGACGCGCTTGTCGAGCTGATAAATGACCTTAAATCTGCAAAAGAACGCGGATTTTCAGATCAGCAGCTTGCTGCGGGCCGGGATTTTCAGCGCAAGGCTCAGTTTTATCTCGATTTCGTCGAGGCTGAAAATTCCATGGGCTTTCATGCCCCCGAAGAAGCCGCACGAATTTTGGGCGAGTCTATGAATTTTACGCGGATGGGTCAGGTTACTTTGCGCGATTCAGGATTCGCTGCAAGTGCTTCTCCCACATCGGTGCAATAAAATTAAGCGCACGCTTTTTCGGAAAGGCCGTGAAATTTCGACGGCCTTTTTCATTTGAGGAGCGTCTAATACTCAATTGCCGGGCGCAAGAGCGAGAAAATAGAATTCCGGTAACCGAAATAATGAACAGAAGATTTTTTCTAAGAACAAGCGGAATTGGTTTGGCGAGTTTTGGTCTTATGGCCGCCGCACCGGACTTTCTACATCAATTTGCAAATGCGGCCGATACCAAAGACGGCTACGGTAAAAAGAAGGTTTTGGTCACGATATTCCAACGCGGAGCGGTCGATGGCCTGAACATGGTCGTGCCGCACGGCGAGAGCGAGTATTACAATATCCGCCGCACGATTGCTATTCCCGCACCGAATAAAACCGACGGAGCGATAAATCTTGACGGCTTTTTCGGCCTTCACCCGTCTCTCAAACCTCTCGAAAAGTTTTGGGCCGCGAAACAGCTTGCCGTTATCCATTCGGCAGGCTCGCCTGACAACACGCGCTCGCATTTCGATGCCCAGGACTATATGGAATCGGGCACGCCCGGCTTTAAAGGCACGCGCGACGGCTGGCTCAACCGCGCGATGCAAAGCACATCCGGCAAAGACGATTCGCCGTTTCGTGCCGTTGCAATGACGCAGCAATTGCCGCGTTCACTCTACGGTCGCGCACCGTCGGTCGCTATGACGAACCTCGCGGATTTTGCTATCAAAGCCGGTGTTTATACAAAGAATGTGCAAGGCGGTTTCGAGGGTGTTTACGGTCAGGAAACGAAGGACAGCCTTGGCGAAACCGGCAAGGAAACCTTCGAAGCGGTCAATTTTTTGAAGCAGGCGAATCCCGCGAAATACAAGCCCGAGAACGGAGCAGTCTATCCGGTAACGCCGCTTGGCCGCTCGTTGATGCAGATTGCACAATTGATAAAAGCAGGCGTCGGACTAGAGATCGCTTTCGCCGAGGCAGGCGGCTGGGACACTCACGTCAACGAAGGCGGCGCACGCGGCCAGCTTGCAAATCTGCTTCGCGATTTTGGCGGTGCAATCGCTGCGTTCGCAACCGATCTCGGCAAGCGGATGGATGACGTCGTTTTGCTGACAATGTCAGAGTTCGGTCGAACAGCTCGTGAAAACGGATCACGCGGAACCGACCACGGACATGCCAACGCGATGTTTGTGCTCGGAAATTCGGTAAAAGGCGGAAAGGTTTACGGCGATTGGAAAGGCCTAAAACCCGATCAACTAAACGAAGGCCGTGACTTAGCGTTGACCACCGACTTCCGAGACGTATTTGCGGAAGCCGCCAGCAAACACCTTGGCACAAAGGACTTGGTGAAGCTTTTCCCGAAATTCACGGCAAGGCCGGCGAACTTCCGCGGGTATCTTGGATAGGATTTTTCACCGCCGAGACGCGGAGACGCAGAGAAGAATAGGCGAAATGCACGACCAGAAGTGGTCTTCGTATTTCGCCTTTTTTGATTCTTTACCTCCGCGTCTCTGCGTCTCGGCGGTAAAACTATCTTTTTGATATGCTCAATTTGTGTTCAAAACCCGCAGCCTCAAACCTGAACGCATTGATACCGGCGATTACACGCCGGAAGAATACGAGCATTTTCTGCACGAGATACGCGTTCATAAATCAGATATTTAGGCGACAGCCGTGCTCTGAAAAAGACACTGCTGCGAGAGATCGAACGCGATTGATCTGAATGAATTCAGTGTTCTCGATGTCGGTGCAGGATCGGGCGAGCTTCTGCGTTCAATAGCCAAATTTTGCCGCTCGAGATCAAATCGAAAAGCCCATCTTACCGGCCTCGATCTAAACGAATTATCAGTAGACGAGATCGCCGCCGAATCGCTCAAATTTCCATGAGATATCTGCCCGTCCATGGCGATGCACTGAACCTCCCGTTTGCCGACAACTCGTTCGACTATGCCATCTCGCTCGCTATTTTTCCATCATCTGACAGACGAACAGATCTTTTTTCTTAAAGAAATGTCCCGCGTCGCCCGCCGCGGCATCTACGTCATCGACCTTTACCGCCATCCGATGGCTTATATTCTCTACAAGCTTTTCTGCGTTACGTTTCGTATTTCGCCTCTTGTCAGGCACGATGGATCGTTGTCGATACTAAAGGGCTTCAAGCCCGCCGAACTGCGTGATCTGGTGAAAGCATCAAAGTTGCCGTTGAAAAAAATCGAGCGGGCCGCACCTTTCAGGCTCGTGATAAGTAGGAAGAATGTTTAAACGCTTGAGATGGCGTAAGGCGAAACCGCCAGGCGCTAGCTAAGTATGAGAATCAATTTCACAAAAACTGAAATCACTAATCTAATATCCGTCAAATTAGGTCTTTATTGTTGCAAATCATTTAAAGCTAAATGATTTAGCTAAAGCGTCACCATTTTTAAGTATCCATTTCTCGGCGGAATCAGCGCCAAACATATATAATTTAAAAATTGAGCCGTCATCACCTTCAAAATAATAATACCTCTTTATATTTCCACCTTTGAATTTAGATTTAATAACGTAAGCTTTTGTTTTGCCGTCCAATGAATGATGCTCGACCACTTTACTCTCTCTCCACTTACCCTTGCTTTCAATTGCTGACTTAAAGGCCTCGTCAAGTATCTTCGGAATCATTTGTTCGAAGCTACCGGAATTGTTACGCATAACCTCTAAATCGATTCTTCCTAATTTTTGATGCTCAAAATTCTTGAGGTTATCGTTGTATATCCACTCTGTCCCAGGAAATTGAGGGAAATCGAAAACACTTCCGTTTTTGAATCTATTCCTTAGGGTAACTTCTTTTGCTCGAGACTCGTTATATTTTCTTGTTTCTCGTTCTAAACTGTCACGTTGCCGTTTTTCTTCTTCAGCCCTTTTCGTTTCGACTTCTACTATCTTTCTTCGTTCCTCTGCTAGTTTTCGCTCAATCTCGGCATTTACTTTTAGCTCTTCCGCTATGATTTGAGTATCCCGAGCAATTAAGTCTGATAGTGTTTGGCTGTTGATAGTATCCTGTGCGGCTTTTTGGGTCGGAGTTAGGCGTGCTAATGGTGTTTTCTTTGGGGTAGTGAAACCGTCTGTAAGAAAATTAGGCGGCAAAATGATACCCTTTGTTTTTGCTTCGGCGACTACTTTCTTTTGATAATCCTCAACGGTCGTCGGTTCGATTTTTGGTAAGTTAATGTCTTCTTCATTACTTTCTCCAACCGTGTTATTCTGTCCGCCGTCTTTAATAGTCTGTTGTATAGCGTCAAACAGTTTAATTTCAAGCTCTCGTTCCTCTCTGCTAAATACCACCAAAACAATTGCATAACCACTTTTATTTGTTTGGCTAAATCTTGTAAAAGATGATGAGCCATTTTCTCCTCCATAAGCCGAGTAGCTAAGCCATCTGAATTCAAAGATGTCCGTATACCATTGACCCGTGTGTAAATAAATAATCTGTAATTGACCATCACTGGTTAAACTAAACTTCTCACCTGATTGGCTATTTCTTTGAAGTAATTCAATATATTGCTGTTTTAGATTATTTAAATTACTTTTCTTCACAGCCTCAGTCCCGGATAGCAAATTATCGCCGGAATATTTGGCTTGTGAATTATTGGATTGTATTTGCCGAAGGTGGTTTTGCGTGTTTGTTATCGTCTGATCAACTGCGGTTTGCTGTTCATCTGTTAGCTTACACCTCGCACGTAAAGCTTTTGCCGCTTCTATTGCCTGCTTCACGGCTACCGGATCATCGCTTTTTCGATACTTGGAAAAATACTCGTAGATTTCTAAACAGTCTTCGGTGCTGGCAACTGTATATCCGCTCTTCGGAAATATCACAGCCGCCGGTTTCGAATACACGTAATTTGAGCAACCATAAGCTGTTTTTGGCATATTGTTGCAGATGTAATCAACCTTTCCTATGAAGCCGCCAATATCGCATTGCATGAATGGTTTATTGACATCAACTTCATCTGCTTCAAGAAGTCGTCCTTGTCCTGCAACCCAATAAATTTGGCTTGGGCTACTTGTCAGCTCCCACATTCCTGAATCTATCTGACCCGGTTCTATGTTTGTCCGGTATGATGCTCCGTATTTTTTGACGTGCGCTGCTAATTCTTCCCGACTTCCCGCCAAATTATAAGAAAAAGCAAATCTCTGCGTGTAATTGTTTTTATACTGAATATACCAATGATGCTTCTTGGCAAACTCATTATAATCGGTATAGCGAGCACGAAATTGCAGCCCGCGATAACAAGGGTCTTGCGTCCAAGCTCCCCATTTATATTCTTGAGCCTGAAGTTTATGTGAAAAGTTGCTAGCAATGAAATGTAAAAACGGTAGCCAACAACGTCTTTTTGTAAATTGTCATTGATATATTCTCCATTGTTCCGCGATAATTTGCGCTTCTTAAACTGACAAATCTCTCACTCCTGATTAACACAAGAAACAGCCAACCCTTATTAACACCTGTCGCCGTTGATAATACACCTAAATCCGAGAATTAACGATGTAAACAAACACCCTCCCAACCGGTCGTGTTTCTGCCTTATTCCATCTTCTCTAATCTCAGCCTCAACGCTTGCAGTTTGATAAATCCTTCGGCGTCGTGCTGGTCGTAGGCTCCGGCGTCGTCTTCGAAAGTCGCTATGCGTTCTTGTAGAGCGAATATGGCGATTTACGGCCGGTGACGATGACGTTGCCTTTGTAGAGTTTTAGCCGAACGTCGCCCGAAACGTTTTCCTGCGTCTGCTCGATCATCGACCGCATAATCTCGAATTCCGGGGCGAACCAGAAGCCGTAATATACCGATTCGGCAAACTTTACGCCAAGCGAATCTCGTAATCGCATTACCTCGCGGTCCATCGTGATCGATTCGAGCGCGCGGTGAGCAGTTTGCAGAATTGTCACGCCGGGCGTCTCGTAAACACCCCGTGATTTCATTCCGACGAATCGGTTCTCGACCAGATCGACGCGGCCAATGCCGTGCTCGCCGCCGGTGAAATTGAGTTTTGTCAGCAGATCGACGGCACCGTATTTCTCGCCGTTTATCGCGACCGGTTCGCCTTTTTCGAATGTCAGACGTTATCTCTTCCGGCCTTGTCGGCGGCTTTCTCGGGCGATTTCGAAAGCAGGAAAATATCATCCGGCGGAGCGGCCCACGGGTCTTCGAGAATTCCGCCTTCGTAACTGACATGCATCAGGTTGCGGTCCATCGAATACGGCTTGGCCGCCGTTGCCGTCACCGGAATGCCGTGTTTGGCACAATACGCGATCAGATCTGCACGCCCCTTAAATTCCCACGTCCGCCACGGCGCGATCACCTTTATGTCCGGCTGCAAAGCGTAATAAGTCAGCTCAAAACGCACCTGATCGTTGCCCTTTCCGGTCGCTCCGTGTGCGACAGCGTCGGCTCCTTCGCGTTGGGCGATCTCGATCTGCTTTTTCGCGATAACGGGACGCGCGAGCGATGTGCCGAGCAGGTAAACGCCTTCGTACAAAGCATTTGCCTTGACGGCCGTCCAGACAAAATCCTTTACGAATTCCTCACGCAAGTCTTCGACATAAAGCTTCGAAGCACCCGTCGCCAAAGCCTTTTCCTCAAGGCCACTTAATTCCTCGCCTTGGCCGACATCGGCACAGTAACATACGACCTCGCAGCCGTAGGTTTCCTTCAGCCAAAGCAGCATCGCCGACGTATCAAGCCCACCCGAATAGGCCAGCACAACTTTATTTATCTTCTTGTTCATTTATAAATTAGGCTAATGCAATCCTCTATCAATCAAGCCGATCGACGCAAGGCCGTTTCTTCTCTGTAGCTTGAACTCCTATAGCGGGAAAAATCCTCTCCCTACAGGCTCAATGTTTCCGCCAAAGTTGAACAGAAATCCCGAGATTGGCAAGCACTACCATTTCGAAACTACAATGGAGATAATGATGGACCAAACCGACCAGCTTTGGGGCGGCAGATTTACCGGAAAACCTGACGAAACATTCGCCGAATTCAACAATTCCTTCCGATTCGATAAGCGGCTCTTTGCCGCCGATGTTCGTGCGAGTATTGCCCAAGCAAACGGTCTGTTGCGAGCGGGTGTTTTGACCGTGGAGGAAAACGCCGCGATAACCGGGGCATTGCGGACAATGCTCGAATTCGCTGCCGGTGATCTCGACTACATGAATTCGGAAGCCGAAGATGTTCATTCATTTATCGAAGCAAAGCTTGTCGAACTGATCGGTGATACCGGAAAAAAGATTCACACCGGCCGCAGCCGTAACGATCAGGTCGCAACGGCATTTCGCCTCTGGTTGCGAGATGAGATAGCACACATTGCGACCGATGCAAAAAATCTGCAATCCGCATTGATCGCCGTCGCCGAACGCCACAAAGATTCAGTTCTTCCCGGCTACACACATCTACAACGGGCGCAGCCCGTTTTGTGGGCACACTGGTGTCTCGCGTATTTTGAAATGCTCGAACGCGATATTGAGCGTTTATCGGATGTGAGGCACCGGGTGAATGTACTGCCGCTCGGTTCGGCTGCATTAGCTGGAACGAGTTTCAACATCGACCGCGAAGCCGTCGCTGCCGAACTCGGTTTCGAATCCGTGTCTGCAAATAGCCTCGACGCCGTTTCGGACCGCGATTTCGCAGTCGAATTCGTTGGAGCATGTTCGCTCGTCATGGTTCACCTGTCGCGTCTCGCCGAAGATCTGATCATTTACGCGACGACCGAGTTCGGATTCATAACCTTGAGCGACGCCGTTTCGACCGGTTCAAGCTTGATGCCTCAAAAGAAAAATCCCGACGCGTTGGAGTTACTTCGCGGCAAGGTCGGCCGCGTATTCGGCCATCAAGCCGCTCTGCTTGCAACACTTAAAGGCTTGCCATTGGCCTATAACAAAGACATGCAGGAGGACAAAGAAGCAGTTTTCGACACGGTGGACACGGTGCGAATGTGCCTGAACGTCGCGGCAATTGTGCTCAATAATCTGACTGTAAACGAAGATCGTACGCACGAAGCCGCCGTCAAAGGCTACCTAAACGCGACGGAACTGGCCGACTATCTCGTAAAAAAAGGCGTTCCCTTCCGAACCGCCCACGACACCGTCGGGCGAATCGTGCTCGACGCCATCGAACAGGGCAAAGAGCTGAACGAAATGCGGCTCGAAGATATGGCTAAAGTGTCGGATCAAATAGAAGCCGATGTTTTTGGCGCGCTAAGTCTGGACCAAACCCTCGCAAGCAAAGCACAAACCGGCGGCACATCACCCAAACGCGTCGCCGAGGCATTCGTCGCCGCGAAAAAGAGAATGGAATAGCCGCAAAAAGGCTCAAAAGTCACAAAATAATATGCCCAATATTTTCTACTTTTGAGCTTTCTGGGCATTTCTGCGGCTATTAATTCCGGCTTGCGGCTATAATATCCAATAAATGCACAAGTTTGTCCGAGATCTGATCACCGAATGGCGAAAGCTGGGTCTGCCATTTGCCGACGAGACCATTGTCGTTGCAGTTTCGGGCGGCGCGGATTCATTGAGTCTTTTGCTTGCCCTTGACGATCTCCGCACGCGAAAAAAGCTAAACCTAAGATTCGTCGCTGCCCACTTTAACCACAAGCTTCGCGGTCATGAAAGCGATGCGGACGAGGAATTTGTAAAGCATTTAGCCTCTGAAAAAGGCTTCGAGCTTGCAATCGGCCACAGCCCGATTGCTGCTAAGGGGAACGTCGAACAAAACGCCCGTGACGCCAGATACGATTTCCTGACCCGCACCGCCAATAACCTCAGAGCTTACGGCGTTCTGACGGCGCACACGATGAACGATCAGGCGGAAACCTTTCTGCTAAATCTAATTCGCGGGAGCGGTATGGACGGGCTGAGCGGGATGCGGCCGATTCGGGAATTGCGAGACACGGAGACAGAGGCTGCAATCTCCGCTTCTCCGCGTCCCCACGTCTCCGAATCTCCTTTTCTTCCCTTCTCCTCCACTCCCCAACTCATTCGCCCGCTCCTCACCTGGGCCCGACGTACAGATACGGAGAATTTTTGCCGTGAATGCGGAGTTGAATACCGCTATGACACTATGAATGAAGACCTGTCCTTCAAACGCGTGCGCATACGTAAAATACTGCTTCCCGTCCTCTCTGACCTCAATCCTAAAATAATCGAAACGCTCGCTCGAACGGCAGATTTGATGAGCCAGGCAGAACCACCAACTCCCCTCCTGCCTGAGGAGGGGTGGCCGAAGGTCGGGGCGGTGGGAGCAGCGGGTGATCCGGAACTTGGCGATACTTCAAACGAATTCTCACCCTACCTTTTGATCAAAGACCTCAAAATACTCGATAAACCAAAGCTCTACCGAACTCTCCGCGTCTGGCTACGCACACATCGCGGCGACCTCCGCTCGATCAGCCTGAAACATATCGAATCGATTGAGCGTTTGATTCTAAGCCCGAAAAGCGGACGCCTCGTTGAATTGCCGGACCGCGGTACGGTACGCAGACACGATGGCCGTTTACGCTTTGAGAATATAAAGGTTGATAAATGAAGGTGCGCGAACTACAATCTAAGGTTGGCATTCGGTGCGCGGGGCCGCCGCTTTGAGAACAACGGGAACGCCCGAACTCTCATCAAATGGCATTGGTATAACTTTCGCCCTGTGAAAGTTTAATTTGGAGGCTATAAATTGAGTTCTAAAGTAAAACAGATCTTGTTGTGGTTAATGATTATCTCGAGCGCTCTCGTGTTTGTCTGGTTTTTGCAGAGCAAACAGACGAAGGCGGCTCAGGATCTGACCATCGATATGGCTGGTACCCGTATCGAAAATAAGGATTTTAAAGAAGCAGCATTCAAGCAGGGCGGCGTCGAATTTACCGATGCGAGCGGAAACAAGTTCGTAACAACCATTGGCAGCGATGCGACCCGCGAGATGCTTTTGAAAAAGGTCGATGAGTTCAACAAGGCAAATCCGGCTGCCGCTATAAAGGTCAATGAAGAAGCCGCATCGAGCGGCCTCGGCTGGCTTGTTCTGATCAACGCACTGCCGTTCTTGCTCCTTATCGGATTTCTCGCCTTCACGCTTCGCCAAATGCAGGCCGGCGGTAACAAGGCCTTGAGCTTTGGCAAATCGAAAGCCAAACTGCTCAATAACCAACAAAAACGGGTGACGTTCAAGGATGTTGCCGGTGTCGAGGAGCCGAAAGAAGAGCTCCAGGAGATCATCGAATTTCTAAAAGACCCGCAAAAGTTTCAAAAGCTTGGCGGCAAAATTCCGAAGGGCGTCCTGATGATGGGACCTCCGGGAACTGGTAAAACATTGCTTGCAAAAGCTGTGGCAGGCGAGGCAAACGTACCATTTTTCTCGATCTCTGGTTCTGACTTTGTAGAAATGTTCGTCGGCGTTGGCGCAAGCCGTGTCCGGGACCTTTTCGAGCAAGGCAAAAAGAATGCTCCCTGCATAATATTTATCGACGAGATCGATGCCGTCGGGCGTCATCGCGGTGCCGGACTCGGCGGCGGACACGATGAACGCGAGCAGACGCTTAATCAGCTTCTCGTCGAAATGGACGGGTTTGAATCGAACGACGGCGTTATCCTGATGGCTTCGACGAACCGCCCGGACGTTCTTGACCCGGCGCTTCTTCGTCCGGGACGTTTTGACCGGCAGGTTGTCGTTTCTTACCCTGACGTTCGCGGTCGCGAAGGCATTCTGAAGGTTCATACACGTAAGATTCCCTTGGATGATGGCGTCGAAATCAACATCATCGCCCGCGGAACGCCCGGATTTACGGGTGCCGACCTCGCAAATCTGGTCAACGAAGCGGCCCTGATCGCGGCCCGCCGTGATCAGAAGGTAGTTCGTCTACAGGACCTTGAATTTGCCAAAGACAAGGTGATGATGGGCCCGGAACGCCGCAGCATGGTCATTTCGGATAAGGAAAAACGTCTGACTGCCATCCACGAAGCCGGTCACGCGCTTGTCGGTATGAACATCCCGGAAAGCGACCCGGTCCACAAGGTGACTATAGTTCCGCGTGGACGCGCCCTCGGTGTTACGTTCTTTTTGCCTGAAGCCGATATTCTCGGTCGAACAAAAGAAGAGCTGCTTGCGATGATCGCAAACTCGATGGGCGGTCGAATCGCCGAAGAGCTTTTCATCGGTCAGGTAACGACTGGTGCCTCGAACGATATCGAAAAAGCGACCGAAATTGCCCGTGCAATGGTCTGCCAGTATGGCATGTCGGATCTCGGACCGCTGGCTTACGGCAAGAAGGAAGAGCAGATCTTCCTCGGTCGTGAGATAGCCCAGCACCGTGATTTTTCGGAAGATACGGCGATCAAGATTGATCAAGAGGTCAACCGGATCGTATCAGAGCAGTATGCTCGTGCGACCAAGATTCTGACCGACAACCGCGAATCGGTTGAACGGCTGACCGAGGCTTTGCTCGAATATGAATCGCTGGACAATGCCCAGATTCGCCGCGTGATCGCAGGCCTGCCACTTGAAGGCGACGATATCGCGCCTTCGACAACCGACGATGACGGCACACCCGAAACAGAAGACACCAAGATCAAGGTGAAAAAACCGATCCTTCCGCCGATAACGCCGAACAACCCGGTAACGGCATAAGTGATCTGTCAGAACCGGGAGTGGTAACGACCGGGTTCCTATTTAAAGGCATGAGTGAAGCGATTGCTTTGCTTTTGCCTTTTTACTTTCTACTTTTGCCTTTATGAACTGGCAAACCTCGCGGAGAAGACTTAATCTCGCCCGCCCGCTCGTCATGGCGATACTCAACGTCACGCCCGACAGCTTTTCCGACGGAGGTAAATTTGCTGATCCCGAGGCGGCGTTAAAACAGGCTGAAAAATTTATTACAGAAGGTGCCGACATCATTGACATCGGAGGTGAATCGACAAGACCCGGCAGCAAAAAGGTTCCTGTCAACGAAGAGATCGCCCGAGCCGTTCCCGTCATCGAAGCAATAACAAAACGCTTCGATGTTCCTATTTCGATCGACACGACAAAATCAGAAGTCGCCCAAGCCGCCGTCAATGCCGGTGCCGAGATCATCAACGACATTTCCGGCCTTCGATTTGATGCATCGATTGCCGATGTTGCGGCCAAGTACACCACCGGCCTGATCCTTATGCACTCACGCGGCGAATTCGAAATGATGCATTCCCAGCCACCGGTCGAAGATATAATGACCGAGGTCGCAGATGATTTTCGCCGCGCGATCACCAAGGCCGAAGCGTCCGGCGTCCAACCTGAAAACATCGCCCTCGATATCGGCATCGGCTTTGGCAAAACCTTCGAGCAGAATTTAGAGCTGATCGCAAAACTTGATAAACTCGTTGTTGAATTCAATCAATATCCGCTGCTCGTCGGCACATCGCGAAAGTCATTCATCGGCAAGATTCTCGATGGAGCACCACCGAACGAACGCCTAAGCGGATCGCTCGCCAGCGTCGCCATCGCCGTTTGGAACGGAGCAAAGATCGTCCGTGTTCACGATGTAAAAGAAACAGTCTACGCGATTAAAGTGACGGAAAAAGTTATTGATAAGAAGGTTTTATGAGTGGATTGAAATTTCTTTGGTTTTCAGTCGCAATTTGTTTTATGTTGTCTTTCAGTGCGGTTGATGGTTTTGCTTGTCTTTGCAATCCTCAAACTCCCAAACAAAGAGTTAAGTACATGAAAGTAAATGCCGATGTAGTTTTTGTCGGTACCGTGCTATCTGTTGACAGCGATCACCGCGAAGTTAAAGCAGTTCTAAAGATTAATAAATCGTGGAAGGGAAGCGATGTCAAAACCTTAATGATTTACACTTCTCGAAGTGGTTGCGGGATCCATTTTGAAGAAGCAAATCCTACATTGTTTACGCAAAGGGCAATGAGAACAAACTTTTGATAACGGATGTCTGTTATGGGTCGGCTTTAACTGAATATAGGAGAAAAGACATCAAGCGACTTGGGAAACCGCTTGTCGATAGGACTAAATTAAGAAATATCTCGCAGGAAAAATGAAATACCTCAGAATTTTACCAATAATTGCCTTTTTCCTCTTTGTTTCGGGCTTTACCGAATGCTACAAACCGGTTACGAACTCCGGCCTACCGAAAAATATAAAAACAGTCGCGGTGCCGGCGTTTCAGTTTGAGGCACGGGCGCTCAGATATCGCGTTAGCTCGCGGTTTACCGAGGCTGTGTCGAAGGAGATCATCCGGCGCGGCAATGGCCTTAAAGTTCAGGGCACTCTGACCGGTGCTGACGCTGTAGTCGAAGGCACGGTTCGTGATTTCAGTTTTACGGGCGTGCTGCTTGACCGCGACGGCCGCGCCCGTGTTTATGAAGTGACGATTGTATCGGCCGTGACGATTCGTGACGTAAAAGAAAACAAGATACTCTACGACAACCAGAATTTCGTCTTCCGCGATTCATTTGAGTTTTCCTCCGATCCGCGCTCGTTTTTTAACGAAGAAGACCCCGCAGTCGAACGCATCGCCCGAACCTTCGCCGAATCCGTCGTCTCAACCATCGTCAACGGCATGGGCGTGAAGGAAGAAAAGAAGTGATAGCCGCGAAAAGGCACAAAAACGGAGAAGAAAAGGAAGTTTTGAAGGTTTGTTCTCAGATGATGAAGGAGATAGGGAACCTAATCTTTAAATCGTGCGATATCATTCGGGAAAACCAAAAACCAAAACCGATCATTTACACAAAAGATTTAACACTGTCAGCATCTTTTTTGCTTCCAACAGTTCTTGCTTATGAGCCTCGGTGACTACCGGATATTTCAGGTCCAGCGACTCAAGCTTTTTCACAATGATCTCTGAAACCGCCAACCGAGTGAACCATTTTTTATCGGCCGGAACGATATACCACGGCGATTTTTCGGTCGAGGTCGCTTCAATCGCCTCGGTATACGCCTTCATATAATCGTCCCAAAATCCGCGTTCTTTCACATCACCCATTGTGAATTTCCAATTCTTTGCCGGCTCGTCGATCCTCGACAAAAACCGAGCCTTCTGCTCTTCCTTCGAAACATTTAGAAAGAACTTGATCACGTGAGTGCCGTTCTCAACCAGGTGATCTTCCCAATCACGGATGTGTTTTGAACCGCTTTTTCCAGACGTCCTTATCGCTTTTGACTTCCGGCGGAAGTTGCTGCGATTGCAATATGCCCGAATGTCCGCGAAAGACCAGAACCTCTTCGTAATGCGAGCGGTTAAAAATACCGATCTTTCCGCGCTCGGGCAAGCTCTTTTGGGCAACGCCACAGGTAGTCGTAGTCCAATTCTTCAGACGAAGGCTGTTTGAACGAAACAACGTGGCATCCTTGCGGGTTTACGCCACTCATTACATGCTCGATCGCGCCGTCTTTGCCCGCCGCGTCCATCGCCTGAAAAATTATCAAAAGCGAGTGGATATCCTGGGCATAAAAGATATCCTGAAGTTCGGCCATACGTTCGACATTTTTCATCCAGGTCTTTTACTGCCTCTTTTTTGTCGGTATAATCGCCAGTGAAATCGGTCGGATGGTTTTTGAGATTTAATTTCGAGCCTTCACGCACGAGAAATTTATCTGTTTTCATTATTGAAGAAGATTAGAATAGAAGTTTAAGTTTATTACTGAAAATACGATGAGGTTTGTTACCACAGTCTTGATGTTCACCGCTTTGTTCGCAGTCCCTGTTGTTGCTCAACAACCAAAACTCGTGCCGCAAAGAGTAACTCTAAAAAGCGGCAGATCCTTCAACTTAATTCTCCCCGCCGAGTTTGAAATAATCCCGGCTGCCGAGGGATTGAAACGTATCCGATTTTTCGCGAAGGCTCCAGACGGGCGTATTTTCGTCACTGATCTTTATAATCTGACCGACAACAACCGCGGTGCGATCTACATTTTGGACGAATGGAATGCCGAAACCGGCAAATTCGCCAAGGTTGTTCCTTACATGACCGGACTGCACAATCCGAACAGCGTTCAGTTTTATAAGGATGATAAAGGCGTCGATTGGCTGTATATCGCTGAAACAGATAAGCTGACTCGACGCAGATTTACGGCCGGCGAGGAAACACCAACCGACAAAAAACCGCAAACGGTCGCCACATTTCCCGATTACGGGCTGAGCTATAAATACGGCGGCTGGCACCTGACGCGGACGATCTCGTTTTCGCCAAAAGGCAAGCTTTACGTGTCGGTCGGAAGCAGTTGCAATTCGTGTGAGGAGAAAGAGAAGGTTCGGGCCAGTGTCATCGAAATGAACCCGGACGGCACCGGCCAACGCCCATTTGCGCGCGGTCTGCGGAACGCCGTCGGGCTAAAATGGTTCGGGAATTTCCTGTGGGCGAGCAACCAAGGCTCCGACCACCTGGGCACAAACCGGCCAGACGAAACTTTTTATGCCGTAAAAAATGGTGCGGATTATGGCTGGCCGTACTGTCATTCCGCAAACGGCAAAATCATTGCCGACCCGAAATTAAAACGGCGAAACGGCTGTCGCAATGTCACAAGGCCATATGCATTCTTCCCAGCCCGCAGCTCCGCACTTGGCTTTGATTTTTTTGACAATCCCGCGTCCAGCCCGTTGATAAAAGATGCCCTTCTCGTGTCGCTTCATGGATCGACCGATAAGGATATAGGCCGAGGTTACAAAATAGCTATAATGCGAAAAGGTCAGCGGCTTCAGGACTTTATGACAGGATTTCTAAAAGGCAAGACGGTTAACGGTCGTCCTTGCGACATTATGAAGCTCGACGCAAATTCGTTTTTCTTCACCGATGACCACGAAGGCGTTGTTTATTTGGTCCGCAAAAAGTCTTGAGTGATGAAGCCGGATATTTCGAATCGACTGGCCGGACTTGCCAGACTCTGAAGACTCGCTAGACTAGAAATAATGAATATTGGAATTACGGTTTATCCGACCTATGGCGGAAGCGGCATTGTCGGTTCTGAACTTGGGCGTGACTTGGCTGAACGCGGCCACAACGTACATTTTATCTCCTCCGTGCTGCCTACGCGTGTCACGCAGCTTGGCGAGCGTGTGCATTTTCACGAGGTCGAGATGATGTCGTATCCGCTTTTTGAGCATCAGCCGTACGATCTCGCTCTTGCGACAAAAATGGCGACCGTTATGCGATCCGAAAGTTTGGATCTCCTTCATGTTCATTACGCAATTCCGCATTCGATCAGCGCGCATCCTCGCACGCGAATCGATCAAGCAAAAACGTTACGTGCCCGTAATCACGACGCTGCACGGAACGGACATAACACTTGTCGGAGCGGATAGAAGTTATTTACCGATCACAAGATACGGCTTGCAGCAGTCTGACGGAGTGACGGCCGTATCGAAGTTTTTGAAACGGGCTACCATCGAAACTTTCGATTTCGACGAGATCGAGGTTATTCCGAATTTCATCTGCCGCTCTCCATTACATGCGTTTAGAAGATTCGCCGCTTCGCAAGGAATTGGCACCAAAGGGCGAAAAATTGCTCGTACATGTTTCAAATTTTCGCGCGGTCAAGCGTCCGGTGGATTGTGTCGAAATTCTCGCAAAGGTTATAGAGAATGGCGAAAAAGCGAGGCTCGTGATGGTTGGCGATGGGCCGGAGCGGTCGGCCGTTTATTATCGGGCCGAGCAGCTTAATGTAAAAGACGATGTTTTGTTCGTCGGCAAACAGGCGAATATTGCTGACTATCTTGGAGTCTCGGATGTGTTTCTGCTGCCGTCCGAACTTGAATCGTTTGGCCTCGCCGCTCTTGAGGCTCAGGCATGCGAACTCCCGGTCGTCGCGACCCGCATCGGCGGAATTCCGGAGGTCGTCAATGACGGCGAGACGGGCTTTTTGAGCGATGTCGGCGATGTCGTAAAAATGACCGAAGACACGCTTGTTTTGCTGAGAAATGAGGAAATGCGGCGGACCTTTGGCGAGCGGGGCCGCGAGCTTGCTATCCAGCGTTACAGCACGGATAAGATAATTCCGCAATATATCGCTTTTTACGAAAAGATTGTCCAAAAGGCGAAAGCCGCTGCCGCCTGAAGTGAATTGGCCGCGGATACACGCAGATATCGCGGACAAGATAATGTACTTTCAAATCTGCGTCATCCGCGCTTATCCGCGGCAAAAGATTCCTAATATGCTCAAACGATACATGCACAAACGCGAACGCTACTTTGCGATGTTGAACGACAATCGCATTGTGCGCCCGTTTGAGTGGGGAACGGAATTCATCACCGATCACCCTAACGGCGATGATCCGCGAAAGCTGTTCAGCGAGTATTCAAAAAATACGGTGGCCAACAGCGACGATTTTTTTTTCTCGCCCGAAATTACCGATTTCGATTTGAATGGCGACATACTGACGTGGACAAGCGCGGTCGAAACGCCTTCGCCAGAGAACAACGCTGCCTTCGCAACCTATTTCCCCCACGAGACGAATAAAAAGTCCGCCGTCCTGGTTCTGCCGCATTGGAACGCAAAGGCGGGCACGTATTTCGACCTTTGCAAATTTTTCAATAAAGTCGGCCTGTCAGCTCTTCGCCTGACGCTGCCGTATCACGAAGAACGAATGCCGCCCGAGCTTGAACGGGCAGATTATCTGGTCGCGCCAAATGTCGGACGAACTCTGCAATCGCTTAGACAATCCGTGGTAGATACGCGTTCGGCGGTTGCGTGGCTCAAACAGCAAGGCTATGAAAAGGTGGGCATTGTCGGCACTAGCATCGGCTCATGCGTCGGTTTTTTTGCGTTTGTTCACGACATGAGCATCGACGCCGCCGTTTTTAATCATGTGTCGGGTTATGTCGCCGATGTCGTCTGGAACGGCCTCTCTACCTACCATGTAAAGCAGGGCATCGGCAATAACGTCGAACTTGAAGAACTTCGTGAATACTGGCTGCCGATCTCGCCGCTCGCCTACATGGACAAGCTCGCCGCATTGCCCGAACGCCCGCAGCGTTACATTTACACGCTTTACGACCTGAGCTTCCCCGTCGATCTCTCCCGCGACGTAATGCGCGAGCTTCGCCGCCGCAAAATCAAACACAGCAAAGCTGCAATTCCATGCGGACACTATACTTTAGGCGAAAAGCCGTGGGTTTATTTGGATGGTTACAAAATCATCTCGTATCTGCACAAGCACTTGAAATAGGCACCTTTTCCACCTAGGAACAGGTGGAAAAGGGCGGAACACCTCCTAAAGCGCTAACGAAGCGATGGAGCTCGTGGAGCAAGATCTTCTCAAAATTCGACTGTTCGATCAGGCTTGATTTTATAGACGATGAAAGCCTTTACCTTGATCGGCCCCGGATTGACGAAGGTTGGTGGGAACTTGGCGAGTCGGGCTGCCTTTTCCAAGTCATTTCTGATCAGTGGATGTCCCTTTAGCGCTCTTGCCGCCACAACGGCTCCGCTTTCGTCGATCACGACTCGCACTAATATTTCGGTTGGCCTTTCGATGATTGCATGAGTGTGTAGTACTGGCTTTGGCAGGCTAAGAGCTTTTTTGTTGACTATACCCGCATCGACGCATTTATTTCCCAGTAAGAAATTGTAGACCAATATTCCCCTTGTTTTGATTGGTAGACCGTGATAGGTCTGAAATTTCGCTTTCATTGCCGCTTCAATAGCGGATTCGAACAGCAAACCATCCCCCGAAATGGCTTTCGCTTGCTGCACTCTTCCTTGCTCATCAATGAAAAGCTCGATTTCAACCTTGCCGTACGCACACAATTTCTTCAATTCGTCCGAATATTCGGGTTTCGGCAGAAATGTGGCCCTGCCATTAATGATGCCGAGTTTTGTGGCCTTCGTAACCGTTTGTGCGGTAGCGCAACCAAACAAAATTAAAAGGGTGATTGAAAATGCAAGTACTCTGACGCTCATAACATCCTAATTATAGAATCACGAAGGTTTTAGTTCTTTATTAGACACCGAACGAACTCATGTGTTCCAGCTTTCATCCAATTGGTGTTAAAATTCTTGCGGTTTGCCGATGCATTCGATAGCAGAAAATCTTCAACGCACGGTGGCTGACGCCATTGATCACTTGCTATCGCGAGCAGACAACACGCGCGGTCTTCGCAATTCTGACGTTGCCCTGCGGGTCAATCTCAGCTTGGGTAAGTATCTTCTTCGCGATAACGCAAGCCCGGAACATTATGAGATTAAAGCATTTATCGACGAAATCCGGGCCGACGATCTTTGCCTCGTAATTGCTTGCGAAAAAGGAGATGAGAAGGCTTGGGAAGATCTGGTCGCTAATTTTGATTCTACCGTGAAGTCGGCATCGCGAAAATTTGCCTCGAATACCGAAGACACCGACGATCTTGCAAGTTCAATTTGGGCAGAGCTTTACGGCCTGCGGCAGGATGCGGACGGCAATAAAAAGAGCAAGCTCGCATATTATTCTGGCCGCGGCTCGCTTGCCGGCTGGCTGCGGGCGGTCGTTTCGCAGCTTGCGGTCGATCAGTTTAGAAAGCAGTCGAAATTCGTCCAGATCGAAGAAAATCGGGAATTTGAAAATCTTGCTAACGAAGCGTCCGAAAATACGAACAATCACGTAGTTTCGCACTCAGACAATCCGGAAGAGATATTGACCGAAAAGCAGACAGCCGGCGACGTTGCTGCTGCTATTAGTGAGGCGATCAAGTCGCTCGACGCGGAAGACAGGCTTATCATGAAGCTTTATTATTTCGACGATCTAAAGCTAAAGGACATTGCGAATACGTTCGGCTATCACGAGGCGACGGCAAGCCGAAAGCTCGTTCGCGTGCAGACGGATATCAGAAAAGCGGTCGAAAAATCGCTGCGTGATCAGCACGGCTGGACCGACGGTGAAGTAAAACGTTATCTTTCGGACACGGCTTCTAAGCTCGGTTTGAGCCTTGAAAAACTGTTCGCGATTTTGATCGCATTGACGTTCGTGCAAGATTTTTTTGGGTGAGACGTTCTGTAAATGGGTTACGAACTGTGGCTAAATAAAAGATGGAACTTGAATTCGACAACGAAATAGATGCTCTCTTGCGAAAGGCCCACAATGGCGGCCGGGGCGTGCTTGTCGGCGACACGACAAAGCTGCATCTGGACGCGGATGAGATCTCCGCGTTTGCCGAACACGCAGTTCCCGATTCCACAAAAAAGAAATACATTGCCCATTTCGCTGACTGCGAACGGTGCAGAAGCACGCTTTCCGAGCTCATTTTATTGAATTCCGAAGCTGGAACTGAAGTTGCTTCGGTCGTTTCCGCGCCCGGGGAAAATGCTGTTCCATGGTATCGCAAACTATTCTTGTTCCCGAATCTCGCCTATGCAATGGGCGGTCTTGTCCTTTTGTTCAGCGGCTTTCTCGCGTTTTCAGTCATAAAGAATACTGAAAACCAGCCAAGCTCGGATATATCTCAAATAGCTAAAACACAAGAACCTGCGGCAAACGGCCCGAATCTTGGTTACGAAGAGACGTATGACGCCGCGAATAAACCCATGGCAAATGCAATGAATTCGGCAGCGAATACCATGGCAAACGCCGCAAATGCTTCCGTAAATACGGCAAGCACGAAAGATGCTCCAGCTCCGGCCGCTACTGTTCCAAGTAGCGACGATTATAAACAGGCCGCTCCTTCATTTTCGACCGATGGGATAATCTCAGGCGGCAAAGCACAGGCCGAAACTCCGCCTGCGAAACCAGCTGATCGGCCCGTCACGATGTCCGATAAAAACGATCTAGGAAAAGCGGAAGAGCAGCGAAGGGGGCGAGATCAGGAAGTTTCGAAGGAAAAAGACGAAAAGAAGCTCAGAAGTCAGCCCGCTCCATCTGGCGGTCCTTTTAAGGCAATGAAAGGGCCGAGCAGAAATGATCGCAATGACTCAAATATGCGTGACAACGCACCGGCTGCGAAAAAATCCGCTCAAGCCGAGTCGTCAATTAGCCTTAATAGTCTCGATCGGCGGCAGGTCAGCGGAAAGACCTTTGAACGTAAAGGTGTTTGGTACGATTCGACATATCGAGGACAGCCGACAACAAATGTCCGCCGTGGCACCAGTGACTACAAAAAACTAGAAAGCGGTTTGCGCTCGATCGGTGACAATCTCGGTGGAACGATCGTTGTTGTCTGGAAAGAAAAGGCGTACCGCATAGATTAATTCTTCCAAACATACGCTCGACGCGTTAATATATCCGCATGAAAGTAGTTCTTTTTCTTTCCTGCATTTTTTGCCTATTCTTAACTGCGGTTAAGCCCCAATCCGTGTGGCAAACGGATCTCAACAGCACAATCAAGTTTTACGAAACTACCGATTTTGGCGTAATCATCGCCGGGACCGAACGTAGTTTGTACGCTGTCGACGGGCAAACCGGTGAGCGTCTATGGCGGCGTGAGACCGGAAAGATCAATGAAACTGCCGTGACCCCGATTCCCGACACCGACCTGTTACTTTTTACCCGTGATGTCGGCAGTAAATCGATCCTCGAAGCGATCGACATCGTTTCGGGCGACCGCATCTGGCAAAGCGATAAGGTCAAAGGCGATGTCTTGCAGCTTGCAGTCGATCCCGCAAACGATCTGCTTGCCGTAGTTTTGGTAAAGAATCCGCGAGGCGATGCCGGGCAGGAGTTCAAGAAAAAACCGATCGTACATGTGCTGCAGCTTTCCACGGGCGAGGAGCTTTGGAAACGCGAGCTTGATAGCGAAATCGAGATGATGCCGGCAAGATTTGGCGAAAATCTCGGCGAGATCGCATACACGCTCGACAACTATCGCGCTCCGCTTCTGCTCGACGGCCGCTTGTTTCTTTTTTACGAGGGAGCGACGAGCTACGACGCCCGGACCGGAAAGGAAAAGGAACGCGAGAAGTTTAAGATCAACGAGGACGGACTTGCGCTGACCGAGGCCGATCCTGTCTTTGACGATTCACAGATTTACATTTCCGGCCGCGGCCGTATGCGCGCCGTCAATCGCCGGACCGGAAACGTCGAATGGAAAGCTGACGATCTCGGAAATGCCGCCGAAATGGTCCTCATCGGAACTACGCTTTTTGTCCGCACTGGCGGCCAGTTTACGCGGTTAAAAGACGGCGAAATTGTGTCAAAAGGCCCGTACGGGGTTTCGGCGATCGACGCCAAAAATGGTAAGACACTCTGGAGATACAAAGGAGCGGATAAAGGGCTGACAAATTTCGTATTTACGGATGCCAATACGGTCGTGATAGCTGACCGCGACGATCTGATCTCGATTGATGCCAAATCGGGTAAGCGGCTGGCGAACTTTGAACACAAGATCGAAAAGGCCCAGTTTGTACTCGTCAACGAACGTGGAGAAACCGTGGTCGGCGGAAAAGACATGATTGCCGCTTTTCGTGATAAACGCGAGGTTTGGCGTGTAAAACACAAAGCGCCTGATCGCGGTGTTTTCCGAATTGTCGCGGGAATTGCCCTTCGAGCTACAGCGCTCTATTTTCGGTACGGCGGCCTTGCAACATCAGCGATTGGGCTAGCCCGCACGGGCTTTAGTCTCGCCGGAACGATAAATTCGTTTCGCTGGTCGGGATTGAGAACGCGATTCGGGTCGTTCGATCTGTCAACTCTCGCGAGTAATTCTGCTCGAAACTACGTATCGGGCCGCATCTATTCATATGGATCGTTCGCACGCACTCCGGGTCTTTTGAACCGTGTCAGCGGGCTTCAGGTTATTACCCCTTCTAACATTCGCGGACGCGTGATCGGCGGTATTGTCGACCGGGCGACGCCTTCGCGGGCTGAAGTGCGGGAAAGCGTTCTCGACCGTCTTGATCCCGTCCGCCAGGTCGAACGCCTTTCCGATTACTTGCTTCGCCGCAAGCGGCTTGCCGAGCTTCGCGGAAATCACATGTATTTTTATACCGATCTGCCAAAACCCTTTGATCGCAAAGGCCTGGTTGGCGTGAACATACACAATGGCCGCGACGGAAGATACATTCTAAATTCCGATCCCGACAGCCGGTTTGTAACCGATGAAACCTTGAATCTGCTTTATTCTGCCAACGGAAGCCGCCTTCAGGCATTCGATATCTTAACCCGCTAGAAAAAGAAAGAAGGTCGGAGCCATGACAGCTTCGACCTTCATGTATGCCAATTCCAGTTTGCTTATCTGGTTTGGGCGATCTCCTCTTGCTTCATTGAGACGAGCAGGCTGTTCATGTCCGCCGTCGCGTTGTTCGGCAGCCAGAATGAAATGTCAGGTGCCTTCATACTGAACCCGGACGCTATCGAGCCTCCCGAGCACTGTGCCCTGATCAGCACTCCCGAGAACCTCGAAGTAGCTCTCAACGTAAGGTCCACCGGCTGACCCGTGCTCGGTACCGTGAACGTCGCCGTCACCGGACCGACCGTTCCTGGCGTGAATGCAGGTATCGTCACCGTCGCATTCGTCGCACTTATCAGCGTGTAGCCCTGCAGTCCGTTGCCCGTGTTGATCGGATCGACCGTTACCGATCCCGATCCAGCCGTGATCGCGTCGAACTGGCCCGCTCCACCAGGTCGTGTCTCCGTGATCGTTAGCGTCGGCGTACAGACTCCACCGGGTGTTGGGGTCGGTGTCGGCGTTGGAGTCGGCGTCGGGGTAGGCGTCGGCGTTGGCGTCAGCGTCGGTGTAGGCGTCGGTGTTGGTGTTGGCGTTGGAGTGGGCGTCGGTGTCGGCGTAGGCGTAGGCTGCGGGCCTCCACTACACTGTGCCTGGATCAGCACACCCGAAAACCGCGTTGTCGCTCTCAAGGTGAAATCGACAGGCTGGCCCGGGTTCGGGATCGTAAACGTTGCCGTCACAGGGCTGAACGTGCCCGGTGTAAATGCGGGTATATTGACTACCGCATTCGTGGCGCTGACGACCGAGTATCCCTGCAATCCGTTCCCGGAATTGATCGTATCCACAGTAACCGAATTCACACCGGCCGTGATCGCCTCAAAGGCAGCCAAGCCGCCCGGACGAGTCTCAGTAATCGTCAGCGTCGGTGTGCAGATGCCCGAAGGCGTCGGTGTTGGAGTTACGGTCGGCGTCGGCGTTGGCGTCGGCGTTGGTGTCGGCGTCGGAGTTGGCGTCGGCGTTACCGTCGGTGTCGGCGTTGGAGTTACCGTCGGCGTCGGAGTTGGCGTCGGCGTTGGCGTTGGAGTTGGCGTCGGCGTTGGTGTCGGGCCTACGCCTGTTACTGTAAAGTTCGCATCTGAAATATCAAAGAAGATATTTCCTACTGCTTCGACTTTAATTCTAGCGGTTGTAGTAGCTCCCGCAGGTATCGTCACGGATTCAGATCCGTCGTTCGCCGTGCTTGCCGCTAAAACGGCCGGGAACGTGTTACCGCCGTCAGTCGACATGGATATCTTGACATTGGTCGTGCTCACTGGAGCAGCGGTCGTGTTTGCAACATTCCACGTTACGGTCTGCGAAGAACCGCCTGCGTAGGATACACCTGTATTCGGCGATGTCACCTGGAAAGGACCGGAAGTGTTCGTAACCGTCACGGTCATATCGGTGAACTGTGTTTGGCCAATTGTCGAACCAGTAACGTAAGGACGATTATCCCTGACCGTCAGTCTGAAGTTCAACGTTCTGGAAACTGAACTCAACGCTTCGATGTTTGCGATCGCATCGCCGCCCGGCAGAGGGCCGGTAACGAACTGGCCAGCCAGTATCGTTGAAAGCCTCGGGAATGTCCTTGTCGGCGAGGTGGTCGACGGGAACGACAACCAATTCGGGCCGGTCGCTTTGGTCGGAGATGCGACGCTGGCATTACCAGTCGTTGTCGAATTGTCGTTCTGCTCCCAGTTGTAGGTAATCGGATCGCCCTGCGGATCAGTTGCAGATCCGGTGAGAGCAAACGGAGTAGTGATAGGAATAGTAAAATTGGGAACCGGCGAAACAACCGGAGGACTGTTCACCGTCATTGGTATGATCCCGCCGGCCGGACATGGCCTGGTCGGAAGGTTTGCCTGAATTTGTTGAATCGAGGCTTGATGAAATATATCGATCGAATGCGGCGCAACGTCCTGATTAGTGATGCCCGCATAACCCATGATCGTGATGCCGGATCCAACTTCTTTGTTTACGCCCGTGCCCTCGTTTGATTGTGAAAAAGTATGGTTCCCACCGAGTTGATGGCCTACCTCATGAACGACGTAATCGATATCGAAATTGTCTCCCTGCGGAATTCCATCCGCCGGAGAGGTAATTCCACGTCCTTTAGTGTCATCCGTGCTACAAACACAGCCTATACAGCCAGCGTTTCCGCCGCCGCCTGAGGCTCCAAACATATGGCCGATGTCGTAATTCGCGGCTCCGATATTTGCGGCCAGTGTAGCTTGCAACTGGCCATTCCAGGCACCCAACGTCGTGTACGGGTCTGTGAGCGGATCGTAATAAAAGACTGTGGTCGTGTTTGCGATCAGATTCAGATGCACTCCCAGATCTTTTTCGTAAACTCCGTTTGATCGGGTGAGCGTTGCGTTTACAGCAGCCAAGGTTAAAGCAACCTGGCCAGAGTTGAAGGCTCCGAAAAAGTTAGAATACTCACCGTTGACAGACTGAGCCAGGCGCAAGGTCCTTATTTCGCCGCTGCTGCTTTGGATCACGTTCGATTCGAAAATTTGTGATTTCCAATCCGAAAAGAGAGCTTGATCTTCAGTAGTACATGCCCACGGCAATTCTCCAGCTCTTCGCTCAGACGTGTATACGGCATAAGTCGTATGGTCGGCGGAATACGGTTCGATAAATTCGTTCTCTCCAGCAGCATCCAAGAAATCCGATGCGTTGCGGAAAATCGTCCCTTGAACTCCCTGCGGAGAAAAACTGAGTTTCAAAGTTGCGTGTTGGTCAGTGATCCCACGGCCGGAAAAGGCGCGGATATCCGGAAATTTAGCTTGCAGCTCCGGGTCAAAATTGGAAGCTTCAAATATCTCGAACAGCTCGATATCACCGTTCACGTTAGGAACGCTAATGATGGCTGAACGCTTGCTGGCGTCGGTGCCGACGACAGAAAACAACTGCTGCCGTAAAGGCGCCATGTTCAGATCAAATAATTGGAACTCTTTTGGAAAGCTTTGCCTTGAGACAGCCTTGTCCTTGGCGATATTTTCGCGTCTCTCATAATTCACAGTCCAAATGTTTTCCTGGGCTGAAGTTTGTACCACGCAGAGTAAAATAAATACTCCGATTGTGGTAAGTAATGCGATGCGGTCGAAACAAAGACACGACAGCATTTTGCTCGTAAACATAAATCAAAATCCTCCGGAAACTTTTCTAAATTACACTTCTAAAATTATGGCTAAATAAGATTCGGTAAAACTCGATCTATATTTCCCAAAATCCCGTTGGGAATAGAAAGGGTCGAAGCCGCAGTCAGTTCGACCCTTTCTGTTATGCCGGTTGCGGTGTGTTTACCGGGCGATCTCCTCTTGTTTCATTGAGACGAGCAGGCTCTCAACTCCGGCTGTCGCGTTGTTCGGCAGCCAGAATGAAACGTCAGGTGCCGATAAAAGAAGAAAATTATTCAACAATCCGCAGCAGACTAAACTTTTCAAAGTTCAAATCAAGTCACATGTATGTCCGTACCGACCATAATTTGCAACCGTCGACCGGATGCAACCGGTGTGCGGACGTACCAATTCATAGTATGGTAAAGTGAAAAAAAGTATTTGAACTGTAACAGGATAACGGTATTAATTTGTGTATCCCAGATTACAGTGGCTTTCAATAGAGAATAATGACTTTATGCCACAAATTAGGTTGTATGACAAACGCCGTGGCCTGCATGACACTACTTTTTGATTATCGAACAATATCGCTGACCGTCATTACGGCTCTTTTTGCTCTAATTATTGGCTCAACCGGGAGTTTTACATTCGCTGCGGCCAGATCACAAATTAAACGTCCTGTCTCATACCAAAAACAGGCAAAGGCGACCTCGGTAAAAAGAGAAATGAATCAAACAAGATCATTACCGGCCGGTGTTTGGGGCGGAAGCGGAGTTCTGATAACCGTTGGGAAAAAGATAGTGACGATTGAGTATGCTTGCTCAAGCGGTGAATTACCGGCCCGCTCAAAATCAGTAGCGCTGGTAACTTCAATGCCGTCGGCGTACATATTCAGCCGCGTCCCGGCCCGCTTCAAGCAAATGACAAGCCAAATCGCCAGCCGGCCCGTTGCGAAGGAAAAATCTCGGGCAAAAGTATGAGCCTGAAAGTCTCGCTTATAGCAAATAACGAAGTCATCGAGATTTTGAATTAACAAAGGACGTCGTTCCGCGTATTCGCCGCTGTATGTAGTCCGCGAGTTGTAGGACTCGTATTAAATGCAGATTTGCGCCCGTTACAGATTCACACTACATTTACTCATCAGCTAATCGGAGAAATATCTTATGACTCGTCTCTTTCTCTTCAGCATCGCCTTCGGTCTCCTTTTTGCTCATCCCGTCTCTTCTCAGAGATCGCAATTGCCAAAGGCAACTACTGACACTGAGATACAGCGGATGATAAAAGAAATATCCGCCAAAAGAATTGAAGCGTCGATACGAAAACTTGTTTCGTTCGGAACGCGAAACACGCTTTCGGAGCAAGATAGTCCGACACGCGGCATCGGAGCCGCTCGTGATTGGATCTTCGGTGAATTCCAGAAGTTCAGCGCAGATTGCGGAAATTGTCTGACAGTTGAAAAACAGTCGTTTCTCCAACCAAAAGCCAACCGGATCCCCGAACCGACAACCCTTACCAATGTTATAGCAACGCTAAAAGGCACAACCGACCCGGACCGTGTTTATGTGGTTTCGGGCCATTACGATTCGATGTGTACATCTCCGACCGATGGCAAATGCGACGCACCGGGAGCTAATGACGACGCATCGGGCACGGCTGCGATAATAGAGCTTGCCCGCGTCATGTCAAAGCGTAAATTCGATGCGACGATAGTCTTTATGGCAGTTCCGGGCGAGGAGCAGGGATTGCTCGGAGCGGCTTACTTTGCGGAGCAGGCAAAGCTGAAGGCAATGAACATCGAAGGTATGTTCACCAACGATATCGTCGGCGGCGTGACGACAAAGAAAAGCTCACCGAACCGCAATAAGGTCCGTGTATTTAGCGAAGGCGTCCCGTCAAACGAAACGGAACAGCAGGCAAATACACGGCGCAGCGTCGGCGGTGAGAACGACTCGGCCTCGCGCCAATTGGCACGCTATATCAAAGAGCAATCGGACAAATATTTGAAAACGTTCAAAGTCTGGATGATTTACCGACGTGACCGCTATGGCCGCGGCGGCGACCATATTCCGTTTCTCGAACGCGGATTTACCGCTGTCCGCATCACCGAAGTTGACGAAGATTACACGCACCAGCATCAAAACGTCCGAACTGAAAAAGGAGTTTTTTATGGCGATACGCCTGAATTCGTCGATTTTGAATACACCGCAAACGTAGCACGCGTAAATCTCATTAGTCTCGCCAGCCTAGCAAACGCCCCGGCGAAACCCAAAAATGTCAGCGTCGTTACCACTCGTCTGACCAATGACACAGAGCTAAAATGGGACTTGAATACAGACGCGGATATCGCCGGGTACGAAATAGTTTGGCGCGAAACAACCTCGGCCGAATGGACAAATTCACTTTTTATCAAAAATGTAGGCAATTTTATTGTAAAAGACCGATCTAAGGATAACTACTTTTTTGGAGTGCGCGCAGTCGACAAAAACGGCAACAAAAGCCCCGTAAGTTTTCCGCGGCCAGTAAGGTAAAAAGTGATACAATTTCATCACTCTCAATATGCTTCCAGACGATACAATTGGGCGTTATAGGATCGTCAGTAAGATCGGCCAGGGCGGAATGGGCGAGGTTTACCTTGCCGAAGATTCCAAGCTCGGCCGTCGTATTGCCCTAAAAATTCTGCCAGCCAAGGTCGCGAGCGATGCTGACCGCATGCTGCGCTTCGAACACGAAGCAAAATCCGCCTCGGCGCTAAACCACCCAAATATCATAACGATCTACGAGATCAGTGATGAAGACGGAGCTCTCTTCATTGCGATGGAGTATGTTGAAGGCCAGACTTTAGCAAAAAAGATAAAAAGCAGAGAGTTCGACCTGCGTCAGACTCTCGACATAGGAATTCAGATAGCCGCCGCATTGGCCGCCGCACATGAGGCAAACGTAGTTCATCGCGACATAAAGCCCGATAACATTATTGTCCGGCCCGATGGAATCGTTAAAGTTCTCGACTTCGGTCTGGCGAAACTTACCGAACAGACTCCCGATTATGACTTCGAAGCCTTGACCACGCTTGTAAAAACAAGTCCGGGCCTCATCATGGGAACGGTCGGCTATATGTCCCCCGAACAAGCTCGCGGAAAAAGCGTGGACGGCAGATCGGATATATTCAGTTTCGGCTCGATGCTTTATGAGATGTTCTCTGGCAAACGGCCCTTTACCGGCGAAAATGAGGTTGACGTAATCGCATCGATCATTCATCAGGAACCTGCTCCTTTGAGCGATTTTGACCCGAACTTCCCGTTTGGGCTTGAAACGCTGGTTCGCAAGACGCTGCGAAAGAACCGCGATGAGAGATACCAGTCTGTTCCGGAGCTTTTGGCCGATCTCAGGGAAATAAGGCAGCAACTGACGTCGGAAATAAACTCAGGCCGCGTACAGACAAACACGAAGGACCTCAATCACGCAAAGTTCACTGGCGACGGTTTTGACCGTCCGCTGACGACAGGCGACGACTCTTTTTTCTCGGCCACTGGTTTATCGGGATCGATCAGCAAAGAGGTCAGGCGTCGTCCGGTGATCTCGACCGGCATTGTTCTGCTCGCGCTCGTCGCAATTACCTTTGCGGGCTCTCGTCTGTACCAGTCCATACAAAGCCCTGAAGCATTTCAGACGATGCGGATGTCGAAAATGACCTCAACGGGTAATATTCCATCTGAACAGGCCGCCATCTCGCCCGACGGTAAATATATTGCTTACGTGGTCCGAGAGCAGGGAAGCCAGAGCCTTTGGGTAAAACAGACCGCGGCGGCCAGCAATGTCCAAATCATTCCCGCAGCCGATGTTAGATATAACGGTATCAGTTTTTCGCCTGATGGCGTTTACCTTTACTATGCGTCTGCCGAAAAGAACGGTTCTCCTTCGGTTTATCAAGTGCCTGCTTTAGGTGGAACGCCACCGCGTAAATTACTCGCGGACGCAAGCGGGCCGATCACATTTTCACCTGACGGAAGCCGAATCGCGTTTATCCGAAAGGAAACCTCTTTGATGACAGCAAAAGCCGACGGGAGTGATGAACAGCGTATTGCTTTGGCTGTCGATGGCAGACGATGGTTCTATCTTGCGTGGGCACCGGACGGGGAGAATTTGACCGCAATAGTCTTTTCGGCGGCGGATAGCCGTGATCATCTGGTTGAGATCAGCACTGTTGACGGCTCTGAAAAAGCATTTCCGTCTCCTCAATGGCTTCGGTTGACGGGTTTGGCCTGGCTTCCCGATTCAAGCGGATTGATCGTCAGCGGTCGCGATCTGGAAACGCAAATTTCGCAGGTGTGGCTTATCAGCTATCCGGACGGGCAGCCCCGCAGGATCACCAATGATTTGAGCAATTACCTCGGTGTAAACCTGACGGCGGACGGAGAAACTCTTCTCAGCGTCCAGGAAAACAGCTTATCGAATATCTGGCTGACGCGGGGTGCGGATGGAGATTCTGCCCAAAAACTGACTGCCGAGCTCGGCAGAGACGAGGGTATGTCCGGCATTTCGCTGGCGCCAGACGGCAAAATCGTCTACACCGTCAAAGCACGCAGTATGCAGGACCTTTGGCTCGTAAACCGCGACGGAACCAACAACCGACAACTTACATTTAATTCGCAAAGCAACTTTTCTCCCGCCGTCACGCCGGACGGCCGTCACATTGTTTTCACTTCCACGCGATCCGGCAACCCCGGCATCTGGAGAATCGATATCGATGGCGGCAATCCTTTGCAGCTTACGAACGATCCGGGCAACGAAGCAGATCCAACTATATCACCAGACAGAAAGTGGGTCATTTACCAGCATGTAGATAGTGATAATAAATCGACCATCTGGAAAGTAAGTATTGACGGCGGACAACCTGTTCAAATCACGAACGTAAGATCGCGGCGTCCGGTAGTGTCTGGCGACGGCAAATTTATCGCTTGCTCGTATGCCGGAGAGTCGTCCGATGCGCCATTCAAGATCGCCATCATTCCTATTGATGGCGGCCCACCGACACGCATTCTAGACCTGCCGTTGGTCGTAAAATCGAGGAACATTCGCTGGTCACGGGACGGAAATGCGCTGATATATTCGGACAACCGGGATAAGGCCGATAACCTGTGGGGTCAACCGCTTGACGGCGGGCCGCCGAAACAGTTGACCAACTTTAAATCCGACCGCATCTTTAGATTTGACGTCACGCAGGATGGCAGCAACTTTGCCTTGGCAAAAGGAAACGAAACGTCTGACGCAGTTATGATCAGCAATTTTCGATAAGCTTGTTCTACAGTGAACTTGCGCTATTCTTTACTGTTCGAGCAAGGGCAGAATTAAACAATCGACAATGGAGGCTTAAAATATGGGAAACGGAAGCGGACCGGCCGCGGATTGCACTGGATCACTATGCGGCTACGGGATAACCAAAGGACGGATCGGATGCCAAAGTGGAGACGGCAGTTGCTGGAGCGCATCTCTGGTTGATGCGAACCTATCTGCTTTTTACACGCAGGAATTAAAGAACGCAACAAGACAGATCAAATCGATACTTGATTCTATTAACTCACCCGGTGACGGACTAAAGCTCTCGTTCGTCCATACCAGATTGGGAACCTTGCTTGCCTGGGTAAATCACGGGGAACAGTATACAACCGAGACCGTCACCTGGGCCGATACTGACGAAAATATAGTACAGGCCCTCGGTCTTATCCTCGATGAGGAGCAAACTGCGGAATCGTGCTAAGTCCTCCCGCTGAAGTGTTCTGGCTAATTTTTTGGCAGCCGTGAAGAATTTCTTTTCGCGGTTGTCCTTTTTCTCGTTCTCCGCACAACCCGACCGAACCGGCAATCGGGTTCCTTTAGCCCCGCAAATATGATAAAAATTTAGTTTGCGTGATTAATTTTGGTTCTCCCGCTTTGCTAAAGGAAGTTTTTTAATGAGAAAGTTTTACCTCGCTTCGTTCTGCCTGCTCGCGCTGGTCTTTTGCCTGACGGTCGAGCCCGATAAAAGCTCCGCCGTTTCGCCTCACATTGTGATCAGCCAGTTTCAAACCGGTGGCGGCGGTGCGGGCACATTTAACGACGAGTTTGTCGAGATATTTAATCGCGGAGCCGACCCCGTCGATCTCAACGGCTACCGGCTCGTTTATCGCTCGGCTACCGGATCGGGCGATGTGGCCGTACCTTTCGCGACATGGTCGACGACGACCGTAATCCCGCCCGGCGGTTACTACCTGATCGCATCGACATCGTATGACGGAGCCGTAACGCCGAATCTCCAATATAACCCGACGACATGCCAATGCTCGATGGGTGCGGCCGGCGGCGGACTGGCACTTCGCCTCGGAGCAAACAATACCGGTGCAATACTCGATTCTGTTGGCTGGGGAACCGCGACCAATTTATTTGTAGAAGGAACTGTCACAGCCGCACCGGCAGCAAACAATAGCCAAACGAGACAGCTCAACGGCTGCCAGGATAGTGACAATAATGCCAGCGATTTTACGAGTGTTATTCCATCCGCACCGCGAAATGCATCCACAACACCGTCCGCATGCAGCGGCGGTGGAACAACTTTGTTCGCCGCAATATCGGCCAGCCCGACTGCGGTTTCGCCGGGCGGAAACACGCTGCTGACGGTTACCGTAATTCCCGCGACAACGCCGCCAAGCACCGGCATTTCGGTCACCGGAAATTTAATCGACATCGGCGGAGCGGCATCGCAAATATTTTTTGACAACGGCACGAATGGCGACGTAACTTCCGGTGATAACGTTTTTTCGTTTCTCGCAACCGTTCCTGTTCGGATCTACCGGCGGAACTCGAAATATTCCCGCCGTCGCGACCGACGCACAGGCACGCACGGTCAATCTTAACCAGAGCATCACGATCAATGCTCCGCTGCCCGGCGAAGACCCGCTTTTGTTCGGAAATCCGAGCAACGCAACGACGGATATCGCCAACGAGAATAATTACCTGATGGAAAAGCCGCAGTATTCGCTTTCGTACAACCGTTCGAAGGCGACGGCGAATTGGACGGCGTGGCGGCTCGACAGTAGTTGGATCGGCTCGACACAGCGGCAGGACGATTTCCGTCCGGATTCTTCGCTGCCGGCGGGCTGGTATCAGGTTTTGGATAACGACTATTCCGGTTCCGGTTATGATCGTGGACACTTGTGTCCATCGGGCGACCGGACGAATTCGATTCCGAATAATTCGGCAACATTTTTGATGACGAACATGATGCCGCAGCTTGCGGCAAACAATCAGGGGCCGTGGGAAGAGTTTGAAACATATTGCCGGACGCTGGCGGGCCAGGGCAACGAGATTTACGTTATGTCCGGGCCATCGGGAAACATCGGCACGATCGCTCAGGGCCGCGTTGTTGTACCGGCTGTGACATGGAAGGTGGTTCTAGTCATTCCCAATGGGACAAACGATTTGCAGCGTGTCAGCAAAGCAACGCGTGCATTCGGTATAATCGTCCCGAATCAGCCGCCGCTGGATATTAACGCGCCGTGGCGAAATTTCCGCGTAACTGTCGATGCGGTTGAGAATCTTACGGGCTATGATTTTCTGACATCGATCCCGAAGATGTCGCAGGAGCTTATTGAAAGACGGCGAGATATCCAATGAGAATAGTCAGTTTTGTTTTTTGTATTTTCAGTTTTGTTTCGTACGCCGCCGGTCAGAAAGACCTTTCCATTGCGCAGGTTCAGGGCGAGACAAACACATCTCCGGCCGCTGGCCAAAACGTCCGAATTTCAGGCGTCGTTACTGCCCGAATCCGCTACCGGATTTTTCGTGCAGACGCCTGATGACAAGGTCGATGCGAACAAGAATACTTCCGAAGCTGTTTTCGTTTACACGCGGACCGATCCGCCCGCGGACGCCGTTGTCGGCAACATCGTAACCGTCACCGGAACGGTTGAAGAATTTCGCCGGGACAACGAGCCGTTTGCTCTAACCCTTACCGAGATCTCGATGCGCAAAGATCGCGATGAGTTAAAGCTGATATCTAAATCGAACCCTCTGCCGAAACCTATCGTTTTAACCCCGACCGATTTCATGTCGAACACTGTCGACAATCTTGAAAAATACGAAGGAATGCGTGTTCAGATCGATGAGCTTACCGTCGTCGCTCCAACCGGCGGACGCGTCGATCTGAAGAATGCTGCATCCGTGTCCGATGGAGCTTTTTTCGGCGTTTTGAAACCAGTTCCGCGGCCTTTTCGCGAGCCCGGTTTCGACGTTCGTGAATTCGCGACAGCAACTGAGAGAGAGCAGTTTAAGAAAGACTATCCAAAAGCTGTGTTCTTTGATTCGAACCCGGAAATACTTCGGGTTGATACGGATGAGCAGGTGATCTCAAAGCAAGTCGATCTTGGTGCCACAGCCGCGTCGATGAGCATAACTGGCGGCGTGAATTCCTTCGGATCTGCACTGAACTTTCCCGCGATGACCGATGTCAAGAACCTCGTCGGCGTGCTCCATTACGCAAGCGGAAAGTTCACGCTGCTGACCGAACCGGACAACAAACCGACCGCATCGACCTCGATGAAGCCGAACCCGCTTCCCGTTCCTACCGCACGGCAGCTTGTCATTGCCGCAATGAATCTTGAAAACTTCTTTGACGATCAGGACGATCCGGCTATCAAAGGAAGATATCGTGACGCCGGATGCGTTCGCCCGCCGACTGCAAAAAATATCGATGGCAATTCGCGATTTCATGCAGTCACCCGATGTCATCGGCATCATCGAAGCCGAGAATTTACCGGCTCTAAAGCGGCTTGCAGCAAAGATTAACGCTGACACTATCGCCGCCGGAAAGCCCGATCCGAAATATGAAGCGATCCTGATTGACGGAAACGATGGCCGTGGGATTGACAACGGTTTTCTGGTAAAAACTTCGCGGGTAAAGGTGATCGAAAGCAAACAGCTCGGCAAGGAAAATAAGTACAAGAATCCCGACACAAACGAAGATAATTTTCTAAATGATCGAACGCCGCTTATGCTTCGAGCGTCGATTGACGATACCAAAAGCGGACAGCCGTTTGAATTTACCGTCGTCGTAAATCATCTGAAATCATTTCTCGGTTACAGCGATCCGAAACAGAAGGCGAATGTTCGCATGAAAAAGCGGCTTCAGGCAGAGTTTCTTGCAAAGTTCGTTCAGGAACGGCAAACCGCTAACCCGAAAGAGCGGATAATTCTGCTCGGCGATTTCAACGCGTTTCAATTCAATGACGGCATTCTGGATGTTATTGGCACGATAAAAGGAAAAACGGCCGGAAAGGACGAAATCCTTAACCCGTCCGAAGACCTGGTGAATCCTGACCTGATCGACCTTGTCGATGTGATCGCTGCCCCGCAACGCTACTCATATGTTTTCGACGGCAACGCACAGGTGCTCGACCACATAATTATCAGGAAACCCTGCGAAAGCACACCACCGGTTTTGGCTATGCCCGGATCAATGCGGATTTTCCAGAGGTTTACCGTAATGATGGGACACGTTTCGAACGTTTCTCTGATCACGATCCCGCGATTGCATTTTTTACGATGGATGATATGACGGCGGGACAGAAACCGTAGTTCTATTATTGCTTTTCGAGGATCACTTGTGCGATCGCATGTTCATTTGTGTGTGAGATAGAAAGGTGAGCATTCGTCGCACCGATCTGCTCCATCAACCTCGCCGCTTCGTTTGTGATATTCAATGAAGGAACTCCGTCCAGGCTCGAAACAACTTCGATATCCTGCCACGTTATCTTCCCACGCCAACCGGTTTGCAATGCCTTCAAAAACGCCTCTTTTGCCGCAAAACGCGCAGCGTAAGATTGTGCCGCAGCAACGCCTTTGCTTTCGCAATATCCCGTTCGTTTTCGGTAAATACGCGAGCGGCAAAACGCGGAGTTCTCGCCATCGTTTCGCGTATGCGATAAACTTCGATTATGTCGATGCCAGTGGATAAGATCATTGAAGATGAACAGATTCTAACCGATAGCGGCTTCTATTGGCGAGAACGCGACGGCGTAAAAGTGCTTGTATGCCGGGCGTTGGAAGAGCGGGGCTTCGCAAATGGCTTCTCCACACGGCTCGGCGGTGTTTCTCGGTTTAGCTCCCTACTGTCTTAGGAGGGGTGACCGTAGGTCGGGGTGGTGCGGCTGGAAACGATCTGAATCTAGCAGGATTTGACGAAGATTCTGCTGAGAATATTTACGAAAATCGGCGACGTTTCCTAAATGTTTTCGTGGTGATTTTCAACTTGCGTCTGCCTGGCAAGTCCACGGCGACGGTATCAAGATCGTAAAAACAAGCGAAGATGCTGCGAATTCGGACGAGAAATTCGATGCGTTGGTTTCAAATCTCGACCACGTACTTGTCGGCGTAAAGACCGCAGACTGCGTTCCCGTCCTTATCGGCGACACAAAAACTAAAGCCTACGCCGCCGTCCATGCAGGCTGGCGCGGAACCGTTCAATCCATCGTCAGCAAATCGGTCGAAGCCATGCAGGAAAGTTTACGGCACTGAATCCGTCGAGATCTTTTTGTGCCATCGGCCCAGCAGCCGGTTGTGAAAGTTATGAGATCGGTAGTGACGTGATCGAGGCTTTTGCGGATAACTTTGAACGGGAGCGGCAAATATTTCACAACGACGCGTGAGGGTCACGCGCTTGTTGATCTGCATTCTGCAAATGAGGACCAACTTCTCAGCCTCGGCGTTTCAGCCGAAAACATCTTCAAAGCTCCGTTTCTGCACAATGGCACGCACCGATCTTTTCTTTTCATACCGCGTCGAAAAGAAACTTTTCGGCAAAACGGGCCGTCTTATGTCCGTGATTGGACGCAGCGACTGTAAACTAATCGACTATCGAACCCTTGCGGTGATCGTTACGTCTTTACTCTTTGGCGGATAACAAACCTCATCCGTGCAGGCCTGATATCGCACGACTGCCCGTAACTCTGACCGTGTCGCCGCGAAAATTCGCCGGAACAGTTACCGTAAATGGAATCGACACGCGGCCCTCGTAAACATTGATCACGCTTTCAGAAAATTGAAATTTACGGTTCTTGCCTCGTGGATAGTTGATGCCACCTGTTCGCACGCCTTGTCCGCTGACACGGACCGAGGTCGGAATCGCATATTCGCTGTTTGGACGGCTTGAATTAACGTGCAGCCCGCCGGGTATGCTTAACACGATCGAACCCTTTGCTGTGGCTCCACGAGATACTGCTCCATTCCCAAGCGATCCGCTGACCGTCTGCGCATTGACCGAAAAAATTCCGCCTGCAAAAAAAGTGATGATGGCGAAAAGGGACCCTGTAAATAATATTTTTTTCATAAATTTTCTACTGAACTAATTGATGCTCGAATGCGGCTTGCCGATGTTTTATTTTAGGGCAAAACTGTCCAGCATTTCATCTATTTTACGTGAATAATCCTTTTTGTATTCGGGAAGAATGACAATCGTTAATTGGTAAATCTTTCCATCACCCTCGACGACCTTATGGATAGCGTCGAGAGTAATTTCGCCCTCGATCCGCTCTGTCGCGATAACGCAGCTTTTCGCGCCGTTCAATATTCCAATGTCTTCTGAAACGACCCGAACCGCATCGATCTTCGCACGTTCGCAGATATCGTCAATATTTGCATCATCAAACGCCCGAATTTCTGCCGATGCTTGCCGTACACTATCGGTCTGATCTCTGCCGTATTCTTTTGAATATGCGGCGAAAATAAGCCCCTCGTTATAATCGACCGGGCAAATAAAGCCTTCGGGTTTTACGACCGAAAATTCCGGCGTTTCGATCGTTTCCTGCTCATATGCACGCGCGGCGTTCTTTTTGATCTTCGTTGAGGCGTAGACCATCAAAGCAACGAGTATAAGTCCCGGAATTAACAGTTCCATAATTTGTCTTGTCAGAACCTGAGCGGTAGCGACGGTTTCCAAACGTAAACTCTAAACCGTCACCAGATTCGGTTCATGCTTTGCGGCGAGTTGTCCGCAAGCTGCATAAATATCGCGGCCACGTGGCTGGCGAACATAAGCCGAAATACCCGCATGTTCAAGTATCGATTTGAACCGCAAAACCTGTTCCGGCTCTGACGGATGATAATCTAATTGAGCCGCAGAATTATGCGGAATCAGGTTTATCTTCACGCGGCGCAAACCGTATCTATCGATGAGCTCGGCCAACTGCCTCGCCTGTTCGTCCGAATCATTGACACCGCCGAGCAGCACATATTCAAATGTAAACCTTTCGCCTCTTCTCAACGATTTTTCAAACACCCGTGCGGCCTTCATCACCTCATTGATATCCCAACGCTTGTTGATCGGCATCAGCTTGTTCCGCAATTCGTCATCGGGCGCAGAGAGTGAGATGGCAAGATGCGGGCGGTTTTCAATCTGAGCAATCTCGTAAATCTTCGGCACGATTCCCGCCGTCGAAACTGTCACGCGGTTCGGTACAATAAAAAGGCCTTCTTCGCTCGAAATTATTCCGAGAGCCTTTATTAAATTTTCAAAATTGAGAAACGGCTCGCCAGCTCCCATACCTACCAGATTGGTGCCGTGCGGTGTCGCATTGCCGACGCCGTAAACGTCATTGAGCACAATTATTATCTGCTCGACGATCTCACCGGCCGTCAGATTTCGCAGCAATCCAAGCTTTGCCGTCAGACAAAAATCGCATTTCAGTGGACAGCCCGACTGAGATGAAAAACAGATCGTGTCGCGCCCTTCGGATGGAATAAAAACGGTTTCGACTGGATATCCATCCCTCGTATTCATCAGGTAACGGCGGGTGCCGTCTTCGGAAACGTACTTCGATTCAACCTCAAGCGTCGAGGCCGTCGCCAGCCCTTTCAATTTCTCCCGAAATGCTTTCGGCAAATCGGTCATCGCGTCAAAATCGCGCAGCCGTCGTTCGTGCAAGCCTTTGAAAAGCTGTTTAGCACGGTACTTCGGCTCACCGGTTTGCTCGACGAATGCGATCAGTTCGTCGAGGTTTAGTCCGGTCAGATGTGCGATCTCGGTCATAAACTATATTTTAGCCTAGTCGCGACGATTCCGCACCGCACTGATCTCGTCGGCTTTTGTTACAATCTGTTTCAATCCAATGACGATTTTATTTGCCAGAGAACTGAAAGCATTTATCGGCGGCATATTGCTGCTTGCGGCGGCATGTTCTTCAGGCTGCGGATGGATCAAGAATCGCTTAACTCCGACTCAGCAAAACGATACTAATACCGCTTCAGATCAGCCGAAAACTTCGCCGATCCTGCCGCCGAGCGTTCACCTGGCCTTCGGCAATCCGTCGAATGCGTCGATGGACGCCGCGAACGACGAGAACTATCTCATCATAGGTGATGTTTCGGCTTTCTCGTACAACAACTCGCGTGGAACGATCAATTGGATCTCGTGGAAAACGACGCGTGCTGATCTCGGCGAATCGCGTCAAAGGCCAGATTTTCGTCCGGATCACCGTCTGCCCGATAATTTTCAACGCGTCGGTTATTACGACTATTCCGGCAGCGGCTACGACCGCGGCCACATGGTGCCGAGTGCCGACCGTTTCGCAAACGCGAAGCTGAACGAAGAGACGTTCATGATGACGAATATCGTGCCGCAGACCGGAGCTCTGAATCAGTTTCCGTGGGAGAAACTGGAGTCATATTCGAGGTCTCAGGCGTGGCGTGGCTTTGATGTTTATACGATCGCAGGTGTTTATGGCGAGAAGGGAGTTTTGAAAGGCAAAGTCACTGTGCCGACAAACTGCTGGAAGATAGTCGTATTCCTGCCACGCGGTGTGACCTTCGATAAAATCGACGGGCGAACCCGAATAATCGCCGTCGATATGCCAAACATCGAGGGGATCGAAAACGATAATTGGGAAAAGTACAAAACGACAGTTCGGGCGATCGAAGAAAAGACGGGTTACGACTTCTTTGCATCGATGCCGCGAGATTTACAGGAGCAAGATCGAAACCCGCACTGGAACTCCGCAGCCCGAAACGTTGAAACCTTGTCGATTTGCCCTCGTAAAAGACCGAATGAAAAACTTGTTCCTTATCGCCGTAATTTTCGCCGCCACTGCGTTCAACACACTTGCTCAAACTGTAAAGGAAGCCAACCCCGCCGATGTTTCGTCGCTTGATGCGATCATGAAAGCGGTTTACGACGTTATCTCCGGCGACGCAGGAAAACCGCGTGACTGGGATCGCTTCCGCTCGCTATTCCACAAAGACGCACGGCTGATTCCGAGCGGGAAGAATGCACAAACGGGCGTTGTCGGAGCAAGCGCACTGTCGCCCGACGATTATGTAAAACGCGCCGAGCCTGCGTTTGCCAAAGACGGATTTCACGAACGCGAACTTGCACGCCACGTTGACCAATACGGCAATATAGCGCAGGTTTTCTCGACCTACCACGCATTTCGAAAATCGACAGACAAAGAGCCTTTTCTTCGCGGCATCAATAGCTTTCAGCTTTTGAATGACGGAAAGCGATGGTGGGTTTTGACAATCTATTGGCAGGCCGAAACACCGGACAATCCGATCCCTAAAGAATATTTGAAGAATAAGAAATAGTATTCGACGGACTAACGAATACTTAATGAATCATCGCAGCCCTCACTCGCGGAAAAAAACCTGTTCTGTTTTAGCATAGCCACGCTGTTTACGACGTGGTGACAATCGACTCCAATATACCGAGGGAGTTTCAACGCCTTTCGGTATAAAACATCCAAATCAATACGAAATCATTTTTAATTGCTCGATGTTGCCGGGAACGGGAAGGCTTTTGAAACATCGCAAGGCGTAGCGGCGTTTTACACACTTAGAGCACCGTTGGTTTACTCTTTTAAATAAGGAGAAATATGAAAGCCGAGCAAATATTTTCCATAGCAAATCTTTTGGCGATGCTGTCGTGGCTGCTAATAATTATCCTGCCGCGATGGCGATTCACCGCGAAGATCGTTTTGAATGGAGCGATACCGCTGCTACTTTCCGCGGCTTATCTCGTGCTGATCGTCCTGTTCTTTGGCAAGGCTGAGGGCGGTTTCGATTCGCTTGCGAATGTGATGAAGCTGTTCACAAACGAATGGGCCGTGCTGGCGGGATGGATACATTATTTGGCCTTCGATCTTTTTGTCGGCAGTTGGGAGGTTAAGGACGCTCAGACTAACGGCATTTCGCATTGGTTCGTGATCCCGTGTCTGATACTGACATTCCTGCTAGGGCCGATCGGATTTTTGCTTTATAACATTTTGCGCTTGTTCCTGGCGAAAAAGGAGGTGAGCAAATGATCGCCGAATTGTTTCGAGAGCATAGAGCGCTGGTGGTTGCCGGGCTTATCTTTTTCGCGGGTTTTATTTTTCTCTCGGTATTTATGCTGTTCGATTCGACACAGGTCCTCGGTATCAACAGATGGATAAAACCGATCAAATTTTTCATCTCAATCGCAATATTTCTCTGGACCGTGGCAGTTTATTTTCGCTATTTGAAAGGCCGGGACAGGTTGGCCGCAGTACTATCGTGGGGTTTCATTCTGATCTTCACGGTAGAGATGGTTTTAGTTGTGATGCAGGCCGCTCGCGGGACAACATCGCATTTCAATGTTTCAACGGCTTTCGATGGAATGGTTTACGCAATCATGGGACTGTCGATCGGAATCAGCACGATCCTCACTGGCGTGATCGCATTTCTTTACTTCAGGTCCGAGATCGATCTGCCGCGAAGCATCGTTTGGGGAATGCGGCTTGGGTTGATAGTTTTTTTAGCGGGCAGTTTTGAAGGAGGATATATGTCCGCGCAGATCGGACATGCGGTGGGTGTAGCTGATGGCGGTTCGGGTTTGCCACTCGTGAATTGGTCGACGACTGGCGGCGATCTGCGCGTCGCTCATTTCCTCGGTCTTCATGCGTTTCAGGCCATTCCATTGTTCGCATATTTTCTTGAAAGATCGAAGGTGAAAATATCGATGCCGCTGACCGTCGGATTTGCATTCATCTATTTCTCAGTTTTCACACTCGTGTTTGTGCAGGCATTGCTCGGCCGGCCGCTGATCGCTGGATTGTAGAATCTGAAATCGGGATTCTGGCGAATTGAATCATTCGCTTGTTCCATTCCGATCAATTTTATGGCCGAATATATTTTGAAACGGGAGTTAACGCTCGATCTGCCGCGTGTTGAGGTCTTCGATTTCTTCGCGGACGCGGGAAATCTGGAACGCATAACGCCGCCGGAGCTGAACTTTCACATAATAACGCCGAAGCCGATCGATATTCGCAAAGGTGCTTTGATCGATTACAAACTGAAGATGCGCGGGTTGCCGGTAAAATGGCGAACCGAGATCTCAGTCTGGGACCCGCCGTATAAATTTGTCGACCAGCAGCTAAAAGGGCCGTATAAACAATGGATCCACACACACACGTTTACCGAATTAGAAAGTAATAAAACACTGATCGAGGATGAAGTGCGATACAGATTGCCGATGGAACCACTCGGCGATATCGCACATTTTTTTGTCGTGCGTGAATTGAACTACATTTTTGATTACCGCCAGAAAGCGGTGGCTGAGATTCTTTCAGTGTAAGTTTCTCTTACAGCGGCCAATCGCCACAATAAGACAGATCGGCACGGCCCGTGATCACCATTTCGTCATCGTCGCGCCAAACGACTTTTGTCATGCCGCCTTCGGCATGGACGGACACCATGCGGTCCGTCCTACCGGTAAACGCCGATAGAATAGCGGCTCCGGTTGAGCAAGTGCCGGATGAAGATGTCTCGCCGGCTGCCCGCTCCCAAATCCTGATCTCGATGTTTTCGCGGTCGATAATTCTGACAAAAACAATGTTCGCTTTTTCGGGAAAAACGTCGTGTGTTTCTAACGCTTTGCCAAAACTTCGCCATTCAGGATCGAACTCATCGACAAAAATGCATGCCACGGGATTGCCGACGTTAACACCGGAGATAAGAAATTGTTTGCCGGCGGCAGTAACTGGAAAATCGATGACGGAATCCCGATGTTCGTGGGTCGCTACAGGAACTTCGCGGCTCGCGAATTTTGGTTTGCCGATCTCTGCTTCGAACCAATACGTCCCAGCCATTTCGCTGCCAATCAGCCGGTAATTCTTTACACCGCTACGCGTTCGCAGTCGCAAATTATCATCGGTCCACTGATGCTGGTAATAGAGGTAAGCAACAGCACAACGCGTGCCGTTGCCGGAGAAACCAGCGATGCTGCCGTCGGGATTTACGATCTCGCAGAAATAGTCGGCATCTTCTCCATGCACCGGTTCGAGAACGGCAATGCCGTCCGCCCCGGCTCCGGTGTGGCGGTGGCAGATGGCACGGGCGAGTTCGGGCAGGTCGATATCTCTCGGGACACTTTCTTTCTCGATGACGATGTAGTCGTTTCCAAAACCGTGAAATTTGCAAAACGGGATCGTTATCATTGGGTCTTTTTGATCGAAGAGATCTTCTCAGTGCCGTCTTTATAAAGCAGGGTAAAATCGACGCTATCACCGAGCGTCACACCGTCCAGCATCTTCTTGTCGGTGACGTAAAATTCCATCCGCATCGGCGGCATCACGCCTTTGATCTCTTCATGATCCATCTCAACTGAACCAATCTTCAGGTTAATCTTGGTGATCTTTCCCTTACCCGGATACTCACCGTTTTTGATAACTGACGGTGCCGGAACCGGCGTCGGCTTTTGAGTGTTTACATTTATGTTTGCCGGTTTGTTCGTACAACCAAGGATAAGAAAGGTGGAAAGTATAATTGGTAATGAGTTGAGGTGCATAACTATTAGAATAAACAGCAGTACTTTACGGACGTCTCGCGGCGGCGGCCGGAACGATCTTTAATGTCAGCTTCTCAGTACCGCGTATTATTTCAACTTCGTATTCTTCGCCAGCCTTCATCGTGCCCAAAACGTATGTGTAGTCCATTGCGTTGCGGACTTCTTTGCCGTTGAGTTTCGTTATCTTGTCGCCCGCTTTCAGTCCTGTTTTTGATGCGGGCGAGTTATCGCGGACTCCGTCGAGAACGAGGCCGTCGGTCGAATCGGCATAGCTCGGTATTGTTCCAAGGCTAACGCTAAAGTTCATACGGCCGCCTGGAGTGCCGGATGCCTGCGCTACTTTGTAGGTTGGAGTTTTGGTTGCTCGCGTTAATCTATCGACTATGAAGGAGACATAATAGATGATGTCGTCTAATCCTTTGTAATTAATTTTTTCTGGCGTATCTGATGGCTTGTGATAATCAAGATGCGTTCCTGTAAAGAAAAACAATACTGGAATTTTCTTTGAATAGAACGACGAATGATCAGACGGACCAAAGCCATCTTCATTTAGCTGCAGTTTAAACTGCGGCGTGAACGTCGCGCCGACGTTTCCGCTAATCGTCATTGGGGTGATTTCGCGTGGATTAGCGCCTTCGACTAAGGCCTTCCATTCCACCGCCGTCCCAATTCCACCAACAGTAAGTTTGTTCTCATTCAGCCTCCCTACCATATCCAGATTGATCATCGCGACGGTCTTATCCAGCGGCCAGACAGGATTCTCGACGTAGAATTTCGAGCCGAGTAGTCCTTCTTCTTCACCGCCGAAGGCCATGAAGATTATTGTGCGTTTGTTATTCTTTTCTTTTGCGAACAGGCGGGCTAGCTCAATAACGGCGGATGTGCCGGAGGCGTTATCGTCGGCGCCGTGATGGATGTCAGACGAATTTGCGACGAGGCTTCCAGTTCCGCCACGGCCGAGATGGTCGTAGTGCGCGCCGATGATGATGGCTTCGCTTTTGAGAACAGGATCGTTGCCTTCGAGAATGCCGATAACGTTGTAGGCTTCAGCTTGCTTCTTTGTCAACACAACTTTCATCTGCGCGACGGCTCTCGCTAAAGCTGCGGGTTGGTCCAAAGGCCCTGTTGCTTTGTTCGCCCTTTCGAACAAGGCTGTCTCAAAACCGCTCAATGCCTTTTCATTTTCAACGCCGAGCAGCTCGGCTCCGTGTTGGCGCAATATTCCAATTACGGGCAACGCCGTTTCACCAAGCGTCCGTTCATAACTCAGCCGCGAAAGCCGGTCGTTCTTAAAATCGCTATCCGCTGCGATGAGGATGATCGCCCGAGCACCTTTGTCTTTGGCGATGCTAGCTTTAGTGTGAATATTGAACCGACCGAATTCAGAGTGGGGGTTTCCCGCGTCCGGTGTGTTGTCGAAGATGAGGACGATCTTGTCTTTGACGTCGAGGCCGGCGTAGTCGTCGTACTTCAACTCGTTCGAAGATATTCCGTATCCGGCAAAAACAAGCGGCGACGGAGCGATATCGGCATTAGGCGAAAATCCAAGCGGCATCCAATTTCCGCCGACTTCCATCTTGTTCTCGTGGATCGCATCCGATGGAACTATCCGCAGAAAATTATCTTTGCCGAGTTCAACGCCGGCGACATAAGGAAACTGTTGCAGGAAAGTTGTCTTGCCTTTCGATGTTTTTGATCCGGGCTTGAGCTTAAATTGCGCGAACGCATTTGCTACGTAACCGGCGGCATAAGTTGCACCTTGCTCGCCGGTTCGGCGGCCTTCGAGTTTGTCAGACGCGAGATATTCGACGTGTTTGCGTAGATTTTGTTCGAGAGGATCGGCAACCTGCGGCCTCTGCGCAAAAACCGACGCAACGATCAGAAAAGAAAGTAATAGGCTCGAAATTTGTTTTCTCATAAGTGTTATTTAAACAGGGTGTACAGAATGGACAGGATTAATATCAGCGACCCTGTTCATCCTGTTAAATACTTTAATTTACCCAGTCGGCGATAAATACATTAGTGTCACCGGTCGTTGCCGCGTTTCTGTTTGATGCAAAAACGAGCTTTTTGCCGTCTGGCGAGAACATTGGGAAGCCGTCGAAGGTTTCGTTGTAGGTGACGCGTTCAATGCCGGTGCCGTCTACGTTGATCAGTGCAAGATCGAAGTTTCGCTTTCGCGCATCGGATGCAAAGTAGTTTGTGCAGAAAATAATCCGTTTGCCGTCCGGTGTAAAAAAAGGCGCAAAGCTTGCTGCACCGAGTTTAGTCACCTGCCGTTTGTTCGAACCGTCCGCGTTCATCACCCAAACCTCAAATACGGTCGGCTCAATCAAATTGTTCGCGAGACGGTCTTTATAGCGGGCGATCTCGGCCTCGGTCTTAGGGTGAAACGAGCGAAAAACGATCTGCTTGCCGTCCGGCGAGAAAAACGCTCCGCCATCGTAACCAAGCGCGGTCGTCAAGCGTTTCACATTCTTGCCTTTCGTGTCCATTACATAAATGTCGAGGTCGCCGTCACGCATCGATGTGAAGATCACTTTCTTGCCGTCAGGCGAGAGCGTGGCTTCGGCATCGTAACCCGCATTTTTGGTCAACTGTTTAAGCTTTTTGCCATCAGCTCCCGCGGCAAAAATATCGTATGTCGGATAGATCGCCCACACGTATCCCTTTGAGAAATCAGGGTTCGGCGGACAATTCTTGCTGCCAAGATGCGTCGAGCCGTACAGCACTTTGCGGTTCTTATTGAAAAAGAATGCACAAGTGGTGCGGCCATCGCCGTTCGAAACCATTTTTGTCCCGGAACCATCGATGTTCATCGTATAGATCTGATCACAGCCGCGCCCATCGCGCTTGGATTGAAACGAAAGCTGTTTTCCGTCCGACGAAAAATACGCCTCTGCATTCTCGCCGCCGAAAGTAAGCTGCTTAATGTTCTTGAAGTGGTTTTCGCCGGAAACCCTGAGCAAGTTTTCCTGCGCCGAAACATACAAAACCTGGGTTATAATAAAGACTAGGGACAGTGACAATTTGATCATGATGTTGAGATTAACACTCCGCCTACTTGTAGATTTGCATCTGAAACGATAAGTATATCGAATTAGGGTTCTAAGCGAAACTGATGCTCCATTTCATTAAAAATATTGACAATTTGGATCAGATTATTTTAGAGTTTTGGCTAAACCGCAATGAACTTTGAGACGAAGCAGGAAATTCTCGATTGGTATGAGAATCAGCCGCGGGCACTGACGGATGATTTTATTCAGCGGTATTCCGTGGGGCACGAGGTGAAAAGTCACCAGTTTGATAATAAGTTCATCCCGGTTTTGCTCTATATGCGTGATGTCGAAACGCTGACGGATATGTATTACCGCGAGATGATGCGGACACCGACGGGCCGTGACCCGGTAATCAGCAAATTCATGGAACGTTGGGGTGTTGAAGAAGTAACCCACGGCGAGGTGCTGAATCGCTTTTTGAATGAGTTAGGCTACGAGACCGATCCGGCATGGCAAAGCCAAGTCCGGCGTAATGTTTCGACTACTTACAATGTCAAAACGTATTTTATCACTGCCCTGACAAACCTTATCGGAAGTAAGTTCACCGCCACGCACATGACCTTTGGCGCCGTTCATGAAATGACGACCGCGCAAAGCTATCGTAGATTGATGGAATTGTCGGACCATCCGGTCCTGCGAATGATCCTGCGAGGAATTATTCGGGAAGAATCAGCCCATACGCAGTTTTATTGGAGCGTTGCCCGTCTCGAATTACGTAAGAATGAGTTTGCCCAAAAATTGGCAAGGTACGTGATCGAACATTTTTATTATCCGGTCGGTCAGGGATCTAAACCAAAGGCTGAGGCTGAGCACACTATCGCAACGCTTTTCGCCGATGACGGCGGCATGGAAGGTTTGGAAACGACCATCACCCAGCGAGTTCAGCAGCTTCCCGGCTTTGATAATGTGACCAAAGTTACCGATACAATCGGCCGCATCTGCCGCGAGAACACCACACATCTAATCACTACCTAAAGCTTTTTGTAATACTCCACGCCATCCTTTACTTCAAGGTCGATCTTCCCTTCCGATTCGGCATAATCCAGATGAGCGACAGCTTCCGAGATCGCCAAAAAGCGATGCACGTCATGTCCGAACGAGCGATCGAATAAGATTCCCGCAAGCTCGAAGGCGGTTATCCCGTCACGTTGAACCATTGAGACCACGCGCTTTTGCCGTTCATCTATTGCCCGCACATAGCGATTAAATATCTCCTCAAAATCGGTTATCGACTCGCCGTGGCCGCCGAATGCAAGCGTCGGCGAATAGCTGCGAATCTTTGCAAGGCTGACGAGGTATTCGGCAAGCGACGGAAACCGTTTGTCCGGATCTATTGGATCGGGCGAAAGGATCGGATTGGGCGTAATGCGTTTCAGCACACAGTCGCCGCAGATGAGAGTTCTGTTTGCTTCTCTGACAAACGAACATGAGCCCGGCGTGTGTCCAGGCGTGTGAAGCACCTTTAAACTTCCACTGTCGAATTCGAGTTCCATCTCGTCTTTAAGAGAAGTAAAGCCGCCGTCTTCGAGCGAATCGGTCAGCAGGCTGATCTCGCTGTAAATACCGCGCATCTCTTCAAATACTTGGTGAGGAACGCCTGATCGAAGGAGCAAAGTTCGATTGTGCTCCTGAGCGAGGCGGCCGAAAAGATGGCCGGTTTCCCAATCGTGAACGAGTATCTCGGCGTCTTTCGCCTCGTCACGAACCCGCTTTGCAAGGCCGCAGTGGTCTTCGTGAGCGTGTGTCAGCACAATTCTGCGAATATCTGAAAACTGAACGCCGTACCTTGCCAATTTTTCGCGCAGTGCCTTTGCCGCTTCATCAGTTTTCGGCCCGACATCGATTAGCGTTATCGGATCTTCCTTGATCAGATAAATGTTTACATCGCCCACATAAAATGGCGTCGGGATCGAGATCGGGATGATGTTCATATTTGGGATTGCTGATTGCGGATTTGGGATTTCCGAATCAGCCGCATACCGGCTAAATTAAAAGCTATAATATCTGCAAAGCAGGCGAATGAAAAACCAATCCAAAATCCTAAATCCAAAATCCACAATCGTTATCGTAGGAGCCGGACCGGCGGGCAGCAGCCTGGCGATCAGGCTTGCGCAGCAAGATTTTGACGTGACGCTCATCGAACGCGACACTTTTCCGCGTCATAAATTATGCGGTGAGTTCATTTCGCCTGAATGTTTGTCAAATTTCGAAGAGCTGGGCGTACTCGATAAAATGCTTTCCGCGGGCGGCAAACGGATCACCGAAACGCGCTTTTACGAACCCGGAGGCCGCAGTTTCGCGGTTTCAAGCAGCTCCTTCAAAGGTAATTGTTTCGCACTCAGTTTAAGCAGGGCCGAAATGGATATGCTTCTTCTCGATCGTGCAAAATCGCTCGGTGTAAAGGTCTTTGAAAATTCAAGCGTGAACGCAGTGTTGATGAACAACGAGCAGATTGATAATTTGACCGTGCGGATTGGAAACGGCGAAAAATTTGAGATCGCAGCCGACCTATTTGTCGATGCAACAGGACGATCACGCGTCCTGTCGAAACTGATCGAAAAGCAATATCGCACCCGAAATGAAAGAACTGCGAAGCACGAATCTTTATATGTTGGCTTCAAATCGCACCTCCTAGGAGCCAAAGCAGAAAAGGGAACATGCGAAATCTATCTTTTCCCAGGCGGCTACGGTGGATTGTCACCGGTTGGTGTTGGTCTTACCAATCATTGCTTTCTCGTAAAATCGTCGGTTGCCCGCGAATTTGGCGGAGATGCCGGCAAAATAGTTGACAACGTCGTCTTTCGCAACAAACGAGCGGCCGTGACATTGCGGGAAGCCGAACCGGTTATGGATTGGCTCGCGGTTTCGGTTGACAGCTTCGGACAAAATGAACCAAGCCGGGCCGCGAATCTATTCTCAGTCGGCGACTCCGCCGCTTTTATCGATCCGTTCACGGGCAGCGGAATGCTCCTTGCGTTTCAAAGTGCGGCATTGCTTGCGGAATCGATTGTTTTACATAAGAGTGCCCCGAACGCAATTGCAGACTTTTATAACGCAAAATACACACAAATGTTTGCACGCCGGCTGCGATTTTGTTCGATCCTGCGGAGCGCCGCGTTTGTCCCTTATCTGCCTACGGCAGCCATCTCGCTTCTAAATTTAAGCAAACGGAGCCGCGAATTATTGGCAGATTCAACCCGCTCACCGAAGCTGAGATGGCCGAAAATTCGCTAAAAAGTTATGAAGGCATAATGTTTACTTGCCTTCACGCCCGATTTAAGATAAAACCTTCAAAGCATATCAAATCGAAAAAGCAGTCAGCGTCATCGGTAACCAAAAAATCAGTGTCAGCAACGTCGTGATTTAGACGCAATATCTACCTCATACCAGATATTGAATTTCCGCCGACTGCGTTCGAAAAGAATTGTCAGAGCAAAGGAGAAAAAATAATGAGAGCAGTTACCTCAAAGATTTCCAAATGGACCGTAAAGTGCGCCTGGCTGGCACTGGTCATTACATTGAGCACGGTAGGAGCGTTTGCACAGGCTCAAGCCACCGCGGCCGATTTGTCGGGTACCGTCGTCGATCCAAACGGCGCGGTTGTGCCCGGAGCAAATGTTACGGCGAAAAATCTTGGAACCGGAATAACCCGTTCAACAACCACCGGCGACGATGGCTCGTACCGCCTGATAGCACTACCGCCTGGAGAATAAACGTCAGAGCAAAGGAGAAAAAATGATGAGAGCAGTTACCTCAAAGATTTCCAAATGGACCGTAAAGTGCGCCTGGCTGGCACTGGTCATTACATTCAGTACGGTAGGAGCATTCGCGCAGGCACAAGCCTCTGCGGCCGATTTGTCGGGCACCGTCGTCGATCCAAACGGCGCGGTTGTGCCCGGAGCAAATGTTACGGCGAAAAACCTTGGAACCGGAATAACCCGTTCAACAACCACCGGCGACGATGGCTCGTACCGCCTGATAGCACTGCCGCCTGGAGAATATGAGGTAACAGCGGAGGCCGCAACGTTCAAAAAAGTGGCGATCTCTCCGGTAAAGCTTACGGTTGGACAGAGTGCCGAGCTTCGAATAAATATGGAGATCGGCGGGCAGGATCTTGTTGTAAATGTGTCGGGCGACTCGGTGGAATTGATCGAAACATCCAAAACCACGATCTCTAACACGATCGACAATACACGAATCGAGAATCTGCCGATCAACGAAAGAAGTGCGACCGGTTTTGCCTTTACGATCTCGACGGTTGGACGCGATAATGGACGCCCGGTCGGTCCGGCCCCGACTTCGGGCCTGAACATCGGCGGACAACGCGGACGTTCGACGCTTGTCCAGGTGGACGGAGCCGACTTCACTGATAACTCTATCAATGCCGCCCGCTCGACGGTTTCGCAGGAAGCGGTTCAGGAATATCAGGTGACGACAAACTCCTACCTGCCTGAATTCGGCCGTGCGACCGGCGGTATTGTCAACGTCGTGACCAAAAGCGGAACCAATGACTTTCACGGCAACGTGTTCGGATTTATCCGCGACAAGAGCATCCAGGCCCGCAATGCTTTTGCGCCGGTCGACGAGCCGAATTAAAAACCGCACACAATTTGGTGCGACAATTCGGCGGCCCGATCATCAAGGACAAAACATTCTTCTTTGCCGCCTTCGAACGACGCAGCGGGACGAATCCGGATTTTTCACCAGCGATGTTGTCGGCAACCTTACGGCCTCGGCAACAATACCGGTTATTGCTGGTCTCAATCCGGTGGCTCGAACCTTCACAAACTTGACCGCTGCACAAGCTGCGGCAATCAATTCCTTAGTTGCGTCTGGAAATTCGACTGCCATTTGCGGAGCACGAGCCTATGCTTTTTTTGCGTCGAGCGGAGGTCAAACCGCATTGACCGGCTCGAATCCGTTGTTGAGTCCGAATGATGGAAGTTTGTGTCCGGCGATCTCGCCGATCACGCCGGGAGCTATCGGCCCACGATTTATCTTGAGCGGAGCACCGGTTCCAACCGGCACGACCATGCCGATGGCTTGCCGATCGCGTTTCGGGCTCTCAACGGTCTGCAAAGAGTGTTTCCGGTCACCGAAAGGGCAAACTACTTTTCAGTGCGTGGCGACCACAGCATCAATACAAACAACCAGTTGTCACTCAGGTTTGGCTACAACACAGGCGATGTGACCGGTATTCAGGTCGAATCGCAAAACCAATCGCTTGGGCAGAACGATTTTTCGCGAACCGGTATCACCGAGTTTCAGGACACATCCTTCGGCGCAACGCCTTAACACCACTCTTAGCACGGACCATTGCTAATGAGTTCCGATTCAGCTTTGGACGCCGCAATACCACTTTCGCTCGCAAAATGGCGACGCGGTGCGCATCAACATTGCCGGCACCGCATTTATCGGCCGCGAACTCGTTTTCGCCTGTCGACCGTACCGAAAACCGGCTTCAGTTCGCCGATAACGTGAATTGGGTCTTCGGCGACCACACGTTGAAGTTTGGCGGCGATTTTAATTTGGTCGAATTCCGTCAGCGGTATTCGAACTGAATTTTGCCGGCCTTTTCAACTTTGGCGACTTTGCGGCGCTCGAATCTGAATGCCGGGTTTGCGGGACTGCCTGCGTTCACACCGGTTCAGAGTTACGGCCTCGGACTTCCGTCAATGTTATGTGCAGGGTTTTGGAAACCCGGACAGCCATATCAAGAATCAAGCCGATTGCATTCTTTGCACAGGATACGTGGAAAGTCACTCGATCGCCTAACGCTAAATTACGGCTTTCGCTATGATGTTGAATTTACCGAAACAATTGCTCCCGTCGGCACTTCGCGATCCGCTTTACTGGTATCAATCTCTCAGTCGCCGGATATTCTCGCGGCACAGGATGCTGTTGGAGTTACAACAGGGCATTCCCGCGTGACAACAATAACTGGGCACCGCGTTTCGGCTTCGCCTTTGATATGTTCGGCAACGGCAAAGACCTTACTCCGCGGCTCGCGTCGGATCTTTATTACGACCATCCGCTGCTTGCTGTCGCATTTAACTCGGACATTGCCGACGCATCTCAGCAGCAGCAGGCTGTTCTGACGCCCGGAAGCCCCCTCTCCCGGTCCGACTACAGGCGCGCCGACTTGTTAAATGCAGCTCTCGTTTTTCATGGAACCGTCTGCGGAGCTCAAGGTTCGAATGCCGCCCTTTGCCGGCATTTGGCAATCCCGTGACACCGGGCGTCGCCGTTCGTGCGCAATATCAGTTTGGACGCCAGCGTTTAACGATCAGACGTATTCCGGGTTCGGTGCCGTCCTGCCGTTCACGCTTCCGTATCGCAAAGGATTTTCAATATCGCGTCAGCGATTCAGGCTAACCTTGGGATCGAACGTCAGCTTACGAAAGGACATGTCTTCTCGGCGTACTATATCTACGTCGATGCACGATCACTTGCCTCATCCCGACCGATCTGAATACGCACCGAACACGCGCTTTGCAGATCCAGAATTACGCTCGTTTTTTCGGCGAGCACAGCCGACCAGCATGCACAGGCCGTTGCACTGTCGATTCCGCGCCGCTTGGAATGCCACCGGCGCGAGCTGTTTCGTTAATGTGTCATTCCGGGATTGATTGCGGTTAATGACCGTTACGGTCAAAGAGTGTCGCCCTGCTATCGCCAATTTCTTCAGACCGAACGCACCGAATTATTTCCTCGCCTTCGCATTGTCCGGACGGAGCCGTATCGAAGGCGGTTTTGGATTCGCAGCTCGCAGGCAGCTTTGACGAACACCCGGAGTCTATTACGCCGTTTCGGCTCGTCAACGCCCAGATTTCCGACGGTAACTCGTCAGCTATAATGCATTGAACGTGGAGCTAAAACGTCGCTTCGCCAACAACTTCACGTTCCTGGCGAGCTACACATGGTCACATTCGATCGACGATTCGTCCGATCTGCAAACGCTTCTGATCCCTCAGGATGTCCGAATCTTCGCGCGGAGAAAGCGAATTCACTTTTTGATCAGCGGCATCGTTTCGTCTTCAGCGGACTTATCGGTTCGCCGGATGGATGGAGATCAGGCAACGGCTTGGCAGAAGTTTCTTCAGACTTCACGGTCGCACCCGATTATCGAAATATCGTCCGGCCGTCCGTTCAACATCATCACCAATGTTGACGCGAACAACGATTTCCAGAGCACAAACGACCGACCGAGCGTTTTGGCTGACGGGTCACTTTGCGTTCCAGGAACTTCGGGCTGTACGCCGACTGCATTGTGAACGGAGCTTCGCGACAACGGAAATCTGGGACGAAACATGGGCATAACGCATGGTTATGCTTCGGTCGATTTACGACTAACCGCGAGATTTCAGTTTTGGCGATCGTGTCGTCTCGACGTTGATCGGAGAGGTCTTCAATCTCTTTAACCGGTTCAACGAAGCTCGGCGACCCATTCATAACCGACGTTAATGCGTTCGGCGAACGCAGCAGCAGCGGCAGGTACTTCAGCCAGCCGACATCCGCGTTCGATGCCGCGACAGTTCCAGTTCGGAGCCAAGTTGAATTTCTAGTCCTTCTTATGTGGGCGTTTTGAACGGCTGTTCGGCTTTTGCTGGATGGCCGTTTTTCTTTTTTGCGGCTCATAAACGATAATCTCGCTGTGTCATCGATCACCGAAAATATCAAGCTAAAGCCTTTGAGATCGGCTTTCATAAGATCGGCATCGTCCGTGCGGACGCACTTTTATCTGAACGCTCGAACCTCGAAAAGTGGCTCGCCGCTGGTTTTCACGGCGAAATGGCATGGATGAACCGCGAGCCTGAAAAACGCACCGATCCGCGCATCCTGTTTCCGGCGGCAAAGTCGTGATCGTCGTCGCGTTGAACTATTACACGCCGCATAAGCACGAAAACGAGCTGAATAAAGGCAAAATTTCGCGTTACGCCTGGGGCGACGATTATCACGATGTTTTAAAAGAAAAACTTCGCGTTTTGCTGGACTGGATAAAAACGCAGCACCCGAAGCAGACGGCAAGATCTGTGTCGATACCGCCCCGATCATGGACAAAGCCTGGGCCGTTCGGGCCGGAATCGGCTGGCTTGGCAAGCATTCGAATGTGATCACTACGGACTACGGATCGTGGATATTCATCGGCGAGATATTGCTGAATATTGAACTGGAGTATGAAATCGAAATAGTTCCGGATCATTGCGGCTCATGCACAATGTGCCTTGACGCATGCCCGACATCGGCGATAGTCGAGCCTTATGTCGTTGATTCGCGAAAGTGCATTTCATATGCGACGATCGAGCTGCGAAGCGAAACATTGCCGGTTGAGATCGAAGAAAATCTCGAAGGCTGGCTATACGGCTGCGATATTTGCCAGGATGTCTGCCCGTGGAATCGATTTGAAAAACCGACCGCTGAATCTCGTTTTGAGCCGCGTTTTGGCGAAACGTCTGCGGATCTCGATCAAATTATGTCGCTAACGCCGGAACAATACTCGAACGATTTCGCGGAACCGCTATTAAACGGGCCAAGCTCGCGGGTTTGAAACGAAATGCCAGGGCACTGAAAACAACGATTAATTTTCCGCAATAGAATCTTCTTTTCCTCGGTTCCGTCTTGTTCCTCTTACTCTGTGGTTAAAGCGAGAACCACGGACGAAGACGAGCAAGAAAGGAACAAACCCGCGTTGTGTTTTTAGCCTATAGTTCTCTTTGTACAAATCAAGTATTATTCAATTGTGCCTTTGCTCGACGCTCACAACCGGACGATTCGCGATCTGCGCATCTCGCTGACGGACCGCTGTAATTTTCGCTGTTTTTATTGCCTGCCGAATGGCGAGCCGCCGCTTGGCCCACAAGGAAACAATTCTCACATTCGAAGAGATCGAGTATATTTCCGAAATTTTCGTGTCGCTCAGGTATTGAAAAAATACGGCTGACGGGCGGCGAACCGTTGATTCGCAAGGACGTTCCGAATCTCGTTGAGCAGCTCGCAAGGCTCAAGCCGCAACTTCAAGACCTCGCCTTGACGACAAACGGATTCGACTTCCCCCGGCATGCCCACAATCTAAAAGATGCGGGACTTGACCGTGTTACGCTCAGTCTCGACAGCCTGAAAACCGAACGTTTCTATGAAATAACGAAGGTTGATGCTCTCGATAAAGTCCTCACGGCGATCGAAACCGCCAAAGCAATCGGTTTTGAGCCGGTCAAGATAAACGCGTGTGTCGTTCGCGGCTGCAATGACGATGAATTAGTTGATTTTGCACGGTTTCGCCCGCGAAGCCGGCATCAGTATGCGTTTTATCGAGTTCATGCCGCTCGATTCCGGCCATGAATGGAGTCGCGAAATGGTCGTACCGGGAAAGGAAATTTACGAAAAAATAAATGAAGTGTTTCCACTAAAGCTGGTCGAAACAACACGCGGCAGCGGAACCGCCTGGAAATATGCTTTTGCTGATGGAGCCAAAGGTGAGATCGGTATCATCGCACCAGTAACCGAGATGTTCTGCGGAGCCTGTTCCCGAATTCGCCTAACCGCCGACGGCCAGATCCGAACGTGCTTATTCTCAACAACCGAACACAATCTGCGTGATTTTATTAGAAACGGAGCGAGCCGCGACGAGACGATCGAGTTCATTAAAGATGTGGTTTTGCAAAAAGAACCAAGCCATCGAATAAACGATCCGGCTTTTGAACAGCCCGCAAGGACTATGAGTTTTATCGGCGGTTAAGGCTCGATCGCCATTTCCAAAAGGCGTTTTCCGTGAATAACTGCGGCTATTGTGATTTCTTCAACTTCAATGTGATAGACGATTCGATAGCTATAGGCAAACACTTCACGAATCGTGTCATCACCGAACTCCGGGACAATACGTCCCATATACGGAAATTCAGAAAGTCTTCTTGCTTTCTCCAGGATGTTTCGAACCGTCGAAGCGGCATAAAACTCAGAGTCTTCCGCAATGTAAGCAGCAATGGCATCAACATCGTCTATCGCACGGGGCGACCAAACTACGACCTGAGCCATTTTCCGAGTTTCTCCTCAGCCTGTTCTTGCGTAAGTGTTCCTTCGCGTTTTGCCGCCTCCAGACCATTCCGCACTTTTTCGATCACATAAAGATGATATTGCACGTCTTCAATCGAGGCATCATCCGGCAGGCGATCCAACAATGATGTAACTTCGTCTCTTACTACACTCATAATATTCTCGATTCAACCTCCCACGCCTGATTGACGGAGTATTCGGTTAAATCTTCGGTAAACTCACCCATGTACAAGCCGTATTTTTCCTGGTAAAGAAGATCAAGCAGCTTGCCAATTGTCTGCAAAAGCTCTGTGTTTTTCAGGAGAGCCAATTCTTCCTGCAATTTCTGATATTCTGTAACTGGTAGCTGGATCGTTTGCATAAAAACCACCTCCACTAATTCTTGCATAGGCTCTGTAAATCGGCAAGATTTTTTGATGAATCCGCACCTACTAATTGCAACTGTCACGGCGGCTCATTGCGACTTTCGCACCGCTAAAAGCGGCTGTCTCGCTGACATACCGATTCTCCACGCGTCAATGCGGATGCTTCCTTGAAAAATTTTCAAAAGATCAAAAAACTCTCGATTCTGCTTGGATTTGGAAAATGTATACCTTGTCGGTCTGAAGGTTGAGCCGCATCAAGGGAATTTCTGAACCATTTGAAAACGTGTAGAAAATAATCTAGATTCAAACTGAAGATTTTTTTGGTGTACCTAATGGCGGAATTTAATCGAGAAAGATTAGACGAAATCCTCAAAGATCGTAACTTTGAAGCGCTAAAAGGCGAATTTGAAAATCAATGGTTCGAATGTAAAAAGGAACTTGCCCCACTCGAATCTCAACAGCAAAAGGCGGAATTTGGCAAAGATGTTAGTTCGTTAGCTAATTTGGATGGCGGAATCCTCATACTTGGCGTTAAAGCCGGTAAGCCTGAAGGCGACTCAGAGACACCACATGCAAGCGACGTAGTAAAATCCATTCACCTAATCCGAGCGGATTTGGTTGATCCCGACAAAATTAAGAAGGTGTTAAACGAATGGATATACCCGCCAGTATGGGGTCTTGAGGTTGAATGGCTCGACGGGCCAAACAATGGCGAAGGACTCGTCGCCATTCGGGTCCCTGCACAATCCGAAGAATTGAAGCCATTTCTTTACTTTTTTGTTAACGATAACGATACAAAAAAAGCGGTTCTGTTTGGCTATTCGGTTAGGGGTGGTGGCACTAGTGAACCCACAAAGATTCATAGGCTTCACGCTATATTGCAAAAAGGATTGAATTATCAGAATGAAATGGCGACTCGATTCGATGCTCTTGAAGCTCAAATTGGGGCCTCCAAGGCTGCTCCAGCAGAAAAGTTCGAAGATTTAGAAGAAAAGCACGGAGAAAGACTAAAAAAAAACCTCGCTGAGTTAGGCATCTCAAGTGAGCGCGTTTTGATTCTTTCGGCCTTCGTTGAGCCATCTGCGGCCTCTACGACATTCGCCAAGCCTCAGGAGATTGCAGACTCGCTGAGACCTTTACCCGAAGGCTTGCGAGACGGGGGATGGTCACTTATCTATTCAACTGACTTCGACGCTTCCCCAAATGTAATCCGAACCAAATGGAGCGATTCCCGATCGCTCGAACTGTTCGCAGATGGCACTCTTATTGCCTTCTTTGATATGCGTTACTTGGTTTTTCTTAGGGATGAGTCAAAGCCAAGAATAATCCCGATCGCGTTGGTAGAGGTGGTATATCAATTCGTGCATTTCTATTTCGAGTTCTTGAGGAAACTGGTACTTTCTGGTGGAAAACTGTTTATTCGCGTTGACCTAATAAATATGCACAAGGATGAAGCTAATACGATGTTACAGCCTGGCACCGCTATGCCGAATGTCTTTGCGGAACCTCGAATAACTAAAAACAATGATGACTTTAAAACAATCGAGATTCGTTCTCGCGACCATCGGGTCGTTACAGTCGAGGTCTTGAAAATCATCTACGGTTTTTTTGGAATGACTATTGATCAGATTCCCTACACCGAACTCGCTGAGGGAACTCATGTTATTAATCTTGAGCCGTTCTCACGAAGTGAACCGTTGTAAAGTCGGGCCGTTCTATATTTTGTTACTGTATGACGGGCAGAATGGCTTAGTCTTAACGACTTCAATAGTGCTATGGAGCTGAGTGCCGCGGTCGCTTTGCGTTGCAAATAGGTTAGCTCGACTTTAACCCAGAAGGTAGCAACCACAGTTCACTGAAAAGGCATTACCCGTTAGGTTGAACCTCAACGTTGTTCAATTTTTCTCTTTATCCTGCCCTCTACCATTTGCCTTTCCAGCACAATATTCTGCGACTGTATCTTCCATACTTTCTCAATGATCCAATCTGCAACCGGACTGACAAGCATATGGCACCTGCCGCAAAGGGTGATCAGATTTGACGGATGGTCGGAACCGCCTTCGGCCGACGACACGATGTGATGGATTTGTCCAACGGGCCGTTTACCGCAAGACTGACATTGGCAACTATCTCGATTTAATATCTGAAAACTGATGTCTTGCCAGGATGTCATTCAAGCAGTGCACGGCGATTTCTAACTTTGCTTTCTTCCCATCATGTCCAGACCGACGGCGGCGACAAGGATCGAGCCTTTGATAATGTCCTGCATGTAATCTTTTACATTTAGCAGCGACATTCCGTTGTCGAGACTGGCCATAATTAAAGCTCCAAGACAGGCGCCGAATATAGTCCCGCGGCCGCCGACCAGTGATGCTCCGCCGATGACGCAGGCAGCGATTGCATCAAGCTCCTTCAATGTTCCGGCGTCAGGCGATGCACTTCCGACGCGACCAGTGAAGATAAGGGCCGCGACGCCGGTGAGAGCGCCGAGAAGAGCATAAACCTTCAGAATATTGCGTTTATTGTTAATTCCCGAAAGCCGTGCAGCTTCCGCATTTCCACCGATCGCATACAGGTAACGTCCAAATGTGGTTGCGTTCGTCAAAAATGCTCCGATGACGGCTACGGCCAGCAAGATCAAAACCGGTATCGGAACGCCCTTGTCCGAATTCATCACCCAGATGAACGCTATGATGCCGCCGATTGGGATAATCGCCTTGAGCAGTTCGCCGCCGTAATTTGCCTCACCCAGGCCGTAATCTTTTACAGACCTTGCATTCCGGTACGCCATGAAAAGAACAAAGGCAACGGCGATAGCGGCAATTATCCAGCCAAGCGTCGCTGTGATATTTCCCTGGCCTATTGCGATGAACGTGGGGTTCGATATCGGAATCGTGTTACCGCCGAGCAGCCATTTAACGGCTCCACGCCAAGCCAGCAAGCCGCCAAGCGTTACGATAAACGCTGGGATATTCAGATAAGCGGTCAACGCTCCGTGAAAAATCCCGATCACCACTCCGACAGATATCGCGAGCAAAATAGAAACGGGCAAACTGTATTCTAAAGTCGTTAAAGTAAATGCCGCGATGCCGCCCGCGAACCCAAGCACCGACCCGACGGAGAGATCGATATTGCCGGAGACAATTACCATCAGCATTCCGACCGCCAAAATAGCCGTTACCGACATCTGCGTCATCAGATTGGAGAGGTTTCTTGGCGTCAGGAATATAGAATCGGTCGCCCAGTGAAAATAGAGCCAGATCACTGCGACAACAAAGATCATTACGTAAGCACGTAACGAAGTTTTCCCCAATACGGAAGTTTTGCTTTCGGCCATAAACTTATCTCAATGTTCAATGGTTACCGGTTGCGGCTGCCATTACTTTCTCGGGTGTTGCGTCTTTTCTTGTTAATTCGGCCGCGACCTTACCTTCGTGCAGGACAAGGATGCGGTCCGCAAGCCCGAGCACTTCCGGAAGTTCCGAAGACACAAGCACTATCGCGAGCCCTTGCTCGGCAAGCTTATTTATCTCAGCGTAAATTTCCTGCTTTGCACCAACATCGATACCACGTGTCGGCTCATCCAAAAACAGAACCTTTGGCCCGGTCAGAAGCCATTTTCCAAGTACGACCTTTTGCTGGTTGCCGCCTGAAAGCGTACCGGCGATCGTCATTGGCGAATTCGCTTTTATGTGAAGCGATTCCATCGGGCTGCGGGCGGCTTTCAATTCCTTAGAGCGGTTTGTCATCAGCTTGCCTGATATCGATCTCAAACCGGCAAGCGTCATGTTGTCGAGTATCGTCTGTTCGAGGATCAGGCCAAAGCGTTTTCGGTCTTCGGTGACAAAGCCGACACCGCTGCCGATCGCATCCGCCGGCGAATCTATCGAAACCTGTTTGCCTTCGACAAGAATTTCGCGGGCGTAAGTTCCCTGCCACGCACCAAAGATCGCCATTAGAAGTTCTGTTCGTCCGGCACCCATCAGCCCGGCAATGCCAAGCACTTCGCCCTTACGGACAGAAAATGAGACGTCGTCTACGACCTTTTTATTGGGATTGTCGACCGAATTAGCGGTGAGATTCCTGATCTCCAAAGCTATGTCGCCGAGTTCGTGCTCCACTTTCGGGAAAATATCGCCGACCTCGCGTCCAACCATTAATTGAATTACTTTTTCCTTATTCAGCTCGCTTGCCGCGTGTGTCGCCACGGTTTTGCCGTCTCGCAAAACCGTGATCCGGTCGCTCATTTCGAAAACTTCGTCGAGCTTGTGTGATATATAAATCATCCCGACGCCGCCCGCCTTTAGCTTTCGAAGAATATCGAATAACGTCGCTACTTCCGATTCAGTTAACGCCGCGGTCGGCTCATCAAGCACAAGGATCGTTGCTTTCTTGGAAAGCGCCTTGGCGATCTCGACAAGCTGCTGCTGGCCGATACCCAAAGTGCCAACCGGAACGCGCGGGTCGATCGACAGGTGCAGGTCACGAAGAAGAGTCGAGGCTTTGTGATAAAGCTCGGACCAATCGATAACGCCGAATCGTGACGGCTCCTGTCCGAGAAAAATGTTTTCGCCAACGGTCAGCTCTTTTACAAGTGAAAGCTCTTGAAAAATAATCGCAACACCGGCGTTCTCTGAATCCCTGATACCGCGAAATTGCTGCGGCGAGTCTTCGATCAATATCTCGCCTTCGTAAGTGCCCGCCGGATACACAGCCGACAGAACCTTCATCAACGTCGATTTTCCAGCGCCGTTTTCGCCGACAAGCGAGTGAAACTCACCTGCTTCAAGCGTAAAACTGACGCCGTCAAGCGCCTTTACGCCGGGAAATTCCTTGACGATGTTTTTCATTTCAAGCAACGACATATCGATCTTTGACGAATTGAAAGTAGCTAATTCTGAGTTTGAAGATGCAGGCCTTTTGGCAGATTCTACACTCTTCGCCAAGTATTCCCAAATTAAAACGCCTATCTTCAATTAAAGGCTACTTTGAAACACAATGCCACTGTAATTTATACTATCGCCATGCCCGAACCCATCGCTATTGAATCCGTATCGACCGAATCGAGAGTTTTTCCGCCGCCTGCGGATTTCGCGGCGAAAGCTTCCGTAGGCAGTTTCGAAGCCTATGAAAAACTTTATGCCGAGGCCGAGGCCAACCCTGAGCAATTTTGGGCCGATCGGGCGGATGAACTGAGTTGGTTCAGAAAATGGGACTCGGTGCTTGAATGGAATGAGCCGTTTGCGAAATGGTTCGACGGCGGCAAGATAAACGTTTCGTACAATTGTCTCGACCGGCACCTGACCACTTGGAAAAAAAATAAGGCGGCGATCATTTGGGAAGGCGAGCCCGGCGAGACACGCACGCTGACCTATCTGCAATTACATACGGAAGTCTGCAAGTTCGCGAATGTTTTGAAAAAGCTCGGCGTTGTCACTGGCGACCGCGTGGCCTTGTATATGCCGCTCGTTCCCGAACTCGCGATCGCGATGCTCGCCTGCGCTCGAATCGGGGCGACCCACACCGTGATCTTCGGCGGCTTCTCGGCCGATGCGATCAGCGACCGCGTGAAAGACTGCCAGTGTAAATTGATAGTGACTGCGGACGGCGGTTTTCGGCGTGGTACAGAGATCAAACTAAAGGAAATTGTCGATAACGCCGCTCCGCAATGTCCGACCGTCGAGAACGTGGTCGTTTTCAAGCGGACCGGCTCCGACGTGACGATGAAGCCGGGCCGCGACCATTGGTGGCATGAAATGCTCGAAACAGTCGATGCAAACTGCCCCGCCGCCGAGCTTGATTCCGAGCATCCGCTGTTCATCCTTTACACGTCCGGCACGACCGGAAAGCCAAAAGGCATTTTGCACACGACCGGTGGTTATCTCACCCAGACGGCATATTCAATGCGGCTCGTCTTCGATCTGAAGGACGACGACATATATTGGTGTACGGCCGATATCGGTTGGGTGACTGGCCACAGCTATGTTGTTTACGGGCCGCTGGCGAACGGTGCGACCGTTTTCATGTATGAAGGCGCGCCGAACTTTCCGGATTTCGATCGTTTCTGGAAGATGATCGACCGGCACAAGATCACGATCTTTTATACCGCACCGACGGCGATCCGTGCATTTATCAAGTGGGGCGAGCAGTATCCATTGAAGCACGATCTGTCGTCGCTGCGGCTGCTCGGAACTGTCGGCGAGCCGATAAACCCGGAAGCGTGGATGTGGTATCACGAAACGATCGGCAAGGGTAAATGTCCGATCGTCGATACGTGGTGGCAGACTGAAACCGGCGGGATCATGATCTCGCCGTTGCCCGGCGCAACGCCGACAGTTCCCGGTACCGCGACCCGACCGATTCCCGGAATCATCGTCGATGTCGTAACCAAAGCTGGAAAACCGGTCGGAACGAACGAAGGCGGCTATCTCGTTGTCAAAAAACCGTGGCCGTCAATGCTGCGGACGATCTGGGGCGACGACGAACGCTATAAGCAAACTTACTGGTCCGAAATCCCTAACTGCTATTTTGCTGGCGACGGTGCCCGGCGTGACGAACGCGGATATTTTTGGATCATGGGCCGCGTCGATGACGTGATAAACGTTAGTGGCCATAGGCTTGGGACCGCTGAGATCGAATCGGCCCTCGTTTCGCATGAATCGGTGGCCGAGGCTGCGGTCGTCGCCCGCCCGGACGATTTAAAGGGCCAAGCTATCGTTGCATTTGTTACACTTGAAGGCGGACGAACCGGCGGTGACGAACATAAGGAACTGTTGCGAAAGCACGTTGCGAATGAAATCGGAGCACTCGCTAAGCCCGAAGAAATTCGGTTCACCGATACGCTGCCAAAAACGCGTTCCGGCAAAATTATGCGAAGGCTTTTACGCGAGATCGCATCGGGATCGAAGATCGCAGGTGACGTGACGACGCTTGAAGACCTTTCTGTGCTTGAGAAACTTCGGCAGGACGACGAATAAAACAATGGCGGGCAAAACAGACATTTCAACTCCTACCAAAGACCTTGCCGAGGCCGGGCGCGAATTTTACCGCCGAGGCTGGACGCTGGGCACTAGCGGCAATTTCAGCATGTTGCTTGCCCGAAAGCCGCTGCGAATTTGTGTGACCGCCAGCGGCATTGAGAAAGGCAATCTTGACGAAACCAACTTTCTCGAACTCGATGACGATGCCGAGATATTGCAGGGTTTCGGCAAGCCTTCGGCGGAAACGCTCATCCATTTGATGATCTACCGCTTTATCCCGAAAGCTCGCTCGATACTGCACACTCATTCCGTTTGGGGTACGATCCTGTCGGATGTTTTTTTTGAACAGGGAGCGATCGAGATCGAAGGCTACGAAATGCTCAAAGGCCTCGCGGGAGTGAAAACGCACGAACATAAAGAGCTTGTGCCGATCATCGAGAATTCGCAGGACTACATCGCCCTCTCACACGTTATTGAAAACGTCCTTCGCGAAAACCGCGATGTCCACGGAATTTATCTTCGCCGCCACGGGCTTTATACGTGGGGCGACAGCGTGTCCGAAGCACGGCGGCATGTGGAAATTTTTGAGTTTTTGTTCGAGGTTTTGGGAAGGCAGTTGAAATAGAGTTATGGCAGTTTTGAGCATTCCAGTTAAGAAAGTCCAGATTACCGAACCAGCCGAGATCGAACGGCATTTGGCGGAGATCGGCATCGATTACGAACGCTGGGACAACATCAGTGAGATCGGACCCGACGCTTCCGATGATGAAATACTCGAATTCTATTCAGCTGAGATCGATGCTCTAAAAGCAAAAGGCGGCTACGTTACCGCCGACTTGATCAACATCGTTCCGACGACGCCGAATCTTGATGCAATGCTCGATAAATTTAACAAAGAGCATTGGCACGACGAAGACGAGGTTCGGTTTATTGTCAAAGGCCACGGGCTTTTTCATATCGCACCAGAGAATGGCGATGTAGTTTCGATTGAAATGGAGGCTGGCGATCTGATCCGCGTGCCGCGCGGAACGCATCATTGGTTCAACCTCTGCGGCGACCGGACAGTTCGTGCGATCAGGCTGTTCCAAGACGTGTCTGGCTGGACGCCGCAATACACCGGCAGCGGAACAGATGCGGACTATCAGCCGCTTTGTTTTGGCGTTTCCTACATTCCGGCTTCGAACGCGATTTGAACCACGAAGGCACAAAGAACACAAAGCGTTTTGATTTCTTTGTGCCCTTTGTGTCTTTGTTGTGAATTTTTATGACCGTCAACGCAATTCTTCTCGACATTGAAGGCACTACAACGCCGATCGATTTCGTTCACAAAACACTTTTCCCTTTTGCAAGGGCTCGGGTCGCTGGTTTCGTGCAGGAAAACCTCGCAGGGCTGAAATTCGAGATCGGCCAGTTAGCTACCGAACATGCGGCTGATACCGATTACGCCAGCGAGCTTAGGATCGATTCGCCCAATTCTGTCGCCGAATATCTTAAATTTCTGATCGATCAGGACCGCAAATCGACACCGCTGAAATCGATACAGGGAATGATCTGGGAAAAAGGTTATGAATCGGGCGGCCTTGTTTCCGAGATTTTTGCCGATGTGCCGGTGGCGTTCAAACGTTGGAAGGACGCAGGCAAATCGATCGCTATCTATTCCTCAGGAAGTGTTCTCGCCCAGCTGCTCATTTTCAAATATTCCGACCAGGGCGACCTAACGCAATTGATCGACAAATACTTTGACACGAATACCGGCCCGAAGCGCGAGGCCGACAGCTACCGCAAGATCGCTGAAGAAATGGAGTTGGACGCGAACAAAATGCTTTTCGTTTCAGACATACCGGTAGAGCTCGATGCGGCCCGCACTGCCGGAATGCAGACCGTTCTATCCATTCGCGACGGAAATGCCGTGATTTCTGAAGATCATTCACACCGCTCGATTCCAAGCTTCGACGCTTTAGACTAAAAAAATAATTGGCAGTTATTACGCAGCCAGGGTGTAAGTTCACATTTAGGTTTCCATCTTCTCAAGCTCTAGTGTTTGGTGCTTAACTTTACGGAGTTTGGTAAACTCGGAATATGGCAAATTTAGAAACGGCGACGTTGGCGGCGGGATGTTTTTGGTGCGTCGAAGCGGTCTTTGATGACCTGAAAGGCGTTGAAGATGTGGTGTCCGGCTATTCCGGTGGCCACACGGAGAATCCGACTTATAAGGATGTCTGTTCGGAAACGACCGGACACGCCGAAGTGACGCAGATCAAATTCGATCCAGCAGAGCTTTCGTTTGCCGATCTGCTACGCGTTTTTTTCTCGGTTCATGACCCGACACAACTCAATCGTCAGGGCAACGATGTCGGCACATCATATCGCTCGGCTATTTTTTATCACTCCGACGAGCAAAAACGTATCGCACACGAGATCATAGGCGAAATAACCGACGAGGCTGTCTACGACAAGCCGATAGTTACAGAAGTAACCGCTTTTGACAAATTCTGGCCCGCCGAAGACTATCATCAGGAATACTTCGCCAACAATCCTAATCAGCCGTACTGCGCGGCCGTCGTCGCGCCAAAAGTTGCAAAGTTTCGGCAGAAATTTCTTTCTAGACTAAAATCCTGACATCAATTTGACCCCTCCATCTCAGGACGTTGCCTGCAAATCCTCCAACTATTGTCGATCAGTTCTGTAAAATCTTGTTTGACATTTATAAATCAACTTGTTAACTTATTGATTGGAAAGATGAATCAGCCGATAAACACAGGCTGTTTTTGTACCCATCAACTGTACCCATCAACTGTCCCCATCCTTATCAGACTAGATCATCCACTGCTGTTTCGTCGCTTTCGGAAATGGCAAGGTTCCAATAAAAATATGACTAATTCGAATTCTGTCAATAGCCGCAAGGCTGTGACCTCTCTTTTTGCGACGATGCTACTGCTTTCGGCGGTTATCTCTCAAGATTTTCCTTCAAGTGCACAGGAGCGAGAGAGGCGTTCCGACGTCTCCAAGACGGCGAGTGCGGCCCTCTTCACCTTGGCAGAAACCGTTGCTGCTCCCGCCCTCACGATCACCCCCATCACTTGGGGCGTCGTAGGGCTCGACAGCAATAATGTAAACGACGGTCCCAATTTGTTTCCCGTAGGTGCCCGCGTCTGTAATACCGGTAGTGATCCCGCGACGAATGTTGCCTCTGCATTCGTGTGGGATTCGGCAAACGCCTTGATCAATTTGCGGACCGGTTCGGTCTCGTCGCTGAGCCTGCCAACACTTGCGGCCGGTGCATGTACCGATTTTTATTATGAGGTTGAAATCACGCGTTCGACCGCGGCCTACGCGCCGCTAACACGGACACGGGGCTTCCACATCACGGCCACTGCCGACACCCTTGGCGTCATAAGCACGCCGACCCCGCGCGAGATCCTTGTCGAAAAGCTTGTCTCGCAGAACAGAAACAGCGTCACCGAAATCAAGCTCAACGGTGCGACTGTGCCGTTCGGCGGCACGATGAATCTGGCCGTTGGGAACACCTACACGATCGAGCTCATCGCCTCGACAGCGACTAACGGTTACGAGCAGATCGAGAGTTTCATCAATCTGCCCAATGTGATCTTCCAAACGCTGAGCGTGTCATCGACCTACACAGCCCCTACCGGCTATACCGGTGATAAACTTTACGAGGACGGCTGCGGCTGGGAACCTGATCCGGCGAGCGTCAATTACCGTTCTTGCCTAGGGACAGGCAAAACGGGCGGCGACGTGACGCTAGCATACACCGTAAAGATCCTGTCGGGCGCCGGCACCTCGACGACGCTCAATACGCTTATCTACGATTTCTCCGGCAGCAGCTATCACTACAATAATGACTTTTCGTCTACATTCGTGATCGCCCGGATCTCCTTGCCGCCGACGGCGGCGGACGTGTCGGTCGAAGGGCAAATCCTGACGGCGGATGGCCGTGGTATCCGAAATGTAAGGGTAACGCTTTTGATGGCAGACGGAACGGTCCGGTCAACGCTAACAAGCAGTTTTGGATACTACCGATTCGAAGGTATTCCGGCCGGCCAATCGGTCATTTTGTCAGTGAGTGCAAAACGATTCAGGTTTGCAAATCCGGTACGTGTGCTCAATGTCGCCGACAGTATTGCAAACGTCGACTTTGTTGCCAGCGAGTAAATCGGCACTGAAATTTACTATTTCTTCAGGGCGGCCCGTCAACGGCCGCTCTTTTTTTGTTTACAAAGTTTTACAACTTTCCGAAAAGCATTAGCACTCCAATCACAATAAATGCGAGGGCCACAAATCGCTGAAGCCATTCGGCGGGAACGAGCTGCGTCAACACCCCGCCGACTAATACGCCGAGAAGTGTAACTACAACGAGAGCAACGCTCGCACCCAGGAAAACAGAGAGCTTATTGTCCGTTTTAGCGGTCATTGTAATGACGGCAAGCTGGGTTTTATCACCGAGTTCGGCCAGAAAAAGCGTAAGAAAAGCGGTACCGAAAATTTTCCATTCCATATGGAATGATTGTAATCAGAACCGCCGCCGTTTCAAGTCCTTCGAGACTTTGTTCTATTTTTTATTAACGCTAAACACCAATAACCCTTTCTAATTGATTAGTTATCGCAAATTTCTCAAACTGTAATTTGCGGCGGTTGGCCAGCACACGAAGACGATGCATTGTTTGATGATAGACGTTTCCGAAATAGGAATCTTCACGCAGTCTTTCAACAACCCGGGCAAGAGCAAGGATAATTCCTGCCGTAAAATCTTGTGACGAAAGCCGCTGCCGAACACTGATAAAACCGTCGGAATACGAAAAAACGTCGGAGTCGGGATCGAGAAACGGATGTTCGACCGAGACAAACCCACATGCATTTTGAAAAGCGTCGGCAAAATTGAAATTCGATCGCGCTAGCGTTTCGTCCACTGTTTGTAAGAGTTCCGAAACGAGGCTTAGAAGCTCGCTCCAGTTTTCCGGTTCTTGCAGAATCACTTCCGGTTTCGGGATCCGAGCCCCGAACGCTTGTTTCTTTAGTTGCTTCAGGATAGCGTTTGCGTTCCCGAACCGCCGAACAGGTGTGTCGGACGTTCTGGCGATCACGCTATTCGCCCCGGCAACGATCGATCTGTCGACAAAAATCTTTTGATTGGATTTTGATGCCATATCCCTATATACATGGACCAGCCCGCCAGGCTCTTGCGCACGGATGAGTATTCGCTGGAGGGCTTGTTCGCCACGCGAAATTCTTCCCGCGACGTGGTCTTGTTCACACGCCCGCATCGTACTTGAGCCTGTAAACTCGATGTCCGCTTCATAACTGCTCAGCTCGATGTGGATACTCCCGCTAAACTGCAGGCTGCGCAAATGGCGGACAAGGGCCGGCAAATTAACGAAAGAAGTGTTCAAATTCTTATGGATTAGATACTTTTTCATGATGACTTAAAGCAGCCGTTAGCAGGCAATGCCTTCGTTCTCTCCTACGTTTGCAGACTACAAAGAAGTAATTCCACACGATTTCCATTGCATCTTTTTCGATTTTCATTCAAAATTCGCTAGTCGCTCGCTTTTAGTGCATTTTCCTCGCCTTTTTTCTAAATTTAGGTCTATTTTGGTTGGCAAATTATGATCACTTCGTTATTCCGTAAGAAATCTATCGCACAGATACAGGCTGACGCTGCTGCGGGTTTGTCGGAACACGCCCACGAATCAGGCGAGCAGGGAACACTTCGCCGAACGCTTGGCGTTTTCGATCTGACATTAATGGGCATCGCCGCGATCATTGGCGCCGGTATTTTCGCAATGGTCGGGAAGGCTTCGTACAACGGCGGTCCGGCCGTCGCTTTGCTTTTCGTATTTACAGCGACGGCCTGTGCGTTTTCGGCGTTATGTTATGCGGAATTTGCGTCCCGAATACCGGTCGCGGGTTCGGCCTACACATACGCGTATGCCTCGATGGGCGAATTCATCGCGTGGATCATCGGCTGGGATTTGATCGTCGAGTACGCGATCGGGAACATCGCCGTTGCGATCTCCTGGAGCGATTATTTCACCGGCCTTTTGAAAGGTTACGGAATAAATATACCGCTGCATTTTACGATGGATTTTCTGACGGCCAGCCGCGGTTACGATGCGGTTGTGAAGGCCGGCAGCACCATTAGCGGTGACAACTATGTCGCCGCTCTTTCAGCGACATGCGAAAAAGCGGATGCTGTGGTTAATTGCGGCCAGCTCGATGCATATTCGGCATGGGCAAATGCCCCGCACATCGGCTCGATACCGATAGTTGCTGACCTTCCCGCTTTGCTTATCACATTGGTTATAACAACACTAGTCTTCATCGGCATTCGCGAATCAAAGTTTGCGGCGAACATCATGACCGTCTTAAAGGTCGGCATCATTTTGCTCGTGATCTTCCTCGGTTTGAATTACGTCAATCCGGATAATTGGTCGCCATTTGCACCGAACGGGATAACCGGCGTTCTCAAGGGCGTGTCTGCCGTATTCTTTGCATACATTGGGTTTGACGCTCTTTCAACTACTGCTGAGGAGTGTAAGAACCCGAGGCGTGACCTGCCGATAGCGATGATTCTTTCGCTGGTGATCTGTACGGTGCTTTACATCGCCATTGCACTTGTCCTAACCGGAATGGTCAGCTACACCAAGCTCGATGTCGGCGATCCGCTGGCATTCGTGTTTGGACCTGAAGGTGCGAATATCCCATGGGTTGCGGGTATCATTGCGGTCAGTGCGGTTATCGCTTTGGCGACTGTTTTCCTTGTATTTCAGATCGGCCAACCGCGTCTGTGGATGGCGATGAGTCGCGACGGCTTGCTACCGAAGATTTTTTCGTCAATTCACCCAAAATTCAAAACGCCGTGGTTCGCGACGATCATCACAGGCCTGGTTGTTGCAATTCCCGCCCTGTTCATGAACCTGACCGAGGTCACGGACCTTGCCAGCATCGGCACGTTGTTCGCCTTCGTTGTGGTCTGTGCAGGTGTATTGTTTAAGGACAAGGAGTTTAAGGAAAGCGGAACGCGCTTTGTGCCGTATATCAATTCGCAGTTCCTGTTGCCTATCATCCTTATTCTCGTATTCGGCGCGATCTATTATTTCAATCCAACCTTCGTCGGCGACTTCTTTACGCTCACGCCCGCTGATGGCGAAAGTAAGCTCGGTGCATTTTCGCACAAAATACCTCTGATATTTTTCTTCATCGTTGCGGTGCTGTTATTTGTCCTGAGCTTAACGAAAAAGTTATCACTGATACCGATCCTCGGACTTTTGTCATGCTTGTATTTAATGACCGAGCTTGGCGTGACAAACTGGATCAGATTCGGTTTGTGGCTGATAGCGGGATTGGTGATCTACGCCCTTTATGGCTACCGAAACAGTCACCTCAGTCGCGACAGCGATCCAGTGCCGGAAACGTAAGGTTTACAATTCTTTACATAGATTGCAGAACCATTCAAAGCTTCCGTACGTCTAACGCTGCGGAAGCTTTTCAATTTTTCAAGGAGACATTATGAGAAAACTATTGTTTTTGACGGTGGCGGTTTGTTTGTTTTCGATCGCTGCTTTGGCGCAGGACAAAAAAGTCGATTATTCCGGCACATGGACGCTCGATGTGAGCAAATCGAAATTAGATGAGCGGGCCCGCATCGAGTCACAGACTTTGACGGTGACTCACACGGACAAGGATATAAAAGTAGCCACGGCAACCAAGCGTTTGCCTCCACCGGCGGATGCTCCGCAGGGCGGTGGTCGTCCGGGCGGTGGCGGCGGAATGGGCGGCGGTGACAGTACGATCACCTACGCTCTGGACGGCAAGGAAACTACGATTGAGCAGGAAACGCCGAGGGGAACCGTGCCCGTCAAACTTACGGGAAAGTCGGATGCAGGAAAACTGCACCTCGCGTCATCCCGGACGATGAACACCCCAATGGGCGAGATGACGATGACTACTAAGGAAACGTGGGAACTCTCGGCCGACGGTAAGACGTTGACGGTTAACCGTGAGCAAACCACCCCGCGCGGGACCAATTCGTCAACATCGGTGTTTACTAAGAAATAAACCCATTAACCCGTTTAGAGGCGAGCTTGCCCGCCTCTAATTATAATTATCGGAGTTTTTTTATTAATCATCAAACCGTAATTCGTTGATAATTTCCCGCATATACTGCTTTCCGAGTTCAAGATCTTCGGGCTTGAGGCTGACCGCTCCGACCACAGCGTGTCCACCGCCGCCATATCGTTCGCAGATCTGGGCAATATTGTGAACTCGCGGACGCGGCGCCCATGGATTTGAGCCGACCGATATTTTTGTGCGGAAAGAGCTTTGACTTAGCGAGACTACATACGTCACTTCCGGGTGAAAGTAGTAGGGAATGAATTTGTTGTAACCTTCAATCCCTGTGCCGGTCAGGTCAAAGCTGACGACGCCTCGTTCGGATATCGAACGCTGCTTTATCACCTCGACCGTCTTCCAGTGCTCGTCGAGTATCGGTGTCAATTTCGCCTGTATCTCGTCGCTCGCGATGATTTCATCGAGAGACTTTTCGGTTAGCATTCTGATGATCTTCTCGACAAAAGCCGGGTCTTTTTCGCCCTCGATCACCTGCATCAATTTCAGGGCTGACGAACGCAATTCGACGCATTGTGCCGGAGATTCGTACAAAGCACCGTCGATAATATGTGCCCATTCGATCAGTTCAGCGAGTGATTCGTCCTCAAAATCGAACTTTTCCTTAACAATTCTTGCGATAAACTCGGCGCAGGATTTGCTGTTGATGTCCAAAAATTTCTGGCCGCCCGTATCCGCGAGGAAATGCTCCTCATCTTCCTTTGAAAGAAATGCCGATTGGTGATGGTCGAACCACCATGTTAGGCGTTCGTCGGGGCAGTATTTGAAATCCACGATCGCATTTTCGTCGCCATCGAACTGATCGCGGTCAAATGCGTTTCCAGCCCTGTGCATCGTCGGCGTGTAGGAAATCTCGGCTGCAGGAGCGATCTTTGCCCAATAAAACTTGCTGAATATCGCCGCCGAGGAGACGCCGTCGAAACAGTTCCCGTGATAAAGTATCCTTAGTTTCATAATTTCTTTTCGAGGCCGTTAGGCAAAACATTTTAGGTTAGTTGCAAGCACTCATTTCGTCAAGCAAAGGACATGAAGATAAGGATCGCTCAACCCGCAGATATCGATTCGCTTGTGGATTTCAACCAGAAAATGGCCCTCGAAACCGAAGGCAAGAATCTGGACAATGGCATTCTTAGAAGCGGGGTCGCTGCTGTCTTTGATGACGAAGGCAAGGGTTTTTATGTCGTCTGCGAAGACGATGGCACCATAGCGGGCGGCTTAATGGTTACTTTCGAGTGGAGCGATTGGCGTAACAAATGGTTCTGGTGGATCCAGAGTGTTTACATCGCCCCCGAAGCTCGCGGTCGCGGCGTTTACCGGCAGATGTATGATTTCGTAAAGGCCAAGGCAAAAGATTATGGAAATGTCTGTGGATTTCGGCTTTATGTGGAAAGGGAGAATTTATCGGCTCAGAAAGTTTATGATCGGGTAGGGATGACGATCTCACATTACCTTATGTACGAGGAAAACGATTAAAGCCAGACTCCCTTTGGTGAAAGTCCGGCTTTATTTGAAAACTGTTCCTTGGCAAGCTCTGAAATAGAAGAGATTAATGTAGAAAGATGTTCACCCTATTAAGTCAAGATTCGAGAGCTTTCGGAAATTGGTTTTCAAAGAATGATCTTTTTTGACTAAGTTTGAGAAAAAGGCCGACTCAGTCTTCGTGCCCACACGCGAAGATTACCCCCAAGCGACTCGACCTTTTTCTCAAAACCTCCGAAAATCAAATCTCAAGCTCTTTGGGATGTTTCCGGGATTTGATCTCGAGGACCAAATCCCGACCTTCCCTGCGTTCGCTGTTTAGTGGAGCTTGTGTTGATTTTCGTCAATGACGAAGATGTCCTATCAATACTCTCTCAGAATTGCAATCCTCGTGCCAAAAACGCCATGTTCAAATAACCAGTAAAATCGGTCAAAATAACTGAATTTAATCCGCTTTCTTGTTCTAAATCAGTACAGCGAGTGAAATCCGGCATACATTGTGTTCGTTTTTCATCCACTGTGAATGATTTTCGACATGTGGTTTAATTTACGTGATGACAAAGATATCGGAAGCGGAATTCGCCAGGATATGCGAAGGGATTTACGCGGACCGCGAAACGATCTTCCATCACAACCCGATCGGCACACGCGATGAAGTTTTGCTCTGGATGTTGCTTAGCTGCCTGAACAGTTATCTAAGTTTGACCGAACTCGAAACGCCTTGTTTTACCGGCGTCCCGAGCGAAAACACCTATCAGGGATGCGATCCTGTTCATTCTTCTGCGAGCGGCGAACGGGTGATTTTGGTGTCAGCCATTACCTGGATAAACTAATTGAACAATGATAATCGAACAGTTTGTTCTCACACCTTTCCAGCAGAATACTCGGGTCGTCGCATGTGAGGACACGGCTAAGGCGATCTGTATCGATCCGGGCGAAGCGTCACCAGATCTCGTCGATCTGATCAAGAACCGCGGTTTTGAACTTTCCGCGATTTGTCTGACGCACGGCCATCTTGACCATGTCGGAGGCACAAGCTTTTTGCATGACAATTTCCCGGAGGCGGAAATATTGATCCACAAGGAAGACGAAGATCTGTATTATGCCCTGCCGCAACAGCCTCTGATGATGGGCATACAGCCGCATCAATTGTCCGCGATGGGCCTCGATTATGACGATCCGCCTCGTATCACCAGAAATGTCGCTCACGGGGAAACACTCGAGGTCGGCAAGCTAAAATTTGAAATACGCCATTGTCCGGGACACACTCTCGGACATATTGTACTGGTTGAGGAGAACGAAAGAGCAGTTTTTACAGGAGATTGCCTTTTTAGCGGAACGATCGGCCGGACCGACCTTCCAGGCGGCGATTACGAGAAGTTGATAGCTTCGATAAACGAGAACATTCTTATCCTCGATGACGATTTTACGGCGTACTGCGGCCACGGTCCCGAAACGACCATCGGACGCGAGAAAACTTCAAATCCATTCTTAGATGGCTCGTATCAAATGTCGCGGGGCAGATTCATCTGAATAACTCAGCTTCCTGAATCTTCTTATTTCTTTTCGACGATGTCCTTTTTCAGGCCGCTGACCGCGCCAAGAACCTCGTTCTTCTCTTTTTCGGGAACCTTGAATTTATCGAGTATTCCCGCCAAAGCCTCGACACTTTCCTTCCAATCGGCTTCATCGATAGCTAATCCGGTATGAACCGTTTTCATGTCGCGTCCCATATACAAACACGGGCCACCGGTCGCATTACACAGAAAATCAACCAAGTGCTGGCGAAGTTTCTTTTTGGAATCCACGCTTAGACCGACAACAAATCGCCCGAGACGTTTGCTTTTTCCGAGGCGATCGAGGAAATCGTCGGAAACCGCAGCGATTGCGTCATAGCCGCCAAGCCGTTGGTAAAGTGATTTTTTGTCCGCCTGCGCAAATGCCGAACCGGCGCAAGCCAAAACCATCGCGCAAATCAAAATCGTTCTTTTCATTTTTTACACTCCTTCTTTAGAATTCTGGCCTAAAGCAACTTCACAATTACTTTCGCGTCGCTGAGTAAATCCAACGCGAAGAATTTTGATATCATTCAAATTGATTTTCACAATTTAATGCGGAAGGAGTAAAAATGCAACGAGTTTTTTCTTTTGTCATCTTTTTGAGTTTTGCCGTACCTTCGGTTTTCGCCCACGGCGACAATAGTCATTTTGGAAACAAACAGGACGTAACCGTCAAAACCTCCAAGGTCAGCGGCAATGTTTACATGCTTCAAGGACAGGGCGGAAACATCGGTGCGCTTGTCGGAATGGAAGGTATTTTGATCGTGGACGACGATTACAAAGCTGTTAGCGAAAAGCTAAGTGCGGCATTAAAAGAGCTTGGCTCGGCATCGCCGCGATATGTATTTAATACGCACTGGCATGGCGATCACACGCAGGGCAACGAGTTTTTTGGCAAAGGCTCAACGATCGTAGCCCATGCCAACGTCCGTAAACGGCTTCTCGACCCGCCTGTCATCTTTGGCCGTAAGACCGCTCCGTATGCATCATTTGCCCTTCCGATAATTACCTACACCGAAAGCATGTCCATTTTCCTCAATGGCGAAGAGGTCAAAGCCGTCCATTTCCCGAATGGTCATACGGATGGCGACACAGTAGTTTTCTTTGTCAAAGCAAATGTCGTTCACCTTGGCGACGACTTTTTCGTCGGACGCTTCCCGTTTGTCGATATAGACAGCGGCGGCAGCGTCCAGGGACTTATCAATAATATTGCTACGCTTATTACGCAAATTCCAGCCGATGCAAAGCTGATTCCCGGCCACGGTCCGGTTTCCACTCACACGGACCTGAAAAATTATCACCAAATCCTGGTCGAAACCTCGAAGGTTGTGCAAGGCGCAATGAAGGCCGGTAAATCGCTCGACGACATAAAGAAGGCGGGATTGCCAGAAAAATTTAAAGAAGCAGGTTCTGGGTTTATAAAGACAGACGCGTGGATCGAAACGATCCATCGAAGCTATTCGATGAAATGAGCTGCTGGTCGAACCGTTCAGGACTTTGAGCCTTAATTTGTATAACTTAAATAAACCGAACTCTTTGCCTTCGTCACGCTGATACCACTGGTCGAGCTTCTTAAAATTCAGGCTCGGCTTTGGTCGGAACGATTATGTAGGACATAACGGGGTCGGTCGCCTTTGTACGGTCGAACGTATCTCGGAATTTTCCGTAATTTTTGATCTCGTCAGCGGCCTCGGCACGCGTGATGGGTGCTGCGTTCTTGTCAAGCTCGGAAAGAGCTCGGCCGCCGCCGAAAAAGGCTGCTTTCACCTCAAACAGGTTTTCGTCCAACGCCTTTGCAACGTCCTCTTCACTGAATCCCGAATAATAAAGATAGCGGTGAAACAGTTCCTTGTTTTCCGCAGCAGTGACGCCCCCCGCAGAATTTGTGTGTGGATTCCAAAGTGACCGGTACGACGTGACGGTCGGGATAAAATCCGCGACCATAAGATTTGTTGAGATCACCGTGGGATAACGTCCATCAACCGGCGGCTCGTTCCTTTGCTGCTCGTGAAGATATTTCAGCACCGGCATTGCGTCGTCACGAAGACTTTCGTATCCCGCGTTTCTCGTGGCAGTTGCGGTCGATTCGATAAATCCCCAGATCACCGCAGCCAGGCCGAAGTAAATCATCCCGCGTCGCAGCCTTGTGCCAGCGGCCTCGCCGAACAAAGCCTTCGCCGTCAGCCACCCGAACAAAACGATCGCGATCATCGTCGTGTAGTTCGCGATAAATATTTCGTAATGGACCGGCTGTAGTGACCGGCCGGTGACGATCTGTTGGTTGAACAGAACGAAAGGCGTAAGGGCAAGCGATAAAGTAAATAAAACTTCGGGTGAGCTAAAAGCGATGCCTTCCTTTTCGGACCAACAGGAAGATCACTATCGCGATCAACGCTCCGACCGCTTCAGGTATCTCAAACAAGTTCGGCATACGCGTATAGCTTAAAAGCTGGGTATCGTCCATATTCTGAGGACGATTTGCAAGCATGAGAAAGTAAGGAATTATTGAGACCGCCGCGAATCCACCGATAACGCCTGTGTTTAGAAGCGTCCGCTTGCCGGTCTTCTTTTCTGCAGACGAACCAAAGCAATGCAAAACAACCGAGCCACGCCAATGCCGCCGTCCAGAGGAAGAAGTATGAGAAAACCAGTATGGCGAGGATAAGGCCCGACATCAGCGCATAAAATATTGCCTTTTTCTTGTCTGTATCGGTAAACATCTTCAACGTGGAGATGCAAAAAACGAAGAATATTGGAAACGCGAATCCGGGCTGATAACGCCTAAGATAAGGGGAAAAAATCACAAAGATAATTGCCGAGTATCCTGTGCTGTAGTTCCCCTTGAAACGCTGACCGCTGTCCCAAGGCACAACACGGCCACGGTACCGACCGCCGATGCCAGATCGTCCTTTGTTATCGCCCTCAGCAGGAAAAACAAGGCCAAACAAGAAAGTATTGCGATCAGGAAGTTGAGGACCAGAAACGCGGTGGAAGCTGACAGACCGAGAACGCGTGACGGAATGGCGATGGCATACGCAGGTATGAACTGGATCGAATAAAGCGATTCGGTTTGGTTTACATCGTCGCGGCCTGTAAATGGATCGTTTTTTCGCGGTCGGCCTTCGATGAGCGAATTGACGTAGGCAGAATAAGCCACTTCGTCGTAATTCGAGACGACGTAGGCTCCATTCCAGGTAGTGCCTTGAGCCATCCAGATATTGATCTGGGGATAGCAGGCAAGGAATAGTACTATCAGATGCCGGGGCCAACGCATACCTCCAAGTATTACTCCTTCCGTCGGCGGTTGCTGACATAAGCATGCTCACTCCAGGTTTAGCCGATTTTGCAGTTAGTTGTGCAACCTTGTCCGCATAAAGACTGGTCACAGAATTGCGATCCGGCCCATTAATAAAAACAAAATTGTGGCTTTTTAAGCGACAGTCACGTCTTTCGTCAGATAAACATCCTGGATGGCATTGAGTAGCTCGACGCCTTCGGCCATTGGCCGCTGAAACGCTTTTCGACCCGAGATCAACCCGGTTCCGCCACCACGTTTATTGACCACCGCAGTCCGAACCGCGTCGGCCATGTCGCTCGCACCTTTCGATTCGCCGCCTGAATTAATCAGTCCGCAGCGGCCCATGTAACAATTCGCTACTTGATAGCGGACGAGATCGATCGGGTTGTCGGAGCTCAGTTCCGAGTAAATCTTTGGGTTCGTTTTTCCATAGCTGCTTTCGACGTTCAGCATGTTGTAACCGCCGTTTCGCTCAGGCAGCTTTTGTTTAATAATGTCCGCTTGGATCGTCACGCCAAGGTGATTTGCCTGACCGGTAAGGTCGGCGGCGGTGTGCATGTCGCCCTCAGCACCCTTGAATTTTGGATTACGCAAATAGCACCACAAAATCGTCGCCATCCCAAGTTCGTGTGCGTATGCAAATGCCTCGGACACTTCGGTTATCTGACGTGTCGATTCATCCGAGCCGAAATATATCGTCGCTCCAACGCCGACCGCGCCCATGTTTTTGGCCTGTTCGATCGTGCCGAACATTACCTGGTCGAATTGATTCGGATACGTCAAAAGCTCGTTGTGATTGATCTTTACAATAAACGGTATCTTATGCGCGTATTTGCGGGCGACGATACCGAGCACGCCGAATGTCGACGCAACAGCATTACAGCCGCCCTCGATCGCAAGCTTGACTATGTTAGCCGGATCGAAATATTGCGGGTTCGGTGCAAAGCTTGCACCGGCCGAGTGCTCGATGCCCTGGTCAACCGGCAGGATCGAAAGGTAACCAGTTCCACCGAGCCGTCCGTGGCCGGCCAGCGTTTGCAAGCTTCGCAGAACGCCCGGCGTACGGTCCGAATCTATCCAAACTCGATCGACAAAATCGCCGCCCGGCAATTGTAAGTCTTGTTTCGGGATAGTTTTTGAAACGTGGCTCAAAAGTGTTTCGGCTTCGCCGCCCAACAGTTCCTGTATCTTGGTGTAATCCATTGAAATTTACCTTCTCCTGATAAACGAATATCTGTATAAATGCTGTGGAATTCATGAATTATACCACACGTAAACTTATTATGATTTATCGAAATTTTTGATTGCTTTTCGGATTTATTCTCTGTAAACTTGCGAACTGGTTGATACTCCTACGTGTTGCGCTCACGATGCGGCTGTCGAGATCTTCAACTGGCCCTAACTTTAACTACATTTGAGGTTTTTTATGAAGTCGTTCTATTTCGACAAGCTGTGTTTTGTGCTTACGTTTCTGTGCGTCTTTTGCTCAATACCTGTTGCCGCACAGGATAGAGATTGGCGTCCTGTCACTCCCGCTGAGCTAGCCGCAAAAACACCGGTCGTCGAACCCGATGCGGACGCAGAGGCCATTCTTTGGGATGTCTATGTCGCTGATGAAGAAAATGGCTCGGACTTACAAACCGTGCTAAATCACTACTTGCGAGTCAAAATATTTAACGAAAGAGGTCGGGAGTCATTCAGTAAGATCGACATTCCGTTCGGCCGCATTGAAGGCGTTGGTTTCAATATCAGAATCAGGGATATCGCCGCTCGCACGACCAAACCGGACGGTTCCGTTGTCGAATTAAAAGAATCCGATATTTTCGACAGGGACGTAATTAAGGGCGACGGCGTCAAATTAAAGGCAAAATCTTTCGCTGTTCCCGGCATCGAGCCCGGCGCGGTTGTCGAATATCGCTGGAAAGAGATTCGCGGCACCGTCAGTTATTACCAGCGGCTCCAATTTGCCAGGGAGATTCCGGTCCGGCTTGTCCAATACCACATAAAACCGCTGCCCCACCCCGACCTCGGTTTGGGCGGCCAGGCATTTAATACCAAGAACACTCCTTTCGTAAAGGACAAGTATGGGTTCTATATGACCTCCGCTTCCAATGTTCCTTCATTTAAGGAGGAACCCCGGATGCCGCCCGAATATGCGGTTCGCCCATGGCTGCTTCTCTATTATACGAAGGATAGCGGAATAGAGGCGGATAAATACTGGAAGAATTATGGCAAAGGGGAATACAACACCCACAAGGGGTTGATGAAGGTCTCGGATGAAGTAAAGCTGGCTGCGACCGAAGCTGTGGGAAGCGAAACAGACCCCGATAAGAAGGTTCAGAAAATATTCGACTTCGTTCGGGCAAAGATCAAAAATATCTATGATGACAGGCTAAATCTTTCAGCGGACGACCTGAAAAAAATAAAGGACAACAATAACCCGTCCGATACTTTGAAACGCGGACAAGGTAACGGACATGATATAAACATGTTGTTTGCGGCAATGACGACCGCCGCCGGATTTGATACGCGAAACGTAAATCTCCCTCGCCGCTCCGACATATTCTTCCCGAAATGGTTTACCGATGACTATTTTATGCGAACCGAAAATATAGGGGTTAAGACCGGAGATACATGGAAATTTTACGATCCGGCAAACCGCTATACGCCATTTGGGATGCTTAGCTGGGAAGAAGAAGGACAGCCGGCCCTGATCTCGGACCCAAAAGAACCGGTGTGGGGAACAACCACGCTCTCACCCGCAGCCAAATCGATGGAAAAACGGAGCGGTAAATTCAAACTTCTCGAAGATGGTACGCTCGAAGGCACTGCAAAGCTGGAGTTTACCGGACATATCGGCGCCTATCACAAGGAATATAACGATGACGAGACGCCTCAGCAGCGAGAAGAAACGTTGAAAAACATCGTCAGGTACAACCTTCTCAGTTCGGCTGAAGTTACCGACATCAGCATTGAAAACGTCAGCGACCCTGACAAACCGTTTACATATATATTTAAGGTACGGGTTCCCGGATACGCCACGCGGACGGGCAAACGTATTTTCCTTCAGCCGAACGTATTCGAACGAAACTCGAAACCAGTTTTCGAAAGCAATGACAGGCGCTTTGAGGTTTATTTCCAGTATCCGTATTCGGAACGCGATGACATAACGATTGAATTGCCCGCCGGGTACGATCTCGAAAACCCCGATGCTCCGGCCGTTATGAAAGACCAAAGCGGCATCAGCATAAACGATATAAAAATCTCCCTCACTAACGATAAGCGATTCATTATCTACAAGAGAGATTTCTCGTTCGGAAATGGCGGCGTGCTTCGCTTTGACAAGGAAATTTATCCTGTCCTGAAAAAGTTGTTCGAAGCATTTTACCAGGGCAATATTCATGCTCTCACACTAAGGCAAAGCGCGAACGCCGCATCGGTAAAACAGTAACCGCAAGAGGTATTTATGACTCCTAGGCATTTTCTTTTTCTTACCATACCGCTATTGGCGATTCTGGTCTTTAGCGGGAATATGGCTGCGGGCACGCCCGGTGATGACAGCGCACCGGGATGGCTGCAACAGGCGGCAAAGATAACGCCTCCGGAGTATCAAAAAGACGTCCCCGCAGTCGTTCTGCATAACGAACAATCTGTGGCTGTCGGGCCTGACGGCCTGATGACAATTACGACCTACTACGCAGTGCGGCTGCTGACGCGCGACGGCAAGGCTTACGCCGATGCTGGAGCGTTGTATTTAAAGAGTTCAAGCAAAGTCCGTGACATCCGTGCCTGGCTGTTTCGCCAGAATGGCACTACCAAATTCTACGGAAAAGACAACGTGTTGGACAGTATCAGCGATCCCGATGATATTTACGACGAGTATCGCGTGAAGACCATCGACGCATCCGAAGATGCGGATGTCGGGATGGTATTCGGGTATGTGACCGTGGTTGAGGAACGGCCGCTGTTTACCCAGGACAGCTTCGGATTTCAGCGACGCCTGCCCACGCTGTTTTCAAAATACAGCTTGAATATGCCGAGCGGCTGGCAGGCGACAAGTGTCACTTTTAACCGGCCGGATATCAAGCCGGCCATAAACGGATCGAGTTACGTTTGGGAACTTCGCGATATGGCACCGATCCCGCCGGAGCCGGACAGCCTTTCCGTCTCGAATCTGGCCCCGCGCATTGTTGTCAACTATTTCGCCCCGACTTCAAATCTTCATGTGTACGATTCGTGGCGGGACGTATCCAAATGGTATACCGAACTAAGCGCGGCCAGCCTGACGCTTGACGATACTGTCGCCGCAAAGGCTCAGGATTTAACCGTAAACGCGAAGACCGAACTTGAAAAAATACGAGCAATTGCCGAGTTCGTGCAGTCAATCCGATATATCTCGCTGGATATAGACGTGGCCCGAGGGGGCGGCCATCGCCCGAGACCGGCAAATTTGGTCCTGCAACGCGGGTTTGGCGACTGTAAGGACAAGGCTAACCTGATGCGGACGATGTTGAAGGCTCTGAAAATCGAATCGCATCTTGTACTTATTTATTCAGGCGACCCTACTTACGTCAGGCAGGAGTGGGCATCCCCGCGACAATTCAATCATTGCATAATTGCGATCAGCGTTGGTCCGAACACCGTTTCTCCAACCGTCATGACTGACGCTAAACTCGGAAGACTTTTGATCTTCGACGCAACCGACCCGTATACGCAGCTCGGCGACCTGCCCGAGTACGAGCAAGGAAGCTACGCTCTCGTTGCCGCCGGAATGGATGGCGATCTGCTCAAAATGCCGATTCTGCCGCCGGATGCAAACAAACTGGAGCGGGAGGCCGAAATCAGCCTCGCCGCGGACGGAGCAATTTCAGGAAAGATTTATCAGAAAGCGAACGGACAATCGGCTTCGATAGAGCGCGGTCGCTTGCGGGAACTGTCGGCGGGGGAATATAAGTCAAGTCTTGAACGGTGGCTTACGACCCGCGTAAAGGGCGGCAATCTTACCAAAGCACTTCCGACCGACCGGAAAAACGAGGGCAAGTTCGATCTCGACCTGGAATTCAGCGCCCCCATGTACGCCCAGATAATGCAGAACCGGTTGATGATGTTCAAGCCCGCGATGGTCGGACGCCTCGATCAATTTTCACCCGTGGAGGGCAAACGTATTACCCCTATTCTGATCGATTCAAGCTCCTATAGCGAAACAATCAAGATTAAATTGCCAGACGGTTTTGTTGTCGACGAAATGCCAGACGCCGATAAGATCGAGACTGCGTATGGAAAATATTCGTCGAAATACGAGATCTCCGGCGGGTTTCTGCTATTTTCCCGCACCTTGGTCTTGAATAGAACTGTCGTTCCTGCTTCAGGATACGACGATGTAAAGAACTTTTTTCGGCGTTGTTCGAAATGCAGAACAGTCACCGGTTGTGCTGATCCGAAAATAATAGACTCGGGTAGGCAGAGCAGTCACTAGCTCGATCAACTGCTTAGTTTTAACCATTTTCGTTTCAGCCCGACAAAAAGGGGTAAAGTCGCAAAACTTTGCCCCTTTTGTAGTGTGGTTGAGTTAGCGGCTATTCGCTGACCGGATTACCGTCCGCATCGAGAATTGTGATGCCAAACCCGAGCTCCTTCAAGCCGGGCTCGATCACTTTTCTGTCACCGACAATGACAATCGCCATCTTCGACGGATCGAGGTACTGCTTGGCAACACGATTCACATCGTCCAAAGTAACCGCATTGACCTTCGAAATGTAATCGTTGAAATAGCTGTCCGGCAAGCCGTACACAACAATGTTGGACAATTGGCCGGATATTCCACCTACCGTTTCGAATGCTGACGGAAAGCGACGGATCAGGCTCTGCTTGTTGTAGTCAAGCTCTTTCGCAGTGATTGGAATTTCGCCGCGGATGCCGTTGAGTTCCTTCATAAACTCGATAATCGCTTCCTTGGTAACAGCTGTTTGTATATCGCCGCCCGCACGGAATGGCCCCGGTCCTCTGACGGTATTGCAAACCGCTGTTCGCACCGTAAGTATAGCCTTTGTCTTCACGCAGATTCATACTGATGCGTGATGTTATTGCGCCGCCGAGGATCGAATTCATTACCACCACGGGAAAATAATCCGGATTCATTCGGTCGATCCCGATTTGACCAATCGACACGACGGACTGGGCCGAATTTGGACGGTCAACCAAATAAATTCCAGTCTTGTCGAGCTGCTTTGCCGGCGGAAGCGATTTCAGCGAAACGTCGCCCGATTTCCACCCGCTAAACGCACTTTCAAGCTTGGATTTAAGAGCCGTCTTGTCGAAGTTGCCAGCGACGATCAAGACGCCATTATTAGGTTTGAACGTGGATTCGTAATATTTGACCAGATCGTCGCGGCTGATCGCGTTCAGCGTCGCTTCCGTGCTGTCGCGGCCGTACGGATGATTTCCGTAAAGCACTTTGTTGTAAGCGATGTTCGCGATTGCGTTCGGGTTTGCCTTCTGCTGACGCAGGCCGACCAGCGAACGTCCGCGAAGACTGGTGAATTCTTTTTCCGGAAAGGTCGGGTTAACGATCACGTCGGCGTAAATATCAAGAGCCTTGTCGAGATTCTTGGTAAGCGTTTGCAGCGTCACGTTCGTCGAATCCCAGCTGCCGCCCGCGTTTACAAAGGCTCCGATCGATTGAAGCTGGTTGGCGATATCGACCGCCGAGCGGGTTTTTGTTCCGTCATCAAGCAGCGATGTAGTAAGGCCCGCAACTCCGGTCCTGTCGTCGGGTTCGTTGGCCGTTCCCGTTTTGAGAACCAGATTCATTGAAACGATAGGAAGCTCGTTCTGCTGAACCATCCAGACTTCGAGTCCGTTTGAGAGTTTGGTTTTTTCGATCGGCGGCAAGGTGAACTTCGGAATCGGCCCGGCCTTTGGCAAAAGTGCGGCCTGAGCATCCGTTTTCGCTTGATCTTTTTTCTCAGATTTTACCGAGGTCGGCTGGTTGGCCCCCGTGTTCGTCCGCGGTCCGTCGCCGCGTTTCGGGTTGTAGGTCATCACCAAGCGGTTTGCGGTAAGATAAGTGTTAGCAACCCTTTGAATATCCGCTGCAGTCACATTTGCGTAACGGTCGAGATCTGCCTGAAAGTAATCGGGTTTCCCGACGTATCCAGCGTAATTGCTAATCTGTCCACCCTTTCCGAGAACCGTCTGCAGGCCAAAAATAGTTTGCGATTCTATACTGTTTTTTGAACGGGCAATCTCCTCCGCAGTCGGCGATTCCTTCTTTATACGTTCGATCTCTAAATCGATCTCTTTTTCGATATCATCGAGCGATTTGCCCGGTCGGGCCGTTGCCGTGATCTGAAAGGTTCCGCCAATCTCGTTTGTTGCGTTTCCGGCTCCGATGTTTTGCGCCATTTCTTTGCCGTAGATCAGATTGCTTTGAAGCCGTGAACCGCGGCCTGACGAAAGGATGTTGCTGAGAATATCAAGCGCCGCTTCGTCCGGCGAAAATTGCCTCACTCCATGCCAAACCATTGAGCGTCTGGGCAAAGGGGCCAATGGATCGTCGACCGAAGTTCTTATCTCTTTGTCGAGTTTCGGCATTTCCGGATTCGGTCGCGTTATGTCGCTTCCCTTTGCAATAGGGCCGAAATATTTTTCAATCCAGCCGCGAGCCTGTTTGTCATCAAAATCGCCCGCCAGAACGAGAACGGTATTATTCGGCGTGTAATACTGGCGGAAAAACGATTTGACGTCTTCCATGGAGGCGGCCTGTAGGTCTTCGAGCGAGCCGATCGTCGTCCAGTTATAAGGATGTCCTTTCGGGTACATAATCGCGCCGATCTTTTCGAACGCGGTGCCGTATGGCTGATTATCTACACGCTGGCGGCGCTCGTTCTTAACTACGTCACGCTGGTTGTCGAGCTTCTCCTGCGTCATCGCTTCAAGCAAACCGCCGAGCCGGTCGGCTTCGAGAAACAATGCTAGTTCAAGAAAATTGGAGGGAACCGTTTCGTAATAGTATGTGCGGTCTTGATTTGTGGTTCCGTTAATGTTGCCACCAGCTTCCTGAAGCGGCGTGAAATAATCGTTGTTGTAGTTTTTCGAACCCTGGAACATCATGTGCTCGAAAAGATGGGCAAAGCCGGTCCGCCCGGCCTCCTCATTTTTGGAACCTACGTGGTACCAGACATTTACAGCTACAACAGGTGTTGAACGGTCTTGATGCAGTACGACACGAAGTCCATTCTTCAACCTGTATTCTTTTACTTTGATTGGGGGCAATTTTTCGCCGTTTTGTGCCTGCATGCTTGGCGACATAATAGACACCAAAACGAGCAAACTGATGAAAATCCTCTTCATTCGCATCGCAAACTCCTTAAATTCTGTTTTTGTTTAGTCAGAAAATGGCTGTCGCCTGTCGATCTGCTTTCACAACACACGGCCAGCCAGAATAAAATCTTAGAGTTTGTTACGGAACACCCGAAGGTTAGGTTTCACGCTTTGCGAGAGCCGCAATCTTTCCGCGCTCGGAGACAACAACGCCGCCTGCTTTTTCTATTGTGACGGCAAACATTTGCGGGTTTTTTACCTTGAGCTTAGCGTCTATCGGGATGATCACTTCGCCGTCAGCGTTAATATCGAACGTGCCGCCATCAATTGGATCTTAACATCCCTGGTTGCTCTTCGAAAATCCAAAGCTGATACGTTTCTTTACTTACGTCATTCTTCGGCAAGCCTTTGACACGAATATAACCAGCCTGCTTCTCGTCGCTCCAAACAATATCGCCTACAACATCGGCTATTTCCTTGACGGTACCTTTACCAAGCTTCGCCATCAAAACCTGTCCCGGAGCATCCACTAATTTTTGCCTCTGCTGTGCAGGATCGAGCTTATCCTCCTGCGTTGGTGACGGGGTTGTACCGCCTGCAAATTGATTTTGATTTCGCGGAGTAAAAATACTTACCGCAAGGGCAACGCAAGCGGCAGCGGCGGCGGCCCAGCCAAGCCAGCCGAACCAAGGCTTCGAGACAGACGTCTCGTTCAAAATTATCTCGCGGACGGGAGGCTCAACAACCGACTCGGCCACTTTTCGCATTTCGAATAGGTTCTCTGCATTCGCAAGTATCTTTGATTGCAAATGAGCGGGCATTTCTTGCCTGGTATTCAGGTCGATCATGCCTAGCGCGGCCACGGTCAGATCTATCGATTCACTATCCGCAGTAGCATATTCGATTTGTTCAAGCTGTAGCGTCTCATGTTCATTAAGTCCGTAGACCGCCTGCTTACAAAGAAGGTCAAGCATCAGTTCTTTTTTGTCTTCATTCATGCATGTACCTCCTTTGTGGTCTGCGAACCGCCCAGACCTAAAAATTCTCTCGCTTGCAAAATACCTCTTCGGGCATGTGTCTTTACCGTTCCCAAAGGCATACCGGTCGTGTCCGCTATCTCTTGATGCGACAATCCTTGGACGATGGAAAGCTGCAATACTTGCCGTTGTTCAGGCCGCAATGTATTCAATGCCTTTACCGCATCGCTTGCTTCCAGGGTCGTTTGCATTGTCTTGTCGGATCTATCGACAGGTTCCGCCAAAACATCCTCCAACGCGTCCGCATTAATTCTACGGGCTGAAAACCTGATCCGGTCGATCAAGCGCCTTCGGGCGATCATCGCAACAAAAGTCGTCTCTGACGATTGCGTTGGATCAAATCGGCCCGCGTTTTTCCAAACATCAAGAAATATTTCCTGAACCGCATCTTCAGCGTCGTCGGAATTACGCAGCATTCTTCGCGCCAGCGACCAAACTAGTCCTCCGTAAGCCTTTAGGCAAACCTGAACGGCATCTGGATCACCTTCCGCGATTCTATGTAATATAGCTTGAGTCACAATAGATTCAATAAAAAATTGATAACTCTAAGCTAACCCATTTTGCCTCAGCTTGCCAACTCCACTGAGTTGACTCAACCGCAAAAACCACGTCATTTACCTTCCCATAACGTTATTTTGACCCGGGTGAAGGTCTTGATCAACGAAATAGTCATGCCGGAGAGGAGCATCGACCAATCCGTAGATGGAAATTTTCCACCGTCACTATTCTCTTCGTGAAAACTTGAAAGTTGGTTTCAAAAAGGACTATTTGCGTTTAATTACGATAGAAACGACAAATAAAATGAGCAGGGTCAGGCTTGTTGCTGCGGACAAAAGACAAAACTGGCAGAACGCTCCGATTACCACAGCCTGTAAATAAATGAGCCAGGTTGTAAACAAAGCCATCACGATAACCTGTGCCCCGAACAAAGTCCACATGAGCCGATTCCCGAACGCCGCCAGCAAAGCCAGCGAGAACGCGGCAAAATATGCGACAGCCCCGAACGCCGCCAAGGGAATGCCCGCAATTTCCGCGTACGGACTGGTCAAAACCGTTTCGCACCCATCAATTATGCTGCACGGTACCGGTACGGCGGTGAGGTGATGGACCGTCAAGTAAACCGAGTCGACAAGTCCGCCCAGAGCGACGATAGCCGCGGCTATCGGAAGCTTAGGGATTGAGCCGCTCTGTTCGGCCGCTGTTACGGCGTCGCTCATTTGTTTGTCGGCGCGGTGTTTGAAGCGTTGGCGGGTTTAGCCGGAACGCTCGCTGTGTTTGAGGGCTGAGTCTTTATCGCGTTTTGGATCTCGGCATCGATCATCTGGCGTAAGCTCTCAATTTTGATCGACTCGAGGGGAATGCTCTTTCCGTTCACAAAGAGCGAAGGCGTGGAATTGATGCTCATGCCGCGGCCACGCTGAAGATCGGCATCGACCCGGGCCTTCGTGTCCTTTCCGGCCATGTCACTCTTAAATCGCTCTACGTCCAAACCGATCTTTTGCGCATAGTCGGCCCACATGTCGCGATAATTCGGGTTTGCCGTCCAGCTTTGCTGGTTCGCGAAGAGTTGGTCCTGCATCGCCCAAAACTTGTTCCGGTCCTGCATTCCGGCTGCCTCAACGGCAACAGCGGCGTCATAAGCCTTGTCATGCTGCGGTATTCCAAGCGGAAAATTGCGGAAAATAAATCTTATCCTGCTTCCGTAGATTCCCTGCAATTCCTTCAGCGTCGGGTGTACCTGGGCACAGGCACCGCACTGGAAATCAGCAAACTCTTCAACCGTAACCGCTGCCGTCGGCGAGCCAAGCATATTCGGCGGTGTTGCACCAAGCGATGTCGAAGTAACCGGTGTCTTTGCCGTATTCGTTGTATTTCCTGCGTTGGTATTGGTTACAGGTTTAGGCTTGGCCGAATTGTAAAACCAATACGCCGCAATAAAGGCGGCGACCAACACCGTACCGATAATAATTAGTGGAATTCCGCTGCTTTTTTGTGGTTCTTTCATCGTTATTTTCTGGCGATATGAGTAATGGTATCGCTCCTACTTCACCATTCTCAAACGTCTATCAATACTGTTTTGTTCCGTTTGGGCTGCAATACTTTCTTTCACTTTATTAAAAATACCGTCTGCGTCCAGCCCGAATTCGCCGAGCAGAAACCTCGGATCGCCGTGGGTCACGATCTCATCCGGCACGCCCATTCTGACAACAGAGGTGTTGTCCAGAAGCTCTTTTTCTTCAAGTAATTCCATCACTGCCGAACCGAAACCACCAGCTAAATAGGCTTCTTCCACGGTCACTATCAAGCTGTGATTTTTAGCTAATTCGGTAATCATTTCCGAATCAAGCGGTTTGACGAAGCGAGCGTTGACTACGGTTGCCTCAATGCGTTCACCGGCAAGTTTGGCGGCCGCATCAAGCGCCGGATTTACCATCGAGCCGTAAGCTACGATCGCAACATCCGCTCCCTTACGCAGAACTTCAGCCTTGCCGATCTCTATCTTTTTCGGTGCGGCACTGATATCGACACCAAAACCGTTGCCTCGCGGATAACGGATTGCAGCTGGCCCAGGATGCTCAACAGCGGTCAAGATCATGTCTCGCATTTCACCTTCGTCCTTCGGCGCCATTAGCACGATATTTGGATAGCCGCGTAGGTAGGCGATGTCGAGCAGCCCGTGATGCGTTGGCCCGTCGGCTCCGACGATGCCGGCCCGATCCATTGCAAACGTCACGTTCAGGTCTTGCAAACAAACATCGTGAATTATCTGGTCAAATGCTCGCTGTAAAAATGTCGAATATATCACGGCGACAGGTTTCAGGCCTTCGCACGCCATTCCAGCACAAAACGTGATCGCATGTTGCTCGGCGATGCCGACATCGAACGCACGCTTCGGAAATTTCTCAAGCACCTTGTCAACACCGGTCCCATCAGGCATTGCGGCGGTCAGGGCGACGATCTTTTCGTCTTTGGCCATCAATTCACACATTGTCTCGCCAAAAACCTGGGTGTAAGTTGGCGCCGCGGTTTTGCCCGATTTGTACGGAAGGCCCGTCTTCGGGTCGAATGGCCCGGTCGCGTGATATGCGTAGTAATTTTTTTCGGGATTCGGAAAGCCTTTGCCCTTGGTCGTCAGCGCGTGGACGATCACCGGCCCGTCGTCTATTTTCTTTGCTTCTTCGAGCGCGCGCACGAGCATCGGAACGTTATGTCCATCGACGTAGCCGATGTATTTGAATCCTAGCTCATTAACCAGTGCTCCGGGTAGAACCGCAGCTGCGATGGCGTCTTTTACAGATTTTGCAGCCGCACGCAGCTTGCCGCCGATGCCGGGAACGCTCTCGAGCACGTCGCCGATCTCTTCTTTTAAATGTTGGTAACTCTGCGCTTCCTTTATGCGATTTAAGTAACGGCTTAACGCTCCGACCGCCGGAGCAATCGACATCTCGTTGTCGTTCAGCAAGACGATCAGCCGCGATTTCAAATGACCGGCCTGATTGATCGCTTCCATCGCCATTCCGCCCGCAAGGCTTGAATCGCCGATCAACGCGCAAACGTGGAAATCTTCCTTCTTGATATCGCGTGCGATCGCCATGCCCAATGCCGCCGATAACGACGTCGAAGCGTGTCCCGCACCGAACGTGTCGTATTCGGATTCGTCACGCCGCAAAAATCCGCTCAATCCGCCGTGCTGTTTGATCGTATGAAGTTCGTCGCGGCGGCCCGTAAGAATCTTGTGTGCGTATGCCTGATGCCCGACGTCCCAGACAAGCCTGTCATCCGGCGTATCGAAAACATAATGCATTGCAACGGCCAGCTCGACCGCGCCGAGCGAAGCACCCGTGTGCCCGCCGACACGCGAACACGTTTCGATGATAAAGGCGCGCAGTTCATCGGCGACTTCCTGTAGATCTTCGACTCTAAGCTGCCGAAGGTCGGCCGGCGAGTTAATTTCGGATATAAATCTCATCTTAAATTTTGCCCTTGCTCGATACCCAAATTTTGCATTTTAGCCTGACGCCGCTAAAATGTTAAGCGGCCAATAGCTATTGATTTTAGAACAAATCACGCAATTTTACATTTCTTTACACTATATAAAATGAAAACTTTAGACTAATCGCCCGCATCCAGCGTCAAAATAAACGACAGCGAAAGCTACACTAATTCAAAAGAGGTATAAAAATGTCATTAAGAACAAAACTTTTCTCGGCTATCACTGCGTCATTCGCGGTTGCGGCGTTTACAACTTTTGCATCGGCACAGGAAACGCCTCCGGCGACCGAAAAAACCGACATTCAAAAGGTTGAAAAGATGGAGCAAAAAGGCTTCGGCAGACACGGCAAGGGCATGCGAGGAGGTAAACACGGCGGCATGCGCGGCCTTATGGGTATCGAATTGACCGATGCTCAAAAAGAGAAGATGAAGGCGATCCATGAAGCTAATCGGCCCGACGAAACCACTCGTCAGGAAATGATGACTCTTGTAAAAGCCAAACGCGACGGCACGATCACCGCCGAACAGCAGGAAAGAATGAAAACGCTGAAATCGCAGGCTCGTGAAAAAGGCGAAGCGGTACGCCTTCAAGTCGAAGCGATACTGACTCCGGAACAGCGTCAGCAACTTGAAACCCGCAAACAGGAAATGCGGCAGAAAATGCAGGAGCGTCGCCAACAGAAACCAACGACTCCTGAAAAGACAAACGATAACTAATTCAGCGAGCGAAGACAAAAAAGGCGTGAAGACCGATTTCTCTATCCCTTGTTTAGGGTCTATCCGATAAACATTTCCTCTTCCACGTAAACGCGGTCAATCTGCTTGGGCGACGGAGCAAAAAGAACTTCTAGTCCCTTCTTCACACCAGCCATCACAGCCGCGATCTCACGGGCCGGCTCGACGATCTTTGCCTGAACAAAGTCCGTCGTGCTCGTCACTTGCATTTGTGTCCTGTCGATCGTACGGCTGACAAGCTCAACCTTATCGCGTGCCGTCAAAGCGGTCGAGTTAACAATGTGCCGCAGATCTATTACTTCTTCCTTTATCAATTCCGTCGATTCCGCCAAATATCTTGTCGCGGTCGAAAGATTTGCAGTAACCTCGTTAAAGCTAACGGATATCTCCTTGCCCTGCACGCCTATAAGATTCAATTTGTCGATAAGCGGCCCGAGACTTTCTTCGACCCTGTTAGCCGAGGCAGCAGCTTTTTTGATCGTAATAGCGATCGCGATCATCGCTACCGCCATGGCAATAAAACAAACCGCAATGATGATCGTTGAGATCATTGTCCAGAATTGAGGATCGGTCGTGTTCATATCTAATTGTTCTCTTTCTTGTCATCCACCGGATAGCTCGGCCGGCCGTCGGCAATAGCCTTCGATTCGTTTCTGCGTTTTTCGGCAACATAAGCGTCCTTACCGGCTTCGACTGCTGCCGTGAACGGATTTACCGATTGTGCCGCTGCACTTTTGGCTTTTTCGGTCAAAGTACCGGCTTTTTCCTGTGCTGTCTGATACAACTCGCTCGCCTTTTCACGCGACACTTCGTAATACTCGCCCGCTTTTTCCTGAAGTTGGGCAGCCGTCTCTTTGCTCTTTTCGATTCCCTTGCGGGTTACGTCTGCGATGTCTTCACGCAGCTCCTGACCCGATTTCGGTGCAAAAAGCAAAGCGATCACTGCACCGATGCCGCCGCCGATCAGTAAAAAAGTCAATTTTGTCGTGGCACTCGTTTCTTCCCTGTCGTATTCGTGTCTCATATTTTCCCCCTGTCGCGAAATTTCGCTAAATACTTATAGTTGATGTAGCTCTGTATAAGCAAGGACTATACCAAAGATTGAAGCGTTTGGAAAATAAAAAAATGGGCGTAAAACTAACCCCCACGGCAAGGTTGCGGCTAAGATATTCTGTTAGCTTGATTTACGACCAGCATGAGAGTGTCCGTTTTCAGTACAGCTATGTGATTGACGTATAGCATATGACTGCTCCGACACATGCTATGACAAAAGCGCTGAAAACCGGCAAAGCCTTAACAAGACGGTAGCTCGATACCTTTTCGCCATCGAATATCCGGCCGCCATATAAAAACACCAGCCCGACAATCGTGAGAGTTGCTGCGAGACCAAAGCTGAATGCAACGGTCAGTATCAGCCCGTAACCTATGCGGTTCAAATTGATCGCCGAAAGCATAAGCACAAGTGCCGACGGGCAAGGCAGCAACCCGCCCGACACGCCAAGCGCAAGCAAGCTTTTCCATGTGATCGAATCCGGAACGGCGTGCGAGTGCGTATGGCCGTCATGTGTATGTGTAAGAGCGTTATCGTGTCCGTGGTCTTGCGAATGGCCATGTCCGCCGTGTTTATGACTATGTTCACCTCCCTGTAACCGAGAGCGGAAAGCAGTCTCGTTTTAAACATCGTCAATCCTATGTAAAGCACGATCAGCCCGGAGAAAAAGCTCAGAAACGGCATTATCGTCTCCGGCAAAATGAAGTTCGCCGCAAAGATCGTCAGCAACCCGAGCGCAAATACGCCAAGCGTGTGAGTGATCGTAACGGTTAGTCCCAAAAAAGCGGCGTGCTTAGGCGTGCCTTTCGAACCGACAAGATATGCTCCGACAACAGCTTTGCCGTGTCCGGGCGATAATGCGTGCATCGCACCAAGGCCGAATGCCAGAAGCAACCCGAAAAATGCAACTGCCGGTGTGATCTCCGGCACATCGATCAATCCGGTGAGCATGTCCTTCTTAACTGCGGTAGCAGTGTGGCCGTCACGATTTTGAAGTGCTTTTGCACCTTCAGGTAGAGAGCCGCGGGTAATGGAGAAACTCGCGGCCCTCTCGTTTAGGGGCGAGGATAACGATTCGTCGGGATAGGCTTTCAGTTCGTCGGTGATTCCGCTGCCGAACGCCGTGCTGTCGAAAACCTCTACTCCGGCAACGCGATTGACGACGATCTCCCGCCAGCCCAAGCGCTCAGAGTAATTATTGTTTTGAAAATCGACGCGCTTTGTCGTTGCGTCTGCCGCAACAGCGGCGGTAAAGTCCCATTTAATCTCCAGCGTTTGCAGCCCGCCCGCACCTTGCCTCAACGAAATACTTGTCATCGTCTCACGTAACGGAATGCTTTGTTCGTCCAGACGTAAAGTTAAATTTGCCAGATAGTTCGGCGTGAGCGTGACTGCGAAATTATTCAATTCTGCCTGCGAAAGTTTCCCGTCCTTGTCTGTATCGATCGCCGGAGTTTCCTGAAACGTCGGTATCTCGGCCATATCAATGACCTGCCGGATGCTAATCTCGGATTTCCCGACTTCCAAACGCGAGTATTGGTTGACGCTGAAATTTCCCAGCGGGTGTGCAGACGCAAATGTTGCGAATGCAATAACCAAAACCGATGTAACCAGGATAAATTTCTTACGCATCGCTTACCTCTTCTTTTTCAGTTCATCAAGTGTGTTTCTCGCCACCGAAACTTGAATGAGATCGAATGACGGATTCTGCTTCAAAGCTTCCGAAATCAGCCGAACGGCTTCGCGATCGTTTCCTAAAGCTTTCTCGATCATTCCCGCGTGATAAAGAATTCGAGCATCCTTCGTTTTTAGACGCATCGCTTCGTCGATTTTTTTCTTTGCTTCGGGCAACTTACCGTTTTTGTAAAGGCACCACGCAAGAACATCAGCCGTGTAAATGTCCTTTCGCATCGCGAATTCGTTTTCGGCTATGGCAAGCGCTTCGGCAAGCTTTATGTCGCGGTCCGCCCAGAAAAGTGCCAGTTTCTTTTGGTCCCCGGCCATTCCGAGTTTTTGTTCGACTACTTCGACCAGATCGTACTGCTGCTTCGCTCTTTCAGCGTCGCCCCGCAAAGCATAAACGTGGCCGAGGTTTATGATCGCGTCAGCGGCGGGTATCCTGTTCTGCGAATCGGCTAAGAACTTTTCAGCTCCATCCAGATCGCCTTTTGCCGCAAAAATACGGCCCTTTGAAGCCAACGCAAGAAAGTATCCGGGTAAAACGCTCAACGCCTCGTCGTAGACTTTTTCGGCCTTTGCAAACTCGCCGTATTTCCAATACTCGTCACCCATTTGAACAAGACACCAGCTCTGTGTTTCCGTCTCTTTCGGATCGGCCGAGCGAGCGGCCTGCGTCATCATTTCAATCGCTCCGGCGTGGTCGCCATGAAGCGAGCGAAGCTGAGCGACACGGGCATAAGCCGCCGTACCCGGTTTTAGATCGACCATCTTCTGGGCAGCCGCAACAGCACGGTCATATTCGCCAAGCTCCATGTACGCATCAGTCAAAACGCCGAAAACAAAAGAATCGTCGGGGAATTCTTTTAGCAATTGAGTTGCAAGTTCGGCTGCTTCTTTAAATCGATGAAAGGACAGGTGCAGTGAGGCTTTTAATTTACGTGCCGCTGGATCAGCCGGTGCAAATTCCAAAGCGCGGTTTATTGCCGTCTCGGCCTTTGAATTGAAAGAAAAATCACCCGTCTGACGCGAACGCCTCATGTACAAAACCGCGAGCTGATTGTAAGCAGTGGGCGATTCCGGCGCTCTGTCAATAAACTTCAAAGCCGCTTCGACCTCTTTATCCGCAGTCGGAAGCGTCGCATTTTCGACCGTATCAGCTCGCGGCGATTCAGCCAATTGCGTCGAACACGCTCCTAATGCGGCGGCAATAATAACCAGCAATAAAGGTGCTAATAATTTTTTGGATTTGGAATTCATAATCTTCTTTTGCCTCGTTAAAAAGAAAGACCTAAAACGAATGCTCGTGTCCAGGTAGAAGACAGATAAGCCCGGACACGAACAGTCATCTAACGGCTATTTCAAAAAGCCGTTTTCATCGACCGTCGGTATCTTCGAGTGATCCCATGAATCTTTCGCCGAAGTTCCGGTCGGCGTGCTCGAAGGCCTCGGCTGGTTGCCCTGATTTGGCGGCAGCAGATACGGGAAGCGGGTGAGAAGCGGGCCTTCCGGATTGAAGCTCACGCCATCGCCCAACGCATTGTTCGGAGACACGTTGGTCGCGGGTGTGAAAGGTGTTCCACCAGCAACCGCACGAAGCGCAATGTCGGTCACGTCATCAAAAACGCGCCGGCCGTTCGGAAACCCTGCAACATCGCCGCCCAGCAGTCCGAGACGATTTTGGGAGCCGATTGCTGTCGGCGGAATGGCAACGTTGAGCCTTAAAAACTCATGCGGTATGCCGTCCGAGAGAAATGTCGTGTAGTTCGGGCCGGTTACCGCATTGACCGGAATGCCTGTTGCGAAGATCGCCACCAGATCGTTTCGCGGTGGTGGCGGTATCGTGATACCGAAAACGGCTGCTAAAAGACGAGCCAGCTCTGGATCGGTCACGGCCTGCACTACGCGCGGGATCGTGCCGTCAACCGATGGCGGAATTGCGTTGAACGCATCCTTTAAACTCAGCGGAATAACGACTTCGTTTACCAGCGGATTGCCAAGTCGGGAAACCTGCTGATACACACCTTCGTTGCTTTGCGTACCGGCACCCAAAACCCGTGTCGTGCGGCGGCTTGCCGTCGCCCACACGCCGATAACGGCATCAGAGGCAGTCGGGCCAGACGGAACTGCACGCGAGTTGGTCAAATCCGCGATCGGAACTTCGATAGCAATCGTGCTGACGTTGTAGCTTTTTGTTGTATCGATGCCGCCTGTCATGCCGACGGAACGTAAATTCAGAGCATCGAAAACTCCGAGATCGATGTAGAAGTATTCATCGCGGTTACCGGCAAAAACTTTTCCGCCGCCCGGCAGATTATAAACTGCTGGCTGACCAAGATTTTGCTCGTAATTTGGCGTCACGCGCGGGCCGACGTTAACTGGCGGCGTTCGAAATCCGCCACCGAGAAAACTGCCGACTCTTGAGCCTCTTCTCGCGACGCGGCGAACCGAATAGGTCTGCGGCATGTTGTAATCAGGATCAGTAAGGCTGCTGATCACGCCGTTTTCGTTAACCGTTGTGTGACCAAGAACGGTATCGTTATTGACCGTCTGGGTGGTGAATTGAAACTGGTACGTGATGTCCTCGGTACCATCACCGGTGTTGTCGATCTTGATCTCGTACAGAACCGAATCGTCAAATCTGAACCATTGCGGCCCGCCCGAAGGCTCCTGCAGCGGAATGTAGTTTGCGATCAGCGTTACAAATCCCTCGCGGCCCGCTTCGACGCTGCGAAAAGCGTAAGTATCGGTGTTGTCCGCAAATCTGTCCATGCTGATAAGCGGCGCTTCTCCGTGGCTTGCGGCAAGCATCGGAACAACTGTAATCGACAAGATCAAAGCGATTCCGAGCAAACTCTTGCCCATATTTTTAATTTGAATTTTCATACTTATCCTCCTTGTGTGTTGTATTCGCCCGTTGCGATCTCGGATATTCATAAAGTGCTGATCCGAGATCACAAACGGGCAATCCGTTTTTGAATTTAGTGTGTGTCGTAGTTCGCGACCGGATAATCGCCGCTTTGGCCAAATACATTTTGTGCCAAGCTCGCGTTGGAACTACGGAAATAAGCCGCGTTGTTCGGGTCCAGATGCTGAAGTCGGTTTTGCCGTCGCGGTCATAGTCGCCCTGAGTCGGGAAGTCCGGTTTACGACCGAGCCCCACGGCATTAAACGTCTGATTCGAACTTCGGATAACGAACCACATATAAGTCGTACCCTGCCGAAGCGCCGTGACATCGGTTTTGCCGTCGTCGTCGTAATCAAGTGCGGTTGCCGCGCTGGACTCCGAGCTTCGCGTAATTGCAAAATGACCCATGCTACGCGGCGCCAATCGGAGCGATAAGCCCAGCTGAACCCGTTGTTAAATCGACTCTGTAAAGCGACGAATTTGATGACGTTCCCAACTGGAATGCAGCCAGCGCCGTATTGTTCCCGCAGACGATGAACCTCGACTTAACCAAAGAACCGATATGTGAAGACTTTCGCTCGACGAGTACAATTGGATTCAATTTTCGGGTCTCGTGCGGGGAATCGTTTTGAACAATATGTCTTGCTGAAAGGCGGTCACCTGTGCGAGTTGCGCCGTATTTTGATATTCTAAATGTTTGTAATGGATCATTACGATCCCAGCTTATGAACCCAGACAACATTAGAAACTTTTCGATCATTGCCCACATCGACCACGGGAAATCTACCCTGGCCGACCGAATCTTGCAGCTCACGGGCGCCGTTGCCGACCGCGACATGGAAGCTCAATTGCTTGACGACATGGACCTCGAACGTGAGCGCGGCATAACGATCAAGGCCCACGCCGTCCGGCTCGATTACACGGCAAAGAACGGGAAGCAATATGTCCTGAATCTGATCGACACGCCGGGCCACGTCGATTTTTCGTACGAAGTTTCGCGATCGCTATCGGCGTGCGAAGGAGCGTTGCTTGTGGTCGATGCCTCGCAAGGTGTTGAGGCACAGACGCTCGCGAACACGTATCTTGCTATCGAGAACGACCTCGAATTGATCCCGGTTTTGAACAAAATCGATCTTCCATCAGCCGAACCGGAGCGCATTAAGGAACAGATCGAAAACATTATCGGATTGGACGCAAGCGAAGCCGTGTTGACATCGGCGAAAACCGGGCTCGGCATCGAAGAAGTGCTCGAGGCTATCGTAGCCAAAGTTCCTTCGCCAAAAGGCGACCGCAGCAAGCCTCTCAAAGCTTTGATCTTCGACAGTTGGTACGACAGTTATCGCGGCGTTATTGTGCTTTTCCGCATCATCGACGGAACGATCAAGAAAGGCACGAAGATCAAATTCTTTAACACCGGACGTGAATATCTGGTCGAAACAATCGGCGTAAACCGTCCGCGTCCGACCTTGATAAACGAGCTCGGTGCGGGTGAGGTCGGATTTCTGACCGCATCAATCAAGACCGTCGCCGACGTGCAGATCGGCGATACAATCACGGATTCCGCACGGCCCGTCGAAACTCCTTTTCCAGGTTTCCAGGAAGTAAAGCCAATGGTTTTTGCCGGACTTTATCCTATCGACGCAGCACAGTACGAAGACCTTCGCGATGCGATGGAGAAGTTGCGTCTTAACGACGCGTCCTTCTTCTTCGAACCCGAATCTTCCACCGCTCTCGGCTTTGGATTTCGATGCGGATTTCTCGGCCTGCTGCACATGGAGATAGTCCAGGAGCGGCTCGAACGCGAATTTAACCTCGACCTGATAACGACCGCACCCGGCGTTCGTTATCGCGTGACAACCACTGACGGCGAAGTCGCCGAGATTGATTCGCCATCGAAAATGCCCGATACCGGACGCATTACAAAGATCGAAGAACCTTTTATTACGGCCACCATCTTGACCAATGATTCATTTCTCGGCGGCATTCTTCCGCTGCTCGATGAAAAACGCGGCGTGCAGAAGAAGTTTGAATATGTAACGACCGACCGCGTGATGCTCGTCTATGAACTGCCGCTGAACGAGATAGTTCTCGATTTTTACGACCGCCTGAAATCGGTTTCAAAAGGCTATGCGTCGCTCGATTACCATCTCTCCGGCTATCAGGAAAGCAAGCTCGTCAAGCTCGATGTTCTCGTTTCCGGCGAGCCGGTCGATGCTCTTTCGCTCATTCTTCACACCGACACCGCCACTGCAAAAGGCCGACTCCTGACCGCGAAGATGAAAGAACTCATCCCGCGCCAAATGTTCGAGGTCGCCATCCAGGCCGCTATCGGCAGCAAGGTCATCGCCCGCGAAACCGTCAAAGCCATGGGCAAAAACGTCATCGCCAAATGCTACGGCGGCGACATTTCGCGCAAACGCAAGCTGCTCGAAAAACAAAAAGAAGGCAAGAAGCGAATGAAAAAAGTCGGCCGTGTAGAAATCCCGCAGGAGGCCTTTTTAGCGGTGTTGAAGGTAAATGAGAGCTAGTTGTGGAGAAATTATGGGATTTCGATTTAGAAAAAGTTTCAAATTAGCACCAGGCGTTCGAATGAACATGAGCGGTAGTGGATTTAGTTGGACGCTTGGCCTGAGAGGTGTTTCGGTTGGAATGAGTAAACGTGGCACATATTTAAATACCGGAATTCCTGGCACAGGCCTCTACTCAAGACAGAAAATCGGTGAGGGGAATACGCAAAGCGGTCAAAATCAGGGTGGTTTTTCCGAAGTTTCAGTTTCGTTAAGCCTTTCGGAAGATGGGACACTCGTTGCCAGAGATTCCGGTAGTAATCTTTTGCCGGATTATTTTCTTTCACAAGCAAAAAAACAAAAGGGCGATCAGATTAAGGATTTTATTAGACAAAAATGCGATGAGATTAACGAGGAAATCGAGGCTATCGGCAGACTTCATTTAGAAACTCCCCCACCTACCATCAAACCAACTTACACTCCGAGATCGTTTCAACTTCCCATGCCAAGTTTTCCACTTCTAAAGACTGGCAGCTTCCTAACTCGGATTATTCCCACCAAGCGTGAACGGCTGGAACTTGAAAACGAAGCTCTTCAAAGAAACTACGAGCAAGAATTAGAGAGATGGGAAGACCAAAAATCTAGCTTCGAAGGTTCCGAGAGAAGAATGCGCAAACTTATCGAATCTGAAATCTATCAAGATACGGCAGCCATGGACTGGTTTCTGGAGAACGTGTTTTCCGAGTTGACTTGGCCGCGCGAAACGATTGTATCAGCGGAGTTATTTCGCGGCGGACAACTGCTATTTCTGGATGTTGATTTCCCAGAAAGCGAAGACATGCCAAACAAAACCGCAAGTTTTCCGACTCGCGGCTACAAGTTGAGCTTTAAACGAATGACGGTCAAGGCGACCCAAGAACTCTATATGAATCACGTGCATGCCATAGCTTTTCGATCAATTGGGACTGCCTTCTATTCCCTTCCTAATCTCCAAGAAATAGTGTTTTCCGGTTACTCTCAGCGTGCGAACAAAGCGACAGGGCAGGTTTCCGATGAATACCTTTTATCGGTTCGTGTAAACAGATATGCTTGGCAAGAGATCAATTTTGATAACTTAGAAATGCTCGACCCGGTCCAAGCCTTGGGGAACTTCGAACTCCGGAGATTAATGTCAGCTTCAGGTGCTTTTTCTGCCGTGGAACCATTTGCTCCCGACAGAACCGATTAAGCATTTATCAATTGATTGACCTTTGTTTCAACCGTCGCTTGAATCTTCTGCAAATGCTCTTCTGCATCAGCTTCAAATCTCAGAACAAGTATTGCCTGTGTGTTTGAAGCTCGCACCAATCCCCAGCCATGTTCGAAAATAATTCTCGCGCCGTCGATGGTGATGACCTCGTTTGTTTTAGCGAAGTGGTCGGCAACGCGAGCAACTACATCGAACTTAGTGTCGTCGGAGCAATCGACACGCAACTCCGGCGTCGAAAATGTTTCGGGTAAATCTCCGAGCAGTTCAGACAGTTTCTTGTCGGTTTTGGATAATATTTCCAACACGCTGGCACCGGCATAAGTCGCATCGTCAAAGCCATAAAACCTGTCGGCAAAGAAGATATGGCCGCTCATTTCACCGGCGAGAACGGCATTCGTTTCCTTCATTTTCGCTTTTATCAGCGAGTGTCCGGCCTTCCACATTATCGGCACTCCACCGTGTTTTTTGATGTCGTCAAATAGATTCTGCGAGCATTTTACTTCGGCGATTATGGTCGAGCCTGGGCGATCTATGAGGATCGTTCTCGACAGCAGAACCATCAATTCGTCACCCCAGATGATGCGGCCGTTCTCGTCCACGACGCCGATGCGGTCGCCGTCACCGTCAAACGCGATACCGATATCCGCGCCGGATTCGCGAACGGCCTTGATCGTGTCCTGCAAGTTTTCGGTCACGGTCGGATCAGGATGATGATTCGGAAAATTCGGAATCGGGCTCTGTAAAGAGTTTAATAAGATCGATGCCGAGCTGTTCGTAAACCGGAACGCCCGTAACACCGCCCATTCCGTTACCGCCATCGATAACAGCCTTTAATTTTCGCGAACCGAGATCGATCTTCGAAACAATGTCGGCGATGTAATCGTCCAGCACCTCGATCGTTTGAACGCTTCCGTCACCGCTCGAAAAAACTCCTGATAGCGCGATCTCTTTAATTTCCTGTATTTGCGAGCCGAACAGCGTCGATTTTCCAAGACAAATCTTGAAACCATTATGATCGGGCGGATTGTGCGAGCCGGTGATCATCACGCCGCCATCGACCGGCTTTGTAAAAACCGTGTGGTAAAGAACAGGCGTCGGCACCATCCCGATCAGGACCGCATCACAGCCGGTTTGATTAAACCCTTCGGTAAGCAGCCGGCAAAAAGTAGGCGAGCTTTTACGGGCGTCATAACCGATCGCAATACGCTTTGCGCCGTTTTGGTTAAAGAATGTTCCGATCGCCTTGCCGAGTATCGCGACAGTTTCGTCTGTAAGCTGTTCGCCCACGATCCCGCGAATATCATATTCCCTGAAAATGTTCGTATTCATTGCTATTAGAAAGCCACAGCGAGCCAGTGTCGAGCAAGCCGCAAAATGCTGAAATGGAGCGTATCGGCCTTATATTCCCTCGATTTCGATATTTTCCCGAACTCTTGATATACTTGCGAGTTGCATAAAGGCAACAGACGTCCCGCTAAAAGCATCGAAAACTTGCGTCTGCATTGACGAATTCTAATACAGAATCATATGAGAAGCCGTTCGAATTTTATCTATCTGGCAATTGCCGCCGTTTTTTGTGTATTTGTGTCGGAAATTGGTGCGCAAACGCCGACTCCTACTCCGCCTCGCCGGACAGTGGAGGTCAGGTCAAGACCTTTGAGGTTCGGCTGTCTGTAACCGTGACGCAAAAGAAGCTTCTTATTTCCGGTCTCGGCCGCAATGATTTCCAGGTTTTCGAGGACGGCGTGCCGCAAGAGGTGACGTTCTTTACGGATGAGAAAACGAATCCGGCTGTATTTGTCGGCGTGTTGATGGACACATCGCCATCGGCCGCCGGTAAGCTGGCCTTTTCGAAAGAAGCCGCGAAAAACTTTATTTACACCGTGACCAGACTGCGAAAAGACAAAGCCGCATTCATGACATTCGACAATGAGATCGTACTGCACCAGGATTTTACCGACAAACTCGATCTTCTGGATCGGGCCGTCGATAAGATAAAAAAGCCTGGCTCTCAAACAGCTCTTTATGACGCGGTCTGGCAGTTTTCAGACGAGAAATTACGAAGTGTTCCCGGCCGGCGAGTCATCGTAATTATCACAGATGGAGATGACACATTCAGCCGCGCGGATCTTAACGACGCCATCGATATCGCACAGCGGACGGAAACGACGATCTTCGGCATATCGACCAAAGCCGGATTTTTGGGAAGTGTGCCCGGCGTTGAAGCGGGAACGGTCAAGGATAAAGGCGACAAATTTTTAACGCAGCTTTGCGAACGAACTGGAGGCGAGGCTTTCTTTACCGGCGACATGATCGAGCTTGAAAGAGCTTTCCAAAAGATCTCTCAAGAATTGAGATCGCAGTACATGATTACTTACCGCCCGGCGAATCAAAATTACGACGGACGCGAGCGCAAGATCGAAGTGCGGTTCACGGATAAAGAAAAAGCGGACAAATACAAGATCCGCACGAAATCGAGTTATCGTGCCGTAAAAGACAGCTTGAAGTAAGGTTGGAGCTCGGGCGGAAAGCAGGCCCGAGCGGAGATGTAAAAATGTTTTCTACCAGATATGCAGTAATTTCAGCGGTTGTATTTATTTTGCTCGGCGTTTCGCTTTTTCGAAACGAATTTGCGGACGCTCAGCAAACCCAGCCGCCTCCGGCCGTTAAGACTGCAACGCCTACGCCTACGCCGCCGATCGAGGAAGAAGAAGGCGTCATCAAAGTCGATACTGAAGCTGTCAATGTACTTTTTACCGCACAGGACAAAGACCGTCGCCTGCTGCTCACCTTAAAGCAGGAAGACGTGCGTATTTTGGAAAACGGCCAGCCGCAGGAAGTTACGGCTTTTGCCCGACAGGTCGATCTGCCGCTTAGTCTTGCGATCTTAATCGACACAAGCATCTCGCAGCAGCGAACGCTTCCCGAAGAGAAAGCCGCCGCTATTTCTTTCCTCGAATCAGTAGTCAGACCCACAAAGGACGAGGTCGCCATTGTTTCGTTTACTGGCGAATCGACGTTAGAGCAAGGGATGACGAGTAACGTCACTCGGCTTCGCCGGGCGATAGATAAGGTGCAGTTTGTTCCGCCGTCCGGATACATTGGAGGTGGTGTTGTTGCTCCGGGAACACCGCCGATCTCGGGTGATAATCAGGCGACGGTCGGTTCGACAGCGATTTGGGATTCTATTTGGATAACTTCAGCCGACGTCTTGGGCCCGGCACCGGAACGCACGCGGCGGGCGATCATCCTGTTAACGGACGGTGTTGACACATCGAGCAGGAAAAACCTGGATGAGGCCGTGCGGGCCGCTCTTAAAGCAGAGGCTGTGATCTATTCGATCGGCGTCGGCGATGAGTTTTACGGAGGCGTGACCAAAGGCGTTTTGAACAAGGTTTCAGAAAGCACGGGCGGGCGGGCATTCTTCCCGCGTGATGAATCCGAACTCCGCCAGGCGTTCAAACAGATTCAGGAAGAAATGCGCTCTCAGTATTTGCTCGCGTATGAGCCTGCAAATCAAATACTCGATGGTTCGTACCGTAAGATCGAGATCCAGTTGGTTAACCCGGAGCTGCAAAAACAAAAAACTAAGCTGACGCATCGCCAGGGATATTTCTCAAAAACGGCTCCAAAGAAATAGTAGATTACGTGGTAATTACGAAGACGCGAAATGGCTTTGGCATTTCGCGTTTTTCGTTTTACATTGGTCGGGATGAGCAGCTATGAGTTTGTTTCCGTCTGGACGATTGATGCTCCGCTTGAAGCGGTGTGGGCGACGATCAAGGATTCCAAAGCCTGGCCTGAATGGTGGCGCGGCGTTGTTAGCGTCGTCGAATTAAAGCCAGGTGATAACAGTGGCGTCGGTGCCATCCATCGTTCTACGTGGAAGAGCGCCTTGCCCTACAAACTTGAATTCGATTCGGAAATTATTCGGATAGAAGAATTCAAACTGATCGAAGCCCGTGCATTCGGCGAGCTTGATGGATTAGGATTGTGGCAATTTTCACAAATGAATTCCAGCGTCCGTGTTCAATACGATTGGTGCGTAAAAACCACAAAACCGTGGATGAACCTCATCGCTCCGCTCGCCAAACCACTATTCAAATGGAACCATGACGTGATCATGCGTTGGGGTGAGCAAGGGCTGAAAAAACGATTGGCGAAAAGCTCGTAAATCCAGCCAGATGTTATTCTTCGCGTGTATCAGGATCGTTCAACCACCATTGATTTCCCCATTTATCTATAAATCCTGCCGCACGGCCATAGCCGCGTTCGTCCGGTTCCTGATTGCCGGTCGCACCATGTGCAAGGCCCTTTGCATACAATCCGTCAACGTCCTTTACAACCACGAACATCGCACACGGAAATGATTTCCATTCGCCGCCGGCTTCACCGAACATGATCGTGCCGCCATTGATGCTGTATTCGCAGTGCATCACCGAGCCGTCGTCCGTGTTTACACGAAGCTTTTCCTCGGCATTGAAAACATCCTTTATAAATTTGATAAATCCCTCGGCATCGCTCACGACGAGATAGGGCATTACGGGTGAATAGTGTTCGGGTATGCTCATCTTCACGCTCCTTTCTCGTAAATTATTTCTTGACTAATCCTTCCAACCCCAAGGAGCTTCGGGTGCTTTGACGTAAGTTTTTACATCGAACTTGATACTAAAAAATCGCTCCGAACCCATTCGACGCAGATTGTATGAGAAGTGTTCGCCGGGAACTATATCGATCCACCAGACGTTCGTTGCGGCGGCCGCGATAACATCGACCGTTTGCTGATCGGCCGGGAACATCTGGCGGGTCGCCATACCGCCGCTCGTCGTCCAGCCGCCGTACATTGTGACTTTGTCGGGCTTGCCGTCCTCGTGCCGGTGGTCGTGCCGGAGTTCGATACGGCCATTCTTTCGCGTTAACACCCACGTCCGCGAACGGTCGGTGCCGACAACGAACGGAATGCGGATGCGGTCTTTTTGGCATTGACGGACGTGCATCACTAAAGCTTTGTCCTTGAACGTCGTATCATCAGCCGGTGCAGCCGCGACAGTTCCGGCAAACGCCTTGCCGCACAGTTTTTGCAGTTCGTTCCAAAATACGGTACTTGCCGGTTCGGTTTGTGCCTGTGCCGCAGTGTTATAAAACAGCGGTATAATAAATACGAAGACGGAAAATCGAAGCTTTGCGGCGATTTTTTTCATGCTTTTGTAAATGTGTTACATTCCGCTCAAAAACGGTGAAACAAATAATTGCAATTCTCAATAGTCAAGAAGCTCAAACTTGGTGACTTTACCGTTTTTCATGCGGATGAGCCAAATTATTGTGTACTCGGAGTCTTCCAAATTCTTAAACATTTCCTTTTTAGCGATGAGGTTTGCAAGCCCGGGCACTGTGTTCGAATGCCCCGCGATAACATAACGCTTGATTTTGCCCTTCATAATCTCGTCAATTAACTCTTTTGGTTTGCGGGCGTCATAAATTTTTACATCCTTTTTTCGTTTATTTGCGAGCGGAGTAACGGTGTCTCTGGTTCGCTTATAATCCGTTGAATAAAACGCTCCCGGACGATATTTGCCGATCTTTTTCACCAGCCTTTGAGCACGTTCTTTTCCCGCGTCGGATAATTCCGGATCTGGACTGGTTGCGTCCGCTTTCTCGGCATGACGAACCAGGATAATTGTAACTTCACGGTCTTGAGCAACTAAAACCGTGTTTGCGAGCGTAAATAAAGCGAATCCTAAAAAAATTGAAAAGAAAATTTTCATAACATTGATGTTAGCAACGACGGCGGCTCCTAATAATATAGTAGAATTTCATTCGCAGATGAACGCAAATTTACGAAATAAAATTTTGAACAGCTTGGCACGGCTTTTGGCGGAAAACAAATCCGCGGTAGTCGCTGCCAACAAGCTTGACGTTGCGGCTTGCCCGCCGGACGATGGCGTGATTCTCGACCGTCTAAAAGTTAACGAGGCAAAAGTCGAGAGCATGATCGCTTCAGTAGAAAGCGTAGTCGCTTCGCCCGATCCGGTTGGAAAAATAATTTCATCGCACACACGCGAAGACGGTTTGCGAATAGAGAATCGCCAGGTTCCCTTCGGCACAATTCTAATAATTTACGAAGCGCGGCCTGATGTTTCCGTAGAAGCAGCGATAATTGCCTTAAAAGCGGGAAATAGAATTTTGCTAAAAGGTGGCAAAGAAGCTCGGCACACAAATCTATACTTAGCTGATCTTTGGAAACAAGCGTTGAATGAGAACGACGCAGACGCCGATTTTGTAAGGTATCTTGATATTTCGCGTGAAGAAACTCAGTCGCTAATCTCCGGCAAAACGGAGAAATTCGATCTCGTCATTCCACGCGGCGGAGAGGCGTTGATCGATTTCGTATTGAAAAATTCTAATGCTCCCGTCATCGTCAGCGGACGTGGTAATAATTTTCTCTATATCGACAGTGAGGCGGATTTTGCGATGGCGTTAAGAGATTGCGCTTGATGGCAAAACACGTCTGAGCGTTTGCAACGCGCTCGACAAGATATTGATCCATAAGGATTTGCCTGGAGATCGAATCGCGTGTATTTCAATCCTTGGCGAAGCGTTGCACGGAATCGGATATTGAAGTCTTTGGCGACGAGCGCGTCCATTCGATCGACGCGTTCGGTCAGCGCAGATCGAGAATGAAGCAATTTGGTTCGAAGAGTTTTTGGCGGCGAAGATAGTTATCGGTATTGTCGATGGCGTGTCCGAAGCAGTCGAGAAGATAAACAAATATTCTGGCGGACACTCGGCGACGATCGTTACAGCTAACGCCGAAACCGCCGAGAAATTTTTGCAGGAAGTGGACTGCGCGGCCGTCTATCACAATGCTTCCGTTCGGTTCACTGACGGCGGCGAATTCGGCCTCGGAGCGGAGATCGCGATCTCAACGCAAAAGCTCCATTTTCGCGGCCCGCTAGGTGCGGAGCATCTATTAACGAATAAATGGTTCGTCTTCGGTGACGGGCAAGTAAGAAATTAGCCGCAGATTTACGCGGATGACGCGGATACGGGACCAGAAATTTTCCTTTATTTCTTATCTGCTATTTCTTATCTGCGGTATCCGCGTACATCTGCGGCAAATATTTTGTTTCTCTCTGGTGAAATTGTTTTGAAATGAAAAAGAAACTAGTCTTAAAAATAGGCACATCGACGCTGACAAACGGCACGAAATTGATCTCGCGCGGCAAGATCGAGGACATCGGTCGTCAGATACTCGCTCTGCGGGACGAATTCGATATCGTGCTTGTCTCGTCAGGTGCGATCGCCGCCGCAAAGCAATACATCAATATCAAGGATGCCGGAAAGCCGGTCGAATCGAAACAGGCGATGGCCGCTATCGGCCAGCCGCTGCTTATGCGGATCTACAACGAGGTGTTCAGCGATTTCGGCATCCAGACAGCGCAGTGTTTGATGACCAATCGTGATTTCGAGAACGAAACGTCTCGTCAAAACACGCTCAACACCATCACCGAACTCATCAAATATTCCTACGTTCCGATCATCAACGAAAACGACACAACCGCCGTCGAGGAAATTATCCTCGGCGACAACGATAACCTTTCCGCACTGGTCGCGGTCCTGATCCAGGCCGACCTGCTCGTCCTTGTCAGCGACATCGACGGCCTCTTCGACAAAAACCCACACCTTCATGCAGACGCCAATCTGATCCCTGAAATAAAGAATATCGACGAAGCGCGAGGCCTGGTTGAAGAACGCGACTCCGGCCTCGGCACCGGCGGAATGAACTCAAAACTCGAAGCCGCAATGCTCTGCCAAAAAGAAAATATCGAAACCTGGATTGTCGGCGGCGGGCAGAATAATTTTCTGATTGATGCGTTTGCCGCGAATAGTAAGTTTACGAAATTTTTGGGCGGATAGAATTTCGTAAATAAATATTTCCAAGTCGAAAATATCGCTAGGGTCAACCGTGATTGAAGCGGCTCTTCCACATGCCAACCTTTCTTCTAAAGTTCGAGATTTCGATAAATTTCGCGTCGATGGCCGATTCGAAGCAAACTGAGATTTTCATCATCAAACGAGAAGATCATCCTGTAATCACAGATAACGACAACGCGATAAACGCCGCTAAGACCGGTCATTTGTTTTACTTTCAGGCTAGGGTCAGGGATATAGGTAGAGAGCCTATCGACGATTTACTAGCAGATTGCGAACGTCTTTTCCGTGCGCTGAATCAGGTGGTTATTGGATGAAGCCGGCAAAATCAGTCATCTTTGTGAAATCTTTTTCGGCAACTTCCTGCTGAGCTTCCTTGAGGCCATCGAGAAACTCGGCGTTGTAAAGCTCGTTGGGCGAAATAATTTTTGCAAGAAAACTCTGAAGAACCTGATAAGCCTGCGTAACCTCTCGCAACTCATCTTCCGAAATCTGAAGCGTAATATTCTGCATAACGGCCTAATTATGCCACAAACAGTAAGACGAGGGGGAAATTGCTATAGATTAAATGTGAGATTTGCAAATTGAGTGATTCTACATCTTTTGCAGTTTACTTTTGTTTCAAAAGAACAATGTTGTTTGGGTCAAGTGCTTGTTTTGTGAAAATCTGCGGCGTATTTTCTTCGCGAATACCTTCAAGCATTAAAGCAGTTTTCGCTTGCTCAAACGCTTTTCCAACTGAATGCCCAAATCCAATAGCAGAATAAAGTTGAGCGGAAAAAACTCTAGCAGCTTCATCAGAAATCGAATCGTTCATTCCGATTGCAATGTCTATACATTTTGTAATAGCTCCTGCTTGCCCTGCCGAAAAACAAGTATTAAAAACTACAACTTTTACATTGTCGGCAGTTGAACTGAATAAATTAACGAGTGCTTCTTTACTTACCAATTTAGTGCTTCCGTCTGAATTTCGAAATACAATTTCATCTGTATCTGTTCCGTGACCGCTAAATTGAATAATATGTGGTTTCTCTTCATTAAGAGCTTGTAAAAGGTCATTAGGACGAACTGCCCAACGAGATTTCAACTCAACAGAATCTCTATACTCAGATGCTCGAATTTTTTCTTGAATTGAGCGAATTTCTTCATCAAGAGCAAGTGCGTCTTGGTCAGTAGGGTTAGCCGAGAAAAATAAAATCTTAACTTTTGAATCTTGCTTTGATTTTTCCGTGTTCATAATTTTAAGCAATTCTTGCGGAGTAAGAGGCTGCCAACTCGTAGCTCGCCTTTTTTCTTCTGCCTCTAATAGTGTAAATTTCAACCATTCAAGATGCGGTAATTGAGTTTTAATTCTTTCAATTTCACTAACAGATTCAACAGTTCCTCTTTCTTTTAATGATGCAAGTAATGAATCTCGCCATCTGACAATTTCATCTCTTGCGCCCGGACTGTAAACGCCATAATGAATTGGGTCTTCTTTGTAAGGATATTGCAGGGAAAGCCAAACGTATAAATCTGAAATTTGTTTTTCGGACAAATCCTGAATACCTAATCTGCTAAACCTAGAAACGCCAAACTCAATTATTTTCTTACCAAATGGAATATCATTTTCTAAAATCTGCCCGATCTTTTCCCAACAATTTATTTTTCCGTGCGTAAGAACCAACTCAACGGCGGTCATTAAAAGCTGTTGCTCTTTTTCGCCTTTGGGAATAGGAAATTTGATAAAATCACAAGTAATTTTTCCGGCTTCGGCATCGTTTGATTGAAATAGTTGCGAAAGAAGATTTCGCGTAATTAAAACTGACAATTCGCTGTTTTTGAGTTTTTCTTTTAGAACATTTTTTAATCTTTCATCCCAACAATATTTTAGCTTTTCAAACGACCAATAAACTTCTTCCGACTTACTTTCTATTTCTTGGCTAAATAATTCAACGATTTTTTCAGGAGCAATTTTGTAGGTTTTAGCGATTAGTTGCCGATGCCTTTCATATTCATCGTTTCCGCTTCCATTAAAAACCGGATAGTGGTAAATAATCGCCGCCCATTTTCCCCAAACGCTTTTTGGTAGTTTTTTGATAAATTCAGGGTCAAATTCTTCGAGCAAAACTATTGCTCTATACCCTGCAAGTGCAGAGAATTGAAAACTTTTTGTTCCAACCCATTTTTCATTCTCAGGATTCCCTTTTTCTAAGTATTTCTTTGACGATTTAATAATTCTTGACTTAGTATTTTCATTCGCATCTTTCCAAACTGGAAGTTTTGTTAAGTCAGCCTCGACATAACTTATTTCCGTTCTGCCATTGGGGTGAAATCTCAACCAATCATTAGCATGCCAAAAAGCATCTATTTCCCCTTTTTCAAATTTTTCGATACATTCCAATGTATGTTCGATAGGAGAAGGGCTTATAGGCTTATTCCATTCTTCACGTTTTTTATCCTGTTCTTTTTTCCAACCAAAAGTTTCCTCGTGAGATTTTCTTAGTTGCTCTGCCTTTTCAGAATTTAACTCAATCGGGGCGAAGATTTCTTCCAGTTCTTTTTTCAAATCTTTATTTTCTTCGCAGGCTTTATAGATTGTATCCAAGGCGTTGGGGGGTGTCTCCCAATATGAAATAAACCCTTTTAATCTTAAAAGTAATTTCGCTTTTAAAATTTTATCTTCAGCATTTTTCCATTCTTGAACAAGCCAGCTTATATCCTCGTTCCTAAGCCCAATGAATCTTGAGTTTTCTAATGACCAATATCTCTTATCATCCATTGAAGAAAATACTTCTAACCAAACTTTTCGACGTTTATCATGTTCTTGTTCAATTTCGTTCAGTTTTTCCTCGTTTTTAATTTCTTTGAAAATATCTTGATGATTTGAAAGAAACTTAATTGTAATTTTTACGAATCTCTCAAAAACACCGTCATTTTCAAGATTATCCCAAGCCTTGAGTAAAATTTCGTCAGCTAATCTTCTTTCTGAGAAATCTGAATGACCGAATTGATTTATATTTTCGATAAGCCAATCAAGCGCAATCGGTAAATCCTTAGTTTCGAGTTTTGAAATCGTTCCTGAATTCAGAAAGACTTCATAACCACCAGTAAAATAAACATTTGCAGGAGTTAAAACAGAGAAAAGTTCTTTGGCGGTTAAATGTTCATTCCAAAGCGCATCAAGCGCGGCGCCTTTCAATCTAAATCGGTCGTCATCTTCTTTTTTTCCGAAAACTAACGGTTTCAGTTTAGCTTTTGTATAACTATCACCAACCCACGAAACGGCATAAGCCGCGCGAACGCGAATATCTTGATTGTCTTCTTTGTCCAGTGCAATTTCAGCGAGATCTTCTTGTAAGGCCTTAACCTCACAAATTTCTACCATGTCGAGAGCTTCGGTTCTGACTAACCATCCTTTTGTTTTGTCGATAAGATGCGGTCGGATTTGTTCGGCGAGGTTCGGATGTTTCAGTTTTCGGTAATAAATGCGGTCAACTCCGAGAATTTCTTCTTTATCGAATAGATCTAGCAAAATCTCAGCCAGTTTTACTTTTGAAGATTCGTCCGCCAAGAGAACATCGCTTCTCAACAAAATTGCCGGAGCGACTTTCATTGAATGCTGAAAAACACTTTTTCTTTGGTTAGCAAGCCAAGCCGATGTTTCATAAAGTTGTGGGTAAAGATGGCTTTGACCGATAAGGTTAATAACGGCTTCGTCTGATAATTCTCGATAATCCAAGTACCATGCTGCGAGAAATTCGGCAAAAGTTTGATGAGAAAACTTTAGACGGTTACTTCCATTGCTTGTAAATAAGCCTGTATCGTTGATGACTTCTCGAACATTTTCTTCCGTAATTTGAAATTCGCTATTGTCCTTTCTTTTTTCGGTGTAGCCTGAAAGTTCGCCGATCAAAATGTCTGATGTTTCTTCCTCGCCTGTGAATCCGCCAATCCAAATTGATGATCTGTTGCCGAAAATCATCAGAGCCGCAATTCGTGCCGAAATAACAAATCTTTGTTCGGGCATTAATCTCCCAACGCACTTTGAGGCTTTCCGACGCTCATTCTTTTCTTCGCATAACCATAAACAACCTTTTTCGTAAAGTTCTGTTTGTGTCGAGGGAAAAGAATCGTTTTTCTCAAATAGACCTAATAAAAATTGCAAGGTTACAGGTTTTGAGGCTAAAGCTGAGACATTTTTATTGAAAATTTCGGCAATAAATTTTCCTGAATTTAAACTTTCACTTTGAGCGGCAGTTTCGACATCGTTTCGTTGCAAGGGCGCAATTTGAAGAACTTGGCACCTGTCTTCTTTCCAAATTTCCTCTAGTTTATTTTCTAAAACTGAGAGATTTGACCATTCAGCTGTTCGACAAGCAATACGGAGACACAATCTTTCTGTTGGAAGTGTTTCAATTTTATCTGCTAGTGATAGTGCAAGAGTTTTAATGTCCAATATAGCCTCGTCCAAACTATCTAGGAACAAATAAAGATTTGAACTGCCAACTTTCCAGTGATTTATTTTGTCAGATGCGAAAATCTCTTTGACAAGCCTGCCTTCATCACCATAAGAACTCAGATCGAAATATAGCTTGGTAGAATTTTCATCTTCAATTTGTAATTCGTAAAACTTCTCAATTTCTCTGCTTTTGCCCATTCCAGGCTCACCCCGTAAAACCAAACACGGAACACCTGAAACTGATTTAAGCGAAAAAACGTCCTTAGTGTATTCGTGAACGTAAAGAAAACCATTGAACAACAGTGGGGAAATTCCATCATGATACCAGTATCTTTCCCAATCGTAATTCTTTTCGTAATTCTTTCTCATCAAAAGGAAGTTTATAAACTAATTTCTAAACAAACATCTTGCCCGGATTGAGTATTCCGTTTGGGTCGAAGGCTTTTTTGATGCCTTTCATGATCTCGAGCGTCGGGCGGTCGATGGCGTAGCTGAGATACGGAGCTTTGACATAGCCGATGCCGTGTTCGCCAGAGATGGTGCCGCCGAGTTCAACCGACAGGGCGAACGTTTCGGAAACGCATTGGCGGGCACGGGCGATCTCGTCGGGGTTGTCGCGGTCTACGACGAAATTGACGTGGATGTTGCCGTCGCCGGCGTGGCCGAAATTTGCTACGAAGGTGTTGTGTTTTTTGCCGATCTGCTCGATGCGGGCGACAAGCTCGGGTACCTTCGATCGCGGCACGACTACATCTTCGTTAATTTTTAAAGTGCCATATTTCATCAATGACGGCGAGATCGCACGGCGTACGTCCCACAGTTTGTCTTCCTCGTCTTTACTGCGAGCACGGACAACGTCAAAGCCGCCGTTCTCGCGGATAACGCTCTCGACGATAGCAGCTTGTCGCTCGACCTCGTCACGCGAGCCGTCAACGGCGACGAGCAGGATCGCGTTGGCGTCTTTTGACAGCCCAAAGGCAAAATTTTGCTCGACCGCCTCGACGCAGTATTTGTCGATGACCTCCATCGCCATCGGCAGCAGCCCCAACGGCGTGAATTTTGTCAGCACACGGCACGCGGCTTCCATCGAGTAAAAATTTGCACGCACGGTCGATGTCGCTTCGGGGACGGGCAGCAGCTTCAGCGTCGCTTCGGTAATGATGCCGAGCATTCCTTCGCTGCCGCACATCAATCCGGTGAGATCAAAGCCGACGACATTCTTGACCGTCTTGCCGCCAGTGCGAATGATCTCGCCGGTTGCCGTCACGACTTCGAGACCGAGGACGTGATGCTTTGTAACGCCGTATTTCGGCGTCCGCATACCGCCGGCGTTTTCGGCGATGTTGCCACCAATAAAACTGTCTTTATAACTCGCCGGATCGGGTGCGAACATCAGCCCTTGTTTTTCTACAGCCTGCTGCAATTCAATTGTGCGAATTCCAGGCTGGCAAATCGCGTAAAGATCGTCCACGTTTATCTCGATGATCTTGTTCATGCGGTCGGTGCCGATGACGATGCCGCCGTCGATAGGCACCGCGCCGCCCGTGTAACCAACGCCGCCGCCGCGGGCCGTCACCGGAAACAGATATTCGTTCGCGAGCTTTAGAATCGCGACGACGTGACTCGTCATCTCGGGAAAAACAACAGCCTCGGGCGGAAACTTTTCCTTGACGGCATCCGCACCGTAAGGCTCAACCTTTTCGGGTTCGATAAGCACGTTTTCCGCACCGACTATCTCCCGCAGCTTTTCGATCACCTCAGGCTGTGAAGCATTCGTGATAGCCCGTCCGGTTGAATTGAAATGTATTGATTCGAACATACTTATTAGCGCCAACCTTCTAAAAATACCAAAATCGCGACATATCTGCTAAACTCTCAAAAATTGATTCATCCGGCAGACTGTGCTCAGTTAACCCTGTTTGTAAAGTTCTGCCAAAACTCGTTTTTCCGACTCCGAAACTCCAAATAAAAGGTGAAATTCTATGGCCGAACCAGACAAGGACCAGATCCCGAGCGACGATTACGAACGCGAACTCGCAACCGATCTCGACGATGATACGCCCGATAAGCCAAAGGGCATCGCCCTCCACACAAAGATCCTTATCGGTCTGGTCGTTGGTGTCGCGGGCGGCTTGTCGGCGAATTGGGCTCTCGGTGGAAACGATCCCAATCTGGTCTGGTTCGTCGGCAATTTCACCCAACCGATTGGCACGTTGTTCCTGAATCTGCTTTTGATGATCGTCGTTCCGCTCGTTTTTTCATCTTTGGTAGTCGGAGTTGCGGGCATCGGCGACATTCGCAAGCTTGGGCGAATCGGGTTTAAGTCTTTTGCTTACTGCATTGTTATCTCGGCAATATCGGTGGTCATCGGTCTCGGATTAGCGAACACGATTAGGCCCGGCGAAAAGATCAGTCCGGAGATCGCTGCACAGCTAAAAGAAAAATTCAGCAGCGGTGCTAAAACCAGCGTTGAAGCGCAAAACAAGGCGGCAGAGACCGCAAAAACCGATTCGGCGCTGATGCAAGCCGTAAAAACGATCGTGCCAAAGAGCGTATTTAATTCTATCGCCGGCGAGAATCCGAACATGCTGCATATCATGTTTTTTGCGTTGATCGTCGGCGTCGCGATCACGCTTCTGCCTTCGCCCGTCTCGGCACCGTTTGTCGGATTGATGGAATCGGTCTTTGCGATCACCTCGAAGATCATCGACATAATAATGAAGTTCGCTCCGTACGCGGTCGCGTGCCTTATTTTCAACAACATCGCGCAGTTTGGGCTGGAATTGCTACTTTCGCTCGGCTGGTTTGTTGCGACGGTTCTACTTGGCCTCGGACTTCACTTTTTCGGTATATACTCGCTTTCGGTTTACTTCCTGTCGCGGATAAATCCGATCGAGTTTTTCAAACGCGTGCGTACGGTTATCGTCACCGCGTTCTCTACCTCGTCCTCAAACGCAACGCTGCCGACGGCACTTCGCATATCCGAAGAGAACCTCGGCGTGCCGAAAGAAATAAACAGCTTTGTGCTCACCGTCGGTGCCACCGCTAATCAAAACGGAACAGCCCTTTACGAAGGCGTGACCGTGCTGTTTCTGGCACAACTCGCCGGTGCCGATCTTGCTCTCAGCACGCAATTGATGGTTGTGTACCTCGCTATACTAGGCGGCATCGGCACGGCCGGAGTGCCGTCCGGTTCAATCCCATTCATCATCGGCATTCTTAGCGATGATCGGCATTGATCCCGCCTTGATCGCCATCATTCTGGGCGTCGATAGAATTCTGGATATGTGCCGCACAACTCTTAACGTCGTCGGCGATCTCACAGCGGCGACATTTGTCGCAAGAAGCGAAGGCTATGAGTTGCTGAAGGTCTCCGAGGAGGCAGGGATAGGCTGATGTTCAGAGTTAACGATTTATCGTGGTTAGTTTATCGATATAGATAAGCAGAGTTCACCTTTACCTTATCAAGGAGGCTTTATGTTCCCAATAGGCGACGACAATTCTGACCGGACGATCACACCATTCGTGAATTATGCCTTTATCGGTATAAATATTCTGGTCTTTTTGCTTTTGCAGCAAATCGGCTCGAACGATTCGTTTTCCTACGCCTATTCTTTGGTTCCGAAAGAAATAACGACAGGCGTCGATATTACCGGGCTTCAGGTCGTCCGTGATTCGCTCGGGAACACCGGCGAAGTCCAACATTACGCGACGGCACTGCCTGTCTATTTTAATTTTCTAAGCTCGATGTTCATGCACGGCGACATCATGCATATATTCGGCAATATGCTGTTTCTATGGATCTTCGGCGATAATCTTGAGAATTTGCTAGGTCACGTTCGGTTCGCGGCGTTCTATATCGTTTGCGGATTGGCGGCTGCCGTTGCTCAGATCGTTATGGACACGGATTCGGTCATACCGATGCTCGGTGCGTCGGGTGCCATATCCGGCGTAATGGGCGGCTATGTTCTGCTGTTCCCGCAACGGCAGGTGCGTGCGCTCATTTTTAATTTCCTGACGACCGTCCCGGCGTTCGTCGCTATCGGTATCTGGATCGCCTACCAGTTAATAGTCGGGTATTTGACACCTGCTGGAACAGGTGGCGTAGCCTACGCCGCCCACATCGGGGGCTTTATAGCAGGCGTTGCGTTGATCAAAGTTTTTGCTCTAGGTCGGCAAGTCTAAATGTCGATCGAAAAACTTGCGTCTTTTTTTGAAAAATTTGGATTGTAGAACGGGTCTCGTTCTATTTTAGCTGCCCATCTCTGCCGAAAATAATTGTACTGATCAGCTATTTTCTCGGACTTTTCTGACGTATGGACCTTGGCACTTTCCGCCATTATCAACTCTGCGTATGGCGTGTAAAGAGTACGATATCCTCTCTCGCCAATGCGTAGACAAAGATCTGCGTCATAAAACACGTCTGGAAAATTTTCCGCGTCGAACCCGTTGAACGATTCAAAAATATCGCGCCGAACTGCCATACAATTGATCGAAACCGCCGAAAAATTACCTGTTAAGCGAGCTCGAAACAAGTGTCCGTCGTCTTGTCCGGGTAATCCGAAATGCGCCGCTGCGACATTTCCATTCGTCACCAAAATACATCCGGCGGAAGCAATTGAATTGTCGCAGCTCAAGATTTTCGCGCCTACGACTCCGATTTGCCGCGTCATTGCAAAGCTCACTATCTCTCTCAACCAATTTTCTGTTAGAGGGCGGAGTGAAGAATTCAAAAAGCAAAATACGTCGCCGCTGGCTTTTGCGACAGCGGTATTCAATCCACTAGCCTCCGGTTCTTTTGTAGAGACCACGATGATCTCGAAATTTGGATAGTCAGTAATTTCAACATAGGATTCTGCTTCAGCCTGGGTCTGCATAAGGATGATTGATACTGCTGGCGGTTCTTTAGGTATCGGATATTTAACGCGATGAAGATCGTGAACACCAGAAATCACTTCGGCTTCGACTCCCGTTCTTTCGAAATGCTCGCGAATCGCTTGCCTGGCACGCTCATGTGCGTAAGGTTTTTCGCTTCCGGCAATCGCAACTGAGCCTTCGATCGCACGCCAATGATACAAAATGCGTGGAATGTGACGGATGCTTTTCTCCGGTATATTTTCAATAAATCGGAGAGCAAGATCATAGTCCTGGCTACCTTCAAACCCGAGCCGGAAACCGCCGATCTTTCTGACAATTTCGGTTCGATAAACCGAAAGATGATTGAAAAGATTAAGGGAATAAAATAGATCACGGCTAAAGTCAGGCTTAAAGGCTGGAGAGAAGCGTTTTCCGTTTTCATCGATCTTGTCTTCGTCGCTGTAGATCAGATCGGCATCAGGAAATTCATTCAGTTCTTTAACCATACAGAAAAGAGCGTCTTCCGCAAGCTCATCATCGTGGTCGAGAAAAACAGTGAATTCGCCAGTTGCCATTTCGAGGGCTGAGTTCGACGCGGCGGAAATATGCCCGTTTTCTTCGCGAAAGACAACCTTGATTCTCTCATCCCGCGCCGCGTATTCCTGAAGCACATTCTTTACATGTGGTCGTGACGAATAATCATCAGCAACGCACAATTCCCACTTTCCGTAGATCTGTCTTAAAACAGAATCGAGGCAGAGCCTTAGCCATATTTCGTCCACGTCGTAAACCGGCAAAACAATCGACATTAAAGGATCTATTCGAAGCGATTTAAGACGAACACGCATCTGCTCTCGAGTCATGTCATCAAGCGTGCCGTATTTCTTCAACCATTTCTGGTAAGTATGCTTCTCGCGTATTTGATAGATCTTTTGTTTGACGATGGCCTGCAGACTCGGAGAATTCCCTTTCCGTAAAGTGTCGACGAGGTGTCTTATTATTTTAACGAAGCTGCTCATTTGGATCGCTCAAAATCGAACTAATTAAAGTTGTTCTTTAAGGTTTCTGATTCGAGATTGATAATTCACTTATTTACGGAAGCATTTATAGAAGAAGTGAGAATGTTGTTTAGACGGTAGCTAAGCGAATCCGCGGAAAAACGATCTGCGATCTTCGCGTGCGCTTTCTTTCCCGTTCGAAGCCTATATTCCGTGTCATTCTGAAAAGCGAGAATCGTTTCGCACAATTTTTCGACGTCCCCATACGGAACGACCACCCCGGCGTCCTCTTCGACAAACTCCGGCATGCCGCCCGCGCCCGCGAAGCAAATTATCGGCTTTGCCAGGCTTGCCGCTTCCAGACACACCAGCGGAAACGGATCTTCACGGGAGGTGAGTGTAAATACGTCCATCGCTGCAAAAATGGGATGCGGATCTGTCAGAGATCCCGTAAAAATTACGCGACTTTCAAGTCCCGCGTGGCGACAATCATGCATCAATTGCCGGTAATACTCATTCACATCCTTCGGAGGTGCTCCTACCCAAACGAAATATATACTTGTGCCTTGAGCAGAAAGTCTTAGAGCCGCTTGCAGAAAAATATCAACGCCCTTGCGCCACTCGATCGTTCCGCTTCCCCCGACGACGAATGCTTCCGGCGGAATACCCAAACTGTCTTTGACAAAGGTTACATCCGTAATCGCTGTAACTTTGGTCCGCGAAAATTCATAAATGACGTCGATAGGCTTCTCGATACCAACCTGCTCAAGCATCTGCCGACAGGCATTTGAGACGGCGATGAACCGGTCTACAAAGCTGCACAGGTGTACAAATTTTTCTTCTGAATAGTGACTTTTAACGACAAACTCAAGCTCGTGAAGCCAGCAGATCGTTTGAAAGTTTTTTTTCTTAAAGAATTTTAGGTATTCAAGCGAGACTATCGTGTTGCCGACAACAAGATCGTAACTTCGTGAAAATGGCGGAAGAATTACCGGTTTGATCTTAGATTCAATCGAAAGTCTTTTCTTTAGATGATCGGCCGCCTTTCCGAGGATACCACGATCCTTAGATGGAAGAATGTATACGTCGGAAACATGACTATATTCCTCTAACAGTTTGCCGCCGGTGAGCAGCAGCAGATCAACGTGGAGTTCAGAATTATTGGCGCGAAGCCATCTCAGAAAATGGAGGAGGACCATCGGAGCACCTGAGAGACCCGCCTCATGCCCGATAAAAAGCACATTTTTCATAAAATGCCGGATTCTATTTCAAAGCTGTAATGCTCAGACCGTTATACATAGAATTTTCCCAACCGTCGAACTTCTCGGGCCTGCGATCGGTTTTGATTAGCCAAAAGTAGAAAGGAAACAAGAGACGTTTTAAGACAGCCCTTCGAAGTTTGCTCATTTTTGAAAAGGTGGTCCAGAGACCTATCATTTGTGCAAAAGACATATTCCAACCACCCAAAGCCTTGATCTCGATCTCACAGAATCCGGCGTTGCGAAGGTGTCTCTCGAGCGAGTAAGGAGTGTATCGATATTCATCTGACGGTATTTCGTGAAGATTCCAGATAAAAGGCACCGTGCCAAAAAACTTTCCCCCGGGTTTGAGCACGCGCCCGATCTCGATAAGAATGGTTTCAGGCTCGGAGTAATGTTCCAAAAACTCCGTCGCCATCACACAATCTACGCTTTGGCCTTCGAGCGGGATCGATTTGCCGTTCCAATTCAAATCGACGGCTACATGGCCGTACAGAGCAGAATCTTTAATGTCCATGCCGATGTATTTTTCCACCCGCGGATTGTTTTCGATTATCTTTCTATAGGGCTGCAATCCGCAGCCGACATCAAGAACAACACCCCGAAATTGCGCGGTAGCGGTCTTTACACTTTCAAGAATCGAGCTCCTGACTGTGTAATGCATCATTGTCGCCGGGCTCAGTGGCATGTCTAGAAACTGGCTCGAAATTTGGTTTTCGATACTCATCTTTCTTCGCTTTAGAATACCTGGTCTTCGTCAATTGGATACTTTCCAGTCGCCGTGAATCTGAACATAACCATAGTCTTTATAGGCTGAGAGATCGGAACCGGTGTCGATGATGGTCAACGGACAGACATCCTGTACATCCTGAACAATTTCACCGCTCGGAAGAAAAATCTGTAGCAGAAACGAATAATCATTCGGAGCGATCAGATTTTTCGGGACACCAAACCTAATGTTTGCATGTTTGGCATCTGAATTCAAAAGATTTTCCAGCAGTCTGTGCTCGGTGAAAACACGTTCCTTGTATTTATTCAAAAGAGCAACGCACAAAAGAGCTCCGCGTCTCGGCCGGTTAATGTCAATACTGAGATTGAGGAAAAAGCTCTGGTCATGGGGAACTTCATCTATCACCTGTCCATCCGGATTCGAGACATAAGCATCGAGTATCTGCATGTCGAGAGCTTTGTCAACGTCAGCCTTATAACGCCGTTCAATTTGGGCGAGACTCATATATCTGCTTATCGCATCATGAACTCCACCGTAAAATTCCATGCGGCCTTTATGAAGAAGCATGCCGTTCTTACAAATCTGAGTGAGGCTTCCTAAATTGTGACTGACAAATAAAACAGTGCGGCCAGATTTGCTGACCTCGTCCATCTTACCGAGGCATTTTTTTTGAAACTCGACATCACCGACAGCTAAAACCTCGTCAACGATCAAAACTTCCGGTTCGAGATGCGCGGCGACGGAAAAAGCCAAACGCATGTACATGCCGCTCGAATAATATTTAACCGGTGTGTCCAAAAATTTTTCTATCTCTGAAAAATCAACGATCTCGTCAAATTTCTTAGCTATCTCCGCGTGTTTCATGCCGAGTATAGCGCCGTTTAGATATATATTTTCTCTACCGGTCAGCTCGCTGTGAAAGCCAGTCCCGACCTCCAGCAAACTTGCGACGCGCCCGCGAATCTCGGCCGTTCCGCTGGTCGGTTTTGTGATCCGCGAAAGTATCTTCAACAGGGTCGATTTACCGGCGCCGTTTCGCCCAATTATGCCGAGCGTTTCGCCCTCGGCAACTTCAAAGCTAAGATCGCGCAAGGCCCATAACTTCTGCTTTTTCACTCCGCGCGGATTGCGAACAAAAGTCGCAAGAGCATCACGCAGCGAAGCGTTGGCCTTGCTGCCCAAATAATAGAGCTTAGACAGATTGTGAGCATTTATAGCATTCATCGACTATATCAAATCTGCAAAATCATCCTCCATTTGCTTAAAAACAAAAAGAGAAACCGCCACGCAAAAGAATACTGATATCATGGAAACGCCGATCACGGGCCAATCTACGAGAGTACCGAAAAGTGCGAAGCGAAATCCTTCGAGAATTCCGGCTAACGGATTGAAGGCAAAAATGAGCTTCCATTTTTCCGGGACAAGCGACAGCGGATAGAAAATCGGCGAAGCAATCATCCAAACCTGTAGCACAAACGGCAAAGCAAATTTTACATCGCGAAACCGAACGTTCAACGCTGAAAAAAGTGTTCCAAGAGCCACCGTCTGGATAATAGCCAGCAAGACGAAAACCGGTACCCAAACAATTTGCGTTGTTATAGAAATGGCGTAATAAAGCATCAGGATAATAAGTATCAGGAAGCTAAAGAACAGATCGATAACACCCGCAAGCGTCGCCGCGAGCGGCACGATGAGGCGCGGAAAATAAACCTTCGTCACCAGGTTCGCGTTGTTTACAAAGCTATTGCTTGCGATGGTGATCGCGTTGTGAACAAAGAGCCAGATCATTAATCCACTCAAGGCAAAAAGAGGATATGGAATGGCAGCGGTATCGAATCGGGTAAACGTGCTAAAAATTGCGGTAAATATCGCCGTCGTCAAGATTGGCTGAAGAATAGTCCAGCCTATTCCGATCGCTGTTTGTTTGTAGCGGATTTTAACATCACGCCACGTTAAAAAGTATAGCAATTCGCGATACGCCCAAATCTCTTTCAAATTGAGAGAGAACCGGGAATGAGACGGCTTTATCCTGGTTATTTGTGTGAATGTTTCGTGCGTCAAAAGATTTAGCTGTTAGTCGAAGCTGTGATGAGTTTTTTTTTTCTCAGGCTTTTGCGAAAACGGACAATACTCATCGGCACAAACAGTCGAAGCCCGAATTTAACAAGTTCCATTATCGAACTCGCACCGCTCCAGCTTTCCCTCGCCAATTGAACAGCTTCCTGCTTGTTGCCTGTCTGAAGAAGTATCCGGGCATATTGAAATTTAGTTTTTATTTGCACCTTTTCCAATTCTGCTTCGCTTATGTTTAGCTTTGAGATGTTGCGCCTTTGCGCATCGATCACCTCGGTCAGCATTAAAAAGTCATCTTTGCTCGTATTATAATCATGGTGACGCCAAGCCGAAAGCACGCGTGGGTCGAAAGCAAAATCCCCCAGATTCATTAATTGAAGATACATTTCGTAATCTTCGAGACGGGAGCCTTCGTTCCACGAAACATTTTCCAACACCGAACGCCGATAAAATACCGTCGAACTCACGGGAGCTATGCCTTCTAAAAGCATTTCACGGGCATTGCCGTCCGGATAATTTGCCCAATTTTCCTTGTGTTCAGCGGTCGAATCGAAAATCTCGCCTTTTCCGTCTACAAAAAAAGCGTGACCATAGCCAAGAACCGCATTTTCTCGGCTGTCCAAAAGACGTGCCCGCTCCTGCAAAAATGCCGGCAGCCAATAATCGTCTGATCCGATATAGGCGAAGTATTTACCGGAGCTCAAACTTAGGCCCTGATTTAGCGTCGAACACAAACCGCGATTTTCTCGCACTATAAGTTCGGAATCGAATGGGCAATCCTTTAATACTCGTTCGATGATCGCGGGGGAATCGTCCTTAGAACCGTCATCAATGACAAGAAGCTTTTTCGGCGCTAATATTTGTCTGAAGATCGACCTTAGACTCTCCTCTATAAACGGAGCATGATTATACGAAGGAACAAGGACAAAAACTTCCGGAACGTAAATAATTTTGCTCGAATCAATCACTGGAACACAAATACCGAAAATGCTGATTAGACCATAATCGGCCTCTTTTGTCGTCTTTCTACCGACCTAAATGAAAATTCTTCATCTCCTTGACACTTTAAGCCGTGGCGGGGCCGAGACGCTGGTTCTGGACGTTTGCCGCAATGCTGGCCGTGCCGGTCTTGATATCGATTTTGTAACATCCGGCGGCGGCCTGTTACTGGAGGAGTTCGAGCGTTCAGGTGTGGATTTTTTTCGCCTTAAACGCCGGTTACCATTCGATCCTGTTCTTGTCTCCGGCCTCAGGAAAATAATTATCAACCGAAGAATAGATATTATTCACACACATCAGGCGGTTGACGCTCTGCACGCTCTCGCCGCCAGGGGCGGATTGCCGGCACGCGTGGTTCTTACGCATCACGGAATAATTCCCGACAGAAAAAACCGACTTGCACTTCGTTTGTTGATTTCGCGAGTTGACCACAATATAGTCGTCGCCCAGTCGATGAAAAAAGATTACGAAACGGAATTAAAACTTCGTTTTCCAGCTAAGACGTCCGTGATTTACAACGGCGTCGATACCGAAAGATTGGCTCCTTCCGGTCACAATTTCCGAGCCGAGCTAGGTGTTTCTACAACCGCGCCGCTTATCGGCATGATCGGTCATTTTTATCGCGAATCTCGGAAAGACCAGATGACTTTATGCCGAGCCTTGCCAAAAGTCTTTGCCGATTTCCCGGAGGCTCATTGTGTGTTCGCCGGTCAAACAATGGCCGGAGCAGAGTCCAAATTCGCGGATTGCGTAAATTTTTGTCGCGAGAACGGGATCGACGGCCAGGTAAGTTTTCTTGGTGGCAGGAGCGACGTTCCCGATATTTTATTGGCTCTCGACCTATTTGTCTTTTCGTCCTTCAAGGAAGGTTTACCTATCGCTGTGAACGAGGCAATGCTGACATGTGTTCCGGTGATCGTTTCCGACATTGAACCGCTTCTTGAGGCAACGGCAAACGGCGAATACGGGGAAGTCTTTCCGGTCAAAAATGCAGCAGTTCTAAGTGAGAAGATACTGAAACTTCTGCGCGATGAAGATCTACGTAAGAACCTGGCTGACAAAGCTCTTAAATATGCACGCGAAAATTTCAGTATTGAGGCTCATCTTCGTGAGTTGAAAAAACTCTATCAGTCGCTTCTGGACGTTTAATTACGGACAGGTTTTTAGCTTACAGTTCAACAAAAATGGCCTGTGACCGAAATTATTTCCGGCCACAGGCCAACAGGCAAAAAAGAACTGCTACTGCCTTTGAAATTCTGGAGTTCCGAGTACGAGACTTACCACCTTGAACACTTCAGGATTACCGCTCGGCTTGAGCAATCTTGCCTGCCGGTTCCCAAGGCCACGCTGGCCGGGGCCGCCTGTCATATTCGGTGCTGCCGCGTCCGGGTCCTCCGGCTCATTTGGGGCCTTTACATCAGGAAGCGGCTGTTCGACCTGTTTGAGCAATGTCGCCCTTGAGCTGGCTGAAATGTCGTTGTCCAAAACTCCGGCGATCGTTTTGTCGAGAATGACGGATTTTTCGCCGGCCTCGAATCGCTTTAGATCGACGCGCGTGCCGGGAATTTGATTACTTGCCAACGCCACGGCAAAGTTCAACCTTTCAAGCAAAGCGCCGGTGTTGACCCAATCTTCGGCAGTGTCCGGATAACCGGTTGGAGCCTGGTATCCATAAGGAACCTCGCCAAGCTTGTTAAGCATCGCAAGAATCGCCGGGCTCGAATTGGTATCCGCACCGATCGTTCGAATCGCTGAAACGGCAAGCTCGAACGGAGTCTTGATCTTCGCACGATAATTTTCCGCTGCGAAAAATTCCTTGTCGGTGAACAAAGCTCGCAACGTAGTTTTTATATCGCCGTTCGATTTGCTAAACGCAGCGGCGATGCGGCCGACGAGAGCTTCGCTCGGCGCGTCGTTGACAAATTTTACAGCAAGCTTGCGGGCAATGAACTTCGCTGTCGCCGGACTTTTTACCAGTATGTCCAGCACTTTCAAGCCGTCTTTTACGCCACCTTCATCCACCTTTTGGCCGAGCACCATTTTGGTGTCTTTGTCGTGCCATTTTTCGTTGAAATAAAACGTGCCGCTTTCCGTGCCGTCGGGAACGCCCGCCAGGCGCTCCAGGCGTGCAAGCCTTTGCTCCTCGGTTCCCTTTATAGTGCTGGCCGCGACGCGTCTATAGCCGCGTGCGTCGGCGATCGTCCAGCCGGTAAAGGCTCTTGCCACCTCGATAATGTCTTTTTGCGAATAGCCCGAATCTACGCCCATTGTGTGCAGTTCCATCAGTTCGCGAGCATAGTTTTCGTTAATACCGCGTTTTGCACGCTGGCCGACGTTTTGTGCCCGTTTTATGCGCTGATCAAGCTGTTCATCGGTCAAGCCTTGCCGTTCCTTAATTCGTTCACGCACCTGAGGTGACAAATTGCCGCTTTGGAGCTGCTGTTGCAGACGACCGTTTCCCTGATTTCCGGCCTGGGCATTCGGTGACACTGACTCAAAATTATCAAGAAAGAAAAGCATCGCCGGGTGTTGAGCCGTTCCAACAAGAAGGTCCTTGAAATTTCCGAGAGCATTCTTTCGCAGAACGTCGCGTTCGTAGCTTGGAATATACCAGCGGACGGCGTTTTTGCCTGAAAACACGTTGAAGTGATTCTGCCAAAAATCGACCATGACTTCCTGCAATTGACGTTCGGAATAGACGGCGCGGAGCACGCGGTTTGCGGCGATCTGCGGCACAAGCTGGTTTGCGGGTTTGAGATCGTACTCGCGATAAATAGCTTGCAGCTTTTCGCGGCGTTCACGCTGCTCGTCTTCCGTCATCTTTCTACCGTCGTCCTCAGCCATTTTCTCGCCAGGCATCGATGCGGACTCTTTTCGCTTTTGCGCGTCGGCTATTGCCTGACGACCGCCTTCAAGCTGTCGCAGCAAAGCGCCCGGATTCGGGTATTTTGCAAAAATATCAGCAGTCGACATGTTAAATATCTCTAGATTCTTGACCTTGCCGTCCGCAACCGAATCATCGATCGCGGAAGCATTAAGCTGTGAATCGATATATTTCTGCAGCCCAATTGCTTTCACCTTCGCGACATCGCCGGGACGAGCTCCGAAACCGAGCCTGTTCAGTACGTGGATCACTTTCTGATCCTCAGTCAGCGATTTTCTTTCGCTCTTAACGTCAGCCGTGAGAGCCAAAACAGGAGCAATCATCGCAAATATCATCGAAGATGCTATAAGTCGAACCAACCAACTGGAAATCTGTTTCATCATTTATTACCTCTATAAATTAAGCCGAAAGAACGGTTTATGTAATGCCATCCAATAGCTTAGACGCTTGTAAGACTAGGTTGGGCGAAAAATATCCGTCGTACTTTGTCGTGTGTACGATATTGCGACACCCACGAGGCTTTCACAACATACAACAAAAGCGACGCGGGCCACATCTATAATGTCGTATAATTGTGAGTGTTGCTTTTGATCTCATAGAATTAGAAAAAAAAGGTGATGAAACATTTTAAGTATTCAAGTTTGTTTGCTTTGGTTGCGGGATTGTTCCTTGCGGTCTCCGTTGCTGCTCAGAATGATAGCTTTAGCAATCCGGATGTTGAGTACACCTTCGATATTCCGGATGCAAAGTGGAAAATGACGGTCAAGCCGTCCGCCACGACGCCAAACGTTGAATTTGTCTATGTCGAAAGGAATGACGGCCACTTTGAAGTCCGGAAATTGAATGTGCCGAATAAGGCGAGCATAAGCGATATCATCCGCGACGAAGAGCAGAAACTTCAGTTTTTGCCCGGCTATGTTGCCGGAAAGGAAGAGCCTTTCAGCGGATTTATGAGGGGAACGGCCTTTAACTACGAATTTGTCAGGTCCGGACGTCCCATGAGCGGCCGCTTTTACTTCTTAAAGGCGGGTGAAAATGCTATTTATGTCCTGCGATTTACCGGCTATCGTGATAAACTCCGGTCAATCCGCAATCAGACCGATTCCATCGCAAGAACCTTTACGCTGAAGAAGCGTTGATAAAATTCTTTGCTCCAAGAGGCAGAACGTAACCTTTGCTTGCCGAAGCACATTGCATTAAAGCGTCATTGAGCGATGACGCTTTTTCCATTCGCATTGCGTCGATATCACGTGCATTTAGCGAAGTTATTATCCGTATATCGAACCTCTCGGTTTTCTTTAACAGACTCCACGCTGTTTGCCCGTTTACCTGGTAGCTTTCGCACAGTTTTTCCGCTAGCTTATTGCTCGATTCCGCTTCGAACCAGTTCAAGAAGTCAGCTCTTCCCATTCCTTCGGAACATTCCGCGAGCAGAATAATCGTGCCGCCATCGACACACGCGTGCGAAGCCGTTTCCATTGCTTTGTGAGCCTGGATCATATTAATGTCGTGCGGAAAGCCGCCGCAGCTTACGATCGCGACTTCGCGTTTTTCAGCAATCTCGATGGTGTGTCTGGCGGCACAGGCGTCGCAAGCAGAGCGGTGTGATGAGATCCAATCACCGCAGAAAAGATCGACTGCTTCGCCAGCATCATTGACGATCGTGCTTATGCAAAACGCAGGGTTAATCTTCGCGACCGCATCCATAAACGCTTCGTGAACCGCGTTTCCATCCAGAAGACCGGTATCGACGCCGTCACGCCGTGTTTTTGTTTCGCAATCGAACGCCAGTTTATGCGTCTGAGATATAGTTTTCGATGAAGCGAGACCGGGACAAGCAAGTTTGCGGCCTCCAGTGAATCCCGCAAAATAATGAAACGTAACACCACCGATCAAAATCACATGATCGTGTTCGACCAATGCACGGTTTAGTTCCACGGGGATGCCGCTCGTGGTTTCGCCAAGCCGCACGATCTGCGTAATGTCTCGCGGCCCGTGATCGATGGTCTTTATTCGCTGGGCAATAAACGGCGTCAGGATTGCCTGCTTTTCAGTTTCAGTGACAGGCCGATGAATGCCTGTCGCGAAAATGATGCTGATCTCGAAAGGAGTTGTGCCATTCGCAATTAAACGACGCACGAGAATATTCACGATTTGCCCGCAAGCGGTTTGACGCGTCGCATCAGGAACAACTATAAGCACCGTTTCGCCCGGAGTAACAATCTCTTCGATAATTTTCGAATCAATCGGATTATCAAGCTTTTCGCCGATCTGAACATCGGAAAGTGGCGGAGCGTTTTCGGTTTGTCCTAAAATCTCGTAGCGGCTTTCGTCATATGAGAAAGGTATTGAAGTGTGTCCGTATTTGAGGTGAATTTCGGGCATTCAGGCCAATCTTATTGAGTAAACGCGTTTTTGTGCCTTACCGTCGGTTCGAAGCATTTCGTTCCTGTCTCGCAGATATAAACAGCCTCGGTTTCTAAATTCAGCGTCTCCATCTGAATGGTCAAATGATCGATCCCGAAGCCCACGTGCAGTTTGTCGCGGACAGCTACTAAAAGATTCGAATGAGCTATCGAATCGTCATGGCTGATATGCACCGAAAGAGCGTCTATGCCCGACGATATCGTCCAAATGTGCAGATCATGAATTCCCTGTACGCCGTCCGTCCCCATAATGGCTTCTTCCACGGCGGACAGGTTGATGTGAGACGGGGTGCCTTCGAGCAGAACGTTCACCGATTCAAGTATCAATCTCCACGCCCCAACGATTATGATCGCGCTGATCAAAATACTGCTCAGAGCGTCCGCCCACATCCAGCCAAAACTCAGTATCAGAATGCCCGCAATAATCGCCGCGACCGAGCCAAGCAGGTCGCCCATTACGTGCAAAAACGCTCCCCGCATATTCAGATCGTGTTTGTGGCCCGAATGAAGCAGGTACGCGGAAATTACGTTTATGACAAGCCCGCCGCTCGCAATAATTAAAAGCTGAAACCCTTTTATTTCTGGCGGAGACTGCCAACGGCTGACCGCTTCGTAAATTATCCAAAGCGATAGCAACGCTAACGCCACGCCGTTTACAAAGGCAGCAAGTATCTCGAGCCGGTAATAGCCGTAGGTTTTTTTTGAAGTCGCCGGGCGTGATGCAAACCAGAATGCAAACAGGGTCAGCGACATCGCGGCGACATCCGTAAACATGTGGCCGGCATCGGCTAAAAGTGCCAGCGAATTGGTCAGCCAGCCACCGACAGCTTCAGCAATCATGTAGACAAACGTCAACACTAACGCGATCTTCAATCGCATCAGGCTGTCTTTCGAACGGGCTGAATGTGAGTGCTCGTGAGCCGCCGTCTTAAACTCCTTAGATTCTATAATCGCCGCAAAACTCTACTGGTACGCAGTGATAAAGCAAATCCTGCCCGGTTGCCGCGGTCATCGCCAAATTCGACTATCACCTCGGGAGAAGGTGTCGATATCTGAAGCCGAAACGTGCCGTCCGGCCCAGCGTAGACCTGATTGCCTTGCGATTTTATTTGCAGCCCCGGCTGTGTCTTGCCGTTGATGATGTAAACATTTCCGCCCACGCGTTCGACTTGCCAACCGGAAACATCAATCGCCTTGCTCGCCTCTCGCTTTACGATGGTAAACTTCCACGGCTCGCTCCAGTCGCTGGATTGGCCGGACTGGGAAGTGGATTTGAGCCGCCAATAATATGTGCCGGGCATGAGACCGCTCAGCCTGAAATCACGTGATGTAAGGCCGTTACGATCGACAAAAATTCCGTCCGATGCAAAGTATGAAGAGCGTGAAACCTGCAGATAAAAACTGGCGATCGGCGCCGACCCTTCAGCTTGCCATACAACGCTGACGCTGGCGCCCGTAGAGCTACCACCAATAAGCTGCGCCATATTCTCCGGCGAAACGGGACGCGGTGCGGCAAGCAACGTTTCTTTCGATGCAACCTTGCCGTTGTTAAGTGCAGCGAACTCATTTTCGGTGATCGTCGTTTTCGCGCCGCCGACAGTTGTTTCGACGCCTCCGCGGCTAACCCGAATTTCCGCTTCGGTTCCCTGAGCATCGGTGTTAAAACTAGCATCGGTCTGCGGCCTAAGCTGCGTTTCTGAATCCTGCATCTCGACGATGTTCTTGGCGTTCTCGCCCTGCTCGTCCGTTCGCACATTCAACTGACCGTCATCAAGCGAAACACGAACGTTGTTCCCGCCGCCAAAAATCGAAGAATTGTCGCGTATTACGACCGTACTATTCGGGCGGACGGTGTAAACGGAGCCATCGATCATTTGAACTTTCGCCCTGCCATCGGCTTGTGTCTGAATAGTGTCGCCGGCGGCAACATAGGTTTCCTTTGTAATCAGAATAGTTTCGCGGGTAGCGGCACGCGTGATTCGCACGTCGCCTTCGAACGAGATTATTTTCGCCGCGTTTTTCGGAACCTCCGTCAGGTCCTGCGGTACAAACCAACTGTTTTTTATCGCCCACCAGCCGCCGCCAACAACGGATGCTGCTACGCAGACGAAGATGATCAGACCAGAAATAGTACTCTTCTGTATCCTCCACCATTCGACGTAGATTTTGCGGTATTTATTCTCCATTAAGGATCGGTCGAAGCAGGTCGGCCCTGATTAGTCGTTTTCTTCGACGACTTCTTGTTGGGGCGGCGGAAAGATCAGCGAGATTACGATCGACGCAGCGATGGACAGAATGACCACTCCGAGGGAGATATTGATCACCATTTGCTCGAACTCGTGGTTCTTGTACCGATGCAAGAAATCAGCAAATGCCGATCCATCGGTGCCCACTATCATTATCAGGCCTTCGGCTATCAGAGGCAAGAGCATTTTGACGCCGATAAATGTGAGTACGAACGCCAAGCCATACTTTAGATACTGAAAACGGTCGGCGAGATCGGCAAGGAGAAAGAAAAATGTGCGAAGCCCGAGGATCGCAAAAATATTAGAGGTGTAAACGATAAAACGGTCGGTAGTGATGCCAAAGATCGCCGGGATCGAATCTACCGCGAATACAAGATCAGTAAATTCGACAACGATCAGCACGAGAAGCAACAGCGTTCCTGTTCGCACGCCGTCTTTGACAATAAAGAACTTATCGCCGTCGTAATGTTTCGAAATTCGAACGTAATTCGTCGTCAGTTTTACGATCGCGCTTTCGTGCGGCTCGAAATTATCGTCTGTGTCCTTGAACATTTTCAGGCCGGTATAAACTAGAAATGCTCCGAAAATGTAGATAATCCAATGAAACCGCTCAACCAGCTCGGCACCCGCGAATATCATTATCATGCGCATTATGAGCGCACCCATAATCCCCCAAAACAAAACGCGGTGCTGATATTTTTTAGGAACTTTAAAAAACGTAAAGATTAGGAGAAAAACAAAAAGGTTATCGACCGAAAGCGAAAGTTCAATCAGATAGCCGGTCAAAAACAGCTTCGCTTGCACCAGTGCCAGATCCCAATCGTTGTAATTTGTGCCGACTTGCCAATAAACAAAAACGTTGAAAAGTAGCGCCAGCGAGACCCAAACCGCGCTCCATATCACCGTTTCTTTTCGAGTTGGAACGTGCGCCGTCCGGTTGACGATGCCAATATCGACAAATAAGGCAATTAAAACTATCGCGTAAAAAAAGAGCCAGACCCATAATGGATGTTCGATTGATGTCATAAAAACTTAGTTCACCGGCGTAAATCAATAAAACCGGGTCGTTGTTAAAGCTATGATTTTAACCGAAACAACGCCTCGAAGCTATTTACTGACGGATCAGATCAACGATAGCTCTCAAACCTTCAGCGTCTGCATCCGAAAAATCGTCGAGTCTATCGCTGTCTACATCCAAAACGCCGTAGACTTCGCCTGTTCTCGTCAAACATCGGGAGTACGATCTCCGATCTTGATGCCGAGCTGCACGCGATGTGGCCGGGAAATTCATCGACATTCGGAACGATCACCGTCTCGCGAGTCGTGTATGCGTGTCCGCAAACGCCCTGGTCTAAGTTGATCCGCGTACACGCCATCGGTCCCTGAAACGGCCCGAGCACCAACTCGCCTTCTTTCTGCAAGTAAAATCCGACCCAGAAGAACCCGAATGCTTCTTTGAGAACAGCGGTGACGTTCGCAAGATTTGCAATCAAGTCGCTTTCGCCCGCGATCAAAGCCGCGATCTGCGGCGTGATCTCGGCATATATCGCTGCCCGATTTGCAGTCTTTGTAAACACAACGCTTTCAGCCACAACACATAAGTTTAGCTTGCAAAATAAGGGTGTGCAAATGAATCGTCGCTAACGAGCGTGTATAATCATGCTCGCTAAACCTAAGCTCTTAGAACGATTTGCGATCTTAGATTAAACGGAAAATGGAAACATTCACAAAAATAATATCGATCGGAATAGGCGGTGCATTCGGTGCGGTGGCTCGCTATCTGATAAACATCTCACCGCTCGCCAGTATGTTCGAAAAGTTCCCGTTTCCGACGTTTTTTATCAATATTACCGGCTCATTTCTAATTGGATTTCTTCTGATACTAATGGCAGATAAGATCGCGGTGGGCGAGAATTTACGGATGGCGGCGATCGTCGGCTTTCTCGGTGCTTTTACAACATTTTCGACCTTCGAGATGGAGATCTACGGCTTGATGAAAGAGAGGTTCTTTGCAACGGCATTCCTGTATTTGTTTCTGAGTGTTGTGGTCGGTTTTGTCGGCTTGGTGAGCGGCGTCGAGTTAGCAAAGCGTTTTTGAAGCTGTCTTCTCGTCTATTTCTCCTTTTCCTTCTTGCTCTTCCTATTAGACGGTTAATTTCGTTTTCGCTTGTCTTACAATTTTTTCCGCTTCATTTGCGGTTTCCGCGAGTACCGTCAGATGCCCCATCTTGCGGTCTTTTCTTGGCTCCGCCTTACCGTACAAATGCAGTTTGACGTTTGGAAGCGACAAGGCTGCGGTCCAATTAGGTTCGCCGTTTTGCCAAAGATCGCCGAGCAAATTCGCCATCGCCGCTGGTTTGCAAAACTCGGTCGAGCCGAGCGGCAAACCGCAAACGGCGCGAAGCTGCTGTTCGAATTGCGACGTAATGCATGCATCAAACGTCAGATGGCCAGAATTGTGCGGTCGCGGCGCCAATTCGTTAACAAGCAGCTTCCCATCTTTTGTCAGAAAGAGCTCGACGCATAGCGTGCCGACGTAACTCATTGTGTCTGTGATGTTTCGGGCGATCTCGACGGCTTCGTTAAAAACTTTTTCAGATACGATTGCCGGGGCAAACGACACGTCCAAAATATGATTGACGTGTTCGTTTTCGATCACGCCATAATGCGCGAAGGTTCCCATCTGATCGCGTGCGCAGACGACCGACACCTCTTTTTCGAACTCTACAAATGCCTCAAGGATTGCTTCCTTGTCATTCATCGCTTCGAACGCAGGTTCGATATCCGTGGCTGATTTAATCTTCGACTGGCCCTTGCCGTCGTACCCGAAACCGGCGGTTTTCAGCACACACGGAAAACCCAGTTCACCAACTGCAAATCGCAGATCATCCAGCGTTTTGATGTGGCGAAAAGGAGTGACCGGAAAGCCGTTAGCTGACAGAAATGTCTTTTCCCGCAAACGATTCTGCGTGATGTGAAGAATCTCACCTTTCGGATGAACATCGACAAATTCAGCCGCCGCCTCAACCGTTGCCGACGGCACATTCTCAAATTCAAAAGTAACTACGTCGACCGACCGTGCAAATTTGCGCACCGCGTCGAGATCGTTGTATTGCGCGCATGTTTCGATATCCGCGACCTGCCCCGTTGGCGTATCCGTCAGAGGCGAAAAGGTGTGAACACGATAGCCCATTTTGCGGGCCTCGATGGCGAACATTCGCCCAAGCTGCCCGCTGCCGAAAACGCCGATGGTTGAATTTGGAGTGATTATTTTGGTCACAAAAAAAGAAACCACAGATTAACACAGATAAGAATTGCGGAAAACATCCGTGTTTATCCGTGTGCATCTGTGGCTACTTTCTTCTTAATCTCCCCATTACTGGCCTGCTTGTTAGCTCCCGAAGTGCGTCTGCCGCAATCCAACGCGCCGATTTTGTATTTTGGAGCTTTATTTTTTCAGCAGTTTCGATGGCAAGTGTGTTTAGCGAAAGATTTCGTTTACCGATTTGACGAAGCGACCAATTGACCGCTTTCTTGATGAAGTTTCTCTCATCGCCCGAATGTTTTTCAAGAACGGGCAGAAACGCGGCGATCTTCTCGTCTTCGGCTTTCTTGTCATGTACGGCGAGCCACGCAATTAGAACAATTCCGGCACGCTTGACGAACTCTTCGTTCTGTTCGCTCCATTCAAGGGCCTTCTCATAGGCATAGGGCGTTTTGTCGAATAAAGTACCGCAGCATGAATCACAGATCGCCCAATTGTCGAAGTCCTTCGCCCACCTGTCCATCTGCTTTTCGGTGACCTGATTCGGATCGTCAATCAAATATGCAACAGCCCGCGCATCGTGAATTCCCGTTTTCCAGAGTTCCAGAGCAAGTGCATGGCGGTCCTTAGTTTCCTTTTTAATTTCTTTGGCTAGCTGTTTTAGGTTGGGAGCCGAAACGCCGAAGGCTTTTTTTGTCACGATACCATATCGCGCCATTCCCGCAACATTTTCAGGCGATCCAAGCGATTCAAGCTTTTTGAGAATCTCACCTGTGGTCATTATTTGAGTTTTGTCTTAAAAACAGCTTTTGTCTGTTTCGAACGAAAAACATGTAGCTTTTTTCGCAACTCGGGTCTGGAATTTGCAAGTATCGCAACCGCCAGAAGCGCCGCGTTTTTTGCACCGGCGGGGCCTATCGCGAGCGTTCCAACCGGAACACCGGCGGGCATTTGCGCAATCGAGAGCAGCGAATCGAGACCTTTCAAAGTTTTGCTTTCGATGGGAACACCTAGCACCGGAAGAACGGTCTGCGAGGCGCACATTCCCGGCAGGTGAGCTGCTCCTCCGGCACCGGCGATGATCACTTCAATGCCGCGGCCTTCGGCGGATTTTGCAAATTCGAATAAAAGATCGGGCGTGCGGTGAGCGGAGACGATCTTCGTTTCATGCGGCACGCCGAATTCGTCGAGCGTTTCCGAGGCAACCTGCATCGTCGGCCAATCGCTTTTGCTGCCCATGATGATCGAAACAATCGGCTTTTTGCTCATCTTAATTTTTGGCCAGTTCGGCCTGAATAACGGAGTCGAATTTATTCCAAGCCTTGACCGTCGTTCGCCAATACGCGATCTTTCCGTCGCGGCCGATGACGATGTTACGTGGAAACCCCTTGAACGCAAACAGGTTTATAATCGAACGGGCCTGTCCGACCATTTTGTAATCGAAGCGCTCGCGAGTAAGAAAATCACGCAGCTCTTGTTCCGTGTTCGGCGCGATGGCGATGAATTCTATGTCCGCATTCGAACCATATTTTGCCGCGAGATCATTCAACTTCGGCATTTCGGAAATACAGCCAGCACAGCCGATAAACCAGAAATTCAACACCAAAACCTTGCCTTTCAATTGGTCGGTATTCACCGTTTTGCCGCCCATCACCGGGGCCTCGAAAACAGGTGCAACCGTGCCTTCCTGCGGTACCGCCGCGAGACGAAACTCCGTCGTGCCATCATCAAGCACCGTCTTTGTCGCAATGTCTTTTTCGCTCGGATTCGCCAGCCGCAGATCGACAAACTCGTTATTTGTAATTTGCTTGCCTTCAGCGTCGATAAATATCGTCTTTGGCGATTTTGCCCTCGTTTGTCCGAACGAAACAGCGCAGACAAAAACCAGCGTGGTGAAAACACCAATCGCCGCGAATAGTTTAAGTTCTTGTCTGCGTGTCATTTACTTACAAAATAAAAGAGATCGGCAATGAAAGCAAATTTCATCGTTCATACGGTTTCAAGCTCCTGCCCGTTTACGCAAGCGGTGATGGCTTATGCAGAATAACCGTTGGCAATTAACCCTTATTCATTATTTTTTGAATATCCTGTTCAATTTCTTTCAGGCTTTGTTCTGTTTCAATTTGTTTTTGGGTGGCTTTGTACTTTTCATATTCTACACCTGATTTATCCAAAGCTTTTTCGTGGCTGATCTTTCCTGCATGACTAAGCAGTTCTCTTCCGTTCAATTGCAAAATAGAATCAAGCCGGTTGATCCAGTCCGTCATATACATGGGCGTTCGTTGCTGTGCCATCGTTTCGGCGAATGCAAGATATTGCTCCACCAGCAAGCCGAGCAATTTTATTTCGTCTTCATTCAAATAATTCTTGGCTATACTAACATCTGCTTTTTTTACGGACTGGGTGTTTTTTTTGTCAAAAGATTGCATGCCGAGCAAAGGCAACCTTGCATCTACCCGTCGATAAACCAGTTCGGCTGCCGTTTGCTCACTGATCGCCCAAAGCAATTTATTCTGCACCACTTTAAAGAACTCAACTGTCTTTTCATCTTTCGGTTCGTAATCAATACTGGTGGTGTAAATATCTTTGATTTTTTGATAGAAAAATCTTTCGGATAAACGTATCTCCCGAATACGTTCCTGCAACTCATTGAAATAATTCATTGAATTGCCCGATTTAAAACGGTCGTCATTCAGGGCAAACCCTTTAATAATATATTCTCTGAGACGTTCTGTTGCCCAAATACGAAACTGTGTTGCCACATTGGATTTTATGCGGTAGCCGACGGAGATGATGGCATCAAGATTATAGAACTTTTGATTACGTTCGACAGTTCTGGAGCCTTCTTTTTGAACTTGTAAGAAATCCTTACAAGTTACCGTTTCGCTGAGTTCGCCTTCATCAAAAATATTTTTCAGATGAATCGTAATATTTTGCGGCGTAGTTTGAAACAATTCCGCCATCAATTTTTGCGTCAGCCAAACAGTTTCATCCTCAAGCCGCACATCGACTTTGATGTTGCCGGCGGTGTTATGATAAATGACTATTTCGCTGCTTGGCGTCTTCATTCCAACGTTCTTCTATTTAATATCCTTTTATCGAAAGGGAATTTTTCAATCTTTATGATCTTTATTTTCGGAAAATCCGAATGATGAGGATTGATCAACAAATTATGATCTCCCTGTGTAACCGCCGAAGGGACGTGAAACACACAGTATTTGTTGTCAGCAATAAACTTATCTCCGATAGCTTGTGTTGAAACCGGATGAGGAAAAGCATTCCAATTAGGTGGTAAATCCGATTGAGATAATTGTTGGGTTGAAATATCGTCGGGCAAATAGCTCGTTACCATTACATAGTCGCCCGGAATTGTCGCAATCGTTAAATGGACCGCTACTTCCGCCATAGCCAGAGAGCGATTCGATGCTAAGTAGATCATCTCGACACCGGTCGAATTCCACCTCGCACCTTTCATCGCCGCACCAAGGCCTGAAAGCGGCGTAGCGTATTTTTTGCGTGAAAGTCGATATGCTTCCATTAAACCAAAATTCCATGATTGATATGGGTCAGTTCGCTTATCACCAGTTCTTTACCATATGAATCTTTGAGCAGTTCCATTGGCTTCAAATTTCCCAACGCGAAATTCGGCGTATCGAGCCACAGCTTGAACTTCTCGATCTTGCCGAGAACTTCTTTACCTATATTTGTTACTTCGGCCATTTCATAATCTTTTCCGACTGTAGCGGCTTAAACTGCTTTGAGGCTTGTTTATATCGAAGCAGCGATTTCGTCGAAATATTCAAAAAACTCGCCCAATCGCCTTCGCTAAAAGGCGTTACATTCTTGATCAAATCAAATAGAGAATACGGAACACCAGTCCGAATCATCGAAACAATCAGCATTTTATCCGCCAGAAACTCGCCATAGGTTAAATTGCTTTTGGCTCGACCACTCTTCTTAGTTCCCGGCGACGGTTGAAAAAGCATCGAAATTTCTTTGTTCAGTTTTTGTTCTATATTCATTTTTATACTTGTCATCAGAAAACGCGACTTCTGTCTGTTAATTTAGGACAAATGTCTGGGCTTTGCAAGTTTTCTGTGAAAAAGAAAGTGATTTATTGTAGGCAAATACTTTCCGCGCAGGCTTCATATGTCTTTCTTGATTTTGGAGATCGTCTTACCCGATGATTTCGTCGGTTTATCCATATCTTCAATCGCAAAATCAACTGCTGATTTGATCAAGTCTTTTACTTTTTTATTTCTATAATCGGCCGGTGCATCAACCGGAATGTGTCTTATCAGGTTTCCGGTCCCTGTCAATAATCCATGAGGATCATTGAGCAATGTTCCTTTGTTGAAACCCAAATTTACGTGGTTTGTGTATATCGGCAGCATGCAAAATGCATCTGACAGTTTTTCTGAAATAGAGAAATACGGCCGTCAAAGCGTGGGTGTGATAAAGCAATTCGTTACTGTCGGGATAAATTTCGAGGATAAACGCTCTTAGGTCCGTAAACAGTTCAATTATCTTCGGCTCCTTAAATGCCAAAAGATCGAGAAAATCGGGATAGTATGTTACGATATACATTCATTTTTTGCTTCTTTGTTCTTTCGGTTTCGCTTTTGTAAAAAGATTTGCCGTGTATTTTTCGTAGAGTTCGAAGAGAAAAACCATCCGATTTGCTTCGCTGGTGAAGGCTTGCGGGCGATATGCGAGATCGACTGCTTTGTCTAAATCATTATGAGCTTTCACGAGGCTTGGCGGCATTGTCAGCGGATCGTATAGATCAGCGAGCGAACTATTCGGGAATTCCAATCTCGCATCCAAAACTCTCTGGGCGGCTGTTTCGATTGCTTTGATTTGTTTTTCGGTCGGGTTTTCTGGCCACGGGAAATTGTTGTAAACCGATTCTTTTGAATATCTATAATCACTTTTTATTCGTCCGCAAATATTTTTTCATCCAAGCCATGTGCATTTTTGATGTCAGAATGCCGAAATGATAAATCGTAGCGTTTGGAACGATTAAAATTGAATTTCCAACAATAATATCCTTTGAAAAAACCGATCGGAATAAATTTTCGATTTTCTGATGATGACGCGGAATTAAAACATAGTCAGTAATTGGCTGTCTTATCTCCGCAAAAAGATAGGGAATTTGGCGAGTTTACGACTGTTGCTGTTTTGTGCTTTTTAACTCTCAATTCTCGAACAGCGTTTACTCGTTTCTATGATTTCCGGCAAATTTCGTCAGTTCGCTCGGATTTGCATCTTTCAACCATAAACAATATCGATTTTATCCATTGAATGAATTCGCTGAGCACTCAATAATGGTTTAATAAATTTTTCGCTTTTGGTTCGAAGTTCTAAAAATTCCTTTTTCTCCATCTCGGAAAATAATAAATTGCCATCATCAGTTGGTTGATTTCCTATTACTATTTCAGGAACATCACAAATCGGATTGAATTCGCTTTTTGAATCAGAATATCCTTTGCATCAACCAAATACGGATTGATATTTTTAGCTTTTATTTCATGTGCTTCGCCTTTTATATCTTCATATTCAAAAATCCTTTTGTTCGGTTTTTCAAAATTTGCAAAACCAATTATTACACAAGTGAACTGCGGCATTTCCTTTTGCTTCGTTGTTCCATTTGAAAGTTCGATGAGCGAAATGAATCTCGATGTTGTAATGATTCAAAAGAATATTCCAAAGAATACCGACTTGTTCGCCTTGCGAAATTGAATTTGTAGAAACAAATGCGACTTTAATTTTTGTGTTTTGAATAAATTTTGCTGCTTTGACATACCAAGCTGTTACATAATCCAAAACACCGCACCGCTCAATCCATCAAATACTTTTCCATATCTTCTCTTTTGTTCCGCATTTTGTCATTATCTTGCCCAATAAACGGCGGATTTCCCAAAATATACGAAAGTTCATCTTTTGGCTACAACCGTTTCCCAATCAATCTGCAAAGCGTTTCCGTGAACAATTTTCGCGGATTTTTTCAGCGGCAAACGGACGAAATATTGCCCGAATTCGTTGCTGATTTGCATATTCATTTGGTGGTCGATCAGCCACATCGCAACTTCGGCAATTCGTGCAGGGAATTCTTCATATTCAATGCCGCACATCATATCTACATTGAGCCAAATGATGTCGCTGACATTAAGCACAGTTTGCCCGGATTTATTTAACGCACGCAGAATCGCGATTTCCAAAAGCCGCAATTCGCGGTATGTGATAACCAAAAAATTGCCGCAGCCGCACGCCGGATCGAGGAATTTGAGCGTGCTGAGCTTTTTGTGAAAATCGTTGAGCTTCGGCTTGCTGTCCTTTATGCTTTCAAATTCTTTCCACAAATCATCGAGAAAAAGCGGTTTGATGAGCTTGAGAATATTGGTTTCGGAAGTGTAATGAGCACCAAGATTGCGGCGTTCTTTCGGATTCATCACGCTCTGAAACATCGAACCGAAAATCGCGGGCGAAATCTTGCTCCAATCGAGATAGCAGCAATCGAGCAAAGCTTGCCGCATCTTGCTGTCAAAACTCGCTGTCGGCAAAGATTCTTCAAAAAGTTTTCCGTTGACATAAGGAAATTCGGCAAGCTGTTCGTCCAGATTTGTGAAACGTGTTTGTTTGTCAGTATTTAAAACCTGAAAAAGTTCCTGCAATTTTGCCGCAAGATCGCTGCCGTCTTCGTTTGTGCGTTGCTCGATAAAATCTTGAAACTGCTGTTTATTGAAAATAGTCGTATCTTCAGCAAACAAACAAAACAAAATTCGGACAAGATAAACCTCCAGCGGATGTCCGACGTAGCCGATTTCTTCGAGCCGATCATGAAGCTTGCCCATCAATTCGGCAGCTTTGATATTCGCCGGATCCTGCTCCTTGTAAACCTTTCGCTGATAGCCGAGCAGATAACCAAAATGCTGAACATTGTTGACGAGTTCGCTGAACGTTGAATTCGATTGATCGTATCTTCTTCGAAATCATAAAGCCGAAAACGTTCGAAAATCGCAGACCAAAATAAACTTCGGCAAATCGCCGTCTTTTATGCCGGGAAAATAATCTTTCGCTTGTGTGTGAGCTTTATCGAGATTTTTCCCACGCGATTTGAATTCGATGAGAATGTTGCCTTTCCACAAAAGGTCAATGAAACCTTGCTTGCCGTCCTCTTTTTTAACTATCGCTTCAAACGCCGCGACACGCCGACGCGGAATGCCAAACACGTTGAAAAAAGCGTCCATAAAAGATTTCGCTTCAGCGTGTTCGTTAAAATCGTTTTCCCATTCCTTCGAGAATTCAATCGCACGGGTTTTTATTTCATTCCAGCTTAGAGGCATATTTTTATATTTTGTAAATGATTATTGTGCGATCCGATAATTATCAAAACATAAAAAAGGACGAAGCCGAAACGTCGTCCTCCATTCAATCGAAATTGTAAAGATTTTCAGTTTTGATACCCTCCCAGAGGATGTGATCAAAGATGTCAATTCTAATATTCGATTGTGTAATACTAAAATGCTTTTGGATCAATAATAATAGGGAAAGTGTTTTTAACTGCTAAACTTACCTTTTGACTCAAAGCGACTTAAAATAGCTTTGACAACTGGCAGCCCTAAACTGGTCTTGTGTCTTAAACATAGGCTGTTATTTCGTGATAAAAACTGATCAATAAATATAATAAACAGGCAATAAAATGGCAGAAAAATCAAAGATCTATTACACATTGACGGATGAAGCACCGATGCTGGCAACGCTTTTCGTTTTTACCGATCGTCAAAGCCTTTACAAAATCCGCAAACATTGAAATCGAAGTTCCCGATATTTCGCTCGCGGGAAGAATTTTGGCCAACTTTCCTGAATACCTAAAAGACGACCAAAAAATTCCTGATGCTCTTGCAGAATTGGGCGAACTCGCGACCAAACCTGAAGCCAACATCATAAAATTGCCGAACGTTTCTGCTTCTGTTCCGCAGTTGGAAGAAGCGATTGCCGAGCTTCAGAAACAGGGTTTCGCCGTGCCGAATTATCCTGTTGAACCCAAAACGGACGAAGAAAAAGCCATCAACAAAAAATATGCGCGCGCTTTGGGAAGTGCGGTAAATCCTGTGCTGCGAGAAGGAAATTCTGACAGACGTGCCCCGAAAGCCGTCAAGAATTATGCAAAAGCAAATCCGCATCGAATGGGAGTTTGGACTCCGGATTCTAAAACTTCTGTCGCACACATGAATTCCGGTGATTTTTACGGAACCGAAAACTCAACCACCGTGGAAACGGACGGAAAATTCAGGATCGTTTTCTATGGAAATGACGGTTCGGAAAAAGTTTTGAAAGATCTCGCGCCGTTAAAAGCGGGCGAGGTGATCGATTCTTCGGTCATGACTCTTTCCGCCCTGAGATCTTTTGTCGGGCAAGCGATAGATGAAGCCAAAGAAAAGGACGTTCTACTTTCCGCACATTTGAAAGCGACGATGATGAAGATCTCCGACCCGATCATTTTCGGGGCGATCGTCGAAACTTATTTCGAAGACGTTTTTGAAAAATATAAAGACACGTTTGCTGAATTAGACGTCAATCCAAATTACGGATTGGCCACGCTTTTCGAAAAGATCGCCGGCCATCCGAAAGAAGCGGAAATAAAGGCGGACATCGAAAAGACGATCGAAAACGGGGCGAAAATTGCGATGGTAAATTCGGACAAAGGAATCACCAATTTTCATGTTTCTTCGGACGTGATCGTTGATGCTTCGATGGCGGCACTCGTTCGCGGCGGCGGAAAAATGTGGAATAAAGACGGCAAAGAAGAAGACACCGTCTGCATTATTCCCGACCGAACTTACGCCGGTTTTTACGATGCGATCATTCAGGATATGAAGAAAAACGGAGCGATCGACCCGAAAACTTTCGGCTCTGTTCCGAATGTCGGTTTGATGGCGCAAAAAGCCGAGGAATACGGTTCGCACGACAAAACTTTCCAAATTTCAGGCAAGGGAACCGTGAAAGTGGAAGACGAAAACGGAAATGTTTTGCTCGAACAAAAAGTCGAACACGGCGATATTTTCAGAATGTGCCAGACCAAAGATGCTCCGATCCAGGATTGGGTAAAATTGGCGGTGAACCGTGCAAAACTTTCTGACACGCCTGCCATTTTCTGGCTCGATAAAGCAAGAGCTCACGATTCGCAGATCATCAAGAAAGTTGAAAAATATCTGCAAAATTATGATCTAACCGGTCTCGACATCAGAATTATGGATGTGAAAGACGCAATGCTCGAAACGCTGAAACGTGCGAGAGAAGGCAAAGACACAATTTCAGTTTCGGGCAATGTTTTGCGAGATTATCTGACGGATATGTTCCCGATTTTGGAACTCGGAACTTCGGCAAAAATGCTTTCGATTGTTCCACTCATGAACGGAGGCGGTTTGTTTGAAACCGGAGCGGGCGGTTCTGCTCCGAAACACGTCGAACAATTCTTGAAGGAAGGCTATTTGCGTTGGGATTCGCTCGGAGAATTTTTAGCTTTGCAAGCAAGTTTTGAACATTTGGCTCAAACTCAAAACAATAAAAAAGCACAAATTTTGGCAGATGCTTTGGACGAAGCGAATGCGAAATTTTTAGCAACCGACAAATCTCCGGCAAGAAAAGTCGGGCAAATTGATAATCGCGGTTCGCATTTCTATTTGGCAATGTATTGGGCGGAAGCGTTGGCAAATCAAACTGCAGATGCGGAAATTGCTGCAAAATTTGCTCCCGTTGCCAAAGCATTGCAGGAAAACGAAGCAAAAATTAATGAAGAATTAATTGCGGCACAAGGAAAATCCCAAGATGTCGGCGGCTATTATCATCCAAATTCCGAAGAGGCCTACGCTGCGATGAGACCTTCTGCGACGCTGAATGGAATTGTGGACGGAATTTAAGATTTAAAAGTTAGAATTCATAAGACATTACCAGGTGTAAAAAACCCAAGATTACAGCGCGATGCTGGCGGCATTGCCCGACAAATAAACTTTTTCGCCGATCTCGATCGTCTTGATATCGATCCGCGCACCGGCTGCCTTTAAAATGTGCAGGGTCGCATCCATGATCTCCGGTCCAATTCCGTCGCCGTGAGCGACTGTAATAGCTACATTCGACATATATTTTGTGTTGTTATCCTATGTGAAATAAATTGCTTAATGACCAAATTTACGAATTTAGGCCAATTGCCGATAAGGAGCAAAGACGGCTCAGATCGCGTCGATCTTCCGTACAAGAGCAAAATCGACATCCGTCATGCCGCCGCGATCATGGGTCGTGGTCGCGATCTCGGCATAGCCCCATCCGAATGAAATGTCAGGGTGATGATCGGCCGCTTCGGCGATCTCGCCGACCTTATTCACAAAGGCCAAGCTCTCGGCAAAATTCGTGAACTCGAAACGCCGCTTTAGATGGCCGTTCTCGCTTCGCCAATCAGGTAAATTCACGAGAAGATCGCTCACTTCGTCGTCAGACAGCTTTTTGCGTTCCATACGGTTTTTTCGCTCCTTGATTTACGTTATACTCTAGTTTTTAAAGCCTAAGTATAGCTAATATCTGGATGGTTTGTTAAAAATGCTGGTTCGGTCAAAGTTCATTGTTTTATTTATTTCATTGCTGCTCGTCGGCTCGTGTGCGGGCGAGAAGGCACCGGCGACGCCAATCGAAACCTTTAAGACCTACACAAAAGCGATCAAACAAAAAGACATAGCAACGATGAAGCTTCTTCTATCGAAGGACACAATCAAAATGCACGAGCTTGAGGCTCAGGCCCAAGGCACGAACGTCGATGAGATCGTCAAACGTGAAACGCTTTTCACCGAAAATCAAAAGAGCGTGAAATTGCGAAATGAAAAGATCGATGGCGATAAGGCGACGCTTGAAGTAGAAAACTCTTTCGGTACGTGGGAGACAGTTCCCTTTTGCGAAAGAAGACGGCGTGTGGAAGATCGACAAAAAAGGCTTTGCTGATCGCATGTTGGAAGAGAACGAAAAGAGCAACAAAGAATTGGATGACCTGATAAATCAGGGCAGACAGCAGCAGCCATAGTCTTTAATCATCATTTTGGAAAGGAGAATTAGTGGCGATCGTCAAACCGTTCAAAGCACTTCGTCCGGTGCCGGAAAAAGCAAAATTCGTGTCGTGCGTGCCCTACGATATCGTCAGCGAATCGGAAGTGCGTGAGATCACCGCGGGCAATCCCGACAGCTTTCTGCGCGTTACTCGGCCCGAGGCCGATTTTGCCGCAGGTAGTGCGCCCACGGAAGCCGAAATACTGAAACGGGCACAGGAACACCTTGATCGCCTTATCCGCGAAGATACACTCTCTCAGGAATCAGAACCGTGCCTTTATGTCTACCGTCTTACGTCTGAAAGCCATGAGCAAACAGGCATCGTCGGCTGCTGTTCGCTCAACGATTATGACACTGGAGTTATTAAAAAGCATGAGAAAACGCGGCCCGACAAAGTTCGTGACCGCACCGATCACATGCTTTCGCTCAAGGCTCAGACCGGCCTGATCTTTCTCGCATTTCGCGGAACGGATGAAACCAAAAAGTTGATTGCGGATACCGTCGCCGGTGATCCGCTTTACGATTTCGTTTGCCCCAAAGGCGTGCGTCAAACCGTTTGGCGTGTGACTGAACCTGAAACATTTGTCGGTGCATTCGACCGAATTCCGGCGCTCTACATCGCTGACGGACACCACCGTGCCGAAAGTGCCGCACTTGCTCGTCGAGAAATGCGCGACAGTAACCCCAACCACACCGGGACCGAACAATACAATTTCGTCATGGCCGGTATTTTCCCAGCGGAAGACCTTCACATTCTCGCCTACAATCGCGTTATAAAAGATCTTAACGGCCTGACGGAAGATGTGTTTCTTGAAAAATTGCAGCAGAATTTTATCGTTGGCGAAACCAGCGAACGGCAGTCAAAGAACCGTGGTGAATTTTGTATGTATCTCGCGGGTCGTTGGTACAACCTGCGATTCGCGGTGAATTACGTTCGCGAGCCTGACCCGCTTGACCGGCTTGATGTACAAATCCTGCAACTGAATGTTTTGCAGCCGATCCTCGGCATTGACGATCCGCGAACCAACGAGCGTATAACTTTTGTCGGCGGCGGCCGCGGTATTGATGAGCTCGAAACACTGGTCGATAGCGGTGGTTCGAAAGTCGCGTTTTCACTGTTTCCGACGACGATGGAAGACCTTTTCGCCGTCTCCGATATGGGCGAGATCATGCCACCGAAATCGACGTGGTTCGAACCAAAACTGAAAGACGGCCTGTTCGTTCACCTGATCTGAATATGATTGATCCAATGGAATTGGCCGCTCTAAGGCAGGATTACTCACAACGCGAGTTGTCTAAAGCAATTGTCGCCGCAGACCCGTTCGATCAGTTTTCAAAATGGTTTGACGAAGTGGTTTCCTCACAAATTGTTGAGCCGAACGCGATGCACCTCGGCACCGCTACGGCGGACGGACGGCCTTCGGGCCGAACGGTTTTGCTGAAAGGGTTTGACAAGTCCGGCTTTGAATTCTTCACAAACTACGGAAGCGCAAAGGCGAGAGAGCTGGTCGCGAACCCATCGTGCTATTTGCATTTTTTCTGGAAAGAGCTGGAGCGGCAGGTTTTCATCCGAGGCCAAGCCGCCAAAATGTCCGAGCAGGAATCGAACGAGTATTTTGCGGCCCGGCCTTATAAAAGTCAGATCGGCGCGTGGGCCTCCGAGCAAAGCTCGGTGATCGAATCGCGCGAGCGTGATTGAAAATCGTTTTGAAGAACTAAAGGAAAAATATCCTGAGGGCAGCGTCCCGTGTCCGCCATTCTGGGGCGGTTTTCGCGTCGCACCAGACCAGTTCGAATTCTGGCAAGGACGGCGAAGTCGCCTGCACGACCGCATCCTTTATACTCGCCTGGAAAATGCATGGACGATCTCCAGACTCTCTCCTTAGCCATTAATTAAACCACGCGTTCTCAACCTCAGTCCGCCAGTCCGCCAGCATCTTTTTATTTAGATCGATTATACCTTCGCGCGTTACGCCGGATGGCGGAGGGACGTGCTTCGCGAGAGCGTCATAAACTAAGCCGCGGTCTTTCTTCGACGCACGCGAAAGAAGGTGCCAGAGCGTGAACATGTCATAAAAATCGGCCTTTGCGAGCACGGCCTGCAATGCCGGACTCCCGCGACCGGAAAAATCGAATTGCTCAAGAGCTTTTTTGAAAGCCTCGTCCGATTCGGCGGGAAACGGCGTTCCAAGTCCCTTTCCTTTTCTCGTCAAACACATCATCCCAGCCGGAACAATCGATTCGCGGCCGGCGTCTTCCAACGCAACAAAACCGCCGATTACACTCAGAATACTGTTGCCGACGCGATCGACCACAAGCGTGTATTCGCAACCAAGATCAACCGCTTTACCCGATGGCGTGTCGACAACAAATAAACGCGGCGGGGCAAATATCTTGGCATGAAGCTGGCCGCGTTCAAGCGAAAGTCGATGCTCGGTCTTGTCCGTGCCGACCAGCTTTACGCGCGAATTCGGTGCGATCTCAACGCTGCCGATGTCCGCGACGGTGATCTTTGCCTTCGACCTGCCATCGGTCTCTAACAACTGACCGACCGCGATCTGAACCTGTGAACCGGCGTCACCGCCGCCCTCGATCTTTGGCATACCGGCAAGTGTTTCAACCCGCCAGCCCGCGGTTGGCGCCGTTCCGAGTGCGATGTTTGTGTTGGACAGGTTTGTGTTCGTGTTGCTCTGATCTGTATTCGCGTTCACCGGCAACTCCGTTTGCGAGTCGGACGGGTTGGACGGAGCGGCAGCTATCATCTGGTTCGAATTCTCACCGTTTCGGGCGACGTAACCTTTGCCGGTAAACAAGCCGATATATATAACCACCGCCAAACCGGAAACAGCGATCAACGCGGTGGCAAATGCGAACGCTTTGCGGAAACTAAAGAATGAAGCGTCGGGCATCAGACCCATCTGGGACTCGGATCTACCGTCCATTTTCCCTTCGATCCCGCTCCATACCGCCGCCGGAGCATCGGCTCGCTCCAGTCTGGACATTAGCGAAATGCCCAGCTTGATCTCGTCATGCTCACGCCGGCACGATTCACACACGAGCAAATGCTCAGCGATGATCTGCCGCTCGTCTTTGCTCAAATCGCCGGACAAAAATCCGTTCAGGCTGTTAATAATGTGGTCGTCGATCATCCTATTTCACGCATGTGTTCTGGCAATGACAGGACAGAAAACACTTTGTATCGCACCAGGGCCTTTCCGTTCCACCTGAAGCTCACCGTCTGATACTTCGACGGCGGCTGAGTTTTGCTGGTGATCACAGCCCGGTCAAACACCAGCGTTCCTTTATCTAAACGAAAGTTGCTTCCCAAACTATCGATGCTCAGCGCATACTCGCCGTCTCGTCCGACAGAAAGTTTCGTAACAATTTTCGGTGCGTTACTGTTCATTTCGAATATCCAAATTTCGTCTTGAACATTCGACAAAGAGGTTTGACGACGAACAAGCAATGCAGCGTCCTCTCGGCCGTCAAGGTTCACATCGCCGTAGGCCGTTCGAAGCACGCTTAGACGTGGCCGGTGTTCAGTGCTTCGGTCCTTCGAAGAAACGACCCTGTTGAGGTCGACATTTCTTATGGCCACAGCACTCTGGCCGAAGGCGGCTTCGCAACATACGCTCGCCGTCATCATCAACAATAATGCCCTCGTGCGACCCGTCATAGAACCTCACCCCGCAGATGCTCAAGCTTTGCCGCGACCATTTTGTGCCCCCGGTTGAGCCGCGACGAAACCGTACCGATCGAACATTCCAACACATCCGCGATCTCCTGGTACGAGAGTTCCTCGACGTATTTCAATACCAACGGAAGCCTGTATTTCGGCTCGAGGCTGCCGATAACCGTCTGTACCTCGGCGGCGATTTCACGCAAACGGATCTTTTCATCAAGCGATGTCTTAACGACCGGTTCCGCTACAGTGAACCAATCGGCAAGTCCAAATAAACGCCGTACTTTTCGCGTCTCGTCAATACACGCATTGACCGTCATTCGATAAAGCCATGTCGTGAATTCGGCATCGCCGCGAAAACTCATTTTTGTAAAAATCTTCAGAAACACTTGCTGTGTGACATCACTCGCACGGTCGCTGTCGCCGCCAAAAAAACTCAATGCGATCGAATAGACCCGCCGCTGATGTTCCATAAAAAGAGCGTGCATCGCTTCGCGATTTCCTTTGCGGCATTCGGCGATCAGGTCGTTTTGCGGCGGATTCTTTGTCACCCGTGCTAGATGCTCCATTACTCTTCGTGCGATCTCTACTCCATCGCATTCTACACCTTGTCACGATATATCCACGCCCGCTGACTGACCTGCTGAACGTCGTCGTACCCACCAGTGATAAGCACCTGCCCGTTCTTGAGTCGTGTCGCGGTTGCGAACAAGCGTCTAGAACCAAAACTGCCGGTCACGATCTGAGTGGTTCTTTTTGCCGCATCAAAAACCTCGGCACGGTCGGCGCCGCCCGCAATTAGGATCTTTCCATCATCCAAGACGGTAACTGCCCCGTTCAGCTTATAACGAGCATTACCCAGATCGCCGATCTTACTAAACCGGTTCTCCTTCGGGTCCAAAACCTCGATCGACGTGTAGGCACCGCGAGAATCACGCTCATCCGATCCGCCGGTGACCATAACCCGGTCGTCCTTTAACAGAACGGCATCGTGTTTATGACGACGGATGGTCATCTCAGGCCCAGACTCAAACGCTCGTCGGGCCGGGTCGTAGAGTTCAGTCGACGAATAGATAGTTATTGCTGCCCGCCGGTCTTTGTGGCCGCCGGTGATTAGAACTTTTCCGTTCTGAAGCAGAGTTGACGTGTGCGATTCGCGTGGCACCGCCATGCTACCCGTTGCCGTAAATTTTGCGGTTTTGGGATTGAAAATCTCGGCTTCCGAAAGAAATGTCCATCCCGTGCCCACGCCGCCGACCAACAAAACAGTACCATCCGGCAAAATTGTCGCCGTATGTTCGCTTCGCGGCAAAGCGAGCTGAGGGCCCGGTTCGAACTGGCTGGTCTTTGGGTCATAGATCTCGGACGTTTGAAGGTAATCGCCGTTGTATCCACCCGCAACGAGCACTTTTCCATTGCGCAAAAGGGTTGCCGTATGTCCCGCCCGTGCGACAGCGAGCTTCCCGGTCATTGAAAACGTCATTGTCGAAGTGTCAAAGATCTCGACCTCGGCAATGCTGCCGCCTCCATATTTCATTCCGCCAACTATCAGCACGCGGCCGTCATTCAGAAGCGTTGCGGTATGAGCGGCCCGGCCTTTGCCCATTTCTCCCCGCACTAAATCTATTTGACCAAGCTTTCGAACCGCAACCGCTAGGTCGTAGCTGCCTGCAGCAATATTGCAGCTTGTAAAACAGACCAGAACCAAAGCCGCCACGGTTATCTTCCAGGTTTCAGTAATCATCCGAATTCCTCCCGCCGGTCTTTCTGCTCATCGCCCATACGTCGTTGCTGTAAACAAACTTTATCTCGCCGTTTTCCGTGTGTGAGGATTTTCCGCCCGTCATGTAAAGCTTGTCTCCGAACACCCACGCTGAGACTGCTCCGCGAGGAGACCAGGGAGCGGACAGTTCCTTCCATTTCGAGCCATCTTCGGTCATCCAAACCGCGCTTTCGAACGTGCCGCCTCGGTTTGCACCGACCAGCCAAAGCTTGCCGTCAAACACGACGGGCGTGCCGCGCCATTTTCGGTTAAGATCGGCCTGGACGCGACGCCAGTTTTTACCATCCTTGGTCGCCCATACTTCGCGCTCGGACATCGGGTTCTGCGACGCTTCACCATCGATAACGCCGCCGCCGAGAAGCCACATTTCGTCTTTGAATACAGTGAATAAAGACGTTTTTCGGGCCGACCACGGAGCGGTGTCGGCTACCCGTTCCCAACGCACGCCATCTGCCGAGTTCCAAACATCATTCAGATAGTTTTTACCGTCGTAACCGCCGATCATCCAGATCTTGCCGTTGAAAACCGCGATACCGTAAAAGACCCGCTGCGGAAGATTCGATTTTTCGGCGACTGTTTCCCAATTTTCCAGATCGCGCGTCCGCCGTATTTTCGTCGAGATCGAAAAGTTCTGATAGTTGCCCGTCATTGAACCGAGCGCGTATATCCCGCCGTTGAATTGAACATACGAAAGATATGCGGAGTTGAGGCCGCTTTCGGGCAAAGAGGCTTTGGCCCAATTCTTTCCATCGCGTGAAATCCATGTTCCGTTATTTAGCGCGACCATCTTGTCGCCCCAGACAAAAACCTGATTGTTATAGCCTTGTGGAAAAGCGGCGGCCGGCGTCACGTTCGACCATTCATAATCTGCATCGGTCGTATTCGAATCTAAAGTCCCGAGGCAAAATGCACCGATCAAAACAGTTGTGCAAATTAAATTCAACATTTTCTTTTCCTCCTCAATTCATTCGCGAGACGAGCGATGCGGCTATGCTTTTTCACGTCGTCAAATGAGATTCCGCCCGCTGGATTCACCTTAATTCGAAAAGTGTTGGCTCCTTTACGGATCATTACAAATTGAAAGTTCGACCCGTCCCTCGCTTTATTAAGTCGTTAATTGAATGTTGCGAGTCGCTCGCAGTAAAGCGTCTTTGCCTTTTTCGAGCGTTAGTATTGGCTGGAAGCCGCCTTTTTTTCCGGCCATGTTTCGCTCTTGTTGTGAAATGAGCCGATCGCCTTCGAATAGGATCGAATCTATCCAATCCTCGCGCATTTTCACGGTTGTTACTGTCATGTGGATGTGAGCAGCGAACCGGTTTTCTGGATACGGAGCAGGCTTTATCGACTTGAAAGAGTAACGGCCCTCTTTGTCCGTCAGCATCCAGCCGCGATATCGCCCGTGTTTGTGTTCATCTTTTTTACGTCCGTAATAACCCTCAAAATCGGTGTGATAAAGATAGATCAGCGTGTTAGGAGCTGGGGTCTTACCGTCGGCCTGAAAGACGGTGCCCGAAATCTCCATAGGCTCGCCTTTGTTCGTTTCGTTCGACAGTACAGTTTTCCACGACACATCAGCCGGAGCACTTATTGCTCCCGACCATTCGCCGTTCACATCCTGTATCGCATTTTTCTTGATTAATGCCAACAAGTCTGAAGACGTGTCGCCGGCAAATGCTGAGTTTCTACAGCTTGTGATAAGCGGCAAAGCCACAGCCGCGACGAGCGTGTTTCGAATAAAATCCCTTCGTGTTGCCGTTGTTTTGTTCATCGATGTTGTCCTCGCATGTGTTTTTGTCGATAATTAGACGGACCAGTTCTACGCTTTCTTCCATTTATTTATGCTTGAGACAGAACGGCTGATAATTCGCAAATATACGCTCGACGATCTTGTAGAGCTTATCGAAATGCGCTCCGACCCGGACGTTTACCGCTATCTAGGCGGACTGGAGCGGCAGAATCCGGCGGAGATCACAAAACGGCTCGACTTTTATATGGATTGCTATGCAAAGCTTGGTTTCGGCATGTGTGCGATGATCTGGAAGGAAACCGGCGAGAATATCGGTGGCAGCGGTATACAGCCGTTGGAAAACACCGGTGAGATCGAGGTCGGCTACAGCCTCAAAAAAAGCTTTTGGCGGATGGGCATCGGCTATGAATGCGCAAGTGCATGGCTGAAGCACGGCTTCGAAAATGCCGGGCTCGAACGCATCGTCGCCGTCGCCGACAAGGACAACATAGGCTCGTGGCGTATCATGGAAAAATGCGGCATGACGTTCGAGAAGATGGAGAACGCGTACAATATGGAGTGCAAGTTCTACGCGATCTCGAAAGAAGAATTTACGAAAGACGAGAGCTAAATATGCGAACTAAAAGTTTTATCTTTTTATTTTTGATCGTTGCAGCTTCCACCTTTACTCAGGGCCAAAAACCAGCGGACAAATGGGCGAAATTTGAAGGCAATAAAGTCCGGTATTACGATATCGGGAACACAAAGTCCAAAACTGCCCTCGTGCTTGTTCATTGCTGGACAGGCAACGTCGAGTTTTGGAAGGACAGCTACAACGCATTCCCGAATTATCGGGTGATCGCAATGGACCTGCCGGGCCACGGCGGCAGTGACAAGCCGAAGATCGATTATTCAATGGAGTATTTCGCTAAGTCACTCGACGCAGTCATGAAGAAAGCGGGCGTAAAGAAAGCGGTGTTCGCCGGCCACAGCATGGGAACGCCCATTATTCGCCGTTACTACGAGTTGTATCCCGAGAAGACGCTTGGCCTTATCCTTGTAGATGGCGCGCTTTTGCCATTCGGGCCGCGAGCCGAGGTCGATAAATTCTTTGAGCCACTTTTCAGGGATTATAAGGGCGGTGCCCCGACATTTATCGACGGAATGCTGCAAACAGCGCACGCTGAAGTTCGGCCGTTCATTCGTTCGTCCATGCTCGCAACTCCCGATTATGTCGGGTCAAGCGCGATGAAATTAATGCTCGATGATGCATATGCAACGCACGGCAGGATTGATGTTCCAGTGCTTGCGGTAATGGCGCCATCACCGTTTTGGCCGAAGGATCTGGAGCAGCAATACAAAGCGGCCGCTCCCAAAACCGATTTTCAAATGTGGACCGGCGTCAGCCATTTTTTACATATGGAAAAACCGAAGGAGTTTAATGAGCAGGTCAATTTATTTCTAGCAAAAAACAAACTGTTGTAGTTCATCCGATGCAGCTAAGCTATCCAAAACTAATCTTCGCCGTCCTTTTGTCGATCTACTTCCTCTGGATCGCCTATGATCCGATGCAGGGCAGCTTTCTCGATCTGGTCGATCTGCCGATTCATGAAACGGGCCATTTGATCTTTCGGTTGTTTGGCGAGTTTATGATGATCGCGGGCGGGTCGTTGTTCCAGATCATTGTCCCTGCCGTTTTTGTCGGCTATTTTTGGTGGAGCGAAAAGTATTACTCGGCCGCGATAGTTTTGTTCTGGGTCGGGCAAAGCATAATCAACGTCTGGGTCTACGCCGCTGACGCCGTTGTGATGCTGCTGGTTTTGACAAGCGGCTTTACCGGAAGCGAAGGCAGCTTTCACGATTGGAATTATATGCTGACGCGGCTCGGCCTTATCGGATCGACAAAAACCATTGCCGGATTGATCAGAATTGCAGGTACGCTCACTATCATCGCGGCGATCGTATCGTCTATCTATTATTCGTTTCAGTCGCCTGTGCAGGAGTTCGACGATCTATGAAAGCAACTCTGATCACAGGCGCATCGAGCGGTATCGGCGAAGCTTTTGCCCGTCGGCTTGCCGAAGAAAAGCATGATCTCGTTCTCGTTGCGCGGTCCGAAAGTAAGCTGCGCGAACTTCGCGACGAGCTGATTGCCGAGCACAAGATTACCGCCCATTACATCGCAATCGACCTGACCGGTTTCGAAGCCGACAAGCAGCTTTTTGAAGAAACTGAAAAGCACGGCATCGAGATCGATTGGCTGATAAACAACGCCGGATTCGGTTCGATGGGCGATTTTGCAAAGCTCGATCTTGAAAGAGAATTACAGATGATCGATCTGAACGTGTCCTGTCTTGTGTCGCTCACACACCGTTATTTGCAGAAAATGCGTGAACGAAGATCGGGGACAATCATCAACGTTTCGTCCGCCGCCGGCTTTCAGCCGATCCCGTTTTTTGCGACATACGCGGCGACTAAAGCCTTCGTCACTTCGTTCTCGGAAGCTATCGCGGAAGAGAATCGTCCCTTCGGGATTCAGGTCATGGCGCTTTGTCCAGGCTCGACGAAAACTAACTTTTTCGAAGCGTCCAATATTGACAGAGCGTTAAAAGTCAAAGGCCAACAGACCGCCGAAGAAGTCGTCGAAACCGCTTTGAAAGGTGTCGCGGGCGGCAGAACGAAAATAGTATCGGGCTGGGCGAATTACATCGGGGCGATGATGGGTTCCCTCGCGCCCAATTCTTTAACAACACGTCTTATCGCAAAAGCGACACGTTCGCGGTACCAGGAAAAGGAATGAAATTTACCGTTCTCGGCAGCGGATCGACCGGCAACGCCGTTCTGATCACTACCGAAAAAACAAAAGTTCTCGTCGATGCCGGCTTGAGTGCCCGCGAGATATTACGGCGGCTCGCAATCGTCGGCGTCGATTTCAACGATCTCGACGCTGTGCTGCTGACCCACGAACACAGCGATCACGCCGGAGGACTCCGCGTTTTGCTCGCGAGCCTTAAATGCCCGGTGTATATTTCCGGCGTTACACAAGATGCATATCTGGGTACGCGAAAAGGCCGGATGAACGGCGGCGAAAGCGAATCGGTAAAACGCCGCGACGCGTTGAAAAACCGCACGGTCGAGATTGAATCAAGCCGCGAGTTCCGCATCGGTGATATCGATTTCGAACCGTTCAGCGTTCCGCACGACGCAGTTGATAATTTTGGTTTTGTCGCCAAATATGCCGGCGTGAAGATCGCGACGCTGATGGATTTTGGCCACATCACGACGCTGATAAAAGAGAAGCTAAAGGGCTGTGACGCCATCGTTGTCGAATCAAACCATTGCCGCGACATGCTGCGAACGTGCTCCGTCTACACATGGAATTTGAAGCAGCGGATTGCATCCAGAACCGGACACCTTTCAAACGAAGACTTAGCGGATTGGCTGACCAACGACTTTGACGGCACCGCCCGCCACATCGTCCTTGCTCATTTATCACAGCGTGCAAACGAGCCTCACCTCGCCCGCATCACCGCCGAATCCGCCCTAAAAATGCGCCCGCCGCTCTTTCGTACCGAAACGAAGATCACACTTTCGAAATGTAACGAGCCGACCGAATGGATAAGCTTCTGATACTCTACAAAAAACACCCCCGAACCTCGAGCGTCTTAGTTTCTAAATTTAAATGAAAATTAGTGGTGTCGATTCTTAAAACAATCCCCGGCCTTCTTTTCCGCAGCTATTTCAGGCTGCAAAACTCCTCTGAAAGACTTTCGATGAAGCTGGCACGGACCGTGTTTTCTGATTGACGCTAAATGCGAAGTGGCGCCATAGCCTTTGTGACCAGCAAATCCGTACTGCGGATAATCCAAGTCGTATTCGCACATCAGATCATCACGAAAAGTTTTAGCGAGGATGGACGCGGCGGCGATCGACGCGGAGATCGAATCGCCTTTGATGATGCCTTTCTGCGGCAGTCGAATTTGCTTCAGTTGAAGCGCGTCAATCAAAAGAAAATCGGCGGCTGGCTCAAGGGCTTTTATCGCGATAATCATCGCCTTTTTTGTTGCTTCGAGAATATTGATGTCGTCGATCTCTTCGGCCTCGATCTGGCCGGTCGCATATGAGATGGCGTTTTCTTTAAGTTCCTCGGCGATCTCACGGCGTTTTTCCGGCGTAACTTTCTTGGAATCATTTAAACCGTCGGGCAGAGGTTTTGAAAGATCGAGAATACAGGCCGCGGCGACCACCGGACCAGCAAGGCATCCACGACCGACCTCATCGACGCCGGCGATAAAGCGGAAACCTTCTGAACGCGCCTGCTCTTCAAAAACGAGCCCGCATTTTGTGATCCTGAAATCCGAAAATAACGAGACGCGGGAAGACGATTCACTGTTTCCAATCGAATCGATCTTCTCCGCGTCTCTCATTCTCCACGTCTCCGTGTCCAGTTACTTCGCCGACTGGGCTTTGTTACGCGTATCTTTTTCCTTGATACGGGCAGCCTTACCGCGAAGGTCGCGCAGGTAGTAAAGCTTTGCACGGCGGACCTTACCGCGGCGGACGACGTCGATATGATCGACAACCGTCGCGTGCAGCGGGAAAATACGCTCGACACCGACGCTGAAGCTTACCTTTCGCACCGTGATGGTCTCCCGAATACCGCCATGTTTGCGGGCGATAACGATGCCTTCAAAAACCTGAAGGCGTTCCTTGTTTCCTTCCTTGATGCGAACGTGAACCTTGACGGTGTCGCCCGATTGAAAATCGGGGATATTATCACGCAATTGCGGTGTTTCTATATTGTCTAAACGATTCATAAGTTTGAGGCCAGAGGTCAGCGCCGAAACGCTCACATTTCACCATTTTCTCCTTCTAATAGATCCTGTCTATTTAATTTAGTCTTTTCGAGCGCCCGTGCTCGTCGCCATTTTTCTATCTCGGCATGATTGCCGTTCAAAAGCACATCGGGAACTTTCATCCCCAAAAATTCCGCTGGTCTTGTGTAATGCGGGCAATCCAGCAAGCCGTCCGAAAACGAATCGTTATCGGCCGACGTGTCGCTGCCAAGAGCATCCGGCAAAAGTCTAACGATCGCATCGACCAACACTACCGCCGCGGGCTCGCCGCCCGAAAGCACATAATCGCCGATCGATATCTCTTCCGTCACGAGTGTCTCATTCACCCGTTCGTCAACACCTTCGTACCGGCCGCAAATCAAAACAATGTGGCCAGCTTCGTCGGCAAACTCCTTCGCTACACGCTGCCGAAGCGGTCTTCCCTGCGGCGAGAGCAGGATAACTTTTGTGCCAGCCGGATAATCATCGCGAACCGTCGTTCCAACCAACTTCTCGATCGCGGCAAAGAGCGGCTCGGGCTTGAGCACCATCCCGTCGCCGCCGCCAAACGGCCTGTCATCGACCATCCGGTGTTTGTCGGTCGTAAAATCGCGAATATCGTAGACGTTTATCTCGACAATCTCGGCGAGCTTTGCCCGGCGAATAATTCCAAAATCAAAGACCTGTGCGAAAAACTCAGGGAAAATTGTCAGTACGTCAATTTTCACCTAAAACTCCAATAATCCATCAGGCGGATCGATCCGGATCAGCTTATTGTCTACATCTACCTCAACGCAGATGCTTTCCGCAAACGGGATCAGAAACTCCTTTTCCGTCCCGGCAACGATCAAAACCTCGGTTCCGCCCGTTCGCAGCAGTTCGCGAACCGTTCCGATCGTTTCACCACCGATTGTTTCCACCCGGCATCCTTCAAGCTGCCAATCGAAAAACTCATCCGTGTCCAGCTCGACCGCTTCTGACTCAGGCACTGAGATCTCAATGCCCCGCAAATCTTCGCCTTGCTCAATCGTGTCGTATCCGGTAAATTTCAGCACTATGCGGTTTTTCTGAAAAAAGTGCCGTTCAATTTTCAAATCTACTTGCCGTCCGTCCTCGAAAGTCCCGGTGACATCAACAAGCCCGTCGAATCGCTCCGGAAAGTCGGTCAAAAGCTCGGCAATGACTTCGCCTCGAAGCCCGCGGGTTTTCGCCACTTTTGCGATCGTAATCAAGTCCATGGAGTTGATAGAGTTTGTAAAGTTTAGGGTGTTTGTAGAGTTCCTGCTCAACCAACTCTAAAAACTCAACGAACTCTGAAAACTCTATAAACTAATCTTCGACCAAATCAAGATGAAAGCGTCGGTTCTGCTTTTGCCCGGCAAAATACAAAATGCTGCGGATCGCCTTGATCGTCCGGCCCTCACGCCCAATCAGCCGCCCAAAATCGTCTGGTGCGACTCGAACGGCAAATTTGACGGTCTTTCCGCCATCGCCGGATTCAGATACTTCGACCAAGTCGGGCGAACCGACCAGTGATTTGACGATCTTTTCGACAGCACTTTTCATATTTCACATTAATGCAGAAACCGGAGGCTTTTATTCTTCGGTCTTTGCGGGTTCCGCTTCTTCAACCGGAGCCTCAACGGCTTCTTCTGCCGGTGCAGCTTCTTCGACTGCCGCTGCTTCTGTAGCTGCTGCTTCCGCGGCCGCAGCGTCCGCCGCAACCTTCTCAGCGGCCAGACGTTCTTCTTCTTTCTTCGCGGCTTCCGCCTTCTTGGCTTCGTCGCGAGCTTTCTTGTCGGCTTCCGCGCGTTCCGCCCTTGCCGACAAAGCTGCCGCCTTTTCTTCTTCGGTCTGAATAGGATTGTTCTTGATCAGGCTCTTGACCGTATCGGTAGGCTGGGCTCCGACACCGATCCAGTGCTGAATGCGTTCGTGATTCAATTTCACTTCCGCCGGATCGAGCATCGGATCATAGGTGCCGACGTTTTCAAGATATTTCCCGTCGCGTTTTGAACGCTTTTCCTTCACAACAAGGCGGTAGAAAGGTTTCCCCTTCGAGCCCATTCTCATTAAACTTATTGCTAACATTGATTTTTCCTTTTACTTATCTATGCTTAAAGATTTTTTCTTCCCAAAATTTTGTAAATTTCATCGTCGTTGCGTTTTCCTACGACTGCTATTTTGATAGTTTCACCAACGACCGTGTAAGCTATCCGATATTCGCCCGATGTTACTCTACGATAACCTTGAATGCCCTTAATATGTTTTGCATCCTGCGGATACGGATTACGTAATAGTTCAAATATTTTGCCGCGACTGCTTATGACTTGCTTATATTGTTTAGCTGGTAAGTTTTCCAAAAAGGAGCGAGCATCGTTAGTCAGCTCTATATTCACGAGTGTTTCTTCTCCATCCTTTTGAAAAACTTCTTTGTCGCTTCAACACCGATATAACCGCTTTTTTCGGCCTCGTCCACCAAATCCGCCATTATTGTATTGCCCACGGCCACTGAAAGATACTCAAAGGTTCCTTCTTCCATTTCTTCAAGCATAATAATCGCTTCGTAAAGGACAGCTCTTAAAATATCCTTAGCATTTTCGCCGCCATTAACGTGTTGCTGGTAATCGCGTGCGGCATTTGCCAACCGTCCGTAGAACTCAATTTTCGAATCGCCATCGAGCAGTCCCGAAAAGGTATCTCGAAGGCGTTCGAAAAGCCAACTCACTTCTTTGGAAAATTGTGTAACAACCGTTCGCGGTTCCGGATAAAAACCACCCGACGAAGCGCTTTCGAAAGAAAGAGGAGCGATTATAACGTCGGCACCGCCCCAATCTTGACGAGCGCGAAGAAGTTCAACACCGCTTCCGTCAATCTGTCGGGCCAGGCCTGTGAGTGCTGACTTCACTTTCTGAATTTCATCTTTCATCGAATCCTCCCTCAACGAGAGCCGGGATCTTACCGGAATCAAAATTATCTTATAGCTGCAACCCACAGATTGGCTATTCTATTTTCTCTTCTTGTGTCGCTTCTTTTTTCTAACAGATTTTGAACCATTGGGTTCATCGTCACCGTTATCACCACTTCCGAGCATTCCGCCAAGGCCGCCCATTCCACCACCGCCGCCGAGCATTCCGCCCCGACCACCGGCCAATCCGCCCATCATCTTTTTGCCAATCCCGCCAAGCAATCCGCCACCCTTATTCATCTGCGCCATCATCTTGCGCATCTGCTCGTATTGCCGCAGCAGTTGGTTTACTTCACCGATTGTCGCACCCGAACCGCCAGCAATACGTGTTTTGCGACTGGCATTTAAGATCGTGTAATTATTCCGCTCGACCTTCGTCATCGAATCGATGATCGCCTCGGTCTTTTTCATCTGCTGATCGACCTCGGCCGACTGCTCCTCGGAAAGCGACATTCCACCGGTCATCTGCTCCGGCAGCATCTTCATCAGCTTCGACATCGAGCCGAGCTTTTTGAATTGCCCAAGCTGGCTGCGAAAATCTTCGAGCGTAAACTGGTTACGCGTCATTTTCAGCAGCTGTGCCTGAGCTTCCGTCTCGTCGATCTTGCCCTGGACTTCCTCAATCAGCGTGAGCACGTCGCCCATGCCGAGAATTCGCTGGGCGATACGGTCGGGATAAAACGGCTCGATCGCGTCGTATTTTTCACCGACACCGACAAACTTTACAGGCTGGCCGATTACCTGTTTGAACGAAAGTGCAGCACCGCCGCGTGCGTCGCCGTCCATCTTGGTCAGGACAACGCCCGTAATGCCGACTCGCTCGTGAAAAACTTCCGCCGAGCGGACCGCGTCCTGCCCGGTCATCGCATCGGCGACGAACAAAACTTCAATCGGCTTGGTCTCCGCCTTGATCTGCTCGAGCTCGGTCATCAGCTCGTCGTCTATGTGCAGACGCCCGGCCGTGTCGATCATCAGCGTATCGTGACCGGTTTCCTGCGCATACTTCATCGCACCGCGCACAAGCGTCAAAGGATCGTTCGATTCCTTGTCCTGATAAACCGCGACGCCGACCGCTCCTCCGACTACGCGAAGCTGCTCGCGAGCCGCCGGACGATAAACGTCCACCGAAACCAGCAGCGGCTTACGCTCCTGATTGTCTGTCAGCCATTTCGAGATCTTTCCCGTCGAGGTCGTCTTACCCGAACCCTGCAGCCCGACGATCATCACGACGTTCGGTATCTGCTTTGTAAAAACCAGCCGCGACGACGTGCCGCCCATCAGGTTTACAAGCTCGTCATAGACGATCTTGACGACCTGTTCATGCGGTTTCAGGTCCTGCCAAACGTCCTGGCCCTCGGCCTTTGCCCGTACGGATTCGACAAAATCCTTCGCGACCTTGTAATTAACGTCCGCCTCAAGCAACGCCATCCGAATCTCACGAAGAGCCGCATCCACGTGCTCAGGCGTCAATTTGCCCTGGCCACGCAGATTCTTCAGCGTTTTCTTCAGTTTATCGGACAGCGATTCGAACATATAGACACACTTCGGCCACAAGAGTCGAAACTATAAATAATAGGCGTTCAGTAGTAAGTGTCAAGAATTGAGCGACATTGCTTCTCGTTCTGATGGCGACAGCATAACGAACCGAGATCACTTGTCGTGGGCTTTGACGCGATGGTGCAGTAAGTCGTTCGGGTTGTATCAAGGCAGCAGCGTTGAAATGGTTGGGAATATCCGAATTGACCGTTAGCTCGTGTGCGATCCGCAAGCGAATCAGAATGGGAGAACTTATCAGACCGTGTTCCTCGTTTGAAAATTGGAGATTGATCCCTGCGAGTTTTGGGAAAGGAGTGTTGTCGGAGATGTTGAAAAAAATCCAGCCTTCCAAAACCTCCTGTAGCATGTTCCTACATTTCCCGAGCGTTTAGCATTGGAATAGACCCCTTGAAATCCCGGAATCTCACCATAGAAACCTTCGTTATTCTCAAGAATCTCGTATTTGGCCTTTCGCATTGCCGCTTGTATGTATTCGGTTATCATGCTCTGTAAGAATAATCTATTAACGCTTTATTTTCCACTTTTTTCCACACCCAGAATCCTATCAATTGCTTCGAATACCTTTTGAGGCCGTATGCTGAGGATACATTTTGGCTCACCGAATTCCTTACATTCATAGCCCGGACACGGCTGGCAGGGAAATTCTTCAAAAACGATCTCATTCGGAGCGTCGGTCCACGGCCGCCAGTGATCTCTATTCGACGAGCCGAAAATAACGACACTCGGCGTGTTAACGGCGGCAGCGATGTGGGCGATACCCGAGTCGTTGCTGACAAAGAGTTTCGCCCGCGACACCAGAGCGGTGATCTCCGGCAGCGAAAGATCGTCAAAGATCGTTACCGGAACGTTAGATTCCGCAACAAGACTTTCCAATACAGCCGTTTCATTCCAAGCCGCGATGGCAATGCTTTGAATACCTTTTTGCGATAAAAATTCCGCCGTGCGGGCAAAGTTTTCCACCGCCCAGGTCTTCGTCGCGTACGCCGCCGCCGGATGGAACAAGGCAAATGCGGAATGCGGATTGCGGGTTGCGGATTTCTGCAAGCCTTTTGTTGACAGTGTTTAGGGCGATGATCGGTGATCGCTAACCTGCTTTTTGGCCTGCCCTCAACCGGAACACCGACAAACCCAAGCAAAGCAAGCTGCTGCTCCGCCGAGTGCGTCGCCGTTTGCTGCCAAAAATCCGCAGCCGAGGAAAGCAGATGATTGTATAGAAAATTGTATTGATATTCTCTGCCACCGACACGATGCTTCGCACCGCTTGCAAATGTAAAAAATGTTCCCGTCGTTCCTCCGTGAAGATTAAAGACGACGTCGTACTTATTTCGGCGAATCTGCAACGCCATTTTCGGAAACGCCGAAATGGGACCTCTCGGTATCGAAATGACCTTGTCGACCGCATCGAAACCATCCAGCAGCGGCGCAACCCAATCTTCAAGCAAAATGTCTATTTGTGCTTCAGGCAGGAATCTTTTAAGGACAATGAGCGACGGTGTAGCGAGAACCGTGTCGCCTATTGATCGAAGGCGGACAACGAGAACACGCCGTACTTTTTCCCAGTCGATCTCCGATTTTGTCAGATTATCGCTCAATCTCTAATTCGGCCCAAATACTGAGCCAAGGCGGTGCGAAGGCGACGAAATGATCCCAGGAACCGGCCTCGGCGTTTGAATTTGGATGCATATCGGCAGAATCCGACAAATAGTGTATTAAGAAACCGACATCTGCCAAACCGTTAACCACGTCGCTTAGAGTATGCCTGAATTCCTTCGGGTTCGGTATCTTCTCCGCCGCCCGCTCGGTCATAGACCCAATTCTGGTCATCGTAGCTGATTTCGGCTTGGGCGACGTACGGCAGCTTGAGCAGGTAGCCCGTCCCATTCCAACTCTGCTGCTCAACTCCCATTATGAACGGATTTGCGAACATAAAAATGATAGACACCGCCGCTTCGCAAAACCCGAGCGACATGTTGAAAAACCTGCCGGACACTGGGGACAAAGTTGATCGAATAGGCATGATGAACAATATCGAAGCTCCCTTTTTCAAAACTTGAGAGATCACGCATGTCGGCCTGAACCGTCCTGATATTAAAGCCGTAATGGGCCGCCGCTTCGTCGTCACGAACCAACTGCTCCGCGGAAAGATCCGAAACTGTTACATTTGAACCGAGCAAAGCAAACGCCACGGATTGTTGTCCGCCGCCACAAGCCAGGCAAAGAACATCCTTGCCCGAAACGTCTCCGAGTCTTCCTTCCTGATCGACCTTTCGGCGTGCAGATTCCGCGTCAAGATCCAACAAGGGCCGAGTGAACAAAGCGTCGGCGTCGACCAGCGCTTTCCACCGTGCCTGATTGTACGCCGCGATCTCATCCATCGGTCAATCTTCCACCTTCGCTTCGTCCACAAGCATTACCGGTATCTCGTCCTTGATCGGATAAACCAGACGGCATTCGGGATTCACGCATTTCAAACCGCTTTTGTCCGCTTTGATCTCGACCTTCGATTTACACTTAGGACACCTTAGAATTTCTAAAAGTTCGGGGCTGATCGCCATTTCTTTAACTCCATCTCTGTAATAAATTAACGCTAATCTTAACGCATTGGCGCCGGTGAACAAAAACGAATAGGGCGAGAGTTTCGTTCTCCCGCCCTGTTACTCTTTACTTTTAACTTTTGCCTTAGACGGCTGCCTCGGTCTTCGTACCGCATTCGGGACAGAATTTCGCTCCGGCGGCGAGTTCGAATTGGCAGTTGGCACATTTCGCTTTCTCTTGAGTCGCTCCGCATTCCGAACAAAATTTCGCGCCTTCGCGTAGCTCCGCGCTGCATTTTACGCACGGCACTTTTGCGATCTCCATTTTGCCGCCGCAGTCAGCACAGAACTTTACGCCTGCGGCATTCGGCTTTCCGCATGACGGGCAAGGAACGGTCGAAGCTCCTTGAGCTCCTGTTCCTCCCTGCTGCCCGAATGCATTCGCCATCTGGCCGCCGACCGCAAAACCTGCGCCGAGTCCGGCACCTAATCCAGCACCGCCACCTTCGTTCTGAGCTGCGTCACGCAGTGCATCCGCTGCCTGAAACTGCATGTACTGCTGAGCATCGCCAAGTGCTCCCATCGAAGCACGCTTGTCCATCGCCGCTTCGACTTCCGGCGGAAGGCTGATGTTTTCAACATAGAATTTCGTAACTTCGAGTCCGTAGCCTTTGAAATCCTCGTTGATCTTGGCACGGATCTGCTCGCCAACTTCTTTGTACTGAGCAGCAAGATCGAGCGCCGGGATCTTTAATTCACCGAGAGCGTCGGAAAACTCTGTGACTATCGCCCGTTTTAGCTGGCCGTCGATATCTTCGGTCTGAAACTTCGCATTCGTTCCCGCGATCTCTTTGATGAATTCGGAAGGATCCGCAACTCGCATGCTGTAGGCACCGAAGGCCCGCAAACGAACAATCCCAAAATCCGCGTCACGGAGCATGATCGGGTTCGACGTTCCCCACTTCATGTCGGTAAACTGCTTGGTATTTACGAAATAAACTTCGGCTTTGATCGGTGAATTGAATCCGTATTTCCAGGCACCGAGCTTGGAAAGGATCGGTGTATTCCCGCCCTCGACCGTATAACGTCCGGGCGTAAAAACATCGCCAACCTGACCCTCGAAAACGAAAACGGCGGTCTGCGATTCACGCACGATCAATTGCGCACCGTTTTTGATCTCCTGCTGATAAACCGGAAAGCGGTAAAGCAGCGTGTCCTGCGAGTCATCAAGCCACTCAATGACCTCGATAAACTGATTCATCGCAGCTTCTTTTACCTTGTCGATAATGCTCATTGTTTAGATCTCCTTGTGCCTAATCTAACGATAGAATATCTCACAAAGTTTCGTTTAATCAAAGTTTTGGCGATCGATTCGAGGCAGTGAACAGGCGGTTTTCGTGAATAACAGGCGGTCTTTCTCACCGACCGGGCAAACGGTTATTTTGAAGAAGCCGATTTACCGGCCACTTGTTTTGAGCAATCCAAAGAAGGCAGATCGCCGCGATTCCGCCCGACAGATCGAGCAGCACATCCCAGCCCGAACCGGTGCGGGAAAAGCTCGTCGATTGGTTCGTTTCGTCGATTGCCGCAACGATCAATACGAGCAATATCGAAAACGCATACCAATGGTCTCGCAGCGGTCGCATGGACGAACTGAAGAAAGTCTTCGCCGCAAACATCGCAAGCACAGCATACTCGACAAAATGCGCGGTCTTGCGGATAAACGCATGAACGAGCAGAAACGTGTCCGGCGACGCTGTGGGAAAAAAGAACTCAATGATCGGGCGGATGAACCGCGATGTTTCGGCCATCGAACCCTGGTTGCTAGACAGAAAAAAGATCACGCCCGTCCACAAAATAAGAGGCGCGTAACGAATAAACCGCCCGCGCCCGATACCTAGAACTTCGTTTTCGATCATTACTTCGGCATGTTCTTCATCATTTCGCCCATCATTGATGAGTAACCAATACCAGTCAAAATAGATCCGATAATCACGAGTATGAGGGGAATAAGGCCTTGTTTTGTCATGAAATAGAAAACTATGCCACCAAGCGGTTGGCAGAAAAAGTTGACTAGTGCCCAAACTACTTTCTCGCCAGTAGACTTACCGGTTTGTACGGCAATCACGATCAGCCATATAGCACCTGCTAACAGTAATACAGAACCAAGACCAGTAAATAGCATATTCTTCCTCCGAATTTGATTATTCAAGCGAACGAAAAAGCAGGCACAGCATATATGAAATCAACCGCGATTTCAAATTTGCTTGCCTGCCACAATTATGAAAAAGAATGTCTATGCTGCTGCCGCTCCCGAGACAACTTCGATTATTTCCTTCGTAATCGCCGCCTGTCTGATGCGATTCATGTTGAGAGTAAGCGTGTCGATCAATTCGCCCGCGTTTTTCGATGCCGAATCCATCGCCGTCATTCGCGAACCCTGTTCGGACGCGACCGACTCGAGCATTCCGCGATAGATCTGCGTTTCGACTTGTTTCGGTAGGAGCTTCCCGAATATCTCGGCGGCCGGCTGCTCATAGATATATTCAGCCTGTACGCCGGTGGTGTCGTCTTCGCCCGTTTCAGTCTTTGGTATTGGAAGCAGCTGTTCGATAACCGGCTTTTGCGACAGAACGGTTTTGAACTCCGTAAACACGATAAATACCTTATCGATCGTTTCGTCCTCGGTAAAGGTCTTGATGATTTTATGCGCGATCTCGACCGCGTCGGCATGGACGACCTGTCCGCTGCCGGTCAAGCCGATATATTCGTCGGCAAACTTCACGTCGCGGCGTTTGAAAAAATCGCGACCCTTTCGTCCGACCGGAATCATCTCAGCTGACTTCGATGCATTCTCCTTCAAAAAAGCCTGCGTCGCCTTGATCACGTTCGCGTTAAATGCACCAGCAAGCCCTTTATCCGCACTGATAAGCACAACAAGATATTTCTCGTCGCCGCGCTCATCCATCAGCGGGTGCGAAAACTCGTCCGCCACCTTCGCGCTCAACCCGCCGAGAACTTCGGACATCTTGCCCGCAAACGGACGCGACGAGGTAACGCGGTCCTGCGCTCGTTTCAGCTTCGCCGCCGCGACCATTTTCATGGCCTTGGTGATCTGCTGCGTATTTTTGACCGACTTGATCCGCCGGCGCATGTCTAACAAACTAGCCATATTCGTGAATGGTGAATGGTGAATGGTGAATGGTGAATCAAAGAAACTCATCATTCACCGCTCACCGTTCACAACTATTTATGCTGCTGCGGCGCCAGCCTCGCCCTTATTCCACCGCGTCGCTTTGAAATCCTCAACCGCTTCCTTCATCGAAGCCTTCAAATCGTCGTCGATCGATTTCTTCTCACGCATCGTGTTCAGAACACCAGGGTGAGATTTTTCCATGAATCCGGTCAGCTCCTCTTCGAATCGCTTTAGGTCTTCGACTGCAACATCGTCGGCCAAACCGTTGGTCACTGTCCAGATGATAAGTACCTGTTTTTCGACCTCCATCGGCTGGTACTGTCCCTGTTTCAGGATCTCCGTCAGCCGCTTACCGCGTTCGAGCTGGTCCTGTGTCGATTTATCAAGGTCCGAACCGAACTGTGCAAATGCAGCGAGTTCGCGGAACTGGGCAAGGTCGATACGCAATGTGCCGGCGACCTGCTTCATCGCCTTGATCTGTGCCGAACCGCCCACACGCGAAACCGAGTTACCCACGTTAATAGCGGGACGCACGCCGGAGTTGAACAGGTCGGACTCAAGAAAGATCTGTCCGTCGGTGATCGAGATCACGTTTGTCGGAATGTATGCCGAGATATCGCCGGCTTGCGTCTCGATGATCGGCAAACTCGTAAGCGAACCACCGCCGCGTGCATCCGACATTTTCGCCGCTCGTTCGAGCAGGCGTGAGTGAAGATAGAAAACGTCGCCCGGATAAGCTTCGCGGCCCGGAGGACGGCGGAGCAGCAATGAGATTTCGCGGTACGCGGCGGCCTGCTTGGAAAGATCGTCATAGATCGTCAAAGCATGGCGGCCGTTATCGCGGAAGTATTCTGCGATTGCGCAACCCGAATAAGGAGCGAGAAATTGCATAGCTGCCGGATCAGACGCCGTTGCCGAAACAACAACCGTGTAATCCATCGCGCCAAAATCTTCAAGCTTCTTTACAACTTGTGCAACCGTCGAAGCCTTTTGCCCGATAGCGACGTAGACGCAGATAACATCTTTGCCTTTCTGGTTTATGATCGCGTCGATCGCAACGGCGGTTTTACCGGTTTGGCGGTCGCCGATTATCAGTTCACGCTGGCCGCGACCGATCGGGACCATCGCGTCAATTGCCTTCAAACCGGTTTGAAGCGGTTCTTTAACAGGCTGGCGGTCGATGATTCCCGGAGCAATACGCTCGACCGGATTAAATGCGTCGGTAATAATGTCGCCCTTGCCGTCGATGGCGTTTCCGAGAGCATCGACAACGCGGCCGATCATTGCGTCGCCGACCGGCACGCTCATGATCTTGCGTGTACGTTTTACTTCGTCGCCTTCCTTGATCTTCTGAAAATCACCGAAAAGCACCGTACCGACCTTGTCTTCTTCAAGGTTGAGTGCCAGACCGCGAACGCCGAAAGGAAATTCGAGCAGTTCGCCCGCCATCACCTTTTCCAGCCCGTGGATCTCAGCGATACCGTCGCCGACCTTGATCACGGTCCCGACCTCGTCGACTGTCATGCTCGTATCGAAATTCTCGATCTGAGCACGAATGATTTCGTTAATTTCGTTGGCTTTAATTGCTTCCATTTTATTTAATGGTGAGCGGTGAATGATGAGTGGTGAATGGCTTTTCGTTTACCATTCACTATTTACCATTAACCATTCACTAGTTCTTCTTTAAGATTCTCTAATTGTGTTCTGACGGAGCCGTCATAAACCGTCGATCCGATCTGCGTGACGACGCCGCCGATGATTCCATCATCTATACTGAAATCCGGCTTTACCTGTTTGCCGGTTAATTTTTCAAGATTCGTTTTTAATTCCGACTTTTCAGCTTCGGAAAGCTCACGGGCAGACGTTACTTTTGCCAGCACGTTTCCGCTCCGCTCTTCCAGAACGGCCGCAAAACGCATATTGATATGGCCAAGCTCGGTCAGCCGACTGTTCTTTAGCAACACGCGCAGGAAATTCGCCGTCGTCTTGCTCGGCCGCGTTTTCGTCAGCAGGCCGTCTAAAATATTCTCTTTATTAAGGTGAGCGATAGACGGGTTACCGAATACCGTTTGCAGATTCTCGTTCGAATCGATCAGCTCTTCCCACGATTTCAGTTCGTTTTTGACGGTTTCAGTTTCGCCTGATTTCAGAACGACATCGGCAAGCGCGGTCGCATATCGGCGGGCGATGGTTTCGACACTCATTTAGTTCAGGCCTCCGATCGAAGTAATACCGGCCTTGATAAGTTGAGCGTCTTTTGATGCATCGATCTGTGCACGAAGCTTTTCTTCGGCCAACCGAATGCTCTCTTCGGCAGAAAATTTTCTAAGCTGGGCTTTGGTCTGTTTGGAAAGCCGCGAAATCTCGCCGCTTGTTTGTTCACGCAACTTCGCAACTTCAGCTTGCGTCTGCTCGGCCAGCCTTCGCTTCTCCGCTTCGGCTTCTTCGTTCGCCTTTTTCAATACGTTTGCTTTTTCCGTATCGAGAGCGGCCAGTTTTGCTTCAGCCGACGTAAGTTGTGCAAGCGCGGATTTCTTTTCTTCCTCAGCCTTTATCAATTCGGCCCTGATCGCATCACGTTTCGCCTTGAATGCTTCACTCAAAGGCTTCTTGAGCACATAGATCATCAGCGCAACGAAGATCGCCAAGTTGATAAATTTCCACAGCTCAAAACCAGGGTAGTTAAACCACTTGTTGTAAAATTCGGCAAATCCGCCCGAGCTGCCGCCACCGGCAAAGATCAAAACTAAATTGTAAATAGAACCCAACATAAATGTTTGAAGCACCGTTTTTAAACTCCCCTTCTGGTTTAAGGAGGAGTGTCTGCCGCTTTTGGGTGGACGCGTGGTTCTTTTATCCCACTACGCTCTCAAAATATTCGCCGCTATCTTGTCGGACATCTCTTCGGCCTCTTTGGCAATAGATGCCCTCGCTTCAGCGGTCTGGTCTTCAAGCTGCTTTTTCTCATCGGCAAAAGCCAGTGCCGTTTCCTCTTTCGCCATCGTGATCTTTGCCTGCCGCTCAGCAACCGCTTCGGCACGCAGCTTTTCGATCACGTCATAGCCTTCGCTCCGAGCATCGAGCATCGACTTATTATAGCGACCCTGTTTTTCGGCAACGTCCTTCAGGATCGTTTCGGCCTCGCCGCCGCGTCCGCCTTTGTGCTTCTCTCGCGATTCGATGATCCGGTTGATCGGACGAAAAAACGTCCGGTTCAAGACCCAGATCATGATTAGGATCAATGCGATGTGGATGAATAAAGTGCCGTCCGGAAAAAGCTGGATCGATTCGGCAGCAAAAGCCAGCAAATACATATTTTTCTTAAACTATTATCGCTATAAAAATACTCTTAAAAATCGCTCGATGCTCAAAACATATAAGGTTATCACGCGCTATTTTGACGGTCAAGGACGGCCTCCACGCATAATTGGTGGCCATAATCAACGGTTTAGAAGGGTTTCCCGATATGGTAAAGTTTTTTCAAGTCTATGCCGACGGCTTCTAAAACCGCAAAAAACCGAGCACCTCGAAATCGAACTATCTGTTTAGATCATCGCGAGGTCAAGAGGCTCCGACAACGAATTCAGCCTGGCGAACCGACTTCGCTTCTTGATTTGCGAAATCAAATTATTTGCGGAGATGCTTTCAGTGTCCTAACTAACCTGCCGACAAACAGCTTCGATCTTCTATTTGCAGATCCGCCGTACAATCTTTCGAAAACTTTCGGAAAGGAGCTATTTAAGAAAACGTCACACGATGAATATGAATCATGGCTCGACTCATGGCTGACGCTTTGCGTACCGCTCCTTAAACCGAACGCTTCGATCTACATCTGCGGCGATTGGCGTTCGAGCTCCGCGATCCAGCGTATCGGCTCGAAATACTTCAAGCTCCAAAACCGCATCACGTGGGAACGCGAAAAGGGCCGCGGTGCAAAGCGAAACTGGAAGAACGCAGCGGAGGACATCTGGTTTTTTACGATGTCGGATGATTTCACCTTCAATCTCGACGACGTCAAAATGCGGCGAAAGGTGCTTGCTCCGTACACAAAAAACGGCGAACCGAAGGATTGGGAAAAAAGCGGTGACGGTAATTTCCGCGACACCCACCCTTCTAACATCTGGACCGACATCAGCGTACCGTTTTGGTCGATGCCCGAAAACACCGACCATCCGACGCAAAAACCAGAAAAGCTGCTCGCTAAAATAATATTGGCAAGCACAAACCCGGGTGATCTAATCCTCGATCCATTCGCCGGTAGCGGCACGACAGCAGTCACCGCAAAAAAACTCGACCGCAATTTTGTCGCGATCGAATCCGACGAAAACTATTGTCTGCTCGCGCAAAAGCGTCTCGAGATGGCTGAAACGGACAAATCGATACAAGGCTTCTCTGACGGTGTTTTTTGGGAACGAAATAGTCAAAAAAATGGTAGGAACGTAAAAAAATGAAGGTCAGAATTCTGGCCGTTTTGCAAAATCTTTAATCTCTATTCATGGAAAGCAATTCATTTGAGGAAATAACGCATTGGCGGGAAATAGACTTTAGATATAGTTGGCTTAGTACGACTTTGGCTGCCTTAAAAGCGGGTTTTGATCTCATAGAAAAAATTGACGATGAAGGGTCGCAAATTGAGGAATATGAACATCTTCTTGGAATAACTTTTATAGCACTGCAAACTTATATTTCCGGCGTATATACCGACTTGAATGAAATAAGCCAAAGTAATAATAAATCACGAATTAAAGATAAATTAAAATTGTATTCTGATGATAATGAACCTATCTCGGAAGGTTTAAGCAGAATTAGTTTAATAAACTCGGCTGCGAACTATTACAAACACCATGACGAGTGGGACGTTTGGGGAGAAGGTCACAGCAAAGGCACGGTTGAAAGTCTCCAAAAGTTTGGAATAAATGAAAATACTGATTATCCATGCTGCGATACTTACAGTTTTCTGATGGGCGATGATACGAATTTAGAAAAGTTGTTACACTTTGTTTCAGATTGGAGAAAATATATTATGACGACGCTTAAGTAGTTGGAATGATCGATGTAGGAACTCTAAAGATTTTGATGGAAAGAAATTAATGAAGATCGCGACCTGGAACGTAAACTCGATAAATATCCGAATGGAGGTGATGCTCAATTGGCTCGCCGAAACCGGGACAGACGTTGTTTGTTTGCAGGAAACAAAAATTGTTGACGAGAATTTCCCAGCGGCGGCTTTCAAAGAAGCGGGCTACTATACCGCCTTCATGGGTCAAAAATCATACAACGGCGTGGCGATCGTTTCGCGATTCCCGATTGAAGACGTTCAGAAAAATTTCCATGATGACGATGATGAATCGCCAAAACGAATGATCGCGGCAACGGTAAACGGCGTTCGCGTCGTCAATACATACATCCCGAACGGCACCGAGATTTGGACCGACAAATTTACGTTCAAATTGGACTGGCTACAGCGCCTCCGCAGATTTTTTGACGAAACGTGCGACGTAAACAAAGACGTTCTGCTGTGCGGCGATTTCAACGTTGCTATTGACGAACTCGACGTCTGGAGCGTTCCCGTGATGCAGGGGAAACTGCATTTTTCAAAGCCGGAGCGGGCCGCGATGCACCACGTCAAGCAATGGGGCTTCGTCGATGTATTCCGAAAAATGAATGGCGATGTCCGCGAGTTCTCATGGTGGGATTTCCGCGCGGGTGCCTGGCAAAAAAATCACGGCCTCCGCATCGACCACATTTGGACGTCAGCATCGCTTGCCGACAAATGTACCGGCTGCTGGATCGACAAAGCTCCGCGTGCTCTCGAAAAGCCGAGTGATCACGCGCCCGTGGTTGCTGCGTTCAGCGAATAGCAAAGTCGGTCGAAGCTACGAAATGGATGATCAAACTTAAGCCAGCTTTATTAGACCTATCTAGACTGTTGACCTTCCGATTGTCTGCGGACGGTTTTCTTAAGTTCGATCGCGGTCATCTCGTACTAGGCCTTGTTTTGACGTGGATCGTCGGGATAGGCCGTTGGTGGGACGATCCAGGTGCCAGCATTCTTCAGCATCTCGGAGTTGGTTCGGTCATTTATGTTTTCCTACTCGCCGCTATTTTATGGATGATCATTAAACCGCTAAATCCGGCCAACTGGTCGTATTCGCATGTACTTACTTTTGTCGCCCTGACATCGCCGCCGGCAATTCTTTACGCCATACCAGTGGAACGCTTTACCGACCTTGCAACCGCTCGATCGTTAAATGTATGGTTCCTCGCGACGGTCGCACTATGGCGAGTAGCACTTTTGTTTTTTTATCTCAGGCGAAATGCTCGGCTTAAATACGTCGCCCTGTTCACTGCGTCGCTTTTGCCACTTACTGCGATAGTTACAACGCTGACGATACTTAATCTTGAAAAGGCAGTCTTCGATATAATGGGCGGATTACGAGAGTCCGGCACTTCGAACGATTCTGCCTATGGCATTCTGTTTGGGTTGACTTTCCTTTCGATGCTCCTGATCGTACCCGTGTTTGTTATCTATATTTTCCTGATCGCCTTCGGTGGGAGGACTAAAGACTCCTTACCGAGCGACAAGGGTACAAAAGAGATTCAATAGATGAAAGTCACAACCTGGAATATTAATTCGATAAACTCCCGCCTTGAGCACGTTGTCGATTGGTGTAATAAAAATCAGCCGGATGTACTCTGCCTACAAGAAACAAAATGCGTTGACGAAAAGTTCCCCAACCAGAAGCTCCAGTCCATCGGGTTTGAGCACATCGCGTTTCACGGCGAAAAAGCCTATAACGGCGTCGCAATCATTTCAAAACATCCATTGCGCGACCCGCAAAAGAATTTCGCTGGCGATGCCGAAGACGTTCCAAAACGCTTGATCGCAGCAACGATTAACGGCGTCCGTGTCGTTAATGTGTACGTACCACACGGCACTGAATTCGGGTCGGACAAATTCGCGTTTAAGCTAGATTGGCTTCAGCGTCTGAGAAAATATTTTGACGATAACTTCGACGTCAATGAAAACGTCCTGCTTTGCGGCGATCTGAACGTAGCTCCGCACGAGATGGATGTCTGGAAACCTTCGTTATGGAAGGACAAAATGCATTTTACCAAGCCCGAGCGCGACGCGATTCAAAATGTAAAACGATGGGGCTTCGTCGATGTCTTTCGGCAGATTAATGACGATTTGAGGGAATATTCGTGGTGGGATTACTTTCACCACTCGTTCGAAAAAGACCGCGGTCTGCGGATTGATCACATCTGGACATCGCCGCCGCTTGCCGAATTATGCACCGATTGCTGGATAGACAAGGAGCCGCGTGCCTTTCAAAAACCGAGCGACCACGCACCGGTGGTCGCGGAATTTGCAACTTAGCTTTTACATGTCCAATTCGGACGAGATCGTTGTTGTAAAGTTTTGAGACGTAATGACGCCTTGTTGTTTGGCGCGATACATAGCGGCATCCGCATAACGCAGTAGTTCGGTTAGATCCGCACCGTCCTGCGGGTAGATTGCCGAACCGATGCTCAAGTCTGCGATCAATGTATTTTCACCGACCTTAAATGGACGACGGACATTGTCAAGCAATCGTTCGACGACGATGTCGATCCCGCTTTCGTCGCAATTATGAAGAAGAAGCGCAAATTCGTCGCCACCTATACGAGCCAGCAGATCGGGTTTCCTTAAAATCGAGGCCACGCGGGCGGCAACGTATTTGAGCAGTTCGTCGCCGACCTCATGCCCAAGCGTGTCGTTGACAGCCTTGAAGCGGTTCAGGTCCATGTAAAGGATCGCAAACGGCTCGTTTTTGTCTTCGGAGAGCACGATCGCACGCTCGACCTCTTCCTGAAATTTCCGGCGATTTGCCAGGCGTGTCAGCGAGTCGTGAAAAGCCATCGCCTCAAGCGTAAGTTGGTGCTGATGCCGGTCGGTAATGTCACGGATTGTGACAATCCGGCCATCGACCGCGGCCGTCGGACCAGCAGCAAGTGGAATTGAATCGATCAAAAGATAACGGTGAGTGCCTTGAATTGTCGCTTCGAGCTCGCCTAGCTCCAAGGGTTTTTCGTCGTAGAGTTCTACCGCCGCTGGCCAGGCCATAAATGCTTCGCGAACGTGGAGACCTATGATCTCGGACGGCTTTTTCCCGATACCTTTCGCTGCGGCCGGATTAATATCGAGGATAATGTCGCGCCGGTCAAGAATGAGAACACCGTCAATGATTCTTCTAAATACGGTTTCGTACGCTATCGGGCTGCTTCCCAAAAATTCGAACCGGAACATAGCAAACGCCGTTAACGAAAAAACCAGCGGAAAACTGTGTGCGGTGAATCTGCCGCTCACACCTAAAACACTTAGCGCGTTTGCCACAAAAGGGATTGACAAAGATATGAATAAAAGCAGTATCTGTTTGCGGTAATGCCGCGATGCCCGGCTTAACTCCATTAGAATAGTGAGTAGGCTGGCTAGAACTATGCCATAGGAATATGGAGTATGGATCACCCAGAAATAGATACCGAATTCGACGTCGAGTGGTTTACCGACACCTATCTTCGTCCCGCTAAAGAACATATGATGTAACGGATTTGTCAGCATCATCAGCCAGGAGATTACCGGAATGACGGATAACCATTTAATCTGTCGCCTGTCGAGATCGCGCCCACAGTATTGACGAGTAAAAATCAGCAGAACGACGGGCAAAGCCGAAGCTCCAAAATATCGGAAAACCTCACCGACCCATTGCCCTGAAAACGTGCCGCTCAATCTGCCTACGACCTCGCCAACCATCCATGGGATAGAGATCAGACAAGCCGCCGCAAACGCTTTATTGCCACGCGTGTCGGCGTTGCGCAATGCGAAGATACTAATAATCGCCGAAACAATAATTGCCGCGGAGAAGTAAATGAGGGTCAACTGTGTCGACATGTCAGGCGTCAATCGAGCAGAATAATCAAATTAGTTTAGGGATGAATTCGTGGTGGGAAACCAGTATTTTAGCTCAGCGTGACTCCGAGCCTGAACAATTATACCTTGTAATGAGCGCGTTTATCAAGAATTTTTTCACGCGGTGTCGCGTCGTAACTTAAACATAAAGAATAGTTTCCGGCGATCAGACGGTGATTTTCCGGTATTGCGTCTGGGACCCTCAACCAGCCGCTTTTTGTTGCATCGGGCCTTATTCGATGCTATAAATATTCGTTCCCATCTGTTCGAAAACAGAGTTGTTTTAAATGAGTGTATGCCGGTAGTCGTCGGGATTGATACGTCCATCTTTCACCGATTCGACTCCGTCACACAAGGTCAAACTGCCTTACGGCACGTTTGAAGCCGAACCTTTACGAGTTATCCCAGGAGGAATATTTATTCACATGAAAGTTACCCCGATAGGAATTTTGATGATGTGCCTGTTGCTGGTAGCCCCGGCTTTTATGCTGATGGCACAGGACCCCACACCGCAGGAGACACCGGCAGTTGCTGGAATGCCACGACCCGGCTTCACGCCGCCGTCTACGGACCCGCAGCCTTATGACAAAGTCATTACAAAAGATGCAAAGACAAAAGGCGGACTTTTTAAGGTTCATCAGGTCAAGGACAAGTACTATTACGAAATTCCGAAGACTGAACTCGGCAAAGAGTATTTGTGGGTGACGCAGATTGCTAAAACGACGCTCGGCGTAGGTTATGGCGGGCAAGCTCTGGGGCGTCGCGTTGTTCGTTGGGACCAAGGCGAAAACAACAAAATCTATCTCAAGAACATCAATTACAGCGTCGTTGCCGACCCAAAACTGCCGATAGCACAGGCCGTCGCTGCGTCGAATAATGAGTCGATTTTGATGGCGTTTAATGTCGCGGCTTTTGGGCCAAATAACGAATCGGTGGTCGTCGAAGTTGGACGCCTGTTCACGACCGACGTGTTTGAATTCAGCGCCCGTCAGCGTTTGAACGCGACAGCGATGGACCCGACGCGTTCCTATATCGAACGAATTTCTCCTTATCCGCAAAACATCGAGGCCGAAGCGACGCAGACCTACACACGGATCGCTCCGCCCGCAGGTCTCCCGACCGCACCGACAAATCCGTTTGCCGCAGCCGGAATGAACCCCGGAAGTGCGACGGTCGTTCTGCACTTCAGCATGGTCAAACTCCCCGAAAATCCGATGATGCCGCGTTTGTTTGACGAGCGTGTCGGCTATTTTGCGATCAACAACATGGACTATGGCCGTAACGAGCACCGCGCGCAGGAGAGGACGTTCATCACACGCTGGCGGCTGGAGAAGAAAGACCCGAACGCAGAAATGTCCGAGCCTGTAAAGCCGATCGTTTACTACATCGACGCGGCAACGCCGGTCAAATGGCGCTCGTTTATGATTCGCGGCGTTGAGAAATGGCAGAAAGCTTTTGAAAAGGCAGGGTTTAAGAATGCGATCATAGCTAAAATGGCGCCGACAAAGCAGGAAGACCCTGATTTCAGCCCCGAAGACGCTCGTTATTCTGTAATTCGATGGCTGCCTTCGACGATTGAAAACGCGTCTGGCCCGCACGTTAACGATCCGCGTACCGGCGAAATTCTCGAATCGGACATTCAGTTCTATCACAACATCATGAACCTCCAGCGTTCGTGGTATTTCCTGCAAGCCGGAGCCGTGGACAAGCGCGTTCACAAACTTCCCATGCCAGACGATCTGATGGGAACGTTGATTGAGTACGTCGCCGCTCATGAGGTCGGACACACGCTTGGCTTCCAGCACAACATGAAGGCCAGCTCGAATTATCCGCAGGACAAGGTTCGTGACCGCGAATGGGTAAAAAAGATGGGCCATACACCGACGTTGATGGACTATTCGCGTTTCAACTACGTCGCTCAGCCCGAAGACAATATAGATGTCGATGATCTCGTTCCCGGCATTGGCCCATACGACGAATGGGCGACGATGTGGGGTTACAAACCCATTCCGTCTGCCAAAACGCCCGACGCCGAACTTGCTACGCTCGACGAATGGGCTCGCGAGCAAGACACAACACCGTGGCTTCGCTTTTCGACCGACGGTTCTTCCGGCAGCGACCCCGGCGAACTGACCGAAGCCGTCGGCGACGCCGATGCAGTCAAATCATCCACACTCGGATTGATGAATCTCAAGCGTGTATCGAAGCTGCTCGTCCCGGCCACGACCAACGAAAAAGGCAAGCCGTATGACGATCTGAGCGAACTTTACGGCCGTATGTTGGGTCAGTGGACGCTCGAGATGAATCACGTCTCGGCAATTGTCGGCGGCTTTAACTCGCAGCAAAAACACATCGGTCAGAGCGGGGTGCGATTCACAATAGTGCCGAAAGAGCGTCAGGTCGAGGCAGTTAAATTCCTCGGCGAAAACGCATTTGCGACGCCGATGTGGGCGGTCGATAAGGAAATTCTCCGTCGGATCGAACCAATCGGAGCGCTAAATCGAGTGCGAAACGCACAAAACAGCGTTCTGAACAACCTGCTTTCCAGCTCGCGGTTTGCGCGGCTTATCGAACAACAGGCTTTGGATGGAAACGCGTCGTATCAGCCGGGTGATTTTCTGGCTGACGTACGAAACGGCGTCTGGACGGAGCTAAGCGCGTCGAAAGTCTCAATCGATGCTTATCGTCGTAATTTGCAGCGATCGTATCTCGATATCGCGAATGCGAAACTCAACGCTCCGGCGCAGACGGCGCCACAGGGACTGCCGCCCGGATTCGCAGCTCTGTTTATCACAAGCGGTGACGAAAAGGCGTTTTACAGGGCTGAGCTTCGCTCCGTCAGCGCGTCTATAGGCTCGGCGCTCGCGAGAACGTCGGACAAAACGACACGCGTTCATCTCGAAGCCGTACGCGATTCGATTGGTAAGATACTGAATCCCGATCAAGGCAGCCGAACCGGTGCGACGAACTTCGACAGCGCCGCGGTCGACTTCCTTGAGAAGTACCTAAATCCGACATCGTGCTGGCCCGATTACGTAATTAAGCCGTAATGGCTGATGAATTTTGTTTTTTTTGGGTCGCGAATGCGGCCCTTTTTATTGAAATCTATTCACAATTGGTCTAACGTTAGTCCAAAGGAGACCCCAACATGAACAACTTTAGAGCCAGGTTCTGGTGGCTTTGCATAATTTGCATCGGTGCAATGTCGCAGGCTTTTGCTCAACAAAAGCCCTGTGCAACTGCTTCAAAATTTGGACCAGACGATCAGATCGGCAACGTCAATTACATCACGCCGGCAAAGACGCTTGCCGCGAGCAAACTCGTCACAAAAGGCAAAGCGTATCGCCTTGGCATCGAGACGAATAAGGACACGCCAGCCTACGGCACCCGCAGCTTCCACCTGATAGTCATTCAGCCCGATCAAACCGGCGGAACCTCCATCGGGCCGACAAAGACTAACTACAACGACGACATTATCAATGGCTGGGTCGGCGTCGGATCGCAGATTGACGGTCTCGGTCACATAGGTATCGACAATTTATACTACAACTGCAACAAGTCTATTGATTTTGCCGCTGCCGACGGCCTGAAGAAACTTGGCGTCGAAAACGTTCCGGCCATCGCGACGCGCGGCGTTCTCCTCGACATGGCCGGATATTTTAAGACCGATATTGTAAAAGAAGGCACCGCTTTCAACCGCGCCGATATCGAGGGAGCGATGAAGCGGCAGGGAATCAAATCAATCGAAAAAGGCGATGTCGTGCTCTTTTACACCGGCTGGCTAAAGCTCATCGGCAAAGACAACAAACGTTTTATAGCGGGCAATCCCGGCCTCGGCCGCGAAGGCGCCCGTTATCTTGCTTCGCTCGACGTGGCGATGATCGGCAGCGACACTCCAAACTTCGAAGCGGTGCCGTTCGAAAATGGAGCAGGTATTTTTGAGGTTCATCAAATACTGTTACCGATGAATGGAATTCACATTCTTGAGAACATGAACACCGAAGAAATGGTTAAAGATCAGGCTTGGGAATTTCTCTTTACGCTCGGCCCGGCCCGCATCACCGGCGGCGTGCAGGCGATCATTAACCCCATCGCAATCAGGTAACGTCACGGAAAAGCATGACGGTCAGATCACTTCCATTATTTCATCGAGCGGTTTGCGACTGATGTCCGGAACCTTTGCATCGCTGGCCGGATAACCGACTGGAATCAGTACAAACGGAATTTCGTTTTTCGGGCGGTCGAGAATTTCCTGCAAGAACTTCATCGGCGACGGTGTGTGCGTCAGCGTGGCGAGGCCCATGTTGTGCAGAGCGGCGAGCAGCAGGCCGACGGCAATGCCGACTGACTCTTGCGAGTAATATGTCGGCTCGGTCTCGCCATCTTCAGTGATCGAGTTGATTCGAAAAACGACGATCAAGTACGGTGCAATTTCGAGAAAAGGCTTGTGCTCATCTGTTCCCAAAACCGCCAGCCGGCGCAGCCATTTTTCGCTCATGCGGCCGTGATAGCTTTCATATTCTTCTTTTTCCGCCGCTTCACGAATTTTGCGTTTCATCTCCGCATCGCGAACAACAACAAACCGCCACGGCTGCATATTTGCACCCGAAGGCGCGGTTCCGGCGGTTGCTATTGCCTTTTCGATTAGCTCAATTGGCACGTCGCGGTCGGAATACTCGCGAACCGTCCGGCGGCAATTGAGCATCTCAAAAAACTTCGAGGCACGCATTGTCTGCTCTTCTGCCGATAGATTATCGAACTCAAGCGAAATGAATTTCGGCGTTGGGAAATCTTTATTCATTGATCGATAAAAACTGGAGAGAGTAGCAATAACCCCATTCGCTACCTTTCGCGTATTTCGCTGGCAAATTTTTAGAACATTGTGTTGCCGTTCGCCGATGTTTCAGGAATCTCCTGCAATACATCCCAATGCTCTACGATCTTGCCTTTGTCGTCGAGCCGAAAAATATCGATGCCGGCCCAGTCGCCCGAGCCTTCCCACGTTTGGTAGCAATGCAGCACAACATAGTTTCCCTCGGCTATAACACGCTTAAATTCCACGTGTTTTACCGGGTGTTCGCGGTTCATCCGCTCAAAATACTCGATAAACGCCTCTTTACCGTCCGCAACCATCGGATTGTGCTGAATGTAAATATCATCCACGTATTTCTCAATCGCCTCGCGCGGTTTCTGCTTATTGAACATCAGATCGTAAAAAGCCGTTACGGTTTGCTTGTTTGCTTCAAGTTTATCCATATTCATGATTATGAAACAGCCTGCGCCTTTGGCCGTTCAAGTTCCTCGCGTTTCCAATCAGCAAGATTCGCAGCCGCTTCGTAGATGCTCTGCATAAAATCGAGCAGAGCCTTTTCGGGCGAATCCGATTTACGAATCGCTTCGTATGGCAAAACAAATTCGTTAAGGTCTTTGTGATAAAAAGCCTCAGACGGCAATGCTTTCGCTTGTTTAAAACCGTCAGGTTCGGGAGCCGAATAGCCGTAGAACGCCGGCTCGAGCACTGCTCCGCCGCCGCACCAAAATCCGTGACTGATGTTTTTGTGCGAATATGCTTCTCGCGTAATGTAGTCTGCGCCATTGCGGGGCGGCGCTTTTTCGCCGTTAAATCTTGTCACGGCAAGGTCAAAACTGCCCCAGAAAAAATGCACGGGGCTCGATTTGCCGATAAACCGCGAATGAAATTCGCTGAACACTCCGTGCACCCAACTGATGATCGCATGAAACCGCTCGACATATTCCGCTTCGTAAGATTTGTGCCGTGTGTCTTCGGTAAAGCGGATCGGATTTTCGAGCTCGACGGGCATCGTCCAGATCTTTGTATCGACTTTTAGCTCGCCGAGTGCAGCCATCACGGCATCGTAAAATAACGAAACGGTTTGTGGTTTTAGTTTGATGGCGCGCATTTCGCCAGTCTCGCATTTGACGACGAGTTCGTGCGCGATGAAATCAAACTCCATCGTAAAAGTGTCGCCGCCGTCACCGAGCGGCAGCGTCGTCAGCCCACACGGCGTTACGCGCAATGTCGAATTCCAAAAATGATTCACAAGCGGCGTCCTTGCATTTGCGATCTTGCCGACGATCTGCGCCCACATATGCAGCGTCGCCTGCGTATCCTGCCATTCGCGTAAAGGTAGTTGCGGTAATGAAATCTTGCTCATAATTCCTCCTTGTTTATCCGATGCGAACGGCCGTCATAGAGATCGAGCCGCCGTCAAAGCCCTCGACCGGAAAAGTTACTGCGTCGCCATCGCGTTTTAACGCGAGTATATACAATAGCGGGAGATAATGATCGGGCGTCGGGGCCGAGAGCATCGCGTCTTTGCCGAGCGACTCGTAATCGACGAGCGGTTCGTGATTATCCGATAAGATCAATTCACGCGCTTTTTGCTCAAATCTGATAGCCCAATCAAACGCCTCGACATCATGCCGTCCCCACGCGTAGGCGTGAAGGTTGTGAACAAAATTGCCGCTGCCGATGATGAGCACGCCTTCTTCGCGGAGCGGCGCAAGTTTTTTTGAAAATTCATAATGCCACTCGGCAGGCTTTGTCTCGTCAATGCTCAATTGCACGATAGGCACATCCGCTTTCGGAAACACATGCACGAGCACCGACCACGTGCCGTGATCGAGTCCCCAGCGGCCGGTGTCCACCTCGACTTCACCACCGAGCAGTTCTTTTACGCGATTCGCCAATTCGGGCGAGCCTGATGCCGGATACTCAACCTCAAAGAACTCTCGCGGAAAACCGCCAAAATCATGGATCGTTCGAGGCCGCTCCATCGCCGTAACCGCAACTCCCGGAATATACCAATGCGCGGACACACAAAGCACGGCCTTTGGCCTCGGCATCGATCTGGCAATCTCTGCCCACGCACGTGTGTATTCGTTATCGGCCAACGCATTCATCGGGTTGCCGTGGCCAAAAAAGATAACCGGCATTCGTTGAGACATATCGCCATTATCTCACAACCAACTGTCAGTGCATTCCGAACATTACGGAAGCTCGCGCGTTAGCAAGGGCGAAATACTAGACGTTTCGTATTACCCTTGCTTCCGCGCGGGTTTCTGCGTGAGGCCACAGCAATAACCCCACACAACCAAACATATTGACGCGCTAAGCCCGAATTGCCATATTTTCATATAGGTTCCATTTTGGAACCGTTTTGGAACCTCATTATGGCTACTTTAACTATTAAAAATCTGCCTGATAGTCTTTACGAGCGTCTAAAGCTTACCGCCGCCAACCATCGCCGCAGCATCAATAGCGAGGTTATAGTTCAACTTCCGCCCTGATACCGAACGCCCAAGAGATGCTTAAAGATATAAGCGAGTTTAGGAAGAAAATGCCAAAAGTAGATCTTATGGACGAGTTTTTGGAGTATGCGAAAAATGAGGGTCGGCCATGATTGTGGTCGATACCAACGTAATAGCGTATCTCGTACTTCGAAATGAACACTCCGCCCTGGCTGACTCCGTTTTGGAAACCGATCCGATCTGGGCGGCTTCTAAACCTTGGCGTTCGGAAATGCGCAATGTGCTCGCCCTTTATGTTCGGCAGGCCGTTTTAATACTCGAAGATGCTATCGGTGGAATGAATAAAGCTATACATTTAATCGCCGACAATGAATACGATGTTGAATCGAGTCGCGTTCTCGAACTCGCCCACTCCTCGGCCTGCACCGTATACGATTGCGAATTCGTCTACGTCGCCGAAAAGCCAATCGTGCCACTTGTTACTTCCGACAAAAAACTTCTCGCCGCATTTCCGTCGATTGCGGTTTCAATGGCGGATTTTGTTAAGTGTGCTTAAATCACCAACGTCTGTATGGAGCGTGGAGCGCAGGTCACTTCGGCGGCGTTGCCGGCCAGCCATAACAGATACTCAACTTTCTTTTCGCTTTTGTTCATCACGACCACCAATATCTTTCCGTCGGGGTTAAGAAACGCGGTCGATATCAGCGAGCTTCTGCTCGGCGAGCTTGCAATTCGTTTTGCGCCCGGGCGGATGAATTTCGAAAAGTGACCGATGTAGTAGTACGAACTTACATATGTAACCTCTCCGCTTTTCGTATCCGCATGGACCGGAGCAAAGCAGAAATTACCGACGTGGTTCGGCCCGCCGGTCTCGTCAAGCAGGATATTCCAATCGGTCCAGCCAACCGTGCCGTTATTGAAATCATGAATCATTGAATAGCCGTAACGCTCGCCAAGCGTCCAATCCTGCAGCTTGTCCCGTTTGTAAGAATCGGCGCAGCCTTCGGTAAAGAATAAATGCTTGTCGGGATACGCTTCGTGGACCAGCCTCACGTTGTCGAACATCATCTCGCCGCCGCTCCACGGTTCGTACCAATGATAGCCGATGCCCCAAACGAATTTTGCTGCCTCGGGATCGTCGAGTATCGTACTTACGCGTTGATAGATTAGATCGCGGTTGTGGTCCCACGCAATTATCTTTTTATCCGCAAGCCCCGCTCGCTTCATTTCCGGCCCGAGGTGATTTTTAAGAAAATCGCGCTCGTCCTCGGCCGTAAAAATGCACGATTCCCACTTCTGCGTTGCCATCGGTTCATTCTGGATCGTGACGCCCCAAACCGGAATTCCTTCGTTCGCGTAAGCCTTGATAAACTTCGTGAAATATTTGGCCCAGGCCGCAAAATATTCGGGCTTCAGCTTGCCGCCGCGAAGCATGTTGTTATTATCCTTCATAAACGCCGGCGGGCTCCACGGGCTGGCGTAAAGGTCCAGCTTTCCACCTGCGGCGGCCATCGCCTGCTTTATCAAGGGAATTCGAAACTGCCGGTCATGCTCGACGCTGAACGATTTTAGCTCCTTATCGCCCTCCGTGACGTACGTGTAACTGCCGCTCGAAAAGTCGCAGCTATGAATATTTGTCCGCGCCAAGGTGTATCCGATCCCGTCTTTCGGATCGTAATAGGCCTTCATGATCTCGGCTTGTTTTTGTTTAGGCAGCTTAAAAAATGTCTCAGCCGACGCATCGGTTATCGCCCCGCCGATTCCGAAAAACGTCTGAAACGTCCTTGCCGGATCAACAAATACGCAGGTCTGAGTTTCAAGCGGTTGGGCATACGGCTTGAAAGCGAGCGTTCCCGTCTTTGAAAGCCTTAGCTCGCTGTCCTTTGCCGTCGTGTAAACAGAAGCTTCGCGGCCCGCGACCGAAAACGGCCTTGCCGCCTTTGAACCACGCGCCGTCTGACCCGTCGCGGGCTGAGCCGCCTTGCCTAATAAAAGTGCCGATGTCGAAGCGGCCAGAAATGAACGTCGATCGATTTTCATATTATTCCCTTAAACCAAACATCCTGACTGAATATCGGGCGTGTAGTGTCACATCCAGTCAATATACCCTGAACAAGGTACTAATCTCAATCGAAAATAATAACGAGAATCTAGCCTGTTGTTGCGTGTTGAGCAACGGTGTATAATCAGGCATGATCAAGTCGTTTCGGCACAAAGGCCTCAAAAAGTACTTTGAGTCAGGAAGTGTTGCTGGCATTCAGCCACATCATGCAAAACGGCTTCGGATGCTGTTGACAGCTTTAGACACGGCCCAGTCGATTGAGGATATGAAAATTCCGGGATTCCGGCTGCATCCACTCAAAGGATCGGAGCAAGGCCGGTGGGCCGTTTGGGTAAACGGAAACTGGCGACTGACATTTGAGTTCCAAAATGGTGACATTCACGTTTTGGACTACGAGGATTATCACTAATGGCAATGCACAATCCACCTCATCCCGGCGAATTTATCACGGCGGTTTATCTCGAACCGAACCACATTAGCGGCCGCGAACTTGCTGTTAAACTCGGGGTCGCAGCTTCAACACTCAGCCGCGTCTTAAAAGGCACAAACCGTGTCAGCCCGGAGATGGCGCTCCGCCTTTCCAAAGCGCTGGGCCGATCGCCTGAGAGCTGGCTCGCCATGCAGTACAATCACGACCTTTGGCAAGCACGACAACACGTCAATCTAAGCAATGTCGGCAAGATCAGGCTGACAGCGGCTTAAATGCAGGATCGAATCTAATCCGGCCAACGCCAAGCCGGCCTGTCGAGCATTTTCTGTTCGCATATCTCGGTGCTTCCCAATATTTTCTGAAGCTCGATCAAATTACAAATATTGCTTTTCTTTAAAGCCGAGATGAGCTTTCCAGAATGCGTCACTACCCAGATCTGAGATGATTCTGCTGCTCTTATAATTAGGCGGGCGAGAGCGGGAACTACATCCGGGTGAAGGCTTGTTTCAGGTTCATTTAGTACCATTAATGGGGGCGGTCGCGGCGTAAGAAGCGCGGCCGCAAGAAGTAGAAATCGTAGCGTTCCATCTGATAGTTCCGAGGCGGAAAGCGGGCGCAGCAGTCCTTTTTGAAAGAACTCCAATGAGAATCTGCCGCCGGCCGTCGTCGTTACTCTAACTCTTGCACCGGGAAATGCAGTTTCAATGACTGAATCAAGTGCCTCAGGATCACCGATCTCGCGAATCGTTTGCAGGGCTGCCGCAAGGTCGCTTCCGTCATGGCTAAGGATCGGGGTTCGCGTTCCTATTTGCGGCTGTCGAGCTGGAGACGCCATGTCCGTTCGGAAGTGGTCGTAAAATCGCCACTCGCGAATTCGTTCGCGAAGCCAAAAAACCTCCGGTGTGGCGTTAGGATCGGCAAGTTGGCTAAAAATGCTGTCAAACGAATTGATGTTTTTTGCCGCGATCGTCCAATCCCTGTCGGATCGAGATCTGACAACAGATTCTCTACGTTCAATAAGCAACGTGGAAGGCTTTGCCATTGGTCCGGCCCAAACAGCCTCGTGTTTTATCTCTGGATCGAGCGTGAAGGCTGATGGTTCATCGGAATCATCCGGTTTAGGCAAACCTAGCGAAATGGAATATCCAAAGTCATCGCTGCCAAAACCCAACTTTAATCTAAGCGCGTGCTTTCGCGGCCCACCCTCGATTCGAGATTCGCCGGAACGCATTGATCTTGAAAGTTCCTCCGGTCCAGCCCAAACCGTCGAGTTTAGGCCGCCCTCTCTAGCAAGCGCGCTTACAACCCCATCGTGGGCCGTCTCCGCCAAAAGTCGGAGCGCACGGTAAAGATTGGATTTACCGCTTCCATTCGGCCCGGTAATGACGTTAAGCCGAGCTAACGGCATTACGAGGTCCAAAACGGAGCGATAGTTTGATATGGCTAAAGTGGTAATCATTGAGCGTTGGGTACCCTATTTAGAATCCGGGCCTTTTCGCCGAAGCTCAATAATGCGTCGAAAGAGTTGCGGGAGAAGCAACGCTGTTTTTATCACCGAGCCGGATGCAAATTTCGTTGCAAATCCGCGAAATGTCTCAACTGCGGTCGGCGTATACGGCATCCACCAGGCGTCGGGGAGGATCGCAAAGCGGTTGACGTGGATGTGCTGCGGCTGGACGAGTTCCATTAAGCCTTCGCGTCCGTGCGTGCGGCCGCGGCCGCTGTTTTTGAAGCCGCCCCATGGCGTTTGGCCGATGCCATGGGTGTAAAGGACTTCATTTATGCAAACGGAGCCGGCTTCGATTTGCTCCGCGACGCGGTGGCCTTTGGTGTAATCGCGGGTCCAGACGCTGGCGGTTAGACCAAATTCGCTGTCGTTTGCGAGGGCGATGGCTTCTTCCTCGGTTTTGAACGTAGCTATCGGCAGCGTCGGGCCGAAAGTTTCTTCCTGCATCGCACGCATGTCGTTCGTCGCACCGGTGATGACGGTTGGCTCGTAAAATAAAGAGTGCGGACTGAAGTCCGCGTTCCGCTGGCCGCCGGTTTCGATCTTCGCACCGCTCTCGCGAAAATCATTGACGTGTTCTTCAACAATCTTTAGCTGCCTTTCCGACGACATTGCACCAATCGACGTAGTTTCCTTATCACCCGAATCTTGCTGCATCTGTTTAGTATTCTCGACGATCTTCCGCGTCAGTTCCTCGGCAATAGATTCCTGCACATAAAGCCGCTCGACCGACGAGCACGACTGCCCGGCGTTGCAAAATGCGCCCCAAACGGCTGCCGAAGCTGCGAGTTCGAGATTAGCGTCTTCAAAAACGATCATCGGGTCTTTGCCGCCGAGTTCAAAGACGCAAGACGTTAAATTTTTTGCAGCCGCCGCCGCGATCTTTTTACCCGTAGCGACCGAGCCGGTAAACATTATCTTGTCCGGCGCCGCTTCGACCAACGAGGCACCCGTTTCGCCCGCACCCGAAATTATCCGAACTGCGTCTTGCGGAAATCCGGCCTTCTCAAATATCTCGCCAACCTTCAACCCAACCATCGGCGTCAGCTCCGATGGTTTTATTACGACCGTATTTCCCGCCATCAAAGCCATCACCGCCTCGCCAAGCGGTATCGAGAACGGATAATTCCACGCCGGAATTATGCCGACCACGCCGAGCGGGTGATAGACGATCTTCGACGAACGTCCAAGCAGTGCGTAAAGCCCAATGCGTATCTTCGAGGGCCGCAACATTTTCTCCGCATTCCGCGCAAAATACTGCATCAGATCGAGCACCGGTGCGATCTCCATCGCGATCGCTTCGCCAAACGGCTTGCCCGATTCAGCCGAGATGAATTGCGCGATGCCGTCGATGTCGGCCAAAATAACTTCCCGTACTCTCATGACGAGACGCGCGCGTTCGGCAAACGACGTGTTCCTCCATTGTGAAAAAGCCACCCGCGATCTTTCGACGGCGGTAATTACTTCCTCAGCGGAAAAGCTATGCACATGCCCGACCTCGTCGCCCGTTGCCGGATTATACGAAATGATCTCGTTGGTTTTCGATTCTGTCTTTATGACTGCGCTCATCGTTCTTTAAGGATAAACTAAAAATCTGAGTTCTTGAATACGAAAACAACTAGCTGTCTGTATCCTAATCTGCCGCTTTTATGAATTCCGCGTTTCGGGTAAAGTATTTCTGTTCAAACAGATTCGCTTTGCCCGATTTTTCTTATGCATCCGCAAACAGATAAAACCAATACGATTGAGGAAATCCGCTCCCAATTCCCGGCGCTCGAACGCATTCACAACGGTCATCCAGTCGCCTATTTCGATGGTCCTGGCGGCACACAGGTTCCGCGTTGCGTCGTCGAGGCAATGAACGATTACCTATACAACCACAACGCGAACACGCATTGGGGCTATCCGACAAGCGACGAGACCGATCAAATGATCGAGGACGCTCGGGCCGCGTTTGCCGACTTTCTAAACGCTTCGGCTGACGAGATCGTCTTCGGTCAAAACATGTCCTCGCTGACATTTCACTTGGCCAGAGCGCTCGGGAGACAATTCGAGCAAGGCGACGAGATCGTAGTAACCGAGCTCGATCATCACGCGAATATCGACACGTGGCGTTCGCTTGAAACAGATCGCGGCGTAACAATCCGTGTGCTGTCGATGGACATCGAAACCGGCCAGCTTGAACTCGGCGATTTGCCCGCACTGATAAACGAGAAGACTAAACTCGTCGCGATAGGTGCTGCCTCAAACGCAATCGGTACGATCAACGACATAAACGCCGTTTGCAAACTCGCACGCGAAGCCGGAGCGTTGAGCTTTGTCGATGCCGTTCACTTTGCGCCGCATAAATTGATCGACGTAAAAGCTATCGGCTGCGATTTCCTCGCCTGCTCGGCCTACAAATTCTACGGCCCTCACATCGGCATTCTATACGGCCGAAAGGAGTTGTTGGAAAATATAGACTTTCCAAAACTACGGCCCGCACCCGACAATTCGCCTGACCGCGCTGAAACCGGAACTCAAAGCCACGAGTCAATCGTCGGAGCCGGAGCGGCGATTGATTTCATCGCTTCGCTTGGCAAAGGAACCTCGCGTCGCGCGCAACTCGCAAACGCCTTCACCGAAATGCATTCTCGCGACGAGGAATTGACCAAAACATTGTGGAGCGGATTGTCGGCTCTAAGGGGCGTCCGTGTCTACGGCCCTGACCTCGACGCAGAACGCACTGCGCTTGTGTCGTTTACGGTCGGCGATCATCCTTCGGAAAATGTAAGTAAGGCGCTTGTCGATAAAGGCATCTTCACCTCACACGGAGACTTTTACGCCGCGACGGTTGTTGAAAGATTGGGTGTTGCGGAACAGGGATTATTGCGTATCGGCTGCTCCGTCTACACGACAATTGATGAAGTTGAGCGTTTGCTCGAAGGCGTACGAAATTTTGTCAGCGGACATCGCTGAACAAATAAGTAAACCGTTCGAATATCGAACGCGACCTTCGCGGTGCAGAAGCGACATCCGGAGCCCGTTCGGTATCCCGAATCAGGATCAGGTCGTTATTGGTATTCCCGCGAGCGATGATTAGGTCTTTCCCATCATTTGTCCACGCAAAATTCAAGTATCTTGCCCGATTTGAAATCCGTGATCTGCGTCGGTGCTGAACCATCCACCGGCTGCCGCCAGATGTTCTGTGCTCCGCCGCGGTTCGTCAGAAACGCTCAGTGTTTTGCTGTCCGGCGACCACATGAATTGGTTTATCAGGTTGAATTCAACTTCGCGCTCGACCTTGCCGAACTTGTCGCCCTCTATTGTCGCGATCAGCAATTTCTTCTGGAACGAACGGACATCGTATGTCGTGTACGCAAGCCGTTTACCGTCCGGCGATATACGCGGCTGAAAAACGCTCCAGTTCTCCGCCGAGTAAAATGGCTCGGCCGGGCCGCCCGTGACCGGCACCTTCATCAGCGAAAATCTTTCGTCGTCGCCCGACTTCCGCTGAAATATAACAAGCTTTCCATCCGGCGTCACCTGAGGATTAAAATCTACATGTTCTGGATTTTCGTCAGTCAGGCGAACCGCGTTTTTGCCATCGGCATCGATACGCCAAATTCCTGAAGACTTGTCCTTCTGCAGATTGTAGATCACAAACTTACCGTCCGGCGTCGCTATCGGCGAAGCTGAATAGCCTGGCTCCGCCAGCAGTGCGTGTGAATTCTTACCGTCACCATCCGATATCCAAAGATCGGTCTCCTTGCCTTCGCTACGCGTAAACAACAGCTTGCCGTCGCGGCGTTGAAATAGTCCGAGCATGCCTTCAAGATTGCGCGATTCGCTTGTAAGCTGTGTGTTTTTCTTGGTCACAGGCGAATATCGCCAGACCGAAGAGACCGTATCGCCTTTGATCGTCGCTATATTTCGCCCGTCCGCCGAAACGCTCAACTCAAGGTAATCGTTGAAATCGTTCGTTATCTGCTCGACCTCGCCTGACGGATAATCGATGCACGCCAGATCTGGTTCGGGCCGTTCTGAGTTTCACGCCCCGAAAAAACGAATCCCGACCCGTCGGCAAACCATACTACGTTCGCGACAAAAAAGAATTCCTTGTGGTTCAGCGGCCTGACCTTTTTGTCCGAGATCAATATTTCGACAACGTCCGTATGCGTAATAAAGCCGCTTTGCCGCTTGCCTGCTCCGGTCAGGATCGTCCGGCCATCAGGCGACCATGCGAGCCGGTTTCCGAAGAAGTTGTATTGCGTTTCCTTGTTCGAAATCAGCGGCTCCAGCGCGAGAGTTTCTGTATTAGCGATAAAGATCACGTCCTCGTTCTGCTCCAACCTGTGCCGCATGAACGCAAACTGCTTGCCGTCGGGCGAAAATGTAACGGCGCTGTCTACATCCTCGATCAGCTTTTTAGGCGTTCCGCCAAACGCCGGTACCCGATAAAGGGTGTTGATCAAAAAGTCAGTGCTCGTCTGGCAATAATAAATGTAATCGCCGGTCGGCGAGAACGTTAAGAATTGCAGGGTCAGATTTGTCGGCTGAACAACGGTGACGATGCTGTCGGTCGCGATCTGCCGGACGACCAGGCTGCGGCTTCCGAATTCGCCCGAGACATAGGCCAGATATTTTCCGTCGGGCGAGATTGCTGGCAGCATCACGCGGCCGTCAGTGTTGATTCTTGAGATCTGCGGGCGGGCAAATGCCTCGGTCGCCATCGGTCTTTCGGCACCGCCCCAGTTGTAAAACGCATAGCCGCCGAGGACCATCAGAGCTATCGCCAGAACCGGAGCGGCCAGCAAAGCGAAACGCAAACGAGGCTTTCGCACGGCCTGTGGCGTTTGATAAGAAGTAACAAACGAAGTCCGCTCCGTCGGATGATTGCCGCTGACCGTTCGGTGGATAATCGTCGGATTTTCGCTGAAATTCGGCGATGATGTTGTATGCGCCGATCTGTTTCCGCTGTTCGAATGTTCAAGCTCGTAAAGCAAATCCTTTACGTCGAGTGCAAAGTCCTTAACGCTCTGATAGCGTTCTTCGCGGTCCTTCTGCAGGGCCTTGCGAATGATCCGCTGTAGCTCCGGCGGTGCATTCGGCAGTGCCTGCCAGATTGGTTCCGGCTCTTTATAGATCACTGCGGCAAGCGTGTCGGCAGTAGTTTCTCCATCAAACGGCACGACACCGGCCAGCATCTCATACAGCACTACGCCGAGGCTCCAGATATCAGTCCGCCCGTCCACTTCCTGTCCGCGGGCCTGCTCCGGCGACATGTACCGCGCGCTGCCCATAACCGTTCCGGGCACGGTCCGGTTGCTCGTCGTATCGCCGGACATAATGATCTGCTCGTTCGGTTTTGCCAGCCCGAAATCGAGCACCTTCACAATCGAATCGCGCCGGACCATTATGTTTTCGGGTTTGATATCGCGATGAACGATGCCAGCCGCATGAGCGGCAACCAATGCGTTCGCCGTCTGTTCGGCGATCCGCAGAATGCGCGGCAGCGTCATCGATTCCTGCTTGATCACCTCGCGAAGCGTTCGCCCGTCAACGTACTCGGTCGCAAGAAAGCTGCCGTTCTCGTCCTCGCCTATCTCGTAGATCGTGATGATGTTCGGATGATTAAGGGCCGAAACAACACGGGCCTCCTGGCGGAAACGTCCTTTACGGTCAGGATCGGTCGTAAACTCACTGGGAAGAAGCTTTATCGCAACGCTGCGGCCGAGTTCGGCATCGTGAGCCGAATAAACCTCACCCATGCCGCCTTCGCCGATCTTCGACCTGATCTCGTATTTCCCAAGCTGTTGACCTGTTAGCATCACCTAATTCCGAGACACTTCTCCCTAAAGACTAAACACCGTATCTCACGCTTTTATGACAACTTTGTTGCGTGAATACGGTGTTCAAAGAACCTTGACTATTTGTTTAAACGAGTCAACCAGTCAGAAAAGTTTCAATTACTTTATAGCTGGCGTCGATCGCTTCGGCTAATTTATCCGGCTCGCTGCCGCCGCCTTCGGCCATATCAGGCTTTCCGCCACCGCGACCGCCGACTATCGGGATGATCTCTTTGATCACGTTGCCGGCCTTTATTTTGTCCGGTCAGATCGTCTGAAACGCGGACGATGATGCTGACCTTTCCGTCGTCCTTTCGCCCAAGCACTACAACGCCCGATTTCATACGCGAAAGCAAAGTGTCCGAAAGCTGCCGTGTGCCGTTTGCATCCAAGCCCTTCGACAATTTTGCCGAGCACCTTAATTCCGGCGACATCCCTTGCCTCGTCTCCATTAGAAGACGCTTCGCCGATCGTTCCGGTTGCAATTTTCAATTTAAGCTCGTCGTTCTCTTTACGCGTCCGCTTCAATTCTTCCTGCAATTTTTCAATCGCACTCGGCAAATTGTCACGCTGCGTTTTCAAAGCGCCAAGCGAACGGTCGATCAGCCGTTCGTCCTCACGAAACCGCTCGAAGGCGTCAAAACCGGTAATTGCTCTGATGCGGCGAACGCCCGAAGCGATAGCCTCGTCCGCCGTGATCTTAAAACTGCCGATGTCGCCCGTCGCCCTCACATGCGTGCCTCCGCAAAGCTCCTTCGAAAAAACGCCGTCGCCAACGCTTAATACCCGCACATCCGACCCGTATTTCTCGCCAAACAAAGCCATCGCCCCGCCGCGCATCGCTTCCTCAATCGCCATTACGTTGGTGTTGACTGAATCGATTCTTAAGGATGTAGCGATTGACCAGATCCTCGATCTCGGTCAATCTCCGTCTCGCTCATCGGCTGATAATGCGTAAAATCAAACCGCAAATAACTGGGTGCCACAACCGACCCGGCCTGCTTCACATGCGTCCCCAAAACCTCTCGTAAAGCCGCGTGAACAAGATGCGTCGCCGTATGATTCCGCCGCGTCGCATCGCGTTTTTGTGAATCGACGGTGGCGGAAACAATATCACCAACCTTGATCGATCCTTTATCGACCGTAACTTTGTGAATGATCAATCCCGCGACCGGGGAATAAGTATCGGCAACCATGGCAAGAAAGGCGGAACCGCCTGCGTCAGCAGGTGGCAAAGTGCTGTGTAATGTTCCAACGTCACCAACCTGCCCACCCGCCTCCGCATAAAACGGCGTTTGATCTAAAATGACGCTGCCTTGTTGGCCCTTCTGCAATTCACCCAAAGTCGTCTCTCCATCAAGAATAGACAGTACCTTCGCGTTGCCAAATTGCGTGGCGTCATAACCGTGAAACTTATTCGCCCCGACCTTCTCCAAAACCGATGCATACACAGGCGAGATCTGCGACTTGCGGGTGGTCTGGCCGACATTACCCTCTTTTTGAAGTTCTTGAAGTGCTAGGTCAAAACTTAGACTAAAATCATCCTCGTTGATCTCAATTCCATTATCGTCCAATCCAACTCTGATTAAATCGCGCGGTAAACCATATGTATCGTACAAACGGGCAAAATCCTGAAAACTCTTAAACCTCAGATCGCCCTGCCCATCGAACAGAGAATTTAGAGAACTAATTATTAGATTTGGTTCTAAGGTCTGCCTCGATCTGATTAAAGCCAAGAGTGTAGCTTCTTTTATAGAAAGCTTTTTGTTTTGTTCGTTCCAAAGTAGCCTTGGATAGAGATAGACTGCTAGGTAATCCAATCTAAAAGGAACTAATTCAAGCGGCAAGTCTGGCTCAGATTCAATAATTTCGGTGAGCAAATATGGTGGTATTTCGTATTTCAATAGAAGACCGGAAAGCTTTTGATAATAATTGCCCGATCCATATTTCTCTTCATGTTCTTTATACAAATCGGCCAATTTCTGGTCAGTTTGACCTTTATCGTAGAATTTATTGAAATTTTCATCTCCAACTTCTTCAACTACTTTCTTAATCTCGTCGCCTATGATCCGAGTTGCCCTGTGCATTACAGAAACCACTTCTTTAACTTCCACCTTGAAGCGACTCAAACCGTCAGAAAGCGTTCTACCAAACCTCTCCTCCTCTAGCCTTACCATCTTCCCGATAAATTCCCTCTGCACCTCAAGCTCCGGGTAAGCCTCGCGCATTTGCTCGACGACGAAATCGCAGACCTTAAAGAAAAACGGGTCCGTGTAGCCCATGTGCTCGCGGCCGTGATAGATCGCCCGGCGCATTATCTTGCCGCAGCACATAATTGCGGCCTTCGTTGCCCGGCAGGATACCGTCGGCAATAGCAAACGCCGTCGCCCGCGCATGATCGGCGATCACGCGGCACGCAAATTGTTGAGTTTCTGACAAACTTTCGTAAACGCTCATTACCTAGATAATATAACAGGTCAACGGCGGTTTATCCCGCCGATCAAATGCAAGCCGATCCCCGCAAGCGAAAGATAGATTCCATTCCGGCTAAGATCCGAAAAATGCTGAAGGCTATAAGTTTCAACCACAAACGCCCATACCACAAACGCACTCGATACAACCAAAACCGTCGACCCGCCAAACTGCAATACCTTTCTCCAAACCTGCGGCCGCAACTGCAAATAAGCCCCAAGAGCAAGATGTATCAACGCAGAAAAGAGAATATAAATATGCCGCGACCGCATCAGCAGCCTAAGCTCCTGCGGGATTACGTCTTTGTCCGGAAAATCGACGCGCATATACTTGCCCGTCACCGTAAAGACGATGAACAACAAAATGCCGAAGATGAGGTGAAACCATTTCACGGCGATTGTTATAATAACACAGCGGAACTAAAATGTTTTGACACTAAGTCGTTATGACGTTAAAGTGATTTCATGGCTGTTGAACATAAAAGAGCGACAATTTACCTTGAGCCTGACCTCCATCGGGCAGTGCGAATAAAATCCGCGCACACGAACCGCACGATTTCCGACTTAGTTAATGAGTCCCTACGCAACGCTTTGAGCGAAGATCAGGAAGACTTGGCAGCTTTCGAAAAACGTGCGTCCGAACCTGTCATCTCGTATGAGGCCCTTCTCGCAAAACTAAAAGCCGATGGCAAAATATGAGATCGTGTTCAAGCGGTCGGTCTACAAGGACCTCAAACCGATACCGAAAGCGGACGTGGCTCGCATTTTAAAACGAATCGATGGATTGGCGGACGACCCACGCGGTCCCGGTTGCGAAAAGCTATCGGGCCAAGAACGATATCGTGTTCGCCAGGGTATTTATAGGATCGTTTACGAGATCGAAGATAATAGGCTGATCGTCACTGTTGTAAAGGTTGGCCATCGTGGGCAGATTTACGATCGATGATTGAGGTTCTAATTCCGTGTAGCTGATTTGCGAAATGTTCGTCCGGTCTTGGTGCGCAGGAATTTTCTGAATTCTCGAACGCTCATTAAACTCTTGTAAACCTTCATCGATCTGCCATCCTCAAATGTGACTTTTACATATGTTTCAGGCTCCAACGTCCATTTGTCTTCATCTATAACGTACGTCTCAACGTTTTCTATCTGATCGTATGCATAAACCTTGGGAAGGCCATACCAAGTTGAAAAGGAAATATAATTTTCCAAAAGTACGACCTTTCGCAACAATTCCCGAACACAGATCAAAAACCCAGGCAGGAAGACCAGTGCCATAGAGAGAATCCAATTTTCCTCGTCAAATTCTGCGATAAATGCCCAAATGAAAAGCAGAACTATCGCCAAATAAACGATGACACCAATGCTGCGAAGAGTGCGAGATTCCTTGGACCGCCGAAGGACGATTCGACTTTCATTTTTCTTCACAATCGTTAGCTCACGAGCTTTCTTGCCTTTTTCACAACATTCTCAACCGTAAACCCGTAGTCCCTAAACACATCTTCCGCCGGTGCGGATGCGCCGAAGCGATCTACTGTAAGCATATCGCCAACGTCGCCGACGTATTTAGACCAGCCAAGGCTGACGCCGGCTTCGATTGCGAGGCGGGCTTTTACATTCGAGGGCAGCACGGACTCTTTATACTTTGCGGGTTGCTCGTCAAAGAATTCCCAGCACGGCATTGAGACGACTCGGGTCGGCGTGCCTTCGGCGTTTAGTTTCTCGCGGGCTTCCATCGCGAGGCCGACCTCGGAGCCGGTTGCGATCAGGATGAGTTTAGGAGTTACCGCTTTGCCAGACTTATTTTCAGCCTCCGCCAGTATGTAAGCGCCTTTGTGCAGTCCTTTTGCGTCGGCGAATTTCTTGCGGTCGATAAGCGCAACCTTTTGGCGTGAGAATGCAAACGCGGTCGGAGCGTTCGAGCGTTTCAAAGCTGCCCGCCACGCCTCACGCGTTTCGTGAGCGTCGCACGGACGTATAACAGCAAGGTTCGGGATTGCACGCAGAGCGGCGAGGTGCTCGACCGATTGATGCGTCGGGCCGTCCTCGCCCAGGCCGATCGAATCGTGTGTAAACAGGAATATTGTCTGTATATGCGAAAGTGCCGCCAATCTGATCGCGGGCCGCATATAATCCGAAAATGTCTGAAACGTCCCGCCAAACGGTATCACGCAGCCGTACAGCGCCATGCCGTTCATCGCCGAACCCATCGCATGTTCGCGGATGCCGTAATGGATGTTGCGGTTTTCGTATTTACCCGCCTGGATATCGGCGGACGAATTGATGTAAGTGTTGTTCGACGGCTTCAGGTCGGCCGAGCCGCCGATCAATTGCGGCACCGCGTCGGCAATCGCGTTGATCACCTCGCCGCTGTATGCACGCGTCGCTTTTGCCTCGACGCCGTCAAATTTCGGAAGCGACTTTTCCCAGCCGTCCGGCAAACCGCCGCTGCGGATCGCATGAAACGCGACTCCGATTGCCGGGTTCGCCTTTTCATATTTGTTGACCAGAGCGTTCCAATTTTTTTCGAGCTTTGCACCGTTTTTGACCGAGGCCCTGAAATGCGCCAAAACCTCTTTCGGGATGAAAAAGCTCTTATCCTCCGGCCAGCCAAGATTTCGTTTTGTCTCCTTCACGGCGTCGGCACCCGGCGCGTCCGAATGGGCCTTTGACGTGCCTTGTTTCGGCATTCCGAAGCCGATGATCGTCTTGACGCGTATCAGCTTCGGCTTGTCCTTTATCTTCTGCGCCTCCTTTATTGCTTTCTCTATCGCCGCCAAATCGTTGCCATCCGCAACCTCGGACACATGCCAGCCCGTCGCTTCAAACCGCTTTGTCCGGTCCTCGGTAAACGCCAAATCGGTAGAGCCGTCGATTGTTATCTGGTTGTCATCGTATAAATAAATGAGATTGCTGAGTTTGAGATGCCCAGCGAGCGAGGCCGCCTCGTAGCTGACGCCCTCCATCAAATCGCCGTCAGAACAGATGCAATAGATGTAATTATCGACGACCGGAAAACGTTTCTTATTGAACTTCGCCGCCAGATGAGCCTCAGCGATGCCCATCCCGACGCCGTTGGCAAAACCCTGCCCGAGCGGCCCGGTCGTGATCTCGACACCCGGCGTCAAAATATTCTCCGGGTGGCCCGGCGTTTTTGAATGAAGCTGACGAAAATTTTTCAATTCTTCGAGCGGCAGGTCATAGCCGGTCAGGTGAAGAAGGCTGTAGATCAGCATCGACCCATGCCCCGCGCTCAATAAAAAACGGTCACGGTTGAACCATTTCGGATTTTTCGGATTGTGCCGCAGGAACTTGGTCCAAAGCACATACGCCGCCGGTGCCATCCCAAGCGGCAGCCCCGGATGCCCGGAATTCGCCTTCTGCACCGCGTCAAGCGAGAGCGTGCGGATCGTGTTGATACAAAGCTGGTCGATGTCGGTCGATTTTTTCAATTTGGTTGCTGTTGTCATGAACGTTTTTGTTAACTGAGAACTTTTAGGTATTTGTCGTTATGGCGTTTCCGTGCTTTTTGATAAAGAATTTGTCTCGTTTTGTTCGAGACAAATTGATTGCCTTTCGGCGTCGCTATCTGTTCAATATTCTCTATTTTGCCAATTGTTGCGAGAGCAAGCAAAACGGCGCCGCGGGAAGATGCTTCGCGGGTGTCGGGCAGCGACATGTTGCGGCCCAGAACGTCGGCGATAATCTGCGTCCAGACGGGCGATTCGCGCAGGGCACCGCCGGAAGCAACTATCTCGCGGACGCGGCAAACTCCGTTCAACTGATCGAAAATCTCGGCAAACCTGTATGCGACGGATTCTAGCGCGGCCTGGACGATGTCGATGGTGTCGGTCGCCGTACGCAAACCGATGATCGCACCGGTCGCCGATTCGTGATACCCGGTGCTTCGCTCGCCGGCAAGAAACGGCAGGAACACAAGGCCATGACCGTCCGGTTCGCGTTTTGCGATCTCGGCTTCGGTGCTGTTGTCATCGGCAAGCAACCGCAAATTGTCCTTCAGCCAGCGGTAAAGCCCGCCGCCGTCGCTTAACGCGCCGCCAATGATGACAGTTTCACGGTCGATTCGATAGCACCACAGACCGTCCGGTATTTTGTCCGGTGGAGAACCTTTGTACGCAACACGAATTGCTCCCGACGTGCCGATCATCAACGCCGCTTTAGTTTTCTTAACGCAGCCAGCTCCGATATTGTTCGCCGCTCCGTCACCAATTGCCGCAAACCACTGTGCTGATTTCAACCTCAGCCACCGTTTTGCGAAATTAGGTTTTAGGGAATAAGTTATAGCGTCTGACTCAGTGATTGAAGACAGTTTCGTTCTTGGTAACTTCAAATATTGCAATAATTCGTTATCCCATTCGCACTTTCGCTGATCAAAAATACCAGTTGCTGACGCCATTGAGACACTTGTCGCTGTTTCGCCGAACACCCGCAACGCAATGAAATCACTCAGCGACAGCCAGTGCGTCGTCTTTTTCCAAACATCAGGAAACGCCTTCCCAAGCCAAAGCAATTTTGCCGGCCAAAAGCTCGAATGAAACCTCGCACCCGTCCGGTTATGTATCAAGGTTTCGTCAAATTTTTTACGCAACGTGGCCACATGATCGCGGCTCCGCGTATCGGCCCAGCCGAAAACTTTTGTCGTTGGCTTGCCTTTTGCATCGACGCCGACCAGACTGTGCCAAAACGAACTCGCCACAACGTGGCCGATCTCACCCTTGATCTTTTCCGCTTTCCGTAGAACCTCGTCGATTGCGGCAACGACCTGATCAAACGCCTCGTCGGCGTCGATCTCCGCACCGCCGTCGTCGGTCACGATCAACGACCGTTCGTTCTTGACCATCGTCCGCGGTAGCACATTGCCCGCGTCGTCATATAACGCGGCTCGCACGCTCGACGTGCCGATGTCCAATGCAAGTATGAGATCTTTGTTCAAAGCAATGAGAGTCAATAGAAAAATAGCTAATAACCCCGTGTGCGACTTTTATCGCGGGTAGATAAAGTAAAGTCCAAGGTTTGGTAACATCGGAAGATAAGCTACGAAACTTTTCTAACGGGGGTTACGCAAATGAACTTGGACATGGTAATTATAAGCATATTTTGCATGATTGACGATCTTTTCAAGCAGTTGGGGCGAAGAATTCGTGGGCGCGGGTTCGCTCCGGGGTTGACGGACGCCGAAGCGGTGACTATCGAGACGGTCGGCGAGTTGATCGGTCTGGATACGGACAAATCGATATTTGAATACTTTCGGCGTCATTATAGTGAATGGTTCCCGGCCCTTCGGAAGATGCACCGGACGACATTCGTGCGACAGTCGGCGAATCTTTCGAGCATAAAAGAGTGGCTGTGGCAAAGGCTTCTGCCGCCGGAGCAGGCCTCGCCATTCTCGATAGTGGACAGCTTTCCGGTTTCAGTGTGCCGTTTTGTCCGGGCCACATCGGCACGTCTTTTCCACTCTCTGGCGGCCTATGGAAAGGACCACGGCGGAAAAGCTACGATCTTCGGCTTTCGCTTCCACGTGCGGATCTCAAGCGAGGGCTGGATAAGGCGGCTCGCGGTCGCCCCGGCGAATGTCTCGGACACGGCCATGCTGCCGCAACTGGTTGAAAAAACACAAGGTTGCTGTCTCGGCGACCGCAACTACTGGCAGCCGGATCTGAAAACCGAGTTCAAGGATCAGGGGCTTGAGATCTGTGCCCCGTTTAGAATGCGGTCCACCGACCCGATGCCCGAAAGAAGCCGTATTATCTCCCGGCACCGGCAACTTATCGAAACCGTGTTCTCACAGTTGAGAGAACGCTTTAACATCAAACGTGTCTGGGCTCGCGACACCTGGCATCTGGCCAATCGCGTCATCCGCAAGGTCCTGGCCCATACCCTCGGCCTAAAACTCAACCTAACACGTCACGTTTCACCGCTACAGCTCGCAAAGCTGTTTGCTTACTAAAAGTCGCACACGGAGTTAATAGGTCCGAGCTATCCAATGCGTAAGCCTTTCCCATCAATTGTATAGCAATTCGGTACTTTCTAAATCTAGAAAAAAGGTGGGCCAACTGTGTTAAAGCTGGTATGTTTTTCGGTTGATCCTTGTAGATTTCAAACAAAAGTTGCTCTCGACGCGAAAAATTTCCTATTCTTGGATAAATCGAAGCAAGCTCTAATTTAGAGTAAACGTCATTGGGGTCTATTTCCAGACATTCTTTCAGTCGTTGTATTGCTTCATCCCAACGACCCAGCGTTTGATAGATCTTACTCAACTCCGTGCGCGAATTAAGATCGTCAGTGTTGATGCGTAGTAACTCAAGAAGAATATCCTCGGCTTCCTGCCATTTTTTTTGCGTCTGGTATATCTTGCTCAACTCCGTGCGAGGGTGAAGGTTGCTGGTTATCTATCTTTAATGACTCAAGAAGAATATCCTCGGCTTCCTGCCATTTTTTTTGCGTCTGGTATATCTTGCTCAACTCCGTGCGAGCCTGAAGGTTGTCAGGATCAATAACTTTTAACTCAAGAAGAATATCCTCGGCTTCCTGCCATTTTTTTTGCGTCTGGTATATCTTGCTCAACTCCGTGCGGCTCTTGAGTTCTTGTGGATGTTTTTCTATAAAATCCAGAAGAATCGCCTCCCGGATTTTGCCGTCAACAAGCCCCGCGTATTCTGAACGCCGAAATTCCCGACTTTTTATACAAACCCAAATAAATAGGTTTCTCGCAAAATCTGTATCGACATTTGCAAGGAATTTTCCAAACAGATGTTTTGAGTTGTCGAGATTGACCCTTGTTTCTTTGGATTCACCATCTAGGAACCATGAGGCGATTGCCTCGTGTCTTAGTAGAAGGTGGCGTCCACGTTTATAGATCGGGAGATTGGGATTTTGCCCCAAGGCGGAATTTATCGAGATGAAGTCGCCCCCTCCAAGCAAGGACACACAAAAATCAATGTCGACGCTGTAGCCGAACTGATAAAAGGTAGCGACGACAAGATACAGTCTTTCCAGCGACGGCGCACTTTTCTTTGCAAAATCTTCCCAGTCCTGCCAGTCGAATACGTATCCTTTTAGTTTCCCTTTCGAACTCAGATATTTGAGAACGGCAAACGTCCTTTCGGCCAGGCTTAACCGGTCGTCCCGGAGATATATTTTCCGCATCTCATCAATAGTCTCATCAGCAAACGATCCATCCTCATCAAGAGCAGACAATAGTTCATGAAATACCTCTAAGCGTATTTGATTGGAGCGGAGCCGAATCTCATATAACCCGTCAAATAAGGCTTCAAAAAATCCAATTTCTTCAATATGATCGTACCGGACGTCTCTTTCGGCGACGATCAAAACAACCTCACGATGTCTGAAGTTTAAGACGAGTTTGTTGGCGAACTCCGATAGAGTTTTGCCAAAAACTGCCGGATTATCCAGGAAAAAAAGAAGTGGTTTATTTGTGTCGAGAAGCTGAATTTTTTCGTCTATTTCAACAAGAACGTCACTACCGACATCTTCGAGCCAGATTACTAGATTATCCTCGTAATATGTTTTTGCTAGATGATAAAGAAAGGTCGATTTTCCTTCGCCTCCTCGGGAGAGAATTTTGATAAGAGATATTTTTGTTTTTTTTGCAGATGTTAACTTTCGATCAAAGTTTCCACTGGCTGGAATATTTTTTATATAAAAATCATTGGCAACGACCTCTCTTAATCTGGCTGGAGTAGAATCCGTTTTGCTGTAAAAATATGAAATGTAGTCGGAATGAGTCCCTTTTTGAACCTGATTCCAGAATGTTCCATTGATGATTCTGAAATTCTTAAACTCTAGTTTTCCGTTATGTTCTACGACGCGCCTGTCAAACTTTTGTTTTAATAATTCGCACACCTCGGCAAAAGTATTAGACGTTTTCGGCGCGTTCGCGGGTTTTGAAAATAGAAAGTCGCAATAATCCAATATGGATTTATCGTTTCCAGAGGTTCTATAAGTCCAAAACAGTTCAACGATGAGATTGTTTTCATCGGCCTTTCGCATCCAGTCGATTATTGTAAAGGGATAGGAATCATCTTCAATCGTAAGTAGCTGATTGCCAAGACCTATTTCTCTCGAAGGGGAAAAGAAAATATGAACGTCTTTTCTTGGAAAATTTGCCCAGTCGAACTGTTGGAGCTTTAAGATCAATTCGTCGCCGCTAATAGAATTGTCGGATTGTGAAGCTTTACATTCTATGAAAAGATTCAAAAAGGAATGGTGCCGACCGATTTTGAAATAGAGATCAAACCCATGCTGCGTCCCACTCTTTTGGATCTTTGAGTCAACGATCTCATAGCCCCAATTTTGGAATAGTTCCTTTAGAATTGCGAAGCTTGCGTTTTCGAATAGGCCGCCCAGTTCACTACTATTCATAGGAGTATTTTCACCAATTGAATATTCGCATTAATATGATACATTCCCGCTGGCCGAACCAGTAGCAAAGGCCGTCGGGGGCGATGGCGTAGAAGACGTTGAATGTTGATCCGTCGCCGCCGTCTTCGTCGATGCGGACTAAAAAGCTAATCCTGCGATCTCATCTCCGCGACAGCTTTACGGAACTTCTCGCTCTTGTGAAACTTTTCGAATGAGGCGTCGGTCATCGGGTCTGGGAGGCGTACGCCCTCGGTCAGGTTGGCCTTGTACTTAAAAGCGTCCCGGAGGTATTTGATCGCGTTGTCCTCTTCGCCCAGCCCGCCATAGCCGCGGGCCGCTGACGCAAGAAGAATTGTAACCCCAAATCTGTGACCCCAAATCTGCGGACCCCCAATCTGCCCGCACTTCTGAACCCGTTTTTTTTCTGAGAAGGCGAAGGTGCCTGCATTCTGGCCGTCGCGGCCGGCCCATTTTTTTCTGAAATACTTTTTCGAAATGGACATTAACAATTTGAGCGGGGCTGAGGGCCCGGAAAATCAAAAAGTTTTGAAGGAGAAAAGGAATGAAAAAGGTGATCATATTCTCCCTTCTCGGGCAGGAGGAGAGCTAAATCCTGCTACCCCTCCTCAGACAAGGAGGGAGCTCAAGGACTTTCCTTTCCCCGAGGCGGATCGGCTCGCTGGTGATGCGGATAGGGAAAGGCATCTACCCAGCGGGCGCGTCCTTCGTTGTGTAAGCGGAGGACTCGCGTGCCGGAAGCGATCAGCTCCAGGGGACATTTTTGCCGCCGGGAAAGTCCTTTTCTTCTTGCCGCGACGCTGATCGTTCCAAAGGGCGTCAATAAATAGAACGCCATCGGACGCTTTTTATCTCTCAGCAGCTTGAAATTATTTTTGTCGTTAGTACTGAAATTCCCGGTCGAGTACCGTTTCGGATGCGTGTGACAATTTGCCCTAACCATTTCGTGGGGGAGCGTCATCGTTACCTCGCCGCTGCCCCCATCCACTATATCGGTGTAGAAGAAATTCACTCCGCTTTTATCGGCCTTGATCTTCATGATCACCCAGAATCCGAATTCCTGGTGATGCTGTTTGTTGTTATCGGCCATTATCGCCTTAAAGCCTGCTCTTACCGCAGCTAACTCCGAACTAAAGGGACCCGTCATATTAATACTTCCTCACGAGAAAAGGGTTATTCCCTAAGGACGAAAGCCGTTTTGAAATTTTGCTTAGTGGTTTTTCCGCTCCAAGAAATTGGGAGGATTCCGACCTAATTTTTTTGATTTTGCGCGTAGTTGCGCTACCAACGCTATTTCCGTTGCGAACCAGGTGCTTCCCTGTCCCACCCTGCTCGTGGGACAGCCTGGGAAGGGACAACCCAAAAACAGGCGCGGCCACCATTCTAAGGCTTCCGAACGCTTGAAACAGCCTTTTGGTTTGTTTTTAAAAGCAAAGAGATCAGGGGTCCTCTAGCTCGAGGCCAGGCTCGCGGGGTTAGCTCGTCTTTTTGCCGCTGGCGAGCTGCCGTTCGATGCGGGTTTTTACCTCGCCGTTTTCGATGTAGATGATGAGCGTGGTTGGGACAAACGATGACATCACGAGACGCGAAGTGCGTGCAGGTTGGCGCGGCCGGTAGTAGGCGCGAATGGGTCTGGGAAGCCTTCGTCTCACCGTTGACCGGACGGCATAAGGTTTATCGTAGGCGCCTGACGCGGTCGTGGAGGGTAAGGAAGCCGGGGTGTCCGGCTCGTTCGCGGATGCGGGCATTTCTTCGGACTGTCGATCCGTGACCAGGCCGCTCTGGAAGCCGGCGGGCGCGGTAGAAGTATAAAAGCTGGCAATGATACCAACAATGAGCGCAATTACCGCAAGACCGGCGCTGAAGGCGACCGAGCGATGGTACCACGAAAGACGGTTCGCGACCGGCGACGGAGCGGGGCGAACGGATCTGCTGCCAGTGGCCGAACTAAGTTCAGCGCGATCCGCCGAGCGTGCGAGGGGTGTCAATGCCTTGAACCTGCCGGAAAGGCGCAGCAATCTCACGGGCGGCGGCTCTGCCGGTTTCCGCGTAGCATCAATATTTGTGAAATCGTCGAGACTCTCTTCCGGAACACGCATGAACATCACAAGGCTAATTGCCGCCTACATTATAACGGTATCCGATCCATAAGTCGAGATAATTCCTATCAGCAAATCCTCAGTGGTTGACAGCGAGCTCTAATTGACTGCGCAGTCCGCCATTTCGACGGGTGGCAGGGCGTTCATGATCGAGGCGATCTCAGACGGAATCTCGGTCTTTGAGCAGACGTAGAAACGTTTCGATGCCTTGAGCGAGATCTCGGCGATTCGGGGTGTTCTTAAGGTCGTCGTTAGCGGATAGGATAAGTACGTCGTTGACGATGCCTCGCTCGGCCGATGCGAGGACAATAGCGGCGTCTCCATCCTTTAGCTAGTGGGCCAGCAGTACGTTCGCAGCGGCATTCATCGCGTACAGCTCAGCCTTGTAGCGACGAAAATACTTCTCGAGCAAAAAACCCGTTATTACGGCACCCGCTGCCGCTCCGATAACAACAAACAAGAGAGCCTTCAAGAAACTTTTCATTTTACATTCCCTTTGCGACGGGTTGGGCAAACGGCTCGTCGCGTGCGACCGGGTTAGGTCCTCACAATTTAAGCCTTTCATATTGGGCATAAAGCCTCATGATTTCCGTATTTAGAGTTTTTTTCGCAGCAAGGCTGGATTCTTTGTCCCGGCGTTTGATCAGGTCTTCGATCTGATGCTGAATAATTTCCTGCTTCGTCTCCGGCTCCCTGCTTTTGCTTATCTGATATTTGTCGTCCATAAATTTATCTTACACGCCTCACACCGGAATAATCGATTGTAGTTGAACTTCAAAAACAGAATTGGCGAGGGGATGCACCTCGCCAAACTTAAAGGACATTTAGAATTGATCTGATGGTGGCTGGAGAGGGACTTGAACACTCGACCTCGGGGTTATGAATCCGTTGGCATAGGGTTTCAAAAACAATTGAATAGTTGGATTATTTTAAATAAATCAACAACTTACGCCGTGTGTGAAGGGTTTCAACTATTCAATTCCATCTTCTTCTTGTCAACTTTTGGTTACGTATTGGTAACGGAATTAGGCAGAGACAGTCATAGCCCATGGTTTTTACGTTTTCGTTTGATACAGAGTGTTTTGGAATGCCGCGATTTGTAAACCTGTAGGTATTCAATGTAAAGAGATTTTTTGAGTGGAGTCACCCAAACCCTAGCGGATTATATTAGGTTCACCAAAAGAAAGAGCGCTAGATATTCAAGATCTAACGCTATGAATGGTGGTGCTCATTTCTACCGACCGGCGGTTTTCGCCAAAACCGATCCAAACTCGGCCTTATGATCGTCAAATAATTGATCTACCTGCCGACGATGTTCTGTGTCCAACTTGTGCTTCGCGCTGCAACGAACACAGCTCATAAGGTGAGTTGTAAGCTCGTCTGAAAGTCGGGACCTGTCAGACTGAGAAAGATCCGAGTCTGGATAGAGCCGAACAAAGTACTCTTCTTTCATATTTAACATATTCAAAAAGAATGAAATATTAACTGAGTTCAAAGTCGCTCCGGTTTCAGGGTCAAGGCATACATGTTCTGAAAGAACTTCTCGACTATCTGCTGGATCGCTCAACTCTTGGCAACTCCGCGCCATCAAATTCAAGAGCATTATTTTACTCAATTCGTTTTCCATGATTTTCCTCCTCAGCTTTGAACTAAAAACAGCAAAAAGCTAGATAACTGTTGTGTTCAAGAGGCTTAACGCTGTTTTGCGCATTATAGCAAACCTGGTTGTTTACGCAAGTATCATACTTTGCGTCAGAAGTTGCCCCAGTTGTCCCAATGATTTCTTGGGTTCAGAACTGAGGCGGCGAATGGAGGTGCGGGCGGAATTTTAGGAGAAGGCAGTGCAGAATTTCAAGGGAGAGGTTGAAGTTGGGAGCTGGGCATCGTAAAGCCCGTAAATTTTGTTTTAGTAAACTGTTTCTCATGTTTGGCTATTCAGTTTTTTGTTTCTATATTACATACATACTTAAGTTCATCAAACCAATCTTCGTGCATCTCGCTGTACCGTTCAGCACGATAGCTCACGCAGCTTTTGAGTTTATTAAGAACCTGATAGATATATTCCGTGGGTTCACCTTTCAATCGGGCGATTTCTTGGATCGAAAGGTCACAACTCATATTCAATAGATAGATCTCTTTTTCTTCCGAGCTGAACTTTGCTAAGAAAGTCTTTATGGCTTTCCGGTCGATTTGTCGTGAACGTTCGCTCCGAACCGGTGGCATCGACCACAGAGTATTCTCTGGATCGATGGTTGACCCATCAGCGCGTTCCGTACTTTCGACAGTAATTCCTTGCTCAAGTAGCCTTTTCTTTTTCCGCCACTCTGTTCTCATCACATTTATAATGGTGACGAATAAGTAGCCTTCGGAAAACTGCGCATTCGGATTTCGAGCAAGATAACTCAATAGTCTAACGATTGCCTCTTGAACGGCGTCTTCGGCGTTATAGGAATTTTTGAGAACTTTATTCGCAAGCCCTAGCAATTTCGGTCGCGTCCGATTAATTAGCTCTTCAATTGTGAATAGGTCAAGTTGGTCAGCTTCCATTTATATCCCTCCCTTCGTGTCGAAAAAGCGTGTATTAATAACCTGTCCGAAGCTGAGCGAGACGCGGAGTTGGGTGCAAAACTTTAACGGCGGGAATGAAACCGTCGTTACCAACGTGATAACACCGAATCAGCCGTATACGGTCGGCAGCATTTCGGGAACCGGGGCGATGATCGATGTCTTTATGAGCGGCCATCCGAACGGAGCCATTTTAAAAACATATGTCGCCGAATCCGGCTGGAAGGAAGGAATGCCCGTCGCCACCGAAGATGTTGCCGACGGCCAGATCAAACGCTGGACGTGGACGGATTACACACAGGACAACACCGCTCTCGCCTACATCTTGAACCCGCGCGTAAAAGAAACTCGCGTAGGCGACGCGGCGAACGTCAAGAAAACGGCAATCGAATACCACATGACGGGAACACCCGCCGTCGCCCAATATGGCCTTGTAAAGAAAGTCGAGGTCGGCGATCTTTCGACTGTCCTGAAAAAAGTCGAAACCGACTTCAATCTCTTAGCCGCCTACATAGACAAAAGAATCATCGGCCTGCCTCTCGAAACCCGTGTCTGGGGAAAGAACGATGTGACGCAGAATCTCGAGTTCGTGTCGAAGATGACGTACGGCTATGACGAAGAGAATTTCACGCTTGAGTCTAACCAGGCTCCTTCGCTGAATCCGGCGACGCATGACAATACCAATTACGGTTTGTCATTCATTGCGGGCCGAGGGAATCTTACGAGCACAACACGGCACGATGTCACCGGCCAGACGGCGGCGGTTACTTCCAAAACAAGATACGACATTGCGGGTTCGGTGGTCGCCCAACTCGACCCGCTCGACAGGAAAGTGCGGATCGAGTACGCCGACGCGTTCAACGATCTTGTGAACCGTAACAGCTTCGCCTACCCGACCAAAGTTTACGACCACGCGGACAACTTCTCGCTGGTGAAATACCGTTTCGATATCGGTGCAAACGTTTGGGCAAAATCACCGAACCTGAACGCAACGACTCCAGGCAAGGAGACAACCCGCGAATACGATGACAAAGGACGAATCGTAAAGGACACAATTGTCAGCAACGGCGCGTACACGCGGTATGAGTATCCCTTGAACGGCGTGCAGTCGAAAATATATTCGACGATTAGCGACACGAATAATAGTGGGGTTGGCGATACAGCTGACGAAGTATTTTCAGAAGTTTGGGCTGACGGAGAGGGCCGTCCGAGATGGTCCCGAACGGAACACCCCGGAAGTAACGGCGGTTGGAGAGGATCCAGAATTGATTATGATGTTTTGGGAAGAGTCGCGAGGCAGTCCGTACCAACAGAAATAACGGTGCCCAACGCAGGCGATCCTGAATCGTGGACACCAGCCGGTGATGACTTGAATCGTGGTTGGCTTTACACTCACCAGAAATACGATTGGAAAGACCGTATTGTTCGAAAGATAAACACGGATGGTGTCGATTCTCCGGCACACAACGATTCAGACACCTTAATCACTTACGAAGGTTGTGGATGTGCCGGCGGCGTTGCTGCGACGGTTCAGACCGAACGCGTGAGTCGGGATGATATGCCTGGTACGAGTGGTCGACGGACCCAAAAGATTTATGAGGATAGTCTTGGTCGGCAAGTGAAAAACGAGGTTTTAGATTGGAACGGAAACATTTACCAAACGGTCACGAAGGCATTTAACGGTAGCGACCAAGAGGTCCTTTCTCGCGTCTTTGCGGGTTCCGAAGCAAGCAGTGAGTATCTCGAAACCATTTCAACATTCGATGGTCACGGTCGACTTCACACCCAACGCACTCCGCGACAAAGTTCAAACATCTCAACAGTATACACCTATTTTGATGATGACAAACCGAAGACGGTTACGGACTCGCGAGGTTCTATCAAAAGCTATCAATATAACAGCTTGGGCCTAATCCGACAGGTCAGCTTTCAGAGCCCAGCAACCGCATCAATCGTTTTTGCTAAACCCATGCTGACAGCGTTCACCGGAAATATCGATGGCTCGATATATAAGATGAAGTTTAAGGGGGTAAATATAGACAATAACGCCGAGCTTAGCGTGGATATCCTTGTTAATAATGGAACGGCCACCCAGAATCTCAGGTATACGAATCTTCAGAGGAGCACAGAAGGCGGTGAGGCGGTATTGGTTTTCGACATCGCTAGTGATTCTTATCTGTACAACTACGTGAACTCGAATAGTTACGTGATCGGATTTACTGTTGTAAATCCAGACAGTGGAAAGAGAACTCAAACAGCTAGTGCGGATTATTTGAACGGTCAAAATGGAAGATACGTCCGAATCTTGTTCGAGCCACCAGCACGAGAATACTCGATCGCGGAGACTCCAACAGTAGATTTCCAGTACAATAACGCTGGGAATCGTACTGCAATGACCGACGGCTTTGGAAGCGTCACATACGAATACAACAGCCTGTCCCAGCTTGTCGCGGAAACGCGCCAATTCAACGAAATTGTCCCAACAGCGCCGTTGCCAAATAATCAATTTAGGATTCAGTATTCGTATGATCTGTCCGGCAGAGTAAGAACTTTGACCGAGCCATACGGAGAAGTCGTCACGTACTCACACGAGAGAAATGGCAATCTGAAGAGTATTTCGGGAAATCGGGTGAATGAAGGTGTGCAATTAACTTATGTATCCGATGCGAAGTATCGTGCTTGGGGAGCGGTGAAGCGTGTTGATTATGATTCGACGAAGTTTACCGCCGTCGACTATAACAACCGCCTTTTGCCGGAGAACTTCGCATTCAGCACGACGGGTGGGGCAGTAAGCCCTTACCAGTTTTATAACTATCATTCGGATGGTGTGCTTAAGCGTTCGCTCCGTCCAACATATAGCCTTTTTGATAGGTCCTACGATTACGATTTTCTTGGTAGGTTAAAGATTGCTAAGTCCGGACTTGAAGTGCACGGTCCACTTCCGCCCAATTCCTCGAACAGTAGACCCTACAGAGTTACGCTAGGCTACAACGCGTTCGGCGACACAACCTACCAAGAAAGACTAAGCTGGGGTGCATCTTTTACCTCTACATTTGAATTTCAAAACGGTCACTTGGCAACAGAGGTTGAAAACCAAACCATACCGGGTTGGACTGCGGGGTCGTCAACGGTAACGTACGATCATGACGCAGACGGAAGATTGACGACCGGGTTAAAGTATGACGCAGCCGGCCAACTGGCGCGAGTTCAAAGGGATGAGACCGAGCCCGTAAGTGGCCACCCCAATGAGGAATATGTCTGGGTTGGGACGACAATAAAATACGATGGAGACAGCAACCAAATTAAGACAGTGCGGGACGGTCAGCTATTTTTTGGTTCGGTTAGCAATGTCGAAAGAAGATCGTTCCAAATCCGTTCGTCCGTGGTCGGCAGCATCATTACGACCGTGGAAACTGACTGGCATCCAAGTACCGGATACAGTGTAACCAATTATCAAAAAATTAAACGATCCATTTTTGCGAATGGTGAGGAAATTGCGGAGCGAAGAACCTATCAAGGAGCGATGGGCCCCTATGATGATACTGTTTTGAAAACCTCTGACCCAAGCGGCGTCGACAAGTTTGAAACAACAATTCTTGGTACCGGAGTGTCTGCCCGAAATTTCACTCTAGATCCGCTGGGCGCGAACGCGGATATCACCTATCCTGAACCTCCTCCGTCTGGGTGGCCCGATCCTAATGATCCTAATTGTGTCTGGAATGATTACGACGATTACGAATGTAATCTACCGGATGAATACGACGAGCCTGAAAGTGAAGACCAGGAGGTCGGAAGTATTCCTGAAAATACTTGCTATGTGGACGGTGTTGAAACTGATTGCGATAAAGCCACTGAACTTCTTCAGGACGGTGATGCATTTCAATGTCCGCATAATCAATGCACACGGGCAGTTAGATACAATGGGCAGAATGTTCTTGCGACGTACCGCGTGATGGATGACGGTTTTGCTGGTTACGTCCCGGCAAACACGCTGCTACGTCGGCAATGGTTACTTAACTCCTGTCGACCGCGTCGCGCCCAGCCTTTTAGCTCCCGGAAGCCCGCGAAATACCGATCTTGGTAAATTGAATGAAGCTAGGAGCCGAGAGGATATCAGATTAGAGCGCGACCTTATGAGCACGACGAACCTCTTCCCGTGGCATCTTCCATCAAATAAGCTAACGGGGGACGAGGTAACACAATTACGTGCTGACGTGGAGGCTGTGATGAAGTCTGGGGACTGTGAAGCATTCATCCAGCGTTTATTGCAAAGGGCGGCATTATTAACGCCACCGGGAAAGGCTGGTACAAAAACCATTCCGAACCGACTCATGAACGGGAACGTTATGGGCTTGTTTGATTCCGTGCGCGGAATGGGCGGTTTCAGAAATTCGCCATTGGGGGGAGCATCCTCGTTACGCGGAAGTCTAGAAGATCGAACTGCCGTGGTTTGGTTTGGTGGTAAGAATACTTCTGCGATCGCGAAGTACAATCCTTCCGCAAGGGATGGGGGCGGAAATCTGCTTTCTGCCGACCAGCAAACCTCGACGCTACGACAATCGATGGTTGAAAGTAGAGCTTTGACAGCGATTCATGAGCTGCTGCACTTCAATTTTGGCGATTTCGAACTCGCAAACGCCGTATCTTCGCTTAATGGAGTCAAGCCATCTTACGAAGGTCTGGAAGGCGCTTTCACGTTCATGGGCAGAAGAACTAGGAAGGCACTGCAATACAACGGTCCTTCGGAATCGAACATCTAAGTGAGGTTAAATATGAGACTTATCGACTATATTCTTGGAAAGTTACCATTATACCAATTTTTATCGATCTGCATTATGGTCGTGCTCTTAGGTGGTGCCGACGTTGGATGTCAGAGAACGACAAGTTCTGCAGTTACGAATGATTGGCAGACAATTATACCGCTTCAGACAAAAAGGGGGGAAATAGAAAGGTTCAAATGGATCCTAAAACTGCAGGAGGAGTTCACTGATACTTTTGAAACTCCGTTTGGAATCGTGACTATCTGGTACATTGGAGCAAAAGAACCGGATGGTGCGAAGTGTGAATGGAATCGTCCCGTGGATACCGTTAATAGCTACTCGGTTTCGTTTGCCGAACCGGTCCTTGCTTCAACACTTGGTTACAACCTAAGGGCTTTCAAAAAAACAACCACTCACCTTGAACGAACGGTATTTACGAATCGAGAGATAGGAGTTTCGTTTGCGGCCGAAAAGATCAGAGGAAAGGGGCACAGCGTTTCCATGGTCCAGGTTAACCCTCGATTGGCGGACCTGAGTTCCAGCTGTATCGGTGTTAAAAGTCCACAACCTCGGCCTTGAGCCGGTGTCAGTGTCAGTGTCAGAAAATATTAGTTTTTTGACACTCAGATTTGAGAACAGGAAGTGCAGTAAAATTGGGCCTTTTGAGGGTTCGGAACCCGAGGGGTTTTTTGACATATATAAAAGTCTTGCGTAAACTTGTTTTAACCCCTAAGATAAAAATCTCTTTGTTGCTTAAGCAACAAAGCGCTAATCTGGTCGTCCTTACTTTACTCTCGTCTTTCCACTGGTGGGGGATGCCTACAAAATTATGGAGGTAAATTCACTGGTGGAGAATAAACACGATGGGGAAAAGACCAGATACATACAAAAAACAGGAGCCGATTATGTTACCCGCACCACAAACCGCTAAAGAGGAAGAAACCGACGATGAACGGGCCTTTGAGTCATTGAAGGTATTACCAGAAAAAGAAGTAAAAGATCGTATGGCTCTTTACATAAGCAAACCGATCGCTCGCGAGTTTAAGAAGCTTGCAATAGACGAAGGCACGGATTTTTCAACTCTCGCCGAATATGTTTTTGAAGCATTCCTGCGCTCTCGACAAAGAATTTAGGACTTAGGACGTTAGGACTAAAGTTAGTGCTTGACACCTATAGTGCCTTGGTGCTACTCTTGGGCTGTATTCGATACTTGAGAATCCTTTTGGTGATTTCCGAAGGATTCTTTTTTATTGGGTATCTCAAAGAACGCCGATACTTCTCCTGCGGCAAAACGGTTCACGTTGTGATTCTTAAAGCATTTTAAGAATTGGTACGAGGGAGTCACAAGGAAGATAAGACAATGGCTTGGGGGCAAAGTGCTCACGATCAAGGCCAAGAAGATGGATCTAAAGCTTCGGGCTTAGACCACATGGTACAAACGCTTGGCGAGGCAATAGCACCTTGCGACGAGTACGATAAGGGTTGGCACAATGGCTACGATAACCAACCCCAAGATGACGACGACGACGATTAATTTTCATCCGACTTAAGTCTTAGGAAATAACAAGCGCCACCACCGCTTTGAAACTCGTGGGAGCCGTGCAACCGGAAGCGCGGCTTTTTTAATTTCGCCATGGCTAAGGAACACGGATTCCTGGAAAACTGTTGTTTCCGTTTCCGATGGCTGCCGCATCTATGGTCCGAATATTCAGTCCCGCAACGGTTCGGAGTAATCCTAATTTACCTAAGTGAAGATCATTTAGAACAAAATTGCATCCAGGTTTAATCGCGTTCGCAAAATTTAAGGCGTTATTAAGACTGAACTGCGAAACATTTGAATAGCGACCTTCTACTCCGTAGGCAATAGTACTTCCACTTGGAAGAAATCCGAGGGAACCAAAGTGCAAATCGCAAGGGGCTTGTCGATTCGGGGCTGTAATTATAAATGAAGGATTTCGAAGGTCGGACAGATCGGGAGCAAAAACCGTTATCGTGAAGCCGTTCGTAAACGAACTGAGCGGAATAGTTGGATTAATATCAAAATTATCCGAGAGCGAACCGCCATTGGCGTCAGTCAGTATGCCGTCCCCAGGAATTTGAGGGTTGCCTTCAACAAAATTAAGCCAACGGTATGGGCGGCACGGACCGATCAATGAAGCTGCCTGAACAGCTCGATAGGCATCAAGAAGAATTATAGCGTTACCTTCCGGGTCACGGTTACCAGTATCACTGGCAGAACATTGAATTACAGATTTTATTTGTGAGGCTGTTATTATTTCATTCGAAGAAATCATAAGTCCGGCTACTCCGGTAACAAAGGGGGCCGATGCAGAGGTCCCTCCAAAATCATTAGTATACTCGCCACCGGGTGATAAAACTGGTGCGTTCACACCAGGAGCTGCCACAGTTATATATGCGCCATAATTGGAAGATTGCCCGCAGCAGTAAACAGCTCGTTCCAAATCCGTATTTATTGCTGAAACGCTGATTACATTTGGCATAACCGCCGAAAAGCCCGCCGGGATCGAGTTTTCCACATTGACTCCGTTATTGCCCGCAGAAAATACCCAAAGCACATCAAGCCTGTTGGCTTCAGCAGCGGCGAAAATTGGTAGCCAAGCATAGTAGTTTTCTTCTAATGACCTAATTTCGTCCGGCGTACATGCATTGGTCTTGCACTCGAAACCCGAACTAAGGTTTATTATCTTTGCCCGATCATTAATTGCTTCATACAACTTAAGAGTGAGCAGCAAGCCATCTAATCCCATATCGTCTGTCGGTGAGCCAGCACTATATAGCCGCATTGACGAATGGAACATGACTCCAGCGATCCCTTGTCCGTTGTTTCCTCTAGCTCCAATAATACTTGCTACTTTCGTCCCATGATTTAACGATCCGCCGGAATAATTATGGCGTCCGGCGATATTTCCCTGAAAATCAGGATGATTAAAGTCAAACGATGAATCGATGACAGCTACCGTCAGCTCTTCGGAGTCATTGAGGCCAATAAATCGTCTGCCAATAGTGAGATCCCAGGCCGATGGTAGGTTAAGGGCGCCCAGCACCCAAGATTCACTACTGCCGGGATCGCTCGGAATTGAATTAGACGGCAAAATAAAATGACGTGTCGCTAACTCTACATCAGAAAGATTATTTAATTGGTCAATAATTGTTGTTAAGTTGTCGAATCCTTCCTGCCGAACTTGGATTTGGTAGGTTTTTAGTTCGGGAATGCTTCCCAGAAACGTCCCATTATATTGCACTACAATTTCACGAATTCGTTCAATTGTGGTATTCGGTGAAAATCTTACATTAACTTCATCCTTTACAAACACAACATTTGAGGACTCTGGGCTGACGCTAATCCGGTCGTTAGTTGGCAAGGCAACGTCGTTAGGGATAAAGCTGCTGTCGGGTTTGCGGACCGATAGACTCCAGTGGAAGGGTGTTGCAGTAATTTTTTCCTCTATCTGTCGGGGCGGAGTTCCAGTCAAAGTCGCGGCCACTAGGTGTATAGCACCATTCAACTCAGTTAGACGTATCCCTTTAGGAATACTGAAGACAATGACAATTTCCTGAGGCTCTCCTGCCGAAACGGCCGCAATATTCGACGGCGAAATGGAAATCCAAGAGCTAAAATCTGGGTCGAGTTTAACCGTTACATTAGACAAATTTACGCTGCTAACAAAACTAACGACCGCATGTGAGGAAGTTCCAGAAAGAGTGTTGTGTTCCAGCCCTTCTGTATTCCATTCAATAAAATTTGTCGAAGACGCAAACGTAAGAATCGAGAAGACGAAAATTTGTGAAAACGCAAAAGTCGACCTGATAATTGTCAAGATATGCCTCCTAGCCGTCGTTGTAGTGATTTGTCGTCGGTGATTCGTGCTAGTTGGTATCATGAATGGCTCAGAAAAGCAACCAGTCTGAGCAATCATGTTACAATTAGGAAAACATTAATGAAAGGTTTTCAATGCAGAAGAAGCTATTACTGTTTCTGCTAGTTTCTATAGCAGCAGTGGTCATGGGATTTAACTTGCTCTATCGGCTAAATCCTCCGGCGCAGCCGAATAGGATCTGTCCTTCGGAGTTTGATCCAACGAAGGCCCGGCATCCTTTATTTCCATTCGTAATTCAAACTTTTGGGAATAGGTGTTTGGTTCCAGAAAAGTGGATTCCGATCAACCGCGAGACAATTTATTAAGTGCGCAAGTCCTTACTTAAAAACCTCACTGTAAGAATGTCTGCGTGCAATAAACGAGATGATAAACATTATCGGCTCCGTTTCTATATTAAAAGGCCTGCCGGTTTAGAAATCAGCATTTATGGTACGCGTTCTTGGGATAGTTTGCGCCGCAAATATTACAGTGTTTTGTCTGCTTCTGGTGTTCGCGGGAATGGTCGCAGCGCATCGCAAAGCTTGAGAATGATCGCCGGCATACCGCGCATTTATATCCGCTCATATTTAGTCAATTAATGATTGAACCACCGGGTGATCGTCGTCGTCGACCGGAGTCGCCCAAATCATTGCGAAAACCAATTCAGGCTTTTCGAGAAAGACCGGAATCTGCTTTTCGGCACTTTTGATCTTTATAGTTATCGGCTTTTCAAAAACCACGTCGGATGGGGTGAACCAGAACAGGGGACTAGGTTTGCCGCCTGATACGATAGGGTGGCGGGCACCTACGCGTAATTTATTGGTCCAGCGGTCGTTCAGTGATTCGACGAGCACAGCCCGGATTCGGTTTACGCCGTAATCCTGAACGTGCTTTTTCTGTTTTACGACATAGTGGAAGTGTGCACGGAGTTTTTTCTGCATTTTCTTCATCGACGCGGTTTGCCGGTCGGCTTCATAGAAATAGTAATAGGTTTTATCAACGCCGCTCCGATCTGGAAAATGCAAAGCAAAGAATGCATCAGGCCGGTGGGGGAGTGTTTCATTTTCTTCGGATTCTGAAAGGCGGCCGGTCTGGTCGTAAAACACTTTGGAAACTTCGACTTCATTCCAAAGCTGTGATCCTTGATAGAACCCAAGCAGCTCTATCCGACCATCGGTGTTCTTACAGGCTTTTTCAAGCATGTAATGGAATCTTGAGATCATTAGCTCGTGATGCAAATGGAGCAGACGGCCCTGCATCTTTATCATTTGCTTACCCATTGTTATCTCGCTGTACTGCTTTTCCCGGTTACGCTTTACGGTCTCGTGGTCGAGTGTTTCTGAGTCATTCCCGGCGTTGATTAGGAGCGCCAGGGATCGTTTGTCGTCCAGATAATAATTGAACTCGGTCGGATAGTAGCTGGCGGGAAACGCAAAGCGGTTTATTAGGCCCTGATGATAAAGGTTCTGCAAATGCCGCTCGGTGGTCCGCATGTCGCCATCGATGAGGCGGACTATCAATGAGGTCGGGATAAATTTGTAGCGGTGGATGATATCTATTATTTCGATCGATCGGGGCGTGATCCGGCGTGGTGGCAGATTTTTGGGGTTCTCGCGCGTATATTTTTTGAGGCGTTGTCCTTTTGTTTCGGGCATGGGCAGGGGAGTGAATAGTTAGGTAGATAGACCATCGAAGTCGGGATTGCTCTTTTAGTTTCCGGGCCGGTGCGACTTTGCGCGGTAAGTGTATTGGATCTCGGGAGGACCGGGGTGGCTGTCTTCTTAATAATAGAGGATCTTTAAGATCTTGAGAAGTTGATCGGTTCGTTCTCTACGTTAATCACCTCGAAGGGAACGAATGTTTCTGCGCGGTGTTGAGGTTTTGGGCTTCTCATAAATGTTTTCCTGAACAAGCCACTTGTCATTTTTCCATATCAAATAGTATCTCTGCCGGTTCATCTCTTTATAGGTATGTGCGTATTTCTCATCCGCAACCGACCACCACATTAACAGCCAGTATTCCGAGGTTCTCACTTCGGCTCGGCTTTCCGATATATCGCTAATCCTCACATCGATCAGCCGTTTTGTGGAAGGGTTCGACTCGCCCTGAATTATCCATCCTCGTTTTTTATGCTTCTTTGTCCGGTTAACGATTTCCTTGTACGCCGAACCGTTGATATCAAAAACTTCGGCCAATCGGGTAAACTCCAGGGCGGGTAAAGCTTGATAGACGCCGAACTCCACATCCATCGCGTCCGCAATTGTCTTCTCTATTAGAAGCTTCTTCTCCTGAATAACGTCGGGTCGGTTTTTGTTGTAAGAAATTCGAAGCTTGTAATTGTTACACGAGGGATAGTCCGCTTCATCATAGTCGGAGACGCCTGATTTTTTTTCATTTATTAAATGAAAAACAAACTTGATCGGCTTTCCGAAGGAGAGGTAATAACGCTGTAGCCGATCGTTGATTTCATACTTGTAATAGATTGCCTGCTTTTCGCTGCATGCAAAATCCTCGGTAATTTCTCCGGTCAATACGCTGAAACAATGTTTGAAAAACAGCCATTGCCGCGCATTTTTGCGGCCTGAAAACCACGGGTGTTTAATTATCGTTTGGAATTCTTCTTCGACTTCCGGCAAGTAATGATCAATCTCTTTCTTGGTTAGGTAGATGCTCATTCTAAGTCCGATCATAACTCCAATCGGAATATAACTCCTTATGATTCAGCAACTTTCGTATTAAGTCAAGCGTCATAAAGATGGAACCAACAATTCCGGAATTTTACGAAAAGGAGAATATTCAATGAAACAAATAATTATCTCGGTCGCAGGCACCGACGGCAGTCGCGAATACAAAGACATTCAACTCCTGCCGGGCACGAAGCCACGGGACGTTCTGGCACAACTAAACCTGAACGGCTTTCAGCTCAATAAACCCGAAGGCGGGGCCTTTGGATTCAATGACGATCTGTATCAGGCCGTTGCGGATGGGCAGAAAATCTTCGCGACAAAATCGGACGTTGAGGCGGGACAATAATTCACGCCTAGCCCCGGCGATGTAGCGCGGCAAGCGGGTTGCGACGACTTGCCGGGCATGAAATTCTTTGCAACTTCGAAATAGAAATGACAACGCTGATCAGACCATCGAATCCCATCGTAATTAAGCCTTCTGTGGATGCGTTCGTGGTTAGTCCGTCTGCCCTTGTGAGAATCGTGGCGGTCAGCATGACCCGTATCGTCCCCAGAACGGTCGCCGCCGTAAGGGTCGCACCGGTAAGACCGGCGACCATACGCCCACCTGATCGCGGTGCGTGGGACGAACATGGTTGGACGAGGAGAACCGAGGGTGGACGTGAGCTATACGAAGGACATTACCAAATCGGAACGAGACGGTTTAGAGGCCGGATCGAGGTGGAACGACGGGGGAGGATTTCCGCGTTTATCCACAATCCGCCGCCGGAAATTCGGCGGCATCGACATCATGCGTGTTTTCAGCAAATCGGAATTGGGACCGGATGGTTTCGGCTACATTGGCGACGATCTCCGAGAAACGTTGACGAGGCGATCCTGTATTTTGAACAGGTTCTTGACGAATCATTTAACCGATGATCCGGCCATATCATGCAGGAGGAATTAGAATGTTAGAAAAGATAAAACAGATCCCAAGTCGGGCTAGGAATTTGGTGGTCGGCATTTCGTCTCCCGACGCGAAGCCGATTCTGAAAGAACTCGGTCATACCCTACGGCGAGAATCGAAAAATGGTTTGGCGATATTAGCAAGCCGGTCAGATGAACTCCACCCCATACACGAATTACACATCGCAATCGACAATCTGACAAACAGCGATGCCGCCGTGCGACAAATTTATCGGTCGAAAGATTGGGTTGGCGAGGAATCGGCATTGATTGTTCTCAATGAAGAAATCACTCGGACAACAGACCTAATACAGACCGGCATTATTTCCCAATCGATTGATGCTGGTGAAATTGCGATGCGGACGTTAAATCTTCTTTTCACCGCAAAGCAAAACGTAAAACAAGAATTCGGCATTATTACGGAACTCGACCTAAACCACTTTCCGAAGGCGTCAGATCTCTCGAAACCAATTCTGCTCGAACCAATTGAAATTCGGGCTGTCCCGCAAATAGTGCTGTCGGCCGCAATGATATTTCAACTCCGGCACTCACTTTTTCCGGCCGAGCGGATGATCGTTGGAGCGAGCCGCCGAATACACGGAAACATTAAGATTGAAGCCCTTTTCGACGTTACCGGCGAAGCGAGCGCAAGCGGTGTCAAGGCAGACCCGGATCGTTTGGGGCAGGCGTTGATCGATGGCGGAAACCGGGACTTATTTTGGTCTATGGGTACATTCTCATCCAGGAATCGGACCGGGAGCGACGCATCCGAGCGGCATAGATGTACGACAGCATGCTGATTGGCTGAAAGATTATTCGGCGGAGCTTGTCTCCGCAATTATGGTCAGGGACCGCTACATCAGGTTCTGGGGGACTGCGGTGGAAAGCGGCAAGATCACGGTCGCTATCGAAGGCAACGGCGTCGCGCTCGTGTCACCCGCAGAGAGAATCTATCGATTGGCCAGTTAAGGAGACTAATAGTATGAACGTGGAAACGAGAGAAACAGACGATATTTTTGCGAACGGCAGTTGTTACGTGATAGACAATCCTGAGTTTCCGGCCACCTTCTTGAACCCGGCAAATCCACTTGAGTTTTTTCATGCGGATGAAGTAAAAGCTACGCACCCAGCCGAACCGGACTTGTTCGCGCGTCATGAGGGAATCCCGGCGCACAACCAAAAGTTACTGGGAGGTGCCCGGATCGTGTTGGTCGGTGGCGGCGGGTTGAACAGTTGGACAGGCGTTGGTCTTGCGCGAAGCGGGGCGCGGTCGATCACGGTTATCGACGATGACCGCGTGGATCGGACAAACCTATCAAGGCAGTTTTTTGGAGCTGAAGATCTCGGACAGCCTAAAGGCAAAGTGCTTGCCAAAAACCTCGCGGCTCAGGCTGTCGGTGGAGCAACAATAACGGGAATCGGCCTCAATTTCGAAGACGCGCTCGAAAAGTACCCGCTGCCCGCTGATATTCTTGTAACCGGCGTTGATAACAACGAATGCCGACTGCAGGTTGTTCGTGAAGCTCGCCGCCGCAAAATTCCTGCGGTTTTTACAATGTTGTCTCGCGACGGGATGCGATGTCAGGCGTTCTCGCAAAACGCCTCACCGCTCGAACCATGTCTGTGGTGTGCTTTACCAAACCTCGACCCTGAGAGAATCATGCCATGTGCGTCGGCGATCATTTCAAGCTGTTTTCTCGCTGCCGCGTTTACAGTTTTCTTTACGCACCGGGCACTGATGGGATGGGACAAGATACCGGTGTTCAACTGGCGTGAAGGAGACCTTACGGGTATCGCTTCCGAGAGAACCGGGATCGTAAAACGGCGGGAAGATTGTTTGGTTTGTTCGGGTATCTAGAAGAGGTGAAAACACAATGAGTGAGTACTTAAATCGCGTTTTGGGTTTTGTCGAAACGTTTGCCGGGCCGATCGATTGGCGGAGCGAACGCCTTAATCGATATGACGCTTTTTCCGGTCGTTTCTTGGTATATGACCGCCGAGGTGCGGTTAGGTTGCACGTTCGGGGCCGGATCGTTCAACGTGATCGGCGAATCGCCGACGTATATCTTTATGATCCGCCCGCCTTTGTTAATAAGCATCGTCATGGCCGCTGTATGCAGCTACTTGCACCAAATGATAAATGGTTCAAATTGCATTTCGAAAAGCCTGCATCCAATTTTGCCGAGGCATATACATATGTTGAACATCTTCTGACTGAGGCGTACAACCTGACGCATTAGAACGTAATGAACGATTTTTCGACAGCAATTCTTGGATGTCTGCCACTTGTGCTTTTGATCGTGATGATGGCTTATGGTATTTCATGGTTGGGGCGAAACCTCTTGCCTAGAAATCCATTGCTGCGGCGCTCGATCAGGGCGGTCGCGCGGTTCGTCTTGATCGAACCATTTAGTAAGTCGTACCGGGCGATTCGATGGCTTGGTTCCACCATCCTTAATACGAGTCCGAACTACAGAACGCACCAACTCTACTTTGACCGTTACCCGGTTACGCCACTCGAACTTTATGCCCTGATCGAAGATGTGTTCGCTACGCGGCAGATTATTGGCGTGCATCTATCAAGAGTCTCACGCCTCGAATGGCATCTGCTGTCGCCGCGTCGCATCTATCTTGTGATTAGATTCCGGGACGCCGTTTGCTTTGTTAGTGGTGTACCGGTCGGCACCGGCTTACTAGTTTCGTGGCGCTTTTCGGCGATGCCCGGACGTATCTTAATGGTTTTGTTTCAGATCCCTTTCGTCGGTGTTCTGATTGAAATGATTATTTCACCGCCGACGTTTTATCGAACGGATTTATATTTTGCGTTCGAGCAAGCGATTAGAGAATGCGTTTTGGAGGCTACGCATTTGCTGGCACAGCGAGGTGTGCGTCCGTTGACCGAAAACGAACAGCGACCATTGTTAAGAGAATTCTATCGTTGAGAAGCGGCTTTTCTATTCTGTGAGATACATTGATAACCAAAATGACGCAGCTTGGCATAAAGCCTACACATCGTGGGAACAGCGATGCCGGGGTTGGCAGCTATGGGATTTCGCAGTCGAATTGGAACCTCCGTTTCGCCCCGTGGCTCCCGTGAGAGTATTTACCCAACAGGTCGACGACGATGCCCGGGTGCGCGGCGGGATCAAAGGTTTGCTGACGCGAAATCACGTGAACGTTGACGATCGGCGGAATCGCAATGATGAGGTTTTGGCATCAATTGCTGGCGTTCTAAAACCCAAACCTTTTTATAGAGGAACCGGGGTTACTGAATTGCAATTTGGATTGCCGCGCGAACTAGATGTCACGCCTGCGATAAGCGAACAGTTTCTCTTGAGTCTTGGCAATTTCAAAGAACCAATTGCCTTCGAGATATATGCCGACTCGGAGGCGATTTTAATTCAATCGGCTTGCAATCCTGACTTTGCTCCTTATCTGAATAGTCAGTGGAAAGCACTTTTCCCGGCCATATCGGTCGCGGAGCGAAACGGCTTTCTTGAATCGCAATTTAACGCAACTCAGCCAACTGTCATAGCCGACTTTGGGCTTTCAAGCAGCTTCGTATTGTCGCTGCGTTCGTTTCATTCATTCACTACCGATCCGTTAGCCGGCCTCATAAATTCACTCGTGACATTGGGTCTGGCTGAGAAGGCCGTTTTTCAGGTTTTGTTTCAGCCGGTGAGAGCCGCTTGGGTTGACGAACTTCTTAAGGTCCAGGCAAATGCCGATCACTGTAAGGTGCTACAAGATCAGAATCCTAATTTTTCTACGGCTTTGAAAGACAAACTGTCGTCGCCTTTGTTTGCTGTGACAATTCGACTGATGGCACAGGCGCCCCATGTGCAAAGGGCGTGGGAAATCGCACAGCAAATCGGAGGAAATTTACGTCAATACAACGACCCGACCGGTAACGAATTAATAGCTCTCAGCAATGACGGCTATCCAGAAAACGATCACAGGCTCTCGATCTTAAGCCGGACAAATTATCGAAGCGGGATGCTGCTGAACACATCCGAGCTTGCATCTTTCGTCCATTTGCCTTCATCTTCGGTCAGGCTCGAAAAACTGCATCGTTCCGATTCAAAGACAAAGGCTGTTCCATCAACCGCTATCGGTCACCGTTTGGTTTTGGGCGAAAACACGCACGACGGACAAACTCGGCTTGTCACATTGTCCAACGAACAAAGAACGCGGCATATCCACGTGATTGGCAGCACAGGATCGGGTAAATCGACTCTTTTGATGCGGTGCATTGTTCAGGACATTGAGACCGGAGATGTCGGCGTGTGCGTAATTGATCCGCATGGAGATTTGATTGATGATGTGTGCGGGAGAATCCCAGAAAATCGTATTCGGGACGTTGTACTTTTTGACCCTTCGGATAGCGACTATCCCATCGGTTTTAACATTCTTCAGGCCCATAGCGATCTCGAAAAGACGCTGATCTCGTCCGATCTGGTGGCTGCATTTAAGAGAATGTCGACAAGTTGGGGCGACGTTATGGATGCTGTTTTGGCCAACGCCGTTCTCGCAATTCTTGAGAGCGATCGCAGCGGAACCCTGCTCGATCTAAAGCGCTTCCTTGTCGAAAGGGATTTTCGTAACGAGTTTCTGCAATCGGTGCGGGACGAAAACGTTCGCTATTTTTGGCACAACGAGTTCCCGCTGATCGCCGGAAAGCCGCAGGCCTCTATCCTGATACGTCTGGATGCATTTCTAAGGCAAAAACTTATCCGTAACATAGTTTGTCAAAAGGAAAGCAAACTCAATTTTCGAGAGATAATGGATCAAAGGAAAATCCTGCTTATCAAACTGGCGCAGGGAGAAATTGGTCTCGAAAATTCGCACTTCTTAGGAACGCTTTTTGTCACAAAAATTCATCAGATTGCGTTAAGCAGACAACAAACGACGAACAGACCTTTCTTCGCCATTTACATCGACGAATTTCACAACTTTGTAGTGCCAAGTATGGAGGGGATCTTATCCGGTATCCGCAAGTACAATATCGCGATGACCTTAAGTCATCAGGAATATCGACAATTGCAGAGTCGAAGTCCCGAAGTCGCGGCAAGTTTGATTTCGAATGCGTATACGCGTGTTTGTTTTCGGTTGGGTGACGCTGACGCGGAGCGTTTCGCGAGTGGCTTTTCGTCTTTTGACACCTCTGCTTTGCAGAATCTCGGCGTTGGCGAAGCCGTGGCGCGGATTGAACGAGCCGACTACGACTTTAACCTCAGGATACGGCCCGTAACGGCGGTTACTGCTGAGATTGCGCTTCGGAGAAAAAACGAAGTCGTCGCACATAGTCGAAGCACCTATGCCACAGCCAAAGTCACAATTGAAAACCAAAGCCTTGAGAAACATCCAACTCCTAGAGTGGAAGATCACACCAATTCGGAACATGCTTTGCCAGAAAACCTCATTGCAAACGGAACTGAAGAAGATCAAATAAATCCTTTAGGAAAAAATGTGCCTGAACCGAACCAGAATTTTGGAAGGGCTGGCCGTCATCATCAGGAATTACAAGCCGTGATCAGACGGATGGGGGAGAGCTATGGTTTTCGAGTTGAAATCGAGAGGATGTTGGATGACGGTGGCCGCATAGATGTTTCTTTAGAAAAAGAAAATCTTAAGATTGCGTGCGAAGTATCCGTGACGACGACAGACTACGAAATAACAAACATTCTCAAGTGCCTGGCTGCTGGCTATGATCTTGTCGTGGTCGTTGTTTCCAATCAGAAAAAACTTCCTTTACTCAATACAAAAATTCAAACAGAGATACCGGTTGAACATCAAGGTAAAGTCAAAGCTTTTGGTTTGACGGGGATGCTCGGTTTTTTACGCGAATTAGACGTTCCGAAGGAACGAGGTCGCGTGAGATCTGAAAAACCTGCCGGCCAGCGGTTAGATTTCAACGAGGCTTGCGAATTTTTCGGTGTTACGGCGTCCACTCTTTATCGTTGGGTCAGAGAGGGGAGAGTTCCGTTTTACCGACCCGGACGCGAGTATCAGTTTGATCGCGACGAGCTTGTTTTGATCGGCAAACATGATCTCTCCGGGAAACGAAAAGCGTCCGTAAAGTTGTCGCCATTGAACATAGAAAAAAAGGCTCCGAAAGACAAGAAAGAGTGGGACTCGCGTTATCGAAAACTGCTGAAGTTGGATTAAAATAGAAGGGCCACTTCACACACGGCGTGAGAAGGAGGTAAGTAGTGACAGTTAGAAAAAGAAAGGACACTGGCAAATGGGTCAGTGATTTTTATTATGCTGGTGAGCGGATCGTGAAAACGCTGAAGTTCGCCAGGACGAAAAAAGAAGCCGAACAAGCGGAAGCCGTGATTATGAATCAGGTCTTCCAACAAGCATACGGCTTCGAAGCAAAACCTGACAAGCTCTTTGAAAATTTTGTTGTGGAATCGTTCTTGCCGTACTCTGAAGCAAATAAAAAGTCATTTTCAAGTGATGTTTTTATTTGTCGCGTCCTAGTACCGGCATTCAAAGGGCACAATCTTCGGCAAATAACGCCGCCCTTAATCGAAGAATTCAAACAGAGATTTTTGGTGAAACCAACAAGGAGTGGAAATAAACGCAGCCTTGCTACAGTCAACAATCATCTCCGGGTTCTTTCGAAGATCTTTTCTCTGGCTGTAGACGGAGAACTTGTCGAATCCAATCCGTGTTTCCGGGTCCGAAAGTTTAGGGTCAACAACCAACGGCTGCGGGTCCTTTCGGCTGAAGAAGAAAGGAATCTTTTCAACGCACTCGAAGACAACGAATTAGTAAAACAGATTGTAACTGTTGCGCTAAACACCGGTCTTAGGCGCGGCGAAATTTTCAATCTACGCTGGCCAGACCTGGATTTCGGACGAGGTTTGATACTTATTCAGGAAAGCAAAGCGGATAAAAAACGGTTTGTTCCCATGAACTTGACGGTGAGAACACTGCTTGCGGCGTTGCCTGCTAATGGCGAATTCGTCTTTCCGAGTCCGCGAACCGGGCGAAGACTATTTGACATTAAGAAGAGTTTTCGCCGAGCGGTCGATGAGGCTGGAATCGAGAATTTTCGATTTCATGATTTGCGTCATACGGCAGCTACACGGATGGCTGACGGGGGAGCTGACCCTTTCACGTTAGCGCGAATATTAGGTCACTCGAATATTCAGATGACTGCCCGTTACACGCATGCTACTGACTCGGCAATTCGCCGAGCCGTTGAGAATCTAGATGTAAATTTGGATTTTAGTGACGAATTGGTAACGAATGTCGATTTACGAAAGACTAAACTCTTCTAAATCATTGATTCTGATGGTGGCTGGAGAGGGACTTGAACACTCGACCTCGGGGTTATGAATCCCGCGCTCTAACCAGCTGAGCTACCCAGCCACGAACCTTTGATTATAGTTTGCGATGCCGAAAAATCAAGTCTCCGAAGTTAGCGGGAAAGGCGGCTTTTGTCGAATACGCTTTGGTTGGTAGAATCGAGGCTCGAACCAATTGGAAGTTAAAGGTAAACCGATGCCCATCGTTTTCGCAGCCGCAATCGATCATTCCGCTGTAATTCTGTCACTCTTTGTAATGCTCGCGGCTGCAAAGATAATGGCCGAAGTTTTCGAGCGGCTAAAACAGCCCGCGGTCGTAGGCGAGATCCTGGCCGGGATTGTCATCGGACCAAGCCTTCTCGGTTGGGTCGCTCCTTCGGAACTTATCACGATACTCGCCGAGATCGGCGTCATCTTCCTTTTATTTAACGTCGGCCTCGAAACTAAGCCACAGGCGATCTTTCAGGTTGGCAAACGTGCTGTTGTGGTCGCTGTACTCGGGGTGCTGCTGCCTTTTGTCGCCGGTTACTTCATTGCGATGTGGTGGGATGGCGATTTCGTCGAGGCAATGTTCGTAGGTGCTGCGTTGGTCGCAACGTCGGTCGGCATAACGGCTCGCGTTTTGGGTTCGATGGGCCTGCTCGATCTTCAGACGTCACGCATAATTCTCGGAGCGGCGGTGATCGATGACATATTGGGATTGATAATTTTGTCGCTCGTGTCCTCGGTCAGTCAAGGAAGCGTTAGCTACGCGGGCATAATAAAAACAGCGGCTGCGGCAATTCTCTTTACGGTTTTTGTCGCTCTCGTCGGTTCAAAAGTGCTGACCCGATTGGCACCCGGCATTAAGAAATTAAAGGTCAGCAAACCGTTCTTTAATATAGGGTTGATACTTTGTCTCGGGCTATCAGTTGCGTCGATTTATGTCGGTGTTGCGGCGATCATCGGGGCATTTCTCGCCGGAATGGCTTTGGCCGAAGCGACCGAGGACAACCACAAAATGCATCAGTTGACGAGCGGAGTTACGGAATTTCTTGTCCCGTTTTTCCTCGTCAATATTGGTATGCAGCTCGATCTGCTCGTCTTTAAGGACATGAGTGTTGTCGCATTGGCGGTTATACTCACGATTGTTGCGGTTATCACTAAATTTGTCGGATGCGGCCTCGGAGCCTGGGGAATGTCTAAGCGCGAGATGGCCCAGATCGGCATAGGCATGGTTCCGCGAGGCGAAGTGGGAATCGTCGTCGCTCAAATCGGCCTCGGGCTTGGCGTAATTAACAAAACCTTTTTTGCCGCCGTTCTATTCATGGCGGTTGCGACCACGCTGATAGCTCCGCCGTTCGTAAAAATTCTGTTTGCCGAGGATAAAGATAACGACGGGATTACTGATAATATAGTAGAACACGATGTTTCAGAAGAATTTACACGCATTGGCTAGGTGAGCGATGGAATTTAAAGAAAGAAATAACCGGGTCTGGACCCATGCAGTCATGGTTTGCTTTGTTTTGATTTGCACTTTTGTGACGGCGGCGGCCCAAGCTAAAAAGCCTGTCGACACTATGTTTAGAACCATTTACGTGATCTCCGAACCAGACGCCATTGTTTGGATTGACGGCGTAAAATACGGGAAAACGGCTGAAGACGGCAAGCTGACGATTACGACAGTAGCACCCGGCAAGCGTGTTTTCAGGATTAGGGCCGATGGCTTTAAGGAAGTCACAAAAACAGTTCTGCCTACTCAAAACGGCAACCTCGAGATTTTACTAACAAAGACCACTGACCAAGCCGAATTGGCTTATCAACAAGCCGAAACTTTGTCGACAACGGATCGTGACAAGGCTGCTGAGTCATACCAAAAGGCGATCCGACTGCGGCCGCAGTTTGTCCAGGCTCTTGTAGGTCTTGCTCGCGTTTATTCCGAAGGAGGACAAGGCGAAAAAGCCCAAAGTGCTATCAAAGCCGTCCGTAAAATCAATCCGCGAGTGGCTGAAGCGTCAGTGATTGAAGGAAGAATCTTCAAAGATGGCGGTGAGGATGTAAAAGCGATAGCGTCATTTAAACGTGCTATCACCGAGGCTTCCGGTTTTCAGCCTGAGGCTCATACTGGTTTGGGCCTTATTTATAAGGAAAGGGCCGAGAACGCTGCCGCCAACGGCGATTATGAACTGGAAGACAAAAACTACAGTGAGGCGGCCAGATACTTTTCAATTGCGGTAAAACAGCTTTCGGGTGCTCCGGACAGCGTGATTCTTTATCAGTTTTTGGGCCTTGTTTACGAACAACAAAAGAAATACAAGCAAGCGATAGTCGTTTATCAGGAATTCCTGCGTCTTTTCCCCGACCATCCCGAATCAGCGACCTTCGAATCGTACATTGTTCAACTCAAAAAACAGTTAGACGAGTCGAAGTAATATCCCGCCTGCGTTCATTCTGATCTAAAACCGGTCAACGTAGTCTCAAAAAGATTTCTTGACATCAAAAGGGCAAACATCTATTATTACGTTTGAACGATGTTGATCATCGTTGCTTACTCATCCTATCTATACCGAATTAATCAGTATTCTTCGGCATTCCGCTGCCTCAATCTAGATCAACGGAAACACCTAGAAATTAATGTCTGCGAAACTTGGGGAAATTCTTGTCCGTGAAAACCTGGTGACTTCACAGCAATTGCGTGAGGCCCTGGACTATCAGCGAACCAGCGGTGGCCGCTTGGGCTCCAATCTCGTTAAGCTCGGGATCGTGTCGGATGACGTGATAACGGCTGTTTTGTCCCGTCAATACGGCGTTCCTTCGATCAATTTAGATCTTTTTCACATTGAAGATGAAGTAATAAAGCTGATTTCCCAAGATGTTGCGTTGAAGTACATGGTGCTTCCTGTGTCAAGAAACGGTGCGACGCTTACGCTGGCAATGGCGGATCCGACGAACGTCTTTGCGATGGATGACATTAAATTCATGACCGGATTTAATGTTGAACCCGTGATTGCTTCCGAAGCTTCGATTCAAATGTCGGTGGGTAAATACTACGGTGGCTCGAATCAGATAGACATTTTTGACGCAGCTGTTGCATTTGAGACCGAAAAGGCCGCATCGAAAAACGGTAAAAACGGTAAAAACGCTAGTTCCAAGAACGGGAATGCTAAAAACAGCACAAAAACGGGTGCGAAGATGCATCCGACAAATCTTTCTGCTGCCGACATCGATGTTTCACTTGGTAACTTCGACTTCGAAGTACATGAAGGCGAAGATTTCGAATTAGTTCAGGAGAATGACGAAATCGATCTCGCGACACTTGCCCGGGCAAGTGAAGATGCTCCGGTTGTTCGTCTTGTGAACATTCTGATGGTCGATTCTCTTCGCCGAGGAGCGTCCGATATTCATGTTGAACCGTACGAAAAAGATTTCCGCATCCGCTTTCGTATCGATGGTGTTCTTTACGACGTGATGCATCCGCCGATGAAGATTCGCGATCCGCTTATTTCGCGTCTCAAGATCATGTCGAAGCTCGACATTTCCGAGAAGCGTCTTCCGCAGGATGGCCGCATCAAGATTAAAGTAAAGATTGACGATCGTTCGCGCGAGTTGGATTTCCGGGTCTCGACTCTGCCTACACTTTTCGGCGAAAAAGTAGTGCTCCGTCTTCTCGACAAAGAAAAGCTAATGCTTGATATGTCGAAGTTAGGATTCGAGGCTGAGAGTCTTGAGAAATTCCAGCGTAACATCGCAAACCCGTATGGAATGGTGCTCGTTACCGGCCCAACCGGTTCCGGTAAAACGAACACGCTTTATTCGGCGCTTCAGACGCTGAACACGTCGGAAACAAACATCATGACGGCCGAAGATCCGGTCGAATTCAACCTTCAGGGCATCAACCAGGTGCAGATGAAGGAACAGATCGGACTGAATTTTGCCGCCGCGCTTCGCTCCTTTCTGCGTCAGGATCCGAATATCATCCTCGTCGGCGAAATCCGTGATTTCGAAACGGCCGAGATCGCGATCAAAGCCGCGTTGACGGGCCACCTTGTTCTTTCGACACTTCATACAAACGATGCTCCGTCTACGATTTCGCGTCTGGTCAATATGGGCATCGAGCCATTTCTAGTTGCGACCAGCGTCAACATCATTCAGGCGCAGAGACTCATCCGCCGCATCTGTTCGGAATGCAAAGAGGAAACGCAGTTTCCGGTTGACGCTCTCGTCGAGATTGGCTTTACAGCCGAAGAAGCGGCGGATCTCAAGACATACAAAGGCAAGGGATGCGAAACATGTCTCAACACAGGTTATAAAGGCCGCGTCGGTCTGTATGAAACGATGGAAATTACCGATGATTTACGCGAACTTATTATCATCGGCGCAAGTGCGATCGAGCTTAGGAAGAAGGCGGTCGAATGCGGAATGATTACCCTTAGAGGGTCTGGTCTCGCGAAACTGCGAGACGGAATTACGACAGTGGAAGAAGTGGTAAAAGAAACGGTGCTCTAAGAGTCTGGAGGAAATATGGTTATAAGGGCAATTGCATTATCGTTAGCTTTGTTGATCGGGATAGGAACGATCATTCCATTAGCTACGGATATGGCCGAAGCTGGGCCTAAGAAAACAAAAAAATACAAGAAAAGCCAGAAAAAATACAAGAAGTATTCGAAACGCTGGTGGCGACAGTACCGCGCAAATCTTCGCAAAAAGCGAGCGCTTCAGGCTCGTAGACGGGCATTGCGTCTTCGTCAATTGCGACTCGCCAAGGTACGCGGTACGCAGACGGTGAAATCTCAGACGACGGCTGCAAAGGTCAAACCGGCGGATGACAAAGCTCCTGCTTTGCTTCCTTCGGGTGAGGCTGCTCCGAAAGGCTGGAAGCGCGGACAAACGTCCGGCAGCGAACTTCAGTTTAGCGTAGACGGCGGAAACGGATCTGCCGCGATCTCGGTTGTCGGCCCGGCGATGGGCGATACCGTTGACACCGGTCGTAACCGTGCCGTCGGCGGCGTTCCAACCACATCGCTCCGCCGCGAAGTCATCAATCGTATGGTTCGCGAAAACGGTTGGGTGGTAAATGATTTCCAGAAAGAAATCGGTGGTAAGAATGTTTATGTGGTCGTCGCCCAGTCTCAAGGTGCTGGCGGCCGTGTAAACTCGCGTATGTTTTATTTTACCGAGGTCGACGGGCGCATCTACAGCGTTGCGACGAATTCACAGGCTGAAGCGGCAGAGCGGATTGCAGAGGAATCGGAAAAGGTTATCTTCTCGCTGCAAAATCGTGTCCGGCCGGTTCAACAAGCAGTAAAAGAGTAAATCGCGAATCGTAAATCGTGAATAGCAAATTTTCGTAGAGGGCTGCTCCCCACCTTCTTTAACTATTCACGATTTACGATTGACGAAACCAAAAAATATGAGCCTCGATCAACCTACAAACGAATCGACCATCACCCTTCCTGAACTTCTCCGAAAGATGACGGATGCCGGTGGGTCAGATCTCCACATAACTACAAATTCCGCTCCGCAAATGCGTGTCCACGGCCACCTGTCGCCCCTTTCAGGCTTCGGCTCGATGACACCGGCCGACACCAAACGGCTTGCGTATTCCGTTTTGACCGATGCTCAGAAGCACCGATTTGAAGAAAATCTTGAACTCGATTTTTCCTTTGGATTGAAAGGCATGTCACGTTTTCGTGCCAATCTTTTTAATCAGAAAGGAGCTGTCGGGGCCGTGTTCCGCGCGATTCCCTATGAGATCAAGACATTTGATGACCTTGGTTTGCCCAAAGTCGTGGCAGATATGTGTACAAAGCCCCGCGGCCTTGTGCTCGTAACCGGACCGACCGGTTCGGGTAAATCGACGACGCTTGCATCGATGGTCGATAAGATCAATGTGGAACGCCACGAGCATATTCTGACCATCGAAGATCCAATAGAATTTCTACACAATCACAAGAGTTGTGTCGTCAATCAACGTGAGGTCGCCGCCGATACGCATTCGTTTGGGTCGGCACTGCGTACTGCTCTTCGTCAGGATCCGGACGTTGTGCTCGTCGGTGAAATGCGTGATCTCGAAACGATCGAGATGGCACTGCGAATCGCCGAGACGGGTCATTTAACGTTCGCCACACTGCATACGAACTCGGCGTATTCGACGATCAACCGTATCATCGACGTATTTCCTTCCGCACAACAATCGCAGGTGCGTACCCAGTTATCGCTCGTACTGGAAGGCATCCTTTGCCAATCGCTTCTGCCGAAAGCATCGGGCGACGGCCGCGTGATGGCCCTTGAGATCCTGGTGCCGAATGCCGCCATTCGTAACCTTATCCGCGAAGACAAGATTCACCAGATTTATTCAATGATGCAGACCGGACAGGATAAATTTGGTATGCAGACCTTCAATCAGGCGCTTGCCACGCTTCATCACAAACGTCTCATTTCACTTGAAACCGCAATGCAGCGTTCCTCGAATGCTGACGAATTGAAAGAGTTGATCGAACGCGGCTCAGGGCTCAACCAATCCTACGCTGGTCAGGGCAAACCGCAGGTTTCCCCGGGCACTCACGCAAGTCCCTACGCACAGGGCCGAACGATTGGGGAGCGGCCGCCGGTTCGATAATAGATTAAGACACACTGAAGAGGAGCTAAAGAACAGAAATGCCAACATACGCGTTTAAAGGAAGAAACCGCTTGAATGAACTTGTTGCGGGCGAAAGAGACGCAGCCAGCCAGGACGAGCTACGTGCCCTGCTCCGTCGCGAGCAGATTGTGATGACTCAGGTGTCCGAGAAAGGTAACGTCGTTTCGATCCCGAAACTCGGCCGTCGGAAAAAGGTTGGAGCAAAGGAACTGGCGGTTTTCACACGGCAATTCTCCGTCATGATCGACGCTGGTTTGCCGCTCGTGCAGTGTCTCGATATTCTGGCTGAACAACAGCAGAACGCCTTTTTTAAGGACGTGTTGCGACAGGTAAGACAGAATGTCGAAGAAGGAGCAACTCTATTCCAGGCCCTCGAAAAGCATCCGAAAGTGTTCGACGCTCTTTATTCGCACATGGTCGAAGCCGGTGAAACGGGTGGTGTGCTCGATTTGATCCTGCAGCGTCTTGCTACTTTGATCGAAAAAGTCGTTAAGCTCAAAAGAAGCATCGTATCAGCGTCCATTTACCCCGCAGCCGTAATCCTGGTCGCGGTTGGTGCAATTGCGGTCATCATGGTGGTCGTAATTCCGCAATTCGAACAGATCTTCATCGGTTTGCTCGGCCCGGGCGAATTGCTCCCGTTACCGACGCGAATCGTCATGGGAATAAGCGGATTTTTAGCAGGATGGGGCGGATTGAGCCTGCTTATCGGGACTAATTGGGTTAGCTGTCGGAACCAAGTTTTACTACAAAACCGAAAAAGGCCGCTGGCAAATTGATACTTTATTACTCAAGCTTCCTGATCTTCGGCAGCATACTTCGAAAAATTGCGGTTGCGCGTTTTTCCCGCATCTTGTCGACTCTGCTCTCGTCAGGCGTCCCAATTCTACAGTCCCTGGATATTACCGCGAAAACCGCTGGCAATATCGTCATCGAAACCGCGATTCTAAAAGTCCGGGCCGGTGTTGAACGCGGTGAAAATTTTGTCGAGCCTCTAAAGGCAACCAATGTTTTCCCGCACATGGTGTCGCAGATGATTGGCGTCGGTGAACAGACTGGTGCCCTCGATGCTATGTTGGGCAAGATCGCCGATTTCTATGAAGAGGAAGTAGACACCGCCATCGCCGACCTTTTGGCCTTGATCGAACCGGTGTTGATCGCATTCCTTGGTGTAACCATCGGATCTATCGTTATCTCGATGTACCTTCCGCTATTCTCGCTCATCGGCAAACTCGCCGGCGGCCCGAAATAGGCCAAACTATTCGTTAACAAAAAAAGGCGGCTTCGTTGAGGCCGCTTTTTTATAGACAGTTCGTGGATCACAAAACTAAAGGGTTATGCAAAGCCATGATTCTTCAGCGTTTCAATAGTGACGCCCGTTGAATTGCCAATCTGCATTATTCTTTCAACGTACTTTGCAATAACGTCCGCTTCCAGATTTACCTCATCGCTGGGATTCAGAGTCGAAAGATTTGTAAGTTCCCATGTTTTAGGAATAACGGCGATCTCGAAATCCGCTTCATTCAACTTCGCAATTGTGAGGCTAATTCCTTCGACGGACACAGAGCCTTTGTAGACAAAATATTGTGCAAGCTCGGGAGGAAAACCAATCTTCACCGTCCAGAATCCGCCGCTTTCGCACGGCCGAGATCAGTTTGCCGCGTCCGTCCACATGCCCCTGAACAATATGGCCGCCAAGCCGCGTCGAAGGCGTTACCGCTCGTTCGAGATTTACACGCGAACCGGAAATTCATCCTCCAAGCGTCGAACGATCAAGCGTTTCCTGCGACACATCGGCAGAAAATCCATCGGTTTTCACATTCAGGGCCGTCAGGCAAACGCCATTGACAGAGATCGAGTCGCCGTCGGCCGTCGCTTCGGTCACAATTCGTGCGGATATCTCGATGAGTGCTCCTCCACTCGTTTTCACGAGCGAGCGAATACTGCCGAGTTCTTCAATTATTCCTGTAAACACGTTTTGGATGGTCTTAAAACCAGGGCTTCTTGTTCACGATGTAGGTCTGGACAAATTCTTGATCCGATTTGGTCAGATAAATTATTCCTTCGACGATGCCGATTACTGTCGGCACCAATATAAGAGGTGTTCCGATCCCGCACGTTATCAACGCAATAATGAACGACACCAGGTAAACGGAGATCATAATTATTCCTTCCTGGTTGTAGCCAAGAATGAACTTATGAATACCGAGCCCACCCAACAAAATGCCGCAAAGTCCCGCAGCAAGTTTCTTTTCCGCTCCCGCCGGTTGAGCCGTTCCATAATTTGGAACTTGCTGCATCGGCATTGGGCTGATGGGAAGAATAGTTCCGCAGTTTGTACACCGCGCGTTAACCCCGAGGTTTTGAGTCGCACAACCGGGACATGTCGTATATTGAGTGGCCATAAAAATTAAGCTCAACTTTGTGAATTATTTACTAAAACCAGTGCTCTGCACCGAAATCCATGATATCAAAGTTTACCGGTTTTGAGTTACGCTTTTGGCACGGATTCAATTTCCGAAAGTTTCCGAATATCGATTGAGATCGGCTCGCCATTTCGCATTTCGTTATATATGCTGACGAATTTGTGACCAAACCTGATCTCATCCGTTTTATAAGACGAGCGTGTGTGGACGACCGCGGCAAACGTTTCATCGGTCGCTGTCAGCAAAACGAGTATCTCGGCATCCGTCCGCCGCAGATCATTTGCGGTCAAACCGTAAAGCGGCGACTCTGCGTCGATCGGGTGAACTATCGTCCACGACAGCGGAAAGATCGCGACCTTTCTTCGTTCCAATTCCAGAATATCGAAGCGGCGAACCGGTTTGCCGTTTTCGTATACAAACCTTGCAAACAAAACCTGAGCACCGACCTCAAGCAACTGGCTGCTCCTTCCGTTTACGAGCCTGAACATCAAGCCTTCAATGTCCTTGTAAGGAGCGATGACCGCAAAATCGCTGAATCTGACCTTGGCCGTCGGTTTCGCAAACCGTGCAAACACGACGCCAGTGATCAACGCATTCGCAATCAGGCTGTAATACGATTCGATCGTGACAAGCAGATTCGGTATTACGCCGACTGGATGAATCGTTCCGTAACCGATCGTCGCAAAGGTCTGCACGCTAAAGAAAAACCCGCGAATGAACAAGTTTTCGGTCGGTGTACTGGATGTGTCAACTAATGCCTCAGAACCAATAACGGCGTACAAAAAACCAAACAAAATATTACTCAAAAAATAAAGAAGCAGAACGAGGCCCAAAAATACTCGCCAGGACATACCGAGCAGCGTGTGATAAAGATTGAGCGAGGTGAACCGGCCGAGCCCGGTGCGCTCGACGTTAAAAGTGCCGTCGTGGTTGAGAAGACGCTGCCCGCTTTGATCCGTAACGACCGACCCAAAACCAAGATCGCGTTCTTCGGCTTCTTCGTCCTCAGCCGGCCGGAATGTGTTGTCGAGCGTTTCTTCTGCCACGTTGTGAAGATTATAAACACGCCCGCGCGTAGAGTTCAAATTTCAGCCGATCAGCTTTCGGCATTTAATAGTGTAAAATTCGTAAAAGATATGACAGAAGCAGCACAAAAAGAAAATCAACCGCCAAAGCTTCGCCTTAATGCCGAAGGCGTACTGGAACCGACCTCGCTTGCCGATCTGATCGAATGGTTTTTGACCTACGATGAGCGAACCGCCCGGATGCGGCACCCGCACGCGGAGGAGCTTTTTCAGTGGAAACAGGTGGACGATGCGGCAAACGGCATCGGCACTTACCCGTTCGAAAATGCCGAAGCCCGCTTTGCCATCGGCGTTTTTCAAGCGTTGCAGGAAAATGCTTCAGAGCCGCTGTTAGGGTTGTGGATGAATGATGTAATTGCCGCTTTGCATGAGTCAAAAGCGACGAAAGATGAAATCAGCGAGTTAAACAAACTCGACACAAAACCTTTCGATTCGGCAATGCAAAAATCCGAAAAGCTGACAACAACCGCCGAAAAGCGGTTGTATCTGGCGAGCTGCTGGCTTGAAGCCCTTTGCACCGCCGAAGCCCGCGTGCTTGGTTGGGTTTATCAGGAAATCTACGGCAGACCGTTCACGCCAACAACGTAAGAATGACGATCTAGCGTATAAAAGCCTAATCCGTTCGCATCTCAGCTCCCTGTTGAAAGACTCTCTTTCCTCTTATTCCTTCTTGTTCATCTTTTTCTGTGGTTCGTTTTCTCGCTCGTCAGAGTAACCACCACTGAACAAGAGGAACCCGGAAAGAACAAGAAGAAAAAGAAAATTTGAAATCAGTGCTGTATTCGTTACCTGAACGTATCGCACTGCCGCATATCGCCGGATTTGAATCCACGAGCAAACCACTCCATTCGTTGCTGTGCCGAACCGTGGGTGAATGAATCAGGAACGACGTAGCCTTGCGTTCGTTTCTGGATCATGTCGTCGCCGACCGCAGCAGCGGCACGGATGGCTTCTTCAGGGTCACCGGCTTCGACAAGGCCTTTTTTCGCTGCGTAATGCGACCAAACGCCTGCATAACAATCGGCTTGCAGTTCAAGAGCGACCGACAGTCTGTTATTGGTTCCCGCCCGCTGGACCTTGTCCATTGTTCCCAACAGATTTTGAACGTGATGGCCGACTTCGTGCGAAATCACATAAGCTTGTGCAAAATCGCCGGGAGCCTTGAACTGGCTTCTCAACTCCTGGAAGAACGCAAAATCAAGATAAAGGTTGTAATCTCCGGGACAGTAGAACGGCCCCGTCGCCGCGCTTGCGTATCCGCAGGCAGACGAAACCTGTTCGGTGAAAAGCACAAGCTTCGGCGCCTGATAGCGGATGCGGGCCTGCTGCGGCAATATCGTTCCCCACACGTCTTCGGTGCTTCCCATAACCGCACCGACAAACTGGCGGTTTTCGTCAACCGGTTTATTCGTCGAATTGCTCGCCGTCGAAGGCTGCTGAACCGCGCTTTGGTCGGGCATAGTCTCAAGCATCTGCCTTGGGTCGATACCGCACAAAAGCGCAGCGGCCGCTATCAACAAAACACCGATCCCGCCTCCGCCGATGGCCAGACCGCGGCCACCCATTCCACGGCGGTCTTCAACATTTGTGCTCTGTCTCTGGTCTCTCCAACGCATAGTTCTTGTGCCCTCAACTGAGAATTTCGATGTAAAGCGTGTTAGGATTCTAACACTTTTAGCGACTCTATTGGAAAGCTAACCCTAATGAAACTTCACGAATGGAAGCAAAACGGCAGCTTTTTCGAACACAACGGTTTCCCTATTTTCTACCGGCAAAACGGATCGGGCGATGAGATTTTGCTTTGCCTCCACGGTTTCCCGACAGCTTCTTTCGATTACCGAAAAATTTGGGACGGATTGGCCGAAAAGTTCGCGGTTGTTTCGTTCGACATGATCGGCTATGGCTTTTCCGCAAAGCCTGAAAACTTCGACTATACGACCTTCGCCCAGGTGGATATACTTCAGGCTTTACTGCTGAATCTTGGCGTAAAACGCGTCCATATTCTCGCTCACGATTACGGCAATACGATCACGCAGGAGCTTCTGGCCCGCGATGCCGAGAAACGGCTGGAGTTTTCAATCGAAACGACATGCTTTATGAATGGAGCTCTTTTTCCCGAAACGCATCGTCCTATTTTGGCTCAAAAACTGTTACTCAGCCGCGTAGGTTATTTGTTCGGGCGGTTGATTCCAGATGCAGCATTTGCGAAAAGCCTCGCGTCGGTCTTTGGCAAAAATACTCAGCCGTCAAAAGAGGAACTCGCCGATTTTCTCGCGCTTTTCAAACACAACAATGGCAAGCGGATCGCTCATAAATTGATCCGCTACATGATGGAGCGCACAAAATACCGCGAGCGTTGGGTACAGCCGCTTCAATCAATGAAGCAACCGTTCCTTTTCATCAACGGTTCGGACGATTCGGTCTCGGGCAAACACCTTGTAGAACGTTTTCGCGAAGTCGTCCCTGATCAGAAAAACATTGTCGAACTCGCGAACATAGGCCATTTTCCGCATCTTGAGGTGCCGGAAGTGGTGCTTGAGAAATTTCTCGGCTTTCATCAAGATACCGTGGCCGAATCGCTCGTTGCAAAATCTTGACAGATGTAGAGTTAGGGGATTATGATGCTTGCATACTTTAAGAGTTATTTGCTTCCACGTTCGATCAAGAAAAGGAGGAAATGATGATCAAGCTGGACATAGTCAATCAGGTCGCCGACAAAACGGGTGTACCGAAACAGAAGGCCGAACAGGTTGTCGACTCTCTTTTCAATGCCATGAAAGACGCCCTGGCTAATGGAAGCCGCATTGAGCTGCGCGGATTTGGCGTATTCGTCGTCAAACCCCGCAAACGAGGCGTCGGCCGCAACCCGAGGACCGGAAAGGAAGTCCCAATTCCGGCCGGGAAAACGATCCGCTTCAAGCCTGGCAAAGAGCTGTCGGCGAAGGCCGTTTGATATTTAAGGTTATTTGTTTTTAGAGGTTCTCAGTCGTAAATCGCATGTTGCAGTGTATGCTTGTGATTTACGGCTTTTGTTTTGAATTTATTGATGGCAGTTCCGGAGAGATATTTAGACGACAGTTTTTTTGAGCACGACTTGCGGCCGACGGCCCGAACGTGGCTGAAACACTTCGGTTTTTTGCTGCTGACACTTATTACAACGACCATCGCCGGTACGCTGTTTCCGTTCGGCTTAATTCCGACACTGCCCGACTCGGACCCGCAAACCTGGCCTGAGATCTTCCAATTTATTACAAGCCTGCCCTTGCGTTACGTCACCCTTGTCGCGGATGCGGTTTATCTGCTTCTTACTGATCTCCGATACCTGCAATACGGGCTGAGTTTTTCGCTCTCGCTGCTCTTCATTTTGATCTCGCACGAGATGGGGCATTACATTGCGTGCCGTATTTATAAGGTTGATGCAACGCTGCCGTATTTTATCCCGACGCCGCCCATGATCGGCCCGGCCGGCACATTCGGCGCGTTTATCAAGATCAGATCGCCGATGCCTTCGCGCAAAGCCGTGTTCGATATCGGCGTCGCTGGCCCGATCGCTGGATTTATTGCGCTCATACCGATAGCTGTTATTGGCGTCGCCACAATGGAATCGGTTACTGCTCATCAGATCGCGAATTCCAGCGGTATCGTGTTTTCCGACCCTCTGTTGATGCAGTTGTTTGCTTATATTCGCGGCATCGATCTGCACCTTAGTACGGGAAATGCATTCTATTTCGCGTCTTGGGTCGGATTGCTGGTCACGGCTCTGAACCTGATACCGTCAGGCCAACTCGACGGCGGGCATGCGATCTACGCGGTTTTTGGCGAGACAATTCACCGCTGGACGGGACGGATCGCCTTCGCTTTGATGGCGGTGTTGTCGATCTTAGGTTGGGTCTATTTCAATAGTCCGAGTGGATTTCTGATAGCTGTTCTGCTCGGCATGATGATGCGGATCAAGCATCCCGAACCACGTGACAGATCGCCGCTCGGACCGCCCGGACAGTCGATCGCCGTTCTTACGTTACTGATATTTGTTCTTTGTTTTCTGCCGTTTCCTATTCAGATCAGATAACGTACGACAGACTGCCGAGTCTGTCGCTCAAGCCAAGGATGCATTCAAACTGAGAGGTTTCTAAACTTGATGAACTGGCTCGGCAGCCTGTTCTACGCCAGGGTCGGGAAAGGCAATGTCGCGATAAATCAGTCCAAGCGGCAATGTGCACGAGACCGATCTCAACTCGACTGCGTCGTTCAGGTCATTGAACTCATAATTTATCCAGAAGCCGTCGCCGTGTTTGATGAATTGTGTAACATGCGGGCGGTGTTGGGCGACGAGAAGATATTCTGAGAAGCTCTCTATCGATTTGTAATAGCTGAACTTATCGCCGCGGTCGAAGGCTTCGGTCGAATCGGAAAGAACCTCGACGATCAATTGCGGATTTACGAGCATGTCGATTCCGCCAATCTGTTCGATCTCCGGTTTGCCGCACAAAGCTGTCAGATCGGGATAGCGATATGGGGAATAAGAGGGAACTTTTATTCTCATATCGGCCGGAAACGCAGCGCAGCCCTTTTCGCGAAGTTTCGATCCAATGTCTATCGACAAGTTCATCACGATCCGGTTATGAGGGTGGCTCGCACCGCTCATCGACCAAACATTTCCGTCCCAGAACTCAAGTTTCTCCTCGGAATTCTTTTCAAGCTTTAAGTATTCTTCAAGCGAGTAAATCTGTTTTGGTTGAAATGCCATAAATGCATTATACAGCTTGCGGCAACAATCCTTTTATCTCCTTCACCAACCGCTGGGCCTCTGCCTGGTCTTCCAAGGCAATCATGAAGAAGTCGTAGCTTGTCTCGAAGCAGACCATTCCGTTGCCGAAGAACCAGACGCCTTCGAGGAGCGGGTTGCCGCCGATGAGCCAATCGATCGGGGCACCGGTGATCGTTTTTGGGTTGAGGATATTGGTCATCATGACCGCACCGGAGGCGAAAGAGAATGCTCCAAGAAGCGGTGCGCCGATGCGCCGGGCGATGTCGCGTTCGAATTTGACGCGTTCGGTTTCAGCCTCGTTCAGCTCGCCTTTTTCGATCAGGTTTTCACGGGTTTTCAGGTAGCTGTCGAACTGCTCGCCGATCTTTTTAATCGACCACGCGGGCAGGGCCGAATTAAAAAGCCAGTGTGAGCTGAAGCCGGTAAAAACGACGCCGAGGCCAGCACCGATGGCCATCGAAACGCCAGTTGTCGCGGCCTGAAGCGGATTTTCCTCTATCCAGCCGGATGTTTTTGAAAAAGCCGCTCATTGCCGAATCGATCGTCCGCGTCCACGAAGCACCGAAGTTAAAGGCTTTTGAAACACGGTTGGCATTTTTGCCGACGGTTTCGTAAGCGTCATCGAATATTTCGCCTGCTTTTTTCCCCGCAACGTTGATGACTTCGCCGGCGGTTTTGCCTGCAACATTGATCACATCACCAGCAGTCTTGCCCGCATCTTTTACAACTTCACCGGCTTTGTCGCCCGCGTCTTCCGCTGCGTCGCGGATCGGTTCGCTGGCGTTCCAGGCCTTCTTGGCGGCGCTTTCGGCGGTTTTTATCGTGCCTTCGGCTACCTTTACCGCCTGTTTACCGACCTCGGTCTTTTCGGCCTCGGCCTTGATCTTTTCGGCGCCTTTTTGCGCGGTTTCGACCACGACACGAGCACCTTCTTCGATCTTGTCCTTCAGACCAAGCTGCTTATCGATCTCTTCAAACTTTTCCTTGGCATCACGCTGCCATTTATCGAAGCGTTCCTTATAATCGCTCATAATCGTTTATTCCCCTGTCAGAAATACGCTGCCAAACGCAGTTTGTTCGCTTTGATGCAAAACCAGCGTCGAATTATCTTCTATATTTGCACCATTGGTTTCAACATTCAACAGTTTTTTAGCCCAATGAATTGTTTTTGATGATGCCCCGGTTGTGTTAATCTGACCGTTAATTGATTTGTTATGCCCGTAGTTAAGTGTCCGAATTGTGGTAAGCCGACGGAGTTCAGCGGCAACGAATTTCGCCCGTTTTGCTCGGAGCGATGCAAGCTTCTCGATTTTGGGGCGTGGGCGGACGAAGAGTATTCGCTGCCGTCCGAAACTGCGTCGATGACTGACGAAGAAATTGACGAGATCGAAAAGGCGCTTGCGAAGCAGCAAAAACAAACATGAGCTTTTTAATATTGCAATTTGAGGTGGCCCCAAGCGGCGGCACGATCGGTGTAATTGTGGCCGTGTCGTTCTTGCTCGTATTTCTTGGCGTTGCGTTCGTTGCTTACAAGGCTTTGAAAAAGACAGTCAAGATGGCGTTCCGGCTCGCGGTGGTCGGCGTTATTTTGGTGATCGCAATCGCGGGCAGTGTTTCGCTCTGGTATTTCAGCTCGGGCGGTACGCCAAAATTAAAGCCGCCGGTCGAACGCAAGCGGTAGCCCGCTCTACTTTATGGACCAGCCGCCAGAAACCAATAAGTCACGTTTTTGGCATCGTTATCGCGGGCTTCCTACCAACGTTTTTGCGCTAAGCCTCGTTAGCCTCCTGAACGACACTTCCAGCGAAATAATCTATCCATTATTGCCGGTGTTTCTCTTCATGACGCTCGGAGCGTCGCCATTTTTCATCGGATTGATCGAAGGTTTTTCCGAATCGATCGCCAGCATTCTAAAACTATTTTCCGGCTATCTCAGCGACCGTTTTCACAAACGCAAGATGCCGGTTTTTCTCGGATATTCGCTCGCTGCCGTCGTTCGGCCGCTGCTTGCCTTTGTTTCGAGCTGGCAGCAAGTGTTGGCAGTGCGAATGACGGACCGCATCGGCAAAGGTATCCGCGGAGCGCCGCGTGATGCTCTGCTTGCGGCCAGCGTCCCACGCGAAAAACGCGGGCTTGCATTCGGGTTTAATCGGGCCGCCGACCATCTCGGTGCTGTGATCGGGCCGATAATAGCGTTCCTGCTGTTATCGTACATTGCCGCCGATCCTGAATCGCCGACCGCGCACGACTATCAGCAAGTCTTTTTATTTGCTTCAGTTCCGGTTGTCATCGGGCTTTTCGTAATAATCTTTTTCGTCCACGAAGAGACAAAGCCGGTAAAGGAATTCGACTCTATCCCGATAAAATTCTCGATCACGGAATTTGACGCAAATTTCAAACGATTTCTTGTCGTCACGGCTCTCTTCACTCTTTCAAATTCAACCGACGCGTTTTTGCTTCTGCGTGCCCAACAGGCCGGAATCACACCGCCGATGCTGCCGCTTTTATGGATGGTGCTCCATTTTAGCAAGGTCCTAAGCTCGCTGGTCGGCGGCGATCTTTCGGACAAGATCGGGAGGAAAAAGATGATAATTGCGGGCTGGATCGTCTACGCGCTTGTTTATACGGGATTCGCGTTTGTCGATTCGCCGTGGCAGGCGTGGGCTTTATTTATCGTGTACGGAGCATATTTTGGGCTCACCGAAGGGACCGAGAAGGCGTTGGTGGCCGATATGGTCGAGGAAGAAAAACGCGGAACGGCATATGGTTTCTATAGTTTAGCCTTTGGAATCACTGTTTTCCCGGCTTCGCTGTTGTTCGGTTTGTTATGGAGCCAATTTGGGGCTGCTTCCGCTTTTATCACCAGCGCGGCGATCTCCATTATCGCGGCGGTAGCATTGTTGACTGTTAATACAAAACCTGCCAACGCAGAGGTGTTGAGCAAGTAAATCTCCGTTCTTAGTCTTTTTCATTCTTGTTCCTCTTACTCCGCGGTCAAGATTTAAATCCGACCACGAAACAAGAGGAACAAGACGAACGAAATATTAATCGGATATTTGGATCGAATTGATCATATTCCGGAACGTATTATTGTACCTGGACGATTCCTGCTCCGGCACCACGGCCGCAATGTACAGCAGGTCGCCGCTCCTAAGCTGTAAAGTAAATATCGTTACAACCTCGGTCCGATTCGTCACCGGCGAATTGCCCGACAGCGTTGTCGTATATCCTTGCCGACCGGCGACGGTTGCCCTTGTCAGGTTATTACGCTGCGTCAAATACTGATTGGCTTGGAGCATATTGCTCACGTAATCACGCGATGCATTGGCCAAACCCGAGTTTTGCGATTGATAAACACCGATCATTACTCCGTGCGTTATCCCCTGATCGCCAAACCCGCCATCGGGAGTAAATGTCAGGCTGCCCTGCGAAAACTCGCGCCAATTGCTTGGTACATTCAACCTTATGCCATTGCCGTTGTATGCTCGAACACGAGTCGAAGGATATTCAACGCGGTTTGAATATCGTCCGCCGGCCATCGGATTATTGCCGCCCTCACCGCTGCCCTGGCCACCACCGCTGTTCTTATATGCTTGCGCGATCTCCTCCATCGACTGTGCACGCGGCATTCCGGCAAGCCTTTCCTTGACTCGCGAAAACTCACGGGTGACCTTGATCGGGTTCGGCGAGACGTTAAGCATCGCCGCTTCGTCGTTTATCTTTTTATAGCGGTTGCCCGGATCGGGGTGGCTGCTGAGCCATTCCGGTCCTCGTCCGCCGCCTTGCTGGGCAATCGTCTGGAACATGTTTGCGAGATCGCGCGGATCGTAACCCGCATCGGCCAATATCTGCGCTCCGAGGATATCAGCCTGCGTCTCGTATTCACGGCTGTATTTCGTCTGCCACGCCTGAGCAACACCGGCTCCGATCTGTGCACCTGTTTGCCCGCCAAGGATCATGCCGCCAAGTATCAAGCCGATCGTGCCTAATTGGTTGCCAACACCGCCTTGTTTCGTCGCTTGTGCGGTCGCATGGCGAAGGGCGACGTGACTTATCTCGTGGGCCATTACGCCAGCCATTTCACCCTCGTTTTTTGCGGCTTCGATCATGCCGCGGTTTACGTACATCGGTCCGCCGGGCAGTGCAAATGCGTTGATGTCACGGGCGTTGACGACCTTGAACGTGTAATCAAAAGCGGGCTGCTGAAACTGCCGTGGGATTCCCATGACCAGCCGTTCACCAACACGCTCAATGTATTGCTGGGCCTGGCCGTCATTCAATATAGGCATTTGCTGTTCGACCTGTTTCGCGGCATCGCGACCGATCTTTACGTCGTCCTGAACTTTATACTTGTTTTTGCCCAAGTTAACGCGCGTCTGTGCGATGGCAAGAAACGGCAAGACTGACATCGTCCATATCAGCGCAATCGCCATCAAGCTATGTTTTCTCCAAATATTCTTCATCGTTCGCTCCCGCTAAATTTTGCTGTTTAAAATTGGATCGGTCATTCAAATCAAACCGAATGTGTGTCTGTGATGAATATACAGCGGATTACCGTTTGCCGTAAACTGACGGCAGGCTTAAGTGAGATTCCAATTAGGAATTTTAGGGGGCAGAAGCTTTTTCTGAAAACTAGAAAGGACTAAAAACAACTAATGGGCCATGCGTCGGGCGGCGCTGTCAAGATCAAAAGCCTCCGTTAAAATAATATCCTTATTAGAAACATGGCGCAGAGCAGATTTAATTCGTCCGATCAAGGCAAGTACGTCGTCAGAATTGATCTTGTGAAGGTGCCTTTTTTCGACCAAAAACGCAAGCGCCAAGTCATTTCCCAAGTCATCTATTAGATCCATAATATTTGCTCAGTTTCGAAAATTTTATAGCGAAAAGTATCTAAGAATATGAATGCAATATTAATACTATGTTAACGAAATGTTAAATGTTTGCCTCGACGATTTAGACCCAATTTAAATTTAAGTATAAATTAATTAGTACCGCCACTCTTTTGAGATTATCATTAGTGGTACAAACAATTTTAATTCCGGCCTATGGTTAGTAGTATTCCAAGTCTTACACAAATCGATTTGGAACGCAATTGACGACTCAAGGAGATTTTTAGTGTTTAATATAACTGTTTATCGAAAATTCGCAAGCATTTGTACGCTCGCTGTGATTGCATTGGGCATAGCGTGTAGCGGCCAAAAAATAGGACAAAGCAACAGCACGTCAACAACAGGTGGAGTGATTCGCCTTCAGGGTTCGGGAGCCAGCTTTCCAAAGCCGATATACGAAAAATGGGTCAACGAATTCGGTAAGGTAAATCCAAACGTCAGCATCGATTACCAGGCGACAGGATCAGGAGCGGGACAAAAAGCGCTTGTGGCCAAAACCGCTGATTTCGGCGCGTCGGATGATCCGATGAGCGATGCTGACCTGAAGAGTGCGGGAAGCGAAATTCTGCATATACCGACCGTGCTCGGGGCCGTAGTCTTGACTTATAACCTGGAGGGTATCAAAGAGCCTTTGAAACTTTCCAGCCAGACGATTTCCGATATTTATCTTGGCCACATCAAGAAATGGAACGATGAGAAGCTTAAGAAGGACAATCCGACGTTAAACCTCCCCGAAACTGAAATTCTACCGGTTTATCGGGCTGATTCGAGCGGAACTTCGGCGGTATTCACGGATTTTCTTTCAAAAACGGTTCCGGAATGGAAGGAAAAGGTTGGCATGAACAAGCAGCCGAGCTGGATTACGGGTGTCGGAGTAGGGGCTAAGGGCAACGACGGCGTCATGGGACAGGTAAAGCAGTCTCCAAATTCCATCGGTTATGTAGAGCTGACTTTTGCAAAGGCGAACAATTTGCCATCGGCGCAGATCAAGAATAAGGCGGGCGATTTTGTCGCAGCCTCACTCGAAAGTGTATCGGCCGCGGCTGCCGCGTCGGTATCGACGATGCCTGAAGATCTCCGGGTACAGATCACCAACGCGGACGGGAATGGAGCCTACCCAATCTCAAGCTACACCTACATTTTGGTTTATAAGGATCAAACGGACGCAGGCAAAGGAAAAGCTATTTCGGATTTTTTATGGTGGGCTCTTCACGACGGTGAAAAATTTGTAAAAGAACTTCATTATTCGCCTCTTCCGGCGGAAGTTATCAAAAAAGTCGAAGGAAAGATCAGCTCACTGACAAACAGCGGCAAGCCTTTACGCCAACAGTAACTTTCTAACCGTGGAGAAGCACATTGGCACAGACAGGCGCCATCGGCGATAAAATATTCCGCACGATTTTACTGCTCGCCTCCGCCAGCATTCTGCTGATCGTCGCTGCGATCTTCTACATGATGGTCCAGAATTCGATGCCGACGCTGGAAAGATTCGGGATCGACTTTCTGACCGGGAATGAATGGAAGCCGGCACAGGAAGATTTCGGCGCTCTTCCGTTTATTTACGGCACGCTGGTTTCTTCGCTGATCGCGCTTGTGCTGGCAGTTCCGATCTCCTTGGGAATTGCCATTTTTCTGGTCGAGCAGGCCCCGCAAAAAATCGCCCGTCCGATTGCATTCATGGTTGAACTTTTGGCCGCGATACCTTCGGTTGTTTACGGCTTGTGGGGCATTTTCGTGCTCGCTCCGTTTATTCGAAACTATCTCGGCGTTTTTCTGCAGGATTATCTAGGCTGGCTTCCGCTATTTCAGGGACGCCTCACGGGTATAGGTATGCTGACGGCAGGAATTATCCTGGCGCTAATGATCACACCGATAATTACGGCCGTTGTGCGGGATGTCCTGGAAGCAGTCCCTACAACGCAGCGCGAAGCCGCTCTTGCTCTCGGAGCCACCAAATGGGAGACCACGATAATCGTGCTGGGCAATGCCGCATCAGGAATCGCCGGGGCCGTGGTACTTGGATTGGGCAGGGCGATCGGTGAAACGATGGCCGTTACGATGGTTATCGGCAATTCACCGCAGATTTCGGCGTCGCTTTTTGAGCCGGCTAACACGATTGCATCGTTGTTGGCAGCCAATTTTGCCGAGGCGACCGATAAGATTTATCTAAGCGCCTTGATCGAAATCGGACTTGTTTTGTTTCTAGTAACCTTTGTGGTCAATGCTTTAGCGAAACTTCTGATAATGAGTGTCGGGGGAAACTCAAGTAGTGCCAAACACGTTTGATTTCGGGAAATGACCAAAACAGACAAATCTGTGCATCGCAAACGAAGAATCGTCAATGGTTTAATGACGACCGTTACGGCTGCCTGTGCCATTTTCACGACAGCGATCCTGCTGATCATAATTTCTTATATTGCTTTCCAAGGAATTTCGTCGCTCAGCTTTCAGTTTCTTACTGACACGCCGAAACCAGTCGGCGAGGGTGGCGGTATCGGAAATGCGATCGCTGGGTCGGCGATGATGACCGCTCTGGCAGTCGTTCTAGGTTTGCCGGTGGGTATCGCGGCGGGCGTCTATTTGGCCGAATATGGAAAGAACTGGTTCGGCAATATCGTCCGTTTTGTCGCTGACACGCTTATTGGAATACCTTCAATAATTATAGGTATCTTCATTTACACCCTTGTAGTGATGCCGATGGGAAGGCAATCGGGGCTTGCCGGCGGGTTGGCTTTGGCGATAATAATGCTGCCTATCGTCGCCCGCACGACCGAAGAAATGATCCGGCTTGTCCCGCATTCGATGCGCGAAGCGGCGTTGGCTCTTGGTGCCCCGCAATGGCGCGTGTCGTTGAATATTGTTCTGCCCGCTGCCGCTTCAGGGATCGCGACCGGCGCCATGCTGGCAATCGCCCGAATTACGGGTGAAACCGCTCCGCTTCTCTTTACGGCGTTAAACAGCCGTTTCTATAATTTTTTTTACGATCAGCCGATGTCTTCGCTGACCGTGCAGATCTATAATTATGCGACCGGCCCGTTCGAAGTTGAGCACGCAATGGCATGGGCCGCCACGCTTATACTCGTCGGACTTATTTTGGTAATAAACATTGTGGTCAGATTTTTAACAAGAAAAAGGTTTTAGTTCAAATCGGGTTCAATGCCCGCACGGGCGGCGTCATTACAATGGATAGTAAAATTAGTATTTCCAATTTAGATTTTTTTTACGGAAAAGCTCAGGCTCTGTTCGACATCACGCTAGAAATTCCTGAACGCCAGATCGTCGCTTTTATCGGGCCGTCCGGCTGCGGTAAATCCACCTTCCTCCGAACCCTAAATCGCATGAACGATACGATACCGATCGCCGATGTCCGCGGAACGGTGTTGATTGACGGCGAGAATATATATTCGGCCGGTACCGATGTCGTTGCTCTTCGCCGAAAAGTCGGAATGGTCTTTCAAAAATCCAATCCTTTCCCGAAATCGATATTCGACAACGTTGCCTATGGCATCCGAATTAACGGCATTCATGAAAGTAAGGCGGATCTGAGCAACAGGGTCGAAAAAGCGCTGCGCGATGCGGCGCTCTGGGATGAGGTAAAAGATCGGTTGACGACATCGGCGTTTGGACTGTCGGGTGGCCAGCAGCAACGCCTTTGCATCGCCCGGGCGCTTGCCGTTCAACCCGAAGTGATTTTAATGGACGAACCCGCGTCGGCCCTCGACCCGATCGCAACTCAGAAAATCGAAGAACTGGTCGTCGAACTCAAACGAGAGTACACGATCGTGATCGTCACGCATAACATGCAGCAGGCGGCCCGGGTTTCCGATAAGACCGCCTTTTTTATGCTCGGTAAACTGATTGAATTCAATCCCACCCAAAAAATGTTTACAAACCCCGACGAAAAATTGACCGAAGATTATATAACCGGAAGGTTCGGCTAGGTTTTGTTAGAATTGCGGCAAAAAATTTTATCGTCTAATGTGTTAAATTATTAAAAATGGAACATCGAATTATTGACCAGCAGTTAGGGGTGTTACGCGACAAAATCTTGTTGCTCGGGGGGGCGACCGAGGCGGCTGTGATCCGGGCGATGGAGTCTTTGACCCGCCGCGATAGTGAGCTTGCCAAACGCGTACTTGATGAAGACAAGATCATTAATCAAATGGAGCTTGATATCGATCGAATGAGTATCGAGATACTTGCGCTTCAGCAGCCGGCGGCTCATGATCTGCGATTCGTGATCTCGGTCGCCAAGATCACGCCGATCCTCGAAAGGATCGCGGACCATGCTTCGAACATTGCAGAGGCCGCGCTCATTCTCAACAACGGCCCTGAAATCAAGAGTTTCGTCGATTTCCCAATTATGGCAAAAACCGTGAGCGAGATGCTGCGTGCTGCCTTAGACGCTTTTACAAATGAGGATTCACGGATCTCGCGTGAGGTGATAAAACGCGATAAGGAAATTGATGAAAGCTATCATCGTGTTTTCAACGATCTTCTTGAGATCATGGTCGATGATAACTCGCTGACTACCGGTGCGGCTCACCTGCTCTTTGTAGCAAAACATCTGGAACGCATCGGCGACTATGTCAAGGACATTTGCGAACTGAACGTTTATCTCCGCGAAGCCGTCTTTATCAAACATAGCCCTAGAACCTAGTATTCCTCGTTGCAGGTCCGTCACACCAAATCGGCACGCCGCTTGCACTCCGCGAATCAAAGCGCAATCATTTTAGGTTGGACCAGTTTTTATTGGAGGCCGGAATGACTGCTGTTTTGGAAGATACACGGACGATCGAAACTTACCTTGTAATGCCCGACGCGGAAGTCGCGGAGCGGATAGAAGCTGCGCAACGCGAGCTTGGGAAACGCGTTGTGATACTTGGCCATCACTACCAGCGTGACGACGTCATCCGCCATGCAGATCTGACAGGTGATTCGTATCAGCTTTCCGTCATGGCATCGCAGACCGAAGCGGAATACATCGTCTTTTGCGGAGTTCATTTCATGGCCGAATCGGCCGATATTCTTGGTAAAGATTCTCAGCAAGTGATACTGCCCGACCTCGGTGCAGGCTGTTCGATGGCGGACATGGCGACGATCGATCAGGTCGAAGACGCGTGGGAGCAGCTTCGCGATATCGGCGTGCTGAAATCGAAGGTCGCGCCGATCACGTACATGAATTCCTCGGCGGCGATCAAGGCCTTTTGCGGGCGAAACGAAGGCGTCGTTTGCACATCGTCCAACGCGATCCCGCTCTTCGATATTTACCTAAAAGAGTTCGACAAGATGTTCTTCTTCCCGGACCAGCATCTAGGGCGGAACACGGGTGCGAAGTTCGGCATACCGCTCGACAAAATGGTGCTGTGGAATCCGCACGAAGAGCTAGGCGGCAATACCGAGGAGCAGCTTCATGATGCAAAGCTTATCTTGTGGCGAGGCCACTGCTCGGTACACGGCAGATTCAAGCCGTGGCATGTCGATAAGATCCGTGCAGAAGTGCCCGGCGTTCAGGTTTTGGTGCACCCCGAATGCATGCGCGAGGTTGTGGATGTTTCCGATCTTGATGGCTCGACATCTTTTATTATCAAGACGGTTGAGAATTCGCCAAGCGGCTCGAAATGGGCGATCGGAACCGAGGTAAATCTCGTAAATCGGTTGCAGCAGCGTTTCCCCGACAAGGACATTCGCCTGCTGGCACCCGACCTTTGCATGTGTGCGACGATGTACAGGATCGCACCGCAAAATCTGGCTTGGGCAATGGAAAATCTGCTTGATGGTAATGTCGTCAACGAGATCAAAGTTGATGACGAAACCAAACACTTTGCGGGAATCGCACTCGAACGCATGATAGACATGACCGAGGGAAGAAAGAATTAGCCGCTGATCGACACGGATAACACGGATTTTTTGATTTGATCTGCGATCATCTGCGTTATCCGCGGCTAAATGTCTTATGGCTGAGTTACGGGACAAATTGACGGACAATTCGCCGGGTAAATTTTATGTGGACAGGCAGTGCATTGATTGCGATGTCTGCCGCGATACCGCACCGGCGAACTTCACTCGCAACGGCGACAACGGGTATTCTTATGTGTACAAGCAACCTTCAACTCCAAAGGAGATTGAGCTTTGCGATGAAGCATTGCAGGCTTGTCCCGTCGAGGCAATCGGCGATGACGGAAAAGAAATCAAGTCGCGCGGCTGCGTGATATCTTTCTAAAAATTCGAAAAGAGGAAATTGGCATATGAACATCAGATTTTTCACGCTGACCTTTGTTTTATTGATCTCGACCGCGACTGCCTTTGCCCAAACGTCTTGGCTGGACCGACCGCTGAATAATAACTGGAACAACGGAAACGGCGTCGTGCCGCAAGCGCCTAGAACTCTTGCTGCGATCGAAGGGCGTTGCCGCGATCAGGTGCGTAATCCGGAGAGCCTTTCGGATCGGGCCGTAACGCGTGCCGGATGGTCGCTTTTCGGTGCGTCGCAAACATACGGAGCGGTGACGGTTGTCAACGGGATGGCGAGTGTTGACGGTATGTGCAGGCCGACGCAATACAACACGTTCGTTTTTGTAAACAATCAATTTGCGGGAACGCTTTCGCCGACGCCAATGGATTCAAGGACGGACGGCTCGCTGCGGGAGGCAAATCTTAACAGCCCGACCTCGATCACGGCCGAATTCAATCGCTACACCTCAAACGATGCTCTCTGCTGTCCGTCGCAGACAAGTGCCGTTTCATACAATGTTCCGACCGGAACGCGATCAGCTATTAAGGCCGCAACCGTCGATACAAATGCGGTCTGTCAAGATCAGGGCGGCGTCGAAACTCAAGACAATGTAATTTCGGGCACCGTCACTTACCGCCAGCGAAGCGCTTTGCCCGCGACGGCGGTGTTAATCGTGAAACTGGTCGATGTTTCCCGTCAGGACGTTTCGTCTACGATCATCTCCGAGCAGCGTATCGAAACATCCAGTAAACAATTGCCGTTTTCGTTCGATTTGGTTTATGACCGGAGCAAGATACAGGAGCGAAACCGGTATGCGATCCAAGCCGAGATCCGCGACGGCGACCGCTTGCTGTACATTACAGACACTAGCAATCCGGTGCTTACGCAGGGAAATCCACGGGTCGTCGATGTCGTCGTCGTTCCGGTCAGAGGTGGCGGCCAGGGCAGCGGAAACCGGGACCGCACATTACGCGGAACGGTTTCATATCCGCAGCGGATAGCGTTAGCCAATAACTCGATTGTCAGCGTCAGGCTGGTCGAGCTAACCAATCAGAGCACGACCGGCGAGATAATCGCCGAGACGACGGTTAATACAAATGGCCGCCAGATTCCTATCTCTTTCGAATTACCCTATGAAAACAGCCGCATCGGCTTTCAACGCTCTTATGCGCTGGAAGCAGACATTTCGACGGACGGGAAAATAGCGTTCAAAACCGAACAGTCGCAAGCCGTGCAGCTTCGTGGAAATCAGGCTGGTAACATTCAGCTTATTTTGATCCAGGCCGGAGCGACGATTATCACAGGCAAAACGCTGTCGCTGTCAAAGTTCGGAACGGGCTCGATCAAGATCGGCGACCGAGCGGCGCAGTTCCTTATTCGCGGGAGCGTTACGGTCGGAACGAACGGCAATGCTCAGGTTACGGTTTCGTCGCTTGATGGTTCTGTGGCGTTCAGCGGAAAGCTGACGTATTTTGATGAAACGACGCTACGGATCACCGTCGAAGGCTCAGGCGATGCGAACGCGAGCGGCGAGATTGAGATCAAATACAGCGGCCGGAGGCTGAATTCGATTTCGGCAAGCAATTTGGTGCTCGATGGCCAGGATGCGACGCTGAAACTGTAAGGCTTTTAATTTAGTGTAAAATGCGGGTGTGAGTGATCGCATCCGCTTTTTTATACCGTGAGTTTTATCCAGCCGTCGTCTACGGTGACATCGTATTTTTCGATCGAACAGCTTTTCTTCGTAAAACACTCGCCACTGCGGATGTCGAATCGCCAACCGTGCAGGTCGCACTCGACGATATTTCCATAGAGCCGCGAATCGGCCAGCGGATCCTTTGTGCGGGCAGAAGTTCTCTAGTGCGTAAAACTCGCCATTTACGTTGTATAACGCAACCTCGTTCCCGTCCTTCAATTTGACCGTCGCGCCGCGGCCCGGCGGTACTGATTCGGCCTTCCCGACAGTGATAATTTTGCCCAGACGCTTCGGTTTGCGTTTATTTTCGCGATGCTTTCCCATAAGTAACACAAAGGTCTTAGTTTTGCTGAATCAGGGTGGAATCGTAAATGTCCGTCCGTAAATCTTATTGCTTGCTTTATAGTTCAAACTCAATGAAAATAATGGAAAGGAGTTTTTTCGGATGGATGAAACGTCGGTAAAAGCACGCATGAGGTGTCGTGAAATAATGACGAGCAGCGTCAAAACCGCGACCCGCGACATGACATTGCAGGACGTCGCGGTGCTCATGCGCGATGGAGATGTAGGCGCGATGCCGGTCGTCGAAGATGGTAAACTTGTCGGCATCGTGACAGATCGCGACATCGTTGTTCGTTCGATCGCCGCCGGACACGGAGCAGATTCGAGCGTCGGCAAAGCGATGACAAGCGAGATATTTTCGGTAAAGCCCGATGATTTCGTTTTTGAAGCCATCCGCTTGATGGGCGATAAACAAATCCGCCGCGTTCCGGTCGTAAATGACGCGGGCGAACTTGCGGGCATCATCGCAATGGCCGACATTGCCCTCGAAATGGAAGACGAACGTGAGATCGCCGAGACTCTTGAAGAGATTTCGAGCGGGAGCTCGTTTTGGCGCAAAGGCTAGATATTTATGCAAAGGATCCTACAACTCAGCTGGCTGCTTCTAATGATTGCCGTAGGTTTCACCGTAAACTCGTTGGGACAGAGCCAGCGATCGCCGTTGAGCGTCGCAGCTTGTGACAGAAATAGTGCAAGTGTGTTCGTTGACACTGCTGTCTGGGGTCTGGACTCCAAAACCTACATCAAGGATCTGACTTTTGATAAATTCCGCTTGACGAGCGAGAAGGAAACGCACGAAATTCAATGCTTTTCCAAAGCGGATGAGCCACTTACAGTAGGATTTGTTGTTGATTTTTCCAGTTCGATTAAAGGCAACGAGTTGGCTCAGTTCTTGGAGAGTATCAGGATATATATTGACTCAAGCAACGCCCAGAATACATATTTTGCTATTGGATTTAACGACGAGCCATTCGGAATGCTGGAGCGAACAAGTGACCGGATGAAAATTGAAAAATTCCTTACTGACGCGGTTACGCGCAAACCAAAAGGTAAATCAAGTCTGCGGGACGCGATTGAGATGGCAGCCAATAAGATGCTGCCAGACGATGCTAATCGAAGGGCGCTCATCATTTTTTCGGATGGAGAAGAAAATAATTCCAGATCGGGCGATGTCAGCCCGGTAATTAAGAAACTCCGCCTCGCGCGGATCCGAAGCTTCGTAGCTAATATTATCGACCCGAAAGATTCTTATAGTTACGAGAGAATCACTAACGAAAGTACACTGGGAAGAATCGCTGCGGAAACCGCTGGTGGGGCTGCGTTTGGGACGAAAGAAACGGGTCTGGCCAAATACTTCGAAGCATTGGCAAAAATGATGCGCAATGAGTACGGGCTGGGTTTCAACCCGGTGAAGGCTGAGAATAAGTGGAACCCCATCACGTATGCCGTAAAGGTTCCAAAAGATTTTGAAAGGATCACGACTACAGGAGTCCAACGCAGCTTTTATTGATCAGCTTTATGGCCAAATCAACCAACCGGTATTTTCAGTTTCTCGGTTCATCAAAGAACGCTCAGTCGGGGCAGCTTTGGTACCCGGCGGCGGACGTTTATCAGACCTCTGACGGTTGGGTGGTAAAGGTCGAGCTGGCGGGCGTTTCGGTTGAGGATATCGTGATCAATGTTCAGGGAAATGTTTTGTACATTGCGGGAGCTCGAAAAGACAAGTCTTGTGCCTACGGAGTTTCGTTTCAGCAAATGGAGATAACGTACAGCAATTTTGAAAAAACGTTGAAGTTCCCGGCATCAATCGAGGGCGTGCAGCTTGACCATATGTTCGAGAACGGCTTGCTGATCATTCGTCTAAAAAAAGGCGAGGCTGTAAATCCGCAAGGTGCGAAATAAGATCTGATAGTGGGTAAATTTATGGCGGACGAGAAAAAACAGAAACAGGAGCAAATAAAGACAGAGCCGTTGCCGGAAACATTCGACATCGCGGTGCTTCCGTTGCAGAACACGACGCTGTTCCCGGAAACGGTCGTGCCGCTCGCCGTTGGGCGCGATCGGTCGAAAAAGGCTGTCGAAGTATCTCTCTCGACCGAAGAGAAACTAATTGCATGTATAACCACTAAAACCGAGAATGTGACCGGTGACGAAGCGAAGAGCGAGGACCTTTACCAGGTTGGAACGCTTGTAAATATCAAACGCATGATGCGAAACGAGGGCATCATGCAGCTTATCGTCCAGGGACTGGATCGCTTTCGCGTGACTGAATGGACGCAGGAACAGCCTTTTTTGAAGGCAAAGTGTGAGATTCTGCCTGATCTTACAATCGTTGATGAGGAAGAGATCGAGGCCTTGAAGCGAAATATTCAGGGAATGATCCAGGAAGCGTTGGCTTTGCTACCGAACATTCCGCCGGAGATACGAATGGCGGTTATGACGCAGACCGATCCGGTGCAGCTTGCGTATTTTCTCGCGTCGGTGCTCGATCTTGGGGTCGAGACCGAACAGAGAATGCTTGAGTCTAATACCGTCGACGAACTGCTCACGCTGACGCACGCAGCCCTCGCTCGTGAGTTGGAGATAATGCAGATCCGGTCGAAGATCGCGACCGAAGCGCAGACCGAGATGGACAAATCTCAGCGCGATTACATCCTGCGTCAGCAGATGAAGGCGATCCAGAAAGAGCTTGGTGATGATGAGGGCGGCGGTGAAAAAGCCGAAGCAGCACAACTGCGCGAACGGCTCGAAACCGCCGATCTGCCTGAGGAGGTTAGAAAGGAAGCGGGGCGCGAGCTGAAACGAATGGAGGCACTTCCGCAAACGGCGCCGGATTATCACGTCATCCGCACCTATCTCGAATACGTTCTCGAGCTGCCGTGGCGAAAATCGAGCGAAGAAAAACTTGATCTGAACGAAGCAAAAAAGATTTTGGACGAAGACCACTACGGTCTTGAGGACATCAAGGAACGCATTCTGGAATCGCTTGCCGTTATTAAGCTGCGGCCTGATTCGAAGAGCCCGATCCTGCTGTTTGTCGGGCCTCCGGGAGTAGGTAAAACCTCGCTCGGCCGCTCGATCGCACGTGCTCTTGGCCGCGAGTTTGAAAGGCTTTCGCTTGGTGGTATGCGTGATGAGGCTGAGCTTCGCGGGCACAGGCGAACGTACATCGGAGCAATGCCTGGCAGGATCGTGCAGGCGCTTCGCCGCGTCGCCGTAAACAATCCGGTGATGATGCTGGACGAGATCGACAAGCTCGGTAACGACTATCGCGGCGATCCATCGGCGGCGTTGCTCGAAATTCTCGATCCGGCGCAGAACAATACGTTTCGCGATAATTATCTTGATCTTCCGTTCGATCTGTCGAAGGTGTTTTTTATCGCCACGGCAAATCAGCTTCAGCCGATCCCGATGCCGCTGCGCGACCGAATGGAGATAATCCAGCTTGCCGGTTACAGCGACCGCGAAAAGCTTAACATTGCCAAACAATATCAGGTTGCACGGCAGTTGAACGAAAATGGCTTGACGCCTGAAAAGCTTGAGATCACGGACGCCGCTCTTAGCCTTTTGATCACGCGCTACACCCGCGAGGCCGGCGTACGCCAGCTTGAGCGGACTATCGGTAATCTGGCCAGAAAGGTTGCGTTAAAGGTTGCACAAGGGTTGACCGAAAAGACCACGATCGACGCCGGCGACGTAAAGGAATATCTCGGCTCGCCTCGATTCTTTCCCGAAGAAGCGAGAAAAGAGCTTCCGGCGGGCGTTGCCACCGGCATGGCGTGGACCGAAATGGGCGGCGAAGTTTTGTTTATCGAAGCAACCGCTCTTCCGGGCGGAAGCGGTTTGACGTTAACCGGCCAACTTGGTGAAGTGATGAAGGAATCGGCCCAAGCCGCACGGAGTTATCTGTGGTCACATGCGACCGAATTAGGAATTAATCCCGAAGCGATCAAGCAAAACGGCGTGCATGTACATGTTCCTGCGGGTGCGATACCGAAAGACGGCCCAAGTGCGGGCGTCACGATGGCGTCGGCCCTTGCATCGCTTTATACGGGCAGAAAAGTGCGTTCGGACACGGCCATGACTGGTGAGATCACGCTTTCAGGCTTGGTTTTTCCTGTTGGCGGCGTAAAAGAAAAAGTACTGGCCGCACACCGGGCCGGTATTCGCCGGATAATTCTTCCAGCTCAAAACGAATCAGACATTGACGAAATCCCAGAAGATGTTCGTAAAGAGCTTGAGATCATACCCGCCACACGGGTAAATGACGTTCTGAGTGCCGCGCTTGAGACCAATGTGAGCGGAAATGGCGTAAACCCGATCTTGCTTCAAACGACCGACATCAAGCACGACGCAGGTGAGCCGCTTATCGCTAAAGAAAACGAAGGTTAACGCCATACGTTTTAATCCCCCAAAAAATAATTGCGAAACCCGCGTTTTTCTGCATTTTCCAGTAGAAAAAAACGCTTAAAAGAGTGTATGCTTATAGGTTAGGCGCTTCGGTGAACGGCCACTTTCCTGAAATCATACCTTGTGCGATTTTTGCGGGCGAAGTCAATTCTTTTTAGGCAATGTGAGTTTGCCAAATTTTACGTACAGAATACACATCAAAAATGGCATTTAAATCATTATTTAGTTTATTTTCCAGCGATCTGGCAATAGATCTCGGAACAGCAAACACGCTTGTTTATGCGAAAGGCCGAGGCATCGTCGTGTCCGAGCCGTCGATCGTAGCGATCAACAAAGTTACGAACCAAGTTGAAGCCGTCGGGCGCGACGCAAAAGAGATGCTTGGCCGTACGCCGGGCAACATCGTCGCCATCCGCCCGATGAAGGACGGCGTTATCGCCAACTTTGAAGTAACGGAAAAAATGCTTCAGCATTTTATCCGCAAGGCACACAACGGCAAATCGTGGGTCCGCCCACGCGTCGTCATCGGCATCCCGTCAGAGATCACACAGGTCGAACGCCGAGCGGTCGAAGACTCTGCTTATCGTGCTAAGGCTTCGGAAGTTTATCTCGTCGAAGAGGCGATGGCGGCCGCAATCGGTGCTGGGTCTGCCGATCACCGAACCTCACGGAAACATGGTCGTCGATATCGGCGGCGGAACGACAGACATCGCGGTTATCTCGCTTTCAGGTATCGTTTATTCGCGTGCTGTACGCGTCGCCGGCAACGAGATGGACGAGGCGATCACCCAGTACATCAAACGCAAATACAATCTCCTGATCGGCGAACGCACGTCGGAAGCAATCAAGATCGCTCTCGGAAGCGCCTTTCCGCTGGACGAGCCGCTATCGATGGACGTTCGCGGTCGCAACCTGATCGAAGGCATACCGAAGACGATCACCATGACCGACGAAGAAATTCGCGAGGCATTGTCCGACGCGGTCTCAACGATCATCAACGCAGTACGCGTCGCCCTCGAACGCACACCTCCTGAGCTTTCGGCCGACATTGTCGAACGCGGCATCGTCCTGACGGGCGGCGGAGCTCTCCTGAAAAATCTTGATAAACGCCTGACGATCGAAACTGGACTTCCGGTCGTGATCGCGGACGACCCGCTGTCATCGGTCGTTCTCGGCACGGGCAAGATGCTCTCCGATATCGAACTTCTCAAGCGGGTTAAGTGGGATAATTCATTAATGACAGGAAGTTAAAGCAGTTGTCAGTAGCCGGTTGTCAGTGGTCGGATCAAAGACCGCGGCTGACCACTGACTACTGGCAACCGACTACTGCAAGATGGCTGAACGAAGTCAAAAAGAAGTTTGGCGATTGACGCCTTGGCTGGTCGTTGTTCTGTTATTGGGAAATTTTCTGCTCATGGCCTTTGACGCTCGGCAGGTTACGTCCGGCCAACGTATAATCCGCGTTTGGTCGCAAACCGGGGCAGATTTCGTGCAGTCGCCGGTCACGACGCTTACATCGGCGGTTTCAGGCTATTTCGGATCTATCTCCAACCTTCGTTCGGCTCAGACCGAAAACGATATTCTCAAACAAAAGGTGCAGGAACTTGAGGTCGAAGTTAAAGGCACCGCTGACCTCAATGCCGAAAATGAACGCCTTCGTTCCCTGCTCGACCTCAAAGAAAAAAGCAAATACAAGGTCCTTTGACTGCCCGGATCATCGGGCGTGATCCTTCGATCTGGTTTGATTCGTCAATCGTAAACAGAGGAAGCCTCGACGGCGTAAAACTGAATATGCCGGTTGTTACAAATGGCGGACTTGTCGGCCGCGTAACCGCCGTTGGCCCTTTGACCTCGCAGTTCGATCTGATCACGCGTGATAAATCGGGGCTTGGCGCGATTGTTGGCGAGATCAGCGCCTCAAACGTCCTGGGTGTTGTGAGCGGGACGAGCAAAAAAGATGTGGTCGAGATGCGATACGTTTCCGGCAGCGTCGATGTTCAGGTCGGGCAGATAGTCTACACAAGCGGGCAGGATGGAATTTTCCCGGCCGGTTTGAAGGTCGGTGAGATCGTACTAGTCGAGCCCGGTTCGGCGACGACGCCCCACAAGATTTTTATTCGGCCGAGCGCGGGGATCGATTCGATGCAGGAGGTCGCGATCCTCTTGTACGAACCGCCAGTCCGCACCGAGTTTGAGCAAAAAATACCGAACGCGTTGAAGGAAGACAAGAAGCGTCCGTAGCGTGTAAATGAATCAACTAAAGATCACAATTGTCCTGATCCTGGCGATATTGTTGCAATGGACGCTGCGCAATGTCGCCGAACCGTTCGCTTATATTGATTTTCCGCTGATCGTTGTCGTTTACGCCGCGTTGCAGAGAGATGCGATTAAGGCGATCTTTTTCGGCAGCTTTGCCGGCATTGCCGTGGACGCTCTGAGCGGCGGTCTTCTGGGTTCGAACGGATTCTCAAAAACCCTTATTGCATATATGGTTTCCGAGCTTGCAAGGCGAGTCTACATGGACAACCTTTTGCTTCGCATCCCCGTCATAGCGGGTGCATGTTTGCTCGATGATCTGATCTATTTTGGGATGCACAAACTGCTTGGCCAGGAACCGGCCGGGCAGCTGATTGTTGTCATCTCATATACGCTTATCGGGACGACGATCGCGGGAACGTTCATCTATCTATTTTTAGATTATTTTTTGGTTGAACGAACGCGGACGAGGAAGCGAGAAATGTTCCCGAACCGGCGGCAGACGCGGCGTAAGAATCCGATCAGATTTACCAGATAGACATTTAGGCGACTCGATATATGAAGCTCAACGAACAGGCACAAAATTTAGGCGCAAGGATCGTGACCATACAGATAATCGCGTTCGTGCTGCTTACCATTCTCGGTGTCCGCCTTGTATTACCTGCAGGTCGTCCAGGGCCAATACTACAGCGACCGGGCTGAGAATCAACGCATCCGTCTAATCCCGATCCCGGCTCCGCGCGGTGCAATATTCGACCGCGACGGAAAGATCCTTGTCGATTCGCGCCCGACCTACAATGTCGTCCTGTCAAACGAGCCGATCAAGAAGATCGACGTGACCGACCGCGTTGACGATTATGCGAAGGGACTTGGGCTTGAGAGCAAGTTCGTTGTCGAAAGGCTGAACCTGATCAAGAAGCAGAACGATTTCGAGACGATGGTGCTGAAAGAGAATGCGAACATGCAGGACATAAGCTGGGTGGAATCGCACTCGCTGGAATACCCGGAGCTTCGCGTCGAATTGCAGCCGCAGAGATTCTATCCACACGGCACTGTGCTCGCGCATGTGCTCGGCTACGTAGGTGAGATCAGCCCGAAACAGTTGGAATCGGAGGAGTACAAAGAAAAGGGAATGCGGCCGGGCGATATAATCGGCAAAGGCGGCCTTGAGCAGTATTACGACGAGTTCCTGCGCGGCAAGCCGGGCTATCGAAAGGTTATCGTCGACAGCCGCGGCCGCGTCCAGAGCGAGATCGAGGTCGTGCAGCCGCAGGCCGGCCAGGACCTTGTTTCGACGATCGACTTTGACCTTCAGATGGAAGCCGAAACGCAGCTTGCTAATTCGGCAACAAAACGCGGAACGATAATCGCTACCGACCCGAACAACGGTGAAGTTCTGGTGATGGCGTCTGCTCCGTCGTTCGATCCAAATATTTTTGTACAAGGCAGCAAAACACCCGAAGGCCGAAAACAGATAGCCGCATATTGGCAGGAAGAACAACGGCCGCTTTTCAATCGAGCTATCCAGGGCCGTTATCCGCCGGGTTCAACGTGGAAGATACCGGAATCGGTCGGAGCACTTCAGCAAGGCGTTATAACGGTCAAAGATTCCAACATGGCCTGCGGCGGCGGTATTCAGATCGGAACCAAGTTTACACGCTGTATGGGCAGCCATGGCTCACCGCCGCTTTCGTACGCGATTACGAAATCATGCGACGGTTATTACTATCGCCTAGCACTAAAGATGAAAATCGAGGGGCTGATTCAAATGATCGAAAACTTCGATTATGACAAACGCACAGGCATCGATCTTCCCAACGAAAAAGTCAGCCAGACACCTAAAAGCTGGAAGCCGATTGTCGAGAAACGAGAAGGTAAATGGAGCGATATTCGCACGGTTTATGCTTCAATCGGGCAGGATACGGTTGTTGTCACACCTATTTCAATGCTCCGTGCCGTATCGAGTATTGGAGTTCAAGGCAAAATGTACATCCCACATTTTTTAAAGGAGTTTCGGGCTATCGGTGCGGTTGGTGAAGAAAGCGACAAGAACTTTTTTCCGGCTCGGCAAGGATTCGGCTTCCAGCACCCTGAACCGAAGATCATAGAGATGACTACCGAGCAGAACGACTTGATCGTTAAAGGTATGTGGGGCGTGGTAAATGGCGGCGGAACTGGAGCTGGTATTAGAATGCCAAATTTTGAGATTGCGGGTAAAACCGGAACCGCTCAGGTCGCACAGCTTGGCCAGGATGTTGGATCTAAAAAGGACCATGCATGGTTCGTCAGCTTCGCCCCGGCGTACAAACCTGAGATCGCCGTGATAGCGCTTATTGAGAACGTAGGATTCGGAGGCAGCCACGCTGCTCCGGCGGCGAAGGGCGTTTACGAAGCATATGTAGCAAAGAAAAACGGCGGCCAGGCGCCGGTCGATCCGAATTTGGTGGCGAAAAAATAGTTCGTTGAGTTTTTAGAGTTCATTGAGTTCATGGAGTTTGGAGAGTTCGTTGAGTTTTTAGAGTTAGAGATTTTTTTGACTCTAATAACTTACAACTCAATAAACTCAAAACTTGAAAATGGTAGCAATAATCGAAAAAAGAGATCTGCGGGATTTTGACTGGCTGACGTCTTTGCTTGCCGTCTCGATCGCGAGTTTCGGTGTTTGGCAGATTCATAACGCACTGCCGACCGAAGGTTATTGGTCTAAACAGATCGTCGGGGTGTGCATTGCTCTTGTTGCGTTTTTAGTCGTCGCGTTCAGCGATTACAGGCGGATCATCGACGCTGCTCCATTTTTTTACGTGTTCGGTTTAGTGCTGCTGTTATTGGTATTGACACCTCTCGGAGTTAAGATCAATGGCCAACAGGCTTGGCTCAAGTTACCGATAATCGGGCAATTTCAACCTTCGGAGTTCGTGAAGATTCCGACGGTGTTGATGTTGGCCAAGTATTTCGGTGCCCGCAGGTCCGGTGAGTTGAGCTTAAAGGAAGTACTTATTGGCTGTGCGATTCTGGCCGGGCCGGTCGGGTTGATCTTGCTTGAACCGGACGCCGGACAGGCGATAACCTATTTCCCGATACTTGCCGCCGTTTTGTTCCTTTCGGCCGTAAGAATCCGTTATGTTCTCGTTGCTATTTTAGCGGCTGCTATTTTTATTCCGTCGGCTTATGTTATCGGCGTAAAGACCGGGAAAATCAAGCGTTACCAGCAAGAAAGAATCTCGGTGATCATCGACCCTGACTCGGTCGATCCGAAGGGATACGGCTATCACACGATCCAGTCGATCATCACGGTCGGCAAGGGCAATCTTTCCGGCATAAAGGGCGATTCCGAAACTTCGCAGAGTGTTTTGAAATTCCTTCCGGAGCCGCAAACGGATTTTATTTTTGCTGTAACCGCTGAGAATACAGGCTTTATCGGGTGCATCTCATTGCTGCTCGCGTATGCTCTTTTGCTATCGCGCCTTATTTCCGGCGCCCAGCAAGCGTCCGAGCGGCCAGGCATGCTGGTTATTATGTCGATCGTAACGGCGATGTCGTTTCAGATCTTTATTAATGTCGGAATGGCTTTGGGCTTTCTGCCGGTCATCGGCGTCCCGCTGCCGTTGATGAGCGCAGGATTGTCGGCTATCCTTTCGACATTTATTGCGATCGGTTTTGTTGTAAGTATTAAGATGCGACGCTTCGTCAACTAGGAGAAATTTGTACCATGGCGAGAGAAATCAAGAGAATCAGAACTACGGAAGTTGAATCGTTACCGTCGAAAGGCCGCGGGTTTTCAAAGCTTGTATGGTTGGCGCTTGCTGTGCTTTTGGCACTGTCAGCCGGTGGTTTGACCGGTGTTCTTGCGTCGTATTACCTAAACAACTCCCGGTACGCGATCGAAGTATCCGCTCTTGCGACTTATCGCCCGCCGCAGGTTACGACCATTTACGCTGATGATGGCGAAACCGTTTTGGCGGAATTTGCGATAGAAAAGCGCATACCGATCAAGGAGCAAGACATTCCCAAGAATGTGGAGGATGCGTTGATCGCGGTCGAGGACAATCGTTTTTACGATCACATCGGTGTGGACCCGTATCGTATCGCCGGTGTTGTTTTAAAAAACTTTACGACGGGCAAGGTTGAAGGAGCATCGACGCTGACCCAACAGCTTGCAAAGAACCTTTTCCTTTACAAAGATCAGACGTATACCCGAAAAGTAAACGAATGGGCGGTCGCTCTGCAAATCGAGCGATTTTATACGAAGCGACAGATCTTGGAAATGTACATGAACTATGTATTTCTGGGTGCCGGAGCTTATGGGTTTGAGGCCGGTTCGCGGACGTATTTTGGAAAGTCGCTGAAAGATCTCAGTTTGGACGAAGCTGCATTGCTTGCGGCTATCCCGAAATCTCCTGAATATTCGCCGACGCGCAATATGGAGAAAGCCAAAATGCGCCGGGACATTGTGCTCGATCAGATGGCGAAATATTACCCCGCGAAATATTCGCAATCCGAAATCGAAGCTGCAAAAGCGAAGCCGATCAAGCTGGCCGACACGGCTTATTACCAGTCGCTTCCTAAATCAACCGCTTGGGATTATCCGGTCGAAGAGATCCGCAAGAACCTTGAAGACAAATATACGACACGAGTCGCGCAAGGCGGCCTGAAAGTCTACACGACTATAAATGTCGAGGCACAGAAGATCGCGACAAAGACGATCAGGGAGCGGCTTCGAGCTTTTGATAAGGGCCGGAGCTGGCGTTCCGAATATCAGAATATCCTGGTCGATCCGGACGGCGAACCGCTGACCGACGCCAAAGAAATTGAAAAGACGCTTACCTCTTACAAGCACGCAGATTGGTACGGAGACGAATACGATGAAGGCGAGTACATAAAAGGGCTGGTCGTTAAGGTCAGTCCTGCGTCCGACGAGGTTGGCGTGCGCTTCGGCAAATATAAGGCAATCGTAACGGCCAAGGACATGGGGCGAAGCGGTAAACGGCCGAAGGACGAATTGAAGCCGGGCTTTCTGCCGGAGTTTCTGGTCAAAAAGGTAGATCCGCTAAACCAGATGCTTCAGGTCGAACTTTCTCAGGTGCCTGAGATTCAGGCATCGATAGTTACGATCAATGCTCATAACGGCGAAGTTGTTGCTATGGTTGGCGGATATGATTTTCATACAAGCAAGTTCAACAATGCCACGCAAGGATTGCGACAGACCGGCTCGGCCTACAAACCGTTTATTTATACTGCCGCCGTTGAAGACGGTATGACACCGGACATGCTTGTAAGCGGTGCGCCGATAAAAAGAGGCGGATGGTCTCCTCACAATTACGATGGCAGCTTGAGCCATCCGAATGTTCCGATGAAGATCGCATTGGCGAAATCTTATAACCTTGCCGCCGTACATCTTCTCGAACAGGTTGGCATTCAGGCCGGCGGTCAGATGGTACGCCGTTTCGGTATCACAAATCCGATGGCGCCGAGCCTGCCATCAGCTTTGGGAGCCAGCGAGGCCTCGCTTCTTGAGATGGTCTCAGCCTATTCAACGTTTCCGAATAAAGGCATTCGCATTCCACCGCACTTGGTCCGGAAAGTTTACAGCCGCGATGGAACGCTGCTGGAAGAATGGGACAAGGGAAGCTCAAAGGTGACGAGCGAATATGTTGCCCTTACCATGGTTGAGTTGATGCGCGGCGTCACGTCGGGCGGCGGCACCGCCCCAGGAGCCAGTGCTGCCGGCCAGCCGCTTGCAGGCAAGACGGGTACCGTAAATGACCACACCGACGTCTGGTTTATCGGCTACACACCTACATACGTCACCGGTGTCTGGATGGGGAATCCCGAGCGCAAGGAATCGCTGGGTGCGGGAATGACTGGTGGCCACGGAGCCTTGCCGTTCTTTAATACCTTTATGAATGCCTTCATGAAGGGCAAACCAAGCGAGAGGTTTCCGAGCACTCCACCGATGCCGTCCGAGATCAAGAGTTTGATGGAGCGGAACAAACGCGAGGAGCTGGAGAAACTTGAAAAGGCCGAGCAAGCCGGAATTCGTTCGGGGGCAACTACGTCCGGAAAGACGATCACTACAACGGCTACGGATACAACGACTACTACCGTTCCGTCCGGTACTGTCACCGGCACCGACGGCGTCAAGACGCTACCGGCGGGAGATAATCCACCGCCGATAAAACCTCCGGTTCAACAGCCGCCGATCAAAAAACCTGATCCGCCGCCAGCCGATAGACCGGAAGGCACGAAGCCAAAAGGCAAGAAGGGGGACGGATGATTTAAGGATGAGGGAGGACGGATGAAAGTCTCTTTCCTCATTTTGTTTTCGGGGTCATGCTTGGCAAAACTTCGCCAAATAATGTGGCAGCATCTTGCGCCACCAGACCCAATCGTGGTTAACATCATGGCCCCAAAGATCCAGGACGTGCGGGATTCCTTTTGAATGCAGAAGGCCGGAGAATTCGCGGCTGCGGTTCGGGGCTTCGAACGAGCCTTGGCCAGTCACAATAGCTATCGAATCAGCCTGCTTTAGACGCGGCAGGTGATAGTCGTCATTCAGGTTTCGGAGATACATCTCCGGATTGTTGAAGTAGACGTTATCGTCAAAATAATCCTCAAGATAATTATAGATATTGTAGCTGCCACTCATGGCGATGACGCCGCGGATTTGGTCCGAGTGTTTGAAATACGTATTCACAGCAAGCAAAGCTCCAAGCGAAGCACCCGTAGTTAACGGTTTTGCATCATCGCCGCACTCGTTGCGAATAAGCGGCAGCACTTCCTCCGTTATGTATTTGTCGTAGCGCGACAACATCTCCACTTTCCAGCCCGGATGCGACTCTTTATTCAATAGGCTGTAGCGGTTTACCGAGTTGATCGAATACGCACGGATAAGCCCTGCTTCGATAAAATCCTTGATCGCGTCGATCAAATAAAACCGTTCGTATTCGAGATAATCGGCGGCGGCCGTCGGGAACATCAGCAGCGGAGAACCCGCGTGCCCATAAGCCACGAGCGGCATGTCCATTCCCAAATTGTTACTAAACCACGAGGTTGTATCGCGTCGCATAAAATAGTGTGCTCCAGAAAAATAAAAATTACAGGGTTGTCGAAAACTCTTGTCGTTTAGAGACGGTCTTTGACAGCTTCTAAACAATGGTTAAATTTATTTGTGTCCGACTATTGCAATTCTATAACGAACGCGAATAATTCGCTTGTTCAGAGTTGAAACTTTGTTCTTGATTCATGCAATTTCAGGCGAACACACTGATGCGTGAACTCGGAGCTTTATTTCACCACAGTAATCTCCCGTGTCGTCGAATTGTAACCGCCATTTTCGACAACATTGCCGTCTTTATCGACCAATTCAAGCTTTATACTGTGCTTGCCGGCCGATAATCCCGACAGCCAGATCGGCCACCATTTTTCGATGAACTTGGCTTCTCCGCCGTCGATCGAATAGCTCACGCGATATTCCCCGCCCTCAGCGGCCAACCTCGCACCGGACAGCCAAAAATCGATCATAATTGCGTCCGCATCCGCGCCCTTGTATTCACCCTTTGGACGGCTGAAGGTTAGCAATGGTTTCGCAGGATCGACTGCTCCGCCGGTAGATGTCTGCATGTCTTTTCCTTCGGGTGTCGGAGCTGTTTTAGCATTAGACATGGGTTGTCCTGAATTAGTCGTTGCGGGCTGGTTTCCGTCACCACCACCGTTCTTGACTACGAATTTGATTATCTGAAATGCACCTTCGTTTTTATAGCTTTCGTGCCACGGCCGCGACGGGAAAACGCGAAGTGTGTGTTCGCCATCGGCAACATTTCGCAGCTCGAATTCCTTATCGACGTTATAAAAAGCCTCATATGGCTGATTGTCGAGAATGACGTGTATGTGGTTGCCCATTTTCGTAGCATCGTCCATGTGCGGTTTATAGCCTTTGAGATCGCCGGAGATTTCGAGTTTTACCTTGACAGTCGAACTTGCAACGGTTGTGAACGCATTCGGCGCGACTATTCTTATCTTTGGTTTCGCTTCGTCCTGCCTATCACGGGCGATCATTTGGTCTTTGATCTTCTGCGGACGTTCGGCAACGGTAATTGTCTGTTTCGCTGCGTCCGGCGAAACAGCCGCATTTCCAATACTTTTTGTGTTATTCGCCGTCGGAGCGGAGCCGCAGGCCCACGCAAATATCAGGAAAATCATCAAACCAGCCAATTTTGTATTCGTCATTCTTCCTCCAATTTCAGCGTTACTGCTTCAGCCGTGAATTTCTGCCGGGACACTCACGCCAAAAGGCGTAACTCCTTTTTCATATCCAAAAACATCATTAAAATTTGCGATCAATCTTTTTTCGACCTCGGCCACATCGATCTCGCGGCCAAGCAACTTATCCATCGATGCGACCGGCTCGCCTTCGCAGGCGATGATCCAGTTGTAGTAACTGAGATCAGTGTTCACGTTCAGGGCAAAGCCGTGTGTCGTGACCCAGCGTTTGATATGGACGCCTATCGCTGCAACTTTACCTTCGGGTGTGTGAACGCCGGTCAATCCCTCGATTCGAAAGGCCACGATATCGAGGTCACTCAGCGTTCTGATGATGACTTCCTCAAGATCGCGGACATATTTATGAACGTCCTCGCGGTCGGGCGAAAGGCTTATTATCGGGTAGCCGACAATTTGCCCGAGGCCGTGATAGGTCACCTTCCCGCCGCGGTTCGTTTCAAACACATCGACGCCCAGATTCTTCAATAACTCAGCGGTTGCCAGCACTCCATTTTCCTTGGCTCGCCGCCCGATCGTGAAAGTATGCGGGTGTTCGAGCAGCAGTAAAAAGTCGTTGTTCCGCTCGGCGATCACTTCTGCTTCGAGAACTCGCTGCATCTCAAGAGCCTCGGCATAACCGACGCGTCCAAGGCGGCGAACTTCTAACATCCTTTTATGCATCTCTTTTATGATAAAATTTTTAGAAGTATTTGAACAGAATGGGTCAATTTATGAAAACAATAACAAAACTCGCCTTTACAGCTCTTGCCCTCTCCATATTCGCGGTTTCCGCAGCCGCCCAAACGAAAAAACCCGTCGTTTTCCCCAAACCGACGGTTGTGACCTCCAACATTGGAAACGCTGGCTCCGCCCGTGCCGTGGTATCGGACGCCCAGAAAGTTTCCAACCAGGTGATGAATGTCACAAAGTTTCTTTATCTTCTTGGCGGCATCTCGAAAGGGATCGAAGATATCGACAAAGATACGAGGGCGAACAAAGCAGCCCGGGATAAAAACGTTTTGAATAAAAAAACCTTTATTCAGACGATCCGAAATCTGAGGGCCGGGCTGGCAGCTCTCGAGGTCGAGTTTCGGACCAAGCCTATGTTGAAGAAATATCTACTCAAGATCGATGGAATTACCGCCTTGACCGCTCAGGCCGAAGATCTGGCCGTAGCCGGCAAGTTCAGCGATTCCGGCCGGCCGCTGGTGATGGTGGTTGAAAAGCTTTCGGACGCACTGGTCGCGATGCCGTAAAAGGTTTTACGGTTTTTTCAGGGTGATAGTCTTCTCCGGTTCGCACACTTCGATATTTGTGGTGCTTGAAAGACCGGTCTTTGCTGTCTCGGCGGACATGCCGAGTTTTGCCCGGATAAACTTTTCGGCTTCATCGCGGATCAGCTCTCCGTTGACGATATTCGCTTTTTTGGTAAGCACATCGCCTTTTATCTCCATCGTCGACGGCTCAAGGAATATATACCACGGCGATCCCCATTTTCTGCTGTCGCCTGTTTCGCGGCGCTGGAATGCATGAGTTGTGGTTTCGCGTGCGGTCCTCAAGTCGGATTCATAGACAGCCGGGAAGGTGATCTTAAATTCTTCCAAATGCGTCTTCATCGCCGCGACCGGATCGTATTCACCGACCGCTATTACCTCAAGGCCGCTGCCTTTATATTTATCATAAAGCTTCTGGACTAGCGGAGCGTCGTATTTCCAATTTGGGCACCACGGTGCGAAATAAACTACCATCACAAGTTTTTTGCCTTTCGTAAACTCTCTCAGATTAGTGCTTTCGCCCGTGCGGATGTTCTTGTAAGTCCAATCTTTATAGTCGAACGTTTTCTCTACCATCGGTGATTGCTCGTTTTGGGCAAAGACCGGTAGGAAGCTCAGCGACAATAAAATAAATGCAAATAATCCTTTCATACTGTGTAAAACCTTGATAGATAAAGAGTATCTGTTCAGATGTTGTAAGACAAGGAAAAGGTTGGTAGATAGTAGGATGCGGAAGCCCGCGCGTAAGCAAGGGCGTAACAGTCGCCCAAAAATTTCGCCCTTACTCTCTCGCAGTCTTCCGCATTAACTTTCTCGACCAATAGACGATATTTAGATAGATACCCGTCAACGCCGAAAGAGCGGCGAGGCAGGAAAATAGCAATAGAAACGTGACCTGCCAGCTTCCGATAAAGTAATAGAAATGAGCTTCGCGAAAAAATCGCGTTTTTAGGCTCGGCGGTGCCGACATTCGCTCTTCGCCCGTTTCGGCGTCGATAAATATCGAATCGGCACCGAGCCCTCCGATCGATTGATATTGCGGCCGACCATCTTTCATCAACAGTGTCAGAGCGGTTGTCGGCAATTGTTTACCGGCCAGTTCGTTGGCCTTTAACATCGCTTCAGCCGGTGCGACTTTCACACGGGCCGCGTCGATCTTCTCGACCGCTCCGCCCTCGACCATGTTCGGCAAAGCGTAAAGAAACCCGCTCAGCGCCCATGCGAGGACAGGAATTGAAACTAAAACTCCGAGAAATAGATGAACCTGATAGATCAATTTACGCATAACTTTTAGCCACGGACGCACACAGATTAACACAGATGAAAATCAGGATGATTACTCGGAACGCCATTCAATTCTTCAATTAATATCCGTGTCCATTTGTGTTAATCTGGGGCTTCGTTCTTTTTGCTAGATCAATTATGAGTAATCAACCAACAGTATCAGATATCTTCCGCCGTTCATTAGAGATGCGAAAGGCGAACCCGAATGCTTCGTACAAGGACGTTGAATCACAGCTAATTAGTGAGTACAGCGGCAAACCGTTTCCGGCGACGGCGTTTTTGACAATCCCCGAATACGATAACATCGCTCCCGAAGAGGACTGGACGGCCGGCCTGCCGATCGTGATGCGCGGTATACAGAATGAAGACTGGAACGATGTCGTGCATGGTATAATCATCAGTCTGGAGCAGGTGGAGAATTACCCGATACAATCCGGCCGCGAGGACGATCCGCAAAAAGAATGGCGAAATCGCAGCAAGGGTATTGCCGAGGCGGAAGACAAGGTGATTGCAGAATGGATGCCTGAAGAACTGATGGCAATGGCTAAACAGAATGTCAAAAACTGACGACTATACCTCCATCCGCAAGCCGTCCGTGGCTTCGATCACCACATATCCGGTATCGAATTTTCCGACTTCCACCTCAAAATCTAAGTCATCCCACTCAGGATAAAAATGCGTCAGCACCGACTTTTTGGGAGTAGCTTTACGAATAAGATACATAGCTTCTGCAAGCTCAAGGTGTTTTTCGACAGGTTTATTTTTTACGAACGAGCATTCCATCAACAGCAGATCGACTTTGCGAGCAAACGCCGATAGCGGTTCCGATATGCCTGTATCAGATGTGTAAACAAGCGTTTTGCCATTTGAATGCCGAATATGAATCGCATGGCTTTCATTCGTGTGCGGCGTGGAAAGAGCGGTTCCCGTCAGATTTGGAAGGATGTCGAAGGATTCGAGTGATTCGATCTCGATGATCTCGACTGGGAACGGCTGATCCAGCAATCCATAATCATTGGCGCGATCGAAGTTTGAAACCAAGTCTCGTAAACCTTCCGGGCCGAAGATCCGCAACGGTTTTGCCCGGCTTTGAGTGACACGAGCGTGCTTTGTGCCGGCCAGGAACGGAGCGATTCCTCCGCAATGGTCGAGGTGAAAATGCGAGATCCAGATCGCGTCGAGATTTGCCCAATCCAGATTCTCCTCTGCCATTCGATATATCGCCGATGCCGAACAATCCAGTAAAAGTGTGCCGCCGGACGTTTCAAGCCAATACGCGGAACTGCTCCGCTTTGGATGCGGAACGGACGAACCTGAACCAAGGACGACAAGTTTCATAGAAGAATATTAACAAAAGACAGTTGAAACAGGGATGAAGTAGATGAAAGGGGTTTGTTTAGGCAACTCTGAATTATCACTTTCATCCCTTTTATCCCGTTAAGTCCTATTGTGGTAAATTCACTATATGAGCCAAGTCGATATTCTCGCAATATTTGCGCATCCTGATGACGTTGAACTGACGGTCGGCGGGACGCTTCTGAAGATGAAAAGTCTTGGCTATCGCACCGGAGCATTGGATGTGACGCGTGGTGAAATGGGAACGCGCGGCACGGTGGAAGGCCGTGCGATCGAAGCGGCGGATGCAGCGAAGATATTGCAGCTCGATGTGCGTGAAAATCTTGGGCTGGTTGATGGGCACGTCTTTGTCGATGATGCCTCGCGAACGGCGATGGTGCGGGTTCTGCGGCGGCTGAAGCCCAAACTGATTCTGACGCACCAGATAAACGATCCGCATCCCGATCATGACCACATCGCACAACTTGTCCGCGAATCGGCACGTCTATCGAGCATGAAAAATTATGACGAAGAAAGCGGCGGCGAAAAGATCGCGGTGCCGATTGTTGCACACAACGTTTTCTCACGTCATGTCGCACCTTCGTTTATTGTTGATGTTTCGGAGTTTCTCAAAGAAAAGATGAACGCGATAAGGGCTCACAGGTCACAATTTCACGATCCGAATTCTAACGAACCCGAGACGCGTCTGACGGCGAGCGGATTTTTGGATGAGCTTGAGAACCGTTCCAAATACTTTGGTTCGCTGATCGGTGCCGTGGCCGGTGAGCCGTATTACGTCCGCGAAGCTTTGAATGTCGAAGATCCGTTAAAATTACTTACCCGGCCGATGAACCTCTATTCTTAAAGCGGTGTTATGAGTAAACTGCAAAAGGTCACACTAGCACCCGAAGAAATCGAATTGAACAAAAAACGTGCCGTTTTGGAACGTTTAAAGGATCGCCTTGCCGACAGGGAAGAGGAAATGGCCGACATACGGTCGGAGCTGCAGCGGTTCGAGGCCCAATACACAATGGAGGTTGGCCGGCTTTACGCGGACTTTGATGAGGTCGAAGCTCAGATTGCGGAAGAAGAAGCGAAGCTCGTCCCGGACGACCAGGAGATACGAAAAAAGGCCGAGGAAATGAGGCGACGTGCAGAGGAATCGGCTGCCCGAGCAAACGATGAAAGCCTTGAAGGCATTTCATTTAGGCTAAAACCGACCGCTGAAGCGAAAAAGGCCTATCACGATCTGGCACGTGAAATTCACCCCGACCTTGCTCTCGACGCGGCCGAAAAGGAACGGCGGCATGGGTTGATGGCAAAGCTGAATGAAGCATACTCAGCGGGCAATAAATCGTTGCTGGAGAGAATGGCCGATGATTTTCGTACGAGCCCGGATCAGGTAAAAGGCGATTCGGTCGGCGACGATCTTGTGCGGGCGATCCGCCAGATATCTCAGGTCAAGCATCGGTTTATCGAACTGCGTAGGGAACTGCACAAGGCCGAGAACTCTGAACTCTTTGCATTGCACCAGCAGGCTCAGGCAGAACAGGCCGAAGGACGAAATATGCTAAAACAGATGGCCGAACGCACAAAAACGCATATAAAAAAATCGGAGCGACGTCTCGTGAATCTACGAAATGTGAACAAATCAGCCGAGGAGTACGTAAAAGACCGCTTTGGGATGGATATCTCGGATTTTCGCTAGGGCTAAAATAATGGCTAAAAAAATGAGTTTATCTCAAATTGTTCTTGACATCACGTTTGGTTTGTGGCAATTTCTAATTCTACTTTATTGGGGTCGTTTTTACACAGTGTTTTCGCTCTCGAATTTATAGGTGCGCGCTGTTGGGTTTTCGGATTAATATACAAAGATTGATTTCGTGGTCGATTACTCCACGTAGTTGACGCGAAACGGAGGGAAACGGAGTGGGAGACGTTTCCCTCCACTTATTTTAAACGTTCTGTCCCGCCGCAAAACCGGACGACCAAGCCCATTGAAAGTTGTAGCCGCCTAGCCATCCAGTCACATCGACGATCTCACCGATAAAATAAAGCCCCTTGACTCTCTTGGATTCCATAGTTTGCGATGAAAGTTCGTCCGTCGAAATGCCTCCGAGCGTAACCTCCGCCCGGTCATAACCCTCGGTGTCTTTGAACTCGACTTTCCAGGTATTTAGCGATGCCGCGACTAGTTCGACCTCGCGGTTGCTGAGCTGGTTTAGCGGTTTATTCGGCAAGTTTTGTTCAACGAATGTCTTTGCAAAACGCTGTGGAATCAGGCCGCCGAGGAAATTCTCGATAGTTTGAGCTTTGTGCCGATTTTTGTTTAGCAGGTCCCACGCATCCGTCTCTGGGAGAAGGTTAATCGAGATGGGCGTGCTTTTTTGCCAGTAATTCGAGATCTGAAGGATCGCCGGGCCCGATAATCCGCGGTGCGTGAAGAGAATATTTTCCCGAAAAGAATGCTTACCAACCGATACCGTTGAATCGATTGAAACTCCGGCCAGACTTGGATACGCTCTGTGTCCAGCCTGCACCATGGCAACAAGCGACGGGCGAATTTCGGTAAATTTCAACGAGAATTGCTTGCCGATTCGGTAGCCAAAATCGGAAGCTCCGATCTTCGGAAAAGAGAGTCCGCCGGTCGCGATGACAAGGCTTTTAGATGTTAACTTTCCGCGTGTTGTTTCAAGCTCGAAAAGCTCGGAGCGTTCAACTTTTTTTACCGAACAATCGAGCTGTAATTGGACTCCAGCCTTTCCGCACTCCGTCAGGAGCATCTCGACAATCTGCCGGGAACTTTCGCGGCAAAATAGCTGGCCGAGTTTTTTTTCGTAGAAGTCGATCTTGTGTTTCTTTACCAGCTCGACAAAATCTTGGGGTGTGTAGCGAGCCAGCGCGGATTTACAAAAGTGAGGATTGGCGGAAATGAAATTTTCCGGTTTTGTATCTTTATTTGTGAAGTTGCAGCGACCGCCGCCGGAAATAATGATCTTTCGCCCGACTTGGGCATTATGCTCGATAACAAGCGTTTTGCGTCCGCGTTTCCCGGCCTCGATCGCACAAAATAACCCCGCCGCTCCGCCGCCGATGATGATGACGTCATATTTCATCTACGCCAAATAACGGGTTTGCAGGATGTTTACGTGGTGAGTAATATGACCGGACATTATATAAGCAAGAGCTCGAACCGAAACGGGCAGGCCGCTGGCCGTACCCATTCTCAGCCAATCTTCTTCGTTCAAGTTCTTTAATAAGAACATGTTCGCCTCGCGGAGCAGTCTGAATTCTTCTATCAGATCGACGATGCTTCGAGCGTTCGAACGGGCGTTTTCGATATATCCGTCTTGTTCAAATCCTTCGATCGGAGTTGTATCGCCTCTTGAAATGCGGAGAATGCGATACGCAAAAAACCGTTCGCCGTCGATAAGGTGGCCGAGCACTTCCTTTATTGTCCATTTATCCTCGTCATAGGCGAACGTACCTCGCTCGTCTGGCAGATTGCCGAGCAAATCGCTTAATTCGCCGGGTTGGGCGGCCAGTGATTCAAACAAGCTGCTCTCATCGACCAGTGAAACATATCTTTCGTAGTAAGCGTCGTATTCTGCTTTTTCCGGTTTTGTCATAATGGGCTATAGTATCAAAGTAGAAATAAAATTTTGCAATAGATGGATCGCATATGAGGGCGAAGTCGATAATAGTGTTTGCGGCAATTTTACTTACTTGCTCGGGCATTTTTGGTCAGAATGGCGGCAAGGCCGAGCCGAATCGAATCCAGTTTGCCGCAGGCAAATCGAGTATTACCTTGACCGGCAAACTATCTAATTCGCAGGAAATTGAGTACGTGTTTGCGGCAAAGAAAGGGCAAACCGTAACGATGAAGATGTCGAATACAAGTCTTTTTGATTATCGCGTGTTCAACCCGGACATCGATTTCGAAACCGAGTTCGAAAGCTCACCTGTTTCAACATTCGAACTGCCGGAAACGGGGGACTATTTTCTATTTGTTCGCAAAAAAATGGTCAAAAAGCCGCGTACCGCAAAATTCAGTTTATTTTTTTCGGTTAAGTAGCATCAAACTGCTTTTGCCGCATAGATTCGATCAATAATTACGACAGTCCCGCACAAAAGCGGAAGCTAAAGAGGAGAAATAAAGAAATGAAACGAGCTTTTTGTTTAACAGCATTTGCGTTGGTTGCAATGTTTGTTTTAGTCAATACTGGGGCGGAAGCGGTCAATAGATCGCTTGCCGAACGTTTTGCCCTCGGCGGTGCGGTCCAGACCGGTGAGTCGGGGACGTACAATTTTGATAAAGCGCACAGCTTTATCGGATTTAAGGTCAAGCACATGGGCCTCGTGGAAGTACCGGGATTTTTCCGAGATTTTACTGGAACAATTATTTACGACGCGAAAGATCCGTCAAAATCCTCCGTCGAATTTGCCGCGAAAGCGACAAGTGTTGATACGGGTGTGGGCGGCAGAGATAATCACTTGCGGTCGCCGGATTTCTTTGAGGTTGAAAAGTTTCCGGAACTCACCTTCAAAAGCACAAAAGTTGAGAAAAAGGGACGCGGTTGGGTCATGACCGGCGATTTTACTTTGAAGGGCGTAACAAAGTCGCTTTCAATACCGTTTAATGTCGCCGGATTTCTTCCCGCCGATCAGCGAAGCGGCGGCAAGATGGGCGTGACGGCAGAAACGACGATCAATCGGCGTGATTACGGTGTAAATTACGGTTCAAATATGCCGAACGGGACTGCCGTTCTATCTGACGATGTGAAGATCAGCCTACAGGTAGAGGCAAACCGTCCGAAGGAAGTCCCTAAGGCACCTTAGTTTTTATTCTGAGTAAGATAAAAAGGATGGTTTACGCATTGCTGTAGCCATCTTTTCTTTTTGGCGACCGAAACTACTTTTCCTCTGCTGCATCCGCAAACGAGATGTCGTAAATCGCGTAATCTTCCCAGTTTTTGTAATCGAAATGCCACCATTCGTTGGCGTTGACGGTAAAACCTTCGTCTTCCATCAATTTTCGAAGCTTGTCGCGATTGTCTCGTTCCTGCTGGGTTCCGCCGGCATAATCTGGCGAGGCGCGCTCGGTGAATTCGTCGTAACCGGAAGGCATCTCGACCGGCAGGTTTGATTTTAGATCGTAAATACTTAGGTCGATGGCACAACCGCGATTGTGTTTCGAGCCTTTTTCAGGGTTTGCGACGAATTTGCGCTTGTCTTCGGACGTAACTTCCCAAAACAATTTTGTGATCGCCCACGGACGGTAGCCGTCAAATATCAAAAGCCCCAAACCCTGTTTTTTCAGCTTTTTATGGACGCGAAGGAGCGCCTTTGCTGCCGGTTTCTGTAGAAACGCACGGGCCTCGGGGTAGACGATCTTACCGACAAAATTATTGTCGGTTGCGTATCTGATGTCGAGTTTTATTGTGGAATCGAGTGTGATGAGTTCGACCAAGTGAGCCTCTCGTTTATTAACTTCCTTCGGTGGAGCATTTTGCGCAGATGCGTTCGAGATGAGGATAAAACAAATCAGCCAGAGCGTAAATTGCAGATACGTTTTTCTCATTTGTAAGCAAAACTGATATTCGAACGGGTTGAATTAATTTACCCAACAAGTTATTTTATTTTATATGGAGCAAGAGCCCCAGAAAAAGAAATGTCCGGCTAAGACATGGGTCAAGCGGTTTGGCGCGGCCGGATTCGTGTTCTTTCTTGTAAAGGGCCTTTTATGGCTTATCATCCCGGCCGCTATCGCATATTTCTCGCTGAACTGAACATCTACGGTTTTTCTTCCGGAACCGGCTCCGAATCTTCTTCGACAACTTTAACTTCAGTACCGAACTTCTGATAATTCTTAAACCGAATCACATTTCGGCTCTCAAAGCGTTTGTTTGAACTTTCCACCGTGCCTCGAAAATCGGACAAAATCGGCAGAAGATACTTCTCACCCGCAATTTCGACCTGATCGTAATCGATAAACTTGGTTACGGCTTTCACGGGAAAAGTGGGGGCAATATCAGTGAGCTGATATTCTATACGCAATACTCGAAAGTCCTCTCGATCGATCCAGATTCTTCCCTTTTCGCCGGCGGGCGACGATTGATAGTTTGCACCTTTGAGACCAACACCGCCGTCTTTATTGTTCTCAATAGCAATCTCATATTGAAAGACTACGCTCTTTCTATTGCGCTGCAAATCCGTAGTCAGCAGCTCGAACTGTGTTTTACTCTCAGGCTTGAATATTTTCTTTTAAATCCTCGACGAATTCGCCACCAGACGTCGCGCCGTCTAGACCGTTGTAATTATTGGCTGTTTCTGTGTTTACTTGTACTCCATTCTTGGACAAGACCTTGTATTGCTCACCTCTTTCCGTACTGTAGCTGACCGCGATTATCAAATTGTCATACGGCCGCCAGTTGCCAGTGCCTGCATAAGCTTCGGATCGCGTTATTAGCTGCTTAACAACAAAATCAGGCATGTCCGCTAGCAAAGCGAGCGTGTTTTCGCGAGTTTTTTCGAGAATTGTGTCGGCGTCCTTTACTGATGGAAGTTTGGTTATGTCGGGATTCTGGCGCCGCCGCTCAGCTTCTTCGATCGTTCGCTTCAGCTCCTCATTGTTGCTGCTTTTTGAGCGTGTAAGGCTCCGCAATCCATCGGTTAGTGGAAAGTTGATTCCGCGCCGCCTTAGAGCGTCCACGATTGCTGCCGCGCCGCCCGGATTCTTTTGCAAGGAGTAAAGCATTTTGACGTATTCCGTCTGCGTCACCGGCTTTTCCTGGGCGTAGCCGAATTGAAAGATCGTCAATAAAAGAAGTAGTAAGATCGTTATTTTCATTCTAAAGATAGATGCCGCACCGGCCGTAATCGTTGGAACTCCAAATAAGAAAAACGGAGCAGGCCATAAAGAACCACTCCGCTTTATATTAAGACGAATAAAGATCGAAACCTAGTTAACCCACTCTTCGTCGTAGTTAAGGTGCCAATGCCTGACCACCCACTTTTCAGCGGCGGTCATCGCGACCAACTTCCATTTCTTCAGGTTTTCCAAAATGTTGAGGGCCGCAAGCGGCTTGCTCGGGTCGCGCTCGACCCTGATGACCTGTGTCGATACTTCGATTATTGATTTTTCTTCGTCCAATATCCTTAATTTGACGGCAGATCCAACAGGCGGCAGCACTTCCAGATTTACCAGCGTTCCGGTTTCTCCAACATTTTCAGTCGTTCCGTCGATCGAGATCGTTTCACCCGATTCCGCATCGACCCAACTTGCTCGAACGGGCAGGCTGGCTATGATCCTATGATGCAATGGCGTTTTATATGATGATGTAGCAAAATCCACTTGAGACATTTGTATATATCCCCCCTTTTTCGGATGTAATTCGCGCAAACGTGAGGTTTAGATGCAAAACCTGTTAATTACGCCCGACAAAATTAATTCTTTTTTACAAAAAAGTCAAGTATTCATGAAACGACGCAAATCATTGGTTCTAAATTGGTTTTCAACTTGCTGGCCCGGGCCGTCGAACAACCTCGACGGATGAATTCAAACCGACAAGTCACTATTGAAGAGTAGTGCCGCAATCTTAATCTATAAGGAGTGTCTTTCAATGATAAAAACTTCATTAAGCAACACGAAATTAACACCGCCTCGGTAAGGTTAATTATTCGGACCCGATGCAGTGACCTCGGAACCCAAGTTGCGTTACAATAATTGTCTTACAGACATTATTTGAACAAATGTGTTCAACGCCTTTACGGGTTGTTCCGTAAATTCGCTAAAACTGTGCGAGTAGGACATTTACAATTGTTACAGAGGCTTCTTGCGCATTGGATCGATACGGCGACGGACGACGTTTCAAATCCGAAAAGCAAGATAAATATCCAAAATTCAAAATTTTTAATTCGTGCTTGGTTCATACAAAGCAATTTTGTTATCAACATTCTATAAATTGAGGTCAAAAAATCAGATGACTAAGAACTTTTCATTTAAATTAATTGCGCTTGTCGCGATAGGTTTAGCATTGAGCATTGGGCATGTATTTGCTCAATCGACCGTAACCGGAGCCATCAGTGGTAGAGTGACCGATCCTCAGGGTGCGATCGTGCCTAATGCGACCGTCACCGTGACGAATACCGGCACAAACGGCGTCGTAACCGTTAACGCGAATGACGACGGCGGCTATCGTGCTTCGAATCTTCAACCCGGAACTTATAGGGTAGAAACAACGGTGAGCGGTTTTGCACCCGCAAAAGCCGACAACATCGTTGTAGAGGTTGGACAGACGACAACGGTCAATATACCGCTGACGATCGGGACGGCAATTGCTGAGGTGGAAGTCACCGGCGAAGCGCCAGTTATTAACACCAACGATAACTCAAACACCACCAGCATTAACCAAACGTCGATAAACGAACTCCCGATCAACGGACGCCGCGCATCGAACTTTGCTTTGCTGGCTCCCTCGACAGTTCCCGACGGCACTTTTGGTTTGATCAGTTTCCGCGGCATTTCTGGGCTGCTCAATAACAGCACGGTGGACGGCGGCGACAATAACCAGGCTTTCTTCTCGGAAGAACGTGGCCGAACCCGTATCAATTACGTTATCAGCCAATCGGCGATTCGTGAGTTTCAAATCAACGGTTCGAATTATTCGGCCGAATTCGGTCGAGCTGCCGGTGGCGTTATCAACACCGTCACGAAAAGTGGAACCAACGAATTTCACGGCGATCTTTTCTATTACAACCGCAACAATCGCAACGGTGCCCGCAATCCGCGTGCGTACGCGCACCCTTCTGGTGAACGGCGTTACCTACTGTTGTGGCTGCGAAGCCTGTTGATCTTCGAGAGCAGTTTGGCGGCGGGATGGGCGGTCCGATTATCAAGGACAGGCTCTTTTTCTTTTTTAGCTACGATCAGCAGAAAAGAAACTTTCCGGGCCTCAGTGTTTTTGACAGTACGACATTTCTTAGTCTTCCGGCGGCAACTCGCACGACGCTTCTTGCGAGAGGCTTAACAAACACCCAGATCGACAATACGTTCGGTTTTCTGAGTTCGCTTGCAGGTGAGACACCGCGAAAAGGCGATCAAACGATCTATCTGCCGAAGATTGACTGGCAGATGAACGACAACAATCTGTTCAGCACCAGCTACAATCGCATGCGATGGGAATCCCCGAATGGCATTCAGACTCACCCACGGTTACTCGCGGGCGTTCGAGTTTTGGTGACGACTTTGTCAGCGTCGATTCGTTTAACGCCCGTTTGCAGTCAACGCTTTCTCCGAACATCTTGAACGAAGCTCGCTTTCAATACGGACGCGACTTCGAACGCCAGTCGAGCACACCGCCGCTTCCGGGCGAGCCGTCAACCGCACTGGGTGGTACTCGTTCACCTTACGTATTTGATTACGAATGGCCTCACTTTTGGGACGCCGAATTTCTTAGACCGGTCTTCCTTTCCTGATGAACGCCGCATTCAGTTCGCTGATACCGTAACCTGGACAAGCGGCCGCCACACCTTCAAATTCGGTGGTGATGTTAATCACGTAACAGATGATATTCGCAACCTTTTCACAGGTGCGGGATCATATGCCTACAACAATCTCGGCGATTTTATTATCGACTATGTGAACTTCACTTCGCCTTTTATGGTTGCACCCACCTGTTTTACCGGCATACGCACAGCAGGAAGATGCTATACAAGCAATTACCAACAAGGCATCGGTTCACGTTGGACTGAAGATTAAAACAAACGACTACAATTTCTTTGTTCAGGACGATTTTCGCATTACTCCGCGGCTTACCGTAAATCTTGGCTTGCGGTACGAAATGATCGCCCTTCCTGACGCTCAGCTTCCGAACACTGCGAACACGACGGTGATTCCGTACGACGGGCGGACGATCGCGGAAGCGACTTCGACCTTCCGACGGATAAGAATAACTTCGGACCGCGAATCGGCGTTGCATACGACGTGTTTGGCGACGGCAAAACAAGCTTTCGTGGTGGTTACGGGATTTACTATGGCCGCATTCAAAACTCGACGATCTACAACGCCTTAATCAATACCGGAAATCCGGGGGGACAGGCCCAGGTTCAGCTCGCACGAGTCTCTGCTGTTGGATCTCCCAGCTTCCCGAATATTATTGCATCGGGAACATTTATACCGGGCGGCATCAACTTTTTCGCCGAAAATTTCCAAGCCCCGATTATTCAACCAGTATGACGCAATTCTTGAGCATCAGATCGATGAAGAATACCGTTGTATCGGTTTCATATATTGGCAGTCTTGGTCGGAATCTTCCGACGTTTTATGATCTCAACAACGTGCGAACGGGTGAAAGAACGTACTCTGGTGGTACGGGGGGCCATTTGGCGGCCAATCTTTCACCCTGCCGGTTTACAGCCGCGGCAATTGGTACGCAAGCGATGACTCGGATACAGAGCTCCGTGAAATCGGAATACAACGCTTTGGTACTTCAGGCAAACCGCCGTTTTACAGACGGATTGCAGTTCCAGATGAGTTATACGCTGTCCAAGGCAACTGATACGAATCAGAATTCGGCCACGTTCACCCAGACGAACAGCCCATACGATATTCTCGACGGAAGCTATGATCCAGGCCCAACTAACTTCGATCGGCGTCATAAATTTGTAGCCAGTGTTGTTTTTGCTCCGAACTTATACAAGGGTTCGACGAATTCGGTAGGAAGCTACCTGCTAAACGGATGGTCATTGGCTCCGATCGTCACTTTGTATTCGGGAAGCCCTTTTAGTGGAACAGTTTCGGGAACGAGTCTTAATGGTACGTTTGGCGATAACCGTTTTCCGCTGTTGCCGAGAAATTCGTTCAGGCTGCCGAGCCTACAGAATATCGACGTCCGTCTTTCGAAACGATTTAGATTGACCGAAACGATGAATCTAGAATTCTTGGCGGAAGCGTTTAACATCGTCAACAGGACTCATGTGTTCTCGCTGAACAACACATTTTATGCTCGTGCGGGCTGCGACAAACGTGTTGAATTACAACGCTCCGTTCGGTGAGGTCAACGGTACGGACAGCACGCTCTACCGCGAACGCCAAATCCAGTTTGCGACACGGTTTCAGTTCTAGTTTTTTCTCACGAGAAAACGCTTCGGGCACGCTTCATCGTAAGCGTGCCCATTTTTATTTACGGGCGTACAGTTCCGACGTGGTGAGCACGCTCCTCACAAGTCACGTTTCTGCACGTAAAGTCTGCTCATTCAGATTGACCATAAGCGTATTTTAGATTAACAATTTAGTTCTCGATGCGAATCCTGCAAATTTCATCGGCTAAGACATACGGCGGCGGCGAGCGGCATTTTGTGGATTTGTGCCGCGAACTGCAATCTCGCGGGCACGAAGTCTTCGTCGCCCTTAGACCGACGAATGTCTGGCAGGAGCGATTGAGCTTTATTCCCGAATCGAACATATTTCACGTGTCGATCCGAAATTCGTTCGGCATTTTGAGTGCAAACCGGATCGCGGGGTTTGTCCGCGAGAATAATATCGAGATAATTCACGCTCATGTCGCGAGGGATTACATACCCGCGAGCATTGCCTGTACGCTGTCAAAGAATGCAAAGTTTGTCCTTACTCGCCACGTGCTGTTTCCGCTAAAACCCTTTAATAGATTTGCGTTGAAGAATCTTTCCAAGGCGATCGCGGTCTCGTCCGGTGTCGGAACTTCGTTGAAGAAGGTGTTTCCGAGCCAGAAGATAGCTGTAATTCGGAATGGCATCGATATCGAAGGTTCGTTGAATTTTGATCGGGAGAAACTGAGCAAAGAATTTCGATTTCTCCACGACATTCCATTCGACGTGCCTTTGATCGGCATCGTTGGCGAATTGACGGTTTTGAAGGGGCAGACAGATTTCGTGTTGGCGGCAAATGAGGTGGTGAAAAAATTTCCCGACGCACGTTTTGTCATAGCCGGAAAAGACAACACGATGGACAACAAGTTTCGCCGAGAGCTAAAGCGGTTGGTGAAGGTCTTTCGTCTTGAAGAACATTTCCTCTGGCTTGATTGGGTCGAAGACACCGCACCGCTGTTTGCCGCTCTCGACATTTTCGTTTCGGCCTCGCATACCGAAAGTTTCGGCCTGGCGATGCTCGAGGCTATGGCAAGCGGAACCGCCGTGGTTGCGACCGAAACCGAAGGTGCAAAAGAATTGTTACCCGATCGCGATCTGCTGGTGCCGATAAGCGATCCGCTCGCTCTGGCCCAAAAGATCTGTGAGCTTCTTGAAGATCCGCAAAAACGCGAGTGGTTTGCCGACAATGCAAAGAGCTTTGCCCACGCAAATTTCTCGCTCGGCCGAATGGTCGATCAGACCGAAGATCTTTATCGCAACTTGTTCGTGGGCGAAGAAAAGTAATAGAACATTGGATGCTAAGTTTTAATAAACAGATTTGCACTGATTTTGAAGCGGCCACGAGCCGTGAATGGCTCGAAACGAACGGGATCGGCGGGTTTGCTTCGGGGACGATCTCGGGTGCGAATACGCGTCGCTATCACGGCCTGCTGACGGCAGCGACGCGGCCACCGCTTGGGCGTGTCACAGTGCTTTCCAAATTTGAAGAAGTGTTGGAGATTGGCGGTCGGCAAATTGAGCTATCAACAAATCAATTTGCCGGAGGCGTCGCGCCGCTCGGCTACTTGTTTCTTGCTGGTTTCAGGCTTGATCCGTTTCCGATATGGACATATGCAATTGAGGACTTTGAGATCGAAAAAAGGCTGTTCATGGTGCATGGGTCTAACGCAACGGTATGCCGATGGAGCATTTCGAAAGGATCGGCTGACCAAGCCTCGCTGGTTTTAAGACCGCTGTTATCTTTTGTCGATTATCACAGTCTTCAGCATCAAAGCCCGGAGATCGTTTTTAGCTATCGGGTAACGGAAAAAACCGTTTCGGTTACGGCAAACGATCAGATGCCGTCGCTGCATATTCATCACAACGGAGCGGACATCGAAGACACAGGTCACTGGTACAACGCCTTTGCTTATTCGATCGAAGAGGAACGCGGTTTCGATTTTACGGAAGATCTTTACCAGCCTTTTACCATGAAGTTCGATCTTGCGAACGGGCCAGCGACTTTGATGGCGTCGACCGACGAGAACATGATGAACGATTACAGGGTCTTGGAAAGCTCCGAATCGAGCGGCGTCAAAGTCTTGATCGACAAAGCCGGGGCGAAAAGCGAGTTTGAGAAAGAACTCGTTCTCGCAGCCGACCAGTTTATTGTAGCCCGCGGCTCGGGCGAGACGGTGATCGCCGGCTATCCGTGGTTTTCCGATTGGGGACGCGACACCATGATCTCGCTGCCCGGCCTGACGTTCGCGACCGGTAGGCCGGAGATCGCCCGCAACATCCTGCTCGAATTTTCCGAACATATTTCCGAAGGAATACTGCCGAACCGGTTTCCGGATGCCGGCGACCGAGCCGAATACAACACAGTCGACGCGACGCTTTGGTATTTTGAAGCGGTCAGGGCATATTCGGAAGCGACCGGAGACAGCAAGTTTGTTCGCGAAAATCTGTACGAAAAACTCGCCGATATCGTCGCATGGCACCTGCACGGAACGCGATACAACATTCATGTGGACACAGATGGACTGCTTTATGCGGGCGACGAAGGCGTTCAATTGACGTGGATGGACGCGAAGATCGGCGATCTGGTCATAACGCCGCGAACGGGCAAGCCGGTCGAGATACAAGCGCTTTGGTACAACGCCTTGAACGTGATGGCCGATTTTGCCAAATCCTTTAAAGACAAAAAAGACGAAACTCGATACCGAGCGATGGCGGATCTCTGCAAGCTCAGCTTTAACGGAGCGTTTTGGAATGAAGCGGAAGAATGTCTGTTCGATGTCGTCGAAAACGGCGACCGCGATGGATCTATACGCCCGAATCAGATATTTGCCGTTTCGCTGCCGCATTCTATGCTCGATGCCGAACGCTCGGCGAAGGTTTTGGCCAAAGTTGAAACCGAACTTTTGACGCCGGTCGGGCTTCGATCGCTGTCGCTAAACGATCCTCGATATTGCCCGATCTACATCGGTTCGCCGTTTGCTCGAGATTCCGCCTACCATCAAGGAACCGTTTGGGGTTGGCTCATCGGACCTTTCGTCGATGCCTATCGAAAAGTTAACGGTGACGGCCAAGCGACTGAAAAACGTGTGGCCGAGATACTTGCCGGTTTAGAATCGCATTTGACGGAAGCCGGAATAGGACAGATATCGGAGATATTCGACGCTGATCCGCCGTTCAAACCGCGTGGGTGCTTTGCCCAAGCCTGGAGCGTTGGCGAAGTGCTCAGAGTCTTGCACAAAAAATAGAGCTATCGCTAATATGTGACTGCAATAGTTGAAGTTAGAGCCTAAAGCGGTTTATCTTATTGCTATGCATGTTGCGATTCTGGTCTCCCTTTTTCTATCGGCCCTATCAATGAACACATATGCTCAAACCCCTGCGGAATTATCCGAGATGTGGGAAAAGGAACATGTTTCGAAGATCCTTCCTTCCAATGTTCGACATAAAGATCTGAAACTTTATTTGGAGAATCTCAAAAAGACAGGGATCAGGGTTGACGAGGTCGGACGCAGTGTTTCCAACCGGGAGATTTACCAGGCGGAATTTGGCAAAGGGCCGCTGAAGGTGTTTCTCTGGTCGCAGATGCACGGCGACGAGCCAACGGCGACATCCGCGGTTATTGATCTATTTACGATTCTGTACAAGCACCGCGAAAAAGACTGGGTCAAGCATATCGAACGGACGATGACGATCCGCGTTGTTCCCATGCTCAATCCGGATGGTTCGGACGCATATACGAGACGGAACATGCAGGGCCTCGATATCAACCGCGATGCGCTGAATTTGAAATCTCCCGAGGCTCGATTGCTTAAAAAGCTGCGCGAGGAATGGTCGCCGCAGATCGGGTTTAACCTTCATAACCAAAACGCTCTGACGACCGCTGGCCAGACTTACAAACAGGCAGCAATTTCGTTTCTTGTGGTGTTTGGCGACGCTCAGAAAACATCGAATGAAGGCCACGAACGGAACAAGCGGCTCGCTTCGACGATGACGCAAGCTATACAAGGGTTCATCCCAGGCAATATTGGCCGCTATGACGATGGCTATACGCCAAGCGCATTTGGCGACAGTTTTTCAGCTTGGGGAACGCCTGTAATTCTGATCGAAACCGGCGCGTTGCATGGCCAATCGGAGATGTTTCTGGTCAAAATGAATTTCATCGCTATCGCCACGGCGCTCAAATCGCTTGCCGACAGGAGCGAAAAGAACGCAAGCCCGATCGTATACGATCAGCTTCCACGAAACACATCCGGACGTTTGTTCTATTTTATTTTTCGCAACGCTTCTGTCATAAATGTTGCCAAACCGCGTGAGATTTTGATCACGGACATCGGCGCAAACACCGAACGCCGCCGGGCTGAATTCACGGCTCCAACCGTTATTAGGCAGATCGGCGATCTCTCCGCGTTCGCCGGTTTGGATGAATTCGATGCGAGTAATTTTTATGCCGTGGGGCGGTTTCAGCCGTTGGCGGTCGGCAGTTTTGCGGAGATACTTTTTTACAAAAAAGACCGGCAGATCGATTGGTCCGCTGCTGATCTGGAAAAGACTTTTCCGCCCGATGCGATCTTTTCGCTCGGGAAATGGGTAAAAGGCGAAGGAGTAGTTCCAAAGAAGTAGAGTGCTGTTATGCTAGCATTTCTCAAAGTCAAAAACATTGCGCTCATCGACGAGATCGAGATCGAATTCAGAGAGGGGTTGAATCTTTTGACAGGCGAAACAGGTTCCGGCAAGTCGATCATTGTTGACAGCCTGGGAGCGCTGACGGGCGAAAGAGTTACGTCTGACCTGATAAAAAGCGGCCAGCAATCGGCCCAGATCGAAGGGTTATTTTTGATAAAGCCCACATCCGCTCTCCGAAAAATTTCCGAAGAAACTGGTATCGAACTTGATAACGGCGACGACATTGAACTGATCGTCCGGCGGGAACTTTCGAATTTGGGAAAGAATCGGATATTCATTAACAATCAATTGGTTACACAGGCCGTCTTGAAAAAGATCGGTTCATTTCTCGTTGCGATCCACGGCCAAGGCGAACACGCCGTGTTGTTCGAACCAGCGAATCATCTCGAGATTCTCGATGAGTTCGCAGGTCTTAGTAAGGAACGCAAAGAGGTAGCCGAAGCTTATCGGAAATTGACCGAAGCGCGAGCAGAGCTTTTGAAACTGAAAACGAGCGAGGCCGAAAAGCTTCAGCTTCTGGATGTGCTGCGGTTTCAGATTAATGAAATAAAAACCGTCGGCCTTATCCCTGACGAAGATGTCGAACTCGGCGAAGAAAAGCGGCGGCAGAATAACGTCGAAAAACTTACTGCGTTGAGTCAGGAAGCCTACGCACTGCTTTACGAGAACACCGAATCGACGGTTTCAACGCTTGAAAAAGCGGCTCGCAAGATTGACGACCTGACCGAATACGAGCCCAAGTTCGGCGAATATACCGAGAGCATTAAAACTGCTTTAGCCGTTATCGAAGACCTTGCGATTACCGCCCGCGATTACCGCAATCACCTTCAATTTTCACCGGAACGGCTTGAAGAGATCGAGAACCGTCTGGCTGAGATCGCCCGACTTACGCGGAAATATGGCGGTTCGATTGAGTCTGTTCTCCTGCATTTGAAGGATTGCGAGGAGCGGCTTGAGAATATCGAAATGGCCGAATTTCGCGAAAAGGAACTGCGCGACAGGCTGAGGGTAATTCGGCAGGAGTATCTGAAAACGGCTGACGTCATCCATCAAAAACGCGTCACGGCGGCGGCAAAGTTTGAGAAGGCCGTCGAAGCGAATCTAAAAGCGGTTGCACTCGAAAAGGCACGGTTTGCGGTGCAGATCGAAATGCCGGAAAAGGACGAGCTTGATGGCGAGAGTTTTGAAAAGCTCTCTGCGAAGGGCATCGATAGCATAGAATTCTATTTCTCAGCGAACGTCGGTGAATCTCCAAAACCGCTGGCGCGTGTTGCCTCTGGCGGCGAGGCGTCACGGCTTATGCTGATCTTAAAAACGACGGCCGGAACCAAAGATGCGGAAACAACGGCTGTTTTCGACGAGATCGACGCCGGGATTGGCGGCCGTGTGGCCGAAGCCGTTGGATTAAAGTTGAAAACGCTTGCAAAGATGCAGCAGGTTCTCTGCGTTACGCATCAGCCGCAAGTTGCTTCGCAGGCGGACAGGCATTTTTTGATCGAGAAATCGATGGCGAAAAGCCGAACGACCATTGCCGTTCGGGAGCTTGATAAAAATGAGCGGATCGAAGAGGTCGCCCGCATGTTGGCCGGCGAAAAAATCACAAATGCGGCCCGCGAAAATGCTCGCGAAATGATCGCGGCGGCAGGCTGATTTTCACCGCCGAGACGCAGAGATGCGGAGAAGTCAAGAAAAATTTCGCTAAAGATGGATGGCTGTCCGAAATGCGAATAGTGAACGCGAAAAGTTTTAAATACCTCCTTACTTTGCGTCTCTGCGTCTCGGCGGTTAGTTTCAATTATGTCTTCTCAAGTTCTAGCAAAGGTCATTCGTGGTGACACAGTCGAGTCGATCCATCGCGGGCATTTGACCGTCATTGACGGCGAAGGACAAACGATCGTTCAGATCGGCGATCCGTCGACAGTCACGTTCTTTCGCTCAGCCGCCAAGCCTTTTCAGGCGATGCCGTTTATCACGAGCGGTGCGGCGGATGCTTTCGGCTTTTCTGACGAAGAGACCGCGCTTGTCTGCGCGTCTCACTCCGGCGAAGCACGACACGTTCGTGTTGCCCAACTTATGCTCGAACGACTCGGTCTTTCCGAATCGCATCTCCGCTGCGGAACGCATCTGCCGTTTTACGAAAAAGAGGCTGAACGGATGCAGCGTGCGGGCGAATATCCGAATCAGCTTCACAATAACTGCTCCGGCAAACACGCCGCGATGCTCGCCGTCGCAAAACACCTGGACGCCGACCTCGAATCCTATGAAGATTTTGATCATCCTGTTCAAAAAGCGATATTGAGTGCGATTGCGAAATTCGCCGAAATTCCCAGCGAGAAGATCGCCCTTGCCGTTGACGGCTGCGCAGCCCCGAACTTTGCATTGTCGGTTTCGGCAATGGCCCGTTCGTTCCTGAACCTCGTCTCGCCGCCCGAGAGTTTTGATGAATCTTCCCGCTTAGCGGCCGGCCGCATAGTTTCCGCAATGACAAAATTCCCTGAACTTATCGGCGGCACCGAACGGCTGGACACAATGCTCATGCAAGCCGCCGAAGGCCGCATCATCTCAAAAGTCGGCGCCGACGGCGTCTGGCTCTGCGGCGTTCTGCCGTGTGACAAATATCCGACCGGCCTCGGCATCGCTCTCAAAGTAGAAGACGGCGACGACAAACGCGCCCGCCCAGTCGTCGCAGTCGAGATTTTGCGGCAGCTTGGAATTTTATCTAAAGATGATTTGACCGATCTTTCGCCGATGCTGATCAAGAACCGGCGTGGTGACAATGCCGGTTGTATAGAAGCTCAGTTTTAGATAGTTCTTTGAAACGACGGTTTTGAATGAACTTTATTAAAATATTAAGATTATGATTTTATCGCTTGATTCAATCAAAAATGCCATTTCGCTCGTAGATCCTACAGACGCGTACCAAGGGATTTCTTACAATTTGTCAGCTAACAATCGTCTTGAGTCGCTGTCGCCTTGGTGGGTTTCCATGCCGTTCAACGATTTGGCATCCTTTCCAAATGGTCCGAATCCAAGCCCGCTTGAAGCCGCGGTACTGCAATGCATACCAGATGAGAGGTCCGAAGAATGCTTCATTGATATCCTGCACCTAGCAGATCATGATACCTCTTTCTTTTCTGATAGCTCGGCATCTACTCAAATAGTGGACGCGTTCGCCCAATATTTTGAAAGATTCCCTCCTCAAAAACTAACCATTAGATTGCTTGAAGGCTTCGTGACACCTTTGATGGCAAACCGGAAAAAAGCAGAATTGTGAGGGACTTCTTAAAAATTCCATATGTTAGCGCTAATGCGAGTTTCTACTACGGGAGTTTTTCCCCGAACATTCAACTTAGCGGCTTTCTAAAAGCTCTAACAAGCCTGATTTGGCCCACTTTAGATGAAAAAGCGGTTCAAGATTTGGTTGATAGAATTTGGAGTTTGCTTGGCCAAAGTTTAGAAAGTCTCCCGTCGGGGTTCAAGCAGCAGATGGTTAAATGGGTAGTAGGCTTTCTTCAGGCGTTCAGGAGCTGGAATCACGCAAAGATTTTCGCTGTTAATGGGAAACACCTCGTGTCAGGAGGAGCAAATTTTTGGGAACCTTACTCGACCAGCATACAACTGAAGCCTCTCTCTGTCTTCGATTTATCGATGAAAATCACCGGGGACGCCGCTATAGACGCCCATAAGTTCGCCAATTATTTTTGGCAGTATCTAAACCATATTCCATGCACAGACAATGTTTCTTGGTGCTGGGGAAAAAGGCCAAACGAAACGTTTTCGAAGGGAGCGAAAGCTCCAATATTTGACGAAAGCAGATTTCCTCCAAACGACGGAAACGTGAAGGCGCTCTTTACGGGTAAGAATGGTAACTGGCCTCGCCAGCATACGGGTTTCCCGCTCAGATTTTTGATGCAGTAAGGGACTTTATAATAAATGTCCTTCTGGTTATCGGTGAACGACAAAAGACGCGGAATCCGGGTTTCGCAATCTCAGTAATAGACAAACTAAGCGACGAAAACTCTAATTTTAGAGAATTGCTGGGCCAAATCAATATTTCCCCTGCTGCATGGGCGAGCAAATATTCGAGAAATCATGCGATCAGCCAAGCAACAACAACAGTCAAATTAAGCCAACAGACTATCGAGGAATATTTTCTTTGCTTCAACTCAGGCTACAAGGCAGTGGTTGACAAAATCAATATTTATTTGTCCAACCATGTCCCGAATGAAAACGCCGACGTCACGAAGAAATGGAGCGGGCATTTACAGCCATATGATCTTCTTGTTTCATTAGGCCGAGCTCTGACAACCATAAGTTCCAGCTCAAGTCCCTCGGCGGGTATAAAGCTAATAATCTCGCCGGGAGGGAAGATGGAATCTTATGAAGGGATATTTGATGAGGCAAGACTTATTTGGATAATGACGGAAATGCAACACGCGGGGATATACCCGCTGACAGAGACGTACGAGATATTGTTAAGCTGTTCTTCTCTTGCCAAGCGGTAAACGATACCAAGCAAGAGGGCAAAATCGCAAATCACTCGAAATTAGTCGTAGTAGATGATTGCATATGTTACATAGGATCAGATAATGCGTATCCATCGTTCCTGCCGGAATTCGGCATATGGATCGATGATGCACCCTCAATCGAGGCTTTTGTTGAGAAATATTGGAATCCGCTTGTAGACTTCAAGGCCGGTTAGTGCAAGCCTATCCAGCCACATATTGGTCAATTTTCCTGGATCCTGTTCGCACGGAGGCGTTCGATTAGGTTTTTGTAATCGGATTGGTAAACTGAAGTCCGGGAAAGCGTGTAAAATCTCGGTCGGTGCTGGCGACGGTCGCTCCGCATGAGACGGCCATGGCGGCAATGTGAGCGTCCATTACGAGGTTTCCAGTCGCTTGGCTTTCTGTAAGCATTTTAGCGAAAAGCGGCCAATTTTTCTTTTCCATTGACACCAGATGAGTATTTTCAAGTTCCAACCAGTCATTAACGATTTCGATTGCTTGGTCAAGGCGTAAGGGTGATGCCGACCCTTTGGAGTTTGTGATAATTCTGAGGAAACCTGTTATAGTGTGCCAAGAAAAATACACTTCCTCGTTCGTCAGTGCCTCTTCCAACCATACTGAGGAGGTAGCGTAGAATTCGCTATCAATATCGTATGCATAAAGAAGCAGATTGACGTCGGGGTAGATCATCTACGGTTGGGCCCTTCCAAAATATCTAGGACTTCTTCGATATTATCAAAATTCAGATCTTTCCTCAGACCGAGTTTATAGGCCTTAACCTTAAACTTCTTTCTCCTTAGAGTGCCCGGTGTAATTCTCAGACTTCGTCGTAAATGCTCGTTCACAATCTCCTTGAAAGACTTTTCGGGGTAGTCTTGTTGCGCTTTCCTAAGGAAAAAAGCAACGTCGTCATCAATTGTCAGCGTCGTTCTCATAACATTTATCAAGATACACTAAAAAGACTAAAATAACAACATCATGACATCAACATTCTGATGTCCTGATGTCTAATTGCTAAGTCGTTTGTTAAATTGTCTTAAGCCCATCTCTACTAAATACACGATCCAGCCACATATTGGTCAGTTTTTCCTGGATGCTGTTCGCACGCAGGCGTTCGTTTAGATTTTTGAAATCGACGAAATCGAGGTGCTGGTCCTGATTGAAGCAAGAGAAGACGAAGAACTCTTCGCCGGTGTGCGGGTTTACGTGCCGCTGCAGGCACTGGGCGCAGACTTCCTTCATCATGCATTGCATCGGTGAATTGATCGAACCGATAGCAACGTGATTTTCTTTCAAATAAGGCTTTAGCGTCGTGTGTCGTGCCTCGCGGACGCCGTTCATCATGCGGTCGGAGCCGATCGCGATGATGCGATCAACGTCCAGCAAGCTCAATTTCGTCTGGCCGAAGCGGCCTTCGGCATAGGCTTCCATTGCCTTTACGATGTTGCCGCGGAAATGCGAATCCTGTGGTCGCATCGGCCTGATCTCCTTGCCGTAATCGGTCGCCCAAACAACCTGATCCGTTACTTTTTCTATCTCTTCGCGTTTGAAAAGATCGGCTCCGTCCTTGTATCCGGCAAAGTAGACGACATGATTATTCTTGTCGCGAAGTGCTCGTGCGATCGAGAAAAGCACTGCGTTGCCAAGCCCGCCGCCGGCAAGAAGCACCGTTTCATTTTCAGGTATCTCGGTCGGTGCTCCGGTCGGTCCCATGACAAGAACTTCTTCGCCTTCGCGCAGCAACGAGCACAACCTCGACGACGTGCCCATCTCAAGCACGATCATCGAAAGCAATCCTTTTTCTTCATCGACCCAGGCACCGGTCAACGCAAGGCCTTCCATCATCATCCGGTTGCCTTCGATCACGGGTGCTGACGTTTCAAAATTTTGTAGACGATAAAATTGTCCCGGCTCAAATTTGCGGGCCTGTAATGGAGCTTTCACAATCACATCGACAATCGTCGGCGTAAGACGGTCAATCTTAACGACATATGCGCGGATCTGCTCGTCCAGCGTCGCCTCAAGTTGGTCGAATATCGCGTCGCGGTCGGATTGCGGCAGAGGCCCGCGGGTTGCGAGTTCTTCGGCGAAAAGTTCAACGACTTTAAGATAGCCGTGCTTGGCCGACGCCATCGCTTTGACGACATTTCCGGCATATTGCGGGTGATTATCGCCGTAATAGCTGATGAATTTGCCTTCGCTTTCGTAAGACGTGAAAAATCCGGTCTCGCCCTTTTCTGCCTTGACCGCGTGGAGTTTGTCGTCACCGTTTTTAGTCAGTTTGTGCGGAAGAAAAAACTGCCGCCACTCGTCTAGCTCGAATGTGCCCGGCTTTTCTTTTTCGTAGATTACGTTTGGCGAAGTCCCCGCCGCGACACAAAGCGTGCGAGCCGGGAATTCGACCATTTCGCCCGTTTTCTCAAATTTTCCGGTCTCCGCAACATAATCTAGCCGCTCGAAAATCAGTGCCTTGATCGCGTTGTATTCGTCCGGCACGGCTTCGGCCGGGTTCATGCATTCGACAAAGTTGATGCCTTCTTCGAGCGCCTTTTGCACTTCCTCGTGATTCAGTCGGTAGGCCGGAGAATCCTGCAGCCGTTTGCGGTATATCAGCGAAACGCCACCCCAACGCTGGATCAGCGGAACAAAATTTGGAGATTCGCCGGTTGAAGCAGCTCTCTCTCGTTCCTCGCGGACCTCCTTGCCGTGCTGAAGAAACTCCTGAAGCACGCAAAGCTCTTCCTCGTCGAATTTTGACAGCACCGTTTCTTCGCCAAATTCCGCGGTAATCTGCTCGTATTTTTCAAGCATCTTTTCGACCTGGACCGGATAGTACGCAAAAAGCTCGGTTGCCGTGTCGATGCCGGTCAGCCCGCCGCCGATAACAACAGCGGGGAGACGCACTTGCAGATTAGACAGCGTGTCCTTTTTGAATGCACCAGTTAGCTGCAACGCCATGAGAAAATCGCTCGCCTGACGAATGCCGCGGATGAGATTGTTCTTCATCGGAACGATCGTCGGGCGGCCCGCTCCGGTTGCGATAGCGATGTGATCGAAGCCGAAGTTCCACGCGTCCTCAATCGTCAGCGTTCCGCCAAAACGAATACCGCCATAAGCGCGGAAACGCTTTCGCCGCATCAGCATCAATTGGACCATAGTCAGAAAATTCTTGTCCCATCGAACGGTGATGCCGTATTCGGAAACGCCGCCGAAGCCCGACAAGATTCTCTCGTCCAATTCTTCGGTAATCTCGCTGAGATTTTTGATCGGCTTTGGCGACGATTTCCCGAGGTCTCCGGTCCATTCCTTCGGCAACGGCTCGATCTTCAAACCATCGACGCCGATGACGCCAAAACCTTCGTTCAACAGGTAATGAGCCAGTGTGTAGCCGGCCGGCCCGAGGCCAACGACCATTACATTCTTGCCGTTGTAAGGCAATGCATATGGCCGAAGCGCATTCAATGGGTTCCAACGCGTGAGCAGGCTGTAGATCTCGAATCCATATGGAAGATTGAGAACGTCGGTCAGCGTCGCTGTCTCGGCAAGCGGAATGTTAACTGGTTCTTGCTTCTGGAAAATGCAGCCCTTCATGCAGTCGTTACAGATTCGGTGGCCGGTCCCGGCGCACATCGGATTGTCAATCGCAACCAGAGCCAGCGAGGCGATCGGGTCGCCCTGCTTTTTCAGCAGATGCATTTCCGAGATTTTTTCATCAAGCGGGCATCCTTCGGTTTTGATGCCCAACGGATTGCGTTTCGGTGTTCCGTCAGGCTCTCGCAGGCCGGTCGAGCATGAGTCTTTGGAACGCTCGTGGCAGATCAAACAGTAGTCGATCTCGCTCAAAGCCTCGCGCATCGTGCCGCGGTCGTCGGTTAGCTTAAACCCGTCGCGGCGACGCATCTCGTTAGGTGCCCCGCGCATAAGATTCGGAAGTTCGGGCTCGGGATGGATGAGGTGGACAAGATTCTGATAGTCCAACGCGTGAGGAACCTTGAACGCGGCCCAACGCTTTTCACGTTTATTGAATTCATTCGCCGACCACGCCTCAAGCAGCGTCAGAGCTGCTTTAACGATAAGCAGCTCGCCCTTTTCTTCGATCTTTAGAACAAGATCGGTAAACACCTTGCCGAAAGTTTTGTCTTTCAGGTCGTCAACCGCTTTGTTCAGCTTGTTGATCGTTTGCTGAACTTCTTCGGTCCGCTCGAGTTCCTTTGTTATCGATTCTTCGGCGTCGAGCAGGCGTGCAGTTATGCTTGCAATCGCGAGCTCGTCGTCATTGATCAGAGTTTCATCAAAAGACTTAAAGCGAAGTTCCTTCAGCGCCTGGTCCAATTCCGCGGCCCTTATGGAATCGACCACATCCATGCCGAACTGCTTGACCGCCCGCCGCTGAACGAAGAATTTATACTTCCATATCGGATTTTGGACCAGAATCTCGCTCTCAAGCTCGGTGCGTTCGCGGCTGATGCCGAACATTCGGCCAATGAAATCCGAAAGATACGGTGCCGCATCGGTAAGTATTTTGGACTCGACACGTTTTTCAAAACCCGTCCCGTGTGCCGAGATATATTTTGTCAGCGAATCGTGCAGCAGCGGGTCTTTTTCGGACACCTCGTTGTAGAATTTTTCAGCCAATTCCTTTAGTCTGAGGGCGTCAAAAAGATCCGAGTATCGAAACCCGACAATGCCGAGGTCGAAATCGTGATTTGTGGTAGATATTTCGTTTGCGGAAATCGAGGCCATATAAGTGTATTTATTCAATTATTTTATATAAAAACGTATGTAAACATTGTATCATCTGCCTTCGCGGCGAAACAAAGGCACGATTATGCTGAACATCTCACGCCGCAATCCGGTATTTTGATTGTCGCCGCTCGAAACCATCTAAGTGAAAATTCAGCCAAAATGTGATATAAATCAAGGTTGCTCTTGATAAACCAAGTGAAAATTTCGATAAATTTGTTGCAGTATGGAAGAAGATAAGCGGTTGACGCCATTGCCCCGAACGACAGAACTGAAAGAGGTTGTCGGCGATTACCCGTCTGCTTACCCGTCGTATTACGATGATGAAGCGATCGAGGGCAGACGTTCGATCAAGCAGTATTTTGACGTTGTCTATAAGCGCCTGCCGCTTATTTTGGCTCTCACACTACTCGTTACAGCAGCGTCGGCGTTTTACATGTACCGGCTGCCCTCGGAGTTTCAGGCGAGTACTCAAATGCTTATCGAGCCTCGAAAGCCGAAAGTCACGTCCAAAGATTCGATCAACATCAATTTTGGTAACGACATTAACTACTACAACACCCAATTAAGACTGCTTCAGAATTTTGAACTCATGAAAACGGTCGTGACCGAATTGGGTTTATACCAAAACCCGAATCTCTTTAACGATCAAGACCGCGGCATAGGTGCAACGATAAAGTCGATCTTTTCGAGCGAAAAGACCAACGCGGAGCGGACGGCGGCCCTTCCGGTGATTTCGGAAAAACAGGATGACTCGATTCCGGAAAAAATAATTCTGACACCCGAGGAAGATGCCCGGGTGCAGCAGTATGCTTCGAAACTTCTGGGCGGATTGACGGTTGAGCAGGAAAAAAGCACCAACCTCGTCAGCGTAAATATTAGATCAACCGAACCGGTCCTTGCCGCTAAGGTTGCAGACCGGGTCGCGGAAACTTTTAAGAAGCAGGACGCCGAACGCGAAACGCAGGGTGCCAAGAAAGCGCAGGAAGATCTTGCGAATTCGATCGAAGAACTCAAGAACAGTATTACCACCCAAGAGGCAGAGTTGATTTCCTTCATGAAGGATATAGACATGCCGCTTCAGGACGAAGGACAGAAGCTTTCCGCCAGCAGGCTGGAGGGGCTGAGTCAAACGTGGATTAGATCCATGGAAACCCGTCGTCAGCTTGAGGGCCGCTATAATGCCGCAGTTCAGGCAAATAACCGCGGCGAAGGTTCGAGCATACCTGAATTGACCGAGAGCAAGATATATCAGGACGCCGTCCGGCTTAGTATCGAACGCAAGTCGAAGCTACAGGACGATATTCGCAACATTGAAAAGCAGATCAAGGACGCAGAGGCCGAGAAAGCAGAACTTCTTGTCAAATACACGGAAGAGTACTCCGAGGTCAAGAAAAAAGAGGAGCGAATAAAGGCTCTGCAGTCGGCCATGAAAAAGACCGAAAGCGACGTTTCGGGAATCATCGAACGCGATATAAAGAGTGTCAATAGCGACGCCGTCAACGGAGCTCTTGTATCGATGAAATCGCAGCTCGATTCAAAACGGCGTGAAGAGTCGCAGGCCCAGGCCGCGTATGAAAAAGAAGCGTCTTTAGCCAATGTTCAGGGTGTGGCTATGACGCGGCTCACCACCTTGAAACGCGGGATCGAAACCAACCGCAATCTTCTGGATACTTACAATCAGCGTTTGAAGGAACAGGACCTTGCGATCGCGAACAGCAGCCCCGATAACATCAAGATCGCGGCCAATGCATTTGTACCGACCTCGCCGATTGGCCCGCAGCGTAATCGCAATATTTTCGTCGCATTTCTTCTTTCGCTGGCTGCCGGCATCGGCCTCGCGTTTCTGATGGATTACCTTGACGATTCGGTCAAGACATCGGACGACATCGGTCGTCATCTTGGCTTGCCGACACTTGCGCTTATCCCGCACCATGCTTTAACCGAAAAACGCAGGATGGGTTTGATGCCGAAGAATGGCAATGGCGGCCACCCATCAACCGCGATGATCACGCTCGAAGATCGCCATTCGCCTACGGCTGAGGCTTATCGGCATCTTCGTACCTCGCTCTTATTCTCGTCGGCCGGTAAACCGCCGCAGACAATACTGGTTACGTCGTCACAGCCATCCGAGGGTAAAACGACAACAGCCATCAACACGGCCATTACGCTTGCCCAGTCCGATGTCGATGTTGTGCTTATCGATTGCGACCTTCGGCGACCGCGCCTGCACAGCTATTTCGAAATGGAGAACACGCGTGGTCTGACAAATTATCTTTCAGGCGAACAGGACACGGAGCATTTGGTCAAGCGATGCAAAGAATTGCCGAAACTGCGGGTCATCACAAGCGGCCCGATCCCGCCAAATCCCGCCGAACTTCTAAGCTCGGACGAGATGAAAAAGCTTCTGCAATTTTTGCGCGGACGCTACAAGCACGTCATCATCGATTCGCCGCCCGCGATCTCGTTTACTGACGCCGCAATTCTTTCGACATTGGTTGACGGAGTGGTTTTAGTGGCAATGGCCGGCAAGAGTTCGATCCACCTTATGCGGCGATTCAAGCAACGTTTGGGCAATATCGGCGCGAGGATCTACGGAGTTGTGCTAAACGGCATTAAGTCGAGTTCGGTTGAATACGATTATTATGGCTCCGGCTATTACGATTACTACGGTAAAAGCGAAGCCGACGAAACGCCTTATTATGAAGAGGTTGCGACGGCCGCGGTTCATAAGACCAAAGACTAGTTCCCGGTCATGGCAGCTACGTAAGAAATTTCCAAAGAGCGTCGTCCCAGGCTGGTAACGGAGAAAATCCCAACCTTTCACTCAATAAACAAGCCAATTTCGAGCTGTCCGGTCGTGGTGCGGGACGCTTGAGATCATTCTTCGACGTAGATTGAAGCAGAGCTTTATCGAATCCGCCGATCTCACAGACCTTTTCCGCAAAGCCGAGATAACTGGTTCCGTTTCCCGCATTCGTTACGTGATAAGTGCCCGGCAGATCGGCTTCGGCCATCTCGCGAATGCGTTTGGCCAGATCGTTCGCAAATGTCGGAGTGCCGTAAGAATCGGCTATGGCCCGGATAGATTTTCCCTCTGCGAGAAGCTTCGACATTACACTAAGAAAGTTTGTTCCGCCATGTCCAAAAATCCAACCGGAGCGGACAATTATCGATCGGGCGTAAGCATAACCGGCCCGAATTTCTCCCTCGCGCTTGGACTTTGCGTAAACACCCTGTGGATTTGGCGTATCGCGTTGTGTGTAGAATCCGGTCTTTAATCCGTCGAAAACGTAATCCGTAGAAACGGTAACAAATGCGGCGTCGACATCCTTGCAGGCAAGGGCAAGGTTTTCCGGGCCGTCCGCATTTGCGTGGTAGCTGCTGTCTCTATCGGTCTCAGCCCCATCAACATCGGTATACGCGGCACAGTTCAGAACAGCGTCCGGACGTGAAACACCGATCAATGCAAAAACATCTTCATGATCGGAAATATCAAGGTCGGCACGCGTCAACGCTACGACCTCGTCCCCGATTGACCTGCAATATTCTACGGCGGCCCGGGCAAGCATCCCGTTCGCTCCGGTTATTAGTATTTTCATTTATATCTGACGATTTATTCTAGCTATTGCAACCGGTCGGTCAAGCCCAGTATCCAATACTTAGTGTAATATTGAAAAACGTTGACGTTGGCGGCAGGACTCGGATAGTATTCTTGAGTCCGATCCGAAAAACCGACACTAATTGTATTAAAAGGAGACTTTTTATGACTAGACGTTCCCACTTTACCTTGTTGTTCGCTCTATTGGTATTGCTCGTTCCCGTCACTCTTGCGCAAGACACCAAAGAGAAACGAGAAGCTCCAAAAACCGAACAAAAAATGCCAAAGGATTCTCAATCGCCAAAGTCGTCAGCGACTCGGTCGAGAGGCTCATTGATCGAATTTCCTGATGTCGAGGGATGGGTTAAAGGAGAACTGGTAAAATATCCGCAGCGTGAGCTCGGTTACAGTGTAAATTACGATGCTCCGGGCGGTAATCGGGTCTCGATATACGTCTACAACGGCGGACGTAAGGATATTAAGAACTCACTCGGCGGAGCTGTGAAGGATGAGATCGAGCGTGCCAAAGCCGAAATTTACGCCGTAGCCGAGATGGGCCTCTATTCGGACGTCAAAGAAGAAAAGAGCGAAACGACGAAGGTCGGCGGGACGGCAGGAAAAATAGAAACTCTGCGCAAAACCCTTTCTTACAAGTCTCGCGGAGCCGCGCAGCACTCCGAGATTTATATTTTTCCGTTCGAGGCAAATTTTGTGAAGATCCGGGCGACCCGACCTAAATCAGCCGGAAAAGAGGCTGAGGAAGCGGTCAGCAGGCTGATGAGCGAGATCGATGCCCTTTTCATAAAATATATGGAGATGCCCGACGCTGCCCGCACGGCGACTCACTAGTTTCGACAAGGCTGCGAACACAAAATCGCGGCCTTTTTATCGCAAAGCCGTTCCATACATCGTTTTGTAATATTCACGGTATTCGCCGTTGCGGATATGCTCGACCCACGCCTGATTTTCGCGATACCAATTTATAGTTTTGTTTAAGCCTTCTTCCCATGTGATCTGCGGCTTCCAGCCGAGTTCGGTTTCGGCTTTTGCCGGATCGATCGCATAGCGGCGGTCGTGTCCGAGCCTGTCTGTAACATAGCCGATCAAACTGTGCGGCTTGCCCAGCACATCGAGGATCGACTGAACGACCTCGATATTCTGCCGCTCGTTTCGGACACCGATGTTATATGCTTCGCCCGATCGACCTTTCTCGTAAGCCCGCCAGATCGCCCGGCAGTGGTCGTCAACGTAGATCCAATCGCGAACATTTTTGCCGTCACCGTAAACCGGCAAAGCCTCATCATTCATCGCATTTGCGATCATGAGCGGGATCAGCTTTTCGGGGAATTGACGCGGGCCGTAATTGTTGCCGCACCTCGTGATGATCGTGTCTACTCCGAATGTTTCACGAGCCGCACGGACGACAAACTCGGCACCTGCTTTTGAGGCCGCATAAGGTGAATTCGGCTGAAGGGGCGAAGCCTCCGTAAAATAATCATCGCTGTCGTCCGGCAGGCTTCCCATCACCTCGTCGGTCGATATTTGAACGAATCTTCGCGCATTTCGCTCGCGTGCCGCGTCAAGCAAAACCTGCGTTCCGATTATGTTCGTTCTCAGGAATTCGTCGGCTGACTGAATGCTCCGGTCAACATGCGATTCGGCGGCAAAGTTGAAAACGGCGTCACAACCGTCCGGCATTGCTTCAAGCACAGCCTTGCGGTCGCATATGTCGCCCTTAATAAATGTATGGTTTGATTCATCAATATCCGCTAGATTTTCGAGATTTCCGGCGTACGTCAACGAGTCATAATTGATGACCTTAACGTCAGGCTGTTCGCTCAACAAAAGGCGAATGAACGCGGAGCCAATAAATCCGGCCCCGCCGGTTACGAAAATTGTGGCCATAACAAGTAAATTGACGCGTGGATTGGGTGACGCGGAGACGCGGAGATGTTTAGTCCAATGTCTTTTCACCGTGTCGCCGCGTCTCCATTTCTCAGGTCGCACTATCTTTCAAGCTGCCGCATCTGCTTTAACAAAATATCGGCGTACTTCCTCGGCGAATCGATATTTTTCAGCACGACTTTTCCGCCCTGTTCGCTTGCGTTATCGATCACTACATCGCCAAAACGAAATATTCTTTGCAGCATCGTTGAAGATACGGTTACGTCCTGAACCCGCCGCAGCGGCACATTCTGCGTTGTACGGGCGATAACACCTTTGTCGATCTCGATGGTCGTGTCCGTCAGCGTGTAGCGGACGAGCTTTTGCCTGACGTGATAAAAAGCAGGTATCAGCAGCAGAAGCATCGCCAACGGGACGGCGAGCCACGAGAACAAGGCCATGACAGTGAGTATTGCTACGATCAGAAATGCTCCGATGACCGCCAAAACATAACCCAACTTTACAAACATCAGAGTTGGCGTTATCGAGAATATTGGCGGAGCTTCGCCGTCAACCGCAACAGACACACCGCGAGTCGCAACACGCGTTTCTTCTTCCTGATCGAATTGATTACCACATTTCATGCAGAAAACCGCTTCGTCCGAGTTATTTGTGCCGCATTTTATGCAAAACATTATGGAATGATACAGGATTTATGTTGATCGAACAAAAAAACGGCCGGTGGGCCGGCCGCATGTCTGTAAAGACTAGTGGAGAAGATGAAACTTGATTTCGGGGAGTTCGATCCTACTGGCTGTAAAGCATCATTTGTCCATTCGGAAGCTTGATCGCGATTGGGTCCGGCTCGTATATCGTTAACGGCCTCGACACTTTTTGCCCCATTTTGGTGGCTACCGAGCCCGAGATTCTTCGTGCGGATTGGACATAGCGCCCATCGGAGATTGAGTTGTATCTGGCTGAGATACGCCTTACATATTCCTGCGTTTCACGATACGGCGGGATATTGTTTCCGTATTTCATTACGGCACCTTCACCGGCGTTGTAACCGGCCAGGGCCAGCACTACGTCACCGTTAAACGTATCGAGCAGCCAGCGCATGTATTTAACACCGGCATCGATATTCTGCCTCGGGTCGTAAATGCTGGTTACACCAAAGCGGCGGGCCGTTGCCGGCATAAGCTGCATTAAACCGCTGGCACCTTTGTGCGACGTCGCATTAAGTTTGAACGACGATTCCTGGTGCATCTGCGCATAGATCAAAAGCGGATCGATGCCGTATCGCCGGCTTGAATCGACGATGTACGAATCATGCAGCAGATTGCCGGTTGTGAATCCTTTGAGATGCGTGCTCGTGCCCATCGAAAGCGTGTTGCGGCCGATCGGCATCGGGGCTTCACGAGTGGCAAGGCCATCGGTCACGGCTGCGACCGGACTCGATTTAGCGGTTTTCTTTACGAGTTTGTCTTCGACGACGACTTCCCATTTCGAACCGCGTCCTTTCCTGACCTTTTTTGTTATCTTTGCGACTGGTGGCGCTGGCGGATAGTAAACCTGAACGCCCTGAGCTCGATCAAAATTGTCCATTGCCCGAGACCCGTTCTGGGCTGAGGCTGAAATTACTAGGCAGGAAGAAAAGAAGATGATAGGTAGCAGCTTTTTCATTCTGAAATGGCGTAAGCCTCGGAAAACGACCGATTATAATTGTGTGTTTGATTTTTGTGAGGTGGAACGTGTTTTGAAGTTAATCTTTTTCGTTCCTATTAGAACAAACTTTCAATCACTTGCTTGTTCCAAAAAAATTAGTAAAAGATTAACAATGTTATGCAATCGCGGACGATAGGATAGCATCAATTTTGCTTTGACGTAAAGTAAGCGAGAGACGAATTTTAATCTTTTGCCAAAGTTGGGTTATCTTTAAGCCAATGCTGTATCTTTCGCAAATTTTAGGCCGGCCGATTTTCGATGCCCGAAACGAAAAGATCGCTTCGATCAACGACATTTTGGTTAAGTACGGCAGCGAAGATTATCCGCCGGTATTGGGTTTGGTTGCGCGGCTCCGTCGGCGAAATTTCTTTATTCCGCGTCGGAATATCTCAACAATCGGCCTGCATGGAGCGAAGATGAGTTCGGCGAAGCTCGACCTGACGCCCTTCGAACGACGCGAAGGCGAAGTGCTGCTGGGCAAGGACGTTCTCGATAATCAACTGATCGATGTTGACGGCAAACGCGTGGTTCGCGTAAATGACGTGCAGCTCATCGATGTCGGCGACTTCTGGCGTGTGACAGGTGCCGACGTCAGCCTCCAGGGATTTGTGCGCCGTCTAATGCCGAAAGGTTTCTACGGCAGCGACCGGCCGGTTGAGGTGCTCGATTGGGCTGATGTCGGATATCTGGCGACCGATACGGCGACTGTCACCGTGCAGCTAAAGTCCTCAAAGGACAAGCTTTCCCGTCTTCATCCGGTCGAGATTGCCCAGCTTGCCGAGACGCTTTCGCCGATCCACCGCACTGAGGTTGTCGAGAGTTTAGACGACGAGATCGCCGCCGATACGCTCGAAGAAATGTCCACAGAAGCACAGGCGCGAATTCTGGAAGACATGGACGAGGAACGCGCGGCTGACATTCTCGAAGAAATGTCGCCTGACGATGCCGTCGATGTGCTCGGCGAATTGTCGGATGAAAAGGCCGAGGAGCTTTTCAATCTGATGGAGGATGACGAAAAGGCGGACGTTGCCGAGCTTATGTCGTATGACCACGACACGGCCGGCGGATTGATGACGACGGAGTTCGTAGTGTTTCCAAAAGCTCTGACGGTCGGCGAAACGATCGCCCGGCTTCGCGAAATGGCGGAAACGCCGAACATGATCTATTACCTTTACGTCGTTGAGGAAGAAGGTTCGTGGAAGCTTTGTGGCCTGATCAGCCTTCGCAGCTTGATCCTGGCCGATCCGACGCGGACGCTTGCGGATGCCATGCGAAGCGAGTTTAGATTCGCAAACCCTGCGGATTCGGCCGAAGACGTTGCACAAACCATTTCTGAATATAATCTTTTGGCGTTGCCAGTAGTTGATGAAGAGGGCGATATCGCCGGCATCGTTACAGTCGATGATGCGATGGAGATTTTACTGCCAAAGAACTTACAGCGTCGACTGCCGAAAATGTTCGGTTAGCGTAATTACTATTTTACGAAACCTTACTGGCCAACTCACTTTCAAGTGCTTCGGCGATTGCGTCTTCAAGACTTGATCCACGTCCGACGGCATAACAAGTATCAAACGAATCCTTCGGCATTTGCTCTCTAAGTTTCGAGAGGTACAGTTTCTCGAAACCTCAACTTCCGCCGGTTCGATCTTATACCCGATCAAGTCCCGCAAATTGTCTGCCGCACCCGCCAATCTCGCTGCTCTGTCGAGATCTCCAGATTCGACGGCGATCGCGGCAAAGCCGTCGAGCGAACACGAAATGGTTATCCGGTTAGCAAGATCCTGTGCGATCGTCAAAGCTTCTGAAAAATAGGCCTTTGCGACAGCCAAATTACTCAAGCCGAAAGTGGCGGCTCCCAGATTATTGAGGGCATCGCCCAAAGCGGTCTTATTTTCCAATGCCCGGAAAAGCTCGACAGCTTCTTCAAATTGCGGGCGTGCCTCAGCGTTTCTTCCTTCGGTGCGGGCGAGATCGCCAAGAAAACTGAGCGAGATTGCGATACCAAATTTGTCGTCCAATTCGCGGCTGATCGCAAGGCCCTCATCAAAATGACGCCTGGCGGAATCAAGATCGTTCTGCTGCATTGCGACAAGGCCAAGGCCTCGGTTCGAAAGGGCAATGCCCTGCTTGTCGTTCGCCTCCTTTCCAGCGGCCAGACCGTCTTCGTAAGCACGGCGGGCCGTTTCGTAGTCGCCGCGAAACCTTGCGGCAAGCCCAAGTCCATTCAGGAGTTTGAACCTCTGTGCCGGCGGCGGCTCGAAGCCTGTTTCCGAAGCGGCTTTTAACCAACTGAAGCCTTCGGTAAGATGGCTGTGAACAAGCCAGTAATTTCGAGCGGCAACGGCAAGACGTATCGCCATTGACGGCTCATTCTCAAGGCTCCAGTGCATTGCCGCACGGATATTGTCATGCTCTTCCTGAAGCCTGTCGAGCCAAACCGCCGATTGAGTAGATTGCAGAAGCGGTTCGGCCGTCTCGGTCAAAGAGACAAAAAACTCAGCGTGTTTTCTGCAGACCGCGTCCGTTTCGCCCTTTGCTTCCAGCGATTCAGCCGCAAAATCCCTGACGACCTCAAGCATGCGGAATCGCGATTCCCCGCCCGGAAGTTCTTTTTGGATAAGAAGGCTTTTGTCGATAAGCGATGTGACCGCATCCAAAACGCCCATATCGTTCGATGCTCCGCAAACAGTTTCGGCCGATTCGATCCTGAAACCGCCAGAAAACACGGACAGTTTTCGAAACACTCCTTTTTCAAATTCACTCAACAGATCGTAGCTCCACGCAACCGCTCCACGCATCGTTTGCTGGCGCTCGGGCAGATCGCGTGCTCCGCCGGTCAGCAGATTCAAACGATTTTCCAGCTTTGAAAGGATCGCGGCAGGCGAGAGAATTTTTGTGCGGGCGGCGGCAAGCTCGATAGCAAGCGGCAGCCCGTCAAGTCTCGAACAGACCGCGGCGATGTCGGTAGCATTGTCGGGCGTCAGCGTAAATGCGGGCTTCGAAGTCCTAGCTCGGTCAGTAAAAAGCCGGATCGCTTCGTTGTCCTTGAGTTCGTCAAAGGAAAGCCCGGTCGCGGCTTCCGGAACGCTAAGCGGCGGGACCGGAAATTCTATCTCCGGCTTAACCCGCAAAACCTCGCGGCTTGTGACGAGAAGTTTGAGGCGGTCAGATGCCGTAACTAGTTCGACTATTTGCGGTGCGGCTTCGATAACCTGTTCGAAATTGTCGATAACAATTAGCATCTGTTTCGCGCTAAGATGCTCCTTCAACATTTCCAGCACTGGCTTTCCGGCTTCTTCTTTGATGCCGAGCGGCTTAGCAATCGTCAATGCCACCACGTCCGCCTGCGTGACCGCTTCCATCTCGACAAAAAAGACGCCATCGTCAAAATCCAGCAGCATTCTTTCGGCGACTGCCCGTGATAGCCGCGTTTTGCCGGTGCCGCCGATGCCCGTCATCGTTACCAGACGGACGTCATCTTGCAGAAGCAATCGGGAAATTGCGGTGATCTCGTTTTCCCGGCCGATAATTTGCGAATAGGTCGCGGTAAGATTATTAGGCCGCAGATTCTGCTTTTTAAGATCTTCGTCAGTTACTTTTGGAATGTCATGACCGGTCAATGCGGCTTCGAATTCTTCGGTTTTTTCATCAATCAATGCTGCGGACCCAGACGATTCAGTTTGTACGCTGTCCAGTTCAAGCTTTTTCTGCAATGCCTGTAGATCAGATACCAGCTCCCCGGCGTTCTCATGCCGAAGCTCTTTGGCTTTGTTCAAGGTTTTGAGAACGATGCGGTCCAGTTCGTCCGGAATGTCGAAGAAATAAGCCGATGGAGGTGTCGGCTCGCGCGTCAGAATCGCGGCAAATGTATCCGTAACGGTGTCGCCCGTAAAAGGCTGCTTTCCAGTCAGCATCTCGTAAAGACAAACGCCAAAGCTCCACAGATCGGATCGCCCGTCTACATCCAGTCCGCGGGCCTGTTCGGGCGACATGTAAGAGGCTGTCCCCAAAATAACGCCCGCGTTGGTTATGTGCTGCCTCGTTCCGTCATCGGCTTCAGAAAGCGTCTTTTTCGCCAATCCGAAGTCGAGGATCTTAACGTGCCCGCGCTGGTTGAGGATGATGTTCGCTGGCTTTATGTCGCGATGGACGATGCCGCTTGCGTGAGCTTCGGCAAGAGCTCCGGCGACCTGAATTGCGATATCGAGCGTCTGACGAACGTTTCGCTTGCGTCTGCGGATCATCTCCGCCACCGTTTCGCCTTCGATGTACTCCATCGCGATGAATGGGACTTTGCCCGTTTCGTTGATCTCGTAGATCGTGCAGATGTTCGGGTGATTGAGGGCCGATGCTGCACGGGCCTCGCGGAAAAAACGGTCGAGGTGTTCGCGCTCGGCGGCAAATTCAGCAGAAAGGAATTTTAGAGCGGCCTTTCGCCCAAGACTTTTGTCTTCGGCCAGAAACACCTCGCCCATCCCGCCGGCTCCGATCGCGGAAATTATTTTGTACTTAGAGTGTGTTTCACCGATTTGTGGCATCGAAATTCCTGCAAATTATAGCATTTCTTAAAAGTTTTGCCTGATCGCTTGATTACGCTTAGCTTTCAGGCAACTCTTCGCTTCGCCGGAAACTCTTATCCAGAACTAACCGTATAAATCGGATAAGCTTGTTTCAACAGCCATAGCTTGTTAAGCTAGGCGACACAACTTGATATCAATTTAAGGAGTACGAGATTATGAGGCAGAAATGCACTGTTTTTTTTACATTGTTCGCATTGCTCGCGTTTGTGTTGGTCCCAACCGTTAGCAAAGCCGGCGATTTCGCTGTCGGCACTACACTGGAGAATTTTTCACTGCCGGATACTGACGGAAAGATGAATTCGTTTAACGATCTAAAGGGCAAGAACGGTGCGGTGATTGTCTTTTTATCGGCACAATGCCCGGTTGTAAAGGCTTATAACGAACGCATCAGCCAGATCGCGGCGGATTATGCGGCAAAAGGCATCACGTTTATTGGTATCAATTCGAACTCGACCGAGTCATTGGATTGGGTCAAATCGCACGCAGCCGAAAACTACAAGTTTCCGATGCTGGTCGATAAAGGAAACGTTTTTGCCGACAAACTTGGCGCGACCGTAACGCCGGAAGTTTATTATATCGACGCCAAAAATGTTTTGCGGTATCACGGTGCGATCGACAACGATCGGTCCGGCAAAGCGATCACAGATAACTATCTGCGTGCTGCATTCGACGCTTCGTTGAGCGGTAAAGCAATCGAGAAAACACGCGCGAACGCATTTGGCTGCTCGATCAAACGCGTAGCTAAATAAAGCACGACAATGAGATCACTTATTTTTCATTGGACGAAAGCCTCCATGACAGGTTGGCTTTTCGTCCTTGTTTTGTCTGTCGCGGCCTTTGCTCAGCGGCCTGCTTCTCCGGCGCCTGGAACGGCGACGGGGCAAGGATCGTCATCGCCCGTTGTTGTGAAGCTTGTTGATGAGATCGCCTTTAAGAAATTGATTGTGCCGAACGGTAAGCCGCTTTTGATCAACTTTTGGGCAACCTGGTGCGATCCGTGCCGCGAAGAGTTCCCGGACCTTGTCAAACTCGATACTGAGTACAAAGGCAAGATCGATTTCATCACCATCTCGCTCGACGACCCGGAAGATATTGCCGTCGCGGTTCCGAAATTTCTTGCCTCGATGAAAGCGGAAATGCCAGCTTATTTGCTGAAAACCGCCGACGAAAGCGCGGTTATCGCGTCCGTGTCGAAAGATTGGCAAGGCGGCATGCCATTCACCATTCTTCTAAACGCAAAGGGCGAGACCGCATATTTTCGACAGGGAAAAGTTGTACTGGAAACCCTGCGCGGACAATTAAACAAGCTGACAGCTGCGTCTCCAGCAAAGGTCGATGAGCTGCATTTGACGATCGATTTCGTGAAGATAAAGGAAGGCAAGCGAGACGAAGCCATGTTCTTTTACGAAAAGAACTGGAAGCTGTACCGCGAGGAAGCTCTGAAGCGGGGCGTCATACATTCATACGAATTGGTTGAGTCTGTTCCGGCTGCGACCGCACCATTCGACCTGATTTTGCTAACCCGCTATAAAAACGAAGAGCAGCATAAGAACAGTGAGAAAAACTTTGAACCGATACTCAAAGAGTTGGGGCCGAACGGCCCCGAATTAAAGAATTCGCTAAAACCGGACGACTTCCGGCAGAGAGTTTTTGTTTATGAGGGCAAAGCTCTTGTAACGTCCGTTCCTTAAAATATTCATATGTACATCTTGCCATTTTCTGCTTTTTGTTTTAGTGTCATCGGTGCAACATGAATGCAATTTCAATACAAAGGAGGATTTTATGCTACGAAAGATAGAAGATTTTCAGAAGGATTGGACCTACGAGGCCGAAGCAACGGGCAAAATTCTTAATGCTCTGACGGACGCGTCGTTAAATCAAAAAGTAAACGAAGGCGGACGCTCGCTCGGCTTTCTCGGCTGGCACTTGACGCAGACGCTTGGTGAAATGCTCGGCCTCGTCGGTCTCAAGATCGACGCTCCTGGATTCGACCTGGAATGCCCGACATCTGCTGCGGAGATTGCCGCTGCCTATGAGAAAGCGGGAAAATCGGTAACGGAACAGGTCGGTGCAAACTGGAACGACGAAATTTTATTGCAGACCGATGAGATGTACGGCGAAACCTGGGCACGTGGCCTTACGCTCTTTTACCTGATCGCACATCAAGCCCATCATCGCGGACAGATGACCGTTCTGATGCGACAGGCAGGGTTGCCGGTTCCCGGAGTTTACGGCCCCGCTAAAGAAGAATGGGCGGCAATGGGAGCACCTGCGATGCAGTAATTGCAGAAGCCCGCGTGTAATCAAGGGCGTAATCCTGGTGCTGAGTGTTACGCCCTTGATTACGCGCGGGCTTCTTCACCCACAATGGTCGTTTTACAAAGAGTTTATCGGCTTCGATTTGAAAAAATCGTACAGACCGCATAAACTCTTTCGTTTATTTCTATCGTCGATTTTTAGCCGAGAATAAACAATGACCGCCTTCACACCCGATATCATCGCCCAACACAACCTGACACCCGAAGAATACGCAAAGATCGTCACCGTCATGGGCCGCGAACCGAACTTTACCGAGTTGGGTGTTTTCAGCGTGATGTGGTCGGAACACTGCTCTTACAAATCGTCGCGTGTTCATTTGGGACGCTTGCCTACGTCCGGCCCGCGGGTCATCGTGCCGCCGGGTGAGAATGCTGGTGTGATCGATATAGGGGATGATTGGTGTGTTGCTTTCAAGGTCGAATCGCACAATCATCCGAGCTTCATCGAGCCATTTCAAGGAGCGGCGACCGGCGTCGGCGGAATTCTCAGGGACGTTTTCACAATGGGCGCACGGCCGATAGCGGCGATGAACAGCCTGCGGTTCGGGCCGCTTAACGACGAGAAACACGGAAGCCGCAACAAAGCGATATTGAAAGGCTGTGTCGAAGGCATCGGGCATTACGGAAATTGCTTCGGCGTACCAACTGTCGGCGGCGAGGTCGTGTTCGACGAATCTTACAGCCTGAACCCGCTTGTCAACGCCTTTGCGTTGGGGATCGTCAAGAAAGATCAGATATTTTTCGGTAAAGCCGAGGGAATCGGTAACCCGGTGCTTTATGCGGGTGCGAAAACCGGCCGCGACGGTATTCACGGTGCGACTATGGCATCGGCGGAATTTGACGACGCGGCTTTGGAAAAGCGTCCCACTGTTCAGGTCGGCGACCCTTTTTTAGAAAAACTGCTTCTCGAAGCGTGCCTCGAGGCGATGCGTAGCGGTTCGATCGCTGGCATCCAGGACATGGGAGCTGCCGGTTTGACATCGTCGTCGGTCGAAATGGCCGCGCGTGCCGGAACCGGTCTCGAACTCGACCTGACGCTCGTTCCGCAGCGTGAAACCGGCATGACTGCCTACGAAATGATGCTTTCCGAATCACAGGAACGCATGCTGATCGTAGCCCGCACCGGCCGCGAAAAGGAAGTTATCGAGATTTTTAATAAATGGGACCTCGACGCCGTCGTCATCGGCAAGGTCGTCGAAGGCAATCGTCTGCGAATCGTTTATAATGGCACCGTCGAGGCCGATCTTCCCGTGATGGCGTTGACTGACGAAGCTCCGAGATATGTGCGACCAATGGCCGCGCCGAGATCAAAGTTCAAAGTTCAAAGTTCAAAGTCTGAGAATCTGCTTAACCTTGAACTTGGAACCTTGAACCTTGAACAAGCGTTGAAAACGCTTCTCGCCTCACCAAACATCTGTTCGAAACACTGGGTTTACGAGCAATACGACAGCATGGTTCGTACCAACACGGCTGTCCTGCCCGGCTCCGACGCGGCTGTTATTCGTGTAAAAGAAACACGCCGGGCGGTCGCGATGTGTCTGGACGGCAACGCTCGTTACGTCGCAGTCGATGCGAAGGAAGGTGCGAAACTTGCTGTCGCCGAGTCGGCACGAAACGTCGTTTGTGTCGGTGCAAAGCCGATTGCCGTTACGAACTGTCTTAATTTCGCATCGCCCGAAAGACCCGAGGTGATGCGGTCTTTTTCCGACGTCATCGACGGCATGAAAGAAGCGTGCGAGCTTTTCGAAACGCCTGTAGTTTCCGGCAATGTTTCGTTCTACAACGAAACCGACGGTCGCGGCATTTTGCCGACGCCGACGATAGGCATGGTCGGATTGATCGAAGACACGCGGAAGATAATCACCCACGGCTTCAAAAATGAAGGCGACATCATCGCTCTGCTTGGCGTAACGAACGACGATCTTTCGGTAAGCGAATACGCCCAAACCATCGCCGGTTTTTCTACTGCGCAACTGATAGAAAGCGGCTCAGTCCCAAAGCTCGATCTAGAGCTTGAGAAGAAAGTGCATGATACGCTTCTGAAACTAGCCGACGAAATGCTGCTGAATTCAGCCCATGACTGCTCAGACGGCGGGCTTGCAGTGGCGATTGCCGAATCGTGTTTCTCCTCACTCGGCCGCGACGCCATCGGAGCCTCGGTCGAACTTACATCGAATGGCCTATCGTCTGAAGCATTGCTATTCGCCGAATCCCCGTCGCGCATCGTTATCAGCTTCTCTCCTGACAATCTTGAGGCAGTGAAACAAATTGTTGGCGACTGCCCGTTTACAGTGCTCGGCAAAGTTACGGATGACTCGCTGAAGTTCTCAATCGATGGAGCCGAAAGCATCGCATCATCAGTCGCGGACTTTGAAGCCTCGTGGGAGACGGCACTCGAGCAGAAACTTTCTTAACTACCACTTATTCCGACGCAGTCATATACTTTATCCAATGTCTGCCGGAGTCTATCTTCACATTCCATTCTGCAAATCGCGTTGTTCCTACTGTGATTTCGCAACCGATGTATATCGGGATTCAGGCACGGTCGAGAGGTACGTGAAAGCCATCTGTTCTGAAGTTGCTGCGTTCCAGCCACCCGCTCACGCGGGCGGTTCTGCCTTTGTCGATACCATCTACTTTGGCGGCGGCACTCCGTCGTTGTTGACGGCAAGTCAAGTTGAACGGATCTTGATAGCCGTTCACGACAAGTTCGACATTGCTCCAGACACCGAGATAACGATGGAGATGAATCCGGCAACAGTCACGCCGGAAACGCTGCGAGAATACCGGTCGCTAGGCGTAAATCGTGCGAGCTTTGGGGTGCAGACATTCGACGATGTCGATCTAAAGCGACTCGCTCGCGGGCACAACGCCGATGACGCCCGAACGACCTTTCGAATGCTTCGCAAAGCAGGCTATGACAATGTGAGTTTTGATCTCATCATAGGTTTGCCACGGCAAACGCTGACGGACTGGGAGCGCAATCTTGACGAAGCACTAACAATGAATCCTGAGCACATCTCGATGTATCTGCTGGAAGTTCACGCAGGTACGCCTCTCGCGGAACAGATTCGTAGTGAACGGCAGCCGCTGCCTGACGCTGAGCTCGCAGCTGAAATGTATGAGCTTACGATTGATAAGGTTTCTGCTGTGGGCTATGAGCAGTACGAGATATCCAATTTCGCGAAACCGGGCTTTGAGTCTCGCCACAATTCGAAATACTGGACGCTTGAACCGGTGTTCGGCTTCGGTGTTTCTGCACATTCGTTCGACGGTTTTCAGCGATATGCGAGCGAACGCGATACGCCAGCTTACGTAAATCGAATCGAGGAATTCTCGACCGCCGAAGTAACCCGGGAACGGATCGACGCGGCGTCGGAGTTCCTATTTCTTGGTCTGCGTCTGACCGAAGGTGTCCACCTCGGCGAATATCAAACGCGATTTGGTGTCGATGTCGTTGAAAAATACGCCGAAGAAATGGGTCGGTTAAAGTATGCCGGGTTAATCGATATTTGCGATGACCGGCTTCGGCTTACACGAAAGGGCATGCTTTTTTCTAATGAGGTTTTCGAGGTTTTCGTTTAGATCAAAGTTATGAAAAAAATGATTGTTCTTTTATCGCTCGTTGTGATCGTAACGAGCTTCTTTTGCGCAGGATTTGCCGCGACCTGAACGCGAATTCCGGGCGGCCTGGATCGCAACCGTCGACAATATCGACTTTCCATCCAAACGCAATCTTTCGATCGATGAGCAAAAGAGCGAGTTGATACGTGACCTTGATTTGGCCCAACGGCTAAAGCTAAATGCTGTAATATTTCAGGTTCGCCCCATGTGCGATGCGCTTTATAAATCGAACATCGAGCCGTGGTCAGAGTATTTGACTGGTGAAATGGGCAAGCCGCAAAACTTCGATCCGCTCGAATTTGTAGTTGCCGAGGCGCATAAGCGTGGAATTCTTGTGCACGCGTGGTTCAATCCGTATCGTGCGTATCACCCGTCGGCAAAGACTGTTTCCGAAAATCACATTTCAAAACGCCGGCCCGATCTTGTCCGTACCTATGGCAAATACCTTTGGCTCGATCCGACCGATCTTGAAATTCAGAAATATTCGCTGAGCGTCGTGCTGGACGTTGTAAAGCGTTACGACATCGACGGCGTCCATTTTGACGATTATTTTTATCCTTACATCGAAAAAGATGCGGCTGGCAGAGACATCGAGTTTCCCGACGACAAGAATTGGAACGCTTATCTGCAGAAACGCGGAACTTTGAGCCGCGGCGATTGGCGGCGAATGCATGTCAATAACTTCATCCAGAAGGTAGGACGGGAAGTGAAACGAATAAAGCCTCAGGTAATGTACGGGATCTCGCCGTTCGGTATATGGCAGCCTGTACCTGAGCTTGGAATCGAGGGCTTTAATGCCTATACCGGCCTATTCGCCGATTCCAGGAAGTGGCTTCAGGACGGAACCGTGGATTATTTTGTACCGCAGCTTTATTGGGAAACGGCACGCCGGGCACAGAGCTTTCCGGTTTTGCTTGACTGGTGGAAATCGCAAAATACAAAAAAACGGCACCTCTGGCCGGGCATTGCCACTTATCGGATTGGTCGAAACGAAAATTGGACGGCTGGCGAGGCTTTTGAATCAAATTCAATCTTACAAGAAAGGCGGACGAGACTAGCGGAGCCGTGCATTTCAGTTACAAATCTCTCCGCAATGACCTTGGCGGAATTCAGCAGGCGTTATCGAGCGGCCCGTACAAGCAAGCGGCACTGATCCCTTCTTCGCCCTGGATTAAATCTGCGAAAATAGTTTCTCCGAAGGTGACGCTCAATCGATCAAACGAATTTGTTAAGGCTGAATGGACCGAGCGAGGGAAGGCAAGAGCATTTTGGTTTGTCGTCTACGCAAAGGACAGAGATGGGTGGAGTTATTCGGTATTACCGTCATCGGTTAGGTCCATCTCGCTGTCAGCCGACAGAAAGATCGAGAAGATCGTGGTAACTAGCGTCGATCGACTGGGGAACGAATCGTCGCCCTAATTCTCAGCCGACGATTCTTTTGTCAAAATTTTTGGCAAAAGTTTCTCGTGTACGTCTCGCAAATATTGGAGACCCGAGTCATGATCCGCTGAATATTCGAGTTGTTTTTGAAAAAATTCGAGCCTGCCACGGCACGTTTCCAAGACTTGCGACCATGTTTTTACCCAAATCAAGATTGTCTTTTCTGGATTCTCGTAGATTAGACCGTTTGGTCTGTTGGCTTGGTTTGCTTCGCGCTCGGCAGAATCACTTATTTCATTTGAGATAGCCCAAAATGTCCACTTTGTTTCGGTGTTTTTGAACCTCTCATCAGCGGCAACTGCAAAAGCGTAGCTCTTTATTTGTTGAATAGCCGTCGCGTCTATTGATTTAGATGGACGCTTAAGTTCGATGACCAAATGTTCTCGGTGCTCGGCCTTTGGCAAGGGAATCCGCCTCGACAACATTAAATCGACGATGCCCACTTTACCGCCTTCACGCAAAACCGGATCAGTGGTTGCTTCCGTCTCTCTACCCAACTCAAACAAATGTTTACGTAGGACCTCAGTCAAGGACTGATCATCTACGGTAAGGTTGAACTCTTCACCGAAAATCCAAGTTTCGCCTGCCAAGATGCGGTGCAGTTGAGATCGCTCCTTCAATTGCGTGCGTGATTCAGCGTTATACAAGAGAATCTCTAAGCCTTTTAGAAAATCAATTCGATCCGCAACAATTTTAGATGCATTAATTATTGCCGTTAGCGAAGTTTTTTCAAGAAGTTCTGCAAATTCTTCTTGCTTCTCCTTTGGTAGTTCGAGAATTTGGTCAAATATTTTTTGAACGGCTTTAGGACTTTCCTCAATGGCTTGTCTCAAAAGTGAAAATGTCAGTTTTTTATTCCGTCGATCCAGGTCTTCGAAACCGGGCATATAATCATTTAAACTCAACGCACAAACTTCGAAAACCTGCCGCTCCGTTTCCTCTATTATGTTTTTGGGATTGCCCGCATAAGGATATATTTGTTCAACTTTCCATTCTTCAACGACATTCGCTGCTCGTTCGGCAGTTCGGTTTCGAAAATACGATCTAAGCTCATTTTTTGCTAAATCAACCAATTGAGATACATCGGAGTTAATTTCTATAAGACCACCCTTCTCGTCGAGGTCCCGAAAGAATTGAGATTTCAAGTAAGACGTAAAGTTGAAACCCGGAGCCTGTATACCCGGTTTCACTTCGGCGAGTGAGAAGCCATTGGCATCGCAGAGATTAAGGTTTCTTTCAATAGGGATTTTCCATTCAATAGTCGTTAGGTTGGATTTTACGACCGAGCCATCCGATATGGTAACTGGAGGCAACTCTCTATCATCAATGCGCTCCTGCACATCTGACGGATCAAGCCTTATTCCATTAAAAATGATGTTGATGTCCGGATATTGCCGCAAATAAAGCGCAAATATTTCCGTAAGGGCATTTCTTGTTTCATTCGTCGTAAGACTTCCCAGTGGGTTGGTAATTTCTGAGATCGTTACTGTAGTTCCAATTCTCGAGTTCTTAGCGGGTTTTGTATCTCCTATTTTGAACTCACCAATTGAACTTAAGGAGCCAGAAACTTCAAACTCCGCCACGCTAGCGTCACCCTGGGAACGGGTTTCCCAAACAACACTTTCTCCCAGAGAGAAGGCAAGAAATCGACCTTGTCCCTTTTTTCCGTGCAGTCTTCGATAACCGGTTTTAGATTGAAAAGAATTCTTCTTCCAAGAGCCGCCTAGGTTTTCAAATGCAGTGACAGCGTCTTCAAAACTAATTCCATGTCCGTCGTCTCTAATCGTGATTTTAACAACGCCACCTAAGTCATTCTCTTCCAAAAATACTTCAACTTTGCTGGCCTCTGCGTCTAAGGCATTCCAGATAAGTTCGGCAACTGCCACGTAGGGCTTAGCGGTTGACATTCTCTCCAGAAAATCATCCTGAACTTTCACTTTTATCGTTTGCATAGTTTTTCACCAAGAAAACGAGGACACTCGCACTAAAAATACTGTGCTAAACGTGCAACATGCTTTCAAATATGCGATATAATGTATGCTAAATTATCGAGAATTGAAAATGATAATAAAACAAACTCATGCCTTCAGATGGGTGCGTGCTTCCCAGAGTTCCGGGAAGAATTTCTTGGTCAAAGTCGTCATCAGATAACCGACGCCTTCCGAACCGCCCGTGCCGCGTTTCATTCCGAGCATTCGTTCGACCATCAAAATATGGTTGTATCGCCACGATATGATCAATTCGTCGTGTTCTATCAGCAGATCCTGCATGTTGTAGAGTTCAGCATATTTCTCTGGGTGAGTGAGAATTTCAACCGTCGCATTAACCCGATTTTCATGAGTTTCCGCGGCAAGGCCATTGCTGCTGACAAACGCCCAAAATGCATCCGCCAGCGACGGAGCATTAAATCGCTCGGTTAGTCTGGCAAAGGCAAATTCGTCATCCTTAAATGTGTTGAGGATTTTCTCGTCTTTTGCCCCCGACACGAATTCCAACTCGCGAAACTGCATCGATTGAAAGCCGCTTGCCGGATTTAGTTTGTCGCGAAATTCGAGAAAACCTATCGGTGCCATCGATTCAAGCAAATGGATCTGAGTCACGAGAATTTTCTCTATCGAGACCACGCTGCGAAGCGAGTGGTTTGCACGAAACAATCGGCCTTCTTTTATCCATTCGAGAGTGGCGTCGATCTCATGCAGGATTTGCTTGAACCACAGCTCGTAGGTCTGATGGATGATTATAAAAAGCAGCTCGTCATGGCTAGGTGGATCAGAAAGCGTTTCCTGAAGCCTGATCAGTTCGGGAACTTTGAGATATTTATTGTATGAAAGAAGGGTGTTTTTTCCGTATTCTTCGGCCATTAAAAAAATCCTGAAAATAATCTGAAATTACGCCTAATCATCGTTCATCACGCTATTTAAGTCAATTTTTGCCATATTTTAGCCGTAATATCAAGAAAGTTCTTGACAGAAGCATAAAATGGCGTTAAATTCTCATTCGTCAATCAATAATCAAGCAACAGGCTCTGAAAATCTTGAAGTTTAAGATTTAATATTTGTTTGGAAATGTCCGTATCCAAATTAGATTTTAAACTGCGCACGACAATGCTATCTCACTGCATTGATCGGGCGTAGTTTTTTTGTGCTCTCATCGAGAACATTTTTGGTAGAAAATTGTTAATTTTTGAAGTTTGCAGGAGGAATTAAGGAAAATGTCTAAAGCAGTAGGAATGGTTAAGTGGTTCAATAATGCAAAGGGTTATGGTTTTATCGAACAACCCGGAGAACAGGATATATTCGTACATTACAGTGCGATTACCGGTGAAGGATATAAGACGCTCATTCAGGGCCAGGAAGTCGAGTATGAGGTAACCAACGGGCCGAAGGGACCACAGGCAGAGAACGTAATGAAAGTTGCGGAAGTGTAAGATTAGAGTTTGCGAAACATTTTCCTGAATGCTTTGCAACACTACGACAAATATTAATGAGAAGCGGATCGGTGATTGCCGGTTCGCTTTTTGCTTTAGATAAGCTCTTCGCCCTTGGCCCGCAGCGTTCTTCTCCACAATTCACGATAGGATGTGAAACGCGAGATCAAAGCATTTAATTGATAGCGCTGCGCGTATGACATGCTTCTATTGTCCGAAATACGCTTGATGTAAGATTCAAGCCGCGCGCGAGCTTCCAGCGGCGGACGCTTCGAAGTGCCGTTGAAGTAGATGTCAAAATCTATCTTCAGCTTGCGTATATCGTCTTCAAGGCGAACAAGCTGTTTGTCAAAGCTGGCTGCTTCTTCAATACGACTTGTAGTATTTCTGTATAATTTATTTCCGATTGCTGCCATGATTTTGGGGGATGAATTTTGTGGGAGTAGGGGAAACCCTATTAAGTTACAAATTTCTATTAGGGTTTTGATTCCAGAGTTTGGCGATATTTAGGTAAAATAAAACGATGGATAATACAGTCTTGGAAGGAAAAGCGTCAGTTTTTGGACTGCTGCCGTCTATAGATGAATTGCTTTCAACCAAGGCCGTGATCGCTATGATCGCGGAACTTGGCCGAACACGAACTTTATTTCTTACCCGGCAAGCCTTGGATTCAATCCGCGGAGATATGCGGGAAAACTCTGAACCGCCGTTTAATCGACTCGAAGAATTGACCCGCGAGATACTTCTGGAAGAAGCGATCAGAAGGCTCAAGGACGCTATGCGGACGGAACGAACATCGGGGCTTCGCCGTGTAATTAATGCTACTGGTGTTGTCATACACACAAATCTCGGCCGCGCACCGCTTTCCGACAATGCGAAGCGGGCGATCGTCGACGCCGCCGGTTATTCCACAATCGAATACAACATTGGAACAGGAAAACGCGGAACGAGATGTTCAAACGCCGAGAAGCTATTGGCTGAGATCACCGGTGCCGAAAGCTCTATTATAGTCAACAATTGTGCGGCGGCGGCAGTGCTGGTTTTGTGCCGTTTTTGCGAAAGGCGGCGAGGTGCTGTTATCGCGCGGCGAGTTGGTCGAGATCGGCGGGGATTTTCGAATTCCCGACGTACTGACGCAATCCGGAGCGACCTTAAAAGAAGTCGGCACGACTAACCGGACAAAGCTGTCGGATTATGAAACAGCTCTCAATCTCGACACGGCTCTAATTCTTCGGGTGCATCCTTCGAACTATAGAATAGTCGGCTTTACGGACAAACCATCTGTTGCGGACCTTGCAGATCTTGCTCACACAAACGGAATTTTGCTTTACGAAGATGCAGGTTCCGGTGCGATGATCGATTTGAATAATGTCGGGTTGGACGACGATCCCGTTATTAGTCAGTCACTTGCAGCGGGAGCTGATATCGTGAGCTTTAGCGGCGATAAACTCTTGGGTGGCCCGCAAGCCGGTTTGATAGTTGGACGAAAGGATTTAATTGACCGTTTGCGAAAACACCCGCTGTATCGTGCCTTACGCGTGGACAAACTCATTTGTGCCGCGCTTGAAGCGACATTGACCTCTTACGCAAGGGAAACGGCGAGGGAAGAAATCCCGGTTCTGAAGATGCTATTGATGTCCGCGGAAGCCATAACGAAACGGGCTCATGCATTCAAAGCTAGACTGGCAGACACTCTCAGTTCATCGGATGGATTGAACGTTGAAACTATTCCGGGCAATTCTGCTGTCGGCGGCGGCGCGGCTCCGGATGTATCGCCGGAGACTCTCCTACTGGCTCTAACGCATACAAAACATTCCGATTATGAACTCGAACAAGCCTTGCGATTGTCGAACCCGCCGGTTATCACCCGTATCGTCGAAGGTAAGGTTCTGATCGATCTCAGAACTATTGCGGAAAGTGACGAAGATGAATTGATAGAAATTCTGAGAGTTATAAATTGAGTGCAAACGTCAAACTCACCGGTTGCGAACAGCAAAATCGTCCATGAAATCAACCAGTGTTTCGATGCCTGACCTCGGAAAAGCATTATAAATCGAGGCTCGGATGCCTCCGACAGTGCGATGTGCTTTAAGACCGCGAAGTCCAATTTTAGAGGCTTCGTCGGCGAACCGCTTTTCCATTTCTTCGGAAGCGAGCCTAAATGTAACATTCATGGCCGAGCGGGCGTTTCTCTCGGCGTGGCCTTGATAAAATCCGTCGCTTGAATCGATAGCCGCGTATAACAAAGCGCCGCCTTGTCCTCGTTTTTTTCTCTCATCGAGGCAAGTCCGCCCTGTGTTTTCAACCATTCGCAAACGAGATCTATCATATAGATGCCCCATGTGTTTGGCGTGTTGGGCATCGAAGCGTGTTTCGCGAAATTCCGATAGTCGAGCATTGCGTGTTGGACAGTTGGCGCCATTTCAAGAAGATCATCGCGAATGATCACAAGCGTCACCCCGCTCGAACCAATGTTTTTTTGAGCACCGGCGTAGATTAATGCGTATTTCTCAATATCGATTGGTTTCGAAAGAATATTTGAAGAGGCATCGCACACAACTGGCGTGCCGAATCCATCGAGATCATATTTGAATTCGACACCGTGGATAGTTTCATTTGACACGTAGTGAACGTATCGTGAACCGGGCGTAAACCTTAACTCGTCCTGATCGGGAACTGATTTGAAACCGCCTTCGGACGAGGAAAATATTTCGTTTACTTTGCCGATGCGCTTAGCCGCACCTAAAGCTTTTTCGCTCCATGCACCGGTTACAACGTAGTCTGCCGATTGATCACCGGTAAGAAAATTCAAGGGAATCATCGAGAATTGAAGCGAAGCTCCACCCTGCAAAAACAGGACCTGATAATTTCCAGGTATTTGCAGCAGGTCGCGGATGCCCTGTTTAGCCGATTCGAGAATCGCTTCGAATTCAGGCGAGCGGTGGCTCATTTCCATTACGCTCATACCGAGGCCTTTATACGAAAGCATCTCATCGCGCGCTCTTTCAAGCACCGGCAGAGGCAAAACAGCCGGGCCCGAACTGAAGTTATATATTCGCTCCGTCAAGATATTTGTCCTTTGAATCGACAGAATTCCGAAAATTTACGATAACATATGCCCGCAGCCATCATAAATTTCGCCATACGAAAATTTTAACGAAATTTACGGCTTGAAACTTCAAGATTTCAATAGAATTGAGTTAGAATAGAGAAATTCAATGCACCCTTTCTTGTGTAGATGCATCTTAGGTTGGCGTTCGCGTTTTTCACATAATTTTGGAGGATCTCAAATGTATCGCAAGCTCTTTTCTACTTTTTTCTTAGTGTCGGCCATTTTGTTGGGAGGCATTTCCACTGTTATCGCGCAAACTTCCCCTGTTCGTGGCGAAGTCAAACTTAAGAAGGCCGATGGTACGATGGTGCCGGTCGCAGATGCGGTTGTTGACGTGTACCGAACGGATATAGCCAAAGGCAATCCACCATCGTCGAAGACCAACAAAAAAGGGGAGTTTAGCTTTGTCGGATTTCCGCTCGGTCAAACTTTTGCTCTCGCTGTTAGTGGTGCGGGCATTGGTCCGAAGATAGAGCCAAGTGTGAAAGCAGGCCGTGAAAATATCGTTATTACCGTTTCCGAAGGTGATGGCCGCAAGCTGACTGAGGCCGAAGTTAGAGAAGCGTTGACATCTGCCGCTAATATCCCAACTGGTGAGCTAACGGCTGCTCAGAAAAAAGAGCAGGAAGAGTTTGCTAAAAAGAACGCAGAAATCACGGAGAAGAACAAGAAGGTCCAAGAGGGTGATGCCATCGCAAGTAAAGCAAATACTGAAGGTATTGCCGCACTAAAAGCAAAGAACTACGATCTAGCAATTGCAAAATTCGCCGAGGGTGTCGCAGCGGTGCCGGATTTTGTCGGCAGCACGCCCGTGATGTTGAACGGCAAAATGGTATCGCATAAGGCCCGCGGATTTGATAGTTATATCGAAGGAGCGAAATCGGCTGATGCTGCCCTGAGAAAATCCAAGTACGAAACCGCGAATAAGGATTTTGATGAGGGTTTAGCAGCTTTCGACCAAGCAATGGTTGTCATTAAAGCCGCACCGGCAGCAACCGAGTCGGCCGAGCAAAAAAATCGTGCGAATATGATATTGGAGCTTCATGCGAATGCACTAGAAGTCCATCGCCTCAAGGCCGTCACTGGAATCGATTCGACTAAAACTGCTCAAGCCGCTGTTGTTGCTGAGGAGTATATTTCGCTCGAACCGGACCCGGCCAAGAAGACGGCGGCAAAGGTTACACTCGGCGACATAATGCGTGCTGCGGGCGAATTTGACAAGGCGATCGCCGCATATAAGTCAGTTCTCGAAACCTCGCCTGATAACAACGAAGTAATGGCTTCGCTGGGTTTATCTCTTGTTGCTCTCGGCACTTCTGTCGAGCCTGCCAATAAGGAACAGCTTCAGGAAGGGTTAAACTACATGCAGAAATATGCTGATACGGTGGCCATTCTGCCGACGGACTCGAAACAGGTTCAGGAATTCAAACAGAGCGTCAAGGATACGGTCGAATATTTGAAAACCGAACAAAAGCTGAGGCCGCAGGCTCCGCCTAAGCCGATGGGTAGACGAAAGACCTAGCATGATATCGACAATTGGACGATTACACCGCACTTGATAGACTCTTGAATCAAGTGCGGTTTTTTTTATGAGTATTGAAATCAGAAAAGCGGTTGAAAACGATTGCCCAGTGATCGTGGCTTTGATGCGCGATTTTGCCGAATATGAGAAGCTTGGCAAATATTTCACGCTAAACGAGGAAAAGCTTTCCGCCGTGATGTTTGAAGACGCAGCCTATGTTCAGGGAATTGTGGCGTTGGATGACGGAGAGATAATCGCTTACGCCTTGTTTTACAAAAGCTTTGCCAGTTTTCGCGGCCAGCAAGGTTTTTATCTCGAGGATATTTTTATCGATAAGAATTATCGCGGTTTGGGTATTGGAGAAACGATGCTCAAAAACATTGCTCAAACCGCAAAATCGCAAGGTGCTGAAAGAATCGATTTTCAAGTGCTGGATTGGAATGCTCCTGCAATTAGTTTCTACGAAAAACTAGGAGCCGTAAGCAATCAGGACGAGAGTCATTTTAAGTTCAGTGATGAGGCATTTGAAGCTTTAGCCCGTTAGATAACCGCTCTTTGAAGCCCACAAAAACAGCATTTCCACTAATACCGAGAGCAGCTGTAGATTGATCAATCGAGATTTTGTCACAAATCTCCTTCGAGCGGTGTTCCTTTTTTGTAAAGCAAATCTTAACAAAATTTAGAATTCGGAGGAACGCATGAGGAAAAATCTAACATTTGGCCTATTCAATCTCGCTCTTATCTTTATTGTATTTGGCTCCTATGTAATTGTCGCCCAGTCTGTCATAACCGGTGATTGGACAGCGGAGACGAAAAAAGAAAAGTCCGACGAGATACATCTTTCATTCGAAAGAAAAACCGAGAAAGGCGGGAGAAACCAGCACGGTTCTAATTTTGCCTACGAAGATCTGCAAGGCCTAAATCGGGCCGAAACACAAAACGGCAAGGTCATCTTCCGACTGGATCGCGAAGCCGGCACGATCGAATGCGAAGGTTCTTTTGTAAACGGACGGGGCTCGGGTACGTTTCGGTTCTTAGGAAATCAGAGTTTTGTGGACGCAATGCGAAGCCGCGGTTTTGATTTTGCCAAATCGGCGAAACATCGCTCTCAAGAAGTTGATGACCGCCTATTTACAGCTACCACGCTGAATTTAACCACTGCTTTCGCTGACGACCTAAAGTCGGCGGACTTCGGACCGTTGGATGTTGATGACCTATTCAAAGCGGTGATATTCAAGATAACTCCGCAGTTCATGGCTGAAATGAAGGCGACAGGTTTTCCGAATCTCGATCTTGAAGATCTTGTTAAGGCTAGAATTTTCAAGATAGATGCTGAGTTTGTCCGAAAGGTCCGCGAAATGGGCTTTGGCACGGAAAGTTTCGAGAGTCTCGTCAAATTCAGTATCTTCAAAGTCACGCCTGAGTTTCTTGGCGAACTCAAGAACGAAGGTCTGACTGATTTGACAGCCGAGGATGTGGTCAAACTGCGTATTTTCAAAATCGACGCCGCTTATATTCGCGAGTCGCGAGCTGAAGAGCCAAATATTACCGTTGAACAACTCGTTCAGCGACGCATCGGCGTCCGGCGCAAATAGTTTATTAACTTCAAAAAACTTCCCGTATAAATCACGGCTGTGACTTGACTGACACTTTTCATGAGTGTCCGGCTCAAGCCTCAGCTTGCCTAGAGCGAATAAAAGTTGCATGTACGGAAAAGGATGTAATGGTATGAATGTACTTTTGGTGGGGATTGAGAGTTTGTTCGAATGATTTACGGCGTCGTTTGATCATTGAAAAGGTAAGGAAAACAAAAGTGCCGCAACCGGAAATCGCTGATAAGTTTTTCGGTTTCACTATCGTTTATTGACAAGCTGTGGCGACGGTTTCGAATGACGGGTAGTTATGAAGCAAAGGCTCAGTCGGGGGCGGTCGTGTTCTAACGGACGTTGAAATTATTACGAAGCGTTGATTCATGGCGAAGTGAAAGTAGCGGCCCGACATCGACTTTGGCGGAGTTAGCATTTGAAAAAGTGACTAAGCTGCGTCCGGGAACCGAAGGTCAGCCTTTATGAGATGTGCGACGAGTTGCGGCGACTGAAATGGACGAGGAAGGAACGATTTACGCAGCGGAGCGTGATTCGGAGCTGGTCCGAGGCAAGTCGCCGTGAGTATCGGGCAGATTTGTCACCGCTCTATATCCCGGTTTAAATTTCTGGATGAAGCTGGAGTAATATTGCCATGACCCGACTGTATGGACGCTCTGCACCGGGCGAGCGGGTGCTTGAGACCGCACCGCTCAATTGACGGCGCGAACACTAAAATTCTGGCGCCATTTCGCTTTCCGGGGTCGACGCCCATGCGATGCAATTGAAGAAATATTGACGGACTCGTTTGTGGAAACTATCTCGAGGCATGTCTGGACTCGAGCCTTCCGATGGCGAAGTGTCAGGTCTTTTTGGTGCAAAGGTCGTCGATCTTTTTGAAATGATTAAGAAAGAGGTTGGCACAGTGATCGTCGCGATTCAGGTCCGTAATCCGGAAATGGCAAAAAATGCTTTACCAAAATATTTACCGCGACAAACTTCTGATGCTTTCCTATTACCGAGGCTCAAACAAATAAGCACTTGGATTGCTAAAAACAGGGCATTTGCCGATTGCAGCGAACCGTAAAGTTCGCGGGTGGCTAAAGGCCGGTGAGTTAAGAACAACGACAACAGCTTACACCGCAAACCGAGCGTTCAGAATTATCTGGACGCTCTTCTTACGAGCATGGTAAAATCTAATTATTGATGCATACTCCCTCCGGCCGATCCGGTCTAACTCCCAACCTCGCCCACTTGTCAATCTCTCCAATTTATGAAAAAAGCCGTTTCATCGCTAGCAGTAATTCTTACATCAATTTTTGTTGTCAACGCGGCAATCTATGAAGTAAAACCAAATACCTCACTCGACACGATTGCTGAAGTGCCATGGGCGACGCTGCAGCCCGGTGACACGGTTCTCATTCATTGGCGAGCGACTTCTTACAAGGAAAAATGGGTAATTTGCCGTCAGGGAACCGCTGCTCAACCGATAACGATCCGCGGAGTGCCCGGACCGAATGGAGAACTGCCGGTTATCGATGGAAACGGGGCAGTTACGCCGGCAAATCTTAATTTTGCAAGCGAAACTCGCGGAGTGATAAAGATCGGTTCGGCCAACATTCCTACCGATACTATGCCGAGGCATATTGTCATTGAAAATCTTGAGATCCGAAGCGGACATCCGTCGTATCAATTCACGGACGACGGCGGAGCTTCACAAACGTATTCGACGTCAGCTTCGTCAATTTATGTCGAAAAGGGCGAGAACATAACAGTTCGAAACTGCCGGATCACCGACAGTGCGAACGGTTTTTTTGTTGCGTCCAATGACGATACGGTCTCGCGAAATATATTGGTCGAGGGCAATTACATTTTCGGCAACGGCGTGGTCGGCAGCATTTTGCAGCACAATAATTACACGGCGGCGATCGGTATAACGTTTCAATACAATCGTTTCGGACCATTGCGCACAGGTTCGAGTGGCGTCAATCTGAAGGACCGTTCGGCGGGGCTTGTCGTTCGCTACAATTGGATCGAGGGCGGCAACCGCAATCTTGATCTGGTCGATGGCGAAGACAGCTCCCAGATACGAAGTGATCCTGAGTACCGAAAGACTTTTGTCTACGGCAATGTGTTAATCAAACCCGAGGGCGGCAATAATCAGATCACACATTATGGCGGTGACAGCGGCACACTCGCCGATTACCGCAAAGGCACAATGCATTTCTACAACAACACGATTTTTTCTACCCGAAGCGGCAATACCGTCGTATTTCGCCTTTCGACGAACGAAGAAGTCTGCGATGCTCGAAATAATATTTTTTACATCGTGAATGCCGGAACCAGCCTCGCAATGCTTGCCGAATCGGGTACGCTTTCGCTCTCAAATAACTGGGCGAAAACCGGTTGGAGAAACTCGTTCGAAGGGACATTTAACGGCAGCGTAACCGGCGGCAGCAGCTTCGTTTTAGGCACAACACCGGGATTTGTTGATCTTGCGAATCAGGATTTTCGCCTTTTGTCGAATGGACAGGCGGTTAACGCCGGAACGGTATTGAATCCGGACGCTTTGACGGCAAATAATGTTCTCAGGCAATACGTTAATCACCAGACAAGCGAAGGACGTCCTGTAAACGGAGCTTTGGATCTAGGAGCTTATGAATTTTCGGCTGCGGCACCGATGCAGATCCTTACGGGCAGTCTGGCCGATGCGTTGCGTGCTAGAAGCTATAGCCAGACACTCCAAGCTTCGGGCGGCTCTGGAACTTACGTGTGGTCAGTTTCATCCGGATCGCTGCCGCCTGGACTATGGCTCGACAGTGTAACCGGAACAATCCGCGGACGTGCGCGTCTGAAAGGCGTCTGGAATTTTATAATATCCGTTCAAGACGCACAGAATACTTCATCGATAGTCAGCCAGCCGCTGACAATAAACTCGCATTTACACATTTAGATAAAGGTTTTTGCATTCCTGCGACGAACGGCTTAGAATACAAACATTGTTTTTCAGTACGAGCCGGGGGAAAGATGCAAAAAAAAGTATTACTGGTCGAGGATTACGAGGACAGCCGGATAATGATGCGGCACATGATCGAGCAGGAAGGCTATTCGGTGATCGAAGCGGCCGGTGCTTACGAGGCGATCGAAAAGGCCGAGCAGTATCATCCTGACCTGATCCTGATGGACATCGGCCTTCCGCTGCTGGACGGACTATCGACCGCGACCATTATCAAGGGAATAAAAACCTTAGGGCAGATACCGATCGTGGTCGTTACAGCCTACCGCGATGTTAGCGATCAGGCCCGTGATGCGGGATGTTCAGGCGTAATCTACAAACCGATCGATCTTCCGGCGCTAAAGACAATTCTGGACTTTCATCTAACAGGCCACTAAGAACTTCTAATCAAATTGCTTTCTAAACTCATCAAACGTCTCGCGAAATGAGGTAAGCTCGCCGCTAAGACGTTGCACTTCTTGTTCAAGTTTCTCGACACGTTCGTTCGACCCTGAGCCACCCGAATGATGCTCGCGAACGACGTTTAATGCCGCGACATCGACCTCGCCAGACAGCAGGTGTACGTATCGAGCTTCCTTCTGTCCGGGCTGGCGTTCGAGCTTTAGTATGAGCGGTTCGCTCCGACCGGCGAGATCATCCAATGTTTCCTGCACCTCGCCGAGACCTGAGAATTCGTAAAGCCTGTCTGAACGTCCGCGAAGCTCGCCAACCGTTTGAGGACCTCTGAGCAACAACAATGCAATGACGGCAACCGCAGGCGGCTCCAACTCGTAAACGCTTGGCAGCATGTGCTTGTATTTCACCGTGCGGCTTGTGCTTCCGTAATAGAGATATACGAGATTTTTGTCCCGCAGGCTGTCAATCGCGGCAAGGATCGCCGTTTCGCCGATCGACATTACAGGATCGCGATTGCTCTTTTGATTACAAGCGGCGGTCAGGGCGTTTAGCGTGAGCGGGTAATATTCGGGCGTCGTCAACTGCTTTTCAACCAGGCTGCCAAGAACGCGGACTTCTGTGTCGGTAAGTATCGTGGACATTGTTTCTATATAAATTTCACGGCAAGCTGCAAAACCTTGCACAATCAGCATAGTATATTTTCGCGATTCTGTTTACTACCTTACAATCGAATCGTGGAAGTATTTGTCGCGAGAACTAAAGTTGAGATAGAACAAGCGTCTGAGCGCCTTTCGGCAGCAAATGTACTTGGCTGCGATACCGAAACATCCGGACTGAGTGCGAAACATGGCCGACTTTTTTCTGTCCAATTTTCGGACGGAAGCTACAACGTTCTTGTGCCGGTGAGCGAAGGTGTAGAGCTGGGCGATCTTGCTGGGATTTTGGAAAACGCGAACGTGACCAAGATCTTTCACAACGCCAAATTCGACCTTGAGTTTCTAAGTGCCAACGGTTATTCGGTAGTAAATGTGTTCGATACGATGATTGCCGAAAAGGTCCTGACGCGAGGTGCAAACCAATCCGCTTCGCTGGCTGAAACACTGTATCGATATTTCGCCGTCGATTTGGACAAATCGCAGCGGGCGAAATTTCACAGCAAATGGGACGGCATCTGGACAGATGAACTCGTAGATTATGCACTATCAGACGTAGTGCATCTACCGCGTTTAATGGCGGAACAATTGTCGTGGCTTGAAAAACTCGGATTGACCGAAGAGTTTGAAACTCAAATACAAAAGATATTTGCCCACGAAACACACGAAACAGCACGAAAAAAAGAAATAATATTCTTTCGTGTCTTTCGCGGGCGAATTTTTTACCAGCGATGATATGCCGGATGTCCCTCTTTGACTGCAACGAACGTTCCGCGACAGGTGGCGCAAACTTTTTCGTTTGCGATGAGTTCAGCTTCTACCGTCGCTTTTTTTAGCGTTGATTCAACAACCCTCGCACGCAAATGTATCAACGCATCGCTTGGCGTCGGCCGCAGGAGTTTTACGTGAAAATCAGCCGTGACCGTGCAATCGGGCGTAGTTTTCGCGTTATTTTTCATCAGAAAATACGCGGCGGCCCAATTTGAATGGCAGTCGAGCAATGCGCCGATTATCCCACCGCTCAGCATGCCGGGAAAGGCTTGATGATGCGGTTCCGCACGCCACTCAGCCACGACCTCACCGTTCTCCGGGTAACTGTTGATGTGCAGTCCTTTTTCATTCGCTGGCCCGCAGCCGAAGCAGATACTGTTCGGTGAATAGGTTTCCTGTAGAGATTTTTCCCGCTCCATATCAAATATCCTACAATATTCTTCCGGTTTCAGAGTAACCGAACCCCTGTCGGTCTGTTTTAAGCTTGCCGATACAATAAAAAGTATCGTAAATTTACATCGCCCCCGATTCTTTTTTAAACCCAAACTTATGTTGACACTTCTGGCAATCGGATTTCTTGCCTGGCTGGTTATCGGCTATTTCGGCTATGGCCGCTGGATCGCCAGACAATTCAACCTCGACGATTCACGCGAAACACCAGCAAATACGATAAACGACGGTGAAGACTTTGTTCCGACGAAACAGTTTTATCTTTTCGGCCAGCATTTCTCGGCAATCGCGGCGGCTGGGCCGATCGCAGGGCCGATCATCGCTTGCTTAGCTTTCGGGTGGCTGCCGAGCCTTTTGTGGATCGCTATCGGCGTTGTCGTAATTGGTGCCGTGCATGATTTTTCGAGCCTTGCGTCCTCCGTCAGGCATGGTGCGAAATCGATCGCGGAAATAACGAAAGAAGAACTGGGAGCCGGAGCTGGTTACGCGATGATGGCGTTTATTTGGATCGCGTTGATCTACGTAATCGTGGCGTTCACCGATATCACCGCCGGCAGCTTTGTCGGAGGAACCGATGAATTACAGGGTTCGTCCGGTTTCAATCCCGGCGGCGCGGTGGCAATTGCGAGCGTGATGTACCTGCTCCTGTCGATCATTCTCGGCCTCGTCGAACGTTTTATAAAACCGCCGCTTTGGCTTTCGACAATCATTTTCGTTCCGGCGACATTTGCGCTTGCCTATCTCGGAACACAGTTTTCAAACGTACTTAGCTTTGGCCACCAAAGCTGGTCGATCGTGATCCTCGTGTACTGCATCGCAGCCTCGCTCGTTCCGGTTTGGGCATTGCTCCAGCCGCGTGGCTATCTCGGTGGGTTCGTACTTTACTCGGCGATAGCGGTTGGTATCATTGGTGTATTTTTTGGCGGATATTCGATAGAGCAGCCCGCGTTCAAATCGTTCGATGTCGGCGGAATGACCGGTATGCTGTTCCCGTTCCTGTTCGTAACTATTGCGTGCGGGGCGTGTTCCGGCTTTCACGGGCTTGTCTGTTCGGGCACGACGTCAAAGCAGATCGACAAAGAATCGCACACGCGTTCGGTCGGTTATGGGGCGATGCTTGCCGAAGGTTTTGTTGCGTTCATCGCACTTGTAACGGTTATGATCGCTTCGAACGCCATGCTCACATCAGCGGACGGCCGCAACCTTTCCGCAGGGAAAATTTACGGTAACGGCATCGGGCAATTCCTCACGATCCTTGATCGGAAAGGACAATCTGCAATTCGCAATTACTTTCGGAGCGATGGCCTTTTCGACCTTTGTTTTCGACACGCTTGACGTGTGCATGCGGCTTGGCCGCTATATTGTGCAGGAGCTGCTTGGGCATTCCCGGCCACGTCGGAGCTGTTATCGGAACGTTACTGACTGTTGCCGTACCTTTCGTGCTCATCTTCTTTGCAAAGCCGGGATCGTACCTCGATTTCTGGACGCTTTTCGGTGCATCGAATCAGCTTCTCGCCGCGCTGACGCTTCTTTCCATTACTGCCTGGTTGTACAAGGCTCGGCGGCGGATCGCTTTCACGCTGATCCCGATGATGTTCGTGCTTGTGATCACGCTTTGGGCGCTTGGTTTGATGGTTTACGGAAACCTTTCGACCTCGACCGGTTCGGACATAAAGCTGGTCAACGGGATCGCGTCATTACTGCTGATCTTGCTTTCGATCTATCTTGTGATTACGGCTGTATGGAAATTGCGGCGGGAAAAACGGGAGCTGATCGAAGCTGAAAGCTTCTAGCAAAGGGCTTATTTTCGTTCTACAAACACTTCGTCCAATGTCTTCGTCGTGTGTTCGGTAACGCTTCCGATACCGGTATCAGCCGGTTCCGAAAGCTGTGCCGTTGTAGCCGGTCGTAAATACGCAGCTTGCGGCTGATCATCAACCTCGGTGCGATTGACCACATTCTTTTTCGTAAACAGCGCCGATTGCCGGATCATCAGGAAAACCATTCCAAAAAGGGCAGCGAGATAAAAGAACGAAATTAGGATCAGGGCCTTCGTTTCCACGTTGGACTTGACCAATACCAGCATCACAAAGATATACGCGATCAAGCCGAAGCCGCCGACGTAACTGACGCCCTGCGACATGTTCTCGGCCACGGAATCAGCGTTGCTTTTTGCCACGCGGTTTCCGCAGCGATTGCAGTAATTGAGTTCGGATTCTAATTAAGTACCGCAGCCTGAACAATACATAAACGTTCCTCGCGACCGTTTTATGATTTTATGGGGCCGATCTTTTCTTCCAGCCAGTTTGTAAGATCATCGACCGCTTCGATATGCACCGGTTTGCCCGTCCATGCACGAATCGCGAAGGCGATAAGAGCATATGGTCGTGAAAATGTTAAACATCGTCGCACCGATCTCGGCAATATCCGTCACATTACCCAAAATGCCAAGAAAGTCCTGATTATCAAGATACCCACGTGGGCCGCCAATCCTTGAGCCGCGTGAAAGCGAACCTTAGTTTCTTCCTTCGGAATAACCAGAAGCAGTACGAGACCCGCGACCAAGCCAATGGAAAACGGCAAATACGGCAGCCCGATCAGCCATTTTTCAGGCACGCCGGTCTTAGCTACCTTTCGGTCCGAAGCGCGGTTCATGCCGGTGAGGTTTGTCGGTTGGTACAACGCCGGGGCCTGTCCGCCGTGAAATGCGTAAGCGTTAAAGTCAGCTTCCTGAAAGCGGCGTGTCTCCTCTTCCGTTATGCTCGTCGGAGCCGAAGGAAATTCAGACGTGCTGAACGGCGTCTTCGGCGGTGCGGCATAACCTTCGGCACCGGCGGCCTGGGCCTTTGCCTTTTCCGGAAAATCGGGATCGAGTGGGTTTGTATCGAATTTATTGGCCATCGTCGAAAGTATTTTACGACATCTTAATACTTTTAGTTCGAAATTTGTGAGTCAGTCATAGCGGGGTCAAACCGCCCTTCCTTACCTGTTATATGTTTTAGCTTGAATTTGAACCTTTTATGGACGAGATAGGTTATTTTTACTAGGCCAAGTTGATCACGATGTCCGGCCGGGATGTGCGGCTTCCCTCGCTTTTTACAGTGAGGCAGGTGCTGGGAAGTTTAGATGGTGCTGCAAAAGTTAGACTCAATGAAATCTCCATTGGCTAATCAAGTTGATACAGGCGATAAATAAAAATATTAATGTAAATCCGAATTCCGACCCGAATGGCTGTCACATTTTCTCGGAACCAAACACCAAGGATTAAATAATTGTTGCAGCCGAACTCACCGAATATTAATAACCAAGTTCTTGTTATCGTAAGGCTATATCGAATTATCTCTCGATATCACCTGGAAATACCCGCGGTGACCGCCGTGACAATGGCTAATAGCAAGAGCGAGAAATAAATATTCGCTGCGGTAAGCACGTAGCTGGAAGAAGTTGCTGCTCCGATTCCCGAATCCTCATCGCGAAAACTTGAGTGCATAAAAGACGCGACGATTCGCATTCCAAACCATATCAAGAAGACAAGTCCAACCGGAGTGCCAAACTTAAGGGCATTCGTGGCGGCAGAGATGTTTTGCTGGGCTAACTTAAATGTCGGCTGGACTTTGACCGCACGTTCAAACATTTCGACCGACTTTTGCTTGTAATGCAGCCCTTTGCCACTTTCCGCTATTCCTAAATAGACCACGCCGAGATTGTTTAACGCATTCACAGACTCAGGATCGAGCTTTAATGCCTCCAGATAATATTTTTCTGCATCATCAAATTTCTTTCGCTCTAGAGCAAGAAATCCTGCTGCCTCGTGAGCGCCTGCCGTTCCCGGCATCGATTCGAGTAAAGACCGTAGCGTGACTTCCGCTTCGTCGAGAGCCCCGTAGTTTGCCTGCGCCCAAAAAAGGCACTGGATGGCATAGGGGGATGCGGGCTCCTTTTCAATGCACATTTTGGCCGCATCCAGGGAACGCTTTCGTTCGCCATTTGCTGTGAAGATCGAACTCTGTAGGCGATACCCCCACTCGCCATCGGGATCTGCTTCGATTGCTTTTTTACTGGCATCGTAGGCAAGCTGATATTCTTTGAGTTCGTAGTAACATAGGGCAGTTTGGCACAACCCGTAATAGTCGTCCGGCGAGTTTGCAAGATGCTGGTTTAATTCGTGAAGAGCTTCGCGCCATCGGTCCACTTCCATGAGCCGATCGGCGCGCTGCAGTTGTTTAAAGAAATTTTGGGCGATCTCTTCTGGTTCCATCAAATCATATGCAACTCTCGCAAATGTTCAAGCAGATCGTCGTAAATACCTCCTTCATTTGCAAAAAGAGCATAGTTTTTTGCGATCTCAAACCACGGCCGCGTAGAGGGTTTGACTTCGCGAAGAGCCTTTTTGAAATCATCCTGCGAAATTGAGCGAACATTTCCGGTCTCCAAAGAATCTTCCATAGCAAGTTCGGCTGCGGATTCGACGAGGTGAGCGAGATCGGCGCCTGAGTATTCCCTTGTAATCTTAGCGATTGCCAGGCTGTCAACACTAGCGTCGAGCGGACGCCCTCGCAAATGAAATTCAAGGGCTCCGGAGCGCGCTGGTTCATCAGGCGGCAGCACAAGTACGGTTCTATCCAGACGGCCAGGCCGCCGTAGAGCTGAATCCACGTCCCATGGATGGTTGGTCGCGGCAAGAACGAAGACGCCCTCGTTTGCCTGATTCATTCCATCGAGCTCCGACAATAGTTGGTTGATGGCGCCATGACTTGAATTTCGTGTCAAAGAACGCTTGCGCCCTAATGCATCGAGTTCGTCAAAGAACAAGACGCAAGGAGCGTTCCGGCGTGCCCGATCGAATATTGAATGAATGTTCTTCTCCGAACTGCCGACCCACATATCCAATACATCGGCTAACCCCACAGAAATGAATCTGGCGCCCAATTCACCGGCAACGGCTTTGGCTATGAATGTCTTGCCGCAGCCCGGGGCACCGTAAAGAAGAAGGCCCCCGCGAAGAGATTTGCCATAAATCTTCATCATTTCCGGATTCTTTAGCGGGGAAAGGAACGCTAGGTTTAGACGACGCTTCACTTTCTCCATCCCGGCGACATCCGAGAGTCGCAGGTCTGAATATTCAACGTCCACGACAAAATCGTCATGCAGGTCGGAGAAATCGTCGCCGCCAGCAGACTGTTCGGGCGAAACATCTTCCAACAATTCCGCCCAGTCGTCTTTTACGGTCAGGGTTGGTTTTGGCGCTTCGACCTCTTCACTCAATGCCTCGATGATCTTTCGATAGCTAGTGGCCTTAGCCAAATCGCCAAGTTTTTCCGAAATGTCAGCAGCTTGCTTCATCGCTGCGAGATTCAGCGGCTCTTGAGCCAGCACAAGTTGTAGATGGCGCATGGCATCAGTCAAGAGCTTGTTCTCCGAAAGAACGGAGGCGAGGTGCACACGAAGAGCAGTATTGCTAGGGTCGTTTTCAACCGCTGTGGAAAGCGCGTCGATTACGGATTTATTAGTCATACATTACTATAAGGATACTACGAAATCGTGTGACAAGGGTAAACTGACATTTGGACGAACGCTCAAATTTCAACCGCTTTTAGAGTCTGTATGGATAGCGATGCCGAGTTCGTTGAGTTGAGAAGCATCAACCTCGCCTGGCGAGTCCATCATGAGGTCTTGTGCCGAGGCGGTTTTGGGGAAGGCCATGACGTCGCGGATGTTTTCGGTGCCGCAGAGGATCATGCAAGTGCGTTCGATGCCGGCGGCGAAGCCTCCGTGCGGCGGCGTGCCGTATTCGAGAGCGTCGAGGAAGAAGCCGAAACGTTCGCGGGCCTTTTCGGGCGACAGTCCGAGGGCCTTGAAGTTCAACGCCTGTATCTCCTTTTGATGGATACGGATAGAGCCACCGGCGCATTCGTAGCCGTTGATGACGGCGTCGTAGGCTTTCGCCCGGACCTGTCCAAGCAGGTGATGCTGGCTCTCGTCATTGACCGCCGTTTTGAAAAGCTCAAGGTCTTCGTCCATCGGCGAAGTGAACGGATGATGGGCCGCGTCGTATCGATCACTCTCCTCGTCATGCTCGAACATCGGAAACTCGGTGACGATCAGCGGTTTGTAGGCGTTGCGGTCGATCAGGTCTTCGCGTTTGGCAACTTCGATGCGCAACGCTCCGAGCGACGCCGCGACCACCGATTTGCGGCCCGCGACGATCAGAACTAGATCGCCGCTCTTTGCACCTGAGGCGGTCGTGAGCTGTCCGATCTTTTCTTCACCAAGAACCTTGAGCAGCGACGAGGTCGTCTCGTCACTAACTTTGATCCATGCCAAAGCTCCCGCACCGTATCGTTTTACAAATTCCTGTAATGCATCGAGTTGTTTACGCGAGTAATCGGCTTTGCCTTTCGCAACGATACATTTGATCTCGCCTTTCGCTTCGAGAACCGATGCAAAAGGCGCAAAATCGGTTCCGGCGAGCACGCTACTCAGATCGACAAGTTCCATCTCGAAACGCAGGTCGGGTTTGTCGGATCCATATCGACGCATCGCCTCGGCGTAGGTCATTCGCGGCCATTCGGCCGGCAGATCGACATCGATCAGCTTCAGGACGTGGTTGAACATTCCCTCCATTTCGCGATAGACCTTTCGCGGTTAACGAAGGACATTTCCATGTCGAGCTGCGTGAATTCGGGCTGGCGGTCGGCGCGAAGGTCCTCGTCTCGGAAACAGCGGGCGATCTGGTAATACTTGTCGAAGCCGGAGATCATTGTCAGCTGCTTCAAGATCTGCGGCGACTGGGGCAGAGCAAAGAATTTGCCCGTGTGGATCCGTGAAGGCACGATAAAATCGCGTGCTCCCTCAGGCGTCGATTTGAGCAATATCGGCGTCTCGATCTCGATAAAACCGCGATTGTCGAAATACTCGCGTATCTTAGCAACAGCCTTCGCACGCATTCGAATGTTGTGCTGGAGCTGCGGCCTTCGCAGATCGAGATAGCGGTATTTGAGCCGCGTATCTTCAGCGGCAAGGTTTTCGGAGCCGGCGACTTCAAGCTGGAACGGCGGCACCTTTGCGTCGTTGAGGATCAGAATTTCGCTTACTTTGACCTCGATATCGCCGGTCGCGAGCTTTGCATTGTGCGTTCCTTCGCTACGCGAAACGACTTCGCCTTTAATAGCGATCACGAACTCGCCGCGAAGATTCTTGGCCTTTGCGTGCGCCTCGGCAGCGTCTTCTTCGCTGACAACGATCTGCGTAATACCCTCACGATCACGCAGATCGATGAAGGTGAAAACGCCGAAGTCACGCTTTTTAGCGACCCAGCCCATCAGGACGACCTGCTCACCAACGTGCGATTCACGCAGCTCGCCACAGGTGTGTGTCCGTTCCAAATTTCCTAAAACATCCAACATAAGATTTTTTGCCGCAGATTAACGCGGATAACGCGGATAAAACCTATTATTTTGTATTTTTATCCGCGCCATCTGCGAAAATCCGCGGCTAGGTTGTTCCAAAAAATAAAAAACGCCTTTCGATTTGCGACAAACGAAAGGCGGAGCGTCAGAAATTAACACTCTCGCCAATCAATTATTATCGTCGTTAAATCGAACTGCGTTCATAAAAAGCTAAAAATAGAACCGGGCAAAATAATACAGGATAGGTGCGTTGAAAAGCAAACTGTCCAATCTGTCAAGCAGGCCGCCGTGACCGGGAAGGATAGTGGCGGCGTCTTTCGTGTTCGAGCCGCGCTTCATTGCGCTTTCGGCTAGGTCGCCGAGCACGCCGACAATCGCCATCACGACGGCGAGAGGGATCGAGAATTTATATGGCAATTCGGGAAAGAACGTGAGCGTGCAGAGAGCTGCAAAGGCGGTGGCTGCAAGAATGCCTCCGATCAGGCCTTCGACGGTCTTGCCGGGAGATATTTTCGGGGCGAGTTTGTTCTTGCCTAGTGCACGTCCGGCAAAGTATGCACCGGAGTCGGAGCCGAAAATTACGATGAAAAAATAGAGAAGCAGATCGGTGGAAAGGCCGGGAATGTTCTCAAACCCGACACGGGTCGAGATCAGAAATCCGCCGAGAAACGCGACGTACATAACGCCGAGTATCGTAACACCGATGCCGGTCAGCATTTTTGTGAAATCGACCTGGAAGCGAAACATCTGAGAAATGAGCACCGCGATGACGAACAAGGCGATGGTCGCGAGCAGTAGATTGGGATCGTTCGCGGGAGCGTCAAATACGAAGGCGACGAACAATGCGACCGCTCCGAGATAGCCGATCGCGGCGTCCGCTTTTAGTTCTAGTTTTTTGGTGAGCGAATAGAATTCGAACAAACCCGCAGCCAAAGCGAATCCGGCGATCGCGACGAAAATCCATACTGCTTCGCGGAAATACCATGGCAGAATTATAGATGCGATGAGGATCGGCAGGGCAATGGCGGCTGTAATGAGGCGTGTTTTCATATCCTATTTCACTCCACCAAAACGGCGGTCGCGCTTTTGGAAATCGAGTATCGCTTCGAATATTTCCTTTCGTCTAAAATCCGGGAACAGCGTCGGAGTGACGAATATCTCGCTGTACGCCAATTGCCAAAGCAGAAAGTTCGATATGCGCATTTCGCCGCTGGTACGGATCAAAAGATCGACGTCCGGCAGGCCGTGCGTGTACAGGTTTTGTTCGATGTGCTCTTCACGCAAATCGTCGAGCGAACCGCCATCGTCAGTTGCGGCTTTTGCGGCTTTCTTGCACGCCTCGAGTATCTCGGCACGTCCTCCGTAATTCAACGCGACGCTCAAAACCGTGCCCGTGTTTGCGGCGGTTTGCTCCATCGCCCAGGCGATTTCTTTTTGAACATCGGGCGAAAGGCCGGCGATATCGCCGATGGCCTGGAAACGGATATTATTTTCGCTCACCTCGCGAAGCTCGCTGCGGAGATAGCGTTTGAGCATCGACATGAGGCCGGAAACTTCGGCCTTTGGTCGCTTCCAATTTTCGGTTGAGAACGCGTACAGCGTGACGGCCTCGATCTGCAACCGCGCACATGTGTCCAAGATAGAACGAACGGATTCGGCACCTGCTTTGTGGCCAAAAATGCGCGGCTTTCCGCGTTGCTTCGCCCAGCGGCCGTTGCCGTCCATGATGACCGCAATGTGCCGCGGAAGGTGCGCGGAATCAATCGCCGCCAACATTTCGGCTTCGGTCGAACCTGGCTTTACCATTTCCGCAAAGTGCTTGTGCATTGATTAAGAAGACACTCCCTGCCGGTCGTGTTTCTGCCTGATGTCAACACTGATGATCGCGTCGCGATTTATTTTGCCGTAAATGTGCGGGTAGAGCTCATCGTTGGTCGATGGTTCGTTTACGAGCCGCGATGTCAGCTTTTCAGTTTCAAGGGTCAGCACCAAAACATCTCCGGCATCGCGATAATACCTGTCCAAAACAGCATCAAGCTGACCCGCAAAGCTGCAATGGATGAAGCCCTCAGTTCCCAAGCTTTCGGCTTCATAAAACGCCTCGTCCTTAAATTCTTCCCAAACTTTCGGCAAAACTATGTGATAGATCAACATCTGCTTCAGGGTGGAACGCAATGATATTTATTCGTAATCGACCTTTTGTAGAGTCAATCCCTGCGCAGATGCAGTCTTTCCCGCAAGACTTTTATCGCCGGTGATTATGGCCGTCTGAATTGTATCAGAATCCTTTTCGCCACGCCCGACCTCGAGCAAAGTGCCGACGATCGACCGCACCATGTATCGCAAAAAGCCGTTTGCCTGGATGTGAAACTCGATCACGTTTGCACCGGCACGGCTGTCCCAGATCGATTCGAACTTGCAGTCGGTAACGGTGCGGACCTTTGTTTCACTGTCGGAATTGATAGAGGAAAATGCCGTCCAATCGTGCTCGCCCAACAGAAAGCGGGAAGCCTCGTTCATGCGTCCGATATCTAGCGGACGTGATTCGTGGTGGGCAAAACGACGCCAGAACGGCGACATTACAGGCGCGTTTACGATTCGGTACACATAAGTTTTGCCCTTTGCCGAAAATCTCGCGTGGAAATCGTCAGGCGCCTTTTCGGCCTTCATAATACGGATATCGCGCCACAAATTTCCGTTGATCGCGTTGCGGAGCTTCTCGGGTGTGAATGGGCGGTTTAATTTAACGTTCGCCACCTGGCCTTCGGCGTGAACGCCCGCATCGGTGCGGCCGGAGCCAATAACTTTGACCGGAGCGTCTTCGAGCGTGCCGATGACGCGTTCAAGCTCGCCCTGAATCGAGCGGTCGTTCTCCTGTACCTGCCAACCGTGGAAATCGGTGCCGTCATATTGAATCAGTAACTTATAGTTCATTTTGGAAACAAAAGGCGAAAGCGTTCGCAGCAAACGATCGAGGTTTCGTCGAAATCAAAACCGTGTTCGGCGGCTTCGCGGGCAAAATAATCCCAATGGACGCTTCGCCAATAGTAGAGCGATTGATCGCCCTCGCCTTCGTCAAATGCGAAGTTCGCGTCAACCTCGTTGAAAGGCAAATGGCGTATTTCGGCGGTCTGGATAATACACATCGGGGCGCCTTCGAAATCCGTCACGACGCTGTAGCCATTCTCGATAGGAGCCTTTTCCGGTTCTAATTCGTTCATTTTTGCGAGGCTCGCTGTCGCGGATTTCTTGCCTGAAATTACCAATTCGGCAAGCTCTGTCGCCATTTCAATTGTATTGCCGAAATACCAAACCAGATAAGGAGCATCGCGGCCGATCTGCGGATTCGCGACAAGGAATGCATCCCAATATTCATCTGCGCGTGTTTTTGTCATTTTCTGCTTCCGGGTTTGTAAGCAACACTTCCGGACTCGCAAAGCGGGCACGCTTCGGGTCGATACGTCGGCACATCAAGACTGACCAGAGCGATCCGGGGAACGCCGACATCGGCTTTGCCGTTCGAACGATCGATGATCGAGGCCGCTCCGATAACTGTTGCACCATTTTTTTCGAGTGCTTCGATGCATTCGCGGGTCGAGCCGCCGGTTGTGATCACGTCTTCGACAACTAAAACTCGCTCACCTTCTTTGAGTGCAAAGCCGCGACGCAAAGTCATTACGCTGTCCTGCCGTTCTGTCCAAAGAAAGCGGACATTGAGAGCCTGAGCGACGGCGTAACCAATAACAAGGCCGCCGATTGCGGGTGAGGCGACGGTGTCTATATTCAAAGGAGGCCAGTCACTACCGTTCCCGGTTCCGACATAGTGTTCGGCGATTGCCTGACCAAACTTCGCCGCGTCCGCCGGATACTGCAAGGCCAAAGCGCATTGCAGATATTTCGGGCTGTGCAAGCCGCTCGATAAGACGAAATGCCCTTCGAGCAGAGCGTCGGTTTCTTTAAACTGGGCAAGTATTTGATCTGAATTCATACCAAACGAATATTCTAGACGTTCTTATTAGATTTGTGTATGCTTGCGGTTTCGTATTTAGCCGTTAAAATAACTTTAAATGTCGCCGTACCCAAATCTTGTCTCGGAATCCTTGCTGATAAATACGACAATCGATTTTTTAATATCGATCGGCGGAAGTGCGTCTGCGGTAAAGGTTGTCGATTACGTCATGAAGATCAGAAAGCCGGAGCCGAGATTGGCGAAGCTGCTCGTTTCCGACCTCATCGACCGCGACCCGCGATTGGCAATGACGGAAGATCTCGTTGAACTCGTAGAGGCTAATCACGAACGTATAGATCTGGGCGAAACCGATTTCGTGGTGTTCGATCTTGAAACCACCGGTGCAAAAGCTCCGCCGTGCAGGATAACGGAAATCGGCGCGTACCGCATTACGAACGGCAAGGTGGCCGAGGAGTTTCATACATTGCTAAATCCCGAAACTTCGATTCCGCCGTTTATTACCTCGTTAACTGGTATCAGCGATGAAATGGTGGTGGATGCGCCGGTTTTTCGTGATGTGGCTTCTCAGTTTCTTGAGTTTATCGGCGATTCGGTGCTAGTTGCTCACAACGCTCATTTCGACATGAGTTTTTTGAATCACGAGATCGGGCGTGTGTACGAGGATTATCGAGTTTGGAATCCGTCGTTGTGTACGGTTCAGCTTTCACGCAAGCTTTTGCCTGATATTGAGAACCACAAACTAAACACAGTCGCGAATTATTTTTCAATCGAATTGTTGAATCATCACCGGGCAAGCGACGACGCAAAAGCGACGGCGCATATATTTGTTAACTTGCTTAACGATCTTAAAACGCGCGGGATAAACGATCTAGGCTCGGCTCGGCGTTTCAGCGTTCGCAAGCATTATGTCAATGGAAAGTAAATTACAACCAGAGAATCTTCAGAATTTGGATATAAAATCGACGCCGCGTGCGGAGATGGACCTTTATCCGCTCGATACATTTGCTTACGAGTTTCCGGGGCACGAAATATGGGTCGAATTCGAGATGCCGGAGTTTACGGCGATCTGCCCGTTTTCGGACTTTCCGGATTTTGGCGTGATCCGGCTGAAATATGTTCCGAACGAACGGTGTATCGAACTCAAAAGCCTAAAGCTATATATCAATTCATTCCGCGACGTAAAGATCTTTCACGAACATGTGATCAATGTTGTTATGGAAGATTTCGTTAAGGCTTGCGACCCGCTGAAGGTTGAGCTTGAAGGCGACTTTCATGTACGCGGAAATATTAAGACCGTCGTGCGGGCCAGCTACGTTAAGAGATAACGTAATTGGATGGTCAGTGAACTGCTGCTGACATTACTCTCGGCTGTGAGAACATATGTTTTTTGCAGGCAGATTCGACCAACACTTCGATCTCCGCTCTCAACTGTGCTTCGTCAGAAACGTCCGCATTGGTGATCTCTGAAACAATCAGAAACTTCGATTTTTCAAGTAGTGTTTGTTCACGAAACGAGAGTTTTTTCTCGTGACCGAGGAAAGTCAGCTTTTTCAGCACATCGGCTGCTTCGAAAACGTCGCCGGACTGAAGCTGTTCGGTGAAATGGCGTGACCGTGTTTTCCAGTCGCAGGAGATAGGTTCAAAATCCGTCGAGAGTTTTTCGATCAGACTCTTGCATTGAATTGACGATATTATCGGTCGAATGCCGACGCTTTCCGCGTTGGCTGTCGGAACGAAAATGATCGAATTGTCGTTCAGAACACGAAGTGCATAGAAGCTTATCGAGTCTTCCCCGATCCGCTTGCTTTCAATGTTCTCGACCATGCAAACCCCCTGGCTCGGATATGCAACCTTTTGCCCTTTCACCAGTTCCATAGAAATCTCCCGTTCAGAACTCAAGAAAAAATTGAGGGTGCTACGAATCAGATTTTCGCCAATCGTCGAAATCGCGCGTGTGTCAAAGTAAGGCAATGATAGCACGTTTATGCGTATAAGTGAAGAAAAACGCGTCCGAAGTTAAGTGTTTATTACGCAGGCAGTTCGATAATAAAAGTGGTGCCGCGGCTCAGCGCGGAGCTAACAGAAACTTCGCCGCCGTGAAGGCGTGCGAGGTGTTTTACGATCGCGAGGCCGAGGCCGGTGCCGCCCACTTCACGCGTGCGTCCGCGGTCGGCACGGTAGAATCGCTCGAAAACGCGTGAGAGATGATCGGGAAGAATTCCTTCGCCGGTGTCGGTAATGGATATTGAGGTCCTTTCCGCAGTTTGATCAACACTGACGGTAACGCTACCGGCGGGTCGGTTGAACTTGATGCCGTTGTCGATCAGATTCGTGAGCATCTGCTCAAGACGGACTGGATCGGCCGAAACCTTTATATCTTCGGAAACTTTGTTGATAAGAGTGATCTCGCGGGCAGCGGCTTTTGAGGAAAGAGCAGTGAATACTTCTTCGACCAAATTGAAGATCCGCACGGGTTTGGTTTCAATCGAAACATTGCCCGATTCGATCATCGAAAGCTCAAGGATATCAGCGATCAAGCCATGCATTCGCTCTGCATTTCGGCGAATGACGCCCAAAAACCGTCGGTTATTCTCTTTGTCATCGATCGCGCCATCCTCAAGCGTTTCGACGAAAGCCATGATCGATGTCAGCGGTGTGCGTAGCTCGTGCGAAATGTTTGAAAGAAACTCCTGGCGAACGCGTTCGAGGCGTTCGATCTGCGTAACGTCATAAAATACACCGATCGCGTGCGGAGCGCCGTCCAGATCTATCGGCGAGACATGGATGTCGTAGCTTCGCTTTTCGCTCCCGATAAAATCCATCTTAATGTCGGACGATTCGTTATTGTCCAAAGCTCCGCTGAACGCTTCATGCAGGTGCAGATCACGGATCATCTCGCTCAGGCGTCGATCTTGCAGAGAATTGTTATGGCGGGCAAACGCCTCGTGCGCGGACTGATTGGAAGCGATAATCCGCCGCGATGCGTCCACGATCAGCACACTCTCGCGTGTTGCGTCGAGAAGTTTTTGGAGAATGTTAAGAGAAGAAAAATCTCTTGCGGTCTGCATTTTTGTAACGAGGGATCGCACAGCTTTTAATTAGAACCTATGAACCTATATCCGACGCCAACGACTGTTTCAATACAGGTGGAACAATCACCCATTTTTTGACGAAGGCGTCTAATGTGCACATCGAGCGTGCGTGTATCTCCAAAATAACTGTATCCCCAAACATTGTCGAGAAGCTGCTGCCGCGTCGCGACACGGCCGACGTTCTTGATCAGATGCTCAAGCAGTGAAAACTCTTTTCGGGTCAATTTTACATCGACGCCGCTGCATTTGACTCGCATGTCCTCAAAATCTACCGCTAAATTCTTATCTTCATATTTCGGCGCAGCTTCCTTTTCAACCCGCCGCAATACGGCCCGAACTCGCGCAATGACTTCTTTTACAGAAAAAGGCTTGACGATATAATCGTCGGCTCCGGTGTCGAGCCCGGCGATTTTGTCGGTTTCAGCAGCTTTTGCGGTCAGCATTATTACCGGCGTTTTTTCGGTCAGAGGCTCGCGTCGAAGGCGTCGGCACAGTTCCATTCCGCTCATGCCCGGCAGCATTAGATCGAGGATTATCAGCGAAGGCGTATTTTTTTCATCGAGAGCAATGCGAAGCCCTTTTTCGCCTGACTCGGCGATCGTCGAACGAAAGCCTTCACGCTTGAAATTGTAATGCAGACTTTCGGCAATGTCGGCATCATCTTCGATGATGAGAATGTTTTGCAGCATACAGTGAATTCAAGATGAATTGTAAGCAATTTAGGTTCGAATTGCGATAGCTTATGATCTGCAGCTTAATTGGGTATGAACAAAATGTTACGCGAAGGTTAACTTTTACGAAGTTGAAACTTGCAGGTTAGGAATCAAGTTTACCAAGAACCTTCATTTCCTCGCTTGGACGAATCACAAACTGAAGCGTTCCACATTTTGCGGATATCTTCTTCCCAACGCGATCAATGTCGAGAACAATTGCGGCAAGAGCGGCTGTCGGCATTGGTTCCACTCGGCCTGTAAGAAGATTTATCAAACCTTCCATTCCCGGATTGTGACCGACTATCAGGACCGATTCGATTTTATCGGCGATCTGCGAGATCACCAGCCTGAGTGTCTGGTTGCTTGCTTCATATATCCGCTCATCGTATTGAATCGATGCGTTCGAGCCAGACGCTTCTTTGACAAGCACCGCTGTCTCCATCGTCCGTTTTGCCGGCGAGCTGATAATAAGGTCCGCGACAACGCCTTTTCGTGCCATGACCTCACCGATAAACGGAGCCGCATTCAGCCCGCGTTCATTAAGCGGACGGTCGAAATCGGCGAGAGACGGATCATTCCAACTCGATTTTGCATGTCTGAGGATATATAAAGTCTTCATTGGAATTGGAAATTTTCTTTGAGTATCATTGTGGAATTCAATCTGCCGTTTTGTCAAAAATACGAACCGGTGATAAAAACATCATTAGAAACTGTAGCGAGTCCTTGCGTATAAAGTTCACATCGTCAAAAAAAATACAAGCAGGAAGGTTAACAAACAAGATGAGATCAGAATCAATTTCTATCGGCACCGCAAACGGCGACACAACGGCTTATGTTGCCCGGCCGGACGAAGTGAGCGGAAAAGCCGTGTTACTGATACACGAATGGTGGGGGCTGAATGACCACATCAAAGACATCGCAGCGCGTTACGCAGCCGAAGGTTTTGTGGCAATCGCACCAGACCTTTACCGGGGAAAGATCGCAAAGAATCCGGAGGAAGCCGGAGCAATGATGCACGCTCTGGCGATCGAGGACGGGCTCGACACGATCAAATGCGCGGTCGAAGCTGCTGGCTCGGCCTTCGGTATTTCGCACTTCGGGATAACCGGATTTTGCATGGGCGGAACTTTTGCTTTGCGGGCGGCATGTGAACTTGAAGGGTTCAGTGCGGCGGCTCCGTTTTACGGCGATATTCCGGAAGAAAATGTTCTGAAAAAGTTAAAAACGCCGACGATATTCGTTTCGGGTACCAGGGATGCTTGGATAAATGCAGAGAAGGTAGCTTATCTCGAAGATGCGGCCGAAAGATACGAGCTACCGGTTCACTCGGTAAAATACGAAGCCGACCACGCCTTTTTCAATAACACCAGACCGGAAGTTTACAACGAAACCGCGGCGAACGATGCTTGGGCGCTGGTCGTTGGATTTTTCAGAGACAAGCTGTAGTGTAAATTTTTTCGCCGTGTTAGCGAAAATAGTTCATAATCCTCTCTATCCAACTTTGAAGGAGGTCTATTATGAGATTTATTGTTCTCCTGACGCTCTTGCTCGCGACTGTTTCGATTGGACAAGTGCCGGTGCAGCAGGACGAAGACTCTCCGGTTGCGGTGCTGGAATTCAAGTGGTATCGCGATCGCAAAGCGGTGCCGAAAACTGATGCACGCGGCGTAACGCCAGCCCGGGCGGTGATTGCCGAGAATAAGAAGTTTCAGCGAGAGGCACGCGCACAACTGTCTCCCGGAGCGATCGATCCAAACACGCTTACCGTCGATGGCCGCAGTGAGGCTTTGGAAAAAATCACACAGGAATCACGCTCGACCCCGGCAGCGGCGGTCGAAGGATTTACATATTACGCAAAATTGCGAAACCAGGCAGATGCCGCGATCGATGTGATCTTTCTGGATTTTCAATTCACCGAGCTGGCTAATCCGACAAACCGCGTGCGCCGCCAATTTCTTTGTGCGGCAAAGCTAAAAGCAAGACAAAAAATGGACGTGAACGTATTTAGTTCGTTGGGGCCGAGCGACGTGATAAGCGTCGAGAGTTTGTCCAATGAGGCCGGAAAACTTTTTGAATTGACGGTGAACATAAACCGTGTCGAATACTCGAACGGAGCTATTATCCAGCGTAAGGATTGGAATTTTAATGCTCTCAAGGCGGCAGTCGATCATGCGGTCTCTCAGCCGTGGGGATCGGAAACGTGCCGTGCTCTTTAAATTGCGGATGCCGTTACTTGTCCGCAGAAGATCGGTAAGCTCTTTTCGATCAGGAAGTGCCGTTCGGGCTCCTACTGAGCGGCATTTTAGCGCCGCGACGGCATTCGCCATTCTCGCACTTTCCTCGACCGATTCGCCTTTGATCAGGCCGTAAAGCAGCCCGACACGAAATGAATCGCCCGCACCGGTCGTATCTTTGCAGCCACCGGGAACAGCGAAACCGGGCGTTTCAATAAATCTGTCACCGCATAACAGGATCGAGCCCTCTTCGCCTAATGTGACACCAACAATGCCGCATCCGAAAAGCGATTTGATCTCGCGGAGAGCCTCGCGGCGGTCTTGCGTGCCAAACAATTTTTTTGGAAAGTCGGCCGATGCGATAAAAATATCCACGTAAGAAAGAAGCTCCTGCACGCCCTCAAACAAATTATCGATATCGACAGAAACTATCACGCCGGCCTCTTTCGCCCGTTTCGCCATCGCGAGGCAAGCCTTCACATCATGCGGCGTAAGATGGAGGACTTTGGCTCGCTCGACCGCAACGAGCGGAGCCTCGGCCATCTCATACGCAAGTTTTTTGTCGCGCTGCCAGATTACCGTTCGCTCGCCGTTTCGTTCGTCTATGATGATGAAAGCGATCTGCGTTCTTGCGTCCTCGATCTGTTCAGCAAATTCCAGATCAACGCCCTCACCGCGTAGCGACTTCATACCAAAATCACCTGCTGCGTCCGCGCCGAAACGCCCGACGTAAGAGGTTTTTAGACCAAGCCGCCGCAGCCCGGCCATAGTGGTTGCGACTTCGCCGCCGGCGGCCTGCGTGTAATCGGTCAGCTCGATCTTCGAGTTAAACGCCGGATATTCCGGCACCTGAATCAGATAATCAACCGCGTTCGTGCCGAAGCCGATGACGTCAAACTCCTTGTTTTGAGGCAAACTGAAGGGAAAGTGCATTTAAAATTACGAAACTAGCCTGTAATCGATAAAATCTAGAGAAATTTAGCGACGTTTCTTGCAATCGCATTCAATAAAAAGTTAGATTTGTATTCATACTTTTTTGATTTGCGTAAACGCAATGTTTAACTAAATTTAGTTGATTTCCGGAGAAAAGAAAAAATGCCGACATCGATTTGTCCCGAATGTGATGAGGAAGTTTATGTGGACGCCGACATGGAACAGGGCGATCGCGTAAGTTGTGACGAATGCCATTCAAGTCTCGTCGTCGTCGGACTTGATCCGATCGAGCTTGACCAGTATGAAGAATCAGAGAAGGATTTTGCCGATGATGACGACCTTGACGCTCATGATTACGATTCCGATCGGTTCTGATAAATCCGCGTTATTTAGTTTCAATTGTCTGCTTGTATCCCGGACGGTTTTGCTTAACCACTAATCCTTTGCGGGATTCGATCCGCACTTCATGGAGCTTACCATCCGCTCGCTTTTCTTCGCTTGGATAAAACGCAATTGCGTACGAGGCCGTGATTTCTTCGGCTAAAGCCTGAAAGAGCGGATCAAAACTGCTGTCCGTGGCGTAGAAACTACGACCACCGGTCCGTTCGATCAATCCGCTTGCTTCGAGCGGTGTAAGCAGCGGTTTCTTCGATGGTTGGAGGCGCGAGAACGACGGCAAAATTACTGCATAAACTGTAGTTTCAAACTCATTCGCACGTTCGATCACCGTTTCGGGCGAAACTATATCACCAACCGGAAAGCCGTCCGTTATGACGATCACCGCCCGTTTTGTGAGCCGGTTCCCCGAAAATTTCGGCGATTTTGTCAAAAGCATACGAATCGCATCGTCCACCGCATCGTAAGCGTGAGTCGACAATCCATCCTGATCGCGTTTTAACTTATCAAACGATTTTTCAAGCTTTTCCCTGTCGATTCGTAAACGACTGAAGAGTTTTGACTTCCATCGCGAACGTGGTTAGCGCGAAGTAAGAATTATAGTCCGCCAGCCGGCTTACAAAACTCTGCAAGGCTGATCGAAGCTTCTGCAATTCCTGCGCAGTCATGCTCCCGGAAACGTCCAGAGCAAAAACTATCGACATCGGCCGCCCGAACTCTTCCTTTTTAATCGGTTGAAAGAAATCAGGTTTTCGTTCGACGCCGTCTTCGAAGACACGAAAGTCATTCGCCGTCAGGTTGCGGACCGGACGGCCGTTTTTGTCAGTCACGCTCACTTCAAAGGCCGCGAGTTCCGTATTGACCTTAATGACCTCATCCGGCTGTTGGGCAGGGTTGTTAAAGACAAGGACGAAGAGCGCGACAAATGTGCAAAGAGCCCGTCCGAAGAATGAACGGCTATGCTTTCGCGTTCGGTCAATGTGAATGAAGGCGGTCATTTTGAACTTCAATCTGCCCGAATATCAGGTCACGAATTAATACCAGATCACGTTTTTGCAGTGCTAAATTGCGATCTACCTAAGCATAAGATTTGGCACGCGGTTTGTATAGTAAGAATTTGACGGCGCTTATAAACGAAATAGGTTGCCGGGTTTTCGGTCAAAATGAAAACTGAGGCGAATATCCTGAATAAAAGTGAACTGAGCAGGATAATTTGCACGTGAGGCTCCGATTTTTGAGCCTCGAACAAGAAATGCCGGACCAAGATCCCTCACAGGATAATTCTAAATCAAGATCGCTCAGGTGGCTGGTATTCGCTGCCGGGATACTCGTGCTCGGATTTGCGCTGTACGAGGCATTTTCGTTTTCGTTTTCGAAACTTGTGGTGCTTGCCGCCTCAATGTTTGTCGTAATTCTGCTCAGTAAGTACGAAGTCAAGATAGCAAGCACCAATGCGACCTTTACACCGAAAGTCCTTTTTGCCTTCTGGGGAATCGTGTCACTTGGCATTGCAGGTGGCATACTGCTGGCGGCATGTGCGACAATCTCGACCTTTGGCAAATACCGGCCCAACCTGAGTAGAACAATACTGGTAACAGCGAAGGATATCCTTTTGGCTTTGATCGCCGGACTTGTATATAACTACGCCATAGATTATTTCGGAAGAAGCCAATTTGTAATGCCAGACGAAAGGCTTGTCGTACCGAACGAACTAATTTTAGCCGGACTTTCGATGGCAGTCGCACACTACTGCGTAAGCTCATTGTTTTCGGTTGCTTCATTCAAATGGGAAGGTGAACTGCACAAATCCAAACTACGCACAATATTTTTCGAAAGGGCCATTAGCCATGTGGTCAGCTATGTCGCGACCATTCTGCTATTTATAACGTTCGATCATTTCGGCAGCGGATTCGGACTTGTCGTTTTACCGCTCGCAATTGTCGGCAACGTCGCTTATGAAATCCATGTCCGACGGCTGGAACATCAAACAAAACAAATCTACGAAGCAAGCCGCATGCATCTTGCCACGGTGGAGGTACTTGCAACGGCGATAGACGCCCGCGATCAGGTTGGGATCGGGCACGTTCGTCGAACACAAATATATGCCGTAGGTCTTGGTAAGGCTCTGGGCCTGAGCGAGAACGAAATTGATGCCCTGCGGACCGGAGCACTTCTGCACGATATCGGTAAGCTCGCGGTTCCCGACCACATACTTAACAAGCCGGGCCGCCTTACTTCGGCGGAAATGGAAAAGACAAAGATACACTCGTCGGTTGGGGCCGCGATACTTGAAAGGGTCGGGTTTCCGTATCCGGTGGTGCCGACGGTCAAGTATCACCATGAGTTCTGGGACGGAAGCGGTTATCCCGAAGGACTAAAGGCTAAAGAGATACCGCTTACAGCCCGAATATTGACAATTGCGGATGCTTTCGACGCGCTTCGAGGCTCTAGGCCGTACCGTCCGGCTGTTTCAAGGGATGATGCATCCAATTTTCTGCGATCGAGGGCGGGTTCACAGTTCGACCCAAATATTGTCAACATTTTTCTTCGTAACCTTCGAGCTCTTGAAGAGCAGGTCGAGGAGCAAGGCCTTTCCTACGAACTTGAGGCCGATAGCGAAAGCAATCCATTGCAAGCGTCTGAAAAAGCCTCATCTTCTAACTTTGTTGAGCAGATTAAGCGTGCAAACAGGGAAGTTTTCACGCTCTACGAAATGGCCCGCGATTTTGGTTCTTCGCTGAATCTTGAAGAAACCCTGTCGCTTTTCACAAAGAAAGTGGCCGATTTCGTCCCTTTCGATACGTGTCTTGTGTATCTGATGGACGATTCTAATGAGTTCGCGACGGCTGCTTATGTCGAAGGAAAGAATCGGGCGATGTTATTGGGCAAGCGGGTCAAAGTCGGTGAAGGAGCGACCGGCTACGCACTCAAAAAGTGTAAACCGGTTGAGAATGTCGATCCGTCTCTGGATTTTGGGTTCACGCATTCCGAGATCTGCCAGGAGTATGTTGCAATGGCGTGTTTGCCACTTCTTGCCGATGAAAAGATTATCGGAGCTGTTTCCATTTATTCAGGTGAACTTGCGGTTTACGAAGAAGAGCATTTGCGGCTTCTCGAAACGATCTCGCGAATAGCGGCAGATGCGATAAGCAAATCGGTCAGGCACGCTGAAACCGAATCTCACGCATTGACCGACCCGATGACAGGGCTGCCGAATGCCCGAAATCTTCAGTTGCAATTTGAAAAGGAAGCGGCGCGTGCAAAGCGAAGCGGACATAATCTACAGCTTCTCGTGCTTGACCTCGACGGCTTTAAGGCGGTCAACGATACGTTCGGGCACAAAGCGGGTGACGCCATGCTGAAGGAGATCGGTGCCGTGATTCAGAATGAATTAAGAGACTACGATTTTCTCGCCAGATATGGCGGCGATGAATTTGTAGCAATTATCCCGGAGACCGAGAGTTCGGATGTCATTGAGCTTTGCAGGCGTATTGAAACGGCTGTGAGCGAATTTCGCCTGCCTGTGGGCGACGACTCAGTCGCCGTGGTTGGCATAAGCGTTGGTTCATCGAGTTTTCCAAACCATGGTGAAACTTTCGACCAGTTAATAGTTGCGGCCGATAAAGCAATGTACCGGGCAAAAGCCTTTCACAAACAAAGAAATTCCCGCCTTGGTGAACAACAGCTTCATGCAAGATTACTATCATCCAATGATGATTTGCTGGAAGGATTGTCCACAAATAAAACGCCCGATTTGCAAGATACCGCGGCAGATTTTGAGAGCGATCTCGTAGTCGAGCTCGACGAAAGCCACATAGTTTCGTATTCGTCAATCAATTAAATAATCAGCGCGATACTAGAATGCCTGTGAGAACCTGAAATGAATCTGGCTCTGAGGCAATTGGTAAATCGCGTTCGGACCAGCAACCTGCGGGATCAAAAACCGCGGCGGGTTGAGAAGGTAGCCGTAATCGATACCAAACTCGCCTCCAACCGGCGTCTTTATTCGAAGCCCAAGACCTACGGTGTGAGACCACAAAACTCTCAGGTTCTGTTGGAACACGTCATTCGGCGGGACGTTGGGAGGATTTACGATATCGCTTATCCGCCTGAAAACATTGCCTCCATCGTAAAAAGGAACGGCACGGATCGTCTTGGACAGCGGTATTCTAGCCTCCAGATTGACGACAGCCAGTGCATTGCCGCCGAACGGAATAGTGAACGGGTCAAGAAATATAGGATTACGGTTGCTGTCGCGGAAGAAGCCGGTTGGAACTACTACGACGCGAGGGCCGGCGGATTCGAAATCGAAGCCACGCAGCGTATTCGAACCGCCCGCGAAGAACCGTTCGCTGATCGGGAGCAGTCCCTCCAGATCGGGCGTTGCAGTGTTTGCAAACCGGCCGCCAGACGAAAAGACATGCGCAAGTCCCAAAATTGCCCGCCCCGCCAAAGTAGTATTTTTCAGCGAAGGAAACGTGTAGTAGATATTGTACGAAGCTTGAAATTTATTGAAGCCTATATTTGCTCCGAGAATCGGCACTGAGACGTTGTATTCGGCAGTAAGGTAGGTTCCCCGCGTCGGGTCGCTGGCGCTGTAACGGCATGGCTCTCCGGCTTCACCACGGGCGATGATGTCGAGGATCGTGTACTTTATCGAACAATTTTCACGTGTGTCTCTGACATAGGTCGCACCGAAACCGGATATACGAATTTTCGAATCGGGAATGAGCAAATCCTTGATGAGAAGGCTTTGAATGTTATAAAGGCGAACGTCCTCGAAACGATATCTAAAAAAGAGAATGCTGCGGTTTCGGCGGCTGATCGTGCGGTTGGTTTCTGCTGTCAGCGTCAGACGATTCAGTGTCGGACTGCCGACATCCGCTCCGAATTCATCGATTGGATTTCCATTCGCATCAAGCCTTTGAACGATGCCAAACGTGCCATTGTCGAACGCCGATCGAAAAAATCGGGTCACGGTGGAATCCCGCTGATATTGTGCGGTAATCGTTAGCGGAGCAAAGCGCTTTTCGCCGTCACGAATAAATCGCGGATTTACGTAATCGATCTGCGCGAGCTGCTGCCTTTGACTCACACGAACGCGTGCTCCGCCCTGCCACAATCTGCCCAGCAAATTCAGGTGCCTGATATCAATAAAACCGCTCGCGCCAAGGTCGGTCGAGTAGCCGCCGCCGTACGACAAGATGCGCGGGGCCTGCTCCTCTACATTTACTATCATGTCCGTCAGACGGCCGGTCGAAGAATCTCCGGCGGGCTGCTGTTTTATATCGACACGCGAAAACGCATCGCTCGAATACAGATTCTGCTCGCTGGTGTAAATGTCCCCGGAACGCAGCACTTCGTTCGGTTTTAGCGTTAAAGCCTTTTCGACGGCGGATGATTTCGTTCGTTCATTACCGGTAATGAGGACGCGGCCAATGTAAACTTTTTTCCCTTCGCCATCGGGGAGCGAACCGGCATCCGTCGATTCAACCGTTTCGACCGAAAGCGGGTTCGGCTTGTGCTTGATCTCATAAAGCACCTTGAACAATCCTTCGCCCGTGTTCGGGTCCACAGTTTGTTCATCGATGGAAAAATCCACGACGGCATCAAAGTAACCAGCCTGTGAATAAAATTCGGCAAGCTTTTTCTGCCCATTTCGAATCTTTGCACGCGAAAAATTTTTACCGACAAGCGGCGGCAGTTGCTCCATTAGGACCGCGTCGGAAAACTCAGTGTTTCCGGCTATTTGCACGTCCGAGATGACGGTCGGTTTTCCTTCTTCGACGACGAAGGTTATCACGAGGTTTTCACCGTCCGGGCTTACGCCCTGATTTACGCGAACCGTGGCATCGCGATATCCCAGTTCACGAAGCAGCGATCTGATCGTCGAGGCGTCCTCTTCAAGAAGTTTTTCACTCGTGTACCCGCGACCATAACCAAAAAGCGGAATGATACCAAGTAGATTTGCTTCCTGCGATTCGAGAACCGTTTGGATCTCCGGGACCGTGAACTGGTCCGTTCCCTGAAGCCGAATATCGGTAAGCTTTAGCTGACGGCTTAGGTCCACGCGATATTTAACCAGCACTTTTCTATCCACAAGTTCCGAACTGTTCAAAGCGGAACACAAAAATTCACTTTCGTTTTTCGCGACGGTTGCACCGCTATCAAGCAGCGGTGGTTCAACCGAACAGACGGACGTTACATTCGCGAAAAAATAGCCAAGCTCCTGATAGTAATTCTCAAGCCGCCGTTCGCCTTCAATGATCGCGGAATAATCGAGTGTGCCTTCGCGTTTAACTGGCAACAGCCGGTTTTGGACTTTATTGCCGACCTTGTCTTTCTCCGTCTCAACCGAAACTTCGACAACCGGGCCTTTTTTCCCAATGAGTTCGATATTAATGACGTTCGCTTCGCTGTCGTAGACAGGACGAGGTTCGTTCAGAAAGGGAGCGAGGAGGTTTTCTTCTCGCAGAATCTCACGGATCTTGTGAACGTCCTTTGTCAGAGCATCACGCGAATAAGGTTTGCCGGGCTGCAGACTCAGCTTGTCGGCAAACTTGGCGCGGTCAAACCCTTCGATGTTTATATCGAATGTGCCTATCTTTGCTCGCTCCTTCGGTGTCACCCGAAACGTGACTGCTACATCATTCGGATTTTCTAAAGGGACTTGGGTGTGTGTGACTTCAGCCTTGAAATATCCGCGTTCACGCAAATACTCCAGAATGATGTCTGAATTATTGCGAAGCGTTTGTTCGGTGATCGCCGCACCAGGCTCGAGCAGATTTAGCTTGAATAACAATTCCTGCTCGGTCAGCGGTTCGTCTTTTGCACCCACGATCTCGATCGATACCTTTTGGGCCTGTGTCCGCCGCTTTACAACAAACCGCAGATTTACGCTGTTCTCGCCAACCGGCAGAGCTTCAACCGATATAGACGCTATTCTTTTTGTCCGGTAAAGCTGTTCGATTGCATCGCGGATGCGAACCGCGGAATATGTTTTACCGACCGCGTCGCGTGCCAGGAGCCGAAATTGTTCGCTGACCGAAATATTTTTGTCGTTACCTTCAAAGGCAATCGCGACGTCGCCGATCTCACGGTTCTCGTAGCCATTTTGAGCAAAAACCGGAGCGAATAGAACAGTCAACAATACAACCAGCAACGACGGACGCATGACCTTGCCGCCCAAGATCATCCGTTTCCACATTTTCAGTCTTCTATCCAAAATGTCGGCCCGCTTGTTTAATGGCATTCGTCTCTACTGTCTGTCTAAAACCGCCTTCTGAACCTAACCTCAAAACTAAAATTGTTCCGGTCCTGCGTCACGTTGCTCAACGATCTCTGCTCATACTGTGCTACGAATGAAAGTTTGTTCGAAACGCGATATTCGAGAGCAAGGACCTGATTTTGGTCCTGCGAAAGATTCGTGGCATAAGTTATTCGCAAATTATTATTGATCTGCCGCCCAACCGTCAGCCGTGCGGACGGATTGAGCCGCTGGCCGGAAATAATCGGGTCGATCTCGAAAACATTAAGACCGAATAGCTTGTCCGTCGCTTTTCTCGCGGGGTTATTTATGATCGAATCCGTCAATATTTCCGCCGCCGTATTGATCCCCGTCTGAGCTAACGTCGGAATGCCCGCATCGGTATTGGACAGATTTCCGGTTGTGATAAGCGATACAACATCCGCCTGCGGCAACGCCGGACTCGAACGTACTGCCGCAACGAGCTGCTCGGTATCGGTCAGCGGGCCCGACAGATTCACAAATATCTGGTAGCCGCCGATCTCGGATTCGGCTTGGAGATTGATAACCGGTTCGATCTCGGTGTTCGGCGGAAAATCGAGCACGCCGCGTTGGACGATATACCGGTCCTTTCGGAAAAACACAGTACCGCTGTTTGCGGTTATGCGTCCCGAGATCTGCGGGTTGTCCGTATTCCCAGTCAAACGAAGCGAAGCAGAGGCAGTCAGATCAGCGATATTATTTCGAACAACGAGAGCGTCGCGGCCTTCTATTGTAAGATCGAACCGCGGGGCCCGAAGCGACGAAGGACCGCTCGAAAGTGATCCCTCGCGGCGTGCTCCGACTACATTAGCGAGATCGATGTCCTTTGTGTAAAGACTGCGCCTGGCCATAATTTTTCCGGCAATGAGCGTTGAAATGCCGGTGTCAACCCGGCGGCCCGAAATCTCGAGCTTCGCGTCGCCGGTTGTTATGAAGTCCTTCGGCAGCGGCACGGTTATATTAGTGCCGGCTAGGTCGAGTCGAAAAGACGCCAACTGCAGATTATCGCCGATCAAAGCTCCGCCGCTTGCGACGAATTTTCCGCCGCCGAGGTAGCCGGTGGCCTGATCGAATTGGATCTGATTTGCCGAGAATAGTATACGTCCCTGCAGCCGGTCGAACGTCAGCCGGTCGGAACCGACAAATGTCGCAAACAAAGCATTTTCCAGATTAGCCGTTCCTGAAACTCGAGCGGTTTTGTTAACACCCGCGATCCGAATCGAAACATCCGCAATGCCCGCGAAGAAAGCGTCGCCGGTCGCAAAGCCGGGTATCGCGTTCAAGAGGCTCAAATTAATGCGGCCATCGAGCGATAGATTATTCACGCCGTCTTCGGTAATTGCCTTTGTTCCGACTATGGTCACGTTAGAGCCGCCGCCGGAGAAACGAGCACTTTCAAAAACGACGTCGCGGGTATTGAAACGAACCACGACGGGTTCGGTTGCAACAAGCGGAGTATCTTGAATCTGCAAGGCGAGTTGTGAAAACTGGGCCGAGCCAGTCAGATTGTCGGTCGTGAAAATAGTCTTGCCGCTTGCATCTTTTTGGGCAAGATTGCCGCCGAATTCAACACGCCCGGTGCCAGTGCCGCCGATCTGTATGCCCTGAAGTTGCGGCACCAACGCAATAAAAGGACCGAGCGGGCTTTGATCGAATTCAGTTTGAACACGGAACGGAAGGTTGTCATCGCCAAAGTTTACCGAAGCGATTATTGTTTGCGGCCGGCCGTCTAACGTTGCAATCAAATCCGCGTTCAGCATTTGATTGGCGGTGTTTCCTTTGAACGTAACTTCGCCAAAAGCATTTTCGTTGACTATGACGTTGCTGGCATTCCCGTTAAAATTGACGTTCAGACCGGCGGGGCGGTCGATCTCGCCGGTTGCCTTGGCGGTAAAGTCGGCCGCACCTGAGATTGCCGGAATGTTGCTGCTTTCCGGGAGAAATGAAAGTGCCAGCGGAAGCGGGACCGCTTTGCCGTTAACGTCGAGATTAAATGCGGTCGATGAGGTATCGTATGATCCTTTTGCCGACAGAAGGCCTTCGCCAACGCGGATCTCGCCGCTTTCAAGATCGATAAGCGTGCCCTTGAAAACAGCCTTAACCTTGAGGTTGTCGAATGTCTGACCGGCGATCGTGCCCGGGTCGGAAGCGATGTTGACCTCGCCCTGCGACTGGTTCGGCAGACCGCTCAGATTTACGCTTCCGGTGGTTTTCCCGTTGAAATCTTTTAATCTTTCCGGCAGATCAACCGGCAAAGCAGCGAGCAGGTTTCCGGCATTTACATCCGTCAGTGTTGCCTGAACCGAGATGTTATTTGCGCCAAGTGTCGGCACACTAACATTAAAAGCGACGTTTCCGCCACTTCGTTCTTGCAGTTTCCCGTTCTTTATCTCAATTGCGGAAGGCGAAACAAGGAGATCGGTCGTGACCGAACCAAGCTCTGTTCCGCGCAGCGAGATCGAATCAAGCGACGCACGTCCGTCCACGATCGGATCACTCAAATTACCGGTGATCTTCCCGTCAAAACTCAAATTCCCGGCGACCGCGGCCTTCATCGAATCGAATTGAGATTCGAATTGCGGCGAAATACCGAGCACCCGCACAATGTTTTCGATCTCGGCGGCATCGGTCGATCTGAGAGCGACATCTAGGTTCGAATCCTCGTTTCGCAGATCGAATCGGCCGGATGCATTTAGTTCGCTTTTTGCCGTGTTGAGCTTGGCGAGGTCAACATTGAACAGGCCGTTGGTTGCCGATAGATTAACGTTGCCGCTGACCGGGACTTTATTCGCGTCCACCTTTCCGGCATTGGCTGCGATGACGGCGTTGATAGAGCCGCTCGTGGTTCTGTAGTCCGTTCCAGTCAAAGTAAGATTGACCTTGCCGGACGTTTTTCCTTCAACCGGAATAACACGGCCGCCCTGCAAAGCGGCGAGTTTTGCAAGATCGAGGTCTGCGAAATCCGCTACGATGGAAGACGATCCGCGTGTGTTGAGAGCGATGACCGCGTTGCCGTTAACAAGGCCGTTCATTACGTTGGCAGTGAGTTCATTCAAATTTACCCGGTCATTATCGACCGCAACTTTCGCCTGTGCCGAGCCGAGCGGTATATTGCCGACGATGCCGCCCCCGAGGCTCATGTCGGCAGTTGCGCGATATCGTCCGGACGGTTCAAGAACAAAGATCGGCCTTGCGATCTTGACGGCTTCAAGGGTTCCGCCGTCCGGCAGTGTCGAGTTTTTTGTCAACGCGACAGTTCCGGCGTCGATGTCCTTTGAAGTGCCTTCGATGCGGCCCTGCCGGATAGTCAGCCGGACGCCGGCGATATTCAGCGAGCCGAGAATCGCCCCGCCCGCATCGATCTTCGCGACACGCAATTTGTCTGAGTAGATCACGGTTTCGGCCTGTGTATCGCGCAGTGAGATTGTCGGTGCGTCGATACCATCGATACGGACGCCTTCAGCGTCGAGCCGTTCAGCCCGAAGGTTTTCCGCCGAAAGATCGGTCGAGTTCGGGCGATCAGTAAATACAAATTTCTCGGCCGTCAGATTCTTCAGCTTATTGCCTTTTACGTCAGCTCCCGAAGCCCGCAAGCCGCCGACCTCTATATCCGTCCGGTCTTTAGTATCTTTCACGCGGACGTTACGGCCTTCGATGCCATTCAGCTTGTAGTCTTCGGTCGTAAAACTGTCAGCGGTCGCATTCGGTGCCGTGAGATTGATGTCGCCATTTTTGGCGGAAAACTTCAGATTCCGTGCCCTCAGGTTCGCAAACTCATTATCCTTAACAGAGAACTTTTGGGCCCTTCCGTTCCCCGCACTGGCGGCAAGTTCTTTGTCTTTGTATTCCGCGACAGCGTCCGAAAGAAAAAGCCCACCAAGCGTCAGACGATTTAGATTTCGCCGCGGCTGCCTGCAATTCGCCAACCCATCGAAAATCAGTACCAGTGCCGCGAACGTTACCGGCGATCTTTGGAAAATCGATGCGAAAATCTTCGAAGGTCAGCAGTTCGGCGACGGCTGTTCCGTTTGCTTCGTAGGCCGAATTTGTGCCCTCGACGGTCGCTGCCACATTCACTGCCTTCAAATAAATACCTTCGGCGGATAACGACTCAGAATCGATCTTGCCGTCAACCTTGTACTTTTCGCCTTCGCCGGAAACGGTTCCTTTGAAATTACCCACACCGCGGATCGTCGTTCCAAGCGGGAAGATCGTCGATGTTTGTGTCAGATCGACCGATGATTCGATATTTAGATTGTATTTTAACGCAGCCCAGTCGGTTATCTTGCCATTAAAGTTCGATTCGCCGATAGGCGTCGTAAGCTTTAAATTGGTGATGTCGGCGCCCATTCGATCGGCGATCCCGACGGCGCGAATGTCGATCGGAGTCAGCGGCCTGTCGTCATAGACGAATTTCGCGGCAGTGGTGCTGAGGTCGAATTTGTAACGCTTTTGTTCATCCGGGACGTCGTAAGTTTCAGGCTCGAGCAGGAAAGTCAGGTTATTAGCGTCGGCGGCAATCTTGCGGGAAACATCGCCAAAATGAACGACGCTGTCGCGAAGCGCGAAATTGATCGACTGGTATTTGAAGTTTACACGGCTGCCCGCCTCGTCTTCGACCAGCTTCAGATTAGAAAAATTCGATTTGCCGTCAGCGTCGAATTTTATCCATGCCTCGGCCCCATTGATCTCCGTTTTATCGATGCTGATGTCGCGGCTAAGCTGCCAGGCGTAAAGGTTTTGAACGGTCAGCCCGAGCCTCGCGTCGCGGACAAAAAAAAGTTTTTCGCCGGAGATTTTGTCGTTGAACGTTGCGTTTTTAAGCTCAAGTTCCATCGGCGAGAGCGTCAGCCGGAAAACATCTGCGTCGAACACGACGCCGATTTCCTCCATTTTCGCAGTGAATTGATCCCTAACATAACTATCTGCCACGCCGTTTCGATAAAGAACGACAGCAATTATCGCCGTGAGAGCGGTGCCGGCGAGCAGTAGACCTAAAGCGACGAAGATATTACGACGCGAAAAGACGGGCCTTCGCCGAACCGGCAACGGCGTGTCCGCGGCTGATGTTTCGTCTTTGATCTGTTCGATGTTCTCTTCGGGCATGATAAGGCCGTCCGTCGGCTAAAAACTCACAGTCTCCACTATCTCCAGGCCGAACGCCTCGATCGCACTTACTTTTGGGGGATGATTTGACAGCAAGCGTATTCGATTTATCCCCAAATCCTTAAGGATTTGAGCGCCGATCCCGTGATCGTGCATCTTTCCATATCCGGTTTCACGCTTTGCCGATTGAAAATCGATGCCCTTTTCCTGCATCAGGGCGTACGTCCGAAGTTGGTTGACGAGGTCGAGATTGTTTTCACGCTGCCGGAGGTAAAGGACCACACCTCTTCCTTCGTCGGCGATCTTCTTCAATGAGGCCTGCATTGCAGATGATGCCTCGCCAAGTGTGGACCCAAACATCGCGAACGTTACATTCTCGGTTTGGACGCGAACCAAAACCGCTTCCGTTGCCTGCGAAACATCGCCCATCGACATAGCAACATGCGTTTCGCCGTTCATCTCGTTTTCGTAGAGAATCGCGCGAAATACGCCATATTCAGTCGGCAGATCGGTTTCGACCACACGTTTGACCAGCGTTTCCTTTTCAATTCGGTATCGTACGAGATCGGCGACGGAGATGATTTTCAGTCCGTGCTTCTCGGCAAACATTATGAGTTCGGGCATCCGCGACATCGTGCCGTCGTCGTTCATGATCTCGCAGATCACAGCCGCAGGTGCTAGCCCGGCGATCCTGGCCATGTCTACGCTGGCTTCGGTCTGGCCGACGCGAACAAGCACGCCGCCGCGTTTTGCCCTGAGCGGAAAGACGTGGCCGGGACGGGCCAGGTCAGACGCTTTCGAATTCGGATCAACCGCCGTTAGTATCGTACGTGTACGGTCGGCGGCTGAGATTCCGGTCGTAACTCCTTCTTTTGCCTCAATTGATATGGTGAACGCCGTGCCCATGCTCGATGTATTATTACTTGTCTGCGGCTGCAACTGAAGCTCGTCGCAGCGTTCTTCGGTTAAAGGCAGACAAATCAGACCGCGGCCGTGGACGGCCATAAAACTGATTATTTCAGGCGTCACCTTCTCGGCCGCGCAGACGAGATCTCCTTCATTTTCACGGTCTTCGTCGTCGACGATTATGATCATTTTGCCGTTGCGAATAGCTTCAACGGCAGCTTCAATTGTGGCCAGCGACATCCAGCTTTTACCTCGGCCTTCACGCGAAGGCGACTTCACTTTCGATATAAAAATATTAGCGAATTGACGGCTTTTTTGCTAATGAGAGGCTCAGTTAACATTATCGGGTTTAACAATTACAATTGGTTCGTGCTTCTCGAATTGAAACTTGTCTCGCGGTCCTTATTTGCGCGGCGGCGGAGCCTGGTCAAATTTACCTCGGCTGTAGCGGTTGCAGGATTAGTTGCCGGCGTCGCGAGCCTGATAATTGCACAGGCGTTGGCTCGCGGATTTCAAACAGAGATGCGGGACAAATTGCTCGCGAACACGCCGCACATTGCAGTGTTTCGTGAGGATGGAGCTGACATCGAGGATTGGCGGGCGATAACGGATAAACTCAAATCGGCCGAAAATTTGGAACAGGTATCGGGCTTTGCGACCGAGAGAATCTTCCTCGTGGGCCTCGTTTTCAGCAACCACGCGGTTTTGCAAACGGCGGAGCTGCCGTTTGCAAATCGGTCTGACGGCGTTATTGGCATATCCGTCGGAAAAGAACTTGCTGCTAAAACCGGCTTGCAAGAAGGAAGCGATGCCGAGATATTTCTGCTGCGAAATGGCACGCAAACACGCCGGTCACGGGTTGCGGTGGTAGAGATTTTCAAGACGGGACTTTTCGATTTCGATTCTACGGCGGTTCGCGTATCTACAGCAGATTTTGCAAAGCTTTACGGCGATGAGCAATTTACGCCGCGGTCGTTAAATATCTCAGTGAAAGACATTTACGGTTCGGACGAGGCCGCACGATCAATTCGCGAAATTGCGGGAAATGAATTTCGTGTGATCGATTGGCAAGAGGCGAACGGACCGCTTTTTGCGGCTCTCAGCCTTGAGAAGAAGGTTGCGATCGCCATCATTTTGCTGATTATATTGATCGCCGTGCTCAATATTACGACTACGCTGGCCTTACTCGTAAACGAAAGGAGGTCGGATATAGCGGTTTTGCGGACGTGCGGTGCGAAGGCGAAAAGCCTTGTACTCATGTTCGTGCTCGAAGGGTTGCTTCTCGGTACAATAGGTGTTCTTGGCGGCACGATACTTGGATTATTGGCCTGTTGGCTGGCTAACTCGAATCGGCTGATTAGTTTGCCGGCGGATGTTTATTCGATCGCTTATATTCCGTTGCGACCGGCGGTTGGCGACGTTTTGATTATAGCGGCGGTGACGTCAGTGCTTTGTCTGATCGCGACGTTTTACCCGGCCTTTGCAGCGAGCAGGATCAAACCGATGGAAAATTTCAGGATCCTGTAGTTATTCAAATTTTGACACAAAATTCTGACAACCGACGCTTAAAAGTGCTGCTGCATGTAGTGTTTTTCCTTTCGGGAATCACCACGGTTCTGATCGGCCAGGTACTCCCGATTCTTTCCGGACACTTTGCTCTGAACGACCTTCAGGCGGGCTATTTTTTCCCGGCCCAGTTTGCCGGATCATTGCTTGGAACGCTTTTAACCAATTGGTTCGGCCGCAGAAACAGTTTTGTTTTAGCGGCGCTTATCGGTTGTGCGGCGATGGCTGCCGGCGTCCTTATCATGAACGCCGATATCTTCACGGTCTGCCTTGTCGGATTCATGCTGAATGGTTTTGGGATCGGAATGACGCTGCCTTCAGTAAATATGCTGATACTGGAAACAAATCCGGCCAGATCGGCTTCGGCTCTAAGCGTGCTGAATTTTTGCTGGGGTGTCGGAGCGATTTTTTGCAAGCCTTTTGTCGATCTGACGACATTTGGATCAAACATTTGGCCGATGACGTTGATCCTCGCGGTCCCGCTTTTGGCCGTGGCCGTCCTCATATTCTTTTCACCGAATGTAGTCGCTGTGGCGAACGTAAACGACGCGGCTGATCCGCAACCGAGTCTGGTGCCGATATGGACAATGCCGTTGGCGTGGGCAATAGCGCTGTTTAATTTTATTCATGTCGGGTTCGAAAGCGGGATTGGCGGATGGCTTACCACCTACGCCGACAGGCTGCATGGGGAACCCGTTGTACACCTTTTGTCGCCGACGTTCTTGTACTTTTTGTTTTTTGTCGTTGGACGCGGCGTGGCTCCCGCTATCTTCCGGTTTTTGCGGGAGGAGCAAGTGCTGCTGCTCGACCTCGGTATAATGCTCGCTGGTATGCTATTGATACTTTCGGCTGGGAGTTTGTTGTGGCTGGGCGTGGGTGCCGCAGTCGCGGGTTTTGGTACGTCGTCTGTTTTTCCAACTAACCTGTCGCGGTTTACGCGGACGTTTGGGCCGACGGCCAGGCATCGGGCGACACCATTTTTTATATGCGGCACGCTTGGCGCGACATCGATCACCTGGCTCATCGGATATTTATCGGAACGGTCGGGAACGCTAAAGGCCGGTATGTTTGCTCTTCTGGCGTGCGTGACAGCTTTGATAATTTTGCAATTGGTCCTGATGGTGAAAACGACCCGAAAACAGATTCGAGCCGACGAAGATCGATAACCGATCTATAGTTTTAGCGATCGCAAATACGCGCGGAAATCATCACCGAGGTCCTCTCGCTTTAAGGCAAATTCGACGGTCGCGATCAGGAATCCGAGCTTGTCACCGGCGTCATGGCGGGTGCCTTCCAGTTTGACGGCATAGAACGGGCGGTCTTTTAGCAGAAGTCGCATCGCATCGGTTATTTGTATCTCGCCGCCCGCTCCCGGTGGCGTTCGCTCGATCGCATCGAAAATATCGGGCGTGAAGATGTAGCGACCTATGATTGCCAGATCGGACGGAGCGTCTGCATAGGCCGGTTTTTCGACCATATCTTTTATTCTGTATACATTTGGTTCAACCTCCTCTGCGTCGATTACGCCGAAACGCGAAATTGCCTCGCCTTCGATCTGCATCGTCGCGATCACCGGAGCGTTATATTTTTCGAACACGTCCGCCATCTGCTGCAACGCCGGTTTTTCGGAATCGACAATGTCATCGGCGAGCAAAGCGGCAAACGGTTCGTTGCCAACAAAATCCTTTGCCTGATAAATGGCGTGGCCAAGGCCGAGCGCTTGCTTTTGTCGCGTGTAACTGATTTTTGCAAGGTCCGAAATCGACCGGACGATCTCGAACATGTCGTCCTTTCCCTTGTCCTTGAGAAGCTGTTCGAGCTCGAAGGAAATGTCAAAATGGTTCTCGATGGCGCTTTTGTCACGGCCCGTGATTACGAGAATCGACTCGATTCCGCTCGCGACCGCTTCTTCGATCGCGTACTGGATTAGTGGTTTATCGACGAGCGGGAGCATTTCCTTCGGCGAAGCTTTCGTTGCCGGAAGGAAGCGTGTACCAAGGCCGGCGGCGGGGAAAACGGCTTTACGAACTTTGTTTGACATGGCAATTTTGTTAGATTCTCTTATTCGTTTCACAATGGCGAACGTAAGATTTTAGGCTATTCGCGGGCCGGAAACAAACAAGAAGCAAAGCGAAAAGATAAGACGATTTTTGTAGTATGTTAGACCTGAATTTTGTAAGAGACAATCTGGATGCGGTACGAGAGGCTCTCGTGAACCGTAATTTCCCGGCCGAGGGACTCGATAAATTTGTCGAGCTTGATGCCGAGCGCCGACGTGTTATCGGCGAAGGCGATAAGATCAACCAGACGCGAAATTCGGCAAGCAAGGAGATCGGGGCGTTGATGCAGGTCGGGAAAAAGGACGAGGCCGAAGCGAAAAAGGCGGAAGTTGCCGGGCTGAAGGACAAGCAGGCGGAGCTTGAGACGCAGCGTGACGAGGCCGAAGCCGCGATGCGCGGTCTGCTTTCGCATCTGCCGAATATACCGGCGAGCGATGTTCCGGTCGGTAAGGATGAGACGGCGAATGTCGAGGTTCGGAAATGGGGCGAAGCGCGTGAGTTTTCGTTCGAGCCGAAGGATCATGTCGATCTTGGCGAGACGCTGGGCATACTCGATCTGGAACGTGCGACGAAGATTACCGGTTCGCGGTTTGCGATATTGAATGGAGTCGGTGCACGGCTTGAACGGGCGTTGGTCAATTTCATGCTTGATGTTCACACGACCGAGCATGGATACACCGAAACGCTGCCGCCGTTTATCGTTAATCGAAAAAGCCTTTTTGGAACAAACCAACTGCCGAAGTTTGAGGACGATCTGTTTTTTCTAAACGACGAACGCGGACTGGCTTTGATACCGACAGCGGAAGTTCCGGTGACGAATTATCACGCGGAAGAAATTCTTGACGCAAAGGATTTGCCGAAATATTTTGCCGCATACACGCCCTGTTTTCGCAGCGAGGCGGGAAGCTACGGGCGGGACACGCGCGGACTGATCAGGCAGCATCAGTTCGAAAAGGTCGAGTTGGTAAAATTATCGCTCCCCGAAAATTCGGAAGACGAGCACGAAAAGCTGACGGCTAACGCCGAGCGGATCCTACAATTGCTCGGCTTGCCGTATCGAACCGTGGTTCTGTCTACGGGCGACATGGGTTTTGGGGCTAAGAAAACCTATGACATCGAGGTTTGGCTGCCTTCGCAGAAGACGTATCGCGAAATTTCAAGCTGTTCGAACTGCGGTGATTTTCAGGCACGGCGGATGAACCTTCGTTTTCGACGCGGTGGCGGTGAGAAGCCGGAGTTTGTCCATACGCTGAACGGTTCCGGGCTTGCCGTAGGGCGAACGTGGATAGCGGTGATCGAGAATTATCAGCAGGAAGACGGTTCGATCGTTGTCCCGGAAATTTTGCAGCGGTATATGAATGGGCTCGAAAAGATCGGGTGATAGTTATTTGACGTTAACACCGCTTGTAATTACGATGTAATTATGAAGGCTCACATCATTCAGATCGGTAATTCACAGGGCATCCGTATTCCGAAAATGATGCTGGAAGAAACAAAGCTCGTCGGCGAGGTCGAACTTGAAGTTCATCCGGACGGGCTTCTTATTCGCAGCGTGCAGAAACCACGAGGGAATTGGGATGCCGCGTTTAAGGAATTGGCGGACAATGATGACGACCAGATGCTTGACGCAAGCCCCGCGACCCGCTTCGAAACGAAGGAGTGGCAATGGTAAAACGCTTTGAGGTTTATCTCGTCAATCTCGATCCTCTGCCTTCAAAGGATGCCAAGAATACCCGTCCGACCGTTGTTATCTCGCCGGACGAACTGAACCGCAATCTCGAAACGGTCATTATCGCTCCTATTGCCTCTACCAACGCTCATTATCCAACGCGGATAGCGATCGATTTTTTAAACAGCAAGCGGTTTGTCATACTTGACCAGATCAGAACGGTCGATAAAGTGCGTCTGGTAAAAAAGATCGGAGAGATAGATGCGGCGGCCCAAAGGAAAACGATCGACAAACTATACGAACTTTTTGCGGAGTAACTTGGTATTAAAATGTCCCACAAAAAAGCACGGACCGCCGGGCCCGCGCTTTTGGTTCGATCTGTAAAAGCGAAGTGTTATCGGACAGGACTAACGATACCGTCGCCATTTCGATTAAGGACCACCGAGACCACTGCCACTCCGACAATTGCTCCAAAAATCGTCAACGGTATCCAAAGGCCGCTGCCCACAGCCGGGGTTGTTTGAGCTTTTCCGGCAGGCTCCCCGTCTTCGAAAAAGAGCGAACCGCTTTCGGTCGTAGCAAGGGTTGTTCCGGATTCAACATCGATAACGAAATTCCCCTGTAGCTCTTTGTTATTTGAAAGAGAGCTGTCAGGCGTCTCGATATTCACGGAAACGCCTTTTGAATTGAATACTCTGATCTTTCCGCTGTACAGCTTTCCAGTAATGCTGTTTTCAGTGAAATTAAGGCTCAATCGTGAATTCGGGGATAAGCCGATGCGTCCGACAGTTCCGAGGCTAATGTTGGCGGATGTCGTTTCCGATGTCTCAATGACGCTGGCCGAAGAGAAGGTGCGTCCGCTGACAGCGGGTTCTCCGTCAACCTTAACGAACGGCGGTTCTCCGTTTTGACCATCTCCGGAAACCGAAATTTCACCCAATAGAGCCTTTCGTTCGGGAGTTGCCAAAGCGAAAGAGGTTGAGCTTGCCAGGATAGCGACAATGAGACAGGCGGATGTTAGAAATCTCAGTCCGATCAGTTTATTTGCTTGGTTCATTAAAAGAAGTCCCCCTTGCAGTCTTCGAAGAATGCTGTCTTCTAAAATAATTCTCTATACATGTAAAGTCAAAGCGTTTTTTGTGGCGCCGCCCCGCTTTCTTAACACTGATATTGACTAAACACGGTAAATAAACGATTTAACGCTCGAAACAAGCTGAAGTTTTTAATTCGCCAACTTAGCTTTATTCCAAAGCGCATCCATTTCAGCAAGGTCAGCTTCATTGGGCGTTTTACCGGCCGTGTTCAGTTCCTTTTCGATAAAAGCAAAGCGCTTGCGGAATTTGCGATTGGTTTTTTTGAGGGCGGTTTCGGGTTCGACGTCTAATTTACGTGCAAGGTTAACAACTGCGAAGAGCAGATCACCGATCTCTTCGCTAATATTTTCAGAGTCTTTTTGCGCAACCGCGTCTCTGAGTTCGCCGATCTCTTCCTCTATTTTTGTGAAAACCTGATCGGCATTCTCCCAATCGAACCCGACTTTGGCTGCTTTCTTGCTCAGCTTTAATCCTTCGAGCAGAGCCGGGAAATGGACAGGCACTTCGTCGAGCAAAGAGTCGTTCACCTTTTCGGACTTTCCTGACGCCGCGCGTTCATTTGCTTTCAGTTCGTCCCAGTTGTCGAGAACGGCCTCGGCGCTGTCGAGCTTTTTGTCGCCGAAAACGTGCGGATGGCGGAGAACAAGCTTTTTGGCAACGCCAGCGGCGACATCGTCGATTGTGAAATCGCCGCGTTCGGCCGCGATAGTCGAATGAAAGACGACCTGGAGAAGCACGTCACCAAGCTCTTCGGTCAGATGAGTGGTGTCGCCGGTTTCGCCAGCTGCGTGGATCGCGTCGAAGGTCTCGTAAGCCTCTTCGAGCAAATACTGCGACAGCGATTGATAGGTCTGCTCGGCATCCCACGGGCAGCCGCCCGGAGCCCGCAGGCGGGCCATTACGGCAATTAGTTCGTCAAAAGATTTGGACATTCATCAGATTTTGAATTCTTTTTCGGCAAAATGCTACTATCAGAACAGCATTTAAAACATATGATCGGACATGACGAAGACCACGAAGAAGTTTCCTTTAAGGTAACCGACAGGCGCAAGTTCAATGCTGACGGCTCGGTCAAAGATGGTGTTGTGATCGAACCAAGCAAGGTGGAAGAGACTCCGGCTGAGGCGCCGCCGACACAAGAAGCCGCGGAGATTCAGGAAGAAAACATGGTGCCCTCAGCAGATGAAGCGGATTCGTATGCAGACGACGCCGAGGACATTCCGGGAGCGGAAGACCCGGCGAGCTTTGTAAATTTTCTATCTACGCTTGCAACGAACGCAGCCGCTTCTCTAGGAGCGATGCCGCATCCGGCGACGGGAAAGCGGAGCATCGATCTGGAAACCGGGAAGTATTGGCTCGATGTTTTGGCGATGATAACTGAAAAAACCAAGGGAAATCTGCACGCCAAAGAATCGCGACTGATGGAAGGAATCTTGGCCGACCTTCGGATGCAGTATGTGACGATGGTGCGGGCGACCGAAGAAAAGCTGAAAGCGCAGGCGGCGAAGCAGTTTTCGGACGCGGATATCCTCGGCAAAAAATAGTTTTCAGAGTTGCGGGTAGTTGCGGAGTTTCAGAGTTCTCTGCGGTTTTGAGTTGTTTTGGGCGTCCTGTAACTTTCTGTAACTTCCTGCAACTCTGAAAACTCATGAAACTTACTTTCTTAGGAACAGGCACATCTACAGGAGTTCCATCGATCGCCTGTGATTGTGAAACGTGCCTGTCTGACGATCCGCGGGACAAGCGGCTGCGGGTTTCGATCCTCATCGAGCATCGCGATAAAAAGGTACTTGTCGATACATCCATCGATTTCCGCCAACAGGCCTTGCGGGCGAATATTCGGCATCTTGACGCGGTTCTTATCACGCACTGTCACGTCGATCATGTTTTTGGGCTGGACGATATCAGGCCGCTGAATTTTCGTTACGGGGCGATGGGCGTGTATGCGAACGACGTTGCGTGGGTTGATCTGCGGCGGATCTTTCAATACATCTTTCAGCCGACGCATTTCGGCGGTGGGCTGCCGCAGCTCATTCCGCATACGGTCGTGCCGAACGCACCGTTTTACATCGGCGAAGATCTGGAGATCACGCCGCTTGAGGTCATTCATGGCGAGCTGCCGGTCATCGCTTACCGCTTTAACGATTTTGCATACGCGACCGATCTGAAAACGATCCCGCCAAGTTCGATGGACGGCCTCCGCGATTTGGACGTTCTTGTTCTAGACTGCGTCCGAATCAAACCGCACTCAACGCATCTATGTCTCGAAGAAGCGTTGGTTATTATCGAAGATCTCAAACCAAAACGCGCATTCCTGACGCACCTTAACCACGACATTCTGCACGAGCGCGATTCAAAGCTGTTGCCGGATAATGTGCAGTTTGCATACGACGAGCTGGTTGTGGAAAATTAAAAGTCAGGTATCCACGAACACTTACAAATATTCAGCAGTTTTTTGGCGTAAGATATGCGGGATAGAAACATCTACGGAGAACTTTTATGGCGGACGTTACATATATAAAACCGGTTTCAGACGCCAACTTAAAGGTCGTGCTTCAACGGATCGCGAATCTTTTGAACAAGAATATCCGTGTCCACTCCGGTGACCGACAATTTGTTCCGACGGGAGGCAGCCGTACGAGCCTTCATATGCAGAAGAGGGCGGCGGATTTTCACATTGCCGGGACGACCGATCAGGAAGGGTTTAGGCAGATAAAAGCACGATTTAACGAGATATTCGATGCTACCGAAGCTTACGAGATGGTTCACCACGGCCCGTACACCGAGACGGAGGGACAGCATCTTCATGTCGGGCATTATGGAAACGGAAAAAGCGGTTATGTGAAATTCAAAGTCGAGGGACTTACGCGGGCGACCAGCGGCAACTACAACGACCCAGGTTCGGAAACAAAGCAGATGACGCCGGGAGGTTCCGCTGCGCCGCTCTCCACTCCTGGTATTACGGCGTCCGCTACTGTCTATTCGCCGGACGTCGGCATCGGCCAAAGCGTCGGCGCAGGCGGAGTCAATCAACCTCCACACGTTACGCTGGTTCAGCTTTTAATCAACCGGGGTGTTCCGCGATTAAAACAGGCGGGAATCCGTTTTGAACCTTTTAATTCGCTGGTCGAAAACGGCGTCTGCGACAATCTGACAATAAGAGCGATCACAATTTTTCAGCGTGATGTAATTGGCATATCGAAGCCGGACGGAAAAGTGGATCCTGGCGGCAGAACAATTAGGGCATTGTATATCGCGGCATATAAAGACCCTAAAACAATTCGCACTCCCGAAGTGTCTATGGAAGGCGGAGCCAAAGCGATCAACATTGTCAATGCCAGAGATCTTCTGCTCAAGCCTGAGATCAAAGCATTGCTCGATACGATCGCATATTCCGAGGGTACACGCCGCGACCGCGGAGGTAAGGAATATGGAACGATCGTAAACGGGAAAATCACAAAGGCTCCTTTCAATCCGGACTGGGTTGGTAAAAGATCGCAAAATTTTGAAATCACGAACTTCTCCCGTTACCCGAATCTTTTGGTGTTATGGCGCGAAAGCCGACCTCAGGATTCCGACTCCTACAGCTCGGCGGTTGGACGATATCAGTTCTTGAGAAAGACGTGGACTTGGATGGCCGGCTATGGCCTTAGCGATTTTTCACCGGGTTCGCAGGACGTGGCCGCCGTAATGCTGATGCAATACAGAGGAATGGTCGGGCCGCTTTTGAGCGGGGATTTGGATACGGCGATCCATAGCGGCTCTGAAGAATGGGCGAGTTTTCCAAAAAAGAGCGGCGGCGGTTCCTATTCCGGACAAAACGCCCATTCTGTGGAGCGTTTGCGGAGCGTTTATCAGACAGCGCTACAGAAGTATAAAGGATAAAGGGGTGAAGGGATGTACCAGTCAATACTAATACTTTTGCTAACTTTCGGATTGTTCTCGCAGGTTTCATGCCGTCCGGCTAACATCAATCTGCCTTCTCAAGATGAGAAAAATTCCAGCCGAACCGTTTTGACGGCAGCCACAATTCAGGATGAGCTTTTCAAGGCAATACTCAGTAATGATATTGAAGCGGTAGCGGACGCTCTTAAGAAAGGAGCGGATCCGAACGCAACCTACAGCGATCCGGCTAAAGGTGAAAGACTCACTCCGTTGGCGTTGGCGGTCGAGAAGGACGCAAAGATTGTCCAACTCCTCTTGGAAAAGGGAGCCAATCCAAATACTTTTTCCGATTTTTTTGTAGGATCTCATCGGGAACTAAGAAACTTTTCGCCGCTGATGCAGGCCGCCGCCTTCGGGAAGATCGAAACGGTTCGGCTGCTTATCGACAACAAGGCGGATGTAAATCTTGTAAGCAAGTCAGGTTTTTCCCCGCTTATGGCGGCGGCTTCCGACAAATACATAATGGAACTGATTCTGAAAAATGGAGCAAACCCGAATTCGCGGGACAATCAGGGCGAGACACCTTTGATGGCGGTTGTATTGGGAGCGGCATATGATGACTCGAAGATGGGTCGGGTTAAACTATTGATCGAAAAAGGCGCGGATCCAAATGCGAAGGACAAGAACGGCAGGACGGCTCTCGATATCGCGCGGGCCTATGCTGATCACATGATGATCGAGTTTTTGCAAAAATACATAACCACTACCGCGCAATCGAAGGGTATCGGATTTGTAAAAAGTGACAGAGATTTCGGCTGCTATATGTCACCAATTTCCGATGCGAATAAAATGGCAAGTGAAAGACGCTATTATTTTCTCGACAACGAATCCGGCGGAATAATGAATATCGACGGTGAGGAAGTGCTACTCAACCGAACCCGATCTTATGAGATCAAACAGCTAAAAGGAAAAAAACGCCTGGTTTGGATGTTTAACTCTCAAAATACCGCCGTAAGATTCGATTTGATCGTTACAAAGACCGCGAATGAAGGCGAAGCTGTCTTTTATGACGCATTGATGACCGTTACGAAGGACGGCAAGAAGCAGTCCGTGAAGGCGAAAGGCTTTTGCGGGGGCTAGTTATTTATGAAAGCAAGTCTGAGGGAAGCGACGATCGAGGACTTATCTGAAATCGTCCGAATGCTCGCGGATGATTTTCTTGGGCAGCAGCGGGAGCGGTTTGAAGATCCGCTGCCGGAGAGTTATGTAAAGGCGTTTCGGGAGATCGAGGGTGATCAGAATAATGAGCTGATCGTTGCGGTCTTATCAGAACCGCCTGAAGTATCGTGCGGGTTCCGAGTCGCAACATCCGACCCACCCGTTACCACAGGTGGTTCTGACAAAACCATTGTCGGGACGATGCAACTTACGTTTACGCCGTCGATCAGTTTTCAGGGCGGTAAGCGTTGTACGGTCGAATCGGTACGGGTTGATGAGAAGTTTCGCGTCAAAGGCATCGGGCGGGATATGATGCTTTGGGCAATTGATCGGGCGAAGGAGAAAGGATGTATTTCGATGCAGCTTACTACCAATAATGACCGAACCGATGCCCATCGGTTTTATGCGAATTTAGGGTTTTCTTCATCACATCTAGGGATGAAACAGGAGCTTAAATGATTGAGTTCCAATGTGTTACCGGACTGTTACGCTCTAATTAAACCAATACTTCACAACGGGCGCGCTAAATGTTGCAAATGCACGTTTTAGTAATTAGTTTAAAAACCACTATATTTAGTGTTGACAAAGGTATTTGACTACCATATAGTCTATATTCACTGAAGTAACGCTCGGAAAAATTTTGATAGTTTGAAAGAAAATGCGGACCGTTTTGCCGCATTTGCCCCGCTAGCGGTAATGGGGAACGAAGACTGCCAATTAGACCGTGATCTCATCTTCCATTTGGGAAACGGCAGCCGGTAGGAAAAGCCTTAACAGGCCCAAATTAATCCAAATCAAACCAAGGGGTGCGACCTGGACGCCGCTTTAGAGAAAGGCCGGTGATGAGACTGTTTTTGTCTCAAAAGATCAACTGGCACTTTTTCGACGACGCTTCGTCGCCAAAATCGGGAAAATTTTACGCGAGGCAATTTAGCAAAAATGGATACATATATTGGTCAAACTTCCACTGCAACAGCCGCACGGCAATCAGAAGAACCGGCACAAACAACAATGCGCGTCGCAAAGCGTAATGGCTCGCTCGAGCCCGTGGACATCAACAAGATCGTCCGCGCGATCTCACGCTGCTGTGTGAATTTGCCGAGCGTGGACGCGATGCGGATCGCGACGAAGACGATTAGCGGGCTTTATGACGGCGCGACCACCAAAGAGCTTGACAAGCTTTCAATACAAACGGCGGCGAGCTTGATTTTTGAAGAGCCGGAATATTCGCGGCTCGGCGCACGGCTGCTGAATCAGTACGTCGAAAAAGAGGTCCGTAATCAGGAAATTCATTCGTTCTCACAGTCGATCGCGTTCGGCGTAAAGGAAGGCCTGATCGCCCCGCGTGTCGTCCAATTCGTTTCGGCAAACAGCCGCAAGCTGAATGACGCGATAGACCAGACCCGCAATGATCTATTCGAATTTTTCGGTCTGCGCACACTTTACGATCGGTATCTGCTAAAAAATCCTGTAACACGCGACGTTATCGAGACACCACAGTTTTTCTGGATGCGGGTCGCCTGCGGCCTTTCCGAGACGCCGAACGAAGCCATCGAGCTTTACCGTTTGTTCTCGTCACTCGAATACGTGCCGAGCACGCCGACGCTTTTTAATTCCGGTACAAAACACGAGCAGCTTTCGTCCTGCTTCTTGCTCGATTCGCCGCAAGACAGCCTGGAGAGCATCTACAAAAAGTATTCGGACGTTGCGATGCTGTCGAAATTTTCGGGCGGCATCGGCATTGCGTACAGCCGTGTGCGTTCGCAGGGGTCGCTGATACGCGGCACGAACGGGCATTCGAACGGCATCGTGCCGTGGCTCAAGACGCTTGATTCGTCTGTTTCCGCCGTCAATCAGGGCGGAAAGCGAAAGGGAGCGGCGTGCGTTTATCTTGAAACATGGCATGCCGATATAGATGATTTTCTCGAACTCCGCGACAACACGGGCGACGAGGCTCGCCGCACTCACAACCTGAATATCGCGAACTGGATACCGGACCTGTTTATGAAGCGCGTGCAGGCGGATGAGATGTGGTCGCTGTTCGACCCGAGCGTTGTGCCGCATTTTCCTGATGTTTATGGCGAGGAGTTTGAGGCGGAATACCTTAAAGCCGAAGAAGCCGGACAGTTTACACGCCAGATAAAGGCTCGCGACCTTTACGCAAAAATGATGCGGACGATGGCACAGACCGGAAACGGCTGGATGACCTTCAAGGACGCGAGCAACCGCAAATCGAACCAGACGGCGCTTGCAGGAAACGTCATACATCTTTCGAATCTCTGCACCGAGATACTGGAGGTCACTTCGGATAACGAGACTGCGGTTTGTAATCTTGGCTCGATAAATCTTTCGCGGTATGTAAACAGCGACGGGTTTGATTTTGAGAAGCTTCGCTCAAACGTGCGGCTGGCCGTGACGCAGCTCGACCGCGTGATCGATTTGAATTACTACGCCATACCGAGCACGGCGGATTCGAACAACCGTTGGCGGAACATCGGGCTTGGCGTAATGGGCTTGCAGGACGTGTTTTTCGGATTGCGGCTGCCGTTTGATTCCGAAGCCGCAAGAATGCTCTCGGCAAAGATTCAGGAAGAAATCTATTTTGCTGCCCTCGACGCCTCGTGTGAGTTGGCGATTAAACGTGGCAAGCATCCCGCCTTTGATGAAACGCGTGCGGCGAACGGCGTTTTCCAGTTCGACCTGTGGGGCGTTGTGCCGGAAGACGCGGAGCGTTGGAACGCGCTGCGTGAAAAGGTCAAGCAGCACGGTTTGAGAAACTCGTTAATGATCGCAATTGCACCGACGGCGACTATCGCTTCGATCGCCGGCTGCTACGAATGCATCGAGCCGCAGGTGTCGAACCTGTTCAAACGCGAAACTCTTTCGGGCGATTTTGTTCAGGTCAACAAATATCTGGTCAAGGAGCTAAAGGCCGCCGGGCTGTGGACGGATGAGATCCGCAACAAGATCAAATTGAGCGAAGGTTCTATTCAGGACATCGAAGAATTTCCCGAAGAACTGAAAGCAATCTACCGGACAGCATGGGAAGTGCCTATGCGCTCGCTGATAGACATGATGGCGATGCGCGGTGCGTTCATCGACCAGAGCGCTTCGCTCAACCTGTTCATGGAAAGCCCGAATATCGGCAAGCTTTCGTCGATGTACATGTACGCGTGGGAAAAGGGCTTAAAGACGACCTATTACCTGCGTTCGCGGCCGGCAACACGCATTGCTCAGGTAACGGCGGACTATAAGAAAACGAACATTGTTCCCGACGAGCCTGACGTGCGTGCGTATTCCGACGAAGAAGTTCTGGCATGCTCGCTGGAAAATCCCGAGGCGTGTGAGGCGTGTCAGTAACTCACATAAAAAGAATAGAAGGAGTAACGAAATATGGCATTAACACTCAACAACCTTGATGAAAAAACACGTCGCTTCATTCTGGAGGAGATTGACAGAGATTCCGCGAATGGTCAGCTTTACATAAGTTCGAGATTGAATTCTCGTGGGCAACAGGAATATCCACAATTACTGCGAGTTGCGGCTGCCTCGCACGATGATGTTTGGCTGGCTGCTGAATTAAGAAACAGAGGACTGCTAAAAGCCCAAGAAGAAAAGAAGAAACCTAAGGGGGGATATACGACCGCCAAAGTTCCAGAAACCGCGCCGGATACTCTTGCTGAGGGAGAGATTAATCGATTTTATATACGCGGCGTCTGCTTAAGGACGATGGCTGAAGGAATAGCTGACGTGATTGTGTACAGAGCGAAACCGGTAAGTAGCCCGAGACGCGAATCAGAAGCCTTGATCGGCAAACTAATGCCTGCGGAAAGGGTGTTGCAAGATATTCGAGAACATCCTGGCATCGATACCGCATTAGGCTTACCACCAGGACCTAACTCTGGGCTGAGCGTACGCTTGCCGTAAGCGTTGTAGGATCAAATAGAACGCAGTGTTCAGTAACCGGCGTGTTGACTTGGTTCTGCGACGCAAGCCCCGTGCACCCGCTAATGTGCGAGGTCTGAAACAAAGAAGAATGAAATCAGAGGAAATAAAACAACTCTTTGAAAAGTTTGAGTCAGCGGCTATTGAGTTTGACGGCGTTGAATGCTGGAGCGCCCGAGAATTGCAGAACTTGCTGGGTTACAGAAAATGGGAGAACTTTGAAAAGGTAATCGATAAAGCAAAAGAAGCCTGCAAAAATGCGGGCGAGGAAGTCACCGATCACTTTCCTGACGTCAGGAAGGTGATAGAAGTGGGTAAAGGGGCGAAACATGAAATAGGTGATTTTCTGCTCACAAATACTCCTGCTATTTAACAGCTCAAAACGGCGACAGCAGAAAAAAAGAAGCAGCATTCGGTCAAAACTATTTTGCGGTTTAGAACTGTGGAAGACCAGCGCATTTTATGGAAGAAAATTTGACTAATCAATCGCAAACGATTTTTGAGCGAATCAAAAGACTCGACAATGTTGAAAATGAATTCTGGTCGGCCAGAGAACTTGGCCGTGTGCTGGAATACTCCGAATTTCGTCATTTTAAGCCGGTTATCGAAAGAGCCAAGGAAGCGTGTAAGAACAGCGGAATCAGTATTTTAGACCATTTCGAGGATATCCTCGATATGGTCCCGATTGGCTCAGGTGCTGAACGTGAGCTGAAGGATGTCAGACTATCGAGATATGCATGCTATCTTATCGTCCAAAACGCCGATTCCACCAAGGAAATAGTGGCCTTGGGGCAGACTTATTTTGCCGTCCAAACTCGTCTTCAGGAAATCCAGCAGATGCAGGCCTATCAGCGGCTGAAGACTGAAGACGAGAAGCGCAAATTTCTTCGTGAAGAAATGTCACTTCACAACAAGCAGCTGGCAGAAGCCGCGAAAGACGCTGGCGTTGTGGAACCGTTAGACTATGCGATTTTTCAGAACCACGGATACCAGGGACTGTACGGTGGCTTGACGGCGAAAGATATTCATGCCCGAAAGGGTCTGAAAAAGAGCCAGCAAATCCTTGACCACATGGGAAGCACAGAACTTGCGGCCAATCTCTTTCGTGCGACACAGACAGAAGAAAAATTACGACGAGAGGAAATAAAAGGAAAGAGCAGAGCTAACCAAACTCATTTCGACGTAGGAGCGAAGGTCAGAAAGACGATCGAAGATATCGGCGGCACGATGCCGGAGAATCTGCCTGTTGCCGACAGTATAAAGAAACTGAACGATCCTCCGACACCCAAAAGACTGAAAGGCAAGTAACATTTTATGCTTCTAGACCCAGGATTCAACCTAACCCTTCGCCCGATGAAGTACCCGGATTTTTATGAAATGTATAAAAATTCGATCAAGAACACGTGGACGGTCGAAGAGGTCGATTTTTCGACCGATGTGACCGATCTGCGCAACAAGATGTCGGCTTCGGAGCGGCATATGATTAATCGTTTGGTGGCGTTTTTCGCGACCGGCGATTCGATCGTTTCGAACAATCTCGTCCTGAATTTGTACAAGCACATCAATTCGCCCGAGGCGCGGATGTACCTGTCACGGCAGCTTTATGAAGAAGCCGTGCATGTGCAGTTTTACCTTACGCTGCTCGACACGTATATTCCCGATCATCACGAACGCGAGCAGGCGTTCGCGGCGATCGAGAATATTCCGTCGATCCGTAAAAAGGGCGAGTTTTGTATGAAATGGATCGACACCATTTCGGATCTGGATTCGCTGAATTCAAAGGAAGAGCGGAAGCAGTTTTTGCTAAACCTGATCTGTTTTGCCACCTGTATCGAGGGGCTGTTCTTCTTCGCGGCGTTTGCTTACGTCTATTTTCTGCGTTCAAAGGGCCTGCTGCACGGCCTGGCGGCGGGCACGAACTGGGTTTTCCGCGATGAGTCGGCACACATGGGCTTTGCGCTGGAAGTCGTAAATCAGGTCCGAAACGAAGAGCCGGAGCTGTTCGACCACGACCTGACGCGGCAGATCGTCGAAATGCTGGACGAGGCGGTCGAATGCGAAATGCAGTTTGCCGACGACATCTTGAGCGGCGGAGTCGCAGGCCTCTCCGTCGCGGACATGCGGCAATATCTCGAATTCGTCGCCGACCAGCGGCTTGCCATGCTAGGACTGTCAAAGGTCTACGGAGCGAAAAATCCATTCTCGTTCATGGATCTGCAGGACGTGCAGGAACTAGCCAACTTCTTCGAACGCCGCGTCTCGGCTTATCAGGTCGCGGTCGCAGGTGAAGTGAGTTTTTCGGAAGCTTTTTAACGCACTTGGCTCGTGAATTTACTCCGATCAACGCGAATAGGATATATTTCTTATTCGCGTTTTTATTTTCGCTCTAAGACTATGCAGCCAAGGCAATTACTTCAAACATGGCGATGGTTCGGACCGGACGATCCGGTTTCGCTTGCCGATGTAAAGCAGACCGGAACAGAAGGCGTCGTAACGGCGCTTCATCATATTCCGCACGGCGAGGTGTGGAGCGTCGATGAGATCGAAAAACGAAAGGCGGAATTGGCACATTTCAACCTTGAATGGAGTGTAGTTGAGAGTCTTTCAATTCACGAAGACATAAAGACCCGCTCCGGGCGATGCGCCGAGTGGATCGATAATTACAAAGTATCGCTGAAAAATCTTGGGTCTTGCGGCCTGGAAGTAGTTACCTACAATTTCATGCCGGTTAATGACTGGACACGAACTGACATTGCTTTCAAGGTCGAAGACGGTTCGCTAGCGTTGAATTTCGACCTCGTGGATTTTGCGATGTTCGACATCTATATCCTTAAACGAACGGGTGCAAAAGATTCTTTCGCGGATGCGATCGTCGACAAGGCTGCGGAGCGATTTCGCAATGCAACACAAAAACGAAAGGATGATCTGATCGACACGATCCTGTTTGGTATTCCGGGCGAAGAAAAGCGCACTGTTGAGGGAATGAGAAAGGCTCTCGAACCGTATGCCGAGATCGATCGAAATGCTCTAAAGGAAAATTACGCGCACTTTTTACGCGAGGTATCGCCAGTGGCCGAAGAGGTTGGAATTCGCCTGGCTGTTCACCCGGACGATCCGGCATTCGACATTCTTGGCCTGCCGCGGATCGTTTCCACGGTCGAAGATCTTCGCGATATAGCCTCATTTACACCTTCGAAGGCTAATGGTTTCTGCATATGCTGTGGATCGCTATCGTCGAATCCGAAAAACGATGTTCCGGCAATCCTAAAGGAGGTGGGTTCACGGGTGCATTTCGTGCATTTCAGAAATATCAAAAAAGACTCCGTAGGGAACTTTCATGAGTCAGATCATCTTGACGGGGATGTTGATATGTATGCGGCGATGAAGAATGTTTTTGAGACGCAGCAGACGGTCGGACACCGCATCCCGTTCAGGCCGGATCACGGCCATCAGATGATGGACGACCTCGGCAAAGTTACCAATCCCGGTTATTCCTGTATCGGCCGAATGCGCGGCCTCGCCGAGTTGCGTGGGTTGCAGCTCGGGATACGCGAAGCCGTTAGAGATCACGATCAGCAGAATTTGGCCGCGAATTACGCTAATATACGCGAATAGGATATATTTCTTATTCGTGTTTTTCGCGTCCGAATGCAGAAGCCGCACGTTAGTAAGGTCGCAAGCGAGACGCAAGGAGAGAACCACCGTGGGCGAAACGCCGCCTCCCCGTCCTTCGTAAGGAGGGAAGCTTTGATTATGAACAACCAGATCACGAAATTTATTAAACATCACTATCGCCATTTTAACGCTGCGGCGTTGATCGACGCGGCGGAAGGTTATAAGCGGCATCTCGATGGCGGCGGGAAGATGATGATCACGCTGGCTGGGGCGATGTCGACGGCTGAGTTGGGGCTGAGTTTGGCGGAGATGATCCGGCAGGACAAGGTGCAGATCATTTCGTGCACGGGTGCGAACCTTGAGGAAGATCTGTTCAATCTCGTCGCGCACGATTTTTACGAACGCGTGCCACATTATCGCGATCTGACGCCGGCCGACGAACAGGACCTGCTTGACCGCCACATGAATCGCGTGACCGACACCTGCATCCCGGAGCATGGAAGCGATGCGGCGGCTCGAGAAGGCGATGGTCGATGTCTGGACACACGCCGAGGCCGAAGGCAAACGCTATTTTCCGCACGAATTCATGTATCAGGTATTGCGAGAACGGCTCGCTTGAGGAGTATTATCAGATCGATGTGAAAGACAGTTGGATGTACGCCGCGGCGGAGAAAAATCTGCCGATGGTCGTGCCCGGCTGGGAAGACTCGACGATGGGCAATATGTTTGCCGGACACGTCATTACCGGCGACGTCGAAAATGTTCACACCGTGCGCACCGGTATCGAATACATGATGATCGCTCGCCGATTGGTACACGAATAATGCGAAAGACGATTCGACAATCGGCTTTTTCCAGATCGGCGGCGGCATCGCGGGCGATTTCCCGATCTGCGTTGTCCCGATGCTGCATCAGGATCTGCAGCGTGACAACGTGCCGGTGTGGGGCTACTTCTGCCAGATCAGCGATTCGACAACGAGCTACGGCTCATACTCCGGCGCCGTGCCGAACGAAAAAATAACCTGGGGCAAGCTCGAAGCCTCGACGCCAAAATTCATCGTCGAATCGGACGCCTCGATCGTCGCACCGCTGATGTTTGCTTACATACTTGGTTGGTAGGGAACGCGGACACTCTTGTCCGCAAACGCCGCTTGCGGTGTGAAGATTTATTTGGGCTTCGCCCTTATTGCGGACAAGAGTGTCCGCGTTCCATATGAAGATAATTGTCACAGGCGGTTCAGGTTTTATCGGCAGTGCGATCGTGTGGCGGCTGAATGAGCTTGGGCGCGAGGATATTGTTGTCGTTGACCGCAAAGACGATGCTGCTAAAGAGAAGAATCTTGCGCCGCTGAAGTTTGCTGACTTTATTGACGCGGATGACTTTATCGCGAGGCTCGATGATTTTCGCGAGACTGACTCGATCATTCACATGGGTGCGTGTTCCTCGACGACCGAGACGAACCGTGAATACATGATGCGCAACAATTATCAATACACGAAAGGACCTGGCGGAGTTTGCGGTGGCGTAACGGGATTCGCTTTATTTATGCATCGTCGGCGGCGACGTATGGCGACGGCTCGGCGGGAATGGCTGACGGCACTGACGAACTCGACAAACTTCGCCCGCTGAATCTTTACGGCGAGTCGAAGCATCTTTTTGATCAGCACGCTGCGACAGAGCGGCATGTTCGACCATGATCGTCGGGTTGAAGTATTTCAACGTCTTCGGCCCGAACGAAAATCACAAGGGCGATATGCGCTCGCTGGTCAACAAGGCTTTCGGACAGATAAACGAAACGGGCAAGCTGCAACTCTTTAAAAGCGCAAATCCAGATTACGCCGACGGCGAGTTCGGCCGCGACTTTGTTTACATAAAAGACGCGGTCGATATGACGCTGCATTTTTTGGAGAACAAGATCGGCGGGTTGTTCAACGTCGGTTCAGGCAATATGCACACATGGAACGCTCTCGCCGCTGCGATTTTCGCGGCGCTCGAACGCGAACCTAACATCGAATACATCGACATGCCCGAGATCCTGCGCGATAAATATCAGTATCACACTCAGGCCGACATCACTCGTATCAGGCAGGCCGGTTACGCGAATGAGATCACTCCGCTTGAAACAGCCGTGACCGATTATGTGCGAAACTATTTGGTGCCCGATAAATATTTGGGAGAGTAGTTTTTGAGGAAGATGCGGACAAGAGTGTCCGCGTTCCGAAGGGTATGAAAATATTTCACGGCACTGAGAATGCAAACATCCTCCGCCCGACGGTACTGACGCTGGGCGTTTTTGATGGGCTGCATCTCGGGCACCAGCGGATAATGCAGACGGTGGTTGAGCGGGCAAAAGCTGTAAACGCCGTACCGACGGCCATTACTTTCGATCCACATCCGCGGGCGGTTTTGCACCCGGAATCAGCCCCGCCGCTGTTGCAGACGTTGGATCAGCGGCTTGCGAATTTCGAAGTTCTCGGTATTGAGCAGGCAATTGTTATCCCTTTCGACAAGAATTTTGCGGCAAATCCCGCCGAGGATTTTCTCACCGATATTGTTCACGACAGGCTGCAAGCTAAAGAGGTCTATCTCGGCAAAGGCTTTGCGTTCGGAAAAGGGCGCGGAGGTAATATCGATTTGCTGCGGAAAATGAGCAGTGAGCTCGGGTTTGCAGCGGATGAAGTGCCCGAAATTCGGCTTCGTGGGCATCGGATAAGCTCTTCCCGCATTCGCGATCTCCTTGCGACAGGGCACGTGAATCTTGCGCGCCGGATGCTGGGCCGTCCATACGGTGTCGAAGGCGTAATTATTCGCGGCAACCGCCGTGGCCACACGATCGGCTTCCCTACCGCAAACCTCAAACCGCACAACCGCGTGATTCCGCGTTACGGCGTTTATGCGACCGCGACTCTTATCGACGGCACGTGGCGAAAGAGCATCACCAATATTGGCGTGCGGCCGACATTCGAAACCGAAGCCGAGCCCTCGATCGAGAGTTATATCTTTTCGATTTTGACGGCGATCTATACGGCGACGTTTTGCGTGTGCGTTTCCTACACCGGATCCGGGACGAGCGTAAGTTTAACGGAATAGATGAGTTAAAGGCCCAGATCGAAAAAGATTCACGACGTGCATTGAACTATTTCCGGCACGAAGGCGTACGGAATATGCTCGAGATCTTATAAAAGCAAAACGAATGCGTTGTTTTTGCATCGAAATAGGCTTGAGCGACGAAGTGTTAAGCGGATGAACGAAATTACGAAAAATCAAGCGTCGGCGGTGGTGGAATCGTCCGAAAAATTCCAGACCGCGAACGGCAACGGCTCGCACGCGATGGTCCCGACAGTAACGCTGCCGATAGCTAAACTGGTCTCTAACGAGCAGATGATCGCCGAAGAGCGCGAGCTTGCCACGACTGAAAGCGACATCGGCGGCCGGTACATCGGATTTCGCGGGTATCTGCGGTTGTTTCAGGTTTCGCGCGTTATCGGGATGCTCGCGCTTTATCTTTATCTCGATCAATACGATATTCATCACGCAGGCCAGCGTAAACACGCAAAAGGCCGCATGGATGCGGCGATGCGGCTGACGCGGATGGCGGTTTACGGAGAGAAGCTTTATGCGATCAGGTCATGGTTTTTCCACATTTGTATGATACTGATGCGGCGAATCTTTATCGGCAACGATGCAAATAAAGAAGCGAATCAGGAAAAACAAGCGGTTTGGCTGAAGGACCAGTTGATAAATCTCGGGCCGACATTTATCAAGATCGGCCAGTCAATGGGAACGCGAGCAGACCTGCTTCCGCTGCCGTTTGTAGTCGCTTTGGGCGAGTTGCAGGATAATGTGCCGCCGTTTCCGAACGAGGTTGCGTTTGCGCGGATCGAAAAGGATTTGGGTAAAAAGATCAACGAGGTTTACGCCGAATTCGAGCTAGAACCGATCGCGGCGGCATCACTCGGACAGGTTTATCGAGCAAGGCTTTTTTCTGGCGAAGAAGTCGCGGTAAAGATCCAGCGGCCGAATCTCGAAGCAGTTATCAAAGGCGACATTGGAATCTTGCGCAGCGTGGCGAAATTTGCCGAGCGGTTTCCGCAGTTAAACGAAAACGCAGATTGGTCGGGGATGCTTCGCGAATTTGACGTTACCATTCACGAAGAGATGAATTACGAGGCCGAAGGCCGCAACGCCGAGCGTTTTCGTGATCATTTTATGAAGTGGCCGAATGTGCACGTTCCAAAAATTCATTGGCACGCTACGACGGCGAAGGTGCTGACGATGGAATTCATTCACGGCACAAAGGTGACGGATCTTACCGAACTAGAACGGCTAAAGGTTTCTCCGGAGAAAGTAAACCGTCTTCTGATAAAGACTTACCTAAAACAGCTTCTTGAAGACGGCTTTTTCCACGCTGATCCGCATCCGGGCAATTTGCTCGTTATGCCCGATGGCCGACTGGCGTTTTTCGACTTCGGAATGGTCGGCCGTATCACGCCGCAGCTTCAGGCGAAAATGATTGATGCTTTTTTCCACGTCGTCGGAAAGGACCCGGGTGGCATCGCACAGGACCTGATAGATCTCGATTTCTTAAAGCCGGGCACCAAGCATGATGTGATCAAACCGGTCGTAGAAAAGATGTTTCAGTTTCACTTCAATCTGAAGCTGAAGGACGTCAATTTCAAAGAGTTAACCTATGATCTGGCGGATGTAATGTATGATTACCCGTTCCGGCTGCCGTCAAATTTCACGTACATAATGCGTGCTCTGATGACGCTCGAAGGCATCGGCATTATCACCGACCCGGAGTTCAATTTCTTTGAAACGGCAAAACCGTTTGCAAAAGAATTCATGCTTCGCCGCGAGGGAAATGACTTTCGCAAGATGTTCGTCAATAAGATAATGGGTCGCGATGATGGCGGCAAGATCGATTGGGATCGCACTTGGAAGCTCGCGAAGATGGCGTTCAAAACTGTTCTAAACACAGGTAAATAATGCCCAATCCCAAAATGAGCAAGCCTTACCAACTTCGAATTATTTACAATTCATCCGACTTTGAGATCTCCGATCTTACTAACAAATTGTGGGAAAAAGCTGACGCCGTTATTGTCAAAAAATATTGGACAGGCAAGACGGCATCGGCTGGACGACAATTTACCACTCGCCTGTTGTGGTCGGACACGGCCTTGTATGTTCGGTTCGAGGCGAATCGGGCCGAGCCGCTCATTATCTCCGAAAGGCCTGATTTGAGCAAGAAAACGCTTGGGCTTTGGGACCGCGATGTTTGCGAGATCTTTATTGCGCCGGACAAGAACGAAGCTCGGAAATATTTTGAATTTGAGGTCGCTCCGACTGGTGAATGGATCGATCTGGCGCTTGATTCAACATCGGGTGAGCGCAAGTCGGATTGGGATTACAAGTCTGGTATGGAATCGGCGGTAAAGGTGGAAAAAGACAAGATAGTCATGGCCATCAAGATCGAGTGGAAGGCTTTTGGGAAGACGCCGAAGGCTGGCGACGTTTGGCTGGGAAATATTTTTCGATGCGTTGGCAAAGATCCTGACCGTGGCTATTTAGCCTGGTCACCAACGATGACGAAATCTCCCAATTTTCACGTTCCGGAAGGGTTTGGAGAGTTTGTTTTTAGCAAATAATCTATTGAACTCTCGCGAACAAAGTGCAGGGTTCACATTGTTCATATCATTTTTGTTATTGCGACAGACCAACGCGCCGCAATAAATCCTGAAAGCGCGGATCGTCACGCAGGCTGTCGAAACTCGGATCAACACCCAAATAAACTAATTGTACATCGCGTTCGGCATAGGCATTTTCTAAAGACGCAAATGTCTTTTCACGTTCGCCGAGCAGGGCGTAAAGGGGTGCCAATGCTCCGGGTGGAATGTTGTTGCGGCGCTCCAATACTCGCTTGAGAATCGCCCGGGCTTTTTTGCGTTCGCCAGCTCTGAAGTAAACTGCACAAATGTAAATGGAGTCAATCGGAGTATTCCCGTCAATCGTTTTTACTGATTTCTGATAGGCGGCTATGGCTTCCGAGTGCATTCCCTTTGCCGAATAGAGATCGCCGAGTAAGCTGTAAGCAATTAGGTAGTCTCGATTCAATTCGAGTGCTTTTTTTGTGGCTTCAACTGCTTCATCGTAGCGACGGGCAAAAATGAGGATTTGTGCGAGATTGACATTGACCGCTGGCATGATCGGGTCGAGTTCTATGGCGCGCTTAGCTTCGGCGATGGCTTGTTCGTGCCGTCCGGTAAAACTGAGAAGCTGCGAATAGCCGGAGTGTGCCACACGGAGATTCGGGTTAAGTTCGACAGCCCGCTGAAATTGCCGTTCGGCTTCATCCCATTGCCAGGCGTTCCGCTTGAGATTTGCGAGAGCAACATGGGCTTCCGCAAGATTCTCGTCCAACTCCAACGCTTTGAATGCCGCCGCTTCAGCTTTCGGCGTAAATTCTTTTTGGTCAAGCAAGCTGTTCGCTCCAAGCTGTCGATAGATGGTTGATAGTTCGGCGTAGGCAAGAGCGTAATTTGGGTCAAGGGCGATTGCCTGATCGTAGTATTCCATCACTTTCTTTGAGGCATGTGCACCGCTCTTGTAATAATAAAACCTTGCTTTGAGCAACATTTCATATGCCTGTGCATTCACTGATTCACGTTTGGCGACTTGCTGCTCTTGCGATCCGACGAGGCGCAATCGCAATTTCTCCGAAACCGTCTGTGCGATCTCGCTTTGAACCGCTTGCACATATGTTGCAGGTCGATCGTAACGATCGCCCCACAACTGCCGATTATCGCGCACGTCAATCAGTTCAATACGCACTGATAAATCATCTCCGCGTCGGATGACTCGCCCGGTTACTATCGCTTCCACACCGAGAGCGTTTGCCACTTCGCGCAAATCCAAATTGTTCCCTCGATATTTGAAACTCGAATTGCGGGCAATAACTTTTATTTGCGGCAGTTGAGCTAAACGGTCTATCAAACTTTCGCTCAATCCGTCAGACAAAAAATCGAAATTCGCATCGCCGCTTTCATTCGTAAATGGCAGAACGGCGATTGACTCGATTGGTTTTGATGCGTCCGCACTTATCGCCCCCTTATTGACGGCAAAAAAATAATATCCAAGTCCGATAGCTGCAATTAGCAATCCGATAACCAAAAAGGCGGCGAAAGGATTTCGTTCAATTGTTCGCGAAAAACTGTGTTGTGTTTCGGCGGGTCGTTTTTTCGACAGTGGCGTCGAAGTTACTTGTCTTGGTCCCTTAGTTTCGTGATTATCGTTTAGAGGCGCGAACTGGCACGTGAATCTATACCCTCGCTTAGGAATCGTTTCTATAAAATTCCCATTGTTTGAACTTTCTCCGAGTACCTTACGAAGGACGGATATATTGTGAGCAAGGTTTACTTCCTCGACGAAACTCTCCGGCCAGATAGCATTCATGAGTTCCCGCTTCTCGAGAACGTGTCCGTTGTTCTCAAGGAGTACCAGTAGAGTGTCGAATACCTTTGGAGCAAGCGGGACTGGTTTGCCGTCGCAAAACAAGACGCGCTCATGTGCATCAACGCGGAATCGATCGAATTCGTACGAAAGCGGCGCTGTTTCCGGGTCTAGAGTTCCTGCGAATTCATTCAACACAAATTCAAAACTTTTTCAAGATTTCTAAAAGACTTTTCGATTGGAATCAGCCTATCGTCAACGTGAATCGACAGTACTGCGGACCAATCGGCAAGCGGATTTAAGCTTTCGCACAATTCTAGTCGAATACGTCCCGCGGCGCAATAGATTTGTTAGTTCTCAACAACTTCGAGTCCATTTTGGCGACCAATTCGAGCGGTCTGCCACCACATTTAAGGAGAAAAAATCATGAAGCGAGAAATGAGTTTTAGAATAGTACTGGCGGTTGCAATACTTGTGTGTATTTCTGCATCTGCCCTTGCGCAGGGCAATAGGCACAACCCGGATGACGTAGCTATTGAGTTGATCGGTCAAGTTACCAACCTGTCGCCGGCAACTGCATTCCAATGCGGCTATCTTAGCTACATAAATGGAACAGATAGTCCAATTTTCAGCGGAACTCCGCAGAACGAGACGACCGCGCTCTTTACTTTTTATTCGGATAACGTCACAACGAGGGTAGTCAACAATGGGCCGATACGCGTCATAAACCGCGAAGAAGGCACCTTTACGGTCTACCTTGACGGTAATCCGAACGGAAACTTCGCGAACCCGGACACATTTCGGGATGGTCAACCGCTGTTGACGGCAAGTCTTAGGCATCAGGTCATCCTCGACACAATAACCGGGGCATTCACCGCTACGTTCGTGTTGACCGTAACGTCTACCAATTCGTTTGTTTTTAACGGCCGGGAAACGCGGATGGGAAAGGTGGGGGACAAGCTCAGACTAACATTTAACGGTCATCTGAATGCAGTGGCCCCGCCATCGGGCCACATCGCGGGCTATATTGTAGGTAGCAGTCTGATAAAGAAAGAAGATTAGCTCCGTAGTGCGGATCAACGCGGCAAGGAGTTTAGCGATTCTCCTTGCCGCAGATAAGGTTCAAAATTGCCCGAGTATGATCTGCGACAAAAAAAGCATACACAGAAACGCTAGGTTTGCAGCAGCTTTTGGTAGACGATGAACGCCCCGAGGCCGAGACTGAAAAAACCCGCGATATAGCGGATGCTTTTATTTAGAAAGTCGAAACGGTTTGCCGTGAAATGTAACGGGAGACCGATAAGAAAGCTCATCGCCATCATCCCGCCAATCGAACCTATTCCGAAGATCAGAATATAAATCATCGCCACAGATGGCGACGGAATCGTCGGCAGTATCAGCAGCATCAAAGCCGCGCTTCCGGCAAGGCCGTGGACCATTCCAATCAATATGGAGCGCAGGCTGAAACGGTGATGCGACGCTTCGGTTTCGTCCGAGTGTGAGTGGATATGCAGATGTTCGCGCTCGCCATGATCGTGGGCGTGAACATGAATCTCTTTTGCTCTAAACAGTTTGCGAAGCGCGTTAAGGCCAAGCAGAATCAGCATTCCGCCAACAATGGCTTCGAGCTTTGCCTCCACAGATTCGGAGATTTGAACCTTTAGAAATATTACGACTGAACCTACGACGAATAGCGAGATAGTATGGCCCAGACCCCAAAATCCGCCTACAATAGACGCCGTCAGCAGGCTCTTTTTCTCGCTGACGATAGTGGAAACCGCAGCGAGATGGTCCGCCTCGATTGCGTGCTGGAGGCCGAGTGCAAAACCGATTGCTAATACGGAGAATGTTGATAGATCTGGTGTTAATTCCATCGTTCTTGTTAGACGCTCATTCCGCCGTCGACGGCTATTGTTTGGCCGGTGATGTAGCTCGACGCATCCGACGCCAGAAAGACCGTGATGCCTTTTAGTTCGCCTTCTTCGCCAACCCGCGGGATCACATTATTTTCCTGAATCGAAGTCTCGTAAAGATCAATCACTGCATCAGCCAGCCGCGAATGAAAAAAGCCTGGAGCGATCGCGTTGACGCGGATACCTTTTCGTCCCCAGCTTGCGGCAAGCTCGCGCGTCAGGCCTATCAGCCCAGCCTTACTTGCGACATAACCGGCGTAAAACGGTCCGTTTGCGGACGATGTTATTCCTGCTATCGAAGCGATATTTATTATCGAGCCGCTGCCCTGCTTTAGCATTTGGCGTCCGGCTGCTTGGGCAAACAGGAAACAGCCTGTCAAATTTACATCCAAAACCTGCTTCCAACGATCAAGCGGCATATCTTCAGGCATTGCTCCCCACGAAACTCCAGCGTTGTTTATCAAAATATCAACGCTGCCGAATTTGGCTACGGTTTCATCGACAACGGCCTGAACTTCTTCGGGCTTGACGACGTCACAAACTCTTCCGGCTGCATTATAGTTATTCGCCGTAAACTCGTTAACGGTTTCGTCAAGCCATTCGACACGCCGAGCACAAAGCATGAGATTCGCTCCCGCTTCCGCCAATGCTTCGGCCATTTCTTTGCCGATGCCGCGCGAGCCGCCAGTTACGATGGCGGTTTTGCCGCTCAGATCGAACAGTTCCTTAACGTTCTTTGCCATAGTATTCGTGAATAGTAAATAGTAAATCGTTGATCGAAACAACCCACGATTAACGATTCGCGATTTACGATTAACGAGCTTTTGCTATTAAATATAAGTATGACAAAAACACTGAAGGAACGAGCTTTTTTGCGCGACCTGTATATCAATGAGGAATGGACGCGGCGGTTTACCGAGATGGTCGATAAACACGTTGGTTTTAAGGACGCAAAAAATCTGCTCTATATTAATGCCGGGACCGGAAACCACGCTTTTGAATTGAACGAAAAGAAAGCAAAAAAGACGGCGATCTTTGCGGTTAGCGATGATAAGCATTTGTTGACGATCTCGAAAGACAAAGCGGCGGCTATGAGATCGGATGTCGATTTTTCGATGATCAGATTTGACGATGAGGCGTTCGACATCGTGCTTGCGGACGCAAGCTTTGTTAAGCCGCCGGATGTCGAACCATTTATCGACGAGGCGGTCCGCGTGGCCAGAACGGATGGGAAAGTGGCGTTCTTTCTGCCGTCCGCGGGCAGCTTTGGCGAAATTTTCTCTCTGTTGTGGGAGATGCTGTTTAGCGAAGAACTTGGGCAGATGGGAGCTGAGATCGAGGCGATGGTTGCCGAAATACCGACCGTAAGCAGATTAGAAGAAATAGCAGCAAGCACCGGTTTAGTGAACGTCGAGGCCCATAATGCAACTGAGGTTTTTGAATTCGAAAACGGTGCGGAGTTTATCGGCTCGCCGCTAGTCGCGGATTTTCTTTTGCCAGAATGGCTTAAAACGCTGAGTGAAAAAGAAAAAAGACAAGCCTTTAAAAGGCTTGCCCAATTGATAGATGTCGAAGACGGTAATCTGACCTTCAGATTTTCTATTAAGGCGACGTTGGTGACGGGTGAGAAATCTTAGGCGGCTTTTTCGATAATGCCTAAAGTCTTTTTGGAAACATCGAGCGGAGCAAACCACGAGCCTGGATAATTTGTGGTTTCGCCTTTCTCGTTCTTCAACCTTATTTCATCGGATTCTGAAAAGACTTCGACGCGATACAGCTTAAAAGGTATAAGGTTCTTGTCTTTTTTAGCCAGACATACTGCCCACACAGCATTGATGGAACCCAATACGGTAAGGCTCATTCCTTCGTGCTTTCCGCGAATGCTCTTGCTGAAATCAACGCTTTTCTTCATACTCCAATCTTTCAGTTCGCGTCGGTCTTAGTTTTTCCTATTGTAATGAAACGGAATTCGTACCAAGAATGTGTCGGATCATCCACGGTCAATGCAAGTGGGTCGAAGAAAGCTCCCGAAACTTCAGCAAAACCAATGCCCTGTTTAGCTTGGTTTGCACGGTCCTTACGGTCGTCCCAAACGATCTGCCTCTCAGACATAAACTAGTTTGTCTTAGCCTCTGTTCGTCGTCTCAGCTCTTCGGCGAGTGCATCATCGCTCATTGCCGAAACTTGAGGGGCAGCGGCATTCGATAGCTGTCCTTGTTCTGCCTTTTCTTCTTCTTCTGCCTCGCGCATGCCGTCCTTAAAGGCTTTACGCGTTGCACCAAAAGACTTTGCAAGCTGTGGCAGCCGCGAGGCTCCGAAAAGCAAAAAAAGTACGGCGACGATCAGTATTATTTCTGTTGTTCCAAAACTTCCCATAAATTTTCTCAACTAAGATTTAGATGCCACAACCAGGAAATAGGCCGTAACTGCATACAATCTTATTCTACCTTAACTATTGCACCAAGTTCTAACTTTTCAGAACCCGGTCTTTACTGCTCCCGATTCTAACTTTTTGTCTTGAATCGGTCCATTGCATCCACCAGGGCCGCCGTTATGCCCTTCTCTGAAACGGAATGGCCCGAATCGGGCACGACGATAAACTCGGCTTCCGGGAACGCACGGTGCAGTTCCCACGCCGAAGTGATCGGGCAGACGACATCGTATCGGCCCTGAACTATAACCGTCGGGATGTGGCGTATCTTATCGACGTTTTCCAGAAGGTAATTTTCGGTCGGAAAGAACGAGTTGTTCATAAAATAATGACACTCGATGCGGGCGAGCGAAAGTGCTTCGTGGGCACCCTCCCAGTGTTCCATCAGGTCCTGGTCCGGATACAATTTCGATGTCGCTCCTTCCCACGTGCTCCAAGCACGGGCGGCCGACAAGCGAACATCCTCATCTTCACTCGTCAGGCGTTTGTGATATGCGGTAATAAAATCGCCGCGTTCCGCCTCGGGAATCTCGTCGCGGTAGCGTTCCCAAAAGTCGGGGAAAATCTCGGATGCCCCATATTGATAAAACCATTGCAGTTCTTTTTTCCGCGTCAGGAATATGCCGCGAAGGATCAGGCCCAGACACCTGTCGGGATGCGTCACACCATACGCAAGGCTCAGTGTACTGCCCCACGAGCCGCCGAAAACGTGCCATTTCTCAATTCCGAATTTTTCGCGTAGAGCCTCGATATCGTTGATAAGGTCCCAAGTCGTGTTTTCGCGAAGGTCTGCGTGCGGAGTCGATTTACCCGAACCTCGCTGATCGAAAAGGACGACGTGATAAACCGCCGGATCGAAAAACTGCCGGTACATCGGTATCAACCCGCCGCCCGGCCCGCCGTGCAGAAACACGACCGGAATGCCGTTTGGGTTGCCGACGCGCTCATAGTAAACGTCATGGATATCCGAAACTTTCAACGTGCCCGAATCAAAGGGTTCGATCTCAGGATAGAGTGTTTTCATTTTAATTTTTCACGCTTGAATTAGATTCTATTTTATAACAACTGTTCTGATGATGTATTTCCCGCAAATCCCACAACCGTCATCGACACCAGCCGTAAGTTTATATGTTCCCGGTGCGACTTCCGTAAGGTCCCATAGAACGCTCCGACCGACCCCAATTATTTGGCCTGCTGAGACTCTATAATTGTACGTCAAAATGTCATTTTCGGGGTCAACAGCATCTACAACCACGTCAAATTTTCTTGGATCACTTGCTAGCGGAGCGAGCGTTACGCCAACCACATTCGCAGGACTGTTGTAATCAATAATTAAGTTCTTAGGGACTGGTTCTCTTGTCCATCTCTTGCTTGCGTAATATTTCTTGATTTCGGCGTTGTCGCAAAGCCTTGAATACTCTTTTGAAGTGGGAAAAAGATAAATTGCATCAACCCTATCGCCAAAAATTCCAACAGCAATTCCTTTAGTCTTGTCATATAGTACGTAAATTTCCTTTCTCTGAGGATCAGTTAGCTGCTTTCGAAACTTAGAGAAATCAATCCCAAGACTTTCCTTCCTAAGAGAATCTTTAGGCGTTATCGTAATGGACGTCGCCACTCCAGTGGGAACATTCCACTCCTGCTCTTTGTCCGAGCATTTGCCTGTCGCGTAGCTGATCTTGATATTCTCATTTTCGAAACTGAAATATTCCTGAGATGAACTAGGAAATTCGTCTTCCTGACGGAGAAGTCGAGCTACGTCCTCACGGTTCGATTCGAGCAGCCTAATATCCTTAACCTTCTGCAATACAGTAATTTGTTGTGCAAAACAAACATGCACCACCAATAGGGCGATTGAGAGAAGAAAAAGTCCTTTCATAGTGAGCCGAGGAAGTTGTCACACCACAATTGAAAAACAAGCAATGTCCACAGCTCCTTGTGGTGCGAGGCGGTTCCAGTTTCGTGTTCTTTTATGAGCTTTTGTACATAATCTGCGTTGAACAAGCCCTGTTCCTTAAGTCTTTGCGGCGCGAGTAGGTCGTGGACGAGCGGATTCAGGCGGCCTTTTAGCCATTCCGCGATCGGGATACCGAAGCCTTTTTTCGGGCGATGCAGGATGTTGCTCGGCAGCAGATCCTTCATTGCGGATTTTAGGATGTACTTGCCGCTTTTGCCTTTTAGTTTGTATTCGACCGGGATTGACGCGGCAAACTGGCCTACTCGCGGATCTAAAAATGGAGCACGCGTTTCGAGGCTGACGGCCATCGCGGCACGATCAACCTTGGTCAGGATGTCCTCGGCCATGTAGAAATTTAAATCGGCGTACTGCATCTGCTCGATCACGTTTTTTGCGTCCGATGCGTTGACCAATTCGCGGACGCCGCGATATATGTCGGCGTTGGTGTGTTCAAGAACATCGGGTGTGAGCAGGCTTTCGTGTTGTGCGGCAGCGAACGAGCCGAACCACGAATGGTGGCGTTCGACAACGTCTTTGGACGCACGGACAAAGCGTTTTGCTTTGTAATCGAACGACATATTGTTTGTCGAAACCGGCAAATTATTGACTATCGGCTCGATCAGCCCTGAGCGGACAAAAGCCGGTATCGAGTTATATTTCGCCGCTAGTTTATGGGCGTAATACATCGGATAGCCGGCGAAAAGCTCGTCGCCGCCGTCGCCGCCGAGGGCGACAGTGACATGTTTGCGGACAAAACGGGCGAGCAGATAGGTTGGAATCAGCGAGCCGTCCGATAGCGGTTCGTCGAGCCACGTGCCGATCTCGGAAATAAGGTCACCGGCCTTTTCGGCGCTGAGCTTTTCTTCGTAATGCTCGGTGTCTAAATGCTTCGCAACTTGTCGCGCATATTTTGACTCATCAAACGAATCTTCTTCGAAACCGATCGAAAATGTTTTAACTCTTTCGGTTGCGTGTTGAGTTGCGAACGCGGCGACGGTCGAGGAATCTATTCCGCCGGAGAGCAGAATGCCGAGCGGCACGTCGGAGACAAGTCGCATACGGACGGCGTCTGAAAGCAAGTCTTTGAGTTCGCTTGCGGATTCGGCCAAGGAGACGGAAACACGACGGGTAGGGAGTGTGCCCGTTCCGTTAGCTCCCGATTTCGCCCTTACTGACGTGCGGGCTTCTGCATCCTGCTGCCAAGACAAATCCCAGTATCGCCGCGTTTTCACCTCGCCGTTTTCGACCGTTAGAATGTGAGCAGCCGGAAGCTTATGGATGCCTTTGTAGATCGACATTGGAGCCGGGACGTAGTCGAAGGAGACGTAGTGGCGCAGGGCGTTCAGATCAAGTTCTGGCTTTACTGAGGGATGAGCAAGGATCGCTTTTGGTTCGGACGCCCAGATAAGTTTGCCGTCGAAAACACCGTAATAAAGCGGCTTTTCGCCAAAGCGGTCGCGGGCGATGATGAGTTTCTTTTTGCGCGAATCCCACAGCGAAAACGCGTACATGCCATTCACGTGATCGAGAAACGCGTCGCCGTATTTCTGGTAAAGGTGCGGCAGTATCTCGGTGTCTGTCTTCGTGACGAACTTGAACCCGTCCTTTTCAAGCTCGCGCCCTCACCTCGCGGTAGTTGTACAGCTCGCCGTTCATCATCACGATGACCGATTTGTCCTCGCTAAACACCGGCTGGTCGCCCGTCTTCAAGTCAATGACCGACAACCGCCGCATCCCCAACGCGACGGTATCATCCGTCCACAACCCCTCGGAATCCGGCCCGCGATGCACTATGGTCTCGCACATCGAGTGCAGCACCGGATCGGGGTTGTGGTTGGGTTTAGTTGGGTCCAGGTTTATCCAACCTGCTATTCCGCACATGAAATTACTTCAGTCTAGTAGATTCGATGTTCTTTATATCCGAGATGGAGGCAACGTTTTCGACTTTAAGCCGAAACCTATTTCCGCCGCGGGAGAATCCGGATTCGGAACGATAATACTCAAATTGTCCGGAGAATATAGCGGTAACGGAAAGGTCACTATTATTCTTCGCGGGAGTAACTATATTGCACAGGTTATCGCCAAAATGAGTTTTATCATTACATATCAACTCATGAAAACTAGGCTGGAACTCGGCGTCAAAGAGGGGATGCGGCTTGGGCAGTTTTCGTCTGCGAACCACTGTTCGGAGACAATTCTTACAAGCGTTGTCTTAATGCGGACATTTTGTCCGTTGTGTACAGTTGGGTTATCCATTAGCTGGCAAATATTAAGTAAGCCACTCGAATGGGCGCCTGTCTCAGTCGGAGGAGTGTCCGGCGACAACACCGATTCCGGCGTTGCCGGCCGACTGCGAACCACATCCCGCGAAGAGAAGGCTCAACGAAAACAGTGAAAGCAACAGTCTACTCATTAAAACCTATCTTCTCTCTCACCGCATAAATCGCCTTATCCTGCGATTCGTGGTAGGTCCTGACCGACAATTCAGCTAAGAGGCCCATTAAAAAGAATTGGACCGAGATCGCGAGCATTACTACGGTGATGACTGGCAGCGGCGTCAGGATGAATGACGTTCCGTAGAATTTCAGGACTATTGCCCAGATACCTGCGATGACGGACAGGAAAAAGGCGAGCATTCCAAAGGTTCCGAAGACGTAGATCGGTTTTGTCTGGTAGGACGCCATGAATTTGATCGTCATCAGGTCGAAAATGACTTTGATAGTCCGCGAAATGCCGTATTTCGATTTGCCCATGGTGCGGGCGTGATGATCGACGGGGATTTCGGTCACGCGGGCACCGGCCCAGCTTGCGTAGATCGGGATAAAGCGATGCATTTCGCCGTAGAGTTTTACGTCCTGGATGACGTCGCGGCGATACGCTTTGAGCGAGCAGCCGTAATCGTGCAGTTTAACGCCGCCGATCCAGGAGATAACGCGGTTGGCTATCTGCGACGGTATTTTTCGCGAAATGAGCTTGTCCTGCCGGTTCTTTCGCCATCCTGAGACAACGTCATAGCCTTCGTCAAGTTTGTCGAGCAGCCGTTTGATATCAGCCGGATCATTTTGCAAGTCGGCATCCATCGGGATAAGGATTTCGCCTTTGGCGGCGTCGATGCCGGCAGACATTGCGGCGGTCTGGCCGTAGTTACGGCGGAGTGAAATTACGCGGACGCGATCATCCCCGGCGGCAATCTCTTTTAATATCGACAGACTTTTATCGGTCGAGCCGTCGTCAACGTATATAACCTCAGCGGTTTTGCCGAGCGCATCGAGTGCTTCGCTAATTTTCGCGTGCATCGGGAGCAAGTTCGATTCTTCGTCGAGCACTGGTAAAAATAACGAAAGTTCTGGTGTGGCGGTCTTATATTGTTGTGTTTCGGTTGAGTCCATTCTCATCACAATAGCAAACTTAATAATTTAGACCTTTCACATCAGAAAATACAGTTTGCAAAGAGAAGTTTCACGCAAAGACGCAAAGAACGCAAAGGAAAGATAAAAGATAGGAAAGTTTGCAAGTTAATTCGAGTTCATCGCTAATTGGAGGAAAAAGTATTTGCGCGATTCTTCCGTTGCGTCTTTGCTGGGAATAGAACTAAACTTTCGAAATCTGACAAAAAACCGGAGGTTCTTCAAATGCTCAACCGTCGACGATTTCTGGAATTACCTTTGCTTGGTGTTCCGCTTTTTCTTTTCAACCGGGCTTTCGGACAAAAGCTCGAAACTATCTCGACGATGAAGGTGAAAATGCCCGTGGTTGTTTCGACTTGGGACAGCGGGCTGACGGCAAACGCGGGAGCGTGGCCGATACTAGAAAAATCGGGTCGGGCGCTCGATGCGGTTGAGGCGGCTGGCCGGGCATCCGAAGACGAGGTTAGCTGCTGTGTTGGCCTTGGTGCGTTGCCGGACCGCGACGGCCGTGTGACGCTTGACGCTGGCATTATGGATGAGAAGGCGAATATCGGCGCCGTGTCATTTCTCGAACGCATCAAGCACCCGGTTTCGGTCGCACGCAAGGTGATGGAAACAACGCCGCACGTGCTGCTCTCTGGCGAAGGAGCGCAGCAATTCGCGGTCAAAAACGGTTTTCCACTAGAATCGAACTCGCTTTCGCCGGATTCCGAAAAAGAATACAAAAAGTGGCTAAAAAAATCGGAATACAAACCGTGGGTGAATATTGAGAACGAAAAACCGAAAGGTGCGGTGTCGCAATTCGCTCCGTATTTTTTTGAGGACGGCACGCCTAATCACGATACGATGGCGACGGTCGCGATGGATGCTAAACGTGATCTTTCAGGCATGGTCACAACAAGCGGCCTGGCCTTCAAGATGCACGGGCGCGTCGGCGATTCACCGATCATCGGCGCGGGGCTTTTTGTCGATAACGAGGTCGGTGCTGCCGTTTCAACCGGCGTCGGCGAAGAAGTGATCCGCATTTGCGGCACGCACACCGTTATCGAGCAGATGCGTTTTGGACGTTCGCCGGAGCAGGCCTGCATGGAGGCGATAAAACGCATCGTCAAACGCGATCCGGTAAAGGCGAAGGAGATACAGGTCGGCTTTTTGGCTCTGTCGAAGAAAGGCGAGATCGGGGCGTACTCGATCGTCAAAGGATTTACTTACTCCGTGACTAATTCGCAGTACCCGAAAGGGAAGGTCTTTGAGGCGAAGAGTTGGTTTTAGGAGTTTTTTCACCACAGAGGGCACAAAGAAGATCAAACAAAACGTACGGAATAATCAGGATGGCAAATCTATTCAACAAAATCTCAGTGTTCTCCGTGCCTCTGTGGTGAAATCAGTCTTTTCTGATCGGCAAGCCCGAATACACGTGAAAATGCAGATGCTTCGAATCCTGATACTCGCCGAGATTTGTGAGCACGCGGGCCGCACCTTGTTCTTCGACGACCTTTGCGGCAACTTGTTTTACCGCATCGATAAGCTCGATCAGAAGTTCGTTGTCTTCAATGGTCAACAGCGACCCGACGTGCATTTTTGGAATAACTACAATGTGCGTTTCCCAGAAGGGGCGGGTGTGGTGATAGGCGAGGACATTCGCGGTTTCGAGTATCTTCTCAACCTGGGTATTTCCGCTTAGAACCTCGTCACAGTAGAAATCGTCAGCCATTCTTCCTCGCAACGACCACAATAGAAACCCCGAATGGAAAATCAAACTTATTAAGCCAGAAGCGTTCCGCACTAAATAGTTTGCCGAAAATGCCGTTTAGCGCGGAGATGTTTACATTGTTTTCCGATTCGGGTTTGATGCCGGTCAACTTCATGAGCGTGCGGCCGCCAAGGATCGGGGCGAAAAAGGTCCAGTTGGCATAGGTTGCCCGTTCGACAATGTATCCGACTTTTTCCAGTCGCTCGACGATCTGTTTGCGCGTGTAACGGATGCGGTGGTTTGAAATGTCGTCCTGCACACCCCACAGCCACATGAATGCGGGCACGAAGATTAGCGAATAGCAGCCCGGTTTTGTGACGCGGTGCATTTCTTTGAGGCCGGCGATGTCGTCATCGAGATGTTCGATGACATCGAGTGCGGTTGTGATATCGAATGAATTGTCGGCGTAAGGAAGTGTTTCGGCAAGGCCTTTTTGAACCTTCAGCCCTTTTCGACGGCAGAATTCGAGTGCATCATCGGAAACATCGACACCTTCCGCAGTGCCGAATTTGGCGAGCATTTCGAGATTGGCTCCCGTGCCGCATCCGACGTCCAAGATCGAGAGTCTTGAGTCTTGAGTCTTGAGTCTTGAGCAGATCGTGCGGAGAAAACTTTCAAGAATGGCGCGGCGGCCGACAAACCACCAATGCGATCCCTCGGCCTCATCCATGATGCCGTATGTGTGTTGCTCCATTTCCTGCGGTAATGCGGAACTCATAAGAATTAGTTTGCCACAAATCTTGTCAGAACCCGGAGTTGTAACGACCGGTTCTTCAATCTCTCGTTAAGAACACACTCCCTACCGGTCGTGTTTCCGCCTTTTATTTCAATAGCAGGCCGAGCAGTTGGCTCGCAAGCGGACCCTGATTGCCGTCAGATGTCAGGCCGTAGCTGTCGCACAAACGTTTATTAATTCCATCGTCGTTGACGTAGCAAGGTGAATCGGCCTCCTTGCGGCCGAGGATCATCAGCCCGAGGCCTTCTTCGATATACTCGTACTTGTTAATGCACAGCATGTAATCGCCTGAGATCTTGTGAGCTTCCCATTCAAGCTCGTACAGCGTCGGATCAAAGAGGCTGAGCGGATTTACATCGACGTTCGAAAAGCTCTCAATCGTCCGCGCAAAATCATATGCGTGGCGGCCTTCGTGGACAAACGTGCCTTCGCAGCCGCGTTGCCCTCCAGTGTCGATCGTTTCTTCGGCTATCGCAATGTAAACCTCGCCCAACGCTTCGCGCAGGCCGAGGCGTTCTTCTGCTATCTTTTCGTTGGTCTTGGCCGGGTCAATCAATCCGGTGATGCCTGACGCATTGATCTCGCTGACAGGCTTTACGCGAACGAGCATCTGAGATTTGAGAATATGCGTCGCGATCTGTCGCTGAAGATCGTTGCCCTGGTCAAGGATTGTCTCGAAAGCGTCTTCGACCGATTTGCGGTATTTTTTTGCGATGCCTTTATCGAATTTCATTTAGCGGTTTTGGCTGTTCTAGCCAAAGCTACAGAACACCTTCCCGTTCCAGAACCTCTCTGACTTCCTCAAAAGCCGTTTTAATTTGTCCCTTCGGAAAACGGATTTGGCCTAAGCCCTGAATGTTTGAGAACTCTTCGCAGCCCTCTTCCAGTAAAATAATTGCTTTGGTAAATCCCAATCTGCCTTGGAAAAGTCCGGCTTCGTGAATAACATTCATTCGAGCCTGCATCTTTCCATCGAAAGACTCATCCTCAGCTGTTAAAACAAGGAAGCCAATACCAGCATCATCCAATATTTGCGAAAGGCGTGCCGTATTAGCAATTCCAGCAACTGGAACCCGGTTGAATTCGTCCCAGCTTAGATTAAGACGATCTTGAAGAAAATCCTTTAACTCTCTCCAGATGAGAGAGCGTCCATGTCCGATAAACACTTGCTTTTTAACCATAGGCGCAACCCCTTTGATACGTTCCTTTCTTAAAAGATGATTCGTAATTTGCTTTACTAATTTAGATAAAGTGTCGCAAGCCTGAAATGCAGATCTAAAGCCGACAATTTCAGCTTCTACCGACAGGTGAGGTGGGGTGCTCAAACCTTGACTAGCAGCGAGGGAGTCTCTCGTGGAGAATTGCCCTTTTGGAAAACGAGAGAGAATAAAGTCCTTAGCGTAAAAGATCTTACCTGCCTCGACCTCCGATCCTTTCCTTTCCAAAAATGAATCACTTTTGTTTTCCAAAAGTGTTATTAATAGAGAGTTGACTTCGACCTTTTTAGCTTCGAATAGCTCGCGGGCCTTTTGGGCGAGTTCCTTGGCCGGCGCAAGATCAGGATTTCCAGCTGCTTCAAAAATCGCCGCACGAACGTCGTCATAACCATACTCTTTCCAGCTTCCTCTGGAATCACGAGCGAAGCGACCATATAATCCCCATTCTGAGCTAAAATTTGCGCCCGCCGGAGGAGCCTGAAGGTCTTCGTAATAAACTCGCGAATGATAACCGAGATAAGAGCCGCACCAGGCCTTCCCAACCTGTTCAGTGGTCCGGTCAAGTAAATCGAGGGGGTTCGCAATCGCGTCAAATCTCGACTCCGACGCAATTGTATCGAGATCCATAGCGATGTGTGTGAATTCTTCAATAAGTTCCTTCATGAAGTTATACTTTCCCAAACCCACACCAACTATTTTGATTATGCCAGATGATCTCAACGTCTTCCGCATTAATATCCTTCCACCAATTTTCGAACTCTTCTTTCGAGATATAAAACGCGGTCGGGGCGACGAGGTGATCGAAGACGATGTTGTGTTGTTCACGCCAGCCGAAGCTACCGAGGTGATTGAGATAATCGTTGTAAAAAAGGTGTTTAGCAGCTCCTTTGGCGGCGATGTTCGCTGGGCGGTAGACGAGCTTTGTGGTCAGAAAAAGACTCAGTGTCGGCAGCTTTGAAAGCTGGTAAAGCATCGGTTGGCTCATCTTCGACGTAACGCTTTCGCGGATCGGGTTGACGTATTTTGTGATCCACTCGTTGTTCTCGGCTCCGTAGATCCAAGCGGAAATATGCCCGCCTTTTTGTACCTTCGACGCGAGCGAAAGAAATGCGTTCTTAGGGTCGGGTGTGTGATGCAGGACGCCGACGCTGAATGCGTAATCGAAAGCCCTTTTTAGCGGCAGCTTGAATATATCGCACTGGACGATATGCGCGTTCGTCAGATCACGGGTCAGGTCGAACGCAGTATCTACCGCCTCCCCAAGATCGATGCCGACGACCTCTTTCGCTCCCCATTCAGCGGCGAGCTTTGTGTGGCGGCCCTTGCCGCAGCCGCCTTCGAGGACGATCTTATCCTTAAAAAATTCCGGCTTGACCGGCTGCAGCCAACCAAGGAACTGCTCGTAATATTTTGTGTCTTCCTGAGTAAAATGCGTCCACTGCCAGCCGAAATTTTCGGCCGTCTCGGCCTTGTCCGCCTCTATTTTCCCAAGATCGGCAAAACGCGGAACGCCGCGCACGACCTTATACTCGCGGTCACACTTTTTACAGGTCAGCACGCCCTCGATAATTTCTTTGTTGTCGTAGTCGCTGGCGTGCGCGAGCAAAATGTCGCCACCGCAGGTCGGGCAAGCAAGTAGATCTAATAATTTCTCTTTCATTTATTCATAACCGCTACCAACCGGATTCTTTGGCATACAGGTAGAGTTGAAGGTCGCGCAAATGTTTGCCCCAGTGAAATCCATAACTTTCCTTGAAATGCCATAAAGCATCATCAACACTTGTATTGTCCCAACACCAGAGAACATCTTCCATATGTCCGGCGATATCACAAATATCATCAATTGCGTCACCGACGCCAGCAGTTTCCTTACCGATCTCCTTCGCTATTTTATGGGCGACATTGTAATACCCACAGTTAGGAAATTGTGGCGAGATCAACTCTCTCAACTTGCCATAATCTCGCGTTTGAGGTGCAGGATAATCATTTTCGTCAAAATTGTACTCAGCGTAGTGTCTGGCGAGTGCCAACTTGTCCAAGGCAAATTGTAATCTCGTTTCCCGTTCCGCCGGAGCGAACTCACCTTCAATAACTTCAAGGAAGAAAAGGATTGCTTCTCGAATGTCATCACGATTCATGGGAGTTTTCAATTATCCTTGCCTTAAATTCCTTAAACTCAGCAAAAGGAAACGGCTGGCGCCAGTTGAATTCGAACTCGTCGGTCTCACGGTCTTCGTAAAGCCGGTGAAACGTTGCGGCAAATGCTTCGCAGACATCATTTATCGTGCCGCGATGCGAATAGACCAACTCACGTTCCGCGTCTTCACGCTCGTCAGTCGGGTATTGGTAGATTTCAAGAAGGAGGTCGCCACCCTCGCGAACGAAGCGAAAATCGAACTCTTCCGGGTCGCGGTTCCATTTGAGCAGATATTCGTTTTGCACCGACGTTTCGTCGCGCAATGCGGTCAGAATACGCATCAATTCCGGCAAGGCGGATTCGTGTGGCGTGTGAGCTGTAGTGGTGTGAAATTCGTTCACGCCGTCTTCAAACCCTATCGACATCCATCCGCACTGCGGACTGTTAAAACTGACTTCTAGTTTGTTCATCGTGAAATCGTCAATAGAGAATAGTAAATGGTGAAAGGTGAATAGTAAATGGCCGAGCTATCCGGATTTGAGTTTTACTATTTACTATTCACAATTTACTATTTACTCAAATGCGTCAATACCACGAACTTTTAAGGCACATTCTCGAAAACGGAACTCACCACGAGGACCGCACCGGAGTCGGTACGATCTCGGCATTCGGCTATCAGACACGGTTCGATCTGCGCGAAGGTTTCCCGATCGTAACGACGAAACGCATTCCGTTTCGATGGGTTGCGGAAGAATTGTTTTGGTTTCTGAGCGGGAGCACGAGCGAAAAGGACTTGAATGCTCGCGGCGTGGATATTTGGGCTGAATGGGCGACCGCCGAGCAGACCGCTCGTTTTGCAAGGGAAGAGGGCGACTTGGGTCCGGTCTATGGGTATTTATGGCGTTCGTTTGGCGGCGATTATCCACAGACGAACGGCGTTGACCAGATCGCACGGCTGATAAAAGAGATCGAAACGAATCCGAATTCGCGGCGGCTGATCGTCACCGGCTGGAACCCGGAAACCTGCGACGATGTTGCCTTGCCGCCGTGCCATACGCTGTTTCAGTTCAAGGTCGAAAACGGCAACACGCTGCATTGCCAGCTTTATCAACGCAGTGCGGATGCGTTTCTCGGCGTGCCGTTCAACATCAGCAGTTATGCTTTGTTAATGCATTTGGTCGCACATGTTTGCGGGCTTGAAGTGGGCGAATTTATCCACACATTCGGCGATTTGCACATTTATTCAAATCACCTCGAACAGGTCGAAGAATTGCTCAGCCGCGAGCCTTTGGCGTTGCCGCGTTTGGAGTTTGTGAACGCTGACGAATTGAAAGGGCTGGAAGGATTGATGGACTTCAAATACGAAAATCTTCAGCTTGAAGGTTACCAATCTTATGGCAAAATTGCGGCACCTGTGGCCGTTTAGGTTCTCTAAAACGGCCTGAGCTTCCCCACAACAGCTATTTCTTTACGATCGAATACTGTATACGCCGATTGAAGAACCGGCCCTGCTCCGTATTGTTATCAGCTCCCGGCCTGGGGCTTGTCGAGCCGTAACCACGCGTTTGCAGCACTTCCTGCCGTACACCGTAGGTCACAAGTTTTGCTTTCACCGCCCCTGCTCGCTTTTCAGACAGCGTCTGATTGGAGGCGGAACTGCCGACGTTGTCCGTGTGACCGCCCACTTCGAGAACTACCTCCGGCGAAACCCTCTTTATGTATTCCGCGGCTTTTTGAAGTGCGGCGATCCTTTCGGGTGGTATGTCGAATTTTCCGCTGTCAAAATTAATAATCAGGATATTGAGAGCCCTGACCAGATCTTCGACCATAAATTGATCGGGAAGCGCTTTGAGAGCGGCATAGTAGCAACGTTCCGCTTTATCGAATTCACCCATTCCGATCTTTAGGCAATCTTCATCAGCTCTGAGTTCAATGGGCGAGCACCTGGCAGTGATCGGCTCCGGCGTCTCGCCAGCTTCGGCGGTCACTTCCTGCGTTTTGCATTCAAAATTAGGATGGAGAATTTTTATCGTCCGGCGGCCGGGCTTTAAACTTGTGAGCTCGATCGATCCGTCGTCGTTCGTATAGCCCCATTGTTGATCGTCGACCAGAATTCTGCTTCCAGGCGGTGCAAGACGAACCGTGGCTTGAAAATTAGTGTCACGGAGAATAACAAAATATACAAAAGCGAGAACAGCGAGAGCAAAAAAGAACATGCTCAACAGCCCACCACCGATCCAAACCCAGCTTGGTATTCCGCCCTTTGCCTCTCGTTCTTTTTTTTCCTGCTCGGCCTTTTCGGTCGGTGTCGGAGGCAGGTTTTGATATTTGGTACGTTCGGCCTCGGGCAGGCGGAAATACGGAGTTGTTTTGTCGTAGCCACCGCCTCCGCCAAAATCTTCGGGGTTGGAGCCGAAATCTGCCGGCGAGACCGCGATGTTTGCGTTTGTCACACCCCAATCGGGCGATTGCGGAGACGAAGCCTGTGAGCCGGGTAAGAAAGTTTTGCCAAAATCCTGATTTTCTGTATCTATGGGCCTGATGTTAGTGACAGTTTTGCCCCAATCGTCGGCAGCCGGCTGTTTTGGAAAATTGGTACTGGTTTTATCCCAATCATTCTGCCCACCGGCATCGGCTCCGAGATTAATGTTCGGCGTGGTTTTTGAAAAATCGTCGGGCGGTGGCGGCCCTGGTATTTTCTTATCTTCGCTCACAGCAAAAACACTCCTAAAAATAGCGACGAAAAATACTGTCTAGATTTGCGATGTTATCACAAAATCGGTGCGGTCGTTAAAAATCGTGTGGCGAAGGAGAACGGGACCTATTTAATATTTGGTGGTTGAGCGTTCTTGGTGCGGATACTAATGCCTTCGTCCGCGACCAAAAATACTTTGCGGACGTCGTAGGTTGAGGTGTTAACTGGCAGATAAGAAAGAAGATACCTGTTGCGACGAAGCTCGTCGCAGATGAACTTGGCGGCTGTCTGGGCTTCTTCGAGTGGGAAAACCTTGCCGCCGGTCCCTTCGGTCAGTTGACTGATTACCGCGCCGGCCTTGGGTGCATCGCGCCGATATGAACCCCCGGTGCGATCCGGAATCTGGAGTGCGTAGATCGTAACGTTTTGATATTGAAGCTCGCCCAGTATCTTATCGAAAGTTGTCGTGCTGCCGCGGTCGAGGCCGTCGCCGATGACGACAACCGCGGTCTTGCGCGTGCCGGGCATCAGGGGCATTAGGATCTCACTCATCGTCGAATTTAAGGCGTCGAACAGAAACGGATTTCCTTTTTTGCGAAACGTCGCAAGAGATTTTTCCATCTTCTTTGCGTCGTCCGTCCATTCCTGCACGATCTCGGCCTTTTCGTCATAAGCGAGCACGAAAAGCTGATCGCCATCGAAAATCTCGTAGGCAAACTCCATCGTTGCCTTTTTTAATTTTTCTATATCCGTTGGGAGCGTTTGGGAATTATCGACAAGCAGAACGATCTTCGAGGGCGAAGGATCGTAGCTAAGGCCTTTGATCTTTTGTTCGACACCATTTTCGTAGAGATAAAAATTTTCAATTTTCAGCGGATCGGTCTTGCTGTCCGTCCGCCAGGCGGTGACGCTTAGAATCGAGCCTTCCAGGTCAGACGCTTTAACACTATGGCGCGATTGTGAATAAGCATTTACGCCTAATATAAAAAGGCACAGGCTCGAACTCAGCAATCTTGCGGCCAACATATTCATCTTAATCCTTCTTAGCGGAACTATCGGCTTTTGACACCGCGGGCGCATCGCTTTTCGAGTTGGATGCACCATCTGTCTTTGTGGTTGATTCGCTGGCGGAACTTTTTTCATTTTTTTCGCCCACCGAACCTTTATCACTGGATGTTTCTGTTGCCGGGCCTTTTTTCCCAGCATAATCCGTCACGTACCAACCGGCTCCCTTGAACTGAAATCCCGAAAGCGATATTTGCTTTTCGAGCTTGCCTCCGCACTTTTCACATACCGTTAACGGTTCTTCAGATACAGATTGTCTTTTTTCAATATGCGTTCCGCATTGCTGACATTGATACTCGTAAATAGGCATAAATTATCGGACAAAAATAGCTGACAGTATTCTATATGCATTATAAGCGAATTTTTCCGCTGATGAATGCATCCAAGGTACGATTGTATTCGAAATCGTTTGAAGTTATGAAAAAAATAGTCAATTTTTCGATTCTTGCAATTATTCTGGCGGCAACAATTGCGGCCGCGGCCCAATCGAACAAGCCGGCGGAGCTGAAAGCGGTCGTTTCGGTCGACCTCAACAAATATTCGGGAAAATGGTTTGAGATCGGAAAATATCCGAACAAGTTTCAAAAGCAGTGCGTCGGTAATACGACGGCTATCTATACGGTAAAGGGAGATGGCAAACTCGAAGTTCTGAATCAATGCGTTAAGAAGGACGGAAGTTCGAATTCGGCAAAGGCTGCGGGAAAGGTAGCCGATAAGGCATCGAATGCAAAGTTGAAGGTGCGTTTTGCGCCGGGAGCGTTGTCCTTTTTGCCCTTCGTGTGGGCAAACTATTGGATCATCGATCTTGATCCAAACTATGAATACGCTGTTATTGGCGAACCGAAGCGCGAATATTTGTGGATCTTGAGCAGAAAGCCGGACATGGCCGAATCGACATACCAGGAAATTTTGAAAAAGGTCGAGGGGTTGGGATACAATCCGGGCCGAATCGAGAAAACGCCGCAGAATGTTGAGGTCCTGAAAGGCAGCGTAATAGAGAGATAGATTTTTTCTTAGTTTTGCCAAGAGTGATAAAAGCCGGCTGGTAACTGCCGGTTTTTTGTTTTGATTACCGATTTGCGCTGGAGTTTACAACTACTTCGGTAGTATGCTCGGCTAGAAATCGCTCGGCGTCGATCGCGGCCATACATCCCGTGCCAGCAGCAGTTACGGCTTGCCGATAGTATGAATCCTGAGCGTCGCCGCAAGCGAAAACGCCTTCGACATTTGTTTTCATCGTCTTACCCTCGGTCGTCAGGTAGCCGACTTCGTCCATGTCGAGCTTTCCTTTAAAGAGATCGGTGTTCGGCTTATGGCCGATAGCGATAAATACACCTTTGGTCGGCAGCGTGCTTTCCTCTTTGGTCTGAACGTTAGAGATTCTCACTGCTTCAACACCACCTTCCTTAGTTCCGATGATCTCCTTGACCTCGGTGTTCCACAATATCTTTATCTTTTCGTGATTAAGAACGCGATCCTGCATGATCTTTGACGCGCGGAACTCGTCACGACGGTGGATCAGCGTCACTTCCGATGCGAATCGTGTCAGGAAGAGAGCTTCTTCCATAGCCGTGTCGCCGCCGCCGACTATAACGATCGGCTGTCCCCGGAAAAAGAAACCGTCGCAGGTTGCGCAGGCCGAAACGCCGTTTCCGCCCAAACCTTCGGGAACTGGAGCTTCGCCCGGAATACCAAGCCATTTGGCCGATGCTCCGGTCGAAATTATCAGCGTGTCCGCTTTTATGATTGTCGTGATTTCTTCGCTATCCACGCTTTCCTTGCCGTAAAGCTTGAACGGCCGCTCGGATAAATCGACCTCGTCGATCCAAATATTCAAAAACTCCGTACCGAACCGCACCGCCTGTTCGCGAAATTCGTCCATCAGGATCGGACCCATTATGCCCATCTTGAATCCGGGATAGTTTTCGACATCGGTTGTGATTGTCAATTGGCCGCCGGGCTGCGGGCCATCGATGACGACCGGGGACAACTGGGCTCTCGCGGCATAAATTGCGGCTGTTAATCCGGCCGGACCGGAACCGAGAATTACTACTTTGTGTTCAATAGTTTTCTGAGACATAAAAATAATCGTTCATGCAGAGCGCAAAACAAATTTGAAATAGTTGCTTTATATATAGTATAACTATCGGGCGCTTAGTTAGTCGAGGCACCTTACAATTAGTTCATAAATACTATTACGATTGCGTTAAGGTATATTCCCGTTTGCCTTCGTTGGTCCAATAGTTGTTTGTAAAGTGTTCGTGTTAGACTGTTCTCGCTAAACGACACATTATCTATACGAGCACAAATGTTGACTTCTATGCAGCCTCAGTACGAGGAAAAACGCTTTGCTCTGCGAATGGCTCTGCGGCTACCGATCGTTGTTTCGGGGCGCGCGGACGATGGCGCCGCATGGAGCGAGCCTACCGAAACCGACGATATCTCAACCCTCGGGGCCTTATTTCAGCTTAACCAAAAGATCGCAAGCGGTGATACGCTTTACATTCGTTCGCACCGGCCGGACGGAGTTCCCGTTGAGGTAAAAGCACAGGTCGTTCGTCTTTCCCCGGCTAATCACGGCACGTCGCGTGTAGGTGCCACGATCATCGAGCAGAAGGAAAGCTGGCTCAGGCTTTTTGTTGCCTGGATCGCCGATGACAACGTCGCGGAAGGTGGAGAAGAATAACACCCAATGATTGACTGCCGGTCGATTCAGGAATAACCACAAAACATTCAGCAGAAACGACAGGCTGTTTTGCCTGTCGTAAATTTTTATGTCGACATACGAAACCATCACCGTTGAAAAACGCGACAAGGTCGCGATATTGACCATAAATCGGCCGGACAAGCTCAACGCACTTAGCAGCAAGGTCCACGTCGAGGGTGTTGCGGCGCTTGACGAGCTGCGAAAGGACGACAGCGTTCGCGTGCTGGTGATTACCGGAGCGGGCGAAAAATCCTTTATTGCTGGTGCTGACATAAGCGAGTTTGAGGGTAAAACGCCGGTTACACAGCGTGCGACATTTCACGAAAAGACGTTCTTCAATTCGATTGACACGTTTCCGAAACCAGTGATCGCGATGATAAATGGGTTTTGTCTCGGTGGCGGGAACGAGCTCGCTCTCGCATGTGACCTTCGGATATGCAGCGAGAATGCCCGGTTTTCGCAGCCGGAGATCAATCTCGGGATAATTCCCGGTGGCGGTGGAACGCAACGACTGACACGGCTGATCGGCGAAGGCCGCTCGATGGAAATGGTTTTGACAGGCGACATGATAGATGCCGAGACTGCTCTTCGACTCGGCCTGGTGAATCACGTTTACGCAATCGAAGAACTGGAAACGAAGACATTAGAGCTGGCCGGCAAGATAGCGGAAAAGGCTCCGATCGCACTCCAGCTTGCCAAGGAAGCCGTCAAATTCGCGTCGCGATCGAATCTTGACGAGGGACTTCGGCGTGAGGTCGATCTTTTTGCGATCTGTTTCTCGACAGAGGACAAACAAGAAGGAGTCTCGGCTTTTCTTGAGAAGCGAAAACCAGCTTTCAAAGGGAAATAGTGAGTGGACAACGGAAAACGGAAAATGGATAATGGAAAATTGAATTCGGAAACTTACGGGTTTTGATTTCCTGACTTTTCAATTTTCGTTTTCAACTAATTTCGGGGACGTAGCTCAGCTGGGAGAGCGCTGCAATGGCATTGCAGAGGTCAGGGGTTCGATCCCCCTCGTCTCCACCAATTTCCTCATCTTCTTTACACATTAACGGTTTCGAATTGTCCGCCAATTCCCCGTACCCCAACCTCAGACTAAATTTCTACAAATGTCTCATTCGAGAGATGCGGCCTTTTTGTGTGCCTCAATGTGGCCTGGCTAGAACAATTACGCATCGCGAGCGTGGCTGAAATTCCGCTCTCGCTGACGAAATAAAGCTTTGTATTTTTGCCGCCACGTTATACACTATCTGCACACATTCTCTATTAGGTTTCCGCCTTCCGCGGCAAACGACACGAAAATTGAAGTTAGCTTTAGCCTTCTCTGGTTGTTAAGAGTTGGTTTTTGCAGACAGAAGGAACCTCGAAATTAAAACATTCGACGACCTTCGGGCATATGAAGTGCCGCAAGTAGAACACGTTCGCAATGTCTCCCGTTTGTTTGTGGAAGGCAGACATGGGCACTTTGAAGTTTTGAGACGGCCGGAAGCGACGGTTAGATAATGCGGTTGAGTCGGAATTTGAAAAATAGTTTGGCAAAAATCGCTATAACGGCACGTCGCTGTAACAACAAGAACAAGTGCGGTTAGCAGTCTTATCCGCGGAGGGTTTTGGGACGGTTAGTATTTAATATGTTCGGCCTTGCGCAGCGGATAAGTTCGGTTTTCGGCAGTCAGTTTCGTAACAGGTCAAAATTTCTTGTTTTCAGATATTCGGAAATACCCGTGCAATAGCACTTTTATCGGGAGGTAGATAAAACAATGGAAGGTTATAAGACCGATTCAGGTTATGCAAGGCGAACGGCACAAGTCGAATTACCAAGCCTGACCCCTGAATTCCGTATAGACGACGTGATAAGAAGTACATACGAAACATTGGGGTTAGAGCAGCTTGACGCCGTACGAAGCGTACCGTAAAAGATGGAGATCGGCGGACTTCCTCAGTCGCTTGTAATTAAACTGTGGCCTTTGCTGAAACTGACGTTGCTTACCAAAGACGACTACCTCTATCAACAGGACGACCGGGTTGATTTTATTTATTTTCCTGAAACGGCGGTAATTTCCGAATTTCAAATGCTTGCGGATGGACGCACAATCGAGGTTGCGGTTACGGGAGCCGAAGGTGCGATTGGTATTTCATCCGTTTGGGGCACATCGCCGCGGTAAATTCCACAGCAGGTTTGCGTTGGCGGAACGGCGTATAAGATCGAAACGGAAGTGATGGAAAGGGAGCTTACGTACAGCCGCCCACTGCAGCGTTGGCTGCATGACCAGATCAACTCCTACATAAAACAAATTTCGCAGAAGGTCATTTGCAATACGCACCACGCGGTTGAGGAACGCTTTTGC
>CAVXVF010000001.1:0-12490 GCA_963765045.1 Blastocatellia bacterium | reverse complement strand
TAATGAACATATGCCCGCATATTGCGTCTTGAGCATTTCGTTATAAAATGCGTCTATTTTCTTGTTGTCGTCATCATGCACATGAACGAGCTCATGGTGTAGAAGATGTGTTACGTAGTTGATACCTTCAGCGTCTTTTTCCGGGTCTCCTAATGCCAATATCGCAACTACATTAGCATCAATGACTGGAACTATTTCAAACCCATCGTCACCCGCTTTCGGAAGCAGCAATATCTTCGCTACAGCAACTGCATATTCCTCATTCGTGTGTAATATCGGATTTCCAGAGGCGGTGCTCTTGGTAAGCTCTTGTAGTTCTGTCGCAAATTCCGTAGTAATTATTATCCGTTCAACCCTTCGCAAGTCGAGATCTTCACTGTTAGCTTTTACATTCGCAATCATTTTAGCCACTGAACCGCCGATTTCCGTCGCAAGTTCTTCCGGCATGCCCTTGAGAATTACTTGATAGTCTAATTCCATATGACTCTATCCCCGGTGCAATATCTATTACTCACTCATGGCCAAAGGATACCTGTCGGACCCATTTCGAGGCAACGTCTTTCGGCGTCCGCTTATTTCCGTCAACCTCATAATTCAGCCTCCGCATTTCTTCGGTCGAGACCGCGTTGTTCAGCTTTGCAAATACGTCGGTCAAGACCTTGCTTGCATCCTGGCGAGCAATAAACACAGCTTGATAGGGCGGGAAGTAGCGTTTGTCGTCGGCCAATTGGAACAGGTCGAGGGCGGAGATAAGGCCGTCGGTCGAGTTGCCTGCGATGATATCGAGTTCGCCGGACTGCAATGCACGGTAGGTGAACGAGAGGTCCATTTCACGCGGCTGTTTGGTGAAGTTGAAGCCGTATGCCTTTGAAAATCCGGGGTAGCCGTCGGTCCGCGACATGAAATCCTGACCGAATCCGGCCTGCCAGTTTTTGGCGAGCGGCACGGCGTCGGAGATCGTTTTCAGGTTGTTCTGCCGGGCGACATCGCCTCGTACGAGGATCGCAAAATCGTTTGCAAAACCAAGCGGCGGACTTAAGGCCAAGTTAAATTGGGCGGCGTATTCTGTTTTGGTCTGGTCGTAAACCGCCTGCGGATCGGTGATCGACTTCTTTTTGAGAATGGCTGTGAAGGCCGTGCCGGTGTATTCGGGATAAACGTCGATCTGCCCGGACAGAAGCGATTCGTGTGGGATGTTGCCGCCAAGCTCGAACCGCCGTTCGACCGCAATACCTTGTTTTTCAAGTATTTGAGCGAGAATCTCGGCCAAGATCACCGATTCGGTAAAGTCTTTCGAACCGACGACGATCTTTCGCCCATCGGCGTTAAGCGGGTTTGTATTCACGGATGGCGAGTTTGAGACAAAGCTCAATCCGACCACAGCAGCAAGGATCGCGGCAACTGCAAAACCAACGACCTTGCGTCGGCCGGAATTCACACGCTCGCCGATCGCATACGACTTTTCAATTTGTCCCAACGCAAAATCGCACAGCAACGCCAGTAATGCCGAGGCTATCGCACCCGCGAGTAACAGATTGTTATCGTTTTGCCGCAAGCCCCGAAAGATATAGGTGCCAAGCCCGCCAGCGCCGACAGCGGCCGCTACTGTTGCAACTCCAACTGAAATGACAACCGCCACACGAATTCCAGTCAGTATTACCGGCATTGCCAGCGGCAGTTCGACCATCCGCAGAATCTGACCGTTCGTCATGCCCATCGCGGTCGCCGCCTCGCGTACTTTCGGGTCGATACCGAGGATGCCGGTTACCGTATTTCGGATAACCGGCAGCAAAGCATAGAGTGCCAACGCGATCACCGCAGTTTTTGCACCGATGCCGCCAATAAACGGAATTGGAATGAGCAACCCGAAAAGCGCGAGGCTCGGCACTGTCTGCATTATATTTGCGAAACCCAAAATCGGTGTTTGTAGAGATTTTATCCGCGTCAGCAAAATGCCCAGTGGCAGTCCGATAAGAACCGCGAGGCCTGTCGAAATAAAAACAATAAAGATATGCTCGCGAGTTAATGCGAGTAATTCACGCCAGTTGGTTTTGATGAAATCGATGAAATCCAACATTGGTCTTGTTCCATGTTCCACATCGCTTGGAACACGTGGAACAACCCGAAATTCTTATCGTCGCCCAGAATTGTAGCAGAAAGTTTCAGACAGCTATGCAACTATAAAATGAAGTGGCAGCATCCGACGTTTCAAGGGGAAGCGGCCTAAAAAATGAATCAAAAATTCGACATAAATAAATTACGAGTGGCGTCGCCGTGTTCGGTCGGATGGGAAACCATGACCGGAAACGAAACCGTGCGTCATTGCGATTCGTGCAAGCTGAATGTTTACAGCACCGACGCGATGACGAAGCGCGATCTCGAAGATCTAATCTTCCGTACCGAAGGCCGAACCTGTCTCCGGCTTCATCGCCGCGCAGATGGAACCGTTTTGACTAAAGACTGCCCGGTCGGCCTTCGCGGCTATCAAAAACGCGCCGCGAGATTTGCCGGTGCGACACTTGCCGCGATCATTGGCCTCTTCGGCGTTTCGTTTGGCCAGAAAGATGACAAGAAAGCGATTGATGCTTCGAAAGTCAAAATCGAACGGACTTTAATTGCTAATCAAAATAATGAGTTGACAGGTTTTATTTTGGATCAGAACGGGGCTGTGATACCTGGCGCGATGATCAAACTTCTATCGAAGGACGGGAAAACGAGGCAGGCTACTTCAAACAGAGAAGGTTTTTACCGCTTCCAAAATATTTCGCCATCGAATAATTATCATTTAGAAGTATCGTCGCCGTATTTCGAAACCACAAAAATAAAGAACTTGGAAATCAATTCGCATGAACAGATAGGGCTTGATATCGAGTTAAAGATTGACAGCGAAACAGTCCTTCTTGGAGTTGTTGCTGAAAGTGAAGCGAACTTTATCGACACGACTTCTTCGACAATCACCACTACTATCACACGCCGAAAGCTGGGAACCATTCCGCACCAGAAATAAGATAGTCGTTTCCGGCCAGAAGACATCTGGGACTAAATCATTTCGACTGAAACCGTTTCAAGATAAGCCTTCGCCAACGGAAGTTCGCTCTTTACAAAATTCTCCGGCGTTTCCAGTAGCACGATCTTTCCCTTATCCATCAAAGCGATTCGCGTTCCCAAGATCATTGCTTCGTGCAGGTCGTGGGTGACAAAGACGGCGGTTTTGCCGAGTTCGCGGACTAGCTTTGCGAATTCCTTTTGCAGGTTTGTTCGTGTTATTGCGTCGAGTGCTCCAAAGGGTTCGTCCAATAGCAAAAGGTCAGGATCGGCGGCTAGAGCACGGGCGACACCGACGCGCTGGCGCTGTCCGCCAGAGAGTTCGTGCGGGAATCGGTTGGCGAATTTGTCCGCGTTTAGCCCGACGAGGCTGAGCATTTCTAGAGCGCGTCCATCTATTTTTTCTGCGTTCCAATTCGCAAGCTTTGGCGTGAGAGCGATATTTTCTTTGACCGTAAAATGCGGAAACAGCCCGCCGTCCTGCAAAACGTAGCCTATCCGCCGCCGCAGTTTGATCAGATCCCAATCGGTCGTCGCCGTGCCTTCGACCAAAACATAGCCGCTGGTCGGAACGATCAGTCCATTGATAAGCTTGAGTGTCGTCGTCTTGCCGCAGCCCGATTCGCCTAGCAGGATAAGTATCTCTCCGAGGTCGAGCGAAAACTTCAGATCGTCGAGTATTCTTGCGCCTCCAATTTCGTAGCGGACGTTTCGAAATTCAACGATCGGATTGATGTTTTTGTCCATATTGACGGCGGGCAAGCCTACGAGTTTTGTTTGGTAAATCCGAATATATCTTACAGCGTTTTCCAGACGTTTGGTTTACTTACAATTGGCGCGATAATTGAACTTTAGGTCACGGAACGGGCTATCGGTTAATCGTAAACTCTTGATCAAACTTTCGCAAAAGGCTGTCATACTCGCACGCGGGCTCGGAACACGAATGCGTGACGGGCTTGCTGAGGTAGCGCTCACGCCCGAACAGCAACGATTTTCCGGTGAAGGCATCAAGGCTCTGATCCCGGTCGCGGGCGGCAGAACGTTGCTCGAATTGATCCTCGAAAATCTCACGTCAGCTGGATTTAGTGAGGTTTGTCTCGTGATCGGCCCAGAGCACGACGCGATACGTGATTTTTGCTCGTCGAAGGAACTTGATGTCCGGTTTGCGGTTCAGGACAAACCGCTTGGAACCGCCGACGCTGTACTAGCCGCCGAAGGCTGCGTTGCCGAGGACGAACTTTTTCTTGTGGTCAACTCTGACAACTTGTATCCGGTCGAAAGCCTGCGTCGTTTGCGCGAAACGAACCGGTCGGCGATGCTGGCGTTCGAGCGCGAGGCTCTGATAGCTCACAGCAATATCCCGGCGGAGCGAATAGCGAAATTTGCGACCGTCGAGATCGACGCGCACGAGATGCTTCGGCAAATAATCGAAAAGCCTGAGCGAGTTGTTCCCGGTTCGTTTGTTTCAATGAATGCGTGGCTCTTTTCGCCGTCGATATTCCCCGCCTGTCGCGCCATCGGGCCTTCGGAACGCGGCGAATATGAGATCACGGCCGCCGTTCAATACGCGATCGATAAACAAGGCGAAGAATTTGTTGCGGTAAAAACCGATGAGGGTGTGCTCGATCTTTCCAGCCGGTCGGACATCGAGGGCGTGAGCAAGTTTCTGAAAGCCAAATAAATGTTCATTCCCGGTCGAATCGAAATTCTCGGAAAACACACCGATTACTGCGGTGGACGAAGCATTGTGTGCGCGATAGATCGCGGTTTTCGAGTTCACGTCGAACCGCGTGTCGATTCGATGGTTGTGCTCGAAAACACCGATTCGGGCGAAACCGTTTCGTTTGACCTCGTAGCGAATTCGATGGCTCCAGCCGGACACTGGGTCAATTACGCCGCTGAAGTCGGACGGCGGCTGGCAAAGAATTTCGCTAATCACCATCTCAATGGCGCCACGATCCGTTTTCAAAGCGATCTACCAAAAGCCGCCGGGCTTTCCAGTTCGAGCGCGTTGATGATAATGGTTTTCGCGGCGCTTGAGTCGGTGAGCGAACTTCGCCGAACAAACACATTTCAGGCAAACATAAGTAACGATCTCGAACTGGCAGAATATCTCGGCTGCATCGAAAACGGCCAAAGCTGTCGCGGACTCGCAGGTTCATCTGGTGTAGGAACATTTGGCGGAAGTCAGGATCACGCGGCGATCCTTTTGGGTCGTGCTGGGGTCTTGAGCCGCTTCTCATTTTCGCCGCTAACGCACGAGTCTGACTTTGTGTTTCCAGAGGAGTTTGCGTTCGTCATTGCGTCGAGCGGAGTTGCGGCCGAAAAAACCGGCGCGGCGCGCGAGCGTTACAATCGTGTTTCGCGAATGGTGTCCGAAATCACTGAATCGATCTGCTATGGCAAAACTCTCGCCCAAACAATTGATGAGACTGGAATCGATGAATTGCGGAGCGTAATACGTAATGGGCAGTTCAGCTTTCCGAACGGCGAATTGCTCGACCGCGTCGAACAATTTCGAGTCGAGAATTTTGAGATAATTCCCGCCGTCAGCGAGTTGCTTGCAGCGGGAGAGATCGACAAAATTGGAGACCTCATTGATCTGTCGCAACAAAATGCGGAGCGGTTTTTGGGCAATCAAATTGAGGAGACGGCGTTTCTTCAACGCCGAGCGAGAGAGATCGGTGCGATTGCGGCTTCGGCTTTTGGCGCGGGTTTTGGCGGCAGCGTTTATACAATTGTGCGTAGTTCTGACGCGGAGCATTTCATGTCTGAATGGCGGCGACGTTACGTGAAGAACTTTCCGCAGCACCGCGAAAGTAGCGAGTTTTTCATCACCCGGCCGTCGCAATCATCGCTGACCGGATCAGTCTTTCCCAGCCAGCCGTTTTAGCATTTCCTTGATGTCCGTAACGCCTTTGAACGACACGTAAATCGTGACAAATATGTACCAGCCGACCGCAGCAATCGTCAGAATGAGCCAAAAGTATTTCATGATTCATGACCTCCTTTTGGTTTGAGCAGCGAGAATACGATCATCGCCAACGCCGAGCAGACGTACGCCGCGATGCCTGAATAATACGGGCCGATCTGCTTTGCAAAATCTCTGGTCGCAGGCGTTTTTTCGAGCACGAGAAACAGGACGGGTATCGCCGCCGAAAAAATGATCGAGCCGATCGCTCCCCAATTATTCGCCTGTTTCCAATAACAACACGCGATCAGCAGGACCGAAATACTCGCAAGGTAAATGGTTCCCGTAATGCCGAGATATGTCCAGACGTCGCCCTCGAGCGGATACCATAATCCGTAGAAAAGCAGAAATACGCCGATCAATGCAATGATGGTACGGTTTACAAAGATCCCCTTCTTTTCCGACCACGGCGTCTTTCGAAACGGCGCCATGATGTCGTTATAGATCACGCTTCCCCACGTCAGCATATAGCTCGAATCGGTGGACATATCAGCCGCCAGCATCGCGGCGATGCAAAGCCCCATTAGGCCGACGGGTACGAACGTCGAAAGAAATGTCGGCATCGCGTCGAGCGAATTCGTGACCTGGCCGAGCGTGGCGAGAGCGGCGATTCCCCAAATTCCCGGAATTAGAAAACGGCAGACGAAAAAGAAACTTGTTCGTACGTAAATGCTTTGTCCGGTTGCCGAGTCCTTTGCTGCAAGTACGCGCGCAATGGTAGTCTGCCACGTCAGTACCGCGGCAAAATTCAACAGAACTTGAAAGACGACATATTGCCAGCCGAGGTCTGGATGTACGAACGGATTAAAACCGCCCGCTCCGTAATTTGTCTCGACCGTGGCCACGATCTTGTCCCAGCCGACGTACACGAGTATCAGTATCGTTACGGCGATAAGTCCGACGCTCATCACAACGAACTGAAAGAAATCCGTGATCAATACCGACAGCATTCCGCCGAGTATCGTGTAGGTCGCAACGCCGATTAGCAGCACGGTCATCATCACTTCGAGATAGCCGATCTGGAAACCAACCAGCTCGAATGAAGTCACTTGCAGCCCTACGATCTTCACCAAAAACTGGCCGCCGATACGCAGGAACACGCCCATGTTCAGCAATCCGCCAAGCACGATCACAACGCCCGCCGCCCATCGAACCCGTGGCCCGAACTGCTTCTCGATTAGTTGCGGTATCGTGATCACACCCGAATCGCGCAGCGGCTTAATGCAAAATCCCGTGTAACCGATCACGAGCATCGACAGCGCCATCGCGATGCCAGGTGTGGCTCCGGCAAACCCGTACTTATACCCCGCTTCAGCCGTGTACATGCAGGTGACGATGCCGAACTCGGTCGCCGCAAGCGATGCGATGCCGAGATAGACGTTCATCTCGCGGCCAGCGACCAGAAAATCGTCCACCTTTCCAACGTACTTTCGCACGGACAAACCCGCAGCCATTGTGACTAGCAGATAAAGCCCGACGATGCTCCCGTCCAGAAGCCAGTTGAAGTTCGTCATTTCAGTGTCGAAAAAAGTTTTAGAGCTTGAAAAGCGTTCTTCCAATACTATTCGCGACTTGCTGTTCTGTCCAACTACAACTTCAGTATTGGACTATTCCCATTCGATAGTGCTTGGCGGTTTTGATGAGATGTCGTAAACGACGCGGTTAACGCCGCGGACTTCGCTGGTGATGCGGGACGAGACCGCGGCGAGGAAATCGTGCGGCAACCGCGCCCAATCGGCGGTCATGCCGTCGGTGCTTGTGACGGCACGGAGAGCAACCGTCTTTTCGTAGGTGCGGAAATCGCCCATAACGCCGACCGATTGGATAGGCAGAAGGACGGCGAAGGCTTGCCAGACGTCTTTGTAGATGCCGAAATTGTGTAGCTCTTCGATAAATATTTTGTCGGCCTTTTGCAGCAGTTCGACTTTTTCGGGTGTAATGTCGCCGAGAATGCGGACGCCGAGGCCTGGCCCGGGGAAAGGATGACGCTGGAGAATTTCGTCGGGAATACCGAGATCCTTACCGATTAGCCTCACTTCGTCTTTGAAAAGTTCACGGAGCGGTTCGATAAGTTTCAGGTTCATCTTCTCCGGCAGGCCGCCGACGTTGTGGTGTGATTTGATGGTCACGGACGAGCCGCGAAGCGAGACGGACTCGATCACGTCCGGGTAGAGCGTGCCCTGAACGAGCCATTTCACATCGCCGATCTTGTCGGCCTCGGCTTGAAATACGTCGATGAACTTGCCGCCGATGGCTTTGCGTTTGAGTTCGGGATCGGCAACATCTCTCAGCGCAGTGTAAAACTCTTCCGAAGCATCGACACCGCTTACATTAAGATGCAGGTTATCTTCATAAACCTTGAGCGTGTCTTCAAATTCGCAAAAACGCAGCAGGCCGTTATTGACGAAAATACAGGTCTGCCGGTTGCCGATTGCCTCGTGAACGAGTACCGCCGCGACGGTCGAATCAACGCCTCCCGACAATCCGCAGACGACATTATCCGTTGGCCCAACAATCTCGCGTATCTTATCGATCTCTTCCTTGATAAATTGCGACGGCGTCCAGTCGCCTTTGCAGGAACAGATATTGAAAAGGAAGTTGCGAAGAATCTCCTTGCCAAGCGGCGTGTGCGAAACCTCGGGGTGAAACTGCACACAGTAAATTCCGCGTTCGGGATTTTCGATTGCGGTCACAACATCTCCGGTCGTCGCGGTTGTTTGAAAGCCGTCGGGCAGCCGCGTGACGTGGTCGCCATGGCTCATCCAGACGTCTAGTTCGAAAGGAAGTTCGTTGAATAATGCAGTCTTGCCGCTTAGTATTTTTAACTTCGCGTGTCCATACTCCCGCCGTGCCGCCGGCTCGCTCGCACCGCCGAGATCGACCGCAACGAGCTGCATGCCGTAACAAATTCCAAGTATCGGAGCCCCAACCTTTTCGTAAAAATCCGCCGCCACACGCGGAGCGTCCTCGTCCGTCACGCTCGACGGCCCGCCCGAAAGTATCACGCCCTTCGGACGCTTCGCGGCGATCTCGTCCGCCGAAAGATGAAATGGATGTATCTCGCAATAAACGCCCTGCTCCCGCACACGCCGCGCGATAAGCTGCGTGTACTGCGAGCCGAAATCGAGGATTATTATGGTTTCGTGGTGCAAAAAGAAAATCACTCCGTTATTGATATAGAGAACGATTATACGTGGATTGATCCGGATGTCAGAACCGGGAACGTGGTGAGCGGGTTCTTAGACAAGGGTACGAGAAGAACCCAGTCGTTACCGCTTACGGTTTCGGTATCAGTTCGTCGTACTTGTCGAAACCGTCCCTGACGTGAGTTTTATAGCGCTTGACAAGAAAGATGGAAATTTCTAATCTTTAAGTTCGCCTTCGGGCGAACACTCCGCAGTAGCTCAATGGCAGAGCATTCGGCTGTTAACCGAAGGGTTGTAAGTTCGAGTCTTACCTGCGGAGCCAATTAGATCGATAAAACGGACGCTGTCACTGGGTCCGTTTTTTGTTTGCTCTTTAGAGGCGTTAGAGGCTTTGAGGAAATTTAGCTAAACTGATTTGGACTTGATCAGAAGAATATGGCGATTCTAGTAACAGGCGGGGCGGGATACATTGGGAGCGTGGTTGTAGAAGATCTGCGGGCAAACGGTACAGACATCGTAGTTTTAGATAATCTGTCTCGAGGACATCGCGGGGCGGTCGCTTCCGAAGTCAAATTCTATGAGGGTGATATTGGCGACGACGATCTGGTCCGGCGGATTTGCACCGAAAATGAGATCGAAGCTGTGATGCATTTTTCGGCTTTTGCTTACGTCGGCGAATCGGTTGAAAACCCATCTATTTATTATCACAACAATACAATGCAAACGCTTCGGCTGTTGGACGAGCTTATTGCGTGCGGGGTCAAGCAGTTCGTTTTTTCTTCAACTTGCGCGACGTATGGCGAGCCGCAGTATGTGCCGATTGATGAAAAGCATCTGCAAAATCCGGCAAATCCTTATGGCTGGTCGAAGTTTTTCGTCGAGCAAATATTAAAAGATTACGACGCGGCTTACGGTTTGAAATTTGTTGCCCTGCGCTATTTCAATGCTTGCGGGGCGACCGATTCGCACGGCGAGCATCATGATCCCGAAACGCATCTGATACCTCTTGTTTTGGAAGCGGCAGCCGGAAAACGTCCCGATATTTCGGTTTTCGGTGACGATTATCCGACACCAGACGGCACCGCCGTTAGAGATTACATTCATGTGCTGGATTTGAGTCAGGCCCATCTTCTGGCCTTAAAGCATTTGCAAAACGGCGGCAGTTCGGAATTCGTCAATCTCGGTAATGGAAAGGGTTTTTCGGTTTTGGAAGTCATCGAAGCCGCACGGAAAATAACTAACAGACCGATTGAGTTCGTCATCAAGCCGCGCCGAGCCGGAGATCCGTCGAGCCTAATCGCGGATTCAACCAAAGCCAGAGAAGTTCTCGGTTGGAATCCGCAGTTTGCCGACCTTGAAACGATTATCGAGTCGGCCTGGTCGTGGCATCAAGCTAATTCAAGCGGCTATGACAATTAACACCTGAAATATGGATTTACAGATAGGCGACAAATTTTCAACCGAGCGGCACGTAACGGACGATCTGATTCGTAAATTTGCCGAAGTGTCCGGCGACTACAATCCGATTCATCTGGATGAAGAGTTTGCTAAAACAACTCGATTCGGCAAACGCATCGCCCATGGAATGCTGAGCGGCGCATTCATCTCGGCCGTGCTCGGTCACGAATTCAAAGAGCGGAAGATCGTCTATCTTTCGCAGACGATGAAATTCACAGCTCCGGTCTATCTCGGCGACACCGTTACGGCTGCGGCGACCATAACCAATATTCGCGAAGACAAAGGCATCGTCACGCTCGAGACAATCTGTACAAATCAGAATGGCGAAACACTCGTCAAAGGCGAGGCAGTTGTTATGGTGCTGTCTTAAAGCTCACAAACTGTTAGATGCGGACACAGAAAAAGAAATTTCGGGCTGGGCGGATCCATCGCTATCTAAATCGTGCCATGAAATTCTCGGTTCGATCTGGGACAATCATAGCAGTTCGAATGCTCACGTTTGATCGCATTTCGAACTACGGCAGACTAATTGGTTTCTGCGAAGAAACGAAGAACGCGGCTGTTGTAATCGCTGTAAAATTTATGGGTCGCAAAGCAAACATCAAGTTGATCGCTGATAGCCGTGAGCCGCGATGCATACTGCGGTGGTATAACGGTTTGCCAGTTTGAGGAGCTTGGATTTTGTATCAAATAATCCTGCCGGTCGAGAAACCCGTTTGATTTGAGGGCATTGTATATATTGATCGAATCGGTTTGTGTCAAGTTCCGGGATACGCCAAAACCTTTCCGGATAAACCGGAGACGGCAAAAGATTGTTAAAGCTCGTCCGGATGCCACGACTTCTTAAATTCAGAAATTGATTGTACGCTCGCTGATTGCCGGCTGGCCCGACTTCCGGGGCGTCGTCGTTTGCCGCCACGCAATAGATAGTCGGGACGACGGTAATATTGTTAATGAGGTCGGCGGTGAAGACGATATAGATCGCCGCGGCCCTGAAATTCAGAAAGTGAGAAACAATTCCCGTAAAAAATCCGCCATTTGAGGTGCCGACAGCGAACAGTGGCGCGTTTTGCGCGATGATGCCTTGTTGACGAAATTGTGTGACTAATGTTTCGACATTCGTCACGTCTGGATTATTCGGCGGGAAGGCAAAACTCCATGTCGCGGTCGTGCGGTCCGAGCTGTTAAGCGCGATGACGCCGTAACCAGCGGCAACAGCCTCGTTGGCAAAGTTACGGTCTTCCGGGCGAAGTATGATCAGATTGCTGCCTCCCGCGCCGTGGAATATAAAGATAATGCCGATATGCTGCGGTGGAATGTGATACAGAACACTCGTACCGTTTATCGTGCCGCTCGTCAGTGTCCAATCCGGAGCGGATTTGTAAGTAGCGGTTAAATTGATGTTTTTGCCCAGCGGATTAACTAGCGTATGCGAGGCAAAGACGTCTTGAACTAAATTTGTGCTTCCCGTCCAACGGTCGAAAACCATATTCGGCGGATTCGGATTTGCCCAAACGTGAGCCAGTTGCCTGCCGCGATTCCCGCCATTTTTGCTGCCATTTTAAACAGTTAAATTTGTCTGAGCGACTGTCGTGAAAGCCAAAATACCCAGTATGCAAAGGAAAGCTGGAAATTGCCGCATTGTATTGATCCACTTCATAAACATTTTGACGCGCCCAGAATGAAAAGAGTCGGAGAAACTGGATAAATTCAAACTAAATGCGGCTATAAAAAGCACTGCTGGCCGATAGTTGATAAGGGTCGTACATGACTGCTTGCAAAACTCACTTCAATAGTTTTCAATAGTGTCTCAGATGACCAATTACGTTCTTCACATCCACCACCTTCATCACCACGCGCACAGTCATTG